>JAVJSB010000007.1:0-549869 GCA_040219655.1 Phycisphaerales bacterium | reverse complement strand
TCATGGAAGCTGGCAGCGCCCGAAGTCACATCGATTCAGGTGTGCCTACGGCGAGGCTGGTGACTGGGACGAAGTCGTAACAAGGTAGCCGTAGGAGAACCTGCGGCTGGATCACCTCCTTTCTAAGGGATTTCCTTAGATCCGAGTGTCGGCGACCTCATTTGGGGAAGCCGCGGGGAGCGATCCCCCTCGGAACTGTGAACGCAATCTCGCCCGCTTCGGCGGATACCTGATCGGCAACGATCAGACAAGATGGACCCAGCTGTTCTATTGCCAGGGAACACAAACCCCTGTCTCTTCGGAGTCGGGGGTTTTTTTGTGCGCCTGCCGGCGCCGCTCGCTCACGCGCACGCCCTTGGCGACGCGCACCCGAGGCGTGTGTTGTGGCACGCCGGCCCGTGTGTTTGAGGGTGGTGAGTTAGCCGAGGTGCGGGGGCTTGATGCTTTTCTCGTGGCGGATGATCTCGCCGGTGGCCCAGTAGACGACGTCCTCGGCGATGTTGCACATGAGGTCGCCGACGCGCTCGAGCTCTCGGCCGACGCGGTACATCCAGAGGCCCGCCTCGGCGAAGTTCGGGCGGCGCTCGATGAGGCCCGTGATCTCCTCGAAGAGCCGCTTGTCGAGCTCGTCGATGGTCTTGTCGGACTTGACGAGGGCGCGGGCGCCGAGCTCGTCCTGGTCGAGGACGGCGCGGAGCAGGCGGTGGCAGAGGACGGGGAGGCGTTCGCCGAGCTCGGAGAGGGCCCGGGGCCACTCGGGGACCTGGTCGAGGGCGGAGAGCTTGAGCGTGATCTTGGCGATCGAGGAGGCGTGGTCGGCGACGCGTTCGATATCGCCGTTGACCTTGAGGCAGAAGGTGATGAAGCGGAAGTCGGTGCCGAAGGGGTGGCGGAGGGTGAGCAGCCGGAGGCACTCCAGCTCGATCTCGACTTCTTCGCGATCGACCTCTTTCTCGCCGCGCCGGACCTCGCGGGCGAGGGCGCCGTCGAGCATCCAGAGGGCGCGGAGGGAGGCTTCGAGCATGTCCACCGCGGTGGTGGCTTCCTTGACAATCCGTCGGCGGAGCGTGGCGAGCTCGCGATCGACGGTCAGCGCGACCGGGCGTTTGTCGGGTTCCGGGGTGTCGTGTTGGTCGCTCATCGGCCTCGCCGATCCGTGGCGGATCGTTCGTGCCCGGGTTCGCCCGGGCGGATCGGGGATTCTAGCTGATTTTCGCCCGCGCGCCTGCTTGGGCGGCGGATTCGAACCCCAGACGCCTTGGGAGCACCCTGAGCAGGGTCGAGGGCTCGAGGTACGACGTGGGAGGCGACCAATAAACCTCGGAGAGCGCCGCGCCCGATGGCGTGCGCGCGTTCGTCGCGGCGAGATCGGCGCCGACGACGCGGATGTCGTTCGCGCCGGTGTCCATGGCGCGGGCGACCTCGTCGGGGCGTTCGGTGAGCAGGACGATGCGGTCGCCTCGCTTCGCGACGGTGCGGACGGCGAGCGCGCGCGCGGCCGCGGCGATGCGGGAGAGATCGAAGAGCGTGGCGGCGGCGGGCGGGAGGTCGCCGTAGGCGCTTATGAGGTCCGCCTCGGCCTGCTCGAACTCGGCGGGCGTGCGTGCCTGCGCGAGCCGGCGGTACGCCTCCAGGCGGCGCGCTTCGGAAGGGATGTACACCTTCGGGAAGACGCCGGTGATGCCCAGATCGACCGAGACGTGCTCGATGGGCTCGGCGGTGTCGGGCTCGTTGAGTTCGTGCACGGCGCGGTCGAGCAGGCGGCAGAACATGTCGTAGCCCACCGCCGCGATGTGCCCGGACTGCTCGGGGCCGAGGAGGTTGCCGGCGCCGCGGATCTCGAGGTCGCGCATCGCGATGCGGAAGCCGGCGCCGAGCATGGTGAACTGCTCGATCGCCTTGAGGCGCTTCTGGGCGACTTCCTTCACCGGGCGATCTTCGGGCAGCAGCAGGTAGCAGTACGCCCGGTGCTTGAAGCGACCGACGCGGCCGCGGAGTTGGTGGAGCTCGGCGAGCCCGAAGCGGTCGGCATCGGCGATGATCATGGTGTTCGCCGTCGGGATGTCGATGCCCGACTCGATGATCGTCGTGCTCACCAGGACATCCGCCTGGCGGCGCATGAACCGGAGCATGACCTGCTCGAGTTCCTTGGGCTCCATCTGGCCGTGCCCGAAGATGACGTTGGCGTCCGGGACCATCCGCGCGATGTCGTCGGCGACGGTCTCGATGTTGTGCACGCGGTTGTGGACGTAGAAGACCTGGCCCTCGCGCGAGAGCTCGCGCTCGATGGCGCGCTTGATGCGCTGCTCGTTATACGGCAGGACCTCGGTGACGATCGAGCGCCGATCGGCGGGCGGGGTTGTGAGGCTCGAAATGTCGCGCAGGCCCAGCATCGCCATGTGGAGCGTGCGCGGGATGGGCGTGGCGCTGAGGGTCAGCACGTCTACGGTGACGCGCAGCTGGAGGAGTCGCTCCTTATGCTCGACGCCGAAGCGTTGCTCTTCATCGACGACGACGAGCCCGAGGTCGGCAAACTTGACGTCCTTGGAGAGCAGGCGGTGGGTGCCGACGATGATGTCGATCTTGCCCTCGCGGAGGTCCTTGAGGGTCGCGTTGATCTGCTTGGTGGTCTTGAAGCGGCTGAGCGACTCGACGCGGAAGGGGTAGTCGGCGAAGCGGTCTCGGAAGGTGATCTCGTGCTGCTCGGCGAGAACGGTGGTCGGGACGAGGACGGCGACCTGCTTGCCGAACTCGACGCACTTGAAGGCGGCGCGGATGGCGAGCTCGGTCTTGCCGAACCCGACGTCGCCGCAGAGGAGGCGGTCCATCGGGCGCGGGGAGTGCATGTCGCGCTTGATCTCGGCGAGGGCGGCGAGCTGGTCCTCGGTCTCCTGGTAGGGGAACTCGGCTTCGAACTCGTTCTGCCAGGTGGTGTCGCCCGGGTACTGCGTGCCCGGGGTGGCTTCGCGCGCGGCGCGGACGCGGAGGAGCTCGGACGCGAGGTCGCGGACGGAATCGGCGACGCGTGCCTTCTGCGCTTTCCATTTTGTGCCGCCGATCGTGGAGAGGGGCGGCGCCCCCTTGAACCCGCCGACGTAGCGCTGCACGAGGTCGATCTGCCGGCAGGGGACGTGGAGTCGCGCCTTGCGCGCAAACTCGAGGGTGAGGTATTCCTCGGGCGGGCCGTCGCCCTTGGGCTTCCTGGTGCCGGGTCGGATGGTGGTGAGCTCGAGGAACTTGGCGATGCCGTGCTCGGCGTGGACGACGTAGTCGCCGGGCTTGATGTCGAGGAACGTGTCCATCGCGCGCCCGGCGCGGACGCGACCGGATCGCCTGCGGACCTCGAAGCGCCCGAGCAGCTCGGCGTACGGCAGCAGCACGTGCGCGCCGTCGGGCGCGTCCCAAGCGAAGCCCCGGTGGGCGTAGCGGACCGCCGAGTCGATCTTCGCGTCGGGCGCGTGCTGGGCGACGAGCTCGGCGAGGCGGGATTGCTCGGCGTTGTTGGCGCACGTGACGAGCACGCGCGCGGACTGGGCGATCGTTGCCAGCTCCCCCACCGCTTCGCTCGCGTCGCGCTCGAAGGGGGGCAGCGGCTCGGCGGGGAGCTCGACGCGGACGTCCGCCGCGGCGGTGCCCGCGCTGAACTGGTTGATCTCAGCGAGCGCGTGCGTGCGTTTCTCGAGCAGTTCGAGGACCCTGGGCGGGCCCGAGAGCCCGGAGGTGTCCGCGGCGCGGGCGTAGTACCCGCGGCCTTGCTCGATGATCTCCATCGTCTCGGCGAGGATCGCGACGGTGTTGGGCGCGATCAGCTCGAGCAGGTTCACGGTGCCGGCGTCGGTCGCGACGAGGTCCTCGCGCACCGCGACGAGCTCGACGCGTTCGAGCCGGCGGTCCGAGCCCATGGTGTCGAGGTCGATCTCGGTGAGGCGGTCGATCTCGTCGCCGAAGAAGTCGAGGCGGACGGGCCCGGCGCCGGCGACGGAGGGGGCGAAGACGTCGAGGATGCCGCCGCGGCGGGCGAAGTCGCCGGGCTCTTCGATCGCTTCGACGCGGCGGTAGCCGGCGCCGTCGAGCCAGCGGGAGAGTTCGTCAGGATCGAGCGTCTGCCCGGCGCGGACGACGCGCGAGAGGGTGTCCAGGGCGTCCGGGCGCGGGACGCCCTGCATGAGGGCCGCGATCGGCGCGATGAGCACGCGGGGCGGCTCGCCCGAGGTGAGCGCGCGGACGACGCGGAGGCGCTCGGCGAACGACTCGACGTGCACGCCGGTCTCGCCGGGCGAGACCTCGAGGGCGGGCAGGCGGATGGCGGTCGGTTTCTCGGCGGATGGCCCGAGCCATTCGTTGAGCTCGTCGGCGGCTTCGTCGGCGTCGTCCAGGTGGGCGACGACGAGGAGGACGGGGGCGTCGAGCGTGCGCGCGAGGGCGCCCGCGACGAACGCGGTTGAGCTGCCCGCGCTGCCCGAGGCGACGGCGCGCCGGCCCGCGCGCAGGGCCGCGGCGAGCGTTGTGACGGCGGGCGTTTCGGTCAGGGCTTGAAGGAACGTTTCGGGCATTCGGGAAGGCGTCTCGGGTTCGGCGCGCGCACGGGCGGGCCCGGACGATCCGTCGATCGCCCTGGTCGGGTGGTTCGTTCGGGGTCATCCTACCGCGTCAATCGAAGCGGACGTGCGGGGCGAGATTGGCGGCGGTCTTCTCGCCGATGCCCGGGACGCGCTGGAAATCGAGCAGCGAGGTGAACCGACCGTTGCGGGCCCGCTCGTCCACGATCCGCTGGGCGAGCACGGGACCGATGCCGGGGAGGAGTTCGAGCTCCTCGGGGGTCGCCTGGTTCAGGTTTACCCGCAGCGCGAGCGTGTTGGCGGGCGCGGGGTCTGGCTGAGCGAACCACGTGTCGGCCGGGGCCGACTCGGTCGGGTCGGGCTCAGCGACGGGTGTCGCAGGCGTTGGCTCGGCGCGGGCGGCGGGCTCGTGTTCGGTCTCGGGCGCGGCGATCGGCGCGGCGATCGCGGGTTGCGACGGCGGGGCCTGGGGCAGCGGGGCGCGCCCGGCGAGGGCCCAGACGAGCCCGACGGCGGCGGCGCCACCCAGCGCGCCCGCGGCGCCGGCCCGGGCGGGGCCGATGGTGGCGCCGTCCGACTGGAGCGGGCGGCCCATGTCAGGCGCTCGCGTTCTCGGCGTGCTGGGCGAGGACGTCCAGCGACGCGACGCGTTCGGGGGCCGTCGCGGTCTGCGCGGCGCGGCGGAGGTCGGTCAGGCGCTCGAGCGCGGGGCGGGGGTGCCCGTCGCGCGCCAACAGCGCGCCCTTGGGCACCGGGCCCGGGCGCGGGGTGTCGGCGATCTCGGCCCAGCAGACGCTCTCGACGAACGGCTTGGACAGCGCGATCGACAGCGCGGCGCTGCACCAGTCCGCCTGGGCCTGCTCGGACCAGGGCGCCCGCCACCACCCGGGCGCGAGGTCGGGCTGCTTTTCGGGGGTTGGCAGCTGCATGCTGGGCGCGCCGGCGAGCGAGACCGCGATCGGGCGCTCGAGCGCGGCGTAGCGGTCGAGCATGGCGCTGAGGGAGAGCAGGTCGCGCGTGCCGCCGCCGGTGCTGGTCGTGCCCATGATGACGCGCAGGCCGACCGAATCGACGTGGATGCCCGCCTGGGCGAGCATCTCGGCGTAAAGCATGGGGGGAAGCGAGCCGCGGTTGGAGGTGTAGTACTCGCCCCAGGGCTGGGAGATCTCGACCTGAATGCGGGCCGAGCTGTGCAGCTTGCGGACGACGAGCACGCAGATGCGCGTCAGGTCCATCATCTGCTCGAAGGAGAGCTTGAAGTTGCTGTTCGCGTGCAGGCCCGAGACGACCGTCCAGCGTGACACCGTGCGGCGGTAGCGGGTGACGACGGCTTTCATGTGCTCGTACACGAGTTCGCGGAGGGTCTCGTAGTCGTTTTCCCAGATGAAGAGCCACTCGGGCACGCACTCGGGGGAGAAGTCAATGACGGGCCCGCCGGCGACGGGGATCCGCGCGGTGCGGACGGCCCACTCGATCCAGCGGTCCGTCGGTGTGTAGGCGTACTGGCCCTCGTTGGGTTCGAGATCGACCCAGCGCATGGGGATGGAGACGAAGTCGCAGGCGTTGAGCATGGCGCGCTGGGCGGCTTCGGAGAAGGCGCCGGGGGAGGCGACGCAGCCGACGGCGGGGCGCGTCGCGAGGACGACGCCGGTGCCGTTCGGGTTCGCGACGGGCGTGGTGCCGCGCGCGCCGGAGGGCGGGCCGCCCTGGACGGCTTCGACGGCGGCGTCGTACCCGGTGCCGTCGCAGCGGGCGCTGAACCGGCGGGTCGCGTCGTGGAGCGCGAGCTGCTCGCCCGCTTCGACGGCGTGCCAGAGCGCGAGCAGCGCGAGGCGGTGCGATTCGAGCGAGAACCCGAAGTGCTCGCCCGCGCCGTCCTTGCGTTGCGCGACGAGCGAGCGGGTGAAGCTCTGTCGGGCGGCTTCGAAGGTGCGCATGATCGGGTGCGACGGGTCGAGGTCGAAGAGCTGCCATTCTTCGAGCTTGTTGAGCACGAGCATGATCTGGTGCCGCGCGAGCTCGAGGGAGAGGAGGTAGGGCGTCTTGCGCTCGGGGAGCAGGCACGTGACGAGCGTGAGCGAGCCGAGCGGGCGGAGGGGGGGCTGATCGGGATCGAGGTCGGCGGCGAACTCGTTGAGCGTCGCCTCGTCGAGATCGACCTGGGTGGCGAGGCCGACGGCTTCGGCGGTGGCTTTGACGCAGTGGACGAGCCCGTCCTCGAAGTGGACCTCGCCGGCGACGGGGACGCCGTCCGGGCCCACGAGGTGGGCGTGCCGGAGGACGCGCGCGGTCGCGCGTCGGTCGCCGTCGAAGATGAGGAAGCTGAGCATGGCGGGCTGCGGGCTCCTACGCCGGGTGTGATCCGGGCGGGCGGGTTCGAACACGGCGGGCCCGAGGGCACCCGCACCGGGCAACCTTATCGGATCGGACGACGCCGGGCGACCCGGGGCGGGGGCGCACATCGCCCCCGCGGGGGGTTTAGGCTTGCGGGATGACCACCACGCCGCCATCGAGTGATTGCTGGGATGCGGGCCGCGCCGTTTTCGACACCGATCTCACGCTCCCCGACGCGAGGCGGGGGAAGGTCCGGGATGTCTACGGGTTGCCGGGCGGGCGGGTGCTCATGGTCGCGACGGACCGGATCTCGGCGTTCGACGTGGTCCTGCCCGAGCCCATCGCGGGCAAGGGGCGGCTGCTGACGGCGATCAGCGCGTTCTGGCTGCGCTGGATCGAGGGCCGGGGCATCTGCCGGACACACTTGGTCTCGACGGACCCGGCGGACGTGCCCGACGGGGCGTTCGGCGGGGTGACGACGCGGGCGGACCTGGCGGGGCGGATCATGATCGGGCGCGCGTGCCGCGTGATCCCGGTCGAGTGCGTCGTGCGGGGGTATCTGGAGGGGTCGGGGTGGAAGGACTATCAGCGGAACGGGTCGGTCTGCGGCATCGAGCTGCCCGAGGGTTTGCGCCAGTGCGAGCGGCTGCCTGAGCCGATCTTCACGCCGGCGACGAAGGCCGAGATCGGCGCGCACGACGAGAACATCGGGTTCGAGGCGGCCGCCGCGATCGCGGGGCGGGCGACGATGGAGCGTCTGCGAGAGGTGTCGCTCGCGATCTATCGCGCGGCGTGCGCGCACGCGGCGGCGCGGGGCATCATCATCGCGGACACCAAGTTCGAGTTCGGCGTGCCGCTGGACGATCCGGATGGTGAGCCGATCCTGATCGACGAGGCGTTGACGCCCGACAGCTCGCGGTTTTGGCCGGCGGACTCGTACGAGCCGGGGCGGGCGCAGGCGAGCTACGACAAGCAGTTTGTGCGCGAGCACCTCGAGGGTCTTGTAGCGCGTGGGGCGTGGGACAAGACCGCGCCGGGCCCGAGCCTGCCGGAGGGCGTGATCGCGGGGACGCTGGCGCGGTACCGCGAGGCGGCGGCTCGGTTGACCGAAGCCTGAGACGCCCGTGCCGGGGGGGCCGGGGGTTACTTCTCCTGGACGCCCTCGATGCTCTGATCGCCGCGTTCGCGGAGCTTCTCGAAGAGCTCCTGGCGGAACTCGTCCATGCCGGGCGGGGGCGGGAAGATTTCGTCGATCGGGCGGTCGTCGCCGGTCTGGTCGAGGACCTGCTGGTAACGCTCGCCGAGCGCGATGTAGGCATAACGCTTGAGATCATCGGGGGCGTTGAAGTAGATGAGCTCGGCTTCCTCGGGCGGGAGTTGGACGACGACCTGGGCGAACATCATGCCGGCGACGAAGCGGAAGTCGCGGTCGAGGTACTCGGTGCGGGCGGTGTTGCCGCCGGCGGCGATCTGGCGGAACTGTGCGGAGTGGTAGTAGCGGTGCTGGGCGATGGCGAAGTCGAACATGCCGCGGAAGACCTCGTCGTCGCCGAAGAGCAGGCCCTGGATGAAGGCGGACTGCAAGGCGGCGAAGACCTCCTGAACGACAACGGTCGGCGAGTCCTGGCGTTCGAAGACGTTGGCCTGGACGAACTCGTCGAGTGTGCGTGACAGGCGTTCGATGCGGTCGCCCGGCGCGTGGGCGTTGGCGCCCTCCCAGGTGCGGAGCTTGGTGTACCAGCGTTCGGCGGCGTCGAGGTCGCCGCGGCGGTAGTAGAAGGTGACGGCGTCCTCCATGAGGTTCTCGTAGCCCGCGGCGTATGGGCGGTAGACGCGGCGCTCGGCTTCGAAGATGCCGGCCTGGGCGATGGCCTCGTCGATGATGGAGCCGTAGGCCTCGAGGAAGTCGGGGTTGGGGACGGCCTGGTAGTAGCCCGCGCCGCCGCGGACGACGTCGAGGTAGTTGAAGTAGAGCGTGCCGAAGCGCCAGAGTTCCTGGAGGGACTGGACGACGATGCGGTAGGTGTTGACGAAGTCGAAGGCTTCGGAGTTGCGCTCATCGACTTCCATCTGCCCCTCGCGGACGCCGCGGAACGACCAGTAGAGCCCGTGCGCGCCCGGGAGGCGCCAGTCGATGGCGCCGAAGTTCTCGGTGAGGCGGAGCATGACGAGGGGGTCCATGTTGTAGTCGTCGATGAGGACGCGGCGTCGTGTGAAGGCGATCAGGTCGTCCCACCCGCCGGCGTACTCGGGGTTGTTTCGGAGCTCGAGGAAGGCGCGGGTGCGCGGGCCCATGGCGTTGGCGGACTGGAAGTCGGCGACGGTGGCGTCGAGCTGCCCGATGCGTTCGAGGGCGTCGACGAGCGCGACGCGGGAGAGCAGGTCCTTGCCGGGCTGCATGCCCGAGCTGGCGCGGTAGGCGTCGGCGAGCTCGCCCGCGACGGGGTTGCGCTCGCGCAGGGCGCTCATCGAGTTGGGCGCATCGACGATGGGTCGGAACCAGTCGGCGAAAACCTGGGCGCGCGTCTCGGCGGAGTCGGCGTTGTAGTCGAACTCGGGGGGCTGCCCGAGGACCTCTTGCCACTCGCGGGCGAGCTGTCGCTTGTAGTACTGGTTGGCGTCGTCGGTGTAGCCGCCGATTTTGTGGAGGAAGATCCAGCCGAGCTCCTTGTGCAGGAGCATGTCGTTGGGGTTGGCGCGCAGCCCCTCGTCGCGGAGGAGCTGGATGCCCGCGTTGACCCAGCGCCAGCGTTCTTCGGGCGTCTGGGTGGTGACGGAGATGTTGTACGCCATGTTCCACCCGTGGAAGACCCAGACGCGTGGGAAGCGCGGCTGGAGCTGGGTGATGGCGTCGGCGAGTTCGATGGCTTCGAAGTAGCGGCCCTCGTCCTTGGCTTGGGTGGCGCGGATCCAGAGGTAGTTGACGAAGATGCCGCGGAAGGCGCCCATCGCGATGCCGAGCGCGACCTGCGGGGGGTCGCCGTCCTCGGCGCGGTCGGTGTAGGCGAGCCCGTGGCGTCCGACGGAGCCGGCGAGGGCGACGGAGAACCACCCGGCGCCGCCGAGCGAGGCGATGAGGACCAACGCGGCGATGATGCAGATCTTGGTGTTCGTGCGCATCGGTGCGTGCCTCCGTCGGTCTTACTGCCCGGAGTAGGTCGCCAGTTCGCGCCGGCGGAAGATGAGGACGCCCAGGGCGTAGAGCACGACGCTCGTGAGCATGAGGACGGCTGTGCCTCGGAAGGCCTCGCTCCAGGACAGCAGCAGGCCGGTGGAGAGCCTCCGAGTGGGCCGGAGCTCGGCGTAGACGGTGAAGAGGTTGCCGACGCCCCGCGCGATGTTCGCGACCAGGTAGCGCCAGAGCTGCCATTCCTTGTCGTGGTTCTGCAGCGAGAAGCTCTCGAGGGAGTAGATCGTCCAGGAGGCGCTCTCGGCGACGAGGAACGTCCCGATCGCGAGCAGGGCGGCGATCGGGAAGCTCAGGAACGTCGCGGCGAAGATCCCCACCGCGATGAGGAAGGCGAGCTTCACCCACAGGACCGCGACGACGCGGACGAAGTTCATGTGGTACGACCCGACCGAGTAGGACACCTCGAGCCCGTCGGGCGGGAAGGTGATGACCTGGGGGTTGGGCAGGAACTGCTGCTCAGTGAAGTCGGACGAGGTGCGGAGCTCGCCGTTGTAGATGCGGAGGTAGAGGGCGCCGTCGTCCTGGATGGAGTCGGGCGTGAGGGTGAGGGTGTGGCTGAACCCGAGCCCGGTGCGGCGTGTGATGAGCGAGCCGTCGGGGAACTGGAAGGTGAGGTTGTAGATCTTGTCGGGGCGGTTGCCCTCGGCGTTGATCTTGTAGCGCAGGATGATGGGGCGGTCGGATTCCTTCGCCGCGCTCAGCCCCTCGAAGACGTACCCCTCGTAGCCCTCGTCGATCGGGTGGATGGACTTGTAGGAGAGGTCGAGCTGGTCGTAGATCTCGACCATGTACTCGCGGCGTTGCTTGTTGGTCGGGGTGAAGTCCGGGTTCTGGCGGCGCTCCTGGGCGATGCGTTGCTCGAGGGCGGCGTCCATGTCGAGCTCGAAGTAGGTCATCGCGGAGACGGGCGGGACGATCTTGCGGGCCGCCAGGACCTGCGTCGTGAGGATCATGCGGTCCTCGGTCATGTTCGCGGATTCGTCGGCGGGGACGTGCGGGCGGATCTCCCCCACCGCCGTCTGGTTCGCGAGGAACGCGGTGAACATGAAGACGCCCGTCGATGAGACGGCGAGGAGGACCGCCGCGAGCCCGGAGACGCCCAGCCACTTGCCCAGCAGGTACTGCCAGGAGGCGACGGGCTTGGTCATGGTCTGCCAGATGACCTTGTCGCGCTGCTCGAAGGAGACCGTTGCCACGGAGAAGAAGAGGACGAGGACGGCGATGATCCAGAAGCCGCCTCCCGTCGCGTACTGGGTGAACGCCTGCACGCGGTGGCGGAGCGGCTGGTCGTCGTTGAGCAGCAGGGGCATCGCGGCGAGCGCGAAGACGAGCATCACGATGAAGACCATGCTCAGCTTGAGGCGCACCGCCTCGGCGAGCGTGTTCCGCGCGATCGCGAAGACCGTGCCGGGCAACGAGAAGACGGCGCGGAGCCCGCGCAGCAGCACGGTGAACGACATCGTCAGCGCGATCACGCCGGCGAACAGGCGGCCCGCGTCGGATGTGGACGGGTTCAGATAGAGCGGGCCGCAGATGGCGAAGGCGGCGATGGTGAGCGCGAGGTAGGTGAGCCCGAGCCCGAACCAGACGGCGACGAGGGCGATGATGGAGACGGTCGTGACGCCGACGGTGACGCCCGCGCCGCCGGTCTCGCCGCGCGAGAGGGCCTCCTGGATGAGCTGGAGCTCGCGTTGCTCCTGCTCGAGCACCTGCGGCGCGACGCCCTCGGGGAGGTTCAGCGTGAGCTCGCCGCCCGGGCTCGTGGCGGTCACGAAGTAGACGGCGAGGACGGCGATCGCGACGGCGAGGACGGCGATCGACGCGCCGATCTTGAACCCGCGCGTCTGCTGGAAACGGTCGAGCGCTCGGATCCGCTCGCGGAAGTTCACGGCTTGTCCTTCCCGTCGAGCAGGGAGCCGATGACATCGTCGTCCACATCACCCCGGTCTTCGGGCTTGGGCGGGGCGGAGGGCGGCGGGGCGCTGGGGGGCGGGGCGTCGGCTTCGAGCAGCTCGTCGATGACGGCGTCGGGCTTGTCGCCCTCGGGCTCGGAGGGCGCTTCGGGAGCGCTCGGGGTCTCGGACGGGGGCGGGGCGTCGTCGGTCGTGACGAGCGAATCGATCAGCTCTTCGGCGGACTTTGCTTCTTCGTCGGCGCGGAGGAACGCCGCGGTCGGCCCGCCCGCCTGCACGCCCGACGTCTCCAGACGCTCGGTGCGGGCCTGCTCGACGATGCCGAGGAAGAGCTCTTCGAGCTTCTGACGGGGCGCGTGGACGGAGCGGATGGACTTCGTGCCGCCGGTGCGTTCGCGGATGATGCGGTCGATCTCGGTGATGGTGTCCTCGTCGAGGTCGTCGGTCTCGATGGTGGTTCGGGAGTGGACGGCGAGGAGTTCGTCGCAGGTGCCCTCGCCGCGGATCTTGCCGCCGTAGAGGATGACCATGCGGTCGACGACGTCCTCGACGTCGGCGAGGAGGTGGCTGGAGAGGATGACGGTTTTGCCACGGCGGCCGAGCTCGAGGATGAGGTCCTTGACCTGGCGCGTGCCGATCGGGTCGAGCCCGGTGGTCGGTTCGTCGAGGATCAGGAGCTCGGGGTCATTGATGAGGGCCTGGGCGAGCCCGATGCGCCGTTGCATGCCCTTGGAGTATTCGCGGACGGGCCGGTGCTGGGCGTGGCTGAGGCCGACCATGTCGAGAAGCTCGTCGATGCGCTTGGCACGGGTCTTGGGGTCGATCTCGAAGAGGCGGCCGTAGTAGTCGAGCGTCTCGCGGGCGTTGAGGAAGGGGTAGAGGTAGCTCTCCTCGGGGAGGTACCCGATGCGCTTCTTCGTCGCGACGTCGGAGGGCGCTTTGCCGAAGACGGCGATGCGGCCGGACGTCGGACGCAGGAGCCCGAGCATGAGCTTGATCGTGGTGGACTTGCCCGAGCCGTTGGGGCCCAGGAGGCCGAAGATCTCATGCTTGCGGACGGTGAGGTCCAGGCGGTCCACGGCGCGGGCGCGCGAGCGGAGCCAAAAGTCCTTGAAGACCTTGGAGAGCTGCTGACAGGCGACGACGGGCTGGGCGCTCGGGTCGGCGACGCGGCGTTGTTGGGGCGCTGCGGTTTCGGCGGGCATGGCGTCCTCGCGCGTCAGTTGACGGTGTCGCCGCGGATCACGCCGCGGTCCGTGTTGAACCGGTCCTGCCGGCGCAGGCGCTCGCGTTCTTCGTTGGTGCGCTCGGCTTCGAGGCGCTTGCGGGCGATGTCGAGCTGCTTGATGATGTCCGGGTCCGGGTTCAGGCGCAGCTCGATCATGTCGTTGCTGCCCTCGGGCACCATGAACGTCTGGACGAACTCCTGATCGAGGAAGTCGGCCATCGCGAGCGTCCACTGCTGCGTGAGCATGAGCGGCGCGTTTGTGTCGTACTGGTCCTTGAGGGCGCGGAAGCGGAAGGCGTCTTCCTCGGCGCCCGAGGAGACCGCGAGCTCGGTCTGCTGCGCCGAGGCGATGATCTGCGCGACCTCGCCCGAGACCTCGGCGAGCACCGTCTGGCCGTTCACCTCGACGGGCTGGCCCAGCAGGACGGCCTCGATCAGTTCGAACGTCCGGGCGGCCTCATCGGCGTCGCCCAGCTCGGTGTGGCGCTCGTACTCGTTGATGAGCTCGATGAGCACGGGGGCCGCGGGGCCCGCGACGGCGTTGAGCATCCGGTCGGCCTCGGTCCGCGCGTTCACGCGCGCTTCGGAGGCGATCGAGACGGCGCTCTGCACGCGGCTGAAGCTCTCGAGCAGGCTCACCGGCGGGAACTTGCGGAAGAGGACCATCTGCTCGATCTGGATGCCCGCCTGCATGTCGTCGAGCTCTGCCTGGGCGATGGTCTTGGCGCGCGAGGCGACGCCGTCCTGCCCGGCGTCCTTGAGCAGGTCGTCGATGGTCGTCTCGGCGATCGCCTGCACGATCGCGGCCTGCGCGACGTGCTCCACGATCTCGCGCTCGAGCTCGGGCGGGATGGTGCTGGCGTACTGCAGCGGCTGGTGGCGGCGGTAGTTGAGCGTCCACTGCGCGTGGGCGATGTTCTGATCGGCGGTGATGAGCGAGCCGTCGCGGGCGGGGTCGAGCTTGCGCGAGGTGCTGAGGTCGGACTCGGCGCGGTTCTCCTCGCCTTCCTTGACCCACGGGAAAAAGGCGCGGTTGATCGCGACCTCGCGGGTGCCCGTGCCGATGGTGATGACCTCCCCGATCGGGTAGGGCCAGGCGGGATGGAACCCGGGCTCGAGGGAGGTCTGGACCGGCCGGCCGAAGAACGTCGAGATGCCGCGCTCGCCCTCTTGGATCGCCCGGAACCCGGAGAAGATGAACAGGAACGCGAGCACGATCATCGCGAGCTGGACGAGACGGAAGGTGATCCGCAGCGCGTCGCGGAGTGATTGGTTCGCGGTGTCCATCCGCTCGCCGACGAGCGACGCGCCGGCGCGCGTCTGCGCGTCGCGGAGGCGCACGGACTGCGAGCGCCCGCTCTCGGCGGGGAGGTCGGAGGCCGGCGTCTCCTCCGGGGCTTGATCGGGGCCCTGCGGCTCGATGGGGTCGCTCATTGCCCACCCCCCGGGAGGTTGGGCTCGGGGATGACGCCGGTCTCGAGCGTGCCGATGACGTCGGGGTCGAAGAGACCGAACCCGAAGTCGGACGTCGGGAGGATGAGCGTGGCGCGCTTGGCGCGGGCCTCGCTCATGAAGTCGAGCTGGGCGAGGAAGACGGCGAGGTCGGCGTTGGACGACATCTCACGCAGGTACGGGACGGCCTCGCGGTGCCCGCGGGCTTCGATCTCGGCGGCCTTGACGAGGGCGAACTCGCGGATCTTCTGGGCGTCCGCCTCGGCCTTGGCACGGATCGAGTCCGCCTGCGCGGTGCCCTCGGACTCGAACCCGTCGGCGAGGCGGTCGCGGTTGGCGCCCATGCGATCGACGACGCGCTGGGTGGTCTCCTCGGGGAGGATGATGCGGTCGATGCCGACGCTCACGATCTCGACGCCGTACTCCGCGAGGCTGAGCCCGCCTTCTGAGCCCTGGCTGAGGAGGGTGAAGATCTGCTCTTCGAGCTCGGGCAGCGAGCTGCCGCCGCGCTCGGGGGTGAAGAGGTCGTCCATGCGGAAGGCGCTGGTGGCGCCGAGCTGGGCGCGCAGGCGCGAGCGGAGGACGTTGTCTTCGGCCATGCGGTAGTGGTCCTGCGAGCGGTCGCCGGCGCTGGAGAAGCGCTGGAAGAAGAGCAGCGGGTCCGCGACGCGGTAGGTCATGTACGCCTCGACGACGACCTGGAAGTCGTCGGCGGTCTGCTGCGTCTCGGAGCGCGTGGTGACGAGCCGCACGCGGCGGTCGTACTTGGTGACCGACTGCACCGGGTAGGGCCACTTGAGGTGGAACCCCGCGTCGGTGATGACCGAGGAGTCGGAGGCCTTGCCGAACGTGGTTCGGACCGCCGTCTCGGTGAACCGCACGGTGAACGAGCAGGCGTAGAGCACGATCGCGCCGATGAAGACGAGCGCGACGAGGATGATCAGGGCCTTGTTGAGGAATCCGGACACGGGGAATCTCCTGAGGGCTTACTGGCTCGGCCCGGCGTCGGGGTCGAACACGTCGCGCCCGATGCGCTGATCCTGAAGTTCGAAGACCATGTCGCGCGGCACGTCGTGCGGCACGATGAACAGCCGCGCGTCGGGCAGGACATCCTGCAACGCGGCGAGGTAGTGCTTGGCGCGGAAGAGCTTCGGGTTGGCGTCGAAGCTCATTTTCTGCCCGACGAACCGCAGCGCGTCGGCGCGGGCGGACATGTGGCGGTTCCACCGCTCGGCGCTGGCGGACTGGAGCAGGCGGCCCGCCTCGCCGCCCGCGCTGGCGAGCAGTTGCTGCGCCTCGACCTCGAGCTCGTTGATGCGGTCCTCGGGGGCGCCCTCTTCGGTGGCGGTGCGGATCTCGTCGAGGTACTGCACGATCTGCTCGGCGAGATCGGCGCGGCCGGCGACGGTCGTGAGCGTCGTGACCTTGTCGCGGTTGGCCGCCTCGATCTTGGACTCTCGGTTCTGCCGCGCCTGCACGACGCGCTCGAAGTTCGGCGCGACGTCCCGCGGCGGGTGCGCGCCGGAGACGCCCACGAACAGGATGCGGATGCCCGCGCCCTCGCCGTCGTTCAATTTCCCGAACGCCGCGACGAGCACATCGTGCAGCTGGTCGGCGAGCTCTTCTCGCGAGCTGGCGATCACGTCGTCCACGCTCATCGCCGAGAGGTACCGCGAGACCTCGGTGCGGCCGATGGCTTCGAGCAGGTCACGCCGCTGCCCGGGCGCGGCGATGCTGTCGTACAGCAGCACGTTCTCGATCACGTAGTGCACCGGCACCTCGATCGCGACGAGCGACAGGTCCGACCCGGCGCGGTCCGCGGCGAGCGAGCTCACGGGCTGCACGATGTTGTAGATCTCGACGGTGGCGTGCTGCTCGGACCAGAGGATCGGGCCGTCCTCGCCCCGGTCGGGCGGGTTGGCGGCGAGGTTGATCACCTGCACGCTCGTCGTCGTGCGGACGGTGTGCCCCTCTTCGTCGTCGGCGGCGTAGCTCGGGATCTCGACGGTCGAGAACGGCCAGGGCCACTTCACGTGCAGACCCGGCCCGATCTCCGCGTCGTTGCGTTCGCCCAGGCTCGCGACGGGCTCGGCGATCTTGCCGAACGTCAGCACGACGCCGCGCTGATGGGGCTGGATGACCACGAGCGACGTCATCGCCCAGGCGACGAGCAGCGCCAGTACCACGAGCACCATGACGGACCGCGACAGGAGCTGGTAGAACCAGGTGCTCGTGACATCGACGCCGAACTGGTAGTTGAGGGCTTCGCCGACGGATTCGGCGATCTTGTCGGGCGCCGCGGCGAACCCGAGCACGCGTGAGTCGAAGCTCGGGCGTGGGTCCTCACCCGGGCGGCGCGGGCGGTAGAGGTCGAGCACGAAGTTCAGGAAGACCTCGGCGCCCAGCACGATCATCGCGATCGGGATGCCCACGAGCAGCACGCGCAGCGGCCAGTCGGGCCCGCCCGCGAGGCGCACGAAGAGCGCGACCGCCATGACGAGACCGATGATGGACGCGAGCACCGCCTGCGCGGCGCCGGCTCGCAGGGCCGCCCAGTGCTTCTGCTTGCCCATGCCCGAGACGAAGCGGGCGAAGACGAACCCGCCGAACGCGGCGCCGAGCGCGAGCCCGATCCCCCACCCCCGCAGGTCGGTCTCGACATAGGCGTCCGGGCCGAACAGCTCTCGGGCGGCGTTCAGGCGGAGGATGCCGATGCCGAGCATGAGCCCGCCGAAGAGCAGGCTCACCGCGGGCACGAACCACTTCTGGATCGCCGCGAGACGGCGGGCGGCGACGAGCAGCTCATCGCCCGTGCCCTCGAAGGCGCTGGCGGCGGATGACTCGGCGGCGGCGAGGCTCTCGGCTTCGATCGCCTCGATCCGCTCACGCCGGTGCTGGTCGTACAGAAACGCGAGCGTGAACCAGACGAGACCGCCGAGCCCGATCGCGATGGCGGCGGAGTTCGCGGTGTGGTCGCCCCCGGCGTAGCGGGCGTAGACCGCCAGCGAGATCGCCAGCACGAGCTGCAAGACCAATCCCAGCAGGCTGATCGAGGTCGCGCGGCGGTACGTCAGCGTGTCGGCCTTGCTCACGGTCCGGGTCTCCATCGCGTCCGATCGACGCCCCGCGGGAATCGCGGCGGACGGGCCCGACCAATCGGACCCGAGGGGGGCAATTGTCAACACCCCGGCACGGCGTGTCCACCGTCCGCGGTCGTCCCCGCTCGATTCTGCCGGCGAGCCCGAGGGCCCGCCCGTCTCTCTCGGATCACGCACCCCCCACGCCGACAAACCCTCGCGGGGCGCGGGGCTGTCGCTGGGGTACGCCCGGATCGGGGCCGGGTTCGCGAGGAGTCAGAACTTTTTCGGACGGCGGGCGTACCCGAGCAACACCTTCCCAGATTCCCACCCCGCCCGGGTCGGCGGGCGATAGGATCCCCGCCCCATGCTCGGGTCTACCGCCACCATCGCGCGAAGCACCTTCGTGGAGAGCATCCGCCAGCCGGTGTTCTTCATCATGATCCTGGTCTCGGCGCTCCTTCAGGTGCTGAACACCTGGATCTCCGGGTTCTCGATGGGCTATTCGAACGTGCCGGGCGAGGTCACGGGCGACAACAAGCTGCTGTTTGACATCGGGCTGTCCACCGTCTTCGTGTGCGGCACGCTGCTGGCGGCGTTCATCGCGACGGCGGTGCTGTCGCGCGAGATCGAGAACAAGACCATCCTCACGATTGTTTCCAAGCCCGTCGGGCGGCCGGCGGTCGTGATCGGGAAGTACCTGGGCGTCGCGGGCGCGATGGCCGTCGCGGTCCTGCTCATGACGCTGTTCCTGATGTACGGCATCCGGCACGGGGTGCTCTCCACCGCCGCGGACGACCCGGACCAGCCCGTCATCTTTTTCTCATTCGGCGCGGTGGCGTTGTCGCTGCTGATCGCTGCGGCGGGGAACTACCTCTACGGGTGGGCGTTCGGGCAGACCACGATCGTGCTCATGGTCCCGCTGACGCTGCTGGGGTATGTGGGCGTGCTGCTAATCAACAAGGACTGGGAGCTCCAACCCCTCGGGACGGACATCAAGCCGCAGCTCCTGCTCGCGTGCCTCTCGATCGCGATGGCGCTGCTCGTGCTCACGGCGATCGCGACGGCGGCGTCCACCCGGCTCGGGCAGGTCATGACGATCACGATCTGCGCTGGCGTGTTCGTGCTCGGGCTGCTCTCGAACTTCCTGATCGGGCGGCATGTCTTCCAGAACGAGATCGTGGGAGAGGTCGTCGCGTCGCTGTCGGCCGACCCCGCCGACGAGACCTTCGACCGACCGGGCGACGAGTGGACGCTCTTGCTCAAGCAGGAGCCGACGCTCGAGATCAACGTCGGGGACCTGGTCTACTGGGGCCCGTCCCCGAACGGCGCGGGGCTCGACGTGCCCCCGATGACGCCGCCCGGCGACGACGTGAACATCGAGAACCGCCTGTTCACCGACGACGTGGAGCCCGCGGTCGTGATCTCCGCGATCAACGCGCGGGCGCTGACGATTAAGCAGATCGGGCGTGAGGGCGTGAGGATCCGCAAGGCGCCCGCGGTCGGCGATTTCGTCTTCCCGCGTGACACGACGCTCAACCCGGTTGCGCTCGCGGCGTGGTCCGCCGTGCCCAACATGCACTACTTCTGGAACGTGGACGCGATCACGCAGGCGAAGGTCGTGCCGGCGAGCCACACGGCGCTCGCCGCGGGGTACGCCGTCGCGCTCATCGTCGCGAGCCTGAGCATCGCGGTGATCCTGTTCCAGGGGCGCGACGTCGGCTGACCGGTTCAGCTTGACGCGATCGCGCGGCCGTAGACCTTGACGTACTTCTCGGCGGCGCCGTCCCACGTGATGCCGCGCAGTTCGAACGCGCCGTGCTCGCGCAGGGTGGCGCTGAGCGGCGGGTACTTGAGCACCGCGACGATCTTGTTGGCGATCTCGTCCACGTCCCAGAAATCGACCTTGAGCGCGTGGGTGAGCACTTCGGAGACGCCCGACTGCTTGGAGACGATCACGGGCGTGTCGTTTCGCATCGCTTCGAGGGGCGCGATGCCGAAGGGCTCGGAGACGCTGGGCATGACGTAGCAGTCGGCGAGGCGGAAGACGCGATCGACGTCCTTGCCGCGCAGGAACCCGGTGAAGAGCACCTTGTGCCCGATGCCCAGGTGGGCGGCCTCGTCGATCATGCGAACGGCCATGTCGCCCGAGCCGGCGACGACGAACTTGACGTTCTCGATCTTCTCGAGCGCCCTCTTGGCGGCGCGGACGAAGTACTCCGGGCCCTTCTGCATGGTGATGCGCCCGAGGAAGAGCACGATCTTGTCGTCGCGCTCGATCCGGTCGCCCTCGTGCGGCTGGACCTCGTCCTGCTCGACGCCGTTGTAGACGACATCGACGCGGTTCGCGTCGGCGCCGTAGCGGCGCGTGAGGATCGACTTGGTCAGGCGGCTGACGGCGATCACGCGGTCCGCGCCCTGCACGCCCGCGCGCTCGATGTCGTACACCTGCTGGTTGATGTGCTCGCCCGAGCGGTCGAACTCCGTGGCGTGCACGTGGCAGACGAGGGGCTTGCCGGTGAGCGCCTTGAGCGCGAGCCCGGCGGGGAAGGTGAGCCAGTCGTTGGCGTGGATAACGTCGAAATCGCGCTGCACGCCGAGCCCGCAGACGAGCCGGGCGTAGCGCTGGGCGTCGCCGAAGAGGTCGTGCCCGTAGTGCGTCTCGCCCGCGGGCCCGTCGTCGATGGACTCGACGATCTCGGTCAGGGCCTGCGAGAGGTCGACGGCGGACGACGGGTCGGCGCCGGCGTTCGTGCTCATGCCCAGGAGCTTGCTCAGCGCCCCCCCGCCGCCGCCCGGGCGGGCCTTGTTCAGCGCGCTGAGCGCGGCGCGGAACCGGTCGTCGTCGAACGCGGGGTAGGCGCTGGCGGTGGGCTCGCGGTCGATCCCGGGAGGGCCCGCGACGCCGGGCGGCGTGGGCGGCGAGCCGGGGGTGGTCGTGCCGCGCGCCGCCCCGGGCGCCGCCGGGTTGGTCGGCGCGGGTTCCGCGGCGCGGTGCTCGTGCACGACGCGCTTGAGGTTCTCGACCGACGCGCGGAGCGCCTCGGGCCCGATCAGGTCAACGAACTCGGAGGTGGCGCCCTGGACCGCCTTGGGGAGCACGAACGTGATGTCGTGCCCCTGCTTGCGCAGGGCCTTGGTCATCCCGGCACACGCCGTGCCGAGCCCGCCCGCGACGAACGGCGGGAACTCCCATCCGAGCATGAAGATGCGCATCGATCCGCTCCGCCTCTTCCCTCATACCCACAACGGGAACCGCCCTCAGTCTTCGCCCGATCCTTCGTCCATGTCGCCCAGATTGCGGAAACACTGCTCATAAGCGAGCAAGAACTTGAGCAGCGTGTCCGCGTCGGCCGCGGGCGCTTTGCTCCGGAACGTGAACAGCATGTCCTCGGACCGGAAGTGCTCGTAGCTCGGCGTCGGGCCCGAGTAGCCGACGTCGGCGAGCTCCTCGTCGAGCAGTTCTTCGAGCTTGTCGCCGGTGTGCACGAGGTCGCCCTCGATCGAGCCGCTCAGCCAGCGGTCCTCGGTGACGAGCTCGACCCAGACGGCGTCGCCCTCGGGTGAGATGCGGTAGAACGCGGGCTCGGCGGAGGCCTTGGCGGCGCACGAGAGCCGCCCGCCGCGGACGCTGATATCGCCGAAGACCCCGGCCTGTTCGGCCCGACGCCCAACCTCTTGCAGCACGCCTGTGTCCACGCTGATCACCGCTCCGATCTCCGGAAACGCGAAAGAACTTGTGTCAATCCCCAGCGCGGCAATATAGGCCGACCGGGCATTCGGCGCGGGCCTGCTCGACCTCGAATCGGTCGGGCCTATACTGCCCGCCCGGGTCGCGGAGCCTGCTCCGAGCCCGGTCCTCAGGCCCAGGTGGCGGAATTGGCAGACGCGCTACCTTGAGGTGGTAGTCCCGGCAACGGGGTGGAGGTTCGAGTCCTCTCCTGGGCATTTGACCGCCGAGCGCTCCCCGCGCCGGCGGGGGTCGGCCGACGCCGGTGCATCCGGGTCGCGCCGCGCACGAACGGGGTGACCATGGGCACGCCCGCTCCCAGAGCACGCATCCGAACCACGCGACCAACCCGGCGGTCGGTCCGCGCCCGTGTCGTGATTGGCTTCGTCGCGGCGGTCGCGTGCGTCCCGATCGTCGGCGCGTCGATCCCCGCCCAGCCCGGCACCGAGCAAGTCGGGCCCGCGCAGTCGGTGCCCGACGAGGTCGTTTTGATGCTCGCCAACGGGCGGACGGTGCAGGGCCTGCTCGTCGGGCAGGACCGGGAGACGCTGACGCTGCGGGTCGCCGGCGTGGACACGCCCATCCGACGGTCCTCAATCCAGGGCATGCGGACGTTGCCCCCGATCGTGGAGCGGTACCGCGCCATGCGTGATGCGATCGAGCCGGACGACACCGCTTCGCTGGTGCTCCTCGCGGCGTGGCTGCGCGACCGGGAGATGTACCGCGAAGCGCTGGCGGAGATCGAGCCCGTCGTGCGGCTCGAGCCGTTCAACTCCGAGGCGCGGGACCTCGAACGCTGGCTCCGGGCCCAGGTGGCGCTCGAGGAGGGGCGGGCGGCCGCCGATCGCGGTCGTGACGACGACCAAGGAGAATCGCGCCCGCCGGCGAGCGTGGCCCGCGAGCCGCGGGACCGGCCCGAGCCGAGCGCCCGGACGCGGTTCCCGACGCTCACCCCCGAGCAGATCAATGTGATGCGGGTGTACGAGGTCGATCTGGACGACCCACCTCGGATGCGCGTGAACCGCGACGTCGTCGAGGAGCTGATCCGCGCGTACGCGGGCGAGAGCGAGATCCCCGCGACGCAGGCGGGGCGTGAGCGGCTGCTGCGGTCCGACGCGTCGGAGGTGCTGCAGCTCATGTTCAGCCTCCGGGCTCGCTCGTTCTACCCGCGCGTGCAGGTCCTCGAGGACCCACCGGCGATCGCGATGTTCCGCGACGACGTGCACGGCACGGGCGGGTGGCTCACCAACGCCTGCGCCTCGTCGCGTTGTCACGGCGGGGAGCACGCGGGGCGTTTGTACCTGAACAACCGGCGGATCAACTCGGACGAGACGGTCTACACGAACCTGCTGATCCTCGATCGGTTCAGGCTTGAGAGCGGGGCGCCGCTGATCGACTACGCCCGCCCGGCCCGCTCGCCGCTGCTGCACATGGCGTTGGCGCGGGACGTCTCGCTCTACCCGCACCCGGAGGTGCCAGGGCGCGGCGGGCTCGGCTGGCGCCCGGTGTTCCGCTCGACGGACGACCGCGGGTTCGAGCGGGCCGTCGCGTGGATCGACGCGATGTACACACCCCGGATCGCATACCCGGTGGAGTACGAGGCCCCCGTGCCCGAGCCCGAGGCCGGCGAGCCCGGAGAAACGCAAACCGAATCGGAATCTGACCCGGGCGAGCCCGCCGCCGAGAGCGGGCCCTGAGCGCGAGACACCCCTAGACTGCCCTTCCCGCGGGCCGAGCCGGCCCGGAAGCCTCCGGAGCAGAGGATGACGATGCTGACGAAGACCGCTTGCCGCCGAACCGCCCGCGCCGCCGTTCTTGTCGCCTTGGTGGGGACCCTGACCGCGTGCGGCGACGACCCGGCGACGAAGGCCGTGCGCGAGGCGGACGTGGAGTTCACGAAGGTGTCGGGCGGACCGGCGGCGCCGAAGGCGTACGCCGAGTCGGTCTACTCGGGCATCGAGACGCTGCTCGAGCCGCACTCGGGCAACGGGCCCAAGGGGTCGGCCGAGGCGGTCGCGGTGATGCTGGCGTCGGCGCAGCAGGGTTTGGCGGCGTCGGCGACCGAAGACGCCGCCGCGGCGGACGCCGAGGTCCGCGGGCGGATCCGCGTCGTGATGGCGCACGGGTCGGAGTGGTCGCGTCTGAACGCGCTGGCGGAAGCCGCGGCGACGTACGACGCCGCCCCGGAACTCGCGGACATCGACGAGGCGTTGCGTCAGACCCGCGCCGAACTCGCCGAGCTCGAGGAAGCGCAGGGCGAGGCGCAGGCGCGGCTGGACGAGCTCCAGGAAGAGATCGACACGCTGCGGGGCGCGTCGGCCGAGGCGCGTTCGCGGGCGGGCGAGCTGCAGCTCGAGATGTCGCGGGCGTCGTCGGCGCGTGGCGTCGAGCTGGCACCGCAGGTCCGCGATCTGCTGCTCCGCGCCGACCAGCTCGAGCTGGACGCCCGGCGTGTGGAGACGACTCGGGATCAATACCAGCCCTACGCGACGGAGATCGACCTGAACATCGAGCGGGTGAACAAGCAGCGCGAGCTGCTGACGCGTTCGCGCACAGAAGCGAACGCCCGGGCCCGCGACGCGGAGGCGGACGAGACGCGTCTGCGTGCAGCCGCCCGCCAGGCCGCCGAGACACTGACCGAGCAGGTCTCCGAGCTCGAGCGGTTCCGCCAGAACGACGCGGAACAGGCGTTCAACAAGGCGACCTCGCTCGCCCGCAGCGCCGGGAGCAGCGCCCGCGGCGCGTCGGACGTGGCCCGCGAGTCGGGCAACGTTACCGGCGCGATCGCGAACCAGGCGCTCGGGCTGCTCGAGCTCCGCCGGGCGCAGATGCACCTGGACGCGGCGAACCTGTTCGATTCGCTCTCCGTCCTGGGCCTGGGCAACCAGTACGCGAACCTGCGTGACCAGGCACAGAGCGACGCGGAGACCGCCCACCAAGACGGGGTGAGCGCCCTCGAGAACGCCGTGTCGGCGATGCGACGCATCCGCGTCACGGGCGACACGCGCGAGCGGCTCGAGCGGAGCGCCGACATGCTCGAGCGATACGCCCAGACCCCGCTCGGCGTGCTGCCCGATCTCTCCGGCGCCGTGCAGGCGGACGCGGAGCCCGCGTTCGATGAAGAGCCGGCGGAGGTTAATCCGTTCACCGGCGAAGCGACCGAGACCGACGAGGAAGGCTGATGAGCGCGAACGCCGATACGTTGCCCGGCATCCCGACGCCAGCGCCCGTTCACCAACACCTGATCTCGCCCGCCGAGCCCGCCAGCGCCAAAGTCGTGCGCTCGGAGATCTGCACCGCCGGGCGGAAAGCCGCGGGCTTTGTGCGGCACGTGGAGATCGACGTCTCGGGCACGCCGCTCGCGGGGAACTTCCGCGCGGGTCAATCGTTCGGTGTCGTCCCGCCGGGCGCGGACGACAAGGGCCGCCCGCACAAGCTTCGGCTGTATTCGATCGCCTCCCCCACCGCCGGCGAGGACGGGAAGGGCAACATTCTGGCGACGACCGTCAAGCGCACCATCGAGGAGCACTGGGACGATCACAGCTTGTTCCTGGGCGTCTGTTCCAACTACCTCTGCGACCTGAATGAGGGCGACGAGGCGCTCGTGACCGGGCCGGCGGGCAAGCGGTTCGTGCTCCCCGAGAACCCGGCGGATCACGACTACGTGTTCGTCGCGACGGGCACGGGCATCGCGCCGTTCCGCGGGATGATCGGCGATCTCGTCGCGGCGGGGATGCCCTCGCGGGCCACGCTGATCATGGGCTCGCCGTACGCGACGGACCTCTTGTACCACGACGAGTTTCTCAGGCTCGCCAACGAGCACGAGGGATTCACGTATCTCACCTCGATTAGCCGCGAACGCCAGGACGACACGGACGAACGGCTGTACGTGCAGGACCGCCTGCGGACGCACGCGGACCACTTCACGCCGCTCCTGCAGTCCGAGCGGACGCTCGTGTATGTCTGCGGCATCGCGGGGATGGAGATCGGCGTCTTCCGCCAGCTCGCGGCGATGCTCCGCGGGCCCGAGCTCGATCAGTACCTCAAGATCGACGAGACCGTCTCGGCGAACCCGGCGGCGTGGGAACGCAAGATGATCCCGCGCCAGATCAAGCCGACCAAGCGCATGCACCTCGAGGTGTATTGAGCCTCAGCGGGCCGAGCGGAGGGCCGCGATGCGCTTCTCGGTGGGCGGGTGCGTCGCGAAGAGGTTCACGAGCGTGTTGCCCATGCCCCCGCCCGAGAGGGGCTCGACGATGAACAGGTTGTTCTGCGCCGGGTTGGGCTGCATGAGCGGGATGCGCTTCGAGTAGGCGTCGAGCTTCTGCAGGGCGCTGATGAGCCCGCTGGGCGAGCCGGCGATCGCCGCACCGTCGGCGTCGGCGACGTACTCCCGGCTTCGCGAGATCATGGCTTTGATCAGCGCTGCGCCGACCGCCGCGATGATCACCACGCCGATCATGACGAGCGGGTTCACGTTCCGGCTGTCGCCGCGGAAGATCCAGAACCCCCACTGCGCGAGGAAGGCGAGCACGCCCGCGACGGTCGCGGCGATGCAGCTCGTCAGCGTATCGCGGTTCTTGATGTGAGCCAGCTCGTGGGCCGCGACGCCGCGGAGCTCGTCGTGGCTCAGCAGCTTGATCGCGCCCTCGGTAAAGCAGACGGCCGCCTTCTTGGGGCTGCGCCCGGTCGCGAAGGCGTTGGGCGCGTCGTGCGGCGCGACGTAGACCTTGGGCGTGGGGATGCCCGCGACGTACGCGAGCTCCTCGACCATTTTGTAGAGGTCGCCTTCGGGCGAGACGGGGTGGGCCCGCATCGCCTTGATCGCGATGGTGTCGGAGAAGAACCAGGCGACGACGTTCATGATCCCGCCGAAGAGGAGCGCGAAGATCATGCCCTGCATGCCCCAGAGCGATCCGACGGCGACGAAGAGGCCCATCATCCCGCCGAGCAGGATGACGGTCTTGATGTTGTTCGCCCAGATGATGCCCGAGTTGGCCTTGGTGCCCATTGCCTGCCTTCTTCCGGAGAGTGTGAACCGGATTGCGTCCGTGCGTGTTCCCGAGCGTCGGCGGGCGGTCCCCGCCCCGTTCCGGGGGAGGGTTTCGCCCTGGTGGCCGCGGCGGATTCGTCCGCCGATGCCGCCCCGCCGAACGCTCGGCGACGGTACGATAGCCCGATGCGGCGTGTTCGCGCCGCGCCGGCCTGCCCGCACGGACCCGTGGGCGCCGGATCCCGACTCGCACCGCACGGACGCAGACCCAGAACGGTCGATCCTGTGCTGCGCGCCCGCAAGCTCCCCATCGTGCATGCCCGCAACGCCGGCGTCCAGGCCGAGGGCGTGGTCTTTTCGCTCGCGGCGGTCGTTGTCGCGTCGTCGGCGGTGCTCACGAAGGAAGCCACCCGCGCACCCGGGTCGCTCCCCGCGCTCGCGGCGACCTCCACGCCCGACGGCGCCGGGCGCTTCGTCACCACGGCGAACACGACTCGGAGCGACGAACTCAAGATGCTCGTCGGGCCGGATCTGCCCGAGCCCGTGATCGAGGCGACGGAACCGGCGGTCGAGCGCTGGTTCGACGGGCGCCCGCTCCGCCGTGCCGGCACGCGGACGATGATTGTCACCGCGTATTCGCCCGACGAGCGCTCGTGCGGCGCGTTCGCCGACGGGCAAACCGCGACGCTGCACTCGGTCTGGACGAACGGGATGCGGCTGGTCGCGGCGGATACGGATCTGCTGCCCTTCGGCACCCTGCTGAGCGTGCCCGGGTACGCCGAGGACTCGGTCGTTCCGGTGCTCGACCGGGGCGGGGCGATCAAGGGGCGCCGGCTCGACCTGCTGATGCCCACGCACGAACAGGCGATGGCGTGGGGACGCCAGGAGCTGCAGGTGACGGTCTGGGAGTACGCGGACGGCGAGCCCCCGACCGACCCCCGCAAGGCCCGCTGAGCGGGTTCAGGACTCCGCTTGCCAAGGCTGCGCCGGCGCGTCGGGCAGCCCCCGCGGCGGATAGGCGCCGCGGGTATCGCGCCGGAGCATGTCGCGGGCCTCGAGTCGCAGGCCGTCCACGATCAGTCGCAGGCGGTCCATGTCCGCGTGGCCCTTCTCGTCGAGCAGGGACTCGGACGCGATGGGCTCGCCCACGACGCACGCGACGCGCTTGCCGAAGAGCTTGGGTCGCGAGCGGCGCGGCCAGGCGTCGTGCGCCCCCTCGATGCCTACGGGCAGAACGGGGCACTTGGCGCGTTTGACGATGACCGCGACGCCGCGCTTGAACTCGCCCACGGTGCCGTCGCTCGAGCGCGAGCCTTCGGGAAAGATGAGCACGGGGCGGTCGCGTTTGAGCGCGCCGAGGACGGCTTTCATCGCGGCGGTATCCCCGCCTTCCTCTCGAATGGGCACGGCGCCGAACGAACGGATCGCCGCGGCGAACACGGGGTGGTTGAACAAGCCCATCCGGGCGACATACATCATCCGGCGCGGTACCGCGACGCCGACGATGGGCGGGTCCAGGTACGACTGATGGTTCGCGACGACGAGCACGGGCCCGGAGGGCGGCATGTTCCGCCCGCCGCGCCAGTGGTAGCGGTAGATCCCGAGCAGGGCCGCGAAGCTCGCGTAGCGCCCCAGATCGTGCGCGAGCCAGAACCCGGCGGATCCTCGGCTTTCGCCCCCCGTGTCCCTGGTTTCACCCATCGGTCTCAGGCGTCCGCCCGGGTGGTGGCGGCGAGGCGCTCGCGGACGGCGGCCTCGAGGTGACTGACCACCTCGTCCACGTCCATCTTGGAGGTATCCACGACGATCGCGTCTTCGGGGCAGATCAGCGGGCCGTCGTGCCGGGTCGAATCCACCCGGTCACGCTCCAAGATCCGCTCGAGCATCGTGGACTCGTCCACGTCGTGCCCGTCGAGCTTGAGCTGCTCGCTGCGGCGTCTGGCGCGGACGCCGGGCTCGGCGTCCAGGTAGAACTTGATGAACGCGTCGGGGAACGCGACGGACCCCTGGTCGCGCCCCTCGGTCACGAGCCTCGGATGCTGGGCGGCGATGATCCGCTGCTTGCGGACCATGTGGCTGCGGAGCTCGCCGAGCGTGGCGACCCACGAGACGGTGTCGGTCACGTCCTGATCGCGGATGCGGGCGTCGTACGGGTCGTCCCACGCGAGGATGACGGGCGGGTCGGCGGACCAGTCGAAGTGCAGGTCGGCGCCCATGACCTTGGAGACGAACTCGCCGACCTCGTCGCGCTCGAACTTGGAGTCGAGGAAGATCGCGGTGGCGGCGCGGTACATCGAGCCGGTGTCCAGGAATCCGAGCCCGAGGCGCTTGGCGAGCAGCCGCGCGACCGTGGACTTGCCCGTCCCCGCGGGCCCGTCGATGGTGACGATGATGGGCTGGTCGTCGGGCACGGCGAGCCTGGTTCCGGAATGCCTGGGTCCGGTGGTCGAGTCTGAGAGTGCGGTCGCCAACGGCGTCCCCCCGTCGAACATCCCCGCCCCGGGAGCGTGAGCCCCCTCGGGCACCTCTTTACTGCGCGACCGCTTCGAGGGCTGCCTCGAGGGCGTCGCGGCTCTGCGTCACACCCAGTGTACTGTCTCCGACGCCCCGGTAGTCGATCGCGAGCGTTTGGTCGTATCCGACCGCCGTCACGGCCCCCACGAGGGGCTCCAGGTCGTACGTCACGTGGACCGGGGGCGGGGGCTCGTCGAACATGCTCTCGAGCTCGGCGAGCAGGGCCTCCTCGCCCGACAGCGGCTCGTCGGGCTCGTCCTTCGCCTTGTCGTCCGCCTTTTTCTCGTCCTTGGCGGGCTCGTCCTCGGGCAGCGGGTCCTCGAACTTGACGGTCGTCGCGTTCACCGCGGAGGCGAACGGCGTGAGCCGGCGGAGGTAGCCCGCGGGGTCGTCCGTGCCCACGGCGGTCTGGAAGTCGGGCAGGGTGCCCACGCGGAAGCCGCCGATCTTCTTGATCAGCGCGGTGCACTGGTCCGGGTCGGCCGTCAGCCCTGCGTGCGGCGCGATGAGCACGTTCACCTCCAGGCGCTCGGCGAGCTCGGAGACCCGCCTCATCCGCTCCACGACGCGCTCGAACGCGACGTCGTCGGCCCGCGCCTTGATCGAGAGCGCGACGGAGGAGCACCCGAGCACGCTGCCGGCTTGCACGACCTTGAGCATGCGCCCGACGGCGGCCTCGCCCGCGTCGTCGCCCGCTTCGCCGAACCCGAGGGGCTCGGTCTCGGTCAGGACGAGGCAGGCGCACCCGGTCTTGTCGCCCCGGTCGCGGAGCTGCTCGAGGACCTTCCGCGTCGCGCCGGCGAGCAGGCCCGTGTGGAGCGTCAGCCCGTGCAGGCCGAGCTCCTGGCTCGCGTGCTGCGGGACGTCCACGACCTCGAGCGGCTTCTTCTTACCGCGCGGCGAGAGCTTGTCCCGGATGGAATTGACATTGAGGGTCAGCAGCATCCGCCGCCACTGTAGCCCGCTCCGCCCGTGCAACCCGCCCTGTGACCCGACCCGCTCGCGAACCGGGCTCGGGAACTACCATGCCCGGCCCGAACCGAAGGAGGCCCGCCCGATGTCCACGCCCGATGACCGCGTTTACTCCGAATCGCACGAGTGGTTCAAGGTCGATGGCGACGTCGTCACCGTCGGCATCACGGCCCACGCCGTCGATCAGCTCACGGACATCACGTTCGTCGAGATGCGCGCCGCGGGCACCGAGGTGTCCCCGGGCGACGCGTTGGGCGAGGTGGAGAGCGTGAAGACCACGAGCGACGTCTACTCGGCGATCGCGGGCGAGATCGCGGAGGTCAACGCTGACCTCGACGACAACCCCGGGCTCATCAACGAGGATCCGTACGGGGCCGGCTGGCTCGTCAAGATCAAGGCGACCGACACGGGCGGGCTCGACGCGTGCGTGGACGCCGCGAAGTACGACGCCGACATCGCCGGGTGAATCCGCGGCGGCCCCTTTCCGGAACAAGACCCCGTGACCCAGACGATCCGGTGCGTTGACGTTCGGATGACCTACCGGCTCGAGTCCCGGTCGGTCGAGGCGCTGCGCGGGCTGGACATGGAGATCAAGGGCCCCGGGTTCTTCGCGATCATGGGGCGGTCGGGCTCGGGCAAGTCCACGCTGCTGCACCTGCTCGGCGCGCTGGACAAACCGGACTCGGGGACGATCGAGGTCGCGGGCACGCGGGTGCATGAGCTCGACGAGAAGGGCGCGGTGAAGTACCGACGTCAGACCGTCGGCGTGGTTTTCCAGGGGTTCAACCTCATCCCGACGATGACGGCCGTGCAGAACGTCGAGCTGCCCGGGCTGCTCGCGGGCGAGGACCCGGCGGTCACCCGCCCGCGCGCGATGGGGCTGCTCGACTCGCTCGGGCTCGCCGATCGCGCCAGCCATCGCCCCGAGTCGATGTCCGGCGGCGAGCAGCAACGGGTCGCGATCTGCCGGGCGCTGCTCGCGGGCCCGCCCGTGCTGCTCGCGGACGAACCGACGGGCAACCTGGACTCGCGGACAAGCGAGCAGTTGTGGCAGCTCCTGGCGCGGGTCGCCGAGGAGCACGAGACGACCGTCGCGATGGTGACGCACGAGCCGGAGGCGGCGGCGCATTGCCAGCGCGTCTTCCTCGTGCACGACGGGCGGTGCGTGGACGCGTTCGACACGGAGGGACTGGATGCGAGCGGCGTGGCGGCTCGCGCTGGCCGGGCTCTCGGCTAGACGCGTGCGCACCATCCTGTTGGTGTGCGCGGTCTCCATGTCCGCCGCCCTGATCGCCGCGGTGTCGTGCGCGCTCGCGTCGGCGAACCGCGGGCTGGAGCGTCAGCTCGAGGTCAAGCTGGGTCGGGCCGATGTCCGCCTCCGCCCCGCCGGGCGCGGGATGGTCCTGCCCGAGCGGTTTCTCGATCGGGTCGAGACGTGGGAAGGCGTGGCGATCGCGTCGCCCGTGCAGCAGCGCGCGGTGTCCGTCCGGTTCGACCTCGCCGGCATGGCCGACCTCGACGGCGACGGCACGTTTGAGCCCACCGAGCTCGCGCCGGGGACCTCGGCGATGGTCATCGGGTCGCCCGCCGGGCGCGCGAGCCAGCTCGACCTGCTCGAGCTCATCGATGGGCGGCGGCCCGAGTTGCCCGGCGAGGTCGCGATCGACGCGCTGCTCGCCGAGCGCCTCACCGCCCGCCGCGCGCTCCAGCCCGCCGAACGCTCGATCATCACGCTCTCGCGCGGCGACGTCTCCTATCTCGACGAGCCCGAGCCCGACCTTCCCCCGACCGCGACCGCGGACCAAGCCGACGAGATCAACGCGCACATCGGCGTCCGCGTGGGCGACACGATCAGCGTCGTCCGATTCCTGCGCTCAAACGTTGATCTCACCGTGGTCGGCATCACGCGGCCCCCGCCGCTGGGCGGGCGCCCGCACGTCTACTGCGATATCGAGACCGTCGCGCGCGTCGCGAGCACGGACCCCGGGTACACGGCGATCGAGATCACCCTCGCCGAGGGCGTGGACCCGGACGCGTTCGTGGCGGCCCACGAGGGCGACCTGGGCGACGGCGCCCTGCTCACCACGACCGAGCGGATCACCTCGGGCGTGGATCAGAACATGACGTCGTCGCAGATCGCGTTCACGCTCGTGAGCATGCTCGCGTTCCTGTCGTCGGCGTTCATCATCATGACCGGGCTGACGACGGGCATCGCCGAGCAGCAGCGGGCGCTCGCCGTCGTCCGGTGCATCGGCGCGACGCGGGCCCAGCTCGGGCTGAGCCAGCTCCTCAACGGCGCGATCATCGGCGTGCTCGGCGCGATCGTGGGCGTGCCCTTCGGGGTGTCCCTGGCGTGGGCGTTGACCGTGGTGTTCCATGAGCGGATCCCGAACGGGCTGAGCGCGAACGCGTTCATGCTCGCGGCGGCGGGGTTCGGCGCGATCGCGGCCGGCGTGCTCGGCGCGTGCTGGCCCGCGTGGCAATCGGCGCGGATGAGCCCGCTCGCGGGCCTGAGCGCCCGGGCCCGGCCCGCGACGGCGCGGGGTGTGATCCTGATCACGATCGCGGGGCTCGCCGGGCTCGCGATCATGATCGGGACCGTCGCCGGCCCGCGCGACGGGCAGCTGGTCTTCTGGGGCTACGTCACGATCGGGCTGCCCGCGATGATGCTCGGGTACTTCCTGATGGGCGTGCCCGTCGTGCACGTCGTCGCTCGGGTGCTGTCGCCCGTGCTGACGCGCGCGTTCCGGCTCCCGCCCTCCATGCTTCAGCGGACGATCGCGCAGACCCCCTACCGCCACGGGTTCACCGCGGGCGCGATGATGGTCGGGCTGGCGATGATGGTCGTCGTCTGGACGAACGGCGGCGCGTTCCTCCGCGACTGGCTGCAACGCATCGACTTCCCCGACGCGTTCGTCTCCGGGCTCGCGTTGCCGCCCGAGGCGCAGGACAAGATCGAGGCGTTGCCGCAGGTGACGGGCACGTGCGCCATCTCGCTGCACCCGGTGGAGACCGACGCGTTCGGCGTGCGGGGGCTGACCCAACACCAGACGACGTTCGTCGCGTTCGATCCCGACGCGTTCTTCGAGCAGACCGCGGTCGAGTTCGTGCAGGGCGACGCCGAGACCGCCCGCCGGCGGCTCAACGAGGGCGGCAGCGTCATCGTCGCGCGCGAGTTCCTGATCGCCAAGGGCATGGGCGTGGGCGAGACCTTCAACTGCCGCGGCGCGGACGGCGAGCTCCACCAGTTCGAGATCGTCGGCGTCGTCACCAGCCCCGGGCTCGAGCTCATCAGCAAGTTCTTCAACGTGGGCGACGAGTTCGTCGAGCAAGCCGTGCACGGCGTGTTCGGCTCGCGGGCAGACCTCAAAGCCAAATTCGGCGCCGAGGCGATCCAGCTCATCCAGGTCGGGCTCGATCCCGAAGCGGACGACACGGAGGCCGTCGCCGCGATGCAGCGTGAGCTCTTCGGCATGGGCGTCTTGGACGCGGGCTCGGGGCGCAAAATCAAGAACGAGTTCGTGTCGTTCGTGAAAACGAACCTGCTCGTGGTGAGCTCGATCGCGGTCGGGTCGATGCTGATCGCGTGCTTCGGCGTTGCGAACCTCGTCGCGGCGGGCATCCACGCCCGCCGGTTCGAGCTGGGCGTGCTGCGCGCCGTCGGCGGGTCGCGCGGCTTGCTCGCGCGCCTCATCGGCGCCGAGGCGGTCGTCGTCGCGATCACCGCGTGCCTGATCGGGACGGCGATGGGGATTCAGTCCGCCTGGGCCGAGCGCGTGCTGCTCGGGCACATCATCGGGCTGGACCTGCACTTCCGATTGCCCGTCATCCCGATCCTCGCCGGGTGGACCGTCGTGCTCGTGCTCACGGTTGGCGCGGCGTTGCCGGCGGTGGGCTGGCTGAACCGCCGACGCCCGCGCGAGCTCCTCGCCGCGGGGCGGTAAGATCCACAACGGAGGGCGGGGGCGTGAACAAACCGAGCAAGAAGAAGACATCAGTGGGCATCGGGACGGTGCTGCTCGTCGCGGCCGTGCTCGTGATCCGAGCGATGAACTCGGGCGGGGCGACACCCGGCAGCGCGGAGCGCTCAGCCCCACCGATCTCTGAACGGGCCGCCTCGATTCCAGATACCACAGCGCCGCCCGCCGACGACGGAGCCCAAACGATCGAGGCGCTCTTCCGCGACGGCACGTCCGACACGTGGCTCACGTTCGAGGGCACGGTCTCCCGCATCCTGCCCGATGACAACGAGGGCTCGCGCCATCAGAAGTTCATCGTCGAGCTCTCGACGGGGCGCACGGTCCTGATCGCGCACAACATCGATCTGGCACCGCGCGTCCCGCTCGAACGCGGCGACGCGGTCCGCGTCCGAGGCGAGTACGAATGGACTGAACGCGGCGGCACGGTCCACTGGACCCACCACGACCCGGGCGGCTACCGCGCGGGCGGGTGGATCGAGCACGAGGGCGAGCGGTACGAGTGAGCCTCAGCCCTCGCAGAGCGTCTTGAGCTTCGCGAGCCCGTCGGCCCAGCCCGCCTCGAAGTCCGCGGGGTCCGCGTCGGCGAACTCGCCCGCCATCCGGTGCGAGATCGAAACGCGGCAGCCATCCGCGGCATCCTCGAACGCGACGGTCATGTTCATGATCACCGCGCCGGGCATGGTGCAGTCGCCGCGCAAGCGGACCTTCCTGCCCTCCTTGATCATCGTGACCCACCCGAGCATGTTCTCGTCGCCGTTGGCGTAGGTCATCGAGAAAATCCCGCCGACGCGGCGTTCGATACGCGACGGCTGCGTCTCGCGCGTGTCCTCGCTTTCGTAGAACCAGCTCGCCGTGTCCTCGAAGAACGCGTCGAAGACGCGCTCGCGCGGGGCGTTGATGTCGATCGCGGTCTCGACGACGGCGATGCGTGCCGGCTGGTCCAGGAGCTTCGTCCCCATGTCAGACTCCGATTCCCCGGGCGCCTCGGCCCGGCGTTTGAGGTTCATGAGCGACCCGGCCCAGCGGTCCTCGTACCGCGAGACCCAGCGCTCGTAGATCATGCGGAGCGGCACGGCGTTGAGGTGGTTCCAACGCTGCCGCCCTTCCTTCCGCGAGATGACCAGACCGGCGTCCTCGAGCACCTTGAGGTGCTTCATCACGCCGAAGCGGGTCATGCCCGATACGCGATCGACGAGCTCGCCGGTGGTCCGGGGCCCGTCGCGGAGTTCGTCGAGCAAGCCGCGCCGGGTCGGGTCCGCCAGTGCGCGCCACACGATGTCTGCGGAATCATCCATGAGCGGGTCCGCGTGCCGTCCGGTGGCCCGCGCGGATCGGGGCCGCCTCCGAGTGACGCGGCCGTTTATGTGACTTTACAGTCACATATACTGCCCGTCAACGGCGCCGTGTGAAGAACACGCTGCCGGCGGTGATTCTCGGGCCCACGGGTTCAATACGCCGCCGCTGTTCGGTAGGCTTCCGGCATGGAGACCCGCGTCCGATCCATGGTCTTGGCGCTGCTCATCTGTCTCGCGGCGTCGCTCGGGCTCGCCCGGGCGGACGTGGTGACGCTCAAGGATGGCCGCGTGATCGAGGGCGTGATCACCAAGGAGACCCGGGGCGCGATCACGATCGACACGCTGGTCGCGAACATCCGCACGAGCGAGGAGATCCCCCGCTTCCGCATCGCGTCGATCGAGCGCAAGCCCGTGCCGGATGACTTCTTCACGCCAAACCGGCCCGAGCGCGACGGCGCGGATAAGGGCGACGGGACGCGTGATCGCCCGGTTCGCCGCGGGCGTGACGACGAGCCGGAGACGCACTTCGTCGTGGTCCCGATCGAGGGCACGATCGGCGAGGCGGTCACCGCGTCGGGCATCGCCGAGGCGTTCAACCAGGCCGACCGGCGGAGCATCGAGCACATCGTCTTCACGATCGATTCGCCGGGCGGGTACCTCTTCGAGGCAAACCAGATCCTCGACGTGCTCGCCGAGCACGACGACCAGTTCGTGTACCACGCCTACATCGTGGACGGCGCGATCAGCGCCGCGTCCGTGTTCGCGGCGGGCGCGGACCACATCTATGTCGCTCCGGACGCTCGGCTCGGCGGCGCCGTCGCGTACACGTCGGACCACTCGACCGGCGCGACGGAGGTTGACGCGAAGCTCAACTCGATCTGGGCGTCGTCGCTCGCGGCGCGGGCCGAGAGCAAGGGGCACTCGGGCCACGCGTTCCGCGCGATGGTGGAGCAGAGCGCCGAGCTGTGGCTGAGCGAGTCGGGCGAACTGCGGGCCGTGAAGGTCTCTCCCGCGGACGAGCAGCTCGACGGGCGTCGATCGATCCTGACGCTGCGCGCGAGCCAGATGGTCCGGGCGAGCATGGCCGAGCAGATCGACGAGGGGATCGATCAGATCGGCGCGCTTCGCTCGATCGAGGGGTGGGGCGAGGTCCCCCGGATCGGAGCGCGGGCGATGGCCGCCGCGTCCAAGCGGCGCGGGCGGCTGATCGATCGGCACGCCGAGCTCACCCGCAATCTTGAGCTCGCGCTCGAGTCCGCCGCGGACGCCGACCCGTCGTCCGGGCGCTACTACGTCGATTCCGACACCGGGCGGTTCACGGGCGGGTCGATGGTCAAGTGGCAGCAGGCGTGCGATGCCGCGATGGGGCGATGGAACGATGTCCGCTCCGTCCTGCTCGCGATGGCCGACCTCGACTCGGACGCCCGCGACGACGGCGCCCTGCACCTCATCACGCCCGAGGACCAGGGCAACGAGCTCTTCGGCCGCGTCGAGGAGCGGATGAGCTGGCTGCAGCAGAACCGCTACCGCACGACACCGCCCTGACCCGCGTACGGTTCGGCGTGCCCACCGGATCGCAGCCGTTCGAGATCGTCGCCCCCTTCATGCCCATGGGCGACCAGCCCGCCGCGATCGACACGCTCGTGACGCGCCTGAACGAGGGCGCCCGCCACGCCTGCCTCCTCGGCGCGACGGGCACCGGCAAGACGTTCACCATGGCGAACGTCATCCAGCGCCTCGGCAAGCCCGCGCTCGTCATCAGCCACAACAAGACGCTCGCCGCCCAGCTCTACGAGGAGCTCAAGGAGTTTTTCCCGAACAACTCCGTCAATTACTTCGTGAGCTACTACGACTACTACCAGCCAGAGGCGTACATCCCCGGGCGCGACATCTATATCGAGAAGGACTCGTCGCGCAACGACGAGCTCGACCAGCTCCGCCTCGCCTCGACGAGCAACCTGCTCAGCCGGCGCGACTCGATCGTCGTCGCGTCCGTCTCGTGCATCTTCGGGCTCGGCTCGCCCAGCGCGTACTCCGAGCGCGTGCTGACGATCACCAGGGGATCGGAGCTGGACCGGCGCGAGTTCTTCCTCGCCCTCAACGGCATGCAGTACACGCGGGCCGAGATCGAGTTCAAACGCGGCAGCTACCGCGCCCGCGGCGACGCGATCGAGGTCTGGCCCGCCTACGAGCAGTACGCGATCCGCATCGAGCTCTTTGGCGACGAGATCGATCGGCTCGAGCTCATCAACCCGACGTCGGGCGAATTGCTCGCGGAGGAACGCCAGTTCTTCCTCTTCCCCGCCGTCCACTACGTGATGCCCGAGGACCAGCTGCAGGTGGCACTCAAGGGCATCCGCGAGGAGCTCGATGCCCGCGTGCTCGAGCTGCGCTCGCAGGGCAAGCTGCTCGAAGCCCAGCGCCTTCTCGCGCGCACCAAGTACGACCTCGAGCTCATCGAGGAAGTCGGCTTCTGCCAGGGCATCGAGAACTACTCGCGGTACATGGACGGGCGGGCGCCGGGCGAGCGGCCGTTCACGCTGCTCGATTACTTCGATTACGCGCCGCCCGCGGCGGACACCGACCCCCGGGGCCCGGGTAACCCGTCGGACGTCGCCGGGCGGGACGTTGAAGAAGACGCACGCCGCTTCGGCGTCGAACGCACGAACCTCGCCGACTGGCTCGTCATCATCGACGAGTCGCACGTCACGATCCCGCAGATCCGTGCGATGTTCAACGGCGACAAGGCCCGCAAGGACACGCTCGTCGAGCACGGCTTCCGTCTGCCCAGCGCCCTCGACAACCGCCCATTGCGCTTCGACGAGTTCGAGTCCATCGTGCCCAGGCTCGTCTATGTCAGCGCGACGCCCGGGGCGTACGAGCTCGAGCAGACCGGCGGCGAGGTCGCCGAGCAGGTCATCCGCCCCACCGGGCTGCTCGACCCCGTGGTCGAGGTCCGCCCGGCCAGGGGCCAGGTCGCCGACCTGCTCGACGCCTGCAAGGAACGCGTCGAGCGCGGCGACCGCGTGCTCGTCACCGCCCTCACCAAGCGTCTCTGCGAGGACCTCACCGACTACCTGGACACCCAGGGCGTCCGCGTGCGCTACCTGCACTCCGAGATCGACACGCTCGAGCGCATCGAGATCCTCACGGGCCTGCGCGAGGGCGAGTTCGACGTGCTCGTGGGCGTGAACCTGCTCCGCGAGGGGCTCGACCTGCCCGAGGTCTCGCTCGTGTGCGTGCTCGACGCGGACAAGGAGGGGTTCCTCCGGAGCGCGACGAGTCTGATTCAGACCATGGGGCGCGCCGCCCGCAACGCAAACTCGAAGGTCATCTTCTATGCCGATGGTATGACGCCCGCGATGACCGCCGCGATCGAGGAGACCGAGCGTCGGCGTGCCAAGCAGGCCGCGTACAACGCCGAGCACGGCATCGTGCCCCAGACGATCCGCAAGGCGATCCGGCGCGGCATCGAGGGCGAGCTCGCCGCCCGGCGCGACGCCAAGCGGAGCATCGAGTTCAACGAGCCCGCCTACGACGCCGCGGCGCTCGTCGAGATCATCGAGGGCGAGATGCTCGAGGCGGCCGAGGCGCTCGAGTTCGAGCGCGCCGCCCAGCTCCGCGACCAGGCCGACCACATCAAGGAGCAGATCGACCTCGCGCCCGCGGGCGAACCGCTCAAGATCCACCGGTCCGAACTCGAGGAGATGTTCGCCAAGGGCAAGCGGGCGGGGTCGCTCAAGGGCAAGCGCACCGGCAAGCCCCGCGGCAAGCGGGCCGGGCCCACCCGGCGCGGGCGCTAGACCCTTCGTCCAGCCCCATCGCGCACCGCGGCCTGACTTGCAAGCCGTGTCCGATTCGCACGGGTTGCCCTGCGGGTCAACCCGTGGCGCCCGTGCGAGCCCAAGATGTGGCGGGCGCTAAACTCGACCCCATGCCCCGCTCGCCCGCACCCGGTCACGGCTCGTCGCGCACCTTCTCGCAGAAGCTCGGGATCTATCTGCTGGGCGTCGCGATCGGGCTCGTCATCTTCGGGTGGTTTCAGCTCCGCAAGCGCCAAGCCGCGGCGTATCAGCAGCAACAGCAGGCGGAGACCGAATCCGCCGCCGCGCCCGCAAGCGAAGAAGCACAAAGCCCGCCGGACGATCGTCCCGGCGGCTAGGCCCCGTTTGGTCTTCGGAGATGAGCATGCCCAGCCGCCTCGCCACGTTCCTCGCCGCGCTCTCCCCCCTGCCACTCCTCGCGGGGTGTACGGTCCCGAAGGAGGAGCTGGTCCAACCGCCGCTCGTCTTCCAGTTGGGCTATGCACCGGGCACGCGGCCGGACATCTACGACCCCGAGATCGACGTCTACTTCGCGACGACCCGCGTCCCGGACCCCGAGGGCCCGGGCGGGTTCGGGAACGACATCGATTCCGTTGTCCGCCTCGGGCACGCGACGGTCTGGATCGGGGACGAGGCTCCTTGGTCGCCCGCCGACGTGCGCACCGCGACGCTCGACGTCGATCGTGAGAACACACCGATCTTTGAGCTCGGCCCCGTCCGCGCGGGCGACGTGATGGCCGAGCTGGGCGAGCGCGACTGGACGGTCGTTGAGGACTCGAGCAGCTGCAACCTCGCGAACGAGCTGCGCGCCGCCATCGCCGCGACGCCGGACAAGTCGCTGCTCGTCTTCGTCGATGGTACCAAGGGCAACCTCTACCGCACCTGCGCGCTCTCGGCCGAGGCGCGCCACCTGCTCGGCCGGTCCATGCCCGTGCTCACCTTCGCCTGGCCTTCGCACCAGAACATCTTCCAGTACCTGTTCAAGGAAGACGTGCACCGGGCCGACGAGGCGGGCCTGCCCTTCGCCGCCGTGATGGACTGGGCGTCCGAGCATTTGGGCGCCGAGCGGATCAACGTTGTGAGCTACAGCGCCGGCGGGCGCGTCGCGGGGATCGGGCTCAGCCACCTGCGGGAGCGCCACGCCGAACTCGAGGGCGATGCACTCCGCGAGCGGTTGCCTCTGCGCACCGTCGTCTTTGCCGCGGCGGACGAGCCCGTGGACCGGTTCATCAAGGAAGTCCCGCTCATCCACGACATCGCCGACCTGATCGTGGTGACGATCTCGAAGCGCGACCACGCCGTCCGCCTGTCGGAGGTGCTCATCGGCGAGGGCCAGCGGATCGGTCGCGAGCGCTGGAACGGGCCGTCCGAAGCCGAGATGCAGATGCTCCGCGAGCTGCCGCACGTCGAGTTCGTGGATGTGTCGTACGGCCGCGAGGACCGTGGGTTCAAAATCGAAGGGCACCACTACTGGTACCGCCAGCCCTGGGTCGTGTCGGACGTGCTGATGGCCGTCCGCACCGGGCTCCCGGGCGACGAGCGCGGGTTGCAACCCGAGGCGCTCCCGCGCGTCTGGGCGCTCACCGCCGAGTACCCCGACGCGGTCCGCGACGCGGCGGACGCCTTCCTCCCCCGCCAATCGGACTGACCATTTCAACGGGCGGGCGACCCATACACTCGCCGGTTCGGAGGGATCCGCGGATGGCGAGGGGCACGGTGGCGAAGAGATCGTCGAAGAAGAAGTCAGCAACGAAGGCGACAGCCTCCGCCGAGCCCAAGCCCGCGGGCATCCGTCGCTCGTCCGCGCTCGATGAACGCGTCATCCGCGTCCGCGGTGCCAAAGAGCACAACCTCAAGGACGTCGATCTCACAATCCCGCGCGATCGGCTCATTGTCATGACCGGGCTGTCGGGCTCGGGCAAGAGCTCGCTCGCGTTCGACACGATCTTCGCCGAGGGGCAGCGGAAGTACATGGAGTCGCTGTCGGCGTACGCCCGGCAGTTCCTCGACCAGCTCAAGAAGCCGGACGTCGAGGAGATCGAGGGCATCCCCCCCACCATCGCGATCGAGCAGCGCTCCGCCGCCCACAACCCGCGGTCCACCGTCGCGACGACCACCGAGATCTACGACTACCTCCGCCTGCTCTACGCCCGCTGCGGCACGCCGCGGAGCTGGGCGCCGACCAAGACCAAGAAGGACGGCACCGTCACCGAGCGCTCGGGCCGACTCATCGAGTCTTCGAGCGCGACCCAGATCGTGGACGCCGTGATGAAGTTCGACGAGGGGACGCGGCTCATGGTCCTCGCCCCCGTCGTGCGCGGCAAGAAGGGCTTCCACAAGGACGTCCTCGACGACCTCTTCAGCCAGGGCTGGCAGCGCGCCCGCGTGAACGGCGACGTCATCGACCTCCGCGACGCGCTCGCCAAGGGCACCGAGAACCCCCTCGACCTGCACCGGCACAAGAAGCACACGATCGACGCCGTCGTGGACCGCGTCGTCATCAAGCCCGACGCCCGGCAGCGGCTGGTGGAGTCGGTCGAGGCGGCGCTGCGGCTGGCGGACGGCGCGGTGGTGATCTCGGTCGACGCCTCCGGCACTGACCGTGGCCCGGCTCGCCGAGCCGCGTCCGATCCGGAACCCGGCTCGGCGAGCCGGGCCACCGCATCCTGGACCGACCACCCGTTCAGCGAGAAATACGCCGACCCCGAGCACCCGGAGATTGCGCTCGCCGAGCTTTCGCCGCGCCTGTTCTCGTTCAACTCGCCCTACGGCGCGTGCCCCGAATGCCACGGGCTCGGCGCGATTCTCGAGTTCGCCGAGGACCTTGTCGTCCCCGATCCCAACCGGGCCATTTTGAAGGGCGGCATCGCCCCCTGGAAGAAGAACGGGCCCGGCGGGATGATCTACCCGCGTTACCTCCGACGCTTCTGCCGCGCCTTCGGCGTCCACCAGTCCACGCCCGTCGGCGAGCTCGAAGACCACCTCTACGACATCCTCCTCCACGGCACGACCGACGACCAGGCCGAGGCGTTCGGCGTCTCGTGGGACGGCGTCCTCCCCATGCTCCACGCGTGGTTCGAGAAGACCGAGTCCGCCTGGGCCAAGGACCACCTCCACCAGTTTCAGCGTGAGAGCCAGTGCCCCACCTGCCGCGGCGACCGCCTCCGACTCGAAGCGCTGCACGTCCTGCTCGAGTCCTCGCACCAAGCCGAGAAGGACCGCGCGTTCTCCGACACCGTCATCGGCCGCCCGCGCCACGACGGGTCCATCCTGAACATCGCCGAGCTCTCCCGCCTGAACATCAACGACGCGATCGCGTTTGTCGAGGGGCTCACGCTCACGAAGGAGCAGCAGCAGATCGCCGAGCCCATCCTCCGCGAGGTCGGCAACCGCCTGCGGTTCCTCACCTCCGTCGGGCTCGATTACCTGTCGCTCGACCGCCGCACCGCCACCCTCTCCGGCGGCGAGGCCCAGCGCATCCGACTCGCAACCCAGGTCGGGTCTGGTTTGGTCGGCGCGTGCTACGTCCTCGACGAGCCCACCATCGGCCTCCACCAGCGCGACAACGACCGGCTCATCAAGACCCTCCGCCACCTCACGGACATCGGCAACACCGTCCTCGTCGTCGAGCACGACGAGGACATGATCCGCGCCGCCGACCACGTCGTGGACATCGGCCCGGGCCCGGGCGTGCACGGCGGGCGCATCGTCGCCCAAGGCACCGTCGCCGACATCTGCGACGCCGACGGCTCGCTCACCGGCGACTACCTCGCCGGCCGGCGCACCATTCCCGTCCCCGACGAACGCCGCGTCCTCTCCGAGCGCCAGTCCATCGGCGTCCGCGGCGCCAAGCACAACAACCTCAAGTCCGTGGACGTCAACTTCCCCGTCGGCGGCTTCATCTGCGTCACCGGCGTCTCCGGCTCGGGCAAGTCCACCCTCGTCAACGACATCGTCCTCCGCGCCGTCAAGCAGCACCTCCACGGCTCAAAGGAAATCCCCGGCGCCCACGCCCGCATCACCGGGCTCAACCGCATCGACCGCATCATCGAGGTCGATCAGAGCCCCATCGGACGCACGCCACGGTCCAACCCCGCGACCTACACCGGCATCTTCGACGACATCCGCAAGGTCTTCACCCAGACCAAGGAAGCCAAGATCCGCGGCTACAAGCCCGGACGCTTTAGCTTCAACGTCACCGCCCAGAACGGCGGCGGCCGCTGCGAGGCCTGCCAGGGCCAGGGCCTCAAGAAGATCGAGATGCACTTCCTCCCCGACGTCTTCGTCGAGTGCGAGGTCTGCAACGGCAAACGCTACAACCGCGAGACCCTCGAGGTCACCTACCGCGGCAAGTCGATCGCCGACGTCCTCGCCCTCACCGTCGAGGACGCCTGCTCCTTCTTCGAGAACCACCCCAAAATCCTCCGCTTCGCCGAGTGCCTCCGCGACGTCGGGCTCGGGTACATCACCCTCGGCCAGCCCTCGACGACCCTCTCGGGCGGCGAGGCCCAACGCGTCAAGCTCGCGACTGAATTGGGCAAGGGCGTCCGCCACGACGGCACGCCCGGCGTCGAGCACACCCTCTACATCCTCGACGAGCCCACCACCGGCCTCCACTTCGAGGACATCCGCAAGCTTCTCGAGGTCCTCCAGCGCCTCGCCGACGCCGACAACACCCTCCTCGTCATCGAGCACAACCTCGACGTGATCAAGTGCGCCGACTGGATCATCGACCTCGGCCCCGAGGGCGGCGACGGCGGCGGGACGATCGTGGCCGCGGGCACGCCCGAGGACGTCGCCGACACCGAGGGCAGCTTCACGGGGGCGTATCTGCGGGGGATGCTGTAACCCATCCAAAGGCCGGACATGGCTACACTTCCCCCAATTCCTATCGGGGGAGCACCATGTACGAACAGATTTCCGCGCTCGCTGACCGCCTCGACTCCGTTCGGTCTGATCCGCTCACCGAAGAAGCGACGAAGACCGCGCTCGTCCTGCCGTTCATTCGCGAGCTTGGCTACGACATCTTCAACCCCAGCGAGGTCATGCCGGAGTTCACTGCGGACGTGGGCATCAAGAAGGGCGAGAAGGTCGATTACGCGATCTGCGTCAATGGATCGCCCATCATTCTGTTCGAGTGCAAGCCCTGCGGCGCAAAACTCGATTCGTACAGCTCACAGCTCTACCGCTACTTCAGCGTGACCAAGGCACGAATCGCCATTCTGACTGATGGCGTTGTCTATCGCTTCTATTCAGATCTAACAGAACCAAACAAGCTGGACACTTCCCCGTTCTATGTGCTGAGCCTCGACAAGCTCTCGAAGGACGCCGCCGACCGACTGGCACAGTTTTCGAAAGAGAACTTCAACCTGGACATGGTGCTTGCGGACGCGGAGAAGATGCGCATCAAGAACGCAATCCGAGCCCATTTCATTCGGGAAATGGAACAGCCGTCGGATTCGTTTGTTCGGCACTTCACCGACCCGCTCCACGACGGACAGATGCGGCAATCTGTCATCGAGCATTACAGGCCCATGGTTAAAGCCGCCATCAGCGACCACATCAGCGCTTCGGTCGAGTCAAGACTCCAGGGCGCAATCCGTACTAACCGCGGAGACGGCCCGCCGCCCCCCGATCTCTCAACCGAACCAGATCGTCCCAGCGCGGATGCTCCATCCACGGAAGAAGATGGCGTCACAACGACTGTAGAGGAACTCAATGGCTTCTACGTCGTGAAAGCAATTCTTCGAGAGCAGGTTGCCGCGTCTAGAATAACGGCTCGTGATGTAAAATCTTACTTCGGCATCCTGCTTGATGACAACAACCGCAAGCCAATTTGCCGGTTGTGGTTCAATCGGAGCCAGAAGTATCTCGGTGTCTTCGATGCCGACAAGAAGGAAGATCGGATCCCCGTCGCCAACGTGGACGATCTGTTCCAGCACGCCGATCGCATCCGTGATTCTCTGTCGTACGTCCTTGACGACAAGTAACCATGACCTCCGCCATCACCGCCCGCGTCGCCGCCCTCCGGTCGGGGGCTGACCCGTTGTGCATCGCCCGGGTGCCCTCCGGGTGGGCCATCCTCAACGAGCGGCAGCCGATCGCGCCCTGCTGCGTCCTCCTGCCCGACCCCGTCGTGCCCAGCCTCAACGACCTCGACGGGCCCGCCCGGGCCGCGTTCATGGCGGACTTCGTGCGCCTGGGCGACACGATCCTCAGCGTGACCGACGCCGAGCGCGTCAACTACCTGATCCTGTGCAACCAGGCCCCCGAGCTGCACGCGCACGCGATCCCGCGGTTCGCCAGCGAGGACCCCGCCAAGCGCCGGCTCGGCCCGTTCGAGGCGTACGACTTCGCGGCCGCCCGCACCGCCGATCCCGAGGGGCGTGACGCCGACGCCCTCGCCCGCCTGCGGGCCGAGCTGGCGTGATCCGTGCCACTGACCCGTCCCCGGGTCAGTGCGACTCAACCGTGCGGCCACTGACCCGGGGACGGGTCAGTGGCACGAGTCGTGAAATACAGTCGATCCGGCGACCGGAACTTGGAACGCCTGCTTCAGGTCCAGGTCCGGCGTCCGCCGGCGGATCGTCACCGCATCCGCTGATCGAGATCCGGAACCGCGCGCCGGATGGTCGCGGCGTCGAAGGTCCTGGGCAGCGTCTCACGCCCAAGCGCGTCGCCCGCCGCGCGCACGACCCGCGCGGCGAGACGCTCGGGCGGCGTCGTCCCGCCCGACCAATGGTCGTGGTCGTGCCAGCTGAGCGACACGGTGTGCTCTGACTCGGCGTCGTCCATCCAGACCACGCGCACGCTGTACGACCACCCGCGGCTGGTCTCGGTCTCTTCGCCCACCTCGACCGCCGCGACCTGGCGCGTGGAGCAACCCCGGGCTGTGCCGTCCGGCAAAATCACGGGGTCCTCATCGGACCGATCGCCGCCCGGCTTTGCTCCGTCTGCGCTCACTCGCCCAGCAGGTCCGCGACCTCGTCGTCCACGGGGTTCGCGATCCGGTCGTCCTTCTTGCCCTTGGACTTCTTGTCCTTCTTGGCCTCGTCGTCCGGGGTGTCGTCCGAGTCGTCGTCGTCGTCCCCGAGTGCGGCGTTCTGGGCGGCGACCTCCGCCTCGAGCTTGGCGAGGTCGTCTTCCTCTTCCTTGCCCTCGGCGGCCTTCTTGCGTTTGTACGCGTCGATCTTCACCCGGTCCGGCGCCAGCACGATGCTCGCCTGGCGGCCCGAAAACCGGGGCGACATCTCGACCTTCGCCACCTCGTCGAGGTCCATGCAGATCTCGTGCAGCCGCTCGAGCCCGAGCTCCTTGTGCGCCATCTCGCGCCCGCGGAACCGCTGGGTGAGCTGCACCTTGTGGCCCGCGATCAGGAACCGACGCGCCTGATCCACGCGGATCTTCACGTCGTGCGGGTCGATCTTGATCGATCGGCCCAGGCGGATCTCCTTGAGCTCCGCCTGCTTGGCGCCCTTGTTCTCGCGCTTGGAAAGCTCGTACTTGTACTTCCCGTAGTCCATGATCTTGCACACGGGCGGGCGCACATCGGGCGAGATCTCGACCAGGTCGAGCCCCGCTTCCTGCGCCATCCGCTGCGCCTCGGCCGTCTCGACGACGCCGACCTGCTCCCCGTCCGCCCCGATGAGGCGGATGGGTGTGATCCGGATCATGTGATTGATCCGCGTGCGCTGCACGGGACCCTGGAATCGATAGAAACGTCTGCGAGAAATGGCGTCTACTCCTGATGCGATGGCCCACGCCCCGCGGGAACGCCCCGCCGGGCCGCTGAGCGGTTCGAGATCGTCTGGAGGAAGGTCATGAGCGCGCGGGTCGCGCCGGCGTCGCCGAGGCGGCGTTCCGGGCGTTGGTTGTCTTCAAGCTCTCGCGCACGCAGCCTTCCTGTCCGGGAATGGTCAACGCCTCCCCGGGCACAATGATTCGGCGAAAACCACCCGCCGATTGGGCGGAATCTACCCCCTCGGGCCCGCCCGGGCAAGCCTATGCCGCCCAACAGGGAGACCGATCGCCGCAAATACCCTTGATTCGGGGTCGCCCGCAGGGCCCGTCACGTGATCCACGAGACGATGTTCACCGCGATCGAGAGCAGCAGCAGGACCATCAGCACGATGAACGGAGGCCAGGTCAGACGCTCGGCCACCGAGTTGCCCTGCGGCAGCGTCCGGTCCTCCGGGATCGTGGTCTCCGCGCTCGCCTCCGCCTCGGCCAACGCCGACAGGTCGTCCGCGGGCAGCACGTCCTGGTGCGCGAGCGGCGGCTGCTCCCCCGCCTTCACCGCCCGCAGATCGAGCAGCACGTCCTTGCAGTTCTGATACCGGTTCTTGACCTTCTTGGCCATCATCATCTCGACGACCTCGGAGATCCCGGCGCTGAGCTTCGGGTTCACGTGGTCCGGCGGGACGAGCTCGCTCTTGAGATGCTTGCGCATGACCTCCGAGGGGCTCTTCGCCTCGAAGGGCACCGACCCGGTGATCATGTGATAGAGCGTCGCGCCGAGGGCGTAGATGTCCGCCGGCGGCCCGATCTCGACCTCGCCCCGGATCTGCTCGGGCGAGATGTAGTACGGCGTCCCGAACGCCTTGCCCGCCTCGGCCTCGGCGGCTTCCTTGTCGCTGATCGCCCGCGCCAGGCCCATGTCCGCGAGCTTGACGACGCCCTCCTTCGTGATGATCACGTTCTTGGGCTTCACGTCGCGGTGGATGAGCCCCCGCGCGTGCGCGTGGTCCAGGGCCTCGGCGACCTGGATGATGATGTCCAGCGCTTCCTTCTCGTCGTACCGCTTGTGCTTGACGATGTCGTCGTGGACGGTCCGTCCCTCGACGAACTCCATCACGAAGTAGTAGATCTCGCCCTCGTTGCCGACGTCGAACGCCTGCACGATGTTCGGGTGGTTCAGCTGCGCCGCGGCGCGCCCCTCGGCGAAAAATCGCTCGATGAACTGCGGGTTCTGGCTGAACTTCTCGGGCAGCTTCTTGATCGCGACGATCCGGTCGAGCGAGATCTGCTTGGCCTTGTAGACCGTCGCCATCGCGCCCGAGCCGAGCTTGCCGAGGATCTTGTAGCCAGGGATCTGCTGCCCGCCGCGCTCCGCCTCGAGCACCTCACGCAGCCGCGCCAGCTGCCGGCTCGTGACAAACTCGCGATCGACGAGGATCTGCGTCAGCGACTTCGCCGAGTCGTCCTCCTCGCCCGTCCGCGACAGCGTCAGCGCGTACTTCACCTCGTCGGGCGTCGCCAGCCCCTGCTCGACGACGAGCCGCCCGATCAGCGAGTCGAGGTTCGTCCCGCTCTTGGACCCGCCCGCGGCGTCCTGGATCACCTTCTCGCTCTCAAGCGGTGTGGGCGGAGGATCCCCCGTTGCCGACGGCGGGTCCACGAAGGGGGCCGTGTCGTCCGCGCCCGCCACGGAGGACGGGTTCGTGTCAGGGTCACGCGGTGAATCGCTCATGGTTCAATCGGTCGCTGAGCCTGCCAGCGTACGGGGGCCCCACAACGCCGTCAACGGGCCCACGCCCAGATCCGAGCCCCGCACGCGACCTGTTCCCCCCTGTTCGACGCGCCACCTCGCCCCCGTATACTCGCCGCTTCCCCCAATCCCCCGGCAACGCCCATGCTCGTCACCGAAAGCCGCCCGCGCACCCTCAAGTGGATCCACGCCGGCCCGCTGCTCTACGGCGACTGGGGCACCTCACGCCTGTACGTTCTCGGGCTCGCCTTCCTCTACACCGCCCACGCCAGCATCGTCTACCTCGCGGCGATCGGCGTCCTCATGGTCGCCGTCTCCTGGGCCTACACCCACATCTGCCGGTGCTTCCCCGACGGCGGGGGCGTCTACACCGCCGCCCGCCAGCTGAACCCCACCCTCTCCGTCGTCGGCGCCACCCTGCTGCTGTCGGGCTACATCATGACCGCCGCGATCTCCGTGATCGAGGCGTTCCATTACTTCCACGTCCCGGGCCATCTGACGCTGCCTCTCGCCGTGCTCTCGATCGTCCTGATCGGGGGCATCAACTGGCTGGGCGCGAAGTCCGCCGGGCAGTTCGCCCTCGTGGTCGCCTTCGGTGCCCTCGCCGTCTCGGCGATCATGTCGGTCCTCTGCATCCCCTACTTCATCGAGGGCGTCAAGACGATCTCCTTCGAGTACTTCGAGAAGACCCGCCCCTTCGACGCATGGGTGAGCTTCACCAAGATCTGCCTCGCCCTCGCCGGCGTCGAGGCCGTCGCCAACATGACCGGGCTCATGAAGCACCCGGTGTCGAAAGAATCCAAACGCACGATCTGGCCCGTCACCACCGAGGTCGTCGGGCTCAACCTGCTCTTCGGCATCGCGCTGGCAGGGCTCCCCTTCCTCGTGGGCGGCGTCGCGATGAGCCAAGTCCACGAGCCCGACGAGCTCCGCCTGCTCGACGAGCGCGCCCAGGTCGTCGAAATGCTGCCCGCCGACCTCGAGCTCGACGCCCAGCGCCCCTTCGTCCTCGAACCCGACCGGGTCAACAACCTCCCCCGCGTCTCGCGCGAGGCGTACGAGCACTTGATCGAGCACGAGGAAGCCGTCGAGAAGTACACCAACGCCGCGATGCGCGTCATCGCCGAGGAGTCGGGCGAGCGGTTCCTCGGGCCCACCGGGCGGATGGTGCTGGGCAACGCCGCGGGCATCGTCTTCGGGCTGCTGCTTCTCAGCGCGACCAACACCGCGATCATGGCGATGGTGTCCGTCCTGTTCGCGATGGCCCAGGACCGCGAGCTCCCGCGCCCGCTCACCAAGCTCAATTACTCGGGCGTGCCCTGGGTCGCGCTCATCGTCTCCGTGATCATCCCGATCGGGGTCATCCTCATCGAGCACGATGTGACGGTGCTCGCCAAGCTCTACGTCCTGGGCGTCTGCGGCGCGATCACCGTGACGATCGGTTCCTCCGCCATCAACCGCGAGCTCGACATCGGCAAGGGCGCCCGCGCCGGCATGTGGGCCCTCGCGATCTTCCTCGGCGCCGTCACCCTGACGATCGGGCTCACGCAGTGGGTCTCGACCGCGTTCAGCGGCGGGCTCATCGCCGCCGTCCTCACCACCCGCTTCCTGCTCAGCCGAACCTCGAAGACCGCCGAGAAGCCCCTGCCCGAGCCCATCACCGGGTGGCTCGCGGAGGTCCGCGACCAGCAGGTCACGATCGACCCCGCCAAGCCCAAGGTCATGCTCGCGGCGCGCGGCCGGTTCCAGTCCGAGTTCGCCGTCGATCTCGCGCGCCGGCGCAACGCGACGCTCTTCGCGATCTTCGTGCGCACGCTGCGGGTCATGGACCTCCAGCCCGGGCGCGCCCCGCGTATCGAGGACGACGCCGACGCCCAGCGGGCACTCGGAACGACCGCCCTGATCGCCAAGCGCGCGGGCGTGCCGTTCGTGCCGATTTACGTGACCAGTTCGAACATCGCCGACGAGATCCTGGACTACACCGTCACCTACGGGTGCGACACGCTGATCATGGGCAAGTCCAAGCGTTCGGTGCTGAGCCGCAAGCTCGAGGGCGACGTGGTCTCGCAGATCGCCGCGACGCTGCCCGACGGCATCGCCCTGATCACCCGCGCCGCCGACACCCCCCACCGCGGGCCCACCGCGCCCGACGTTTCCGAAGCCTGACGCGGCTAGGCTGACGCATCATGGACGGACCCGATGTGATCGCGCCGGAGGCGCCCCGGATGACGCAACCCGACCACCCGCTCCTGAAGGGACTCACCCCGCCGCAGCGCGAGGCGGTGATGCACGCGGGCGGGCCCATGCTCGTGCTCGCCGCCGCCGGGTCGGGCAAGACGCGCGTCATCACCCGCCGCATCGCGTGGCTCATCCAATCGGGCGCCGCGCCGTGGTCCATCATGGCGCTCACGTTCACCAACAAGGCCGCCGGCGAGATGCGCGAACGCGTCACCGACCTCCTCCTCGGGCCCGCGCCCGAGGGCGCTGACCCCGAAACGCCCCGCTTCGTGCGCGGCCTGACCGTCACCACCTTCCACGCCCTCTGCGCGCGCCTGCTGCGTCGGTACGCGGAAGAAGCAGACCTGCCCGGCGTCAAGCCGGACTTCACGATCTACCCGACCTCCGATCAGCTCGCGATCGTCAAGCAAGCCGTCAAGGACGCCGACCTGAGCACGACGAACTGGGCCCCGCGGTCCGTCCTCAGCGCGATCTCGGCGGCGAAGAACGAGCTCGTCACCGCGCGCCAATACGAGGCGAACGCGAACGACTTCTACCACAAGACCATCGCCAAGCTCTACGCCGCCTACGAGCGTGGCATGCACCGCGCCGGGGCCGTGGACTTCGACGACCTGCTCCTGCTCACCGCCACCATGCTGCGCGACAACGCGTCGATCCGCGCCGCGTGCCAGAACCGCTGGCGCCACCTGCTCATCGACGAATACCAGGACACCAACCGGGCCCAGTTCGAGATCGCCCGCCTGCTCGCGGGCGACGGGCGGCCCGCCGACGAGCTCGCCGACATGCCGGGCGTCGAAGCGGACACGTCCGCGCGCACCGGCCCGGACATCTGCGTCGTCGGCGACCCCGATCAGGCGATCTACGGCTGGCGCGGGGCGGACCTGACCAACATCCTCGATTTCGAGACCCAGTTCCCCGGCGCGCGGGTGGTCAAGCTCGGGCAGAACTTCCGCTCGACCGCGCCCATCCTCGGCGCCGCCGACACCCTCATCAAGCGGAACAAGCAGCGCAAGGACAAGCCGCTGTTCACCGACCGCGACGGCGGGGAGCGCGTCACCGCCGTGCTCTGCCGCGATGAGCACCACGAGGCCAACTTGATCGCCGACTGGTTCACGAACCTGCACGAGAACGCGGGCGTCCCCTGGCGCGAGATGGCGGTCTTCTACCGCACCAACGCCCTGTCGCGCGTCATGGAAGAATCGCTCCGCACCGCGCGCATCCCGTACGTCATCGCGCGCGGGACCGCGTTCTACGAGCGCGAAGAGGTCCGCGACGCGCTGAGCTACCTCCGCGTCGTCGCGAACCAGGCGGACGACGTCTCGCTGGCGCGCATCGTCAACAAGCCCACGCGCGGGCTGGGCAAGACGTCGCTCGACCGGATCGGCGTGCTGGCGTCGCGCGAGGGGCTGCCGATGTTCGAAGCGCTCCGGCGCGTGCCCGAGACCGGCGCGTCACCCGGCGCCGTGAACGCCGCGGCGCGGTTCACGCAGATGATCGACGACTGGACGGGGTCGGGCTCGTTCATGGGCGCGTCGGTCTCGGGGACGCTCGCCGAGCTGGTCGGTCGTGTGATCGATGAGTCTGGGTTGAGCGCCCACTACCGAAAGATCGCGAACGCGTCCGGTGCCGAGTCGGACGAGGAGCGCCTGGACAACCTCGACGAGCTCGTGAGCTCGGCCCGCGACTTCGAGGCCGAGTTCGACCCCCTCGCGGATCCAATCGCGGAGGACGCGGACCCGCTGGACCCCGACGTGCCCTTCGACCCGGACGCCGAGGCGCCGGCGGTCCCCGTGCCCCCGCTGCTCGCGATGCTGCGGGCGTTCCTCGAATCGGTCGCGCTGGTCGCGGACGCCGACGCGACGGACTCGGACCAGGGCTCGGTGACGCTGATGACGCTGCACGCGGCCAAGGGCCTCGAGTTCGACGCCGCCGCCATGATCGGGCTCGAGGAGGGCCTGCTCCCCCACGCGCGGGCGTTCGAGTCCGAAGCCGAGCTCGAGGAAGAGCGCCGCCTGGCGTTCGTGGGCATCACCCGGGTCCGCAAGCTGCTGCACATGACCAGCGCCCGCTACCGCACCGTCCGCGGCGCCACCGAGCGGACGATCCCGTCGCGGTTCCTCACCGAGGTGGGCACGGACCACGTCGTCACCTCCGACCAGTCCGACGCGTGGGACGACATCGACCAGACGACCGACCAACCCCGCGAGCGGAGCTTCGACAGAGGGGCGGCGGTGCGCGGCGATCTGGACCGGGTCCGCGAGCAACGCCGGCAGATCTCGGCGACCGCCTCCGACCTGGCGCGCGAGCAATTCCCCGAAGGCTGCACCGTGCGGCACCCGCAATTCGGCGAGGGACGCGTGATGCGCGTGATGGGTGGGCAGCATGCTCGCGCGGTTGTTCGCTTTGCGTCAGTAGGCGAGAAAACGCTCGTGCTCGAGTACGCGCGGCTCCGTCGCGTGCGCTGATTTGGCGCGCACGGGAGCGGTCAAAAATCGTGAAAATCGGCGCAGGAAACCCCGCGAAACGATTGAGGTTTTGGCGTGTCCTTCTACTGTTTAAGTGTCAGGTCAATCAGGACCCGACAGCAGGAAAGGAGGGCCCAAAATGCTCGGCCACAACGTATTGCATTCGCCCATGAACGGCGCTGACGAGAGGCTGCCTTGGTTCCTTTGCGATAAGGGCATGCGTCGTGCTGGGCTTGGTGTCCTTGGCGTGCTCGCGGTCGCCGGCGCGGCGTACGCGGGCGTCTACGCCTTCGAGGCCATGCCCTGGCAGGACGCCGGGTGGGCATCGGTCCTGTTTGAGGTTTCCAAGGGCTTGGTGCCCGTGCTGATCATCGCGATGGTCGCGCTGCACTGGGCCCGCGCCGCCGCGGTTCTCGCGGTGGTCCTCGGGATCGTCGGGGCGCTGGTCGTCCCGGTGCCCGGCGCGGCAGCCATGGTGCTGGCGCTCAGCCTCCTCGCCGGCGCGCTGCTGTTCATCGGATCGCACCGGTAATCCTCCGGACCCGGCGCCCGGGCGCACCCTTCGGGCACGCCCTGGGGAGGGACGCCGGATCCAGCCGGCTGGCGGGGTGCGACGCACGCCCGCCAGCCCCTGCTCGACGCATCCGGTCGAGCGGCGTGAATCGGCCTCGGGGAGGGCTCAGAACGAGCCCGCCGATACGGCTCCCCCGCCGCACGCCGCCCGGCCGGGTTGCCGTTTTCGAACATCGCGGAATCTCGCGAGCGGGCCGCCCAACAACCCGATGACCCAATGAGGGGATCCGCATGCCCGCATCGAACGCCCGAAACCCCGTTGTCCGCCATCCGGTGCTCGCGGCCCGCGGGTTGCTCGCGCTGACCGCGATCGCGTGGGGGGTCTTCGCGGTCCTCAGCGCGTCCACGCCGCCCGCGGAAGCGGAGCGGGCCGAGTGGATCGGGTACGTCTACGCCGGGGCGTTGATCCTGGTGCTCGGCTCGCTGGCGATCGGGTCGTGGTTGGCACACCGGTGGACGGGCGCCGCGGCGGTGCTCGTCGGGCTGGGCGTCGCCTGCTTCTTCGATCATCTCGCGCCGCAGCTCGCGATGGCGCTCCCGCTGACGCTTGCCGGCGTCACGCTCCTCTGGCGCGGCGACCAGCCGCGGGCAGCATCGACGACCCGCGACGACGACCTCCCGCCCGCGCCCAAGCAGCCGCAGGCGGACGACGATCTCGATCTCGTGTAGGTTCACGCTGCGCATGCCGGGTGCCACGGTTTGGCTTGCAAGCCGTGTCATCTGCTCGATCGACAGGCACGGGTTGCCCTACGGGCCAACCCGTGGCACCCGAGCGGCGAGCCTCAGGCCGGGCGGATGCCGCGGTAGAGCTGCTGGACGCGCTCGGACTCCGCCCGCCGGACCTGCTCCAGCACGAGCTTGGGCACCCGCCACGACGCCTCGTCGCCCGTCACGTTCGCGCAGTGCTCGCTCAGGCACCGGTACAGGAACTTGAACGCGTCGCGCGGCTGGTGCATCTGGTCGAGGGCATCGACCACGTCCTGCCGCGTCACGTCCTCCTCGAACAGGTCCACCAGCGTGATCGCGTCCGCGTCGGGCGGGCGGCAGGCGTGCAGGCGGGCCGAGCAGAGGTCGTAGAGCATCGCGCCGGTCCAGCTCAGACGCTCGACGAGGTTCTGCTTGTCCAGGCGGGCCTCCTGGAAGAAGGCGCTGGATTCCTTGAACAGCGCGTGGCGGAGCTCGATGGGCAACAGGAGCTTCATGCCGATGCCGTCCTGCTGCAGGAACTTGTTGTTGAACAACGGCCAGACGATCGCGCGCATCCGGTCCGGGTCGCCGTTCACGAGGGTGGGCTCGTCCACGCGGTCCATGACGACAAGTAAGCCGTGGATGCCGAAGTGCTGCAAGACGCCCTTCAGGCGCGCGAGCATGGCGTAGCGGTGCTCGTCGGACTTGTTCAGGGGCAGGACGGTGCTCGAGCGCAGGGGCGCGGGGACCCACTTGAAGCTCGCCGCGATCGCGTCGGCGGGGCGCGACAGGAACCGCTGCTGGCGCGCGACCTTGGACCCCAGCCGGGTCAGCAGGACGCGGTCGAGCAGGAACACCTTCGCGAGCACCGCGAGCCAGGCGAGCAGGAACACGCCGCCAAGGATCTGGACCGCCATCGCGGGCGCTCCGGTGACGATGTCGGCCGCGAAGATGAGCACGCCCGCGGCGAGGACGGCGGGGATCCACCCCGCCGCGGCGAGCGCCAGCCAGAGCAGGCGCCCCTCGGGCGGACCCAGCCGCACGCGCGAGCGGAGCCGCGCGGTGCGCCGCCCGTCCACGTCCGCCCGGTCGTAGACCGCCTGCAGCAGGACGAGGTCGTTCTTGAGGGCCGAGGGCATCTGGCGGGCGCGTTTGACGGGCTCGGGCCCGAGGTCGCCCCCGCTCGCGCCCGAGCCGAGCACGCTGTCCACGACGCGCGAGACCCCCAGCGCGAGGATCGCGTCGATGTGATCGACGAGGCGGATCTTCTTGAAGCTCGCCGCCGGATCGGCGTCCGACCTCCCGCGCGCCACGCGGGCGTGGATCTCATCGAGGAACGCGTTGAGCTCGTCGTACGCGAGCACCAGCACGCGGGCGCCCGGGTTCTGCTCGTTGTGCCGGCGGACACGGTCGCCGATCTGCATGCGGATCGCCGTCTTGCCCGAGCCCTTCTCGCCGAACACGACGGACGTGGACGGGCGGGAGAGATCACCCAGCACCTTGTCGAAATCTGGGTGGGCCGCGGCGTGCTTGCCCGCGGCGGGGTTCATCGCGACACGCGCGAAGACCGAGTCGTGGCGTGCCTCCTCGCCCCGGAACGGGTTCTCAGAGATCCGCCAGTGTTCAAAGAACTGCGCGAGGTTCATCGGGCCCCCAGTCGGGTCGGGCGTGTCAGTGCTCTCCGCCCTGCTCACCCAGCATCGGCGAGATCTCACCGAGGATCTTATCGAGGGTCTCCCGGTCCCTCGCCTCGGCGTTCAGACGCAGCAGAGGCTCGGTGTTTGACTTGCGGATGTTCGCCCACCAGCCCTCAGAAGCGAACGCGTCGATCGTGACGCCGTCCAGGTGATCGATCTCGCCCCGGTCGGCGAAGGCTTCCTCGACGGCCTCGATCGCCTCGTCCTTCTCCTCGACCTCGAAGTTCAGCTCGCCCGACTGCTTGTACCGCGCGATCGGCTTGATCAGCTTGCTCATGGGCTGATCGGACTTGGACAGCAGGCTCAGGAAGACGCACATCGCGATGGCGCCCGAGTCGGCGTAGAAGTTGTCGCGGAAGTAGAAGTGCCCGGAGAGCTCGCCGCCGAACGGGGCGTCGTGCTCGCGGAGGGCCTGCTTCATGAAGACGTGCCCGACGCGCCCGCGGACGGGCACGCCGCCGTGCTTGGTGATCTCTTCGGGGACGGCCTTGGTCGAGCGCAGGTCGTACGCGATCGCGCCGCCGGGGTCGTCGGCGAGGAAGTACGGCGCGACCAGCGCCGTCATGAAATCGCACGGGATGATGTTGCCCTTCTCGTCTACCGCGGCGCAGCGGTCGGCGTCGCCGTCGAAGCACAGCCCGAGGTCCGCCTCCTTGTCCACCACGGCGACGCGGAGCTGGTCGAGGTTCTCGGGGACGAGCGGGTTGGGCTCGTGGACGAACTCGCCCGAGGAGTTGTCGAAGTTCATGGGGACGATGTCGATGCCGTCGATCTCCTGGCCCTTGCGCCCGAAGATCTTGGGGATCATCGTGCCCGCCATGCCGTTGGAGGCGTCGATGACGACCTTGAGCGGGCGGTCGCCCAGGTCGAGGAAGCTGAGGACGTGCTCGGAGTAGGCGTCCCAGAGGTCGCGCGCATCGACCTCGCCGTCCTCGATTTTCTTGACGTTCTTCTCGACCATCGCGGCGTGCTTGCGAACGAGCCCGAGCCCGGTCGCCTCGCCCACGGGCCTGCCCTGGCGCTCGCAGACCTTGAACCCGTTGTACTTGGGCGGGTTGTGCGACGCGGTGATCTGGATGCCGCCCGCGCAGTCGAGGTGGTTCACCGCGAACGTGACGAAGGGCGTGTCCACCAGCCCGACGTCGATGACGCCGGCGCCGTACGACTTGATCCCCGACACGAGCCGCTCGCGCAGCGTGGGCGAGCTCTGGCGCATGTCCCGCCCCACCACGACGTTGCGCATCATGGGCGTGGATTCGCCGGCCTGCTCGGCGGACTCGAGGAGGAACCGGGCGGCGCCGTACCCGATCTGCCACGCCATCTGGTCGGTGAGCATGTCGGGGTAGGTGCCGCGGATGTCGTAGGCTTTGAAGATGCGTCCGAGCATGATCGTCTGGTCTCCGTTCGGTGTTCCGTGCGGGCCGAGGGGGGTCGTAAGCCTAGCCGATCGATCGCGTTTGGCGACCCCGCTCAGTCGACCCCGAGCATCCGGACCTCGACGCCCGGAGGCAGCGAATCGAGGAACTTCCGCCCGTACGCCTTCGTGACGATCCGCGGGTCGAGCACCACGACGCGGCCGTTGTCCGTGTGACTGCGCACCAAGCGACCGAATCCCTGCTTGAACCGGATGACCGCCCGCGGGATGGAGTCCTCGCGGAACGGGTCGCCGCCGCGGTCCTTGATGCGCTCGAGGCGCGCCTCGGTGAGGGGTCGGCCGGGCGGGTCGAAGGGCAGGCGGGTGATGATGACGCAGCGGAGCCCGTCGCCGCGCACGTCCACGCCCTGCCAGAAGCTCGCGGCCCCAAACAGCACGCTGCGCGGGTCGGCGCGGAAGTCGTCGAGCAGCCGCGTGCGCGACACGCCCGCGCGCTGGACGAGCACGGGGTGCCCGAGGGCTTCGAGCGGGCCCTCGAGCCTGGCCGCGACCATATCGAGCGTGCGGAGGCTCGTGAAGAGCACGAACGCCCCGCCGTCCGTCGCGGCGACGTGGTCCATCACGCGCTCGGCGAGCGCGTCCTCGAAGCTCGGGCCCGACCCGCGCCCGTACGTCGGCGCGGGCATCGACGTGTCCACGAACAATTCGACCTGCTCGGCGAAATCGAACGGGCTGCCCAGTTGAAGCGTCTCGGCGCCGTCGCACCCGAGCCGGTCCATCGCGTGGGCAAACGCCGTCTCGGCGCGCTCGGCGGGCTCGCCCGGATCGATCGTCCGCGTCGCGAGCGTCGCGCTCGTGAGAATCACCGAGTGCTCCTTGCCGAACAGGTGTTCCTTGAGCAGGGGCCCCACCTCGACGGGTGAGCACGCGAGCGTCACGTTCTTGCGCCGCCCGTACCGCTCGTCGCCCGACCCGCCCGCTTCGATCCAGTAGCAGCACCCCTCGGAGGTCTGATCGACGAGCACCTCCGCGGCGTCCGCGATCATCCGCGCCCGCTCGGCGTAGGCGTTGAGCTCGAACCGGTCCGCCTCGTTCGTCGCCTCGTCCTTGAGCACCCTGAGGCGGATCACCAGGTCGTTCATCGCGGGTGTCAGCGGGTTGTCGATCGCGCCCGCGCGGCGCACACGCCCGCCCTGGCACTCCTCGGACTGGCTCAGCACCAGCACCTCGTCGAAGAAATCACGGGCCGCGCCGTCGGCGATCCGCACCAACGCGATCGCGCGCTCGATCAGGTCCATGTCGCCCGACACCACCGACATCTGCGGCAGGAACCCCTTGTTCCCACGCGCACTCACCAACGAGCTGAGCAGGTGGAAGACCCGCCCCTCGGTGAGGCGCACGCCGAAGTGCTCGGCGGCGACGTCCTCCACGCCGTGCGCTTCGTCGAGGATCACGTGCTGATACACCGGGAGCATGCCCGTCCCGCGCGCGCGGAGGGCGAGATCGGAGAAGAACAGCGCGTGGTTGCAGATCAGCAGATTCGCCTGCTCCATCTCGCGCCGGGCCTTCTGGTAGAAACACTCCTGGTAGTGCGGGCAGCGCCGCCCCATGCAGTTGCCCGAGTCGGACTGCACCTTGTCCCACACGCCGGGTCGCTCGATCGGGGGCAGCGTGCTCAGCGAGCCGTCCTCGGTGTCGTACGCCCAGTCCTCGATGACGTGCAGCGACCGGCGCGCCCCCGCGTCGGCGAACAGCTTGTCCTGCTTCTGGCTCGCCAGCTTGAGCCGCCGGATCGAGACGTAGTTGCCGCGCCCCTTCACGAGCACGGGGCGCAGCGTGCCAGACCAGCCGGGGTCACCTTCCACATCGTCCGGGTCGTCATTGATCGTGGACGCGAGCAGCGGGATATCGCGCTCGATCAGCTGCTCCTGCAGCGCGATCGTGTTCGTCGCGACGACGACCTTCTCGCCGTTCGCCAGGGCCCGGCGGATCGCGGGGACCAGATAGGCGAAGCTCTTGCCGACGCCCGTGCCCGCCTCGACGAGCAGGTGCGAGCGGTCCTCGAGCGCGCCGGCGACGCGCTCGGCCATCTCCAGCTGCTGCGGGCGGGGCTCGTAGCCCTCGCCCAGTGCGCGGGCGATGGGGCCGTCGGAACCGAGCACTGCGAGAATTGACTTCACCGGAACAAGTTCCGGCGCATGCGAAAGAGCCAGTATCGAAATCGCGTGAGCGGGTCCGGCTTCCAGTCTGAGGATTTAGTGTCAGACCCGCCGATCTGTGCCCCGGCAGCGTTGTACTCCTCATCGTCGTCGCCTACCAAACGAGCTCCGAAGTGCATCGCTATCGAATGCATCTTGATTCTGAGCGCACGCTCGGCATTCTTTGAGTACAGCCTTCCATTTTCCCAAGCGATCCATGGTTCTGGATTCTCGTCAGTACCGGACCAGATCATCATCGTCGGATCCGTCGATGCGTTGGTCTCATCAACACTCAACTCTGGATCAGCAGCCGCGAACTCGAACCACTCATCGCGACGAATCGGCGTCGCCTCCGAATCGATCCAGGACTCAGCTCGCGTGATGTGGAAGTCGTACCCCATCAGCGTTTCTCCACCCCCAGCGGCACCCGCTTCGGCTCGCCGTCGCGCCGCGGGTAGCTCCTGGGCGTCTCGCGGAGCTTCTCCAGCACCACGATCCGCCCCGTCGGCGTCTCGATCGTCCCCGCGTGCCCAGCGTGCAACAGATGCAACGCCTTCTTCGCTTCCTCGAGTTCTTCGTCCGCCCGCGCGCCCTTGACGAGCACGCACAGCCCGCCGACCTTCGCCAGCGGCACCGTCAGCTCGCTCAGCGTCGCGAGCCGCCCGACGGCGCGCGCGATGACCGCGTCGTACGCCCGCCGGTGCTCGGACCCCATCTGCCCGATCGTCTCGGCCCGCCCGGTGACCACGTTCACGTTGCTCAGCCCGAGCGCCTGGGCGGCGCGCAGGAGGAACGTCGTCTTCTTCGCCGTCGCGTCCAGCAGGGTGAACTCGAGCCTGGGCAGCACGCACGCGAGGGGCAGCCCCGGCACGCCGCCGCCCGTGCCCACGTCGATGACGCTGGAACCGTCGGGCAGGTCCGCGAGGACGCTGACCATGGTCATGGCGTCGAAGATGTGGCGCTCCCAGGCGTCCTCCTCGCTTCGGATCGCGGTGAGGTTCTGGCGCGTGTTCTCGTCGAGCAGCATCGCGAGGAAGAGCCCGAGCCGCTCGACCTCGCCCGGCGCGAAGGTCAGACCCATCGCGCGGCAGCGGTCCTCGAACCACGCGGGCGCGGGGATCCCCTCGGTCGGCAGCGGGGACTCAGCGTGTGACGGCGCGTCCGCTGAGCCCGACCGATCGGAACCCTCCCGGGATGTGTGGGGGCGGTGCATCGGTATCAGCGTATTCAAAGCTCTCGCGGAAAGGCGGGCGGGTGCGGTGCAATCCGACACTGAGGACCAAACCGGCCATGATCCAGCTCGTGAGCATGCTCGAACCGCCGTAGGAGACGTAAGGCAGCGTGATCCCGATGATGGGGAGGACGCCGACGTTCATGCCGACGTTGATCACCATCTGGGCGGCCATGAAGGCGGCGAGCCCGACGCAGATGAGCCGCCCGGCGGGGTCGCGGCACCCGCTCGCCGTCAGCAACGCCCCCACCACCCACACAAGGTAGAGCACCAGCACGCCCAGCCCGCCCAGCAGCCCGAACCGGGTGACGATGACGGCGAAGATCATGTCGTTGTGCGACTCGGGCAGGTGGTTGTGCTCGATGAGGGCCCGGGCGTCCTCTTCGGACGCGCCCGTGATCCCGCCGGCGCCGATGAGCGTCTGGGCGGTGAAGGACTGGTAGTTGACGTCGTCCGCCGCGCTTTGGTCGCCCTTGAGCTGCATCGCGAGCCCGACGAGCCGGGCCTTCTGGTGCGGGCGGAGGAACGGGTACGCCGCGGGCGCCGCCAGCGCCGCGCCGAGCACGATGATCGTCAGGTGCCGCTTGCGTGCCCCCGCGGCGATCAGCACCGCGAACAACGCGGGCACGAACAGGCACGCGGTCCCAAGATCCGGCTGGAGCGTGATGAGCCCGACAGGGACCGCCGTGATGATCCCCGGGATCACCCACCCGCGCAGCTGGCGGTGCCCGGTGCGGAACCGCAAGTACCCCGCGACGACGAGGACGTACGCGACCTTGGTGACCTCGGAGGGCTGGAAGTCCGCCGGGCCGAAGTCGATCCACGCGCGCGCGCCGTTGCGCGGCGTCACCAGCGGCGCGAACGGGACGAGCAGGTACACCAGCAGCGCGACGCACGCCAGGTACGCCGCCCAGCTGAACCACTGGACGACCCGGTAGTGCGGCAGGATCACGAACACCGTCGCGAGCAGCCCGATGATGACGAAGACGAGCTGCCGCCACGCCGTCGCCGCGAGCCCGACACCCGAGCCCTCGGCGACGTCGATCGCGTACACGCCCACCAAGCACAGCCCGAGCGCCGCGAGCGCGGTGATCCAGGCCCAGTTTGCGAGCTTGAGTGTGTCGCGCAGCTGCACGCCCACGCTGGTGCCGCGCACGATCGTGGTGATCGATTGGAGGGACACCGCGCGGGTCATCCTTCAAAGCCCGGTTCTGGTTCGGACTCGGGGCGGGGCGTGAGGTACCCCTCCGTCACGAGCGCCCGCACGATCTGGTCGCAGATCGGGCCTGAGACGCGCCCGCCCGAGCCGGCGTAGTCCATCACGACCGAGATGACGTACCGCGCGGGCCCGCCTTGCTCGCCGACCAGCACGACGAACCAGGAGTGGTCGCCGGACATCATGGTGATGGGCTCGGCGGGGCCCTCGCCGTCCGGGTCGATCTGCAGATCGGGCGCGGTGGCGGTGCCCGTCTTGCCGCGGACCGTCACGCCGGGCACGCGGAAGATCTTCTCACGCTCGGCGCCGAGTTCGTATTCGAGCGAGACGCCCGTGCCGAACTCGCCGTGCACGGACTGGTACAGCCCCTCCATGATCGCGGCGTATGTGTCGTCCTCGATCGCGAGGTCGCGGAGGACCTGCGGTGCCCGGTTGTCCTTGATGAGCTTGGGCTCGATGACGACGCCGGCGCGCGCGAGCGTTGCGTACGCGTTCGCGGCGTGCAGGGGCGTCCAGGTCACCGGGCCCTGCCCGATGCCCATGAGGATCGCGTCGGAGCTGCCAAGGTCCGACCCGTCGCCCGGCCCGGCGAGCGAGCCGACACGCCCCGGCCACTGCGAGCCGAGCCCGAGGTCGAACGCGCTGCCCACGCCGTAGTCGTGGTAGAGGTCGGCGATTCCCTCGGGTCCGAGCCGTCGCCCGAGCGTGTAGAAGAAGACGTTCGCGCTGACCATCAGGGCATCGACCGCTTCGGGGTCATGCCCGAGCTGGTCGCGGTGCGTGATGCCGTACGTCTTGAAGATCCAGGATCGGAAGACATCCGGGCGGTCGGGCAAGAGGTGCCCGGTGGCGGGGATGCGCTCGCCCAGGGTGTACGCGCCACGCTCGATCGCGCCCGCGAGGACCATCGCCTTCGAGATCGAGCCCGGCGGGTAGGGCTTGGCGAGGCACTTGTTGAGCTCGGGGCTGAAGAGGTCAGAGAACAGCTCGACCTGGGCGTCGTCGGTGAGCCCGTAGCGCGACCAGTCCCCGTCGCGGGGGGTCGTGGGCGTGGAGACCATCGCGAGGATCTCGCCGGTGTCCACCGCCATGACGACGGCGGCGCCGTAGAGGTTCGTGCCCGCCGCGAGCGTGTGGTTCTGGTGCCAGTCCTGCACGCGGGCGAGCCCGAGGGCGGGGTCCATCGCGGCGCGGACGCGCGCCTGCAGCGCGATGTCGAGCGTGAGCTGCACGTCGCGGCCGTGGTCGGCGGGGGTCGTCTCGGTGCGCCCGGTCGCGAGGTTCTCGACGCGGACGCCGCGCAGCCCGCGGAGGGTGTGCTCGTACGTGCGCTCGACGCCCGTGTGCCCGACGCGGTCTTCGGGGAGATACGACCCCCGGTCCTCGCCGATGCCGGCCAGCGCGCGGGCGGCGAGGTCCGGGTCCGTCTCGAGCGCGGCGGCGCGGGCGTCGATGTCGGCGGCGTACACCCGGTCACGCACGCGCCCGACGATCGTGGACGCCAGATCGGGCACCACGACCGTGCGGACCTCCCCGCTCGCCAGCGGGCGCGGCAGGGTGGACAAGTCCACCTCGACGTTCAGCGTGTCGTGCGGGTAGATCCGGTCCGCGGCGTTGCGAACTCGCACGCCCGGCAACACGGGCACGAGCGGCGCGCCCTGCGCGGGCATTTTGAGGGCGAGCGGGCTCTTGGCCTCCGTGAGGCGCAACAGCTCGAAGCCCGTCTCGTCGGGCACGCCCGTCGCGATGGGGTGGGCCGCCTGTTCCTCGGCGATCGGTCGGCTCGCGACGGACGCGATGCGGCGCTCCGCCGCGTCGTCGATCGGCGCGCCACGGGCGATGTAATCCGCCCGCAGGCGTTCCTCGGCGCGCTCACGCACCGCATCCTTCATCGACCGCACCCGCGCCACGATCGCGGCGGCCCGGTCGGCGAGCTCCGCCCGCGGCACGCCCAACGCCCGCGCGAGCCGGTCCTGCGATTGGGCGAGACGCTCGGCGCACGCGTCGATGTAGGGTTGGGCCGCGTCGTCGCGCTGCTCGGCGGTCCAATCCCCCCACGCGTCCTTGTGCGCGCGATACGCGAGCGTCCGCCCGTGCGATCGGGCCCAGTCTCCCGTGAGGGCGTCGTAGTCGATCTCGACGGCGTACCCGGCCCGGTCCGCCGCGAGCACCCGCCCCTTGCGGTCGAGGATCTTGCCCCGAACGGTCGGCGTCCAGTGCCGGCGCTCGAGCCGCGACTCGGCGCGGGCGCGGAGGTCGTCGCCCTCGATGACGGTGAGTCGCACGAGCTGCGCGCTGATCGCGCCGCCTGCGAGGGCGGTCGCCAGCCCGATCAGGATCAGGCGGCGGCGGAACATGCTCTGCACGGGAAGCCTGGGCGGCACGCTTGCCTCCGAAGACGATCAACCCCGGATGGTACCGTCGGCGACCGGGCGGCCGGGCCCGCATGCGATAAGCCCCCGGACGAGGCCGGGGGCTGGTATCGCAACAGAGAGGAGATCCGGTTCAGCCCCGCTTGTCGCGGGTGATCTCGGCGTACGCGTCGTGCGAGTGGATCGACTCCGCGTTCGTGCTCGAGATCGAGTACCAGTCGATCCGGTCGTCGTCCTCGAGGCTCAGCGCCAGGTCGCGGACGATGTCCTCGACGAACTTCGGGTTCTCGTACGCCTTCTCGGTGACGAACTTCTCGTCGGGACGCTTCAGGACGGCGTAGACCGGGTGGCTCGCGGCGGCTTCGAGCAGTGAGACGAGATCCTCGATCCACATGGTCGTGTTCGTGCGGACCCGGGCCTCGATCGTGCAGCGCTGGTTGTGCGCGCCGTACTCCGAGATCTCCTTCGAGCAGGGGCACAGGCTGGTCGCGGGGGCCTTGACGCCCAGGATGAAATCATCGACCGCGTTCGACGTGCACTCGAACGTGACGTCGTAGTCCATCAGGCCCGGGGCGCCGGTGACGGGGGCCTTTTTCTCGATGAAGTACTTGAAGGACGCCTCGAAGTGGGCATGGTCCGCGTCGAGGCGTTCCTTGATGGTCCGCGTGAGCGCGGGGATCTGGTCGGGCGTGAGCGGCTGGCACCGGTGCTCGTTGAGCACCTCCAGGAAGCGGCTCATGTGCGTGCCCTTGACCGTGTGCGGCAGGGCGACGTACATCGAGATGCTCGCGACGGTGGGCTGCTTCCCGCCCGAGGGGGTCTCGAGGACCATGGGGTAGGTGACGCCCGTGACGCCGACCTTATCGATCGCGACCCGGCGGTCGTCGGGGCTCGCCTGGACGTCTGGGATGGTGGTCGGCTGATCGGCGGTCATCAAGAGGGAGCCTTTCGGAGGGGCTGTGCGTCGCGCAGTGGGTCACGATAGGAACCCGCCACCGACACTTGGCATTCGCGGCAAAATCGGGGACCGATGCGAATTCGGTGTGTTTCAGGCCTTGGCGGGCTTGGCGCCCGGCTCGAGGTGCTCGAGCTCGCCCACCCACGAGAGCCCGGTGGGCACGCCCAGCAGGAGCCCGATCGCCCAATCCGCCGGCTGGAGCGCGAGGAACCCCGGCAGCTCGTGCTCGATGACGCTCGACGCGAGGTTGTTGGTCCCCGGGTAGACGATCGCAATCAGCGGTGCGAGCACGCCCGCGAGCGCGACGGCGAGGAACGTCGCGGCGATCGGGGCGTCCTTGGCCATCGACGTCCCGACGAGCCGCCCCACGACCGCCGCGCCGATGCCGGCGCCGAACGCGGCGAGCAGGGCCTGGCCGCGCAGGTCGGTCTGCCCGATCACCCACGCGAGCCCGAGGGCGGCGGCGGCGCCGGTCGCGAGACTGACGAGCCCCGCGGAGGTTCTGAACGTATCGCGGATCTGCGCAACGAAGTTGTGAGCGAACGGGATGACGCGCTTGGCATCGTCGGAGGCGTGGGTGGCGGCGTCGTGGCAGCGGGCGAGGAAGGCGACACCCACGATCGCCCCGACGCCGAGGATCAACGCCTCGATCGCGAGCATGATCAGCACGCCCGTTTCGGGGTTCGTGCGCAGGATGACGCCCATGCGGCCGGTCGTCCAGGCGGGCCAGAGCAGCCCGAGCCCCCAGACGAAGACGCCGACGCGCGGGCCGAACAAGCGGGCGGCGATGAACCCGAGCAGCCCGGCGACGGCGAACGCGCCGAGTCCGATCAGCAGGCTCATCGCGATGCTCTGGGAATGGATGAAGGTGACGTCGTGCCCGCCGTCGGGCGCGCGGAGGCTGCCGACCGCGAGCGACCAGAGGGGCCCGGCAACGAGCAGGGCGGCGAGGGGCAGGGCCCACTTGAGGATCGTCCGGGTCATGCCCCCATCATCGGCTCGGGGCGGGCGGAGGGCAAATCGGGAGGGCCGGTTTGCGTGATGACGCCCCGCGGGGGATGATGGGATCATGGAACACAACGGGGACGACGGACTGATCCGCGAGCCGACGGTCTCGCTCGACGACTTGCTGCGTGGGCTGATCTGGCCGCTGCTGCTGCGTGGGCCCGCGATGGCGCTCCGGCCCGAGCGGTGGCTGCTGGGAATCTGCAGCGTCGTGGCGATCGGGCTCATCGGGTCGATCTCGCACCTGTGGCGGGACGGGGACGACCCCTCGTTCACCGAGGGGCTCGGCCAGCGGGTGTTCGAGCCGGTGGGGAACCTGGTGGAGTCGGCGTTTCCGTGGCGTTGGCAGCCGGACGCGTTCGTCGAGAGCGCTCGAAGGGTGGCGTATGCGCCCGCGAACCTGCTCGACGCGTTCCCGCTGTCGGTCGTCGTGCTCGGGATCCCGATGTTGGCGGTGTGGTGCGTGTTCGGGCTGGCGATCTCGCGGTCGGCGGCGTGCGAGGTCGCGCTCGCGCGCGTCGTCTCGGGGACCGACGCGTTCGCGTTCGGGCTCAAGCGGTGGCTGTCGGGGTTCGCGAGTGTGTTCACGCCGATCGCGGTGATCGGCGCGATCCACATCATCATCGCGACCGGCGGATTCTTGCTGCTCACCTGGCCGGGCGGGAACATCCTCGGCGGGCTCATGCACGGGTTCGGGATGATGCTGGCGGCCGGGGCGGTGCTGATCGGGATCGCGTTCCTGCTCGGGTGGATCATGCTCGTGCCGGCGGTGTCGTGCGAGGGGACCGATGCGCTCGATTCGGTGCAGCGGGTCTACGCGTACGTGGTGGGCCGCCCGGCGCGGCTGCTGGTCTACCTCGTCCTGGTCGGGCTGATCGGGGTGGTGTCGTTCACGGTCGTGTCGCTGGTGCGCGAGCTCGCGATCCTGATGGCCGACGGTGCGGCGACGCAGTGGGCGGGCAACAGGGCGCTCACGATCGTCTCGGGCGCCCAGACCCAGGGCACGGGCGGGTTGGCGGCGTCGGCGATGGAGTTGTGGCGGACCTTCTTCGACGTCGCCGTCGCCGGCTTCATCGTGAGCTACGTGCACACGTCGGGGACGCTCCTCTACCTGTTGTGCCGGCGGGTGAACGACGGGCAGGAGATCGCCGAGCTCTGGACCGAGGACGGGCGCTAAACGCTACTTCGAGACGAGCGCCCGGACCTCCGGCGTGACCGTCAGGTCGTCCTGCGTGATCGCTCTGGGCAGGTCCTCGGGCGTGACGGCGTCCTCGATGAGGAACGGGCCGACGCGGGTGCGGCGGAGCGCCGTGAGCGTGCCGCCGGCGCCCAGGGCTCGGCCGATGTCGCGCGCGAGCGAGCGGATGTACGTTCCCTTGCCGCAGGTGACGCCGATGACGAGCTCGGGGAACGCGTAGCGCTCGATGGTGATGGCGTCGATGCGCACCGGGCGGGGCTCGAGCGTAACGTCCGCGTCCGCGCGCGCGAGGTGATAGGCCCGCTTGCCCCCCACTTTCATCGCCGAGTGCGCGGGCGGGACTTGCTGGATGACGCCGGTGAATTGCTCGTCGAGCACGGCGCGGATCGTCTCGACCGTCGGCGGCGAGGGAACGCTCACGGGTGTGAGCGTGCCCTCGAGGTCGTCGGTATCGGAGGTGTTCGCGAGGTCGATGGTGGCGTCGTAGTGCTTGACGCCGTCCATGACGCGCGCCGAGAGCTTGGTCGCTTTGCCCACCATGATGACCAGGACGCCCGAGGCGAGCGGGTCGAGCGTGCCGGCGTGCCCGACTTTGACGCGCTTGGGCGCGCCGCCCGCGCGGACGCGCCCCTTGACGAGCGAGACCATCGACGTCGAGCTTTTGCGGTACGGCTTGTCGAGCACGATCAGCCCGGCGAGGGGCGCGGGATCGGGGGTGTCAGTCGTCACGGCGGCGGACGATACGCAGGTCCACCGCGTCGCCGTTCGAGTAGTTCAGGCCCGAGACCTGGGCGATGACCTCGACGGGCCCGAGCGAATCGACCACGCCCACGGGCACGACGAGCACGCCTTCGGGGTTCGCGTCGAGCCAGGCGGGCCCGGCATCGTTGCCCAGGCGCTCGAGCCTGCCACGGGTGAGGAAGACGAGGCTGTCCTCGTGATAGCCGACGGCGCCGACGGGGGCGTCCGGCGGGAGGTGCTCGGCGAGGCGCGGCGAGACCCAGACGCGGTTCAGGTTGGGCAGCACTGCGCCGAGCAGGGTTATTGCGAAGACGACCGCCGACGCGATCGCGAGCGTGTGCGCGCGGGCGAGGTTGTTCCGCGCGATGTGACGCACCGCCAGGATGACACCAAGCCCGGCGATGACCGCTCCGATGATCGCGGGAACGACGGGGCCGTCGAGCAATTCAGCGGCGGCGACGGGCGCGGTGCCGACCCACGCGAGCCCGATCAGCCCCCAGATCAGCGCGCCGACCATCGGCGGGCGCGCGGGCTTGGCGGCGTCCGTGGGCGCGATCCAGTCGTCCAGCGCCCGGGCGGTGACCAGCGCCAGCGCCGGGTAGATCGGCATCGTGTAGTGCGGCAGCTTCGTCGAGATCAGCTCGAAGAAGACCCAGCCCGGAACGATCCAGGCGATGAGGAACGCGGAGGCGTCGTCCGCGATCGTGCGCTCACGCCAGCGCGATGCGAGGGAGCCGAAGAACGGGCGGGCGTTCCGAGGCGCCAGGATGCCCGCGCCGGCCCACGCCGCGCCGAACGCGGCGAGGGTGAGCAACGACCCGGGCCAGAACAGGGCTGCGGACAGCACGGTGTGGTACCCGGGCGGGCCCCAGTGCCCCTCCTTCACGCCCGCGCTGCGCCCGGCGGTCTCATCGAAAATGACCGACCAGTAAGCGCTCCACCCGACCTGCTGCGCGACGGCGTAGACCCACGGCGCGACCATGAGTGCCACGATCGCGACGCCGACGATGGGCTTGGTCCGCCAGATCCACCGCCAACGCCGCGCGACAACGCTGAGCCAGATCACAGCGCCGAGCACGATCAGCGGCGTGACGCCCTTGGTCATCAGGCCGGCGCCCGTCGCGATCCACAAGACCATCGGGGCGCCCCAACCGATGCGATCGGCGTCACGCGTCCGCCAGATGTGCCACAGGGCCCCCATCGCGATCGTCGTGCAGGCGAGGAGCAATTGGTCGGCGCGCGCCTGGTGGGCGTCCCACACGACCATCGGGCAGACGGCGAGCATGACGCCCGCCAGCAACGCCGCCCGCGCGGACATCATCGTGCGCGCGATCCGCCAGGTCACGATCGACGCGATGAGCGCCGCGAGGGCCGAGGGCACGCGGTACATCCAGATCGCGTCCCGCAGGGCGTCGCTCCCAGTGAAGACCCAGGCAGAGCCGGCTTGGAGCCAATAGATCAGCGGCGGTTTCTTGAGGCGCGGCGTGCCCGCGACACGCGGGACAGCGAGCCCGCCGCCGTGCAGGTCCGGGTCCCGCTCGACCTCGGGAAGCGTGACCGATTCGAGCATCTGCCGCGACGCCTGGGCGAAGCGGGACTCGTCGCGATCGACCGGCGGGATCGCGCTCAGCCCGGGGAGATAGACTGCGACCCCCACGAGGGCGAGCACAACCCAGGCTCGCCACCCCTCGGACCACCGACTGAATCGCCCGACCGACACGCTCAACGCAGCCCTCGCATGACGCACACCACCGACCCGTCGCACCCCGAGAACGACCCGCCGGGCACCCACCCGGGCGAATATACCCATGGCGCGCGGTGGGCGATCGCGGGCGGGCTCGTGCTGGCGGGGATGGCGCTGTTTCCGCTCGATCCGGTGATCTACGACGCGGTGCGGGGCGTCGGGATGAAGCTCGGCGGCGACGTCGTGCGCGAGCTGGAGGCGCTGCAGCAATTCGGCGGGGTGAGCTCGGTCGTGATCGTCACGCTCGTGGTGTGGCTGGGCGATGCCGGTCGGCGGGCGAGGCTGCTCGATTTGCTCGCCGCGTTTGTCTGCACGGGCGTTGTGGTGCAGGTGTTGAAGATGATCATCGGGCGGCCGCGCCCGAAGTTCGACGATCCCGGCATGGTGCTCTGGCCGTTCGGGCGGTACCCGATGCCCGACGCGGACCCGCCCGGGGTGTACCACGCGTGGGAGGTCTGGGAGGACATCTCGAGCGATCTGTGGTCGATGCCGTCGAGCCACACGTCGGCGGCGGTGGTGCTCGCGGTCTTTGTCGGGGTGGTGTATCCGAAGCTTCGTCCGCTGGCGATCGCGCTGGCGGGGATCGTGGCGGTCGCAAGGGTGCTGCTCGGGGCGCATTACCCGTCGGACGTGCTGGTCGGCGCGGGCGCGGGGTTTCTCGTCGCCCACGCGGCGGTCCGCGGCGGGTGGGGCGTGCGCCTGCTGGGCGGGGGTGCCAAGCGGACGACAGCGGACTAGAGTGATGGCCCACTGGAGAGGTGGCTGAGCGGTTTAAGGCGCACGATTGGAATTCGTGTGGGGGAGCAATCCCCTCGGGGGTTCGAATCCCCCCCTCTCCGTTGTCCGAAACAAATGACCTTGGCCGACCTGCTGGAGAGGCAGGAAATGGCCCGGTTTGGCACGTCCGCGGGGTTTTTTCGGATCGCGGGCGGTCTACGGAGACTCGCGCGGGCGTTGGAGTCGCGCTTTCGAGGCCCGGGTCTCTGAGGGCGACATCCGAGCGGGACGAACCGCCCCGCGGCCCCGTGAAATCGACCGTCTCTACCGACTTGCTCTAGCTGGCGCCGCGCTCGGCTACCTGCAGCTTTACGCCAAGATGCTCGGCCTGACGCGACCAGTCGAGATGCGTGGCGGCGCGGAGGAGATCGAGCACCGTCGTGGTTCCCGAGGCGGTCCCTTGCAACACCGCGCGAAGCACGGGTGGGCCGAGGTGCGCGACAGTGAGCATCCGGCTCGTGTGGGTTCGCGAGTAGCCGAACGCCGCCCCCACTTCCTTGACGGTCTTCCCGGATTCCAGCTGGTGCCTCTGGAGCATGAACGCCTGGCCGATGGCTGCGATGAGCTCGGGCTTCGGGATCGGATTGCCGTTGGTGTCGACGGTCGAAAGCAGGTCGCGTCCTTCCGGATCGAGCAGGATGCGTTTGCCATCGAGCTTCTTGATCTGCACATCGAGAGCGAGCGAGACGTGCTTGCCGCGGGTGTCGATCGACGGCTTGAACGGGCACGATGGGATCGCCGCTGAACCGGGGCTCGCCGCATCCCCACAATCCTCAGCTGCGGCCGTACAGGAATCAATCGCTGATGCGTCGATCATGAGCGAGAGCCGGTCTGGAGCGAGTTCGACCTTGTCGACCACCGATCGGATCAGAACATCTCGGCGTGCAGACTCCAAGGGTCGCAGGTCCACCCGATGCTCGCTGAGCAAGTAATCGAGCACGAGGGCTCGGATCAGGTCATCGATGTGGTGGGCGTTGAGTGATTTGATCTCGCAAGATGCGAAGCCTTGCTTGATCGCCTTCTGGCTCGTGTAGTAGCGGACGGCACGCCGCCGACCGGTGTCCTTTCCGGCTTTTATGAGCGGCCGCTGCACGGACGAGGGGCTCATCGCGTAGTCCTCGTGGGTGCGCAACTTGCCCTTGAGCAGGTGGGTGTGCGTCCAACGGTGGGAAGTCGCTCGCTCGGTGGTCTTCATCTTCGTGTGCACCCGGTCCCAGAGAGCCTGCTCGATGATCGCGTCGTGGCGACCCTCGTAGATCTCGGTCCGGCCGTCACGGAAGGTGTGGGTGATCTTGCCGAGGTAGACAGGGTTAGTCAGGGCGCGGTGGATGAATTTTGCATGGAACGGTTTGCCGCCGTGCCAGCGGCCGGTCGAGCTCTGCCAGCGTCGGGTGGTGTGACATTGCTTGTTTAGGGCCTCGGCGAGCTTGATGGGTGAGCCGAGCTTCAGGTAGCCCTCGAAGATTGAGCGGATGATGGAAGCCTCGTCCTCGACGACGCGGAGGCGACGGTCCTCGTCATCAAGGGGCAGTCGGAAGCCGAGGGGCGGCTGGCCGCAGACCCAGATGCCCTGCTTCTTGGTCGCGGCGATCTTGTCGCGGATACGCTCGCCTGCGACCTCGCGCTCGAACTGGGCGAAGCTGAGGAGCATGTTGAGCGTCAGCCGGCCCATCGACGAGGTCGTGCTGAACTGCTGTGTCACAGACACGAACGAGACCTTGTGCTCGTCGAAGAGCTGCATGAGGCGGGCGAAGTCGGTGAGGGAGCGGCTGAGGCGGTCGACCTTGTAAACGACCACGACATCGATGCGGCCGTGGGTGATGTCCTCGAGTAATCGCTGGAGGGCGGGGCGGTCGATCGTGCCGCCGGAGATGCCGCCGTCGTCGTACAGATCCGGAAGCGCAACCCAGCCTTGGGCGCGCTGACTCGCGACGTAGTCGAGCCCGGCCTGACGCTGCGCGTCGAGGGAGTTGAAGGCCAGTAGCGGGCGAGCGAGAGGTTGAACAGCAACCGCCGCGAGCCCCGGCACCCGACCGAACCAAATGACCGATTCCGAGATGCCAGCCCGCTCATGAGTTCGCCATCACTCTCAAGCCCCCTCAATGCAGGTGGGCCAGGAGTTTGTGCGCCCCCTCAAGCGGCCTCGAGGCGGTGTTCGACGACCCGAATCACCGGGTACACCAGCCGAGGATCGCCCCGGAGGCACCGCCGATGCAGCCCCATGCGCGCCTCCACACCTCCTCTCTGCCGGTCCGCGTCCAGCTCCGCGGATGGGACTCGATGACTTCCTCGCGAAGTTAGTAAGATCCCACTGTATGTACGGATGATCCCTCTACCCCTATTCAACGACAATACTCGCTGGACACATAGTGCGAGACTACTATTGCAAGCAACTGACCCTCTGCCTGCCGGCAGCGGTTCCTTGAAGCCCCCAGAGCGATATGACGATCGTGGTCGCAACACGAGCTCTCGGCGGCCGCCGCCCTCTTCTCGATGATTTCAGTGTCGATCCGCCGGCCGGCGTTGGGGGCGATGAGGATCTCACGCTTCGCCAGCTCATCATCGCTGTGGTCCAGGAACAGGTCCGGCTGTTCAACAAGCGTCGTCTCTCGCGCCGGTTCGATCGCGTCCTGACGGATCAGCAGATCGACTCGGGAGCCCGGAAGGGGAAGATTGACGCCGCCGGCAGGGAGCAAGGCGACGACGCCGAACCTGAGCAAGCAGTGGCGGCAGCGTTGCTCGGCTTCGAGGACGGTCTGTACATTGTGATCATCGACGCGGTCGAGCGGCGGGACCTGGACGAGGTGATCCGTCTGTTGCCCGATTCGCGCATGACCTTCATCCGGCTGGCGTTCCTGGCCGGAGCGTGACCCCGCACCGGAGCGTTCGATGCCGAATAGAGAAGAACTGCAACAGACCCTGCAGCGCCTTCGCGACGTGAAGTGGGTCGAGTCCCGACTGAACCGGCTCGCGCGAATGCCCGGAAAGCGGCGAGAAGCACTCCGGGATCTGATCCAGCAAGACAAGAACGTGTACGACGAGGGACGGTTTGCCGCCCGCGTCAACGCGACGGCGTCGTACTTCGACACGCTCGGGGACAAGCAACGCCGAAAGCTCTGGAACGTGCTATTTCCGCGACTCGCGCCGCACATGGAGCGGGCGTGGCGCGACACGCCTCTCAGACCCTACCCCTCCGGTTTTCAACGCTTCCCGTTCAGAGCGCCGAGCCGGGAGGACACGAGCCGGCAGTCACGTGCCAGGTTCTTTCTCAACATCTGCGAGGGACTCCGCGGGCTCGACGAGGACGCCGAGTGGCTCGCGGCGTGGGCGCCACACCTCGGCCCGGTCTGGCGCGATCAGCGTGTGATCGGCTGGCTGCTCGCCGCGGTCCTACGGGGCGGCGGGGACGACGCAGCGCGTGTCCGTTCGGTTCTTGAACAATCAATCGCCGGCACGCACGAGATTGGCGAGTTCAGCGAGCACGCGATCGTCGCCCTGCTCAACTCGGACGAGCGAGAGGACTGGGGCACCGTCGGCAGGCTGCTGCTCGCGGCGCAGCGCCAGGAAGGTCTCCGCCAGACGATCCTGGAGTCGGTCGATGAGGCCCACCCGAAAGCGTTCCGTTACATGCTCGGGCTCATCCTCGAGCACGACCTGCAGCGGTTCAGCGCCACCGTCCGGGCATTCGACGTCTGGCTCGGCACGCAGTGGGCCGCTGGCAGCACCAAGGTCGTCCGCGACGGCGTGCACCGACTCTGCGAGCTCTTCGACGACACAGCGAACTGCGACCGGGCGCTCGGCGGGGACAACGCCGAGGACGCGTATCTCGCGCTCTGGGTCCTGGCGTATGGGGACGCTGAGCAAGCCCTCCGCGCAGCGGCCCCGTTGCTCGAGCACGAGAGGCCGGAGTTCAGGTACGTCGCGGTTCGGGCCATCAGCCGCATCATCCTGAACCCCGGATCGCTCGATCTGATCGCGGCGCATCTCATCTCCGGGCGTGAATCCGACGAGCGGGTGCTCATGGCGGTCGCGGAGTTCCTGGCGGGCCTCCAGTACGAACAGGTCTCTGACGAGTTGTTCGACGCCGTCGCGACGCTGTTCGAGAACACACCAGTCCGCAAGAAGAAGCTGAAGCCGATCGTCTGGCCGTGGGCCGAACACACGGCGGACCGCCGAACGGTTGCATCTGCGCTCAAGGCGTTGGCGATGCGCGACACGGCGAAGCTCATCCCGTTCGCTCCGGCGCTCGACTCGTCGGACTGCCTGCACGTGATCTACGAGCTCGCCGGGCTTGGCCAATACTGGGACCACGGCAACTTCAGGCAGCGGGCGCGAAAGAAACTGACGCCCGCGGCTCGGGCGTTCGTTGTCGAAATGACGTCCGACGGCAGGCAGGCCGTGCAGGCTGCCGCGTTCCAGGCGCTCGAGGGGTCGGAGGTCACGGAGGACGAGGTCGAGCGATACCTCGCGAACCTGCACCGCTCGGCGGCATCGCTCCGCCAGGGGGCGATCGGCCGTCTCGCGACGCTCCCGGCCAAGCGCGTTCTTGAGATCAGCGAGCGACTGCTCGATGACAAGCACCCAAAGAAGCGGGCCGCGGGGCTCGAGCTCGCCTCGCAGCTCGTCGAGACGGGCAAGAGCGCGGCGCGGGCCCGCTCGCTCGTTGAGCGGCACCGGGACGGCCTGACCGATCGCAACCTGGCCCAGACCGTTGAACACATCACCGATGGGACAGTCGAGACCCACACGCTCGACGACTGCCTCGGGCTCGTTCCCGAGGGCAGCCGCAGCAAACTCGCACCGCCCACGCACGCTGGCGTGGCGGTCAAGACGAAGGCTTCTGAGCTGTGCCTCAAAGACCTTGCCGAGCTGTTCCTTGAGCACGGCGAGACCGAGATCGCGCTCGCGTACGGCGATCTCGGAGCCGAGGGCGCCAAGAGCCACGCGCACCTCGCCGCCGCGGGCTGGGGCTTTCCGAGACCCAAGCCCGACACCAACGTGCAAGCGGACGCCCGCGAGCGGCTCCCACTCGCCGAAGTCTGGCTGGATTGGCTCGCGAATCGTGACACCGCGGCTCGGGATGAGGACGGGCTGGAGCTGGTGCGCGCGTGGATCCGGCTCTCCCACTGGGTGAGAGCAAAGGGCGTTCTGCCCGCGGCGTTTGACAAACAAGGGGCGTGGGACCTCAACCGAGGTTTCGAGTCACTCGTCGAGTGGATGGTGCTTCTGTCCGAGCCGGAGGGCGCCGGGGCGTACCTCGTGCAGTTCGCCGAGGACGCGCTCGCCAAGGGCACGCCGATGAAGGTTGAGGCCAGCGCCCTGAAACAAGCGAATCGCTTCATGCCGAACCTCGGGCTGGCGTCCATGCGGTTCCAGGCGTTCTCCGGCTTCGAGCGTCTCGGGTGCCCGCACGTCACACGAGCTGACCGCGCCCGAATTGCAGTCCTCGAGATGATCGCCCTCGAGCACGCGCATCGAGGATGCAACGGGCCGAGCATCAAACTCTTCGCGGACGCACACGAGGAAGGGCTGTTGAACGAGCATGATCTCATCTGGCTGCTCCTCCACCCGAGAAAGCAGGAGAAACACCCGGGTTTCTACTACGGGCCGAGCCGGCGTTTCGGGCCGATCCGCGAGGCGTCGGGGCTGCGCCCGCCCAAGGAGATCGCGTCGCACCCTGGCCTTCTCGACGCCGTGCAGCGGGTGCGAGATCGCCTGATCGAGGTCGAGCTGACGCGCGGCGAGCGGGTCACGGTCGCGAGTGTGCCCGCCGCCGAGCTCGGGTACTCGGGCGGGTCGGAAGTGCTCGTCCGGCTCGTGACCGCGCTTGGGAAAGACAAGATCATCCGCCAGGACCAATGGGGCGAACCCACGCGCGCCTATTCGTTCAGCCGGCTCATGTCGGTCACGGCCCCGGCGCCGGGCGACTCGCCCGAGCGGTTCGCGGACAAGATTGATGAGGCGGGGATCAAGCCGGCGCGTGTCATCGAGCTCGCGATGTTCGCGCCGCAGTGGGCCGCGTTTGCCGAGCACGCAACAGGGTTCGAAGGCCTGGAGGACGCCGTCTGGTGGATCCACGCGCACACGAAGCAGAATCAGTATTGGCGGGACCAGGCGATCCGGGAGCACTGGGCGGCGCAGATCAACGAGCGCACCCAGCTCGAGGCCGACGCCCTCGAAGAGGGTGCGGTCGATGTCACGTGGTTCGCCCGGGTCATCGACACCATCGGCACCGAGGGGTGGGATCGCCTCCAGAAGCCGGCGAAGTACGCGTCCAACAGCGGCGGGCACAAACGGGCCCAGCTCTTCGCCGACGCCATGCTCGGCAGCGTCTCGTCGCCGGAGCTCATCGCTCGAATCGACGAGAAACGCCATCAGGATTCGGTCCGCGCCGTCGGACTTGTCCCGTTACCCACGGCCGAGCAGGACGCCAAGCGCGAGATCCTGAAGAGGTACCAGCTCCTCCAGGAGTTCAAGCGTCAGAGCCGCAAGTTCGGCAGCCAGAGGCAGGCCAGCGAAAGCCGCGCCGTCGAGATCGGCATGCAGAATCTCGCGAGAACGGCCGGGTACCGCGACCCCCGGCGCCTGCAGTGGGCGATGGAGTCGGAAGCCGTGCGCGACCTCGCTAAGGGCCCGGTCTCTGTGAGCGCCGAGGAGACGACGGTCGAGCTCGCGATCACCGGAGCGGGCGACCCGGAGCTGACGGTCGTCAAGAAAGGGCGCAAGCTCAAGAGAGTTCCGGCCAAGCTGCGCAAGCACGAGCCGATCGCGGAACTGCGGACGCGGGTCACCGAGCTTCGCCGCCAGCGGTCCAGGATGCGGCAGTCGCTCGAGGAGTCGATGTGCCGAGGGGATCTTTTCTCACGGGCCGAGCTGGCAGAGTTCGACCAGCACCCCATGCTCCGCCCGATGGTGGAGCGCCTGGTCTTCATCGGGGAGGGCGAGCTCATCGGGTACTCCGAGGAAGGCGCGAGGGTCCTCCGCGATCACGCCGGAAAGGTGGAGCCCATCGGCAAGCATGATCGGGTGCGTTTGGCCCATCCGGTCGACCTGCTCGAACGCGGTGACTGGAGTGCCTGGCAGCGCGAGTGCTTCGCCGCCGAGCGGGTGCAGCCGTTCAAGCAGGTCTTCCGCGAGGTCTACCCCAAGACCGAAACTGAACTCGCCGATTGCGACATGACACGGCGGTACGCGGGGCATCAGGTAAATCCCCGCCAAGCACTGGCACTGCTCAAACAACGTCAGTGGGTCTTCACGACCGAGGAGGGCGTCAGTCGCGTTTTCCACGACGAGGGCATCGTCGCGGACGTCTGGTTTCAGGAGCACTTTCACACACCTGCCGAAGTCGAGGATCTGACGGTAGAGGGCGTCGGGTTCTTTCGCCGGGGCGAACGATCGAAACGGCTTCTCATGTCCAACTTGCCCGCTCGCCTGTTCAGCGAGACCATGCGGGACCTCGACCTGGTCGTCAGCGTTGCTCACACCGGCGGCATCGACCCCGAGGCGAGTGCCTCTACGGTCGAGATGCGGGCGACGCTGCTCCGCGAGACGTGTCAACTGCTCGGACTGAGTAACGTCACCGTCGAGGGACACCACGCCAAGATCGACGGCACCAAGGCGAGCTACAGCGTGCACCTCGGGAGCGCGACCGCGAGAGTCATGCCCGGGCGGATCCTGATGATCGTCGCCGTGCACAGCCAGTACCGCGGCAGAATGTTCCTCCCGTTCGCCGACGACGACCCCAAGTCGGCGGAGGTTCTCGCCAAGTCCCTGCTCCTCGCGAGAGACGACGAGATCAAGGACCCCTCGATCCTGAGTCAGATCAGGGGGTAGGCGCCGCGCGCTGCACGGCGCCGTTCGCGCCGGGAGGTACAGGATCGGGAAGAGGCAACTACGGAGCACCCAGTCGACCCGGTAGCCGTCATAAGGGTCAGGCTTACAAGCAGTGCACGCTTCGCATAACCCCTCCGTCGCGGACCACGACGCGTGTCTCCCATGCCCAGGTCACATCACGAGAGCCCGGTTGAGGCATTGCGGTTCCCTCTCCGCTTCCCCCGTGGCTCGTCCGCCGGGTGTGTGTCACACGCCCGTCTGGGAAGGACCCGATCACGCCGCCTTCTGGCTGCGGGCAGGGACCGCAAATGCTATCGGAACCACGCTGAAAGCCTGTTTGAGCAGGCTCGGGCCTTCGTTACACTCGCGGACCGTGACCGCGAACCCTCTCCGAACAGATGACCTGACGACGTTTCTTGTGGCGTCGGACGCAGCCCCCGCTGCCACCGTCGCCCCGGTGTTTGACGCCGTCTATGACGAGCTCCGCCAGATCGCAGCCCGTGCCTTCACGGGCGAGCGGGCGGGGCACACGCTTCAGCCGACGGCGTTGGTCCACGAGGTGTGGCTCAAGCTTCAGGAGCAGCTCGGCTCGGTGAGCGAGCGAGACCACGTGATCGCGCTCGGTGTCGTCGCGATGCGACGGATCTTGACCGACCACGCCCGTGCAAGCCGGGCCCAGAAGCGCGGCGGCGACGGGCTCCGCCTGACGCTCCACGAGACTGCGATCGGCAACGCCATCGGATCGATCGACCCGATCGACCTCGCGGACGCGCTCGATCGGCTCGCGTCCGAGCACGGGCGGGCGGCCCGGGTTTTCGAGTTGCACGTGCTCGGCGCGCTGCCGCAGGCGGCGGTCGCGCAGCTGCTGGGAATCTCGGAGGTCACGGTGCGGCGGGACTGGGCTTTCGCCAAGATCTGGATGCAGCATGAGTTCGCGGGCACGCGCGAGTGAGGGGCGGGCGTGACGCGCGGCGAGCAGATCCAGTCCATCCTCCTCGACGCACTCGAGGTGCCCGAGCCAGCGCGCGAGGAGTTTGTCCGAGCCGCATCGAACGGCGACGACGCGATCGCGGAGAGAGTCCTCAGCCTCATTCGTACGGCGGAGAACACCGACGGGCAAGACCTGTTCGCGACCGGGCAGATTGAGTCGGACCAGCACGCGTTCAAGGCCGCTTACCTGCCTGAGGCGAACGGCGCTGACCTGCTGTCCCAACCGTCAGACCTCGCCGGGCAATCCATCGCACACTTCACGCTCATCCGCGAGTTAGGACGCGGCGGTATGGGCGTGGTGTACGAGGCGTTGCAGGAGCGCCCGTCACGCCGCGTGGCTCTGAAGGTGCTCCTCGCCGGGTTCGGGTCCATGCGGTGGGTCAGGCGTCGGCTGGAGTTGGAAGCGGAGGTCCTCGCGCGATTGCGTCACCCCGGCATCGCGCAGGTCTACGAGGCGGGCGTCGCGGGTACCGCGGCGCGCCCGCAGCCGTACTTCGCAATGGAACTCATCGACGGGCTCCCGCTCAACGACTTCGCGTCTCAGCAGGACCTGACGGTCCGCGAGCGGCTCGGCCTGATCGCCAAGGTCGCCGACGCGGTCGAGCACGCCCACCAGCGCGGGGTCATCCACCGCGACCTCAAGCCCGCGAACATTCTCATCACCGAGGACGGGCAGCCCAAGATCCTCGACTTCGGCATCGCCCGCATCACCGATGCCGACATCAAGACCACCACGATGCATACGAGTGCCGGCGCGATCCTCGGCACGATCGCCTACATGTCGCCCGAGCAGGCGTCGGGCGACCCGGCGGCCGTGGACACCCGCAGCGACGTGTACTCGTTGGGAGTTCTCGGGTTCGAGCTGCTAAGCGGCCGGCTGCCGCACGCCGTGGACGACACCCCGATCCACGAAGCGGTCCGCATGATCCGCGAGGACGCGCCGACGACGCTCGCAACGCTGGACACCACGCTCAGGGGTGACATCGACACGATGATCGCCAAGGCGGTCGAGGCCGACCCGGACCGGCGCTACGCCTCGGCAGCCAGCCTCGCCGATGACATCCGCCGGTATCTTGCGGACCTCCCCATCGCGGCTCGTCGGCCCTCGACGCTGTACCAACTCCGCAAGTTCAGCCGGAGGAACAAGGCTCTGGTCAGCGGACTCGCGTCCACCATCGCTGTCCTTCTTGTCGGTCTCCTTGTGGTCCTGGTGTTCGCAAGCAGAGAACGTGATCAGAGAATCCGGGCGGACGCCAATGCGCTCGAAGCCCGACGGAACGCGGCCGAACTCATCGCCGGCACCATGCTTTCGGTCACAGACGCCCTTGAAGAACGGGGCGATCCTTGGGAAGCGTTAGATCAACACGGTCGTGTGCCCGAAGACGAGCGCGGCTGGCCGTGGCGGCTGATCGGACAATCACTCCCGAGCCCTTTGCAGGGCTTCGAAACACCCGTCCTGCCCGACTCAACCGTCCCGGCGTGGGTGTTTCTTGATGACGAGCATCTTGCAGCATTCGACTCCGAAACGAGTGCTGTGTTGGTCCGTTCTACCCAGGATGCAACGTCGGAGCGCAGGCTCTTTGGCCGCGAGTCTCTCTCCGGGCTTGGGCGCATCGCTCCGTCGGGGCGCGCCGTGGGCTGGACCGAAGGTGGTATCCGTGTTGTGAATCTGCACTTGGGTACCGTTGAGGCGGTGATCGATTTTGATCCAAGCCATGGTGCCGGTGGTGTCCCGGTCGACGCAACGGTCAGCAACGACGGCCGGCTTGTCACGCTTCAAACCCAGCACGAGTCGCACGTCTGGTTTGATGGTGAGCCGATCGGTACGTACGCGTTGCCGGAGAGCCTTGATCCGAATCAGTTGCATGCCCGAGCCGCGCCGGGTGGTGGTTCTGTCTTCTTCAGCGAGGTGACGAGCGTCATCATCCGTGATGCCGCCGGCAACCTGGTCGAGCGGCACCGGCCGCGCGCACCGCTCGACCGAATAGCTGCCTTCCCCGTCGCGGGCGGTTGGGTCTCGCACGAGTGGCTCGATGCGGACGAGAGCCAGACCCGCGTGCAGCATCACACGGGCACCGAATGCCTGCCGCCAAGCGAGGTGCGGACGAACACAAACCGGAGCACGCGGGTCGAGGTCTCGGCCGATGGCGCCCGGGCACTCGTTGGCGGGCGCGGCGGCGTCACGCTCTACGCCCTTGCGGATGGTGTTCCGGTCGCGCCGGTCCCCGAGGTTCGATCCGACGGCTTCGTGGCCTGCCCGGACGTGTACTCGACACGCGGTCAGCTTTCGCCTTCCGGAAATCACTTGCTCATCCTCATGCACGACCGGGCACCCTGGCTCATCGATCTGGACCCGGATCGCCACGGCCCGGACGGAGACCCGCGATCCGAAACGTACACGGGCCACTCGAACGTGGTCTACCACCTGGGCGTTTCGAACGACGGCTCCCTGCTGGCGACGCTGGCACCGGGTGAGCATGAGGTACGGGTCTGGGACAGCCGCACCCTGGAGACCGTGGCGGTCCTTCCGAGGCGCGCTCTCGATTGGGTCAGCCAGGACGCGATCACCGCGTTCACGCCTGAGCGCGATGCGCTGTTCTACACATCGCCGATGCTGGAGGCCCGCGACGAGGTGGCTCTTGTTCGCGCGGATCTTCGTACGGGTGAGCAAGATCTGTTCTGGCCGGAGACCCCGGTCACCTCGGCGAATCACGCGCCGCTCCTCGATCTGTTCATCCGCCACGCCGATCCCGTGCCCGGTCAGCGTCTGAATCTCAAAATCCAGATGCTCGAGGACACGGCGATCATCCTCGACCGTGATTATCGCGACGGATTCGACTGGGTCGGGCCGCCCTCTCAAGCGTCCGGCGAGCGGTGGCGAGCGCTCCCGCAGCCCGGGCTCCCCGAGCGCCACGACACGTTGGCCCTATCGCTGCACCCCGATGGGTCACGCGTCGCGACGGTCTCGTCGATCATCGTCACAACCGGAGGGGCGCGCCCCTCGGAGAGCCTGCTGAGCATCCGCACGCCCGACGGGACGCTGCTCCGCACGATGACGCTGCCCCGCTTGGCGCGGTGCCTCGCCTACTCCCCCGACGGTTCGCTGATCGCGATCGGTGTGGACCCGGGCCGTGTGCTCATCCTGGAGACCGAGTTCTACACGACCAGGCTGGATATGAAGGCGCACGACCTCTACATCCGCGCGGTGGCCTGGCTCGATGAGCACCGACTGGTGACCGTCTCCGGCGACAGCACGGTCAAGATCTGGGATGACCGGGGCTGGTCCGATTGACTCGACCGTCTCGGCGAAGCCGAGCAGGAGCGGCTTGGCCCATCGGGCTGATTGGAACCAAAGAACGCCGCGTGCCCGATCGAGCACGCGGCGTCAGAAGAGGATCGACCACGCCGAATCCGGTCGCGGTTCCTGGTGGTGGTTCAGGCCTTGGTCATGCGACGCCGCACCAGGACCAGCCCGCCCAGAACCCCGCCGCCGAGCAGCGCGGGCCAGGCCATCGACGCGCCGACGACCGAGCGCTGGGCCTCCATCGACTCGATTCGGGCCTCGAGCGCGGCGATCTGCTCTTGCTGCTCGCGGAGGGACTCGACGGCGAGGGCCTCGAAGCCGCGGATCGTCATGCGCTTGAAACCGTCGTCGCCCTCACTGATCCAGTCCGGGATGACGGTCTCGACTTCCTGCGCGATGAAGCCGGTGCGGACACCAGGGAGCTCGTTGATCGCCTCGGGGTCCTTGTACTCGAAGTGGACGCCCTTGAGGGCGAGGAGGGTGTCGAGGGCACCGTCGATCTTGGTGATGTTCTTCTTCAGACGCTCGTCTGACGAGTTCGACCACGAGCCGCCGCCGGGCTTGCCGGCCGACCCGTTGACCTCGAGCAGGAAGTCGGGGGTGGTGAAGCCCAGGCCGATGCCGACGCGCGCGGTATCGTCGATGTTCATGGCCACGGACTGGCCGATCCGGAAGGTCATGCTGCCCTTGTCGGGGTCGGAGTCGCTGAAGGCATCGACGATGATCGCGCCGGCGGTCTCTGAATCCTCGTTGGTGAAGCGGAGCGTCTTCTCCTCGGTGAACTTAGAGCCGACAAGGGTAATGCTGGCGTCACCAAAGGCCGAGTCGATAATGAGGTCACTGTTGGGATTCACCGCGATACCGGAAGGCACGGTCTCGGAGAGGATGTCGAGCGCGGCGCGGGGCTGCGCGTTGCCGATGCCGACGTTGCCGCCGAAGGTCGCGAGCTTGACGTTGAGCGGATTGCCGTTGAGATCCCGCGCGACGAGCTGGCCGCCGCCGGTGTTGCTCATGGACATCTCGAAGTAGGACCCGTCCATCACGGTGCCCTGGGTGCTGATCGGGCCCGCGACGTCCAGGGGCCTTGCGGGGTCGGTTACGCCGATGCCGACGTTGCCATCGTTCTGCAGGGTCATCACCGGGTTGGCGGCGCCGCCCGAGCCGAGGAACCGCGTGTCGCCGCCGCTCCCGAAAGTGTTGGTGAAATCGAAGCGACCGTCTGCGCCGCCGTCGATGAGCATGTCGAACCCGTTGCCGAAGCCGATCGTGCCGTTGTCAGGACCGAGATCGACCTCGAAGGCACGCGCGGCGTCGAGACCGATGCCGACGTTGCCCGACGAGCTGACGTTGATGCCGCGCGTGTTCATCGCGAAGGGCGCCGCGGTGAGCTTCTGCCGCCCGAGGACGTCGAAGCTGCCCCCCCCGAGCGACACCGCGGGCTCGAGCCACGCCGAACTCGGGTCGATGGTGTTGAGCGTGCCGAGGTTCAACGGGGCGGTGAACACGCCATCGACGACATCCACGTTCTGCGTGGTCTCCGCGATGAGGTTGCCGCCCGACTGGGCGTCGAACACCCGGAAGCGGATGTTTTCGGTGCCAGTGACCGGGCTGCCGTTGTTCTCGAGCACACCTTGATAAGTGAACTCGGTCTGGGCGGAGGCGGGCGCGGCGGTCGCCGCGGCGATGCCGGCGGCGAGGATGAGCTTGGCGATGGTCTGTCGGGCGGTGATCCTGGGCATGTGATTCTCTCCGGGTTTGCGTCGTCCGATCAGCCGCCCAACACACCGCTGGGCCCGGCCCGATCGGGTTCGGACTCAGGTCAACGCGAAGACCGCGCGCGCCACCGATCACGATGGCTCGAGATTTTTCCGAACCGGCGCGGATCGGGATTTTTCTCGCCGGGCGTGATCGGTCGGCGGCGCCGCTCTCGCTTCTGACGGGAGAGAACACCCCGATTTCCCCCATCCCGTGACCCAGACGGGACCAGGAGAGGAGCTTCCCGATGAACTGCATGATGATCGCCACCACCCTGACCGCCGCCACGATGCTCGCGGGCCACGCGACCGCCCAGCCGTACACGATCCCGTCGTCCACGATCGACGGCGGCGGCGGAACGCTGCAGGGGACCACGTACACCCTCAGCGGCACCATCGGGCAGCCCGACGCCGGACTGCTCACCGGGGCGAGCTATTCGCTCAGCGGCGGGTTCTGGTTCGCAATGGGGCCCGCGTGCGTGGCCGATTGCGACGGAAGCGGCACGCTGAACATCGACGACATCGATTGCTTCATCGATGGGTTCCTGAGCTCGAATCTGCTGATCGCAGATTGCGACGGCAATGGCACGCTGAACATCGACGACATCGACTGCTTCGTGCAGGCGTTCCTCGCCGGGTGCCCGTGATTCCTGCCAAGCGGCGGTCTCGGCCTGCCGTTTGAGCACGACTCACATGGCCCCACATTCAGAGAGCCACGCGAGAGCCCTCCGGACCACCGGAGGGTTCTTTGTGCGCTTAGAATCTGGGTTCAGTAGCTGGCGAGCGAGCCGTTGAGCATCAACCACCGCGAGCCTCGGCGCCCGACCAAAGCCAATGACCGATTCCGAAATGTCAGCCCGCTCGATAGTCCGCCATCATCCTCAGTCCCCCCTCGATGAAGGCGGGCCAGGAGATTGTGCACTCCCTCAAGCGGCTTCGAGGCGGTGTTCAACGACACGGATCACCGGGTATGCCAGCCGGGGATCGCCCCGTACACACCGCCTATGCAGCCTGATGCGCGGCTCAACTCATCCTCTCTGCCGGTAGATCACCGGCTCCGGCAACGATGTCCCTTCTTCTACCTCCGAAGGCGTCAAGGTAGCATGTGCCGCATGGGGTCGGAAGTCGTTGTGCCATCTTCTATAGCCGTCCAATTGGATCTGGATCCTGCGTGTGCTCGGCACCAAGAATGCCCGCCGCGCCCACGGCTTCAGATCCCGGAAGATCCGCTCAACCTTCGCGTTGAGATGCCAGGTGTGGACTTGGCAACGCACGTGGGTCGCGCCGATCGCGGATACGGCACACCGGAACCGCCCGCGAAACTGGCTGCCATGATCGGTGACCAGGAAACGAGGCGCTCCCCCACCGCTCGCCGTCGCCGCATCCTCCACCAGATCAGCAAGATCCTCCGTCCGAGGCCGTTGTCCGAATGCCTTCAACGCGACGATGCGCCTGCTGTACCCATCCACGATCGCGGCAACCTCGACCTTCCGCCACGCCGATCGGACCGTCGTCATGTCGAGGTGCCAAACCCGTCCCGGCTCGGTCGGATGCTGGACATGCTTCGGCGCTTTGGTGACACGCTGATCTGGGTACGACCGAGGCGGCCGCGCCGGCTCTTCCTCGAGGATCCGGCGAACGGTCGTCCGGCTGATGCCGATGCCCGCTCGCATGATGTGCCGCGCGATCGTGCGGCTGCCGAACTCGGGCTCGGGGAATGCGTCACGCAACTCCCGCACCAGCCACCGCACGCCGCCGTGCAATCGGTTCCACGGCGGAGCGCCAAGCATCCGCTGCGACTCCAGCTTGTTGCTAACCGCCTTCTGCCAGTTGCGGATCGTGATGGGGTGAACGACAAACCGCTGCCCGGCCTGCTTCGCCGACCAAAGACGAAGCCGCATCACCTGCAGGATTTCGGCCCGCTCCTCGGGCGCGTAGTGCGGGCCCTGCTTGGCAGGCTGCCGTTGCCGCTGGCTCCGGAGGACCGCGAGCTCTCGCTCAAGCAGCGCCGTCTCGTGGTTGAGCGTGTCGCGCTGTGCCATCAGCCGGACGAGTGGCGACGCGTGGGTCAGCAATCTGGCCCGAGCCGCGACCGCCGAGCACGCCAGCAGCGTCGCCACGGTGTCCGCAACCGCCCACATCGATCGGTCCGGATTCGCCAAGCAGCACCTCCCGAGCCCATGTCAGGGTTCCTTGCCGACGACACACATATCTCATTGTCACGCAAACACTTAGTGCCACTCGCACCCCCTTGCGCCATGACAAATCGGACATGCGCAAGGGAGCGCACAAACTCCTGGCCCACCACGGACAGGGGGATCGAGAGGTATCCAGCCGGAGATCATTGACAGATCGAGCTCAGACCGAATGACAAACGCTTCCCGGAGGAAGCGTCGCGGAGACCACGGTCTATATCAAGGCTCGCCCCCCGTTGCACGGGCGGGTCTTCGGGCCCAGTCTAACCGGGGCACGCCCGGAACCCGAGCCCGGATCGGGGCTTGGCGTTCACGAGAATTTCTCGCTTGGCGTGATCTCGCGCGGCCACGGGCAGCGCCAGGCTCGTGCCGGGAGGCGCCTCCCGGGCCCCTTGAACGTGCCACTGGAGACCACCATGAACCGCACGAAGACCATCATGGCTGCCGCGTTGCTCGGCGCCGCCGGGCTCGCCCACGCGGCCCCCCTGTCCGAAACGTTTACCTATCAGGCCCAGCTCGAGGACGCCGGCGAACTGGCGAGCGGGAGCTACGACTTCCGGTTCCAGCTCTTCGACGCCTCGGCCGGCGGGAGCCCCGTCGGAAACCAGATCTTCCGCACGAACACCGCCGTCTCCGACGGGCTCGTAAACACGACTGTCAACTTCGGCGGGGTCGGGTTGATCTTCGACGGCGAGCGTCGGTGGCTCGAGGTCGCCGTCCGCCCCGCCGGCGTGGGCGCTTACACCGTGCTCGGCCCGCGCCAGGAGCTGACAACCACGCCTTACGCCGCGTACGCCCTCAACGCCGACACCGCGGCGTTCGCCGAGAACGCGCTCGTGTCCCTCGATGAGGCGTACGACGTGGGTAACACGATCAACGCGAACGCCGGCGAAGTGGCGATCGAGAACAGCTCGGGCACCGCGGAGCTCAGGCTCGGCAGGGACGGGGCCGGCGCCGGCGGGGGTGGCGAACTCAGTATCACCAACAACAACGGCGATCCAGTCATTGAACTTCGGCACAACTTCTCGACGAACAGCGGGTCCGTCAACATCTACGACGCGATCGGCGCCAGGACCGTGTACCTCGACAAGGACGTCAGCACCGGCGGCGGCGGGTTCTTCTCCGTCTACCGCCATGACGGCTCGGGCCCCGGCTCGTCCATCGGGTTCCAGGTGGACGGCAACCGATCCAACACGCAGGACACGCACGTCACCATCCGAGGCGAGAACACCACGATGTTCTTCGACACGACCACCGCCGGTGATGGCACCGTGGTTCTCCCTGTCGATGCGATCAACGCGAGCGAGATCAGCAACGAACCGGGCGTCGCCGAGACCGCCAACTCGGGCGCGATCACGCTCACCGCGAGCGCCGCGACCATCGACACGCTGGCCTCCGCGACGATCAACTGTCCGAGCTCGGGGTACGTGCTCGTGATCGGCACGTTCGAGGCGTCGGTCAGCCATCAGGGCGCGGTCGGCGGGATCGGGGGGACGACCTCGACGGCGAACTTCGGCGTCTCGTCCACAGCTGGATCGCTCGAGCCCAACCAGGACATTGAGCTCCGCCTCGACAACGACCTCTTCACGGGCAACTACGACTTCCCAGTGACGGTCCACGGCGTGTTCCCGGTGAGCGCCGGCAGCCGCACGTTCTACCTGCTGGGCGATCAGAACTCGACGGGGCACTCGATCACGGCGCTCGACATGCAGCTCTCGTGCATCTTCGTGCCCACCGCCTACGGCAACGCCAGCCGCGTGCCCCCGCCCGACGACGGGGACCACACCGTGCTGCCCTACGGGTGGTCGGACGCCGAGGTCATGGCAGAGCGGGGTGCGGCGATCGCAGCCGACGAGGCTCGGCGCGACGAAGAATTCCTCATGATGCAGGACAAGATCGCCCGGCTCGAGCGGCGCCTCGACGACATGCAGCAGGGGTCCGAGTGAACACCCGCCAAGGAGAACTTCCAATGACTCGCACGATGCTCACGCTAACCGCAGCCAGTGCGCTCGCGGCCTCACCCGCCTTCGCCGATCTATCCATCCGGTGGAGCACCATCGACGGCGGTGGGTTCACCTCGTCCGGTGGAACTTTCACGCTCTCAGCCACCATCGGGCAGCACGACGCCGCGCCGGACCGCACGGCGGGCGGGTACGACATCGCCCCGGGATTCTGGCCCGGGCCCGAGCTCGACGCGTGCCTTGCCGATTGCGACGGGTCGGGGTCGCTCAACATCGACGACATCGATTGCTTCGTGTCGGCCTTCCTTGCCGGGTGCTTGTAGGTGAACCGAAGGGGGCCACACGCCCGGCGCCGCCAACGCCGCGCCGGGCGTCTTTGATGTGGAGTGCGAAACGGTATCGTCAGCGCCGGGTCAGCAGACCGTGACCCCCGGGCAGACGGCGAGCATCACTCCGCGGAAGCCTGCCCCGGGCCGGAGCGTGCGGATCTCATCGACCAGCCAGCACACGCCCGCGTGCAGCCTGTTCCATGGCGGCGTGCCCACCAGACGCCTGGCACGGTGCTTGTCGCGCAGGGCCCGCTTCCATCTGTGGATCGTACTGGGGTACTCGCGCGAGCAGCGGTGCCGTTCGTCGTTGAACTCTTGGCACTCAGACGCGATCTCGCCGAAGTCCTTCAGCCATCATCGAGCACACGCGCGGCCATTCGTTTGGCCAGGCGGGCTGACGCGCCCGGATCAGCGCCCCCGTCCGCGACCTGGCCGACGACGCGCGCCGCCACGATCGCGCCTTCGATGAGGATGTTCAGTTGCTCCGCGGTGTCCGTGGGGTCGTCGTACCCCGCGGCACCGCACAGCTCACTGAGGTAGCGCACGATCTCTTGTTTGTGCTCGGCGGCGAGGCGACGCGGGGCGGAATCGGCGAGGGAGAACTCGGCCGATGCGTTGATAAACATGCAACCGCAGAACTCGGTGCCCGCGAACCAGTCCTCGTGGAAGTCAAAGACGGCTTCGAGTCGTTCGCGCGGCGTCTTGCCCTTCGATTCCACGAACTTCATCATCTTGTTCCGGAAGATCTCGTCGCGCCGGCGCATCGCCGCGACGATGAGTTCGTCCTTGGACTTGAAGTGGTTGTAGAGCGTTGGGCGGCTGATACCGCCTTCCTTCTGAATGTCATCAAGGCTCGAGGCGTGGAAGCCGTGTCTGTAGAACACGCGCATCGCGGCATCGATCAGATCTTCTCGGCGGCTGGGTGGCACCGTTCACTCCTGGCTTGACTGACGCCATAGGTTTACTGCTCAGGTAAGCATTATAGACTCCATCGGCTCTCTTTGCCAGGCACGGCGTTCATCCCAGATTTTCGTGAATTAGAGCCTATACGCGGCCTTCGTGGCTTTTTTCCGGAATCTGGACCAAGCCGCTTGACATATACTTACTAGTCAGTAATGTATACGTGTCCGTGGGCCGTCCAGAAAGGAGACCCTCGGCGAGCCATCACAAGTCCACGTCCCCCGCCTGAGGGGCCCGGGCGTTCGAGGCACCGGGGAAGACGCCGCATTGCCTGAAGGAGATTCACCGTGACCGTCTTGCTGCGTGTTGATGCGAGTGCACGTTTCGACCGTTCGATCACCCGCCAGATGGCCGACCGCTTCATGGACGGCTGGCAAGAGGGCGAGCCGGATGTCCAACTCGTGCGCAGGGATGTCGGGCGCCAGCCACCATCCCTGGTCAACGAGGCCTGGATCTCCGCGGGGTTCACGCCAGCCGAAGATCGGACACCCGAGATGGTCCGAGCATTGGCTGAGTCCATGGCTCTGATCGATGAGGTCCGACGAGCGGATGTCCTCGTGCTGGCCGCCCCGCTTTACAACTACGGGCTCCCTGCATCGTTGAAGGCCTGGATCGATCAGATCGTGCGGCCCGGCCAGACCTTCTCGTTCGATCTTCAGCGGGGTGACTTTCCGATTCAAAGCACACTCAGCGGCAAGTCGCTCGTCGTGCTCACTTCTCGGGGGGAGTTTGGCTTCGAGCCGGGCGGGATCCGAGACGGCTGGAACCACCTCAATCCACACCTGCGCACGGTCGCCACACGGCTGCTGGGCATCGCGACCGAGGACATACACGAGATTGCCTCTGAGTACCAGGAGTTCGACGACGAGCGGCACCACCGATCGCGCGAGCAAGCCCTGCATGATGCGGCCGAACTGGGAACTCAGCTCGCGACGGCGCGGCGTGTTGATCGCCGAGACGAGGCGGTTCCCGCATGAGCACACCGCGAATCCATAAACACACGAGTCTCTCCGCCCCAACCAAGTCCCGCCACCGGACCCGCTGCCGAGGGACTCCGACGCGCCCTGCGTCAACAAGCGAGCAGAGCTCAAGACGTCGGACATGTCAGCACGCCAGCGAGCGCTCAGACTTCAACACAAGGAGCCGTGTGATGCCATCACCATCTGATTTTCGTCCACCGTTCACGGCAGAGACCGCGGTTGCCAAGGTTCGCGCCGCAGAAGATGCGTGGAACAGCCGAGATCCCGATCGGGTCGCCCTCGCGTACTCGCCCGACAGCGAATGGCGGAACCGAGACCGGTTCCTTCGCGGGCGTGACGAGATCCGTTCGTTCCTTCGGACCAAGTGGGACAAGGAACTGGAATACCGCCTCACCAAGGCGCTCTGGGGGTTCCGTGAGAACCGCATCGCGGTGCGCTTCCAGTACGAGTGGCGCAACACCGACGACCAGTGGTTCCGCAGCTACGGGAATGAGCTGTGGGAGTTCGACGAGGCAGGCCTGATGCGCCGCCGCGAGGCGAGCATTAACGACCTTTCCATCACTGAGGCCGACCGCCGGTTTCGCTGGGACGCGCCCGGACCAAGACCCGAGACGCACGCCGGGATTCCCGACGTGCGCTGATCACCCGTTCACCTCCCGGGTTTGACCGCGTTGCCCGGGCAATCACCGCAAGGCTCTTTGACCCTTTGCTCAACAAGAGCAGACCAACACGAAGGAGATTCACGATGAACCGCACCAAGACGACAACCGCCGCCCTGACGACCCTCGCCCTCGCGCCGTTCGCGGCGTCGGCGCAGCCGATGAGCCACGACGATCACGCCGGCCACGACCACGCGGGGCACATCCACTACATCGACGGGCCGCGTGAGGACGCGCCCATCCCGCGCCCGGGCGTCGAGCTCAGCCGGGGCAGCTTCGCGCTGCTCGTGATTGATCCGCAGGTGGACTTCCTGAGCCCGAGCGGCGTCACCTGGGGCGTTGTCGGAGAGAGTGTGACGGAGAACAACACCGTCGAGAACATCGAGCGGCTGTTCCAAGCCGCCCAGGGAGCCGACGCCAGCGTCTTCGTGAGCCCCCACTATTACTACCCGCACGACCACACCTGGAAATTCGAGGGCGCGCTCGAGACGCTCATGCACGACATCAACATGTTCGAACGCGAGGGCCCGCTCGAGACCGACGGCATCGAGGGCTCCGGGGCCGATTGGCTCGACCGCTACAAGCCTTACATCAACGACGGCAAGACCGTCGTCGTCAGCCCGCACAAGGTGTTCGGCTCTGATTCCAATGATCTCGCGCTCCAGCTTCGAAAGGCGGGCATCGACCAGGTCGTCATCGCGGGCATGTCGGCCAACCTCTGCGTGGAGTCGCACATGCGCAACCTCATCGAGGAGGGGTTCGAGGTCGCGATCGTCTCCGACGCGACGGCCGCCGCGAAGCTCCCGGGCTACGACGGGTTCGAGGCCGCGTTCGTGAACTACCGCATGATCGCCAGCGACGTGTGGAGCACCGAAGAGGCGGTCGAGAAGATTGCCGCCGCCCGCGGCAACCTCGTCAACGTCTCCGGCGCCAGCGGCATCGGGCTCGACGGGTTCGACCCGGTGAGTTTCTTCGAGAGCGAGTCGCCCCGCAACGGCTCGCCCATGATCCGCGCCACGCACGCCGGCGCGACCTATCTCTTCGCCTCCGAGGAAAGCAAAGCAACGTTTCTCGCCAACCCAAACCGGTTCACGCCGCAGTACGGCGGCTTCTGCGCCTACGGCGTCTCGATCAATATCCTGCTCCCGGTCGACATCAACACGGCGCAGGTCCGCAACGACAAGCTCTACCTGAACGTGAACTCGGACATTCTCGAGAAGTTCAACGCCGACTTCGAGGGCAGCGTCTCACGGGCGAACGTCAACTGGCCTGGGCTGTTTGAAGAGCACGCCGAGTAACTTCGACGAACGATCACTCCAATCTCTCCCCTCCCGCCCCGACTGAGAATCGCTCGGTCGGGGCGGTTTGATTGTGCGCTCAGCCTGCAATCATGCGGGCCAAAGTCGATCCGATGCGCTCCGCATCCGGCAGCCGGTTCGGTGAAGCATGATGAAGGCCGGAAGCTCGACGATCATGACGTTCCCGGCGATGCCGGCAGCGATCAAGGTGGCGATCACGAGATCACGCGCTGGCGGATGCATGACGCACCGAGCTCAGGCCGAATGACAAACGCCCCCCGAAGGACGCGTCGCCGAGACCACGGTCCATATCAAGGCCCACCCACCGCTGCCCGCCGACGGCGTCGATGGTCAGGGACACCCGGCGATGAACGATGCCACGAAACAATCGACGTCGTCGATGTTCAGCGAGCCGCTGTCATCGCAGTCAGCAGACGCGAGCTCGCCGGCGAGAAACGAGCCGACGAAGCAATCGATGTCGTCCACGTTGAGCGACCCGCTCGCGTCGCAGTCGGCGAAGCACGCGTCGAGCGTTGGGTACGCGACGGACAGCACCGCCTCGACGGTGCCCGGCGCGAGCAGCTCACTCAGCCCGAGCGCGCCGAGCCCGACATCGGGGAGCCCGGCGGTGTTCGGGTCGTACGCGGGATCGACATTCGATCGGCGGTACAGGAACGACGCGCCGGTCGCCCAGTCTTGCCTGGCCCCGGCGCGGTACGCCTGGTACGCGCCCACGGCGGGCGCGGTGTCACCGTTCGCGCAGAACGCCATGAGGGACGGGAAGGTCGAGACATCGCCCGGATGATTGCTCAGCGAATCGGCGTTGTAGCCACCCCACTCGGGCTTGGTCGTGCCCGCGCTGAAGACCGTCAGGTACCGCGCCCCGGCGTCGTCGGTCCACCCGCCGTGCGACGCGAGCAGGTTCTCGATGTGCTGCTGCCATTCCGGGCTCGCGCGGAAATCGGGCTGCACGAGCTGGGAGTAGAGCGATACGAACGCCGCCTGGAAGCACCCGTTGCAGCTCGACGTGATTGGCTGGCCCGTGAGGAACGTGCCCGATGGCCAGCTCGAGCGATCGAGCCAGCGGGCGTACTCGTCGTCAGAGCTCGCGCCGTACTCCGCCGCCTGGTTCGCGAAGATGATCCCCTCGTGGAACCCGGCACCGGCGGAGTTCGTGTCCGGGCCCGCACCCGCGGAGACGAAGTAGATCGCGTCGGTCCCGGGCTGGAAGTATGGGTCCCACCCGTTCGCGTCGCCCACGCGGGAGATGATCTCGGCGCCCGCTTCCTGGATCAGCGCATCGCCCGGGTAGTACCGCATCGCGCGGGCCGCGGCGAGCACGATCTTCATCGTGCTCAGGCTCGCCCACTCCGTCGGCCAGCCCGGCTTGGCGTTGCCCACCGTGCTAAACGGATCACACCAGTGCCGGATCTGCCCGTCCGCGCTCACGCCCGGCTTGAACCCGTCGGGCATCAGGCCCGCGTAGCGGCGCAGGATCGTGCGCACGCGCTCCTGGTTGCCGGGCGTGCCGTTCACGTGGTCGTCCGCGAGGAGAAGCAACACCGCCCAGCACGCCGCATCAGGAGTCGCGGGGTGGAACCGCGACGCGCCCGCCGCGACATCCGCGTCGATGACCCACCCGTCCGGCTCGCCGTCCGGCGCGATCAGACCCTTGGCGTACGTCACGACCTGCGCGAACTCGTCGGCGACCCACGACTCGAAGTCAAGCCTTGTGTCCGTGGTGTCGCGATAGACCACGGCGTCCTCGTCGGCGCCGAGCAGCAGCCGCCCGCACGCCGTCGCCGTCAGATCATGCGCCTCGCCGCCCGGCGCGTCGTACGGCGTCACAATGAACGGCGGCAACCCCTGCGCCGTGATCGAGGGCGTGAAACCGATCGATGCACCCGAGCCGCTATCAGAAAGCGTGTACACGCCCGCCGTCGTGCTTGCGCCGAACGCGTCGGTGAACGCGATCGCCCGCACGCCCCCCCCCGCGTACGCGCCCGCGAGCGTGAAGCTCGGCACAAACGTCGGGGCGGCGCGGTACAGGTTCGCGTCCGACGCCGCGTACAAGAGCCCGTTCACCCGATCCACCGCGAGCCCGCGGACGGGCCCGCCATCGGGCAGCGGGACGGCGCTGAACAGCGTCCCCTGCCCGTCGTTCCGCAGCGCGCGGTACGTGAGCACGCCGCCGGTCTCCGTCCCCACGTAGAGCGTGCCCTTGTGGTGCACGCTCGCCAAGTGCGGCCAGCCCGTGGACGACGACAACTCGGCGCGCGCAAACACCGTCAGCAGGTCGCGCGATGTGTCGTACTTCAGCACCGCGTCCGACGGCTGCCCGTCGCCCGCGGCGTTCTGGTCGAACACCGAGACAAACACGAGCCGTCCCGAGTCGCTCACCGCGACGGCGCACGGGCCGTCCGGGCCGGCGTCCAAATCCATCCAAGGGCACAGCGCCTCGATCTCCGCCTTGGTGATCGTGCGCATCAGGTCACCCCGGATGTCGCGGAGTTCGACGACATCCTCGAGCGAGTCGGCGACGGCGTACCACCCGGAGAGCGCCGCAGCGCCCACCGCGGCCGAATCATCCGCACCGGCCGAGGGCCAGGCGCTCGGGTCTGGCGCCGCGGCCGCGCCGGTGCTCAGCAGCACCCCCACGCCCCCCGCGAGCACACGCCTCACTCGCTGATGCATCCTCACACCTCCGCTGCGATCTCTGGGCTGCCCGACAAGCACGCCCCGTTCGTCTCGATGATCTTCGCGTACCACGCCGAGGAGTTCTTCGGCGTCCGCTTCAATGTCGTGTAATCCACGTGCACGAGCCCGAAACGCGGCTCGTACCCCTCGTACCACTCAAAGTTGTCGAGCAGCGACCAGTGGAAGTACCCGCGGATGTTCACGCCGTCCGCGATTGCGCGCTCGAACGCGCGCAGGTACCGCGTCATAAAGTCCGCCCGGTGCGCATCGTGCACCCGCCCGTCGTCGGCCACCCAGTCGTGACCGGACATCCCGTTCTCAGTCTGATACAGGGGCACGTCGTACCGCTCGCCCAGAAATTTCGGGCACCAGTAGAGCACCTCGGGCACGACGGGCCACCCCAGCTGCGTGCGCGGCGTGCCGGGGTCCTCGGGAACCACCTTCGGGCCCTTGTCACCCATCGTCACACGCTCGCCCTGGTACGTGTTGATGCCCAAGAAGTCCATCGGCGTGTGGATCAACTCCATGTCGCCCGGCTCGATTCTGGGCAGCACGTCATGATTCACGCGCAGGCCGTCCTCGGGATAGTGCCCGAAGAAAATCGGATCGTTGTACCACGTGTTGTTCCACGCGTCTCGGTTGTGCACGCCCTGGATCATCTGCCGGCACGCCTCCACGTCGTCGGCGGATTCCGACGCGGGACGCCACGCAACACCCACGGGCGCCCACCCAACGCTCGGCGTCGTCTTCGCATGCTCGCGGATCACCCGAGCGGAGCGCCCGTGCGCCCGCAGCACGTTGTGGAACACCTCGAGTGACTCCGCGTGCGTGAGCCCGCGTTCGGTTGCCTTCGACTGATCCCCGTACCCCATGTTCCAAAAGCACTGGGGCTCGTTGATCGTGATCCACTTGCTGACGCGATCGCTCAGGCGGTCGATCACGACGCGGGTGTACGCACCGAACCAGTCAGCAACGTCGCGGTTCAGCCACCCGCCACGGCGGTGCAGGGCGAGCGGCATGTCCCAGTGATAGAGCGTGATCCAGGGCTCGATGCCCGCATCGGCGAGCCGGTCGACGAGCGCATCGTAGAAGCCCAGGCCCGCCGCGTTCACGTCCCCCACGCCCTCGGGCAGCACCCGCGACCACGCGATGCTGAACCGGTACGCCTTGAGCCCGAGCGCCGACATGATCCCGACGTCTTCCGCGAATCGGTGGTAGTGATCGCACCCGACATCGCCCGTGTCGCCGTGCTTCACGGCGCCGGGCTTGCGGGAGATCTCGTCCCAGATGGACGGGCCCTTGCCGTCGGCGTCGTGCCCGCCCTCGATCTGATAGGCGCTGGTCGACGCGCCCCACACAAAGTCTTCGGGGAACGCCATGGGTTACGCCTTCCGGTTCATTGCGATGCCTTCGAACTGCGAACTCTCGCGGACGACGAGCGACGTCACGAGGGTTGTGCTCTCCGCCGACCGTGACGGGTCCTCGATCCGGTCCACGATCGCCTCGATCGCGCGCTGCGCCGCTTCGCGGATGGGCACGCGCACCGAGCTGAGGGTCGGGCGGAGGAGTTGGCACAAGCGTGAATCATCGAACCCGACCACCCGCAGGTCGCCGGGCACGCTCAGACCGCTGTCGCGCGCGGCATCCACGATGCCCACCGCGATCTCGTCGTTGCCCGCCAGCACGGCCGCGCCTTCGAGACCGCCGCCCGCGAGCATCTCCTGCGCCCACGACCAGCCCCAATCGAACGAAAACTCACCGTGCGCAATCTGCCGGTCGTCCGGGTCGTGCCCGGTCTGCCCGCGCACCTCCGCGGCGAACGCGCGCAGGCGGGCATCCGAGTCCAGGTTGCCCTTATGCCCGCCCACGAACATCACGCGGTCCGGCTCGGTCGAGGCGAGGAGGTGGGCCGTCGCCTGCCGGGCGCCGACCTCCTGATCGAACGAGATCGAGCTCACGTTTCCTGAGCGCACATCGGCGCCGAGCACGATCACCGGGAAGTTCAGCTCGCGCAGCGACTCGAGCGGCGACTGCTCGGACTCGGTCACGAGCGTCACGAGCCCGTCGATCAGGTCCCGGGCGAATTCATTCGCGGCGGGGTTCGCCTTCCCGTCGTGCGAGTTGCTCATCACGAGCAGGTGGTACCCGAGGTTGTACGCGTGGTCATCGGCGCTCTGCATGAGCGTCGAGAAGAAGTCGCCGTGCAGGTCGGGCATCGAGATCCCGATCACGCGCGACTTGCTGGTGACCAAACCCTTGGCGAACAGGTTCGGGCGGTACCCGAGGTCGTTGATCGCCCGCTGCACGCGCTCGGCGGTCGCCGGCGCGACGGCGGACGAGCGGTTGATCACCCGCGAGACCGTCGCGATCGAGACGGACGCGCGGCTGGCGACGTCGTTAATCGAGACCGCCCGCCGGGGCTTGCCGCCCCGTCCGCCCGATCCGCTCTTGGCATCCGAAAGTCCCACGGGTAGCATCATATCGTGATGAAAACGTTTTCCAAGTTGAATGGCCCGCTCTCATCGATGCTCCTGAGCTCGGTTGGCATCGGGATCCTCGCGACCGCCCCAGCCTGCCACGCCGCCCCGCGTGATGCCGCCTCATACGCCATCGAGCCGGCCACGGGGACGCCCGTGCCCCCGTTCGAGTTCTCGGACGCCGACGAAGCGTTGCTCGACGAGGTGCAACGCGGGTGCTTCAACTACCTCTGGCAGCACGCGTCGCCGCACACGGGCATGGTGTATGACCGGACCAGCGCCGACCTCGTCTCGGTCGCGGGTGTCGGGTTCCAGCTCAGCGCGATCCCCATCGGCATCGAGCGCGGTTGGATCACCCGCGAAGAGGGCCGCGAGCGCACCGAGCTCATCCTGCGGTCGCTGCTCGGACGCGAGACCAACCGCAAGTTCGGGCTCTTTTTCCACTTCCTCGACCCGCACGGCGATCCGCACCCGGACGCGTACGAGCACGTGGTCTCCACGATCGACTCGGCGCTGCTCTTCGCAGGCGTCATCACGGCGTCCGCGTACTTCGAGGGCGACATCGCCACGCTCGGCGACGAGTTGATCGAGGGCGCCGACTGGGACGCGCTCCTCTACCGCGACGCCGGGCATCCGTCATACCGACGGTTCGTCTCGCTCGGCTGGCGAGCGGACGACAAGACCAACCCCACGGGCTCGGGCGAACTGCTCAGCGCCACGTGGGCGGACGCGGGCGACGAGCACCGCTTGGTCGCGTTTCTCGGTGTCTGTGCGCCGAACGAGGACCACCGCCTCCCGCCGAATGCGTATTACGCGCTGCGCCGCATGCTCGGCACGCACCCGGCCAGCGGTGATCACGTGTGGCTGCCTTATTCCGGTGCCCTCTTCACCGCGTTCTTTGCGCATTGCTGGATCGACTACGCCGCACTCGGGACGGACAACCCCGGCGCGCACGGCGAGCCCGCGCGGGCCCGCGTGAACTGGTGGGAGAACTCCCGCCGCACCACGCTGCTGCACCGCGCGGTGTGCCGCGACAACCCGATGGGGTTCAAGACGTTCGGCGAGGACGCGTGGGGGCTCAGCGCGTGCGACGGGCCAACCGGGTATTACGTCTCGCAGATCAAGCCCAACCCGCTGCCCATGCCCGACGCCCGCGTGGACTGGGACATCCCACCCGCGGACCACATCCGGACGGACCCTGTTTGGAACGGCGGCGTGCTCGCGCCGTACACCGCCGGCTCGACCGTTGTGTTCGAGCCCGGCCCCGCGATCGCGGCGCTGCGGCACTACCGCTCGCTGACCGACGCCGACGGCGAGCCGCTGCTCTGGGAGGACCCGGAGACCGGCGGCTGGGGGTTCTTCGATTCCTACACCCTGGACACCGAGTCGGGCGAGCCCTGGGTGGCGCACGATCGGGTCGCGATCGATCAGGGGCCGCTGTGCCTGCTGATCGAGAACGCCCGGAGCGGATTTGTTTGGAATACGTTCGCAAAGCACCCCGCGGTGCAGGCGGGGATGACCCGTCTCGGGCTCGAGCGTGACCGGGATTCGGACGCCGGAATCGAATCGGGGGGTTGACAGGTGGGTCCGATTCCGCGATGCTGTAAACGCTTTCAGAGGGAACTGTCGGCGGCCCGCCGAGTGTGCGGGCCCCGCACCAATTTCGTTCCGTACCAGAGAGGGAGGTTCCAGATGCGTACTCGCGTTTTCGCACTCGCGGCGGTGGCAGGGATGACCTCGGCGTCCATCGCGTCGCCCATCATCAACGGCGCTGTCATCAACGAGCGGGTCTTTAACGACGATCCCGGCTCGACCGTCACCACCGTCAATAACTTCGGCACCGAGATCACGATCACCGACTCGCGCACCGGCGCGGGCGGGTTCGCGAACCTGCACAACTGGCGGGCGTCGGCCGACGGTGGCGCCACCGCTGCCCAGTTCGCGAACGGCGACTCGTTCACGCTCTTCGCCGACGTCACCATCTCCGGCGACGGGAACGGCGAGTCGGGCCTGAGCCTCGCCCCGTGGTGGAGCCCCAACGTTGACGGCCGGTTCAACATGCGGACCGGCGACGGCGAGGTCGCCGTCTTCGGCGGCCGCCTGCCGTTCTTCAGCTTCACCGCCACCCACGGCGTGACGTACACCAAGGGCGACACCGTCCGCCTCGGGATGATCTACAACGCGAACAGCCTGACCGCTGGGGATCCGGCGACTATCGAGTACATCTACGACGACGGTACGGCGTACTCGAGCGGCGTGCTCTCGTTCGACGAGGGCAACCCCGCCGAGCCGTTCGGCACGTGGGGCATGCTCGACGACGCCCAGATCGGCGGGTACACGCAGGTGACCGGCGCTTCGGCGACGCTCAGCACGACCTGGGGCAACATCACGTACACCCCCACGCCCGCGAGCGCTGCGCTCCTCGGCCTGGGCGGCCTGGTCGCGGCGCGCCGCCGTCGTTGATCAACGCTTCCTGAAACACACGCCGCGTGCTCGCTCAAGCGGGCGGGCACGCGAATACCTCTCAACTCCCTCGCGCGTCGCGCCGCGAACCCCCCGCGGCGCGGCGCGATTCTTCTCCGACAGGACGTACGGACCAACCGATGCACGAGAACCGGTACGGGCGATTCACGGATCAGGGGCGGGCGTTCGAGATCGATCGCCCGGATACGCCCATGCCCTGGACGAACGTCGTCTCCAACGGGCGCTACGGGTTCATCGTCTCCCAGAATGGTGGCGGGTTCAGCTGGCTCGATCACTGCCAGCTCAACGTGATCACCCGCTGGCGGATGGACCTCGCCCGCGACGACCAGGGCCGGTTTGTGTACGTCCGCGATCTGGAGGCCCCGGGCGACGAGCCGGGCGCGGTGTGGTCGCTGAGCCCGAAACCCTGCGACACACCGTTCACGCACTACACGTGCACGCACCGCCCGGGCTCGACGACGTTCGAGACCGAGCACCGCGGCGTGCGCGCCGAATGGACGCTCTGCGCGGCGCGCGATGAAACAGGCGAGGTCTGGCGGGTGCGGCTGACGAACACGTCCGACCGTCCGCGCCGGCTCCGTGTCGCGAGCTGTCTCGAGTGGTGCTGCGGCACCTCGCCCGATGTAAACCGCGAATTCCACCGGCTCTTCTTCACAACGACACACGACGCGTCGCGGAACGCGGTCACGGCGACCAAGAACCTGTGGGAAGCCCCGTTCGGCACGACCGACGACCACTGGAACCGCCCCTGGCCGCACACCGCGTGCGCGGGCGCGAGCGGGTTCGACGCGGGCACCGGGTTCGCGACATCGGACAAACGGGTCTTCTTCGGTCGCTACGGCTCGCCCGCGGCGCCCGCGATGATGCGGGCGGACGCCGTCGAGACCGCCGGCTTCGGGCGGTTCGGCGAGCCGATCGCGGCCGTTGGCGGCGACGTTAGCCTCGAACCGGGCGCGAGCGTGAATCTCACCTTCGCGATCGCGATCGGCGACAACCAGAACGAAGCCCACGCCCTACTCGACACGCTGACCGCGCCCGACGCGTTCGACGCGGCGCTCCGGGGATCGGGAGACGCGTGGAACAAGCTCCTCGACGCGACGGGCGTGGCGTCCGACCGCTCGGACTTCGATCTGCTCAATGGCACGTGGCTGCCCTACCAGGCGATCAGCGGTCGTTTGTGGGGACGCACGGGGTACTACCAGCAATCCGGCGCGTTCGGGTTCCGTGATCAGCTGCAGGACTCCCAGGTCTGGCTGCCCATCGATCCCGGGCGGTGCGCCGAGCAGATCCTGCTGCACGCGGCCCACCAGTTCGCCGACGGCAGCGTCTACCACTGGTGGAACCCGATCACCGAGACCGGCCTGCGCACCAAGTGCTCGGACGACTACCTCTGGCTGCCGTTCGTCACCGGGGCGTACGTGCGCGAGACGGGCGACGCGTCGATCCTCGGCCGCGTCGCGCGGTTCGTGGACGACGAAGCGGGCGCCACGGTCCTTGAGCACTGCAAGCGCGCGGTGGACCTCTCGCTGTCGCGGTTCGGGCCCCAGGGCTTGCCCCTGATCGGGGACATGGACTGGAACGACGGGCTGTCCGCCGTGGGCGACGACGAGAACGGCGAGTCGGTCTGGCTCGCGATGTTTCTCGTCGAGGTGCTCGATCGGTTCGCCCGCCTGCTCGACATCGCGGGCGAGAACGCCGACGCGTACCGCGCCAAGCGGGCGGAGCTCATCGAGACGGTCAACCGCGTCGGGTGGGACGGCGGGTGGTACCGCCGCGCCACGACCAAGAAGGGCGACTGGATCGGGTCCGCCGACTGCGTCGAGGGGCAGATCTTCCTGAACGCGCAGACGTGGTCGATCCTCGCGGGTGTCGCGCCCGAGGATCGAGCGGACCGGGCGTGGGCGGCGGTGCGCGAGAAGCTCGTCACGCCGTACGGCCCCCTGCTGCTCGCGCCGGCGTACACCGTGCCGCAGGCAGACATCGGGTACTTGTCGCGGTACGCGCCCGGCGCGCGCGAGAACGGCGGGGTGTACATGCACGCCGCCACGTGGGGGCTCGCCGCGGCGTGCAAGCGGCGCGACCTCGACGCCGTCGAAACGATCTTCGATTCGATCTCGCCCCCCGTGCGCGCCGCGGACGCGGACGCCTACTGCGCCGAGCCCTATGTGCTCCCGGGCAACGTGGACGGCCCGCTGAGCGACATGCCCGGGCGCGCCGGGTGGACGTGGTACACGGGCAGCGCCGCGTGGCTGAACCGCGTGTGTCTGGAATGGCTCGCGGGGATCCGCCCGGAGTGGGCCGGGCTGCGCATCGACCCGTGCCCGCCCAAGAGCCTGGGACGCGTCCGCGTGACGCGGCGCTGGCGCGGGCGAACAGTCGACGTGCGGTTCGACGCGGCGTCGTTCGACCCGTCCGTCGAGCCCGAGGTGCTCGTGAACGGCGCCACCGTCGCGGGCGGATTGATCACCGAGAAGGATCTGCCCGCGATCGGCGCGGACGCGCCGGTGGCCATCGACGTCCGTTGGAGAGAAGCGGACGTCGATGACGATCGCGGGAGGGGAGAGGTTCACGTCGGGGCGCGCCCGCGCGTCCGTGAAGGGAGCAAGCCGTGAGTCTTCGAAACCGTCTCGCCCGCCCGCGCGGGTTCACCCTGATCGAGCTTCTGGTCGTCATCGCGATCATCGCGCTGCTGATCGGCATCCTGCTGCCCGCGCTGGGCAAGGCGCGGAAGACCGCGTGGGACGTGGTCTGCCAGAGCAACCTGCGGCAGATCGGGCTCGGGTATCAGATGTACATCGACGACCAGAAGGACGGGCAGGAACGACTCGTCGACGTCTACGCCGGGGAGTACGACGGTAAACCTTTGCCCTTCGGGACGAACGGGCATCACCTTTGGCTTCCGATGCTCACGCTCCGTGAATATCTGAACGGTGCGGACGAGACTGGGATCTACTCGTGCCCCGCCGCGCGTGGAGGATCATCCGTCGTCGAATGGGAATCCCGAAAGCGATCCGGCTACTTCCACTCGTACGACTACGACGAAGACGGCGAACTCAACTACAATGAGTACTGGTTCAACGACCAGAAACTCACGTACAACCCGGCGAACGAACCATCTGGTGAGATCGTCTCCGGGATCTCTGGGCGCAAGGTCAACACCATCCCCCACCTCGACGCGGCTGTGCTGGTCATGGATGCGATCGACTGGATCCCCCGGCACCGGAGCGATCCCAAAGACGAATCCAGCACGACATTTGAGAACTCCGCAGCGAGCAATGTGCTCTTCGGTGACATGCACATCGAGATGCTCATCGAGTTCGAGTACATCATCCCGGGCGACCAGTACAACTCGGCACCGAACTTCTGGAACTGGGGCAACTACTACCCTGAGCCTTGATCGGAGCGCCCCATGGGACTTCGCGAAGTAATCAACAGCAAGCCGTGGCTCGGGTGGGCCGTCGCCGGCGTCGCCATCGCGATCGGCGCATTCGTGCTCATCCGCAACCTGACCACCCAAGAACCCGACAGCGTCGAGCGGCGCTCGCAGGAAGTGACCATCCGGTGCACCGAGACGGGCACCGAGTGGACCATGAACCGCGGCGAGTTCGAACGCCTCCTCATGACCATCCCCGGTGAGATCGACCCATCGAAGGGCATCCCAAGCCCATACGCCGAGGGACGACTGACCGGCGTGCTCGTGGACAAGGACGATTGGACCGAAGCGGTCGAGCGCATCAATGCGGCAAAGCGGCAGTTCGGCGGCTGAGCACGCCCCGTCCAGCCCGGGCATACTGACCCTCTCATGACTTTGCAGGCCCAGACGATCACGCGCCGCGCCGCCCTTGGGGCGCTCGGCGTTGCGGGGCTCGGGTTTGCGCTGTTCGGACCCCGGCGCGCGGGCGACGCCCCGCCCGGGCGCGTCGTCATCGACTACTGGGAGAAGTGGACCGGGCAGGAAGGCGACGCGATGCGCCGCGTCATCGACGCCTTCAACCGCTCGCAGGAACGCGTCTGGGTGCGATACTTCGCCCAGAGCGCGATCGACCAGAAGGCGCTCATCTCGATCGCCGGCGACGACCCCCCCGCCCTGGTCGGCCTCTGGGACTTTGCGCTGCCCGCGTTCGTCGAGAGCCGGGCGGTGATCCCGCTGGCGGAACTGGACAGCGCGTACGGCGACGAGATCGCGCGCGATTTCGCGTCCCGCTACGGCGTCAACGACTTCCGCCTGCGGCGCGAGCGGTACACCGCGCCCGCGTGGGAGCTCATGCACCACGACGGCGTGATGGGCGGCGTCGTGAGCACGTGCTCGTCGATGGCGTACTACTACGACCGGGCCGCCTATCGCGACGCGGGGCTCGACCCCGATGCGCCGCCGCGCACGATCGCCGAGCTCGACGAGCACGCCGAGCGCCTCACCATCACGCGCGACGGCGAGGTGGAACGCGCCGGGTTCCTCCACCGCGAGCCCGGGTGGTGGAACTGGCTGTGGGGCTACTTCTTCGGCGGGACGCTCTACGACCGCGCCACCGAGACGGCGCTCGCGTCGAGCGCCGAGAACGTGCGCGCGTACGAGTGGCTGCAGTCGTACCCCGAGAAGTACGGCACGCAGCGCCTCACCGCGTTCCAGTCCGGGTTCGGGGGGTACAACTCCGCCCAGCAGGCGATCCTGTCGGGCAAGGTCGCCAGCGTGCTGCACGGCCCGTTCCTCGTGAACGTGATCGACCGGTTCAAGCCCGGGATGGACTACGGCGCCGCGCCGTTCCCGGTCGCGGAGGAGATCTACGACCCGGACCGCCCGATCGGGCTGGTCGAGGGCGACACGCTGTGCATCCCGCGTGGTTGCCCGCACCCGCGCGAGGCGTACGAGTTCCTGCTCTTCACACAGCTGCCCGAGAACATCGAGGCGCTCGCGATCGACCACGCCAAGCCCACGCCGCTCGCGACGCCGTCGCCCGACTTTGCGCGCAAGCACCCGAATAAGGCGATCGCGGTGCACAACAAGCTGATGGCGAGCGACCGGGCGTTCCCTAAGCCCGAGACGCGGGCCTGGCCGCAGTACGAGGCTGAGTTCAACGCCGAGATCACGACGATGTGGGAGCTCTCTCGGCCCGCGGCGGACGTGCTGGCGGCCATCGATGCGCGCGCCCAGCGGTTCATCGACATCGTCGTGGAACGACGCGAACGCCGGTACGGAGCCGAGTCATGACGCGGCGCGTCCCCGAGTGGATGGTCGGGCTGGCGTTCGTGTCGCCCTGGATCATCGGGTTCCTCGCGTTCATGGCGCTGCCCATCGGGATGAGCCTGTATTACTCGATGACGCAGTACACGATGCTCGAGCCCCCGATCTGGGTCGGGCTGGATAACTACGCCGCGATGGCGGGCGACCGGGTCTTCTGGACCGTCATGAGGAACACGACGGTGTACGCGCTCGTCGCGATCCCGGTGGGGACCTTCATCGCGGTGGTCCTCGCGGCGTTGCTCAGCGCCAAGGTACGCTTCCAGGCATTCTTCCGCGCCGCGGTTTTCGTGCCCACCATCGTTCCCCTCGTCGCGACGGCGATGGTCTGGATGTGGCTCTTCAACGGCGAGCTCGGGCTCATCAACATCGTGCTCGACGCGTGTTTCCGGCCGATCAACGCGCTGCTCGGGACGGACCTCGCGGGCCCGAACTGGCTGGGCAGCGCCCAGTGGGTCATGCCCGCGCTCATCCTGATGAGCTTCTGGACGGTCGGGCAGGCGGTCGTCATCTACATCGCGGCGCTGAAGGACGTGCCCGAGGTCCTGTACGAAGCCGCCGAGATCGACGGCATCGGCGTCGTCGGAAAGTTTGTGCACGTGACGCTGCCCATGATCTCGCCCGTGATCCTGTTCAACGTGATCATCGGGATCATCAACACCTGGCAGATCTTCGCGGTGCCCTACATCATGCTGGGCACGACGGGCGCCGCGAAGCGATCGGGCTACTTCTACACGATGTACCTGTACGACAAGGCGTTCCCGTTCGGCGAGATGGGGTATGCCAGCGCGCTCGCGTGGGTGCAGCTGATGATCATCCTGGCGCTCACGGGGCTGACGTTCGTGGTGAGCAAGAAGTTTGTGTACTACCGGGCTGCCTGAATGCGAGACCGTCCGCCCAAGCCGGCCGCCCGTGTCGCGATCTACCTCGCGTTGAGCGCGGTGAGCACACTTTTCCTGCTGCCACTCGTGTGGATGGTCTCGACATCGATCAAGCCGGTCGAGCAGACGATGCAGGCATCGCCGAGCCTGCTTCCTGAGGTGACCGCCGCGATGGTGCTCGCGGATTTGCGCGCCAAACGGGCGATGATCGCTGCGGAGGGCGCGGACGACGCGACGCTCGGGGCGCTCGACGACCGGATCGAGAAATGGGACGCGGCCGCTGCGGCGGAACGCGAGATCGAAGAAGCCCAGCGATCGCTGCGGCGGATGGAAGCGAGCGAACGCAGGGACATCGCTGCGATCGACGCCCAACGCACGCGCATCCGCGGCCTTGAAGACCAGGTCGATGATGCGTTGGACAGCGTCCCGGGGCTCGCGCTCTTGCTGCGCCAGGCGGCGGACAACTACGCGGGGCGCACCGGGCCCGATGGCAAGGTGATCGTGCAGGGCGTGCTGAACGACCCCGTGATCGATTTCATGCTCTACCTGCGCAATACGCTGATCGTGGTGTGTCTGAGCATCGTGGGGATGGTCTTCTCGAGCTCGCTCGTCGCGTACGGGTTTGCGCGCGTGAAGTGGCGCGGGCGGGGCGTGCTGTTCGCCGTCGTGCTGGCGACGATGATGATCCCGTTCCCCGTGATCATGGGCCCGCTGTTCATCCTCTTCAAAGAGCTGGGCTGGATCGGGACGTTCAAGCCCTTGTGGGTGCCCGCGTGGTTCGGGAGCGCGTTCAACATCTTCCTGCTGCGTCAGTTCTACATGGCGATCCCAAAAGAGTTGGACGAAGCGGCGCGGATCGACGGGTGCACGCACTGGGGGGTGTACTGGCGGATTATCCTGCCCCTGAGCCGGCCGGCGCTCGCGGTGGTGGCGTTGTTCCATTTCCTGTTTGTCTGGAACGACTTCCTGGGCCCGTTGATCTTCCTGCGCGATCGGGACCAGTTCACGTTGGCGCTGGGGCTTCAGCTGTATCAGTCACAGGCGGGGAACGTGCCGTGGAACCTGCTGATGGCGGCGAGCACGATGGTGCTCGTGCCCGTGCTGGCGGTGTTCCTGCTCGCCCAGAGCGCGTTCATCGACGGCATCGCGACGAGCGGGCTGAAGGAATGAGGCTGGCGGTCCCAGAATTGGGTTGAAGAACGTGCCGGAATCGGCATTCTGCTGTTGACACGGAGCGGGCGTCCGAGCACAATGTAAGGGTTTACAGAGGGAATCCGGAGCGGGCCGCGTTTGGCACGTGTTCGGAGTGTACATCCACGATCCGAAGGGAGATCGATCATGATCCGTACCGCGTTGCTTGCGGGTGTCGCGTGCCTCGCCGCCTCGGCCGGGCTCGCCGCTGCCGACGGCGTCGATAACACCGTCACGAACCCCAGCTTCGAGAACGCCGACCCGTTCTTCCCGAGCGAGCCCGAGGGCTGGATCGGGATCGAAGTGGGTAGCCCGGGCTGGAACTCGAACTTTGCGCGCACCGGCACGATGTCGCTCGCCCTCGGCCCGGCGGCGTCGGGCCAGTTCACCGGGTGGACGACCAACCTGCCCGACCCGTTCGACCCGGACGGCGACACGTACGACCCGAGGTACGAGTTCCGCGGCGGCGACTTGTTCGTCTCGGGTTGGTATCTCATCCCCGACGAGGACCCGCTCGCGCCCGGCGGTGTGGGCGCTCCGACTGATCTCGTGGGCATGAAGGTCGAGTTCCGCCGCGAGCATCCGAACAACTCGATCTACCAGGCGTTCGACTTGGCTCAGATCGATGTGTCCACGACCGGCGGCGAGTGGGTGTACTACGAACAAGTCTTCCCCGACGCCATGATCTCGGGCGACTTCCCGCCCTTCCCGACGCGCGTCAGCATCCTTCCGTTCCGGTTCGACCTGGGCGGCGGGCAGCAGGGCACGATTTACTGGGATGACCTGTGCGTCTACCAGCTCTCCGCGTGCTTCTGCGACGCGGACGGCAACGGTTCGCTGAACATCGACGACATCGACCTGTTCGTCGCCAACTTCCTGGGCAGCGATCTCGCGGCTGACTGCGACGGCAACGGCACACTCAACATCGACGACATCGATTGCTTCGTCGCGTGCTTCCTCGCGGGCTGCCCGTAAGGCGTAGCCCGATCACGCTCATGGCAAGAGCCGGCCGACATCGATCGGCCGGCTCTTTTGTGCGCGGAGATCCAGAGTCCCTCAGATCGAGCCGCAGTCGGGGGCGGGCGAATGGATGAGTCGGAACCGCCAGGAGGGTCGGCACGGTGTCCACCGCCGCTCACATCGACCGGTCCGGCTCTCGGGTCTCCACCCCCGGCGAATGCCGGGGTTTCCCACCAATGACAGGCGCACTGCAGTTCTGCACAAACACGGCGCCCGCCCCTCACTACAGCACATGCTGACAAGTCGGTCATGGCCAATGGGGCGCACGATCTCCTGATCCACCAGGGGCAAGGGGATCGAGAGGAACCAATCTGCAGATCACCGTCGGACATAGCGCGGTGACTGGTTGTGCTGTGATCAACCAAACCCCGTCGCACGACATGCTGCCGATACGCATCGGTTCACGCCTGCGAGCCGGTTTGGATTGCCGCGACTGTGAGGTCGTCGGCGAGCGGGCCTCGGGCGTGTTCACGCACCTTGGTGACGAGAGCTCGCACAATCGCGCCGGGATCTGTCAGACCGCCGATGGCTGCCATCGCGGCCTCGAGCCCGTACTGCCGACCGTCGCGGTCAGGTTGCTCGACAACTCCGTCGGAAAAGGTGACGAACAGCGAGCCCGCTGAGAACGGGACGGTGACGATCTCGTGCTGGCCCTGTTCGGCGACCCCGAGCGGGAAGCCGCCCGGCGTGTCGATCGCGGAGACGGTCCCGGAGGCATCCACCAGCGCGTGCAGCCCATGCCCGGCGTCGGCGATCTCCAGCGTGCCCTGTGTGCTGTCGATCACCCCCGCGACGAGCGTGATGAACTTGGACGACTCGGTACGGCGGAACAAGTCGAGATTCACATACGCGACGGCCTCGGCGAGCGTGCCGCCCGAGAGCATGTGGGCGCGGAGCTGCGACTGGGCGGCGGCCATCAGCACGGCGGCGCCCATCCCCTTGCCCGAGACGTCGCCGAGCACGAAGGCGACAGACTCGCTTGGGAGTGCGAAGATGTCGAAGAAGTCGCCCGCGACGACCCGGCCCGCCGACGACTCGAAGACGTAATCCACGCCCCCCACCTTCCCGGTGGGCGGGGGCATGAGCAGTTCCTGCGCGCGACGGGCGGCGCCCATGTCAGATTCGAGCTGCGCGTGCCGAGCCGCGATCTCGGCGTTGTGGATGCGCTGGAACGCCAGCCCCGCGATGTGAGCGACGGATTCGCAGAACGCCGCCGCGTCCGCCGGGAGCTCACGCTCGGACTGGCGCGTGTCGATCACGAGGAACGCCGCCGGCGTTTCACCCACGCGGATCGCGGCGCAGATCGCGCTGCGGATGTTCAGCTCCACGATCGAGTGCGCCTGGTTCCGCGGCGCCCCATCGACACGGAGCTCGACGAGCCCCTCGTCCGCTGCCGCGTCCATGAGCGAGCGGGACAATCCCGCGGAGTCGTTCGCCGTCGAGGCCAGCACCTCGAACTCGGAGTCCGAGACCGGGCGGGTCACGACGACCCGCGGGCACCCCGTGGATTCCTGCACCGCCACCACGACCGCCCGGGCGACCCCGCCCTCGTCGGTCGCGTGATCGACCGCCCGCGAGAGTTCGAGCAGCGCGTTGAGCCCGCGCTGGGCCACACCGCCGAGGCGCGAGCGGTCCACTGCAGAGATTTGCTCGCGTTGCTGGCTGAACTCGGTGAAGGGCGTGGTGTGCCCGACCTCGCGGTCCTGGTCAAGACACCGGCACATCCAGGCGCCGAGCCCGACGAGGTCGCCGTGCTCGATCGGGCACGACTCGTGCTCTTCGAGCCGGGCCCCGTTGATCGTCGTGCCGTGGCGGGAGCCGAGGTCGGCCACAAACCAGCACCCATCCCGGAGCGTGAGGGACGCGTGTCGGCGTGAGACGCGCTGGTCGGGCACGGCCCAATCGGCTTCGGACGAGCGACCGACGATGTACGGCCCGGGGGCGCGGAGCACGAGCGGGTCCAGCGGATCACCCCCGGTGGTGCGGTTGATCGGGCGGAGGACGAGCAATTCGGGCGACTCGGGCAACAGGGTCCCCTCCATGCCATCCTTGAAACCGATACCATACCCCGATGGGGGATGTCATTGGCCCGTACGAACTGCGCGGCGAGCTGGGGCGCGGCGGCATGGGCGTCGTCTATCTCGCGCAGGATACCCGACTGGGGCGGGACGTCGCGATCAAATCGCTGCCCGAGGAGTTGGCCGCCGACCCGGCCCGGCTTGAGCGCTTTGAGCGCGAGGCCAGAACGCTCGCCACCGTGAGCCACCCCAACATCGCGGGCATCTACGGCGTCGAGGAGCAGGACGGCCACAAGTACCTCGTGCTCGAGTTCGTCGAGGGCGAGAACCTCGCCGAGCGCCTGGACCGGGGCCCGCTGCCGGTGGACGAGGCGGTCGAGTTGGCGGTGCAGATCGCGGCGGGCGTTGAGGCCGCCCACGAGGCGGGCATTATCCACCGCGATCTCAAGCCCGCGAACATCAAGATCACGCCCGATGGCGTCGCGAAGGTGCTCGACTTCGGACTGGCCCGCGCCGACGAGTCGCAATCCTCCTCGGGCCGGCTCGACAGCCCGACGATGACGACACCCCAGCCGCAGCACTCACCCACAATCGAGGGCGCGATCCTCGGGACCGCGGCGTACATGAGCCCGGAGCAGGCCCGTGGGCGGCGCGTCGATAAGCGCTCGGACATCTGGTCGTTCGGCGTCGTCCTCTACGAGATGCTGACCGGCGCCAGCCCGTTCGTCGGCGAGACCGCGAGCGATTCCATCGGCGCCGTCCTGCACAAACAGTTCGACCTCGACCAGCTCCCGCCCGGCACGCCGGCGAACGTGCGCCGGGTCCTGCGTCGGTGCCTCGCCCGGAACAAAGACGAGCGCTTCCGCGACATCGGCGATGCCCGGCTTGAGCTCCTCGAAGACCACGCCGTCGAGGAGCCCCACGACCACGCTTCCCGCTCGGGCGGGGTGCCGGCCGCCGCCGCGTTGGTCGGCGCGGTGGTCGTCGCCGCGGTCGCCGGTGTTTCGGGCTGGGTCGCGTCGGGGGCCCTGCAGCCGGAGCCGGAGCCGGTGGTGCGCAAACTCGAGGTGTTCGCCGCCGGTCCCGATGAACGATTCGACGCCGATTCGCCTCGCATCTCGCCCGACGGCATGAAGGTCGCCTTCGTGCAGGACGAATCGATCAAGATCCGAGATCTCTCGACGTTCGAGATCCAGACCATCGCCGAAGCCGAGGGGGTGCGGCAGATCGTATGGTCGCCCGACGGGCGGGCGCTTATCTACGCGACCAGGAGCGAGCTCTATCGAATCCCCGCGACCGGAGGCGGGGCATCGAGGCTCGGCACGCACGACGTCAATTTCCAGATGGCGTGGACGGATGACGACCGGCTCTTGTTTTGCGACGATGGGCAACTCGACACCCCCACCATCTCGGCGATGCCCGCGCGCGGCGGTTCCGTGGAGCGCCTGCTCGAAGCGAACCGCGATGAGGTCATCGACTTCCACTCGATCACTTCGATCCCGGGAACCGATATCATCCTGTTCGTGCGCCACCGGACGGATCAGCGAACGCCGATCGAGGCGTGGGACGGATCGCGGTCCGTCGTCATCGCGGACTTCGACGACACCTACATGACGGCGCCTGTCTGGTCGCCGAGCGGGCACGTGCTCTTCACGCGGGGATTCGGCGATCTCAGCCTTTGGGCCGTGCCCTTCTCACCGGAGCGTCTGGAGGCAACCGGCGATGTCTTCCTGGTGCAGACCGATGCGTCGGCGCCGTCAGTCTCGGCCAACGGCACGCTCTCGTTCGTCCGCGGGTCGCCCGGGTTGGGGGGCGAGCTCGTCTGGGTGATGCCCGACGGATCGATCGAGACCATCGGCGATGGGGGCGAGGTCGTGACCTCGCCCATCGTGTCTCCCGATGGCACGCGCGTGGTGTTTGCGGGCGGATCTACGCCGAACGATCTCGAGGTGTGGGTCCGGGATATCGAACGCGGGATCAACACGCGCATCTCCTCGCTCGAGGGGTTTTTGATGCCCTCGGCCTGGTCGCCCGATGGCACCGAGATCGCGGTGATGAACTTCAATCCGGCCGCGACGGAGAACTCACAGACGACCCGATTCCTCGCCGCCGATGGCACCGGGCCGACGCGTGAGGCGTACCCGGGCCTGCTCGGGGCGTTCGACGCCGACTGGAAACGGGCCGTGCTGACGTCCGACCCACGGGTCGGCAGGGTGCAGATTTCGGCGATCGACCTCGAGCAGCGCACCGTCATCGGCGAGGTCACATCGAGCGAGAATGGGTTTCTCTTTGTCTCCATCAGCCCGGACGGCCGACATCTCCTCTACTCGTCTCGCGAGTCGGGTGAAGTCCAGATCTACTGCACGAGCTTCCCGAGCGGGGAGGGACGCTGGCAGGTGTCCTCCGACGGCGGGAACGACCCGAAATGGGCGCCGGACGGGTCGTCCGTGTACTACCGCGATCCCGACGATCGGCTGATGCAGGTCTCGGTCACGCGCGAGCCATCGTTGCGATTCGGGATCCCGCAGCCGGCGTTCCCGGCCCAGGTGGATGCTGCAGACTTTGCGCAGATCACACCCGTGCCAGACGGTAGCCGGTTCATCTCGGTCCGCGCCAGGGACGACGAAGCCGAGGCGACGGGGTTCAAGGTGCTGCTGATCGAGAACTGGTTCGAGGAATTCAGAGACCGATGAGCGCACGCGAAGAGAGAACAATCGCCCGGTCCGCATCGAACACGGAGTCGCGGGCGAGCGAGAGGATGAGCACCAACCGCTGCGGGCCTCGGTGCCCAACCAAAGCGGATGGCCGATTTCAATTTGTCAGTGCGACCGAGCGTTCTTCGTCACCCTGAAACGACCTCCCGGTGCGGGCGGGCCCCAGGAACGTGAGCGACGTGTGAGCGAGTGAGCGCCTGAACGCCGATCGGTGTGACTTTCAAGGTACCACGCCGACCTTCAAGTCAGACTGACCGCTTGAACGAGCGATCGGCCCCGCGGCACGCGCCGCGGCTCACACGGGCCCGACCCGGCGGATCGGCCGGGGTGGGCCCGCCCGCCGCCATCTATGATGGCCCGCATGCAGACCCAGAACCTCATCGGCGGCACGTGGACCAGCGGCGCGGGCGGCGGCGAGATCGCCGTCGTCAACCCCGCGAACAATGCCGAGATCGCCCGCGTGCCGGACGTCGGGGGCGACGGCGCCCGGGCCGCCATCGGCGCCGCGTGGGACGCCCAGACCGCCTGGGCCGCCCGGACCGCCGCCGACCGCGGGGAACTCGTCGCGCGGCTCGCGGGCCTGATGCGGCGTGACACCGACCGGCTCGCGCGGCTCATGACGACCGAGCAGGGCAAGCCGCTGGCGGAATCTCGGGGTGAGATCGCGTACGCCGCGTCCTTCCTCGAGTGGGCCGCGGAAGAGGGCAAGCGCCTGTACGGCGACATCGTGCCGGCGTCGGCGGTGGACAAACGCATCCTCGTGCTGCGCCAGCCCGTCGGGGTGGCGGCGATCATCACGCCGTGGAACTTCCCCGCGGCGATGATCACCCGCAAGCTGGGCCCGGCGCTGGCGGCGGGGTGCACGACGGTGATCAAGCCCGCCGAGGAGACGCCGCTCTCGGCGCTCGCGATCGGCGAGCTCGCCGTCGAGGCGGGCATCCCCGCGGGCGTCGTCAACATTATCACGGGCGATCCGGCGGCGATCGGCGACGCGATCTTCGGCGACGACCGCGTCCGCAAGCTGTCGTTCACCGGCTCGACCGAGGTCGGGCGGCTGCTCATGCGCAAGTCGTCCGAGCACTTGCTGCGGCTGTCGATGGAGTTGGGCGGGCACGCGCCGTTCATCGTGTTCGACGACGCGGACCTGGACCGGGCGGTGCCCGCGGCGGTTGCGTGCAAGTTCCGCAACGCCGGGCAAACGTGCATCTGTGCGAACCGGTTCTACGTGCAGGCGGGCGTGCACGACGAGTTCAACCGGCGCTTCGCCGAGGCGATTGAGGGGCTGCGCGTCGGCGACGGCCTGGAGGATGGGACGGACATCGGGCCGCTGATCAACGACGCGGCGGTCGAAAAGGTCGAAGAGCACGTCGGCGACGCGCGGGCCAAGGGGGGTGAGGTGCTCATCGGCGGCGACCGGGCCCACCCCGAGGGGCTGGCCGACCGGTTCTATGCCCCGACGCTGGTGTGTGGGATGACGCCCGAGATGGTGCTGAGCCGGGAGGAGACGTTCGGCCCGGTGGCGCCCGTGGCCCGGTTCGAGACGGAGGAGGAGGCGGTCCGGCTGGCGAACGCGAGCGAGTTCGGGCTGGCGGCGTACTTCTTTACGCGCGATGCCGGACGGCTGATGCGCGTCGCGGAAGCGCTCGAATACGGCATCGTTGGGGCCAACGACGGCGCCCCATCGACTGCCCAGGCACCCTTCGGCGGGTTTAAGCACTCCGGTTTCGGTCGTGAGGGCGGGCGGTACGTCATGGATGAATACACTGAGACCAAGTACGTTTCGTGGCGTCTCTGAGCGGGCGGGCCGGTGCCCGGCCGCGCGGGGCGCAGGCCCTCGTGGGCCGGGAGCGGGTCGATGTCTTCAGCCGGGCCCAAGGGGCGAGATCTGATCGAGCGGCGTCACCGCGCCGTCTGCCGGGGCGTGGGGCAGCTCTCTGACATGACCGCGGCGAGCGCCTCGGGCGCGACCGTCATCGACGCGGACGGGCGCTCGTTCATCGACTTCGCCGGGGGCATCGGCGTGATGAACGTCGGGCACGGGGACCCGGCGGTGGTCGCGGCGATCAAAGATCAGGCCGACACGCTGCTGCACGCGAGCATCCACGTCGCGACGTACGAGCCGTATGTCGCGCTGTGCGAGAAACTCGTCGAGCTCTTCCCGCACGGTGAGGGCACGAAGGCGATGCTCGTGAACAGCGGTGCCGAGGCGGTCGAGAACTCGATCAAAATCGCGCGTCAGGCGACCGGACGGTCCGCGGTCATCTGCTACACCGGCGCGTTCCACGGGCGGACGCTGCTCGCGACGACGCTGACGTCCAAGGTGAATTACAAGCTGGGGTGCGGGCCGTTCGCGCCGGAGGTCTACCGCCTGCCCTACCCGGTGGTGCGTGCGCGGGACGACGAGGCCGAGGTCGTCGAGCGGGAGTTGGCGCGGCTGCGCCGGACCCTGCACGACACCGTGGCGGCGCGCGATGTGGCGGCGATCATCATCGAGCTCGTCCAGGGCGAGGGCGGGTTCTTTGTGGCGCCCAAGGCGTACGTCGAGGGCTTGCGCGCCATCTGCGACGAGCACGGCATCGTCCTGATCATCGACGAGGTGCAGACCGGGTTTGCCCGCACGGGCGCTTGGGCGGCGTACGAGCACTACGGCGTGACGCCCGACCTCTCGCCTTGGGCCAAGTCGATGGGCGGCGGGCTGCCGATCTCGTGCGTCATCGGGTCGGGCGCCGTGATGGACAAGGTCACGCCCGGCACGCTCGGGGGGACGTACGGCGGGAACCCCGTCGCCTGCGCCGCGGCGCTGGCGACCATCCGGCGGATGGAAGAACTGAGCCTCAACGAGCGGGCGGCGCACACGGGCGCGGTGATCCGCGAGCGGTTTGAGGCGATCGCGTCGCGCGTGCGCGAGGTGAGCGACGTCCGCGGGCTCGGCGCGATGATGGCGATCGAGTTCGGCGAGGGCAGCGACCCGGGGCGGCCGGCCGGGGCGCTCGTGAAACGGGTCATCGACGCGTGCCGCGAGCGCGGGCTGCTGATCATCGCCGCGGGCGTGGACGGGAACGTGGTGCGGGTGCTCGCGCCGATCGTGATCACCGACGAAGAGCTCGCTCGCGGGCTTGACATCTTCGAGGAGGTCGTGCTTTCGATGACCTCGCAGCCGGCCTCCGCGTCGGCGGGAGCCTGAATCGATGCGTCCATTCGCCGTCGCCGGCCTGCAACTCAACGTCTCGGGTCGTAAGTCAAACCTCGAACACATCTGCGACCGCATCGAGATGCTGATGCTGCTCTACCCGTGGGTGCAGATGGTCGTGGTCAGTGAGCTCGCGACCTTTGGCGGGTGGACCGGGCACGCGATGCCCGTGCCCAACGACATCGAGCAGCGATACCAAAGCCTGGCCGCCAAGCACAGGATCTGGCTCATCCCCGGGTCGCTGTACGAGAGCACGGACAGCAAGGTCTACAACACGGCGCCGGTGATTAACCCCGAAGGCGAGATCGTGACGCGCTACCGCAAGATGTTCCCCTTCATGCCGTATGAGACCGGAGTCGATTCGGGTACCGAGTTCTGCGTCTTCGACGTGCCCGAGGTCGGGCGGTTCGGCGTGAGCATCTGCTACGACATGTGGTTCGCCGAGACGTCTCGCACGCTCGCGGCGATGGGCGCCGAGGTCATCATCCATCCGACGCTCACGCCGAGCATCGACCGCGATGTGGAGCTCTCGATCGTGCGCGCGACCGCGGCGATGAACCAGTGTTTCGTGATCGACATCAACGGCATCGGCGACGGCGGAAACGGGCGCTCCATCCTTGTCTCCCCCACCGGTGATGTGCTCTACCAGGCGGGCAGCAACGAGGAGCTCCTTCCGATTGAGATCGATCTGGACCGCGTGCGGCGGTCGCGCGAGGTCGGGCTTAAGGGTCTCGGGCAGCCGCTCAAGAGCTTCCGGGATCGCGCGGTCGAGTTCGCCGTGTATGATCGAGCGTCGGGCGTGGCGTCGTATCTCGATTCGCTGGGCCCGCTCGAGAAGATGGCGCGCGGGTCCAAGGCGGGTCTTGGGTTCGGGACGGGCGGGCCTTCGGTCGTGCCCCCCACTGCGGAGGACATCGCGCTGCACGGGTTGACGCCGCCCAGCGGGGCGCCGCCCGCGCCGCCGCCGGAAGGAACTGTTTGAACGCGGAACACCGACCATCGAGCCCGGCGGGCGCCGGCCCGTACTCCGCGCCGCAGTTGCGCATGGACACGTGGAACGAGTTGCAGGGGCGGACGGCGTGGCTGAACGAGTTTGCGCGTGAGGGGCGGGACCTGACCGAACCGCGGCGGCTCGTCGAGGCGTGCCTCGAGGATCTGCGCCAGTTCGAGTGCTATTGGGCGTTCCCGGGCACCGAGCGCCTGGGTCATCTCTCGTCCCTGCTCGCCCGCGGTGCGTACGCGGACCTCGCCGTCGAGACGCGCCAGCTGACACGCCGGCTGGTCGGCGACGCGTACCGCCAGCTCGAACCGGCCAGCGAGGACCATGGCGGGCCGGGGGCCGCGTTCGAGCACCGCTCGCGGCCCGAGCGCTCCGCCCGGCACGACAAGCCCTACTTCGAAGTTCTCGTCGTGGACGGCGACGACACGGGCAACCGCGACGAGCTCCGCGAGGGCCTGCGTGCCTGCCGTCGCGAATCGGACGAGTTCGTGTACGAGGTCGTCACGGTCCCGACGCTGCAGGACGCCGTGATCGCGGCGCAGTTCAACTGGACGATCCAGGCGGTCTTCGTTCGCTACAACCATTCGTTCCACACGGCGAACACGCACCCCGCCCTCGCTCGGTACCTCCACGCGATCGAGCGCGAGGGCGTGCCCGTCTGCTTCGGGCTCGACCGGAGCGTCGAGCTCGGGCGGCTGCTGAAGAAGCTGCGCCCCGAGATCGATCTGTACCTGGTGACGGACGCGCCGCTCGATCGTGTTGCGGGGAACCTGGGGCTCGAGTTTCGGCGGGTGTTCTATCGGCTCGAGCAATACATGGAACAGCACCTGAGCATCTTGAAGGGGGTGCGGGCCCGCTTTGAGACGCCGTTCTTTGACGCGTTGCGCCGGTTCAGCGCGAAGCCCACGGGTGTGTTCCACGCGCTGCCGATCGCACGCGGCAAGTCGATGAGCAGCGGGCACTGGGCGCGCGACCTGCTCGAGTTCTATGGCGAGAACATCTTCATGGCCGAGACGTCGGCGACGAGCGGCGGGCTCGACTCGCTGCTGCAGCCCAAGGGCCCGATCAAGCGGGCCCAGGACCTCGCCGCCCGCGCCTTCGGCGCGCGTCAGACGTTCTTCGTGACCAACGGGACATCGACGGCGAACAAGATCGTCGCGCAGGCGTTGCTCCAGCCGGGCGACATCGTGCTGGTGGACCGGGACTGCCATAAGTCGCACCACTACGCGCTGGTGCTCGCCGGCGCGATGCCGGTGTACCTGGACTCCTACCCGCTGGCGCGGTACTCGATGTACGGCGCGGTGCCGCTGGCGGAGATCGAGCGTCAGCTCCTTGAGCTGCGCGACGCGGGCAAACTGGATCGCGTCAAGATGCTGATCCTGACCAACTGCACGTTCGACGGCGTGACCTACGACCCGCGGCGCGTGATGGAACGGATCCTCGCGATCAAGCCCGACATGATCTTCCTGTGGGATGAGGCTTGGTTCGCTTATGGGCGGTTCAGCCCGGTGCTGCGACGGCGCACGGGGATGGACGCCGCGGGCGTGCTGCGGGCCAAGTTCCGATCCGATGCATACCGGTCCGAGTACGAGGAGGCGGGGCGGCCCGAGGGGATGGTGGATCCGGACCGGGTGCGGCTGCGCGTGTACGCGACCCACTCGACGCACAAGACGCTGACGTCGCTGCGCCAGGGCTCGATGATCCACGTCTACGACGAGGACTTTCAGCAGAAGGCCGCGGACTCGTTCCGCGAGGCGTACATGACGCACACCTCGACGTCGCCGAACTACCAGATCGTCGCGTCTCTCGACGCGGGGCGGCGGCAGGTCGAGCTCGAAGGCTTCGAGATGGTCGAGCAGACCATCGGGCTCGCCATGACGCTCCGCCAGCGGATCGGCGAGAACCCCGACATCGCGCGGTTCTTCAGTGTGCTCCGCCCGGAGCACATGATCCCCGAGGAGCACCGGCACAGCGGGACGGAGTTCTACTACGACAGCGAGCGCGGGTGGGGCCCGCTCGAGGAAGCCTACCTCGAAGACGAGTTCGTGCTCGACCCGACGCGCGTGACGCTGCACGTCGGGCAGACCGGGATGGACGGCGACACGTTCCGCCATCTCCTCATGGACAAGTTCGACATCCAGATCAACAAGACCTCGCGCAACACGCTGCTGTTCATGCCAAACATCGGGACGACACGCGGCGACATCGCCTATCTCGTGGACGTGCTCGTGCAGATTTCCCACGAGATCGCCGACCGGCTCTCGCTCGAGAGCAACGCGGGCGTGGACCGGCACCGGGCGCGGGTGCGCTCATTGACCGATGGCCCGCCGCTTCCGAACTTCAGCCGGTTCCATGAGGCGTTCAAGCCCGACGGCGCGGGGACGGCCGAGGGCGACATCCGGCGGGCGTACTTTCTCGCGTACGACGACGCAAACATCGCGACGGCGCCGCTCGATCGCGCCCTGCTCAACGAGATCCGAGAAGGGCGCGAGCCGGTGTCCGCCGCGTTCGTCACGCCCTACCCGCCAGGCTTCCCGGTGCTCGTGCCCGGGCAGGTGCTCAGCGCCGAGATCATCGAATACCTGCTCGAACTGGACGTGAAGGAGATCCACGGCTACGACCCAGAGAAGGGCCTGCGTCTGTTCACGGACGCGGCACTGGCGAGCAGCGAAGATCAGAAAGCGCCTCGGGCCGAGGTGGAAAGAGAGATGTGAAATGGGCACCACGCGACCGGGCGCTAAAGGCGGGGGCAAAGCCCGCCGCAAGGACTCGAGAAATACGCTGAAGAGCGATCGATCTCCGGGCAAGCGGCCGCGCTCGCTCCGCGGCGTCTCGGATGTCCGGCGCTATTTCTACCGCAATACCGACCCCGTCTACTTCGTCAGCGCGACACCGTTCAATCTGCTGGGCATGGACGAGTGGGTCCGTGGGTTCACGTTCATCAACGCGATCGACTGCTTCGACGGGCAGCACCCGAACGTCTTCGTCCCCACCGAGATCGAGCACGAGCCGTGGACCTCGATCGAGGACATCAACAACTACCTGCTGTCGCACCCCGAGGTGCGGGAGCTCGTCAAGCGGCAGGGCCCGGGCGGCAAGGCCGTTTTCCTAATGTTCGATGAGGAAACCGAACGCCTGTGCGCCGAGCTGGGGCTTGAGGTCTGCTTCCCGTCGGCCGCGATGCGCAGCGCGATCGATGACAAGATGGAGACGACGCGGATCGCCGACGACGCGGGGGTCGAGTCCGTCCCCAACGTGCTCGGGAAGGTCAGCTCGTACAAGTCGCTCCGGAAGATGGCGAAGAAGCTGGGCGACGATCTCGTGATCCAGACCGCCTTCGGCGACTCGGGGCACACGACGTTCTTCGTCTCGAACGAAGCCGACTTCGAGAAGCACGCCGAGGAGATCACCGAGGCGCCCGAGGTCAAGGTGATGAAGCGGATCCGCTGCCGCGGCGCGGCGCTCGAGGCGTGCGTGACCAAACGCGGCACGATCACGGGGCCGCTTATGACCGAGCTCGTCGGATTCAAGGAACTCACGCCCTACAAGGGTGGGTGGTGCGGCAACGAGGTCTTCGCGGGTGCCTTCAGCGCCGAGATCCGCGAGAAGGCCCGCGACTCGGCGATGAAGTTCGGCAACGCGCTGCGCGACAAGGGCTACCGCGGGTACTTCGAGGTCGATTTCCTCCTCGACCTCGATTCCGACGAGGTCTACCTCGGTGAGTGCAACCCGCGGATCACGGGCGCGAGCTCGATGACCAATCTCGCCTGCTTCGCCCACGCCGACGCGCCCCTCTTCCTCTTCCATCTGCTCGAGTGGATGGACGTAAACCATCAGGTCGATCCGAAGAAGCTCAGCAAGCGCTGGGCGAACCCGGACAACATCGACTCGTGGGCCCAGCTCGTGATCAAGCACACGGGCGACGGGGTGCAGCAGATCACGGCCGCGCCCCCCTCGGGCATCTGGGAGCTCGACGACGACGGCGGCGTGAACTACGTGCGCATGCAGACTCACCGGCGCACGGTGCAGCGTGAGAACCGGGCGTTCTTCCTCCGCATCTCCGGCCCGGGCGATTACTTCTACGAAGGCGCCGACCTGGGCATCCTGGTCAGCCCCGGGCGGTTCATGGACGACGACTTCCGGCTGACCGACCGGGCCCGCGCGTGGATCGAGGGGATCAACGCGCAGTACGCCGCCGTCCCCGTGCCCGCCGGGGAGTCGGTCGCCCTCCGCGCCGAGGACCACGAGTTCAAGCTGCTGTAGTGGGCAGCGAGCGGTCCATTCGGCTCGATTTCCGCGCGATCACCGACGGCGTCGGGTCCGATGCCTTGGTGCGCGTCTTCGACGAGTACTGGCCGGCCTTTCGCAAGTGGATCGACAAGTCGGATACGTCAGATGCCGGCGCGTGCATCGACGCCTTCCGCGCGCACATGCCCGAGCTCGTCCCCGCGTTCGAGTCGTTGCTCGACCGGCTGGGTGGCGGGGACGACGTCGCCCGGTTCCTGTCCCTTTACAACCCACCCCGGGTCGTTCGCGCCTGCTCGCAGTTGGTTGTCGAGTCCGACGGGCGTCCGGTGATCTTGCGGACGTACGACCACCACCCGGACCTGTTCGACGGCGTCGTGCTGGCCTCGGCCTGGTCCGGACGGGACACGCTCGCGGTGACCGACTGCCTCTGGGGCGCGTTGGACGGGGTGAACGCCGAGGGGCTCGCCGTCGTGCTCGCATTCGGCGGGCGCAAGACGGTGGGCGACGGCTTCGCCGCCCCGATGATCGTGCGGTACCTGCTCGAGACGTGCTCGACGACCGCCGATGCGCGGCTCGCGCTGGAGCGTCTGCCCATCGCGATGCCGTACACGTTCGTCGTGCTCGACGCTCAGGGCGACTTCGTCACCGCGTTCCTCGGCCCGCGCCGCACGGCGCGGTTCGTGGGTCGGCGGGCGTCGACGAACCATCAGGGGCGGGTCGAGTGGCCCGCGTACGCCAAGCACGTCGAGTCCGTGCCGCGCCTGCGGCTGCTTGAGCGGATCCTGTCGGAGCCGGACGCCGCGGCGGTCGCGCGTCGCCGCTTCCTCGAGCCCCCGCTGTGGCGGCGCGACTACGCCCGCGCGAGCGGCACGCTGTACGCCTCCGCGCTCGCCCCCCGCGATCGCACGCTGACGCTGCTCTGGCCGGGCGAGCAGCGCGCCTATCGCGTGGGCGAGACGATCGACGACGCGTTCGCCGTCGAGCTCGAGGGCGGCGCGGCGCCGGTCACGTGAGCTGGGCGAGCATCAACGACGCGATCGTCAGCACGATGAAGAAGCCGCACATGTCGGTGATCGTCGTGAGGATGGGGCCCGAGGCGAGCGCGGGGTCGGCCTTGAACCGCTTGAGCACGAGGGGGACCATGCCGCCGATGCAGACCGCGATGACCGTGTTGAGGGCGAGCGCCACCCCCACGACCAGCCCGAGGTAGACGTTGCCCTTCCAGAGGTACGCCACGCCCCCGATCAGGACGCCGAGGGCCGTGCCGTTGATCAATCCGAGGGTCGATTCCTTGAACAGCACGCGGAGCGTGTCGGCCGGGCGGGTCACGCCGAGCGTCAGCTCGCGCATCGTGACCGCGACCGCCTGGTTGCCCGAGCACCCGCTCATGTCGGAGATGATGGGGAGGAAGACCGCCAGCGCGATGACGGCCTCGAGCGTGTCCTGGTGCAGCGCGATCATGCTCGCGGCGATGATGTTCAGCACGATGTTCGCGCTCAGCCAGGCCAGACGCCGGCGTGAACGCCGAAGCAGCGGCATGCTCCGCAGTTCCTCGCCACCCACGATGCCCTGGCTCTGGCGGTAGACCTCGTCCGCCTCATCCGCTTCGGACCGGGCGAAGTCGCTCCGCTCGACCACCCCGACCAGCACGCCGCCCTCCGACACGACGGGCAGCCCGAGGAAGGGGTGCTCGGTGAAGACATCGCGGAGCACGTCCAGCGAACCGGTGTCCACCACGCGCACGGGGTCGGGGATCATGACCTCGCCCAGCGTCGATCCGCGGCGCGCGAGCAGCAGATTGCGGAGCGGCAGCACCCCGAGCAGCCCACCATTCGCGTCGATCACGTACGTGTACTGGATGTTGTAATCGCGGTACGCCTCCGCGTTCGCCTCGAGGTCCGCGAGCACCTCGCGCACGGTCGCTGAGTCTCGGAACGCGAGGTACTCTGTGAGCATCAGCGAGCCGACGGTGTCCTCGTCGTACCCCGCGAGCCGGCGCGTCTCGTGCGCGACATGCTCGGCGAGCTCGGCGAGGATCGCGTCGGCGTTGTCTTCTTCGAGCTCGCGCACCAACGCGGCACGTTCATCGCTCGGGAGCAAGTCGATGATCGCGGCGGCCTCGACCGGTTCCAGGCTCTCCACCGCCGCGACCCCGAGCTCTTCCGGGAGCATGGAGATCACATCAACCGCGGCTTCGGCGGGGAGGAGCCGCAGCAAGCTTGCTCGCTCTGATGCGTCCAGCGTTGCCAGGTCGTGAATCGCGTCAGCGCGCGACGCGGCTTCGAGCCACGCGGCGCAGGCCGGCGCATCGCCACCCTCGATTGCCTTGATGAGATCGCCCGAGTCCTGGGCAACCTCGGCGCTGGAGTCGATCGCCGCCGTGTCGAAGTCACGTTCGTTCATAGTGGAATGTAGACTAGCTGGCTCGCGCACAGGCGACAAACGGTTCGAGCTTCCGCGGTCGATCCGAGCCAGCGGCTTCGGCGCTTTCATGCATTGAGGCCGCCGCCCGAACCTCCGCATGCCACCTGTGTTGCTCGGTCGGTTGCCGAGCTGGCTCCATGCAAGCGACTGATCTCGACGGAAATCTGATTGCCTGCTGAGCCGCCCGAATCGCCCGCAGGGCGTGGGACGAATCATCGGTCACCGTCTCGGTTGGCTGTTTCTCGTATAGTCCGCCGAGGGGGAAACGACGAACCCGGGGCATGAGGCGTCGGTCAACCGGAACACACGAACGGGGCCGATGGGCCGACGCAACGCAACGCTGATGAACGAGCGACGGCATCCCGACCGGACCGGACCGCGCTGGACGCGCCTCGCGGTCGCTCCGCTCGTGCTCTCGCTGGCAGCCTGCGTCGCCCACCCCCCGCGTGAAGATCTCCCGCTCGCTGACTTGCCGGCGTTTTCGGCCGCGGGCGAGGCGGCGCTGACGGACCGGTGGTGGGACGGCTTCGAGAGCGAGCAACTCGGCCGGCGAATCGATCGGGCGCTGACGAACAACTTCACGCTCGAGGCCGCGTGGGAGCGGCTGCGAGAGGCGCGGGCGTTGGTCGCCACCGAGGTGGCGGCTCAGAGGCCCGCGGTGGACGGCACCGGCGAGGCGGTGCTCGAGGACGGGAGCGACATCGGCGGGCGGTCGAGCCTCGGGCTCGGGCTCGAGGCGTCGTACGAGCTCGACCTCTGGGGCCGCGTCCGCGCGTCGATCGCCGCCGAGCGACTCCGCGCGGACGCGACGGCGCTCGACTACCGGGCCGCCGCGATCTCGTTGTCGGCCGAGGTGGCGATCGCCTGGCTGCGGCTCGCCGAGGCGCGGCTGCAGCTCGCGCTGATCAACTCGCAGATCGAGACGAACGAGACCGTGCTGAAGGTGCTCGAGCTCCGCTTCGCCGTGGGGCAGTCCGACGCGGCCGATGTGCTCCGTCAGCGTCAGCTGGTCGAGTTCACGCGTGAGCAGGCCGTCACGGTGCTCAACCGGATCGATCTGCTGGAGCACCGGCTCGCCGTGCTCGAAGGGCGACCACCGCAGGATCCGACCGACGACGACACAACGGGCCTGCCGACGCTTGGCGGCATGCCAACATTCGGGTTGCCCGCGGACGTCCTGATGCGTCGGCCCGACGTGCAGAGCGTGTTGCTGCGGATCGAAGCGTCGGACCGCGACGTCGCGGTCGCGGTGCGCGACCAGTACCCGCGAATCGATCTGTTCGCCGCCGCCGCGACCGTCGCGGAGAATCCCGGCGGGCTCTTCGACGCCTGGATCGGGTCGCTTGGCGCGCAGCTCATCGCGCCGCTCTACGACGGCAGCCGGAGAGAGGCGGAGATCGATCGGCGCGTTGCCGTCCGCCGCCAGCTGTTGGCGCAGTACGGCCAAGCCGTGCTCGACGCGCTCGCGGAGGTCGAGGACGCGCTTGCCAGCGAACGGCGACAGAGCGAGCGCCTCGACCGGCTCAGGACGCGCCTCGACCTCGCCGAACGCACGTACGCGCGGCTGCGGACGCAGTACCTCAACGGCGCGACGGATTACATCAATATCTTGACAGCGCTCGAAGACAAGCAGCAGATCGAGCGCGATCTGCTCGCCGCGGAGCTTGATCGGATTCTGTTCCGGGTCGCGCTGCATCGGGCGGTCGCCGGCGGCTTCGAGACACCGCGCGAAATCGCGGACCGGGGCGTCCGATCGCCCGGAGCCCGCGAAGACCCCTCACGGAGCGATGAGCCTGCCGAACGATGAATCCAACCCGAAACCACGGCCGCGCTGGCTCCGCGTCGCGGTGTCGGTGGTGCTTTGCGTCGCGTTGCTCGGGCTGGCGGGCGGGGCGAGCTATGTCATCTTCAGCACCGAGCCGACGGCGCAGCGCGAAGCGCAGACCCGGAGGACGGCCGCGCTGGTCGAGGTCATCACCGCCGAGCGCGGCGACCACCGCCCCACCATCAGCGTGCTGGGGCAGGTGCAAGCCGCGCGCGACGTCATCATGCGTCCGCGCGTCGCGGGGCAGGTCATCGAGGTCCGGCCCGCATTCGTCCCGGGCGGGCTGCTCGAAGCGGGCGAGCCGATCGTTTCGCTCGACCCCGCGGACTTCGAGCGGGCCGTCGCGACGCGGCGGAGCGAGCTCAGGCAGGTCGAGGCCGAGCTCGCGATCGAAAAGGGACGCCAACGCGTCGCGCAGCAGGAGTACGAGCTGCTCGGCGAAAAGATCGGCGACGAGAACCGGTCGCTCGTGCTGCGCGAACCGCAGATCGAGCAGATCAGGGCGAGGCTCGACGCCGCCCAAGCCGCGCTCGACCTGGCGGAACTCGAGCTCCAACGCACGACCGTGCGCGCCCCGTTCGACGCACAGGTGCTCGAGCGATCGGTGAACGTGGGATCGCAGGTCGGCACGGGCGATCCGCTGGGCCGGCTCGTCGGCATCGACGAGTACTGGGTCATCGCCAGCGTCCCGCTGCGCGATCTCCGGTGGATCACGTTCGAAGGCGGCGGGGATGGCGGCGGCGATGAAGGGGCGTCGCGCGCCCGCGTCCGCCATACCACCGCGTGGCAGCCCGGCGTCTACCGCGAGGCCCGCGTCTCCCGCCTCATCGGCGAGGTTGACAGCCAAGCCCGGCTCGCGCGGGTGCTGCTCACGCTCCCCGACCCGCTCGCCCGCGACACCGATGGCCCGGCCGCCGTGCTCGGCACGCTCCTGCAGGTCGAGATCCCGGGCACGCAGCTCACCGGCGTCGTCCGCATCAGCCGGGACCATCTTCGGCAGAACGACACGGTCTGGCTCAAGGTTGGCGGCGAGCTCGAGATTCGAGAAGTCGCCGTCGCCTTCCGCGACTCCACCTACGCCTACATCACCTCGGGGCTCGAGCCCGGCGAGCAGATCGTCACCACCTCCCTCGCGACCGTCACCGGCGGCTTGCCGCTGCGCACCGAGGACGAAGCCCCCGCGACGAGCGAAGCACCGGTTCGGGAGGCCCCGTGACGGACCAAGCCTCCACGCCCACCGATACCTCGCGCGGCCCCATCGCCTGGATGGCCCGAAACCCTGTCGCCGCCAACCTCGCGATGCTCCTGCTGCTGATCGGCGGCGTCTGGTCCGCGGTCAGCGCGCAGAAGGAAGTCTTCCCCCAGTTCGAGCTCGACATCGTCCGCGTGAGCGTCGGGTACCCGGGCGCGGCGCCCGAGGAGGTCGAGCAGGGCATCCTGCGACCCGTCGAGGAGGCCATCCGGGGCATCGAGGGCATCCGCGAGATCACATCCGAGGCGCGCGAGGGCAGCGGTAGCGTGAGCATCGAGCTCGTCACCGGCGCGGAGCGCATGAAGGTTTTCCAGGACATCGACCAGGCCGTCACCCGCATCCGTACCTTCCCCGACGATATTGATCAGCCCGACGTGACGCTGCAGTCGCGCCAGCGCGAGGTCATGTCGATCGGGCTGTACGGCCCGGTGGACATCTGGACCCTCCGCCAGCTCGCCGAGACCCTGCGCGACCAGCTGCTCGCCAGCCCGCGGATCACGCAGGTCGAGCTCGGCGGCGTGCCGGACTACATCACGCACGTCGAGATCCCGCGCGACCGGCTCCGCGAGTACGGGCTCACGCTGTCGGACGTCGCGCAGCTGATTGAAGATTCGAGCGAGGACATCGCCGCCGGCGCCGTCCAGACCAGCGCCGGGGAGATCCTCCTTCGCGTGAAGGCCCGCAAACAGCGGGCCGAGCAGTTCGCGAGCATCGAGATCGTGGCGAACCGCGACGGTGGCGTCGTCACGCTCGGCGACATCGCCGCCATCCGCGACGGCTTCGAGGAGGGCGATTTCCACTCGCAGTTCAACCAGCAGCCGTCGGTCGAGCTCGAGGTCTACCGCGTCGGCAACCAATCGCCCGGTGACGTCGCCGAGGCGGTCGAAGAGACCATGCGAGGGGTCGAGGCCGGCTTCCCGCCTGGCGTGACGTGGCGCATCGACAACAACAACGCCGAGGACTTCCAGCGCCGGCTCGCGCTGGTCACCGAGAACGGGCTGCTCGCGATCGGCATCGTCCTCGTCATCCTCGCGATCTTCCTCGAGCTGCGGCTCGCGTTCTGGGTCATGATGGGCATGGCGATCTCGTTCATCGGCGGCGTGCTGTTCCTGCCCACCGCCGGCGTGAGCATCAACATGATCTCGCTGTTCGGGTTCCTGATCGTCCTCGGCATCGTCGTGGACGACGCGGTCGTCGTCGGTGAGAACGTCTACGAGTACCGACAGGAGGGCATGGACCCGATCGAGGCGGCGATCAAGGGCGCGCGCGAGATGGCCGTGCCCGTCACGTTCAGCATCCTGACGAACATCGTCGCGTTCGTCCCGCTCATGTTCATCCCGGGCGAGACGGGCAAGTTCTGGCGGCCGCTGCCGATCGTGGTCATCATCGTGCTGGCGGTGTCGCTGCTCGAGGCGCTCTTCATCCTGCCCGCGCACCTGGCGCACATCCGGCAGAACCCCCACCGCCGGGGGCTGCGCGGCTGGCTGCACCGCGGACAGCGGCGCTTCGCCGAGGGCTTCTCTTGGATCGTCAACACGCTCTACCGCCCGGCCCTGCGCGTGGCGCTCAACTTCCGCTATGTCACGCTCGCCGCGGCGGTCGCGCTGTTCGGCGTCGTCGGCAGCTACAGCCTCAGCAGCCACATGGGCATGATCCTCATGCCGGAGGTTTCCGCCGACGAGATCGAGGCCGGCGTCCGCCTGCCCGTCGGCACGACGCCCGACCAGGCCGCCCGCGTCGCCGAGCTCGTCACCGAAGCCAGCACACGCATGTTCGAGGAGCACAACCTCGACCGTGTCGCCGAGGGGCTCAAGACCAACGTGCGCGGCGGGAGCTTCATCGACGTCGAGATCGTCATGCGCCCGCCCGACGAGCGCGACATGACCGCCGCCCAGGTCATCACGCTCTGGCGCGACTCCATCGGCGATCTGCCGGGCATCGACCAGATCACGTTCGAGGCCGAGCGCGGCCCGGGCGGGTACCGGCCCGATGTCAGCGTCGATCTCAGCCACAGCGACATCTCGGTCCTCGAGGCCGCGTCCGAGGACCTGGTCGCCGAGCTCGAGACGCTCGCCAACACGCGCGACGTGAACGACAACTACAACCGCGGCAAGACGCAGCTGGACTTCGAGCTGCTGCCCGAGGGCCGCGCGCTCGGGCTCACCCCCGCCGATGTCGGCGAGCAGCTCCGCGGTGCCTTCTTCGGGTCGCTCGCGCTGCGGCTCCTGCGTGGCACGAACGAGATCGAGGTCCGGGTCAAGCTCCCCGAGGAGGAGCGCGAGGACCTGTACAACCTCGAGGATCTCGTGATCCGCACGCCCAGCGGCGCCGAGGTCCCCCTGCTCGACGTCGCCGAGGTCCGCCAGACCGAGGCCTTCACCAGCATCAGCCGGCGCGACGGGCGGCGCATCGTCAACGTGTCGGCCAAGGTCGAGCCCAAGCGCGCGATCGGCCAAGTCATCACCGCGCTCAACGCCGAGATCCTCCCCGGCCTCCGCGACCGCCACCCGGGGCTCACCTGGACGTTCGAGGGCTCGGACGCCGAGATGCGCGAAGCGACGACCAACCTTTGGGGCGGGTTCGGGCTCGCGCTGCTGCTGATCTACGCCCTGCTCGCCGTGGCGTTCCGTCACTACGCCCAGCCGCTGCTCATCCTCGCCGCGATCCCGTTCGGCATCGTGGGCGCTGTGCTCGGGCACATCATGCTCGGGTACGACCTCTCGCTGATCAGCCTGATGGGCGTCATCGCGCTCTCGGGCGTGGTGGTCAACGACTCGCTCATCATGATCGACTACGCCAACCGCCACCGGGGCGACAAGCCGGCGTTCCAGGCGATCCTCGACGCCGGCGTGCGTCGCTTCCGGCCCATCTTCCTCACGACGGCGACGACCTTCTTCGGTCTCGCGCCCATCATCCTCGAGGATTCGCTGCAGGCGCAATACATCGTGCCCATGGCGATCTCGCTCGGCTTCGGGATCGTCTTCACGACGGCCGTCATCTTGTTCCTGGTCCCCTGCCTTTACCTCATCCTCGAGGACGTCGCAAACGCCATCTCGAGCCTCCAGCCAAGCGACGATCGAGACCCGCGCAAGCCAGCCGCCGCGAGCCCCGCGCCGAGTCAGGGTAGCTGACCGATCGCACGCGGTCGCTGCGCACGTTCCTCTCGCGGCAATCGCCGAGCCGTGTTCGGTGGCCGCTCCGGCGCCGGAGCGGGCTACTCGGCGATCCGGACCGCGTACAGCGTGTCGCGAGCCGTGACGTACAGCGTCCGCCGATCCGGCCCGCCAAAGACGAGCGACGTAGGACGCCGCGGCGTATGGATGACGCCGATGCGCTCACCGGCGGGGTTGAAGACGAGCACCTGCCCCGCGGCGATGTACACGTTGCCGTCCGTGTCCGTCGTGACGGATTCGCCGCCCTCCTCGACGAACAGACGCGGGTTGGTCAGCGAGCCGTCGGGGCGGACATCGAACGCGTAGGTGCACAGGCCGTGCTCGTTTGTGACATAGAACGGTCTGGCGGGCACCGCGGGGGCGACGCCGAACGTCCGGAGCAAGGGGGTCGTCTTGACGCCCCATGACACGGCGCCGGTCACGAACCCCTCGTCAGCGGGAATGAACACGGTCCCGTCGGGTGACAGGTAATGCGCAGCCGGCGCGGCGGTCGCGCTCCGCGGGAACGATGCGCCGCCTTCCCAGAGGCTGACGGGGAGGACGGGTGTCGCGTCCGGACGCGGCTCGGTGCGCCGCGGATCGAGCTCCCGCGGGGGCGCCCGGTCCGCGGGGTCGTAGGCCAGCACGGCGCCGTCGCCCTCGTACGCGACGATGAGCAGGTTGCCGGACCGGTCGAAGGCGAGCTGCTCCGGGCGCTCGGGCACGTCGATCACGCGCTCAACCCGCCCGCGCTCGTGCGACCAGCGATAGACACGGTCCTCGCGGGCATCGGAGAAGTACACGTCGCCGTTCGGCGCGGTCGCGGCGCCAGCGATGTTGTGAAACCCGTCGGCGAGCTTCACCACGCGCTCGGGGGGCACCGTCGCTGACAGCGTCGGCGCCGCGGCCGGCGGCAGATCGAGCGCCGCGAACTCCGGGTCACGCACCTCCGTGCCCGTGTGCGCGTCGTGCACCGAGCTGTCGTACGACACCTTGCTGTTGCTGTAGACATGCATGTTGCGGAAGCTGATGCCCGCCGAATCGGCGACCGTCACGGCGTGCGGCGCCGGGGTGAAGCTGCTGATCACACGGTAGAAGAAGGTGTTCGCGAAGAGCAGGTCCGAGCACCCGTCGATTTTCATGGGCAACGCCGTCGCGCTCTCTTCGCGTTCCGCCTCAAACTGGAGCCCGAAGAACCGCCACCCGCTCGCGTTCTCGATGATGACCTCATGATCGACGTGGTGCTCGGCGGACATCGCGTACAGGCGGCCGGACGTGTCCGTCCCCGAGATGTGCAGGCCGGATCGCGCGTGCGGGTTGGGCGTCCAGATGTTCTTCAGAACGCCGCCGCCGTTGGAGACCAGCAAACTCGCCGGCTGCGTGTTCCAGTGGTCCCGGTCGCCCTTGCGGGCGTAAGGGCGACCCGGGATAAAGGTGCCGTGCCCGCCATGGAATCGAACATCGTCGAGGAGAGACGCCGCGCCCGCCTGCCAGTGAACCGCGACCGCGCGGGCGTTGCGTTCGCCCGCATGCACGCCGAGCCCGGCGACGATGTTGGTCCCGCCTCGGGGCGCTTCGATGAGCGCCTTCGGGGCACCATCGCCGGCAAACGCGGGCGTGTCGTTCGGGGCATTGATGACGGTGCGCGCCGGGTGCAGCCCGATCAGCACGGAGTCCGCACGCAGCGTGAGCGTGTCAGAGATGTTGTACCAGCCCGTAGGAAAGTACAGCACGCGGTGCTCGGCGATCGCGGCACGGATCGCCGCGGTGTCGTCCGCCTGCCCGTCGCCGATCACGCCCAGGGTGCGGACGTTCACCCACGCATCGGACGCCGGCAGCCGGGCGACGTCCGACACAACGGGCGCCGGCAGCTCGTGAACCGGCCGGGCGCTTAGCAACGTCATCATCTCGCGCGACGAGCCTTCCCTACCGAGGTGCAGCCCGTGCGTGAAGCGATCGACCACGTATCGCGGGCCCTCGCCCGCGATCCGGTCCCCCGTCTCCAGGAGGAGCGCCAGATCCGGGACGTTGCGGCACGCGATGTTCTCGAGGCCCACCTGCGTCCGCGCGTTGCCGGATCGGCTGACGACGATCGCGGGCCCGGAGATCTCCTCGAACCGTCCGTCGCTGATCCACAGCTGATCCGGGATACCCGGCTCCATCACGACGGCTGCCGGGGCGCTGCGGATCGTCGGTCGTACGATCGCCAGCCCGGCCTCGCGCGTGCGGATCGCCGCGACACGCTGCCCCTCGAACGCGCAGTCGAGCACGACGATCGGCCACCCGGGGGCCGACCGCCCCGTATCGATCCCGATCTGCCCGCCGGTGATGCGCAGGCGCTCCACAAGGTTCCCGATGTCCACGAGCCCGGCGCGGGCGTCGCCGAGATCGAGGTCCATGTGCGACAGAAAGCTGTGCTGCGCCACGTGGAATCGCACGGCCACGGCGGCGCGGTTGCGCTCCCCGATCTCGATGTCCACGTTGCTCAACCCGCTGTAGAACGTCCCCGGCGATCCATCACGGGGTGGGTCGTCCGGCTCGGCGCCGCGGCCCCCCGAAAAGAACAGCATGTACTTGTCGTTGCCGTCCACAAACCCGGGCGTGCTTGGTGCGAGCCTGAAGACCGGGCGCTCGGGCCCATACCCGATGAGCCGGACGCCCGGCCAGACGTAGACCGTGTCGGTCAGGAGGTAGGTTCCCGACGGCACGAAGACCAACCCGCCGCTGCGATCCACCCCGGCCCGATCGATCGCCGCCTGGATCCCGCCGGTGTCGTCATGAACGCCGTCGGCGCGAACATCGAAGCGATCCGGCGTGAGGTAGACGGCCGCCGGATCCGTGGGGGCGATGGGATAGAGAGAGCCGTCGCGCGCGTGCGATCGCGGGGCCACGACAAAGAGACCGAGCATCGCGAGGAGTATCCCCAGGCAGTGGTGCATCGAACAGACTCCGTTGACCGGGTTCCCGCGCCCTCGCTCCCAGAAACGATGCAGAGTCTACCCGCCGGCCTCGGGTTCGTGCGTCCGTGGTCGCCCGGCGTTCCGTCGAGCAGGCGGGCACGCTCCTCTTGGGGCCTCGATCAAGCGACGTTCGTCAGGATTCGCAGGTCGCCGGGAACCATGCTCTAAGGGAATCGACCAAAAGCTTTGCGGTCATCTTCTGGCCCGCACGCTCGCCGACGAGGCCCTGGCGCAGCTCGACCTCGATCCCGAGATAGCGGCTCGGGTCGAATCGATCTCGCAAGGTGGTCGTCAGCCCGTCGTCGGCCCCGTTGTACGGCTCGTTGAACGGGAATCGCAGGTCGGGCGCGAGGCGTTCGAGCTCGCGTCGCCATCGCTCGCAAAGCTCCCGTTCGGCCGCGCGGCGCTCGTCGAACAGGAGCGACACATCGAGTTCACGCGCTCTGCCGCCCAGCGTATCAACGCAGGAGTGCACGCCGACGTGCAGAACGCGACGCCCGGAATCGACCGCGGCCGAGACGATCTCGGACACGCACGCGCGGTGCGGCGTGTGATGCTGATCGATGATCCGATCCCGCGCCTCGCGCGGCAGCCCACGCGTGAACTCGCTCAACGCGTCCGGGCTTGTCGCAGAGCGGTTCGTGTCGATCAGCAGTCGGGTGACCGTCGAGAAGATGACGGGGGCGGGGATCCGCGCCGCCATCTCGAGCGCGACGGGCAACGCGCCGAGGTCGTACCCGCGGTGGCTCTCGAGCACTTCATGAGCATCCCGGAACAGATGCTCGTACCCGCTCGGGATGTCCCGTCCGCCGTGCTCGCAGGAAAGCAGCAGAACGCTCGGCCGCCATGGCTCCGGGTCAATCGACACCGAACAGCTCCCCACGCTGCAAGCACCCAGCCAACTCAAGGTACACGGCGTGAAGCTCAGCCTTCGTCGGGAATCGCCTGATCTGCGCGCCGATCCGGTTCGCGAGCGTCCCCTTGCTGAGCATCCGGCGGAGGACCGGAGTCCACTCCGGATCATCGGGCATGACCTGCTCCAGCAGGTCGATCCACAGATCGCTCGCCCAGACGAGGCTCTGGCCAACGCCGAACGCGTCGAGCAGGACGCGCTCGCGGATGCGGGTCCGGTCGGCGTACCGGATGGTGTCGAGCAGCACAGAGTGCAGCGGCGCCGTCTTCACCCGCTTCTGATCCTCGTAGCTCATCCAGCGTTCGTCCACGAGCGCTCGCACGACCGCGATGACGAGGGCGGCGATCGCCAGGTCCGCCCTGGGGCACTCCTGAATATCGAGCACGCGGATCTCGATCGCCCCACGATCGAATCGGGCCATCGCGCCCCGGGCGTTGGCGAACTCGTGCCGCAGGATGCCCTCGGGGTCGAGGGGGCGCAGTTCGTCGTACAGCCGGTCCAGGACCTCCCGGTCGTACTCGGCCCTCGTGAAGACGGGCTCGGGCACGACCAGCCCCGCCATCATCGGCACGCGTTTGGAGTTGTTCCGGTAGACCTCCATCCGATGGCACGCGATCGGCGACCAGCGCCCTTCGACGATCGGCGAGCTGGCCGCGATGGCCGGGAGCAACGGCAACACAAGCCGGAGCGCCGCGTGCAGCCGCCCGAACTCCTCATCGTTTGCGAACGGGAGGTTGATGTGCGTGCTCTGAAGGTTGCCCCACCCGTGCCCGCGGCATCCGAAGATGCGGTCGTACGCCCGGTAGATTTCGTTGCTCTCGTGCGGCCAGAGTCTGGTCTCCGAGTCCGGCTGCATCCAGGGGTGCATCGCCGTGGGGAGCAGGCACGCGCGCATCGGCTCGAGCTGCGCGTTGACGCGTTCGACATGGCGCTGGAACGCGTCGGACACCCCGTCGAGCGAGCGGACGGGTCGCTGTGTCTTCAGTTCGACCACGTGCAGCGCGAGCTCGTTCGACCAGGACACAACCCCTTCCGGCCCGTCGGGCTCGACGTCCGAGACGTCCGACCCCGCCACGCGGCGGAAGAGCTCGTCGCAGATCGGGCGCACGTCGAGCGTCTCCCGATCGACGATCATGTACTCGAGTTCGATGCCGACCGCCTCGAAGAGCCCGATGGGGTACGACCATGTTGGTGGCGCCGGCGTCATCTGCTATCGAGTCTCGAGTAAAAGTGTCGCAGGATCCGGGTGTACAGCTCGTCTCCGAGCACGCCGTCCTCGACGCCCGCGTCCAGGTTGGGGTTGTCGTTCACCTCGATAACGACGGGTTTGCCGCGCACAACCTTGAGGTCAACGCCGTAGAGCCCGTCGCCGATGGGCTTGGTGGCGCGGACCGCGAGCTTGACGACGTCGGGCGGCGCCTCCTCCACCGGGAGCGTCTCCGAGTCGCCCTCGTGGACGCCACGCTCATCGCGGCTGACGATCTGCCAGTGATCCGGCGCCATCCCGTACCGGCACGCGAAGAGCGGCTCGCCGCCGAGCACGCCGATGCGCCAGTCGAACTCGGTCGGCACATACTCCTGCGCCACGAGCAGATCGCTGCTCTCGAAGAAGGCATCGAGCATCGCCGGCGCGTCACGCTCCGAGTCGCACCGAGACACGCCGCTCGAAAACGAGCTGTCCGGGCGTTTGAGCACGCACGGGAAGCCGAGCGAGCGGACGCCGTCCAGTGCGTTCTCTCTCGAGAGCACCAACGTCTTCGGCGTCGCGAGACGGTGACGCGACAGGGTCTCGGCGAGATAGACCTTGTTCGTGCACCGCATGATCGACCGCGGATCGTCCACCACGACCATGCCCTCCGCCTCGGCACGGCGAGCGATGCGGTACGTGTGATGATTCACGTTCGTCGTCTCGCGCAGGAACAGGGCGTCGTACTCCGCGATCCGGCCGTAGGAATCCCGCCGCACCAGATCGCAGGCGATCCCCATCGATTCGCCCGCTTCGACGAACCGCTTGAGCGCCGCGGCGTTGGACGGCGGCATCGCGTCGTCCGGGTCATGCAGAATCGCAAGATCGAACCGGGTCGGCGGCGAGGCTCGCCCGCGCCGGGGCACCCGGCGCAGGTACCGCTTCGCTTGTTCCACGACGAACGCATGGTGCTTCTCGGGAACCTCGCCGAGCCCGACCACCCGCACCGACGCGAGCTTCCACGTCTCGTTCCGCTCGAACCGCGCCCGCAGCAGCGGCGCTGGGAAGGCGTTGAAAATGGCGATCGCCAGGCGGTCGTGCCCCGCCGCGAGGTTGTGCCCGAAGTAGATGCTCAGATCAAACACGTCGGCCTTGATCCGGCGGAGGCTCGACTGGATCAACGCGTCGAGATCCTGCGACACAATCTTGACGACCGGCGCCAGCCGCAGATCCTGGATGGACGCGACGGACGGCAGCGGTCGGTGCCCCCGCGCCTCCGCGAGCAGCGAGACGTAATAGCCCGCCGCCTGATACTTGAACGACCGGCACAGGTTGAACACCTTGCGTCCCGCGCCCTCCGCGAGCCGCGGATCCGACAGGTACGCGTACGACGATACCAGCTCAGTCCCGGGGATCTGCAGCGGCCAGCGCTTCGGAGAATCAACGATGACGAGTGGTTTCAACGGCGGGTTCGCTCTCGAGTTTGGTGCTCCCTGGGTCTGATCACGAGCAGGTTCGAGTCGTAGGTCAGCACGCCGAGCATGATCGCGGGCACCAGGCGGCTGATCGGGACGGTGTATCGCTGCTCCTCGAATCTCGGGTTGTCCGCGAGCGGGTCGGCGACGGTCACCCGGCGAGACCGCGAGTCGTAGCCGTGCAGGACGACGAAGTGCCCCGAGGGCTCCCCCCGGATGTCATCGTAATCGTCGTTCGGGCCGAACTCTCGAGCGCACCGGTAGAGGTACGTGGCGCTCAACCCCGCGAGGATCGGCACACCGTCTCGGATGAGTCCCGCGATCAGCTTGGTGGTGAGGTCAACAAAGCTGATGGTCCCGCCAAGCCGGAGGTACCCGAGGTACGAATCGGTCGCGACGCGAAATCTCGGCTCCCCGGGGCACTTCGCCTCCGACTGCGCTTCGAGCTTCGAGATGAGGTGCGACGGGCTGGCATGGCCGTCCTCACCGAACCAGGTCGGGTCGAAGTGATGCAGGTTAAATGTGAAGAGACTCGCCCGGTACCCGCGCGTCAGCGCGTGCGTCCCGAGCATGACCGCGAGTGTTCCCCGCCCGACGCCGGCGGTCTTCAGCGAGTCGGCCGATGCGATCACCTCGCTCAGGGCGAGCGTGTCTCCCCAATACCGGTACACGGCGTGCAGGCACGTCGGCCCGCACGTCTCGTCGTCGGGCTGCGGTAGGATCTCAATCGGCAGGATCGCCGGGTCGGCGGAGGCAGGCTCGGCGGGCGGCGCAGGATGTCGCTGGCGCTTGGTCATCAGAGTTTCTCGAGCACGGACCGCGATCCATCGGTACGCGGGATCCCGATACATCGGCCGAAACAAACAACGGAGAGACTATCTCGTGGGACCGCCCGCGGGTCGGGCGGACCGATCGGCCGCCCCGTTGGCGACCTCGATTCTGGGCGCCGGCCCCCCGTCATGATGCTCGGCGTCGAAGTAGCAGGTGAGGATTGATGCCATCGGCTCCTGCCCGATCGCGATGCGCTCGATGCGGCGCCACAGCCCGTCATCCAGGCACACCCGAAGCGGCTGAAGCACCCTCGGGATGCTCGGCCAGACAGCCCGGAGCATCGCGTCCCACACCGGGTGGTACCGGAGCAGGTCGTCCGGATGGACGAGCTTCCTCTTGCAGCCCTCGTCGATCGGGCGGAACGGACGGTCAACGTTCAGGTAGCCGTAGTCGTCCGTGAGCTCCTCCCCAGCGGAGATATCACGCACCGCGACCTCGAAGTTGTACGCCGTGGACATGCAGTTGGATCGGAACGAGTGGTTCACGAACCGGGCGTGGTCCCAGCAAAGCACCAGCCGACCGCTCTGGTTGCGGAAGCAGTACCGGTCCAGGACCTCGTGGCAGGGATCGCCGAGGGCCTCGACCTCTTCGGGTGAGAACTCCCGGTCCAGCCCGTCCTGGATCCAGGTGATCGTGCCCGCGGGAATGTCCCGCGTCGCGACGACTCCGTGCCCGATCTCTTCGCTGATAAAGCGAAGCTCGGTATGTGGGTGCATCATCGGGCGTGAACCCTAGCGGCGACGCCGTCAGCCCAGGATCGGAGCCCGCCAGGGTCGGCCACGGTGGCCGGGCGCGAGTCGGGGCGGGGCGCCGGTCGTCAAGCCAAGATCATATTCAATCCCGGAGGATGTCAAGCCCGCGAGCGCCGGTTCGGCCCGTGGGTGCGCTGCCCAAGTCGCCGCGGGCGGGGTCCTGGAACTCCGCGGCGGGACTCGTGCCGCCGGGCACGCTCCCGCCGACGCTGCCGCGGGGTCTCGGGATCAACCCGCACCGTCGGCGGGCGCGAACGCCGTCCCGAGATCACCCGGGCCGAGCGGGAGCCCGAGCAGCTCCCACGCCACCAAGAACAGCGTCCACACGATCCCGAAGACCACGGTGTAGGGCAGCATCATCGCGACGAGCGTCCCCATGCCCGCCTTCGGGGCGTACCGCTGCATGAACACGAGCACGATCACCAGGTACGCGTTGAGCGGCGTGATGATGTTCGTCGCCGAGTCGCCGATCCGGTAGGCGACCATCGTGATCTCGGGCCGGATGCCGATGAGCATGAACATCGGCACAAAGATCGGCGCGAACAACGCGTACTTCGCGCTCATCGAGCCCACGAACAGGTTGAAGATCATCGTCACGGCGATGAACGAGACGATCAGCAGCGGGGCGGGCAGCCGCTGCTCGAACAACCACTCGCCACCCGTGAACGCGAGCATCGCGCCGAGATTGCACTCCGCGAAGTACGCCACGAACTGACCCGCGAAGAACGCGAGCACGATGATCGGCGCCATGTCCGCCATCGACTGCACGAGCGTCTTCGCCGCGTCCTTCGTCGATTTGATCACGCCCGTGGTCCACCCGTACACCATCGCGGGCACGATCGTGAGCATGAACATCAGCGGCACGATGACCGCGACCCACCGCGGGAAGATCCCGTCCAAGCCGTGCAGCGGCGATCCCTCCCAGAACACGAGCACGAACGTGAGCGCCAGGCCGGCCATGAAGACCAGGCCGCTGTAGACCAGGCCCAGGACTTCCGCCGGCTTCAGGCGATCCTTCGACGCCGCTTCGGCGGCGGCGGCGTGGTCCGGCCCCCCGTCCTCGGGCGACTTCGCGCTCAACCGCTTCTCAACGAACACCGCCGTCGTCGCCCACCCGATGAACGTCACGAGGAAGGTGCTCGCGGCCATGAAGTACCAGCTCGCCGTCGCCGCGACCTGACGCGACGGATCGACCTGCTGCGCCGCCGACTGCGTGAGCTCCGCCATCAGCGGCTCGAGGCTCGTGATGAGCAGGTTCGCGTTGAACCCGGCGCTCACGCCGGCGAAGACCGCCGCGATGCCCGCGAGCGGAGATCGCCCCGCCGCCAGGTACGCCGCCGCCGCAAGCGGTGGAAGCACAACGTACCCCGCGTCCGAACCCAAGCTGCTCATCACGCCCAGGAACACCATCGCCGGAGTCAGCAGCTTGTTGGGAACGACCTTGAGGCTCACGCGCAGGATCGCGCCGATCAGCCCGACCTTCTCCATCGGCCCGATGCCGAGCATCCCCAGCAGCACCACGCCGAGCGGCGCGAACCCGAGGAAGTTCGACTCCATCGAGCTGAGCACCCAGTACAGCCCTTCGCTTGACATCAACGACCGCGCGAACATGACCGAGCCGTTCGGCTCGAGCACCAGCCCGGTCTCGCCCGTCTCCGGGTTCTCGATCTCGGTCGGTGTCTTTTGAAAGACCGCCCACCCGCGCTCCGCGAAGTCCAGCGGCGCGCCGTCTTCACCCGTCACCGTCTCGCCCGTCTCGAGCACGAGGTGGGCGCCGAGCGCATCACCTGTCTCGACGACAACAAAGGAGCCCGGCGTGAACGTCTCGTTGCCTTCGTCATCGACCCCGACGCGTCCCAGCGTCCCCAGGTGCTCATCGACCCCGCCGTCGCGGTTGCCGACGTCCGCCCAGCGGACCTCGAACCCCTCGGGCAGGTTCGGCGCCGCGAAGTGACTCGCGACGACGACCAGCACCGCGCCGAGCAGGAACAGCACCACCGGGTCCGGCAGCTTGTTCCCGATGAACTCGATGAGGTCGAGCGGCCCGCGCACCCGGCGCGGGCGCTCCGTCATTGTGGTCTTCGGCATGCGGGGCAGTGTGGCCAGAACGCGCCGCCGCCGCAAGTGCCCGACGCCCGGATGCGACGCCCCAGCGAATCCCGACCGACGCTCAGTCGCGGGTGTAGCTCGCCTCGAGGGCCTTCTCGATGCGGTTCGTCAGGTCCGCCGCGTGCGCGAGGGTGTAGCGGTCGATCCCGGTCCGGCGCTGAAGCGTCGAGACGGTCTCGAGCACCTCGCGGAGCTCCTGCCGGGCCAACGCCTGCAGGTCGTACCGCGACGCCCCGGGCCAGGACGCCCCGGTCGCCAGATCGATCAGCCGCTCGACGTGCTCCTTCTGCAAGTTCCGCTGCAGCGACGACACGAGGGGCTCGCGCTCCGTGAACGACGCGCCGTCGCGCCCCGCGCTCGCCCAGACCGCCTCGCGGACCGTGCTGAGCACCTCGGGCACCGTCACGGCGTCCTCGCCCGCGGGCGTGCGCAGCTCGTTGTCCTGCACGCGACGCAGACGCGTCGGGTTGATGAGCATCGACATCGCCGACGCCTGCACGCCCAGGATCTGGTCGTGCACGGGCCAGTCGTGGGCCGTCGCGTACCCCGAGTCGTACCAGTTGTCCGACCCCAGCTTACGAAGCACCGCGGGATCCAGCCCGAACGCGGCGTCGTCGAACGCGTTGTCCGCGATGAACGCGAGCGCCCGGCGCTGGCGATCGACCTCGACGGGCCGCACCGGATCAGGCCCGTTGTCGCCCTTCGTGAACTTGTTCGTGTACGCGCCGCCGACCCAGTTGGACGCGATGGAGATCGTGCCGAAGTGCGCGCCGAGGAGCTGGCCGTACACCGAGCGAGCACGCTGCCAGGTGTCGTCGTCCTTCACCGCAACATCAAGAAACTTCGCCCGAGCGTTGCGGACCCACGCCATCCGGGCGTCGGCGTAGTCGAGCGAGTTCTCGCCCAGGTCCCACACCTTCGCCTGCGGATCGGGCCCGAAGGCGCCGTCCTCGGCGTTGAACCCGAGCCCCGGCTCGGTGGCACGGGACGCGACCTTTGCGGGGTCATCGAAGGTGTAGTTCCACTCGATGACCCACTTGTCGTACGGCCCGATGTCGATCGGGGCGTAATCACCCTGCACGAGCTCGCCGTCCTCAACGACGATGTTCGCCGGGGCGTAGTCCATCACGGTGCCGAGGATCGGCTTGACGCCCTTGAACTCGGTCGAGTTGATGTCGGCGAACCCGTACTGGGCGCTGCCCTTCCAGTTGTGCATCATGCCGAGCGTGTGCCCGACCTCGTGCATCACGACGTCGCGGAGCAGCGGGCCCACGAACTGCTCGGGCAGCCCGTCGAGCACGCTGCCCTCGTCCGAGGCGTCTTCCATCGGGATCAGCCCGAGCTCGCCCGACAACCGCGCCATCGCGACGCTCGTCGCCAGCCCGGGCTGCACCTTGCACGACCACGCCCCGGCGCCGATCGCTTGCTGATGCTGCGCCCAGACCTCGGGCCGCATCGTGGGCGGCGCCTCGTTGAGCGCCGGTCCCGCCATCGCGGGACGCTCGACCAGCGCCCTGGCGAGCGCCTGAACCGCCGGGCGGTCCGCCGGGCTCGCGAGGCGCACCCGCGGGTCCCAGTCCGGGTTCTGGGCAAGCCACGGCGCGAGCTCGGGGTGCATCGCCGCCATCGCCGCCGACGCCAGCTCGGTCTGCATGTACTGGTTCGCGTACGACGAGAGGAAGCCCTCGTCCATCACGATGTCCGCTTCGTAGATCTCGCCTGTGTCCGGGTGCACGTGCACGGGCCCGATCGCGAACCCCATCGACGAGTTCGTCCAGCGGACGAACGAGTAGCGGATGTCCTCCGGGTCGATGTCCATGTGCGCGCCCGTGGACTGGTCCTGCTGGCGGACCTCGATCGCGCCGACGATCCCGACCTGCTCGAACGCCTTGTTCCACGCGAGGACGCCGTCGCGCACCCACCGCCGATACCGGATCGGCGTCGTGTGCTCGATGTAGTAGACGATGGGCTCCTTCGGCGGGCTCATCTTGAGCTTCGAGTCCGCCTTCTCGATGTGCCACCGGTTCGCGTACCGGGTCACCTGGCCGCGCAGCCCGTGCTTGGACCGGTCCGTGTAGTTGACGTAGTACACGCCCACGCGGCGGTCCGCCTCGCGCGGCTTGAACCCGGGGCTCTTCTCGGGCATGCCCAGCGAGTAGTGAATCTCGGCGAGCTGCCCGCTCGCGCGCGGCAGCTCGAACGTCAGCTCGATGTTGTTTGGGAACGCCTTCGCGCCTGTGATCTGCGCGAGCGACCGGTCCGCCTGCCGTGTGAACGACCCGAAGAACTCATCCGCGTTCGCCAGCAGCACCTGGTCCAGATCGATCACGTGCCCGCCCGTCAAGCCCGTCGTGATGATCGGCACCGACAGCACGACGCGGTCCGTGTAGATCCGCTCGAGGGCGGACTTGGACTCGGCGTCGCCCGTCGTGCGGTAGTCGAGGTTGGGCTCGATGAGTGCGAGCTTGTCGCCGCGCTGCTCCCAGTACACCGTCTTCGCGGGCACGCCGACCGAGTCGTGCCAGATGGAGTACACGCCGACCTGCGGGTCGCCCCCGGCGACCGTCGCGACGAACTGCACCCACTTGCCCATCGCGCTCTTCGGAATCTCCGCGAGCAGCTGCGCGTCCTTGTCGCGCTTCCAGACGTTCCACATCCCCGACTCGGCGCCCGTGACGAGCTTCTCGTACCCCTCGCTCACCTTGTCAAAGTCGGGCTTCTTGTCGTCGGCGAGCGCGCCCGTCGCGGCGAGCCCGGCGGTGAGAAGAACAGCGGCGATCCGGCGCGTCGTCATGGTCAGTCTCCCTCGGGCCCGAGAATCTCGGCCCGGTCTCGGGTGTACATCGGACGCCCGCTGGGGATGCGTCAGCCCGAGCCCCCGAACCCGCAAAAAACCCGCCCGGGGGCGTACGCTTGGCCCGTGCCCGGACGCCGAACAACCCTCAACCGATGGTCCCGCACCCTGCACCGGTGGGGATCGGTCGCGGTGGTCCTCCCCCTCGGGATCGTGATCGCCACCGGGGTCCTCCTTCAACTCAAGAAGCACTCAGGCTGGGTCCAGCCCCCCACCGCCCGGGGCTCGGCGGGCGAGCCGGCGATCGGGTTCGACGCCATCCTTGACGCCGCCCGAACCGTGCCCCAAGCGGGCATCGAGTCCTGGTCCGACATCAATCGCATCGACGTGCGACCCGACCGCGGCATCGCCAAGGTGCGCGCGCAGAACCGGTGGGAAGTGCAGGTCGATACCGCGACCGGCGAGGTCGTCTCGTCCGCCTACCGGCGCAGCGACCTGATCGAGTCGCTGCACGACGGGTCGTTCTTCGCGGGCGACTGGACGAAGCTCGGCGTCTTCCTCCCCGCTGGCGTGATCCTGGGCGGGCTCTGGCTCACGGGCGTCTGGCTGTGGTGGATGCCGCACAGCGCCAAGCGCCGCGCGCGGGCCAGGCGTCACTCAGCATCGCGCACGTGATGCGGCGACCCGCCCAGCTCGGGCAGCAGCTCAAGCTCGATCTCCCGCTCGTGATCGCCAACCTTGACCGTGACCGTGTAGGTCCCCGGGTAGGTGTAGTTCCGCCCGGGGTGCAGGCGGCTCAGGCGGATGTCGCTGTCGGCCTGCATGTCCCACTCGACCGTGTTGAGCCCGGCGTCCGCCTTGCCCGAGAGTGACCGGATCGTGCGCCCGTGGGCGTCCTTGATGGTCACCTTGGACCCGCCGTCGTGCTCGTCACGGACCCAGTAGTGGATCGCGGCGTCCAGCGACGGATTGTTCGCGACGAACTGCCGGTCGGACGTGAACTCGTACGTCCCGATCCGCTGGCGCGGCTGCACATGGCCGACCTCGAACACGTGCAGATCCGATCCGACGATCTCGGGCGTGAGGGCCGACAGGGCGCTGATGTCGTCGAGCACCCAGATGGAGCGCCCGTGCGTGCCGGCGAGCAGGTCCATCTCGCGCGCCTGGATCGCGATGTCGTCCACCTTGGTCGGTGGCAGCTCACCCGAGTTGAGCTTGACCCAGCGCTCGCCCCGATCGATCGAGACGTACATCGCCCGCTCGGTGCCGGCATAGAGCACCCCAGGATTGCGCGCGTCCTCCTTCACCACGTCCACGACGTCGTCTTCGGCGAACCCCTCGGTGATCATCGCCCAGCTCGCGCCCCGGTCGTCGGTGCGGAGCAGGATCGGCTCGAACCGGTCGGACCGGTGCCCACTCACGGACGCGTACGCGACGTCCGCGTCGAACTTGGAGGGCTCGATCGAGGAGACGTACAGCCCGTCTACCGCGTCGGGCGTGACGTTTTCCCACGTTTCGCCGCTGTCGGACGTGACATGGATCAGCCCGTCGTCGGACCCGGCCCAGAGGAGCCCCTGCTCGACGGGCGACTCTGCGAGCGACACGATGGTGCCGTAGGTCTCCGCGTCAGACCCGACGGTGATGACTTTGTCGATGTCGTTGGTGGTGAGGTCTGGGCTGATGGCGGTCCAGCGGTCGCCCCGGTCGTCGAGTCGGAAAACGCGGTTGCCGCCGTGGTACAGCACCGTCGGGTCGTGCGGCGAGACGAAGAAGGGCGCGTTCCAGTTGAAGCGGAACGCCTTCTCGCCCTCCTTGCTGCCCGGCTTGAGCGAGCGCATCTGCCCGGTGCCCAGATCGACGCGGACGAGGTTGCCGCCCTGGCTCGTGGCGTAGACGGTGTTCTCGTCGGTGGGGTCGAAGCGGACGGTGAACCCGTCGCCGCCCATGACGAAGTCCCAGTGCTTGGTGGTGAGCGCGCCGCCGCGCCCCATAAACGAGTTCCCCGAAGCGTTTCGGAGGGTTTCACCCACGCCGATCCACGAGCCGTTGTCCTGCAGCCCGCCGGCGATGCGGTAGGGCGTCGAGTCATCGACGTCGATGTTGTAGAACTGCCCGACGGCCATCTCGCGGTGGTAGTCCCACGTCTCGCCGCGGTCCCACGAGCGGTAGAACCCGCCATCGTTGCCGACGAGCAGGTGATCCGGGTCGTTCGGATCCACGATCATCGCGTGGTAATCGACGTGCGGCATCTTCCCGAAGTTGTAGAACGTGTCGCCCGCGTCGTCGGAGATCGCGATGTTGAACCCCGGGAGGTACACGCGGTCGCAGTCTTCCGGATCGACGGCGGTGCGCGAGAAGTAGAACGGTCGGGACATGAAGTCGGTGGTGCGCGTCCAGGTGTCCCCGCCGTCGTCGGTGCGGAAAAAACCCCCGCCGCGGCTGCGGTCCTCGATCGAACCGCCGAGGTGCCCGTCCTCGGCGCTCTCGACCTGGGCATACAAGACGTTCGGGCTCGACGGGCAGATCGCCAGCCCGATGCGGCCGGTCTCGGTCGGCAGGCCACCGGTCAGCTTGGTCCACGTCTTCCCGGCGTCGGTCGAGCGGTAGATGCCGCCCTCTTCGCCGCCCGAGCGGAAGCTCCACGGCGAGCGCCGGCGGTCGTACATCGCGGCGTACACGATGTCCGGGTCGTCCGGGTTGACGAGCACGTCGCACGCGCCCGTGTTCTCGTCGATCTTGAGGACGTGATCCCACGTGGCACCGCCGTCGGTTGTCTTGTAGACGCCGCGCTCTTCATTCGCGCCCCAGAGGCGCCCGAGGGCAGCGACGTAGCAGACGTCCGGATCGCGCGGATCGAGCGCCATCGCGGGGATATCGTGCGTTTCTTCGAGCCCGACGAGTTCGAACGTCGCGCCGCCGTCGGTCGAGCGGTAGACGCCGCCCCCCCACGACGAGCTGTTGCGCCCGTTGCCCTCGCCGGTGCCGACCCACACGACGCGCCCCGCGCCCTGCTCGGCGCGCTCGTCGGCGGTCGTGTCCTCGTCCCACCCGTCCCAATCGGCATCCACATCCGCGATCGCGATGGCGCCGATGCAGTTCGTGCCGGTGCCGTCGAAGATGGGCTTGAACGTCGTCCCGTAGTTGGTGGTCTTCCACACGCCGCCGGTCGCGTACCCAACGTAGAGCACGCGGGGGTCCGCTTCGGACAGCGCGAGCGCCGAGACGCGCCCGCCCATGTTCGCCGGCCCGATCTCGCGCCAGCTCAGGGACTTCAGGTCGTCCTCGGTGAGCACGCGGGGCTCGTCGGCGGCGTCCTCGTGATCGTCGGCGGTGGCGAGCGGCGCGACGCCCAGCAGCGCCGCGGCGGCGATGGCGCGGGTGATCTTCATCGGTCGGTCCTCACGTCTCGGACTTACTCGTCCTCGTCAGCTTCCACTTCGCCGGCGTCGTCCGCCTCGCCGTCCTCGAGCACGATCGCGGGGACGCGCTGCTCGTATACCAGCTCGTTGAACGCGGGGATGCCCTCGGTCACGACTTCTTCGAAGGCCGCGAGCTGCACGTCGAGCTGGGCCTTGAGATGCTCGAAAACCGCCCGCGACTGCGCGGTGGGCGGGAAATCGCCGTCCACGGCGTACGCGAGCGCACCGATCTTGTCGTTCAGACGGATCGGATAGTTCAGCGGGTCCTGCGCGCTCTTGCTCTTGGTCTGGATGATGGTCTCTTCGATCCCCTTGAGCTTCTCGCGGAGTTCCTTGGCGGGCTCCTTGAGATCGTCGTCCAGCCCGGCGGACTTGGCGCGCGCCAGGGCGGTGTCGATCTGCGTGCGCACCGCGCGGATGTTGTTCACCGCTTCGTGCGCCGCGGTGAGCGCGTCGTTGATCTCGGTGAGCAATCCGAACTGGGCGTCGTACTCCTCGGGCGTCGTGCCGCGGCGGGGGTCGGGCAGGATCGACAGCGCGACCTCCTGCGACCACTCGCCCACGACGAGCTCGGCGGTGTACTCGCCCGGCACCGCGCGCGGGCCCGGCGGGTGGCGTGGCCAGGCGACCGCGCCGGGGACGTACTCGGGGTTGTCGTGCCGGAAGTTCCAGTTGAACTGGTTCATCCCGGCGGACCAGCGGAGGACGTTGTCGCCCTTCCCATTGATGGTCCACGAGCGGACCTCGTCGCCGTCCGCGTCGCGGATGGTGAAGGTCGCGTCGCCGTCGCCCTTGAGCTCGTCGAGGTCCTCGGGGATGTAGACGTGGAAGCGGGTGCGGTCCCACCCCTCGCGGTACGCGGGCGCGGGGTCGAAGAGCCACGGCTCGTCATCGTCCGGCGTACCGCGCTCGGCGTCGGGGGCGAGCTGGCGGATCACCGCCAGATCGTCGAGGATCCAGAACGAGCGCCCCTGCGTCGCGACGACCAGGTCGTCGTCCTTCACGGTGACGTCCGTGATCGGGACGCGCGGGAGGTTCAGTTGCAGCGGCGCCCACGTGTCGCCCGCGTTGTACGAGTAGAACACGCCGGTCTCGGTGCCGATGTAGAGCAGCCCGGGGGTCGTCGGGTCTTCGCGCACCGAGCGGACGAACGCGTCCGAGGGCAGGCCGTCCACGACCATTTTCCACGTCTTGCCGCGGTCGGTCGTGCGCCAGACCTGCGGGCGGAAGTCGTTCATCTTGTACCGGTTGACGGCGGCGTACGCGGTGTCCGCGTCGTGCGGCGACGCCTCGATCAGGCTGATCATCGGCCAGTCGCCCATCCCAATGGGCGTCACGTTCTCCCACGTCTCGGCGTCGTCGGACGTCACATGGATCAGCCCGTCGTCCGTGCCCGCCCAGATGACGCCGGGCGTGACGGGCGACTCGGCGATCGTGAAGACCGTGCAGTAGTACTCGACGGACGTGTTGTCCTGCGTGATCGGCCCGCCCGAGCTGCGCTGCTTGGACTTGTCGTTGGTCGTCAGGTCGTCCGAGATCGGCTCCCACGACTGCCCGCGGTTGGTCGAGCGGAAGACGCGCTCGCCGCCGACGTACACCGTCTCCGGATCGTGCGGCGACAGGACGATGGGGAATGTCCACTGGAAACGGTGCTTCTGCACGTCCACGCCCGCGCCCATCGGGTTCTCGGGCCAGATCGAGATGTTTCGGGATTCACCGAGCTCGTGGTCGTAAATCGACAGGTACCCGCCGTAGCACCCGGCGTAGACGATGTCGTTGTCTTCGGGGTGCACCGCGATGTACCCGCACTCGCACCCGCCGACGCTGTACAGGTCGCTCTCCCAGCCGCCGAACTGCCTCCCGCGCGACGACACGCTCGCGGTCGAGTTGTCCTGCTGGGCGCCGTACACGCGGTACGGGTGCGCGTTGTCGGTCGTGACGCGGTAGAACTGGGCGGTGGGCTGGTTGGTCTGGGTGGACCAGGTTTGCCCGCCGTTGAACGAGACGTTCGCGCCGCCGTCGTTGGCGTTGATCATGCGCTGGTTGTCGTGCGGATCGATCCAGAGGTCGTGGTTGTCCACGTGCGGGACGCGGATCGTGGACCAGCTGCGCCCGCCGTCGATGGACTTGTGGAACCGCACGTTCATGACGTACACGGTGTCGGCGTCCTGCGGGTCGGCGTAGATGTGGGTGTAGTACCAGGCGCGTTGGCGGAGGTCGCGGTCGTCGTTCACGCGTCGCCAGGAGTCGCCGCCGTCGGTCGAGCGGAAGACGCCGCCGTCTTCGGCCTCGACGATCGCGTAGACGAGGTCGCGCTGGGCGGCGGACGGCGAGACGCCGATCTTGCCCTTCACGCCGTCGGGCAGCCCGTTGGTGAGCTTGGTCCACGTGTCGCCGCCGTCGGTCGAGCGATACAGCCCGCTGCCGGGCCCGCCCGAATCGAGGCTCCAGGGCGTGCGCGAGACGTGCCAGAAGCACGCGAAGATGACGCGCGGGTTGATGGGGTCGATCGCGACGTCGATCGCGCCGGTGCGGTCGTCCACGTGGAGGACGCGTTCCCACGTGTCGCCCCCGTCGGTCGAGCGGAAGACGCCGCGCTGGTCGTTGGGTCCGTACACATGCCCAAGGGCCGCGACGAAGAGCGTGCCCTCGTCGCGCGGGTGGACCGCGATGCGCCCGATCTGGCGCGTGTCGTCCAGCCCGACGTGCTCCCAGGTCTTGCCGGCGTCGAGGGATCGGTAGACCCCGTCGCCGTGCGAGAAGTTGCCGCGGATGTCCGCCTCGCCCGTGCCGACGTAGACGACGTTGGGGTCGGCGGGGGCGACGGCGACCGCGCCGACGGAGCCGACGTTCAGGAACCCGTCGGTGACGTTCCGCCAGGAGTTGCCGGTGTCGGTGGTTTTCCACACGCCGCCGCCGGTCGCGCCCATGTAGTAGGTGTTCCGGTCGCCGATGACGCCGGCGACGGACTGCACGCGCCCGCCGCGCGCGGGCCCGATGGCGCGCCAATCCAGCGACCCGTGCCAATCGACGTCCGCGACCGCGTGTTGGGAAAGCAGCGCGGCGGCGACCGCCACGACATGACGCCAAGCTCGTTGCAAACGCATCTCGATCTCCGGAGTGATGACCGTCCGAGAACACCCGGCGGGTCCGCCGAGCGTATCAGTGATCGGACCAATCTCGAAACGGATCCGCCCGAACCCGCCAAAGCACGCACGAAAACCGCCGTCGGAGACACGAAACCGGGCGGCCCGGACGCGTGCCGGCAGGCGGGCCGGTCCTCGCCGGCGCGACCATCACGCCCGGGCGTGCCTCGGGGTCGGCGCCCCGCTCAGCGCTTGTGCTCGGGGCTCGCGAAGTCTGTCTTGCACCCCGCGTCCCACGCATCCGGCTGGTTGCCGTGCGCGGGGATGCCGCCCTGGTCCTTGAGCATCCGCGCCAAGTGCATGCAGTTCCAGGCAAGGAACGTCGTGTTGCGGTTCGTGAAGTCGTTCTCAGGCCCGCCCGAGCCCTCGTCGCGATAGGACGGCCCGGGCCCGGCTTCGCCCATCCACCCCGCGTCCGCCTGCGGCGGGATCGTGTAGCCGATGTGGCTCAGCGAGAACAGGATGCTCATCGCGCAGTGCTTCACGCCGTCCTCGTTGCCCGTGATCAGCGTCGCGCCGACCTTGCCGTAGTCGCGGTACTGGCCCTTCTCGTTGAAGTCGTGGGTGTACCCGTACATCCGCTCGAGCACGCGGTTGCACACGCTGGACTTCTCGCCCAGCCAGACCGACGTGCACACCACGAGAATGTCGCACGCGTCCACCTCGGCCTGGATCTTGGGCCAGTCGTCACGCTCCCACTCGGGCGTCTCGGTCATGTCGTGCCCGAGCCCGGCGGCGATCTCGTAGTCAACCGGGCGGATCACCTTCGTCTTCACGCCGTTCGCCTCGAACACGCGCTGCGCCACACCGATGAGCCCCTCGGTATGCGAGAGCACGGGCGTCCGGTTCAGCGTGCAGTTCAGGAAGAGCACGCTCAGGTCGTCGTACGTCGCCGGCGGCTTGGTGCACTGGTGCTCGGTGATGCGGTCGAACTGCTCGGTCATCGGATCCCCTCTGGTGGGCAACGCGTGTGTCGCGCGATTGTACAAGACCCGCCTGATCGCGGTTCGTTCCCCGGCGCGGCACCCGCGAGGGACGCGTTCCGAGTCACTCCCGCGCGTAGCCGACGACCTCGTCCAGACTCGTGATCAACGACGCCAATCGAGTGCGGCACGGATCCGCGCCGGTTCGGCGCACCGCCGCCACCGCGTCGGGATGCGGATCAGTCGCACCCGGCGAGGAACGCCGCGACGAAGCAATCCACGTCGTCAATGTTCAGGGTCCCGTTGCCGTCGCAGTCCGCGGCGGAATCGCTCGCGAGGAATGCGGTAACGAACGCGTCGATGTCGTCCACGTTCAGCGAGCCGCTCCCGTCGATGTCCGCGAAGCACGGCGCGGTCAGCAGCACGAAGTCGAACCAGTTCAGGTTGTACTCCCGGCCGCTCGTCGATCGGTTGGCCCAGCGGATCACGTGCTCGCCGGCCTCGAGCTCGACCTCGACGGGCGTGGTCTGCCACGTCTGCCAGCCGCCCGTGGGGAACGCGTAGATCGTCTGCGAGACGGGCTGGCCGTCGATCTCGAACCGGAACTCGCCGCCCGTGATCTGCGACGCGTTGCGGACGTCGACGCGGTACGTCCCCGTCTCGGCGACGTCGATGGTGTACTCGAGCCACTCGCCCTCGTTCATGTACGCGACGTTGAACCCGCCCTCGGAGCAGACCTCGATGTCCACGCCCGTGTCGCGGTACTGCCCGCCTTCGTTGACGGAATCGCTGTCGGCGTACGCCTGGCCGGGCAGCCCGTCGTCGAAGTCCTCCACCTCGATCAACCCGGGGACCGGGTGCGGGAGTTCATCGGCCGTGTACGGCGACTGCACCTGCTGGTACACGCGCACGTAGTCCACCGTCATCGTCACCGGGTAGTCCGAGGGGTTCGGCGAGCCGGGCCAGTTCCCGCCCACCGCCACATTCAGCAGGAGGTGGAACGGGTTGTCGAACGGCGCGAGCGGGTTGCCCGCGGCGGCCGAGCTGCCGGAGAACCACTCGTTGCTCGTCTTCCGCGAGAACATGACGTCATCGATGTACCAGCGCATCTCGTCGGATTCCCACTCGATCGCGTAGACGTGGTAGCCCGCGCTGAAGTCCGTGCCGCCGAGGGTCGTGCTCCCGCCCGTCGAAGAGTTGTTGGGCCAGGAGTTCCCGAAGTGGATGGTGCCGTGGATGCGGTCCGCGTCGTTGGTCGATTCCATGATGTCGATCTCGCCCGACATCGGCCACCCGCCGTACGGCGAGTTCGTGGGCAGCATCCAGAACGCCGGCCAGACGCCCTGCGCGTCCGGGATGATCGCGCGCATCTCGATCCGCCCGTACTGGAAGTCACCCTTGTTCAGCGAGCGGATGCGCCCCGAGGTGTACTGCGAGCTCATAAAGTTCTCGCGCCGGGCCGTGATCTGCAGGATGCCCCCCACCACGCGCACGTTGTTCGGGCTGTCGGTGTAGTACTGCAACTCGTTGTTGCCCCACCCCTCGAGCCCGTAGTCGGACCCGGTGCCGTACATGTATTCCCACTTGGTCGTGTCGAGCTCGAACCCGTCGAAGTTGTCCTCCCAGACGAGATCCCAGCTCTGGGCGGCTGCGGGGGCGGCGAGGACGCCGGAGATCGCGACGGTGGCGGCGCGGATCAGGAATTGTTCAAACATTGGACCCTCCAGTACGTTCCAGCATCCCCCCGGAACACTGTTACAGTACTCGCATGCGAACCAAGACTGCAAGCGTTCGAATGGGCCTTTTGGGAGCCGACCCAAACTGTAACTGTTCCATCGCCCTGAGATTCATCGCGTTGATCGGGCTCCTGATCGGGGGCTCGGTCGCGATCGCCGAGCAGCCGCGGCCGCTTACCCGAACACACAACGATCAGTGGATCGGCGACGGGATCTCGTACGGCCCGCACCGCGATGGGCAGGCGCCAGGCGGCGCTTCCCCCACCCGCGAGCAGATCCGCGAGGACCTGCGCATCCTCGCCGGGCGGTTCTCGCTCATCCGGATGTACGGCTCGGTGGGCCCCGCCGCCGACGCGCTGGACATCATTCGAGAGGACGGTCTGTCTTTGCGCGTGATGGTCGGCGCGTGGATCGCGCCGAACGCCGAGGAGGCGAACAGGGCGGAGGTCGAAGCCGCCATCCGGCTCGCCAACGAGTACCCCGAGATCGTCTGGGCCGTCAACGTCGGCAACGAGACCCAGGTCTACTGGTCCGCGCACCGCGTGCCCGCCGAGACGCTCATCGAGCTGATCCGCGACGTGCGCCGCCGGGTCTCCTGCCCGGTGACGACGTGCGACGACTACAACTTCTGGAACAGGCCCGAGAGCGCCGCCGTCGCCGCCGAGGTCGATTTCATCGGCCTGCACGCGTACGCGATGTGGAACACGCAGACGCTCGCCAACGCGCTGGAATGGACGCGCGAGCAGATCGACGACGTCGCGTCGCGCCACGCGGGGCTCCCGATCGTGCTGTGCGAGACCGGGTGGGCGACGAGCGTCGCGTCGCACGGGCAGCAGGCGGAGCTCATCATCGGCGCCCCGGGCGAACGCGAGCAGGAGCTCTTCTACCGCGCGTTCGCGTCGTGGGCGAAAGAGGCGGAGCAGCCCTACTTCTACTTCGAGGCGTTCGACGAGAACTGGAAGGGCGGCGACGACCCGGCGGAGGTCGAGAAGCACTGGGGTCTCTGGCGGGCGGACCGCACGCCCAAGCTCGCCGCGCCCACGGCCGAATGAGCATCACTCCGGAAGCACGCGGATGGGCATATTCGCCGTCCCGGCGCCGCCCTTGCCGTCGTGCACGGTCACAAAGACGCGGTAAGCGCCCGGCGCATCGGGCAGGTCGAACGCGACGCGGCGTTCGCCCGAGCCCCTGAACTCCGTGTGAATCTCATCGGGGACCGCCTCCCGGTCGCCCCCCATCCGGTAGTCGTCCGACTCTGCCCGCAATTCCCAGTCGAACCGGAGGTCGTCGCCGTCCGGGTCGCGCACGGCGACCACCGCGCTCATCGTCGTGCCCGGCGGATGCTCGAGCCCGCTCGGGCGCAGCTGGAGTCGCTCGACGAGCGGAGCTCGGTTCGCCGGGGCTTCGCCCGACCAGAGCTCGGTCATCACATCGACCGCGGGCGTCGATTCGCCCGAGTCCAGGAACATGCCGAACCACGTGCCGGTCACCTCCTGCTTGTTGCCCCACAAGAACGCGAACGAGCCGAGACACCGCTTGCCGCGCTCGGCCAGCACGCCGGCGCGGTAGCTGCTCTCGTAGAACACCGCCTTCTCGGCGCTCGAAGGCTCGAACGGCGCCCCCCACGCGGTCTTGCCGACCTCCCATGTCCCGGGCGGACCAAACTCGGTGACGATGTACGGCTTGGTCACACCCTGCGCGTCGAGCCGCGACGGGATGGACCGAAGCCCGGCGTACGTGTTAATGCCCACAATGTCGATGCTCGGGCAGTGATCCTGAACGCGACGCGCCTTGTCGTCACCGATCTCGGCGATCACGCACATCGTCGGGTGGTTCGGGTCGAGCGTCTTGATCAACGCCGCGGCTTCCTCGACGAACGCGAGCGCGCGGTCGAGGTCGCCCTCCAGCTCGACCTCGTTGCCCACGCCCCACAGCAGCAGCGCCGGATGGTCGCGGTGCTCGAGCACGAGCCGGCGGACGCGCTCGAGCTGTTCGGAGCGCTGCTCGGGATCGGTCGCATCGAACCCGTGCCGCTCGTGGGCGAGCCAGATGCCCGCGGCGACCGCGAGCCCCCGTTCGTGCGCCTCATCCAGCAGCGGCCCGATGCCCTCGGCGTCCCAGGTGCGGATGGCGTTGCCCCCCGCCGCCACGAACCGGTCGAGCTCTTGTTGCCCACCCACCCCCTTGATGAAGAAGGGCTCGCCGCCCCGCGTGAGCTCGTACCCACGCTCGGTGGGCACGACTTCTACGGCGATCGGCTGGGCACAGGCGGTCATGGCGGTTCCCATCCACGCGAGGCAGATCGAGCAGGCGGTAACGAGTGAGGTTCTGGGCATGCAAAGAATGTAACTGTTTCGAGATTCCCGGACCAGTCGGTCCATCAAGCTCGGCGATCCCGCCGATTTTTGAACGGTCTTTGTTTGGGTTCCGCCATCGGACAGGGCCTCAGATCAAGTTTTTGAGGAATTCCGCGGGGACCCGAGCGTGGGGCTTGACAACCGGCCGTGATGTCGGGACACTCATGTAACTGTTCCGGAACGGTCCGGAGCAGACCGGGGGGTTCGGCGACAGCCGAGAGGGACCGCCCGACGCATTCGTTCGAGGGAGCCGACGATGCACGCCACGAAGAATTCTGACCGTTCCGCGTTCACGCTGATCGAGCTGCTGGTCGTCATCGCGATCATCGCGCTGCTCATCGGCATCCTACTGCCCGCGCTCGGACGCGCCCGCGAGACGGCCCGCGATGTGCAGTGCAAGAGCAATGCTCGGCAGATCACGACCGCCCTGCTGCAGTACGCCAACGACTGGAACGACGCCTTCCCGCAGGTCGTCGGCGGGCGGAACACGTTCGACACGCTCAACAACAAGCGGAACGTCGTCTGGCACGATGTCAACCGCATCGGGCAGTACCTGCCCAACACGACCGAGTTCACCGACATCGATCCGACGACGCCCGACCCACCCCGCCCCAGCGCGAGCGCGCCTGAGAACCCGACGGTCGGCGGCGGCGTGATGGTCTGCCCGAACCACGTGGACGGCGGCCGCTCGTACTCGATGAACTACTGGGCGGCGTCCGCCGGCGAGAGCCGACTGAACCCGTCCTCCGGGTTCCCGCAGTACTACGCCCCTGGCGAGTTCGAAGGAAACCCCGAGACCTTCCAGATGGGCCGCGGGTTCAAGGCCTTCGCCGATCGGTCCAGCCAGCTGCTCCTGCTGGGCGAGGCGTACGGCTTCTACCCGGGCGACCGGAACTTCGCCGAGGAGAACGGCCGCCTGCCGGCGTGGTGGACCGCAGGGTCGATCGGCGCTCGCGGGCTCCCCGGCGAGCGGTTCGGCGGCGGCGAGGGCGTGGACACCACGCCTCCCGGCCTCACCCCAACCGAGTTCCTGAACGAGAGCGCCGAGGCGCAGGGGCAGTCCGCGGGCATGCCCACGAGCTTCCTGCCCTACTACCGGCACTCGGGCAACAAGGACGAGCCGCTCGCCGTCAAGGGCAGCGCGAACGTCGGCTTCCTCGATGGGCACGTCTCGTCGGCCAAGCCCGATGAGCTGTTCGAGCAGCGCGGCAACGAGGACGAAGTCCGCAGCACCTACAAGATCATCTGGTCGACGATCGACGAGCGTGTCGAACGCCGGGAGTTGGGCGACGGGTAAGAGAGAGATTGTGGCGTGCGGGCGCACGCCAGGGGGAGTGCCACGATGGCATCGGTCCGGCAAATCGCGAGCAAGGCGGGCGTCTCCGTAGCAACGGTGTCGCGCGCTCTGAACAACCACCCGGACGTCAGCGAGGAGACCCGGCGGAAGGTGCTCGAGGTCGCCGAGGGCGCGGGCTACGCGCCCGCGGTCGGGCGCCGCCCCACAAACGTCATCGGCCTGATCTACCCCGACGACCCGGTCCGCCCGGACTTCGGGAACTTCGAGTCCGCGATGCTCCAGGGATTGCTCAAGGGCACGAACGAGCTGAAGTTCGACATCACGTTCATCAACCTGCACCGCGACCGAACCCCCGTCGAGACGTACCGCCAGTTCTTCCACCGCAAGGGCATCCGAGGCGCGGTGCTCCGCGGGCTCGAGGACACGAGCGAGATTTCCGAAGCGATCGCGGCGGAGGGCCTGCCCGCGATCTTCATCGCGGATCGCTCGGAAGACCCGCGCGTCAACTTCATCGCCTGCGAATCACGCACCACGAGCGAGCGCGCCGTCGAGCACCTCATCCATTTGGGCCACCAGCGGATCGCACTGGGCGTGCACGCGAATCTGGACTCGGACCACGCCGACCGCGAGGCCGGGTACGCCGCGGCGTTGGCACGCCATGGGATCGAGCGCCGCGACGACTACACCGTCAAGGCGGTCGCGAGCCCCGAGGGCGGGCAGATGATGCTCGACAGGCTGCTGTCGTTGCCCGAGCCCCCCACCGCGATCTACTTCACCGACCCGATGTCCACGGTCGGCGCGCTGCACCGGTGCCTCCACCTTGGCATCCGGGTGCCGCACGAGCTCTCGATCGTCGGATTCGACGACTCGGACGTGCGGTTCCACACGTTCCCGCGGTTCACGGCGGTGTGCCAGGACGCGTTCGCGCTGGGGCTTGAGGCGTCGCGCTGGCTGACGCGCTCGCTCGAGGGCGAGGCGAACAAGGTCTTCCGCCAGATGCGCGAGACGACGTTCAGCGTGCATGAGAGCACCGGGCTCGTGCCCGATCAGCCCGCCATGCTGCGGGATGGAAAGAAGGTTTCGCGAGACGATTAGTTGTTCGCCGCAGAGAGACCGGAGCGATCGCGAGGCTCCGGGCGGCTTGTGTGTTTCGTGGGGCATCGGATGCCCGTCCTCATTTTGTAGAGAGGTAGAAAGAGATGAAAAAGGCAATTGCAACGGTCGGGGCGGTGCTGTTGGCCGCCGGCGCCGCCAACGGCGCCATCACGCAGTACTCCCAGGACTTCGAGGGTCTCGCGGCCGGTTCGCCGACCGCGTTGGGCGACGACGGCTGGCTCGTCGGCGCCAACGTGTTCGACGCCGGCGGCGGGTTCATTTACAACTACTTCGCGTTCCCGGCGCCGAACGGCTCAGGCGCGTTCTCCAACGTCGCTTCGGGCGAGGGCGGCCCCGCCCAGGGCGCCCAGCAGCTCGTCGCCTTCAACGACTACAACAACACCGACCACAGTAACTTCCCGGACCGCATCATCGAGGCGAACCTGTTCCAGGAGATGATGATCGACGCGAGCAACGTCGGGCAGACCTGGACCTTCACCTTCGACTACAAGACCGGTGACCTGCAGGCCCCCTCGACCGCCGCGGCGTTCATCAAGACGATCGACCCCGGCAACGGGTTCGCGACCACCAACTTCGTCCAGACCGCGACGGACGACTCGTCACTCTGGAACACCAAGTCGCTGTCGCTGACCATCGATAACGGCCTGGTCGGGCAACTCTTCCAGTTCGGGTTCCTCAACACCGCGTCGAACTTCAACCCGTCGGGCGTGTTCTACGACAACATCAACGTGACCCCGACCCCCGCGACGGCCGCGCTGCTCGGCCTCGGTGGTCTCGCCGCGACGCGTCGTCGTCGCTAAGAAACCGAGTCGGAAACGACTCGCATTGCTCCTAAATATCGGTCGGCGGCCGCCTTTTCCCGCTCCCTCTGGCCGCCGGCCGATTTTCTATTCGCCATGGCAAAGTCGCATCGATTCGCGGGCGTTGGGTCGGATGCCCTCTCCCCGGGGTCAGCCCTCATCGCGCTGTGCGCGGTCGTGTCCGGCGTCGCCGTGCTGCTCATGCCCATCAAGCGCGAGCCCGGGCTCGAGCTCTGGATGTTCAGCCCCGAGCACAAGCAGTTCTACCCGGACGCCGCCGAACGCTGGCGCGAACAAACGGGAACGCGTGTCAATATCCGTCTCTTCGGCATCCCCGCGCTCAAGCGACGCATGATGGGCGGGTTCTTCGCGGGCGTCGAGACCGCCGATCTCATCGAGGGCGAGCGACAGATGGTCGGCGCCGCCTTCGCCGGGCCGGTCGAGTCGATCGGGTTTCTCGACCTGACCGAGCGCATCGAGTCCGAAGGATTGCACGAGCGGATCAACCCCGCGAGCTTCACGCCCTGGATGTCGCGTGGCAGGTACTTCGGGCTCCCGCACGACGTGCACCCCGTGCTGCTCGGGTACCGCGCCGACATCGTCGAGGCCGCCGGCATCGACATGTCGCGCATCGAGACCTGGGAGGACTTCCGGCGCGAGCTCGCGCCGCTGATGGCCGACAACGACGGCGACGGCTCGCCCGACCGCTACCTCCTCTCCTTCTGGGAAAGCCAGGAGGACAACCTCGAGGTGCTGCTCCTGCAAGGCGGGGGCTCGATGTTCGACGCCGAGGGCCGCTGCACGCTCGCGAGCGAGACTAACGTCGACGTCCTCGCCGAGATCATCTCGTGGTGCGTGGGCGACGACCGGTTCTGCATCGAGATCAACGAGTGGACGAGCACCGGGCACGCCGAGAAGATCGACGGGCTCGCGATCGGGTACCTGATGCCCGACTGGATGTGCGGCATCTGGCTCACGCAGATCCCGCAGCTCGCGGGGAAAGTCAAGCTCATGCCCCTGCCCGCGTTCGAGCCCGGCGGCCGCCGCACGAGCGTGCGCGGCGGCTCGATGATGGGCATCCCCAAGACCTCGGACAACATCGAAGACGCGTGGGCGTTCGCCAAGGAGCTGTACCTCTCGCGCGACCTGGCGCGCCGCCTCTTCGAGACCACGGGCATCGTGACGCCGGTCACCGAACTCTGGGACGATCCCGTGTTCGATGAGCCGCAGGCGTACTTCAGCGACCAGGCGACCGGGCGACTGTATATCCAACAAGCGCCGGACGTCCCCGCGCGCTACGCGTCGCCGTACTACCGCAACGCGCAGCTCGCGCTGCGCAGCGCGGCGACCTCGGTTGCCGAGCTAGCGCGCTCGCGCGGGCTGTCCTCGCCGGACGAGCTGCGCCCCCTCGCCGCCGCCGCGCTCGCCGCCGAGCAGCGCTCGATCGACGCGCTGCTGGACCGCAACGCGTTCCTCGCGGAGTCGTCGCCGTGAGCGCCTCGGGGACGCGGCCCGCGCGCACCGCGGCGGTCTTCCTGCTGCCGTTCTTCCTCGTGTTCGGCGTGTTCACCGTCTACCCGCTCATCCTCTCGGCGATCCTCGCGGTGCAGCAAACCCACGGCCCGGAGTACGCGACCTTCGTCGGGATCGACAACTTCGCGGCGCTCGCCCGCGACGCGGACTTCCACAAAGCCGTCCGCAACACGATCGTCTACACGCTCGGGTCCGTGTTCATCCAGCTGCCCCTGGCGCTCGGGCTCGCGATGCTGCTGAACCGACCGGGCCTCACGGGGCGCGGCGTGTACCGCCTGATCTTCTTCAGCCCGCAGCTCATGGGGCTCGTGTTCGTCGCGATGCTCGCGGCCCTGGTCTTCGAGAGCCGGACCGGGATGCTGAACATCGCGCTCGATCGCACGATCGGCCGCGTCATCGACCCGGGCACGCTGCTGTTCTGGATCCCCGCGCTCGAGAACATCGACTGGCCCGCCTTCCCCTGGCTCCAGACGTTCATCATGCCCATGCTCATCATCGCGAGCCTCTGGATGTACGTCGGGTACAACATGGTCTACTTCCTCGCGGCGCTCCAGAACATCGACCGCTCGCTCATCGAGGCGTCCGCGGTCGACGGCGCCGGTCCGCTCACACGCTTCTGGCACGTCACGCTGCCCGCGATCCGCCCCGTCGGGTCGTTCGTGGTGCTGCTGAGCGTCATCGGGTCGTTGCAGCTCTTCGAGCTGCCGTACATCATCCTCGAACAATCGGGCGGCCCGCAGAACCGCGGGCTCACGATCGTCATGTACCTCTACCAGTCCGGTTTCGAGTCGGGCGACCTGGGATACGCCAGCGCCATCGGCTGGGTGCTGGCGCTCATGCTCATCGTGCTCGCGCTCGGGCAGATCTGGATCATGCGGCGGGAGGATCGCTGATGCACGATGCCAGCACCCGCCGGATGCTCGGGATCGCGTCGCACGCCGCGCTCGTGCCGCTCGCAACCGTCACGATGCTGCCGCTGTTGTGGCTCGTGCTCGCGTCGTTCAAGACCGCCGAGGACTTCGCGGGGTCCGTCTTCCTGCCGACCGACCCCGATTCGGGCGCGATCGACCTGACACGGTTCACGATCGCCAACTACGCCCGGCTCTTCACGGAGGTCGGGCTCGGGCGCGCGATGATCAACTCCGTCTTCCTCGCGAGCACCACGGCGATCCTCGCGACGCTGTGCAGCGCCGCCGGGGGATACGCGCTGGCCCGGTTCAAGTTCAAAGGGCGCGGGACGGCGACGCTGCTCGTGCTCGCCGCCATCATCATCCCGCCCCCGCTGCTGCTCGCGCCCTCGTACCAGTTGCTCTTCCACCTGGGCCTGCTCGACACGTTCACCGGGCTCATCGTGCCCGCGACAGCGCCCGCCTTCGGCATCTTCCTCTTCCGTCAGGCGACGCGGCAGAGCGTGCCCGAGTCGCTCATCGAAGCCGCACGCATCGACGGCGCCTCCGAGGGTCGGATCTTCCTCTCGCTCGTGCTCCCGCTCGTCCGACCGATGATCGGCGCGTTCATGCTGCTCACGTTCCTGGCGGTCTGGAACAACTTCATCACGCCGCAGGTCGTCATGCAGACGCCCGAGCGCTACCCGCTCTCGGTGACCGTCGCGCAGATGCGCGGCCTGCACCGCCAGGACTACGGGCTCCTCATGGCCGGCACGCTCGTCTCCGTCCTCCCCGTCGCGGGCCTCTTCCTGATGCTCCAACGCGAGTTCATTCAGGGGCTGACGTCCGGCGCCGTGAAGGGCTGACCCACGACAACCCGCGGGCCGACCCGATCGGCGCATGAGAAAGGGGCGAGCCCCCGGGCCCGCCCCTTGAATGACCAATCAGTCCGAAGCCAAAGGCTTACGGGCAGCCGGCGAGGAACGCCGCGACGAACGCGTCGATGTCGTCGAGGTTCAGCACGCCGTCGGCGTTCAGGTCGGCGGGGTTGCACGCCGTCGAAACCGGATCACCCTCGACGAGCGAGATGTTGTCGAAGAAGAACGAGCCGGGCGAATCCACGAACTGGATGAACAGCACCGTGACCTGGGCGCTGACCGCGCCGGCCGGGGCCGTCGCGGTTGTCTCCGCGAAGTTCCACACGTCAGGGTTCGCCGTCGGGTAGAGGTTGATCTCGGCCGAGGCGCCCGCGATGGTCGTGCCGCCCGAGTCCTTGAAGTCGATGATCACGAGCGGCAGGTTGCCCCAGAAGCCGTTGCCGTCCGGGTCGGCCGGGTCGAAGACCTCGATCGGATCCGACGCGAGCGTCAGCCCGTACCCGCTGAGCGTGTACTCCGTGTTCTCGGTGACCGCGATTTCCTGGAAAGCGCCGTGATCGTTCTGCTCGGCGCCGTTGAAGAAGCCGAAGCACTTCATCGAGCGCACGCCGTCCTGCGCCGTGACTTCGTTGGACACGTCGAGCGGGCCGTCCGCGAACGCGTTGTTGAACACGCCCCAGACGTCAAACTCGATGAGCCCGGGGCCCATGTCTTCGAAGCTGCCGTTGCCGAGAAGGTTCTGACCCATCGCCGGAGCGGCGATGACACCCGCGGCGACCAGCGCCGCCATTCGATTGATTCCACGCATGTCTGGTTCCCTCAGAAGCGTTGCGGATCTCTCACCCGCCGCCCTACATAGCCGCGGATGCCCGTAACTGTTTCAAACAGCCTAGCAGAGTGAACCCCCCACGCAACAGTTTCTGGCCTGTTTTTGCGCTTTATTGGACCAATCACCCGCGGCCCAACGCCCCGAATCAAGCTGGAACAGTTTCGACGGCACGCGGCCATCGCCCCACCGCCCAGGGTTGCCCAGATTGCCAGATCTAGCGGACCGGAACGGGGGATGCCGGCAGGCACGCCCCGTTGGTCTCGATGATCCGCTGGTACCACCGGTACGAGTCCTTGGGCACCCGCTCGAGCGTCTCGAAGTCCACGTAGACCAGCCCGAACCGCATCCGGTAGCCCTCGGCCCACTCAAAGTTGTCGAGGATCGACCAGTGGAAGTACCCCCGGATGTCCACGCCGTCCGCCTGGGCCCGACGCAGCTCGCCCAGGTACCGCGAGATGAAGTCGATCCGCGCCGCGTCGTGCACCGCGCCGTCCGCGTGCACCCAATCCATGCTCGCCAGCCCGTTCTCCGTCACATACACCGGCAGCCCGTACCGCTCGTGCAAGAACCGGGGCCCCCAATACAGCGACTGCGGCCGCACCGGCCAATCGAACATCGTCCGCGGATAGCCGCGCTCGGTCCAGCGAGGCGGGGCGCTGCCGTTGTCCTCCGGACGCCGCGCCAGCCCGCCCGAGTAGATGTTGACGCCGTAGAAGTCGATGGGCTGCCGCATCAGCTCCATGTCTCCCGGCTCGGCAACGGGTGCGTCGTCGCCGTAAAGCCGGAGCCCGTCCTCCGGGTAGTGCCCGAGGAGCACGGGGTCGGCGTACCAGGTGTTGTTGACCGGATGGCCGTCGCCGATTGAGAACGTCTGGGTCCGCGCCAGTTCAATCTCATCCGGGTCGTCCGTCCGCGGACAGACGACGGAACCCACGGGCGCCCAGCCGATCACAGGCTGTTTTTTCGCGGTTTCTCGGATGACCTGCACGCTGCGCCCGTGCGCGAGCAGCGCGTGGTGCGCCGCGAGCAGCCACTCCTTCCGCGAGAGCTTCTTGCCCGGCGCGTGCTCGCCCAGCGCATACCCGTGCCCGAGGAAGATCTGCGGCTCGTTGAGCGTGAACCAGTGCGAAACGCGATCGGACAATCGCTCGACGACCGCGCGGGTGTACTCGCCGAACCAGGTCACGATGTCGCGGTTCAGCCATCCGCCCTTCGCTTCGAGCTCGCTCGGGAGATCCCAGTGGTACAGGGTGACCCACGGCTCGATGTGGCGCGCGAGCAGCGCGTCCACCAACCGGTCGTAGAACGCGAGCCCCTCGTCGTTGGCGGCCCCCACGCCCGACGGGATGACCCGGGGCCACGCGATGGAGAGTCGATAGGCGTTCGCCCCAAGGTCCCCGATCAACGCCGCGTCATCGGCAAAGCGGTGGTACGAATCGCACGCGATGTCGCCCGTGTCCCCGCCCTTCACACGCCCCGGCACGCGCGTGAAGTCGTCCCAGATGCTCCGCGACCGCCCCCCAGCGTCCACGGCGCCCTCGATCTGGAACGACGACGACGCGACGCCCCAGACAAACCCATCCTCGAACGGCGTGCTGCGCAACGGTGCGATCATGAACCTGCCCCGGAGTGGCGAACTGGTGTGGCGAACAGACGTGATGCGAGCATATCCCGAACCCGCCTGGCAAAACGCACGGGCGATGTCGGCCAGGCTTTGACTCGCCGACCCCTCGGCCCGGACCGAGCGTTGCGGGCCTCGAGCGATGGTCGGACGACCGGATTGTAACTGTTACACCACGCCCATTCGACCCGCTCACAATACAAACGTTGCGAGCACGGTCGCGCCGCACGGGGGCGCGGCGGGCAGGTCACCGCTCCCGCCGCGATCGACACCTCGCGCGACATCCGGCGCCAATCCGCACGCGAACGATCGCCCGTACGCTCTTCGCCACCGGAGACGCCGCATGCAGACGACACACCGCGGGTTCACGCTCATCGAGTTGCTGGTCGTCATCGCGATCATCGCGCTGCTGATCGGGATCCTCTTGCCGGCGCTCGGCGGCGCGCGGAACTCCGCGCGCGATCTCGTCTGCCTCGCCAACGAACGCTCGCTCGGGCAGGGGCTCGCGATCTTCACGAACGCCAACGACGGCGACCTGCCCGGTCCGAACACGACCGGGCTCGACCTCCATCAGGGTCGCGCGTACACACCCGGCGCGGAAAGCCCGACCCAGGACTGGGACTGGATCTCGCCCGTCGTCGGCGGGATGCTGAACCTGCCGGGTGAGGACCGCCTCGAGAAGTACCAGCGCATGCTCGAGACCGAGGTCGCGTGCCCGGCCAACCGCGAGCGGTACGCCACGCTCTTCCGAGGGCCCCAGCTCCCGATGGACCGTGACGACCCGAGCGAGGGCCCGCACCCCCGCATCATGAGTTACACGATGTCGTCCGCGTTCCTCTTCCGCGCGTGGGCGGGCTCCGACCTGTCCGCGCAACCGAACCGTCGCGACGGCGAGTACCAGATCCAGTTCGCCGTCTCGGGCGGCACCGTCATCCCGATGACCCAGGGCGAGATCGGCGTCCTCCTCCCCGGCGCGTACCGCCCGAGCATCGACCGCATCGGCTCGCCCTCGCGCAAGGCATTCGCCTTCGAGGGCGGGCGGTACTGGGATTCGTCGCTCAACAATGGGGTCGGCGGGCTCGACTACTCCACCACACTCGACACCACCGGCTTCGTCGGGTCGCCGCAAGGCAACTTCACCTCCCTCGGCCCCACCTTCAAGGGCAACGGGCCCAGCGGCATGGGCGGGCTCGCCCGCGACGACGACGGCAACCCGTCGCGCCAGTTCGACGAGCTCTTCCTCCGACACGGCAAGAACAGAATGAACGTCGTCTACTTCGATGGCTCGGGCGAAGCGCTCGACGACCGCCAGCTCGCCGACCCGAGCCTGTACGCCCCGGCCCGGTCCACCATGTTCGACGCGTCCAACCTGCTCGACGAGTACCGCGACGTCTACCCCCAGAACGCGACGCTCCCCTGAGCCCGCGGCTTGCGGCCGCCCGTGCCATCAATCAATCGGGCGCGCCCGAACCTGGATGATCAACCATGCCCAGAGCTAACACCGTCGTTCTTGGATTCTCGTGCCTCCTCGGGCTCGCGGGGTGCGCGACCACGAGTCCGTCGGACGACGCCCCGCGTTCCACCGAGCGTCCCGAGACGCCACCGCCGCGGATCCAGGCGTGGATGGATCGGCTCACGGTCGAGCACGCCTACGACCCGGAGACGGGCTTCATCGTGGCAAAGGAGACGGTCGGCCTCCCCGCCGTGCTCACCGACGGGCCGCCGATCGACGAGGCGGTCCGAGCCGCCGGGGATCGCCTGGTCATCGCCGTGGCGACCGCCGACCGGTGCGCGCCCTGCCAGCAATACAAGAAGGACGCATTGAACGACCCGCGCGTGATCGAACGGTTGCAGGACCCGGGGCTGCTCGTGACGCACGTCGAGGTCGATCGCACGCCCGAGCTCGTCGAGCGTTTCCTGGGCTCGCGCGCCATCCCCATGACCTACGCGATCCGCGACGGGCGCCCCATCGCGACGCTCCGCGGGCAGCGATCCGCCGACGACCTGCTGTCGTGGCTCGATGAGCAGCACCCGCGCGATGCCAGCCGTGCGCCGACGCCGTAAGCCGCACTCAACGACACCGATTCGCCGGCAGCAGGTCTGAACGGTTGCTGCGAGCCGAGGCCCTCGCGCGCTGACGCCCGGGCGCGTACCGCGCGAGGCGAGAAGTGGGCGTAACAGGACTCGAACCTTGTCCGGATTCCCCGTCGAATTTGCATGGCGGCACGGCAACTGACGCAGAATGCGGCGCACCCGGCGGCGATCTGCTCGCTCTATCCCCCAGCACACCCCCGGTCGTGCGGCACGCCCTCGCGTGGCTCGCCGGCACGCACACCCCCGGTGACAGTTCGACAGATGACAGTCCGCCGACCGCCAAGACGGGGGGTGCCCGATGAGCCGGCTTGGTGACGGTGATCGTGACGAGCGCGGCCGCTTCCTGCCGGGCAACGGTGGAGGCCCCGGCAATCCCCACGGCGGCCAGGTGGCCCGCCTGAGGGCCGCCCTGCTCGATCAGGTGTCCGCGGACGATCTGCGCGACATCGTCCGGGCGATGGTCGTGCGCGCCAAGGGCGGCGACATGGCCGCGGCCAAGGAACTGCTCAATCGGGTGCTGGGGAGGCCCGCGGCAGCGCCGACGCCGCCGGACGAGAACGAGGAACGGCAGGTCAGGATCGTGTTCACCAAGGTGGACACGCCGCCGATGGAATCTGACTAGGGGCAGCCGGCGAGGAAGCTGGCGACGAAGCAGTCGATGTCATCGATGTTGAGGGTGCCGTTGCCGTCGCAGTCGGCACCCGCGAGGTCACCCCCGAGGAATGCGGCGACGAAGCAATCAATGTCATCGATGTTCAGGGTGCCGTTCGCGTCGCAGTCGGCGAAGCTGCAGGCACCGCCCGCGATCTGGATGGCGCCGACCATGCCCGTGTGAAACGTGACGCGGCAGGTGTAGAAGTAGTCGCCGGCTTCGCTCGCGTCGGGGGTCCAGGAGATCATGTCGGTCGTCGGTGCGGGGTCGGCAATGAAGTCGTCCATGGGCTGGAGCATCGCGGCGTCGATCACGGCGATGTCCGTCGTGGTGCGCGCGAACGAACCGTCGGTGCCCGACACGGGCAGCGTGTCGTCGGTAATGCCCAACGGGTGCGAGCCGGTCGTGCGCGCGAAGGTGTACGTCTCACCCGCGCTGAGGATGAGCGTGGGGTCCTCGATGTTCGTGAACGTGCCCGATGCGTCGGACCACGAGAACAGGAAGTGCGAGGCGCCGGAATTCGAAACCGAGAACGAGACGCCGGCGTCGATCTCGTAGACGCTCGGGCCGGTCTGGGTCGTGTCGGCGTGGGCAGCGGCGGTGATCGAGAGCGCGGCGATCGCGCTCAGGGCGGTGTTCAAACGCATGATTCATCTCCTCGCGGTTCAATTGGATCGGGGTTCAATCCGCGACCCGGCGCGGTAGCGCCGAACCGCGGAGTGCGGTCTCGCGCGAGCCCGCTCTCCGAACACCCCTTCGGGATCCGGGCTCCGTTGGATGTCTCAGGGACAGCCGGCGAGGAAGCTGGCGACGAAGCAGTCGACGTCGTCGATGTTCAGCTCGCCCGACGCGTTGCAGTCGGCGAGGGCCATGTCGGCGCCGAGGAAGGCGGCGACGAACCCGTCCACGTCGTCGACGTCGAGGTTTCCGTCGGCGGAGATGTCCGCCGGGCAGAGGTTCGCGACGACGATGCCCGAGACGGGGATGCCCAACTCGGCGGTGTCGAGCAGTGCGCCCGAGATCGGGTCGCGGAACTCGAGGGTGCCATCCGAGCCGGCAACAAGAAGCTCGCCCTCGAACACGGCGACGCCCTTGGCATCGGTCGTGGTGGCGAAGGTGGTCTCGTAGGCCCCGCCGTCGGCGGTGAAGCGGTAGACGGTGCCGTTCGCGTCGCCGGCGAAGAGGTGGGTATCGGTGAGGGCGAGGGAGTTGACGATGCCGCCGCAGGCGCTGATGAACTGGAAGTTCGGGTCGCCGAAGGGTGCGGAGAGGATGAAGGTGTTGGGCGAACCGATGACGAGGTTGTCGCCGTCTACGAGCATGGCGGAGACTTCGAGGCCTGCGTAGTAGGTGTTGACCTCGTCGCCGTTCTCATCGAAGTAGACGATGTTGCCTGCGGAGTCGGAGACGAAGACCTGGTTGCCGTTGTTGGTGATGGCGCTGCCCGCGATGCCGTGCCAGAGCTGGGCGTGCGGCGCGACGGCGCCGTTCAGCGGGTCGAGCTTTTGGAGAACGCCGATGTGATCGACGGTGACGAGCTCGGTGCGGGTCGCGATGATGCCGTTGATGACGCCGCCGGGCGAACCGAGGAGGACGGGTGTGTACGAGGTGTCAAGCTCGTACACGCCGCCGTTGGTGCTGGACAGGTAGACCTTGGGGGCGCTGAAAGCGGCGCCAGCCGCGAGGGCGAGCGTCACGCAGGTGGTCAGGCGGGTCATGGCAGATCTCCAGAACAGGGGGTGGTTCATTCGGGTGCGTCTTGTCCACCCGTCGAAGAGATTGTCCGCCAGGGGCCTGGGTTCTCGACCCCACTGTTTGGTGGGCCCTGGTCAATTGTTGGGTGCGGACGTCCGATGAACCAAGCCATGAGTTCGGCGCGGGAGGAGACGCCGAAGTGGCGGTAGATGGCGAGCACGTGCTCGTGGAGGGTTGAGGGGCGGATGCCGAGGGTCGCGGCGGCTTGTTTCTCGGCATCGCCGTCGAGGAGCAGGGCGAGGACTTGGCGTCGGCGTGGGGTGAGCCCGCTGAGCTGAGGTTCGACGCAGGAGGCGAGCTCGGACCCGATGCGGCTGCCGACCGCTTCGTGCACGATGTGGACGGCCCACCAGTCGCGTCGGGAGAAGGGCGCGTCTCCGAGCGCGCGGTGCACCCAGACGGAGTGCTGGACGGAGACGCCGGGCTGCTGGCGGATGGAGATGATGTAGTCGTCGATGCCCGCGGGTTTGTGGATGTCGTTGAACGTGCGCGAGCGTCGCCAGTCGGCGTCGGCCCAGAGGTGCGAGCGGCGCCGGGTGACGAGGCGGTCGGGCAGCTTGCTGAGCAGCGGGTACTCGGGCGTGCGCTCGACGGGCACGCGATCGACGTATTCGAGCCAGACGCGTTCTTGTTGGGGGTCGTTCCACCCGACGCGGATCGAGCGGAGCGATTCGGTGCGCCCCGACGCGAAGTGCCGCATGTTCCCGACGATGGCGACCTTGGCGCGCACGAGCCGACGGAGCCCGTGCGCAAGGTGCGTTTCCCACGCGAGCGAGTCGGCGCCGAGCGATCGGACCTCGTCCACGAGGGCATAGCACGCCCGGGCGAAGGCTGCGTTGACGCGATGGTTGCTGGGTCGTGGCACGGGAACAACGTAACACGCCCCCGGCGGGGACCGCCGGGGGCGTGCGACATGTGGGCGTTGCTGACGGCTCTAGGGGCAGCCGGCGAGGAACGAGGTCACGAAGCAATCAATGTCGTCGAGGTTCAGCGCGCTGTTGCCGTCGCAATCAGCTGAAACGAGGTCGCCCCCCAAGAACGCACTGACAAAGCAATCGATGTCATCAAGGTTGAGGGCACCGTTGAGGTCGCAGTCGGCAGAGCACTGAATCACGCCGGGGGCTTCGTATCCCCAGAACCCACCGACGAGCGCGTACGACGCGGACGCGACGACACCGCCGACATCATGCTGGCCGATCGATCCTCGAAGGCTGTAGCTGGTGCTTTCGATGCTGCCGCCTCCGCCATCGATTGTGGAGAACGGGATCGTGAGCGGCTGGGCTCCGACCGAACTTGTGACGCAGGTGAGCGCCGTGATTGCCGCCAGAGTCAGTCGCCGCATTGAAACGATCCCCTTCCGCGTCACCGTAAGTGCACAACGGGCTCTCGCGTGTGACTTGTCGCAGCCTAACGACGAGAGCTTCCGATGCAAGCAAAAGCGGTGCTGCCACTGGTGGGTCGCGCTTTAGGTCTTCAGAATTACAAGGTTTACTCGATTCAGTGTTGCACCTGATCAGGGTTTCAGTACGCTTCGTCCCTGTCGAGCGATGCTGTTTCGATCCGGATGTGCGGTTCTGCAGGTTTCGCCGCTGGTCTAAACCGTTGCAATCGCTTCGGTTACCCGCTGTTTCGAAGCGGGTTGAGGGGGACGAGATGACGAGCTTTCTGACCCGCGCGTCGATCGCAGGGCTTCTTTCGGCGTTCGGGCTTGCCTGCACTCCGGCCATGCTGCACGCCGCGCCGCAAGAGAATTCCTTCACCTACCAGGGCGTGCTCGAGCAGGGCGGATCGCCGTTCGATGGGCTTCGGGACTTCCGCTTCTCGCTCTTCGACGCTGAGGTCGGTGGGGCGCTCGTCGACCGCGTCCAGGCGTTCAGCGTGGATGTGTCCGAGGGCATCTTCGCCGTCGAGCTCGCGTTCCCCCAGGCCGTCTGGGAGAGCAACGAGCAGCTCTGGCTCGAGATCGAGGCGGGCCCCGCGGATGGCTCGCAGTCCTATGAGATCATCGGTCGGCAGAAAGTCACGGGGACGCCATACGCCCTGAACACCCGCGGCCTGTACGTGAACGACGCCGGCGAAGTCAGCATCGGAACGCCGAGCGATGAGGGTGGCAACCTCAAGATCCTGCCGACGACTGGCAACGCGAACATCATCCTGCGCGGTGCGGGCCAGCCGTCGCTCGTGAACCTCGGCGTCGGGGGCAATGGCATCGCCATCGGCACCCAGGACGCCGACTTCTCCAATTACGAGCGGAAGTTCCGTTTCAACTATGACGGCAAGCTCGAGATCGGGACCAACCCGGCCGACGCGTACGTCAACATCGGGCCCGTTGGGAGCGAGGACAACGTTCGGCTGCTCAGCTTCGCCGAGGCAGGCAACCCGAATTTCTGGGTCGAGGGTGACTTTGCGGCGACCGGCGGCGCCAACCGATTGTCGATCGGTTCGAATCTGCTACCGGAAGTGCTGACCATCAAGGCCGACGGCAGTGTCGGCATCGGTACTTCGGCGCCTTCGCTTGCACGCCTCGCGGTGCATTACTCTGACCTCAACGGGATCGAGGTCGCTGATACTGACCCCCTGTCAGCCGGGATCGGAGTCGCGGCTACCGTCGGGTTCGGCACGGGTCTGCGGGGCGAAGCGACTGCCAGCACCGGGTCGAACTACGGCGTCCTGGGGAAGGCGGACGGGTCGACCTCCTGGGGCGTGTTCTCCAACGGGCGGTTCGCCTCGTCGGGGACCAAGAGCTTCGTGATCGACCACCCGCTCGATCCCGCGGGTGGGTTCTTGATCCACTACTCGAGCGAGGCGCCCGAGCCCCAGAACCGGTACAACGGGAACGTCACGCTCGACGAGCGCGGCGTCGGCATCGTCACGCTGCCCGTCTACTTCGAGGCGGTCAACACCGACTTCCGCTACATCCTCACGCCCATCGGGGCCCCGGCACCGAACCTGCACGTCGCGGCCGAGGTGCAGGGGAACCGGTTCGCCGTCGCGGGCGGCGTGCCCGGACAGCGGGTGTCGTGGGAGGTCGTGGCCCGGCGCAACGACGCCTACGTGGCGCACTACGGCGCGCCCATCGAGGTCCCGAAGGTCGGCGACGAGGTCGGGCGCTATCTGAGCCCCGAGCTCTTCGGTGAGTCCGCGGAGAAGGGCCTCTTCGCGGATTGATGCTCCCGGCCTGCCTCACCTGTTCGATCGAACCCATCCGATGATCGGAGTCCTCGGTATGAAGCTCTGCACGCTGCTGGCGGCGTTGGCGATGATCCTGGTTCCCGCGCCCGCCTCGGCGGTGCCGCCCCCGCTCGAAGGCGCGGTGCCCGCCGAGCCGGCCTCGCCTCATTCCGGCGGTGTCGCCCGCCCCGACGAGTGGGTCGAGACCGAGGGGACGCCCTTCACAAAGGTCTGGACGTTTCGGCAGGATGGGTCGAGCCGGCTGCAGTTCGGCGAGGTCGATCTCGAGGGCAACGTGATCGTTGCGGGTGTGATCGGCGGTTCGGTCGATGAACAGCAAATTACGAAAATCAACGGGGCGCTAAATTCGTCGACCGCACCACCGCCGCTTTGGTTATTGCAGGATGAGCTGCTCGGATTGCAGGGTGGAATACCAACACTCGACGCGTTCGCGGTTGATATCGACGGGAACACGTACATCGCGGGGTACGGTGATCCCATCCCGAACGCGCGCGTCGTGAAGATCTCCCCCGAAGGGAACATACTCTGGTCTCGCGAGTACCCGGGGGCCGGGACGGTCCGTGACTTTGTCATCGATGAGGAGGGCATCCCGTTCTTCGCTGCGGACAGCATTCAGACCGGTGCCTGCTCGGTCCTTCAGATCGACCCGCGTGACGGCGCGGTGGCATGGCGGACGGATATCGCCAGCCCGTCTGTGCAGACGTGCATCACGGGAGGGGTCCGGTTCCCCCGCATCGCGGAGGACGGCGCGGGCGGCGTCTACGTGTGGGCCGCCTCGACCCTCAACGCGGCCAACTCGGTGCTCGTCCGCCTGCGGGGCGTGAACGGCGAGCTCGATTGGTGCCGCCAGCTGCTCGATTTCGAGTGCCGGCTCAACGAACCGAAGTCCATGATCGACGACGGCGAGGGTGGCGTGATCATCGTCGGCAGCGACAACTTCCCAGGCGGCATCCCGGAAACGAATGGCGTGGCGTACAAGTACGATTCGTCGGGGAATCGCGCATGGACTTATTCGTTCCCCGGCGGCAACGACTTTGATGTGCACTTCAGCACGGTGACCCGGGGGCGGTTCGGCGAGATCGTATTGGGTGGCTATTTCTGGAACAGTGGGGCGTTTGACGATGCGGCCGCGGTGTTCTACCTCGACGATGCCGGCCAACAACAATGGGTTGCGGTGATCGCCGATTTCATCCCCTCGGGTTCTAGTTTCAATAACACCATCGAACGCGTTGTTGACCTTGAGCTCGATCAGGTCGGGAATGCCTACGCGCTCACCCATCACTACTTCAACAACAGCACGGCAACGCAAAACTACAGCGTGACGAAGCTCGAGGTCGCTTCCGGCGCGGTTCTTTGGCAGGACTTCGAGCCGGTGGAGGTGCCGACCTATACCGAGTTGCAACCGAGGGATCTTGTCGTCGATGGCGGCGGCAACGTCTTTGCGATCAGCACGCCCCGTGGCGGAACCGCCGTGGATGGACAGCAGATCGTCAAGTACACCCAGCAGTTCATCGGCACGCCGCAGCCGACGCAGTACGCCTACGTGAACCTGATGTTCGAGAACAAGAGCATCTGGACGCAAGGCGCCGGACTGATCGAAGCCGAGGCCGATCTGTTCACGCAGGACTGGGACCTGGGGATCGACATCGACGAGGGGTTCACCGTTCCCGCGGTCGGGTCGTTCGGCGGTCAGTTCGAGTTCACCACAAACGGGTTGATCGATGTGGGCGTCAAGGCCGAGGTGAACGGCGGGTCGGTTGATGTCCAGCTGCCGTTCAGCATCGAATTCGACATCCCGCCGATCACGAAGATCACGCCGGGGAAGCCGGTCACGATCGACGTGGATTGGTTCGTGGACCCGGCGGCGCGGATGACGAGTTGTTTCACGCCTTCGTTCAACGCCGGGCTCACCGCCGAGGTGATGTACGACAACTACGGCCGCACGCAGCTGTTCGCGTTCGGCGATTCGCTCATCAGCAGCCCGGTGTTTCTCGACGACGAGGATTTCATCCCGCGGGACTACGTGCCGGAGCTGAACCTGCAGGACCTGCTGCTGCGCGCGGGCCTGCCCGCGCCGGGCGAGTGGTTCGACATCGAGATCGGCGGGGGCGTGGCGGAGACGAGCTTTCGCACGCCGCAGATCCTGGCGCAGGGCCGCTACTCGACGGCGACCAACTCCTTCTCGAGCAGCGCGACTGACCGCTTCTTCATGTTCGACATCAACGTGACGGAGTCCGTGCTCAAGGCCTTCGGTGCGACGGCCCAGGCCGACTTCTCGGTGGGCGGGTCGAGCTTCGGCGTCGCGGGCGCCGGCGAGCTCCTGCAGTTCCGAATCGGGGCCGACCTCGCGGCCCACCAGGAGATCGACGTTGAAGTCGTGCCGATGGTGCACTACGAGTTCTCCGACGGCATCACGATCCCTGTCAACCCCATCCCGATCACGCAGGACCTGGTCTTCGATCTTCCGGACCCGTTCGACGGAAACCTCGAGATCCGGCCGACGATTATGTCTACAAAGGCGGAATTCCAGAACGACACGGACATCCAGGTCATCCCCGGGCTGAGTTGGAAGACTCTCGAGGCCGGCGGGACGGCATGGGCCTTCGGTCAGGACATCCTGGATCTCGGGCCGTACTGCCTGCTTTGCTACGACTGGGACCTCTCGGAGATCTTGCAGGCCCTGCAGGCCAGCGATCCCGGAATCGTGAACGCCGACCTCGACGTCTTCGATGAGGAGTGGGACATTGACTTTGACGATGTCCCGCTCCCGTGCCTGCGCGTGGCCGGGCAGACCACGAACCTGCCGCAGGTCGGGGCGGCGAGCCGGAGCTCGCTGCGGATGCTGATCTACGACCAGACATCCCCAACCGCCTCGTCGTTCAACGTCACCGCGGGCGGCACTTCGAAAATGCTCGTGTACGGGAACAGGCTGTTCACGGACTCGACCGCTCGGATCGAGCACTGGGGGCGTGACGAAGCACTGCCCACAACCCACATCAACAACAACACGCTTCTGGTCGAGATTCCCGACCGATTCCGGCTCCTGCCCGGCATCGCGAAGATCTACGTGACGACCGGGTTCGGGACCTCGGAATCGATCGACCTGCCGATCACCTACCCCGTGCCGCGGCTCGACACGGTCAACCCGAATCTCTGGGCGGCGGACCCAGACCTGGCAGTCTTGCCGGTCTCGGTGATCGACGCCAAGACGTTCGCCGGCAACGACACCTACATCGCGCGGCGGGACTACTACCTGCTCATGGATGATCTCTGGAGCGATCTGGTCGACGGAGGCTTCGACGGCGACGCCCGGGAGTATTTCCCCGACTTCGACTTCGATCAGATGCCGGGCTTCCCCGTGGTCTTGTGGGGTGGGGCGAAGACGGGCACGCCGCTCGCGCGGTTCGTGCAGCCTGTCGACAACGGAATTCACAACGTGCGTCTGAGCGAGCCGCTCTACAACCGCCCGCAGGCCGTCCCTGTCGCGATCTGCAACCCCGGCCCGGGCGGGGGCGCGAGCAACGAGATCGTTCTCACGATCGCGGCACCCCAGCCGGTCATCGCGACCGTCGAGCCAAACCGTTTCTCGCCGCTCGATATCGAGTTTGACGACGATTACTTCGACCCCAGTGATCAGCCGGTCGCCCAGCCGATCAAGCTCCGCGTGACAGGTCCGAAGCACGTGCCCACATTCCAGGGCTTCGAAGAGCCCAAGTACGGGAACTTCAACGCGGATTCGTATGTCGTCTTCGATCGCATCACGCTCGCGACCCAGTTCATCGACTCGTCGTTACTGATCGCGGAGTTGCCGCCGAGCATGGCCACGATCGGCGACCACGAGATCGTGGTCATTACTCCGTCGAACGGCACTGAGTACTTTGAGGAGCAGCGGAGCGATACGAACTACGACGGCACTCCAGAGACGATTCTCTTCCAGGGGTTCGTGCCGAGCGGCGGCGAATCGGCCCCGCAACTGTTCCGCGTACGGTATCGGGATCCCGTGGTGGCCACGCTGAGCCCGCCCGGCGCCGAACAGAACTCTGTGCTGTTCACAGATCCGCCCGCAAACGGGACGCCGTACAACCTCACAGTCATCGGCGAGGACTTCCGCGACGGCGCGACTGTCTACTTCAACGGGCGTGCAAGAGTGACTTCCTACGAGAGCGCAGAGAAGCTCCGCGTCACCCTGCAGCCCGAGGATGTCGCAGAGATTGGTGTCTTCCCGATCACGGTCCAGAACCCCGGACCCGACTATGGCCAGAGCGGTGGACTCTTCTTCGAAGTAAGCGCAAGTTCTGGAGTTCCGAATCGAACGCTTCAACGGATCGATCAGCCCGCGAGCTCCTCGACAACGGGCGTTCTGAAACCGTAAACGGAGTCTGCCGTCTCGAGCGTATCCACCGGGGCGCGTGCGTGGGCCATTGGGCTCGTCCTTGAGAGGCTGCCGAGATCAGTCAGGTTTCCGATTGGTGCCGTGCAATGCGGCCCATGCTGACGGAACGCAGGAACGAACAAGGATCGTTCGACCTCAAGCAGCCCGAGCGGACACCTTCGCAAGCCAAGCTCGCACCGCCTTCGCTGTAAACTCTGGCTGGTTGTCCGACCGGATGTGCTCGGGCACGCCGCGCGTCGCCATCAGCCAAGTGATGGGTTCGAGCACATCGTCGCTCTTGAGCGTCCGCGCCACATCGATCGCCAGACACTCACGCGAGTAATCGTCTACGTCCACGAGCATCCGCAGCGGCTTCCCATTCATCGTCCGTGTCTGCACAAAGGCGTGCGGCCAGACGTGATTCTTGCGCTCGGGCCGGAGCCGCACGAACGAGCCGTCGTTGAGTCAGAGCCGACCGCGTTTGGGCTGCTTTCTCGGCACTTTCGGTCCTTCTCGCTGCGAGATCCGCTCGACCCGTTTGTGATTCACCGTCCATCTCTCACGCCTCAGCAGCGCCTCGATCCGCGGCGTCCTGTACCGCCCATACACCGCGGCCAACTCGATGATCCGCTTCGTCAACGCATCCTCGTAATCACGCACCACCGGCGTGTGCTGCTGCACCGCCCGGATCTGGCCCAGCACCCGGCACGCGCGACGCTCCGAGACGCGGGAGTCGTTCATCGCGCGACGCACCGCACGTCGCAGGCGTGCCGGGCTCACCAGTTTCCGGACGCGGCCTCCTTCAGGATGGCCTTGTCGAGCTCGGCGTCGGCGAGCAACCGCTTAAGCCGGGTGTTCTCTTTCTCGAGCTCTTTGAGCTTCTTCGTCTGGTCGGTCGTCAGACCGCCGTACTCCTTTCGCCACCGGTCGTACGTCTGCTCGGTGACCTCGTGCAGCTTGCAGACGGATACCACCGAGCCGTGCTTCGACAGCTCGACCTCCGCCTCACGCAGCTTGTTCACGATCTCCTTGGCCGAATGACGCTTCCTGGCCATGTCCGATCCTCCTGATTGCCAGCCGATCCCAAGATCCGAGCCGGTATGGGTTCAGGGGGAAAGATCACTGGGGGCGTTCCCCGACGCTCCAAGCCAACAATCAGTCATCGCTTCAAACTCGGGGCGATCGGTGCGATCTGCTTCTTTTCCAATAAATCGTGGAGTGTCGATCGTCAACGTACAAACGACGCGATTCCAATCCAAGTGCCAGGTGCCGAAGTGACTCACTACAGAGCATGAGCACCATTGGTAGTACTAGCCTTCGATAAATTGCACGCTATGGGTCCCCGGAAGCACAATAGTCGCCAAGCAGTGTTCGCTGTTCACTGACTCGATTCTGATCCACCCGTGGCTGGGATTCTAGTTCGCGAAGGGTTCGCTTGACGAGTGTGCACGCCTCGTCGATGTTGCCCCGAGATGCGGCGAGCGCGGCCAGTCGGTTTGTGATGATGATGGTGTGTGGGTGCGTCGCACCGCGGACGCGACGGTACCCCGGTAACACCTCACGATAGAGATGCTCGGCCTCAGACATCATGCCGAGATGAACGGATAACGAAGCGAGATTCGCCTTTGCCTCTCGGGTTCGCCAATGAGTCTGCCCGAGCACGGAGTCCATTTGTGCGATCGCGGGCGCTAGGGCTGCGTGGGCACGCTCGTACTCACCCATCCGATAGATGACGGTGGCCCGTTCCACGGCTGTTGAGACTCGGAGCTCCGCGACGCCCCTGTCCGACGCCTTCGTGACCGTGAGTATCCGATCGAAAATAGAGATCGCTCGTTGATACTCCCCGTCGTTTACTGCGAGAAGCGCGATATTGAATTCCGACCAGAGCGCTTCGGGGGCATCTCGCTGACCCAGCGTTGCCCGCACGGCTAGAGACTGTTCGTAGAAATCGCGGGCGGATTCAGCGTCGCCCGCGTACTTGTTCGAGCTCGCAACGAGATCCAGGGCGCTGGCGTACTCCGCAGAGTCATCTCCGAATACTTTGGCCGTTCTCTCTGCCAACAGATCAGCAAGACGGGCAGACTCTTCCGCCGAACCTCGTCGCCACCCGAGCTCGATAAGCGCCGCGATGGTCTCGAGGGTCGTTGGGTCATTCGGGCCGTGAGTCGCCTCGCGAACTTCTCGTGCGCGTCGAAGCTGGGTCTCGGCGCTCGCGAGGTCTCCGAGTTCGAGCCATGTTTGACCTAATGCGTGGCGGACTGCTGACTCGGTCGACGGCTCGTCCGCGAACTGAAGGCTGACCCTTTCCGATGCGTCGTGCAGAACCTCGGCGATTGTAACGCCGATCCCGAGCGTGTCGGGAGCGGCCGCGCCGAGGCTGTCCTTGAAGTACTCGGTCACAGCGGCAGACGTTCGCGACGCCCGCTCGGCCGCGAGCCGTTGCGTCTCTGCTTCTCGTCGGAGCCGCGATTCGCGCTGCGCAGAGATCCACATCACTCCGGTTAGAAGGAAGAGCCCCGCGACTGCTGCCGCCGCAATCCCCACAGCGACCCGGTGGCGGCGTGCAAACTTGCTCGCGCGGTAGGCGGCGCTCGGCGGGCCTGCCGAGACCGGCTCATTTTCGAGAAACCGGCGGATGTCTTCGGAAATCTCGCTCGCTGCGGGGTAACGGCGCTCCCGGTCTTTCTCAAGGCAGCGCATCACCACCCAGTCGAGGTCGCGTCGGAGCACGCGGGAAAGGGCGTGGCTGTCTGTTCGACGGGCGCTGACAATCTTCGAGACCGTATCCTGATGATCCGGCCGCGCCGTGCTCAGTCGCGTGCTGGGCCTGGGCGGATCGACCTCGCGGATGATCCTCTGAATCTCACCGTAGCCGGCTGATCTCAACGTCTCGGACTCGAAAGGGCGCGAGCCGGCGAGGAGTTCGTACAGCACAACACCGAGGGAGTAGATGTCACTGCGGGTATCGATGTCTTGGACACCCATCTCCGCCTGCTCGGGGCTCATGTACTCGGGGGTCCCGATCAGCTGCCCCACCTGAGTGAAGACATCGTGTGCTGTGAGCGGCGCGTGGAGAGCCTTGGCGACACCGAAGTCTATGATCTTCGGGACAGACTTCCCGTCTTCGTACGAAACGAGGATGTTGCTCGGCTTAATGTCGCGGTGCACGATGCCCTTGGTGTGGGCGTGTTGCACTGCTCCACAGATCGTCATGAACAGCTTGAGTCGTTCGGTGAGCGAGAGACGGTGGCGGTCGCAGTGGTCTGTGAGCGCGATGCCGCGGACCATCTCCATCACGAAGTACGGGCGGCCTTCGGGCGTGACACCGCCGTCGAAGACCTTTGCGATATTCGGATGATCCATCAGCGCGAGCGCTTGCCGCTCTGCTTCGAAGCGTGCCAGAACCTCGCCGGAGTCCATCCCAGGCCTGATGACCTTCAGCGCGACGCGTCGGCTGACGGGCTCGGCTTGCTCGGCCTCGTAGACGATTCCGAAGCCGCCTTCGCCGATCGACCGGCGAATGGTGTACCGGCCGATCAGGTCCCCGGGCCGGTACGACAACCCGGGGGCTCCCTGGTCCCTGTTTGGACCCAACGAGGCAGTCGGGGGGTCGTGATCCATCATCCTGAGCGTACCAAGGCAGGTCAGGGAGAGGCTCGGGTGACGCTTGCGAGCGCGTGGGGGCGTCCTGTGGTTGAAGAACATCTCCCCACGGGCTGGGCGGTGACCATCCCGGAGTTGAGACTGTTCGCGTGCGTGCCGCCTCTGAGGCATGTGTTTGTGGCCATTGGATCCAATCCAGGAATCTGATACGCTCACCGCCTCTAAATGCCATCTCAGGGGGGGGAAGTGTCCATGCACAGGCCAATCCACGCGTTGCTCTTTGGCGGGGCGATCTTCTCAGCCGGCATTGGGCAAGCCCAGGTCACCAACGGCTCCTTCGAGACGGGAGACTTCACCGGATGGTCGGTTTCGGATATCCCGAACCCGTACGAACCGATGTCAGTCACCTCGTCGGGGACGTCGCACGCCATCGGGAACTTCGGTGCCTACTTCGGTGGAGAAATCCCGTTCAGCACCACGTCGCCGACCGCGGGGAACTACGCGTTCTGGACCGGCTTCGACGGCGATCCAGGTGCCGGTGCTGTCTTCCAAGACGTGCTGATCAACCGTCCCAGTCTCATGTTCGACTACCGGGCGGCGTGGCTTCTAAGCGGCTTCGGGGCTCAACAAGACCGCGAGTTCCGAGTCGTCGTGAGAGAGGCTGGCGGCGGGGCGGTGCTCGCGACCTTTCCTCAGCTGACAGCGCCTGCCGGCACGAACGAATCCGACACTGGGCCCCAGACCGGCGTCATCGATCTTTCGGCCTTCGCCGGGCAGACCGTTCAGCTCGCGTTCGAGTGGGATGTGCCCGAGTCGTTTACGGGGCCCGCGGGTTTCCAACTCGACAATGTTCGCCTTGAGGGGCTGAGTCTCGTCCCGGTCGTGTTTGCCGATGCATCAGATTTCATTTGCGGGGGTGATCGGCTGAGCCCGCCGTATGGGTACGGCACGTACTGCGACTACGTGTACAACGGCAATTACCCGGACTCGACCGTCTACTTGCGCGCGGGGCGGGATTACTGCGACAATCGCTACGACGGGACGTACATCTACGCCGGTGTGCCCGACCCGATCGTCTTCAGTCGATCGGCGGGAACCAGCGGCGGCCTGGTGGGGGCCGAGGCTCGTGTTGAGGGTGTGATCAGTAACACGTTTCGCTCAGGGTCGCCGACATACCGAACGCGGGTTGACTTTATGGTGTCGGCGTACGTGACCGTTCCGGGTTTCAATGATCCTTGCGGATACGCGTACGGAGGCTACGGAACCTACCAGGCCAACGCGGACGCCAACGGCAATCTCCGACTCTTTCTCAGCGAGCCGATGCGCCTCACGGATCGGAGTGAAATCGGGGGGATGTTCCCCTCCTACAGCGTGGGCGACGTGGTGCCCGAGGGCTATCACACCCTCTCGAGCCCGACGGCGTTCGCTTCCGCGAACGCTGCGTACGGCGGAGGCACATTCGAGAGCCGTTTCGACCAGTGGGCCGAGTTCGAGTTCACCGATTGCGATGGCAACGGAGTGAATGACTTGCGGGAGGCGGACTCTGACGATAACGGTGTAACCGATGCGTGCGAGCCGGTCCAGAATCTCACACGGGGCACGGGGTTTGGGACGCTGCAGGCGGCGATCGACGCGTCACTCGATAGCGACGTGATCGAGGTGGCGCCCGGCACGTACTCCGAGCAGATCCGATTCTCGGGCCGCCCCGTGACGCTACGCTCAGCGGCGGGCCCCGAGCTCACGACGATTGACTCTGGTGGCCCGGGCTGGGTGGTGCTTTTCGATTCGGGCGAGACCCGTTCGACCGTTTTCGAAGGCTTCACTGTGACCGGTGCGACCGACGACAACCTCGCCGGCTTGGGTGTGTTCGCCAGCCCGACCATTCGCGATTGCATCGTCCGCGACAACTCCGGTGAATTCGGCGGCGGCGCGAGGGTCATCGGGGCGCCGCTCTTCGACCGCGTGCGCTTCTACAGCAACATCGCCAGCGAGAACGGTGGGGCCGTAGACAACGACTTTGAGGCGGGCAGCGAGTTCGTCAACTGCGTCTTTGCCGGCAATACCGCGGGCAGCAACGGGGGTGCGGTGCTCGTTTTTGACGCCACCGCGACGTTCATTAACTGCACGGTGGCGGACAACTCCGCTGGCTTCGGCGGCGGGATCGTGTCGTGGTCTTCGACCGCCCCGACCACGGCGATCATCCGAAACAGCGTTGTGACCGACAACACGCCGGGCAACGTGTCGCTGATCGGTGGGGGCACGTTTGACGCTGAATACAACCTGTTCCCGGTCCCGGTTGGTGCCACGAACATCGGCGGTGCTCCTAAGTTTGTTGATGCGGCCAACCTCGACTACAGCATCTCGTCCGGGTCGGACGCGATCGACGCCGGTGACAGCAACGAGCTTCCGGCGGGGTTCAACCTCGACGCGGCGGGGATGCCCCGCCGATCGGACGACACGGGCACGCCCGACACCGGACCCGGCGCAGCGCCCGTGGTCGATATCGGCGCGTACGAGTTCCAAGGCACGACGCCGGAACCTTGTCCGGCGGACTTGGACGGTAACGGGACACTGAACTTGGACGACATCGACCTGTTTGTTGCCTTGTTCCTCGCGGCCGATCTCCGGGCGGATCTCGATGGCAACGGCGCGCTCAACTTGGACGATATCGACGCGTTCGTCGTGTCGTTCCTCGCGGGTTGCGGCTAACGACCTCGTGCCGGTTTGCCGTGTCCGGCATCCTCGCCTGGCCGACAAGGCCCCGCGAGCACTCCTCGCTTATCAGCAGACTGTCCAGGGCACAGGTGTTCGAGGACGACCCGCGCGACATCGTCCGGGCGATGGTTGTCAGGGTCAGGGGCGGCGACATGGCGGCCGCCAAAGAGCTGCTCAACCGCGTGCTCGGCAGGCCGGCGGCCGCGCCTGCACCGCCAAACGACGCCGAGGAACGGCAGCTCAGGATCGTGTTCACCAACGTGGACACGCCGCCGATGGAATCTGACTGGGGGCAGCCGGCGAGGAAGCTGGACGCGAAGGCGTCGCAGGCGGCGAAGTCGACAAGGCGAGGCCGACTCTACCGCGCGGCCGGATAGTCAGGCACGAAGAGTGGGTTTAATGGCGGACACGCGGACGCCCACGGCAGCAAACACATACCGCAGGCGCCCGGTATCCGAGGGGGGCGTCAACGTCGGCGACGACGCGCACCCACCAGCGCGACGCAAGCGCCGAGCAGCGCACCACCCGCGGGCGCAGGCGTGACGGCTGTTGTGGTGACGAGGGCTCCCCCGCCGATCTCGCCGACCATCGTGGCAAGCCCGGTATCCAAGTCGATCGTCCAGAAAGTCGAGCGAGAAAGCGAGGCGTCGCGAACGGTCGCGTAGGCGATGCCGCTGCCGCCCGAGATATCGAAGCCCACGACATCCGTGAGGTCCTGCCCGAGGAGCCCAACGGTGTCGAGCGTGCCGGCGCTGTTCGCCTGGCGGACGAGGACATCGAGCCCAGTATCGATACCGTACAGCTGCGTGGTGGTCGAGCCGGCGAAGCTGTTCGTGCACGCCGAACCAACGACGTTCGGGTTCACGCCCTCGTTCGGATCACCAGCGCTGTAGAACAAACTCGTCACCAACGTGCCCGAGCCGTCGTTTGGGTTGAGCACGAGATTCTGGTCGGCATCCGAAACGACGCGGATCCGGTCAATCGTTGGGTTGAAGTCAAACCCGAATGCGGAGCCGTTCAGTGGCATGGCGGCGAAGCTCCCGACGAGCGATGCCGCGCCGGTCGTGGTGTCGAGTGTGTAGAGATTGTTGAAGCTTCCCATCGCATAGAGCTGACCGTTCGCTGGTCGGAAGTCGATTCCTCGAATCTGCTCGTTGAGCTGCAGTCCTGAGATCGCGACGCCCGTGAGCAGGGTGTTCGGCGTCGCCGAATCCCAGCTGACCAGCGTTCCGTTCTCTGTGGTGCCGAAGACAACCTCGGCATTCGCCGCGGCGGCCAGCCCGACCACCGCCAACAAGGCTGTTGTGTTCAGAATCCGGGTCATGCTTGCATCTCCTCCTACCGCTCATGCGGCTTGCGGGCGCACGGATCGCGCGTCTCTTGTCGCGATCGTGTGTGTCCTCTTGCGGCCGACCCTGACTGGCTCGAGCTCGCAGACGACCGTCCTTCGAGATCGGGCGAGGCGTGGATGTCAGAAATCTGGATGAATCGGGTCGACGCTTGGCTGACTCAGCCGGCGCGTGTATCGTGCTTCAGCGCCGGCGTTTGTGGCGCCCACGGGCTCCTCCCCATGCCAACGATCCTTCAGCGCATCGCGGCGGGAGAACAAAGCGCGGTTGGCGATTGTCTTGATGAGTACGGCGACCTGGTCTGGCGCCTCGCGATTCGTTACCTCCGCTCGCGAGCCGAGGCCGAGGACGCCGTGCAAGAGGTCTTTGTGTCTCTCTGGCTCACCGCCAAGCGGTTTGACCCGAACAAGGGCTCCGAGCCATCGTGGGTCGCGACGATCGCCCATCGGCGTTTGACCGACTACATCCGTTCACCGCATGCGCGGCGTCCGGTCTCAACCGAGCTCACGCCGCCGGCATCGGTGACATTCGACAACGAATGGACGCGCCAGGACGAGTCGATCGTGCGCGCGATGCGTGAACTCCCGAATGATGAACGGGAAGCGCTGTGGTTGTCCATCATGGCGGGCTTGTCGCACGCGCAGATCGCGGACGTGCTCGGCGTGCCGCTCGGGACCGTCAAGACAAGACTCCGGCGCGGCATGATGCGGTTGCGAGAGGTTGTCTTCGGCGGGCAAACGACCACGGCGGGAGGGGCTGCATGAAAGAACAAACCCCGCAGGAATTGGACCGCCTGCACGCGTTGCTCGCCGATCGTGCAACGCTTGGGCTCAACCCGGATGAGGAAGCGGAACTCGACGCGCTGCTCGCGCGTGCGGGCTCAAACGCCGCCGAACAACAGGATGAACTGGTTGCCGGCCTGATTCTGGCGGCGGACAATCCGGACGAGGCTGGCATGCCTTCCGACCTGCGCGCCCGGCTGGCGACGCGAGGAGTGCTGCTTACAGGGGCAGCCGGAGCCCCGGCGCATGGGTCATCACCCGCGGGGCGACGCGGGCCATGGCTCGCGCTGGCCGCGGTCATCGCCATCGCGGGCGTGACCATCTCGCTGCTGACGGTCAGTCTGCGCGAGCGGACCAGCTCGCTAGAGGAGGCCAAGACCGTTCTCGTCGAAATGCGTGAGCGTGTCGAATCGAACGAGCAACTCTTGGCGCAGGCACGGACGCGTGCTGAGACGCTCAGCGGGGAGATTGCCGACGCGGCGCGGCGCGAGACCGAGCTCGCGGAGCGGCTCGCCGAAGCGACGGCCGGGCTTGCGGACGTATCGAGCGAGCTGGATCGGGCGCGACTTGAGATCGCAAAGTACGAGCAGCCGGACGACCCGGCCGAACTCCAGGCGGACCGCCGCTTGCTGCTCTCGATGGAGGACACGGTCGTCGTGCCCTGGCGGCCGTTTGATCTGCCGGACGCCCCGGCGGAGCAGGGGAACGTCCAGGGCGATGTCGTGTGGAACGACGACTTGCAGACCGGGTTCCTCCGATTCATCGGACTCAAGGTCAACGACCCGGAGTCGGAGCAGTATCAGGTCTGGGTGATCGACGAACGCGGGATGGAACAGAAGGTCAGCGGCGGCGTGTTCAACGCGTCGGCCGAGGGCGAGGTGATCGTGCCGATCGAGCCCGGGATCGATGTGGGGCGCGTGGCGCTCTTCGCGATCACAATCGAGGACCCGGGCGGCACGTGGGTGCCGGACCTGTCAAGACGCGTCGTTGTCGGCACCCGCGATGGCGGATGACCTCAGCGGTCTCTCGCAACAGCTTCCAGAGCGCGGTTGTGTTTGTCGTGGAACCGAGCGGGGCATCCCCGCAGGATCATCCGCGCGATGCCGGCAAAGCCCGCGAGCGGCCGTCGAAACACGCACCGAGCCCCGCCCGTCTCGGTGTCATCATCGCAAGAAATCTGGAAGACCCGGACATCCGGGTGGGCGCCCATCTCGAAGCAATTGGTGTCCGAGCCGGCACAACGAGCATTGATCCCGGCAACACTCACGCTATGGAGGAGATCCACATGAAGAATGCAATCATCACCGCCGTCGCTGTGGCGGTCGCTTCCGGTTCCGTGGCCGCCCAGACCATCAACTTCGACTTTGAGGGCAACGCCGGCGTTGGGTTGCTGCCTGACAACGAAGTCGGGTCCAACACGTCGTTCGGTTCGGGTAGCCCGGCCATCGGTGGCGAAGTCGGTGCCGGCCTCGTCTTCGACACCTCGACGAGCACACTCAACTTCGACTTCCAATTCAGCGGGCTCACAGGCGGGCTCTTCGACGCCGCCAGCGGCATCCACTTCCACATCGCAAGCCCGGGCATCGACCCGTTCAACGAGACCGGCGGCATCGCGTACAACCTGAACAGCGGCACCGACAGCGCCGTCACGAACACCAACGCGCTCCTCGCAACGGACGGAAGCGTCTCCTCCGGGCGGGTTACAGGCTTTGCGGTGATCCGCAGCGAAGATGTTGATGACCTGCTGGCGGGAAATTTCTACCTGAACATCCACAGCGACGCATTTCGCGGCGGGGAACTCCGAGCGAACCTGGTTCCCGCGCCCGGCGCAGCTGCCATGCTCGGTCTTGGTGGGCTGGTCGCGGCGCGTCGCCGCCGCTGATTGATCGAGGAGCCGGAGTCAGTTGGAAGCACCGGGCCGGCAGTGGCCCGGTGCTTCTACGCGCCGATCCATCGAGTCGTTCTCGGGGCGGGTTCGGATCCGAGTGTCCAGTCTTCTTCCCAGCCCGTCGGGACGAACCGCGCGGAAACCTCTCGCATGAGCAGCTTCGATGTGGGTCGAAGGTGAGACCTCCCTCCGCAAGATGATGCCGAGCCGCCACGGAAGGCAGAACCCGCCGATCGCGGTATTCTCGGCCCAATATGGACCTCCAAGCCTTCATCCGCAAGTGGCAACGCGTGGACCTCCCCGAGCGGGCGGCCAGCCAGGAGCACTTCCTCAACCTCTGCGCCCTCATCGGCGTCAAGACCCCCGCCGAGCTCGACCCCACCGGCGAGGTCTTCACCTTCGAGAAGTCCGTCCGCGTCTCCGGCCCCGCCTCCGCCGGCTCGCGCGGCGAGCGCGGCTTCGCCGACGTGTGGTACAAGGACCGCTTCGGATGGGAGTACAAACGCAAGGGCAAGTACCAGACCCTCGCCGAGGCATACCGCCAGCTCAACCAATACCGCGACGATCTCGGCAACCCGCCCCTGCTCATCGTCTCGGACATCGCCCGCACCGAGATCCACACGAACTTCACCGGGTTCAAGCCCGACGTGCACGTCATCGACCTGGATTCACTCGCCGAGCCAGGCCAGCTCGACCTGCTCCGCCGGGCGTTCACCGACCCCAACTCATTCCGCCCCGACGAGACGCCCGAGGAAGTCACGCAGAAGGCCGCCGTCGCGATCGGCTCGATCGCCCAGGGCCTCCGCGATCGCGGGCACGACCCGCACGACGCCGCGCACTTCCTGATGAAGGTCATGTTCTGCCTCTTCGCCGAGGACGTCGAGCTCCTGCCCAAGGGCCTCTTCGAGAAGATGCTCGGCAAGTACCGGCACGAGCCCGAACGCCTCCGCGCCCAGATGACCGCACTCTTCGCCGCCATGCGCACCGGCGGCGACTTCGGCATCGACGAGATCGCCTACTTCAACGGCGGGCTCTTCGATGACGCCGACGCCATCGAGCTCACCGAGGGCGAGATCGCCCACCTCGTCACCGCCGCGTCCAAGGACTGGTCCCAGGTCGAGCCCTCCATCTTCGGCACCCTCTTCGAACGCTCCCTCGACCCCGCCAAGCGCGCCCAGATCGGCGCCCACTACACCAGCCGCGACGACATCATGCTCGTCATCGAGCCCGTCATCCTCCGCCCCCTGCGCCGCGAATGGGACGAGACCCAGGCCAAGATCGCGACCCAGCTCGAACGCCGGCGCAAGGCGACCACCAAGCCCACCAAGGACAAGGCCGACCGCGAGATCGCCGACTGCTTCGACGGCTTCCAGCAACGCCTCGCCGCCGTCCGCGTGCTCGACCCCGCCTGCGGCTCGGGCAACTTCCTCTACGTCGCCATCCAGTGCCTGCTCGACCTCGAACGCGAGGTCATCGTCGCCGCCTCCGAGCCCGAGTTCGGGCTCGGCGGGCTCTTCCCCCGCGTCCGCCCGACGCAGCTGCTCGGCATCGAGATCAACCCCTACGCCGCCGAGCTCGCCCAGGTCGTCATCTGGATCGGCTACCTGCAGTGGATGCGCGACAACGGCTTCAACGCCCCGCGCGACCCCATCCTCGAGCCCATCGAGACCATCGAGAACCGCGACGCCATCCTCGCCTGGCACGACGAATCGGGCAAGCCCCTCCCGGCGTGGCGCGAGAGGGCGGTGTGTCAAGGGAAGGCCGAGTGGCCGGAGGCGGACTTCATTGTGGGGAACCCGCCGTTTCTGGGATCAAAGCAGCTCCGAAATAGCGGATTATCAGATGACTATCTGACTTCGCTCTATGACCACTTCGACCTTCCGAATACGAGCGACCTCGTTTGCTACTGGTTCGAGATCGCCCAGCAACGCCTCCGAAACGCCCACCACTCCCGGGTCGGCTTGCTTGCGACACAGGGAATCCGAGGACGCGATAATCGGCGAGCGCTCGAACGTCTAGCCGAACACGGAATCATCTTCGACGCCTGGGCTGATCGCGAGTGGGTCCTCGATGGCGCGGCTGTCCATGTATCCATCATCTGTTTCGCGCAGGCCGAGCCGGATGGTTGTCATCTCGACGGCGCTCGTGTTCCTGCGATCAACCCGGATCTTTCGTCGGGTATTAGTCTCGGCGAGGCTACCACCTTACCCGAGAACGGACCACCGCTGTGGACAGTTGGAACGCAAAAGGGTGGTTCCTTCGATTTCACTACACACACAGCAGGAGAGCTGCTCGCGACGCCTACAACATCGAATGAATCCCAGCTTGAGGTAGTTCGACCGTGGCTCAGTGGTATGGACATCTCTCGCCGACGACGCGGCAAGTGGTGCGTTTATTTCAATCCTGAGCGTGAGATTGGCTGGGCAGCTGCCTTCGACGGTCCATTCTCGCACGTCGAACAACTCGTGAAGCCGGAACGAGCAAACAACCGTCGGGCAAGCTACCGCGAGTATTGGTGGATTCACCAAGAGCCCCGCGCCGGCATGGACACCCGGTTGCGAGCACGACCCCGGTACATCGCGACTCCGATGGTCACGAAGTACCGCCTTTTTACATTCCTCGCATCGCCAAGCATCCCCGACAAGCAACTGACCGTCTTCGCCCGCTCCGACGACTACTTCTTCGGCGTCCTCCACAGCGCCGTCCACGAGCTCTGGGCCCGCCGCCAGGGCACGCAGCTGCGCGAGGCTGAAAGCGGGTTCCGCTACACACCCACCACCTGCTTTGAGACCTTCCCCCTCCCCTGGCCGCCGGGGTCCGAGCCCGCCGAGGGCGAGGAGCACCGCGACCTGCACGACGCCATCGCGGACGCGGCCAAAGCGCTCGATGACCAGCGCGAGCGGTGGCTGAACCCGCCCGAGTGGGTCGCCGAGATCGCCGAGCGGGTGGACGCCGCCGACGACTTCGCGGACGTGGAGCGTGTGTCGGGCGCCGAGGCGCGCCGGCTGATCCGCCAGAGCGCGATCGACGCGGCCAGCGCCAAGGACCCACGCCTCAAGAAGCGCACGCTGACGAACCTGTACAACGAGCGTCCGACGTGGCTGCGCCTGGCGCACGAGGCGCTCGACCGGGCCGTCCTCGCGGCGTACGCGGCGATCGACCCCGAGGGCGACTGGGACCCCGCGTGGGCCGAGGTGTTCGTCGAGACGGGCGCTGGGCAGCCCCTGCCCGAGGGCGACGGGGGCACTCCTCACCCGCTGGCCGAGCGCCGGGGTGAGGTCGAGCAGTCGATCCTCGCGGCCCTGCTGCGGCTCAACCAGGCCCGCGCCGGGTGACGCCGAAGCCGACCCGTGTTCGGCCCGCGGCGCCGAACCTGCCCGCGTGATGATCCTGGAAGCGCTGGAATCTCCGACAGCCAGCGCGCAAGAGACCGGCATCCGAGAACTCAAGCTGGCGGACACGCCCGGGTTACGCGGCGCTATCCGCATACCTCGTGGGCAAGAATCCGTCAGATCACGCCTTGAGAGTTCCGGCACCACTCAAGACGAACGTCGCGCCGGACCTTTCGGGGTTCGGATTCCGACTCGTCCGCGAGGACGGATGCAACGTGGCACGAGTGCACTGGTGCGAGCTGGAAAGACCCATCACGGCAGATGATCTGCTGGCGGCACCACCGTCAGCCAAACACACGAACAGCGTTGACGAAGCCTGTCGATGGCTTCGCGCGCGTCTTGAAGATGGTCCGGTCGCTGCTGCAGAACTGAAAGAGCTCGCGGAAAAAGAAGGCCGCGGTTGGCGGATCATCCAAAAGGTCAAATCTGAGCTCGGCGTGATCTCAGACCGGAAGACCTGTGCCCCGCGCGTGATGTGGGTTCTACCGGATCAGGAGGCTCAGCGCACAGCGCACGAGTCGTCAGGTCCCATGCGCGGAGCCAGCGACGACTCCGCGAGTCCGGATGAACAGAGTTGCGCCGAGCCGCAGCATGATGCACAATGAAGCACGGAGGCCAAGCATGGCAAGCCTGATTCACGACAAGAACGGAACCCGGCGCGTCCAGTTCGTGGACGCCGAGAAGAAGCGGCGGACGATCCGCCTGGGCAAGCTCCCCAAGAAAGCGTCCGAGGCGTTCCGGCTGCGTGTGGAGCATCTGGCGTCCGCCCAGCGCGCCGGCGTTGCAACCGACGGGCAGACCGCCGACTGGCTGCGTGAACTCCCTGGCGCGATGCACGAGCGCCTCGTGCGAGTCGGTTTGGCAGAACCGCGCGAGGCCCTCACGGAGCGGACGCTCGGCGAGTTGTGGGATGCCTACTTGGATGGGCTCACGGTCAAGGCGTCCACGATGACGGCGTACCGCCAGGCCGCCGATGCGATGCTGGACTACTTCGGTGCGGACACACCGCTGGACTCGCTGAGTGAACCCGACGCGATCGAGTGGCGGCGGTGGCTCTCGGAGGACCGAGGCTGGGCACCGGCAACGGTGGCGCGCCGCGTGCGAACGGCGGGCCAGGCATTTGCGAGGGCGCTCCGTTGGGACTGGATCGACACCGACCCGTTCGCCGAGTTGAAGGGCGGTCCGACGGCCAACCCTGATCGTCGCGTGTTCATCAACCGCGAGGACTTTGCCCGATTGCTCGATGCGTGCCCGGACAATCGCTGGCGGCTGATCCTCTCGCTCGCACGGTTCGGCGGCCTCCGCGTGCCCTCCGAGTTGGAGGGGCTGCGGTGGTCGGGTGTCAACTGGGACGAGGGGTGGTTCACGGTCGTCTCACCCAAGAAGGCGGCGGACGCGAGCGGCGGCCGTCGCCGGGTGCCGATCTTCCCCGAGATCCGAGAGGCGCTGTTGCAAGCGTTTGAGCAAGCCCACGAGGGCGAGGATCTGATCTTCGCCGGCGAGTACGGACTGGCGCTGAAGAACATGCGGACCCAACTCCAGCGCCTCTGCGATCGCGCGGGCGTGAGCCGCTGGCCCAAGGCCTTTCAAAACATGCGGGCCAGCCGGGCGTCCGAGTTGGTCCGTGACCATGCCGCGGCGTGCGCGACGGCGTGGCTCGGGCACTCCCCCACCGTCGCGGCGAGGCACTACTGGAGCGCCAGCCCCGAGGACTTCCGACGGGCGGCCGGGCTGACGCAAAATGCGGCGCACTTGACGGCGCACAACGCGGCGCAGCACCCATCCGCGCCAGATTGCAGCGACGCGCAACCGGAACAGCAAACGTCGAATGGCAAGGGCTTTACGCTCGATCGTGCGCCCGAGTGCGACACGATGCGAAACGCGAAAGTGGGCGTAACAGGACTCGAACCTGTGACCTCTGCTATGTGACAGCAGCGCTCTAGCCAACTGAGCTATACGCCCTCAGGCACGCATGGTAGCCCGCCCGGGCGTCCGTCAACCGGGCCGGTCGTGCCCGAGCCATTCGGCGGCCTGCCAGGCCGCGTCCGACCACGGGCCCGTGCGGGTGATGACCACCAGCGCCTCCCGCGCCTCGGGGGTCTCGGGCGGGCCCCCGCCGTGCTCGGCGCGGTACGCCTCGAGCAGCGAGCGCGCCAGGCTGGCGTTCGCCGCGCGCCGCTCGCGCCACGGCTCGTCCACCCACCGCATCGCGTCGCCGAACCGCTCGGGCGTCGGCATCGCGTGACCCATCCCCGGGTAGTCGTCCAGCACGACCTGCAGCCCGTCCTCGACGAACATCCGCGTCCGCTCGCGCATCTCGCGCGCGTTGAAGTCCTCATCGCCCGTGATGCCGCGCATGCGGCGGGACTGGAGCAGCGCGAGCCGGTCCCGCCGTGCCATGGGCAGCTGCTTGGGGATGTACTTCCCGTCGGGCAGCTCGACCACATGCCACGAGTTCATCCCGACGATCGGGACCGCGCCCGCGAAGATGTCCGGGAACGAGCACAGGAGGATCGACGCGCACCGACCGCCGCCGCTCATGCCCGTCGCGTAGACCCGCTCGTCGTCGATCCAGTGGTTTCGGCGGACCGTCTCGACCATGTCGAGCGCGACCTGCAGGCGGTCCAGGATCTCGCGTTCGTTGCCGTTGCGCTCCGCGCCAATCAGGATCAGCCCGAGCTCGTCCGCGATCGGGCCGAACGTCGCGACGGCGCCGTTCGCGCCGTGCCACCACGGGTGCTCCATCGTGGGCGTGATCCAGACGAGAAGCCCGGCGGGCCGCGTCGGGTCGTGCCCCTCGGGCAGGCGTACATGGAACCGCTCGTTGCGCAGGTCGCGCTCCATCGGGGGCAATCCCACCGAGCCCCGGCTGCGCCCGGGCCCGAGGTACCGCTGCGTCACGACGGGGTCCGTCAGGATCACGCGCCCGGGCCAACGCTCGGGATCGCCCTCGAGCGGCGTGGGGATCGGCACGCGCCACGCGAGCATCAGCTCACCCAGACGGCGCGGGTTCAGCAGGGCCGGCTCGAGCTCGGCGTCGTCCAGCGAGCGCGCGACGAGCGACCCGTCGGGCAGCCACGCGAGCTCGGTACGGTTCGTCTCGGTGCGCCCAATCAGGTGGATGACGCCGATCCGGCGCGCTCCGGTGAACATCTCCGGGTCGCCGACGAAGAAGTCCGCGGCTTTGCGCAGCGACGCGATCTCGCGCGGGCCCAGCTCGGCCAGCACGCCGGCGAGCGCGTCGAGCATCGGGGCGTCTGTGGGGCGGTCCGCCGGGAGGTCATCGCCGGCGGTGACGACCGCCTCGCGGGCGGGTCGGCCGTCCGCTTCGAAGAGGCCCGCCGGGTGGGTCGCCATCGCGACGCTCGCGGCGGCGAGCACCCAGACAAGCGTCCAGGGGGAGATCCAGGCGTGGCGTTGATGCATGCGGCTCCTCCCGGTGGGCGGTCCGATACGGGCCGCGTCGGGGCCCGGGTCCGCCCATCCAATCGGAGAAATGCGGCCGGGTCCGCCTCAGGACGGGGATCGGCTTGACCGATCTGAGGCTCGGACTACGCTTTCCCTCCGCCGGCTCGCCGGTGGACCGGTCCCCTGTAGCTCAATCGGTAGAGCGAGCGGCTGTTAACCGCTAGGTTGCTGGTTCGAGTCCAGCCGGGGGAGCTTGAAAGGCCCGCGTCGGGAGACGCGGGTCTTGTCGTTTTGGCTCGTCGGGGCGGAGCGGGCGGCGTTGGGGCATCCGGGGCGGGGGTCGGCGCTCTCGGGGCTGGGGCTGGCGGGCCCGGGCTGGGCGGGACGCCGGCTCGGCGGGGCGGCGGGGGTGAGACTCTCGGGGTCTGAGAGCGGCGGTTAGCAGCAGGCCCTGTCATCGGTCCCATGCCTCGATCGACCACCTCACGGAGTTCAGTCGCTTCGGCGGTACACCTCATCAAGTGTTTGCCCCGTTGCATTTTTCCATTCGGTCCAGCCGTTCGCGCTACTGCCGGTGACGACGGCCGCCGCCGCGCTCGGTGAGGCGAACGGAACGTCCCGGCGGAACAGGAGGCCCGCGGCAGTTTGCTCCACCACGCCTTGCTCAAGAAGCTCGGAGCGCTTTCGGACGACTCCCTCGGACGCTGAAGGACTGACCTCGGACCGGCAGATGGAGCCGGCGAGCACTACAAACCCCTCTTCGTTGTAGATACCACGGGCATCGGCGCCGCCGCGCTTGCAGGCGAACACGGACACATCGTCGCCGTCGGATGGTGCGTGGACCGCGGGCTCGAAGACCGGAAAACCCAGCGTTGCCAGAAGGACCTCGGCAGTCTCGAAGATCTCGTGGACATCCGCCTGCATCCACTCCGGGACGTTGGGCTGCCCACCCGAGTTCCCGTTCGCGAGCTCGTAGCGGCCCGCCCGGCTCGTACGGTCAATCGCCATCCACTCCAGCATCTTGCAGTGGGCCTTGGTGAAGCTTCCAGTCCGTGAGACAATGCACACCGCGACGTTCCAGAAGTCCTTCCGGCGATGGTGGTCCTTGAGCCGGATGGCGCAATTCTCGGCTTCGCCGATGTAGACCACCTGCAACCCACCCCGCTCGGACTCGCCGAACAGGAAGTACAGTCCGACGCTTTCGAGTTCCGGCCGCTGCAGCGCACTCTCCAGCTTGGCCCGCGGCACCACCACCGCCTGCACGATCCGGGTGGTGATCTCGGCGATGCGAACGCCACGCGGCTCGCCGGCAGGGCAGTAGATTTGAAAGGTCTTGCCTACAGCGATCATCGTGTTTCTTTTTCCGACGGGCAGTCATCCCGTCCGTTCAGAGCTCATGGGATTAGTTGGAGTCCCAGCTCCTTCAGGAAGCCGTTGTGCGTGTCCTTGGCTTTGCGGACCCGCTTGTCGATTTCCTTCAGCGTCGCATGTGTTGCGTCCAGGTCGACCTGCTCCTCCGGCTCCGCCGTGCTGACGTACCGCGAGATGTTGAGGTTGAAGTCGTTTGCCTCGATCTCGGCCATGTCGACTCGACGGGCATACCGCTCGATCTCATCCGGGCGCTCGCGGTACGTCTCGACGATTCGCTTGATGTGCGTCTTGCTCAGGAAGTTCTGTCGCTTGCCCTTGTCAAAGTCCTTCTCGGCGTTGATGAAAAGCACATCATCGCTCCGCTTGCACTTCTTGAGCACGAGGATGCACACCGGGATCCCGGTCGAGTAGAACAGGTTCGCCGGCAAGCCGATCACTGTGTCGATATGCCCGTCCTCCAGCAACTTCCGGCGAATCCTCGACTCGGCCGCGCCGCGGAACAGCACACCATGCGGCAGGATGATCGCCATCACGCCGTCGTCCTTGAGGTAGTGCAGCCCGTGGAGCAGGAATGCGAAGTCCGCCGCGGACTTGGGGGCAACGCCGTGTTCCTTGAATCGTGCGTCCTTGCTGGTCTCTTCCTTGGGCGTCCAGCGATAGCTGAAGGGAGGGTTGGCCACAACCGCGTCAAACTTGGGCCGGTTCGCCGGGTTCGGGTCGGTCAGGACTTCCCAGTCGTTGACGAGCGTGTCCCCGTGGTGGATGTAGAACTCCGAATCCTTCACGCCGTGCAGCAACATGTTCATGCGGGCGAGGTTGTAGGTCGTGACGTTCTTCTCCTGGCCGTACGTCATGCCGACCGCGCCGCCGCCTGCGATACCGAGCTCCTCGTCCCCGTGCACCACGAGCCGGCGCACGTTGAGCAGCAGCGAACCGGAGCCGCACGCAAAGTCGTAGACCGCCCCCAGCTTCTTCCGTGACCCGGTCTCGGGGGCCTGACTGTCGAGCGACACGATCGCGGAGAGGATCGAGCTGATCCGCTGCGGCGTGTAGAACTCGCCCGCCTTCTTGCCCGACCCCGCGGCGAATTGCCCAATCAGGTACTCGTAGGCATCGCCGAGCGTGTCCGCGTCGGTCGAGAACTCTTCCAAGCCTTCGGCGATGCGGGTCACCACCGTGCACAGCTTCTCGTTCCGCTGGGTGTACGTCTTCCCGAGCTTTTCCGAGGCGAGATTGATCTCCGAGAACAGCCCTCCGAACGTGCTCTGGAACGACTCGTTCTCGATGTACTTGAACCCGGCCTGCAGCGTGTTCAGCAGGTCATCGCTCTGCGTGCGGGCGAGATGGCCGATGTGCGTCCAGAGGTGCTGCGGTTCGATGACGTAATGTGTCTTCTTGCGCATCTGCGACTCAAACGCCGCGACATCGCCCTCGTTCTCGTCGTACCACACTGAGAGCGGCGTCCGTCCGCCGTTCCCGACGGCATCTGGATCTGGGTAGTCGCGGCCGAGCTCTTTGCGGGCCGCCTCCTCGTAGTTGTCGGAGAGGTACCGCAGGAAGAGGAGCGCGAGCATGTAGTCGCGAAAGTCGTCCGCGTTCATCGCGCCGCGGAGGTCATCGGCGATGGTCCACAAGACTTTGCCGAGCCGTTTCTGATCGTCGTTGGTCATGTGGTTGCCACCTCTTGGTCGTCGTCTGGCTCACTCTGTGGGAACTTCGGGAAGTGCTGTTGGCTGAAGGCGTAATCGCGGATGAAGGTGTGCAGGACTGCACGAAACACATCCTTGTTGTCCTCCACCATCTGCTTGGGCTCGTACAGCGAGTAGCCCCCATGGCTGAGAAGGTTGAGCACCCGCGTGTGCAGGACACCCTCGTAGTCATCGGCGTTGCGTTTGATGCAATCTCCGAAGCTGTTGTAGCCGAGGAAGATGGCGGTCTTCTCGACGACGGCTCGGAGCGCGTTAAAGTGATACGTGTCGAGGTCGCCCGTGCTTCCTCGCTCGTAGAGCTCGGCCAGGGTCGCGATGTGGTGGAAAAACGGGGTTGCCGCCGTGTTCCGAATCAGATAGTCATTCGTCTTCAGATCACGGCTGAGGAAGTACCGTCGGGTGTGCTTTTCCTTGAACTCGTTCCAGAGAACGTTGTGAAATAGCGGGTGGTGCGTGGAGATCACGACACCAGGTGGAGCAGCGGTGCGCTCTCCAGAGGAGTGGCTGACGTGCGCCTGTTTCAGAATCATCGCGAGGTGCGTCGCCACCTTGACCGCGTTCTGTTCATCGAGAGACGAGATCGGATCGTCGATGTAGATGTACTTGACCCAGTCGTACGCGTCCAGGTCGGGGTCCAGAGCGACCTCAACGATGGCCAAGAAGAAGCACCAGATGAAGATGTTCTCTTCACCCCGCGAGACCTTGATGTGCTCGATGGTCTCTGAGCGATCTGAGCCATCGTCCTCCTTCACCAAGATCTCTCGGCTGAACGACACCCGCCCTTCGTCGCGCATCGGCTTCTCGTCGTCCTCTTCGGGCTCGCGGTACTTCATGTCCACGTCGATCGTGAAGTCGGCGAAGCAGTTCAGGAGCGATTGCACTCGGTTTGCGATCTCGAACTCACCCAAGCCGGCGAAGAAGCGTGACTTGGCGTTGAGTTCCAGGCTTCGGCGCTCATCGTTGTCGAGGTCGTTGTCCCACGAGAACAGATCTCCCGTGAAGGCGTTGAAATACAGCGTGTCGGCCGCAACGACATCGCCTTCTTCGTTGAAGGACTTGCCGAGCCGATTGAACTCGCGGGACAGCCGCGTCTTTCCGGTGCCGTTGTACGCATAGAGAAGGATGTACCGATGCTGCTGCAGTTCGGTTCTGAGGTGATCAACAACTTCGCTGAGGTCACCGAAGGACTGGGCCTGAGCCATTAGCCACCCCCCTCAGCAGTGTCCGGTGCCGGAAAGAGCTGTTGCATTAAGCCTCGCTTGTGCTCGCGGAGACCTGCCAATGTCTCGCTCTGGGCGAGAATCTGGGCATCCAGCGAGCCGAGGCACTCAGCGATCTTGCTCTGTTCGTTCGTGGTAGGAGGCATGGGAAGCGGTACAGATGCGATGCGGGTCGGAGAGATGCCGTACACCTTTGCCCCTTGCGCCTCCTTCTGGATCCCGCGGCGGACGGCGGCAGACTGAAACAGGTACCCGCCAAACCCAAGGGTGGGCTTGTCTCCGAGTCGGGTTGCGTGAATCGTGTGGGTTCCGGAGACTACGCGCTGCCCACCGAGCGAGATCAGTTCGATCGCCTTCCCAACGTCGTTCAGATCCTCCGATGCATCCGCGAGAATGATGTCGCCTTCTTGGCATAGATGTAAGCGGTCGCCGAGTTCTTCAGCGATTGCCGGCAGGACTCGTGGGACTCGCTCGTTCTCAATGCGGAACTGGGACTGGAACTTCGTGTGGATATCCCCATAGTGGATGTTGTAGATCATCCCTTCGTCGTAGTTCAATTGATCGCGAGAGAGCGAATTCGTGGGTCGGAAGCCGTAGATATCCGACATCGCGGGTGTGTCCCAGGCTGGCCCGTCCTTGAACTCCGGAAACCGAAGCCGCGGCCGGGTTTCGCCCGGGCGGGGGAAGAGCTGTTGCATCAGGCCGGTCTTGTGCCGGCGGAGTGTTTCCAGGGCTTCCGTCTCGGCCGCGATCCAGTCGTCCAGCGAGCCGAGGCACTCCGCGATCTTGCGTTGCTCGGCCGGATCGGGACACGCGATGGTGAACTTCTCGATGATCGGCATCCGCAACGACCGCACCGTCGACTGAACAGCTTTGTTCGCGAGCCGGCCCTTCCCCTCGTCGAGCGCATAATACGTGAAGTCGATGTCTTCGCTGCAATCCATAAGGGCGTAGGCCCGTTGGTGCAGGTTGAACTTGCCGCTGAATCGTCTCGGCGTGAAGTGTGCTCCCTCACCTGGCAGGATGACCGCGTCGGCATCGAACATGTATGCAGGAGATCGCTTGATCGTCTCCGAGCGATCGAAGAGCGGATACTTGCCGTCCTCATCATGATCCTGGGCGTTCGCCTTGCCGTTCGTGATCGTGCGAAACGCTTTAGCAAGGGACGTTGGCACCCATGGAGCAGCATCCCGGAACTCTGGGAACCGGAGTTGGGGCACTGGCTGACTTGGGGTCTTGTCCTTGCTCATCGCCTGATCCTCTTTGCCATGCTATTCACTGCTCCCACGCTGCCAGCCCGTTGATCCGGCGGCCGGCGGCGCGCTGTTTGAGCAGTGGGATCAGGCGTGTCATCAGTTCTTGCTCTTTCGCCTGGCGGTCCTTCCAGCCGAGGTCGAGCGGCGCGAGCAGGTCGGTGAGCTTCTCGCCGTCGAAGATCATCCGATCGAGCACCTCGGCGGTGAACGCTTCGAGGGCGTCGGCTTCGAGGCCGTGGGCGGCGGCGAGGTCGTGCATCGCCTGCTGCTGCTTCTCGGCCTTGAAGCGTGCGTAGCCGTCCTCGACCTCCTCGACGGTGAGGCCCTTGCCGGGCTTAAGCGTCCGGACATAGGCGGCGATGTCGTCCTTCTCGTCGAGAAACTTCGCCTGGGACTGGATGATGGCGATGAGCTCGTCGTGGGTCATCTTCGACGCGGCGGACTTGCCGGCCGTGGTCGGTGCCTGGCTCATCTCACTGATGAGCGACATGATGTAGTCGTAGTCGATGGTTGCGGAGTCGAAGAGAACGAGCTCGAAGTCCAGATCGTCGATGGTCGGGTCGGGCTCGTCGCTGGTCTGCGACTGATCGCGGAGCTGCTTGGCCGTCTCGAGGTAGGCCCCGAGATAGCCGCGGAGGTCGTCGGTGGGCAGCGTTTGCTCGATGTCCTGCTTCTGCTCTTCGGAGAGGTCGGTGTACTGGCCGAGCTGGACCTGAAGGCGCTGGACCTGCTTGAACTGCTCGACGAAGGCAGCGCGGGCGGCGTCCCCCTTGAGGTTGGCGACGCTGCTGGGCGCGGCGGGGAGGTCTTGGCTCTCAAGGAAGGCGTCGAGATCGGCCTTGGCTTGCTTGAGCTCCTCGATGACGACCGGGGCCGGCTCGACGAGCCAGATCTTGCGCGAGGCCTCACCATCGCCTCCCGTGGGCTCGACGCCAGAGAACATCTTCACGGCTTCGTCAACGTTGTCCTTCTGGCCCCGGAAATCGAGGATCTGGCCGTGCGGCTTGGTGTCGTTGAGGACGCGGTTGGTGCGGCTGAAGGCCTGGATGAGGCCGTGGTGCTTGAGCTTCTTGTCGACGTAGAGGGTGTTGAGGTACTTGCTGTCGAAGCCGGTGAGGAGCATCTCGACGACGATCACCAGATCGAGCTTGCCGCCGCCCGGCTTGCCGTCGCGGCCGGGCATGTCGGCGTCGGGGAACTTCTGGTGCTTAATGCGTTCCTGAATGTCGCTGTAGTAGTCGTCGAACTCGGCGATCGTGTGGTTGGTGCCGAACCGCTCGTTGTAGTCGGACATGATCTGGGTGAGCGCGGCCTTCTTCTCGTCGGGCTGCTGCTGGTTGTCGGCGAGTTCCTGGGGGAGGTCTTCCTGGAGCTGGCGGACATCGGCGTTGCCCTCGGCGGGCGGAGAGAAGACCGCGGCGATCTTTAGCGGCTTGAAATCAGGGTCTTCGGCCTGGCGTTCGGCCTGGACCTCTGCGAACAGGTCGTAGTAGGCAATCGCGTCGTTGATGCTGGCGGTGGCGAAGAGGGCGTTGAATCGCCGGCTGTTGGTGGCGGCGTCGTGCTTTTCGAGGATCGTGTCGACCACGGCCCGCTTGAAGGCGTCGGGATTTGCCTTGCGAGCATCATCGATGGCCTTCTTCGCTGCCTTCGGGTCGGCTGTCTGGTCCCCATGCTGGAAGTAGTCGACGTTGAACTTCAGGACGTTCTTGTCTTCGATGGCATCGGTGATGGTGTATTGGTGCAGGGGCTGTTGGAAGATGTCGGCCGTGGTCATCAGGGTCTGAACATCGCCGTCGACTTGCTTGGCCGTAGCGTTCTCTTCGAAGATCGGTGTCCCTGTGAAGCCGAAGAACTGGGCGTTCGGGAAGAACTTCTTGATGGTCTTGTGGGTGTCGCCAAACTGTGACCGGTGACACTCGTCAAAGATGATTGCCATGCGCTTCTCGCGAAGAGGCTCGAGCAGGTCGGAGTAGGTGTCCTGGCCACGTTCCGCGCGTTGCTTGTTCCGCTTGCTCTGCTCGTCGAGGGCGAGGCCGAGCTTCTGGATCGTAGTGACGATGACCTTGTCGGCGTAGTTGTCGCTCAGAAGACGCTTGACGAGCGCACCGGTGTTGGTGTTCTCCTCGACGCAGCCGGCCTGAAACCGGTTGAACTCGTCGCGAGTCTGGCGGTCGAGGTCCTTGCGATCGACGACGAAGAGGCACTTATGGATGTCGTCGTTGGTCTTGAGCAGCGTGGAGGCTTTGAAGCTGGTGAGAGTCTTGCCGCTGCCGGTGGTGTGCCAGATGTAGCCGTTGCCGGTGTTGTCCTTGATGCAATCGACGATCTGCTGCACGGCGTAGATCTGGTACGGGCGCATCATGAGCAGCTGCTTCTCGCCGGCGACGAGCACCGTGTAGCGGCTGATCATGCGACCGAGCGTGCACTTGGCGAGGAATGACTCGGCGAAGTCGTCGAGGTGGGTGATCTTCTTGTTCTTGTCGTCCGCAAACTCGTAGACGGGCAGGAAACGCTCTTCCGCGTTGAAGGCGAAGTGCTTCTTGTTATTGTTGGCGAAGTAGTATGTTCGGTCGCGGTTGCTAACGACGAAGAGCTGGACGAAGCAGAGTAGCGTGTTGGTGTAGCCGTTCCCGGGATCGGACTTGTAATCAACGATCTGCTGCATCGCCTTGCGAGGGCTGATACCAAGGGTTTTGAGCTCGATCTGCACGGCCGGGATGCCGTTGATCAGGAGCATCACATCGTACCGGTGGAAGCTGTTTGCGGTGTTGATGCGGAGCTGACTCACGACCTCGAAGGTGTTCTTGCACCAGTCCTTGATATTGACCAGCGAGTAGTTCAGCGGGGTTCCGTCGTCGCGGACGAAGCTGCTGCGCTCACGAAGGCGAACGGCCGCGTCGAAGACGTCTGCCACGACGATTTCATCGAGCAGCCGGCTGAACTCGCTATTCGTGAGCTTGACGCGATTGAGCGTCTCAAACTTCTCTCGGAAGTTGGCGTTCAACGCATCCCTGTCGCGGATGTCAGGCCGGTGCTCGTACTTGAGAGCAACGAGCTTGCCGATCAATGCTTGTTCTAGTTGGCGTTCAGCGGATGTCATGATCGGGAGGTCCGGCCGCAGCGGTTGTGGAGATCTGTGGGTTGGAGCGGCAGGATAGCAAACGGGAGTCTGTGTCCCGCACTCCTGCCCCCCTGCGACACTCCCCCACCTCCCGCAGATATTGAGGGTGACCCCCCGCTGGTAAGCAGCCCGCGGGCCTGGAGAACCCCATGGACGAACACCCCGCACGGACCGCGGGCCGGCGTCGACGCGCGCCGCGGTCGCCCGAGACTCCCGACACCCGCCCCGAACTCGTCGGCCTCCTCGCCGAGGGGCTGGCGCGGCTGATCGCCGGGCCTCGGCCGGCGCTCTCAGATTCCTCTCCGACACGACTGGAACTCCCGCCGGATGCGGGCCTCAGTGAGCCCGCGGCGGTCGCCGCGGAAGGAGACGCGTGATGCCGGCGAAGGGCCCCACCGTTGAAGAGCAGCTCGCCTCGCTGGAATCGATGCCGGTCGGCGAGCTCCGAGCCCGATACGAGGAGGTTTTCGGCGAGGCCGCCCGGTCCAACAACCGACGGTGGCTCCAGCGGCGGGTCGCATGGCGGTTGCAGGTGCTCGCCGCGGGCGAATTGGCCGAGCGGACGATCGCCAGGGTGCGGGCGAAGGCCGCGGACCTCGCGAGGGACGCGGATCTGCGGGTACGTCCCCCGACAACACTCAATGCTGAGGACGGACCGGAGCGGGTCGTGGTCACGACGATGTCGCCGGCGTGGGACGGGCGGCTACCGCCGCCGGGCTCGGTGCTGGTGCGGACCTTCAAGGGCGAAGAGCATCGGGTCACGGTGCGGGTGAACGGGTTCGAACACCGCGGAGAGATCTACCGGTCACTGAGCGCCGTCGCCTTCGCGATCACGGGCTCGCACTGGAACGGCTTCCACTTCTTCGGGCTTGGCAAGCGGAAGGGGGCTCGCCGATGAAGGCCGCCGGCGCCCCCACGCCCGTCCGGTGCGCGGTGTATACGCGCAAGAGCACCGAGGAAGGGCTCGAGCAGGAGTTCAACTCCCTCGATGCTCAGCGTGAGGCGGGCGAATCATTCATCGCCAGCCAGCGGTCCGCCGGTTGGGTCTGCCTGCCCGCCAACTACGACGACGGGGGCTTCAGCGGCGGCAACGCCGAGCGCCCGGCGCTGCGGCAGCTACTCGCCGACATCGAGGCCGGGCTGGTCGACTGCGTGGTGGTCTACAAGGTCGACCGGCTCAGCCGATCGCTGCTCGACTTCGCGCGGATGATGGAGACCTTCGAGCGGCACGGCGTGATGTTTGTGAGCGTCACCCAGCAGTTCAACACGGCCCACTCGATGGGCCGGCTGACGCTCAACATCCTGCTCTCGTTCGCGCAGTTCGAGCGGGAGATCATCAGCGAGCGGACGCGCGACAAGATCGCCGCGGCTCGCAAGAAGGGCAAGTGGGCCGGTGGGCGGCCGGTCCTGGGCTACGACCTTGTGCCCGGGCCGGGTGGATCCAAGCTCCACGTCAACACGACCGAAGCGGACCGGGTCAGAGCGATTTTCGGCCTCTACCTGAGCAAGAAGTCCCTCCTCCGGGCCTCGGCCACGCTCAACCACCGCGGCTGGACGACCAAGAGCTGGGTCGCCAAGAACGGCAAGCCCCAGGGCGGGCGGCGATTCGACAAGGCGGTGCTCCACAACCTGCTCACCAACCCCGTTTACGTCGGCAAGGTGCGGCACCATGACGACCTCTACGACGGCGAGCACGAGGCGATCGTGGACGAGGCGGTGTTCCGCGAGGTCGGCGAGCTCATGAAGTCCAGGTGCGCCAAGAACGGCCGGTCGCCGTGCAACAAGCACGGAGCGATCCTCAAGGGACTCGTCCGCTGCCGAGCGTGCGAGTGCGGCATGGTGCACCACTACGCCAGCAGCAAGACTCCGGACGGCGGCGAAAAGCGGTACCGCTACTACGTCTGCGGGCGTGCCCAGAAGGAGGGCTGGGCGGTGTGCCCCGGCCCGTCGCTCCCGGCTGACGAGCTGGAGTCCTTCGTGGTCGGCGAACTGCGCACGCTGGGGCAAGACGACCGGCTCGCCGCCGAGGCCGTCTCGTCGGCACAAACGCGGCTGCGGGAGCGACTCGGGTCGATGGAAACGGACCGGGCCGCGCTGGGGGAGGTGATAGGGGCCGACCGGGCGGAGCTGAGAGCGCTCGTCGAGTCTAGCAAGGACCGGAACGGCTCGGCCGCAGTGGCGATGCAGCTGCGCGAGCGGATCAAGGACCTTGACGCCCGAACTCGCCGCCTCGAGGGCCGGATCGCGGCCCTGAGCGACCGCGTCCTCGACGAGGACGAGCTGGTCGGCGCTATCGAGTCCTTCGACCCGCTCTGGGAGCAACTCACCACGCCCGAGCGGGAGCGGCTCGTGCGGCTGCTGATCAAACGCGTCGAGTGGGACGCCCAGACCGAGACGATCACGGTGGCCTTCAACGCCGAAGCCGAGGTGCCCGCGGAGGCCGCGTGCCCGAGCTGAGCGTCTCAAGGCGGGTGACGTTCAGCACGACGGCGCGTGGGCGTCGGCGGCTCGAGCTGGCTACTGAACCGAAGACCACCGCCCCCCCGCCGCTTCCACGGATCACAAGGCTGATGGCGCTGGCGATCCGGATGGACGGGCTGATCGCGTCGGGTGCCATGTCCGACCAAGCTGAGCTGGCTCGGGCGGGGTGCATCACGCGTGCCCGAATGTCCCAGATCATGAACTTGCTGCACTTGGCACCGGATATTCAGGAGGCGATCCTGGACCTGCCACCTGTGATAAGTGGGCGGGACCCGGTGACCGAGCGGGACCTCAGACCTGTGGTGGCGGAGTGGCTCTGGGAACGCCAACATGAAGCATGGTTCCAGCTCCAACGGCAAGTGGTAATCTAGGCAATTGTTCACTCCCGGTTAAGATGTCAGTCCGACAGGCTCCGGGCATTGGAGCTATGTGGGGGTATTCGCTGGCGTCGTGTAGGCTGGTGCGCCTCGATCAGGAGGATCGCAAGGCCCGTTGCCCGGCGGAATCTGGCATGCAGAGATCCCCACGGATGGTGACATCATCGCAGGCCCGTGCGTTCGCAAACCCCGAAACGCTCGCCCGCCTCGGCCCCTCGTCTCTCGATGAACTGCTCCGACCGTACCGCCCCGACATTGAGCGGATTGGGCTCCTGACAAGCGGCCGCGTCGACACACACACACTCGAACGCGCACTCTGTATGGCGGAGCACGGTCTTCCTACGGCCCTCGTCAACGAACTCTGCGTCATTGAAGAACTCGGCGTCAGCGACAACCTCGACCGACTTCGCGACGAGGTGGTGCGCCACGGGCTCGACGTGACCGAGCACGCGTCATGCGCCGATCTCGTGGTCATGCTCGTGCGTCACGCACCGGACGCAGTGGCCCGGCTGGTGGCCGAGCAGGTCTCGGTGGCGAGGCGCTGCTTTCAATCGTACTTTGCTCTGGGCGAAGAGTCGCCGCCAGCACCGACGTTCGATCAGAGCGTTATTCGGGCGCTGAGCCAATCGCTGAACGAAGCACTCATCGAACGCTGTGCGGGTCTCGGTGTCCAGGTCTACCCCGTTGCGAGCACGGGCGGGTTCCGTCTCATGGTCCGCCACGGCGACGCGCTCCGCAGGGAAGCCGTCGTAGACGAGACCTCTTACGACACTGAACGAATCGCCTTCCACCCGCAGCGCTACGACGTGCTGATCTACACCCCGGGGGAACGAGAGCTCCTCGTCAACGTGCGACGGCAGCGGACCGTACAAACGTATTTGCAGCACATCGGGCACCACCTGTTCGGGAATCCGCACCTTTTCGCGGGCGAGGGCTTGCCGTTGCGGTACACCCTCGGCCCGCTCCGCGTGGACGGCGAGGCGTCTTTGGCGACCAGTGACGTACCCGGTCTTGACCACGTGGCCCTGACCAAGCTCGTCTGGGTTTCGAACTCGCACACCGGGATGAGGTCCACGTTCCACGCCAATAACGTCCTGCTCGGTCTCGAAGCCGACGGTTTGGCGATCTCGAGTCACGCCCGACTGAGCGCCGCAACCTTCCGGGTGCGGTACCGGGGGGGCCGTGAGAGTTCGGTGTCGATTACCACGCCGAACAAGGCTGTCTTCGGTCGCGAATCGGATATCGAGGTGGTGCAGCGGTGGCTGAGGCTGAGGGGATTCATCCGGACTCGAAAGGAGGCGATCGGTGGGCTCACCCCTCCGCTTCTGGCAGTTCCTTGAGGCCGCGCCGAACGGGGCGACCACCCGCAACGCTTGGGCCGAGCTAGCTGGCGACGCGGTCGTCGCGATCGAACCGCTGCTCAAGGCGACGGGGGAACTGGCGACTCACGTGCCGTCGCCGCTGCTCAACGCCCCGGACCTCCGGGTGGTTCACTACCCGGATGGCGCACTTGTCGGGTTCTGCGGCGAAGGCGTGACGGCGACCATTCCGCTTGCGGAAGAGGACATCACCCACTACCGAGTCGACCCACGATCTCTCAGATCGTGCTTGGCGGTGGCCCTCGGGCTGCGCACCTCCACCGTCCCGGCACCTACTCTGCCCGGCGTCCTAAAGCTAGGGCAATGGGAACCTCAACCGCAGACCGCGTTCTCCGTGGTCTTCGTTGCCCAGCCGCAGGCTCGAGAGCTGCGGTCGCTCGTACGCGAGGCCGTGCTCGGCTCAGATCGGCCCTTATTGGTGCTGACCCCGACCGACGAGGCCTGGGACGATGAGCTGCGTTCGTTCCTGGAGAAGCACAAGTCGGTCATAGGGTCGGTGGGAGAGTTGGTCGAGCTTACCCCGGACGCGGTGTGGGCGGCCACAGATACATGGGAGCTCATCACAAACGGGTTCGCGGATCGGGCAGGGTTTGTTCCGCGTTCTGGATCACAGAACAAGCGACCCCGGGCGAAGCGCTCGGATCGCCTGGCAAAGATACAAGCGGTCCGTGACGCGATCGACGTCATGGGAAGGGAACGGGCGCTGTTGGTTGATGCGGCCATCGACAGCGGCACTGAGCCGACGCTTCCCAAGATCCGCAAGAAAGACATCGCCGAGCGGGCTGGCCTCAAGGACTACCACGTAAGCACCGCTCTGTCGGACAAGGACGGTAAAGACCTCTCAGCTCTCATCCGCGACCTCCAGCAACCGGACAGCGTGTTGCGCCGGTGGTCCCGTCGCCATCGATCGCTGGGTCTTGCAGATCGCCAAAACTTGCGCAATTCCCGGGCGAATCCAAAATGACCCAAGCACATCATCCACTGTGACTTGCGCGATTTTCTTGTAAGGCCTGCGTCAATATCTGCAATTCGGCCCGGTGGGTGTACGCGACGCGATGTGCGTTGCGGCGAAGCACCCAGAGCCGGAGCCAGCAGATGCCCGACGCGTCATCACCCCCCGCCGACGGTCCCTCATCATCACATCTCACCGAATCAAGCCACCGCCGGATCCGGTGGCACGCCCACCGGCTCGCCCGCCGATACTGGCTCCGGCCCGAGGACCGGGCAGATCTGGAGCAGGACCTCACACTCGACGTGCTGGTCGCCCTGCGGCGTTACCGACCCGAACTGTCAAGCCCCGACACGTTCTGCGAGCGGGTGCTCACGCTCGCCGCTCGCTACCGCGCCCGGCAGATCCGATCGCGATGGCGTTACACCCAACGGACTGAACCCGCGGTCAAACCGGACGACCTCAGCGCAGCGGGCGAGGATCACCATGTTGCCCGTGCCGATCGGAGCATGGACTTGATGGCCGCGCTCGACGAGCTCCCGCCCGCCATGCGTCGGTTTGCGGTTGAGCTGATGTATCACTCGCCGCGCGAAATCGCGCGTCGGACCCGAGCCCACCGCGCCACGGTCTATCGGCGCATCGCACGCCTGCGGACGGCCCTGGCCCCGACCAGCCCCACCGCGAATTCGTGATGCGACAGCTTCGTCACTCGTGCAGATATCTGAAGTATGAGCCTTCCCCGTTTTCAATCGCACCCGCCGTCGCGGCGTTCGGATCCCCCGCCCGCTCGGGCTGGGTGGTCACGCGACTCACCGGCGTGCGATCGATCACGCGGACCCCGTACGGAGCGAGCTGAGTCATGACCATGACGACCGAGCAGTCATCCCTGCACGCCGCCCGGGCATATTGCGATCGCGGGTACGCCGTCGTGCCGGTTCCGCACGCCGAGAAGGGCCCGCGAATTTCGGGCTGGCAGCACCTCCGGCTCGGTCCGGACGATCTCGCCAAGCACTTCAACGGGACCGGCAACATCGGGCTCCTGCTCGGCGAGCCGTCGGGCGGGCTGGTTGACGTGGATCTGGACTGCCCGGAGGCGATAGAGCTGGCCGACCGCTTTCTCCCCCCGACAAGCGCGATGACCGGACGGGCGAGCAAGCCACGCTCGCACCGGTGGTACGTTTGCCCGGGCGTGTCGACGCGGCAGTTCAAGGACCCGGTGACCAAGGAGATGATTGTCGAGCTGCGGTCGACGGGCGTGCAGACGGTTGTCGGACCGAGCCTGCACCCCGATGGCGAGCGATACGACACGCTCGAGGGCCAACCGGCGGTGGTCAGCCCGGCGGCGTTGATGGCCGGCGTCGAGGCGCTCTACAACGCGGTTCTGGCCCAGCGCGGATGGAAGCCCGAGCCGCCGGAGCCGCCCCGCCCGAGGCCCGACGGCCCGCGCCGCCGCGCATCTCCCGACGATCACGCCCGCGCCGCCGCATACCTCGATCGCATGCCCGAGTCCGTCTCGGGTCAGGGCGGGCACGACCGCCTGTACGCCGCGGCGACCGCGATGGTCCACGGCTTCGGGCTCGACGCCGACGCCGCCATGCACCTCCTCCGCGATCGCTTCAACCCCCGCTGCCAACCCCCATGGACGGAGCGCGAACTCATGCACAAGGTCGACGACGCCGTCAACAAGCCCCACGACCGCCCCTACGGATGGCTCCGCGACGCCCGCGCGCAGCGCCGCGCCGGCGAGGCCGGCGACCCGCCCGAGCTCGAGCCGCTGACCGACCTCGGCAACAGCGAACGCTTCACGCGAAGCTTCGCCGAGCACGTGCGCTACAGCCACGCCACGGGCGTGTGGTTCACGTGGGACGGGCGGCGCTGGAAGGAGGACGACCGCGGCCTGCCGACCCGGCTCGCCGGCACCATGGCCCGGCAGATCGCCGCCGAGGCCGGCACCATCGACAACGACGGGGACCGCGAGAAAGCCATCGAGTGGGCCCGCAAGTGCGAGTCACGCGGGCGCATCGAATCGACCGTCGCGCTGGCTCGCAGCCAGGAGGGGTGCGCGATCGGCCTCGACGAGCTCGACCGCGACCCCTGGCGCTTCAACGCCCTCAACGGCACCATCGACCTGCGCACCGGGCAGCTGGGCCCCCACCGCCGCGACGACCTCATCACCCGCCTCGCACCGGTCAACTACGACCCCGACGCCGCCTGCCCGCGGTTCGACGCCTTCCTCAACCGCGCCTTCGCCGGCGACGAGGAGCTGATCGGGTACGTCCTGCGCCTCCTGGGCATGGCCCTCACCGGCGACATCACCGAGCAGGTCCTCCCGATCTTCCACGGCGCCGGCGCGAACGGGAAGTCCGTGCTGGTCGACACGGTTGCGGGGATCATGGGCGACTACGCCGGGGACGCGCCGCCGTACCTGCTGGTCGAGAGCCGACGCGACGAGCACCCGACCGAGATCGCCGACCTCCGCGGCCGGCGGCTGGTTGTCGCCTCGGAGACCGAGGACAACGCGTCCCTCAAGATGCAGCTGGTCAAGAAGCTCACCGGCGACGCCAAGCTCAAGGGCCGCAAAATGCGGCAGGACTACTTCAGCTTCGACCGCACCCACAAGACGCTCCTGGTCACCAACCACCCGCCCCGGGTCCGCGAGCGGTCCGAGGCGGTCTGGCGCCGGCTGCGGCTGATCCCGTTCCACGTCGTGATCCCCGAGCACGAGCGCGACCCGCGCCTGCTTGAGAAGCTCCGCGCCGAGTGGCCGGGCGTCCTGGCTCGGCTCGTCCGGGGCTGCCTCGAGTGGCAGCGCGACGGGCTCGGCTGCCCCGATGCCGTGCGGCTCGCGACGACCGACTACCGAACCGACGAGGACAGCGTGGGCCGGTGGCTCGAGGCATGCTGCACGACCGACGCCCTCGGCGAGGGGTCGGGGCTCTTCACGCCGTGGCGCGACATCCTCGGGTCGTGCGCCGCGTGGTGCGAGGCCCAGGGCGAGCGGCCCATCCGCGAGCGCACGCTCGCCCACGAGCTGACCCAGCGCGGCTTCCCCACCGGCACGCGGCGGATCGACGGCCAAGCCGTGCGCGGGCGCCGCGGCTTGACGCTCCGCCCGGAGCCTCGCCCATGACCAACCCGTCACCGTGTAACCGTGTAACCGTGAAACGCTCACTTGGGGTTCGCGCCAGAAATCACGAGCGCGGATCCCGGCCCTCCCTGTTTTTCGGCCATCAACGGCACATGACGGTGACACGGTTACACGGTTACACCCGCCCCTCCCCCACTGGTGTGCAGGACCCACCCACATGAAGATCGACCTCCGCCCCACAGACTCCGTCACCCCCTACCCGGAAAACCCCCGCGCCAACGACGCCGCGGTGGACGCCGTCGCCGAGAGCATCCGGCGCTTCGGGTTTCGCCAGCCGATCGTGGTCGACGCCGCCGGCGTAATCGTCGTCGGGCACACGCGCTGGAAGGCCGCCACCAAACTCGGCCTCGAACGCGTCCCCGTCCACACCGCCGATCTGACGCCCGAGCAGGCCAAGGCCTACCGGCTGGCCGACAACCGCACATCCGAGATCTCGTCGTGGGACGCGACCCTGCTGGCAAGCGAGGTCGCGGCGCTCGAAGCGCTCGGCGTGCTCGCGCCCGACCTCGTCGCGCTCGGCTTCAACGACGCGGAGCTGGCGGCGCTCTCCGCCGCGCCCAACGACGGCCTCGCCGACCCCGACGATGTGCCCGATCCGCCCGACGAGCCCGAGACCAATACCGGCGACCTCTGGGTGCTGGGCTCGCACCGCCTGCTCAGCGGCGACAGCTCGAGCGAATCCGACGTGGACCGGCTCTGCGAGGGCAAGCCCGTCCAGCTCGTCAACACCGACCCGCCGTACAACGTCAAGGTCGAGCCGCGCTCGGGCAACGCCATTGCCGCGGGGCTGTCCTCCTTCGCGGCCCCCAAAGGCAAGCGCGAGAAGGCGGGCGCGGCCGAGCCGGCGAAGTCCAGTTCGCGCCAGATGCGTGCCAAGGACCGCCCGTTCATCAACGACTACGTCAGCGACGAGGCGTTTTCGGCCCTGCTGCTGGCGTGGTTTGGCAACGCGGCGCGGGTCCTGGAGCCGGGGCGGGGCTTCTACATCTGGGGCGGGTACGCCAACGTCGCCAACTACCCGCCGGCCCTCGCCGCCAGCGGGCTGTACTTCTCGCAGGCGATCATCTGGCACAAGCTCCATCCCGTGCTGACGCGCAAGGACTTCATGGGCGACCACGAGTGGTGCTTCTACGGCTGGAAAGAGGGCGCCGCCCACGTCTTCCTCGGCCCCGCCAACGTGCCCGACGTATGGCCGATCAAGAAGGTCAACCCGCAGAGCATGGTGCACCTGACCGAGAAGCCCGCCGAGCTGGCGGCCCGCGCGATGCAGTACTCGTCGCGCCCCGGCGAGCGCGTGCTCGACCTCTTCGGCGGCTCGGGGTCCACCCTCATCGCCGCCGAGCAGGCCGGTCGCCGCGCCGTGCTCATGGAGATCGACCCGGCGTACTGCGATGTCATCGTGGCGCGCTGGGAGGCGTTCACGGGGAAGAAGGCCGAGCGGCAGCGGGCCGCGCCTGCCGGGGTGTGATCAAACGCCCTCCCCGGTGAGGGCACGGAGGTAGTGGTGGTAGGCGTACACACGATCTCGTTGCTTGCCGGAAGTCTCCCGCAGGACCCCCTGCGCCTCGAGCAGATCGATGGCCTTGCGCGCCGGCGGCGCCGTGAGGCCCAGCAACTCGGCGGCGCGCTGCACGGTCACGATCGGGTTGGCCGGGAGCAGGTCCAACAGCCGGATCGCCGCGACGGTGGTCCCCGCGGCACCGACGACCCGACGGCGGTCCTCGCCGACGATCTCGTGCAACGCCTTGGCGACCCTGACGCCGTCGCGTGCGGCGTCGGCGACGCAGGCGAGAAAGAAGTCCGACCATCCTTCCCAGTCGCCCTCATCGCGGACGGCCGCGAGCCGCGCGTAGTACTCCTGCTGACGGGACTTGAACGCCAGGCTCAGGTACAGCAGCGGGGCCGGCAGCAGCCCCCAGTGCTCCACCAGGAGCGTGATGAGCATGCGACCAACCCGGCCGTTCCCGTCGAGGAAGGGGTGGATGGTCTCGAACTGCACGTGCGCGATCCCCGCCTTGATGAGCGGGGGCAGCGGATCGTCGGAGTGAATCCACTTCTCAAGCGCCGCAAGCGCGCCGGGCACCTCCTCGTGCGGCGGCGGGACGAATCGCGCGGTCCCGGGACGCGTGCCGCCGATCCAGTTCTGCGATCGACGGACCTCGCCCGGCAGCTTGTCGGCGCCGCGCGCGCCGGTCATCAAGACCCGGTGCACCTCGCACAGGAGCCGCGTACTCAGGGGCAGCCCCGCGGGTTTCGCCAGCTGAGCCCGCGCGTAGCGCAGCGCCTCGACGTAGTTGCATACCTCCTCCACGTCTTCGGGCCTCTCGGAGGACGCCGTCGCCTCGAACGCCGCCACGTCGCGCAGGGTGGCCTGCGTGCCCTCGATCTGCGAGGAGATCACGGCTTCCTTGCGCACAAAGCCGTACAGGAACCACGCCGTATCGGGCACGACCGAGCCCGCGACAGCCAGCAGGTCCAGGGCGGACAACGCTTCGCTCAGCGCACCCGACAGTGCCTCCACGTCGAGTGGAGGGTCGGCTGGGGGCAGCGGTGCCGGGATGAACGCCCGGACCTCTTCCCCGGCGGACGTGGTAATGCGGTAGCTGCCGGTCTGTCGGGCCATGGCCGAGAAACGCTCCTTTCAGTGCCGCCGAGACTAGGATGCGATCGTTTCTTTGTCAAGATCGTTCAGAATCGATCGTTTCTTTACGCAACTCCGGAGCTGATCACCAGCAACCCCGGCACGAGGCCGGGGCATCCAATTCTGGGCCGGCAATTCGCCCGGCTACGTCGCGAGGACGAAGCGTCCTCGCGCCACCTTCCGGAACCGAGCCCGCTCACCCTTGCGCCCGATCTCGCGGATGATGGCGGCGTAGAGCGTCGCCTCGGGCGTCTTGCCGGCCTTGGACTCCCACAAGCCGCGCGCCTTCATCTCGGCAATGAGGCCCTTGGCGCCCATCCCCTCGGCCGGGGCGTCGGCCAGTGCCTGCGCCGCCGCGTCGAGGGCGCTCAGGCGGGTCGCCCCTTTCGCCGCACGGGCCGCCGTGCCGGCGCCTGCCGCGTCCGGCGCCGTGGATGGGGTCTTGGCCGCCTTCGCCCGGGTCGCCGGCTTGGGTGCGGTCTTCTTGGTTGCTCGCTTCGCCATGGTTCGGTCTCCTTCGGCCCCGCCCGGCATGGGCGGGGGTCCGTCCATGGAGCCGTGAAGTTCCCGCCGCTTCAAGCGGCATTCGCCCTTGATTCGCAGACTTTCTGGAGCCCGCCATGTCCGCCGACAACGGCCTGACCGCCGCCCAGGAGCGCGCCGTGTTCGCCCTGCTCGCCGAACCCTCGGTCGCCGCCGCAGCCACCGCCGCCAAGGTGGGCGAGCGCTCCCTGCACCGGTGGCTCCGCGATCCGGCCTTCCTCGACGAGTACCGGCGCGCACGTCGCGAGGCCTTCAGCCAGGCCATCGGGCTCACCCAGCGCTCCTCGGCCGCCGCCGTCGCCACGCTGCTACGCATCATGCACGACGCCTCGGCGACCTGGTCGGCGCGCGTGCAGGCCGCCAGCCAGGTGCTCAGGTTCGCGCGCGAGAGCATCGAGCTCGACGACCTCGCGGCGCGCGTCGAGACCCTCGAGCGGGACCTCGCCGCCGAGGGGGAGCCGTGAGACTCCGGTCCCGGCTGGACAGGCTTGACCGCAACCGCGCGGCGCAGCGCCGCGCGTGCGACTGCGGCGGCCCGGGCGTCCTCAAGATTGTCTGGCACGACGAGCCCGCGCCGGGGCCATGCCCGAAGTGCGGCGCAAAGCCGATCGTACAGCGCTTCACCGTCCTCGACGACGACGGCAAGGAGCGCCGCGCGTGCGACGGCTGACTCACCGCGTATGTCGGCTTGAGCTCCAGAGCAGGCCCGGTGGCGCGTGCCCTGTCTGCCGGGATCACCCTCCGGTGCGCGTCGTCCTGCCCGGCGGCCCTGCGCCGGACGGCTGCCCGCGCTGCGGGCGCGGGCCGCTCGAGATCCGCATCATGCCGCGTCCGGTGCTGCGCGACACGGCTTGATCCATGCGTGCCTTCTGAGGTACTCCGTGGCTACGCGCTGACCACAAACCCGTAGCGCGCGGAGGACGCCCCATGATGACCCCACGCAGGCGGCTGCCGCCGGAGGTGCTGACGCCCGAAGAGATCGCTTCGCTGCTCGCGGCGTGCGGCCGAGCGACATGGACCGCCCGGCGAAACCGCGCCCTGATCGTGCTGCTCTACAGGTCCGGGCTGCGGCTCGGCGAGGCCTTGGCGCTGCGGCCGTGCGACATCGACTTCGCGCGCGGGGCGGTGCGGGTGCTCCGCGCCAAGGGCGGGCAAGCAAGGACCTCGGGTATCGACCCCGGCGGGGCCGCCGCCGTGCGGGCGTGGGCCGACGAGCGGGCCGAGATGGGCTTCGGGGTTGGCGGTGCGTTGTTCTGCTCAGCCTCGGGAAAGCCGGTCACCCAGGCGTACGTGCGGCGGCGGCTGCCCGAGCTGGCGCGCCGGGCGGGAATCCCCAAGCGCGTGCACGCCCACGGGCTCCGTCACACCCACGCGGCGGAGCTGCGGGCCGAGGGGGTGGACATCGCCGTGATCCGGCGGCAGCTCGGGCACGCCCATCTGATGACGACGGTGGTGTACCTCGATCATCTTGCACCAAACTCAGTCTTGACAATCCTCAGCGGTCGCAGACCCACACGCTGAACGCGTGACCACGGGCGGCGCCGGCGAGTCCCGCGTCGGAAACCGGGGTCGGCTCGGTGAACCCGATTGGCGGGTTGTGGTAAAGGGCCTCGTTGAGGCGAATATCGCACGCGGCCTGCTCTTGGAAGAGCCAGACCGACCGCTTGCCCGCTACGAAACCCTGCTCGGAGTATATCGAGAACCAATAATTCCGACCCGTTGGAAGCAGGTCCGGCGGGCAGTCGAAAATTACGCGGTAGATCGGGAGCGTGTCGGAGCCACTCGGGAGCGGCGAGCCGATGAGCTCGACCGATGTCGGTTCGAGCCGAGCTCGCGCCGCCAGCGGATTCTCGACGGTGTCGCAGGCGCTGTCGAAGATCTCGCCGTAGATCGTTGAGAGGTCGCAGTTGGTCGCGAAGATTGCCTCGATGCGGCAGATCCCCCACTCTTCCACCTGCTTGCACGGGTCGGCCAACTGGAAGTCGTCGAACGAGCGGTTCCAGGGTGCGTTCTGGGCGAGCACGGGCGAGCTCAGCCCGTCGAGGTCGAAGTTACTTTGGGCCAGCACGCGCCAACAGCACTTGCCCTCGATGCGAAAGAAGACATCGGTGCAGACGCCGCAGCATATGTCTTGGTCCGCCGGGGTCCACGCCGGGAGGTCGAAGCCCGCGGCGTTCGCGTGCGCCTGTTTGCCCTGCACCGTGCCGTCGTTGGCACTGACCCAAAAGCCCACACCCTGGCCAGTATGGACCGCGCTGACCCAGCGGATGTCTTCGCCAGCGATGAAGCGGTCGAGCTCGAAACAGATCTCGTAGACGACCGTACCGAGCAGCGGGTCGGGGGGCGAGGCGTCCACGACCTCGAAAGAGGCTTGGGGCACGACAAACATGGGCGCTACGCCGTCCGGCTCACCGTCGCAGTCGGCGAAGAACCAGAGCTCGGTTTGGGGCACAAACCCCGCGGTGATTGCCATGCGAACATAGGCGGTGTCGAGGCTGTAGAACATGCCCTCGTTGAGCCAGCAGTCATCGGCCACGACCGACTGCGTGTGGTCGTTGATCGTGCTCACGAAGCCCGTGACGCCGTCGGCCGGGCCGTTGTCCCAGATCGCTGTGCCCCCCGCTGGCCCGATCAGAACGAGTCCAGCAACAAATTCAGAGTCCAGTTCCGCCCCGCCCACACCGAAAAACCCCTCCAGTAAGTCGCCGGGCGTTGTAAGAATATCGAGCGAGGACGCACCCTCTGCGATTGCCGTAAACGTCACTTCCGCGAGCACTACGGTCTGACCCGAGACCGGCATATCCGTGGGCAAGATCACCCCGGCGAGCCCGTCGCCATCCGCACTCGAGATCGGGACGAAAGCGACCCCGACATCAACCTGAACAGCGGCATCATGCTGAAGGATCAATGGGTCGAAGCACAGATCGAAGCCAAAGCCAACCAGCTCAGACGCGGCCGACACGTCAGCAACGACCTGCACCGTCACCTCATCACCGATCTCACCAAACGACTGTTCTGGATTGAATCGAACAACAACGTCCGGCTGCGCGTGCGCAATCGCAGAGCTTACCACCAGAACCAAGAACAGAACAACCTTCTGCATTGCAATCCCCCGGTGAAAAGGCGGCGGTGACCCAAAGCGACGGCGTCATCGCATCCAGCAATCGATTGTCGCACACAGCGTCAGAAAACCAAGCGAAAAAACCTGTAGCCCGACCTCCTACCGGTGCGAATCACGGATTGCCTGATCGCCCAAACCCCACCGTTGCCACAACATACTTGCCGACAGGCGCTTACGCGCCACCTCGCCATGGGACGACTGGGCCAGGGAGAGCACTAAGGAACCCTTAAGATTCCACAGTCTGGATCAAGTCTTTCGCTCCGCTGAGTAGCGAATGTATGCTGTACGCTCCAGAACAGTCACCCGCGCCACAACTCGCCCAAGTGGTCAACGCGGGAGTGAGCCGGGCGCGGTGCGGACGATCAAATGGGGGACATGTGATGACGACGGCACAGGCGAGAGTAACTGTGGCTCTTGGGGCAGGTCTGTCCGTAATCACCGCGAACGTAGGACTCGCGGAGAATTCTGGCTCAAACCGGCCGGAGTCACCGCGAAACGTCGGAAACGATGGATCCGAGCTGACCCCTCGGTCAATCCGGCCAATCCGTTCGAGCATGTCGTCGCTCGCGATTGCACCGGGCTACTGCTCCTCCTCGGGCGGGAGCACGCAGTACGAGCGCATCAGTAACGTCACCGTCGAGCGAATTGGTGAGTCGCAAGCTCGGGTCCGGGTATCAGTCTTCATCGCGAATCCGACAGGATGCGTCGCGAGTGAGCCATGTCCGGAATACGACAACAGCCCCGAATACGTGAACGTGTGGATCGACTGGAACCACGATCAAGTTTGGGCACCGAACGAGCGCGTGCTCGACGCTGCCCTCACGGGATACAACAACATCAGCTATTCCGGAACGATGGAAGCCGTCGGCGTTTTCACGATCCCCGAGGGCGTGTCGGGACCGTTCTGGGCTCGCGCCAACCTCGGCTGGTCGTTCGACCCCAACGACCCCTGCCAATCGAGTTGGAGTTGGGGCAACGTCGTGGACACGCAAGTGCTCGACGCCGCGCCGATCGTGACCAAGATCGAGGCGACGAAGGATCACCCGATCATCGGCGTGACCGACACGGTCTGGGAACTCCCCCTGACCGCGGATTGCACACAGAACCTGACACCCAAGCCCTGCCCGATCGCGGACACAAAGGGAGATGCCTTTGATCTCGAGGTGACGCTTGAAAGCTGCCCAGTACCGCCGGACTCGGACCCGATCGTGGAGTGGGAGGCGACGATCCGTCCGGATGCCGCCGGGGGCGGCGCGCCGATCGTTCGAGGCGGGACGTTCGTCGGGATGACCCAGAAGCTCTCGCTGTCCACCCCCGCCTGGGTGGGGATCCACCGGCTCGATCTCAGCTTCACGATCAAGGACTCCGGCGGCAACACCCTTCGAACGCAGGCGATCAGCCTGCCGCTCTATACCACCTTCGGAACCCCCATCGCTGCATCCCTGGACACACGATGGCTCGACCGGGCGTGCGCGTGGGCCGCGGGCGCCAAGACCGATGTCGCGGTCGCGGCGGGGATCATGTCCGGGATGTACAACTCGAGCGAACTGATCTACCGCGACGGAGCGCCCACCGCGTGGCCGCCGTTCTTGCAGGGACAAGCATCGACGGGGAATTGCTTTCAATACGCCGATATCTGGCAAGGCGCGTGCCGCGATGTCCTCGGTCTCACCGGCGTGAGCGATACGACGCGGCGTGGATCGACAGGTCAAGGATTCCTCACGGTTCTCAACTCGGTTGCGCCCCCGCCGGAAAGCATCCGCGGAAACGCGGCCCCGCTCGGCCAGACGACCGAGGACCGCTGGAGCTTCGGCAGCCACAACTTCGGGACGTACAAGGGCCGCGGCTACGACCCGACGTTCAACAAGATCTACACGACCGGCTCGGAGTTCATCGAGCGGAACAACCTCGGTCCAATCGACATCGATCTCAACGGCACCACGGTCAGGGTTGCGGACCTCGATCCCGCCGGGCCGGAAGGCTGGGTCGTGGGTGTCGCCGGGGGAGGGCCCTGGGGGCTCAACATCTACTCACTTGAGTCAGCCCGAGCGGCGGGACCCGACGCGACATCACCGCCGCCGGGGTCTTTCTCGAACCTGATGGCCGAGGGGGTCGATCCTGATGGTGACGGCGTGGACGAGCACCTGCGGATCTCCGGTGTTCTCACGTGCGATCCTTCATGCACGGCACTCGTGACGGTGCGTGTGCAGTCTCAGGGCACGACGATCACGGATCGCCGGACCGTGAGTTCGATGCTCCCCGAGTCCGCGGAAGTCTCGGCCGGTCTCGTCGGCCAGCCATTCGAGCTGCTCGTCTCCGGGCAAGATATCGCCGACGCGGGCGTGGACGGCCCGTGGGAGATCTCGCTCAACGCGATCGCGGCGCCGCTCTCGCTCGTGGCGCAGCAGACCTTCATGTCCGGCCCGCTGCTCGCCGATGCCTTCGGGGAGTATGACATCTCACTCGGTGCGCTCAACGTGCTGGCCCGAGACGCCGATTCCGACGGCATCGCCGAGGGCCTCGGCGTCGTTGGTTCGCTCCGATCCACGGTGGATGCGACCGTGAACCTCGTCGCGACGATCGAGGCCGACGGCGTCTTCATCCCCCCGTTCGTTTCGGGGCCCATCACGCTGCAGGCGGGCGTGCCGCGAGCGATCGACGGTCTTATCGAGGGCGGGGGCATCTCGGCCGCCTCGCTGGATGGTCCGTACACCGTGCTCATCGACCTGCTCCCCGTCGGTCCGACGCCCGCCGAGCCGCAGCAGCGGGTCGTGACCGCCCCCTACACCGCGGACCAGTTCGTGCAGCCCAGGGTCCGCGCCGCGGGCGGGTTCGGTGATTCCGTTCTCGACGACACCGCCGACGGGCTCTACGACCGGCTTGTGATCTCCGGGGACATCGAATGTCTCGCGGACGGCGCGTACGACGTCGTCGGCACCCTCAGCGCCGCCGACGGGACGATCATCGCGTCATCGGCGCCCGACTCGGTCGAGGGCGTCGGCATCAAGAGCATCACGCTCGAGTTCAACGGCGTCGAGATCGGCGCGTCCGAGCTGGACGGGCCGTACACGCTGGAGTTCCTGACGATCACGGACGCCGATGGCCTGCCCGTGCTGAGCGGGCGCTCGCTCTACGAGACGCCCTCGTACAACGCAGACCAGTTCGCGAGCCCGCTACCCCCGTTCATCGAACTCACCGGTGAGTACTCGGCGCTCCCCATCGACCTGGACGCCGACGGCCTGTACGACGCGCTCGTGATCCAGGTCGGCGTCCGCCCCCTCTTGGAGGGCAACGTCGTCGTGATCGGTTCCCTCGCCGACTCGAACGGCGGCGCGATCCAGACCACGTCTGGGCTCGAGCCGCTGGGCGATCTCGAATCTGGTTCGGTCACGCTCACGTTCGACGGCAGGCGGATCTTCTCGGCGCTGGCCGACGGCCCACTCGTTCTGGCCGACGTGCTTGCGTATCAGACGGGCGACCCGGACAACGATGTCTTTGCGCTCAACGCATTTCAGACCGACCCATTTTCCTTCCTCGACTTCGAGCGTTGGGGCGACAGCGACGACGACGGACAGCTCACCCCCACCGACACCGACGCGTTCATCCGCTCCATGGGCTCCACCCTCGGCGACCCCGCCTACCGCCCCGAGTTCGACTTCGACGCGGATGGATACATCTCCATCGAGGACTACACGCACTACTTCCTCATCTACCAGACGCTGAACGCGCCCTGAGCCGGCGCTCGGCTCGAAAGCAACGCAAGACCTGGCCGCAACAGGAGAGCCATCTCGGGGTTGTATGCCCCCTTTGCCCACCCGCTAAACTGTTTAACATTGGTACAAGGACCGGGGGCAGGTCAGTCTGGATCTGGCACATGAACCGGGGGCAGATCACCTAGACCTGCTGGCGGAGGGCTCGCTCCGCTTCGCACCAGTCCACCTCGGCGTTACCGGGCTGCCCCTTGCGAGACTTGTATATCTCGTATGCTTTCTCGCGGATCGCCTGTAGAGTCGGTTGCTTGGAATCACCCGCGTTGCGGGAATGCTCGAATGCGGGGATCGACCGTGGATTGGTGTGCGGTGTGACTGCCATGGTTGGTTCCTCGTTGATGAGAATGTGAGCGCTCGTGCAACGCGCATGAGACCCGATCGGAAAGCCGGGCCTGCTCTGGTTCCACGGCGCGTTGTGACCGCGGACGGTGGGTCCGGGCCGATGTGCGTGACGGCTCGCGATGACCCGAACTCAAAGACGGCTGCTCCTCTTCCGAGAAGCGCCGTCCGCGTGCCCCGTGGGGTATAGGGCAGCGCCGGGTCACTTTTAAGGGGCGGTGTTGGCGTTGGGCTCGGCGCGCTGCCCGACGCGGATGCCGTAGCTCTCCTTGAGGATGCGGTTCCAGCGGGCGTCGTTCCAGCTGGGCTCGCGTTCGGGGTCCAGGACCGGCTTATTCAGCAGATCCGCCGCATTGTGCTGGACGACGCATGTGTCGCCTTTCATCTGCATCGCCGACATCGGCACGGGCATGGACCCGCGTTCGGCCTTGATGACGGCGTACTCGACGGCGCCGGTGCGCGGGTTGAGGACGAGATCGGTGATCTTGCCGAGCTTCTTCCCGTCACGCGACTCGGCGGTCGAGCCGATGATGTCCGAAGCCTTCGCGATCCGCTTTGCGTCCTGAACGGTCACGGGCTCGGTGTTCCAGCTGGTGTCCCACTCCGCGTCCGCACGCTTGGGCCAGCGGTCCTTGTCGAACCCATCGTCTCCCTTGAAGTCAGCGTCGTCCAGGTTGAGCATCAGGATCCCGTTCTGGAGTCCGTCAAGCTCGGAAACGGGGATCGCATACCGGGACTCCCCGAAGCCGAGCACGCCGCCGCGGCCGAGCACGCCGTAGACGACGCGGTGGTTCTCGGGATCGATCGCGAGGTCGTTGATGTCCCCGACGCGGTTGCCCTGAGCATTGCGCACGTCAGCGTTCATGAGGTCGGACGCGCGGACGAGGTGTCCCCGCGTCAACTCGGCGTTGCTGTCGTACCGGTCGCCCCACGAGTCCGAGTTCCCACGCGTCGCCGCAACGGCCTGCATTCCAAGGACGGTGTTCTCCTTGAGGTCCACGACGACGTCGCGGACCATGGTGTTGCCCATCACGCACGTCACGACGGCGTAGAGGGTCTCGGGGTTCCGCCCCGTCTGGGTGGATCCCTGACCGTTGGATTGACCATTCTGCGCGTCCTTCGCCAGCGGCGCCGTGGTCTGCTCGCTCAGCTTGGAGCCCCTCAGACCGGGTTTGCCCCGGGGTTCGGCTTGGCGGATCATGCTCTGGCTGCCGGTGACGCGTGCACGGATCGCCGTGCCGTTGCTGTACTTCTCCGCCGCCGCGATGGCGCCGGCAAGGCTCGCGTGCGTCTCGGTCATCCGCTCGGCCAGCCCGACGGCCTGTCGGGGTGAGTGATCCTGCTGCTCCTGGGCGTTGGCCGAGCCGGCGAGCAAAGCCAGCAGGGATGCCGTCATGAGTGTCATCGGGATGCGCTTCACGTGATTCTCCTCGTTGTTCGATTCGCGCGATGCTCGGCTGCTGACACAACGTCAACGTACGATGGGAGCATTTGGCGCGACGTTTACCGTCCGGCGATCGCGCGGCCGTCGCGGGGGTGTCCCCGCGACGCGTTCGCGTCGCCTTCTTCGAATCCGCCCGGGCCAAGTTAATGACCCGGGCGTTCTCTCCACACACCCCGAGCGGGAATGTGTGCGCGGCTTGGCCTACCCACCCGGCGGGCTTGCCGCGTCCTCGACGCGTTCGGTCTAGCGCTTCGGTGCGCCCGTCGGCTTCGCTGGCTGCGAGGCACCGCCGGGCTTTTTGTCGGGCTCTTGGCCCTTGTTCTTGTCAGCATGCTTGTCGGGCTGCTTGGCGTGCTCGGGCTTCTTGTCGGGTGTCATGGTGTGACTCCTGGATTGTGGGGCTGTCGATCAGCTCCCTAGGTTGCGAAGGGCCGGCGCACAAGCGCTGGCCGAGAATCAAGAATCGAACGTGTGCAGCTCAGCGGGCCGCGGAGCGCGCGACCGACGCGCCAAGTACCCGGCGACCGTCACCAGCCGCCTGGCGGCCATGTGCTTCTCCCGGAGCGTCTGCCCGAGGAGTTGGGTCGCTTGCTGATGCCCCATCGCGATGGCGCACTCTTGCACCGAGCAACACGCAGCGATTTCTTCGACGAGCATCTGGCGCGCCCAAGCCGTCAGCATGCAGTCCCGGCGCCCCCGGCTCGAATCGCGCGACGCGGCGTCCGCCCCCGAGCCCATCAGCCGTCCGGGGTATCCGCACCCGGCCGCGAGGGCCTGCCACCCATCGTGCTCGAGGATCCAGTCCAGGCGTCTGAGGTGCGCGGCCCGCAGGGAGACCCCTCTGTCGAGTTCGACGCGGACCGTGGGCGAGCCCGCCGCGCTGGCCATCGTCACCAGCGACGCCTGGTTGTCGAGCGTGAGGTTGCAGAGGAACCGCAACTGATCTCCCAGGATTTCGCTCTTCAATCTCATGCGTCCGCCCACCACTCTGCGTGCTGAAACTCGGTTGGCCTCGAAGCGATCGTGTGGCTCAAGGCGTACGCGCTTCGGGGGGTGTGGCGTCGACGTGCAGCCGGAGTTGGGCGGGGGAGAGCCCCGCCGCCGGCGCGGCTCCGTCGAGCGCCGACTGGTAGTCGGATCGCGACGCATCCTCGCTGTCCCGAACGTCGCGGCAAGCACGCTCCGAGATCATCAGGCGCTCGGCATCGCCCGCCTCCCCGGGCTCCCCGCCCGAGCTCACGCCCCGCGTCGCCGCTTTGATTGCGGGCGAGCGGAGCAGGAGCGCTCCCGCGAGCACGCCGCGCACGATCTCGCTCGCGACCTCGACAACCTTCGTGTCCGCCGAGCCGAGCCCGTTGGTGTTCTGCGTCAGCAGCTCGCGGCACCCCGCCTCGACGACCTCGGGGTCGGCGCCGTTGGAGAGCTGCACCACCAGATCATGGGAGGCTCTCGCGAGCGGTGAGAGGCTGTTGGTTTTCACGGCGAGCACACTTTCTGTGACCTTGACGGGTCCCCGCCGCGTGTCGCGGTCGGAGTCCCACGGTTACAAGCAAGTATGCCCGGCGCCACACACGCTGGGTATCGGGTGAAGCACTGACGGGGGAGGCTGGGTTGACCGGGGCGCGCCGGGCTCTGTGCTACTCGCCGAGCCCGGTGAGACCCTCGCGGACGGCGTACTTGGTCAGCTCCGCGATCGAGTGGAGATCGAGCTTCCGGATCACGTTCGTCCGGTGCGTCTCAATGGTCTTGAGCCCGGCCCCGATCCGCGCGCCGATCTCCTTGCTCGTCAGCCCCTCGGCGATCAGCTGAAGGACCTCCCGCTCCCGCGGCGTCAGCGCGTCGGGGGGCGGCGGGCCCTCGCGCGCGGTTCCAGGCCCCGTGCGGTGGTGCCGATCGACGAGCACGTGCGTCAGGTCCGACGTGACGTAGAGCTTGCCGTTCCGGACCGCCTCGATGGCCCGGAGAAGCTCGTCCGAATCGCAGGTCTTGAGGAGATACCCGCGGGCGCCCGCGTCAAGCATCCCCGTCACGTACCGCGCGTCCGAGTGCATCGAGAGGGCGATGACGGCGATTTTGGGATCGTTCGCGAGGATCTTCCGGGTCGCCTCGATGCCGTTGAGGTCGGGCATCGCGATGTCCATGAGCACGACGTCCGGGGCGTGTTTGGAAGCCAGCGTGATGCCGTCGCGCCCGTTGTCCGCTTCGGCGACCACGGTGACGTGCTCGGCGTGCTCAAGGATGGACCGGACGCCGCCCCGCATCATGGCGTGATCGTCAACAAGGATGACCGTCGTGGGACTCATCACACCCGCACCCGGTCGCGCGTGAGGAGGGGAATCGTGATGACGGCCCGGGTCCCGTCGCCCCGGAAGCTGGTGACCTTAAACGACCCGCCGATGCCTCGGATCTGCTGCTCGACGCTGGCCAGACCAAAGTGATCCACGCTTCCGTTCAACAGGTGCGCACCACGCGTGTCGAAGCCGGGCCCGGAGTCGCGGACGAGGATGCTCATGCTGGGCTGTCCCCGCGAGACGCACGAGATCACGATCTCGGACCCCGGGGCGTGCTTGGCGGCATTGATCGTCAGCTCCCGCACCGAGCGGAAGACAATGGTCCGCGATTCTGAGGACAACGGCGGCTCGCGGGCGTCGTCGGCGACCGAGATGTGAGCGGCGTACCGCTTCCCGATGTCCTCGGCGAGCCAATGCAGTGCCGGGAGCAAGCCGAGATCCTCGAGGATCGGATTGCCTAGTTCGAACGACATCGTGCGCACGTCTTCAATTGCTCTGTCAAGGAGCGCAACCCTGTTTGCGGTGTGCTGCTGCGGCGAGGCTTCCCGCGCCAGGTCAACCCTGAGCAGCGCCAAACTCTGCGCGACGCTGTCGTGGAGGGCCCGCCCGATCCGGCGGCGTTCGTTCTCCTCGATCAGCGTGTGACGGATGAGAAGCTGATCGATGCGGGACTGCTGCTTTGAAATCCTTGCGTTGAGCGATTCGATGCACCCAGCCGCATCCTCGATCACGAGCAGCAAGCACTTGCGATCAGTTGCGCCGTGCTGGATCGTGTACCAGCGGACCGCGACCTTCTTTGAGCTGTGTCCACCCTGTTGGATTTCCCCGGGGGTATATGTCACTGTTGTGACCCCGTTGTCGGCACCCGCCCGGATCGCGCTTACGAGCGCGGCACCATCCGCGAAGACGTGCAGGCTTTCGCGGATTGTCAGGCGCGACGATGGATCGAGAGCGCAACGTGTCATGCTCGCCCATTGGTCATTCTGAGCGATCAATTCGTCCGTCTCGGAAATGACCGCTGCCGGGTGCTCGATCACTGATAGACATGCCACCAAAAGCGCGCGGATCATCTGGTCGAGCGGCTTGGAGTCTTGGTGGCAGGTCATTGCATCGCCTGTTGGTCGTTGCATCATTGGAGATCCATCAGACAGTGATCATATGCGGCTGCCTTGACATCGCGAAGAAACCCCGTGCTCAGGTCGATGCGATCGCCTCGGTCAGTGGATCACCCGATGGACCGCTCACTCCAAACCGCCATGATCAACTGTTCACCCTTCGGTCTCGTTCGAACGGGGTGATTCGCGCCAGTTGTGGGCCGCCGCGGGAGCCATCGGATACCGATCGTCCGCCGGCGGCATCGACTTCCACCTCGCATGCAAGGTGGAAAGAAGGAGTCTACAGATGGGGTTCATCCTTCTCATCATTCTGATTTTGCTGCTCGTCGGTGCGATGCCCCGCTGGAAGTACAGCAAAGGCTGGGGGTATTACCCGAGCGGTCTGCTCGGGCTTCTGCTCGTCGTCCTGCTGATCCTGCTCATTATGGGCTACATACCGCGCGGGTTCTGACGCCAACTCCCGCAGATGCGCGCCGGCGAGTCGAGCCAAGATCAGGCCGCTGCGAGACCTCGGAACTCTTCTCTGGAGCCACACATGCCACTACAACGCATCATCGGCATCATCCTTACCATCGCCGGTGTGGGACTGCTCATCGTCGGGCTCAATGCCAAGGACTCGGTCGCCGACCGGTTCAGCAACTTCTTCACCGGCCACTTCACCGACAGCACGGTCCTCTACCTCATCGGCGGCGCCGTGGTCGCGCTCACCGGCCTTCCGATGATCATCTTCGGCGGCCAAAAACGAGCCCGCTGAGCCCGATCAGCAGCACCATGCATCCCCGGCTCACGCATCGAACACCTGATTGAAACACGCGCGTCCGATCCGCCCGGCGCAAGCACGCGCCGCACGCGAACCCGGATGCATCACCCAAAGGAATTCGCCATGAAGCACCACCTGAGAATCCTGACGCTGCTGGCCGTCTGCTCGGCGGCGCCCATGACCGCATGCTCGACCGCACCCAAGTCCGTCCAGGGCAAGGTGGACATCGAGCAGGACGCGTGGAACGTGCTGGCCAAGGCCCGGCGGACGGACCCCTCGGTCGCCCGGGTCTTCGACACCGCCGCGGGTAACGCCGTCTTCCCGACCGTCGGCAAGGGCGCCATCGGTGTCGGTGGGGCGTACGGCAAGGGCGTGCTCTACGAGGGCGGTCGCGTGGTCGGCTATTGCGACCTGACGCAGGGCTCGATCGGGCTCCAGCTCGGCGGGCAGTCGTACTCGGAGATCATCGCGTTCGAGACGCCCGCGGCCGTGCAGAAGTTCAAGGAGGGCAACTTCCGCTTCGACGCCCAGGCAACCGCCGTCGCGATCAAGTCGGGCACGGGTGCCGCCGCCAAGTTCGCCGATGGCGTCGCGGTCTTCACCCTCGACGAGTCGGGCCTGATGTTTGAGGCGTCCGTCGGCGGGCAAAAATTCAGCTACCAGGACAAGTGAGGTCGTGATCGAGGGGAGTACCGGGCGAGCGAGAGTGTGCACAAAAACCGCCGCGAGCCCGACGTTCGGCCAAAGCGAATGACAGATTCCAAGATGTCAGCCTGCTCGAGAGTCAATCGTCGCGAGGCACGACACACTGCAAGTGGTGTTAAACACTCCCCGCGGGCCCAACGGGCCCGCGACATCGGATCTGCCCGTTTGAAACGGTTCCGGTCGGGGAGCTTCCGACCGCACCGCGCGGGCGCCGCCCGCGGTTGTAGGGCGCTCACACTCCTCTTAGACTCAGCACCGCCCGCGTACGGGGGGCGTGTGTCGATTCACGGACTCGGATCGAGCCCATCGCGGAGATGCGTGCGTGACCCAGACGACCACCGCCCCCGCGAGGACCGACCGGGAGACCCCCGCCGAATCGCCCCCCCCCGTCGGCCGGGGCAACTCGGCGGCGTACCTCGCGGACCTCTACGCCGGGCTCGGGTCGCAGAAGAACGACTTCCGCAACTACAACCTCAACCGCCTGATCGCCGCGCTCGTCGAGGGCGATTCGGTGCTGGACATCGGGTGCGGGTCGGGCGCGCTGATCACGGTCCTGCACCGGATGGGCAAGGACGCGTCGGGCATCGAGCCGAACCAGGCGCTCATCGACGTGGCGCTGCAGCGAGACCCCGGGCTGCACCTCTACCGCGCCTCGGGCGACGCCGTGGACACCCTCGGCCGGCGCTTCGAGACCATCACCATCATCGACGTGCTCGAGCACATCGAGGACGACGCCGAACAGGTCGCGCGGATGCGCCGGGCGCTCGTGCCGGGCGGGCAGCTCATCGTGCTCGTCCCCGCGTTCCAGTTCCTGTTCGGCAAGCGCGACGTCTCGGCGGGGCATTACCGCCGATACTCCAAGCGCCGGCTCGTCCGCCTGCTCGAGGACGCGGGGTTCGAGGTCCAGACCGCGCGCCATTGGAACGCGATCGGGTTCCTCCCTTATCTGTTTGCTGAGCGGATCCTCCGCATGCAGCTCAAGGGCGACATCCGAACGGAGCGCGCCAAGGGCCCGTTCAAGCGGGCCTTTATCTGGCTGCTGCACGCGTGGTACCGCAAGGTCGAGAACAACCTGGACCTCCGGTTCGGGCTGTCGGTCATCGTGTCCGCGCGTTCACCTGAGGACGACCAATGGGGCGTGTCAGAGATTCACACGCGCCCTCTCACCCCGAGCAATCGCGGTGCGGACATCCCTTGCTGAGTTCTCCGCGGTCCCGGTGAAATGCTGGCGCTGACAATCCCAACGAGTCGGTACCAGCGCTCGGACGAAGGGGAGGAGTCGCGTGATGACCTCGGCAATCAGGACCTGCCTCGCTCTCGTGGCGGCAGCATTGGGCCATACTCCGTTGACCGCTCAGCCCAACCTCAACGAGTTTCTTTCGGAACTCGACGCCCAGATGTCCCAGGGCATTCCTGCAAACGACCCGGGCGCGGTGATCGCCGTTGCACGCGACGGTGAGATCATTTTCCGCGAGGCATACGGCATGGCCTCGCTCGAACTCGAAGTCGAGCTCAATCCCGATCACGTGTTCTGCATCGCCTCGGCGACCAAGCCCTTCACGGCGACCGCGATCCTCGCGCTCATCGACGACGGGGCGTTGGAACTTCGTGACCCCGCCGTGGACCATCTTGAGGGGATCAATCTCGACCCACGCGTGACGATCGAGCATCTGCTTACGCACACCTCGGGCGTCCCGGACCTCTTCGATCTCGATGGGCACGGCGCCGATGCCCAGCACCGGGCGATCTCACCCGAGGCCCTCGGCGCGGCTGCCGACGGCGTCGATCTCCTCTTTGAGCCCGGCACTCAGCATCACTACTCAAACCTCGGCTACGCCCTGCTCGGCCTGATCGTGGAGAATGCCGCCGACCAACCGCTCGAGGATTTCATGCGCGAGCGCATCTTCGAACGCGCCGGGATGGAACGCACGATGTTCGGCGGCGATCGACGCGTGATTCCCAGCGCGGTCGCTAACTACACGCTCGAGGGCGACGAGTTCCGGCGGGCAGAGCCCCTCAACTACTCTTGGGGCTACGGGCTTGGCAATATCTTCACCACCGTTGATGATCTCGTCGCGTTCGATACAGCGTTGCGGTCAGGAATGATCATCAAGCCGAAGACCCTAAGCACCATGCGTCGTACGTATCAGCTTGAAGACGGCACGACCGCGGATCACACCCGAGGTTGGGCAACCATGGAGCGCCGAGGGCTCCGCTTCTACCACCATGGGGGCGGGATCAACGGGTGGCGTGCCTCGATCGTGTCGATCCCGGATCACGACGTCTTTGTCGCCGTGCTCTCCAACCGCGAGGAGGAGAACACCCCCGTCGGCAACATCGCGTTGATGGTCGCCGCCCGCATCGCGATGATGCCCTGACCCGGCTCATCCAGGCGCCGGATAGACCGTCGGCGCCCCGGGCCCCACAGGCAGCCCCAGCGCGAACACCCACAGGTAGAACAGCGCGACCCACCCGATCAGGAACGCGATCGAGTAGGGCAGCATCGTCGAGATCATCGTGCCGATGCCCAGGTCCCGTTTGTACTTGGTCGCGACGGCGAGGATGAGCCCGAAGTAGCTCATCATCGGGGTGATGATGTTGGTGGTGCTATCCCCGATGCGGTACGCCGCCTGGATGACCTCGGGCGCGTACCCGATCGTCATGAGCATGGGGACGAAGATCGGCGCCGTCACCGCCCACTGCGCGCTCGCGGACCCGAGCATCAGGTTCACCACGCAGCACATCAGGATGAACGGGATGAAGACGAGCGGGTTGTCGAGGTTCATCGCGACCAGCGCGTCCGCCCCGAGCACCGCCAGGATCTGCCCGAGCCCCGAGTACCCAAAGTACGCGACGAACTGGGCGGCGAAGAAAACCAGCACGATGTAGAGCCCCATCGAGCGCATCGCGCCCGCCATGGCGTCGATGACGTCCACGTCGTTTCTCATCGTGCCCACGACCCGGCCGTACACGAACCCGGGGACGACGAAGAAAACGAGGATGAGCGTGACGACGCTGCGCAGCAGTGGGCGGAACGCCTCGGGCCCGGTCGCGGTCGGGTCCGGGTTCCGAAGCACCCCCCACCCGGGCAGCCATCCCAGCGCGCCGGACATGAACCCGGGGCCCGCGAGCACGACGATCCCGAGCGACACAAGGATCACACTCAGCAGCGCCCAGAGCAGCCCACGCTTCTCGCGCTTCGTCACGGGCTCCATCGTGGCGCGTTCTTCGAGGTCCTCGGATGCTTCGTCGTCGGAATATGCCCCCAGCTGGGGCTCGACGATCTTCGCGGTGACGAACCAGCCCGTCGCGGTGATGAAGAACGTGCTGGCGATCATGAAGTACCAGTTCACCGCGGGGTGGACCTCGTACGTCGGGTCGATGAGCTGGGCGGCTTCCTCGGTGATGCCCGCGAGCAGCGGGTCCACGGTGCCGATGAGCAGGTTCGCCGAGTACCCGCCCGAGACGCCCGCGAACGCCGCGGCCATCCCCGCCAGCGGGTGACGCCCCAGCGAGTGATAAATCGCCATCGCCAGCGGGATGAGCACGACGTACCCCATCTCGCTCGCGGTGTTGCTGATCACGCCCGCGAACACGATCACGAGCGTGACGAGGTTCTTGGGTGCCTCGAGCACCAGCAGCCGGACCGCGGCGGTCAGCAATCCGGACCGCTCGGCGACCCCCACGCCCAGCAGCGCCACGAGCACCGTCCCGAGCGGCACGAACCCGGTGAAGTTCGTCACCATGTTCTCGCTCATCCAGCGGACGCCCTCCGCCGACAGCAGGTTCTGAACCTCGAACATCTGCCCCTCGTGGCCCGGTCGGGGGTCCTCGACGCTCAGCCCGGCCCACGACGCGATCGCCGAGACCACCACCGCGAGGAGGGCGAACAGGGCGAAGAGCGTCACGGGGTGGGGCAGCAGGTTGCCCAGCCACTCGACGACGGTGAGCAGGCGGGCGATCGCGCCCGAGGGCTTGGAATCACCCGTGCCGGGGCGTTTGGGGTTCCTGGGGTCTGGGGGGGTCTCTGGCATGCGGCGATGCTACCCGGGGGGCCCGCTCCCGGATGGACGCCGCCCGGGCACCGGCCTAGCCTTCTCGTCCCACCTTGAGGAGCTCTCGCGATGAAGAAGGACACCCACCCCGAGTACTACCCCTCGTGCAAGGTGTACCACAACGGCGAGGTCGTCATGACCGTCGGTGCCACCGTGCCTGAGCTGAAGGTGGAAGTCTGGTCGGGCTCGCACCCGTTCTTCACCGGCAAGTCGGCGTTCGTGGACGCCGCGGGCCGAGTCGAGAAGTTCCAGAAGAAGTTCGCGGGCAACTACTTCAAGGGCAAGAAGAAGTAACCGCCGCGCCGGGCCCGGTACCATCCGGGCATGGCGAAGAACCCCTCGTACCCCATCGTGCTGATCGCCCTCGCCATCGGCGGCGGCGTGGCGGGTCTGCTCATTGGTCGCGCGATCGCGCCGAGCGCCGCGCCCATCCCCGCCAACGAGCCGACTTCGGACGGCACGCCCCCGCCCCCATCTGACAATCCGTACGCGCGGTTCTCCGTGGCGGACTTCGAGCTCACCGACCAGGACGGCCAGCCCGTCACGCAGCAGCTCTTCGACGGTGAGGTGACCGTGCTCACCTTCTTCTTTGCCTCCTGCCCGGACCCGTGCCCCGCGATCCAACGCGTGATGTCGGACGTGCAGACGCGCACCCAGGGCACGGGTGTCCGCCTCGCGTCCGTCTCCGTGGACGGCGAGCACGACACGCCCGAGGTGATCCGTAACTACGGGCTCGGCTACGACGCGAGCTTCGACCGGTGGGCGTTCATCACAGGCGACCCCGCGGACGTCTCGACGCTCGTGCGCGACTCGCTGAGCTTCAACCTGACGGACCGCGAGGACCAGACCGTGACCCGATCGGACGGCACGACCCGCGCGCAGATCTTGCACCCGACCCGGCTGATCCTGGTCGGCCCGGACCGGAAGGTCATCGGGCTGTACGCGTACAACGACCCAGATGCGGTGGATGAGCTGGTGGCTGCGGCGCGGGCGGCGGCGGGCTGAGATCAATCGTCGGGGGTGTTCGCGTCCCGCTTGGATTCCTGATCGAACCGCTTGCGGAGCGCCTCTTTCTCCGCCCGGCGCTGCTCGATGTCGATCGGCTCGACCCCCTTGGGCAGCACCTCGAACTCGACGTGGAAGTGGATCGGCTCGAGGAACGTGCCCGGCAGGTCGGACTGCCACGGGTCGCTCATGTGCCTGAGGAGCGGGTAGGCGAACTCGATCTCCATGGTGACGGTGCCGTCGTCTTCGCGCACGAGCGACGCGGTCCCCATCGAGCCTTCCTCGCCCGAGAGCGCCCCGGCGCGGGTGTCCTCGCCGGGGCGGATGCGGTCGTTGAGGGTCTCCTCGGGGTTCACGGTCGTGAATTGATCGCGCGCCGACCCGGGCAAGCCGCAGGACTCGAGGTCTTCGATCGCGTACTTGAGATGCTGCACGATCGTCGCGGGCTGCGGGTCGACGGGCTGATTGAACGCGACGTTGGAGAGGCGCACGCGGACGCGGCCGCCGGCGCCAAGCCCGTCAAAGAACGCCTTGGCGCCGTTCTCCTTGTAGAACCCGACGCGGACGATCGCGCCCTCGGGGTGCCCGGCGCCCTTGAGCAGGCGCGAGCCCCCCACCGCGACGTAGCACGACACGTTCTCGCCCAGCGGCGTGCGCCCGAGGTCGCTTGAGTACGCGCGGTCGCCCTCGAGCTCGACCCGACCGCCGTCCTCGCGCTGCCACGACATCTCGACGCGGGGCGTCCGCTCGGGATCGACGAGCAGAAGCGCGGGGCGGGCGGGCTGGATCGCCTCGCCGGGCGAATCCTGAGCCGCGGCGACGGGCACGAGGAGCGTCAGGGCGAAGGCGGTCGCGAGGGTCCTGGTTCTCATGGCGAACCCTACGAGTCGCGGCCCGGGTTGGCTCGCCAGAACGCGGTTGCCGCCGCGGATCCCGACGCCGACCGGTCCTGGGCCGCCGCGAGCCCGCCGCAACGTCAAGCTGGGCAAGGACGTACGGCCCCCGAACCTTGCCGGGAACCTCGGCGGCGGGCGATTCGTATGGTACATTCGTTCGGGCTCCCCCCTTTCGGGAGTGGTGTCGCTCGCACCCGGCGATTCAGCCGCCCGCACGCATCGCAAGAGAAGTCTTCCAGCCCGGAGTCGCCCGTGAATCAGTCATCCCCGCGGACCCGGAGGGTCCTGTCGATCGCCGCCCTCTCGTCCGTCGCCTTGTTCGCCGGGCTCGCCGGTGCCCACGATGAGGATTGGCGCAAGCTGCTCGACAAGATCGGGCCGGTCGAGGGCCCGATCTGGACGCTCGGCGACCCGGTCGCCCGCGACGGCGGGTTCGACGCGTCGGGCGTGACCTGCCTGGCCCACATCCCGCCCAACAACTTCTCCGGCGCCACCACCGAGGCCCAGGACTGCTGGGGGTACGTCTCCCCGTCCGGGCGTGAGTACGCGATCGTCTGCCTGTCCAACGGGTTCGGGTTCGTCGAGATCACCGACCCCATCAACCCTGTCATCATCGATTTCGTCGGCGGCGCGATCTCGAGCTGGCACGACGTCAAGGTCATCGGCTCGTACGCCTACGGCGTCTCCGAGGGCGGGCTCGGCGTGCAGGTCATGGACCTCACCGACATCGACAACGGCAACGTCACGCTCGTCCGCAACGCGCAGAACGGCGGGCACTCCACCACGCACAACATCATCGCCAACACCGACGCCGGCACCCTCTGGCTCGCCGGCGCGAACATCGGCAACGGCGGGCTCGTCCACATGGACCTGTCCAACCCCACCAACCCCTTCCCCTCCGGCGGGTTCACCCAAGACGGGTACACCCACGACGCCCAGGTCGTCTCGTACCGAACCACGGACCCCGACGGCGCGCAGTACGGCGGGCGCGAGATCGCCTTCCTCGCCAACGAGGACACCGTCACCATCGCCGACGTCACCAACCCCGCCAACACCACCCAGATCGCCCGGCGGACCTACTCGGGCAGCGCGTACACGCACCAGCTGTGGCTCTCCGACGACCGCACGCTGCTGTACATGAACGACGAGCTCGACGAGCAGTTCGGCACCGTCTCGACAACGACGACGCGCGTGTTCGACGTCTCGAACCTCGACAATCCCGTCCTCGTGAGCTCGTTCACGACCGGGCTGCCCTCGGTCGACCACAACCTGTACGTCCGCGACGGCTACATCTTCATGGCCAACTACCGCTCGGGCCTCCGCGTCTTCGACGCGAACACCGACCCGCTGAACCCGACCGAGATCGCGTACTTCGATACCTTCCCCGGTTCGGACTCGGCCTCGTTCAACGGCGCGTGGTCCACCTACCCGTACTTCCCGTCGGGCAACGTGATCGTGTCGGACATCGAACGCGGGCTCTTCGTGCTGCGGGTGGACGCGCTCGACCTCGACCGGCTCGAGCTCGATCTCGCGTCCAACGAGCCCGATCTGGTCTCGCCCAACGGCACAGACTCGATCTCGCTGCAGGTCAACGAGATCAACCTGACCGCGGACGCGGCGACGGCCGAAATGATCTTCGACGACGGCTCGGGCCCGGTGAGCGTGCCCGGCACGCCCGCGGGCGGCGGCGTGTTCGACTTCGCCTTCCCCACCGCCGACTGCGGTGATGCCACGTACTACTTCTCCATCGCCGACACCCTGGGCGAGACCTTCATGCTGCCCGGAAACGCACCGGCGGACGTGTTCACCACCGTCATCGCCGACGGGCTCGTCACCGAGTTCGCCGACAACTTCCAGACGAACACCGGGTGGTCCGTCTCCGGCTCCGCCGCCGACGCCGGCTCGGGACGCTGGGAGCGCGCCAACCCGGGCGGGGACGGCTCGCGTGGCGACCCCGCCGACGACGCCGACGGCTCGGGCATCTGCTACGTCACGGGCAACGGCGGCCCGGGCTCGAACACCGACGTGGACGCCACCACCGTGCTCACCTCGCCCGCCTTCGACGTCTCGGCGATGCCCGAAGCCGTCGTCCGCTACCAGCGCTGGTACAACAACGCCGCGGGATCGAACCCGGGCGTTGAGACGATGGAAGTCGAAATCTCGAACAACAACGGGGCGTCGTGGTCGCCGCTCGAGACCGTCGGGCCCACGGGCGCCGCGGCGTCCGGCGGCTGGCTGGACGCGGAGTTCCGCGTCGCCGACTTCGTCACGCCCACGGCGAACGTCCGCGTCCGCTTCACCGCGACCGATGACATCGGCTCCGTCGTTGAAGCCGGCGTGGATGACTTCGAAGTCTTCGAGTACGTCTGCGACCCGGCGCCCGCCTGCTTCGCCGACTGCGACGGCAACGGCAGCCTCAACGTCGATGACGTCGACTGCTTCGTCGCGGCATTCCTCGGGTCCGACCTCGGCGGCGCCGACTGCGACGGCAACGGCAGCCTCAACGTGGACGACGTCGATTGCTTCGTCGCCGGCTTCCTCGGCGGCTGCCCGTAACCGACCGCCATCAACCGATCCGCACGCGAGGCCCCCGCATCACGCGGGGGCCTCTTTGCTGCGCTCACCCGCACCCGGAGAGGAACGCATCGACGAACGACTGGAGGTCGTCGTTGTCGGTGTCCCCGTCGCCGTCCTGATCGCCCGCGGCGGTCGCGCCGAGGAACGCGACGACGAACCGGTCGAGGTCGTCGAGGTCGATCCACCCGTCGCCGTCGAGATCCGCCAGGCACGCGAGCGACACGGACTCGATCGCGAATGGCCCGCCGTCGATTGCGCGCACCCGCACGGTGCTCAGGCCCGGCTCAAGGTCGGCGAGGAACCCGCCGGACGCGGCGTCGAACGCGCCGGGCGATCCGGTCGTCGCGCAGGTCATGACGGCGTCGTCGGCGTCGTTGATCGAGACGCCCAGCCGCTCGCCGCCCGAAACCGACCCGGCGCGGACGAGGACCCGCACGCGCGTCGGGGCGTCCGCCCGGACGAGGTACTCGAACGTGTCGCCGGCATCGATCGAATCGAGCGCGTCGGACGCGGTGTCCCAGCCCGGCGCGCGGAGCGTGTGCCGGCGCGCGTCGAGCACCGCCGGTGCCTCGATCCCCGCGGAGACCGGGGGCATCGGCTCGGCCTGCACGACATCGATCGCCTGCAGCTTGGGGATCTCCGGGCCGTTGAGGTCTTCCGTGAGCGGGAAGGTGCCCGCATCGGTCGCGTACGACCCTGCGCCGGCGACGGACCAGACGAGCACCCCCCCGCCGTCGGCGGCCCAGGCGCGAACCGAGTCCGCCGCGAGGCTGCCCATGCCGGGCGACAACGCCGCCTCGCGCTTCGCGTCGATGTTGTTCGGGCCGGCCGTGTCCGCGCCGGCGCTGGAGGCGAGCATCTCCACGCCGAAGTACGCCGCCTGCGAGGCGACGATCTCCAAATCCTGCGAGCCCGCCCAGCGCTCGAGCCCGAACTCGAGCGCGGCGAGCACCTCATCGGGCGTGAGCGTCGGGTCCGCGTCGAGACCTTGCATGTCCATGATCGGCGCCGCGGCGACGCCGAAAACGAACGCCGACGGCTCGCCGTGGACCGCCTCGATGTACCGCATCGCCTCGACGAACTGCCATGCCCGATCGGTCCGGGCCGCGATCACCGGGCGCACGCGCGTGCCAAGCGAGCCCGCGCCGAACTCCTGCTCGAAGATGCCGCCAAGCCGGACCGCCTGCGCACCCAGCCGGCGCGCCGCCCACACCTCGGGGTCCGACGAGCCGTCGTAGTCGAGCGGGACGGCGCCCGCGTTCACCTCGTCGGCGGCGCGGTCGAGATTCCACTGCCGCTGCGCATACGCCGGGTTCCAGACCTCGCTCGAGTACTCGACGTAGACGGCGAGCGCCGGGTCGAGCTGATCGCGGATCAGCCGCGCCAGCTCGCGCACGTACGTGTCGTCGGCCATGTGCGGCACGTTGACCCAGAGGTTCGAGCCCGCGCTGTTCGCAAGCGCGATGATCGCCTCCCACGGCGCGCCGCGCGCCGTCGTGAAACGGGGCTCGCCGGGCGCCGCGCGTTGAGACCAGTCCGCGACCGGGTGGTCGTTCACGGCGCTCCACGCCCCGGCCCGCAGCGTGTCGAACCGGGCCACGTGATCGATGTAGGTGTCAGAAAACGTCGCGTCGGTGTTCGTGGCGACTTTGATCGCGGAGATGTTGCGAGCGCCGCCCCCGGTGAAGAAGACGCCCAGCGCGAGCTGGTCCCCGCCGTTGGGGAAGTCGTAGGCGACGGTCACCCGGCCCGAGATGGGGTCGCGGATCACCGAGCGGACCCGGCCGGGCGACTCGAACGCCTGCACGACGGGCAGCGCCCCCGCGTCGAATTCGATGCGGTACGACCCCCCCAGCCCGCTGACGCCCTGCATGCCGGTGAAGAGCACCAACCCGAAGTCGTCGGCGGGCCACCCGTCCGCGTCGAGGGGGGGCGCCCCGGCTGTGTCGAACGGATCGAACGGATCCCCGAACGGCGGGGCCTGCTTCACGAGGTTGAGGAACGCGAAGTCACGCGACGCGGGCCCGAGCGCCTGGGTGTTGGCGCCCACGATCGCGGGCCCGGCCGGGCCGGTCGTGGCGGTAAAGGCCGCGATGAGGACCGCCGCGAACGCGCGGCCTCCCGGGATTGACGTTGCCATGCCCGACCTCCGTTGACCGCGGCCAGCTGCGTCCCAGCGGTCGGGCGGGCCCGTCTGGGGTCCTCGCCGCGTCAGGCCGGCTTCCGCGTGTGGTGCTCCACAGAGGGATCGGACCACCCGACAGCGCGGCTGCCGAAATGAGTGTCGAGAATCTCCGCCCGCCCCGCCAGCTCGCCCGGCCCGCGCCGGCGACCTCGGCTCGGGCACGCCGGCGAGCTTCCCCAGATTGAACGACGTTCTCCGGCCCAAACCCACGTCAGGACCGGATAACCGCGGGTGGGCCGAGTCCTCCGGAATCGGTTGGCCCGCGGCCGCATCCGGGGTCAGACTCGGTGCGTATCGCTCGGCGCCGCGCGTCTTTCGAGCGCGGATTCTGAGGGGGTTCTCCCCGGTTTGTGGGGTCTTTGATTCGGTTGCGTCGGTCTCTCGGCGGCTTTGTCGGGCAAGAGACCGGGCCGGGTATCGGGAGCGCCTTCCCCACCGGCGCTACGGAGGTTCGGCGAGCTGTCGCTCGCCCCAAATGGAGAGCAGTTTCGATGCAGATTCACTCGATGAAGCGGGCGTCCATCGCGGCGCTCACGCTGTGCTGCGGCGTGGCGGTCGCGGCGCCGATGGACACGCCCGAGGGCATCTCCGGGCCGGACGCGCTGTTCCAGCGCACGATCGCCTCGGAGATGATGAAGATGCTGCCCGTCGAGGCGCAGCGTGAGATCCGCCAGGCGAACGCCGTCGGCTCCGAGGCCGACGTCCGCGCCGGCGCGGGCGTGATGGTGCTCGATGAGCGGTACGACAAGATCGCCGCGTGGGTCACGCCCGAGGCGTACGCCGTCATCGACGACGTCTACCTGGACATCCTCGCGCGGCTCGCCGACGACGCCGCCGCGGGCAAGCTGACGCCCGCCCTGTGCTTCACCCCGGGCACGCCGTCCGAGGTCATCCAGGCGTTCGACATCGCCTACAAGGCCCAGCAGGCACGCTACCAGCCGACGCAGCCCTGGACGTCGACGGCGATCGACGGCCCCGTCCTCGGCGGCAACGGCACGCCGATCAACATCACCTACTCGTACGTCCCGGATGGCACGTTCGTGCCCGACCTCATCGGCGGCGTGTCGGGCAACTCTCAGCTCTTTGCATGGCTCAACGGCATCTACGGATCGCCCGCGAACTGGCAGCCCCTGTTCGACCAGGTCTTCGACCGCTGGGCCCAGCTCTGCAACGTCACCTACACCTACGAGCCCAACGACGACGGCTCGAACCTGAACACCGGAGCCGGCATCGTCGGCGTCCGCGGCGACGTCCGCATCGCCGCCATCCCGATCGACGGCAACTCCGGCATCCTCGCCTACAACAACTTCCCCAACGATGGCGACATGGTCTTCGACGCCTTCGACTCCTTCTACAACCAGACCGGCGGGAACAACATCCGGTTCCGCAACGTCACCGCCCACGAGCACGGGCACGGGCTCGGCATGCTCCACGTCTGCCCCGCCAACGCCACAAAGCTCATGGAGCCCTTCATCTCCACCGCCTACGACGGCCCGCAGCTCGATGACATCCTCCACGGGCAGCGCAAGTACGGCGACCTGCTCGAGCCCAACGACACCGCCGGCGAGGCGTCACCCCTGGGTGACGTCTTCGTGGGCAGCATCGGCGGCACCACCGGCACCGTCTCCATCGACGACGACTCGGACACCGATTTCTTCGAGATCAACGTCCTGCAGTCCGTCCGCCTGACGGCGACGGCGACCCCCGCCGCGGGCGCTTACAACCAGGGCCCGCAGACGAGCCAGTGCAACACCGGCGCCTTCACCGACTACAACATCATCCACGACCTGCAGTTCGAGCTGCGCGACTCGGACGGCGTCACCGTGCTCGACTCGGCCAACAACAACCCCGCCGGCGACCCGGAGGTCTTCGTGACCGACATCGCCTCGGCGGGCACCTACTACCTCGTCCTCACGGGCGACAGCACCAACGACATCCAGGCGTACAACCTGCTCATTCAGGGCTCGACGCCCCCCTTCATCGGCCCGAGCATCAACGTGCCCGACGTCCCCTCGATCCTCGAGCCGGGCGTCGCCACGTCGTTCGACGTGACCGTGAGCGCCAACCAGGACACCATCGTCGGCACGCCGCAGCTCTTCTTCCGCTATGACGGCGGCGCGTATCAGGCCGTGAACCTCTCGAGCCTCGGCGGCAACGCGTTCGAGGCAACCCTCCCGGGCGCCAGCTGCGGCGACACGCCCGAGTTCTACATCGAGACCGTCGGCCAGACCGCCGGCACGATCTTCGACCCCCCGCAGGGCGCCTCGGGCCCGTACACGGCGAGCGTCGGCACCGCGGTCGTCGCGTTCGAAGACAACTTCGAGACCGACCAGGGCTGGACCGTCTCCGGCAACGCGAGCGACGGGCAGTGGGAACGCACCACGCCCACGCAGGGCGGCGACGGGCGCATCTCTGACCCCCCCAACGATGCCGACGGCTCGGGCCAGTGCTACATCACCGACAACGGCCCGGACAACTCCGACGTCGATGGCGGCAACACCATCCTGACCTCGCCGGTCTTCGACCTCTCGGCCCTGCCCGACGCGGTCGTCTCCTACTTCCGCTGGTTCGACAACAACGAGGGCGGCAGCGCCGCCAACCCGTTCACCGAGACGTTCGAGATCCAGATCTCCGACAACGGGGGCTCGTCCTGGACGACCCTTGAGTCGGTCGGCCCGACCGGCCCGGAGGTCTCGGGCGGCTGGTTCTTCGTGTCCTACAACGTCGCCGACTTCGTGAACACCACCGCGAACGTCCGTGTGCGGTTCATCGCGAGCGACGACACCGGGACCATCGTCGAGGCCGGCGTGGACGGGTTCTCCATCGGGGCGACCACCTGCGAGGACCCCGACGTCTGCTTCGCCGACTGCGACGGCAACGGCTCGCTCAACGTCGATGACATCGACTGCTTCGTCGCCGGCTTCCTCGGCGGCGACCTCGGCGCCGCCGACTGCGACGGCAACGGCACGCTGAACGTCGATGACATCGACTGCTTCGTGGCCCAGTTCCTCGCCGGCTGCCCATAAACCGACACCGGGCACAGGCCGCATGTGATCCGAACGGCCGCGTCCCCCCGGGGGCGCGGCCTTTTTCGTGCGCCCGGGCCGCTGAGAAAGCCGGTTTCGCCGGCTAGAGTCTTGACCACATGAGTTCACGCTTCCTCGACGCTCTTGCCCGACGCGTGCTCGTCTTCGACGGCGCGATGGGCACCGCCACGCACGACCTCGATCTGGACATCGAAAAGGACTACTGGGGGTGCGAGAACTGCACCGACGTGCTCGCGCTCTCCCGCCCGGACGCGATCCAGCAGATCCACGAGGGCTACCTCGAAGCGGGCGCGGACTGCGTGGAAACAGACACGTTCGGCGGCATGCCGCACGTGCTCGCCGAGTTCGACCTTGCCGACCGCGCCGAGGAGCTCTGCCGCAACGCCGCCGAGATCGCACGGGCCGCGTGCGACAAGCACGCGACGGACGACAAGCCGCGCTTCGTCATCGGCTCGCTCGGCCCGGGCACGAAGCTCGGCTCGCTGGGGCAGATCACGTGGAAAGAGCTGCACGACTCCTACAAGGTCGCGGCCTCCGGGCTCGCCCAGGGCGGCGCCGACGCGCTCATCATCGAGACCTGCCAGGACCCCATGCAGGTCAAGGCGGTCATCAACGCCTGCATCAACGCGCTGGCCGACCTCGGCAAGACGCCCGACGACGTGCCGATCCTCGTCTCGCTCACGATCGAGACGATGGGGACGATGCTCGTCGGCGCCTCCATCGAAGCCGCGTGCACCATCCTCAAGGGCTACCCGATCGCGGGCCTGAGCCTGAACTGCGCGACGGGCCCGACAGAGATGGCCGAGCCCCTGTCGTACATGAGCAAGCACTGGTCGGGCCCGATCGGATGCATCCCCAACGCCGGGCTGCCCGTGCTCGTGGACGGCCGCGCCGACTTCCCGCTCCGCGCCGGCCCGTTCGCCGAGGCGCTCAGCGACTTCGTGGACAAGTACGGGCTGGGCTACGTCGGCGGGTGCTGCGGGACGACGGGCGAGCACATCCGCCAGCTCGCCTCCAAGATCAACGGCCGCGCGGCCCCGACGCGCGACATCATCCCCACCGCCGCCGCATCCAGCTCGCTCTTCACCCCCACCGACCACCGGCAGGACAACTCGATGCTGCTCGTCGGCGAGCGGTGCAACGCATCGGGCTCGCGCGCCTTCAAGAAGCTGCTCGAAGAAGAGGACTGGGAAGGTGTCGTTTCGCTCGCGCGCAAGCAGGTCCGTGAGGGCGCCCACGTGCTCGACGTCAACGTCGATTACGCCGGTCGCGACAACGCCGCGGACATGAAGGAGATCGTCTCCCGCCTCGCCCGCGAGGTCGACGCGCCCCTGATGGTCGATTCCACGCAGGTCAAGAACTTCGAGGCGGGCCTCGAAGCCGCGCCCGGCAAGTGCATCATCAACAGCGCCAACTTCGAGAACGGCGAAGAGCACTTCGACGCCGTCTGCAAGCTCGCCAAGACGCACAACGCCGCCCTCGTCATCGGCACGATCGACGAGGACCCGGACCAGGCGATGGCCCGCACCGCCGACCGGAAACTCTCGATCGCGTCGCGCGCCATCGACCGCGCGACGTCGGTGCACGGGCTCGCGGTCGAGGACATCTTCATCGATCCCCTCGTGCTGCCCGTCTCAACGGGCATGGATGCCGACCGCCGCAGCGCCGCCGAGCTCGTCGAGGGCACGCGCCGCATCGCCGAGAAGTACCCGACGGTCCAGATCACCTGCGGCCTATCGAACGCGTCGTTCGGACTCAACCCCGCCGCCCGCGTCGTGCTCAACTCCGTGCTCATGCACGAGCTCGAAGAAGCTGGCATGACCAGCGCCATCGCGCACGCGGGCAAGATCATGCCGCTCGCGAAGATCGAGGACGAGCAGCGCGACGCCGCGCTCGCCGTCATCTACGACAAGCGGCACGAATCCGTCGGCGGCACCGGGCTGCCCGACGGAATCACGGACACCGGCTTTGACCCCCTCCAGCACCTCATCGACCTGTTCGTCGATGTGAAGTCGATCGCCGAGACGGGCCCGAGCCTCGCGGACATGCCGCTCGAAGAGCGCCTCCGCCATCACATCATCGACGGCGAGAAGGACAACCTCGCCGAGTCGCTCGAAGAAGCGATGACGACGTACACCCCGCTCGCGATCATCAACGACCACCTGCTCGACGGCATGAAGACCGTCGGCGAGCTCTTCGGCTCGGGCCAGATGCAGCTGCCGTTCGTCCTGCGCAGCGCCGAGGTGATGAAGGCCGCCGTCGCGCACCTCGAACCGCACATGGAGCGCGTCGAGGGCCAGACCAAGGGCACCATCGTCCTCGCGACGGTCAAGGGCGACGTCCACGACATCGGCAAGAACCTCGTGGACATCATCCTCACGAACAACGGCTACACCGTGCACAACATCGGCATCAAGCAGCCCATCAGCGCGATCCTCGAGGCCCTTGAGCGCACCAAGGCGGACGCCGTCGGGCTTTCAGGCCTGCTTGTCAAGTCCGTGAACGTGATGGAGGAGAACCTCAAGGAACTCAACGAGCGCGGCATCACCACGCCCGTCCTGCTCGGCGGCGCGGCGCTGTCGCGCTCCTACGCCGAGGGGTACCTGCGCGACATCTACGAGGGCACGCTGCTCTACGGCAAGGACGCCTTCGAGGGCCTGCGGATCATGGACCACCTCGCCGCGGACAAGCTGGACACGATCATCGGCGAGATGGACGAACGCCGCGAGAAGCGCTCGGACGCGAAGAAAGCGCACGACGCCGCCCGCGCCGAGGGCGCCGCGCCCGAGCCGGCCGCCGTCGCGCAGCTGGAGCGCTCCGAGATCACCCGCGACAACCCGGTGCCCGACGCGCCCTTCTGGGGTTCGCGCATCGTCGAGGACATCCCGCTGACCGACGTCTTCGCGTACATCAACCCCACGGCGCTGTTCAGCGTCCAGTGGCAGATCAAGCGCGGCAAGAAATCCAAGGACGAGCACGCGCGCGAGATCGAGGACGTTGCCAAGCCCGTCTTCGAGCGCCTCAAGCGACGCGCGCTCGCCGAGGGATTCCTCACGCCCAAGATCGTCTACGGCTACTTCCCGTGCTATTCCGACGGCAACGACCTCGTGGTCCTCGATCCCGACGACCTGACCACCGAACGCGAACGGTTCACATTCCCCCGCCAGACCACGCGGCGCCGGCTGTGCATCTCGGACTTCTTCCGCACGCGCGCCGAGACCGAGGCGCTCGGCAAGCCCGACGTCCTCGGCATGACCTGCGTCACGGTGGGGCAGAAAGTCTCCGAGATCGCCGCCGAGCTGTTCAAGAATGACGACTACGCCGAATACCTCTACCTGCACGGCATGGGCGTCGAGAGCGCCGAAGCCCTCGCCGAGCTCTGGCACAAGCGCATCCGCCAGGAGCTCGGGTTCGGGCACGAGGACGCGACGACGATGCCCGAGCTGTTCCAGCAAAAGTACCGCGGCAGCCGCTACTCGTTCGGCTACCCCGCCTGCCCGGACATGTCCGACCAGGAGAAGCTCTGGCGCCTGATCGACCCGTCCCGCATCGGGTGCGAGCTCACAGAGAACTGGCAGATCGATCCGGAGCAGTCCACGAGCGCGATCGTCGTGCACCACCCGGAAGCGAAGTACTTCAACGCCTAAGACACCATGCGCGGGCTGATCGTGTTGATCGCGATGTTCTGCCTCGCCGGGTGCGGCACGATCCGTGTGACAGCACCCGCGACACCCGCCGACGCATCGCGGGTGTACGTCGCCGACTTCGGAGACACCGCGCGGCTCGTGCTGCCCGATGACTCGGACCCGCCGGCGTACACCGAGTACGGGTTCGGCGACTGGCGGTGGTACGCGAAGAACCAGACCAACCTGCTCTACGGGCCCGTCGCGCTGCTCGTGCCCACGCGGGGCACGCTCGGCCGCCGCAACCACGACGCCGACCCGGCGTGGTATCTGCCCGATCTGGGCGCCGAGGACGTGCTCGCGATCGACGTCGATCGCGCGCTCGCGCGGGCGCTCCGGACGCGTCTCGATGAAGCGTTCGACGCAGCCGACGAGCGCGTCCACAACCCCGAGCGCGGGCTGGACTTCGCGACTTCCGACCACGACTACTGGCTGTTCAACCAGTCGTCCACGAGCGTCGCGGGCTGGCTCGACGAACTGGGGTGCGAGACGAGCGGGTGGACGCTCGTCGCGGACTTCGAGCTCGACCGCTGAACGGTCCGGGTCCGGTTATCCGCGAAACTCTCAAGGGTGGATGGCCGATGATCGCGTCGTATGTCGGTCTCTCCGATCAGCTCGACCGCCGGTCTGCCCTTGTCGCTCGCCATCCAGGGCGTGCTGAAGGGCCCGGTGCCGATCTCGCGGACGCGGTACATCGACGCCGCCCGGGACGCGACGCAGCAGATCCAGAACGTCCGGGTGATCGACAAGACGGGCACGATCTCGCGCGCGACGCGGGTCGATCCGACCCAGCGGTCCGATAACGCATCCCCCACGCGGGCGGTCCCCGGGCGGACCGCCGAGCCCGCGCGCACCGGCACGGCGTACCAAACCAACGCCGACGGCGACTCGGTCACCCTGAACTCCAAGCTCGACGATCTCACGGACGAAGAGCGGGCCGAGGTCGAGAAGCTCAAGGCACGCGACGCCGAGGTCCGCACGCACGAGCAGGCGCACGTCGCCGCCGCCGGCGCTCTGGTCCGCGGCGGGATCAGCTACTCCTACCGCACGGGCCCGGACGGCACGCGCTACGCCGTGGGCGGGCACGTGAACATCGACACCTCGAAGGGGTCAACCCCCGAGGAGACGATCGCGAAGGCCCAGCAGATCCGCGCCGCCGCCCTCGCGCCGGCTGAGCCCTCGGGCGCGGACCGCGCCGCCGCGGCGAAGGCATCCAAGATGGAAGCCGAGGCCCGCGCCGAGCTGCGCCAGCAGCAGGCCGAGCAAACCGAGCCCGCCGTCACGACCAGCACCGGGTCCAAGCGGATCGACGAGACGAGCGCCCAACTCGGATTCGGCGGGCTCGATGTGACCGCCTAACGGCGCCGCATCTCCCGCAAGAGCAGCCACAAGAACACCGGCCCCCCGATAAGCGCCGTCAGGACGCCGATCGGCACGCGCCCGGTCTGGACGCTGAAGCTCTTCACCCCCGCGTCCGCCGCGACGAGCAGCGCAGCGCCCGCGAGCACGGACCCGATCACCACCACCCGATGCGCCGGCCCCGCGCCGAGACGCACGACGTGCGGGCAGACGAGCCCGACGAACCCGATCGGCCCCGCGAGCACGACCGCCGCGGCGGTCAGCACGCCCGACGCCACGAACAGCACCGCGCGCAATATCCCGAGCGACACGCCCACGGACCGCGCCTCGTCGTCGCCCAGCGCCGAGGCGTCCATCGCGCCCCCGAGCGCCACGCCCACGAACGCCAGCGCGCCCACAAGCACGCCCCCGATCGCGACGGCGCTCCACCCGATGTCGTCCGACACGCGCCCGAGCATCCACCGCTGCACGACCAGCGCGTCCTGCGGCGGCATGAGCGACTGCACGAACACCGTCGCCGCGCCAGCGATCACGCTGACGATCACGCCCACCAAGATCATCGTGACGGGATCGACCACGCCTCGGCGCTGACTCAGGGCGTACACGAGCGCGAGCGCACCAAGCGATCCGACCAGCGCCGCGAGCCCGAGCGAGGCGAACGCCCCGCCGCCCAGCGCCCCGCCGAGCTCGTTCGCCAGCCCACCCGCCAAGCCGTCTTCGCCGCGGGCGACGAGGTACTGGAGGTACGCCGCGACCGCGACGACGAGCCCCGCGCCGCTGGACGCCCCGATGAGGTCCGGGCTCGCCAGCGGGTTCCGGAGGAGGCTCTGCAGCATGACGCCGCCGACGGCGAGGGCCGCCCCCACCACCGCCGCCGCCGCCGCCCGTACGCCCCGCAGCTCCCACACCGTCGCGTTCTCGGGCAGGGCAAACCCGTCCCCCCCGACGCCCAGACGCCAGACGACGGCGATCGCGAGCCCCGCCCCGACCGCTGCCAGCGTGATGGTCTGCCGCGTCTTCACCCGCCCAGCCTACCCCGTCCGCGGGCGGGACCGGGCGCCACGGGTTGGCCCGCAGGGCAACCCGTGCTCGGACACGTCACGCCCATCGGGCACGCCTTCCCGGGTGCCACGGGTTGGCCCGCAGGGCAACCCGTGTCCGACTGGAAGAGCACGGCGTGCGAGACAAGCCGTGGCACCCAGAAGCTGGATTCGCCGGGAGCCGCGGAGCCTCATCCCAGCCGACAGCGGCGCTATCATCCGCCCCCAACGAGGAGACCGCAGTGGCCACCAAGGAACTCACCTGCCGCGTCGTCACCCCGACCGCGCAGCTGCTCGACGAGCCGATCACCTACGCCTCCATCCCCGCGTGGGACGGGCTCATGGGCGTCCTCCCGGGGCACGCCCCGATGGTCGCCAAGCTCGGCACGGGCGAGCTCCGCCTCGAGTTCCCCAAGGAGTCCCACGGCGGGGGCGACCGCTCGTACTACGTCTCGGGCGGGTTCGTCCAGATCGCCGACGACGGGCTCATCGTCCTCGCGGATGAAGCCATCCCCGCCGAGAAGCTCACGGCATCCGAGGCCCAGGCCGAGCTCGCCGAGGCCGAGGCCCGCAACGTCGATCCCGAGGCGACCGACAAGGCCGCCGCGGCCGACGAGATCAGGCTCATGCGCGACAAGGCGCGGACGAAGCTCCGCATCGCCAAGAGCCGCGCGGGCAAGGGCATCTGAGTCACCACACCAAGTCAGCACCCGTGCCACTGACCCGTCCCCGGGTGAGCGCTTCGAACTGGCTGTCGCTGCATAGGCCCTGACCCGAGGACGGGTCAGTGGCACGAAGTTCCATCCGTCACTGGAATCTCACCACGGGTGCCACGGGTTGACCCGAAGGGCAACCCGTGCCCGGCTCGAAGAACACGGCTTGCGAGACAAGCCGTGGCACCCCCTCCGCGAATCAAGCGTCGGGCTTCGGGTCGAGCCGCCAGGCGGCGCCGCACTCGGGGCACAATAAACAGCCGTCTGCTTCGGGTTTCAATCCCCTAAGCCGATAGTGGCACACCGCGCAAAGTCCCAGTGCGCGCGCAGCACGTCGACCAAACCACCGCGCTAGCGGCAAGTAGGCGGTCCAGAACCAGATGGCTACGCAAGCGAATCCGGTCAGGATTCGTGCAGCGTCTTTGACATTGCCGTGCACGCCTAAGTTAGCCACAATTCGCCCAGCGACTGCGTGCCCCAGAGGGATCAACAAGAGAACTGGAGCGATCGCCACCAACACAAAGCAGACAAACGACGCTGCGTACAGCCGCCCGATTGGCGTTCGTAGCGACTTCGACTCCGGTGGGCGCTTGTACTGTTCCCTTTTCGTTGGCCGATGAACAACACCGCGATCATCACGCACGCGTGCCACATCAACCCCTGAACTTCGACATCGCCCGGTCCAGATCGCGCTTCACCTGCCGCTCGGCGATCGCGCGGCGCTTGTCCTGGTGCTGCCGACCCTTCGCGACGCCGATCTGCAGCTTCGCGAAGCTCCCCTTGAAGTACAGCTTCAGCGGCACCACCGTCACGCCCTTCTGATCCACGTCGCGCGCCAACTTGCGGATCTCCCGCTTGTGCGCGATCAGCTGCCGGTGCCGCGTGGGTACGTGCTGCAACGCCCCCGCCGGCGGGTAGGGCCCGATCATCACGCCGTGAAGCGTCAGCGCCGGCGGCTCGTCCTTCACGAGCACGTACCCCTCGGTGATCGAGCAGTCGCCGTCGCGCAGCGCTTTCACCTCGGTCCCCTCCAGGACGATCCCGACCTCGAGCGTCTCGACGATGTCGTAGTCGTGCTTCGCCTTGCGGTTGAAGAACGTGGGCGGCTTGTTCGCCTTCTTCGAACTATTCTTGCCTTTGGCCATGCGAACCCAACTCTACGCGTCGCCCGCAACCCGCACCGACGGAGCGGGTACCGGGTGCCATGAACCGCACGATCACCGTCGCCGCGATCGCGGTGCTGGCAACGCCGGCGCTCGCCGAAGATTCTTCGCCTTGGGGCGACCACGTCGAATGGACCGAAGGCCCGATCGCCCGCGAGCACGCGAGCGTGATGACGTTCGGCGGCACCGTCGTCGTCTACGCGGGCTCGGGGTACGAGCCCCAGCTCACCCCCCTCGCCGACGCCTGGGCCTACGACACCGCGACCGACGCCTGGACCGAACTCGAAATCACCGGCGACGCGCCCACGCCCGGCGGGTCCAAACGCGTCGGGCAGACGCCCGGCACCGACCACGCCTATCTCTTTGGCGGGTACGGCGAGGGCTTCGCGTGCACGAACGAGCTGCACCGCGCGGAGATGCGCGCGGGATCGTTGCACTTCACGGCGATCGATCAGACCAACCCACCCCCGCCGCGGGCGCTGCACGGGTTCGCCTACGACGCGGCGGGCAAGCGCTTCATCACCACGCTCGGCGTCTCGCAAACGGGGTTCCTTGACGATACCTGGGTCGGCACGATCGCGGACGACGGATCCGTCGCGTGGGAGCAAGCCGAGCCGGACGCCAACCCGGGCGCGCGGTTCGGCTTCTCGTATGGGTTCGACTCCGAGTCGCGCACGCTCGTGGTGCTCTCGGGCCAAACGACGCCGACGCCCGAAGCGCCGATGGCCATGCACGACGACCTGTGGGCGCTCGACTGCTCTGCCGACGACGTCGCGTGGGCGCGCGTCGAGGTCGATGCGCTTCCGACGGGCCGCCGCAACCCCTGCTTCGCCTTCGACGACGCGGCGGACCGCCTGCTCGTCTGGTGTGGCACCGCGGACGGGCAGACCAACGTGCCCGGGATCGTCTGGGTGCACCAGAACAACGCGGGCGCGTGGGCGATCACCGAAACGTCGGACGCGGGCCACCCGCCGCAGCGGTCCAGCGGGTTCGGGTTCGCCGAGCCCGGGTCGGACGCGATCACCGTCGGGTTCGGGAACTCCGCCGAGGGACGCTACACCGACTGGGTCACCATCATCCCGACGCTCGATTGACAGATTCCTCCCTCCCCCCTGGGGGAGAGGGCCGGGGTGAGGGGTCTCGGTGGGGCCGGTTTTCAACCGGCCTCCTCACCCATCCACCACCCGATTACGAAGCGTCCCGAACGCCGAGCCGGGCCCGCCGATCTCGATCTCGACCGTGTCGCCCGGCGCGAGCCAGACCGGCGGCGTGCGCGCCATGCCCACACCGCTGGGCGTGCCCGTGAGGATCACGGTTCCCGGCATCAGCGTCGTGCCGCGCGAGAGCTCCGCGATCAGTGTCGCGACCGGGAAGATCATGTCGCGGGTGTTGCCGTCCTGCATGGTCTTGCCGTTCACGCGGCAGACCACGGACAGCCCCTGCACGTCCGGCACATCGCCCGCGGGCAAGATGTGGGGCCCGATCGGGCAGAAGGTGTCGAAGCTCTTGCCGCGGCAGAATTGCCCGCCGCTGCCCTTTTTCTGCCACCAGCGGGCGCTCACGTCGTTCGCGCACGCGTACCCGAGCACGTGCTCGTGCGCGCGCGATTCGGGCACGTCCTTCGCCGCGCGCCCGATGATCACGGCGAGCTCCGCCTCGAAGTCCACCTGCGCGGGCCCGCCCGTTGATTCGTCGCGGCAGCACGCGGGGATGACGATGTCGTCCCCGCTCAGGCACGCCGCGGCGGGGTTCTTGGTGAACACCATCGGGCGCTCGGGAACGTCCGCCCCCTGCTCGCTGGCGTGCTCGGCGTAGTTGCGCCCGATGCCGATGATGTGCCGGACCTCGATGACCTCATCGCCCGTGTCGATGCCCACGCCGTGCCCGAGCCTGACGAATTTCATTCCGACCTCCGTCCCCGTCCGAGCCGCGGGCGTGAGCACGCGGTTGCAGATTCACGTGATTCTCCGCGTGCTCACGCCCGCGGCTCGGATCTACACCACATCGATCTCTTCGACCGGCGCGCACAGCCCGGCCCGCGCCCCGCGACCGAGCAGCTCGGCGATCGCGGCTCGCCCGCGGTCGCCCATGTCGATCGTCAGCCCGCTCACGTACATCCGCAGGTATTCGTCCAGTAGCGCGTCGTCGTCCCATTCGGTCCGATCGCCCTTGTTCGCGCGCAGGTGCGCTCGGCTGTCGGCCGGGTTGTTCACCGCGTGCTTGACGGACGCGTCGAGGATCCGCGAAACACCCTCGACCGATCCCGCCCCGAACCGCTCGTCGAGATCACGCCGGACCACGTTGAGCCCGAGGGGCAGCGGCAGATCGGTCGTCGTCGCCCACCACGCGCCGAGGTTGGCGAGCTCGCGAAGCCCCATCTCGGCGAAGGTGAGCTGCGCTTCGTGGATGAGCACGCCCGCGTCCGCCTCGCCGCGGGCGATCGCGCCGGGGATCTCGCTGAAGAGCATCTCGACGACCTCGAACCCGCGCTCGTCGGCGGTCGATCCGAGCATCACGCTCATCGCGAGGAACGCGGACGTGTTCACGCCCGGGACGATGACGCGCTTGCCGCGCAGGTCGTCCGGTGAATGGATCGGCGCGTCCTCCCGGACGACGACGCGGGGCCCGTAGCCCTCGCCGAAGGACCCGCCGCAGCGGGTGATGGCCCATCGGTCGGCGATCGCCGGGTACGCCGCGCACGAGATCGCGGTGATGTCGTACCCATCCCCTCTTTCCGAGCCGCGGGCGTCAGCACGCGGAGATTCAGGTGAACCTGATACCGCGTGCTCACGCCCGCGGCTCTGATCGACCGCCAGCTTGTTGAGCTCTTCGACGTCGCGCGCGACGAGCTCGAACCGGAACCGGCCCGTGTCGATGACCGGGCCCGCGCCGTCCAGCCCGACGAGCGGCCACCACATGACCATGTCGTCGGAGTCCGGAGAGTGCGCGAGGCGGAGCGTGTGGGTCTCAGGCATCGGGCGATGGTACGCGCCACGCGGCGTTGCACTCTGGACAGACCAGGCACCCGTCCTCCCCCGCGGGCACGCCGCGCAGGTCGTACCCGCATGACCAGCACACCCGGTTGCGGCGCGCCGCCGACCTGAGCGACCACGTCGGCGCCCGCACCCCCACGATCCCCAGCACGACACCGACGCCGATCGTCGCCCACACCCACCACCCGATGCGCGCTCCTCCGAACGCGATCAGCACCGCCGGCACCACGTAGAACACGCTCGGGATCACCGCGGCGACCAGCAGGCGTTCGAGCACCGGGCACCACCCGAGCCTCCGTATGGGGCCGCCCAGATCACCCCGCGCCGCGCGCGCCGCGCGGTCGAACGGCGCGACCCCCAGCACCGGCACCCGCCGCCCACGGTCATCGCGCACCCGAAGCCCCTTTCTGCTCGTACGCTCGGCCGCCGCACTCGGGGCAGACGCTCGCCGAAGTGCCAGCGAGGTCGTACCCACACCACGGGCAGTGGGATCGGCGGGCACGCCAACGCCGACGGAAGGCGAGCCAGGCTTCGAGCACGACGAGGATCGCGAGTGCATAGATCGCGACGTTCGCGAGCATGCCCCACCACACGACGCCGTAGGGCAGCACCCGGTCGCACCGGACGGGCGAGCGGAGCACGACGTGCAAGGCCCGCCCGTGCGTGCGCCCGCCGGCGACGGACGTGCCCTCGACGGCGTACACGCAGGGGAAGGGCCACCCGTTCGCCTGGGCGCTGTAGATCACTCGCACGCCGGCACGATCGGGATGCCCAATGTCTCCCAGAGGCAGCCACATCGGGATGGGGTCGGTCGCGATCGGAGTATCGCCGGGCGCATCCCGTCGGACCCCCATCGGGTAGATGAACGCGTTGCGGCGGATACCCCACGGGCGGTTCCACGACGCGCCGTACAGGCGATCGCCGACGGTGAATTGGACGATGGGCGATCGCCCGAGGGCGCCCGGTTCGGTGAGACGCCAGGGCATCCAGGCGACGAGGACGCTGAGCGCGACCGCCGCGATGATCAGCAGCGCCCACCCGACGGGCGAACGCCGGCACAGACTCCGGATCACGCCCGGTCGGCGGGATGTGCGCGGCGGGGTCACGCGGGATTGTTGGCGTCCGCCGGGAGCCGCCACGCGGCGCCGCACTCGGGGCAGACGGTGCAGCCGTCGGGCTCGGGTTCGCCGTTTCCAAGGTCTGTGGCACACGCCGGGCAGCGCGGGATCGCGAGCGCCGCGCCCCGGATCCCTCGGAACACATGCGGCGACAGGACCTTTGGAATGAGAAACCACATGGCAGCGCTCAAGAAAAGCACACCGGCCGCGGCACCATGCCCGGGGTATCCTCTCGCGATCGACCCGCCGACGAAACCAAATAGAGGGATGAACGCGAGGGCCGGCAACATCCCACCAGCCAAGCCGAGAGCCGTGACCGACTCGTTGTACGCATTGATATAACGGGTCTGCTGGCGGTAATCGAGCCCTCGCTCAAGCTTCAGCTTGGATGCGGTGCGTCGAACTGCCCGATCTCGGTCATCGCGAACACCCATCAGAACATCCCCATCTGCTCCTTGTAGACCACCTGATCGGTCGTCGGGTGGTCCACATCGATGGGGTAGTCGCCCGAGTAGCAGGCGGTGCAGTAGCCGCGTTCGCCGTGCTTCATGACGCTGAGCAGGCCCTCGAGACTCAGGAAGTGCAGCGAGTCCACGCCGAGGTAGTCGCGGATCTCCTCGACGCTCCGTTCGTGCGCAATGAGCTGGTCCTTGGTCGCGAAGTCGACGCCGAAGTAGCACGGGTTCTTGATCGGCGGGCAGGAAATGCGGACGTGGATCTCGCTCGCGCCGGCTTCGCGGATCTGCTTCATCTTCTCGCGCGTCGTCGTGCCCCGGACGATGGAGTCGTCCACCACGATGAGCTTGTGACCCGAGACGATCTCGGAGACGACGTTCAGTTTCAACCGCACCGCCGAGGCGCGTTCCGCCTGCGTGGGTTTGATGAACGTCCGCCCGACGTACCGGTTGGGCACGATGCCCTCGCGGTACGGGATCTTGCTCGCGCGGGCGTACCCGTTGGCGGCGCTGCGTCCTGAGTCGGGCATGGGCATCACGAAGTCGGCGTCCACGGGCGCCTCGGTCGAGAGCACCTCGCCCATCCGCTCGCGGGCGGCCTGGACGTTCTGCCCGAAGACGTTGCTCGCCGGGTTCGCGAAGTAGACATGCTCGAAGACGCACCGCGCCTGGCGCTCTGCGGCGGGCGCGAACCGGCGGCTCTCCACGCCCGAGTCGCTCAGCGTGACCACCTCGCCCGGCTCGACCTCGCGGACGTACTCGGCGCCCATCACGTCCAGCGCGACCGTCTCGGACGCGACGCAGTCGCGGCCGTCGGGGAACTTGCCAAGGACGAGCGGGCGCCAGCCCCACGGGTCGCGCGCCGCCTCGATGCGGTCGGGGAAGAGGATGACGAGGCTGAACGCGCCCTGCAGGCGCCGGAGCATCGCCGCGACGGGGTCGGGCGTGTCGCGCTGCTCGGGGGCGGCGAGCAGGTGGATGATCACCTCGGTGTCGCTGGTCGTGTGGAAGATATGCCCCGCGGCGCTGAACCGATCGCGGAGGGCGTTGGCGTTGATCAGGTTGCCGTTGTGCGCCACGGCGACCTGCCCGTCGATGTAGCGCTCGATGAGGGGCTGGGCGTTCGTCTGGACCGATGCGCCGGTGGTGGAGTAGCGGTTGTGCCCGATGACGCCGCCCGAGGGCTGGGAGATCTTGCGGCGTTCGCCGCGGCGGGCCTGCTCGAGGCGGACGATCGTCGGCTCGTCGAACACGTCGGGGACGAGGCCCATGCCGATGTAGCCGTCGATCGCGAGCCCGTCGGTGACGGCCATCCCGGCGGACTCCTGCCCGCGGTGCTGCTGGGCGAAGAGGCCGAGGTAGGTCAGGCGGACGGCTTCGGGGTGCCCCCAGACGCCGAGGACCCCGCACTTCTCTTTGGGGGGCCCGTCGTGGGCGTCGAGGACTGGGAGTGAGACCGCCATACGCCGCTCCGAGCCAATCCGTGGGGCCCACGCCGCGTCCGAGCGGCCCGGGACCGGAGTCTAGCCGCGAGGGCGACCGGGCCGGTTGACCCCGGGTCGCGGGACCCCTTCAATCTGCCCTCTCCGGGAATGCCCGGACCCTCACGCCGACCCGAAGCCTCGGGCCCCGGCAGGTCGCCAAGCCCCCTTTGAACGACGGGCTTGGCACCACGGACCGTCGCGTCCGTGGACGGAAGAAAGGAAGAGGCCCATGGCCAACTACACCGGTCCGAAGGTGCGTCTGTCCCGCCGCGTCGGGGCTCCGATCGCGGATCTGCCCAAGCACACGTCCAAGCGCCAGCTGAACCCGCCGGGCATGCACGGCTACCGCGGGCGTCGCCTGCGCGACTACGGCGTCCGCCTGCAGGAGAAGCAGAAGCTCCGCTATCACTACAACGTGATGGAGAAGCAGTTCGCCCGCACGGTGGATGAGGCGAAGCGTCTGCCGGGCAACTCGGGCGACCTGCTGCTGCAGCTGCTCGAGCGCCGCCTGGACAACGTCGTCCGCCGCATGGGCATCGCCCGCTCGATCTGGGCGGCGCGTCAGATGGTGGCGCACGGGCACGTGCTCGTGAACGGGCGGAAGACGGACCGCCCGTCCTTCCAGGTGAAGGTGGGCGACGCGATCACGATCAAGGAGAAGACGCAGAAGCTGGCGCGGGAGAACATGGAGTCGCTCGCCGGGCACGAGGTGCCGGGGTGGATCGACTTCAACCCGTCGGAGCTGAGCGCGAAGGTCGCGGCGTTGCCGACGACGGACCAGGTCCCGTTCGACGTGAACACGAACCTGATCATCGAATTCTACCGCTAAGCCGTCCTCTCCCCCGGCGGGTCGGGGGCTGGCTCAGCGCCCCGACATCCGGACCCGAGCCGAGGACCGCACCAGCCATGGGCGGTCCTCTTTCGTTCAAGAGCTCCTGACGGAGCACGAGGCACGACATGCTCAAGTTCATCCGCAAGTACCAGCTGCTGATCCTCGTCGTCGGGGGTTCGCTGCTGATGGTGGTCTTCCTGCTCCAGCCCGTGCTGACGCGGATGGCGCCGAACCCGGGCAACCGGACCGCCGCCGAGATCGGGCTCACGGGCACGAAGGTCTCGGGCAACGAGCTCTCGCAGGCGAGCACGGAAGTGCGCATGATCGGCGCGTTCCTGCCCGGGCTGCTGCAGGCGAACACGCTCGGGATCGGGCTCGACGCGACGGAGCGGAACTGGGACGACCACTGGCTGCTGCTCACGCGCGAGGCGGAGAAGGGCGGGTTCATCGCGGGCCCGCAGGACGGGCTCGACTGGATCCCCGAGCTGGCGTCCATGATCGCGCTCGAGCAGGCGGACATGGAGATGCAGCAGCGCCGGTTCCGGTCTGAGGCGGAGTACATCGCCCGGCGCGCCGAGCTCGAGCAGGCGCTCACCGCCCAGTTCGCGCGGGCCGCGAACCAGATCCCCCCGAGCTTCCGGATGACGCAGGAAGAGTTCGGCATGGCGCTCGCCAAGGCGCGCGGCATCCGCCGGATGCTCAACGCCTACGGCCGCGCCCCCAAGCCTTCACGCCAGCAGGCGATCGCCCAGACCCGCGATGCCCGGGACGCCGTTCAGTTCGATTTCGTCCGCGTCCCCGCGACGATCATGATCGACGAGGAGACCGAGCCGACCGAGGCTGAGCTCGGCGAGTTCTTCGAGCGCTACCGCGAGAGCGAGCCGGAGGACAACGAGTTCGGGCTCTCGTACGTGCTCGAGCCGCGGATCAAGTACGCGGTGCTCGAGCTGAGCCGCACGGCGATCATGACGGCGTTGATTCCCGACCGGATCGAGCTGAACAAGCGATGGCGCGCCAACCGGGACCTGTACCCGGGCGAGTTCTCCGAGGAGATGCCCAACGTGGACGCCGACTGGCGCGCTGAGCGGGCCGAGGAGCTCCTGATCGATGCGGACCAGATCCTCCGTGCCGAGGTCCGCCGGGCGCTGCGGGCGTACCCCGAAGAGGACGGTGTGTACGAAATCCCCGCGGGCGAGCTGGCCGTGAACTACGAGCAAGTCGCGCAGGCGATCGCCGAGGAGCTCCAGCAGCGCTCCAACGTCATCATCCCCCTGCCGACCGTGCGGATCGTCACGGACGAGTGGCAGACCTCGATGGACCTCCGCCTGACCCGCGGGCTCGGGCAGGCGATGTACCGCGTGGCGAACCGCCAATACTCGGCGGCGTTCCTGCCCGAGCTGCTCGACCCGGAACGGGAAGAGGAACTGCTCCCCGCGCAGGTGGGCGTGCCGATCGTCGAGGTCGCCGCGGAGGACCCCTCGGGCACGCGGTACTACGTCACGGTGCTGGATCATCGCTCGCGCTCCGCCGCCGAGAGCATCGACGAGGTCGGGCGAGACGAGGTGATCAACGACTGGCGGACGCTCAACGCGTATCAGCGTTTGCTCGAGCGGAAGCCCCAGATCCTGAGCGCCGCGCGGGAGACGGGCGGGCTGACGGCGGTCGTCGATCTGCTCGAACCCCAGGAGGAGGGCAGCGAGGCGCCCGCCGGGCGGACGCTCCGCGTCAACCGGGCCGCTCGCGCGGTCCGCGATCAGCTTGCCAACACGTTCGACGCGAACCTGAACACCCCCGAGGTCCGCGAGGCGATCATGTCCGCCGCGGCTCAGATCGATCCGATGACCGACCCACAGATGCTGGACCGCGAGACGTCGATCATGGTGCTCGAGCTGCCCTCGGCGATGTCGCTCGTCGCGATCGAGATCGTCGCACCCCGCCCGCTCACCCAGAACGACTACCGCCTCTACGCGCCCTTCGTCATCCCGTCGGAGACCGACGCGTGGCTGCGCGAGGATGCGGACTTTGTGGACTCGTTCCCGTTCACGTTCGAGGCGCTCAAGGCGAAGTATCAGTACCGCGTGCTCGAGACGGACGACGAGGACGCGCCCGCCGAGGCCAGCGCCGAGTCCTGATCAGACCCGCGCGCGGGCCCACCCGCCCTGCGCCAGGCGGGCGACAAAGAGCAGGCACCGGATCACGTGCTCGAGGCAGAGCCCGACCCAGAGCCCGACGAGCCCGCCGTCCAGCGGGCTCGGGTTGGTCAGCACGCCCCCGCCCATCACCTCGGGCAGCGGGATGTCCACCCCTGAGATCACGTAGGCCAACGGCAGGCGGACCAGGTAGGTGCAGAACCACGTGATCGCCATGACGACCTTGACGTCGCCGGCACCGCGCATCGCCCCGCGCGTCACGATCGCCAGCCCGAAGGGGATCTGGATGAACCCGCACACCATGAGCAGCACGGGCACGTAGTCCAGGTGCACCGGCTGGTCGGACAGCAGGCGGGTCGCGTGCTCCGGCGCGTACAGAAAGACGAGCCCGAAGGCGTACATGACGCCCGCCGCGACGACGGCGCACCGCCGGATCGCGCGGGCGGCGTGCTCGGTCGATCCCGCGCCGAGGTACTGGCCCGACAGCGTCGCCGCCGCGGCGCCCATCGCGAACCCGGGCAAGAAGCTGAGCGATTCGATCCGGATCGCGACCATGTGCGTGCCCAGCAGGCCCGACGCCCCCTCGCGCAACCCGAGCCACCCAACCATGAGGATCACGACGAAGTTGCCCATCCACATGCCGAGCGTCTCGAGGAAGTTCGGCACACCGAGGCGCACGATCCGGCGCATGGTGTGCCAGTGCGGCGTCATCCGCTTCCAACGCAGGCGGATGCCCCAGGTCCCGCGGGTCGCCATCGTGATGACGACCGCCGCCCCCGCGATGTCGCCCGCGACGGTGCCGATCGCGATGCCCGTGACGCCCAGATCAACGGGCCCGGAGACCCCCATCACCTCGGCGCCGCTCAGCGCCCAGCTCGTCCCGATGTTCACGACGTTGCGGACGGCCATGGCATACAGCGGGCGGATGGAGTCGCCCGCGCCGCGGGCGCAGGCGATCAGAGAAAAGAGCATCGTCGCGCTGGGCACGCCCAGGGCGATCACGAGCATGTACTGGTTGAATGCCTCGGTTGCCGCATCGGACATGTTGAGCCAGCCCGCGACGGGGCGCGACGCGAGGGCGATGAACGCCGCCGTCGCGACGCCGATCACCGCGCCGAGCGTGACGGTCTGCCCGAGCACGGCGTTCGCGACCGCCATCCGCCCCTTGCCCACCGACCGGGCGACGAGCGCCGTGGCGCCGATGCCCAGGGCCATGAAGATGAGCCCGATGAACCACATGATGTAGCTCGCGCCGGCGATCGCGTCCGTCGCGGACTCACCGTCGGGCAGGCGGGCGGCGAGCGCGGTGTCCGTCAGGCCCACCAGCGAGTTCAGGAAACTCTCGAGCATCACGGGCCACGAGAGCACCCAGATCGCCCGGTTCATCGTGAGCCCCGCAAGGCGCCCGGACCGGAGGCGGCCGTCGGGCGTCAGGCCCTTTCGGCCGCGCATGGGCGGGGTCTCGGGCTCGACGGGCATCACGCCCGGCGCGTCGTCCGTCTGCTGCAGGTTGTGCAATCGGGCCCGGGCGGGCTCGTCGCGGTGCGGCGTGGCGTCTGAACTCATCCCGGCGACGCCCTCCCCAGCACCCCCGTGCCGGCGGACTGTACGCGGATTCGCCGATCCGGGCGTGGATCACGCCCCGCCGCCTGATACGCTTGAACGCCCCCGGAGGAGATCCACCGCATGCCCGAGACTCCGATCAAGCCGTGCGCGATCTGTGGCGGCGAGTGCGAGGGCAAAGCCCGCATCAAGGACGCCAAAGGCCGGTACATGCACCGCTCGTGCGCCGAGGCCAAGAAAGCCACCGGCGCGTCGTCTTCCGAGGGCAAGAAGCCGCGCGCCAACCCGTACCAAACGGCGCCCTCGGGCGGCGTGATGGACATGCTCGTGGACGACGCCATCTCCGCCGCCCCCGAGCCGTGCGCCAACTGCGGCAAGCCCTGCCCGAAGGACGCCGTCATCTGCGTCAAGTGCGGGTTCAACAACGCCACAGGCAAGGCGGCCAAAACCCGCGTCGAGAAGTCCAAGAAGGACCCGAAGTCGCGCAGCGCGTCGTCGGGCCCGATGGTCAGCCCCGGGTTGATCATGGGCGTCGGGCTGGCCGCGCTGGCGCTCTCGGCCGTGCTCACGATCGCGCTCTCGCCCGGGTTCCTCTTTATGTACCTCGCGGTCTACGGCGTCCTCGCGTTGGCGTCGTACGCGGGCACGATCTTCGTCCCGCTGCGAGAGCGGGAGATCGGGTGGGCGATCGTCAACGGGCTGGGCATCTGGATCCTCACGCTTTACTACGTCTACGGAAAGTCCCCGAGCGACCTTCTCAAAGCGATGTACACCGTCGCGCTGCTCGGTGGGCTCGGCTGCACGAGCCTCTTCTTCGCCACGAGCGCCACGCTCTTTGCCGACCTCGAGGACGCCGACGACGAACCCCGCTGGGCGGACCGCTCGAGCGACACGGTCCTCGATGCGGCGCCCGAGCCCGAACCAGAGCCCACCGCCGCCCCGACCGCGAGCGTGTCGGTCGGTTGGGAGGCCGGCGCGTTCGCCGACGTCATCGGCAACCCGGACCCAACGCCCGGCTTCGCCCCGTCGCGGACGGCCCGCGACGCCGCCCGCCCCGGGGAGGATCTCGAGTCGGTCGAGCGGGCCCTCTGGCAGGCGGCGCACTGGCGCGCCACGTCCGCTCTCGGCGATCGCGACGCGGATCTCCTGCTGGAGTCCGCACGGACCATCGAGGACTACGACGCCGACATCATCGATCACGTGCGCGAGCTGTTTTCGACGCTCACCGCGGATGAGCGGGAGGTCCTCTTCGCCTGGGTCAGCCGGGGTGAAGAGCTCGACGGGCTGGGGCGGATCGAGGCGCGCTTCGCCCGCTGACACCGCTCACCCGAGCAGCGCGTCGAGCAGCTCGGGCACGCCCTTGGCCCGCGTCGCGATCGTCTCGAACACGGGCCGCTTGCCCGCGACATCGCGCAAGTCACGCACGAGCTCGTTCTCGCCCGGGTGGTCCGCCTTGTTGCACACGAACAGGTCGGCGATCTCCAGGATGCCCGCCTTGTCCATCTGCACGGCGTCGCCCATCCCGGGCGTGAGCACGACGACGGTCGAGTCCACCTTCTCGCGGATACGCGTCTCGTTCTGCCCCGCGCCAACGGTCTCGACGAAGACGGTGTCGAAGGCGCTGGCCCCCTCGCCCGCGCCGCCGATGAGCTCGAGGATCTCGTCGAGCCCGTGGTAGTCCTCGCCCCGGATCGCGAGCGAGCGGTAGAAGACCTTCTCGCCGAGCTGGTTGAAGTCCACGCGCAGGCGGTCGCCCAGCAGGGCGCCGGAGGTGATCGGGCTCATGGGGTCGAACGCGACGACAGCGCATCGGCCGAGCGCCGGGTCGGACTCAGCCCGCCGGGCGTGCTCGCCCACGAGCTGCGCGACGAGCGTGCTCTTGCCCGCGCCGGGCGATCCGGTGATGCCGATGACGCGCCTGGGACGCCGGTGCGGCGCGTTGTCGCGCACGGTCCCGCCGTCGTGCACGAGCGTGATGTCGCGCGCGAGCTGCGCCGTGGCGTGCCCGCCCTCGACGATCGGCGTGTGCTCGCGGACCGCGCTCTTGACCGCGTCCACGATGTCTTCCAGCGACACGCCCGTCGTGAAGCAGCGCTGGATGCCGGCGTCCTTGAGCTTGGGGATGTCCTCGGCGGGCAGGATGCCGCCCATGTGCACCGGGATGTCCGGGCGACCAACCTTCGCCAGTTCGTTCACCAGGCGGGGCCCGAGCGCGAGGTGCGAGTTGGACATCATCGACGCCGCGATCACGTCCACGTCCTCGTCGCGGGCGCTGACCGCGAGGCTCTCGGGCGTCTGCCAGAGCCCGGAGTAGATGACGTGGACGCCGGAGTCGCGCAGGGCGCGGGCGATGACCTTGACGCCCCGGTCGTGCCCGTCCAGCCCCATCTTGCCCAGCAGCACACGCGGGCGATGGGCGCAGTCGGCGCACCGGTCTCGTCGTTCGAACTCGCTCGTCGGGGCGTTGAGAGATCCTGCCATGGGCCGCAATGATAGGGTCCGGTCCACCCCCCACGAGGAATCCCGCCCGTGCCCGCATTTCTGCTCATCGTCCTGTGCGTCTACGCCCTCGTGAGCGGCGTCACGTTCATCGCGTACGCCCTGGACAAGCACGCCGCGGGCCGGGGCGCCCGCCGAACGCCCGAACGCACGCTGCACCTCATGGAGCTCGCCGGCGGATGGCCCGGCGCCTTCCTGGCGCAACGGACGCTCCGGCACAAGACGCGGAAGACCTCGTACCAGGTTGTGTTCTGGGCGATCGTCGTGCTGCACGCGGGCGGGTGGGTCGCCGCGTGGGTGGTCGGCGTTGGCTGAGCTCAGCCGGGCTCGTGCGCCAGCCGTTGGAGCAGTTGAAGCGCCGAATCATCCGCGCTCGCGTCACTCGGCAGATCAACGCCAACGCGCTTGAGCACGCCCGCGACATCCGCAGCCGTCACCGCGCGGAACCCCATGGTCCAGTCGTCGAACCGCCGGTCATCGCAGCGTGACTCGTGAATCACGCGGAAGTCCGCGTGACGCGGATCGACCTCGAGGCGACCCATGAGGTCCGCGATGCTGTACTCGGGACCCTCGATGCACTGCAGGAACACACCCTCAGCGTAGAGCAGCATCCCCGTGATCCCATCCCGCTCATTGTTGGACCGCGACTGCACGAGCAGCACGACCAGGTCGTTCTCGCTCATCGGGCCGGTCGCTTTGGATGTGTACACCACGCGCTTCACGTCCCGCCAGTTTACGCGCCGAGAGCCCGCGGCTGTCTACCCGTCGCCGGGCTCGTCGCCTGGCCCTTCGTCGCCCTCGCCGAGGCACCAGGCGAGCATGCGGGCGAGCCGCGCCGTGCCGCCGCGCCCGCGGGGCATCTCGTGCCCCATCCCGGGGACAACCTCGAGCTTCACCTCGACGCCCGCCTCCTCGAATTCCCGCTCGGCCGCCCGGAACGTGCCCGCCCAGCGGTCCCGCGACCCGATGATGAACCCGTAGCGCGGCGGCACGATCGCGCCCGATCGCACCGGTTCCAGATCCACGATCTGACCCTCGTAATGCCCGCCGACCGGAATGACGCCCACGAACAGCCCGGCGTGATCGATCCCCGTCGGCATCGCGACGTTTGCGCCCTGGCTGAACCCCGTGAGCACGACGCGCGTGGTGTCCACCGGCATGCCCGCCGCGACGCGCTCGATCAGATCACGCACCAGCCACTCGGACTCATCTCGGTACGTCCACGCGTACCCCTCGCCACTCGGGCGGAGCCCGTCGGGCGCGATGATCGCCGCCCCGACCTCGGCGCACGCCTCTTTCCAGACGCGGAGCATTTCGTCGCCGCGCCCGCCCGTGCCGTGCAACGCGATCACGAGGGGAACGGGGCTGTCCGTGCTCGCGTGCTCGGGCACCCACGACGGGTGCGCGTGCACGCGGGCGGCTTGCTGAAACTCCTCGAGCCGCGCCCGGGCCGCGGCCTGCACGAGCGCGAACGCCTCGGCGAACTCCTGTGAGCCGCGGATCGGGTCAAGATCCTGATCGGTCTCGAACGAGCGGACGCCCTGGAACCCGCGCTCGGCGCACGCCGTGACCCATCGGCGTGCGTCGTCCAGATTCCCGGCCCGCGCGTGCGCGCACGCCGCGTTGAACGCCCAGACGCTCGACGACTCGTGGCGCTCGGCGAGCGTCGTCGCCACCGTCGCCGCCCGCTCGTACGCCCCATCCGCGTACGCCCGGTCGAACCGAGCGACCAACGCTCCGTCCGACTGGGCGCGGGCCGATCCCGCGAAAACCGAGAGAACCAGGACAGCGATCGCGAGCATCCTCATCGGGCCAGCCTACCCGATCGGCCGCCCCATTCTTGCACGCCCGGCGCGCCGATCACCGCCTCCGGCGGCTCCAGGCGAGCCCGGCGCCCGCCAGCACACCCGCCGACGCCGGCGCGGGCACCAACCGGAACCGGAAATTCGGGCCCAGGTTCCCCTCCTGCCCGCCGATGTTCTCGATCCCGTTGAAGATGTCGTTGACGGGCGACGAGGCGTACCCGTTCCACGCGATCTCGGGCGCGAACTCGACCGACGCATCGCCGAATGCGTAGGTGTCGTTGAACCAGTTGTCCGCGACGATGTAGTACCGCTCGCCGCCGGTGAGTGCCAGCTCGGGGATGTCCACAAAGCGTGAGCCGTCGATCAGCTCGCCGGTCAGGCCAGACGCGATCGAGGTGGTGACGAGCGCCGCGTCGTCGGCCGCGCGGAACACGCCGATCTGGTGCGCATCGATGAATCCCGGGTCGCCCAGATCGAGCAGCCCGAGCCGGGTGACGACGACGTCCGTGCTCGGCGTGAAGTACCACCCGGTGGCGCCGACGAACCCCTGCTCGACCCCCCCGCCGAGATAGGTGGACGCCGTGATCTCCGCCAACGCAACGCCCGGCGTGAGCAACGACGCCGCGATCAGAATCCGGTGATGCATGGGAGGCTCCCCGTGGTGCAACGACCCAACCCCGCCCGGCTCCAGCCCCCATCCGGTCGGCGATGGTTCAACCTACACCACGCCCGAGAAAAACCCATCGAACCGACGGCACACGCGGGATTCCGCACGCCTGTGCAATCCCGCGCGGGTCAGCCCCGCCTGAGCCCCACGACGATCCGCCGCGCCTGCTTCGCGTGGATCTGCCCGTGGAACGCCGGGAAGCACATCCACGTCTCGGCGCTCAGCTCGCCAAACCACGGGTGCGGGTGCGTCACGTCGTTCGAGTGATCCGGCGGCTCGATCGCCCGCTGCACGGCGGCGATCGAGGCGTCGTAGTCCGCCAGCGCCGCCGCCGGCTCGACGCCGAGCCGGGGCTTGAAGTGCGCCGGGTCGGCGGAGGTCTTGCTGCGCTCGCCCTGCTTGAGCGTCGTGATCGTGCCCGCGATCGCGTGGTTCACGCGCGCCAGATGGTCCGCGACCATCGCCAGCGAGTACTCCAGGCTGCTCGACTCGAGCCCGGGCAGCCGCTTGATCCGCACCCGCGCGCGCGCGGCTTCGGATTCCACGCCGCCGGCCCGCTCGACCAGCCCGACGAGTTCCTCCTGCTGCGAGCGGAGGATCGGTACGGTGATCGACGGCGGGTTCACCCGCGTCCAGCGCCAGACGAGGTACTTCGCCACCAACCGCTCGATGGCGGGGATGCCGGTCATGCCCTTGGATTCGAGTGCGCCCAGTCGGCCGATTCGTCAGGCCGCGCCGATCTGCTGCAAGTGTCGTGTCGATGCCCGCCTCATCGGGGGATGCACCACCCGTGTCGGTGGGGATCATCGCACGGATTTGTGTGCCAACAACGACCTCCGGCGCAGATTCGTGGTTCGCGGGCGGCGGCGTCTCGAACGTTGCTGACGGGATGCCGGGCCGGAGCCGTTAAACGTGGGGCGGTTGACGAGGATGCCGGCGGCGATTGCTGCTGGGGTGACGCGGAGGGTGGCGGAGTTGGTGGCGGGTGGCGGAGTTGGTGCCCGCCTTCGACCCGCAGGACGAAGGCGGAGATTCAGCCGGCCACACGAGAAGTGCTTCGGCGGGTGGCGGAGTTGGTGCCCGCCTTCGACCCGCAGGGCGAAGGCGGAGACTCAGCCGGCCACGCGAGACGTGCTTCGCCCTTCGGGTCGAAGCACGGCACCACTCCCCGGTTGCCCTCGACCCAAAGGGCGAAGGCGGCAAGGACAACCTACGCTCGCCACGATGGCCGCACCTCGGTTCGACATACCGGGCCAAGCACGCTTTGTCACCTTCTCCTGCTACCGACGCCTCCCCCTGATGGCCACACCAGAGGCGCGATCAGCGTTCGCTGAGCACGTGGATGTTCAGCGAGTGCGCCTCGCCTTCCGCGTCATCGCCTGGGTGATCATGCGCGACCACGTCCATCTCATCCTGCTCCCCGACGCTGGCCAGATCGGACCCATCCTCCGCGGGATCAAGCAAGGCTTCGGCCAGCGCATGATCCATCGCTGGCGCGAATGCGGCGCACAGGTGCTCACCCAGATGACCGACCCTCAGGGGACAACCCGGTTCTGGCAACGCGGCGGCGGGTATGACCGCAACGTCCGTGATCTGGGCGAGCTGCGAGAGAAGATCCGGTACATCCACACGAACCCGGTCCGCCGCGGGCTCGCCGAGCGGGAAACGGACTGGGCATGGTCGTCGGCCCGGGACTATCAGGGCACTCCGGGCCCGATCAAGGTCTGGAAGGAGTGGTCCTGAACCAAGTCGTATACCACCTCCGACCGGTGCCCGCCTTCGCTCCGAAGGACGAAGGCGGCGAACCCAAATCGTGCTTCGCCCTCCGGGTCGAAGCACGGCACCGGGCTGGTGAACGGGGGCCGGTTGTCGAGGTCGAGGATGCCGGCGGCGATTGCTGCTGGGGTGACGCGGCGAGTGGCGGAGTTGGTGAGGATGATGGGCCGAGGTTGATGTACCATGTGACTCACCACCCGAGCACGGTCTTGTGGAGAGCAAGATGTTAGACCGTTCGCTTCGCGTCCTGACGTTGGCTTGCCTCTTTGTTGTAGTCTCGAGTTGTAGAGACGAAGAACCTAGCGAGCTCGACCAGTACGCGATTGAAGCAAAGCAAGGCGATGCCCAAGCCATGCACAACCTCGGAGTGATGTACGCTACCGGAGAGGACGTCGAGCAAGACTACGAACAGGCCGTGCATTGGTACGAGAAGGCTGCGGAAGTTGGTTTCGTTGATTCGATGATCAACCTTGGCATCCTGTACCACTTCGGCGAGGGCGTCGAGCAAAGCGATGAGCTTGAAGCGAAGTGGTTTCGAGCCGCCGCAGAAGCCGGCAGTTCCCAGGGCATGACGAATCTCGGCCTGATGTATTATCAAGGCCGGGGCGTCCCCAAAGACAACACTCAGGCCCTGAAATGGTATCGGCAGGCAGCGGATCTCGACGATCCGTATGCCCTTTACAATCTCGCACAGATGTACAGGGATGGCGAGGGAGTCGATGCGGATACCGAGGCATCGATCGAGTTCTTGCGACGATCTGCTCGTGAAGGGTACGAACCGGCGCAGCAATCGCTAACCGATCAGGGACTCGATTGGTAGAAACGCCCGGTGCCCGCCTTCGCTCCGAAGGACGAAGGCGGCGAACCCAAATCGTGCTTCGCCCTCCGGGTCGAAGCACGGCACCGGGCTGGTGAACGGGGGCCAGTTGTCGAGGTCGAGGATGCCGGCGGCGATTGCTGCTGGGGTGACGCGGAGGGTGGCGGAGCAGGTGACTCGCAACGGATGCACGACGATCACACACTCCCCAACCGACGCATTCGCTTGATCATCTCCTGATCCTCCGCAGACCCGGTCACAAGCCCGACATTCGGATGATGGGAAAGCCCAGAGTGCGTAGCCGACGCGGCGTCGAGCGCAACCCTTGCCAGCCGCGCAGCGTCATCACGCATCCCGAAGTGCGCCATGAACACGGCAGTGGCAGATGTCAACATGAACTTCTCACGGTGAAACCATGGGAACCGGCCCTGACGTTCATGTACCCAAGCCAACACTTCAAGGCACTCGTCATAGCACTCATCGCGCTCAGCAAGGGCAACCCGGTAGACAAAATCCAAGCCGGTGGTGTAGTAAATGTTTCGGAGCTCGTCTCTCTTCTCGTACTCGATCGCCTCGCGATACGCCTCGACCGACATTTCGATCTCGCCGATCTTCCACAGACCTTCCGCACGAGCATTCTGCGCGCCTGCTACATCGTCATGGTGACCCGGAAACTCCGCGATTACCTGTTCCAGCAGCTTGATCCCAGCCCGGACCGTCTGGGTCTTGGGTTGGGCGACGAGGGCCATCCCTTGGATCTTGAGATACTGCGCCTTATTGCCCGCCGTGCGACTCCGTCGCCAACGTTCCCAAAACGCAGACTCGTCTGCCGATGTCCACGTCGTCCGGCGATACCAGTCGTCACGGCCCACCGCTCACCACTCCGGCCCGCCCGTGTATCGCCCGTAGATATCCGCCATCGCCTGCACCATCTCGCCGAGGGTGCAGTTGGCCAGCGAGCCCTCGACCAGCGCCGGCATGACGTTCACGTTGTCGCGACAGGCGTCGCGGATCGCGTCGAGCGCCCTCGCCACGCCGTCGTCGTCGCGGGCGGCTTTGAACTTCGTCAGGCGGTCCACCTGCTCGGTCTCGACGGAGTCCGGGATGGTGAGGATGTCGATGGGTCGTTTCTCGTCCTTCTCGACGTACTCGTTGACGCCGACGATGATGCGGTCGTGGGCGTCCACCTCCTCGGCGTAGCGGTAGGCGGCCTCGGCGATGGCGCGGCGGAAGTAGCCCTTGTGGATGCCGGCGACGACGCCGCCTGAATACAGGTCGCCGTTGGTCAATTCGCCGACGCGCTGGGGTGCCCAGGCGCCGCCGGCCATGTTGTCGATGTCGTCGATGATGCCCAGGGCCTCGCTTTCGACGGTGTCGGTGAGCGATTCCATGAACCACGACCCGCCCAGCGGATCGACCGTCCGCGTCACGCCCGTCTCGTGGGCGAGGATCTGCTGCGTGCGCAGGGCGACCTTGACGGCTTGCTCGGAGGGCAGGGCGAGCGTCTCGTCCATGGAGTCGGTGTGGAGGGACTGGCACCCGCCGAGCACGCCCGCCATCGCCTGGTAGGCGACGCGGACGATGTTGTTCAGAGGCTGCTGCTCGGTGAGGCTGCACCCGGCGGTCTGCACGTGGGTCTTCATGTACCACGAGCGCTCGAGCTTGGCCCCGTAGCGCTCGCGCATCATGCGGGCCCAGATGCGCCGCGCGGCGCGGAGCTTGGCAATCTCCTCGAAGAACTCGTTGTGGGCATTGAAGAAGAAGCTCAGGCGCGGCGCGAAGACATCGACGTCCATCCCGCGGTGCAGGCAGGCCTCGACGTACTCCATGCCGTCACGCAATGTGAACGCGAGCTCCTGCGGCGCGGTGCTGCCCGCCTCGCGGATGTGGTAACCCGAGATGGAGACCGAGTTCCACTTGGGCAGGTGCTGCGACTGGAACTCGATGGTGTCCACGACGAGCTTCACCGACGCCTCGGGCGGGTAGATGAACTCGTTCTGGGAGTGGAACTCCTTGAGGATGTCGTTTTGCAACGTGCCGCCGAGCGTGTCCCATCCGATGCCGCGCTGCTTGGCCATCGCGAGGTACATCGCCCAGATGACGGCGGCGGGCCCGTTGATGGTCTGCGAGACCGTCACCTGATCGATGGGGATGTCCGCATACAAGCGGTGCATGTCCTCGATGGTGTCGATCGCGACGCCGCACTTGCCGACCTCGCCGAGCGACAGGCTCTCGTCCGAGTCGCGGCCCATGAGGGTGGGCAGGTCGAAGGCCGTGCTCAGCCCGGTGTTCGCTTTGGTCTTGGTGGTCGCGCCCGCCTTCAACAGGTATTTGAAGCGCTTGTTCGTGTCGTCGGCGCTGCCGAAGCCGGCGAACTGACGCATGGTCCACAGCCGCGTGCGGTAGCCCTCGGGGTAGAGCCCGCGGGTGTACGGGAACTCGCCGGGCGCGGCGATGTCGCGTTCGAAGTTCTTCAGGCTCTCGGGCGGGTTGTCGGGCGAATAGCTCGGGTCGAGCACCAGCCCGGAAATGGTCACGGCGTGCGGGTCGATCCCGTCAAGTCCCGGGCCCGAAATCGAGCCCGTCATGGGCGAGCGTGCGGTCGTCATACAGCCTCCCTCAGGGCGTCCGCGGCCAGTCCCCGCGGTGTCATCCATTGTAGGAAACGACCCCCCCGGAACGAAACTTTCAGGAATCCACGCGAAACCCCCTGAATCCAGCCGCGCGAGGCTCTCGAAACCCTGTCGGGGGAACTGGAACAACGACAAGGCGACCCGAGCCGGGGCACGCTGCCTCGGTGCGCGATCGCCGCATCCGGAGTACACGATCCATGAAATACGCCTCTCTCTCGCTCGTCGCCGCGCTCGCCGCGTCGCCCGCCTTCGGTCAGTGCGAATCGAAGTCCGCCGATGCGTGCGGCTCGACATCGGCCGCCTCCATCACCCTCGCCTCCGGCCCCGGCGGGTACGGCAAGGACGACAAGAAGCCCGACATCGTGGACACCGCGATCGCCGCGGGCTCGTTCAACACGCTGGTCGCCGCCGTCCAGGCCGCCGACCTCGTGGACGTCCTGAAGGGCAAGGGCCCGTTCACCGTTTTCGCGCCGACCGACGAGGCGTTCGCGAAGCTCCCCGAGGGCACGCTCGAGACGCTGCTCAAGCCGGAGAACAAGGACCAGCTCACCGCGATCCTGCTCTACCACGTTGTCCCGGGTGAGGCGTTCGCCAAGGACGTCGTCACGAAGAAGACCTGGGACACCGCGCTCGGCCAGCGGGTCGATATCTCCGCCCCGCGCGGCAAGCCCATGATCGACAACGCGAACATCGTCGCGACGGACATCGAGACTTCCAACGGCGTCATCCACGTGATCGACACCGTCATCCTCCCCGAGATGAAGACGATCCCCGAGGTCGCGGGCGCCGCGGGCTCGTTCAGCACGCTGCTGACCGCGGTCAAGACCGCCGGGCTCGCCGAGACGCTGATGGGCGAGGGCCCGTACACCGTCTTCGCGCCCACGGACGAGGCGTTCGCCGCCCTGGGCAGCACCGTCTCGGATCTTCTCAAGCCCGAGAACCGTGAGAAGCTCACGAGCATCCTGACCTACCACGTCGTGTCGGGCCGCGTCTACGCCGATCAGGCCGTCAAGGCGAAGTCCGCCGAGACGCTCGAGGGCGGCTCGATCACCATCAAGGGCTGGGGCGACAGCGTCAAGATCAACGACGCGACCGTCCTCTCGGCCGATGTCGAGGCCTCCAACGGCGTTATCCACGTGATCGACGGCGTCCTGATGCCCTGATATCCCGATCACCCCTCTCAGATTCTGATCTGACCCCCCGGGCCCGAGGAATCGGGCTCGCGGGTTTCGTCGAAGCCAGCTCGGTCCATGTCGCTCATCGCAACACCATCCCGGCACCGCGGTACGCCGCTACGATCCGCCGAACGCGGGCAACCCCCCCGCGGGACGAGGATTGCCGTGTCTGAAGAGCCATCCATCCTGAGCCGGATTGCCAGCGGTGAGTCGGGCGCGACCGAGGCGTGCATCGAGCAGTACGGCGGGCTCGTGTGGTCGCTCGCACGGCGGTTCTGTCCGACCCGTGAGCTCGCCGAGGACGCCGTCCAGGACGCGTTTGTCTCGGTCTGGAAGTCCGCAGACCGCTTCGATCCCGAGCAGGGCTCGGAGGTGACGTTCGTCGCGACGATCGCGCGGCGTCGGATCATCGACCGCGTCCGCCGGTCGGGCAAGCCCGTGGGCACCATGCCCGTGGACGCCGCCGACGGCGCGATGCCCCAGCCCGACGGCACGGGCGTGAAGGCCGAGCAATCCGAAGAGATCAAGGCCGCCGTCCGGGCGCTCAACGAGCTGAGCCCGGACCAACAGAAAGTCATCCAGCTCTCCGTCTTGCGGGGGCTGAGTCATCAGCAGATCGCCGAGGCGACCGGCATGCCCTTGGGCACGGTCAAGACGCATCTGCGACGGGGGTTGATCCGCGTCCGTGAGCTCCTCGCTGAGGGGCACGATAAGCGAATGGGGGTGGCGACATGAGTTCGTTGCCACACGACGAAACGACCATCGACCGTTTGTGCGAGCACGCGATCCGCGGGCTCGATGCCCCGTCCGAACTCAACGCGGACGACGCCGCGCTGCTCGAGCAGTTCGAGTTTGCCGCCGCGGCATTGAGCGTCGCGCTGTCTCGCGATGATGAGCCGATGCCAGCGTCGCTGCGCTCCAAGCTCTCGCGGGCCGCGAGCGAGTTCAACCGCGAGCGCGCGCCCGAGCTCAAGATCTCCGGCACACCCGCGGACGCGCCGTCGAAGGGTGGATACGGCGCGCTCGCAGCGCTCGGCTGGCTCGCCGCCGCCGCGTGCCTCACGCTCGCCGTCTTCGCCTGGAACAGCCGCCCGTCGGCGGGGTTGACCACGCCCTCGCTCGCCGCCCAGTACGACGAGCTCTCCGCTCGCCCGGGCGTCGTTCGCGCGTCGTGGGTCGGGCTCGATGACCTCTTGGGCGTCCCCGCCCACGCCTACGACGACGAACTCGCCGGGGAGGTCATCTGGGACCACGAGACCCAGACGGGCTTCATGAAGTTCACCGGGCTTGCGGCGAACAACCCGGACGAGTTCCAGTATCAGCTCTGGATCTTCGACGCCGAGCGCCGCGTGGGCGACCTGCCGCAGTTCGCGATCGACGGACTGCCCGACCTGCTCACGCAACGCCCGGTGGACGGCGGCGTCTTCGACGCCGACAACGCCCGCTCGAACACCGGCGAGATCATCATCCCGATCGACGCGAAACTGCCCGTGGGCAACGCCGCGATCTTCGCGATCACCGTCGAGCCCCCGGGCGGCGTGGTCGTCTCGGACCGCGACATCGTGACCGCGGCCGTCGCGGGTTAGGCTGGCTCCACTCGCCCATGTTATCCTGTGCGGAACGCATCAATCTCGGTGTCCCACACGGCAGGATGACTCATGAGACGAACGTTTGGACTGGCAACGATGGCAGTGCTTGGACTAGCTCTCCAAGGATGTGCGTCTGCATCGGATCTTGACACGATCGCGCTTGGTATGAGTGTTGATGACTCTCGGTCAGCCCTCGCGAACTGGAAGTTCGAGAAACGGGGAATGGCAGAAGCGCACGGTAGCACCATCGAGGAGTATACAAGGTCCAAGGGCGGCACGGCCCGGAGATCTACCACGTCCACACCAGGTACTTCTACTATCTCGACGGCGAGCTCGCCGACATGAGTGATACTCAACTCTCGTATCGAGATCGTGCAGCCGATCTGGTGGTTGAATGGCGGGACCGCTGACTCTTGCTCACAGCAAGGGCTAGGTTGATCAGTTCAACCTAGTACTCGTACACGCCGCGGCCCGACTTGTTCCCCAGCCGCCCCGCCGTCACCAGCTGCTCGAGCAGCGGGCACGGGCGGTAGCGCTCCGAGTGCAAGCCGTCCGCCAGCACGTTCATGATGTGCGCACACGTGTCGAGCCCGATGAAGTCCGCCAGGCGCAGCGGGCCCATCGGGTGGTTCATCCCCAGCTTCATGATCTCGTCGAGGTGCTCGGGCTCCGCGACGCCCTCCATCCACGCGTAGAACGCCTCGTTGATCATCGGCATCAGCACGCGGTTGGACACGAACCCCGCCCGGTCGTTCGCGGGCACCGCGACCTTGCCCATCGCCTCGCTCAGCGCGATCACGCGGTCCGTCACCGTCTTGTCCGTCGCGAGCCCGTTGATCACCTCGACGAGCTTCATCACGGGCACCGGGTAGAAGAAGTGCATGCCGATGACGCGCTCGGGCGTCTTCGTCGCGGCGCCGATCGCGGTGATGCTGATCGAGCTGGTGTTGGTCGCGAGGATCTCGCCGTTGGTGAAGGTCTCGTCGAGCTTGCTGAAGATCTCGCGCTTCACGCCCTCGTTCTCGACGACCGCCTCGATCGCGATGTCCGCGCCCTCGAGGTACTTCCAGTCCGTCACGCGGGTGATGCGCTCGAGCGTCGCGTGCGCCTCGTCCTGGGTCATCCGCTCCTTCTCGACAGCCCGGGCGAGCAGCTTCTCGTGCGTCGCCTGGCACTTGGCGACCTGGTCGGCCGACGCGTCGAACACGACGGTCTCGAACCCGGCGACCGCCGCCACCTGGGCGATCCCGCCCCCCATCTGCCCCGCGCCGATGACCGCGACCTTCTTTACGCCGTGCTCGCTCATATCTGTGCTCCCTCGGGGCTGGATCACCCAACCGCTCAACCGACCATAGGAACCCGCACCCACCCAGATACACTGGCGCGATGCCCGCCCGCCGCGCCATCACGCCCCCGCCGCCGAACGCGGCTCTTGCGATTTCCGCGATCAAGGTCGTCCGCCACGACCCGCGCTGCGTGACGGTCCACGTCGCGGGCGAGCCCGCCGCCCGCATCTGGGCCGACGACATCCACCCGCTGGACCTCTCCGTCGGGCTCGCGTGGGACGACGGTGTCGCCGACCGCGTCGCCGAAGCGCACGCGCGGTGCGAGGCGGCCCGCGCCGCCGTCCGCCTGATCTCGATCAAGCCGCGCACCGCGTCCGAGCTCGTCACCAAGCTCCGCGCCAAGGGGCACACGCCCGAGCACGCCAAGGCCGCCGTCGATCGGCTCGCCGCGTCGGGCCTGATCGACGACGCGGCGGTCGCCCGCTCCACCGCCGCGAGCATCGTCGCCCGCCAGCCCGCCGGGGCCCGCCTGATCGAAGCCAAGCTCCGCGCCCGCGGCGTGCCCCAGCAGGCCGCCCGTGACGCCGCCCGCGACGCCCTCGCCGACCACGACCCCCTCGAAGACGCCACCGCCCTCGCCCGCAAGCACGCCCGCTCCATGGCGTCGCTCGAACGCGACGTCGCGAAGCGCCGCATCCTCGGCCGGCTCGCCCGGCGTGGGTTCGACACCGAGGTCGCCCTCGCCGCGACGGACGCCGTCCTCGCCGACCGCAACACCTGACGCCCGCACCCCACCACGCGGTCCGAGCCGCGGGCTTCAGCCCGCGCGGATGCTCGGGGTGCCCGCGCGGGCTGAAGCCCGCGGCTCAGATTCCCGGATCATGAGTGAGGTCTTCACCGGCGATCGAGTTCAGCCACACGGTGCGTCGAGGGAGAAAGCCCCCGCGACGGATGGGTCAACCGTGCCGCGTCCACCCCGCTATCGTGCCCGCATGACGACCCGAGCCCCCATCGCCGCCGGCCTGATTGCAGCCCTGCTCACCCTTTCCGCCTGCGCCCGCCAGCTCAACGAACGCCCCACGCTCGGCAACGCCGTCCACACGGCGACGTTCCGCACCGCCGAGTGGGCCGACCGCGCCCCGGGCGTTCCCGCTCGAACCGCGCCGGTGGACGCCAGCCCAGACCGGGCCGACTGGCCCGCCCGCGTCTTCCTCGTCCCCGTGGACGGCACGGTGCACGGCCCGGTCCGCCACGGGAGCGTCTCGCTCACCGCCGACACCCACCGCCAGCAGGGACTCTACCCGACCGTCGAGTCCGCCCTGGACCTCGAGGGCGATACGGGCGGCGCCCAGGCGCTCGAGGGCGTGCTGGCGCCGTTCGCCGCGACCGCCGAGCTCGCCCTCATGCCGGTCTCGCTCGTGCTCGAGCCGCCGTTCAAGAACGCCCAGAGCCCCGCGGGCCTGCACAAGCGCACGCCGCGGCACGCGTGGTCCAGCGCCCCCATCGCCGAGCCCGCCGAATGACCGCCGACCCGCCGACGCGTGACGGCTGGGAGATCACCCCGCGTGACGCCGCCCGCCGGCTCGCGGCGGGCGCCGCGCCGCTCGTGGACATCCGCCGCGCCGACGAGCTCGAACGCGCCCGCGTCGAGGGTGCCGAGTGGATCCCCATGGGCGACCTGCTCGACCGCATCGACGAGCTCGACCTCGACGCGGGCGCGCCGGTGAGCATCCTCTGCCACCACGGCGTCCGCTCCCTGCGCATGACGCTCGCCCTGCACGAGATCGGGTTCACCGGCGCGCGCTCCGTCGCCGGCGGCATCGACGCGTGGAGCGCCACCGTCGATCCCACGATCCCCCGGTACAGCGAGGCCCCGCGAGCGCCCGATGACCCGTGCCACTGACCCGTCCTCGGGTCAGTGATCCGACAGGTCCGGACACCCCGCACTGACCCGAGGACGGGTCAGTGGCACGGGAGATCCTCGAGCAACGCCGCCGCCCGAGGTCGGAACGAAACCAAATCGGGGAGCGTCAAAAAGAACACCCGGGCCACGAGGGCCCGGGTGTCTTGGGTCAGTAGATGTCCGACCGGCTCACGCCGGGCGGATGCGGGTTACCCGATTACGGGCAGCCAGCGAGGAACGACGCGACGAAGCAGTCGATGTCGTCGATGTTGATGGTGTTGTTGCCATCGCAGTCGGCGCCGGCCAGGTCGCCCGCGAGGAACGCCGCGACGAAGCAGTCGATGTCGTCGATGTTGATGGTGCCGTTCGCATCGCAGTCCGCGAAGCTGCAGCCACCACCGGCCGCACCCGAGAGGGCCAGGTACATGCCCGACCACGGGGAGACCTCTTCGACGGTGTCGTTATCGATGTCGTAGCCACAGTTGAACGAACCCGAGAACGCGGTGGCATCGGTCGAGCCCGTCTCACCCCAACCGAAGAAGTCGGAGTTGGAAAGACCCGCACACGAGAACGGGCTGACCGGGGGCGAGCCCGCGGGATCGGCCGTCTCGCCCAGCGAGCCGAAGAAGAGGCTGAAGCGCGAGATCAGCGAGAGCTGCTCGGGCGCCGTGCCAACCGCCGACGACAGGAACGGGAACGAAGCGCCCATCGGGGCTTCCTGCGACGCGAACGTGATCCGCGTGGCGTCGAACGTCGTGCCGCCACCGGGCGCCAGGGCCCGCTTGATGTAGTCGTGCAGACCGTCGCCCGCCACACCGGCCTGGGCGTTGAGCGGCGTGACGCCGTCGGTCGCGAACTCACCCATCGCGCCTTCGCGGCCCGGGGCGGCGATCTGGTAGCCGATCAGGCCCTCACCCGCCTGCGGCGCGGTGGGCTGAATCGCCTGGATCGAGTAGCCCCAGTCGATGGTGCCGTTGCCGTCGGTGTCGGCCGAGCGAACGTCCGGAACGGTGTCCGTGTTCGTGTCGGTGTCGACCGCCGCGACCATCGGGTTGAAGAACGCCGCCGTCGAGACGCCGTCCGTGTCACCGATCTCGAAGGTCGTCGGGCTGGTGCCGCTGGTGAGGTCGAACGTCAGCACGAAGCCGGCGAGGTAGCCGGGGGCGGGCGCCGTCAGCGGGCCGGGCATGTTCGTCGCGCTGAGCGTGACGATCGGGGTCCGGGTGAAGCCCGGGCCGCCGGCCGTCGGGCAGAACGACGAGGTCTTGCCGAAGAAGTCTTCCTTGTCCCAGAACGTCAGGGCGAAGCCGGCGCCGCGGGTGTTGCCATCCGCGATGCTGTCGCCGTTGGTGTCGGTATCGACGATGTCGTTCCAGTACGAGAACGTCAGGGTCTCGACGAGCAGGTCGGTCGAGCCGCCCGTGCCCTGAGCCTTGTAGAGGTGGGTATCGCCCTGGGTGGTCTCGGTATCGACCGCGGCGATGTTGGTGTTGGGGCTGGCGGTGGTGCCGACCGGGCACGGATCGCCGTTGGTGTTGATCCAGACGTCGGGGGTCCCGTCGCCGTTGATGTCATCACCGATCGCACGCAGCGTCTGCGACGCCTTGTTGGCCAGGTACTCCTTGGCCGGGGTGAAGACCGTCTCACCCGTCGCGACGTTGATGTAGTAATGGCCAACCAGGCCAGCCGACTTCGCCTGCTGAACACCGATCGCCGGGACAGTCGTCTCGGCCGTGGCCGTCGAACAGACACCCGCAGCCAGGGCAAGCGTCAAAGCACTCTTCGCCTTCATGGATCGCTCCTCTTGAATGAACCACACGTGATTTGGGCCGGAATCGACCCCAGAGAACACACTAAAACAATGGCTGCCACGCGGCTTTCACCACGCAAAGCACCTCACGCATGCCGGTGTGATCCGATGATCTCATCACCCCTGCGCGTCCCGCCGAACGAATCGGCCCCCCACGAGAAACAGGGGCTCTGTGCGATCGGGACTTCACACCACTCCGGGCTCGCCTCGTCCCTCCAGAGGAGACTCGCCCACACACACTCCGCGCCCAACACACTCCGGGCGCCTCCCTCGAATATACCGGGACCCGCCAGCCGTGCAAGACCCGCACCGACAATTCGGGACAATTCGGCGCACCCCGTCCATACCGGACGACCATCGCGGGTTGCCCAGCTTCACAGGCAACCCCTTGCCCGCACAAAATGCATACAAATTATCGGGCAACGACGCCGGCTCGCATCGTCCCCACGAACGCGTCGAACAGCCCCGCCGAGTCGTGCGGGCCCGGCGACGCCTCCGGGTGGAACTGCACGCTGAACACCGGCTTGCCGTCCACGCGGAACCCCGCGACCGTGCCATCATTTAAGTGCACGTGCGTCACGACGCCCCCCGCCGCCACCACCGAATCGGCGTCCACGGCGAACCCGTGGTTCTGGCTCGTGATCTCGACGCGCCCCGTCGCCTCCTCGCGCACGGGCTGGTTCGCGCCGCGGTGCCCGAAGGGGAGCTTGTACGTCCTCGCCCCGATCGCGAGCGCCAGCAGCTGGTGCCCGAGGCAGATGCCGAACATCGGGATCGCCGGCTGGTGCGTCATCAGTTCGCGGAGCGTCTGCACCGTCGCCGAGACCGCCGCCGGGTCGCCCGGCCCGTTCGAAATGAAGACGCCCTGGATCTCGCCCCGCTCGAAGCGGCCGATGATGTCCGAAGCGGGCGTGTCGTGCGCCGCCGCGATCACCCGGCACCCGCGCCGCGTCAGGTTCCGATAGATGTTCGTCTTGGCCCCGCAGTCGAGCGCCAGCACCGTGGGCCCGTCGCCGGGCTGCCCGGGGTCCCACGCCGTCGGCGTGCCCTCCCACGCGGTGGCGCCGGAGCACCCCGCGCTGGCCGCCAGGTTCTGCCCCTCCATCGAGGGCGCCAGCTGGGCCCGGGCGACCAGATCCGCGTCGTCGATCGACGGGTCGTCCGTCAGGGCCCCCGCCATCACCCCGCCCGAGCGGAGCACCCGCGTCAGCGCCCTGGTATCGACCCCCGCGATGCCCAGCACGCCCGAACGGGCCAGGTACGCCGAGAGATCCGAATCCGCCCGATAGTTTGAATACCGCCTCGCCAGCTCGTGGACGACGAACCCCGCGACGCGGACGCCCGCGGACTCCTCGTCCGCCGCGTTTGCCCCGGTGTTCCCGATCATCGGCGTCGTCTGCACGAGGATCTGCCCGGAGTACGACGGGTCCGTCAGGGACTCCTGGTACCCCGTGAGCGCCGTGTTGAACACGACCTCCGCGACGGAGCAGATGCCCCGACCGACCGCGCCAAAACCACGCCCACGCCAGACCGAACCGTCCGCGAGCGCCAACCGAGCAGGTGAGTCTGTATGCACGGGGTAGAGTGTATCCCGATGCCACCGGCGGGCCTGTTCGAGACCGATGATTCCTCCTCCGCCGACGCCCCGACCTCGTTCGTTCGCGTCGCGGTGGAGCGTTCGCTCGATCTGTCCGAGGGGCTCACGTACGCCGGTGACGACCTCGCCATCGGTCAACGGGTGACCGTCCCCCTCGGGCGCGGCGACGCGGCGGCGCAGGGCTTCGTCGTCGCCGTCGGCGGGCCCGAGCTCCTCGACGGGTTCGACCCCAGGAAAGTCAAACATGTCCGCTCCGCCTCGAGCACGCGTCTGCCCGAGCCCCTGGTCGAGCTCGCCCGCTGGATGAGCACGTATTACTGTTGCCCGCTGGGCATGGTGCTGGCGACGATGGTCCCCGCCGCCGTCAAGGCCTCGATCGGCCGCCGCACGATCACCAAGCTCGAGCCCGTCCCCGACCCGCCCGCCCATGGCGAATCCGACCTCGACGCCCACCTCACCCCCACCGCCCGCGCCGCGTGGGACGCGATCCGGCAGATCCCCGCGGGCGACTTCCCGATCGCCGCGAAAGACCTCGCCCACCGCGTCGGCGCGACGAACGCGGGCCCGATCAACAAGCTCGTGAAGCTCGGCGTCCTCCGCGAGGTCACCGTCGAGACGGTCCGCGCGCCCGAAGCGTTCTGGTCCGAGTCCGGCGCCGCCCTCAGCGCCCCGCCCGAACTTACGTCCGACCAGCACGCCGCCGTCGAGGGCATCACGAAGACGCTGGGCTCGTTCGCCCCCCACCTGCTGCGGGGCGTCACCGGCTCGGGCAAGACCGAGGTCTACCTCCGCCTCATCGAGCGGGTCGTCGCGTCGGGCCAGTCCGCGATCGTGCTGGTGCCCGAGATCGCGCTGACGCCGCAGACCGCCGAGCGGTTCCTCGCCCGCTTCGAGCACCTGGGCGTCGCGGTGCTGCACTCGGGCCTGACGGGCGCGACACGGAACAAGCAGTGGGCCGCCGCCGCGTCGGGCGCCGCGAAGGTCGTCGTCGGCGCGCGCAGCGCGGTCTTCGCGCCAGTGCCCAACCTCGGGCTCATCGTCGTTGATGAAGAGCACGACCAGAGCTACAAGCAGGACCAGCTCCCGCGCTACCACGCGCGGGACGTCGCCGTCGTCCGCGCCTCGATCGAACACGTCCCCGTCGTTCTCGGCAGCGCCACGCCGTCGATGGAATCCTGGCACAACGCCCAGACCAACCGCTACACGCTCTGGCACCTGCCCGCCCGCGTCGCCGGCTTGCGCATGCCCGCCGTCGAGATCGTGGACATGCGCGCCGAACGCAAGAAGCGCCGCGAACAGCACGGCGACCCGCGCACGCTCGAGTCCATCGGCCCCACGCTCGCCAGCGCGATCGAGCAGACCCTCACCGCCGGCGGGCAGGCGATCCTGCTGCTCAACCGCCGCGGGTTCGCGAGCTACGTCGCCTGCCCCGATTCCAACTGCGGCTGGGTCCTCGGGTGCGACGCGTGCGACACGCGCATGGTCGTCCACCGCGCGCAGGCACGACGCGCGTACGTCCGCTGCCACCACTGCCTCGCCGAGCAATTGCTGCCCAAGACCTGCCCGAGCTGCGGCAAGAAGGTCATCGAGCTCGGCTCGGGCACGCAGCGCGCCGAGCAGGAGATCGAGCGCCGCTTCGGGACCACCCTCGGGCTCATCGAGGGCGAGACCTTCGCCCGCGTCGATTCGGACACCATGCGCCGCGCGAGCGACTACTTCGACCTGCTCGCCCGCTTCGGACGCGGCGAGCTCAAGCTCCTGCTGGGCACCCAGATGCTCGCTAAGGGACTCGACTACCCGAACGTCCGCCTCGTCGGCGTGCTCAACGCCGATACCTCGATCGGCGTGCCCGACTTCCGCGCCTGCGAACGCACGTTCCAGTTGGTTACGCAGGTCGCGGGGCGCGCCGGGCGCGGGCGCGACCCCGGGCGCGTCATCGTGCAGACCATGAGCCCGGACGAGCCCGCGATCCGCCTCGCCGCCCAGCACGACTTCGAGACGTTCGCCAAACGCGAGCTCGCGACGCGCCACGCCTCGCAGTTGCCACCGCGCTGGCGGATGGCGCGTGTGATCGTGCGCGACCGCGACCACGACGCCGCCGAAGAACACGCCCGCGACATCGCCCGAGCGGTCCGCGCGGCGGCGGACGAGTCCGTCGTCGTGCAGGGCCCCGCGCCGTGCCCGATCGCGCGCGTCGCCGAGCACTTCCGCTTCGCGATCGAGCTCTTCGCGCCCAACCCCAAGTCGATCCAGCGGGCCCTCGCCGCCCCGCGCGGTGCGGGGCTCCTCAAGGCGGACGCCCGCACCGCGATCGATGTGGACCCCGTCGCGGTGCTCTAGCGCGGGGGAAGGAGCCGCGAGCGTGAGCGACCGGCTCCTGGGCGACCACCAACACCGCGAATCTGCCCGTCGCTCACGCTCCGGGCTCCTTGCCTTCGATACCGTTAGCCACGAAGGAGCGCGACGGATGGGCGAGTTCGACGGACAACGCTGGGTGGTGATGGGCCTGGGCCGCTTCGGAGGCGGGCTGGGCGTGACCCGCTGGCTCGCGTCCCAGGGCGCCGACGTCCTCGTGACCGATACCGCCGAAGAGGACGACCTGCACGCTCCCCTTTCCGACCTCCGCGCCCTCATCCGCGATGGGCGCGTCGAGACGCGGCTGGGCGAGCACAACGTCTCCGATTTCACAACCTGCGACGGCGTTGTCATCAACCCCGCCGTCCCCACGCCGTGGGACAACCGGTTCGTCCGCGCGGCGCGCGCGGGCGGGGCGCGTGTGACGACCGAGATCCAGCTCGCCGTCGAGCGCCTCGGCGCCGACCGCGTCATCGCGATCACGGGCACCGCCGGCAAGAGCACCACCGCCGCGATGACCCACCGGGCCCTCGAGGCGTCGGGCATCCCCGCGATCCTCGGGGGCAACATCGGCGGCTCGATCCTCACCTCGCTCGACCGGGCGGACGCGCGCCCGATCGCCGTCCTCGAGGTCTCGAGCGCCATGCTCTGGTGGCTCGCCGGCGGCGAAGACGGCGACGCCTTCCACCCCCGCGTTGCCGTCGTCACAAACTTCGCGCCCAACCACATCGACTGGCACGGCAGCGCCGACCACTACCGCGCGTGCAAGCGCGCCATCCTCCGCGGGCAAGCCGCGGGCGATGCCGCGATCCTCGCCGGCGGTGAGACCAGCAACGTGAGCGTCTGGGCGACCCGCCCGGGCGTGAAGCGGATGGTCGTGGACGAGGGGCTGGCGGACGCGACGCTCCCGGGCGCGCACAACGCGTCGAACGCCGCCCTCGCGCTCGCCGCCGCCCGCGCGGGCGCCGAGCGCATCGCAAGGGCCGAGCTCGACGAGGCCGCCGCGGTGCGCGCCATCCGATCATACACCGGGCTCCCCCACCGCCTGCAGCTCGTGCACGAGGCGGGCGGCGTGCGCTTCTACGACGACTCCAAGTCCACCGTGCCCGACGCGACCCGCCTCGCCGTGCGCGCCGTCGGGCCCGCGCACTGTCATCTCATCGCGGGTGGTTACGACAAGGGCGTGGACCTCTCGCCCATCGCCGCGCTCGCTCCCGAGCTCGCCGGGCTCTACACCATCGGGGCGACGGGCCCCGCGATCGCCGCCGCCGCCGGCGAGCGAGCAACGTCGTGCGACACGCTGGACGAGGCGGTGGACGCCGTCGTCGCTCGGGCCGAGCCGGGCGACGTCGTGCTCCTCTCGCCCGGGTGCGCCTCGTGGGACCAGTTCGCCCACTACGAAGCGCGCGGCGACCGCTTCGCCCAGCTCGCCCGCGAACGAGCCAAACGATGATCGCCCGCCCCCTCATCACGCTCGCCCTCACCGCCGCGCTCGGCGCGTGCCGGGCCACCAGCGCCCCGCCCCCCGCTGCGCCGGAAGGGCAGCCCGAGTTCACCACCCTCGCCCCGGGGCTTCGCGCGGATGCGTCCGCGGGGGTCGTCGAGTTCGACGGGTTCGTCGCCGAAGACGTGCACCACCCGGACACGCCGCGGGTGTACCTCGAGGTCATCGTGTGCAGCCGGGGCACGCGCGAGCACGAAGCGCTCGTCGTCACGGACGTTGCGCCGAGCCTGGTGCACGCGGCGCTGCTCGCCGCGGGGCTCGAGCCGGGCGCGCCCGGCGGCGTCTCACTCACCGCCGACGGCGACATCGCCCGCACCGCGCCCACGGGCGACGCCGCCCGCGTCACGTTCCGGGTTTCCGATCAAGACCAACCGATCGATCCGAGGGTCTGGGCCGTCCACGCGGACACGGGCGCGCCGCTCGCCGCGGGCGATGCGTCGTTCGTCTTCGCGGGATCGGTGATGCGCGAGCGGAGCGGCCGCGCGTGGTACGCCGCGGACGCCGAGGGCACCCTCGTCGGGCTCGCGACATTCGGCACCGAAACAGTCGCCCTGACCGACGCGATCAGCCACGCCTCGGCGATCGACGAGCCCGCGTGGATCGCCGACCGCTCGCGCGTACCCGACAAGGGCACGCCCGTCGTGGTGCGGATCGAGCGGGCCGAGTGATCAACGGGCCGGTCAGCGCGTGAGATCGACGATCAGCTCGCGGCGTTCCGATTCGTCCTCGGATGACGCGCGGATCGAGAGCCGCGCGGTCTGGCCCTCGTGCACGCGCGCGTCCAGCAGGCGGGCGTAGAAATCCTGCAGCGACCGGACCCGCTCGCCGTCCACCCGCTCGATCACCTGCCCCTGCTCGAACCCGATCTCGCGGGCCTTCTCGCCCCACGCGAACCGGACCATCACGCCCGACTCAACGGTCATGAAGCGAGCCCCGACCTCCGCGTTGAACTGCTGCGAGAACACGCCCACGAGCGTTTCCTGCGGCATCCGCGCGAGCGTCACCGTGAACGCCTCGGTCGATCCGTCGCGGTAGATCTCCACGTCCAGGTCCTCGCCCGGCCGCTTCGAGCTGATCAGCGTCCGCAACGCGCTCTGCCCGAGCACGGGGTACCCGTCGATCGTCGTGATGATGTCGCCGGCGCGCACGCCCGCGGCGGCGCTCGGCCCGTCCTCGGTCACGCCGAAGACCTGGATGCCCGAGAGCAGCCGCCCGTCGTTGCTGACGAACCGGCGCACCGCGTCGTCGCGCCCGTCGTTGGGGTTGCCGAACGAGATCCCCATGAACCCGCGCTCGACCGAGCCGTGGTCGATGATCTGCTCGACGATCGGGACGATGGTGCCCAGCGGGATGGCAAACGAGATGCCCGCCGAGTCGCCCGAGTCCTCGTCATCCAGCGCGCCGCCGTTGTTGCGCGCGGTCGCGATCGCGACGTTCATGCCGATAAGCTCGCCGCGGACGTCCACGAGGGGCCCGCCCGAGTTGCCCGGGTTCACCGCCGCGTCGGTCTGGATGTAGTTCGTGAACCCGCGCCCGCCCGGCGAGTCCGGCTCGCGCCCGAGGCCCGAGACGATCCCCTCGGACATCGAGAACTTGAACCCGAACGGCGACCCGAACGCGAACACCCGCTCGCCCTTGCGCACGACGCGCCCATCGGCACGCGACACCGGGAAGAACGGCCCGGCGCACTGCAATTCGAGCACCGCGATGTCCGTGAACGGGTCCGTCCCGATGAGTTCCGCCTCGCATGTCCGCCCGTCGTAGAACTCGACGGAAATCGTGTTCGCGTTGCGCACGACGTGGGCATTGGTCACCACGTGCCCGCGCTCATCGAGCACCCACCCGGCGCCGGACGACTGGACGCCGCGCCGGTTCTGCGCGGTTGTCTGGATGTGCACCACGCCGGGCTCGACCGCGTCCGAGATCGCCGCGACGGCACGGTCGATCCGCGCCAGGATGTCGTCCTGCCCGATCTGGTGTTGGGCGAGCGTGATCTGGGCCCGCGTCGTCTCGACCGCGTGGATGCGGAGCAGCCCGGGGACGACCAGAAGGGCCACCACGCAGGCGATCAGCACCACGAACCCAGGCCCGTAGGACACGAATCGACGCATCTGGACATCCTTTCCCGGCTCGGCACGCGCCCGCGGAGCCCGCAGCCCCCGGCATCAATCTACCGGCTGACTGGCGGTTCGTTGACCCCCGCCTCCGGGTTTCGCGCCTTCTCGGACGCCAACGCCGCCGCCTCCCCCTCGTGCATCCGGTACGCCCGCCCCCCGACGTCCCCCGAAGACACCCGGCGGACCCACTCCGCCCCCGCCCGGCGGATCTCCTCGCCCACCTGCGCCACAGGCTCGGCGAACCGCGGTGCCTCATCGGTCATCCCGATCAGGTCGTTCACCACCAGGATCTGCCCATGGCAGTCCGTCCCCGCGCCGATCCCGATCACCGGCACGCTCGTCGCCTCCACGACCGCCCGCGCCACCTCCGGCGGGACCGCCTCGACCAGCAACAGGACCGCGCCCGCCCCCTCGAGCGCCACGGCGTCATCGACGATCCGCTTCGCCTCGTCCGCCCGCCGACCCTTCGCCGTGGGCACGCCCACGAGCCCGGTCGTCTGCGGGCGGAACCCGACGTGCGCGCACACGGGGATCCCCGCCGACGTCATCCGAGCGATGATGGGCGCGAGCGACGCGTCCGCTTCGAGCTTCACGCAGTCCGCCTTGCCCTCGGTCATGAACCGCCCGGCGTTCTCGATCGCCTGCGCTTCCGAGAGGTGGTAGCTCAGGAAGGGCATGTCCGCCATCACGACGGCATCAGGCGCCCCGCGCTTGATCGCCGCGGTGATCTGGATCATGAACTCGAGCGGGGCGTCGATCGTGCGCTCGAGCCCGAGGACGACCTGCGCCGCCGAGTCGCCCGCGAGCAGCAGGTGCACCCCGCCGCGCGCGAGCCACCGGGCCGTGGTCGCGTCGTAGCACGCGAGGCACGCGAACGGCTCGCCCCGCTTGGCCATCTGAGACAGCGTCCGCAGGGTCACGGGCGGGTGGGGCTCGCCCGCCGCCCGGTTCGATCCGCCGTCGCTCGGTCCACGAGAGGGAGAAACACTCACGGGAAAGTCTAGCGCCGCCCGCTCACCCCTCGGCCAACCCGCCCGCGAACGTCTCCAGCACCCGCCCCCAGGCGGTCTCGAAGTAGCCCCGCGTCTCGTCCCACGCGGGCCCGTCGCCGAACCCGAGGTGCGTGAGGGTCACCCTGGTCCGCGACGACTCGATCGGCTCGAACTCGACGACGACCCACGTCCGCTGCCGGCGCGTCTCGGGCTGCCCGGGCGGCGCGTTCCAGCTGAACGAGAGCATCCGGTCGGGGATGTAGCTCAGCACCTGGCACCCGTTGCCGCCGGTCCGCCCGTCGAAAAGCCATTCGTACCGCCCGCCGATCGCGAGGTCCATGTTCGCCGCGAGCTCGGCCCGATCGGGCCCGAACGCCCGCTTCCACGCCGCCCGGTCCGTCCACGCCTCGAACACCCGCGCCGGCGGCGCGTCGATCTCGGCCGCTCTAACGAACGAGCGCAGATCGGCGCCGCCCGTCGCGAACAGGCCCGCCGCGATGTCATGCGGGCCCGGCTGCATCGTCGCCGCCGCGCTTTCCCACGGGTCCGCCGGTGTGTTCGCCGCGCCCACGTCGTCCCCTTCCTCGGCGCGCGTCCACACGCCGTCCATGACCTGCTGTTCCTGATCGCTGCCCGGCGGCGTCATCCAGACGCGCCACGCCGCGTTGTTCGCATCCACCGGGTCGATCTCCTGCCTCAGCCGCGACCCATCCGGGTTCACGACGTCCGTCCGGATGGTCGGCAAGCCGTCCTCCACCTCAAACGTGTAGGGGATCGAGGAAGTCGTGCCGTCGTACGTGAACCCGGTCGCGACGTACGCGTCGCCCTCCTTCTGCGGCGTGTAGAACGAGTGGTACCGCTCGTACGGCTCGCCCCCGTTGTCCGACGCGACGGTGATCACCTCAAGAAACCGCCCGCCCACGCCGACGCGGTACTCGTTGCGTCCCTCGAGGGTCATCCCCCACGCCCAGGTCGCCTCGATCGTCCAGTCGCCCAGGTAGTAGCTCAGCGGCGCCAATTCACCCGCCAACCCCGCCGGGCGCGGCGGGATCTCCGTCGGCGGCGCCGCGGCCACCCCGAACGCGCTCACGCCCATCACCATCAATGCAGCCTTCATGCCGTCGCTCCTGTCTTGGTTTGAGATTCGCCCCGGGCGAGCAGCCCGTCCACATACGCGCGCAGCTGCGCGACCGAGTCGTCAAACGGGCCCAGCTCGTCCGACGCCCTCGCCTGCATCAGCCCGCCCTCCATGACGGTCAGCACGAACTTGGACATCGCGCGCTTGTCCAGATCCGCCGGCAGGCGATCCCCCGCCTCGTGCAGCCACGCCTCGATGCGCGCCGCCCAGTTCACGAAGTTCACGTCAATGTGCGGCCGCACCTGCGGGTGCGTGTCCGACACTTCCAATGCCAGATTCCCGATCGGGCACCCCAATCGGCACTCCGTCGCGACCATGTTGGACCGGTACCACGCCAGCAGCGCGAAGATGCGTTCGACGGGGTCGGGCTCGGCCTTCTCGATCGGGCCCATCACCAAGGGGTCGAGATGCTCCTCGTACCACTTCAGCACACCCACGAGCAGCGCATCCTTCGACGGGAAGAAGTGGTACAGCGACCCCGAGTTCACCCCCGCCTCGCGGCAGATCGTGCTTACCCCCGTCGCGCTGAACCCCTGCTCGAGGAACAGCCTCGCGGCGGCCTGCAGAATGCGGTCCTTCGTGTCCGAACCCATCAGACGACCCTTTCTTGATCGTTCAACCAAGACTACAGGCCGACGGCGGCGCCGTCAAGAGCATTTTTGGTTGATCGATCAAGAAATTCTGGCCGATTCCGCCCCGGCGCCCGCCGGCTCGCCGGTCTCGGGATCGAGCCCGAAGAACCGCCGATGATGGGCGAGGATCTCGCGCACCGTCGCCTCGGGCGGCGTGCCGTCCGCCTCGCCCGGCTCGAACGTGCCACCCAGGATCAACGCGTCCTGGCGCGGGAACAGGTACTTGTACCCGTCGTGCACGATGTACCCGAGGTCCTGCGGCTCCAGATGCACGAGCACGCCGCGCGCGGGGTACATCGCGGCATCACCGAACACCTCGCGCGACCCCAGCGCCAGGCAGTTGACGACGACGCGTTCGTCCAACCCGCGCACATCATCGACCGACCCGATCGTGCGTTGCTCGAACGCCACGCCGAGCGACTCGCACTGTGCCCGCAGCGTGCGCAGAAACCGCGTCGTGTGCACGAACAGCGTCCGGAACATCTTGCCCGGCCCGCGCTGAGCGCCCACGGGGATCGAATCGATCGGCGTCGGGCCTTCGATGGTGCCCGACTCGAAGAGCTCGCTGTGGTACGGCGCGTGCGCGGGCTCGTAGACGGGCAGCGTCTCGATCCCCCACTCCTGCGCGTCGAACGACCGCAGCCGATCCGCGGAGGTCCGCAGGAACCCATTGAGCCGATCGCGCGCCGCGCGGTCTTCGGGGAAGTCGAGCCCGGTGGGGAGCCAGATCGCGCCGGCGATCGCGCTCGTGGTGTCCCCGCCCACGCGCTCCGCAATCACGCGCACCCGCCGCCCGCGCGAGGCGAGCTCGTACGCGCTGGCGAGCCCGACGACGCCCGCGCCGAGGACCGCGACGGGCCCGTCGCCGTGCTGCTCGACGAGATCGGCCGCCGCCGGCGCGCACCCCATCGCGAGGGTGATGCCGCACCCGCCCTGCCCGTAGTTGTGCACGATCGTGGTCTCGCCGAGCTGTTCGTGTTCGAGGCGCAGCCCGCCGCGCCGGCACGGGCGGATGCCCGCGATCGTGCGCAGGACTCGGGCGTTGGACAGATCCGGGACGGGCAGCTCGCTCACGCGGGCACTGTAGATCCGCCGGTCGTCACTGGCGGGCGAGATCGGCATCCAGCACGACGCCGTCGGCGGACTCGATCGCCAGGCGAAACCCGCCGTCCTCCGCGGAGATCCGCAGCGTCTCGCCGCGACGCGACGCGTCCGAGCGGGCGGTCGATCGCAGGACGATCCCGGACGCGTCCGCACGCCCCGACCAACTCGCGTCGGCGAGGTCGGAATCCAGGGAGAACGCGGACCACGTGTCGTCCGCCGAGGCGTACGAGAGCGCGATGAACCGGTCGGCGTCGCCTCCATCCACGGCGATGAACAGGAGGCACCCGCGGATCGCACTGCTCACGCGGACCGTGACGCCGTCGTCCGCCCACGCGCCCACGAGGTTGTCGAGCGCCCGGGCGCCCTCCGAATCGCAGGCGCACGCCTCGGGCGGCTCGTTGATCTCGAGGGGCGTGCCGTCTGGCATCGCCGGCTCGGTGCGCGCGAAGTCCATGATCCATGACTCGTTCCACGCGCCGCGCCCGCCGGGCGTCGATTGCGTCCATCGGCACGACTCGGCCGTCGCGTGCGAGAACGTGTACCGCGTCGCGTCGCGCGCCCGCTCGACGCCGGGGCCCACGAAGGTGTTCGGCGGGAACAGATGGCACACCCCGTCCTCGAACGCGCCCTCCATGCGCCCGAACCGTGGCGACTCAACCGACCCGCCCGGCCAATTGAGGATCACGACCCATCGCTCCAACTCCGCGTCGTACCAGCGGAGGCTGAACCCGAAGACGCCGGACATCGCGCCCGTCCGCCCGTCCCACTGCTCGAGCACGGCGTCGCCGCCGAGCACGGGCGTGATGACCGCGCGCGATGTTCCTGATTGCACCCACGACCCGCCGCGGAAGTGGCGGTTCGTCACGTCCCATCCGCCGAGCCAGAAGTCGAACTGGTCGCGCGGGTCGTCCGCGGCGACCGCCGGGTTGGCGAGCGAAGCGAGCAGCACGGCAATGGTCGGGCGCAGGATCATGGGTGAACTCCGATCGCGGTTCGGCCGCCAGTGTGCTCCATCCGCGGCCGCTCGTCTGGAACGTTCGGAGCCCCGTGCGGGCGGATCCGTCCAAGAGCGGGCGGCCTGCCGGGGAGAGATCGCTCGGCCAGCCCGGCGACGGCGTATCGTGCGCGTCCGACCGATGGAGACTTGCGATGCAGGATTGGCTGGCCTCTTTGGAAAGCTCGGGGCCCTGGGTCTCGCACACCGTCGCGACGCTGGTGCTCGTGCTGTGCATCGTGCTCGCACGCGGGATGCTCTCGCGGTGGGTCCGACGTTCGACGAAGGCCAGCCCGGACATGCAGCGCCGGTGGCTGATCCAGATCCGCAACATCTTGCTCCTGGCGCTCGTGATCGGGCTGCTCGTGATCTGGGGGGCCCAGCTGCGCACGGTCGCGCTGTCGGCCGTCGCCATCGCCGCGGCCCTGGTGATCGCAACCAAGGAACTCATCATGTGCGTGAGCGGCACGATCCTCGAGGGCTCGGGCCGGGGGTTCAGCATCGGGGACCGCATCGAGGTCGCCGGCATCCGCGGGGATGTCTTTGACCAGACGCTTCTGACGACGACCGTCCTGGAAGTCGGGCCGGGGCACCAGACCCACCAGTACACGGGCCGCACCGTCACGCTCCCGAACAGCCTGTTTCTCACAAGCCCGATCATCAACGAGACGGCGACCGACGAGTACGTGCTGCACCTGATCGTCGTGCCCCTCAAGGCGGACGAGGACCTGCCGAGACTCGAACGGGCGCTGCTCGAGGCGGCTGTTGCCGAGTCCAGTTCATACCTCGACGACGCGAAGAAGAACATGGAGCGCATCGGATCAACGCGCGGGCTCAAGAGCCTGTCGGTCGAGCCCCGCGTGACGGTGCAGCTCGTCGAGCCGGGCCGGGCCAATCTCGTGCTGCGCCTTCCGGCGCCCGCGCGTCGCCGCGGGCAGATCGAGCAGGCGATCCTCCGCGCGGTCCTGCCCGAGCTCACCCGGCCCGTCGCCCAGGAGGGGGCGGACTAGACTTCGCCACATGAACCAAGAAAATAAGCCCCGCAGACACCACTATGTGACCAAATCTTATCTAGAGGGATTTTGTAACAACAAGGGCTTGCTCGATGGCTTTGATCGAACAGAACAGACGTCTTTCTCGTGCTCTCCACGCGACGCAGCTGTCGAATGTGATTTCTTCCGCATCCCAGAAGCTGAAGCGGGCGAATTCGAGCTCGAAAGGCAGATGGGCGAGCTGATTGAAAGTCCCGGAATCGAAGCCATTCGCAAAGCGGTCGCAAACGGCCTCGAAAGGACTGACTGCCTCTCAACAGAGCTCCTTGCATTCATGGCACTACATGTTGCCCGGGTGCCGGGGACGCTAAACCGCTTCACCGAATTTGTAGAAGAAGTGCTAAAAAGGCAGCTCTGGTACATCGCCCAAGATCCATCGTTACTCTCAGAGATTCACGGCGAAGTCGGCGATGACGAACTAAATGCGAAGCAAACGGAAGCTCGCGAGGCCATAGAGACTGGCATCATTGAACCCAAGGTCAAGAAGTGGTTCATTCTCTCCAACGTCATCAAGTCCATGGGGCCAATCGCTGGCGCGCTTGAAGCGCGAAAGTGGCAGCTGGTTCGAGTACCTGCGGAAGGGCCGACATTCTGCTGCTCGGACCAACCTATTTCCCTATCGCCGCTCGACCCGTCGCGAATGAACAGCGCGTATGGGATCGGTCTTGGGTCGCAAAACACGGCCGTCACGTTCCCTCTAGACAAGCGCACCCTGCTCTTTGGCACGTTTGAAGATCTTCCGGATGTCGATCCCAGCGAGCGATGGGTTGGCGCGGTAAATGCGATCGCAGCGTATCAATCAGAGAGATTCGTCTACACCGATACGGCTGAGCCTCTGGCTACAACAGGTAATGGAGACCAGATTTCAGTTCTTGAGTATTGGAAACTCAACCCAAAAGCGCCTTGACCGCTTCGAGCACCTCGTCGGCGTGCCCCGGCACCTTGACCTTGTCCCACCGCTTGGCGACCTTGCCCGACGCGTCAATGAGATAGGTCGTCCGCTGGATGCCCATGTACGTCCGCCCGTACATCGACTTCTCGACCCAGACGCCGTACTTCGCGCACACGGCGGGGTCGGGCTTGCCTTCGTCATTGGTCTGGTCGTCGGCGAGCAGCGGGTAGGTCAGGCCCTCCTTGTCCGCGAACTTCTTCTTGGACTTCACGTCCAGGATCGAGATCGCGAGAACGGGGCAGCCGAGCGTGTCGAACTTGGGTAGCAAGCTCTCGAACTGGCACGCCTCGTCGGTGCAGCCGCTGGTCATGTCCTTGGGGTAGAAGAACAGGACGAGGGGGCCGCCGGCGTAGTCCTTGAGCGCGTGCGTGTCGCCGTGCTGGTCCTTGAGGGAAAAAGCGGGCGCTTTCTTGCCTGGCTCGATGATGGGCATGGTCGTCTCCTGCGCGCGGGTGCGCACACGCAGGGTAGACCAGCGCATCAGCCGGTTTGCGTGACGACGAGCATCACGGCGATCAGCAGCACCACGGCGCCGAGCACGATCGCGACGCCGTCGCCGGTGCGGGGCAGCCGCTCGCGGCGTTCGTCCGGGCGGCGGACGCGCGCGAGCTGGTCCGTCACGCGCCAGTCGTGCAGCGCCGCGAGGGGTGGGTAGCCCGTGGACGCCGCGTCGAGCACGATCACGCCGATCGCGTCCGCTTCGTGGGGGGCGAACCCCAGCCGATCGGCGAACGCGCGGGCGCGGGGGCGGTCCGAGAATTCCGACCAGACCCGCGGGAGCTCGCCGGCGGTCTCGAGCAGGCCCGCGATCCGCACCGCGAGCACCCAGCGCGGGTCGCCCGCGGGCAGCGACGCGTTGCGTTGACGCATCACGTGGGCGCGCGGCATCGCGTCCGTGCCCGTCAGACGCAGGGCGGGCGGCTCTCCCGGCATGAGGAATCGGTCGCGGTCCATACCGCATCACCTGTGGCACGCCGCGTGCCAGACCCCGCGCGCCTCTACACTGCCAGCCCGCATGAGCGACGACGCGCCCGAACAACCCGATCAGCTCCCCGCGATTGACACCACGCTCGACGCGGGCGCGGTGCTCGATCGCCTGGAGAAGCTCGCGAAGCGCGGCAAGCTCGCGGGGTTCCGGCGCATCTCGGACCGCTCGTTCGGCGTCAGCGCCTTCGGGACTCCCTTCGACCGCGAGCTCGTCGGCACGGTCGAGAACGGGCGCGTCGATTTCGAACTCGTCTGGAAGCGCGCGATGCCCACGGCGTTCCTCGTCGCGCTCATCGTCTCCGTCTGGCCCGGCGTGCACCTGATGGACTCGCTCATGAACACGTGGTTCGGGTGGTACCCCAACGCGTTCTGGATCACGTGCGCGTGGTACATCCCCCTCACCGCCCTGCCCGCGCCGTGGGCTTGGAAGCTCGCGATGAAGCGCGCCCGCGCCGGCAGCGACGAGCACGCCCGCGAGACGATCGACAAGATCCGCGACGCGCTGGGCGCATAAGAAAGCCCACGGCTCGGAAGCCGTGGGCTTGGGTGGCCAGAGACCGGGACGCCTTACTCGACGTCCTTGCCCTCGACGACGTCCTCGATCGGGGGCGCCTCGTGGGGCTGGTCCTCGCCGGCCTTCATCCGCTTGAAGTAGGCGTGGTAGGCGCCCATCGCCTTGGCGCCGAAAATGAGCATGATCGGGATGTTCGCGACGAGCATGACGCCCAGGCCGAGCGTCGTCCACATGTCGAGCTCGGCGTCGGTGCCCAGCAGCGGCTTCTTAGTGCCGTCGGCCTGCGCAAGAATCGGCATCGCCGCGACGGTGGTGAGCAGGATGAGCGCGCAGTAGATGAGCTTGTACGTCATCACGGCGGGCTTGGTGATCTTCTCCCCGTGCGTCCCGAAGAAGTAATAGATGCCCTGCTCCCCGTAGTAGCTCCACGAGATCATGGTCGAGATCGCGAAGAGCCAGGCGGCAACGGTGACGATCACCATGCCCAGGCCCGGGTACGTCCGGTCGAAGGCGTACGCCGTCATGGACGCCGCGGCGTAGTCACCGTAGATCCCGAGGTCCGGCGTGCCGTCCTCGTTCTGCCGCAGCGTCGGCCTCGATTCGGACTCGAGGGTGTTCCAATTGACCTCCCAGACGTCCGCGTCGTTGCGAGACACGAGCCCGGAAATTTTGCGGAGGTCGCGACCGGTGTTCGGGTCCGCGTCGGCGCGAACGACCATGAAGATCGTCTCGCCCTCACGCCAGCCCGCGGCGCCCTCGGGCGTGCGGCGGATGTCGCGCGCGTCGCCCGACATGTCCGGCAGGTCGGTGGACTGGAGCGTCCAGGTGCCCTCGATCGTGCTCCCGGTCTCGGGGTCGGTCGCGGCGACCACCTGCACGTCGTCGGGCAGCACGAAACTCGATTCCGCCTCGCGGTTGTACGCGCCCGAAGACAGGATCACGAGAGCGGTCAGCGTGCAGACGACGATGGTGTCGATGAAGGGCTCGAGCCCGGCGACGACGCCCTCGCGCACCGGCTCGTCGGTCTTCGCCGCCGAGTGGGCGATCGGGGACGAGCCCTGACCCGCTTCCGAGCTGAAGAGCGCCCGCTTGATGCCCCACATGGCGGCGTACCCGAAGGTGCCGCCCAAGAACGCCCCGGCCGCGTCGGGCGATTCGCCGCCCAGGAACGGGGGCAGCCCGCTCACCACGATCAGCCTGAGCATCGCGGGCACGTCGGCGATGTTCATGAACAGCACGAACAGCGCGGCGAGCACGTAGATCACGCACATCAGCGGCACGATCTTGCCGGCGACCGAGCCGATCCGCTTGATGCCCCCGATGATCACAAGCCCCACGATGAACGCCAGGACGATGCCGGTCGCCACCTGCGGGATCTGGAAGTACGTATTCGTGATGTCCGCGACGTTCCACGCCTGGAACATGTTGCCGCCCGTGATCGCAGAGATCAGCAGGGTGATGACAAAGATGCCGCCGATGATCGTGCCGATCGGGGCGAGCCCCCACTCGGCGAAGCCCTTCTTCACGACGAACATCGGCCCGCCGTGCGGGTTCTCCGGGTCGTCCGTGTTGCGGTAGAGCATGGACTGGGTGACCTCGGTCATCTTGAGGGCCATGCCGAGGAGCCCGATGATCCACATCCAGAAGACCGCGCCCGGACCGCCGAGCGCCACGGCGACCGCGACGCCACCGATGTTGCCCAGCCCGACCGTCGCGGACAACGCCGCCGACAGGGCCTGGAAGTGGTTGATGGCGCCCGGGTCGTCCTTGTCGTCGTACTTCCCGCGCACGACGGCGATGCCGTGCGAGAGCGCCCGGAACTGGCCGAACCCGGACCAGACCGTGAAGAGCAGCCCGGTGAAGAGCAGCGCGTAGACGGTGTAGTTGGAGAAGAGGACGCCGTTGATGGCGTTGATCGCGTCGTTGAGTCCCTGCATGGGTTGGGGTCTCCGCGGGGAGGTCGGAAGAGACGCCTGATCCGGTGAGTCCCGGTCGGGCCGGGCGGTATCTTGATGCCTCCAGCCCGTTTGTGCAACCCGGGAGGTACATTGGCGGCCGTGTGGAACCTGGACGACATCGTGTCCGCCGCCGCTCAGGCGCTCCGGGACGCCGAACGTGAGCTCGCCGACGAGCACGCGGTGTACGGCCTGGACGCCCTGGACGAGGTTCGCTTGCACCCGATTTTGGAGCGCGGAATCCGCGCCTCGGGGCTCGGCGTGTGGCGCGAGCACCCGTACCCGGGCGACATCGCCGCCCGGCACACCCGCAACGCCCGCGACCGGTGCGACCTGGTGCTGACGCCCGACCCCGCCGCCCCGCCCCTGGACCCGGTCGCCGAATTGAAGCACATGGACGCCGCGACGGGGACGCTCTTCGAGCCCGTGGCGGACACGATCGCCGCCCCGGGCCCGACCACCGAGCCGGGAGACTGCCTGTGGGTCGAGGTGAAGGCGGTCGCGCAGTTCGCGTATCAGGCTGGCGTGCCCGGGCCCAACGCCGGGTACGCCAGCGCGCTGGTGACGGGCCCGGCGGGCGACGCGGTCAAGATCGCCGCCGAGCCCATGATCAACCACGGCGTGGCGCTCGTCGTCCTCTTCACCGCCGACGAGCCCACCGCCCGGCACGACCTCACGCAGATGTCGCACGGGTGCCTGGACCGCGGCGCGCCGGTGGGCGTGCCCATCACAGAATCGTTCGCGATCGTCGAGCGCGCGGGCAACGAGGTCTGCACCGTCGCGGCGTTGCCCGTCAGGCTCTGACCCGTGCGAGCCGCGAGCGCCGCTCCCGTGCCATTGACCCGTCTTCGGGTCAGTGTGGATCAGCATGGCATTCTCGAGATGCACTGACCCGAAGACGGGTCAGTGGCACGATGCCGGTTGTCAGGCTGTAGCGGCGGCGGGCGCGTCCGCGGGCTCGGCGGCGCTCAACCCGAGCACCCGCTCGATGACATCCACCGACGCCTTCGCCGCGTTCGTCCCCGCGTACTGCGCGCACACCTCGGCGAGGTCGCGGCGTTGCTCGCTCGACTTCGCGCTCGACTCGAGCAGCTCGATCGCCTCGGCCGCGATCGGCTCGGGCCCCGCGAAGTGCGGGATGAACTCACGCACGATCTTCCGCCCCGCGATCAGGTTGGGCAGGCTGAAGCTCGACGTCGAGATCAGCCACCGCGCAATGAGTGACCAGACCAGCCGGCTCGGGCGGTACATGATCACCATGGGCTTGGTCTGCCGCGCGATCTGCAGCGTCACGGTGCCCGAGACCACCAGCGACAGGTCGCACCAGCGGATGACGGCGTCCGTCTTCCCGTGCACGATCGCGAGCGAGGCGGGCCAGGACTTGCCCGCCGCCGTCGCCAGCCGCCGCAGCTCCTCGACGTCCGCCTCCTTCGCCGCCGCGACGACGCCCTGCATTCCCCGGTGCTCCGCTTCGAGCAGGCGGTAGACGTCCACGAGCGTCGCGAAGTTCTTCGACAGCTCGCCCGGCCGCGAGCCCGGCATGATCGCGACACGCGGTCCATCGCCCGATGGCAGCGCCCGGGCCTCGACGTCCAACGCCGCGATGTCCACCGGATGGTCGAACAGCGGATGCCCGACGAACGTCGCCATCACGTTCCGCTCGCGGAACCAGGGCTCCTCGAAGGGCAGCAGGCACAGCACGTGGTCCGTGAGCTTGCGCAGCTTGTTCACCCGCCACTTGCCCCACGCCCAGACCTGCGGCGCGACGAGATGCACGACGCGCGCCCCGCGTTCCTTCGCGAGCTTGCACACCGGGAAGTTCGCCGCGGGCGAATCGACGGGGATGTGCAGCGCCGGGCGGTTCTTCGCCATCCACTCGGCGATGCGCCGGTTGATCTTCCGGTGCTGGGCGATCTTCTTGAGACCGGGCAGGCCCATCACGGCGTCGTCGCCCGTGCGCTCGACGAGCTCGGCGCCCGCCGCCTCGATCTTGGGCCCACCCCACGCATAGATCTTGAGTTCGGGATGGCGCGCGAGCAGCTCGCGCACGACCGCCGCGGCGTGGTCGTCGCCCGAGGGCTCGAAGCCGGTAAACAGGATGGGTCGGTCCACACCCACGCGGCAGGATGCTAGCCCGCGACCGCCACCGCCTAGAACCCCGCCGAGTCCAGCCAGGCGCTGGGCTGGGCCCGCAGCGCCGTCGCGATCGAGATCAGCGATTCGAGGCTCGGCAGGTGCGCCCCGCGCTCGACCGCCGACAGCTGGCTCACGCTCATGCCCGACGACTCGCCGAGTTCCTTGAGCGTCCACCCGCGCTCGGTCCGGGCGAGCCGGATCTGCCGCCCGAGCTCGACGCGGAGGCGGTCCTGCGGGCGCTGCCCGAGCCCGAACGCCGCCGCCGCCTGCGACAACGCCCGCAGCAGCTCGTCCGCGCCGAACGGCTTGGCGATGTAGTCGAACGCCTGCTGCTTGAACGTCTGCCGCATCGAGTCCAGCGAGGGGTACCCCGTCACCACGATCACGCACAGGCGCGGCCACCGCTCGCGGAGATCCGCCAGCACCGCCTCCCCGTCGTCGCCGCCCATCTTCATGTCGAGCAGCACCACCTCGGGCAGCGCGTCCTGGCACGCCCGGATCAGCTCGTCGCGCGTCGCGACCGCCCGCGCATCGTGCCCCGCGTCCGTCAGCAGCGACGTCACGAACTCCCGGAAGTCCGCGTCGTCGTCCAGCGCCACGATGCTCAGGGGCGGCGCGGGTGGTACGGGCGGCTGACCCTCGGACGATTCAGGCATGCTCGGCTCCATCCTCGGCGGGCGCCGCCCCGTGCTCGACACCCGCGGGCTCGGACTCCGATTCCATCGGCAGCATCACTTCGAACTCTGCACCACCCCGGTCCGCCCGGTTGCGGGCGATGATCGTCCCCCCGTGCTCGCGGACGATCCCCTCCGACACCGCCAGCCCGAGCCCCGTCCCCCGCGCGTCGAGCTTCGTGGACGCGAAAGGCTCGAACAGCCGGCTCAGCATCTCGGGCTCGATCCCCGGGCCCGTGTCGCGCACCAGCAGCAGCGCCCAGCGGGACCCGTCGCGGTCCGCCGCCCGCCCGCTCACACGCACCGACCCGCCCGCGCCCTGGGCCCGCACCGCGTCCGCAGCGTTCCGGACCAAGTTCACAAACACCTGCACAAGCCGGTCCGCGTCGCACGCGATCGCGAGATCCTCGGGCACGTCGTTGGCCAGCTCGATGCCCGACGATTCCGTGTCCCGGTCCAGCCGAACGAGCTGGAGCGCATCGTCCACGATCGTGCGCACGCCCGCGACCTCGCGCCCCGGCTCGCGCACGCGCGCGAAATCGAGCAGCCCCTCGCTCAGACGTTCCAGCCGCCCGATCACGCGGACGAGCAACCGCGACTCGGCGTCCGAGAGCCCGCGCGACGGGTCGCCGTCGAGCTTCTCGATGATCCCCTTCGCCACCGCGAGCGGCGTGTTCAGCTCGTGCGCGATCCCCGCGGACATCATCCCCAGGCTCGCCAGCCGGTCGGCGCCCTCGAGGTTCCGCCGGGCGGTCTCGAGCAGGTGGTTCTTGCGTTTGAGGTCCGCCGCGACGGTCTCGAGCCGCTCCAGCGCGTCCGCCAGGCGTTGCTCCTGCGTGCGGATGCGGACGATCGACTCGTTGCGCGAGCGCATGATTTCGCCGAGCTCGTCGGCGGGGATGGACCGCTCGGGGATCAGCTCGTGCTGTCGATCGCCCTCGCGGACCGCCGCGTCCGCGAGCAGCAGCGCACGGATCGGGCCGTACACCTGCGTGGGCAGCACGAACATCTCCAGCGCGAGCGCCACGAGCGCATACACAGCCAGCAGCGACAGCACAACCAGGACGTACAACCCCCACACCGCCCGCCGCGCTTCGGGGATGGACACCGAGACGACCCAGAGCATCCCGCCGCCCGCCTCGTCGGTCACCCACATCGTTGCTTTGGCGCGGCCCACCTCGGTCCGCACGGGCACCGCGACGTTCGGCGCCGCCTGCGCGCGGGTGACGAAAGTCTCGGCCAGCGCGAGCTGGTCCGCCGTGCCGGACCGGAGCTCGATCCGCCCCCCGTCGGCGGCGCGGATCACCGCGCCGTCGTCCGCCGATTCGCGCAGCTCGGGCAGCGACCGCTCGAGCTCGCGCACCGCCTGGCTCATCTCGGCGCGGGCGACGACGTTCTTGATCGCGGGCCGCAGCGCCACGAGCAGGATCGCCGCGAGCAAGAGGGAGAACAGCGTGTGCAGCAAGATCAGCTTCTTGCGGATCCGCATGGACGCGAGCAGGCCGCCGGTGCGCGCGGCGTCCGAGTCGATCGGGCGTTCGGGCTGTGCGGGAGGATTCGCCACGGGCGGGTCTAGAGTCCGCGATGACCGGTGCGGACACGGGATCGTTCGGGCCCTCGGGCCCCGGAGCAAGCGCGGCCCCCGCGGACGCGCGGGACCGCGCCATCCGCCGCCTCGCCCGCCGGGCACGCCAGTTCCCGGATCTCGCGATCGGATCGGTCGAGACGGGCGGGCTCGACCCGCGCGACGCCGCCCTCGCGCGCGCGATCGACGAGGGCGTCGTCCGCCGATGGCTCACGCTGAGCTTCCTGCTCCGCGAACTCTCGGGGCACGAGTTGGCGACGCTCGAGCCCAAGATGCAGGGCGTGCTGCTCGCCGGCGCGTTCCAGCTCTTGTTCTTGGATCGCGTGCCCGATCACGCGGTGCTCGACGAGTCTGTCGGGTGGGCCAAGGCGAACATCCGACCCAAGGCCAGCGGGTTCGCCAACGCGATCCTGCGGAAGGTCGCGAACGCGCGCGGTGAGCCGCGCGACGCGTGGACCAACGCCCCCGACGAGATCCCGCTCGACTCGGGCGGCGCCCTCGCGCTCGTCGGCCTGACGCTCCCCAACGACGACGCCGAACGCACATCCGTCGCGACCGGCGTGCCTCGGGCGCTCATCGATCGGTGGATCATCGCGTGGGGGACCGACGAAGCCCGCCGCATCGCGCACCACTCGATCGCGCGGGCGCCCACGATCCTGCGCACGGCGCACGACCCGGACTGGACGGACGCACCGGGCACGTCGCCGCACGCCGAGCGCGGGCACCGCGTGTTCGCGGGCTCGCACGCGGATCTCGAGTCGCTGCTCGGGGCGAACCCCCGCATCTGGGCGCAGGACCCCGCGTCCGCGGGCGCCGTCGCGAGCGTCGCGGGCCTGGCCCCGAAGCTCATCGCGGACGTGTGCGCCGGGCGCGGCACCAAGACCCGGCAGCTCGCCGAGACGTTCCCCGACGCGCGGATCGTCGCGTCCGACCCGGACGCCGATCGCGCCAAGGACCTCCGCGCCGCGTTCGCGGATCACCCGCGCGTCGAGGTGATGCCGCCCGACCGGGCGCGCGAGGCGTGCCTGTCGCGCGCGGACCTGGTGCTGCTGGACGTCCCCTGCTCGAACACGGGCGTGCTGGCGCGGCGGCCCGAAGCGCGGCACCGGGCCGGGGACGCCGCCGTCGCCCGCCTCGTGGACATCCAACGCCAGATCCTCGCCGACGCCATCCCGCTGCTCGCCCCCGCGGGCGTGATCCTCTACGCCACCTGCTCCGTCGAGCGGGCGGAGAACGAGGACCAGGCGGCGTGGGCCGAGCGGTGGCATGGAGTGGCGCGCGACCGCGAGCGCCGCTGCCTCCCCTCGGGCGGGCCCGGAACGCCCGCGGGCGAGCACACGGACGGCGGGTACTCCGTGCTCCTGCGTCCCGGCGCTGGCTGATGGGTAGACTCTCGACCCGCTGGGACTCTCTCGCGAAGGGCGTGCACCGATGAACCTGCTCGAGATCCTGACCCCCGAATGCGTGCGAGCGCCGCTCGAGTCGGCCGACAAGCACGCGGCGATCGTGGAGCTCGTCGATCTGCTCGCCGCCGCGGGCAAGGTCAGCGACGCGGGCGCCCTCAAGGACGCCGTCTGGACCCGCGAGCAGACCCGCACCACCGGCATCGGGCACGGGCTCGCGATCCCGCACGGCAAGTCCGACACCATGAACGACCTGGCGCTCGCGATCGGCAAGCCCGCGCTGCCCATGGACTTCGAAGCGATCGACGGGCAGCCCGTGCAGCTCATCGTGCTGCTCGCGTCGCCGCCCGATCGGACGAGCGACCACATCCAGGCGCTGGCGCAGATCTCACGCCTCGTCTCGATGGAGTCGTTCCGCTCCGAGCTCTACGGCGCCGACTCGGGCGAGGCGATCTACGAGCTGCTCAAGACGCAGGGGAAGTGACGAGCTCCGTCTTGGACGGATCCGACGGATTGGAATCCGTCGGCTCGGGGGTCTCGGTGCGCGAACCAGGCAGATCGGCGAGCGCGGCGCCCAGCGCCTCGAGCTTCCCGAGACAACGCTCCGATTGCGCACGGAAGACGGCGTAGGGGAACAGCGTCACCAGCGCGACGGTCAGCCCGAACGCCGTCGTGAACAACGCCTCGGCGATGCCCGCCGCGACCGCGGTCGGGTCCGAAACGGTCCCCGCGCCGCCCAGCAGGTTGAAACTCCGGATGATCCCCGTGACGGTGCCCAGGATGCCCAGCAGGGGCGCCGCGGCGATCGTCGTCGCGAGGAACGTCCCGAAGCGCTCGATCGCGGGTCGGAGGCGCTCGATCTCCTCGAGGGCCGCGGGCTCGGACGGGCGGCGCGAGCGGTCCAGCAGCGATTCGACGAACCGCCCGTAGACCGTGTTATCCTGGCGCGCCAGATCGAGCGCGGCGCCCGGGTTGCCCTCGTGCAGGCGGGCGGCGATCGCGCGGACGAGGCTTCTTGATCGCTTGGAGTGCGTGCGGGCCCAGAAGGCGATCCGCTCGACGCACAGGGTCACGCTGAGCACGGAGAGTACGATGAGCGGGAACATGACCCACCCGCCCGCGCTGACGACCTGCCGGACTTGTTCGAGGAAATCCACGGGTCAAGCGTAGCGGGACGCACGCCCCATCGCCGGACGACAGCATGACGACCACCGCCGACGCCATCCGAACCATCGCCCAGCGTGTGGACGAGCATCTGCGCGCGTTCGTCGATGATGTGGCGGTGGCCCGGCTCGGGCTGCCCGCGAACCTCGCGGGCGCCCTGCGCTACGCGCTGCTGGGCGGGGGCAAGCGGGTTCGGCCCGTGCTCGCGTGGGGCGCGTGCGAGGCGGTCGGCGGGGCGGGCGAGGCGTCGCTGCCCGCGGGCGCGGCGGTCGAGATGATCCACGCGTTCAGCCTGGTGCACGACGACCTGCCCGCGCTCGACGACGACGATCTCCGCCGCGGCAAGCCCACGCTGCACAAGCACACCTCCGAGCCCATGGCGATCCTCGCGGGCGACCAACTGCTCACGCTCGCGTTCGGCGCGATCGAACAGGCGGACGCGGGCGTGCGCGCGCGCCTTTGCGAAGAGCTCGTCGCGGGGACGACGGGCATGATCGTCGGGCAGACGATGGACATGGCGTTGGACGACGCGCCCGGCGACGACGATCTGGCGCGTCTCGAAGCGATCCACGCGCGGAAGACGGGGGCGCTGATCCGCGCCGCGTGCCGCATGGGCGCGATCGCGGGCGGCGTCGCGCCGGACGCGCCCGACCCGCGTCTGGAAGCGATCTCGCGCTACGCCGACGCGGTCGGCTTGCAGTTCCAGGTCGTCGATGACCTGCTCGACGCGACCTCGACGACCGAGAAGCTGGGCAAGACGGCGGGCAAGGACGCGGACGCGGGCAAGGCGACCTACCCGGGCATCATCGGGGTCGAGCGCTCGCGGGCGCTCGCCGACGACCTCGCGGATCACGCCCGGGCGGCGCTTTCTGAGTTTGGGCCCGAGGCGGACCTGCTCCGCGCGGTGAGCATCCAGCTCGCGGCGCGGACGTCCTGACGCGACGGACGAGATCGCCCGAACCCGCGACCCGAGGGGGCGTACGACGCCAAGCGTCTCGAATCCATACACTTGGACATCCCGAAACCTCGGCTGGGCGACTCCCAACGAACGGAGCCGGCGGGGGGACCCGCCGGCTCGCTTCCTTCCGATTGAGCACTCATGAGCATCCTGGAAAAGATCAAGACGCCGGCGGACCTGCGAGCACTGCCCGTCGAGCGCCTCGACGAGGTCGCCGCGGAGATTCGCGAGCGGATCATCGGGCAGGTCTCCAAGACCGGCGGGCACCTGGCGCCGAACCTGGGCGTCGTCGAGCTCACCATCGCGCTGCACTACGTGTTCGACTTCGGGCACGACCGCCTGCTGTTCGACGTCGGGCACCAGTGCTACCCGCACAAGCTGCTGACCGGTCGGCTCGGGCTGCTCGACAAGCTCCGCACGCGCGAGGGCATGGCGGGGTTCCCCGAGCCGCTCGAATCGGAGTACGACCTGTTCCGCGTCGGGCACGCGGGGACGGGCATCTCGACCGCGGTGGGCATGGCGCGGGGCGACGCGATCACGGGCCAGGGATATCACCCCAAGGACAACCCGGACGGGCGCCGCGTCGTCACGCTCGTGGGCGACGCGTCGATCGTCAACGGCGTCGCGATGGAGGGGCTCAACAACGCGGGCACGCTTCAGCGCCAGATGCTGGTGATCCTGAACGACAACGGGATGAGCATCTCCAAGCCGCAGGGCGCGGTGAGCCAGTACTTCGACCGCGTGCGGGTGAGTCACACCTACGCCGACTTCAAGAAGGGCGCGAAGGAGTTGCTGGCGCGCGTCCCCGGCGGCGGGGCCCTCCAGGAGGCATACCACCGCGCGGGCGAGATGACCAAGGCGCTCATCTCCGAGGACTCGTGGTTCACGAAGTTCGGGCTGGTCTGCGCGGGCCCGATCGACGGGCACCACATCCCGACGCTGATCGAGTTCCTCGCCGAGGCGCGGGACATGGACCGCCCGATGGTGCTGCACGTCAAGACGATCAAGGGCAAGGGGCTCGGGATCGCCGAGGAGGACGCGACGCGGTTCCACTCGCCCAAGGCGTTCACGATGGAGGAGGACGAGCGGCTCGGGTGCCGCGTCGAGATGAGCTCGGGCGGGCGGGCGTTCACCGCGGCGTTCGGCGAGGCGCTCGTGGATCTGATGGACCGCGACGACACGATCGTCGCCGCGACCGCCGCGATGCCCGACGGCACGGGCACGACCGCGGCGCTCGAGAAATTCCCCGACCGCGCGTTCGACACGGGCATCTGTGAATCGCACGCGATGGACATGATGGCCGGGATGGCCAAGTGCGGGCTCAAGCCCTTCTTTGCCGTGTACTCGACGTTCCTGCAGCGGGCGTTCGACCAGGCGTTCCAGGAGGTCGCGCTGCAGGGCCTGCCGGTGCGGCTGTGCCTCGATCGGGCCGGGCTCGTGGGCGGCGACGGCGCGGTCCACCACGGGTTCTGCGACGTGAGCATCCTGCGGGCCCTGCCCGAGGCGGTGCTCACCGCCGCCATCGACGAGCCGAGCCTCAAGGCGGCCCTCGAGTTCATGCGCGGGTGGGACGCGGGCCTGAGCATGGTGCGCTATCCGCGCGACAGCGTCTCGGAGCGCTTCGCGGACGGCTGCCCGCCGTTCGAGCTCGGGCAGGCGCGGTGCCTGACGCCTGAGTTTGATCTGACCGGACCCGGCTCGGCGAGCCGGGCCACCCCGGACGTCGCGGTGCTCGCCTTCGGCACGCCGGCGATCGCCGCCTGCGCCGCGGCGGACGAGCTGGCGGGCGAGTACAAGGTCGCCGTGTGGGACGCGCGCTTCGCCAAGCCGATCGACGAGGCGCTGGTGCGCGAGTTGCTGACCCGGGGCATCCCGGTGCTGACACTCGAGGACCACTCGGTGGTCGGCGGGTTCGGCAGCGCCGTGCTCGAAGCCGCCAGCGCGATGGGGCTGGACGCGTCGCGCGTCCGCGTGCACGGCATCCCGGACGGGTGGATCCTGCAGGACTCGCGGTCCAAGCAGCTCGCCGAGGTCGGGCTGGACGCCGCCGGCATCGCGCGGCAGATCCGGATTCTCACCGACGCGGCATCCGCGCCTGCCCGTCCCGCCGCCGAGCCCAAGCACGCGGCGCATCCCGCGCCGGGCCGGGCCTGAGCCCCGCGCTACCCTCCGCCCATGGGCCGAAACGTCCTGCTCATCGTGAACCGCCGCAAGCCAGACGCGGACGACGCCCTCGCCAAGGTGCGCGGGCTGATCGAGCAGCGCGGGTCCGTCGTCGGCGTCGTGGAGACGGACGGCGACCTCCACCCCGACCCGATCGACGCCTCGGGCGCCGACCTCGCCGTCGTCTTGGGCGGGGACGGCACCCTGCTCAGCGCCGCCCGGAGGCTCGAGGGCGCGGACGTCCCGATCCTGGGCGTGAACATCGGGCGCGTCGGGTTCATGACGGGTTTCGAGATCGAGTCCGTCGCCGAACGGTGCGATGATGTCTTCGGCGCGGGCGAGCTGAACACCCGCGCCGTCCGGTCCATCCTCGCGGACGTCGTGGACGGCACGACCGGCGAGGTCCGCCGACAGGAACGCGCGATCAACGAGCACGTTGTGACGGCGGGCCCCCCCTACCGCATGATCACGCTCGGGCTCACCATCGACGGCGCCCCCGGGCCCAGCGTCTCGGGAGACGGGCTCATCGTCTCAACGCCCACGGGCTCGACGGCGTACAACGTCTCGGCCGGCGGGCCCATCGTCGCGCCGGGCGTGGACGCGTTCGTCATCACGCCCATCGCCGCCCACTCGCTGAGCTTCCGCCCGATCGTCCTGCCCGCGACCAGCGGCATCGAGCTGACCGTGACGTCCGTGAACGCCCACGAGGCGGCGGGGACGACGCTCGTCGTGGACGGGCAGGTGCACGAGCGGCTCGCGGAGGGCGACACCGTCCGCTTCCGCGCGGGCCCGACCACGCGGTTCGTCTACGACGACGAGGGCAGCTACTGGGCAACGCTGCAGCAGAAGATGGGGTGGGCGGTCCCGCCGGTTCGGCGCGGAGTGCCGCGGAACAAACCGTGAGACAGCGGCGTTCCGTGCTCCCGTGAACGCCCCACACGAACAGCATGAGAACGAGCCGCACGCCCTGCGGTGCATGGAGCTCTGGGGTGGATCCGGATCGGCGCGCCGGGCGGCGAGCGTGCCCGGGCTCGACATCCACGTCCACGCCGACGTGTTCGAGGACGACGCCGACGGCGGCGACGTGTACTACGTCTCCATGTGCGGTGCTGGCAACATCACGCGGTGCGTGCTCGCGGACGTCTCGGGGCACGGGGCGGCCGTCGCGGAGGCGTCGGCGGTCCTCCGTAAGCAGATGCGCCGGAACATCAACACACTCGACCAGACACGGATGGCGCGGCAGCTCAACGAGGAGTTCAACGCGGACCAGGAGGGCGCCCGGTTCGCCACGGCGCTGCTGCTGACGTACTTCGCGCCGGCGCGGCGATTGGTCATCGTGAACGCCGGGCACCCCCCGCCGCTGCTCTGGCGGGCGAAGCAGCGGGCCTGGTCGTTCGCCGTGCCCGAAGACGCGGACGCGAGCCCGGCGGCGCTGAACCTGCCGCTCGGGATCATCGAGCCGATGGGGTACGAACAGTTCGCCGTGCCGATCGGGCCGGGCGACTTCGCGGTCCTGTACACCGATGCGCTGCCCGAGACGCCCGACGCCGACGGGACGCAGCTGGGCCAGTCCGGGTTGCTCGCGCTCGCTGGCACGATCGATGCGCCCGCGGGCGGCACAGTGGCGGGTGAGCTCGCCACACGGCTCGAGCGACGCCGCGGCGGCGCCCCGGCCGACGACGATCAGACCATCGTGGTCTTGTCGCACAACGGCGGCACCCCGCCGCGGCAATCCATGGGTGACAAGCTCGCCGTGCTCGGTCGGATGATGGGCATCGGTCGTCTGGACCCTGCGTGATCAGCCCCCTGTGATCAACCCGACGAGCCACCTGTCTGGCTCGTCTCACCGAACGCGCCGGGCATGAGCAGCTGATCCGGATCGACGAGCGCGACGACGGTGTCGCCCGGGTCGGGCGAGATGCCGCGGGTGGCCGTGCCGATGGTCACGTTGGCGCCGGAGATGACGAGCAGCGGGATCGCCGCGGGCCCGTAGAGACGCCGGAAGTCCTCGTAGGTGAACTCCTCCGAGACGTTCGTCGCCTTGATGACCCAGCCTCGGGCGACGTGCTCCTCCAGGGTCGCGAAGTCGGCCCGGGCGTCGAAGGCGCGCCGGCCGATGACGGTCGCCTCGCCTTCGCGCTTCTTGCCCGTCGCGGCGCCGGCGGTCTTGGTCGTGCTCGCCGAGGTCGGCCCGACGACCGTGTTCCCGACGGTCGTCTTCGCGCCTGTGGTGCTCTTGCTGGCGACGTTCGACGCCGACCCGGGGCCCATGACGGCGCCCGTCTTCTTGCCGCCCTTGCCCGGCGGAGAGGGCAGGCGGTAGAGCGCGGCCTTGTCGATCACCTCGCCGAAGCGCTGCAGCGCGAGCGTGTTGACCTCGTCGTTGGGCGTCGCGGCGAACGCGCGCCCGATGCCCCGCAGGTCCAGCTCGTCGAGCACCCACTCGTCGAGCACGTTCGCGTTGACGGCGTCGATGCCCTCCATCCGCGCGGCGCGGATATTCGAGCGGTTGGTGTCGATCAGCAGCACGCGGATGCCGCGCTTGTGCAGCACGCCCGCGACGGTGCGCACCCACGAGGGCGCGCCGATGAAAACGATGCCCTGCGGGTCCTGGTCCGAGACGCCCAACGCGCGCGCGATCGGGGACGCCGCCAGCCCGTACAGCCCGACCGTGCCGATGATGACCGCGAAGACGATGGGCACGATCCGCTCGGCTTCGGGCATGGGCGTCGCGGCGTTGGCGAGCCCGATGGCAAAGATCGACGAGCCCGCCGCGGCGACGATCCCGCGCGGCGCCAGCGCCGAGAGGAACAGCCGCTCGTTGATCGTCAGCCCCGTGCCGAGCGTCGAGATCCAGACTGACGCGGGACGGGCGACGATCACGAGCACCGCCAGGAATCCGACAACCGCGCCGAGCTCGAGGCTCATCAGGTCGTCCATCTTCACGCGCGCCGCGAGCACCACGAACAGCGCGCCGATGAGCAGCACCCGCAGCGACTCCTTGAACTCCAGGATGTGCCGGATGTCCGCGCGCTTCTGGTTCGCGAGCACCATCCCCATCACCGTCGTCGCGAGCAGGCCCGACTCCTTCTGGATCGTGTCCGACAGGACGAACACCACCACCGCGAGCATCAGGCTCACGGGGTTTTGAAGGGTGTCGGACACCCAGTAGCGGTCCATGACGACGAGCATGAGCAGCGCGCCGGCGAGCCCGAGCCCGCCTCCCGCGATCACCGTCTTCACGATCGCCCAGACAATCGTGCTCGTGGCGCTGCCCGCCTCGCCCTGCCCGGCGAGGATGACCTCGAAGACGAGCACCGCGAGGAGCACGCCGATCGGGTCGATGACGATCCCCTCCCACTTGAGCACCGGGCCCGTCGCGCCCGACGGGCGGATGTGCCCGAGCATCGGGCCGATGACGGTGGGCCCCGTGACGACGAGGATCGCGCCGAGCAGGACCGCCAGCGGCGGGTCGAGCGAGAAGATCACCCAGCCCGCGAACGACGCGATCGCCCACGTCACGAGCGCGCCGAGCGTGACCAGGCTGACCACGATGCGCTTGACGGTCCGCACCTCGCGGAACCGGAGGGTCAGCCCGCCCTCGTACAGGATGAGCCCGACGGAGATGCCAACGAGCGAGAAGAGGAGCTCCGAATCGATGAGCGATTCGGGGTCGAGCACCCAGGGCGAGCCGGGGAAAACCGCCCGCGCCAGCGGGCCCGCGACGATGCCCCCGATGAGCAACAGGAGGATGGACGGGATCTTCAAGCGCCAGGCGAGCCACTGGCTGCCCACGCCGATGAGCGCGATGAGGCCGACAGAGATCATCGCGGGAGAGACACCCGCTCCGGCGGCCAGCGTGATGGTGGAGTCCGTTGCCAGGATCACGAGAGGGGCGCTCACAAGGGCCGACCGTGGCCCGCAACGGGCAGCGTACCCAAGGCACGCGCCGCGGGGCAGGCGAATCGGAGCGCCAAAGCGATTCCGAGGCGTTAGCCTTCGGAATCACGCCGCCGGCGTGAGGGAGGACGCCGGCGCTCGTGATCGGCGGGAGGGAGACCGCCGATCGAATCCACCCGCCCGAGCTCGTGCTCGGCATCGGGAAGCTGTCCTTCCGTCGGCCCCCGAGGGCAAAGGCGAAAGAACTTTCGCGTATGGTAACCGGAGCCCACCCCGTGTCAAGAGGTCCACCAAGGACTCCGCGCAGGTTTACTGAACTCTCACATCCGAGTGACGACCACGACACCGAAAGCACTTTCCCGCATTGATTGCATGAAAACCGCAATTCAGCACATCTCGCAAGCCCTCTCCACCTGTTCTGGTGTCGTTGTCGTCACCGGAGCGGGGGTTTCCGCTGAGAGCCGCATCCCCACCTTCCGCGACTCGATGACCGGCCTCTGGGCCCGGTTCGACCCCCAGACGCTGGCAACGCCCGAGGCATTCGAGGCGGACCCCGAAACCGTGACCCGGTGGTACGACCACCGTCGGCTGGGCTGCCTCGCCGCCGAGCCGAACCCGGGGCATCTGGCGCTGGCGGAGATCGAACGCCGGGTGACGGCCCGCGGCGGGTCGTTCACGCTGCTGACGCAGAACGTGGACGGGCTGCACACGCGGGCGGGATCGTCCAATGTCGTGGAGCTGCACGGTTCGGTCGCGCGCTGGCGGTGCTGCGCGACGGGGCGGGAGTTCGAGCCGGGCCCTGAGGCGATGGGCGAGTTCCCGCCGGCATCGCCGTTCGAGGCGGGCGCGATCGCGCGGCCGTGCGTCGTGTGGTTTGGTGAAGCGTTGCCGACCGAGGCGTTGGACGCCGCGGAACGCGCGCTGGATACGTGCGATCTGTTCCTGTCGATCGGGACGTCGAGCGTGGTCTGGCCGGCGGCGGGGTTCGTGCTCGCCGCGACCGCCCGGGGCGCCCCCACCGTCGAGATCAACCCGGAGCCGACGGACATCTCCCAGCGGGTAACGTGGTCCGTGCGCGCCAAGTCCGGCGAGGCGCTGCCGGCGATCCTGGAGCGGATGTCGTTCCACTGAGCGGGCCGCCGGTCAGTTATACCGCGACGCACTGACCCGAGGATGGGTCAGTGGCGACGGCCCTCACCACCCGAGAATGTACGCGAACATCAGCGGCGCCACGATCGTCGCGTCGGACTCGATGACGAACTTGGGCGTGTTCTTCGCGAGCTTTTCCCACGTGATCTTCTCGTTGGGGACGGCCCCCGAGTACGACCCGTAGCTCGTCGTGGAGTCAGAGATCTGGCAGAAATAGCCCCACAGCGGGACGTCGCGCTGCAGGTCCTGGCGGATCATGGGGACGGCGCAGATGGGGAAGTCGCCCGCGATGCCGCCCCCGATCTGGAAGAAGCCGACCGACGATTTGGGGGCCGTCTCGGAGTACCACTCGGCGAGGTGGCGCATGTACTCGAGCCCGGACTTGACGCAGTTGGTCGAGCTCAGCGTGCCGTCGGTGGCGCGGGCGGCGATGATGTTGCCGAGCGTCGAGTCCTCCCACCCGGGGACATAGATCGGCAAACCCTGCTGGGCGGCGGCGAGGAGCCAGGAGTTCTTCGGGTCCGCCTGGTAGCTCTTCTCGAGCGCGCCCGAAAGCAGCAACTCGCACAGGAACTCGTGGGGGAAGCGGGGCTGGCCCGCCTCGTCGGCGGCTTTCCAGAGCTCCAGGACCTCGCGCTCGATGCGTCGGATCGCTTCCTCTTCGGGGATGCAGGTGTCGGTCACGCGGTTGAGGTGGCGTTCGAGCAGGGCTTGCTCGTCGTCGGGGGTGAGGTCGCGGTAGTTGGGGAGGCGGACGTAGTGGTCGTGGGCGACGAGGTTGAAGACGTCCTCCTCAAGGTTTGCCCCGGTGCAGGTGATCGCGTGGACCTTGCCCTGGCGGATCATCTCGGCGAGGGATCGGCCGAGCTCGGCGGTGGACATGGCGCCGGCGAGGGTAACCATCATCGTGCCGCACGCGTCCAAGTGGTCGGCGTAGGCCTGGGCGGCGTCGACCGTGGCGGCGGCGTTGAAGTGGCGGAAGTGCTCGCGCATGAACTCGCGGATGGGCATGGGTACGATCTCCGTTGCAACCCGGGGCGGACCAAGAGCCTAGGGCAACCGCCCACACCCGGCGAGCCGGAGCCCGCATGACGACCACCGACCGATCGACAGACCTTCCCCGTGCCCAGAGCCAGCCGTTCGACGGCGGGGCGTTCTACCGCGTCGCCGACTGGGCGAACGGGTACTTCCGCGTCTCGGACCGGGGCACGATCGTCGCCGGGGCGGGCGCGGGCGTGGACACGCTCGAGATCGTCGAGGGCCTGCGCGAGCGCGGGGTCAGCACGCCGGTGCTGCTCCGGTTCGCGGACATCCTGGATCACCGGATCGGCGCGCTGGCCGGCGCGTTCAACAAGGCGATCGAGGAGAACGGGTACGAGGGCGTGTACCGCCCGGTCTTCCCCATCAAGGTGAACCAGCAGCGGCACGTCGTCGAGGAGATCGAGCAGGCCGGCGCGGCGTACGGGTGCGGCATCGAGGTGGGGTCCAAGCCCGAGCTGCTCGCGGTGATGGCGATGACGCCCGACGATCGGCTCATCCTGTGCAACGGGTTCAAGGACGCGGAGTACATCGAGGCGGTCATCCTCGCGACCAAGCTCGGGCGCACCATCATCCCGATCGTCGAGAAGCTGACCGAGGTGACGCACATCATCCGGTTCGCCAAGCAGTACGGCGTGCGCCCGAAGATCGGCGTGCGCGTCAAGCTCGCGGCGCGCGGCGAGGGGCGCTGGGCGACGTCGGCGGGGGTGAAGTCGAAGTTCGGGCTGTTCGTGTCCGAGACGCTCGCGATGGTGGAGATGCTCCGGGCCGAGGGGATGCTCGACTGCCTGCAGCTGCTGCACTGCCACGCCGGGAGCCAGATGGAGGACATCCGGGCGATCAAGGACATCGTGACAGAACTCGCGCACGTGTACGTCGGGCTCGTGCGCGCGGGCGCGGGGATGAAGTACCTCGACGTCGGCGGCGGGCTCGGGATTGATTACCGGGGCGTGCAGTCGTCGTCGCCCAGCTCGATCAACTACACCCTCGAGGAGTACGCGTCGGACATCGTGTACCGCATCGGGGCGGTCTGCTCGGGCGAGGAGATCGAGCACCCGACGATCATCACGGAGTGCGGGCGGGCGATGAGCGCGTACTCGTCGGTGCTCGTGTTCGACATCCTGGGGTCGTCGGGCCCGAAGGCGCTGGCGGGGGCGGAGGACATCGAGCTCGAGGACGACGACACGCCGCAGCCCTTGCTCGACCTGCTCGAGGCGTACCGGTCGGTGAACGCGGACCGGTACGATGAGTGCTACCACGACGCCGAGCAAGCGCGCGACGCGGCGATGAGCCTCTTCAAGCTCGGGTACCTGACGCTCGAGCACCGGGCGCTGGCCGAGCGGTTGTTCTGGTCCACGTGCGCCAAGGTGCAGGCCGTGGTGCGGACGCTGCCCGCGAGCGATATCCCCGAGGATCTCTGGGGGATCGACGACCTGCTCAGCGGGATCTATTTCGGGAACTTCAGCCTGTTCCAGTCGCTGCCCGACTCGTGGGCGATCGACCAGCTCTTCCCGATCGTGCCGATCCATCGCCTGAACGAGACGCCGACCGAGCGTGTCATCATCGCGGACATCACGTGCGATTCGGACGGGCAGATCAGTGGGTACATCGGGGAGACCGACCCCGAGCCGTCGATCATGCTGCACGCGCTCAAGAAGGACGAGCCGTACTACATCGGGGCGTTCCTCGTCGGGGCGTACCAGGAGGTGCTGGGCGATCTGCACAACCTGCTGGGCGACGCGCACGCGGTGCACGTGCGGATCGAGGACGGCTCGTGGGCGATCGAGGAGATCGTCAAGGGCGACTCGGTGGCGCAGGTGCTGGGGTACATGCAGCACGACGCGGGCGCGCTCGCCAAGCGGCTTGCGCGCGACTGCGAGCGCGCGGTCCGCGCGGGGAGCATGACGGTGCGCGAGGCGCGGGTGCTCCAGCGGTTCTACGAGGACGGGCTCAGCGGGTATACCTATCTCGAAGCCGACGAGGACGACATATGAACACCGTGTTTCTGGATCGCCCCGAGGGCTTCACCGCCGAGCGCGACGAGATCGCGATCGTGCCGGTCCCCTACGACAAGACGAGCAGCTGGGTGAAGGGCGCCGACAAGGGGCCCGCGGCGATCATCGACGCGTCGGCCTACGTCGAGTGGTACGACATCCAGACGCGCTCGCAGATCCACGAGCGCGGCATCGCCACGCGCGATCCGATCCAGTGCGACAAAGGGCCCGAGGTGCTCGCCGAGATGGTGCAGCAGGCGATCGGGCGCGAGATGGACGCGGGCGTCTTCCCCGTGATGCTCGGCGGGGAGCACTCGGTCTCGATCGGCGCGATCCGGGCGGCGGCCGAGCGGCACGACGACCTCACCGTCCTCCAGATCGACGCGCACGGCGACACCCGCGAGACCTACCACGGCTCGGACCACAACCACGCCTGCGTCATGGCCCGCGCCCGCGAGGTCGCGTCGATCGTGCAGGTCGGCATCCGCGCGCTCGCGCCCGAAGAAGCCGACACGCTCGACGAGACACGCGTGGTCTACGCCCACGAGATCCTGCGCGCCCACGACGACGCCTGGATCGAGCGGACGCTCCTCAAGCTCGGCAAGAAGGTGTACGTCACGATCGATCTGGACGCGTTCGATCCGTCCATCATCCCGGCGACGGGCACGCCCGAGCCCGGCGGGCTGCACTGGGTGCACGTGGACAAGCTCCTGCGCGGTGTCGCGGACCGGTGCGAAGTCGTCGGATTCGACGTCGTCGAGCTCTGCCCCATGCAGGGGCAGCACGCCAGCGCGTTCACCGCGGCGAAGCTCGTCACGCGGTTCCTCTCTGAGATCTTCGTTCGGCGCGGCTAAGGGCGCTCGACACCCGGCGGGGTGTAGCGGTAGACGTCGATCGCCTGCGACGAGTGGACCTGCATGAGCGCGAAGCGGCGCTCGAGCTCCATGCCGTCCACGAGGGCGCGGTTGTCGCCCGTGCCGGCGTGCGAGACCTGGAAGATGAACCACGCCGGCTCGCGGATCGCCGCGATCTCGTCCACCGTGCGGGGCAGGAAGACGACCTCGCCGGTCTGCGCGTAGTACCGCACGATCTCGTCCTCGTGGGCATACACGGGCAGGCCCTCGACGTTCTGGGCGTCGATGTACTGGATCGCATCGCGCATGGGAACGTGGAAGTTCCCGCCCGAGCGGAAGTAGATCGCCGTGGCGAGGAGTTGCCCGATGACCACCATCGCCGCCGGCGCCAGGGCCAGCAGCGCACCAGCGCGCGACTGGATCTCGGCGCACACGCGCACGAGCCCGACGGCGACGATCGCGAGGATCGGGCCCAGGCAGATGAAGGCGTACCGCGTGCCGATGAAGGCGAACGCGGCCATGACCGTGAAGAGCGCCACCGGCAACGCCGCCGCGAGCACGAGGGGCACGCCGACGCGGGGGCGCTTCGCCCAGAGCCAGAGCCCGGCGAGCCCGGCGAACGCCGCCGCGGGCGGCCACACCCAGTAGACGACGCCCAGCACCATCTGCTGCGGCTTGATCCATCGGTCCTGCCCGATGAACTGCGACCACTGCTCGGTCCGCTGCGTCAGATCGATGCCGATGAGCGCGGCGCACCCGCCGGCGCTGATCGCGCCAACCATCCACTGCCACCACGCCAGGCGGATCGGGTCCTTGCGGACGTACGACCACAGCCAGTCGAGCCCCATGATGACGAAGATCAGCCCCGCGTGCGGCTGCGACCAGAACCCGAGGAACGCGCACAGCATCGCCAGCGTGTATCCGATGGGTCGTCGCTCGCGGGCCGAGCCAATCCAGAGCAGCAGCGCGAGGTTGAAGAACAGGAACTGCACGATGTAGAAGCGCGCGCCCTGCGACCAGTAGACATGCCACGTCGCGATCGCAAGCAGAAGCCCGAACACGACCGACCCGTTCGCGCCCAGCACGCGCTTGCCGGCGAGCATGAGCAGCGGGATCGTCAGCGCCCCGATCACGGCGTGCGGCAGGCGCAGGGCCCGCTCCGTAATGCCGGCGTCCATCCAGGTCTCGGGGCGGGTCACGTCCAGCGCGTCCAGATCGACGTTCGCCAGCTCGAGCGCGATGCGGGTCGGGACGTACCCGAGCCGTTTGGAGAGGTTCGTGCCCTCGAAGTCCGCGGCGGTCTGGACGGAATAGAGCTCGTCGTTGAAGAAACTCGCGGTCTCGATGTTGAACAGACGGACGCTGAGCGCAAAGAACGTGCAGATGACGAGCGCGAGGACCCAGGCGCCCGTCGCGACGCCGCCGAGCGAAGCGTCCTCGATCGCGTCGGGCTCGGTTCGGATTTCACTTTCGTGCGGCATAGACGAGGCCTCCCATCAGGCCGAAGATGACGAAGAGCCCCAGCTCGATCCAGCTCAGCGCGACGGCGTCGGCATTCTCGAACCCGTACGCCCCGAGCAGCACGATCCAGATGCCCTCGCGCAGACCGATCCCGTTAATTGTGATCGGCACAAGCATGACGAAGACCGCAATCGGAGCGGCCGCGAGCATCTGCCCGAACGAGATGTCGAGCCCGAGCCCCCGCGCGATGAGCCAGTAGAACGCCACGACGTTCAGTTGGAGCGCGACGGAGAAGACAAACACCTTGATCAGGGCGGTGTGCTTGCCGCGGAACTGCCCGAGGGCGCCGAAGAGCTTCTCGAAGGGTCGGCGGAGCGCCGCCGGGCCGAGCTTCCAGAGCCTGAGCACCGGTTTGGGGGCCCACGGGCCGACGAAGAAGATCCACCCGTTCAGGGCGAGCAGGGCGGCGAGCGCGCCGAGCGCGAGCCACCGGGCGTACGGGATCGACTCGACGCGCGGGTTGAACGCCATCGCGCCCGACGCGAGCAGCGCGAGCGCGAGCAGGCCGAGCAGGCGGTCCACGCCGATCGTCGCGAACGCGAGCGACTTGCTCGCACCCGCGCGCCAGGAGTCGTACACGCGGACGGCGTCGCCCCCGATCGTGGACGGCAAGAACAGGCGCACGAACGACGCGACGCACCCCGAGCCCAACAGGAACGGGATGGAGGCGTGCACGCCGTTCGCGGCGAGCAGCCAGCGCCAGCGAATGGCCCCGATGAGCAGCCCGAGCGGGATGAGCAGGAACGCGCCGGCGATGGACCACGGATCGACGCCCTTGAGCGCCCCGCCGATCGCGGCGAGATCGGTGCGCGAGAGGATCCACGCGATGAGCGCCGCCGAGACGACCCACTTGGACCACCCGAGCGCACGCTTCCAAAGTTTCTTGGGTGGCGCGGGCTCGGCGGCGGCGGCGTCGGGGTGGTACGGGTCCGCGACCGGCGCGTCGGCGATCGGCTTGGTCGGCGCCTCGCTCACGCCCGGTCGCCCCGGCGCGAGCCGATGATCTTCGCGGGGATGCCGCCGACGATCGCGTAATCGGGCACGTCCGTGTTCACGACCGCGCCCGCGGCGACGATGGCGCCTGTGCCGATCGTCACGCCGTCGACGATGGTTGCGCGGGCGTAGATGAGCGCGCCGTCGCCGATCGTGACGCCGCCCTTGAGGTCGTGCCCCTGCTCGGAGATGGGCGCGTCGAGGTCGTCGGCGTTGTAGGTGGCCCCGCCGATGGCGCAGTACGGCGCCACCGCGACCGCTTTCCCGATACGGACGGTGTTGCCCGGAGCGCTCATGATGAGCGTGTGCATGCCGAGCTGGACGCGGTCGGCGAGGTCGATTTTCCCGCCCTTGCTGATGAGCGAGACACTGCGCGAACAGAGGACGTCGTCGCCGATGTGGATGGCGACGACCAGGTCCGAGCGCGCGTCGAGGACGCCGTGCTGATCGATCGCGAACCGCTCGCCGATCGCGATGCGGTTCGGGTGGCGCAGGGTGAGCCCCTCGCCGAGCACGGCCCCGCCGCCGCCGGCGTAGAGCATCCCGCCCATGAGTTTCTTTCGCAGGACGAGCCCGAGCGCGCCGGGGCGGTTCTTCGCGATCGCGTTGGCGAGCTCGAACCGCGCGAGCGACCCCAGCCCGTGCCGGCCGACAACGACGTCGGCGTAGCGCGCGAGCGCGGACCTGGACTGGTCTTGCACGCTGTCGCGGACTTCAGCCACGGGTCGCCTCCTCGCCTCGGCGATCGAGGAACGCGCGGGCCCAGAGCTCGGTCATGACCGCGGTCCAGAGCCGCATGCCCCCCTCGTGGGTGTAGGGCTTGGATCGACCGGATCGGCGCAGCCGCTGGATGGATTCTGGCTCGAAGATGCCGCGCTCGCGGACGGCGTCGGGCGCCAGGAGGTCGTCGAAGAGCTCGTCCAGCGCATCGGCGAGGTCGCGGTTCGCCTCCATCCGCTGGGGGAACTTCGGGATGTCGCGGAACTCGGCGGGGACCCAGGGCTCGACGGCGCGCCGGAAGACCCACTTCTGCTGCCCGCCCTTGATCTTGAGCGCGTCGTCAATATCGAAGGCGGCGCGCACGAAGGCATCGTCGGTGTTGATCGTGCGCGGCTCGACGCCCCAGGCGCCAAACGTCCGCTCGAACTTGCGCAGGTCCTGAAAGACCCCGCGCCGGTAGCTGGCGGCGAGCACACGGTTGATGAACTGCGGGCCCGACTCGGGGAAGCGGACGGGCTCGGGGGCCTCGCCGCCGACGACGCGCGGGACGGGCGCGAGCGAGCCTCGGAATTTCGCGAAGACGCCGAGCCGGGCGAGCGGGCGTGTCGGCGAGAGGCCGAACTGGGTGTAGCTGAAGAACTGCTCCAGGTCTCGGCGCGCGAAGGGGTACTTGTTCACGAGCGCGAGGATCGCGGAGCGCGGCATGCCGGCGAACATGCCGTCGGCGCCCTGCCCGTGGAAGACGACGCCGAGCCCGGCGTCGCGCGCGGCGCGCCCGAGGCGGAAGAGCTGGTACGCCTCCGAGCGTGACGTCGGGTCCTCCATGTGCCACGCCAGGGCTGGGAGGTCGGCGGCGAGCTCGCGCGGGTGCGTGATGATTTCGTGGTGGTCGGACCCGACGGCGGCGGCGACACCCCGGGCCGTGACGAGTTCGTGGTCGTCGGCGTGCGAGCCCGCGCTGAGTGTCACGAGCCGGCGGCCGGGGAAGAGGTGATGAAACAGGAACGCGAGGGCGATGGAGTCGATCCCGCCGGAGAGCGCGAGCCCGATGGGGTCGAGGTCGCCCACGCGGGCGCGCGCGGCGCGCTCCATGTGCGCGCGGATCAGCTCGCACGCCTCGTCGGGGTCGGTGACGCGCCCGGCGCCCTCGATCGGCGCGGGGGTGTGCTCGGCGATCACGCTGCCGGCGCGGTCGAGCGTGCGCACGACGCCCGGAGGAATCTCCTCGATGCCCTCGAGGAGCGTGCGCCCGACGGGGAGGCGCTTGGCGTGCTGGAGGTGCTGGAGCATCGGGCGGTCGGCACGCGGCGTCACGCCCGGGAGCGCGAGCAGCGCCTTCTGCTCGCTGGCGAAGGCGAGCCCGCCCGCGGGCAGGCGGGCGGTGAAGACGGGGAACGTCCCGAAGGGGTCACGGGCGAGGGTGAGCTCGCCGGTGGCGCCGTCGAGGCGGGCGAGGGCGAAGTCGGCGTCGATCGCCTGGACCGCGTCGGGACCCTGCCCGCTCGCGGTCGCGAAGGTCGTGGCGGGGTCCGAGTGGTCGTAGAGGCTCGCGTGGCACGCGACGCCGACACCGCCCGCGACGCTCAGCCGCGACTTCGGGTCGTGCGCGATGACGCCGAGCCAGCCGGCGCCGGGGACTGGTTCGACGGCGATGTCGCCGCCTCGGTGCGCGAGGCGGGCGCCCATCGCGCGGAGGTCGTCGCGAGTGGCGTCGCCCAGGATGCCGAACATCGCGCCCATCAGGCGGCCCCCCCGACGAGTTCGGCGTTCGACGACTCGCGGCCGAGGCGCTCGGCGAGCCAGGCGCGGACGTCCTCGCGCGCGCAACCGCGCACAAAGAGCTGGTGCCAAACCTCCAGATTGATGAGGTACCACAGGCGGAAGTTGTGGTCGGCCTTCTTCGCCTGGTGCTCGGCGAGGAGCTCCTCGGCGCGCGAGCGGCGGATGAGGCCCGCATCGAAAACGCCGCCATCCGCGATCACGCGCTCGACGAACGGGCCCAGCTCGCCCGCGAACCAGCGGGCCATGGGGAACGCGAAGCCGTACTTCTTCCGGTCCACGAACTCGGCGGGATAGAAGCGCCGGCAGAGCTCGCGGAGAACGCGCTTCGTCGATCCATGCGCGACGCGGCACTCGTCCGGCAAGCACGCGGCGAAGGACATCACCTCGCGGTCCACGATCGGCGCGCGCACCTCGAGGCTGTGCGCCATCGACATCCGGTCGGCGACGACGAGGTAGTGCTCGGGCATCCGCGTCATCTGCTCGGCGTAGGTCTTGCGGTCCAGATCGGTCACGCACGAGTCGGCGTCGAACCAGGGGGCGATGAGGCGCGACGAGTCGCGGTCGCGCACGCCGGCGAGGGCGGCGGGCTCGAAGAGCCGCTCGCGCTCGGCTTCGGGGAAGCGGAAGTAGGTCATCGCGAGCGTCTGGCGCGCGGCGCCGGAAACCATCGACATGTCGTGGGCCCAGCGGGCCTTCGACGCGAGGGTGTAGTAGCTGAACCCCTGCGGGATGAGCCCGATGAGCGGGCGGAAGAGCGTCGCGCGCAGAAAGGCGGGGATGAGCGCGTAGGCGGTGAGGACGGCGGGGTCGTGGTAGCGGGTATAGCCGGCGAACGCCTCGTCGCCGCCGTCGCCGCCGAGCGCGACCTTGACGTGCCGGCGCGCGCTCTGACTCAGCAGCCAGATGCCGACGGCGTGCGGGTCGCCGGGCTCTTCCATGTGCCAGACGAGATCCGGCAGCATCAGGAAGAGGTCGGGGTCCACCCGTTCCTCGTGGTGCGCCGAGCCGATGATCTCGGAAGCGAGGCGGGCCGCGGGGAGCTCGGAGTAGTCCGGGTCGCCCACGCCGATCGAGAACGTCGGCCAGCCCTTGCCCGCGTGGCGCACGGCGAGGGCGGCGACGGTGGACGAGTCGATGCCGCCGGAGAGGAAGCTGCCGGTGGGGACGTCCGCGAGCAGGTGGGCGCGGACCGAGTCGTCCAGGACGGTCTCGAGCCGGTCGAGGGATTCTTCGAAGGACCAGTCGGCCTTGTCCCGGTGGTCGAGGGTCCAGTAGCGATCGACGCGGAGCGCGCGCGCGCGGGCGTCGTAGGTGGCGCGCTGCGCGGGGCCGAGCTTGCGGATGCCGGCGAAGAGGGTGGAATCGTTCGGGCACAGGCGGAGCCCGGTGTGGTGCCAGAGGGTGTCGGTATCGACCTCGGCGTCCACGAGCCCGGAGGCGAGCAGGGCCTTGATCTCGCTGGCGAAGGCGAACGTCCCGGCGGCCTCGTCGTACACAAAGAAGAAGGGCTTTTGTCCGAGGTGATCGCGCGCGCAGAAGAGGGTCTGCTCGCGGTCGTCCCAGATCGCGAAGGCGAACATGCCGCGGAGGTGGTGGACCATGCCCGGGCCGTGGCGTTCGTAGAGGTGCAGGAGCGCTTCGGTGTCGCAGCGGGTGCGGAAGGTGACGCCGGCGGCTTCCAGGTTGGTCCGCAATTCGGGGAAGTTGTACAGCTCGCCGTTGTAGACGATGGTGAGACGGCCGTCGGCGCTCGTCATGGGCTGGTGCCCGTCGTCGAGCCCGATGATGGAGAGGCGGCGGTGGACGAGGGCGACGTGGGCATCACCCGCTTCTGTGCGCCAGATCCCTGAGTCGTCCGGGCCGCGGTGGGCGATGGACGCGCCGACATCCTCGAGCGTGCGCTCATCGAGTGGTGAAGCCGTGATGAACCCAGCGATGCCGCACATGATCGACTCTTGGTGGGATTGCCTTGGCGGGGCCGGCTTTCAACCGGCCTCTTGCTGACCGTGCATCAACAGAATCTGACGGCCGGTTGGAAACCGGCCCCACCGAACCTAGAGGTAGCCGTGCTCCTTGTACCACACGCCGGTGCGCTTGAGGCCTTCGTCGAGCCCGACCTTGGGGTCGTAGCCGAGCTCCTCGCGGGCGCGGTCGATCGAGAACGCGCGGACCTGGCGGAACCAATCGACGCGGCGGCGGAAGAGCGGCGGGGAGATCTTCAGGGGCTTGCAGACCGCCTCGCACACGCACGCCGCGGCGTAGAGGGGTGCGAACGGCCAGTGGCGGACCTTGACGTCCACGCCCATCGCCTTTCCGACGCGGATCACAAGCTCTTCGATGGGCACGTACTCCTCGTCCGCCGCGATGTACGCGCGCCCGTCCGGGCCCTTCTCGACGGCGAGGATGAAGCAGTCCACGAGGTTGTCGATGTAGACGGGGTGGTAGTAGGTCTTGCCACGCCCGAACATGTGGAACGTGCCCTTGCGCGCGAGCCGGTAGAGGTGCAGGAAGCGCGCGGGGTCGCCTGGCCCGTAGATCGCGGTCGGGCGCACGATCACGGCGCTCAGGCCCTTGTCTTTGATCAACTGCTGCACGACCTCCTCGCCCTGGTACTTGGTCAGCTGGTAGTGGTCGGCGGGCGCGATGGGCGAGTTTTCGTCGCCGGGCGGGTGCTCGATGTGCCCGTGCACGCCCTGGGTGGAGCAGTACATCACACGCCTCACGCCGTGGTCGAGCGCCGCCTGGCAGACGACGCGCGTGCCCTCGACGTTCACATCGTCGTAGTGCGAATCGGGGACGTCGAGCTGGCGGAACGCCGCGGCGAGGTGGTGCACGATCTCGCACCCCTTGGTCGCGTCCCCCACCGCCTTGGCGTCGGTGACGGACCCGATGCGCAGGTCGGCGCCGAGCCCGGCGAGCTCGTCCCAGAAGAGGCCCTTCTGGTTGTCGAGCCCGACGACGTCGTGCCCGTCGGCGAGGAGGCGGCGGACCAGCCCGCTGCCCGTGAACCCGGTGGCTCCGGTGACCAGGATCTTCATCGTGCGTGCTCCCCCGCGGGCGCGGGCTTGTGGGTCTTGGCGGCGAGCTGCTCGCCGATGTAGGAATACAGACGATCCACCCGGCGCTGGTGCGCCGGGTAGGTGTGGTTCTGCTCGACGAAGGCGCGCCCCTGCCGCCCGAGGGCGGCGCGGACGTGCTCGTTCGTCGCGAGGTCGGTGATCGCGGCGCCGAACGCCTCGGGTGTCGCGTCCGCGAGAAACGCCTCATGCCCCTCGAGCAGTTGGGTGTGCGTGGGCAGCCTGGTCAGCAGCACCGGCTTGCCCGAGTGCATGTACGGGAAGATCTTCTGCGGCGTGTTGATGCCCTTGGTCCGCGGCGCCACGAGCACGTCCGCCTCGGCGAGCAGCGAGCCCAGCTTGTCCACGGGCCAACGCCCCAGGAACGTCGTGTGGTGATGCACCTCGAGATGGGCGGCTTTCGCCTTGTACTTCTCGATGTGGGCGTCCGACCCGCCCGCGATCACGACGTGGGCCTTTGTCCCGTTCGCGCGAGCATGGGCGAGCCCCTCCAAGAGCAGGTCCACACCCTGATATGTTTCCAGATTGCCGACGTACATGAAGATCGGCTCGAAGATCTTGTGCTGATCGCGGATGCCCGCGGGTTCGTGCGCGGCGTCGGGGTCGATCTGAGAAATATCGTGCAGCACCTCGACGTGCTTCGCGCCGCGCCGCCGGCACAGGTCGCCCAGCGCGTTGCACACGGGCGAGCACGCGATCGCGCCCCGGATGGCGCGGGCTTCGCACCAGTTGAAAAACCCCGCGACCGGCCTGAGCCAGCCCATCTTCTCGACCATCTGCTGGGCGATCGAGGAGTCCAGGTCGTAAGTGTAGGGCACGCCGAAGACGACCTTGAGGAGCATCGCCATGAAGACCGACTCCTCGCCCGCATGAACGAGGTCGTACCGGTTTCGGCGCGCGAGGCCGAGCGCGCGCCAGAACATGAACCAGTCCGCGATAAGCTTCTTGGCGCTGAAGCCCGGGCCGATGTGCCCGAGGAACTTCGGCGCGCGGGCGCGGTGGATCGCCAGCCCGTCGTAGGTGCGCTCTTCACCCTCGTCGTACACCAACAGATCGACGGCGTGCCCGCGGGCGGTGATCGCGCGGACGAGGATGTCCACGTCGATCGGCGTGCCCCGGTCGATATAGAAGGCATGCGGCGCGAGCACGAGCACGCGAAGCGGGATGGCGGGCGTCGTCGTCACGGGGTGGCGGGCTCCTGCCGAGCGGTCCTCGGATCGCTCATCGGGCCCGGCGCGGGCGGGGCTTGCACGAGATCGGCGACGTCGCGGCGGATCCGGTCGTCGTCCCACCCGAGCGCCCGCCCGACCCGCTCGGCGAGGTCCGCCAAGCCGCGCGGGTCCTGCCCCCACTCGGTCCGTCGGAACAGGAGGTCCGCAAGCGTGCTGACGCCTTCCCGGTCGGCGAGCGATCGCAGGGCGTCGGCGGCCGGGCCCAGGTCGGCCCGCCTCGCCCACGCGGGGTCGATCAGATTCAGGTCGCGGAGGACGGGGTCCGGCTCCGGGCGCGCTCGCCCGGCGGGCGTGACGGGTCGGCGGCCCGCGGCGATCGCGACCGCCGCCGCCGCGTCCGCGCGCGCGGTCGTGTACTTCACCCCGGACAACGACACCAGCCCCGCCGGCCCGCCCGAGCGGGCGTGATCGATGATCACCGCGCGGTCCGCGGGCGTTGCCGGGTCGCGCGGCTCGGCGCGGAGGCGCCCGGAATCAACCCGCAGCACATCCGACTCGGTGAGTTCGAGCGACGGCGCGGCGGCGTTCAAGCCGTGGATCATCGCGCGCACGTCATCGGCGGTCGGCGCGTCGGCGCCGTCGCGCGCCGGAAGATGGGTGGTGCCCGCCATCATCAAGCCGTGGCGGGGCGCGAGAAAGTAGGTATGACCGTCCGATCCTTCGGTGCTGACGGCGCACGCGCCGCCCGGCGCGGGACGATCGAGCAGCAGGTTGAACGCCAGTGACACGGGCGACGACGAACCGATGCCCTCGGCGTCGAGCGCTCTCGCAAGCCCGTGGCACCACGGTCCGGCGGCGTTGATCACCGCGGCGGTCCGGAGCACGCCCGTTTCACCCGAGCGTGTGTCCTTGACTTCAATGCCAACCACCCCGCCTCGAGAGACTTGGAGTTCGACCGCCGCGACGTTCCGCGCTGCCATCGCACCGAGCGACGCGGCCCATCGCAGGATTTCCATGGTCAGTCGCGCGTGCGATCGGACGATCCCGTCGTGCCAAGTGCCGAACCCGAGCAGGCCATCGCGTCGGGCGTACGGGTTGATCTCGTCGGCCCGCGCGGGCGGCTCCACGGCGCCGTTTGGGAGCCGGACTTTTGCTGGAATCCCAGCGTTTCGGCGCACGCCGAGGATCGCGTTCGCGGCGAGGGCGGCTTGGAACGGGAGGGGTCGCCGGAGCCCGTCGCCGTAGAGCGGGAGGGCGCAGCGGAGTGGCTCGCAGAGATCGGGGAATGTGCGGAGGTACCACCGGCGTTCGGCGATCGAGCGCCGGGCCCGGTTGAAGTCGAGCGATTGGAGGTAGCGCAGCCCGCCGTGGAGGATGCGGTGCGACGCCCAGCTCGTGGCACCGCCGAAGTCATCGCGCTCGATGAGCGCGACGCGCAGACCACGACGCGCGGCGTCGAGCGCCGCGAGGCATCCGTGGATGCCGCCACCGATGACGACCAGATCATGGTCGCGCTCGGTGATCTCCTGCATGGTGCGCACGATGCGTGTCATGCTGGCCTCCCCGAGCGTTTGGCGAGGCGCAGCGCGACCTGATCGCGCACGAATCCGATCGGCGAAACGCGCGAACCCCGGATCGGCGGCGATGTCGTCAATCGCGCGAGTTTGGCGCGCAGATCGTCGGCGGGCGTCTGCGCGTCGAGTTCGAACGTGTCCGACCCGCCGTCGGTGAGTGTGCACCCGAACGACGCGGGGCGGGCGACGTGGCGCGGGAGGTCGAGGGGGTCGGACCCGGACAGGTTGATGAGGCCGCGCTCGCGCGCCAACGCGAGGATGGGCGGTTCGGGCGTGCCCGCGGGCCGCCCGGCCTGGTCGGCGACGAAGACGTCCGACCGCGACTCGATGCAGGACGCGACGGCCCGGCCGCGGGCGCCCGTCCACTTGCCGAAGGCCCAGGGAAGGACTGGAAGGGCGCCCGCCGCGAGCGTGGCGTCGATCGTGGTGCCGAGTGGCTGACCGTCGGCGACATCGCTATCTGCTGCGACAGCAAGGACTTCCAGGCGTTCCGCCGTGATGACCTGGCGACCGGCGATGAGGATGACGGCGTGCTCGCCCCGCCGGGCGATGAGGGACTCGGGCTCGGCGGTGGGCGTGATAAGCCATTCGCCGGCGCTCGAAGCGTCCCGAAGTTCTGTGAACCGGTTCACGCCGGCGCACTCGGTGAAGCAGAGCGCCGCGTTCCCGCGCGCGTTCCGGGCGGCGTGGTCGAGGAACGCGGCCGCGTCGAACCGCGGGTGCAGGTGGACGTGCGCATCGAGGCGGGTGCACGTGATCGATCGGCCGGTGGGCGGGGTCATGGCGCCGCCTCCGCGGTCCTGCGCGACCCCGCGCGAACGCGGGCAACACCCCAGGCGACAAGCCCCACGGCGATCACGAAGATCAGCTCCTCCGCGAGCGTGCGCGCGTGGGCGGCGAAATTCATGGGCTCGCTGTGGCGGACGCCGGAGAAGATCGTGATGGGCGCGCTGATCCGCTCGGGCACGATGGGCCAGAACATCCCGACGCCGCGCCCGAAGGTGATGGCGTCCAGCGCGACGTGCGAGGCGTACAGCGCCGTTCCCACGAGGAAGCCGCGGAACATGGGCACGCGCGCCAGGAGGTGCGCACCGAACGCGAACGCGAGTCCGGCGATCGGCGCCAGAACGAACGAGTGCGACCACGACCCGTGGGCGGCGAACCCGTCGCCGGTCGTGACGAGCCCGACGGCGATGTCCGCGTCGGGCAGGAGCAGAAAGACGATCACGAGTGCCCAGAGCGCCAGGTTTGGGCGCGCGAGCGTCGGCGCCGCGAGCAGGGCGAGGGATGTGTGCGCGAGGGGGGAGGGCATCAGCGCTCCTCGCGCGGCGCGTCGGGTGTCTGCCCGCCTCCGATGACCCGGCGGATCCGGTAGGGCGCTTTGCCCTGCGATTCGTGGTAGATCCGCACGAGGAGCTCGGCGAGCACGCCCATCAGAATCATCATGAACGAGAGCATGAAGAGCATCATGGACCCGTGCACGAGGATGTTGCGGTTCAGGTTCAGCCCCGCGGGGTCGCCGTAGAGGATGCCGAACTTCTGCAGGACGGCGACGGCGAGGATGGCGAACGAGGCGAGCATGATGACGGCGCCGAGCTTGCCGAAGAAGTAGAGCGGCTTGGTGAGGTAGTCACCAAGGAACTTGACGGTGACGAGATCGAGCAGGACCTTGAACGTGCGCTTGAGGTTGTACTTGCTCGTGCCGGCGGTGCGCGGGCGGTGGTTGACGACGCGCTCGGTGATGCGGCCGCCGTTCCACTGGCAGATGGCGGGGAGGAAGCGGTGCATCTCGCCGTAGAGCGTGAGCCCCTCGAGCACGTCGCGGCGGTAGGCCTTGAGTGAGCACCCGAGGTCGTGCAGCTGCAGCCAGGTGAGGCGGGTGATGAGCTTGTTCGCAAGGATGCTGGGCAGGCGTCGGAGGACGAAGCCGTCCTGGCGGTTCTTGCGCCAGCCCGACACGACGTCGAACCCCGGCGCGTCGTCGAGGGCGGCGACGAGCATCGGGATGTCCCGCGGGTCGTTCTGGAGGTCGGCGTCCATGGGAACGACGACGTCGCCCGTGGCGCGGGCGAAGCCGGCGGCCATCGCGGCGGTCTGCCCGAACCGGCGGGCGAACGAGACGATCGTGACGCGGGGGTCGCCGTCGGTCCGCTCGGCGAGCAGCTCGAGGGTCCGGTCGGTCGAGCCGTCGTCGATGAAGAGGAACTCGGCCTGGAAGGGCCAGCCGGCGGAGACCTCGCGGAGTTCGTCCCAGAGGGCGGCGACGTTCTCCTGCTCGTTGAGCAGGGGGACGACCACGGACACCCGTTGTGGCGGATTGGGCTTCCAGGTGTTCATGGCGGGGTGTCTGGAGGGCCTCGGGGGGGTGACGGCGCCCCGCCCGAACGGACGGGGGAACGGACGGACAGTATTCGCGGTGCGTGGACCAGATCGGCGATCGGAAGCCCTTTGGGTGGCGAGGTTTCGAGGAGCGGGCGAACGGGTTCGTGCTGCGCCGGGTGTGATGCCGGGTCGTGCGGGCGACCCGCTCGATCGGGGTGTGGCGCGTTGCAGCCCGCCGGCGCAATGGGTGCGCCGTTCATGATTTCTTATCGAGACCTGAGCGCCGCGGTCGGTTTCTGCACCCGCCCCGAAGGGGGCCGCTGATTTGTTATGACATCAACAAGAAGCGGCGTCTGAACATTGGTTTAGCGCGTTGAGGCTCGTGGGGCGGGAGCGTCATCACTACGTTTTCGGGCAGTTCGGTCAATCGGGTCCGTGCTGCGACGGGGCGTTTCCTCTCTAGACAGGACAGAGACGACATGAAGAACCGCAAGGCTTGCCGTGCCGGGCGTCGGGGGTTCACCCTCATCGAGCTGCTCGTGGTGATCGCGATCATCGCGCTGCTGATCGGCATTCTCCTTCCGGCGTTGGGCCAGGCGCGGCGCTCGGCGCAGGCGATGGTCGCCGGTGCGAACGCGCGGCAGGTCGCGCTGGGCGTGGCGATCTACTCCGCGTCCAACGACGATTACTTCCCCGCGTCGTACGCCTACGCAACCGACGAGGAGGACTCGTACAGCTGGCGGATGGAGGATCAGCGTCAGGAGCATCCGAACCCGCAGAACGGGTACATCCACTGGTCGTACGCCCTGTTCGGAAACGGCGAGGTGCCCGAGGAGGCGTTCGAGTCGCCCGGCGCGTTCAACGGCGGGGCGCCGCGCACGAACCCGGGCGCGGACCCCAACGACTGGGAGGACGACCAGATCAACGCCATCGGGGGCTCGGTTGGCGACGCGCTGGTGACGGACAAGCAGGTCAAGCGGGTCGCGTTCATGGGCAACGCGGCCGTCTTCCCGCGGAACAAGTTCAACTCGACGGGCTTCGGCGCGGGCGAGTCCCGTCGGAACGTGTTCGTCCGCGGCGCCCAGATCAACTCGGGCTCGCTCACGATCCTGCTCGCGGAGATCTCTGACGCGAACGGCTGGCGTCTTTTGGCCGCGGAGGAGGGCGGCGCGGGCAACACGCGTTGGGAGAGCAAGAGCCACCGGTCGATCACGCCGTTCGCGCTGACGCAGGACGGCGGGGAGATGACCCCGGACGAGCAGATCTACGGTTACACCGGCACGCCGCGGTCCAAGCCGTTCCGGTACCCGAACCCGGTCTACGGCGATGCGGTCGGGGCGACGAAGACGTTCATCCGTGACGACGAGCTGGACGCGGTGCAGGGCGTGATCATCTCGAGCCCGCTGAACGTGGTGTCCCGCCGGCACAACGGCAAGGGGAACTTCGCGTACGTGGACGGGCACGTCGAGCTCGAGACGCTGTTCGACACGATCAAGAAGGCCAAGTGGGGCGACCGCTTCTACTCGCTGAACGGCGACACGCGGGTGTGGATGCCCGACGAGCTTGAGCGCGAGGGGCAGTGGGAAGCAGACTGATGTGAGTTGGCGGGGCGTCGAGAGGCGCCCCGCCGCGTTGCCAGCGAGGCCGAGAGGGATGTTCGGCCCAGTCACATGACGGACTTTGTCAAACGGGCCCGCGCGGACCTGGGCGCGATCGGTGTGGGCTTCCTGAACTGCAGCGCCATCACGACGCATCTTTTGAGGAGATGAGACAGATGACCAGCAGAATGAAGATTGCGGCGCTCGTCGCCACTTGCGGCGCCGCCAGCGCCGCCGTTGCTCAGCCGACCATGATCACCGGCTCGGGCGCCACCCTGTACACGAACTTCTTCACCAGCCCGGCGTCGACCAACGACTTCCTGGGCACGTGGGACGGCGACACGACGGCGGGTGTCTTCTCGTCGCTCTTCCCCGACCAGCTCGCCCCGGCGGGCGACATCACCGCGCCGTTCGCGGCGGGCACCGAGTGGCAGCTGCACTACCGCATCAACGGCTCGGGCAACGGCATCCGTGAGCTCGACACCTTCGCGTCGATCTTCGACAAGTTCGCCGACAACACCGACGACAACTCGGACACCGACCCGAGCAACGACGTGGGCAACTCGGCGTTCACAGACAACGCGGTGTACAACCGCAACGACCTGGTGATCGCGGGCTCGCTGCAGGCGATCGGTGTGAGCACGAACCGTTCGGGCACGATCTCGGTCCCGGACTCGACCGCCGGTTACGCCGCGATCGCGCAGACCGCGGCGGCGACGAACGGCTTCACAGTTGATTTCAACACGTCGGACGTGCCGGTGTCGTGGTTCGCCATCCAGGGCGGCGCGGCGCGGCCGGACGCGACCCCGGGCTCGTCGGGCTACGGCTCGAACCCGCTGATCGCGACGGACGCGGCGGGCAACACGCTCTCGACCACCAACCTGCTCCGCCCGCTGAGCGTTCTGAACACGAACACGGCGGCGCCGGACGCGCTGACGGTCTACTCGACGGCGGTCTCGCTGGCCCCGGTGGCCCCGCTCGTGAACTACGGCGTGGGGGCGGACACCATCTACATGTCGGACCTGCGTCACCTGAACGCGACGGGCCGCCGCCTGGTGGGCGAGAACCTCGTGTGCATCACGCGTGACTCGGGCTCGGGCACGCGCAACGCGTTCATGAACGGCATCGGCCTGGACCCCTCGTGGGGCCGGGGTGAGAACATCGGCAACCGCACGACGACTTCGGTGAACGACCGCGTCGGTCCGGACTACCAGCCGTCGAACAAGGGCGGCTCGAGCCGCATGGACGCGACGCTGCAGAACACGCGTCTGGGTGCGGGGCACACCGGCGCCGAGCGTCTGAGCAACAACGGGTACATCGCCGACGAGGACTTCAACTGCTACGCGGTGATCGCGGACATCAAGGGCGGCACGGTCGCGGCGCGTCCGACGGCGGCGGCGGCGATCGACGGCGGCCCCGACGGGTTCAACATCATCGCGGCGGCGGCGTTCAGCCACCGCGGCGACCCGCGCAACGCCCCCGCTGCCGACGGCGGCTGGGGCTGGCGGAACCTGCCTGACGTCGTCGCCTCGCTCGGCGCCCCGTCGCCGGCGGCGGACGAGTCGGGCCCGAACCCGTTCGCGGCGAACCCGGTCAACCCGAACCCGGGTCTGAACCGGTACATCAACAACATCCGTCGCTCGGTCCGTGAGTTTATCTCCGTGCCCGGCGGCGCGACGTCGGACTTCATGCCCGGCGAGTTCCTCGCGGCGAACTTCTTCCTGACCGCCGCCCCGGACAACGTCCCCGAGGTCGCGCCGAGCTCGGCGACGCAGCCGATCCCGATCGTCGTCAACACCGATCAGAACGCCGGCGTGCGTGCCGAGACGCTTGTCTCGTCCACGCTGCTCGATCCGGTCTACACCTCGTTCGACAACACGACCGCGGGCCGCGTGCCCTTCCGCACCACGGGCTTCGTCTACTCGGACGGCGTCGCGGGCGGCTCCAACTACATCGACCAGGCCGGCAACGCCGTCGTCTACGGCTCGCTGCTGAGCATGCGCAACAAGGTCTCGGGTGACTTCAACAACGACGGCGTGCGTTCGGTCGCGGACGCGGCCGACCTCGTCGCGGCGTTCATCGATCGCTCGGGCGGCGCCGCCTGGGCGGCCGGCACCGACGCCATCGTCGAGGTCCTCGGCGACTTCAACAACGACGGCAACTTCGACGAGACCGACGTCCGCTACTGGGCGGACGGCCTGGTCCTCGTGGACAACGGGCTCGACGTGGTCCCGGTCATGCCCGACGGCCTCGGCGGGTTCACGATCGGCGACGGCTCGACCGACGCGACGCTCGATCGGGACGCCGGCTTCAGCGCGATCGACAACGCGGCGGGCACCAACTTCTTCGGCACCACCCTCGCCACCGGCGCGGCGTACTCGGTCGGCGCGAGCCGGGCGGACGTCGCCGGCTCGGGCGGCACCACCCCGGGCTCGACGCCGGTCGGCGCCGACGGCACCATCGATGACCAGGACATCGACTACGTCTGTGCCAACTACGGCGACTGGCAGGACCTCGCCGCTGCGGCGGGCATGGACCTTTCGGCGGACATGAACGGCGACCTCGTCGTTGACGCCGAGGACGTCCGGGTCATCGTCGAGGACATCCTCGGCACCAACTTCGGCGACGTGAACCTCGACGGCGTCGTGGACGCGGCCGACGAGGCGATCGTCACCGCCAACCAGGGCATGATGAACGCCGGCTGGGCCGACGGCGACACCGACTGCGACGGCGACGTGGACGCGGATGACCTCGCGGTCTTCAGCGCCGCGTGCTCGTTCGCCGACTGCGACGCCAACGGCACCATCAACATCGACGACATCGACTGCTTCGTCGCGGCGTTCCTCGCGGGCGACCTGGCCGGCGCCGACTGCGACGGCAACAACACCATCAACATCGACGACATCGACTGCTTCGTCGCGTCGTTCCTCGCGGGCTGCCCGTAACCCCTTCCCGGTCACCTGACCGGGTCTTCTTGACCTGACCCACACCGACGCCCGGGCTCCTCGGAGCCCGGGCGTTCTTTGTGCGCGCACGGGATGCGGCGCCGGGGCGCCAGCGCTTCACCCGCGCGCCGTATTCGGAACGCCCGGGTCGCCCCCTCCGTGTCCACCCGGGCCCCATTCACGGGGCGACGGTGCCGTCGCAGCGGCTCATGAGCCCTTCGACCGAGCGGTCGGTGTCGTTCGTGTTCTTCGTGCCGCGGCGTGTGCAGTGAGCCAAGCAGGGGTGGGCGACGCTGAGCGCGGCGGTGTCGCCCGCGACGCCGATGTCATCCGGTGCTGTGGCAGGCGGACGACCGTCTGCCCGCGACCCCCCCGTTGATGCGCCCGCGCGATCAGGGGCTGTGCGGGCAGGCGCTGCACAAAAAAAGCACCCGGGCGGTGGGCCCGGGCGCTCGGGGTTTGTATCAGGCCGGCCGGCTTACGCCGGGCGGTCGTTGAGACTCAGGCGGCTTACGGGCAGCCGGCGAGGAACGACGCGACGAAGCAGTCGATGTCGTCCAGGTTGATGGTGCCGTTGCCGTCGCAGTCGGCGCCGGCCAGGTCGCCAGCGAGGAACGCCGCGACGAAGCAGTCGATGTCGTCGAGGTTGATGGTGCCGTTGCCGTCGCAGTCGGCGGCGCAGACGGGGTTGCAGTCGATGCCGCCCGCGAGCAGGCCGGCGGTGATGTTGATGAACTGGTCGCCGGCGATCGACGAGAAGTCGATGAAGGCCGGGTCGCCGAGCTGCGCGGGATCCGGCAGGCCACCGAGGACCTGGTTGGACACGAAGTCGAACCCGCCGGACGAGAGGAACCCGCCGATGAGGATGTCCGACGAGCCGTCCCAGCCGGCCTCGTCGAGATCGATGCAGAACTCGATGCCGGTCATGACCTCGCAGGCCCCGTCGGCCGAGACGTCCGAGACGCCGTCGACGTTGGAGTTGTCGATCGCGGTCTGCAGCAGGCCCGGTGCCGGGGTCGGGTAGTCCGCCTGCGCGGCGCGCGGGGCGAACTGCGTGAACAGCGACGTCGCGCCCGAGTTCGGGTCGTCGATCTGCGGGCCCGAGAAGTCGATGAGCTCGGTCGGCATGGCGACGGGGGTGCCCACGCCGTCCTCGAGCGCGCCGCCGAAGAAGGCGCCGTAGTCAACCAGGTTGCCCGAGAAGAGGTCGAAGAGCGGGCCGTCCGTGCGGAGCACGGCGGCGTCGGTGAAGTTCTGGAGGTTGCCCGAGCCGCCGTCCACGTTCGTATTGACGTTGAACCAGTAGTCCGGCGCGAAGCCGGTGTCCCAGATCAGGTCGCCCATGCGGTTGAGGCCGTTGAACGAGATGTCCACGTTGTCCGTGCGGAGCGGGTTCTGGCCCTCGGTCGGGCCATCGACGTCGAGGAAGAAGTTGATCTTGTTGCCCACAATCTCGGCGTTGCCGCCCACGAGGACGTACAGCGTGTCGGGGACGGTGTCGGTGTCGGTGTCGTCGAGGTACGCCCAGACGTTGTCCACTTCCGAGCCGTAGGCCCAGTTGTCGTCGGGCGAGACGGGCGAGGCGAGCGAGGGCGAGCCGGTCACGCCCGCGATGTTGGAGTTGTCCACGCCGAGCTGGACGGTCGCCGCGCCCGCGTCCCCACCGGTGGCGGTCCCGGCACCCGCGGCGCCCCAGCCGGTGATGTTGCCGGCCAGGTCGATGTCGCCCGCGATCGGGCCCGCGTGCACGCGGGGCACGTTCACGGTGCCGGTGTCCGAGTCGTCGTCGAACGAATCGACAGAGATGAGGTAGTCGGGCTCCATGCCGGCATCGAAGTTCGTGCCGCTCTGCCCGTCGAGGATGAACGCGCCCGAGCCCGAGCCGGACCCGATGGTGGTCGAGCCGCCCGCGGCGGTGTCGAGGTAGATGTCGAGCCCGTTGCCGTTGGCCTGAAGGTTGCCGGCGACGAAGATGTACAGGTGCGTCGCGTCCTTGGCGACGTAGACCGCGTCGATCTCAGACCCCGGGTTCATCGGGCCTTCGCCGTCGACCGTCGCGTTCTCGTTGTTACCGAAGCCGGTGTAGTTGCCCTGCAGGAAGGCGGCGGCGCCGTAGCCCGCGTCGCGGGTGCCGTCGATCGCCGGGGTGATGACCGGGACGGTGTTCAGGTCCACGGTGATGTGCTGGGTGGTGGTGTCGAACGGGGCGGCCTGGAAGTCGTTGGGGGGGTTGCCGATGTTGTTCGTATCGATCGGCAGGGCGCCGATGATCTGGTTGGACAGGAAGGTGCGATCGCCGGAGTTGATCCACCCGCCGATATCGACGAGCTCGTTGCCGACGAGGTTGAGCTCGGTGAGCTCGATCGCGATCTCGACGCCGGTCGCGACGTCGCCGGGCGGGTCGCCGAAGTCGCCGCCGGTGAACTGGCCGGCGACGGCGTCGCCGAACGAGGTCGGCTGGTTCTGCGCCCAGAGCAGGACGTAGGGCTCGCCGGCATCCTTGATGCCGTTGACGGTGGCCGGCTGGGCGATGGCAAGCCCGGCGCTCGCCGCGAGAAGGCTCGCGGCACTCATGGTGCGAATCTGCATGTTGAACTCCCTCTAAGGATTCCAGTGTGAAAGCACTATCCCGTACCTGTCGGATCAGACTCGGGAAGCCGCCTCCAAGCCGCTCGCGCCGCTTGGGATGCTCTCCGGCTTGGTTGTGACTCCCTCGTCCGAACCAATCGAGCATAGCGAAAGCGTTGTCTCGGATCGAGGGTTTGTGGCCCACAACCGGTGTCGGAGCGCTGATTTTGCGCGTCTCACGGGCCCGCGGTGTCATGCTGGGCAATCTGGAGCCCGGGCCGAGGTCGGTTCTCCGGGACGCGGGTTCTGGCCGGGCTCCCCCTCTCGGCTGGGGATGATCGCGAAAATCTGTTCGGTTTGTATTCTGTTTATCGACTTCGGGGTCTATTATTCAGAAGATCCTCACGAAAGAGGATTCGGTTGCGTGCGGTTCCGGGAATCACTAGGATTCGGACGAGGGACTCCCGGGCCGCCGCGGTTCGGGTCATCGAGGCCCACCCGTGGGCTTGTCGAGGGAGCAACATCATGAATCGGCTGTGTCCGAGACGTCGCGCGTTCACGCTCATCGAGCTGCTGGTGGTGATCGCGATCATCGCCCTGCTCATCGGGATTCTGCTGCCGGCGCTGGGCAAGGCGCGGCAGACGGCTCAGGACTCGCTGTGCAAGGCGAACCTGCGCGGGATCGGGCTCGCGGCGACGCTGTACGCCGACGACTACCGCGACTGGTTCCCGATCATCCCGCCCGGCTTCGACGCCAACGGCGATTTGGCGTTCCAGAACGCCGCCGGCGGAGTCGCCGGGCTCTGGAGCCTCACCCAGGTGGGGGACGGCGAGTTCGACGGCGAGAACCCCTCGTCGATCTCCGGCGACGTCGGATTTCTGGGGGCCGGCGCCGACAAGATCGGCGCGTACGCCGACGGCAACGACGAGCCGCTGCTGGCCCAGTACTCAGATGGATTCGAGTTCCTGTACTGCCCGCGCGACAAGGAAGACGTGTATTACGAGCGGTTCCCGGGGCAGAAGCCGAGCCACATTTACGGCCCGGACGCGGAGTTCAAGGTGCCCCGGGCTCCCACGGGTCCGCGCGACGTGATCCACTACAACGTGAGTTACATGTACATCGCGGGCCTCAAGACGCAGGAATCGACGGTGCTCTTTGCCGCTCCGATTATGGGCGATGAGGTCGGCGCCGCCGAGGCATACAACGGTCGGGGCCTGCACACGTTCTGGCAGTACGACCTGGTGAATGATCGGTACTTCGACTACTCGCGGGAGTTCCTCGAGGGCATCGGGTTCAACGAGCAGTCCGGGTACGCCGAGGTGGACAACCACGGCAACAAGGGCGGCAACTTCGTCTTCACCGACGGGCACGTCGAGTTCCTCGATCAGAACCCGCAGGTCCAGTTCTTCGGCAATCCCGAGCAAGTCAAGGACAGACTGCCCGGGTTCCCGATCGACAAGAGCGTGAACCTCGTCGATCCCGACCGCGCGCGCCGGACGAACTCAACCGACTGAGTGGGCCAGCCAGACCACACGAAGCCGCGGGCCTGACCGGCCCGTGGCTTTCTTTCTGCGCCGGGCGGAAGGGCCGAGAGTTTCGGGGTTGCCGCACCCGCGGGTGTGTGGGCTCCGAAAAGTCTTTCGTGGCGGTTCCATCGGACGCCGCCAGCCGGCATAATGGGTGGGGGTTCGTTCGTCCGTTCATTCTTTGTTCGGGCTTGATCCGAGGGAGCGATTCGACATGAAGATGCGTTTGAGCGCGTTTGGAAACGCGGCGCTTGTCGCGGCGATGGCGGGGACCATGGGCGCGATGCCCGCGGCGCACGCGGCGCCGGGCAACATGGTCATCCTGCAGGCCTTCGAGTGGGAATGGGACGACATCGAGCGCCGCATGCCCGACGTCTTCATGGCGGGGTACAACGGGTTCTGGCTGCCGTCGGCGTCGCTCGCGTCGTTCTCGAGCGCGGGGTACGACCCGTTCGACAAGTTCAACCTGGGCGAGCCGCCGATCCTGACGAACTCGAGCTCGCGGACGCGGACGACGTTCGGCACCGAGGCGACGTACATGGCGATGATCGAGGAGGCGCACCGGGCCAACGCGCTCGTCTTCGCCGAAGCGATCTTTAACCACACGGGCGGGCGCCGGTCGGACGACGCGTTCTATGAAGAGGGCGGTTGGCCCGGGTTCTGGGTGCCGCGGAACAACCCGCCGAGCAACAAGGGCCCGGGCGACGATTGGGGCGATTTCCACGACGGGTCGTCCTCGGACACGATCCTCGGCGACCTGGCGGGGCTGCAGGACATCGCCCAGGAGATCGACAACGACTTCATCCGCCACCCCACGGGCGTGGACCCCTTGAACATCCCGGCGGGGACGCTCCGCAACCGGCCCGACCCGGACAACGCGCGGCACTACCCGGACCTGAACGCGACGCCGGACGTCTTCACGAACCCGGGCACGTCGCGCACGCCGGGCAGCTACCTGGTGACGCGGTACCCGTTCCGCAAGGACAACCCGATGAGCGGGGACCCGGTCGTCGAGAGCGTCTCGGAGATGCTCGCCCGCTGGGCGCAGAAGCAGATGCAGTACTACGGCGTGGACGGGTTCCGCATCGACGCGCAGAAGCACGTGCCCGTGGACTTCTGGGACCGCGACTTCGATTCGGCGGTGTTCCTGACGCGGACGACGCCGCACGGCAACCGCGTGACGCCGCTGAGCTTCGGCGAGAACATCACGAGCAACCAGGACATGCTCGACCGGTTCGTGCGCAAGGACGGGTTCGGCAACCGTGACTGCCTGGACATCCAGGGCGCCGCGGGCCTGCGCGACCTCAACGGCGCCGGCGGGTTCGGCAGCTGGAACGACGTGATCAGCCGGCACCTGGACGTGGCCGACGACGGGTTCGTGAACGGCACGATGGGGATCAACCACGTGTTCAGCCACGACAACGGGTCGGTCGGCGACGGCACGGCGTTGCCGGCGCTGCCGACGATCCGGCAGTACGCGATGACGCAGCACGCGTACATGCTGATGCGCCCGGGGCGTTCGATCGTGTATCACCACGCGCGCGGCGTGCCGCGGTCCAGCGGGTTCTACCCGCGCGAGGGCACGCCCAACGCGCTCGGGCTCGACCCGTCCGGGCTCGGGCTCGACGACGCCATGACCACGCTCGTGAACATCCACAACGAGGTCGGGTTCGGGCAGTACTTCCCGCTCAACGGCAACATCGACGACGTGCTCGTCTTCGAGCGGGCGGTGAACGGCCAGGCGAACTGCCTCGTGGGCGTGAACGACCGGTGGGACCCCGGGTTCCAGCAGATCACGGTGCAGACGCAGTACCCGCAGGGGACGCGGCTGCACGAGCAGACGGGCAACGCCGCGAACCCCGCGGTGGACCCGACCAACCAGATCGCCGAGACGCTCGTCGTGGGCGCGAGCGGCGTCGTTACGCTGCGCGTGCCCAACAACGCCTCGACCTCGGGCGATCACGGGCGCGGGTACGTCGTGTACAGCGAGGCGCTGCCGACGGCGACCGTCTCGATCCCGGACGCGACGGGGACCATCGCCCCGGACCCGTCGGGCTTCGCCGACTTCATCCAGCGGCTTACCGAGATGCCGATCGTCACGACCGACACCTTCGAGTTCCGCCTGGACACCCAGCAGACCGATCCTCTGGACCCCAACACGGACGACAACGCGCTGTTCCGCATCAACCAGGGCACCGAAGACTGGAACGGGAACGGCATCATCGACATCAACCCGTCCACGAACATCATCGGCGGGTATGAAGAATTCGTCACCGAGAACTCGCCCACCTTCGGCTCGGGTGGCACGACGGGCGTCTACCGCCAGACCATCGACGCGACGCGGCTCGAGGAGGGCGAGAACTACATCTCGGCCATCGCGTTCCGCACGCGGCCGGGCGGCACGACGCCGATCTTCACCGAGGAGCGGGTCGTGGTGTATGTCGATCGTCTGCCGCCCGACGTCGCGCTCGCGGAGGACGGCATGATGCTCAATGACAACTCGCCCGAGCTGCGCGTGATGCTGCTCGATCGGACGACGTTCGACGTGTACATGTTCGCCGACCTGGGCCCGGGCGATGACCCGCTGACGATGCTCACGCCGAGCAACCAGGCGCGGCCGTACGACCGGTACGAGTGGCGGAAGACGCTGAACCTCGCCGACGGCGTGCACGAGATCACGATCGTCGCGGTGGAAGAGTCGGGCACGACGGCGGTGGAGACGGCGACCGTCTACATCAACGTCTCGCCTTGCCCGGCGGACGTGAACGGCGACGGCGCGCTGAACGTGGACGACATCGACGCGTTCGTCGCCGCATTCCTCGCCGGTGACCTGAGCGCGGACTTTGACGGCAGCGGGTCGCTCAACGTGGACGACATCGACGCGTTCGTGCAGGCGTTCCTCGCCGGGTGCCCGTGACCCGTTGCTGACAACCCGATTCCCGAACCGGGGCCCTCCATCGCGGGGGCCCCGGTTGCGTTAGGGCGTGTCTTCAGCGGGGGCCGACTCGCCCGTGATGTCGGAGGGCTTGGTCTTCGAGATGCCGAACCAGACGAGGCAGAACGTGGGCCAGCTCATGAACAGCACGACGAACACCACGAGCACGACGAGGTTCACGACGCCCGCTGAAGCCTGTTGCTGGGCGAGGGCCTGCGCCATGTCGCTGTCGGGGTAGTCCTGCAGCCACTGCTCGACTTTCGCCTGCTTGGACCAGTTGTACCACGTGCCCGCGATGCTGCCCAGGATCGAGAGCGGCGCGTAGAGCAGGTGCGCCGCGCGCGTCGCCGGCTTGTACGAGACGCACATGACGCCTGCGACGATGAGCAGGATATTCGTCAGAACGCCGTAGCCCCCGATCGCGAAGTCGATCGGGCCCGCGACCATCGTGGGCGGGGGCGGGTCGCCGTTGAGCGCGCCTTCAACGAAGGATGCCTGCAGCGGCAGCATCGCCATGCCGATCGCGCCGCAGAAAATCGCGATGGACCCGAACGTGATGCTCAGGATGCCGACGACCTTCGGCCACTTGGGCGGCTCGGCGAAGAGGTGCTCCGCGTTCGGGTCGAACTCCTGCGCTGCTTCGAACTCTGTCATGATGATCCCCCATCATCGCCCGGGCGCGGCGCCCGGCGCGGTCAGATCTGGCGCAGGAACCGGATGTCGTTCTCGAAGAGCATCCGGATGTCCGGCACGCCGTACTTGCCCATCGCGAGGCGCTCGATGCCGAAGCCGAAGGCGTACCCCGACCATTCGTCGGGATCGAGCCCGCACGCTTTCAGCACGTTCGGGTCCACCATGCCGCAGCCCCCGAGCTCGATCCAGGCGGGCTCGTCGCCCGGGCGCAGCGCGATCTTCATGTCGAACTCGGCGCTGGGCTCGGTGAACGGGAAGAAGCTCGGGCGCAGGCGCACCTCGGCGTCGTCGCCAAAGTACGCGCGGGCGAACTGGAACAGCGTCGTCTTCAGGTCCGACATCGACACCTCGCGGTCGATGTGCAGCCCTTCGATCTGGTGGAACATGAACGAGTGCGTCGCGTCCACCGTGTCCGGGCGGTAGACACGCCCGGGGCTGACGATCTTGACGGGCGGGCCCCAGCCCTGTGCCACCGCGTTCTCGAGCGTGCGGATCTGCACCGTCGAGGTCTGACTCCGAAGCATCCGCGGCGTCTCGGTGGTGTCCGGGTTGTCCACGTAGAAGTTGTCGATCGGGTCGCGGGCCGGGTGGTCGGCGGGGATGTTGAGCTTGACGAAGTTGTGCTCGTCGTCCTCGAGCTCGGGCCCCTGCGCGACGCCGAAGCCCATGCGCGCGAAGACCTCGACGAGCTCCTCGCGGACGCGGCTGAGGATGTGCCGACGGCCGACCTCTTGCGCGTCGATGATGCCGGGTTCGGTCATGTCGATCGCCGGGTCCGATGCGCCGGGGGCGGAATCCAGCTCGGTCTTGCGCGCTTCGAACGCGGTCTCGAGCGCGCCCTTGACCTCGTTGAGGCGTTTGCCGACGGCGCCCTTCTGGTCCTTGGGCACGTCCTTCATCATGGGCATGACGCCGCGGAGCTTGCCCTTGGCGCCGATATAGGCGATGCGCCACGCCTCGAGCGCGTCGGCGTCGGAGGCGTCCGCGAGCTCGGCGAGCCCGCCCGATTCGATCTCGTTCAAGGCGTCGAGCATGGGGAGAGAGCTTAGTCGTCGTCGGGGGTGTCGGACAGCACGCCGTAGTCCGGGCCGATGTCGATGATGTGGGCCTCGCCAGGGGTGTAGGGGCGGGCGTGGATCTCGGGGTATGCGTAGATGACGCCGTGTTCGAGCACGCCGTGCTCGTCGCAGATGTAGCGGCGAATGACGGGTCCGCCCGCCGCCGGCGTTCCGAAACGCACGGCGTGCTCCAGCGACGACGGCTCATGCCGTTCGGACCGGGTCTGCTCCCGCAACTCCGCGAACTCGAACACGCACTCGGGTCGGAGCCGCAGCTGCGTATCGATCGGTTCCGGTTCCGCGTCGGGCAATGGCGCGGCGAGCAGCGCGCCGGCGAGCACCGCCGCGACGCTCACTTGTTCAGCTCCTGCGGCATCACCTGCGGGCGAACCAGCAGCAGCACCTCACGGTTCGCCGACTCGCTGACGAGTCGGCGCACGGCGTAGACCGTCTCGCCCGAGCGCACCACGGGCGTCGCGGAGACCCGCGTGGAGGGGCCCACGTCGAGCCCGAGGTCATTCACGACGACCTGCCAGGGTGACTCCTCGCGCGACATCTTCACGTCCATCGCCAGGCGGACGAACCGCTCGGCGTCCGGCCCTTCTCCGACGGGCGCGGTGAGCGCGGGCGTGAAGGCGGCTTCGAGCCGATCGCGCGAGGCGTCCACGCCCGGGATCGACAAGGTCAGCACGTTCTCGATCTCGATGGTCGCGGCCTGCCCGCCCTTGACGAGCACACGCGCGTTGCTCAGCATCGCGATCTCGCCCTGATCGACGAGCGTGCCGAGCAGCTCGAACAGTCCCTCGACTTCCTCGTCATCCAGCGCGTTCGTGCCGTCCGCCGCGAGGAATCCCTCGAGGGGCATCAATGCCTCGGGCGACGCGTCGGTCACGTCAACCGCGGTGATCGTGATGAGGATCGGCGCATCGTCGGGCGTGTTCGCGGTGACGGGCAGCGCGGGGGTGAAGCGGGTGTCCGCTTCTCTCGCTGGTGATGAGGGTGTGAACCCGGGCAGGCTCGCCAGCCCGCTCGAGGACGGCTCGGACGCCGGTTGCTGCAATTCGTTGTCCGCCCCTTGGCGGATCTCCTCGACGGCCTCGCCGGCGGCTTCGGCATCGCCCGTCGGCGCATCCGTGCCGGCGCTCGCGGGCGCATCGCTGGGCGGGGTCTGCTCGGTGACCTCCGCGGCCGGGTCGGCCGACTCGGGCTCGGCTCCCTGCTCCTGACAACCCACGAGGAGGCCCGCCGCGATCGCGAACGAGACCCCCCACATCCGGGCATGGCTGGTGGCGTGCGTCATGCGAACCTCCCGCCCGTCTCGGGCACCGCGCCGCCCACGCGCCGAGGGGCGGCTGCCACAGTCTATTCACCCCGGCTCCAAAGGCATATGAAAAGCCCGCGACCGGATGGGCCGCGGGCTTGGGGGTGCGTTGCGTCTGATTTCTCAGGACTCGTCGGACGATTCCGGCGCGTCCTCGGCGGGGGCGTCGCCCGCGGGGGCTTCGGCCTTGGGTGCCGACTTCGCCGTCTCCTTGCGGAGCTTGGCGGCGAACGCGGTGCGCTTGTCCGCCTGGCGACGTCGCCCGGACGGGCGGCCGCCGATCTCGGGGCCTTCCTCGGCACCGACGAACTGGATCAGCACGACCTCGCCCGCGTCGCCCAGCCGGTTGTACCCGAGCTTGACGATCCGGGTGTAGCCGCCCGGGCGATCCTCGAACCGCGGCGCGACGTTGTCGAAGATGTGCTTGACGATCCGGGGCGCCTTGCGGAGCTCGCCGTAGCGGTTCCGCTCGATCTCCTCGGCGGCGGGGATGTCGAAGTACTGCTCGGCACGCTCGCGCAGCTCGTTGATCGCCGCCTGCTCGTCGTCGGTCGCGCTCTTGGGGATGTGCGACCACGCGAACGCGCGGCGGTCGCCGCCGAGCATGGACATGACCTGCCGGCGCGAGTGGACATCGCCCTTCTTCGCCTTGGTCACGATCTTCTCGACGAACGGCTGCAACGCCTTCGCCTTGGGCAGCGTCGTGGTGATCTGCCCGTGCTCGAACAGGCTGACGGCCATGTTGCGCAGCATCGCCTCGCGGTGCGAACGCGTCCGACCCAGCTTGTATCCGGCCTTGCGGTGACGCATGGCTCGTCTCCTCGCCCGGCAATCCCGGGCGCAAACGTCGTCACATCGAGGACGACTCGGTCTGCGGCATCTGGTACCCGTCGGGCAGCTCCATGCCCAGGTCCAGGTTCATATCCAACAGCTTGCGCTTCACTTCACGCAACGACGTCCGCCCGAACGAGCGCAGCTTCAACAACTCCGGCTCGCCCTTGGTCACCAGCTGGGCAACCGTGTCGATCCGGGCGCTTTCCAGGCAGTTGCTCGCACGCACCGACAGGTCCAGGTCCGTCAGCGGCATGTCGAGCTTGCGGATGAGTTCCTCGTCCACGCCGGCGGCCGCGGCGGCCTCTTCCGAGACGCGCGCCTGGCCCGCCTCGAAGTACTGCACGAACGGGTTGAGGTGCTTGCGCAGGATCTTGGACCCCTCCACCATCGCCATCTCGGGCGTGACGGTGCCGTCGGTCCAGATCTCCATGATCAGCTTGTCGTAGTTCGTCCGCTGGCCGACGCGGGTGTCCTCGATGCGGTAGCGCACGCGCTGCACCGGGGAGTAGATCGCGTCGACCGGGATGAGCCCGACCTCCTGCTCGTCCATCGCGTCCCACTGCTCCTGGGCCGGCACGTACCCGCGCCCCTTGCCCACGCGCAGCTCCATCTCGAACGGGACCTCCGCGGTGAGCGTGCAGATCACCAGGTCGGGGTTCATGATGGTGACGTTGGTGTCCGCCTCGATCAAGTCGGCGGTCACCTCGCCCGGGCCCTGGGCCGCGAGCTTCATCGTGCGGGGCTCATCGCCCTCGAGCTTGACGACCAGGCTCTTGACGTTCAGGACGATGTCCGTCACGTCTTCGAGGACGCCCTCGAGCGCCTGGAATTCGTGCTCGGCGCCCGTGATCTTGATCGCCGTCACCGCCGCGCCCTCGAGCGACGACAGCAGCACGCGGCGCATCGAGTTGCCGATGGTGGTGCCAAACCCGCGCTCGAACGGCTCGACGGTGAACCGACCGAACGTGGGCTGATCGGTGTACTTCGCGTCGGGCGTGACGCGGGCGGGAAGTTCCAGTCCTCTCCAGCGAACTCGCATGGTCGGATACCTCTCAGCAGCGGGGAGTAGACCCTGGCTCGTGGTCCCGGCTCACGGGTCCGGCGCCCTGCTGATCGGCGGCCGTCCCTTCTTGCTCGGGTCGAGCACGAACTGTCAACCAAACCAGACCCGACGAGCGGATCCGGCCCAGCCGCGATCAGACGCGGCGCTTCTTCCTCGGGCGGCACCCGTTGTGGGGCACCGGGGTGTGGTCCTCGATCGCCGTCACGCGGATGCCGGTCGAGACCATGCCGGAGACCGCGGACTCGCGCCCGCCGCCGGTGCCGACGATCTTGACCTCGACCTCCGTCAGCCCCATCTTGCGGACCTTCTGGCCCACCTGCTCGCCGGCGCGGGTGGCGGCGAAGGGCGTCGCCTTGCGGGCACCCTTGAAGCCGATCGTGCCCGCCGAGTCCCAGGCGAGGGTCTCGCCGTTGGTGTCGGTGATGGTGATGATGGTGTTGTTGTGCGTCGCCTTGACGTGGGCGACGCCGCGTACGACGTTCTTGCGGACTTTCTTCTGCTTCTTCGCCATGGTTCGCTCCGTTCGCTTCCACTTGGGATTCCTGATCGCTCAGGCTGGAAGCTCGCGATATGTCTTTCCGGATGCCTGGTGCCTGATGCCCAGTGCCTGTCTTTAGCCCTTCACGCCCTTCTTGCCCGCCACGGTCTTCTTGCGGCCCTTGCGGGTGCGGGCGTTGCAGCGCGTGCGCTGTCCGCGGGTGGGCAGGCCCGAGCGGTGCCGGTCGCCGCGGTAGCTGCGGATGTCGCGCAGGCGCTGGATGTTCTGCTGCACCTGCCTGCGGAGGGCGCCCTCGACGAGGTAGCCCGAGTCCAGGATGCCGTTGATCTGCGACACCTGCTGCTCGGTCAGGTCGGACGCCTTGGTGTCCGGGTTGATCTGGGCTTCGGCGCAGATGTCCGCGGCGAACTTGGGCCCGATCCCGTGCACGTACTGCAGGGAGTAGTAGATCTTCTTGCGTTCCGGGATATCAGTACCAGCGATACGCGGCATGGTCGTTCCTCAGTTGGGGCTCAGCCCTGAACCTGCTTGTGCTTCGGGTCCGCCTTGCAGATGACACGGACCTTGCCCTTGCGACGCACGATCTGGCACTGGTTGCAGATGCGCTTCACGCTCGCTTTGACCTTCATCGCGTCACCCGGATCGGCCCCGCGGGCCGCCTCTTGCTTGCCTGTCTCACCCCCGGGCCGACCCGGCGGGCGTTCAATCCGACACAACAACCCCGAAGCGAGCCTGAGAAGGCTGCCCGGGGCAGGAGGGAACTCTAGGCGCGACCCCGTGAAAGGTCACGCCAAAGACCTCCAGCCAACACCTGTCTCGCCGATCCTTCGGCTCCCGACCGGCGACCCACGCGCCGGCCCGGTTTGGGTTTGGACGGGTCCGACCCGTCCCCGATCCGGGAGCGCGGACGCCCCGGCTCGTCAGCGCGGTCCGCGCATCCGCGGGCCCTTGCCGTCATCCGACCCGCCCAGGAACCCCGCGTAATTCCGCATGAGCAGGTTTGCCTCGATCCGCTGGAGCATGTCCAGCGCGACCGAGACCACGATCAGCAGCCCCGTTCCGCCCAGGAACTGGGTGACGATGAAGTCCACGCGCAGCGACTTGTTCACCACCATGGGCAGCACCGCGATGACCGCGAGGAAGGCCGCGCCCACGTAGGTGATCCGCTCCATGACCGTCTCGAGGTACTCCGCCGTCCGCGGGCCCGGGCGCAGGCCCGGGATGAACGACCCGTGGTCGCGCAGCTGCTTGGACATCTCTTCCGGGTTGAACTGGACGGTGATCCAGAAGTAGCTGAAGAAGTAGACCATCCCGATGTATGCCAGGACGTACGGGAACTCGCCCATCTGGAAGGCGTCGTTCAGCCAGCGGACGCTCTCGTAGTACCACCCGAACTGCTGCCCGCGCGGGATGGCGTCGTGCAAGGCGCCGAAGGCGACGGAGGGGAAGATCATGAGCGAGCTGGCGAAGATGATCGGCATGACGCCGCCGTGGTTCACACGCAGCGGCAGGTACGAGCGCTGCCCGCCGAACGTGCGTCGCCCGCGGGTGTGCTTCGCCTGCTGGATCGGGATGCGTCGCTGGGCGACGGTCATGATGACCGAGCCGGCAACGACGAGGACGAAGCCCGCCGCCAGCAGCAAGACCTCCATCCAGCCCATCTTGTCCGGGTCGGCGGGGTCGAAGGTCTGGTAGACGCTGAGCACCGCGCCGGGCATGCCGGTCAGGATGCCGGCGGTGATGATGAGCGAGACGCCGTTGCCGATCCCGAACCGGTCGATCTGCTCGCCGAGCCACATCAGGAAGATCGCGCCCGCCGTCAGCGCGGCGACCGAGCTCACCCACCACAGCGGGTTGCTCGCCCACTGCGGGTAGACCAGCCCGGCGCTCGTGATGTAGCTCAGCCACCCCACCGCCTGCACGAGGCACAGGCCCACGGTGAGGTACCGGGTGTACTCTTGGATCTTCTGCTGCCCGGTCGGGCCCTCTTCCTTGAGCTTCTTGAGCTGCGGGGAGACGGACCCGAAGAGCTGGAAGATAATCGCGGCCGTGATGTAGGGCATGATGCCCAGGCCGAAGATCGTGGATTGCCCGAACGACCCGCCGGAGAAGATCGCGACGTACTGCGCGACGCGGCCCACGGCGTTTCCCTCGCCCGCGGCGCGGGTGAAGTACTGCACGAGGGTCTCCTGGTCCACGCCGGGCAGCGGGATCCAGAACCCGATGCGATAGACCACGAGCATCCCGAGGGTGAACAGGAGCTTGTTTCGGAGCTCCTTGATCCGGAAGATATTGGCGAGGGTCTGAAAAAACATCCGTCCGTCCGTGTTTGGGTCGCCGCGCCGTGCTTCCGATGGTACGCCCGCCGGGCGCCCGGTCCCGTCTTACTTGCCCTTGGCCTTGAGGACCTCGCCCTTGGCGAACGCCTCGGCGCGGCGGGCGTGCCACTGGCGCTTGGCGAGCTTCTTGGTGAGGTTCTTCGGGGCCCGGTCGTCGCTGTTGCGGTCCACGCCGCGGATCCGGTCACGCCGGGTGCCGGTCTCGGTGACCGAGCCGCCGGCGTCCGAGATCAGCTTGCGGGCCGAGTCGGTGACGCGGGCGACGGCGACCTCGAGCTTGACGCCCAGCTTGCTCTCGCCCTCGGGCAGCGACCCGAGGACCTTGACGTCCCGCGAGGTGTCGCGGATCAGGCCCGCCTGGATGAGCGACTCGGGCGTGACCGATCCGCCCTTGGCGAAATCGGCGTGGGCGACGATGTCGCGCAGGTTCACGATCCAGAACCGCGTCTTGAAGTTGGCGTTGTTGAAGCCCATCTTCGGCATGCGCCGGAAGAAGGGCATCTGCCCGCCCTCGAACTGCGCGAGGCGCGCGTTGCCCGAGCGGGCGCCCGCGCCCTTCTGACCCCGGCCGGCGCGCTTGCCGCCCGAGGCGCGGCCGCGGCCGACGCGCTTGCGCTTCTTGCTGGCGCCGGCAATGGCGGTGACTTCGTGAATCATCATGGCGGGTCACTCCCGTCTTTCTGCGTCGCGGATGATCGTCCGCGTGTGTGTGCGTTCGTAAATCAGCTGTCTGCAGGCTTGGGGGCCTCGCCACCCTCGGCCGGTGCTGCCGCCGGCGCATCGCTCGCGGGCGCCTGCTGCGGGGCATCCCCGCCGCCGCCGCCGCCGCGCGGCCCACCGCCGAACCCGCCGCGACCACCGCCGCGACCACCCCGGCCGCCGCCGCGACCACCCCGGCCGCCGCGCCCGCCGCGCTCCTGACCGATCGTGTTGACCGGACCGCGCATCTTCTCGCCCGTCTCGGTGGGCTCGGGCATGAAGCGCTGGCCGCGCTCGATGCGCTGCTCGATGTCGGTCGTCTCGATCTCGACGCCGCGCAGCTCGGCGACGTCCTCGCGGATCCGGAGCTTCTCAATGCCGTCGAAGACGGCCCGCACCAGGTTCAGCTGGTTGTTGGACCCGAAGCTCTTGGTCAGGCAGTCGGTGATGCCCGCGAGCTCGAGGATCTTGCGGACCGTGCCGCCCGCGACAACACCCGTACCGGGGGACGCCGGGACGAGCCGGACGACGCTCGAGCTGAAGCGCCCCTCGACCTCGTGCGGCAGGGTCTTGCCCGCCATCGGGATGGTCGCGAGGTTCCGCTTGGCGTACTTCTCCGCCTTCTCGATCGCCATGGGCACTTCGACGGACTTGCCGTACCCGAACCCGACGCGGCCCTTGCGGTCGCCGACGACCACGAGCGCGCCGAAGCTGAAGCGCCGGCCGCCCTTGACCGTCGCCGCGGTGCGGTAGATCTTCAGGGTGTCGGAGTCGAGTGACCCGGTTTCTTCCATCATCTGAGCCATGGGTGCCTTCTTCAATCTGCCCCTCGCCGACCTGAACGACTCAGCGGGGCGGTGTGTCTTGTCCGATCAGAACTGGAGCCCGGCCTCGCGGGCCGCGTCCGCGAGCGCCTTGACCCGCCCGTGGTAGCGGAACCCGCCGCGGTCGAACACGACCTGCTCGACGCCCGCCGCCTTCGCCCGCTCGGCGACCGCCTTGCCGACCGCCTTGGCCGCGTCCGAGTTGCCGGTCGCGCCCGAGACGGACACGCCCTTGTCGCGGGTGGACGCCGCGGCGAGCGTCGTGCCCGCGAGGTCGTCGATCACCTGCACGTAGATATGGTTCAGCGAGCGGAACACCGCGAGGCGCGGACGCTCGGGCGTCCCCATCACGCGCTTGCGCGTGCCGGCGCGTCGGCGGGTTCGGCGGAGTTGCTTCTGCTTGCACTTGTTCATCGTCATTCGCCTCTGAATGAGTTCGATCAGTTGCCGAACGCCTTGCCCTGCTTCTTCTTGATCACCTCGTCCGCGTAGCGGATGCCCTTGCCGTTGTACGGCTCGGGCTTGCGCTTCGCGCGGACCGTCGCGGCGAACTCGCCCACCGCCTGCTTGTCCGTGCCGGTCACCGTGATGAGCTGCTTTTCAACCGCGACGCTCACGCCCGTGGGGATCGCGACCTCGACGGTGTTGGCGTACCCGACCTTGAGCGCGAGCTTGGTCCCGGCGACGTTCGCCGTCCAGCCCACGCCCTCGATCTGCAGCTTCTTCTCGTACCCGTCGGTCACGCCCTTCATCATGTTGTTCAGGATGGCCCGCGTCGTGCCCCAGAACGCCTTGACCTCGCGCTCATCCGCCTTCGACTCCTTGGCCGACGACACAACGAGCGCCTTCTCGTCCTCGGTCCAGCCGACCGCGATCTCCGGGCGGTGCTCGAAGCTCAGCGTGCCCTTGGGGCCCTCGACCAACACGGTGGTGCCGTTGATCGAGACCTTGACGCCCTTGGGCACTTCGACGGGTTTCTTTCCGATGCGGCTCATGCTTGCTCCTCGCTGTCTGTCGTCGTCCGGCCCGATCCTGCGACCCGTGCCGGGGATTCCAGCGTGCGTTCCTGTTTAGATCACCGTCGCCAGCAGTTCGCCGCCGACCTTCTCTTCCATGCACTTGCGGCCCGACATCACGCCCCGGCTCGTCGAGACGATCGAGATGCCCAGGCCCTGCATGGGCTGGGGGATGTCCGCGACGCTCCGGTAGACGCGGCGGCCCGGGCGCGACTCGCGCTTGATCTCGTGGAGGATGACCTCGCCGCGCGGGCCGTACTTGAGGGCGATCTCGATCGTCCCCTGACGGTTGTCGGGCTTGTTCACCTCGAACCCGTTGATGTACCCCTCGGCCTGGAGCACCTGGGCGATGCCCTGGTTGACCTTGGAGTTCAGCACGGTCACCGTCTTCGCGCGGTTCCGCGTCGCGTTGCGGATGCGGGTGAGCATGTCCGCGATGGGATCACTCATCGACATGCGGGATCGTCCTTTCGGGTCGTCATCGTCATCACCGTTGCTTTCATCTGGCTCACCAGCTCGCCTTGCGCATGCCCGGGATCTTGCCCTGCAGGGCGAGCTCGCGGAGCATGATCCGCGAGATGCGGAACTTGCGGTACACACCCCGCGCACGCCCCGTCAGCTCGCACCGACGCACGATGCGCGATGAGTACTTCGGGGTGCGGCGGCTCTTGGCGATCTGGGCCTTGGTTGCCATGGGTCGGTTGCCTCTCGTCGTCTTCGTCGTCTGATTCAGGCCGTCTCGGGCTTGCGGAACGGCATGCCGAGCTGATCGAGCACGAACTTGCTCTTCGTCGCGTCCGAGTTGCGGAAGCTGAAGTTGATGTTCATGCCGTGCGTGAAGGTCTGCTCGGCCATGTTGATCTCGGGGAAGATGCCCTGCTCGGTCACGCCGACCGAGTAGCCCCCCTGGCGGTCGAACGACGTGTCGTTCAGCCCGCGGAAGTCCTTGATACGCGGCGCCGCCAGGTTGATCAGGCGGTCCATGAAGTGCCACATGCGGTCGCGCCGCAGCGTCACCTTGTACGCCGTCTCGTACCCCTCGCGGACCTTGAAGTTCGACACGCTCTTCCGGGCGGCGATCTTCACGGGCTTCTGCCCCGTGATGGTCGTGAGGGTGTGGATCACCGCGTCGCGGACGTTCGCCGGCACCTTCGTGCCGTCGAGATGGCGCCCGACGTTGACGTTGATGGTGATCTTGTCGAGCGCGGGCATCGCCATGGGGTTGGCGACGCCGAACTCCTCGGTGATCTTCGGGCGTACGACGTCCTCGTACTCCTTCTTGAGGCGCGGCGTGCTGCCCGCCTTTGCCGCCTCGAGCGTCGCGTCGTCGAATTTGGTCTTCTTCGCCATGGCCAATTACCCTTAGAGCCAGCTGTGCCTTTGAGAGGCTTACTTCTTCTTCGCCCCGCGGACCTCGCCGAGCACCTTGCCGCCGCGGGCGGCGATGCGCTGCTTCGACCCGTCGTCCTTCACCTCGAACCGCACCCGCGTCGGGCGCCCGTCCACGACGGGCGAGACGTTGGAGATGTGGATCGGGGCTTCCTTCGTCACCACGCCGCCCTGCGGGTTTTGTTGCGAACGCCGGATGTTCCGCGTCCGCAGGTTCACGCCCTTGATGAAGACGCGGTCGTTGGACGGATCGACCCGCATGACCTCACCGATCGTGCCCTTCAGCGAGCCCGACGTGATGATGACCTGATCGCCTGAACGCACATGCTTGGGCATCACACCACCTCCGTCGCGAGCGACACGATCTTCATGTACTTGCGCTCGCGCAGCTCGCGGGCGACGGGCCCGAAGATGCGCGTGCCGCGCGGGTTGCCGTCCGCGTTGAGCAGCACGACCGCCGACGAGTCGAACTTGACGTACGACCCGTCCGCCCGGCGCGTCGACTTCGCGGTGCGGACGATGACCGCCTTGGACATGTCGCCCGGCTTGACGTCCGACCCGGGCAGCGCCTTCTTCACGGAGATCAGCACCGTGTCGCCCACGCCGGCGGTCTTGCGGGAGAACTGGCCCCCGCCGGTCGAGCCGCCGTACACGCGGATCACGTACGCGATCTTCGCGCCCGAGTTGTCCGCCACTTCACATCTGGATTCGGCTTGCAGCATCGTTCAGTCCAGCCATCTCCGGGCGACGCCCGGTGGGTTCTTGCTCTTGTCGCGGCTCAGGCGTCGATCAACGCCCGCTTCTCGACCACACGCACCAGGCGCCACCGCTTCGTCTTGGACACCGGGCGGCACTCGGCGATCTCCACCACGTCGCCCGCGCCGCTCTCGTTGCCCTCGTCGTGCACCTGCAGCACCGTCCGCTTGAGCACGTACTTGCCGTACTTCGGGTGCTTGGCCCGGTACTGGATCACGACCTTGCGGGTCTTGTCCCGCTTGTCGCTCTCCACCACGCCGATCCGGGTGCCCTTGAGTTCCGCCGTCGCTTCGGCCATTCGTCAGTCCCTTCCGCCCGCTCAGGCGTTCGCCTTGCGGGTTGCCAGCTCGTTCTTGAGCCGCGCGATGTCCCGGCGGATCTTGCCGAACCGGGAGTTGTCCTCAACCTTTTCCGACACTCGCTGCGTCCGGATCGTGAACAGCTCCTCGCGGAACTGCTTGATCAGCGTCTTCAGCTCGTCGTCCTTGAAGTCCGACGCCTCGCGCGGGTTCTTCTTCCGATCGGTCTCGAGCAGGCCTGCCATCGCGTCGCCCCTAGTCCTTGGTTGGATCCGTCAAACCTCGATGCGGCGGCCGACCATGCGGCACCGCACCGGCATCTTCATCGCCACGCGGTGCAACGCGCCCTTGGCCCGCGCCTCGCTCACGCCCGCGAGCTCGTACAGGATCGTCCCCGCACGCACCCGCGCCGCCCAGTAATCAACGTCCGCCTTGCCCTTGCCCATGCGGGTCTCGAGCGGCTTCTTGCTCACCGGCTTGTCCGGGAAGACCCGGATGAACACCTTGCCCTCGCGCTTCAAATAGTGCTGGCACGCGATTCGGCCGGCCTCGATCTGGTTCGACTTGAGCCAGCACCCTTCCAGCGCCTGCAGCCCGTAGTCGCCGAACGCGACGTAGTTGCCCTTCGTCGCCTTCCGGTCGCGCACACGCCGGAACTCCTTGCGGTGCTTGACGCGCTTGGGAATCTTGTAGGGAGGCATCGTTCAGTCTCCAAATCCACTCCGGCACACCCGCCGGTCAAGTCTTCTGATCAACCCCAACCCGAGGCCAAACCCGGGGCCCAACTCAGCGTCGCCCGCGGGCACGCGCCCGCCCGCCCGCCGCGTTCGACGCGGTGTCGTCCTCGGTCGCCGCGCTGTACTCGCCCTTGTAGATCCAGCACTTCACGCCGATCGTCCCGTAGGTCGTCTTGCTCACCGCGAGCCCGTAATCGACCTCCGCCTGCAGCGTGCTCAGCGGCAACGACCCCAGACGCGTGTCCATCTTCCGGCTCATCTCCGCGCCGCCCAGGCGGCCCGAGATCTGGATCCGCACGCCCTGCGCGCCCGCCTGCATCACAGACTCGGCACGCATCTTCACCAGCCGGCGGAAGCCCATCCGCTTCTTCAGGCCCTCGGCGACGTTCTCCGCCACGAGCTGCGCGTCCAGGTCCGGCTGCTTGATCTCGATGATCGAGATCGAGACCTTCCGGCCCGTCATGTAGCTCAGCTCCTCGGTCATCCGCTCAACCTCGGCGCCCTTGGGCCCGATGACCAGGCCCGGACGTGCCGTCCGGACGATCACCTTGAGCTCCTCGCGGGTGCGCTCGATGAGGATCTCGCTCACCGCCGCGTTCGGCGGGGTCCGGTTCAGGCGCTTGTCGAGGTACTGCCGGATCTTCTCGTCCTCGACCAGCAGCTCGCCGTACAGCGCCTTGGGCGCGTACCAGCGCGACCGGTGCGCCTCGGTGATGCCAAGCCTCAACCCAAACGGGTGCGTCTTCTGTCCCATTACGCTCGCTCCTGCACGCCGATGGTGATGTGGCTCGTCCGCTTGTGGATCGGGTGGGCGCGACCACGGTCCTTCGGCTGGAACCGCTTGATCGTCAGCCCCTTGTCCACGCGAGACTCGGCGACCACCAGACGTGCCTGATCCACGTCCGCCAGCTCCGCCTCGGTGATCGCGGCCTTCAACGCCTTCGTCACGTTCTCCGCCGCACGCTTGTGCGTGAACTGCAGCGCGTTCAACGCCTCGTCGATGCCCTTGCCGCGGATCATGTCCGCGACGAGCTTCGTCTTCTTCGCGCTGCCGCGCGAGTGACGCACCTGGCTCGTGAACCGCACGATGTCCTTGGGCAGCACACCAAGCACCTCGCTGAGGCGCTCGATGTCCTCCCGGCGGGCACGCGGGTGATCCCGCCCGGCCATCCAGTTACGGACCGCCTTGACCGCCTTCTCGCCGCTCAGGCCGTCGCGCGACACCGCCTCGGCCAGCTGCTCGACCGTGACGTCCGCTTCCGCGGCTTTCTTCTTGAGCTCTTCGCTACGAAGCTTCATGGCTCGTCCTTACTTCAACCCCGGCTTACCTGCCGGACTTGATGCCTTCCTTCTTGTTCGTGTGCCCGCGGAACGTCCGCGTCGCCGCGAACTCGCCGAGCTTGTGCCCGACCATGTCCTCGGTCACGAAGACATCCATGAACACGCGCCCGTTGTGCACCTGAAAGGTGTGCCCAACGAACTCCGGCACGATGGTGCACGCGCGCGCCCACGTCTTGATCGGCTTGCGGGCGCCGCCCTCGGCCTGCTTCTCCACCTTCCGGTAGAGCTTCTCGTCGACGTACGGGCCTTTTTTCAGACTGCGTCCCATGGGTCTTCCTTACCGTCCTTACTTCACCTGCCCGTAGCGCTTGCTCTTGCGCCGACGGATGATCAGATCGGTCGAGTGCTGCTTCCGGTTGCGCGTCCGCCCGCCCTTGGCCAGCGTGCCCGACTCGCTCACCGGGGCCCGGCCGCCCTTCGAGCGACCCTCGCCACCGCCGAGCGGGTGCTCGTGGTGGCTCATCGCCACGCCGCGCACCTTCGGGCGCCGGCCCATCTTGCGGTTGATGCCCGCCTTGCCCAGACGACGGTTCTGATGATCGGTGTTGCCCACCTGACCCACCACCGCCCGGCAGTCGATCGGCACCCGGCGGAGCTCGCCCGAGGGCATCACGATCGTCGCGTACCGCCCTTCCTTGTTCGTCAGGCGGGCGTACGACCCGGCGCTGCGGCAGAGCTTCCCGCCCGCGCCGGGCGTCAGCTCGACGCAGTGCACGTTCATGCCCGTCGGGATGAACCGCAGCGGCATGCACGAGCCCGCCGTCGGCTCGATCGCCGAATCGTTGCTCGACAGCACCGTGTCCCCGTCGGTCAGCCCGACCGGCGCGAGGATGTACCGCTTGACGCCGTCGGTGTACTCGATCAGCGCGATGTGGCACGTGCGGTTCGGGTCGTACTCGACCCCGATCACCTTGCCCTCGATCCCGTCGCGGTCACGCCGCTTGAAGTCGACCAGGCGGTACCGGCGCTTCACGCCGCCGCCACGACCCTGGGTCGTGATCTTGCCGTGGTGGTTGCGGCCGCCCTTCTTGGGGAGCGGGCGCAGCAGGCTCTTCTCCGGAACGGTCTTGGTCACCTCTTCGTTGAGGTTGACCGACGCGTTGCGGCGCCCGGGGCTCGTCGGCTTGTATACGCGAATCGCCATGATTCAATCCTGCCTGCCAGTGATGCTCACGCCCGCAGGGGCGCGACTCAGATAAGTTCGATTGCGTCGCCGTCCTTCAGGGTCACCATCGCCTTCTTGGTCTTGGCTTCCTGCACGTACCCGAACCGCGTCCGCTTCATGCGGCCCTTGCGGGTCGTCGTGTTCACCTTCTCCACCGTCACGTCGAACGCCTTCTCGACCGCCGCCTTGATGTCCGGCTTGGTCGCGCGGCGATCAACCTCGAAGTGGTACACGTTGGCGTGCTCCTGCGCCGCCGTGCTCTTCTCCGTCAGCAGCGGCTTCTTCAGCACGTAGACCGGGTCCATCACGCCGCCTCCTGCTTCTTCGACGCCTTCTTCTCAGCGTTCCGGGCCGCGATCTCCGACTTCGTCGGCTTCGCGTCCTTCTTCGTGTTCGACGACGGGCCCGCCAGCCACGCCTCGAGGTCGCCCTTGTCGATCACCAGGTACCGGTGGTTGAGCATCTCGAAGCAGTTGAGCTGATCCGCGCGGCACGTCGAGACGTTCTCCGCATTGCGGGCGCTCTTGCGGGCGTTGTCCGACTTCGCCGGGTCCGGGCTGAGCGCCAGAAGCGCCGTCGCATCGACCTTCAGCGCCTCAAGCAGACCGATCAACGCCTTGGTCTTGGGCTCGGCGAACGCCAGCCCGTCGACCACCTTGACCTCCGCATCCACGAGCTTCGCGAGCAGCGCGTTGCGGTTCGCCATCCGGCGCATCTTCTTGGGCATGTCCTTGCGGAAGTCCTCGCCCGTGCGCTTCTTGGCCCACGCGTGTGCGCCCTTGCGAAGCTGCGGCGCGGACTTCGTGCCGTGCCGCGCACGACCCGTGCCCTTCTGCTTGTACATCTTCTTCTTGTTGAACGCGATCTCGGACCGGTTCTTCGTCCGGGCCGAGCCCTGACGCCGGTTGGAATGGTACCGCACGTACGCCTGCTTGATCAGCGGCGCGTTCACGGACTCGCCCAGCGCGATCTCATCGACCGACATGGTGCCGGTCTCGTTGCCATTCATGTCGTAGACGGGGACGTCCATAGTCTGCCTCGCCTCGTGCCTTCCTGCCCCGGATTGCCCGGGGCTCGTTCTCGCCTCGCCCTGCCCCTGCCTGTCGCCCGTTCGGGCACCTGATGCTTCAGGTGGCAGCGGCCAAGGCTCGACTCGGCCCAACAGGCCGGGAAGCACCCGGCCCACGATTGTTTGTCTTCACCCGGCGGTTTCGATCCCGACCTGCCGGGCCCCGGGGCAAGCTCCCGCCGCCCCGAGCCAATGCATTCCAACTCGAACGGTCAGCCCGCCGAGACTTCCTTCTGCTTCGCCGCCTTGCCCTTGTACAGGCGGACGGCCGGCCGAATCTCGACCAACGCCTTGTTGTGACCCGGCACCGGCCCCTTCACGAGCAGCAGCCCCTGGTCCTTGTCGATCCGGATCACGTCCAGCGAACGAACGGTCACCCGCTCGTTGCCCAGATGACCCGACATCTTCTTGCCCTTCTTGATCCGACCGGCCTTGCCCGCGTTGCTCGCGTGACCGCCGATCGAACCGGGCGAACGGTGCTTCCGCTCGACGCCGTGCGTCGCGAGCTGGCCCTTGAAGCCGTGCCGCTTGATCCCACCAGCAAAGCCCTTGCCCTTGCTCGTGCCGGTCACGTCCACGAACGCGCAGCCCTCGAAGACGTCAACGCCCAGCTCCTTGCCGAGCTCGAACCCCGCCGCCTCGTCCTCGGTCACCCGGAACTCGCGGTGGTGCCGCTTCGGCGCCGTGCCAGCCTTCGCGTCGTGACCGATCACGGGCATGGTCGAGTTCCGCGCCTTGATGTCACCGGCCGCGATCTGCACCGCGCTGTAGCCATCGACCTCGTCCGTGCGCACCTGCGTCACCACGTTCGGCTCAACGTGGATCACCGTGACGGGGATGCTCTGACCCGCGTCGTTGAAGACCCGCGTCATGCCGATCTTCGTGCCCAGCAGGTGCGGGCCCCGGATTTCTGCTTTCTCGTTCGCCATCTCTCCAGTTCCAACCCCGGGGTCCGGCCCGGCTCCACGTCGTGCCCCAACAGAAAGACCGTTGAGCAGAGGACGATTTGTGTTCGCCGCATCAAACGGCAAAGGCCCGCACCAAGGTGCGAGCCCGACTCGATCTTCTCTTACGCCTTGATCTTCACGAACACACCCGCCGGAACGACGAGGCGGTTCAACGCTTCAACCGTGCGCGCGTTCGGCTCGTGGATGTCGATGATCCGCTTGTGCGTGCGGATCTCGTACTGCTCGCGCGATTTCTTGTTCACGAACGGCGACCGGAGCACCGTGTAGCGCTCGATCCGCGTCGGCAGGGGCACCGGGCCCGACACCCGCGCGTTCGTGCGCTTGGCGTGGTCCACGATCTCTTTCGCCGAGGCGTCCAACGCGATGTGGTCGTACGCCTCCATCCTGATTCGAATCCGACCACCCGTCATGCGCTTGCCTTCATCCTTCCGCTCGCCCGAATCCGAGGGCGACGATGATCCCACCGATCACACCAGCCGTCGGCGTGATCAGCTTGTCCCGCCCGATCACGCTCCTCCTGAGCGCTCCCGAACGCTTCAACACGACCCTGTACCGTGGGGTCCTTCCGCTCCCGGCGAACCCCGCGAACGGCGGGAACCACCAGAACCACCCGGCCGCCCACGCGATGAACACGCCCGGCCGAGCCCGGTAGCGTATCCCCCACCCGACGCGAGTCAATCAACCCACGCCCGCGACCTGCCCCTTTCCCCACCACCCCGAAACTTCTCGCCCCCCACACTCATGCCCAACCCGCCCGCCGAGCCGATTCCGGGTACAACTACCCCCCGTCCGCAGCCGTATCGCATCGCACGGAGGCACCCATGCGCCGCATCACCAACGCAATCACCACCTCGGCCGTTCTGACCACCCTGATCCTGGGGTCCGCCGCGAACGCCCAGAACGCCCGGAACAACCGACCCCTCCCCGGCGCCCAAGCCCCCGGCGTCCGCCTCGCCTCCACGCCCCTCCGCGTGCCCGCGATCGGCCTGACGATGCACGTCCCTGAAGGCTCCACCAGCCAAACCACCTCCTTCAGCACCAACACCATGACCACCGTCAAGCCCGTCGAGGACGTCGGCGTCTTCGCGATTCAAGGGCGGAAGTCAAACGAGGAAAACGTCACCCCACAACTGGTGGGCGATGGCATCATCGAGAAGATCCTCGCGGACTACGGCGAGGTCGGGCCCGCCGGGCAGGTCGCCCGCTCCCGCGCCCGCGTTCTCAGCCGAAACTCAAACCTCATGATCGGCGAGCTCGAAGCCGACCGGTTCTACGTCGAGCTCCCCGCCGAGCGATCGATCGATCCCGCCCCGATCCACGGCTACACGATCGTGACCCCCGAGCCGGGCCGCATCGTCATCCTCCAGGCGCTCACCCGCGCGGACGTCTTCGACCGCGCCCGCGAGATGTACGAGACCTGCACCGCCACGGCGATCTTCGAGGACCCGGGCGACCTGGCAACCCGCCGCGCCGCCGCAATCCGCGCGGGCGTCCGCGTCTTCGATCAGTTCACGCCGGAGGACTACCGCACCGTCTTCGAGAACTACGGCATCCGCTGGGAACGCCTGTACGCCCCCGAGGAAACCGGCGCGGACATCGACGCCACCGAGCACGGGTACCGCCGCATCAAGGCGTGGGTCGGCCGGCGCGGCGAGCTCAACCCGGAGAAGAACCCCTCGCGCTGGTCCGCCGCCGACCAGGAGCCCGGCTACCTCCTCCAGATCGACGCGCTGCTGCTCGAGGACCTGCTGCGCGTGGACACCAAAGCCGTCTACTTCGTCTCCATGGACCGCGAGTCCGAAGCCTGGACCGTCCGCATGGCGATCAAGCAGAACGGGCAGACCGGGCAGTGGATCGAGACCGGCGCCCGCCAGGGCCACTCCATGTCCGTCACGACGACCCACGGGTCCAGCGCCCCCACCGTCGTCCGCCCGCTGGTGCAGGGCGAGGGCTACATCTCGATGGTCGAGACGTACATGCTCAGCCCGCTGCTCGCGCACGCGGGCATCCCCGCCGACTTCGCGTTCTACACCTATCAGTCCCGCGACGGCACGATCCGCATGCGCTCCGACTCGGTTGAGCGCGCGGGGTCCAACACCTGGAAAATCACGAGCCGCATCAACGAGGACGCGCCGCCCCAGATTGCCTATCTCTCCGACGAAGGGGCGCCCATCCGCACCGAGCTCGCCGACGGGCGGATCTGGGAGCCCACGTCCTACGAGAAGCTCGTTCGCCTTTGGCGAGACAAAGGCCTGCCCCTAGACTGACCGCACCCCCGCACGAGCAACCCGCCAGACGGATCGCCGGCATACTCCCGCGGGAACGCGCGGCGTCAACCCGGCGCCCACGACCTAGAGGAGAGCTGTCAAGATGCGTCACGCTGCTGTTGTCGTCGGTCCCGCCATCGCCCTGATCGCCGGGTGCGGCGTCAACCCACAGGCCATGGGCCCCGTCCAGCACCGTGGCAACTTCGCGGTCATCGACGGCGAGGTCGCCGACGTCCCCGACGTCCGCCTGGGCAACCCCGCGATCGTCCGCAAGATCGTCCGTGAGGGACGCCGCGACAACCGCGTGATGGAGCATCTCTCCACGCTGTGCGAGGAGTACGGCCCGCGCCTCACGGGCTCGACCAACTGCGAGGCCTCCGCCCGCTGGGCCGCCGACCAGTTCCGCGCATGGGGGCTCGAGAACGTCTCGCTGCACCACTGGGGCGACATCCCCGTCCGCTTCGACCGCGGGCCCTCGCACGGCGCCGTCTTCACGGCCAACAGCGACGGCGACCTGCGCAAGGCGCGTGACCTTCAGTTCACCACCCTCTCCTGGACGCGCGGCACCGACGGCCCGGCGCGCGGGCCCGTCGTCCGCATGCCCGAATCCGTCGAAGAAGCCAGGTCCATGGCCGACGACATCGCCGGTGCCTGGGTCCTCATCCCCGAGGCGCACAGCTCGGACCGCCGCGGCATCCGCTCCGTCGGCTACCTGATGCGCGAGCGCACCTCGCTGCGCCACGAGATCCGCAACGAATCCCGCGACGACCACGCCGAAGCGCACGCGGCGGGCGACGCCGCGGAAGTCGCCCACGGCGGCGAGCAGACCTCGGGCGACCGCCCCGAGGGCGCCCACTGGGCCGGAACCTACATGTACTCGGGCAACCCGATCAACACCTGGCTGCAGCTCGAGGGGCTCACGCCCAAGACCCTGACCGACGCCGGGCCCGTCTCCGGCACCCTTTCCATCCCCGGCTTCCACACCGGGCCCATCTCCGACGCCGCCATCGAAGGCGACGTGCTCACCTTCGATTGGAAGCACGAGATGGGCACGAGCCACATCACGCTGAATATCGACGGCGACACGGCGACCGGGCAGTCCACCAGCTCGTCGGGCAACGTCTACGAGATCGAGCTCGCCTACCACGACGGCGCCGCGACCGACGACGCCGAGCCGGAAGACGCCGAGTCGGCTGAGGCGGCGCTCGAACGCGCGATCCTGCGTGTCGTGCTCGCCGCCGAGCCCCTCGGCTTCATCTCGTCCTCGCGCGACGAGGAGCGCGTCTGGACGACCCGCAAGAACGGGTGGGACGAGATGCCCCTGCACGAGTACGAGCAGGACGTCGAGGTCAACGTCATCGCGCCCGACTACGACTACATCAACTCGCGCGTCATCGACGGCGTGCCCTTCGAGGTCGAGTTCAACCTGGACCACGAGCTGACCGCCGGCCCGATCGCGTGCCACAACGTCATCGCCGAGATCCCGGGCACGGAGCTGCCCGACGAGGTCGTGATCATGTCCGCCCACCTCGACTCGTGGGACGGACCCGGCTCGCAGGGCGTCGTGGACAACGGCACCGGGTGCGCCGTCATGATGGAAGCCGCCCGCCTGCTCATGGCGTCGGGCGTGCGCCCCAAGCGCACCATCCGCTTCGCCCTCTGGACCGGCGAGGAGCAGGGCCTGCACGGCTCGCGCGAGTACGTCGAGGACCTCTCCGAGGCCGAGCTCGAGAAGATCTCCGCCGCGTTCGTCGATGACGGCGGGACGAACTTCCAGGGCGGCATCCCCGCCGCGGACTACATGGTCCCCTTCCTCGCCGCCGCCTCCGCGCCCATCAACGGCATCTTCTTCGACCAGACCGACTACGACGCCGCGATGAGCGACGACGACGCGTCCAACGACGCGTACGCGGGCTACATGAACGTCAACATCCGCCCCACCGGCGACTCGATCTCGACCCACTCCGGGTCGGATCACGCGTCGTTCAACCGCGCCGGCGTGCCCGGCTTCTTCTGGGACGAGATCGGGCGGGCCAACTACCGCTACGGGTGGCACACCCAGCACGACACCATGGCCCTCGCGATCCCGGGCTACCTGCAGCAGTCGTCCACGAACTCGGCGGTCGTCGCTTACCAGCTCGCCGACGCCCCCTCGCGCCTGCCCCGCTCGCAGGCCGAGCTCGACCGGGTGATGGGCAAGACCAAGCCCGCCGCCGAAGAGACCATGACGGACAACATGACGATCGAGCCCATCGACTGACGCTGGCGACATCGCTAGGCTGATCGCTGGCCGGCGTCCGTTTGGGATGCCGATGGAACCGTCGGAGACCACGGATGGCCGCCGAACGACTCATCTCGCCGACCGAGACGCCCGAGGAATCGCGCGTGAACTGGGCGCTGCGCCCCGAGTGCTTCGACGAGTACGTCGGCCAGCCCGACCTGCTCGAGCGCCTGTCGATCTCCGTCCAGGCGGTCGCCGCCCGCCGCGCCGCCAACGACGAGGTCAACGGCGTCCACCTCGAGCACCTCCTCCTGCACGGCCCGCCCGGGCTCGGCAAGACCACCCTCGCCCACGTCGTCGCCCGCGAGCTCGGCACGCGCGTCCACACCACCTCGGGCCCGGCGCTGGCGCGCGGGACCGACCTCGTCGCGAACCTCACCCGGCTCGGGCCGGGCGACGTCCTCTTCATCGACGAGATCCACCGCCTGCCCGCGCCCGTCGAAGAGTTCATCTACCCCGCGATGGAGGACTTCCGCATCGACGTCTGCCTCGACTCCGGTTTGAACGCCCGGACCGTGCAGATCCGCTGCGAGCCCTTCACGCTCATCGGCGCCACCACCCGCGCCGGGCTGCTCAGCGCGCCCCTCCGCTCGCGGTTCGGGCTCGTGCACCACCTGCGGTACTACGGGTCCGACGACTTGGCGCTCATCGTCGATCGCTCGGCACGGCTCATGGGCATCACGACGGTGGACGCGGACGCGGTGGAGATCATCGCCGCCCGCTCGCGCGGCACGCCGCGCATCGCCAACCGCCTGCTCCGCCGCGTCCGCGATTACGCCCAGGTCAAAGCGGGCGGGCAGATCAGCGCCGCGCTCGTCCAGGACGCCCTCAAGCTCGAAGGCGTGGACCCCCTCGGGCTCGACGAGCTCGACCGCACGTACCTGCGCACGATCGCGGGCGTCTACAAGGGCGGGCCCGTCGGGCTCGAGACGGTCGCCGCGACGATGAACGAGGACGCGGGCACGCTCGAGGACGTCGTCGAGCCGTACCTGCTGCAGATCGGGTTCCTCGCGCGCACGAAGCGCGGCCGCGCCCTCACCGCCGCCGCCGCCGATCACCTGGGCGTGCGCCTCGAGATCAAGCCGATCGCCAGCGAAGCCTCGCTGTTCTGAGCCGGTCTTGGTGGGGCCGGTTTCCAACCGGCCTCTTCGTGACCCAGGCTGCGGATCTGGTGGCCGGTTGAAAGCCGGCCCCACCAATTCCCTCTCACCGCCGTTCCGTCAGCCGAACCGCGCCCGATTCCAGGATCACCGCGTGCCCCTCGGGCAACACCGCCCTGGTCGCGCCGTAGTCCACCCACACCCACGCCGCGTCATCGGGTGCTTCCGGGTGCGCCGCGCCACCCTCACGCTGGGCCCACCGGCCCGCGAGCAGGTACAGCCGCCCGTTGTCGTTGCTCTCGATCTCGCCCACCATCACGACGCGCTCCGGATGCTCAAGCATCCACGCCGTGGCCGCCTCGAACCCCGGGTCCGCCGGGCGGTTCACACGGACGGGCAACACCGCGAACACCGCCGCCCCGATGACCGCGCACCCGACGATCACAGGCGAGGCGCGCACGAGCCCACGCCGAGTCCGCGCCGGCACCACGTCGAACAGCCACACCGCGCTCACGATCGCGAGCGTCGGGTAGAACATCAGCCCATACCGTGGGCGCTTATCGGGGAACGCGGTGAGCAGCACGAGCCAGCACACGCTCCACACCACACCCAGCGCGAGCCCACGCCGGTCGATCCGCCCGAACCCGCGCGGGAAGTGGATCGCCCACCCGATGAGCCCCCCGACCGCCGCGATCAGCCAGGGCCAGTGGTGCGAACCCATCTCCTTGAAATAGAACCACCACGGCTTCGTCGAGATGCGCCCCGAAGCCCGGTCGGCGACCTCCGCCCCGAAGTAGCCGCCCGTGAACGCTTCGCCGTGGATCGACGCCATGCTCAGGTGCCACGGCGCCGCGACCAGCACCGCGACCAGGGCGCTGAGCGTCAGCCACCCCACCCGCCGGGCGCTGCCGAACGCGACCATCCACACGCCGAGCACCGGGATCGCGACCAGCCCGGTCAGCGGCTTGCTCATCAGCGCCAGCCCGATCGCCGCGCCCGCCAGCGAGAACCACAGCGTGTGCGCACGCACCGAGCGCTTGGACGTCACCGCGACGCACACGCACCAGACGGCGGCGAACACGAACAGCGCCTGCCACATGTCCAGCGAGATCTCTTTCGTGCGCCTGAAGAACTCGAGCGTCGTCGCGAGGATCACACCCGCCGCCAGCGCCCGCGTCCGGTTCGCGAACCGACGCACGATCGCGCCGATCAGCAGGACGATCCCGAGCCCGGCGAGCACCGTGGGCAAGCGTGCCTGCCACACGCCGACCCCCAGCGCGTGCAGCGACGCCCCGTGAATCCAGAAGCCCAGCGGAGGCTTGTTGAAATACAGCGTGTCCGGCTGCAGATAGGGCGTCCAGAACTCGCCCGTACGCCACATCTGCAACCCCACCGCGCCGTACCGCCCGGTGTCCTTCCGGAACGCGCCCTGGTCCAGGTGCGGCAGCGTCACGCACAGAAACACGACCGCCGGCACGAACCACCACGCGACCCGCGACCACCACCGCACAGACCGCCCCGGCAGTGTCAGACCGCGGGTGGTCGCCGGCTCGTCCATCGGGTGGGCTACGCGATCAGCGCTTCGACGTCATCGTCTCGCGCGTCGATTCCTCGAGGTACAGGATGCACCCGCACGAAACGCACCGGGTCAGCTCGCCGTGGCTCAGCAAAGCGCTCATCGTCTCGACGGGCAGGCTCATCATGCACGACCCGCAGTGGTACTCGTGCCGCTTGCGGTCGGCGATCTCGATCGGCGCCATCGCCTCATCCTCGCGCACCTCGACGAGCTCGTCGTACACACCCAGCACATGCCCGGGCACGTCCGCGACCAGCTCGGCGCGCTTGGCCTCGAGCTCCGCGAGCTTGTCCTTGATCTCGTCGGCGCGGGTGTCCCGGTCCGAGACCGCGACGGTCCGCACCTTGCCACGCTCGGCGAGCGCGGTCTCGATCTGCTCGATCTGCTCCTTGAGCTTGTCCACCGTCTCGAGCTGCGCGACCGCCTGCGACTCCGCCTCGGACTTCTTGTCCTTGAAGGTGTTCACCTCGGCGAGCAGGGCCTTGTATTCCTTGTTGCTCGTCGCGCTGTTCATCCGCTCGCGGAGCTCTTCGATGTGCGCTTCGAACTGCTCGACCTCGCCCTCGGCGTTCGAGCTCGACGCCGTCACCTGCCGGAGCTGCGACTTGAGCGACGCGAGGTTCGTCTCGAGCTGGCCGATCTGCTTGTCCTGGTCTGACAGGAAGCGCTCCGCGGCACGCAGCCGCGACTGGAGCCCAGAAATCTGACGATCCACCACGAACACCCGGTGGAGCTTGTCCGTTACGCCCATGAGCCCTCCGCCGATTCCTGTTTCATCATCACCGTGTCAGTGTATCCACGCGCCCGCGCCGTGGGCGGGCGAATTTCCCATCTCACCCGCCGCCCGAGACCGCCCGCACCCACCAGAACGCGACCGGGAGCACCAGCAGCGGCGAGTCGATCACGTCCAGCACGCCCCCGAACCCGGGCAGGGTCCTGCCCGAGTCCTTCACGCCCGCGTCGCGTTTGAGCATGCTCGCGGCCAGATCCCCGCACTGCCCGACGAACCCGAACGCGACGCCCGCCCCCGCCGCCGCGAGCGGGCCCGAGAGCCGCGTGCCCGCCCAACGCTCGAGCATCCACACGCCGACGACCGCCACGATCGCCGAGAGCGCCAACCCACCGATGAGCCCCTCCCACGTCTTGCCGGGGCTCAGCCACGGGATGAGCTTGTGCTTCCCGATCGCCGTGCCCGTGAAGAACGCCCCGATATCGCACGACTTGGTCACCGCGATCACCCAGACGAGCACCCACACGGAGTGCTCACGCCGGATCAGCACCACGAACCCCATGAGCAGCCCGAGGTACGCGAAGCTGAACAGCGCCCCGCCGACCGCCGCGAGCATGCCCTCGACCTGCTGCCCGCGCGCGTAGAACGCCATCGACCCCACGATCACGATGCCCATCGAGGCGTTGATCACGCCCGCGCCGCCCGTGCCCGTCCAGGCCTCGGGCACGAACGCCGCCAGGATCAACCCCGCCAGCGCCAGCGTCCCGTTCACCCGCCGCGCCGCACGCACACCTTTGGACTTCAGGAACGCGCTGAGTTCGCGCGACGCGATCACGCTGAGCACCGCCGTGATGGGCAGGATCAGCATGCACGGCGGGAACGTCCCGTCCGCCGTCCAGTGCGCGATCGCGCCGGGCAGCGCAACGCCGTCCACCCACCCGTCCGCCCAGCAGGCGAGCAGCACGCCGAGAATCAGGATGGGCCCCAGGGTCAGGCGGTACGCGAGCACAGCGGCGATCCTAGCCGATCATCCCTCGACCGCTCACGCCCCGCCGTCCAACCCGCCGAACCGGCGCCGACGCGACGCGAAGTCCCGCACCGCCGCCTTCAGATGCTCGGGCGAGAAATCGGGCCAGCAGACGTCCGCGACGTGCAGCTCGGCGTAGCTGATCTGCCACAGCAGGAAGTTGCTCACACGCATCTCGCCCGCCGTGCGGATCAGAAGCTCCGGATCGGGCAGCCCGGCGGTGCCGAGCCGCGCCTCGAGCGCCCGCTCGTCCACGTCCTCGGGCTTGAGATCGCCCGACGCGACGTCCTCGGCGATCCGCTTGGCAGCGTCCGCGATCTCCGCCCGCGAGCCGTAGTTCAACGCCAGGCAGAGCGTCGGGCCGGTGCACGCCGCGGTGGTCGCCTCGATCCGATCGATCGCGCCCACCACGTCGCCCGGCATGCCGGCGCGCCGCCCGATCACGCGCACGCGGATGTTCTCGCGCTTCAGCGCCTCGGCCTCGCCGTCGCAGTACATCACGCACAAGTCCATCAGCGCGCTGATCTCGTCGCTCGGGCGCTTCCAGTTCTCGCTCGAGAATGAGTAGAGCGTCACGCACTCGACGCCCAGCTCGCCGCAGGTCTCGATCGTCGATCGGACCGCGGACGCGCCGTTGCGGTGCCCGAAGAGCCTGGGGAACCCGCGCTCCTCCGCCCACCGCCCGTTGCCGTCCATGATGATCGCGATGTGCCTCGGGATCTTCGCGGGGTGCACGTCGGGCAGGTGCGTCCGCGGGTCCGCCTTGGGGTTGATGCGCCGCATGCGTGCGACCGCCGCCTCCGCCGCCGCGTCGTCGTGCGTCCGCACCGCGTGCACGATCGGTTCTGTCCTCACGTCCCCTGCGCTCAACGCGTCACCCCCGTCGCCTCGGCGTTCACGCCGCCCGGCATCAGGATCGTCTGCTCGCGATCGGGCCCGACAGAAACCGTCCGGACCGGCACGCCGACCGCCCGCTCGATCAACCCCAGGTACGCCCGGGCCCCCGCCGGCAGTTCGTCGCCATCCCGGACATCCCCGACCGGGCCCCCGAACCCGGCGACCGTCTCGTAGACGGGCTCCGCCGCCGCCAGGTCGAACCCGTCGGGGATGAACCGGTCCGTCACCGTCCCGCCCACCGTGTAGCCCGTGCAGACCTTCAGCTCGTCCAGATCGTCCAGCACGTCGAGCAGCGTCACGCAAATCTCGGTCACGCCCGAGACCATCGCCGCGTACCGCACCGCGACGAGATCCAGCCACCCGACGCGCCGCGGGCGGCCCGTTGTCGTCCCGAACTCGTTGCCCCGCGTGCGGATCCGGTCCCCCAGGTCGTCGTACAGCTCGGTCGGCATGGGCCCGCCGCCCACGCGCGTCGAGTACGCCTTCACGACGCCGATGATCCGACCGATCCGCTGCGGCGGCACGCCCGTCCCAGGCCCGATCCCCAGCGCCGACGCGTTCGAGCTCGTCACGTACGGGAACGTCCCGTGGTCCACGTCGAGCATCGTCGCGTTCGCGCCCTCGAAGAGCACCCGCTTGCCCTCATCCAGCAGGTCATGCAGCAGGTACGACGTGTCGCGCACCATCGGGCGCAGCTTCTCCCCGATCGCGCCGAGGGACGTCGCCAGCTCGCCCGCATCGAACCGCGGGGGCTCGACGCCCTCCGCCGCGAGCGTGCGGAACAGCGCGTTCTTGAGCTCGCACGCCAGCTCGAGCTTGCTCGCCAGAACGTCCGGCCGGAGCAGGTCCCCGATGCGGATCGCGTGGGCCCGCGTGACCTTGTCGGCGTACGCGGGCCCGATGCCGCGCTTCGTCGTGCCGATCGCGCTGACCGCCTTCTTGGGCCCCGCCTCTTGCGCGCCGTGCGACGCCGCCCGCCCGAGCAGCGTCTCGCGCAGCTCGTCCTCCGCCTTGTGGTAGTCCACCACGACGTGCGCGCGGTCGGAGATCACGAGCCGCGACACGTCCACGCCGCGCTTCTGCAAACCGTCAAGCTCTTCGAGCAGCCTCGCGGGATCGACCACGACCCCGTTGCCGATCACCGCCAGCGCGTTGGGCGCCAGGATGCCCGACGGGACCAGGTGCAGGGCGTACTTCTCACCCCCCACGACGACGGTGTGCCCGGCGTTCGCGCCCCCGTTGTACCGAACCACAGCGTCATGCTCGGGCGCGAGCAGATCGACGAGCTTGCCCTTGCCCTCGTCGCCCCACTGCAGCCCCACGACCGCGGATGCCTGTTGCGTGTCCGGCGTCATGTCAGCTCCCGGGGCCCGCCGCGGGCCCGAGCGAACCATAGTGGCCCGCCCCGGTGCAAGCTTCCCGAGCCCGTCCGACCGGCGCCCGCCGCACGATCGCCCCGCATCCGGGTCCGAGAGCGCCCCGACCGCCGATCGGGCCCCACCCCCCGCCCGCTCGGGCCGATGCTCCCTTGTTCAACACTCAGGGAGACGCCCCATGACACCCCCCAACATCCGGATCATGTGCCCGTCGCTCGTCTGCCGCAAGGTGCTCGCCGTGCCCACGACCGCGCGCGGCAAGAACGTCAAGTGCCGGAACTGCGGCACCATCATCCGGATCCCTGAGAAGAAGGCGAAGGAAGGCACCAAGGAAGAACTGGTCAACTGACCGGCCCGGGCCGCTCACAGCGGCGGCTGATCGTCCTCGTCGTCGTCCAGATCAAAGTCGAATTCGACGACGCTCGACTCGTCGAGATCACCCGCCGGGACGAGCGACTCCCGCGCGGGCCCGGTGCCCGTCTGCGTCGGGTGCGACGCCGTCGCCTTGCCGCCCGCGCCCGAAGCCTCCTCGGGCAGCCCATCCTCGTACATCAGCTCGGCGTCGATGTCGTCCGGGTCGCCGTTCACCTGCACCACGAACACAAACCCGCCGAACGAGACCAGATCGCCGCCCGCGACGGGCTTGGACTCCACGCGCTCCTGATTCACGAACGTGCCGTTGGACGACCCGAGATCCCGCACGACGATCGAGCCGTCCGCGACCTCGATCTCGCAATGCCGGCGCGACACGCTCGCCGCGGGCACCCGAACCGTGCATTCCTCGCCGCGCCCGAACACGGTCTTCGACTTCTTCAGCGGCACCTCCGCCGTCGAGCCGTCCTCCTGCACGCGGATCAGTACAACGTCCAAAGCCACTACCCTTTCCCGGATCGCGTGCCGTGTGTCCCCACGACGCACCCGAACAGAAACCGCGCACCACGAGACCGATCGGCCCCGCTTGATGCCCGACCATATCGACATCCGAGTCCCGCGGCAACGGTCACTCGGCACCGCCCGCCCGATCGTCCAAGCCACGCCAACCCCAAGCGCCCGCTCGCTCTACGTGCATGTGCCCTTCTGCGCGCACAAATGCCACTACTGCGACTTCTACTCGATCGTCGACCGCCAGGACCGCCAGGACGCCTTCGCCGATCGCCTCCAGCGCGAGCTCGCCGCTCTCGCCCCATGCGCCGGACCGCTCGACACCATCTTCGTCGGCGGCGGCACCCCCACCCTTCTCCGCCCGGACCTCTGGGTCCACCTGCTCACCACCCTCGCCGACCGGTTCGATCTGTCGCCGATCACCTCCGGCGCGGGCGAGTTCACGATCGAAGCGAACCCCGAGACCGTCACGCCCGAGCTCATGGACACCCTCGCCGCGGGCGGCGTGAACCGCGTCTCGATCGGCGCCCAGTCGTACAACGCCCAGCACCTCAAGACCCTCGAACGCTGGCACGACCCCGCGAACGTCGCGCGGGCCGTCGGGCTCGCGCGATCCGCCGGCATCGCGCGCCAAAGCGTGGACCTCATCTTCGCGATCCCCGGACAATCCATCGATGAATGGGCCCGCGACCTGGACACCGCCCTCGCGCTGGGCACCGAGCACGTCTCGTGCTACGCGCTGACCTACGAGCCGGGCACCGCGATGACCGCCCGGATGGCGCGCGGCGAGTTCGCCCCCGCCGACCCCGACCACGAAGCGGATCTCTACGAGCACACCGTGCGCGCCCTCCGCGCCGCCGGGCTCGAGCGCTACGAGGTGTCCAATTTCGCCCGCCCCGGCGCCGCGTGCGCGCACAACATCGCGTACTGGCGCCAGCACGACTGGCTCGCCGCGGGCCCGAGCGCGTCCGGGCATCTATCCGGGCATCGCTGGAAGAACGTGCCGCGGTTGGATGAGTACCTCGCCGGCGACGACGCGGGGTTCGCGCCCATCGTCGAGCACGAACCCCCGAACGCCGAGCGGAACCTCGCCGAGTGGATCATGACGGGCGTGCGCCTCGCCGAAGGGCTGGACCAATCGACGCTGATCGAGCGCGCGGGGAGGGTCGAACGCGGCGCCCCGGAGCGCCTCGCACAACAGATCACCGAGCACCGGGAGACCGGGTGGATCGATCCCGAACGGCTCGCGCTGACGGACGCCGGGTTCCTGTTCGCCGACCGCATCGCGGCCGACCTGATGGGGTGCCTGCGCCCCTGATCTCGAGATCGATCACTCGGCTTCGTCGGCCGGCCCGTCGTCGAGAATCCCGCCCGCGGACACGGGCAGATCCGGACGCGGCAGCTGGAGCTTGCGCAGCAACCCCCGCAAGTCCTGCGGCCACTTGGTGCGCACGTCCACCCGCTCGCCCGTCACGGGGTGCTCGAACCCGATCCGGTGCGCGTGCAGCGCCAGGCGCAGCGCCGCTTCGGACGCCCGCTTGGGCCCGTACGTCGTGTCGCCCATGATCGCGCACCCGATCAGATCCAGGTGCACACGAACTTGATGCAGACGCCCCGTCACCGGGCGTGCCTCGACGAGCGCCGCGTGCGGGCTCTCGGCGAGCACGCGGTACGCCGTCACCGCCGGCTTGCCCGACGCGCTGATCTTCGCGAGCTTCTGCGACGTGTACTTCGTGTTCCGCTTGAGCACCTCGATGATGGGCCGCTTGATGACGCCCGTGGGCTCGCGCGGGGGCTTGTGCGTGACCGCCCAATAGAACTTGGAGACCTCGCGCTGGGCGAACTGCTCGCGCACGCCGTCGTACGCGCGCCGGCTCAGCGCGACGATCACGAGCCCGCTCGTCTCCCGGTCCAGCCGGTGCACAAGCCCGTGGTCGCGGCGCTCGCCCATCTGCTCGAGCCGCTCGCCCCACCTGGCAAACAGCCCGTTGAGCAGCGTGTCGTGCTCGTGCCCCACGCCGGGCTGCGTGACGACGCGGGCGGGCTTGACGACGACAGCGAGCTCGTCGTCTTCGTACGCCACGCCGAACGTGACACGCGGGTTGGGCTCGATCGTCGTCATTCGGGGGGATTGTCCCCCGCGTTTGTCCCGGTGCAAGCGGCGTGGTCGAGATACCAGCGCAATTCGCCCGCGATCGGGGCGATCGCCGCCCCAACGCCATCTCCCGCGACAACTTTCGCAAGCGGATCCATCGCCGACGCCCCCGACGCGAGCACCGCGACGCACCGCGCGCTGTTCAGCGCGGTGAGGTTCAACGACACCCGGCCCCCGTCGCGTGCCGTCAGCGCCCGCTCGTCCGCGTCCTTGGTCACGATCCCGGCGACGTTCGCGCGCGCGTCGAGCTCGGCGAGCACGAAGTCCAGCCGCGCGTGCCCCGGCTCGCGGTGCGACAAACAACGCCGGAGTTCCGTTTCATACACCTCATCCGGCTTGCCCTCCCCGATCGGGATCGCGTGCAGCTGCCCGGCGGGGATGCCCGCGTGCTCGCCGATGTACCCGGCGAGCTCGGCGAACCCGGACCGTTCGTCGCCCGGCGGGTGCGGGCCGTCCGAGGTCAGCCACACGTGCGCCCGGTCCCAGGGCAGCGATCGGTACAGCGGGTCCACCATCAGGCGCATGACCACGCCGAGCGCGCGCGGCGACGGCTCGATCGCGATGTGCACATCCCCGAACGTCTGCACGCACCCGCCCGCCTGCAAGAACAGATCCGCGCAGACGGCGTCCACCACATCGTCGAACGTCTCGCGGACGAGCCGCACGCCGGGCACCATCGGGGGTGTGGGGTCGAAGAGAAGGTCAGCCGGATCGGGCACGACCTATTGTGCCCGATCCGAACCCCTGGGACCACCCGATGGACGCACTGGCCCGAATCATCGATGCGAACGCCAACCGCTGCCGCGAGGGGCTGCGGGTCCTGGAGGACGCCGCCCGGTTCGGCCTCAATGACCAAGACCTGTGCGCCCGGGTGAAGTCGGTCCGGCACGGGGTGCGCGACGCGCTCGCGGGCCTCGGCGTCCCTGAATCGCACCTTCTCGGCGCGCGGGACAGCGCCGGCGACGTCGGCACGCGCGTCTCCACCGACGCCGAGCGGACGCGGCGCGACCTCGCCGACATCGCCGCGGCGGGCGCCAAGCGCGCCGGCGAAGCCCTCCGCGTCCTCGAAGAAACCGCCAAAGCATCCGGTGCCGACGGGTCCGCCTTCGAGTCGTTGCGGTATCTCGTGTACGACGCCGAGCGGGACGTCGTGGGCGCCCTCCGCGCCCGGCCAGGGCAGTGGGCGCTGTGCGTGATCGTTTCGACCGACCTGTGCGCGGGGCGCGACCCGGCGTGGGTCGCCGAGCAGGCAATCGAGGGCGGCGCGGATTGCATCCAGGTGCGCGAGAAAACGATGGACGCGCGCGGGGTCGTGGATGTCGCGCGGTCGGTCGTCGGCGTCTGCCGCCCGCGCGGCGTGCCGGTGATCGTGAACGACCGCGCCGACGTCGCGACCGCATCGGGCGCGGACGGCGTGCACGTCGGGCAGGCCGACCTGCGCGTCGCCGACGCCCGCCGGGTGCTCGGGCCCGCCGCGATCGTGGGCGTTTCGACGACCGGCATGGACCAGGCCCTCGCGGCGGCCGACGCCGGCGCGAGCTACTGCGGGTGCGGCGCGATGTTCGAGACGTCCACCAAAGCGCGCCCGAACGTGGTCGGGCCCGAATACCTCCGGGCGTACCTCGCCGACGAGCGGACATCGGCGATCCCGCATCTCGCGATCGGGGGGATCACGCCCGCGAACGCCGGCGAGCTCGCCGCCGCCGGGTGCCGGGGCGTCGCCGTCAGCTCGGCGGCGTGCGGGGCGGATGATCCCGCCGAGGCGTGCCGGGCGATCGCGTCCGCCCTGGCGGTGGGCGCTCACTAGACTGCGCGCATGAGTGTGACCTTCAAGCAGCGCGAGCTGGATAACGGGCTGACGATCGTCGGCGAAGTCGATCCCGAGGCCCACACCGCTGCGGCGGGCTTCTTTGTGCGCACCGGTGCGCGCGATGAAGACCCCGCCGTCATGGGCGTGAGCCATTTCCTTGAGCACATGATGTTCAAGGGCACCGAGGAGCTCTCCACCGAGGACATCAACCGCGGGTTCGACGACCTGGGCGCGCGCAACAACGCGTACACCTCGGGCGAGATCACGTGCTTCTACGCGCAGACGCTCCCCGAGCGGCTGGACACCGCGATGTCCATCCTTTCGCGCATGATGCGGCCTGCGCTGCGGGAGGAAGACTTCGACACCGAGAAGAACGTCATCCTCGAAGAGATCGCGATGTACCAGGACAACCCGTTCTGGGTGCTCTATGAGGAAGCGGTCGATCGGCGCTACCGCCCGCACGGGCTCGGGCACCGGGTGCTGGGCACGGACGAGACGATCAAGGCGCTCACGCGCGATCAGATGATGGACTACTTCACGGCGCGCTACGCGGCGGACAACACGACCGTCTCCGTCGCGGGCAACGTGGACTTCGACGCGGTGTGCGCGCAGGTCGAGGACCTCTGCGGCTCGTGGGAACGCACCGGCGCGACGCGCGACGCGGGGCGGCCCAAGTCGAACGCCGAGAGCTTTACGGATCGCGACGGCACGATCACGCGGGGGTACCTGATCGGGCTGGCGGACGCGCCCGCGGCGGACGACGACGACCGGTACGCCGCCGCGATGGCGGCGCAGGCGCTGGGCGGGCCGGACAACTCACGCCTGCACTGGGCGCTGCTGGAGACCGGGATCGCGGAAGAAGCGCAGGCGGCGGCGGACGCGCACGACGGCGCGGGCGACTACTTCGTGTACGCCTCGGGCGACCCGAAGCGCATGGACGAGATCGCGGACGTGATCGTCCGCGAGTGCAGAGGCCTGCGCGACTCGATGGACGACGACGATCTGGCGCGGCTGCGCGCCCGGCAGCTCACCGCCGCGACGCTCGCGGGCGAACGCCCGGGCGATCGGATGCAGCGGCTCGGGCGGCTCTGGACGCTGCTGCGCCGGTACGAATCGCTCGAGGAGCAGCTCGACCGGATCGGGAAGGTGACGCTCGACGAGGCGCGGGCGGTGCTGGACCGGTGGCCGATTGAGCCCGGGCTGATCGGCCGGCTGATGCCGGAGTGACGATCAGGCGGCGGCGGCGCGCGGCGTGTGCTCGTGCACGGCGTTGCCGCCCGCCGAGACGGCGGCGCGGAGCGCGTGCGTCGCGCCGGTGACCAACTCGTCGGGCGTCGCAAAGGCGCCCGTGGAATGGCGGTCGAGCGTTGCGAGCCCGATGGAGGCGGTGACGGCGTCGTGCAGCGCGGGCGTCTCGGGCATCCAGCGTCCGACGGACCGGTGGAGGTGGGTCAGGAAGCTGTCGCACGCCGCGAGCGCGGTCGGGCGCGCCGTTCCCGGGAGCACGACGGAGAAGAGCGTGGGGGTGGGCCGGCAGACGACGCCGCCCAGCGGCTCGAAGTGTTGATGGAGGATCGCGGCCATCCCGATGGTGAGCTCGTCGCGCGCCACCTCGCCGTGCTCGTCGGTGAGCTGCTCGCATCGGTCCACCTTGACCTGCACGACGGTGAGCGCCATCTCGCCCTGCCGGGCGTGCCCGAAGGCGGCGCGGACGGCCTGATCGAACCCCGCCGGCCCGATCGCGCCCGTGAGCGGGTCGTACTCGCCCGCGCCGGCGAAGGTCTTGGCGAGCTCCTCGCCCGCGTAGGTGGTCCGCGGGTCGGCGCGCGAGAGATCGACGAGCTGCTTCTCGGCGGCGGCGAGGATCCGCGTCGCGTCGGCTCGGGCGCCGGTGTCCAGGTGGAACATCCGCGAGACGTCGCGGGCCGAGTCCGCGACGGTCTTGATGATGTCGTCCACGGCGCTGGGCGTGAGGTTGAACCACTGCTTGCAGCGGGTGTAGAGCCGCCGCAGCGCGGGCGTCGGATCGTCCTCGGTGAGCGCGTCGTGGATCGCGCCGCCCATCGCGACGCAGCGCGTCAGGTCCGCCGCGTGCCCGGGCGCCGCGGTCGGGCGCTCGTGGAAGCGGATCGGGACGGTGAGTTCGGCGGGGAAATTCCACTGCTCGGCGAGCATCGCGCCGACGTCGGGGTGCTGGATCTCGAAGTGCTCGAGCTCGGACCGGCAGAGCTTGGCGTGGTCGCCCCCGGTCTCGGCGAGCACCGCGTCGTAGAGCTCGCCCAGCGCCTCGTGCAGCGCGATCATGCCGACGTCCTGCAGCATGCCGGCGAGGAAGGCCTCGTCGGGCTCGGCGGCGTCGGTCAGGCGCGCGATCTCGCGCGCGCCGATGGCGGTGTACAGCGCCCGGCGCCAGTACTCGCGGTAGTTGAACCCGGTGTGACCGTCGTCCTCGTCCACCGCGTCGATCAGGCTGAAGCCCAGCACGAGCGACTTGACGGGGCGCATGCCGAGCAGGAGGAGCGCCTTGTGGATGGTGGTGCAGCGCTCGCGCAGGCCGTAGTAGCTCGAGTTGACGGTGCGGAGGATGCGGGCCGAGAGCGCCTGGTCGAACCGGATCGCTTTGGCGAGCTCGTCGATCGAGACGTCGGGGTTGTTCGTGAGTTCGATGACACGCAGGGCGACCGCGGGCAGCGAGGGCAGCGTCGGGCAGGCGAGCACCTTGTCGAGCAGCTGTTGGTCCATCGCGGGGTCGGTCGCCTTTCGCCGAGCGCGGTCGTGGGGCAGAATGCCCCGGCGCTCGGTGCAAGATCGGCCGGCCGGTCGTGCCGCTTCAACCCCGCTGGCCGGGACGCGCGACGGGATCGGGATAGACCAACCCCAGGGTTGGGGGGTCGATCTCCAGGCGGGACCGGGTGTAATGGGCGAGCAGGCGGCCGGCGCGCTCGAGGGACGCGGGCGAGGAGGCGTCGAGATCCGCGCCCGCTTCGAGTCGGCGGAGCAGGTCGATCGTCTCGTGGCGGGCGCGCCAGACGCGTTCGCCCGGGTTGGGCCCGGGGTCGTCGACGACGCCGCCGAGGTCCGGGCTGAAGCCGAAGGCGCGGGCGCCCCTGGGCGGCGCCCCCGTGCCGGCGTGGGCGGCGAGCTCGGGCTTGTGCCCGATCTCGACGAGCAGCGTCCACTGGAACTCGAGCAACGCGCGCTCGACGGGAGCGCCCGAATCGAGCGCGCGGAGGGCGGTGACCAGCGCGTCGTGCAGCTTGGGGTGCGGGTCGGCGTCCTGCACGGCGCGGCCGACGAGGTCCGCCAGGAACATCGACGCATGGAACCGGGGCAGCTCGGTGCGGCAGGCGCGGTAGGTCTCGGTGAGATCCCAGCTGGTCAGCAGCGCGAGCCGGCCGGCGGGCTTGGCGATGAAGTCGAAGTCGGCCCGTGCGAGGACCTCGAGCCCGCCGGAGTACGGCGCCTTGTCACGGCGCGAGCCCTTGGCGAGCACGCGGAGCAGGCCGTGCTCGCGCGCGAGGATGACAGCGGTCTGGGAGGTCTCGGACCAATCCCGCTGACGGATGCAGACGCCTTGGTCGGGGACGGGGGGCACGGGGGGAGATTAGTCGCCCATGCCGTCTTGATCACCGACGTCGGCGTGGCGCGAGTGTGAGCAGGCCGGCGATGCCGAGCGTACCGGTCGCGGGCGCGGGCACGATCCAGAACTCGGTGATCGTGGCGCGGACGTCGCCGATGGTGACGGCGTCGTCGCTTCCGATGGCGGTGCCGCCCAAGACCATCGCCGGCCCGGGTGACACCGTCGGGATGCAACCGCCATCGAGCCACGACGGATCGACATCGACCCAGATGTTCATGTCGCGCATACCCCATGTCCCGAAGTAGAGGCTGATACCGTCCTCGGCGGGCGTGTCCTGGACGACGATGAAGTTCTCGGAGTCATAGAAGATGGGCATGGCGATGCCGCCGAGGATGACCTCGCCGGTGCCGATGGGCTCGTAGTACTGCGTGTAGCCCAGCCCGTCGTCGTAGTACGGGAAGCACGACGGACCGAACTCCATCCAGACGTGGAACTCGTCGCCGGGCTGGACCTGATCCCAGGTGTTGTCGAACTCGATCTGGGTGATCACGCCCCGGAAGTGCATTTCGTAGCCGTACTCGATGCCGGCTGTTGCGGCGGTGGCGAGGGCAGCGGCGGCGCTCAAGCCGAGCGGCGTGGCGCGTTTCATGATGTCCCTCCATCGGGCCGCCCGGGCGTGCGGAACGTCGCGCGGGCGGGACGGCCCAACTTAAATTCTTGCACGGATCCGCGACAAGTCCAGCGGATTCTGAGGGGATCGACCAGAACGTGCGCGGCCGGCTGTTCACAACTCCGCCAGCCGCTGGCGAAAGGACGAGCGGGCGGCGGCGGTGCGCCCAGGCAGAGCTGCGTCGGGGCGGTGGGATCCGGGCGGTGTCAGGCGTGGTGCGCTCGGGGTTGGCGGCGGGTCAATGATCCCGACCCGCGGCGTCCGCTGCGGGTTCGCCACGCTCGCACGCTGGAGGTGTGTCATCGCCTGGATTTATCTCGCCCTCGCGGCGTTCTTCGAGATCGTGTTCGCCGTGTCCATGAAGCAGTCGCAGGGGTTCACGAGGCTGTGGCCGTCCGTGCTCGTCGTGGTGGGGTCGATCGGTGGGATCGGGCTGCTGACGCTCGCGCTCAAGACGCTGCCGGTGAGCGTGGGGTACCCGCTGTGGGTCGGCGTGGGGACGGTGGGCACGGTGGTGTTCGGCGTCATCGTGCTCGGCGAATCGGTGACGGCACTGAAGATCGCGAGCATCGGGCTGATCTTGCTGGGGGTGGTCGGGCTGAAGGTGGCGGGGCCGGGCGGGGATTCGGAGCCGGGGGCGGTGGAGACCGCGGCGGCTTGAGGGACGTTCCGGGATCCGGGTTCATCACGGAGACTCGGTGCCCGCCTTCGACCCGCAGGGCGAAGGCGGATCGACGCCCTCCCCGCGTGCTTCGCCCTGCGGGCCGAAGCACGGCACCAGGCACGGGCGAGGACGCCGTCTCCACGGCGTATAGCGCCTGTTGCTTATCCGAAGAGGCGAATGTCACCGGATATGGACACGCGTTTCTCGTCTACGCACCAAGGAAGCTCGGCAACTGCCGCGAGTGTGATGCCGTACTTCGCGACCTGCTCAGCGTTCTTCGCATCGTCAGCCGCGAGAATGAAGAGAACTCGGCCCTCGCGTCGCACGGTCACCACGATCAAGTCGTGCACGTCCTTGAGGCAGGCCGGGCTTGCCGCGACTTCGAGCTCGCTCGGGTCAATCTGCTGATCACGCCACCTCCACCATCTCTTGCGGCTGTAGAAGCATTGCGTGCCGGTCATCGATAATAACTCGCCGCTCGCAGCCCATTGAAAGAGCCATGCTGAGCCGGTCAACGTTGCGATACCAAGCACTGCGATGCCCAAAACCGGCCACACCCCCGACCATGTGGGATTCGACCCCATGCTCAATGCCGCCGCGACGCCTGCGGTGAGGAACAACGCACCGAACAGCAACATGAGACCGCCGAGCATGATGTACGGACGCCGAAGCCCCGTTCGATCAACGTTCAGTGTCCAGCCGTTTGAAGACGGCGTAATCGCTGTGTAGCAGGGGACAACCCCCGGGAGCGGTTTCCCGAATCCAGGCCATGCCTCGATCACAGCTCCGCCAGCCTCCGCGTCGTTTCCTGCTCTATCAGCGCCTCGAACAGCGGCCCAAGGTCCGCCTCGTCGATGATCTTCGACTTCTGGAACTTCTCGCCCAGCCGCTGGTCGGCGACGATGTTGTCCTGATACCGGTACACGCGGATCTTCTCTGAGCGGGCGCCCGAGCCGATCTGCCCGCGGCGTTCGCCGGCGCGCTCGGCGTCCGCCCGGGCCCGCTCGATCTCCGCGACGCGGGCGACGAGCAGGCGGCGCGCCTTCTCGCGGTTCTGGGCCTGCGACTTGGTCTCCTGCATGCGGACCTCGACGCCCGTCGGGTCGTGGACCAGATGCACGGCGGTCGCGACCTTGTTGACGTTCTGCCCGCCCGGGCCCTGGGCGGTGGTGATGTGCTCGGTCACGTCGTTGGCCCAGTCGATGGTGACGTCCACTTCCTCGGGCTCGGGCAGGACGGCGACGGTGCAGGTGCTCGTGTGGATGCGCCCCTGGGTCTCGGTCGCGGGGACGCGTTTGACCGAATGCACGCCGGCTTCGAAGGCGAGCTCGGACCAGACGCCCTCGCCCCGGATGTTGACGATCGCGCGTCGGACGCCTCCCACGGAGGCGTCGGCGTCGAGGTCCATCTCCTCGACGTGCCAGCCCTTGCGCGCGGCGTAGCGGGTGTAGACGTCCAGGAGGTCGCGGGCCCAGAGCCCGGCTTCGTCGCCGCCGGTGCCGGCGCGGATCTCGACGATGACGGACCCGACTTTCCGGTCCTCGGTGGTGACGAGCAAGTGCTTGACGCGCTCGATGGTGTCTCTGGCGCGTTGCTCGACGCCGGGCAGCTCCGCTTTGGCCATCTCGGCGAGCTCGGGGTCTTCGTTCGCGTCGATGGCGTTGCGGAGGTCGGCGGCTTCGGACTTGAGGGCGCGGAAGTCGCGGTAGCCGAGCACGACGGGGTCGAGGGCGGCTTTCTTGATCGACAGGGCGGTGGCGCGCTTGTGGTCCGCGGCGACGGCGGGGTCGGCGAGTTCGGCGTCGATCGCGCGGTGCTGATCGTCCAGCTCGGCGAGCTTGGCGAGGACGGACTCGGCGAGGTCGGATGCCATCGGGGAGACGATACGGGCGGGCACATCCTTCTTCTCCCATTGGGGGAGCAGGTGGCCCGCGGAGTGGGTCGGATGAGGGGTGGCGGGCGCGGGGAGCGTGCGAGATGGAGAGGACGGAGAAGGGGAAGACCCCTCACCCCCGCCCTCTCCCCCAAGGGGAGAGGGAGGAATCTCAAGACCCCCTCCGACCCGCGGCGCGGGCCACCTCCCCCGTCGGCGGGGGGGGAGGATGGGGCGGGCGTATGCTGGGCCCATGCACTTCTGCCTCGTCGATCGCGTGCTGGAGCGGACGGACGACTCGATCGTCACGATCAAGCTTGTTTCGGGGGCGGAGGAGTACCTGCAGGACCACTTCCCGACGTTCCCGGTGCTGCCCGGGGTGTTCATGCTCGAGGCAATGGTGCAAGCCGCCCGCGAGCTGCTGGACCCCGGGGGCGAGGCGGACGTCCCGATGGTTCTGGGGCGGGTGCGGGCGCTGAAGTACGGCACATTCATCAAGCCCGGGGACACGCTGCGGGCGAGCGTGAGCGTCGTCACGCGGCTGGATGACGGCAGCGTGGAGCTCAAGGGCGAGGCGCGGCGGGTGGCACCGGACGCCGAGCCCGGGGCGGAGCACCCGATCGCGTGCTCGGGCAAGCTCACGATGCGGCCAGTGCGGGCGCCTTCGGGGGTCTGAGGGCCCGCGATGGTCACGGGCATGTGTGTGTGTATCATGCCCGCCAAGCCGAACGGGTTCGGACGCCCGCTTTCCCGGCCCGCAAGACGCTCAGCGAGGACGACGGATGGACAGGAACGAGGTCTTCGAGAAGGTTCGCGACGTGCTCGTGGATGCCCTGGCGGTCGATGAGGACGAGGTGACGCCCGAGGCGACCATCACCGGCGACCTGGGCGCCGAGTCGATCGACATCCTGGACATCTCCTTCAAGCTCGAGCAGGAGTTCGACTTCAAGATCGGGCAGGGCGAGCTCTTCCCCGAGGGCGTGATGCAGGACCCCGAGTACGTCCAGGACGGCAAGGTGACGGACAAGGGCATCGCGACGCTGCGGGAGAACCTGCCCCACTTCGACTTCACGAAGCTCGAGGAGGACCGGCGCGTCGAGGCGGTCGGGCAGATCTTCACCGTCGAGGCGCTCGTGAACTTCTGCGAGCACAAGCTCCAGACCGCCTGAAGCGAGCGCTGATCGGACGAGGTGGCTGATGCGGTGGATGTGGATCGATCGCGTCGTGGAGCTCGTCCCACGCAAAAAGCTCGTCGCGATCAAGCACGTCTCGCTGGCCGAGGAACACCTGCACGACCACTTCCCGGCGCGCGGTGATCGCCCGGCGATGCCGATCATGCCGGCGTGCCTGATCGTCGAGGGGATGGCGCAGAGCTCGGGGATCCTGGTGGGGCACGCCGAGGACTTCCGGGAGAAGGTCGTGCTCGCGAAGGTGAGCAAGGCGGAACTGGACCGGGAAGCCGTGCCCGGCGACACGCTGCGCTACACCGCGACGATCCAGCAGATGACCGACGCCGGGGCGAGCACGCGGGGCGTGGTCGAGCTGATCTCGCCGTCGGCCGACGGACCCGCACAACCGGTCCAGATCGGGCAGATCGACCTGATCTTCAGTCATCTGGACCGCAACATGGCCGGGGCGTCGTTCCCGGAGCACAATTTCGTCTTCAGCGAGGGCTTCCACACGCTGCTGCGGACGAGCGGCGTGCCGATGCCCGACTAGGATCGTGCCGACCCCAGACCAGACCCCAGATGAGGACCCCCGCATGACGACCCGCTCGCGATTGGTGATGGCATTGGGATTCGCGGTGCTCGGGGCGACGCTGCTCGCGTCCACCGGCTGCCGCACGTGGATGCGCGGCCCGGGGTACAAGCGGTTGATCTCGAGCTACGCCGAGACCGTGACGCTGACGGACCTGACCGCCGAGCATCTGGAGCGCGAGCGGGCCGCGGGCGTCGATGAGGAGCGTCTCGAGCGCATCGAGACGCTGCACGACGAGGTGCGGACGCTCCGCGATGAGTTCCACGACTCGCTGGACCGACGGAAGCGCGAGGGGTGGAACCGCACGCGGATGAACTGGTGCTGGCGCGAGTACAACAGCCTGTTCCCGGACGATCGAGCGCGGCGCTGGGAGTACCGGCGTCAGCGTCGCGTCGAGGTGGACGAGATCCGCTCGCGCCGCACGCCGCTGACGCACGACCAGCGCCTGCGCCGGGCGCCCGAGCCCAAGGACGGGTTCTGGCAGGAAGGCGAGAGCTGGCGTCACATGAGCGGCATCGTCGTCACGCCGGGCGTTGATCGCCGGCTGGAGAAGCCGCAGCGGAGCGACGGCGCGTTCTTCACGCCCCAGCCGCAGAGCAGGCCCCAGATCGAGCCGTACATCCCGCCGGCGGACAGCAGCGACAACGCGACGGACAGCCTCATCCGCGACATGCTCGAGGACCAGGCGGACACCGCGACATCCGGCGACGGGTAAGCCCGGGCCGTGATCAATGAACACACGAGCCCCCGGCGTGAGCCGGGGGTTCTTTCTGCGCTCAAGCGGGCACGAACACCGCCAGCTGCGCGAGCGTGAGCACGACGGGCAGCGCCGAGATCGCGACCGCCCACTCGGCGAGCCTCAACCCGGACGATCGCCTGCGGTCCGCGAGCACTTCGCAGACGGCGATCACGACAAGCACCGTCAGCACCTTCAGCGCGATGAGCCCGCCGAACCCGAAGCGTTCGATCGCGAGGGCGGCGACGCCGTTCACCTCGATCGCGCCCGCGTGGGTGATCGCGAAGTTGGTGAGCATGAGGTCGAGGGCCCCGACGAGCAGGTACCAGCAGTAGGCGTCGGGGAAGCTCGCTCGACGCGTCCGCAGGGATCGGACAAAGGCGAGCGGGCGGACGGGTGGAGGGGAGTTGGGGAGTTCACCCGTCCGCGCCGCTGCTGATTGGTTCATGGGAATGCGATACGCACGGTTGCCCGGAGGGATGCAGCGGGCGCGCCACATTCGTGTCACCACGCTCCCCCTTCCCGAAGGGGGAGCTGTCGGCGCAGCCGACTGAGGGGGTATGAACAAGCAGATGAAGGGGACTTGAATGAAGCCCCCTCCGTCATCGCTTCGCGATGCCACCTCCCCCGTCGGCGACGGGGGAGGATGGTGGGTACCCGCACGCAACTAAGAGGACGCCAGCTTCTCCCGGCAGATGCGGTCGAACAACTGCACAGGCGCTGGCTTGCCGGTCCAGAGCTCGAACTGCGCCGCGGCCTGGCGGACGAACATCTCGACGCCGTCGATGGTTGTGCACCCGCGCTCGCGGGCGGCCTTGAGCATCGGCGTCTCGACGGGGTTGTAGACGGTGTCGAAGAAAACGGTGTCCGGCCCGACGTTGGGCATGTCGGGCACGGGGATGGAGAGCCCGTCGGGGTCGGGGCCTCCCTTCATGCCGACGGGGGTGCAGTTGATGTAGACGTCGAACTGCGACTCAATCAGTTCTTGAGCGCTGATGAGCCCGAGATCACCCTCCCAAGAGGAATCGCGTCTTGAGCGCAACCCATCGACCAGTTCCAATGCTCGCTGTTCGGACCGATTGTTTACCAAGACTCTCGCGCCTCGATCCATACAAATCCAGGCCGCAGCGCGAGCGACGCCACCGGCACCGACGAGGCAAACAGTCGATCCAGCGAGCGAGTTCGCATCACCGCGTGCCAAAGCCTCAATCGCGATCGCATCGGTGTTTGCAACGCGATGCCCTGAGTAGAATGGCGGAATCGCACTCCAGTCATTGATTTCAACGTCGATCGTGTTTGCCGCTCCGCACGCGTCCACCACATCAATCAATGCACCCGACTGACCTATGCCGTCGCCCATGCGTGCCAGGCATTCCTTAAACGGAATCGTCACGCTCGCTCCGGCCAAGAGGATTGGTTCAGAACGGAACAACGCCCACACTGTGGTCTTGAAGCTCAGGTAGCTCGCCTCCGCGTCATTCTCATCCGCCGCGATCGGCAGCGGCAGGTACACCCCGTCGTGCCCCACCGCTTCGAAGCCGGCGTTGTGCACGTGCGGGCTCAGCGAGTGTCCGACGGGCCAGCCGATCACGCCGTAGATCCGCGTCTCGCGCCCGATCGAGCGGAAGCGATACAGGTTCAGCAGCTCGTCCACCGTGGGTTGCCCCGGCGCGGTGCCTGAGCTGTCACGCAGCGAGGCGAACGTCAGGTACCCGCCGAACTTGGGCGCCAGCACGCGGCTCATCAGCCCGAACTCGCCCATGCCCAGCGCGATGGTGGGCTTGGGGCTGCCGCGGGTGAGCTCGAAGAGGTCGAGGTTGTCGCGCAAACTGCGCGCGCGGTAGGCAACCTTGACGACCGCGCACGCCGGGGCGTCGTACGCCTCGAGGAGTCGCCGATCGAGGTTGTCCGGGCGCTTCTTGAAGTCGTGAATGGACAGGATCAGCTTGGTGCGGACGTCGCGGATCTGCTTGGGGTGGTTGACGCAGAGGTCGATCTTCTGGCGGATGTTGGCGGACCGGGTGTAGGCCGCGAGCTCGACGTCGAGGTAGGCCGGGGCGGATTCGCCCGTGCAGAGCTTCTCGAAGAGGGCGACGCGGTCGGCGTCGTCGCCGTCGTAGTCGCCGCCCTCCCAGGTCGGTCGGCAGGTGAGGATCGCGGGCAGGGGCGACTCGGCGAGGAGGCGTTGGAGCTCCGCGACCACCACGCCGTCCTCGGTGTCCGACCCGGTGGAGCCGGAGAAGTACGTGTCGATGCGCCACTCGACGAGATCGGCCCCGGCGTCGCGCGCGGCGACGGCGTCGCGAAGCGCGGCGTCGATGTCCTCCACAAAGATGGGCACGCAGACGAGCGTCACGCGGCGATGGTAGCGAGCCTGCTCGGTGGGCTGGACGTCTTGGTGGGGCCGGTTTCCAACCGGCCGCCTCGCGAGGCGCCCGGAGAATCTGTGGCCGGTTGGAAACCGGCCCCACCAAGACCGGGCTTGCCTACCCGTCCTCAGGCTGAGGCGTGAAATCCTTCATGTGCGGGATCTCGAGGGACTCGGGCGCGAGGCGTTTGGCGATGAACGCGCCGCCGGGCAGGGGCGTGTAGAGCTCGATGGAGATCTCGCTGAAGGGGATGGGCCCGGGCGTGGCGGGCTTGCCGGAGAAGTTGATGGTCGCCATGACCATGATGGGGATGTCCTCGTCCTCGACGTGGGCGAGGGGCTTGGACTCGCCCGCGCCGGGCACACCGCCCTGGGCGCCGCGCATCATGAACTGGTGGGTGGGCGAGTAATACCAGCGTTCCACGGCGGCTTTGTTCTCGAACCAGGCCATGATGCACTGACGCCCGCCGGAGAACTCGGGCGTCTCGACGCCGAGGCACCCCTCGATCGCCTCCAGCCCGGCGACGAGCCGCTGACCCATCTGCTGGAGCATGGCCGCCCCGTCGTCCTGGCCGGCTCGCTGGGCGTCCCGCTCGGGCTGGGCCCCGGCGGCGATCATGAGCGCGGCCCCGGCGGCCAGGCACGCTCCCAACGCGATCTGCTTCTTCACGACGTTCCCCTCTCAATCGGATGGCCCGGAATCGGAACCACACCGTACCACGACCGCGAAACCTGACGCGGCGTAGTGTGTACGACGATATTCCGTGGGAATCGGCGTCGTGGGATTTCGCGACGCCGAGCATGCGAAGGGGTCCCGGCTTGGAACCAGCCGTTCAGATGCGCCATGTTCGCAAGACCTTCGGCAAGAAGGTCGCGGTCGAGGGGATCGACCTGGACGTCCCCTCGGGCGAGCTCGTCGGGTTCATCGGGCCCAACGGCGCGGGCAAGTCCACGACGATCCGCATGATCATGTCGATCCTCTTCCCGGACTCTGGCACACTGAGCGTGCTCGGGAAGAAGTCCGCCGTTGAGAGCAAGGACCGGATCGGGTACCTGCCCGAGGAGCGCGGCGTCTACAAGAAGATGAAGGTCGGCGCGTTCCTGAAGTACATGGGCTCGCTCAAGGGGCTCGGGGGTGCCGACCTCACGCGCACCGCGGACGATTGGCTCGAGCGCGTCCAGCTGGGTGACGTTCGCAAGAAGAAGTGCGAGGAGCTCTCCAAGGGCATGCAGCAGAAGGTGCAGTTCATCGGGTGCGTGCTGCACGAGCCCGATCTGATCATCCTCGACGAGCCCTTCAGCGGGCTCGACCCCGTGAACATGCGGCTGATCCGCGACCTGATCCGCGAGCAGCACGACGCCGGGCGGACCGTGATCTTCTCGACGCACGTGATGGTGCAGGCCGAGCAGCTGTGCGATCACATCGTGATGATCCACAACGGGCGCAAGGTGATCGACGACCCGATCGGCGCGATCCGCTCGCGCCACGCGCCCCGCGTGGTCCGGTTCGAGGGGCTCAACGGCGCGGATCCGTCCGCGGCGGTGGGCGGGCTGCCCGAGATCGAGCGCGTCTCGACGACGGACGGGCAATTCGAGGCGCACCTGGCCGACGGCGTGGACCCCGGGCGGGCGATCGCGTCGATGACGGCGGCGGCGCCGATGGCCCGCGTCGAGCTGCACCGGCCCTCACTCGAGGACATCTTCATCGACATCGTGCAGGACTCGACGGCGGACGCCGAGGCGCGGGCCCGCCTGCGGGCGAAGCTCCGCGCGGGGGCGGCGGCAGAGGAAGGGGCCGAGTCATGAGCCCGGGCAAGGTCATCCACGTCGCCAAGCGCGAGTTCGTCGCGACGGCGCTCACCAAGGGCTTCATCTTCGGCGCGCTCGTCGTGCCGGCGTTGATGGCGGCGCTCATCCCGCTCGTCGCCGTGCTGGCGGCCAGCGCCACGCCCCCGGCCGAGAAGGGGACGGTCCTCGTCCTCGACCGCTCGGGCGAGGTGTTCGACATGCTCAGCGAGCGCCTGAGCCGGGAGGCGATCCGCGAACGCCGGCAGGCAACGGCGCGGCGGATCGCGGAGAACGCGCAGGACGTGTTCGGCGGGCTCGGGGGCAACATCGCGGGCACCGCCGAGGACGCCGTCGATCGCGTTGAGGTGCCCGAGCTCCGCGTCGAGCGCCTGCCAGACGATGCTGATCTGGAGGCAGAAAAGCAGCGGATGCGGGACGAACTCAGGCAGCCCGCGCCCGAGGACCGCACGCGCCGGCTTATCGGCATCATCGAGGTGGACGAGCGAGCCGTGGTGAAGGGCCCGCCGCCCGAGCCGGCAGACGATGCTGAAGACGACGCGGACGCCGAGCCAACCGAGAGCTTCGGTGGGTACAGCGCGTTCTTCCGCCCGAAGATCAACGACGAAGCGGTCAACGAGATCGAGAACGCCGTGGAGTGGTCGATCCGCGAGAAGCGGTACGAGCTCGCGGGCGTGGACCGCGATTACATCCGCGAGCTCTCGAGCATCGGGTCGGCCGAGACCAAGGAGATCACCGAGGAGGGCGAGCGGAGCGACTCCAGCGGGCTGACGACGTTCATCATCCCCGTTGTCGCGATGGTGCTGATCCTGATCGCGACGCTGACGGGCGGGCAGTACCTGCTGACGACGACGATCGAGGAGAAGTCGTCGCGCGTCGTCGAGGTGCTGCTGAGCGCCGTGAGTCCGATGGAGCTGATGACGGGCAAGATCCTCGGGCAGATGGCCGTCGGGATGAGCCTGCTGTTGATTTATAACTCGCTGCTGATCTTCGCGGCGATCTCGTTCAGCTATGCCGACCTGATCGACCCGATGCTGCTCGTCTACTTCTTCATTCTCTTCATCCTGGCGTACGCGATGTTCGCCTCGATGATGGCGGCGATCGGGTCCGCCGTGAACGACCTCCGCGAAGCCCAGAGCCTGATGACGCCCGTCATGCTCATCAGCATGGTGCCCTACTTCTTCTTCATGCCCGTGATCCGCAGCCCGAACAGCACGCTGAGCACGGTGATGAGCTTCATCCCGCCGTTCAGCCCGTTCATCGTGATCATGCGCGTCGCGAGCAACGACCCGCCGCCCGCGTGGCAGGTGTGGCTCGCGATCGGGGTGATGGTGCTCGCGGCGTGGGGGCTGATGTGGGCGGCGGCGAAGGTCTTCCGCGTCGGGCTGCTCATGTTCGGCAAGCCGCCCAACCTCGCGACGCTGATCAAGTGGATCCGGATGGCGTGAGCCCGTCCGAGCCGCGGGCGTAAGCACGCGGACACTGGTGCCTTCGACACGCGTCGTTCGAATCTGGCCCGCGTGCTCACGCCCGCGGCTCGGAAATCGGTGTCAGTCCCCGCGCTGCTGCAACGGTCCCCCCTCGTACGCGAAGGGGACCCCATGACAAACACCACCACCCACCGAATCGCCCGCCTGGAACGCACGAACCGCCGCCTGGCGCTCGCCCTGGTCGCCCTCGGGGGCGTCGGCATCGGCGCGGTGCTCGCGGGGTTCGCCCAGCCGGGCGAGCCCGAGACGCCCGAGTACGTCGGGCTCGCGATCCACGAGCAGACGAACTTCCTCTACCGCCTGCAGGCGGACGGGACCCTCGAGCGCCTGAGCCTCGGGCGCGGCCGCGTCGCGGGCGGGGGCACGCCGGCGATCTGGAACGAGTTCCCCGTCGGCCGCGACCCGCGCTCGCCCTGAGTACGCTGGCGGCGTGGACAAGCACGACCTCTACGAACTCTGCGTGCAATCTGTTGAGCACCTCGCGCCCCTCCTCCGCGCGATCCACGGCGGGCAGCCGACGATGCTCGGCGAGGACTTCTGCGGCACCGCGGCCCTCTCGCGCCGGTGGTGCGAGCTGAAAGAAGGCGCCACGGCGCTCGGCGTGGATCTCGACCCTGAGGCCCTCGCCCGCTGTCCAGAGACACCCGGCGTGCGCCTCGTGCAAGATGACGTGCGATCGGTCTCCGACCCGGTGGACGTGCTGTTCGTCGGCAACTTCTCGATCGGGTACCACCACACGCGCGCCGAGCTCGTGTCGTACCTCACGCACGCCCGCGCGCGGATGAACCCCGGCGGCGTGTTCGTTTGCGACACCTACGGCGGCGAGTCCGCGTTCCTCACTGGGGCCGTCCACCGGCCCCACCCGATCCCCAAGTCGCTCGACGGCGTGGGCGGGCGGATCTGCCGGTACACGTGGGAGCAGCGCCACGCCGACCCGCTCACCGGGATGGTGACCGACGTGATCCACTTCCGCGTCGAGGACTGCGGCGAGATCGTGGAGGAAATCCCGGACGCGTTCGTCTACGAGTGGCGGCTGTGGTCGGTGCCCGAGCTGCGTGACGCGATGGCCGAGGCGGGCTTCGCGCGGACCGACGTGTACGCGGGGCTCGCCGACGCGGTGGACGACGATGGCAACGCGTACGTGACGCCGGTCGCGGACGCCGAGAGCGAACTTGACGACAGCTTTATCGTCTTGGTCGCGGGGCGGGCGCCGGGTTCGTGAGCGCCGACGAACCCGTGCCATAGCGCGCATCGAATCCTGCGCAGAACTTACTTCTATGCGGGCCCGGAGCGCGCGCCGATTTTCGGTTGCGCGCTCATGACCCGGCGACAATCGAGGAATAGGCTGGCCCGGATTTTCCTGAAGGAGCCATTCAATGAACAAGGTGTCGTGTATCGGGATGGGTTCGGTCGTGGGTTTGGCGTTCGCTCTCGGCGGGTGCTCGTCGTCGCCGATGTCGTCGGGCAGTGACGCCGTGACGACGCAGGCGATGCAGCAGGCGATGTCGCCCGACGACGTCATCCGGGATCTGCAGCGTGGCAACGAGCGGTTCCTCGACCAGCGGCTGACCGAGCGCGCGTGGCTCGGGCAGGTCCGGGCGACGGCGTCGGGGCAGTACCCCAAGGCGATCGTGCTGAGCTGCCTCGACTCGCGCGTCCCGCCGGAGCTCATCTTCGACCAGGGCATCGGCGACATCTTCGTCGGGCGCGTCGCGGGCAACTTCGAGAACGTGGACATGCTCGGGAGCATGGAGTTCGGCACCGCCGCCGCGGGCTCGAAGGCGATCGTCGTGCTGGGGCACTCGGCGTGCGGCGCCGTGAAGGGCGCGATCGACGACGTCAAGCTCGGGAACCTGACCGAGACGCTGGCGAACATCCAGCCCGCGGTGATGGACGCCTCGCGCGGGCGCGCCCGCGGCACGTCGGGCGACACCGCGTTCGTGGACGCCGTCGTCGAGGCGAACGTGCGCCGCACCGTCGCGGACATCCAGTCGCGCAGCCCGGTGATCGCCGACCGCGTCGCCAGCGGGCAGCTCAAGGTCGTCGGGGCGGTCTACGACCTCGAGACCGGGCGGGTGACCTGGCTCGACGGGTGATCCGCTGAGGGAGCACGACCACCCTCGAACGCCGCTCACTCCGGTGGGCGGCGTTCTTCCATGCGCTGACTGAGTCGCGCGATCTGAAGCTCGACGCGCTTGATCTCGCGCGTCACCGCCAGGCGCTCGAGCTCCATCCAGTGCCAGATCTTGATGCCCAACACCATGAGCGTGAAGAAGCCCACACCCAGCGCCCACGCGAGGCGCTCGCCGACCTCCGGCGTGCCGAAGAACTGGACGGTGCAGTAGACCAACGCGGCCATCATCGCCACCCCGACCAGGACCGCGGCCCGGTTCAGCCACCGGTGCTTGCCCGAGAAGCTCTCCAGCACGAGCATCGGGAGGGAAGGCTCGGAGCCCACCTCGCCGAACAGCTCGGCGTCCTCCGCCGACAACGCCTCGCGGATCTTGTCGTCAAGCTTGCTCATCGCGTGCCTCCGTTCGCTCGCGCACCATCCGGCGTGCGTTGAAGAGTCTCGATTTGACCGTCCCCGGCGGGACGCCCAGCGCCCGCCCGATCTCGTGCGTGCTCAAGCCGTCCACATAGTGCAGCGTGAGCACGCTCCGGTGCGTATCGGGCAGGTCCCGAATGGCCCGCCGAAGGGCGGTTATCTCCGGGTCGTCCGAGGCGTCCGCTCGGTTCACGGGCGCCGCGGGGGTCGGACGCATCTCGCCCACCCGCCGGGTCAGGCGTCGGTCCCGCTGGGCCCGGCGGATCTGGTCCGCCGCTTTGTTCGAGACCATCCGGTACGCCCAGGGCCCGAACCGCGCCGGGTCCGCGAGCGACCCGAGATTGCGCACGATCCCGACCCAGGCGTTCTGGACGGCGTCGGGCGCCAAGTCCGCCCCCACCAGCCGGGCGGCGTGCCGCGTCAGCCGAGGGTTCCACATCCGGAACAGCGGATCGAGCGCCCCCCGATCGCCCGACTGCGCCCGCAGCACGAGCATCTCGGTCTCGATCTGGTCGGGCGTGCGGTGCATGGGCCCCCTGGGTCGCACGCGCGAAGCGCGCGGTTCAGGGCAGTGTGCCAGAAACAAAAGGGCCGAGGGCCCCCGGGTCATCCCCGAGGGCCCTCGTACGCGGCCGGGTGCGGCGGGTAAGCCGAGTTCTGTCCACGCGGTCGGTTTCCTGGTGGCACGGGTCGCCGACCCGTGATCCCTCGCACGGCTCGGCGAGCCGTGCCACCCGGACCTGCCGCGATGGGCGGCCATTTCTCTGCCCGCGCCGTTGCCGACGCGGTGAGGAGCTTGTGCTCCCAGCACCCTACCCGACCCCACGATCCTCGGACCGAGGACGCCCGGCGAACCGGGCGGGGGCCTGCTTGGGCTTGCACGCGGTGGGGTTTGCCGTGCCCCCGTTGTCACCAACGGAGCGGTGCGCTCTTACCGCACCCTTTCACCCTTCCCTGTGCCCAGCGAACCGGGCCATCGGGGGTTTGCTTTCTGTGGCACTGTCCCTCGTCTGCGACCGCCTCGGAAGAGGTGTTCAGACGGGTGGGTGTTACCCACCACCGTGTCCTGCCGTGCTCGGACTTTCCTCACGCCGAGCGAACTCGTCGTGCGACCGCCTTCGCCGCACCTGTCACATGATTCTATTCGGTCCGAACGACCCGCGGCTGTCGCCCAACCTCCGCCCCGTCAGTAGGATGGGCCCGTGCCCGAATCCGAGCCCAATACCGCCCCCACCGCCCTGGTCTGGTGCCGCCCGGAGCAGACCGGGCTTGTCCGCGACATCGCGGACCGTGCGGGGCTGACGATCGAGACGGCCGGCTCGCCCGAGCCGACGCGGGCGGGGCACGTCGCGACCGAGCTGGGCGCCGAGCCGGCGGACGACCTGCGGGCCGCGCTCGCCGCGACCGGAGCGCGCGTCGCGCTGCTGGCGGATCCGGGCGCGTTCAGCGAGGGCGCGAACGACGAGGACGCGGGCGCCGTCGCCGCGGCCCGCTCGCGGGGCACGACGCTGATCACGCTCGAGCCCATCCCCCCCGCCGCCGCGGACCTGCCGGGCTCGCCCTGGGTCGAGCAGCAGCCCGGCGGGCGCCCGATCGACGCGGTGCGCCTCGGCACGCTGCCCCGGCGAACGCGCGCGTGGATCGCGGCATCCGACCTGCTCGACGCGTTCGGCACGGTCCGATCGATGTCCGTCGAGGTGATGATGCCGACGCACGCGGGGACGCTCGGCGCGGCGCTCGTGGGTGCCCTTGACCTGGTCAGCGCGGTCCTGGGCGACGCGGAATCGGTGGACGCGGCGCTGATGTCCGACACCCGGGCGCGCGACGCGGCGCCCGAGTCCGTCCGCGGGTTCACCGGATCGGTCAGCGCGCTCGTGCGCGGCGCGGACGGGCGCTGCGCGAGCCTGCACGCGAGCGATCAGTCCGGCGCGTTCGCGTTCGGCACCACCCTCGTGGGCGAGGCGGGCACGCTCCGCATCACGCACGCGGGGTTCTCATGGACCGACGCCCGGGGCGCGCTCGTGGACGACCACGCCGACCTGGGCGGCACGCCCGGATCGCCGGCGGACGCCGCGGCCCGCGTGATCGCCGAGCGGATCGTCCGCCTGACCGACCCGTCCGAGCCCGAGCCGGCACCCGACGGGCTGCCCGAGACGCTCGCCTTCGCCCACGCGGCGTTGCTCAGCGCGCGCACGGGCCAGCCCGAGTCGCCCGCGACGATTCGGCGGCTCGTCTCGGCGCGCTGATTCGGCGCTCACATCGGCTCGCCGGCGATGTAGGTCTCCATCTGCTGGATCGTCGCGGCGAGGGTGGCGTTCTCCGCGCCGTTCAGGTCGCCGATCGAGACCATGCCGACGACACGCCGCTGATCGACGACGGGCAGGTGGCGGACGCGCTGGTCGCGCATCACCGCCCGCGCGTGCGACAGCTTCGTGTCCGGCGTGCACGTGAGCACGGGCGTCGTCATCACGGTCTCGACCGCCGTGTGCGCCGGCGCGCGGGCCTCGGCGACGACGCGCGTCATCACGTCGCGCTCCGTCAGGATCCCGACGAGCTCGGGCCCCTTCATCACGCACAGCGCGCCGATGCGGTGCCGATTCATCAGCCGCGCCGCGTCGAGCACGGACATGTCCGGGTCGATGGACCGGACGTCCCCATCCTTGCGATCGAGCAACTCCCAGACGTGAATCATCGCGCCCTCCTTCTATGGATGCGGGCGGCGCGCGCTAAACGAACCGGGTCGCGTCGCCCTGTGGGCGTGCCCCCATTATCGCAAATCTCCGCCCGGTTTCACAGCGGATCGGCGCGTTCTTATCCGGCGAGAACGGGGCTTAGGCCCAGCGCGTCAGGTGCCAGGACTTCTTGCCCCGGCGCAACGCGATGAGCGACCCGTGCAGCAAGCGCCCCTCGGCGATCCGGTCGTCGGGCCCGATCTTCTCGCCGTTCACGCTGACAGATCCGTTGGAAAGGAACTCGCGCGCTTCGCGGTTGGACTTCGCGAGCCCGGTCGTCACGAGCAGCGCGACGGGGTCAGCCCCCTCGCCCGCGAGGTCCGCCTTCGCGTGGTCGGACGAGGGGACGTTCGCGAGCACCTCGGTCAGCGTGCGCTCGTCGAGGGAGCCGATGTCGCCCGAGAAGAGCGCTTGCCCGGCGGCTTTGGCACGGGCGAGCTCGTCGTCGCCGTGAAGGATGCGCGTCGCCTCGTCGGCGAGCGCCTTCTGGGCCTCGCGCTTGAACGGCTCGTCGCGCGCGGATTGCTCGAGGTCGGCGATCGTCTGCCGATCGAGGAACGTGAACGTCTTGAGGAAGGGGATGACGTCCGCGTCCGACGCGTTGAGCCAGAACTGGTGGTAGGCGTACGGGCTGGTGCGCGCGGCGGTGAGCCAGACGGCGCCGGACTCGGTCTTGCCGAACTTGCCGCCGTCGGCTTTCTGGACGAGGGGAGCGGTGAAACCAAGTGGCGAGTCATGAGCCATCGCTTCCAGATGGACCGCCAGACCGGATACTCGTTCACGAGTGTCACCAGGGAGCTCGATTGAATTCTGTTCCCAATAGTCCAACAACCCGCGGACTAGCTTTACGGTCTTTGCGGGTTTTGCGTATTCATCGAGGCGCTCATCAACAACACCGCCGCCCGAACGCAGTACTAGGGAAAGATCCGGTTCGAATTCGCCCGATGCATTCGGATCATCGAGCTGCGAAATTTGATCGAGCGCCTCAATGACTTCCGCCCAAATCATCGCGCGTATTCGCCGGATCAGATCGATCCCAGCGACGATGTTGCCGAACTGGTCGGAGCCGCCGAACTGGACGGTGACGCCCGCGTCGCGGTAGAGGTGCAGGAAGTCGTACGCCTGCAGGATCATGTAGCTGAACTCGGTGTAGCTGATGCCCTGGTCGCGGTCCTCGAGCCGGGCCCGGACGGACTCTTTGGCCATCATCATGTTCACCGAGAAGTGCTTGCCGACGTCGCGGAGCATCTCGAGGTAACTGATCCCGGCGAGCCAGTCGTGGTTGTTCACGATGGTGTGGTCGGGCCCGTCCACCTTGCCCAGCACGTTCTCGAAGATGGGGCGCTGGGCGTCCACGTTGGCGCGCACGGTCTCGATGGTGTTCAGTTGGCGCTCGGCGGACTTGCCCGAGGGGTCGCCGATGAGCCCGGTCCCGCCGCCCATGACGACGACGGGTGTGTGCCCGGCGCGCTTGACGTGGGCGAGCATCATGATGGGGACGAGGTTGCCGATCGTGAGCGAGTCGGCGGTCGGGTCGAACCCGGCGTAGACGCGGCGCTCACCCCCGGCGAGGTGCGCGCGCAGGCCCTGCTCGTCGGTGCACTGATGCACCAAGCCGCGCCAGGTCAGCTCGTCGATCAGGTCGATTGGCATGGGGGCAGGGTAGCTCAGAGCGTGCGGGCTTACTTCTGGGGGACGCCCCAGTCGGGCCTGGTCGCGGCGTCCGACCACCAGCGCATGTCGTTGAACTCGTCCCAGCTCAGCTGCTCGGCGTGCCCGTCGAAGGCCCCGATCGCGCCCTTGCCGGCGTGCCGGATCGCGACGTGCCCGGAGTTGTTGCCCGGGGCGTCGGTCCGGTCGCGGTACGCGTCGTCCCACTTGCGGCCCTGCACCTCGAACTCGACGGGCGGGCGGACCTCGAAGAACCCGTTGACGGGCATGTCCGGGCCCTCGCCGAGCACGTTCGCCGAGTCGATCGAGCGGGAGGCGGCGAAGACCATGAGCCGGCTCGGGTTGCGGACCTGCTGCTGACGATCGACCCAGAACTTGCCGAACAGGCGCTCGTAGGTCGGGTTGGACAGGACGCCCGCGCCGCGGTCCGTGCCGCCGACGAAGAATCCGTTGATCCCGAAGCTGGGGTAGAGGCTCACGGTGTACTTGGTCTCGGGGGCGCTGAGGCCGCTCTCGAGGATGACCTCGGCGGCGCGCTTGTCCTTGTACAACCCCTCGAGATTGTGATCGAGATAGGGCAGCAGGCGCCAGGGGTAGCGCTTGATGACCTCGCGGTCGCCGGCGGTGTCGGCGGGGAGCGTTTCGCCCGCGCCGTCCGTCACGACGCGGCCTCGGGCGTAGTCGTCGAGAATCATCTCGTCGGTCGGGTAGCCCGTGAGGAGCTCGCCCTTGCGGTCGTCGGCGAACATGGTGTACGAGATCATGAGCTGGCGGGCGGCGGACGCGTCGGAGACGCCCCGCACGCACGCGCGGGCCCGGCCGAGGGCGGGCAGCAGGATGGCGATGAGCAACGCCACGATCGCGATGACGACCAGCAGTTCGACCAGGGTGAACGCGGCTCGTCTGGGCATCCGTGCGGGCTCCGGGGGTCGCGGTGTGTGGATCATCGGACTGGTCGGTCCACTATTCAACTGAGACTGAGTCGCAATTTTCCTGGGATCGGATTGACTCGTTGAGACTGTGTCTCAATTATCCGCAGTGATTTCTTGCCAGACAAGCCTGCGTCCGGCGAAACCGAATGAATTGTTCCAGGCGGGGCTCGAGCCGCGGACCGGAGGGCGACCTTGAATAGCTCCATGAGACGCGCAATTTGTGCCGGGCTGCTTCTGGTGACGCCCGCGAGCGGGCAGGTGATCTCGGCGGCGTTCGCGTCGCCGGACGCGGACCGGTGGAACTACCCGTTCAACGCGACGCCGGGCACGCGCGAGACGTCGCCGAGCTTCGGGGCGGTGCTGATCGCCGGGTTCGACGACCGCGACTCGCAGTTCCTCGTCGCGTACGACACGGGCGGGCAGGTGCCCGGCGGGCTCGCGACGGACCGGTACCACATCGCGAGCGTTACGCTGACGGCGGTTGTCTCGAACGACAACGACTTCGTGTACGACGACTCGTACGACGCGTTTGCGACGTACCTCGATCCGCTCGACCCGGGCTATGTGGCCGACGCGGATCCGGGGCGGGCGCTCGAGTTGTTCGGCGTGGGTTTCCGCAACGGCGTGGACAGCACGACGTGGACGGAGACCAGCGCGTTCGGCGGCGCGGCGGTCGTCCCGCCGGCGCAGGGCGCGCGCAACGCGTTCGCCGCGGAGTTCGACGATCTCAGCGCGGCGACGGACGTCTCGAACAACCTGAAGGACGCGTTCGACCCGACGCCCTGGGCGATCGGGACGACGGGCGCCGTCGCGCCCGGCGCGCTCGTGCCGGTCGATACCGAGTTCACGTTCGAGGTCGATCTGTGCGTGCCGGGCGTGCGGGAGAACCTCAGGCGTTCGCTCGCGGAGGGCCGGGTGCTGCTGACAATCACGTCGCTGCAGGCGGCGTCGGGCAGCCCGGACGGGGGCGAGGGCGTCGTCTACCCGGTCTGGTACACGCGTGAGAACGCGATCGCGCAGATCCTCGGGTACGAGCCGACGCTCACGATCGAGCTGCGCGTCGGGAACGCGGCGGACATCGACGGCAACGGCACCCTGAACATCGACGACATCGACGCGTTTGTTGCCGCCTTCCTCGCGGGCGAGCCCACGGCGGACATCGACGGGTCGTGCACGCTGAACATTGACGATATCGACGCGTTCGTCGCCGCCTTCCTCGGCGGGTGAGCGCTGCTGAACGACGAGAGAGAATCCCCTGCAAGGAGTGATGATGAAGATTGCGATGCTGACACTCGCGGCGGCGGGCCCGGTGGCCCTGGGCGCGCCGATCATTGGGTTCGTGGAGGACTTCAACACGGACGGCGCGAACTGGAAGGACGTCGCCGAGCTCGACGCGGTCTACAGCGCCGCGGGCGGGCCGGACGGCTCGGGGTTCATCTCCGGCTCGATCGCGGACGTCTACGCGCTGGACCCGACGTTCGGCGGCATCGCGCTGCGGGCGCACGACGAGTTCGACTCGAGCGGCGACGCGTTCGTGGGCGACTGGCTCGCTGCCGGCATCACGCTCGTGAGCGTGGACGTGCGCCACGACGGCGGGGACGACGTCGGGTTCTTCATCCGCGCGGCGCGCCCGTCGAACTCGCCCGCGGCGGTCTTCTTCTCGCCCGTCGCCGTCGCGAGCGGGCAGTGGACGACGCTGACGTTCGCGATCGACGAGAACAGCCCGTTCTACGTGCCCGCGGGCCCGCCCAGCCCGACGTTCTTCCAGGACGTGATGGGCGACGTGGGCAACTTCCAGCTTGGCGTCGCCGCGGGCCCGAACTACTCGGGCAACGCGTCGGTGACGTTCGACCTGGACAACGTCCGCCTGCTGCCCACGCCGGCGTCGGCGGGGCTGCTGGGGCTGGGCGGGCTGGTCGCGGCCCGTCGCCGCCGCTGATCGGGCGTCAGCTCGGATTCGAACGGGCGGCGGGCGCCGGGCGCTCGCCGCCTTTCTCGTGCGCCGTCAGTGCGAGCGCCGGGTGACGGCGTCGGCGAGCGTCTCGAGCAGGCCGCGCGCGGGCGTGTCGGCGAGCGATTCGAGCTGGGCCTTGGCTTGCGCGACCAGGTCATTCGCGGCGACCTGGGCGGCGTCGATCGAGCCCGTGGTCTCGAGCGCGGCGCGAAGCTCGTCGCGCCCGTCCCCGCCGTGCGAGGCGGTCTCAATCAACGCGAGTGATCTCGCCCGCCGATCGGTGTCCGCGGCGTTCAGATGGTGGATCAGGGGCAGCGTGAGCTTGCCCATCTCCAGGTCCTTCCCGACGGACTTGCCGACGGCGTCCTCGGTGCCGCCCAAGTCGAGCAGATCGTCCTGGATCTGGAAGGCGTTGCCCAGCAAGCGCCCGTACGCCGCGAGCGCTGTGCGCTCGTCGTCGGACCCGCCCGCGGCGCGGGCGCCCAGCTCGCACGCGACGGCGGTGAGCGCGCCCGTCTTTCCCTGGATGATCTCGAAGTACTCGTCCTGCGTGAGCGACCAGTCCTCGCGGTGGTGCAGCTGCAGGAGCTCGCCCGCGCAAACGTCCTGGCTCGCGCGGCCCACGGCGATCGCGTACGCCCGCTCGGGCAGGGTCGAGCACAGGTGGTACGCCGTCGCGATGAGGTAGTCGCCCAGGATGATCGCGGGCTCGTTGCCGTGCAGGTTGTTCACGGTGGGCCCGCGGCGGCGGACGTCCGCCTCGTCCAGCACGTCGTCGTGCACGAGCGTCGCCATGTGGACCATCTCGACCACAGCGCCGACCGTCACAAGCTCGTGGGAGACCAGCCGATCGGGATCACCCGCGGCGAACGCGTTCGACGAATCCGGGTGCGCCGCGAGCCCGGCCGTGATCGCGAGCACCGGGCGGAGCATCTTGCCCCGGTATCGCTCGACGTGCGCGCACAGATTCGCGACGGGCTGGTGGTCCGTCTCGAGGGCGGCGGCGAAGACCTCCTCGACGCGACCCAGCGCCGCGGCGACGGCGTCGGAGGCGGGGGTCAGGTCGGCCGGGATGTCCATCACGCCGCGCACGCGGGCGGAGCTCCTTGTGTCCCCACGGAGTCGGTTCGCGTCATTTCTCCGCGGCGATGTAGCAGACGAACGCCGGATCGGCGGTGCCCTCGGTGGTGGCTTCGAACTCGCCGTTGCCCTCGCCGGTCTCGTCGCCGTCCTCGTCGAGCTCGTCGCCCTCCCAGTAGACGGTGATCTTTGAGAACCCGGCGTCCTCCAGGCAGTCCTGGATCTCCCGCAGGCCCCACAGGCGCCAGTGGTAGATGAACGCGTCCTTCATCCGCGTCTTGTCCTCGAATCTGAAGTGGATGCGGCACTCCATCTCGCCCGTGATGGGGTTGTACTCGTGCTGATCCCAGATGTAGGTGAACGGGCCGTGCTCTTTGCACCCCTCGATGGGGCGCTTGTCGGTGGTTTCTTCCTGCGACTCGGACCCGCCGTAGTGGTCGAGGAAGAAGACGCCGTCGTCGGCGAGCGATTCGCGGACGGACTTGAAGTACCCGATCATCTGTGAGCGCTGCTGGAAGAGCCAGTAGCTGAAGTTCATCGCGAGGATGATGTCGGTGCCTGTCGCGTCGCCCGGCTCGAGGACGTTGCGGTTGTGCAGCGTCACACGGGCCTGCTGATCGGTTGTGAGCTTGGCGACGTTGTGCTCGAGCCCCCAGTCGAGGGTGGGCTGGTCGATGTCGAGGCCGACGGCGGTGTTGGACTCGCGCCGGCGGACCCACTCGCAGGAGGTGTTGCCGGTGCCGCAGAAGTCCTCGCGGAGGCTGACGGCCTTGCGGCCTCGGATCTCTTCGAAGGCTTCGTCCACGAAGTCGATCTCGGCTTCGACGTTCTGGACGGAGAGCTGGTAGAGCTCGTGGCGGTCCGCGGTGGCGGCGGTGAAGATCTTGCGCCCCGCGATCTCGGCTTCGAGGGCGGCCTTCTTCGCGGCCTTCTCTTCCTTCTTTGCCTTGCGTGCGGGCGTGCGGTCCGTCGCGGTCGTCATGCCAAACTCCTCCTGGCGCTCAGGCCCGAACCCTCCGGGCGATCGGGCGTAGGACGCGGGGAAGTCTAGCTTCAGCGTCGGTCTTCGGGGGCCGAAATCGGTCATCGGCGGACCGAATCCGCCGGGCCCGAGCCCTACACTCCTCCCCCACTTTCGCACACAGGGAGCACACGCATGCGTCTCACCATGGTCGGCACCGGGTACGTCGGGCTCGTCACGGGCGTCTGCCTCGCCAACACCGGCAACGACGTCACCTGCCTCGATGTCGATCCGAAGAAGATCGACAAGCTCAAGCAGGGCGTCTGCCCCATCTACGAGCCCGGGCTCACCGAGCTCATGGTCCGCAACGCCGAGGCGGGACGCATCAAGTACACGCTCGACAAGGCCGCCGCCTACCGCGACGCCCAAATGATCTTCATCTGCGTGGGCACCCCGCCCGGCGAGGACGGCAGCGCCGACCTGCAGTACGTCCTCCAAGCCGCGGAGGACATGGCGAAGGTCATCAAGGAGCTCGGGCCCAACCAGGAGCCCAAGACCGTCGTCGTCAAGTCCACCGTGCCCGTTGGCACGACCTTCAAGGTGCGCGACCGGATCCGCGAGATCGTGGGCCCGGACATCCCCTTCGCCGTGGGCGACAACCCGGAGTTCCTCAAGGAGGGCGACGCGGTCAACGACTTCCTGAAGCCCGACCGCGTCGTGTGCGGCGTCGAGGACCACGAGCGCCCGGACAACATCGCCGCCCAGCGCTTCCGCGAGCTTTACGAGCCGTTCGTCCGCAACGGGCACCCCGTGTTCATCATGGACGTGCTCAGCGCCGAGATGGTGAAGTACGCGTCCAACAACTTCCTCGCGACCAAGATCAGCTACATCAACGAGATGTCCAACCTCTGCGAGAAGTTCGGGGCGAACATCAACCGCGTCCGCGAGGGCATGTGCTCCGATTCGCGGATCGGGCATGCCTTTCTTTACCCCGGGCTCGGGTACGGCGGAAGCTGCTTCCCCAAGGACACCCAGGCCGTCGTCGGCATGGGCGAGGCGGTCGGGTTCGAGATGCAGCTCTCCCGGTCCGTCCACGAGGTGAACCAGCGCCAGCGGCAGCTCTTCTGGAACAAGATCGAGAACCACTACGAGGACCGCGGCGGCATCGCGGGCAAGACGCTCGCGTTCTGGGGCATCGCCTTCAAGCCCCGCACGGACGACGTCCGCGAAGCGCCCGCCCTCGACATGATGGCCAACGCGATCAAGGCGGGCGCCAAGGTCCGCGCGTACGACCCCGTCGCCTACGAGACCGGGGCCGAAGCCCTCGACCGGATGGGCGTGACGGGCGTCGAGATTGTCCGCGACCACTACGGCGTGACCGACGGTGCCGACGGGCTCGTCGTCAGCACCGATTGGGACGAGTTCAAGGTGCCGGATTGGGGCCAGCTCGCCGAGCGGATGAACGAGAAGACGGTCTTCGACGGGCGGAACCTGTACCGGCGGCGCCAGCTGCGCGAGCTGGGGTTCAACCACCACTCGGTGGGGCGGCCGAGCGTGATCGTGGATGGGTAACGGCCGGGGCGGGTAGGATCGTCCGCGATGCCCAGGCGCCTGTTCACGCTGTATCAACGCAAGCGTTGGATCAACATCAACGTGAACGCGATCGCCGCAGCGGCAGTCAGCACGATCATGGTCATGGCGCTCGCCTGGTTCATCCGCAGCGTGCTCGGGTACGAGTGGGGTCCCAAACGGTTCACCGCCTTCGCCCTGGTGGCGGACATCATCTTGGACGTTGCCTGCTTCTTGTCGCTGCACTGGGTCGCGAACCAGTGGCGGCCCGTCCGGGGGCGCAACGACAAGGAACGCGCGCAGCTCGGGGCCGATCGACCGAACTCGATGCTCGACTCGGTGCGGGTGCAGGCCGAGCGGATGGCGATCGGGCCGCTGTACTACCTCATCGCGAGCCTGATCACGTGGGGCCTCCAGGAGTCGTTCGGCACGCACCCGAGCTGGGCGATCGGGATCGGGTACGCCGCGGCGCTCGTTGTCACGCGGATCATCCACACGGCGTGGGGGCTGCGCTCCGGGTCGTACGTCGATCACCACAAACGGCCCGGCAACGGCACGCCCAAGCCCAACGGCAGTGCGCCAGACCGCCCCGCCGACGCGGCGTGACCGATCTCAAAGAGCCGCGAGCGTCAGCGACCGGCCCGTCACGGGTGGACCAACCGAACCTGCGATTCTCGATCCCCAAAGAGCCGGTCGCTGACGCTCGCGGCTAGTCTGTGCCCATGTGCGGCATCGCGGGCATCCTGAAGATCCACGATCCCAAGGACGGGCCGCCGCCGCCGCATCTGGACGCGATCCCCGAAGCCTGGCTCGGCGTACTCGACGAGTCGATCAAGCACCGCGGGCCGGACGGGCAGGGGCGGTTCCGCGACCGGGCCGTGCGCGCCGACGGCGTGGTGGTGGACGTCGCGTTCGTGCACCGAAGGCTGAGCATCATCGACCACGCCGGCGGGCACCAGCCGATGGTGCACGACGGCGAGTGCCTGCGCCCGGACCTCACCTACGCCCGGGGCGAGACGCCCAAGCTCGCCCACGAGCTCTGCCCGGCGAGCGAACGCCCGGACCTCGTCGCGGTGGTGTTCAACGGGTGCATCTACAACCACCGGGAATTGCGCGCGGAGCTGGAGTCGCTCGGGCATCGGTTCGAGACGGACCACTCGGACACGGAAGTGCTGGTGCACGGGTGGCGGGCGTGGGAGAACGGACTGCTCTGCCGTGTGGATGCGATGGCGGCGATCGCGGTATGGGATCGCAACCTTGGAAGCCTCGCACGTTCACGCGACCGATGCGGCGAGAAGCCGCTGTACACCGCAACGGTGCCTTGGGCTCCGTGGGGATCAACTCAATCGTTCACGAGCAGCTATCCCGGTGTCGCGCGATCGCTCGTCCTCGCCGCTCCCCCTGACGAGCACCCGCTCACGATCGCTGGCAAGGCCGGCGCGCTGGATGGCTGGGTGAGCGACGGTACGGACTCGATTCCCCCCGTTGAACCAACCGAAGAGCTGTTCACGGGCCACATCGATTCGCGAATCGGCACCATCGGTCAACAGCGGTATTGGGAACGCCCCAATGCACGCACGGGTGAAGCGCCGCTGTTTGAGGATCTTCTTGAGCGCGCTGTACGGTCGCGACTCGAATCCGATGTCCCTCTCGGCGTCTTTCTTTCGGGCGGGATCGACTCGGCGCTCATCGCCGCGATCGCCAAGAAATCACGCCCGGACATCGAGACGTTCACCGTGCGCATGCCCGACGCGCGGTACGACGAGTCGGACGCCGCGGCGGAGACCGCGAAAGCCATCGGCGTCTTGCACACCATCCTGGAGTGCCACCCCGAGCCCGCGGCGGACCTCGTGCGACTCATCGAGCAGCTCGGGCTCCCGTTCGGCGACAGCTCGCTGCTGCCGACGTACTGGGTGAGCAAGGCCGCCCGCCAGCGCGTGAAGGTCGCGCTCTCGGGCGACGGCGGGGACGAGCTCTTCGGCGGCTACCGCCGGCACACGGTCGCGCCGGTGCTCAACCGCTGGCACCCGCTGCTCCGCCTGCTGCCGGACCGGCTGCTCGACCAGCGCCGCCCGGGCGGCCGATCGACGTACCTCGCGCGCCTGATCCAGGCCGCCCGGTTCGGCGGGTACGGCGAGCTGCTCGCGATCTTCCCGACGCCCGACCTGCGCCGGCTTGTGCCCACGATCGAGGGGGAGCCGACGGGCGAGGACCGGTTCCGGCGCGTCGACGACCCGCTGCGGCACGACTTCGAGCGCTACCTGCCCGACGACCTGCTGCGCAAGACGGACACCGCCTCGATGGCGGTCGCGCTCGAAGTGCGTGCCCCCTTCCTCGCACGCGAACTCGTCGAGGCGGCGCTGCGGACGCCGCTCGATGTGCTCATGCCCAACGGCGAGCGCAAGGGCCTGCTCAAGCAAGTCGCCCGGAAGTACCTCCCCGACGACATCGTGGACCGCCCGAAGCGGGGCTTCGCCATCCCCGTCGGCGCGTGGTTCCGCACCGACCACGGCGGCATGCGCACGCTGCTCTACGACCACCTCGAATCCACCGACCCCTTCCCCGGGCTTGCCGACGCCGGCGTGGAGATCAACATGACCTTCGTCCGCAAAATGCTCCGCGAGCACGACGCGGCGGGCGAGCAGTCGATCAACCCGTGGCACGGGCGCGATCACAGCCAGCGGCTGTACATGCTCTTGGTCTTGAGCATCTGGGCGAAGTGGCTCGCGGGTGTGCGCGCAAAAGACGAGCCCCGACCGTAAGGGAGGGGGCCCGCGTGTTCGGAAGAAACCCGTCGCTCACGCTCCGGGCTCGTTGAATCTGGTCAGGCGTTCTTGACCGTGACGGTGAGGCCCTCGGGCACATGCACGTCGCGCTGCGGGAAGGGGATGCCGATGCCGGCCTCGTCGAGCGCCTTCTTCGCGTCGCGGATCAGGTTCTCGCGCATCGTCCACAGATCGGGCGCGTTCGCCCAGACGCGCAGCTGCCAGTCGATCGAGCTCGCGCCGAACTCGCTCAGGAAGACCTGCGGCTTGGGGTCCTGCACGGAGCCCGCGACGTTCGCGCAGACCCGCTCGAGCACGCGGCGGCACTCGTCGATGTCCGCGTCGTAGGCCGTGCCGATGTTGACGTCCATGCGGCGGACGGGGTGGTGGGTGATGTTCTCGATGGTGTCGCCGAAGATCTTGCCGTTGGGCACGATGATGCGGATCTTCTGGAAGGTGTCGAAGGTCGTCGAGAACATGCCGATCTCGTCGACGGTGCCGAACACGCCCGCGGCCTTGACGACATCGCCCACCTTGAACGGGCGGAAGACGAGCAGCATGATGCCCGAGGCGAAGTTGCCCAGCGTGCCCGAGAACGCCATGCCGATCGCGAAGCCCATCGCGGCGATCACGGCGGCGAAGCTCGTCGTGTTCACGCCGAATGTGCTCAGAATCGCCAGCCCGCCCAGCAGCATCACAGTCCAGCGGATCGCGTTGCCGAAGAACCGCGCGAGCGTCTCCTCGACCTTTGCCTTGCGGAGCGTCTTGGTCGTGAGCCCGCGGGCCCACCCGGAGACGAGCAGCACCGCGACGATGAGCACGATCGCCACGACCAGCGGCTGACCGATCACGGTCCAGAGCTGGATCCAGGTCCCCTGCGAGAAATCGCCCGCGGCGAGGCGCTCCCAGAGCCCGTTGAGCTCCTCGATCTTGTCGGGGCCGGCGGCGGCGGCGTCCGCCGCCTGGCCGGTGCTGTCCGTCGTGGCTTCGTCTTGCATGCGATCTCCTCGCGGTTCGGGTTCGGTTGGCATTGTTCCCCCCCGAACCCGCCGCGTCAGCCGATCGTTGGGTATCTTGATCGCTGATCGCCCGATCGTGGGGTGCGGGGTCTCGTTACCCGCGGGCGAACCGGGACTTCGAAAGGAAGAACATGGGCTTCATCAGCGAGTTTCGTGACTTTGCCATGCGTGGCAACGTCGTGGACATGGCCGTCGGCATCGTCATCGGCGGGGCGTTCGGGAAGATCGTCTCGTCGCTCGTCGGCGACATCATCATGCCCGTTGTTGGCGCGATCACCGGCGGCACCGACTTCTCGAAGCTGAAGTACGTCTTCCAGGAGGCGGTCCCCGCGGTCGTCAACGCCGAGGGCGAGACCATCACCGCGGCGATCGCCGAGGGCGCCATCCGGTACGGCGTGTTCATCAACGCGATCATCGACTTCATCATCATCGCCTTCGCGATCTTCGTCGTCATCAAGATGATGAACAACGCGAAGAAGCGCTTCGAGAAGCAGAAGATCGAAGAACCGGAGAAGGCGCCCGAGCCGAGCGCCGAAGAGAAGCTTCTCATGGAGATCCGCGACGCCATCAAGGCCAAGGGCTGAGTCGGCATCCGGACAAGTTCGAGCAGGAATGACAAGCCCCCGCCGTTCGAACGGCGGGGGCTTTCGCATTCATCGAGCTCCGGCTCGGGTCAGAAGCCCCAGCCCAGCGTCAGGTAGTAATCCAGGTCCGAGCGTTTGGCGTCGCCGGGGTCCGAGTCCCACCGGTGCCGAACGCCGAGCTTGAGGAACATGTTGTTGTCCGGGTTCACCTTGACGGTGTAGTCGGCGTAGGAGTTCACGCGGTAGTCGCCGAACGGGTCGAGCGCGGGGAAGACCTCGGTGCCCGCCGCGATCTTCTGGTTGTCTGACAGCTTGTGCGTGACGTCGAGGGCGAGCAGGCCTTCCGGCGTGAACTCCTCTTCGTCGCCGCCGATGGTCTGGGCGCCACCGAGACCGGCACGCCCGATCAGCGTCGTCGTGTCGTTGTCGATGAATTCGTAGCCCACACCGCCGAAGCCCGAGATCCGGTGGTCCCAGTCCTGGAACTCGTCGTACTCGTAGCGGCCCTGGGCGAACAGGCGCCACGGCGAGTCGTTGAACAGCCAGTCGTTGCGCAGGCCGGTCTCGAACCGGTTGGTGGTGTCCTCACCCTCCTGCGTCGCGTAGCGGTAGAGGGCGTCGAAGCGGGTCTCCATGTCTTCGGTGAGGCGTTGGGCGTCGAGTGCAAGGCGGAAGTTGAAGTTCTCGCTGTTGCCCGTCGTGCCGTTGATGCCCGCTTCGACCGAGCCCTCCCAGCCCTCGAAGAACTTCGGGGGGGGCGGGGGGTTGAGCTCGGCCTCGACCGCCTCGGCGGACTCGAGCTCGGACTGGGCGGCGGCGAGTTCGGCCTCGGCGGCTTCGACGGCGGCGCGGGCCGCCTCCACCCGCCGCTGGGCCTCCGTCACTTCGGGCTGGGCCCACGCCGAGCCCGCGGTCAGCACGAGCGTCGAGACCGCGGTGATGGTCCGGTAGGTCATTCCTGTCTCCTGATCTGAAGTCCCCGCCGTGTCTCTCCCGGGCGGGCGGGCCGTGCGACCCGGGCCGACAATATCACCTGTTTGGACCGAGGTCCTGCCCCGGTATCATGTTGAACCGTGCCCGGCCCGTCCGCCGATAGCTTGAGCGTGAACGACGACAACACCCATCGTGCGCCCGCGGCTGGTTCGGACGTGTCCCGCCGGGCGATGCTCCGTTTGGCGAGCGGCCTCGGCGTCGCCGCGTTCATCACGATGACGGGCTGCGGCGGGCGACGCACCACCGGCGTCGCGACAAGCACCCCGACGTCCGGCTCGATGCCCACGCGACCGACCAAAGGCATCGGCTCACCGATCCCCCCGGATCCGGTGCTGCGCTCGACGCCCGGGACGACCTACACGCCGAGGCCGGCGCCCGTGACCACCGCCGTCGGGCAGCCGCCGCGGGTGATGCTCCGCTCGCAATGGGCCAAGGGCGGGCCCAAGACGTGGCTCGCCGACCCGATGCGGGGCATCCAGCGGATTACCATCCACCACGACGCGATCGCCTCGCCCTCGGGCAGCGTGCAGGCGTCGATCGACCGGCTCGAGTCGATCCGGCGCGGGCACCTCGGGCATGGGTGGGCCGACATCGGGTACCACTTCGCGATCGATCCGGCAGGCCGCGTCTGGGAGGCCCGCCCCCTCGACCTGCAAGGCGCGCACGTCAAGGACCAGAACCCGCACAACCTGGGCATCATGCTCATGGGCAACTTCGAGCGCTCGACGCCGACCATCCACGCCCAGATCGCGTTGCAGCAGACCATCGCGTGGGCGATGGCGAGCCACCGCGTCCCGCTGCGCGGCGTGAAGACCCACCGCGAGTGGGCGCCCACGGCGTGCCCGGGCCGGAACCTGCAGTCCGTGATGAACTCGATGCGCTCGGACGGGTCGCTCCGCGCCTGAGCGGGCTCGATCAGCCGATCTCAATCGGCGACGGCGGCGGACTCTTCGACGTCGGCGCGCTCGCCGAAGATCGCGGACCCGACGCGGACGATGTTCGCGCCCTCTTCGATCGCGATCTCGTAGTCGCCCGACATTCCCATCGAGAGCAGGTTGAAGTGCCCTTCGCCGATGCCCTCGTGCTTGAGGTCCTCGTAGAGCTCGCGGCAGCGTGAGAACGTCGAGCGGACGAGCCCCTCGTCGTCGGTGTTGGGCGCCATGGTCATCAGGCCGCGCACCCGGACGTGGACCATCGTGTCGATCTGCTCGCCCAGCGCCGCGACGGCGGAGATCGGGCAGCCGTACTTCTGCTCTTCCGCGGCGATGTTCACCTGGATGAGCACGTCCACGACCTCATCGCGCCGGTGCGCCCAGGTCTGGAGCTCTTCGATCAGGCGGAGCGAATCGACGGAGTGGACGAGCCGGCAGAACTCCGCGACCTTGCGGGCCTTGTTCCGCTGGAGGTGCCCGATCATGTGCCAGCGCACCGGCTGATCGACGTCCACGGTCTTGCCCGACGACCTGAGCCCCACCGCCTTGGAGACGTCCAGGCGTTCGGAGCGGGTGATGGTCTCGGGGAGCATCTTCATCCGGTCGAACCACTCGCGGATGACGGACGCCCGCTGAACGAGCTGCTGGACGCGGGACTCGCCGAAGTCGCGGTGCCCGAGCTCGATGAGATGGCGGATGTCGTCGGGCTCGGCGTACTTGGTGACGGCGACGAGGTACAAGGGGTCGCCCGCCCGCCCGGACCGGGCGAGCGCATCATCCGCCCGCTGGCGGACTTCGGTGAATCGTTGATCGAGGGTCGCTTCTGCCACGCGGGCCTCCGTGCCGGCCGGGTCTGGTCGCTCCGTAGGATACGCGGGCGCGTCGGAACGCGCCGAGACACGCTCTGATCGCGCCTCAGGCGCGCCAACCCTTGTTGCTGAAAGACTTTGCCATGCCGAACCCGATCGCGCCCGGACAAGCCGCTCCCGACTTCACCCTCCCGGACCAGGACCGCAACGACTTCTCGCTCGCCGAGCACGTCAAGAAGGGCGACGTCGTCCTCTGCTTCTTCCCGTTCGCGTTCACCGGCGTGTGCGGCACCGAGATGGCGTGCATCACCAAGGACATGGCCGACTGGCAGGCCAAGGGCGCGACGGTCGTCGGGATCTCGTGCGACTCGTTCGCCGCCCTCAAGGCCTGGGCCGCAGCCGAGGGGCTCAAGAACACCATGCTGAGCGACCTGCACCGCACGGTCTGCAAGGACTACGGCCTGTACTGGTCGGACCTGAACGTCGCGAACCGCGGCACCGTCGTCATCGGGCAGTCCGACGACGGCGAGGGCACCGTCAAGTGGTCCGACGCCCGCGAGCCGGGCAACGCGATGGACTGGGACGCGGTGCTCGCGAAGGTCAGCTAACGAACGGGGAGCGGTGCCGGAATCGGCCTACGGTCCCGCATGACAACGCCCACGAACACCCCCTTCGTCCTCATCATCCGCGACGGGTGGGGCCTGAACCCCAACCCCGAGCACGCCGCGTTCAACGCCGTCGAGCTCGCTGAGACGCCCGTCGCCGACGCGCTCGTGCGCGACTGGCCCTGGACGCTCATCAAGACGAGCGGCGAGGACGTCGGGCTCACCGACGCCACGATGGGCAACTCCGAAGTCGGGCACCAGAACATCGGGGCTGGGCGGATCGTCGATCAGGACGCGGTGCGCATCACCAAGGCGTGCCGGGCGGGGCTGGGTGACAACGACGCGATCGCGGGCGCGATCAAGGCGGCGGTTGCGTCCGGCACGAGGGTGCACCTCATGGGCATCGCCTCCGATGCCGGCGTGCACGGGCAGCTCGAGCACCTGTACGCGTGCCTGAAGCTCTGCAAGGAGTTGGGTGCGCGGGACGTGTACGTCCACCTGTTCACGGACGGGCGGGACACGGGCCCGTTCACGGGGCGGACGTACGCCGAGCAGGTGCAGGCCGAGTGCGAGACGATCGGCGTCGGGCGCGTCGCGTCCGTCGTCGGGCGCTATTGGGCGATGGACCGCGACAACCGGTGGGAGCGCGTGAAGCGGGCATACGACCTGCTGACCGGGCGCGGCGCGGACCTGCCCAATTTCGCGTCCGTCGGCGAGGCGATCCAGGCCTACTACGACACGCCCGAGGGCGGCGCGACGCTGAAGGGCGACGAGTTCGTCTCGCCGCGCACGGTGGGTGACGCCTCCAAGTCGCGGATCGCGTCGGGCGACGCCGTCATCTTCTACAACTACCGCGGCGACCGCCCGCGGGAGATCTGCAGCGCCTTTCTCCTTCCCGAGTTCCACGGCGCCCACGAGCTCAAGCCCAGCCCGGACTCGGGCGAGCGCGGGTTCGACCGGGGCGACAAGCTCGACCTGCACTTCGTGCTGATGACGCCGTATTCGGAGCGCCTGGCCCAGCTCGCGCCCGTCGCGTTCCCCAAGCCGCCCAAGATGGACGACATCGCGGGGAGCTACCTCGCCAAGCTGGGGCTTCGCCAGTTCCGGTGCGCCGAGACGGAGAAGTTCCCGCATGTGACGTTCTTCTTCAACGACTACCGCGACGACCCGTTCGAGGGCGAGAGCCACGCGATCATCCAGAGCCCCAAAGTTGCGACATACGACCTGGCGCCGGAAATGTCCGCCGCGGGCGTGCGCGACGCCGTGCTCGGGCGGCTCGCGGCGGACGACTGCGAGGACGTCATCGTCGTGAACTTTGCCAACCCGGACATGGTCGGTCACACCGGCTCGCTCGATGCCGCCAAGCAGGCGTGCGCGTTCGTGGACGCCTGCGTGGGGCAGATCATCGACATGACGCTGGAGCGCGGCGGGTCGCTCATCGTGACGGCCGACCACGGCAACGCCGAGCAGATGTTCAACCCCGAGACCGGCGCGCCGCACACGGCGCACACGACGTACGACGTGCCGCTGGTCGTGGTGGGCGAGGCGTTCAAGGGCCGCACGCTGCGGGGCGATCAGGATGCCCGCGGGTGGTTCGACGCGGGCGTCCGCGCCGAGCGCGGGAAGCTGGCGGACATCCTGCCCACGGCGCTCGAGATGATGGGCATCGACCAGCCCGCCGCGATGACCGGGCGGTCGCTGCTCGCCGACTGACGGATCAGATCGGGTCGCGCGAGACATCCGGCCCAGCGGCGTGCGGCGGGGCCTGCGTGCCCGGGTCCGACATCTCCGCGACGTTCCGCGAGACCGTGTCGATCAGACGCTCCAAACGCTCGATGCGCTTGTGCGCGTCGTGCAGGCGTTTGTTGAGCTCGGCGATCTCGTCACTCAGCTGCTCGCTGCGCCGGTCGGCGAAGACGGACGACTCCTCGACCTTGTCGATCCGCGCGGCGAGATGGTCGGTCGGCTCGGGCATCGGGCAACAATAGCGCAATCAGCCGACGCGACGGAGCCCGGGCTCGGGCGTCAGGTCGGTCAGGATCGACCGGTTCCGACCGCTGCGCTTGGCGGCGTACAGGTTCCCGTCCGCGATCTCGAGCCAGTCCTGTGGGTCGATGGGCACGCCGACGCGCGAGCCGGCGATGCCACACGAGAACGTGACCTTCCGCGCCGGGTGCCTCGCCCAGGTCATCTGGCCGAACGTCTCGCGGATCCGCTCACACAGCGCGAGCGCCGAGTCGGGCGGGGTCTCGGGCATGACGAGCGCGAACTCCTCGCCGCCGTAGCGGCAGGCGATGTCGCTTCCGCGCACCTCGCGCTGGAACAGCCGCGCCAAGCCCTGGATCACCGCGTCGCCCGCGGGGTGCCCGTATGCGTCGTTGATCTCTTTGAACCGGTCGATGTCGATGATCGCGAGCGAGAGCGGGTTGTCGTGCCGGCGGGAGCGCTTCGCCTCGTTGGCCCACTGCAGTTCGAAGTACGAGCGGTTCCACAAGCCCGTCAGCCCGTCGAGCTGGGCGCGCTGGGCGAGCATCTTCATCAGCGAGTTCAGCCGCAGCGCCGAGCGCACGCGGGCGCGGAGCTCGGCCATGTCGAAGGGCTTGCCCACGAAGTCGATCGCGCCGAGGTCGAACGCCGTCACTTTGTCGCTCGGCGCTTGCTGGCCCGAGACGACGATGACGGGGACCTCCTGCAGGTGCGGCTCCTCCTTCAGCTTGCGCAGCACCTCGAACCCGTCGAGCCCGGGCATCTCCAGGTCGAGCAGGATCACGTCGGGATCGACCTGCCGGGCTCGGTCAAGCCCCGACTCGCCCGAGAGCGCCTCGAACAGCTCGTGCCCCTCCGCGCTGAGGCGCACCTTCAGCAACCGGTGCAGGTCGACGCAGTCGTCGATCACCAGCACCCGGGACGGCGCGTCGTCATGGGGTTCGGGCGGGTTCACGCGGGCTTGGCTCCGCTTGCGGCGGATCGGCACAACGCAGCCAGACGCATCGCGCTGTCGGTCGCACGCGTGAGCGAGCCGTCGGCGGAGGCATCGATGCACGCCTCGAGGCTCGCCGCGGCGTCCCCGATCGGGCCGAACCCGTACCCCGGCGCGGCGCCCTTGAGCTGGTGCGCGATCGTGCGGAGCCGGCCGGCGTCCGCGCCGCGCACCGCCGCCTCGATCGCGGCGATCCGGCCTGGCAGCTCGGCGATGAACGTCTCGATCAGCGCGGCGTAGTCCGGGTCGTCGGCGAGCGTGCTGCGCAGTGATTGCGTGTGGCCGGTCCGGTCCATGCGGCGCCTCCCGAGGATCCATCGGGCGAACGTCAGAACCGATTCAACCCGGACCGATGCGGCGCGCGATGGGAGCGCCGGATAGGACGCCCGACGCCCGCCGCGGCCGGTTCTCGGACCACCTGCCGTCGCGACGCGCGCGAGCCCGACAGCCGAGGATCGACCGTGCCGCAGGAGCGCCACCAACGCCAAAACGAACGCGAGCGAGGACGCGTGCGTCCCCGCTCTGCTCGGCGCAGTTCGGTGCGAACCGCGGAAGTGACCCCAGGGGGATTCGAACCCCCGTTACCAGGATGAGAACCTGGTGTCCTGGACCAGACTAGACGATGGGGCCAAGTTGTCGGGGCCTGCAACGGCCCGGTCTCTATTCTTCCGGGCTGCCCGCCCGGGTCAACCCCTTCAGGCCGACGCCATCGCCCGGCGGAGCCGGCTGAGCGCGAAAATCGACGCCTCCGCCTCGGACGCGCCCACGACGGCCCCCACCGGCTCGCCCGACCCGTCCGCCCAGGCCGCCCGGTAGCAGTCGAAGAGCTGGATGTGCGTGACGTTCAGCGAGAACCCGGCGGCTTCGAATTCGCGGGCCACCGTCCCCGCCGACGGGTACCACCGCCCGTCCGGCCCGGACTCGCAACCCGAAGAGTCCAGCTTGGACCACCCGGTCTCGTACAACTCGTCGATCGCGATCGTGATGCTCATCGCAGGCTCCCTCGCCCGGGAGACGCCCGGGCTCATCGCTCAGATCGGCGTTCCGCGGCGCGATCGGGTGCGAATAACCCGATCGGACCCACGCGGACCGCCGTGGCGATCAGTGTAGGGAGCGCGCCCCGCGGGCCGTCCGGACCCGGTTTGTGCCCGCAAACAACGCCGTCTACCCGCCCGGCTGCACGAGCAGCAGCACGATCACGTCGTAGATCACGTGGACGCCGACCGCGATGCCGAACCCGCGCCAGAGGTAGACGATCGCGAAGAAGACGCCTGCCATCGCGAAGAAGGCCGCCCGAGTCAGGTCGATCCCGCCGGCGGGCGACGCGAGGTCGTGGTACGCCGCGAACGCGAGGGCGCTGGCGAGCACGCACCCCGCCGCCGCCAGCCCGGGCCCGAGCTTGAGCAGATCGGCGAGCACGAGGTGCACGATCGCGATGAGCACCATGCGGAACAGGAACTCTTCGTACAGCCCCGCACCGAGCGCGACCGTCAGGCGTTGCTGCCAGGGCCCTTCCAGAATGGTGGCGGCGCCGCCCGGGTCGCTCGCCGCAGCCGCCGCGAGCTCGAGCATCGCGCCGAGCACCAGCAGCGGCGTCGCGAGCACCGCCGACTCCGCCGCCATCAGCCCGATCACGCCGAGCCGAACGCGCCAGGGGTCGCGCGCCAGCAGGTGCTGCACCGCGAGCACCGCGACGATCGCCAGCCCGGGCAGGTACAGCCCGAACGCGCCGAACGTCTCGAAGAACGCGACCACGCGCAGGTACGCCGACACCGCCTCGGTGAGCTGGCCCGATTCGTCCGCGAGGAACAGCGCCGACCCGATTTCGCACGCGATGACCATCGGCAGCAGGAACGCCAGCACGTGCAGCGGGCGCTTCGACAGCTCGAAGTAGCCCGGGGTCATTGTGACCGGTTCCTCCGACACGCGCGCCGGATTCGTGCTGCCTTCCGTGGCTGGCATCCCCAAAAGATACAACCCCGCGAGCGGCTCGCGGGGTCGTGAGGTTCAGAAGTTGTCAGTGGGCTCAGCCGGCGACCTTCGACTTCAGGCGGGCGTTCATCCGGCTCTTGCGGCGGGCCGCCTGGTTGCGGTGGATCGGGCCCTTCTGGGCGGTCTTATCCACGACGGAGACGGCGGTGCGGTAGGCGGCCTGCGCCTCCTCATTGCTGCCGTGGGCGAGCTTGTCGTTGAAGTCCTTGATCGCATCGCGCATCGCACGCAGACGCCACCGGTTGCGCGCCCGGGCCGCTACGTTCTGACGGATCCGCTTCTTCGCTGACAGAGAGTGCGCCATGGAGCCAGTACCTCGATCTCGCCGGGCCCCTTCGTGGGCATCCCGGGCTGGACCGGTATTGTTGACACCCCGCGGGCGAAATCAAGCGGGCCCGAAACGCCCGGCCCGGGCTCGGGAGAGCCCTCCCATCGCCCCCGCCGCCCGTTGGAGCCCGCCCGGCCCGCTTGCCGACGATCCGGGGGCGGCATACCGTCCCCTCTGCACGCTGCGGGTGTAGCTCAACTGGATAGAGCACCTGACTACGGATCAGGAGGTTGAGGGTTCGAATCCTTCCACCCGTGCTTTGAATCGCCCTTGAGGCCCCCTCAAGGGCGTTTTTGTTTGGCCCGCTCTCGGGGCCGCGCCCTTGCGAGTCACGATTCGTCGCACCACAAGCGCCACGCGGGCCGACCGTCGCCCGCGAGGGTGTCCTTGCCGAGACCTTTCGATGTCCGAGATCACCGTCCGACTGCCGAAATTCATGCGTGTCCGCCCGCGGGTCTTCGATCTCCGCTCGGGTGTGAGCGGGTCCGCCCGCGCCGACGTGCTCTCCGGGGTCACCGTCGCGCTGGCGCTGATCCCCGAAGCGGTGGCGTTCGCGTTCGTCGCCGGCGTGCCCCCGCTCGTCGGGCTCTACGCCGCGTTCATGATGTGCCTGATCACCTCGGTCTTCGGCGGGCGCCCCGGCATGATCTCGGGCGCGACCGGCGCCATGGCGGTGGTCGTCGTCGGGCTCGTCAGCATGCACGGCATCGGGTACCTCTTCCCCGCGGTGGTCCTGTGCGGGCTGATCCAGGTCACCGTCGGCCTGCTGCGCCTGGGCAAGCTCATCCGCATCGTGCCCCACCCGGTGATGCTCGGGTTTGTCAACGGGCTCGCGGTCGTCATCCTCTTGGCGCAGCTCGGCAGCTTCAAAACGCTGGGGCCCGCGGGGTCGCTCGAGTTCGTCTCGGGCCCGACGCTCTGGATCATGCTCGGGCTCGTCGCAACGACCATGGCGATCATCGCCTTCCTGCCCAGGCTCACGACGGCGGTTCCCTCGACGCTTGCGGCGATCGTCGTGATCGCGCTCGGCGGGCTCGCGATCAACGCGACGCAGGAAGACGACCGACCCGTGCTCACCGTCCGCGATGTGCTCGTGGACAGCACCCAGGCCGCGGCGGTGCGTGACGCCCAGTCTTCCAAGGACGCGGCGTTGCTCGCCGATCTCGCTCGGACCATGCCCGAAGGCGTGGAGCCCGTGGTCCGGTCGCCCGCGCCCGTCGCGCCGCTGACGCCGGGCGAGACCGACGCGGCCCTCGCCTCGGTGGACACCGAGACTATCGGCATCGCCGGCGGGCTCCCCCGGCCCACCTGGTGGGACTTTGAACTCCCCCCCATGACCCTCGAAACGCTCTGGATCATCCTGCCGTTCTCGCTCGTGCTCGCGGGCGTCGGGCTCATCGAGTCGCTCATGACCATGACCCTCGTGGACGAACTCACCGAGACCCGCGGCAACGGCAACCGAGAGTGCATCGGGCAGGGCGCCGCGAACATCACGTGCGGCTTCTTCGGCGGCATGGGCGGGTGCGCCATGATCGGTCAGTCGCTCATCAACGTGAAGTCGGGCGGGCGTGGGCGTTTGTCTGGCATCACCGCGGCGCTCGCGGTGCTCGCGTTCATTCTCGTCCTGTCACCACTCATCGAGTCGATCCCCGTCGCGGCGCTCGTGGGCGTCATGTTCATGGTCGTCATCGGGACGTTCGAGTGGACGACCCTGCAGACCTGGAACCGCATCCCCAAGCCCGAAGTCCTCATCATGTTCGTCGTCGCGGGCTACACCGTCGTGATGCACGACCTGGCGACCGCTGTGATCATCGGCGTGGCCCTGTCGGCGCTCGTCTTCGCGTGGAACAAGAGCAAGCACCTGCTCGCCGACGTCAAGTTCAACGAGCACGGCAGCAAGATCTACCAGCTGCACGGCGTCGTCTTCTTCGGCAGCGTCTCACGCTTCCGTGACCTCTTCACACCCGCGGACGATCCCGAAGACGTCGTCATCGATTTCTACTTTTCCCGCGTCTACGACCAGTCCGGTCTCGAGGCGATCAACACGCTCGCCGAGCGGTACGAGAAACTCGGCAAACGCTTGCACCTGCGGCACCTGAGCGACGACTGCCGACGCCTGCTCGACAAGGCGGGCGATCTCGTCGAAGTCAACATCTCCGAGGACCCGCACTACCACGTCGCGACCGACTTCGCGAGCAAGCACGCCGCCAACGCATGACCCGGACGGTACCCTCCGTCCGGGATGCCCGGCCTCGACATCCATCTCGGCGACAACCTCCCGCTCATGCGGTCATGGGACGCCGCCTCGTTCGAGCTCATCTACGCCGACCCGCCCTTCAACACGGGCAAGGCCCAGTCCCGCGATCGGACGAAGGCCGTCCGCGATGACGAGGGCGGGCGGGCGGGGTTCGCCGGCGTGAAGTACCGGGCCGTGAAGATCGGGTCGGCGTCGTTCGCCGACGCCTTCGACGACTACCTCGCCTTCCTCGAGCCGCGCCTGATCGAGATGCACCGCCTGCTGACGCCGACGGGGAGCTTGTTCCTGCACCTCGACTACAGGGAGGTGCATTATGCGAAGGTCCTGCTCGACCAGATCTTCGGGCGGGCGTCGTTCATCAACGAGATCATCTGGGCGTACGACTTCGGCGGCCGCTCGCGCTCGCGATGGTCGCCCAAGCACGACACCATCCTCTGGTACGCCAGGGACCCGAAGCAGTACACCTTCAACTACGACGCCATCGACCGGGTGCCGTACATGGCGCCCAAGCTCGTCGGCCCGGAGAAAGCCCGACGCGGCAAGACCCCCACCGACACCTGGTGGCACACCATCGTGAGCCCCACCGGCCACGAGAAGACGGGCTACCCGACCCAGAAGCCACTCGGGGTGGTCGAACGCATCGTCCGCGTGCATTCGAACCCGGGCGACCGGGTGCTCGATCCGTTCGCGGGGTCGGGCACGACGGGGGCCGCCGCGGTCGCGCTCGGGCGCTCGGCGACGCTGATCGATTCGTCCCCGGCGGCGCACCGTGCGATGGCCGACCGGTTTACGAACGCGCCGCCGCGGTGGCACGAACGCCCCCAAAAGCGGGGTGCTCAGCCGCTGGCGTAGCACGAATTCTGGACGATTCTCCTGACAACCCGTGACCGCAGCCCCCTGTTGTCGCTCATCAAGTGATGTGTGGCAGAGGGGGAGACGCCGGGTCGGCGTCGCCGGCCTTGGGTGAGCCACGCCAATCAGGAGACTCACGATGAAACACACGATCCGAGCCGCGCTCTTCGGCGGCGCCATCTGGTGCGCGGGCCAAGCCCCCGCGGGCGACACCTACACGATCTTCGGGCCCTCGTCCACCGCGGCGGGCAGCAACTACTACAACTGGGACTCGTACAACGCAACGAACTATCTCAACGACCTCCGGAACGCGCTGCACGGCACATACCACTTTGCCAACGCGTTCGCCACGTTCGACGCCAAGACCCGGGCCTACTCGTTCGATTACCTCGGGTGCTGCAACGTCATCCAGCGGGCCGACTGCATCATCTCCCCGTGGTGGGACGAGTCGTACCAGACCGCGTACGAGGTGTACGTCGCGTCGTACCACTTCCTCGCCAACGGCAAGGACCTGCTGCTCTTCAACGATGACTCGGGCCACGACGGGATCGCCGCGTACCTGGGTGTCCCAACATTCTCCTCGGGCGCGGGATCGACCTGGACCGGCTCGGGGTTCCCGTTCGACGGCCCGTTCGGCAACGCCGCGGGCGTGACCGCCTACGGCACGATCGGGTACCTCGACGCCTCCGACGTGCTTAGCACCGGCGGGCAGATCCTCGCGACCGACTCGTCGGGCCGCCCCACCATCGCGTTCTGGGACGACGACGAGTACGCGCCCGGCGCCGGACGCATGCTGATCGTCACGGACGTGAACACCGTGACGTCGGGCTTCGGCAACGCCCAGTTCTTCCCGCCCAACAACCAGGGCCGCTTCGCCCTCAACCTCATCGCCGGCCTGATCGGCGGCGAGGGGTGCAACAAGGCCGACTGCGACCAGAACGGCATCCTCAACTTCGACGACATCGACTGCTTCGTCGATGGCTTCCTCGGCGGCTGCCCGTAACCCGAACCACACACGCGGGCCCCTGATCGCCCGCGACACGAACAAGGATTCACGCCATGAAAACCACCATGAAAGCCTGCCTCTTCGGCGGCGCCGTCTTCGCGGCGGGCATCGCCAACGCCGGCGACACGTACCGCATCTACGGCCCGTCCCAGGCGGAGACCTCGGGCTACGGCATCGGCGACGCGACCACCGCCGACCTCGTCGGCGCTCTCGAGAACCCGTACATCTTCTCGCACTGGGCGTCCATCTTCGACGCCTCCATCATCGTCACGCCCTGGGCCTACCTCGACAGCAACGAGCAGCAGTTCGGCGACTGCCTCATCTTCCCGTGGATGTGGGACGGCGACCTGTCGGCCACCGAACTCGCCAACGCCCAGTACCACTTCCTCAACGGCGGGGACCTCATCGTCCTGAGCGATTCGAACTACACCGATGACATCGGCGCGAGCCTCGGCATTCCCACCTCCGGGTACGCGGCGGACTTCAACATCAACGCCGTCGGCTTCCTCGCCAACGGGCCCTTCGGCGACCCGACGGGCGCCGTCGCCGGTGGCTCGGTCGGCACGCTCAACCTCGTGGACGTCGCCGTGACCAACGGCCAGGTCCTCGCGACCAACAACGCGGGCCAGGTCCTCGCCGCCTTCTGGGATGACAACCGCTACGCCCCGGGCGCCGGCCGGATGATCATCGTGACCGACGTCAACACCATCGCCGGCGGGTTTGGCGCCTGGGACTACAACGACCTCAACAACCCCAACACCCGCTTCGCCCTCAACCTCTTCGCCGGCATGATCGGCAGCGACCCGTGCAACGACGCCGACCTGAACGCTGACGGCGTCCTCAACTTCGACGACATCGACCTCTTCGTCGAGGAGTTCCTCGGCGGGTGCGGCATCTGACACCGCCACCCGACGCCTTCGCATGACACGCGGCCCGCGCTCGATCACCGAGCGCGGGCCCTTTTACAATGGGCCCTGCCCCCCTGTTTCGAGGTGACAAATATCATAAAGATTGCACGTCTTTTGTTTTCACCCCCGATTCGCGTATCCGTCCCCCCGAATCATGGTCTACTGGCGGTTCTCACACGTCAGTCGCTGGGGAGAGTCAAGGGCAGGCGTTCTGCCGCCCGGATGCCGGCGTCGTGAGGGGAAACCGGAGACCATCCATGAAGATCGCAATGAAGGCCGCCCTGTTCGGCGGCACCCTGTTCGCTGCGGGCATCGCGCACGCCGACAACACCTACCGCATCGACGGGCCCAGCTCCGTCGCCTCGCCCTCCAACGGCGGCTACGCGTGGGACATCCCCACCGCGTCCTACGGGCTGATGGGCCCGTTCCGCGACGCGATCCAGGACAACTACAACTTCTCCCACTTCGCCTCGGTTGTGGACACCAAGGTGATTACCGGCGACTTTGACTACCTCAGCGCAACTTCGTTGTTCGAGCCCGACTGCTTCATCTCGCCGTGGTGGTTCGACAGCGACTGCACGCCGACGGACGCGTACGGCACGAACACCTACCAGGCGTACGTCGCGGCGTACCACTTCTGGAACGGCGGGGACCTCATCCTGCTCAACGACTCGCCTTACACCGACGCGATCGGTGACTTCCTCGGCGTTCCCACGCAGTACGGGTCGGGCACGACCTACATCTCCGGCACCGAATTCCCGTTCGACGGCCCGTTCGGTACCGCGGCGAACCCCGCGCTGCAGTTCTCCGTGGGGTTCCTCAATGTCGCAGACGTCTTTGCCACCGGCGGCGACGTGCTGGCGACCGACGGCTTCGGCAACCCCGTCGTCGCCTTCTGGGAGGAGGACGCGTACTCCCCGGGGTCCGGCAAGATGATCATCATCACGGACGTCAACAGCTTCTCGTCCACCGCGGCGACGTTCTCCCCGCTCAACGACAACGGGCGGTTCGCCCTCAACATCGTCGCGGGCATGCTCGCCGACACGAAACCGGGCGGCGCCGACTGCGACAAGAACGGCGTCCTCAACATCGACGACATCGACTGCTTCGTCGCGTCGTTCCTCGCCGGCGACCTCTGATCACCACACATCATGCGCACTGAAAAGGGCCCGCGTCTCCTGGCGCGGGCCCTTTCTCGTTTTCCGGGCGATCAGCGGAGGGTCAGCAGCTCGCGGTAGCTCGGCATCGGCCACAGCTCGCTCGCGACGCGCCCCTCGAGCTCGTCGCCCAGGGCCCGCAGGTCGTCCATGAGCGGGTGGACGTTCGCGTGCATGTACGCCGCGGCCTGCTTCGCTTCGCCCTGCTCGTGGTCGATGGCGCGCTCGAACTCCTCGAGCTTGGCGCGGAAGCCGTCCACGAGCCCGACGAAGTCCCCAAGCTCGGCGTGCACGCCGCCCGCGTCCACCCCGGCCCCCTGGGTCGCGGTGACGGTCTCGGCCAGACGCCGCTGATGCTCGAGCGCCGCCGGCAGAATCATCTGACGCGCGATGAGCGCCATCTGCTCCGCCTCGATGCGGCACTGCATCTCGTACTTCTCGTACATCACCTCGACGCGCGACTCGAGCTCGGGCTTGGTCAGCACCTTGTGCTTCTTGAACAGCGCCGCGCACGGACGCGACTCGAGCGCCGGGTACGCGTCCACGCACGACTTGAGGTTCACCAGCCCGCGCTTCTCGGCTTCCTTGTGCCACGCCTCGGTGTAATTGTCGCCGTTGAAGACCACGGCCTTGTGGTCCTTGATGAGCTGCTTGAGCACCTTCTTGACGGCGGTGTCCACCTTCGCGGGCGTCGGGTTCTTGCCCACCGACGCCTCGATCTCGTCGGCGATGTGCGCCAGCGAGTCCGCGACGATCGTGTTGATCACCGTGTTCGGCCAAGCGACGGACGCCGAGGACCCGACCGCGCGGAACTCGAACTTGTTGCCCGTGAACGCGAACGGGCTCGTGCGGTTCCGGTCGCCCGAGTCACGCCGGATCTGAGGCAGCGTCCGCGCCCCCACCTCCAGCGCGCCGCCCTTGAGGGTGCGGCTCGGCGTGCCCTTCTCCAGCTGCTCGATGATGTCCGTCAGCATGTCGCCCAGGAAGATCGAGATGATCGCGGGCGGCGCCTCGTTCGCGCCCAGGCGGTGGTCGTTCGCCGCCGACGCGATCGACGCCCGCATCAGGTCGCCGTGCAGGTGCACCGCGCGGATTACGCCCGTGAGGAACGTGAGGAACTGCATGTTCGTGTGTGTGTCGTCCTGCGGGTCCAGCAGGTTCACGCCCGTGTCGGTCGCCAGCGACCAGTTGCAGTGCTTGCCCGAGCCGTTCACGTTCGCGAACGGTTTCTCGTGCAGGATCGCCTTGAGCCCGAACCGGGCCGCGACCCGCTTGAGCGTCTCCATCAGCAGCATCTGATGGTCGCACGCGATGTTCATCCCTTCGAACACGGGCGCGATCTCGTACTGCCCCGGCGCCACCTCGTTGTGCCGCGTCTTCACGGGCACGCCCAGGCGGTAGAGCTCGTCCTCGACCTCGGCCATGCACGACAGCACCCGGCTCGGGATCGACCCGAAGTAGTGATCATCCAGCTGCTGGTGCTTGGGCGGCATCGCGCCGAAGAGCGTCCGGTCGCACGTCGAAAGGTCCGGACGCGCGTAGTACAGGTTCCGGTCGATCAGGAAGTACTCCTGCTCGGTGCCCAACGTCGTCTGCACGCTCGTCACGCCCTCGTCGGTCCCGAAGAGCTTGAGGATCCGCATCGCCTGCGTGTTGATCGCGTCGATCGAGCGCAGCAGGGGCGTCTTCTGGTCGAGCGCTTCGCCGTTCCAGCTCACGAAGACCGTCGGGATGCACAGCGTCGCGTGGTTGGACCCGCGCACGATGAACGCGGGCGACGACACGTCCCACGCCGTGTACCCGCGCGCCTCGAACGTCGCGCGCAGCCCGCCCGACGGGAAGCTCGACGCGTCCGGCTCGCCCTGGCTGAGCTCTTCGCCGCTGAGGCGCAACACGACCTGCCCGTCCCCGTTGGGGACGATCAGCCCGTCGTGCTTCTCGGCTGTCAGCCCGGTCATGGGCTGGAACCAGTGCGTGTAGTGCGTCGCGCCGCGCTCGGTCGCCCAGTCCTTCATCGCGCTGGCGACGACGTCCGCGATCGAGGGGTGCAGGATGTCGCCCTCGTGCACGACACGCTGCAGCGCCTTGTAGACGCTCTTGGGCAGGCGCTCGTGCATCGCCTTCCACCCGAACACGTCAACGCCGAAGATCTCCTCGATCGGCTCTTTGCCGGCTCGCTGATCCTGCGCGTTCGAGTGCCACTGGGTCGCGGCGTTCACGGCTCGCTGGGCGGACGTCGGCGTCGTCATGGGTCGGTCCTCGAATGGAACGAGTCGCCGGGCCCACCACGGGCCCGGGACGGGTTGGATTGCTTCGATGGCTCGCGGGATCCGCCCGCGCGGCACCACTCAGAGTCACTCTAGGCGAAATTACTTTCGCCCGCGGGCCCCGGTTCGCTCAGACCCGGGGAATTCACCGCGGTCACCCGCATCTTAACCATCCGACCAGCGGAGGACGACCTTGCCCAGCTGCTCGCCCGACTCGAGCCGCTCGTACGCCTGGGCCCCGTGCTCAGCGGGGTAGACCCGGTCGATCGTCGGCGTGAGGCGCCCGGCGCGGAACAGGCTCATGACCTCGCCGAACTCCGCCGCCGATCCCATCGTCGAGCCCAGCACCCGCAGCTGGTTCCAGAAGATCCGGGCGAGGTCGGTGGTGCCGTCGGGACCGGAAGTGCACCCGCAGGTGACATACGCCCCGCCGCGCGCCAGGCTCTTGACGCACCAGAGGTGGAGCGCCTTGCCGACCGAATCGACCGCCATGTCCACGCCGCGCTTGTTGGACCACGCGCGGACCGCCCGCGACCAGTCGGCGCCCTCGTCGAGCACGCCCCCGTCGGCGCCCATCTCCCGGGCCGCGTCGAGCTTTCGTTGGCTCCGGCTGGTCACGATGGTCGGGCAGCCGAAGTGCTTGGCGATCGCGAGCGCCGCCGTCGCGACGCCGCCCCCGATGCCCGTGATCAGCACGGACTGCCCCGAACGCAGCTGCCCCTTCGTCACCATCATCGACCAGGCGGTCAGGAACGTGAGCGCGAAGGCGGCGGCCTGCTCGGCGTCGGCGTCCCCGATGTCCGCGATGTTCGCCGCCGGGCAAAGGAACGCCTCGCGGTGCATGCCGTTCAACGTCTCGCCCAGCAGGTGGTAGCTCGGCGCGAGCGTGCTGCTCGGGGGATCACAAGGCCGTGCGCGCTCGGGCTGGGCGATCGCCGCGTTCACCGCGACGCGCTTGCCGACCCACGCGGCGTCCACCCCGTCCCCTACCGCCTCGACGACGCCGCACCCGTCCGCGCCCGAGATCCGCGGGAACTCGAGCGTCGCGCCCGGGAGCCCGCCCCCGACCCAAAGGTCCATGTGGTTGAACGCGCTGGCGAGCGTGCGGATCCGGACCTCGCCCGGGCCCGGGTCGCCCGGGTCGGGCCAGTCGGTGACGAATCTCACATTGCCCGCGACGGGCTTGCCTTCTTTGGTCAGGACGAGGGCGCGCATAGGGCACTCTATCCGCCCCGCCCGCCGCCCCGGGCCTGAGGGGTCAACGGCCCGTGAGCCGGGGCGTCCCCGCCCCCGGTTCTTACGCGCATCCGCGGGATCGACCGCGACTCGGGGCGGGGACGCCCCGGCTCGCATTACCCGTCGCAGAACGCGACGAGCTGCTCGGCGAGCGCCTCCATGGGCAGGCCCATGATCGAGGTCTCGTCGCCGTCGAATTCTATCGGCCACCCCGCTTCGAGGCGCTCGATGAGGTTGTACGCCCCGGCCTTGCCCTGCCACAGGCCGGTCGCGAGGTAGTCGCGGATCTGCTCGTCGCTCAGCGTGCCCAGCCGGACCGCGGACCGGTCGCAAAAAAGCACGCGCTTGTCGCTCTTCGGGCACAGCAGCGCCACGCCCGTGAGCACCTCGTGCTCGCGCCCCATGAATGAGCGGATGATGCGCTCGGCGTCCGCGGCGTCCGTGGGCTTGCCGATGAGCGCGCCGTTGTGGACGCACACGGTGTCCGCCCCCAGCACGACGCCGCGGGGCGTGGAGGCATCCTCGTGCTCGCGCGCCGACGACGCCTTCAGATACGCCAGCGACATCACCCACTCCTCGGGTGAGACGTCGCCCGGCGCCAGCCCGCCGTCGTCCGCGACCGCGACCGCCGACTCGATCTGGTACCCGAACCGCTCGAGCAGCTCACGCCGGCGCGGCGACGTGCTCGCGAGCACGACGCGGCGCGACGTGCCGCTCGATTCCGACGCTGGCGTGTGGCCTGTCATCCGTGTCCCCTGACCCGCTTGCGTTACCATCGGCTGTCCCGTCCGGTTGCCGCAAGCCGCCGCCCAGAACGGGCGAGCCCCGGCTGGAGTACGGGACGCCCCGCACCCCCGTTTCTTGCACGGGATCTTGATCCGCGCCCCTCGGCACGCCGCACAACCCATCCCGCTTACCCTGACGCTGTGCGAGCCCACCTGGTTCAGCTCGATATCGCGTGGGAGGACCGCGAGGCGAACTACGCCGCGGTCCGCCGCCTGCTCGAGCCCGCGTCCGTCCAGCCGGGCGACTTCGTCCTCCTGCCCGAACTCTTCGACTCGGGCTTCAGCCTGAACACCGAGGTCACCGCCGACCGCGACGGGCGGACGGGGGCGTTCCTGCGCGACCTCGCCGCGGAGCTCCGCTGCACCGTCCAAGGCGGGCGGACCGTCCGGGAACCCGGCGCGGACCTGGCGACCAACCGCATGACCGTTTACACAGGGTTCGAGACCGAAGCGCCTCGCCTGCTGGCGGATTATTCGAAAGTCCACCCGTTCAGTTTCGGCCGCGAGGGCGAGCGCTTCACGGGCGGCACCGAGGTCGTCACCTACCCCTGGACGGGGCCCGAGGGCTCGCTGACGGTCTGCCCGGCGGTCTGCTACGACCTGCGGTTCCCCGAGCTCTTCCGCCGCGGGCTGCGGATGGGCGCGGAGCTCTTCGCGATCGGGGCGAACTGGCCCAGCCCCCGCCGCCAGCACTGGCGGACGCTCGCCCAGGCCCGGGCGATCGAGAACCAGGCGTTCGTGCTCGCCGTGAACCGGACCGGCGACGACCCCCACCTCCCGTACGCCGGCGACACCCTCGCGATCGACCCTGCGGGCATCGTCTTGGCCGATCCGGGCGAAACCGAATGCGTGGCGAGCGTGACGATCGAGATCGCGCGCGTAGGATTATGGAGAGCCGAGTTTCCGGCGTGGAGAGACGCCCGGCTCGATTGACATCCCCAGATGTGGTGGTTATGGGTTGTGTGTGACCGCCACGGGGGGAATTCGAAGCCCTCGTTCTTTCGCCTGGGGGCAGGTTTGTACGATGTAACCCCCCAGCGTTCTGGGGAAATCGCAGTGGGACGAGGGTTTTGGCGGTAGGATGAACCCCGAATTCTTGGGGACCGTCGCCAAGACAATTCACGAGACTGGAGACTCTAAATGAACTTCTCGAAGTGCAGGGGTGTGGGGCTGGCGCTATGCGTGGCCACCGCCATCGGGTTGATGGGGTGTCAATCGAACACCGCGGCTGATTCACCGAGCACGAGCGCCTCGTCCACCGGGCAAAGCCTGGCGGGGGGGTACGACCGCGGCACGAACCGCACGAACCCGTACAGCCGCGACGCCGACCGCCAGCGTCTCGTGGATATGGGCCGCATGGACGAGGAGCCCAAGCCCGAGCCGCGTCGCCGCACCGGCTCGACCGTGTGCGCGCCGACGGTACCCGCGGGGTACAACGCGTCGGGCCTCGCGTTCCCGACGGGCGACGTGAACTCCAGCGCCATCATGGTGCATCAGGTGATGCCCGAGGAAGTGATGGTCAACGAGGAGTTCGACTTCGAGTACCACCTGTGCAACCTGACCGACGGCACGCTGCAGAACGTCGTGCTGCAGGTCGAGGACACCTCCAACCTCCGCTTCGTCTCGGCCGACCCGGCGTGGTCGGGCCAGACCGGCGGGCAGTACCTCTGGGCGCTGGGCGACCTGGGCCCGCGCGAGAGCGTCGTGGTCAAGGTCCGCGGCGCCGCGACCGCCGTCGGCACCGCCTCGGACTGCATCAGTGTGAGCTACAACAACGTGCTGTGCTCGTCCACGCGGGTGGTCCAGCCGGCGCTGTCGCTGACCAAGACCGCGACCGAGCAGGCGATGCTCTGCGAGGACATCGTCTACGTCTTCGAGGTCCGCAACTCGGGCACGGGCATCGCCCGCAACGTGCGTCTGCGTGACACCTTCCCGGACGGCGTGACCGCCGGCGGGGACAGCTCGATCGATGTCGCCATCGGCGACCTCGCCTCGGGCGAGGCCAAGCGCGTGACGATCAACGCCCGCGCCTCGCGGACGGGCTCGTTCGACAACGACGCGACCGCCGTTGCCGACGGCGGGCTCACCGCCAACTCGGGCGTCGCGAGCACCGTCGTCGTTCAGCCGGAGCTGGAGATCACCTCCGACTGCACCGACCGCCAGTTCATCGGCCGCAACTTCACGCACTCCTACACCATCCGCAACACGGGCACGGGCGACTGCGACGACACGATGGTGTCCATCAGCCTCCCGGCCGGTGCCGAGTTCGTCCGCGCCTCCTCGGGCGGCGTCCAGAACGGCTCGACCGTCAACTTCAACCTCAACGGCGTGCCCGCGGGTGCCCAGCGCACGGTCAGCGTGACCATGCGGGCGACGCAGGCCGGCGACTTCTGCACCACCGCCTCGGCCAGCTGCGCCTGTGCCGACACGGTCACCGAGCAGTGCTGCACGGCGATCCGCGGCATCCCGGCCATCCTCCTCGAGGTCATCGACGTTGCTGACCCGATCGAGGTCGGCCAGCAGGAGACCTACGTGATCACCGTCACCAACCAGGGTTCGGCGCCGGATACCAACATCCGCATCGTCGTCACCCTGCCGGCCGAGCAGGAGTATGTCTCCGCCGGTGGCGCGACGAACGGGTCGATCTCGGGCCGGACGATCACGTTCGCCCCGCTCGCCTCGCTCGCGCCCAAGGCGCGTGCCGAGTGGCGTGTCGTGGTCCGGGCGACCGACGAGGGCGACGTCCGCTTCGGCGTCGAGATGACCTCGGATCAGCTCACGAGCCCGGTGCGTGAGACCGAGGCCACCAACCTCTACCGCTAAGCCCTCGCGGGGACCGATCCCCGCCTGAGCTGACAATCACAAGGGCGGGCCTTTCGGGGCCCGCCCTTTTTCGTGCGCGCGCCCGACGCCGCTAGCATGCACCCGTGAGCCCGCACCCGATCGCGCCGGCCTGGATTGTGCTCCCCCTGAGCGCGGTCGCTCTGGTCGTGATCGCGGGGTACCTCGTCGCGCTGCGTGCGGCGCCGACGACCGAGGTCCTCCCCCCGTCGCGCCGCCGCATCCGGATGGCGAGCGGGTGGGTCTCGATGATCACCGTCGCGCTGCTCGCCTACGGGTTCGGCGTCGCGACGCCCGCGAACGCGCGCGTGTTCATGCTCGTCTGGATCGCGGGGACCGCGATGGTCGGGCTCGTGCTGATGCTCGCCTTCATCGATCTCGCCGACTCTTACCGCATCCGGCGTGACGCGGACCGGGCGCGGCGGCGCGAGCTGGCCGCCGCCCGCCGCGCCGCCCTCCGGGGCGCGGGCCTGCACCAGCGCAGCGCGATCGCCCACGCCCGCCCGGCCGAGTCGGAGGACACCCCGTGAGCGCCCGGCCCGGGCCCGTGCCCGCGCCGATCGGGTCGATCGGCGTCCCCTTCTACCGCTTCGAGATCTCCCGGCGCAACCGGGCGTACGACCGCGGGCGCGGCGTCTCCACGATCGACCGCCCGGTCATCTCCGTCGGGAACCTCTCGGTCGGGGGGACCGGCAAGACGCCGACGGTCCGCGCCCTGCTCGACATGCTGCTCGACGCGGGGCATTGCCCGTGCGTGGCGATGCGGGGGTACAAGTCCACGCCCAGGCGCGAATCGGACGAAGCCGCGGCCCATCGGCGCGCGTTCCCGACGGTGCCAATTGTCGCCCAGCCCGACCGGATCGCGGGGCTGCGGGCGCTGTTCGAGACCGAGATCGGGCGCGCGGTGGACTGCGTGGTGCTCGACGACGGGTTTCAGCACCGCCGGCTGGCGCGCGATCTGGACGTCGTGCTGATCGATGCGACGCGTTCGCCGTTTGCCGACAAGCTGCTCCCGGCGGGGTGGCTGCGCGAGCCAACCGCTTCGCTTTCGCGCGCCCACGCGGTGATCGTGACGCACGCGGACCGTGTCCGCCGCGACGCGTTGGAGGCGCTGCTCGAGCGCGTCGGCGCCGCCGCGCCGGGGGCGTTGGTCGCGACGTCCCGACATTCGTGGACGGGCCTGCGCGTCGTGGAGGAGGGCGTCGAGCACGCCGAGCCCGGATCGTGGCTCGCGGGCCGTCGCGTCGTGGGCGTGTGCGCGATCGGGAACCCGGGCCCGTTCTTCCAGTCGGTCGAGCTGGCGTGCTCGCCCCCGGTGGACGGCGCACCGCGGGGCGCGGTGCTGGCGCGGGTCGCGCTTCGGGACCACGACCCCTTCGACGCGCCCGCCGTGGAACGCATCGCGGGCGAGGCACGCGTGCACGCGGCGGACGCGATCGTCGTGACAGAAAAGGACTGGTCCAAGCTCGCGAGCGTGCCCGAGTCCACGTGGCCGTGCCCGATCGTGCGCCCCCGATTGCGGATCGAGTTCCTGCAATCGGGCGACGAGCTCCGCAAGCTCGTGCTCGACGCCGTCCGCCGGGATTAGTCGAGCAGGTCCGGGCGGCGTTCGCGCGTGCGGTGCAGCATCTGCTCGAGGCGCCATCGCGCCACGGCTTTGTGATCGCCCGAGAGCAACACGTCGGGGATCTCGGCGCCATCCCAGACCCGCGGGCGGGTGTAGTGCGGGCAGTCCAGCAGGCGCTGGCCGGGATCAAGGCCGAGCGCCGCGAGGATCTTCGGCTCGATCGCGTCGCCGTTCGGATCCGACGCGTGCGCGGGGCCGAAGCTGTCCTGGACGGCGGATGCGTCGTCGCCCAGCACGCCCGGGAGCAATCGTGCGAGCGCGTCGATCAGCACGAGCGCGCCCATCTCGCCTGACGACAGGACGTAGTCGCCGATGGAAATCTCGACCGGGTCGAGTCGCTCGATGACGCGCTCGTCGATGCCCTCGTAGTGGCCGCAGAGCATCAGCAGCCGGGGTTCGCGCGCGAGCCGCTCGACCAGCGGCTGGTCCAGGCGTTTGCCCTGCGGCGTGAGGTAGATCCGCTTCGCGGGCCGCGCGTCGAGCGCTTCGGCGTGCTGGGCGGCGTCCCACACGGGCTGGCACATCATGACCATCCCGGGCCCGCCGCCGAACGGGCGGTCGTCGGTCTTGTGGTGCGGGGGGGCGGCGAAGTCGCGGATGTCCGTCGGGTGGATCTCGAGCGCCCCCGCGGCGACGGCGCGCCCGGGGATCGAGACACCCAGGGCCGCGGGCGGCTGCACGCTGAACATCTCAGGGAATGTCGTCAGGACGTCGATCCGCACCCACCATCATTGGGCGCTCGATCGGGTGCCACGGGTTGACCCGCAGGGCAACCCGTGCGGTGCTGGATCACGGCTTGCAAGCCAAGCCGTGCCACACACCAGCCGAGTCCTGCCTAGGCCCTCGCGAGCTGCGGCTCGCAGACCCACTCGGTGTTCGAGGGGTCCACGACGAACCATGCCGACCGGCAGCCGGGCGCGGCGACCGAGCGCGGGTCGGGCCCGGCGGCGGTCGGCTCGACGCCCGCGAGCCAGACGATCGTCGCGTACCGCGCTTCGGCGCGCTCCTTCCAGAACGACGCCGGGGCGCACGCGCCGTCCGAACACAGCGCCCGCACGCGGCGGAAGTCCTCGCGCGACCCGATCTCGATGCAGTCCGCCCGGTCCACGAGGGCCCGCGCGACATACCAGCCCGAGCGGGCTCGGAAGAGGATCTCGTCGCCGAGCGAGACGACGCCGAACGGCGCGCGGCGCGTGCGCGTCAGCCGCACTTCCGCGGTCTTCTCGCCCGCGAGGATCCGATCGGCGAACTTCGGGTCGATGATCGCGACGTGCGTCCGTGCCATGCCCGGTTCATCGGGCGATTCGGCATGCCACCCAAGCGGGCCGGGGTACCCAAGCGGCGGATCACTCCGATCCGGGTCAGTTGCGGCGGATTTTCTCAAGAGTCGAGGTCGTCGAGAGGCCCTCGACGAGGTCGATGAGCTCGACCCGCCCGCCGGCCCGCTTGACCACGTCGCCCCCGACGACCTGGTCCTCGCTATAGTCCGAGCCCTTCACGAGCACGTCGGGCAGCACGCGCTCGATGAGCTTGATGGGGGTCTCGTCGGAGAACAGGCAGACGGCGTCCACCGCGTGCAGCCCGCTGAGGACGCGGGCGCGGCGCTCCTGATCGTTCACCGGGCGGCCCTCGCCCTTGAGCCCGCGGACGGACTGGTCGTCGTTCAACGCGACGACGAGGTAGTCGCCGAAGTGAGCCGCCTGCTCGAGCAGCGCCACGTGCCCGGCGTGCAGCACGTCGAAGCACCCGTTGGTAAACACGATCCGCTTGCCCGCGCCGCGGGCGGCGTTCACGTGCACCATCAGCTGGTCTTCCGTGAACAGCTTGCCGCCCTGCTTGGCGCTCTGCGTGAGCAGCTCGGCGTGGACCTTCTCCAGCGGGATCGGCTCGACGCCGAACACCTCGACCTCGAGGCCCGCGGCGGCGTTGGCAAAGCGCACGGCGCTCTCCCAGTCCAGCCGGTTGGCCCGGGCCGCGGCGAGGGCGGCGAGCATCATGTCGCCCGCGCCCGTCACGTCGTAGACGTCCCGAGCCACCGTGGGCACGGAAACCGGCTCGCGGTCGTCGCGCGTCATCAGGAGCGCCCCGTCGCGGTCGAGCGTGACGACCGCCGCCTCGAGTTCGAGATCAACCAGGATCCGCTCGGCGAGCCGGGCGGCGTGCGCCGGGCCCGCGCCGTCGTGGATCGTCATGCCCGTGGCGCGCTCGGCCTCGGTGCGGTTGGGCGTGATCGCCGTGGCGCCGGTGTACTTCGAGTAGTCCGTCGCGGGGGCGGGGTCCACGAACACGGGCTTGCCCGCGGCGCGGGCCCGCTCGATGATCGCCCGGCACATGTCGTGCGTGCAGACGCCCTTGTTGTAATCCTCGATGCAGACGATGTCGTGCTGCTCGAGCGCGTCGTCGAACGCGCGGAGCAGCCGCTCGGCGAGGCTCGGGGCGATCGGCTCGCGCGACTCGAAGTCCACGCGGAACATCTTCTGCGCGTGCCGGCCCTGCGCGAGCCCGATCAGGTTCCGCTTGACGGTCGTCGGGCGGTTCGGGTCCGTGATGAGCGACTCGGCGTTCACGCCCTGCTGCCCGAGGGTCGAGCGGAGCAGGTTCGCCTCGGTGTCCTGCCCGACGACGCCCAGCGCGCGGACGGACCCGCGGAGGGCGACGAGGTCGAGGCAGAGGTTGGCGGCGCCGCCCGGGCGGTCCTCCTGCCGCGTCACGCGGAGAACGGGGACGGGGGCGTCGGCACTCAGGCGGTCGGCGGCGCCGTAGTGGAACTGGTCGAGCATGAAGTCGCCGATGACAAGGGCCCGGAACCGGCGCCATTCGGCGAGCTTGGCGAGCAGGGTGTCCATGGGCTTCTCCGCGTCGGGTGGTCCGGAACGGGGTGACGGGGACGATAGGGACGCTCCTCCCGAGCCGCGGGCGTCAGCCCGCGTGTGGGTGATCCAGAGGAGCCCACGCGGGCTGACGCCCGCGGCTCGGAGGGCGCGGATCGGCCCTGGGGGATCAGAATCGGGACCGGGCGGGCGCTCGGCTCGACCCGGGGCGGGGCCCGGTCTATCGTTTCGGCCCGGCGAGCCCGGGCAGATCACGCAGCATCGGAGCTATCCCATGGGCAGCCAGCAGATCATCGAGTCCGTCAACGCCGACGCGCTGAAGACCGACATCCCCCGCTTCGACATCGGCGACACGCTGAACGTGCACGTCCGCATCGTCGAAGGCGAGAAGGAGCGCACCCAGGTCTTCTCGGGTGTGCTGATCTCGCGCAAGGGCCGCGGCATCAACGAGATGATCACCGTGCGCCGCATCGTCGATGAGATCGGCGTGGAGCGGACGTGGCCGATCAATTCTCCCTCGATCGCGCAGTTCGAGGTCGTGCGTCGGGCCGACGCCCGCCGGGCGAAGCTGTACTACCTGCGTGACCGCGTCGGCAAGAGCCGCCGCCTGCGCGACAAGCGTCGCGGGCTGAAGCACGTCGAGGGGCAGGCGACGGTCCACCGCTGATCGGCGCCGCCGGTCTTCGTCATCGATGGAACGAAACACCCGACAACGCGACGCGATCCGGGCGGTGTTCGAGCGCGCCGACCGCCCGCTGAGCCCGCAAGAGATCCACGAGCGCGCCGACCGGATCGCGTCCGGGCTTTCGCTCGCGACGGTCTACCGGTCGCTCAAGGGAATGATCGAGGAGGGGTCGATCGTGACGGTCGAGCTGCCCGGTCAGCCCCCGCGCTACGAGCCCGCCGGGCTGGCGCACCACCACCACTTCCAGTGCCGATCGTGCGGGAAGGTCTTCGACATCGAGGGCTGCCCGGGCCGCCTGGACGGCATGGCGCCTGAAGGGTTCGTTGTCGAGTCGCACGAGATCACGCTCAGCGGGCTGTGCGACGCCTGCGCCGCCGGCTGAAACGATCCGTCCCGGCGGTCATACCTGCATCCTGGCCCCGGGCTCGGGCGAACACCCGAGAGGAGGCTTGGAAGCATGGATACACGACCGGATTCGTTCACACGGCGTTGCACCGTCGCCGCGCTCGCCCTGGGCATGCTGACCGCGGCGGGGATGGGTGCCCAGCCCGACGGGCCCGTCACGCCGACGGGCGAGACCGAGCCCGAGACCGGGTGGCGGCTCGCCGAGGTCACCCGGGGGCTCATGCGACCCTGGGGCGCCGCGTGGCTGCCCGACGGGCGGACGATGCTCGTGACCGAGCGCGAGGGCCGCCTCCGCGTGGTGCAGGACGGACGGCTCAGCCCCGACCTCGTCGGCGGCATCCCCGATGACCTCTTCGCCAGCGGGCAGGGCGGGCTGCTCGATGTGCAGGTCCATCCCGAGTTCGCGACCAACCGGCTCGTCTACCTCACCATGTCCACGGGCGACAACAACGCCAACCGCACGCAGCTCGTGCGCGGGCGGCTGGCTGAGGATCTGTCCGAGCTTACTCGCGTCGAGGTCGTGTACCGCGTGCCGCACGACAAGCGCGGCGGGCAGCACTTCGGCTCGCGCATCCTTTGGCTCGACGACGGCACGCTGCTGCTCTCGATCGGCGACGGCGGGAACCCGCCGATCCGCCTTGACGGCTCGCTCATCCGTGAGCGCGCCCAGGATCTCTCGTATCACCACGGCAAGATCCTGCACATGAACGACGACGGCTCACCCGTCGCCGACGCCCCGTTCGCGACCGACGGCGACCCCGACACCGACGCCCTCATCCACGTGTACGGGCTGCGCAACGTCCAGGGCATGGCGATCCGACCCGGGACCGACGAGGTCTGGGCGACCTCGCACGGCGCGCGCGGCGGGGACGAGCTCAACCGCATCACCCCCGGCACGAACTACGGCTGGCCCGAGGTCACCTACTCCGTCGAGTACTGGGGCCCGCGCATCAGCCAGACCACGCAGCGCGACGGCGTCGAGCAGCCGCGCGTCGTCTGGACGCCCTGCATCGCCCCCTCCGGGCTCACGTTCTACACCGGCGACGACTTCCCCGAATGGCAAGGCGACCTCTTCGCCGGCGGGCTCGTCCTCCAGCAGATCCGACGCATCGACTTCGAGGACGGCGCCATCGTCGGGCAGACGACTTTGCAGCTCGACGACCGCGTGCGCTGGGTCGGCATGGGGCCCGACGGCGGGCTGTACATGCTCACCGACGAGATCGACGGCGGGCTGTACCGCGTCGTGCCGGACGACGCGTCGTGACCCCGCGCCCACACAGGGCGCGGCCCGCGTTTACGCTCGTCGAACTGCTCGTCGTCATCGCCATCATCGCGCTGCTGATCGGCATCTTGCTGCCGGCGTTGGGCAAGGCGCGGGTCGCGTCGGTCCGCGTCGCGTGCCTGAGCAACCAGCGCCAGCTCGCGTCGGCGGTGGTCTTCTACGCCAACGACTTCGACGACTGCGTGCCGCTGGGCTTCAGCCTCGGCCCGGGCGAGGGGTGGAAGCAGTACAACTACCTGCTGCGCACGAACCCGGCGGGCGGCAACCCGGGCATGCGCTGGATGGGGCTGCTGTATCGGCACGGCGCGTTCGAGTCGCCCGAGGCGTTCTACTGCCCCGCCGAGCGCGATGCGTTGATGCAGTTGAACACCGAGAGCAACCCCTGGCCGCCCGACGAGACGGCACCCGCCGGCAAGAGCACGCGCATCGGGTTCGGGACGCGCCCGATGGTGGGCTGGCCGTTCCCCTCGGATGCGCCGCAGCCGCCCGGCATGCCGCGTCTCGCGTTCATCGAGTCCCGCCGGGCGATCCTCGCGGATCTGATGCACAAGCCCGAGCGTTTGGACGACCGGCACCGCGACGGGCTGAACGTCACGTTCGCCGACGGCTCGGCCCGCTGGAGTGGGCGGGCACCGCTCGACGCGGTCGCCGTCGAGGGCCTCACCTGGGCCGACACCGCCAGCACGGGCTTCGACACGGCGTTCAACGCGCTGTTCTTGTCTCGGGACGCCGAGACGGGCGCGGACCGCGGGCTGTGGGCGGCGTTGGACCGCGACTGAGCGCCACGGGCCCGCCGTCTCCCTCGTACCCTGTTGGCGCCCACGGGCCTGTGGCGGAATCGGCAGACGCGGCGGACTTAAAATCCGCTTCCCGGGAACGGGAGTGAGGGTTCAAGTCCCTCCGGGCCCATTGTCGGCTCTCACCCGGTGAGGTGCGAGGCCCGCGGGACGCCCCGGGCTCGACCGCCGCGCGTCGTCGGGGCCGTCGTGGAATGAGACTCGAAGCCTTGCTCCCGCGCGGAGGTAGGCGGGGCCCCGTCGGGGGGAACCGGCCGGGCGAGCCGAGCGGCCGCGGCGACTGCTTCGTCGCGCGCTTCCGGGCTCCGAATCCGAACAAAGACCGATTTGGTGTGATAAGAACCCCCGATCAGGGCCCCGATCAAAATCTGGTGGTTTGTTTGCTTTTGGAAAAAGAGGGGTTGGGACTGGGGCCAGAAGCGGGTATGATGCTCGCTGCCGACCCCCCCGGGTTCGGCGGATCCCTGAGTTGCAGAGAGAGAGTTGCCAGACTCAATCCGAGCATGTGTGTGAGAGAAGGGCTGCCCTTGTGTGCGGGTGGTCACCACAAGAGAAAGAGAAGAGAGGAACCTGAATCATGAACACGACCAAGAGCTGCCTGTTCGGTGGCGCGCTGTTCGCAGCGGGCGTTGCCGGTCAGGCCGATGCCAACATTGACTTCGAGTCGAACTTTGGCGGCGCGTACCCGACCTCGTTCACCCTCGCGTACGCGACCGATGGCTCGACCTACTTCGGCTCGCCCAACGCGATCCTGAACCAGTACGTCTCGTACAGCCCCGGCACCTCGCCGGTCGCGCCGGCCCTCGCCATCGGGTACGGGTACGTCGCCTACGGCTACGTCAGCAACACCTATATGGCGGCCGTCGCCTATGGCGGCATCGCCGGCGGTGCTGGTGTCGGCATCGGCCAGGCGTACGCCTACTTCTCCGCTGGCACGACCCAGTACGTCAACATCCAGTGGGACTTCTCGAACGAGTTCAACACCGGCAGCTACGGCTTCTACGGCGACATCGCGCTCGTGGACTGGACCGCCGGCGGCGTGACCGTCTTCTCGATCGACCTGTCGCTGAACCCGGGCGATCCGCTCGCTGGTTCGGTGAACATCGCGCTCGCGGCGGGCACGAACTACTCGCTGCTGCTCGACGCTGGCGCGACCCAGGGTGGCGACGCGTTCGCCACGGCGACGTTCAGCAAGATCCCGGCGCCGGCCTCGGCCGGTCTGCTCGGCCTCGCCGGCATCGCCGCCGTGCGTCGCCGCCGCTGAGATCGCTCAGCCGCGACATGATCGGCCCGGACATCCGGGTCGGACATTCAGCATCTGATCCGGGCCGTCCGCGAGAGCGGGCGGCCCGATTTCATTCCGGCCCGCGTAGACTGCCCCACGATGACCAGAGCCCCGATGAACCCGAACCCGTTCGCGCCCGTGCCCAAGCGGGTCGCCGCGATCAACAACGCGAAGAAGGCGTACGCCGAGCGCAACTTCTCCGCGATGCAGGACGCCATCAAGCCGATCGTGGACGCGAAGAAGAAGGACCCCGAAGCCCTCTTCCTCATGGCGCTCGCGCAGGAGGGCATGAAGAACATGACCAAGGCGTACGAGTACGCCAAGCAGTCGGCCGAGATCCACGACCACCCGGACGTGACGCTGCTCATGGCCCGGTGCGAGCGGTTCATGGGCAACACCGAGAACTGCGTGAGGCTCGTGGACAAGGCGACGGCGAAACGCCCCGACTGGGTCCCCGCGCTCATCATCAAGGGCGGCGCGCTCGAGGCGGGCGGGCGGTTCGATGAATCGCGGGCCGTGCTCGCCCCGATCCTCGAGCGGTTCCGGGCCCAGGGCGAGGAGCCGCCGCACTCGCTGCTCACCGAGTGGGCGAAGCTGCAGGTGCAGGGGAAAGAGTACGACGAGGCGATCGAGACGATCGATCACCTGATCGAGCGGCACCAGCCGATCCCCGACGCCGAGCGCATGCTGCTCCACCTGCGGGCCAAGGCGTGCGACCGGAAGAAGGACTTCCCGGAATCGTGGGAGTCCGCGGTCCGCGCCAACGCGATCAGCAAGATCGAGTTCGACCAGGACATGTACACCGAGCAGGTCTCGGTGCTGATCGAGAACTGGTCGAAGGAGAACATGGTCAAGTTCCCGGTCTCCAAGTGCGACTCGGAGGTCCCGGTGTTCGTCGCCGGGATGCCGCGCTCGGGCACGAGCCTGATCGACCAGATCATCGACGCGCACCCGAAGGCGGCGGGCGTGGGCGAGCTCGCGACGATCGAGATGTTCGCCAAGCGTCTGAGCATGTCGTACGACCCGTCCAAGGAGCCCCCGGCGTGCTTCGGGCAGATGGGCGAGCAGAAGTGGACCAACTGCTCGCGCAACTACCTCCGCGAGATCCAGAAGAAGGCGCCCAGCGCCGAGCGCATCGTCAACAAGGCGCTGGGCAATAACAAGCTCGTCGGGCTCATCGCCAAGCTCTTCCCCAAGACACGGATCATCCACGCCGTGCGCGACCCGCGGGACGTCTCGATCAGCTGCTACATGGGCGGGTTCAACAACAACATGCACGCCTACACCACGCAGATCGACTGGACGGCGCACACGTGGGGGCAGTCGGTCCGGATGATGGAGCACTGGAAGCGGTCGCTGGACGTGCCGATCCTGGACGTGTGCTACGAGCAGCTCGTGAGCGACCCGGACACGCAGTTCCCGCGGATCATCGAGTTCCTGGGCCTCGAGTGGGACGACGCGTGCCGGGAGTTCCACAAGTCCAAGCGGACCGTGCGGACGCTGAGCTACGACCAGGTGAACCGCCCGATCTACACGTCGTCGAAGGGTCGGCACGCGAACTACGCCGAGTTCATCGAGGACGTCGAGTTCCCGCCGTACGACCCGTCCGCCGAGGACCCGCTCGCCGTCACCCGCGATTGGATCAGCGAGCGGTACGGCTGAGCGGGCTCAGCCGCCGGGACGGGCGGCCCGCTCGGCGACCTCATCGATCGCGCGGGCAATGTCCGCCGCCGTCAGACGCTCGACGCCCAGACCCTCCGCGATGCGCCGGCCCGTCGGCGTCCTGGGCTCGAACGCCTGCTCGATCCTCGGCTCGATGACCGGATCGGCGGACCCGAACGGCACGTCGAGCGCGGCCCCCGCCGCGCCCTCGCACGCCGCCAGCCCGGGCACGCGGTGCACCGCGATCCGCCCTGACTCGAGCCCCGTGTCGTACTGCCTGAGGATCGGCCCGGTCCGCTCCCACCACTGCCCGCGGACGGCGTCCACCGCGAGGGCGCATTCGCCCTTGGACACCACGCCCAGCCGCCGGAGCTCGTCGGACAGGTGCGCCGTCGTCGCCTCGTTGTGCGGGCGTGCGTCGCGCAGGACCGCCTCGCCGATGCGCAGGCCCACGGCGTGGCTCACCATGTCGTCGTACCCGAACGCCGACCCCTCCTCCGAGATCAGCGCAAAGGTCGAGTGCCCCTCGTGCGTGATGAGCTCGTGCCAGGTCCAGATGAGGTACGACGCCCGCGCGCACGCGCGGATGAGGCTCTCGGTCAGCGCCCGCTCGCGCGCGTCGTCGGGGATGTCGTCCCACACGGGCGGGTACACGAACGACGCGTGCACGATCGTGTCGTCGGGCCCCACGAAGCTCGCTTGGGTCTTGCCCGCCCGCAGCGCCGGCTCGAGCCGCGTGCGCGCGTAGCGCATCCAGTCAACCGTCAGCCGCAGGTGCGCGACGTCGAGGAACCCCGCTTCGCAGGTGTAGACCGTCCCGCGTTGGATCTCGACGGCGTCGGCGAGCGGCTGGCCCAGCGCGATCTCGTAGCGGTGGTCGCCGAGGGCGTCCGGGTCGGCGAGCGCGTAGATCGTGTTGGGCCCGGGGAACGGGAGCGACCCGATGCGGTGCCGCGGCGAGGGCGTGCCGCCGCAGGCGCCGAGGGATGACGCGAGCACAGCGATCAGGATGACAGCGGGCACCCGACGAGACATGAGCGGAACAGCATACCACACAAGCACTTAGATTCAAGTGCCACCCAACCAGCGCGGTACGTGAGACTAGATCACGCGATCCTCACGCGCCAGGTTGTGGGCCGGCGCCGTGTTCAACTCGACGACCACCTCGCCCTGGATCCGCTTGGCCTCGTCGGCGTCGTCCACGTAGTCCGAGTGGCAGGCGGCCTTGCCCGCGTCGTCCACGGCGCCGGCGGCGTCGAGGGCCTTCTTCGCCTTGCTCGCCAGCTTGTGGATCTCGTCGGGCTTGAGATACCCCCGCTGCTCGAGGATCTGGCGCTGCTCGTCGCTCAGGGCGTCGGACTTCACCGGCTTGCCCCGGTCGAAGCCGTCCGCCTTGCCCGAGGCGAACTCCTGGATCTCCTTGGAGATCCGCACCGAGCACCAGTCGTGCCCGCACATGGCGCAGAAATCGGTATCCACGTCGAGGTCCTCGTCGTGGTAGGCGCGGGCGGTGTCCTCGTCGTAGGCGAGCTCGAAGTGCTTCTGCCAGTTGAGCGCCGCGCGGGCCTTGGTGAGCTCGTCGTCCCACTCGCGGGCGCCCGGGATGCCGAGGGCAACGTCCGCCGCGTGCGCCGCGATCTTGTACGCGATGCAGCCGTCCTTGACGTCGCCGCGCTTGGGCAGGCCCAGATGCTCCTTGGGCGTGACGTAGCAGAGCATGCTCGCGCCGTGGTACGCGATCGACGTCGCGCCGATGCAGCTCGTGATGTGGTCGTACCCGGGGAAGACGTCCGTCACCAGCGGGCCGAGCACGTAGAAGGGCGCCCCGTGGCACAGGCGCCGCTGGAGCTTGGCGTTGAACTCGATCTGATCGAACGGCACATGCCCGGGCCCCTCGACCATAACCTGCACGCCGTGACGCCAGGCACGCTCGGTCAGCTCGCCGATCGTGGCGAGCTCGGCCAGCTGGGCCTGGTCGGTCGCGTCGGCGAGCCCGCCGGGGCGCAGGCCGTCGCCGATCGAGAACGACACGTCGTGGGCGCGCAGGATCTCGCAGATGTCGTCCCACAGGTCGTACATCGGGTTGTCGGCGTTGTGCACGAGCATCCACTTGGCGAGCAGCGACCCGCCGCGGCTGACGATGCCGATGAGGCGCTTCTTGACCAGCGGCAGGTGCGCGCGGCGCACGCCGGCGTGGATCGTCATGTAGTCCACGCCCTGCCTCGCCTGGTGCTCGACGGTCGAGAGGATCGTCTCGGCGTCGAGGTCCTCGAGCTTCTTCCCGATGATCATCGAGTAGATCGGCACGGTGCCGATGGGGACGGTCGCGTTGGCGATGATCGCTTCGCGGCAGGCGTCGAGGTCGCCGCCGGTGGACAGGTCCATCACGGTGTCGCCGCCCCACCGCTCGGCCCACTTGAGCTTCTCGACCTCTTCGTCCGTGCCCGACGACACGGGGCTGGCGCCCATGTTCGCGTTGACTTTGGTCTTGCTCGCGCGCCCGATGCACATCGGGTCGAGGTTCTTCGCGAGGTGGTGGACATTCGCCGGGATGATCATGCGTCCCGCGGCGATCTCGTCGCGGACTTGTTCTGGGCTCAGGTGCGGCTCGCGCTCGGCGACGCGCCGCATCTCGGGCGTCACCTCGCCCAGGCGCGCCCGCTCGAGCTGGGTGACGGGCTCGAACCCCGCGGGCGGGACGCACCGGATCGGCTCGCCGCCCTGGTTGTGCCCGAGGCACCCGGACGCGTGATCGGGCGCGGGCTCGATCGTCCACCCGTCGGGCAGGAAGTCCCAGGCGGTCTTGTTCGAGGGCGCGGGCATGCCGGGCGTGTCGGGCGAAGCGAACATGAGCGGGCCGCCGATGTCCGCCTTGAGTGCGAAGCTGCCGGGCGTGGGCGCGTCGGGCTCGACGCCCGGGTCGTACGCGCCGTGCACGGGCAGCGGGACGTCCGCGCCCGGGTAGCTCGGCCCGGGCTGGGCGGTGCGGTAGGCGGCGGTCAGCTCGGCGCGCGTGCGCAGCGAGCGTGTGGTCATCTCGGCGGCCTTGGCGGCCGGGGTGGTCGTGGACATGGCGGATCCTCCGCGCTGCGGGCGCGCCGGCGCGGAGGGGAGAACGGGCACACGCCCGCGATCGCGTTCCCTCCGCCGGCGTGACCCGGATCAGGTTCGACGGGTGCCTCTCAGCCGCGGCCGGCAAAGCCGACGCGACGCCCCGAGCGATCGCCAAGAGTGTACGCATCGGCGTCCAGATCCGTACCAATACGGCCCGCGACCGGTCGAATTCCCTGGTAACGCGGCAGAATCGCCACAACATGGACACGTGTGGGGCTCAATACGAGGTGTTTAAATGCGGCGACTCATCATGGTGTGTCTGAGTGCGGCTGTCGGTGCCGGATCGGCATCGGCGGCGACGGACCTGCTCGTGTCATCCCGGTTCAGCGACAACGTCCTGCGGTACTCGCTCGACGGCGAGTTCCTGGGCGTCTTCGCGGACGGGAACGGCATGGATAACCCCAACGGCGTGGCCGTCGGCGCCGACGGGCTCGTCTACGTCGCGCTCGGCGATGTCGGGCGCGTCATGCGTTTCGACGCGTCTGGCGCCTACGTCGATGATTTCATCGAAGTGGGTTCGGGTGGGCTCGCCGGCGGACGAGCGATGCGGTTCGGGCCCGACGGGAACCTCTATGTGAACTCCGCCGCCACGGACGAGGTGCTCCGCTATGACGGTACGACCGGGGCGTTTCTCGGCGTCGCGGCGGACGGCTTCGACGGCCCGGTGGGACTGACGTTCGCGCCGAACGGGAACCTCTTTATCGGCGCCGCGCTCACCAACCAAGCGATGGAATTCAACAGCTCCGGCGAACTCGTGCGCACGTACACCGCCCCCGGCTTCGGGCAGGCGACCGGCGTGCTCGTCGATGACGACGGCGTGCTGTACGTCGCTCAGTCGGTCTCGAACTCCGTGCTCCGTTTCGATACCGCGACCGGGGCGTTCATCGACGAGTTCATCTCGGGCGGCCTGAACATCCCCATCGGCATGACGTTCATGCCCGACGGGAACCTGCTCGTGGGGTCGTTCGGGCGCGACAAGGCGACGATCTACGACATCGAGACCGGCGGGCTGGTCGAGGTACTTGTGCCCAACGGGCTGGGTGGGCTCGACGGGACGCACAACTTCGCCTTCATCCCCGCGCCGGGAGCGGGCTTGGTGCTCCTGATCGCGGCCGCCCAAGGGCTCGCCCCTCGCCGGCGGCGGTGATCACCCCGCCTGTTTCGCCGTCGCGTTGCCGCGCCATGTGACGCGGGGCGTGTTATCCATGATTGCTTCACCCATCGCCAGGCGCTCGGCAGCGATGCGCTCGAGGAAATCGCCGAAATCGGACGTGAAGTGGTTCCGCCAGTCGCCCACGACGCCTTTGCGCACCCGCTCGTTCTGCTCCTGCCCCGCCTCGCGGCCGCCGGAGAGCGCCTGGAACGAGTTCCGCTCGACGAGTTCGTTCACCTCTGACTCGCTGACGGGTGTCCCAAGGAACTCGAAGACGCGGGAGATCGTGGTGTGCGGCGCCCGCGTGTGCTCGGCGTACCCGACCTCCAGGTACCGCTCCGGGCCCAGGCGCGCCCCGGCGCCGCGCGCGAACCGGAGCATCTCCGCCCAGTGGTGCCGCGCGAAGACCTCGGCCGACTCCGCAAGACCGTTCGCGGGCCGGAAGAAGTCCGGGAGCACACCCTTGCGGACGAAGTGCATGTACGCGCTGACCGCCGCGTCGCGCACGTCACGCACGCACACGATGAACTTCGCCTCCGGGTAGAGCTGCGAGAGCATCTCGATGTGCCGCGTGTGCCCGGGCGACTTGTCGCCAAGCAATCGCACGCGGGCGCGGTCCTGCCCGCGCCGTTCGGCGAGGTCCAGCGCTTTGGCGAACATCCGGTCGTGCAAGAACCGGAGCGTCGCGACCGCGTCGTCGCGGTTCAACGGCTCGGCCTTATGCTCTCGGTCGTTGGCGAGCCTGAGCTTGGGTGACTCCATCGCGAACTTTTCGACCTCGCTCAACACGGGGTACAGCAGGCGCGACGCCAGGTGCCATTCGTCCGTGAGCACGGCGTCGGCGTGCGCGTCGATGGTGCGCATGAGCCACGTCGTGCCGCACTTGGGCGGGCCGGCGATGAAGACGATGCTCGGTGTTGGCATGTCGGACTATCGACCGGGAGGACCACGAGCGCCGAATGTTCGCCGCGCCCAAAAAAGAGCCGACCGCCCGGCGCGGTGGGTGGCGTCGGACGGTCGGCGGGGGAGTCCGCGAGCGCGCCCGGCCGCACGGGCCCGAGCCTCATCGTCCCGGCGACACTCTGTCACCGAGGCTTGGAATCATTCTATCCACTTCCCGCGGGGCCGTCCCGCCGCCGGTCCGGGCGCGTCGCCGCCGCCCGCTCGAGGGGCGCCAGCCGCCGGGCAATGCCCGTCCGGGCCGCACAGGAAAGCAACAGGGCCCGACCGATCGGCCGGGCCCCGCCATGATCTCGCGTCAGAGGAACGGCGCTTACGCCGTCTTCTGCCCCGCGTGGACGCCCTCGCGGATCTCCTCAACGGTCTTCGCGATGAACGCGGGCAGGTCGTCGGGCGTGCGGCTCGTGACCAACCCCTTGTCGCAGCAGACTTCCTTGTCCACCCATCGGGCGCCCGCGTTCTTCAGATCGTTCTTGATCGACGGGTAGCTGGTGACCTCGCGGCCCTCGATCACGCCGCAGTCGATCAGGATCTGCGGCCCGTGGCAGATCGCGCTCACCGGCTTGCCCGCCTTGAAGAACTCACGAACGAACGATGTCGCGTCCTCACGCATGCGCAGCGCGTCGGGGTTCATGACCCCGCCCGGCAGCACGAGCGCGTCGTACTCACCGATTCGGGCGTGCGCGTCGGCGATGGTCCGATCGACGGGCACCGACTCGCCCCACTCGCCCTTCGTCCACCCCTTGATCGAGCCGGACTTGGGCGCCACCACGTGCACGGTCATGCCCGCGTCGGCGAGTTTCTTCTTCGGCTCAAGCAGTTCGCTCTGCTCGAACCCGTTGGTCGCAAGAATGGCAACAGTGGCTTCAATGTTGGCCATGGTTGACTCCTCTCGGTCGGAAGGTTCGGATGAATAAAGCCGTGTTGGACGCTACGGGCGCGCCGCGGCGCGATCAACCCCCGCGCCGCGACCGCGATCAAGCCGCAAACATCCTTGAAACACGCGGCTCAGCGCGGTCACTCGACCGGTTCGGCGACCATCATCCACTCGACCACGCTGACCATCGGGAGTGACACGACACCGATCGCGCGCATCATGTTCAGGCACTGGGCCCGGTGGTGCACGCCGTGGGTGGTCACGTGCGTGAGGATCCCGCCTCGGGTGAAGGTGTACGTCGTGCCGCCCCGGCTTGGTCGGAGGACATCGCCGGGCGATCCCGCGCGGGCGGCCGCTTCGAACTCGTCGGCGACGGCGCCGTGCAGTTCGACGAGCTCGTCCACGCTCCGCGTGCCCTGCTCGAGTCGGACGCGCGGCTCGGGGCGCTCGGTCAGCACGTCCGTCCAACCCCGCTGCGCGCCGAGGATGTGCGTGATCGTGTCATGCAACGACCCGGGCCCGATCTCGAAGCCCGCGTGGAACTGCTCATCGCGCAGCGAGCGGCAGGCGTCGAGCAGGTTCCGCGTCGCCCATCGGTCGATCGCGAGCAGGACGTCGGCCGGGTTTGTCGTCGCCATGAGCAGCCTCCGATACGCGCCAGCCTAGCCGAACAGGGCCGGCATCCCCAGCCCGCGGCGGAGGTCGATCAGCTGGCCCGTGTGCGTCCCCAGATGAAAGACCATCCGCGCGGCAAGCCGCTCAGCCGTGCACCCCGTGCTCCCCCACGCGACCGCGCGGTCGAGCCGGGCATCGCTCGACCCGCTCACGGCATGCGCCAGCCGCTCGTACCCCGACCGGCAGATCCCGACGCACCGGTCCCACGCGGGGTAGATCGCGGGATCGTCCACCGCCGTCGATCCGAAGCAGACGGACTCGGTGTCGAACCGGCGCGCGTCGCCCGCGCGGCCGTCGCCGGTCACAAAGTCGGTGTCGGGCAGCGGCTGCGGCCCGTCGTGCCCCTCGACAAGATCCGCGGCACGCCGGGCGTACAGCGCCAGATGCCCCAGCGTCCACGCGGCGTGGTTGGGCAGCCCCGGCGCCTGGCTCGTGCGGTTGGCATCGCCGAACCCCGCGAGGTATCGCTCGAAGAGCGGCAACGACTCGGTGATCGCGTTGGCGATGGTCTCGGATCGCGCGCTCATGGTGTTCTCCGTTCGGCGAGATGCTCGGTGAAGAACGCGGCGATCGCGTCCGCCGCTTCCGGGTGCGTCTGGAGGATCGAGTTGTGGTCCGCGCCGGGCACGATCATGATCTCGGCCTGCACACCGGCGGACCGGGACGAATCACGGAGGCGTTGGGCGTGCCGCGGGTGGATGACCCGGTCCGCGTCGCCGTGCGCGATCAGGTACGGGCGATCGCCCAACCGGGCGGCGGCGTCCTCGGGGTCGTGCCCGCCCCGGATCAGCACGGGCCCGAGCGCGGGGGCCCAGTCGTGCGCGACGCCGCGCCACGTCGAGAATGCCGACAGCGTCACGACGACGCGCACACGCTCATCTTCCGCGGCGACAGGCAGCGCGAACGCGCCGCCCAGGCTGACGCCATACATCCCGACGCGGTCCGGGTCCGCCAGCGGGTGCCCGCGGGCGGCCCGAAGGGCGGCGCGGGTGTCCTCGATGAGCGCAGCGCGCGTCGGACGGACATCCGCCGACCGCCCGTACCCACGGTAGTCGAAGAGGAACACGTGGATCCCGCGCTCGCGGAGGAACGCGCTGAATGCCGCGTGGTTGGCGATGTGCCCGGCATTGCCGTGCGCGTGGACAACGACGGGCCCGCGCTCACCGCCCGCCGCCGGCATGAACCACCCGTGCAGCGCCGTGCCGTCGGCGCTGCGGAACGAGACGTCTTCGACGCCCGCGGGCGTGACGAACGCGTCACGGCTCGGGAAATAAGCCAGGCGCTCGCCGAGGTTCATGCACGCCCCGATCCAGAGCACGACGCCCAGCAGCAGCGCGACCGACAGGGCCGCACGCCCGGCACGGGCGAGCGCGCCAGGACGCGTTTTCTTTGGTTGCGCGCGGTCATCGGTCATGCCAGCCCGTGTGCATACGCTCGGTCGTGCCTCAGGGATTCTATGAAGACGCGAGCGTGTACGACATCCTGCACGCGCCAGGCACCGCCGCGGACGTGACGGGGCTCGAACGCATGGCGGACCGGTTCGCCATCAAACGAGGGGCCTGGCTCGAGCCCGCGTGCGGGTCGGCGCGGTACCTCCGCGTCGCCGCGGGGCGCGGACGCCGCGTCATCGGGTACGACATCGAGCCCGGCATGATCGCGTACGCCCGCGAGCGGTTCAAGCGCGCCGGGCTCGCGCGTCGTGCGACGCTGCGCGTCGGGTCGATGGAGGACACCGGCCTGATCGAGCCCGCGTCGTGCGCGTTCGCATTCAACCTGATCAACACCATCCGGCATCTCATGTCCGACCGGGCGATGCTGCGGCATCTCGAGCAGGTGGCGCGGGCGCTCAGGCCGGGCGGGGCGTACGCCGTGGGCATCGGCATGAGCTTCCCGGACTGGGACGAGCCGGTCGAGGACGTCTGGACCGCCGCCCGCGGGCGCACGCGCGTCACGCAGACGGTGCAGTACCTCCCGCCGGCGGGCACCTCGCGGGTCGAGCGCGTGGTCAGCCACGTCCAGGTGCGCGTGCCCACACGCGAGCGCCACATCGACAGCACGTACGACCTGCGGACGTATTCGCTCGAGCAGTGGTACGACCTGATCGCCGCGTCACCCTTTCGCATCGCGGGCGTGGTCGGCGAGACCGGGCATGACGCGGACCCATCACCGGGCGGGTACGCGATCTACATGCTCAAGCACGCCTAGTCGGCCCGGCGCGCCACGGGGACGGCGACGTTCATCCTGCCGGGCTGGTCCTGCAGGCTCAGCCCGACGATCGCGTCGCCGCCTTGCAGCTCGTCGCGGGCGCCGTAGAAGACGAGCGCGCGAACGGCGGTGCGCCCGGCTTCGAGCGATGCGATCGACGCGCGGGCCTTGGGCTGGCCCGCGGCGACGCCGACCAGGTCGATCGTGCGCGGCTCGCCCGAGAGGTTCGTGACCTCGACCTGGAGGATCACGTCGTCGCCGATGCCGGGCCCGGCGCGCTCGTAGGCGGTCATGCGGAGGTCCTCGATGCCGAGTTCGAACGTCCGCCGCGCCCGGACGCCGCGTCCCGCGCTCCCGCCGAGCTGGAAATCGACGACGAGCTCGCGGGCACCCGTCTTCTGGGCGGCACCGAAGGCGATCGAAAGGGGCACGCGGCCCTCGGCCCCGCCAGCCGCGGCGAACTCGCTGACGCGCGGCCCGATCACCCACGTCCGATCGATGGGCGTGTCGTCCGAGCTGTGGCCGCCGGGCTCAAGGATGAAGAACCGCCCGCGGAGCGGGAAGGACCAGGGGTTGTCGAACACAAGCGCGTGCGCGTGCGCGCCGGGCGTCGCGCGCACGAGCCCGGGCTCGAGACGCACGCTGGCGAGGAAGCGCAGCAGCTCGGCGTCCACGCCCTCGATCACAACCGGCTCGCCCGTGAGCTCGAGCCGGTGGGCGGGGGGGGTCGCGGGGTCGTCGGCGATGAGGTCGATGGGCCTGAAGTTCCCGAAGAGGTCGATCGCGTAGACATCCGAGCCGCCGAGCAGGATCTCGTGTGTCCCCGCGTCCGCGCCGGGCACGCGCCAGGCGACGAGGGCGGCGCCCCGGCTCGCGTCGCCGTGCTCGCCGGGCGCGAGCAGGATCGTGCGCGCATCGGGCAGGAGATCGAGCTCGCGGACGTCGGCGCGCCCTTCGAACGCGTTGGTCAGCGTGCGCCAGACGCCCGACGCGGGGGTGGGCTCGATCTTCGGGCGCCGCGCGTTGCGGACGGTCCACGCGTCGTCGAGCAGCATGCGGAGGTTGATCGGGTCCGCCGCGGCGTTCTGGTTGAGCGCGTGCCACACACCCGTGATCGTGCGCGCGAAGGCCGCGCCGCCCCACGCGCCGTGCGGGGCCGCGCTCGGGGCGCTGATCGCCAGCGCGAGCTCGGGGGGCTCTGACACCGCGTTGCGGCGCGCGCCCGAAACACGGTCGGACCACGACGCAACGAGCTCGCGCACGCCATCCGGTGGGACGCCGGGGTCGAGCCGAACCACGGTCGTGGTCGGCAGGGCACCCAGCGCCGGGTGGGGCTCGGCGTCCCATCGCCAGGGGACCGAGACGATCGGGCCGGGGACGAGCGACGCGAGCGCGAGCGCCACGTCGTTCAGGTCCGCCGCGAACGCGCCGGATCCGGACTGCCACCCGACCTCGGGCGACCCGATCTGCCAGCGGCGGACCCGCTGCCCGAACCGGTCGAAGAACGGGTCGAGGGTGGCGCCCCACACGGGCCGATCCGCTCGGAGGACACCGGCGACGTCGGACGGATCCGAGCCCGCGACCGCGGCGACGCGCGCGGGCATCTCCGGGATCTCAAGGGTGATCTCCCGCAGGTCGTTGTGCAGCGCTTCCACGACGCCGGTGAGCGACGCGACGGCCCGCTCGGGGTCTTCGTCGGCGGTCATCGCCCAGACGGGCATGGACACGCTGCCGGCGCCCAGCGCGCGCGCGATGCCGGACGTCTGCGCCCGCACCGACGCGGGCATGGGCCCGACGCGCACGCCGAACCGGTGCGGGCCGGCGGTCCGCCGGTCGAGCGTGGGCCGCCTCACCGCAGGCCGCTCATCGTGCGGCAGCCAGAGGAAGTCGCAGGTTTCGCGCGCGATCGGCACGCCGTCGGCGGCGACATCCAGCGTCGCGCGGTGCCACCCGAACTCGACGAGCCCGGGCTGCCACTCGGACTCGAACCGCCCGCCGCCCGGCTCGATAACGCGCTCGTCGAGCTCGTTGCCGTCGAGGTCGTACACCGCGACGCGGATGGTGAGCGCCTCGCCCGCCAGATCGCGGACGCCCACGTGCAGCGTCGGGGTCTTCGGCGCGAGGACGATGTTGCCCGGCTCGTCCGTCGTGAGATCGAGACGCGGACGCTGCACGATCAGCACGTCGTCGAACCAGGCACTCGCGTCGTAGTCTTCCTGCCAGACGGCGAAGGGCCGGCGCGGCTCGCCCGCCGCGATCTGCTCGGGCTGCAAGACCATCAACTCGACCTGCAAGAACGCGGCGCTCGTCCGGTCCGCGAGCACGTTGACCGCAATCCGCCGCCACGCGCCGAGCGTGGAGATCGGCGCGGTGCGGACCTCGGAGCCCGGGATCGGGTTGCCGCGATCGTCGAGCTGGCGGGCGGCGAGCACCGCGCGGGCGTGCCGCATCGCCGGGTCCGTCCGGACCGACGCCGAGACCGTGTAGTCCGCGCTCGGGAAGATCGGCACGATCCCCGGCGCGATCCGGAGCGACGCCGACCCGCCCTTGACCGGCAGCCGCACCGACGCCCGGCCCGACCGCGCGGGTGCCTGCTCGTCGAACTCGGCGCCGTTCCAGACCGGGAACCCCGGGCGGTCGATCCCCGAGGCGGGATCGGACTGCCCGCGGACCCACCCGCGCGGCACGGGCAGGGGGTTGCCCGGCTCTTCGAAGTCGAACGACGCGACGACGCGGGCGGCGGCCTTGGGAACACGGGTGGTCTCGGGCGCGTTGTCGTCGGCGGGCGCGCAGGCCCCCCGCGAGGGGACCGCGAGCGCGAGGATCGCGCCCAGCAAGAGGTACGCCGGGTGCCGCATAGATAGGCTATCGGCACGCCCGCGAGCCCCACTCAAGACGCCGACCGGAAGGACCGCTGTGACCGATCAGGACCCGCCCCGCGACACACAGACGGACCCCGGCGGCGAGCCCCTGCCCGTCGTCGAAGGCCCGCACGGCGCCCCGCACGTCCCGCTGCGCCCCCACGACCCGGGCGTGCCCAGCGAGCGGGCGGCGCGGTCGTTCTTCGAGGTCATGGACCGCCGGCGGACCGTCCGGATGTTCGCCGACACCCCCGTGCCGCGCGAGACGATCGAGTGGGTCATCCGCACCGCCAGCACCGCGCCCAGCGGCGCCCACAAGCAGCCCTGGCGGTTCGTCGCCGTCTCGAACGCCGAGATGAAGCACAAGATCCGGCTCGCCGCTGAAGAAGAAGAACGCGAGTTCTACGACCGGCGGGCGCCCAAGAAATGGCTCGACGACCTCGCGCCCTTCGGGACGGACGCCGACAAGTCGTTCCTCGACGTCGCGCCCTGGCTCGTCGTTGTGTTCGCGCTCAAGAAGACGGACGACGGCGGGCAGGTCTACTACCTCAACGAGTCCGTCGGGATCGCGACGGGCATGCTGCTCGCCGCGGCCCACCACGCCGGGCTCGCGACCCTCACGCACACGCCCAGCCCGATGAACTTCCTCCGCGACGTGCTGGGCCGGCCCGAGCACGAGCGCCCGTACCTGCTCATCCCGATGGGCTACCCCGCGAAGGACTGCATCGTCCCCCAGCTCACGCGCAAGCCGCTGGACGATGTGGGTGTCTTCATCGAGTGACGATCAGACGTGCACCTTGCGGTTGTAGACCCACCACTCGAGCATCATGATCGCGAGCGCCAGCAGGAGCAGCCAGGGCCAGTACTCGCGGATGCGCTCCCCGCGCTCCGACGACGTGCCCGAGCGTTGCCGGTCCGCGAGCGAGAGCTGCTCGGCGGCAGCCACGTCCGACTCCGCGGGGTTCGACAGGTTCACCGCGAACAGGCGCGCCGCGCCGCCGCTGTCCGAGACATCCGACGGGCCCGGCTCGCCCGACCAGCGCACGGTGTAGACCCCCGCGCGACGCACGGGTCCGTACGCGACCGAGCCGTCCGGGCCGGCGACCAGGTTGACCGGCGACGCGCCCTCGGGCGGGACGAGCCGCGCCGACTCGACGCCCGGGGGCAGGCGCGTCGTCAGCACCTGCCCGGGCTCGAACTGCCGACGCGCCGCGGACGGATCGACCACCGACGCCGACTCGGCGCCCAGGTAATCCACCGCGCTCGCGAGAAACACCACGAACCCGACGTCGAACGGCCAGCTCGTCTGCGCCAGATCGAACGGCACGAGCAACGCCCGCGCGTCGGCCGACCCGAGCTCGACCATCGCGGGCCCGCGCGTGCCCTGCGCCAGCGAGACCGCCGTCGATTCCTCGGGGATCGAGATCAACCGGCTGTCGATGATCCGCAGCCCGTCGAGCACCACGTCGCGCAGCACCGGGTGCGTGCGCGACCAGTCGATCACCGCGGTCGGGCCCGTCGCGCCCTCGTCCACCACGCCGAACGGGGGCGGCGGGACCGCGTTGAAGATCAACCAACGCCCGCGCATCGACGCGCCAGACGCCATCGCCTCGGGCAGCCACCCGTCGAGCAGCACCACGTCGTACCGGTCCGCCCGCCCGTCCTCGAGCATCACGGCGAACTCGCTGGGGCTCAGGGTGTCCAACCGCGACAAGGGCAGCCCGCTCAGCGCCTGCGTCACGAAGAAGTTGCCCGTCGTCACCACCGCGACGCTGGTCTGCCGCGCGGGCGGCACGACGACCCACCCCGTGTTGTCGCGCCGGAGCACGTCGCCCGTCAGCGAATCGCCCGTGCGCAGCGTCACGGTGCTCAGGAACCCGTCCGCCCGTTCGAGCTCGAACACCACGCCCGACTGCGCGGGCGTCGGGCGCGTGCCCTCCGCGGCCGCCGCGGGGCGCTCGGCGGCGGGCAGCGCCAGCGTCTTGATCCGCGCCACCGAACCGCCGATGCCCAGCTCGACGTCCACCGTGCGTGGCTGGGCGTCGGTCGATTGCACGCCCACATAGATCGTGATCTGCGTCGGGTCCTCATACCCGCGCTCGGCGCGGATGCCGGTGATCCCGATGTTCGCCGCGCCGGGGTCGCCGACGACGTGATACTCGAACGAATCGAACTCCTCGGGATCGACGAGCTCGAGCCCGCCGAGCCGCCCGTCCGAGTACAGGTGAAACTCGAACGGGTCGCCCCCGACGAGCCCCTCGGCGGCGAAGACCTCCGCCTCGCCGTCCACCGGCGCCGCGTCCGTCACGAGCTGCTTCGGGCGGTTCGCCATCGCGAGCTTGAACGCGTCCGCGAGGTTGCTCGGCGCATCCGTCGGCGTGATGGACTCGACCGCGGATCGCAGCACCGCCTTGTCGGCCGTGAACTGCGCGACGATCTCCGCCGATTCGTCGAACGCGATGACGGTCGCCTGGTCCGACCCGCCCGAATCGCTGAAGAGCTCGGCCCCCGCCATCGCATCGATCTGCTCGAGGGCCTGCTGCTTGGCGAGATCCAGCCGGCTCCGCCCGTCCTCGCCGTCCACGCTGCTCATCGAGGCGGACCGGTCGATGAACAGCACCAGCCGGCGCCCGCCCTCGGCCTGCTTGGCGCTGCGCGGCTGGGCGAGCGCGAGGATCGCCGCCGCGAGGATGAGCAGTTGCAGCAGCAGCAGGATGTTCTTGCGAAGCCGCTGGAACGGCGCGTTCGCCTGCAGGTCCTGGATCGCCTTCTTCCATAAGAGCGTCGTCGAGACCTCGACGGTGCGGCGGCGGAGCTTGAGGAAGTACAGGATGATCAACGAAGGCACGGCGATCGCCGCGACGAGGCCGGCGAGGAGTGGCGCGCCCCAGGTCATGAGCCGCTCTCCCTATTCCGGATCATCTCCGCCCACTGAGGAAAAACATCATCCAATCCAGGAAGAACCCACTGGGCCTGTTCCATATCTCTGTTTGCAATCCACTTCGGGATGTTGTGGATCGCATCAGCGATCTGCTCCGAGGATTCAGCATCGCCGCGTCGAAGGTTGAATCGAATCGCCACGATTGCGTCTTCGAGCACACTCAATAGAGCCTGCTCGAGCTGCTCGTCATACTCCCCTGCCATGACGGGATTGTCGCTCATCGCAGCAACCCCCGCCGCCTCAGATAGTCCAGTAGCAGCATCTTGATCGACGTGAGAGGTTTGGCGCCGAAGGTCATGGCACGAAACTCCCGGGTGCAATTGACCAGGACCAGACCATCACACCGCTGTCATCAACAATGACTCTCAGGTTTCCTCCCGTATCCATCCCCATCACACCGGATGAGCGACCGATCTCTGAGCCGTCCGCACTCAGTGCGCGAATCTCGAATCCGTCCATGAGCCCATCGCTGCGAGGATCTGGTGTCCACAACACCGGGATGTTGCTGTGCGTACCGGGATTAAGATCCCGAACCCGGTGTCTGCCGACCCGGTCTTGTTTGACAACCAGTGTGATGCTCGATCCGGTCGCGTTCTCAACCGTCGCCAGTACGTCTGGTCGAGACGTGCTCCACGGCAAACCAAACACGGCCACCAGGACACCTAACGCCAATACAGCGAACACGACGCCGGCACCGATCGCGATGGGTGCTCCTGGTTGATGTGGGCGACCCGCACTCACCGCAGCAACCCCCGCCGCCTCAGGTAGTCCAGCAGCAGCGTCTCGATCGGCGTGTCCGACCGGACCGTCAGGCACGTGATCTCGCGCCGGGCGCAGAAGTCACGCAGTTGGCTGCAGTACGCGCTCAGGTTCTGCTTGTACTTCTTCAGCAGCGGCGCCGAGATCGTGATCTCCGCGAGGTCCGCGTCCTCCACGTCGCGCAGGCGCAGGTCGCCCGCGATCCCCTCGGGCCCCTCGGGCTCGAGCTCCTGCGGGCTCAAGACCTGGATCGCGAACACGTCGTACCCGCGCCCCACGAGCATCCGCAGCCCCTGCTCGTACCCCTCCTTCATAAAAAAGTCGGACAGCACGACCATGACGCCCTTGCCGCGCCGGCTCAGCGCGATGCGCTTGGCGGCTTCCCCGAAGCTCGTCGGGCCCTCGGGCTCGAGCGAGCAGAGGAAGCGGCTCAGGTCGTGCACGCGCCGTCGCCCGCGCAGATCGCGGATGGTCCCGCCGATCGGGTCCACGGGCTGCACGTCGAGCTCGGCTTCGGTTTCCTTGCCCGTGACGACGCGCCCGGAGAGCGCCGTGCACGCGACGCGGTTGAGGTTCACCAGCCCGACGTACCCGAGCGCCGCGGCGACCTTCTGCATGTAGAGGAACTTGCTCGGCTCGCCGCAGTCACCCGAGGCGGACGCGTCGATCACCACGTGCAGCGACAGGTCTTCTTCCTCCAGGAACAGCTTCATGAAGAACCGGTCGAGCCGGGCGTAGAGGTTCCAGTCGATGTGCCGCAGGTCGTCGCCGATGACGTAAGGGCGGTGGTCGGCGAACTCGACGGACTCGCCGCGTTTCTTGCTACGCCGCTCGCCCTGCAGCTTGCCCATGAAGACCTTGCGCGACGCGACGTCCAGCCGGCCCAGCCGGGCCTGCACCTGCGGGTCGATCAGCTCGTCGATCGACGTGGGTCTGGTTGGGCGTTCGATGCGGAGCACGCGGGATTACTTCTTCTCGTCCGAGCCGCGGAAGAGGCGGTTGCCGACCGGCTGGGTGGGCTCGCTGGTCTTGGGGTGCCGGCTGTCGGCGCCGATGCCCTTGGCGTCGATCACGTGGGTGTAGCAACCCGGCAGCGCCGCCAGGGCGAGCATGGCCCCGCACGCCGCGGTCACGCGCCCGATGTGCGTCGTCTTCTTCATGCCTTCACCATCCCGATCGGCTGCGTGGGCGTGAGCTTGAGCACCTCGCGGACGATGTCGTCCGGGTCCACGCGGTCGGCCTCGGCTTCGAAGTTCAAGAGCACCCGGTGCCGCAGGCACGCGGGCGCGACCGCCTGGATGTCGTCGTTGCTCACGTGGAAGCGCCCGTCGGTCAGCGCCCGCACCTTGGAGGCCAGGATCAACGCCTGCGCCCCGCGCGGGCTGGCCCCGCAGCGGATGTACCGGTTCGTCACGCCCGACGCCCCGCCCGCGGCGAACTCGCCCTCGGGGTGCGTCGCGAGCACGAGCCGCGCCGCGTACTGCTTCACGTGCGGCGCGACCACGACCTCGCGCACCAGCTGACGCGCCTGCAAAATCGCCGGCCCGTCGAGAATCGGGCTCACGCTCGGCGTCTCGGCGCCCGTCGTCCGGTCCAGGATCACCATCAGGTCGTCCAGCTGGGCGTACCCGACGGTGACCTTCAGCAGGAACCGGTCCAGCTGCGCCTCGGGCAGCGGGTACGTCCCCTCCTGCTCGATCGGGTTCTGCGTCGCGAGCACCACAAACGGCTCGTCGAGCACGTGCGTCTGCGTGCCGACCGTCACGGAACGCTCCTGCATCGCCTCGAGCATCGCGGACTGCGTCTTGGGCGTCGCCCGGTTGATCTCGTCGGCCAGCACCACCTGCGCGAACACGGGCCCGCGTTGGAAGACGAAGCTCCGGTGCCCGTGCTCGTCCTCCGAGATGATGTTCGTCCCGATCACGTCCGACGGCATGAGATCGGGCGTGAACTGGATGCGCGAGAACGGGAGGTGCAGCGTCGTCGCGAGCGTGCGGACGAGCAGCGTCTTGCCCAGGCCCGGCACGCCCTCGAGCAGCACGTGCCCGCCGGCGAAGAGGGCCGTGAGCACCGACTCGACGACCTCCTCCTGCCCGACCATCACCTTCGCGATCTCGGACTTGAGCGAGCCGAACGTCTGCCGGAACTGCTCGCACCGCTGCTTGACCTCGGCGGGCGTCTCTGAATGCTCTGGGTTCATCGCCATGCTGGTTCCTCACGGGTTCGGCGCGGGCGCCGGGTGATCCTTGTCAGTCTGCGTCTCTCATGTCGTCGCGCGCCTGGCGCTTCGCCCGGCGGAGGGCGCTGAGCGTGTCCTCGGGTTCTTCTTCCGCGACGCGCTTCTCGGGCTTGACGATCGGGGCGGCGGGACGCTCCGCCTCGCCCGCCAGCGCCACCGGGCCCTCGGCGGGTTTGGCGTCCGCGGCGGCTTCGAACTTGCGACCCGCGCGATCCCGCGTCTCTTCCGCCCGCGCCCGCGTGCGATCGCGGACGCGCCGGAGTGACTCGACGCTCCCGCTCGTGTCTTTCGCCTGCCCGCGCCCGAAGGCCCGGCCGACGGCCGCCGCGATCCCGCGCGGATCGACCCGCACCCGGCGCACGCCGACATCGACGAGGAACAGCCCGATGCCCCCGATCGCCAGCGCGATCCAGATCGAGCGCGTCGCGACGGGCATGGAAAGCCCGACGCGGTCCCACAGGTTGTCCGCCGCGGGGTCGCCCGAGAGCTCGCGCCCGCCGGTCAGCTCGGCGACCTGCCGCAGCAGCGCCCGGTTCGAGCTCAGCGAGCGGAACTCATCGGCGAACGGGCGCGAGATCGCCGCCTGCGCGCTGCCCTCGAGCAGCGTCGTCTCGCCGGTCTCGGGGTCCGTCACCGGCGCGCGGTAGTTGAGGTTCAGGACGTACGACCCGGGATCGCCCGAGGGGATCCGCGCGACGTACCGCCCCGGGCCCGCCTGGCGCACCTCGACCGGCGCGCCGGACCCGTCCGGGTTCGCGACCCGCGCGTCGAAGCGCGCGAAGTTCAGCCGCTCGCCCGCGGGGTCCAGGGCGTCGATCATCACGAGCGTCTCGTCGCCCTGCGTCTCGGTCGTCACCTGCACCGTGGCGCTGCCGCCCGGGCGCATCGCCCAGCGGATGTGCTGCTCCCAGAACTGCTTGTAGCCGTCCCACCCGACCCACGCGGCGCCCCACCGGCTCGCGGCGTCGGACGTGTACGTCACGACCTTGCCCAGCCCGTGCTGCCAGATCGCGCCGATCGGATCCTCCTCCATGCCCCGCATCGTCACCAGGCTCAGCCCCTCGCGCTCCGCGGCGACGACGTACCCGCGGATCGGCGGCACGCTCCGGATGCCGCGCATCGGCTCGGCGGACGTGTTCACGATCGCCGGGCTGAACGGCTCGCCCTCCCAGATCAGGCTCCGCCGGATCGTCTGGGCTTCCTTGATGAAGATCGAGACGACCTCATCGATCGCGGGATTGCGGCCGACGTCGTAGAACTCGCCGCCCGTCTGCTGCGCCATCAGCCGCAGCGTGTTCAGATCGCGCGGCGAGTGCGGGTTGATGCCGACCGCCGAGATCGTGATGCCCGCGTTGACGAACTTGCGGATCGTCGATCGCTGCAGCGACGGGTCGCCGTCCGAGATCACGATCATGTGCTTCTGGCCCGCCGGCGCCGCGACCAGCCCGTCCAGCGCCAGGTTGAAGCTCTCGTCGAAGCTCGGCATGTCGCCGAACTGGAGCTGGTTGATCGCCCGCTTCACGGCGCTGCGGTCGCCCACGGGCTGAATCTCGTGGACCCAGTCCACGCCCTGCCCGAACCCCGCGAACTCGACGATCCCGACGAGGTCCAGCCGCGACAGGTTGTCCACCGCGGCGTTGCACGTCTCCTTCGCCAGGTACACCCCGCGCGGCGCCTCAACCGAGTGCATCACGAGCACCAGCGCCCCCTTGGGCATCTGACGCTTCTGCGGCGGGTCCAGCCGGATCGGCAACGCGTCCGCCAGCGGGCTCCCGATCCACCCGCCCGCGCCGAACGAATCGGGCCCGCCCACCATGATCAGCCCGCCGCCCGTGTCGTGCACGTACTGGCGCAGCATCTCCTGCTGCGCTTCGGTGAAGTTGAACGCCGGCTCGTTCGCCAGGATCACCGCCTCGTACGCGTTGAGCTCCGCGAGATTCGTCGGGAACTGACCGGCGTCGATCACGAACGCCTCGATCTCCGACTCGGCCAGCACACGCTCGAGGTCCTCGGTCTCCTGCGGGCTCTCGCGCACCACGAGCACCGCCCCCTCGGCGCCCACGAACGTGATCGCGCGGGCCCGGTTGTTCTCCGTGATCGAATCTCCGACGGAATCCGGCGCCGCCGGGTCGCGCGACGCGATCGACTCGAACACCGCCTCGAACGACTGCGGCTTGGGCTCGCGGGGCGTCACCTGCACGTTGAACACGTTCGGCCCGCGCTCCAGCTCCACGATCACGCCCAACTCGGGCGAGCCCGGGTCCAGATCGATCGGCTGCCCGCCCTCGCTGAGCGTCAGCCGCCCCACGGCCGGGCGCATCGCGACGAGCACCACCCGCACGCCGATCGCCTCGCCCATGCGCACCGTTGCGGGCGTCACGATCCGATCGACGATCACCTCGTCGTCGTAGCGGTACTCGATCGGGAGCACGTCGATCGGCGTGCCCACCGCGAGCGCCGCTTCCGCGGCGCGGAGCAGGCTGCCCTTGGTCTCGTTCCCGTCCGACAGCAGCAGGATCCGCGTCGCCGAGTCTTTGGGCGCCGTCGCGAGCGCGAGGCTCACGCCCTCAGCGAGGTCCGTCCCGTCCGTCGCGCCGACGAACTGCCGCTCGATGCCCTGCGCCATCCGCGTCGGCAACGACTGCACGAGCCCCTGCCGCGCCACCGTGACGGTGCCCAATCGGTCGTTCGGCCGCTTCGTCTCCGCGCTCGCTTGCTGAATGTACCGATCGATCCCCTCCTGCTGCGCCGGCGGGATGGACCGCGACGCGTCCACCACCGCGATCACCGAGACGTCCTCGGCTTCGGTCCGCCAGCTCGGCCGCGCCAGCGCCCCCGCGACCAACGCGATCACGAACAGGCGCGCCGCGATCGCCGTCCACTTCGTCATCCCGCCCAGGCCCGACAGGCTCTTGCGAGCCATCAGCAGCACCACCACGCCCAGCACCGGCAGCAGGATCAGCCACTCGGGGCGCTCGAACCCCACGGGCCCGACCACGACGGACGCGAGCGTGTCAGTCATCGCGGGCCTCCCCCGCCATCACCCGCCGGTCGATCGTCGGCGCCTCGAACCCGACCACGCGGTTGCGACCCGAGTCGAGCACCCACGCCATCCCGCCCGCCAGCGCGACGCCCCAGGGCTTGGCGAGCGTGTTCTCGCCCAGCCCGGCGCCGCCGAAGCTCCCGAGCGAATCGCCCGTCGCCAGGTCGATCTGCTGCACGCGGCACGCGCCGAACTCGCACACCAGCGCTTGCCCGCCGCCCAGGAGTGCGATCCCGTACGGATACGTAAACGAACCCGGCGCATCGCCGAGCCCGCCGACCCACGCGATCAGCTCACCCTCAAGCGTGAACCGCCCGAGCCGGTGGTTGCACGAGTCCGCGACGATCAGCTCATTCGCCTCCGGATCAATCACGAGCGACTGCGGGCGGTTGAACACCACCGCGTCCGGCGTCGGCGCATCCTCGACCGTCCCGGGCGTTCCGAACGCGAACGCGAACTCGAACGACGGCGCGCCCCCGATCGTCGTCGGCGTGAACACGCAGACCCGGTCGTTCCCGCCGTACTCCGAGACGTACACCCGCTCGATCGCGCCCGACGCGTCGGTCAGCACCGCGACGTCCGTCGGGTAGATGAATTCGCCGTCGCCGTGCCCGTAGCTCCCGAACGCGATCAGCGGCTCAGTCGGCTCGGGGTTCACCTGCTCCGCGCCGAACGGCTCACCCTCCGGCAAGTCGTAGACCAGCACCCGGTGGTAGTGCGTGTCCGCGACCCACAGCGCCCGCTGGCCCGGCTTGGTCGGATGCGCCGCGACGGTGAGCCCGGTGGGCTTGCCCAATTCGTGCTCGGGCATCTGCACCACGCCCACGGGCGTGCCGTCCGCGAGCATCCGCTGCACGCGGGCGGTCTTGTCGCATATATAAAGCTCGGGCCCCTCGGGCGTCATGACGGCGTCGATCGCGCGGGGATAGCTGAACTGCCCGGGAAACCGCCCGACCTCGCCGAAGCTGACCTCCGCCTCGGCGCCGATCGTGCCCGCGGGCTCCTCGGCGCACCCGGCGAGCAGGCACGCGGCGAGAACGGCCACGCACCGGGCGGGCGCGTGCGTGGCCCGCCGGCGTCTGGGGTGGCGCGATCGTGGGGCGGGCATCGCCGAAAGCATATCACCCGGTACTCCGGACCCCGACCTGCGGTTTCCGACATCAGCCGTCGTGGCGAGCCCCAGCCCGCTCCCGCCCCTTGGAAACACCGAGCCCGCTGAGCACCGCCAGCACGAGCCCGATGGAGACCACGATCGTCCCCGCCGCGGCGAGCTCGCGCGTCCGGGCATAATGGAGCAGCGAGAGGACATCCCGCGCCAGCGAGGGCACGCCCGGCGGCTGAACGATCACGCTCGCCTCGATCTCGTGCAGGCTCAGCGCCGCCGCCGCGAGCCCGGCCCCCACGATCGCGCCCCACTGGACGGGCAGGCACGCGCTGGCCCACGCGCCGAGCGTCGCGCGTCCATCGACGCGCCGCAGCGCCCGGCGTTCCGGGGGCTCGCCCGCCGCCGCCCAGCACCCAAGCGCGATCCCGACGAACGCGAACCGCGCGACGTGCGCCGCGATCAGCGCCGCAGGCCCATCGATCGGCGAGCGTGCGACCGCCGCCCCGACGAGCACGCCCGGCGCCAGCCCGACGACGATCGCGACCCGTGCCGACCAGCGGACCACGCCGCCCGTCACCGCGCCCGAGGTCGACAGCAGCGCCGCCGTCGCCGCCGCGAGGGTGGCGACGATCGCCCCGACGATCGCCGCGACCATCCCGCTCGCGCGGATGGCGTCGCCCTCGATCACGAAGAACGCGCGGAGCTGCGCCACGCCGCCGGTCTCGTACGCGAACGACACCAGCGGCAACGCCACGGCGACCGCGAACACCCCCGCCGCCACGACCGCCCACCCGCGCGCCGGCGTGCGCCGGGTCGCCGCAGGCGCCCCGGTTTCCCGCGTCGTTCGCGCCGCCCGCACGGCCCACCCGCCGATCACCCAGCCCGCGAGCACCGCGACACCCACGCTCGGCCACGCCGCGATCCACGCCCGCCACCACGCATCGGGACCGGACTCGGCGAGCCTTCGCCATGCCGCGATCGCGACGGTGTCGAACTGCGCCAGGTGCATGGGCACCGCGCTCCCGAGCATGACGAGCGCAACGGCGCCGATCCCCGCAAGCATCGTCCACCGATGCGCGCCAATCGTGTGCGATCCGCGGGCCCAAACCCCGCCGCCCTCAAGACGCCTGGCATCGTCGAGCGAACGGTCCGCGCCCGCCAACCCCGCCGCGAGCACGCACGCCGCGATCGGCGTCGCCCACAACGCGAGCCCGATCAACGCGATCGCCTGCCCCGTCAGCACCGGCGCCCACCGATGCCCCTCCCCGGCGAGGTGCGCGAGCCGATCCCCGATCGGCGTCCCCGGCGCGCGCCACTGCCCCCACGCGCTCGACGCCAGGTACATCGGCAGCAGCATCGGCGCCGCGAGCACCGCCGCCCATCGACGCCCGCCCGGCCCGGCGAGCACGCGCGCCGGCGCCCACGCCAGCAACACCGCGATCACGCCGATCCCCAGCGCGCTGCTGAGCGTTCGGAGAATGATCCCGACCGGGACCGCCAGCGCCGAGCCCGCATCGCCCGGCTCGCGCGCGATCCCGACCGCGAGATCGCGCACGACCCCCACTCCCGGGAGCGCGATCGCCCAGACCAACACCCCGACGAGCACCGCCGCCGCCGCGAGCATCCCCGCCGACACCCCGCCCGATCCCCGCGTTGCTCGCTCGCCCGGCACGACCCACGATATTCGCGAGCACCCCCCCGCACGGGTATCATCCCGATCCATGGCTCGCAAAGGCACCAGCCCGTCCGCCGCCGCGCCGTACCGCCGGCGGATCACCGCGCTCCGGCGCGCCTGCTCGCGAGCCAAGGTGGACGCCCTGCTCGTCACCGACCCCACCGACGTGGGGTACCTCACCGGGTTCCTCGGCGGCGACTCCTACCTCATCCTCACACCCTCGGGCAAACCCGTCCTCATCTCCGACAACCGATACGAGGAAGACCTCAAGCCCTTCGGGTCGCTCGTGGACGTCCGCATGCGCGTCGGGACCATCCTCAGCGAGGTCGGCGCGACGCTCGCCGACGCGGGCCTCTTCTCCGGGCGCGGCAAGACCAAGCTCGGCGTTCAGGGCGAGCACATGACCCTCGCCCAGCACGTCGCGCTCCGCAGCGCGATGGGCGAGCACAAGCTCCCCGCCTCCGCCGTCACCACGACCAAGGGGCTCGTGTCCGATCTGCGCGTCAAAAAGGACGACTCGGAAGTCGCGCTCATCCGCAAGGCCATCCAGATTCAGCAGCAAGCGCTGAAGGCGACCCTCGAGATCGTCGAGCCCGGGCTCAGCGAGTTCGAGATCTGCGCCGAGCTCGAATACCAGATGAAATCGCGCGGCTCCACCGAGCCCGCCTTCCACCCCATCGTCGGCGCCAAGGCCAACAGCTCCCGCCCCCACTACGAGCCCGCCAAAGCCAAGACCGCGAACAACAACCTGCTCCTCATCGACTGGGGCGCGACGTGGAAGGGCTACCGCTCGGACATGACGCGCACCTTCGCGATCGGCACGTGGCCGACCAAGATGGCCGAGGTCTACGACATCGTGCTCGAGGCGCACCAGGCCGCCGCCGCGGCGCTCAAGCCCGGGTCCCTGTGCAAGAGCATCGACGCCGTCGCGCGCGACGTGATCACGAACGCGGGGTTCGGCGACAAGTTCGGGCACGGGCTCGGGCACGGGCTGGGCATGCACGTCCACGAAGAACCACGCCTCTCCAAGCTCGCGGGCGATCAACGCCTCGAACCGGGGCACGTTGTCACGATCGAACCCGGCATCTACCTGCCCGGCATCGGTGGCGTCCGCATCGAGGACGACTACCTCATCACCAACACCGGCGCGCGCAACCTGTGCACGCTCCCGAAGACCCGGCGGTGGTCCACGCTCTGACCGCGCCGCCCGAGTGAGACCGACCCATGATCGACACCCGCAAGCTCAAAGAGCTCGTCCGCCTGATGGTGGAGAATGACCTGTCCGAGCTGGACCTGCGTGACCAGGAAGAGAAGGTCACGATCCGGCGTGGCTCGCAGGGCGCGCCCGTCGTGATGCAGGCCCCCGCCGCCCCAGCGCCCGCCGCCCCCGCCCCCGCGCCCGCCGCCGATGCCCCCGCCGCCTCGGACGACGAGGCCGGGCTCGTCGCGATCGAGAGCCCCATGGTCGGCACCTTCTACTCCAAGCCCAACCCGGACTCGGACCCCTTCGCGTCCGTCGGCGACAACGTCAGCTCGGGCAAGGTCGTCTGCATCGTCGAGGCGATGAAGGTCTTTAACGAGATCAAGTCCGAGGTCTCGGGCACGATCGAGAAAGTGCTCGTGAACGACGGCGACGCCGTCGAGTTCGGGCAGAAGCTGTTCCTCGTCAAGCCGAGCTGAGGCCAGGCAAAGAGACGAAGAGACCCAGAGACGGAGAGACGAGGTGGCGGGAGTGCGGCGGTATCAGGATCTCGTGGCCTGGCAGCGAGGCATGACCGTCGCGAAAGAAACCTACGTCGCAACCACGCACCTCCCCGACTCCGAGCGATACGGGCTCTGCTCGCAGATGCGTCGGGCCGCCGTCTCGATCCCATCCAATATCGCCGAGGGTTTCGGCAGAGAATCGACCGTTGACCTGCTCAGGTTCCTCCGTATGTCCCGCGGCTCGCTCTTCGAGCTGCAGACACAGTTTCGGTTGAGCGTTGACCTCGACCTTCTCCCCGCCGACGCGGTTCCCGTGAGCATCATCGAAGAATGTGACCGCGTCCTCCAAGCCCTGATCAAGAGTCTGGAATCGAAGGCGTCATGACATACTCCGTCTCTTCGTCTCTCCGTCTCTTCGTCTCTGGATCCTGACCATGTTCCGACGCGTCCTCATCGCAAACCGTGGCGAGATCGCCCTCCGCATCATGCGTGCCTGCCGCGAGTTGGGCGTGGAGACCGTCTGCGTCTACTCGACCGCCGACCGGGAAGCGCCGTACCTCAAGCTCGCCGACCGCGCGATCTGCATCGGGCCCGGGCCGTCGAAGGACAGCTACCTGAACATCGCGCGGATCATCTCCGCCGCCGAGCTCGCCGACGTGGACGCCATCCACCCCGGCTACGGCTTCTTGTCCGAGCGCGCCGACTTCTCCGAGGTCTGCCGCGACTGCAAGATCGAGTTCATCGGACCCAGCCCCGAAGCGATGGGCAAGCTGGGCGACAAGGTCGAAGCCAAGCGCTACGCCAAAGCCGCCAAGGTCCCCGTCTTCCCGGGCTCGGAGGGCGCGGTGGAAGCGGTCGAGGAAGCCGTCGAGGTCGCCGCGGACATCGGTTACCCCGTCATCATCAAGGCCGCCGCCGGCGGGGGCGGGCGCGGCATGCGCATCTGCCACAACGAGGCCACCCTCCGCACGAACATCACCAAGGCGCGCCAGGAGGCCGCCGCCGCCTTCGGCAACGGCGCCGTCTTCATCGAGAAATTCCTCGAGCACGCCCGCCACGTCGAGGTCCAGGTCCTCGGCGACAAGCACGGCAACGCCGTCCACCTCTGGGAACGCGACTGCTCCATGCAGCGACGCCACCAGAAGGTCATCGAGGAAGCCCCGGGCCCGGGCATCGAACGCAAGAAGATCGAGGAAGTCTGCAAGAACGCCGCCAAGCTCATCAAGAGCGCCGACTACGCCGGGGCGGCGACCGTCGAGTTCCTGATGGATGACAAGCAGAACTTCTACATGCTCGAGGTGAACACCCGCGTGCAGGTCGAGCACCCGGTCACGGAGATGATCACGGGCGTGGACATCGTCAAGGAGTCCATCCGCATCGCCGCGGGCGAGCCGGTCTCTGTCAAGCAGAAGGACGTCAAGGTCCGCGGGCACGCGATCGAGTGCCGCATCTGCGCCGAGGACCACACGAAAGACTTCATGCCCAGCGCCGGGCTGATCGAGACCTGGCGCGCCCCGGGCGGGCTGGGCGTCCGCATCGACTCCCACGCCAGCGCCGGCTACCGCGTCCCGCCCAACTATGACTCCATGATCGGCAAGCTCATCTGCTGGGCCGAGACCCGCGACGCCGCCATCGCCCGCACCGAGCGCGCCCTCCGCGAGTTCGAGGTCGGGCCCATCAAGACCACCATCCCGCTGCACCTCGAGATGATGCACAACTCTGATTTCAGGCGCGGCGGCGTGGACATCCACTACCTCGAACGCGCCCTCAAAGCCGCCGGGCTCGCGTAACCCGCCCGCGAACCGGGGCGGCCCGGTCCAACCGCATCAGCGCCCGGCGCCCCCGCTGACCTCGCGTCGCATCCGCAGCCCGTCCGCGCCGGGGCCGTAGTAATCACCGAGCGACCGCACCTGCACGAACCCGAGCGACCGGTACAGCCCGATCGCCCGATCGTTCCCGACGCGGACCTCGAGATACACGCGGCGGACGCCGGCGTCCTCGAGCGCCGCCAACACCGCCGTCGTCAGCCCGCGCCCCACGCCCCGCCCCTCGCACGCAGGATCCACGGCAACCGAGTACACCCGCCCCGAACGCGACGCGGCACGCTCACGCACGAGCGCCGCGGCCCACCCGACGATCGCGCCCGCTTGCTCGGCAACGATCACCCGCGCCCGAGGGTTGTCGATCAGCCCGCGCACCTGCCGCGTTGAAAAACGCTCGGCGGGTCCGAAGCACGCCGCCTCGATCGCGACGAGCCCCGCGCCGTCGGCCCGCTCGGCCCCACGCAGGATCAACGCGGACGAAATCGACCCAGGCTGGGTCGCGCGTGCCGCCCGCGGGCGCGGCTCCGCGCTCCGGTGCACCGCACGCCACGAGACGCACCCTTCAGCACGCTCATCCATACAGCGGCGCTCTCGCCCACCTCGCGTCGGCACCACGGCGCCGGGCCGGCCGGGCCCCGACGCGTTCCGCCACGCCGGCGCCCGACGCCAAATGCTTCACCGTGATCGGCAGATTTCAAGCTCCTCTTCCGCCCTCATCGCCAAGATCACCCGCGACCCGACCGACCGGCCGCGAGCCGGGGCGTGCCCGCCCCGGTGCTTCGAAACTCCTCGCGCGCCCCTCACCACGCCACCGACCAAAAGAACAAGAGCCCCGCTTTCACGGGGCTCTTGTTCGCCTGTCTTGGCAAGAGAGAAAGAGAGAAAAGAGAGAAGTCTGATTCCCGCCTCTCGGCGATTCTCAGCGGTCGGATGTGCTCCCGACCCCTTCAAGGTGCCACACGTCTCAGCCCCTGCCACCTGAGCGGCCAGAAAAACCGTTCGCTCACGCAGATTCCTCACAGACCGACCCAAAATCCGCCCTCAGAGCCCAGAAACCGCCCCGGAGATCCCCGGTCCCGGGGCTACGATTCCGCTCCAAACGCCCGCGAGGACCCCCCGGACGGATCCGCCGGGGCCCGAGCCGGGCCTGCCCCGGAGGACCCGCCGTGCCCGCCGCGACCACCCCGCTCGCCCTCCAGGGCGGCTCGCCCGTCTTCGACTCGCCCGTCCCCTTCATGGCCGTCGGGCTCTCCGGCGCCGACATCGCCGCGGCGATCGAGGTCCTCGAGTCCGGCATGCTCCGGGCCGCCTCCAAGTGCGCCGCCCTCGAAGAACGCTTCGCCTCGATGACCGACGCCACGATCGGGCTCACCTGCGCGAACGGCACCTGCGCCCTCCAGCTCGCCTACGGCGCGACGCTCGAGCCGGGCGACGAGGTCATCGTCCCGAGCTGGACCTACATCGCGACGGCGAGCATGCTCGTCGCCGCGGGCGCCAGGGTCGTCTTCTGTGATGTCCTCGAGGACTCCTACCAGATCGACCCGGCCGACGTCGAGAAGCGCATCACCCCCAACACCAAGGCGATCGCCGCGACACACCTCTACGGCATCCCCGTGGACATCGACGCGATCCAGAGAATCGCCGCCAAGCACAACCTCAAGGTCATCTACGACTGCGCCCAGGCGCATCTCGCGGAGTACCACGGCCCCAACGGAAACCAGGGCATCGGCGCCTTCGGCGACGCCTGCACCTACTCCTTCTACGCCACCAAGAACCTCGGCACCGGCGAGGGCGGCATGGTCACCACCAACGACGCCGACCTGGCCCGCACCATGGGCCTCCTCCGCTCGCACGGCGAGACCGACAAGTACCTCCACGAGTCGATCGGCTTCAACTACCGCATGAACGACATCACCGGCGCGATCGGGCTGAGCAAGCTCGACACCCTGCCCGAGCAGACCGACCGCCGCCGCGCCGCCGCCGAACGCTACCACGCCGGCATCGACGCGATCGACGGCGTGCACCGCCCCACCCCCACCGCCGGCTCGAAGCCCGCGTGGCACCTCTACACCTGCCGCCTGGACCTCGATCAGTTCACCTGCACGCGCGACGAGTTCATCGACGCCCTCAAGGCAGAAGGCGTCCCCTGCGCCGTGCACTACCCCAAGCCGCTCACGGATCAGCCGGCGTTCAAGGATGTCGTCGCGCGGAACGAAGCCGAGTTCGGCGACGCCCGCCCGCCCGTCTCCGAGTCGCTCGCGTCGCGCGTCTTCAGCATCCCGATGCACCACAACCTGACGGACGCGCAGATCGACGGCGTGTGCGAAGCGATCGCGAAGGTCGCCGCGGCGTTCCGACGCTGATCACCCGAGCGTCGCGACGATCAGCGTCGTGCTCGGCCCGCACCGGAGCGCCGCCCCGCGCGCGCACGCCGCGGGGATGACCGCCGTCTGACCCGGCATCAGCGGCACCTCTTCGAACCCCTCGCCCGCGATGGCGCTGCCCATCGTCTTCGCCGCCATCACGACGACCGGGCCCGAGCCGTCCGCTTCCAGGCCCACCGCCTCGCAGTCGGCGGTGATCGATTCGATCCGGTAGAACGCCGTCTCCGCGATGGTCGAGCGCTTCCCCTGCGCCGCCGCCCCCGCGGGCGGCGGGTCGAACAGCGCGCTCGCCAACGCCTGCTCCACGTGCAGCTCGCGCTCAGGGCGCCCGTACTCCGCCACCCAGTCGTACACCCGGTACGTCGTGTCGCTCGGCGTCTGCACCTCCGCGACCAGCACGCCCGCACCCAAGGCGTGCACCGTCCCGCTGGGCAGCGTGTGGCACTCGCCCACCACCGCCGGGACCGACGCGAGCACCTCGGGCACCCGCCCGCCCTCGATCGCGTCCCGCAGATCCTCCAGCGACGTGCCGGGCCTGAGTCCCTTGTAGATCACGCTTCCGGGCTCGGCGTCGAGCACCACCCAGCTCTCCGTCTTGAGATGCGCGTCGGGGTGCGCGCTCGCATACGTCGGCGACGGATGCACCTGCACGCTCAGGTGCTCGCGCGCGTCGAGGTACTTCACGAGAAGCGGGAACGCGCCCGTCCACCCCACGCCCGCGCCCCACGCGGCGGCCGCGTCGCGGATGGTCTTGCCCGCGAGCGGGCCGTTGGCGATCACCGACCGCGCCGCGCCCCCGCCCCCGCCCGAGGCGCTCGTCGCGTCCAGATCAGCCACCTCCCAGCTCTCGCCCACGTTCGCGCCCTCGGGCAGCTTCTTGCCCAGCGACGCCAGACGCCGCCCGCCCCACACCTTCTCTTTGAGGATGGGCTCGAGCACGATGGGTTGAGGGTCGGTCATGGGGTGAGTATTCGCCGCCCGATCACGCGACGCCCGCGTCGCCCTCGAGGGCCCGCTCGGCGTGCTCCTCGTCGCCCTCTTCCGCCGCGGACGCCGACCCGATCGCCCGCACCACCGCGCGCGGCGTCGGCCAATCGCGCAGATCGAACAGCGTCCACCGCCGACGCCGCCCCTTCTTTGCCGGCTTGTGCCAGTGGCGGCTCACGAGCCCGATCCGCTCGGCCCACGCGGCGTCCAGACGCCGCCGCCCCTCCCCGAGCGCCGCGTCGTGCAAGCCCCTGACGATCTCCTCCGTCTCCTCCCACGCGCGCTTCGCGTCGTGACTCAGCACGTCCGCGATCCACGTCACGCCCAGGCGCGTGAGCACGACCAGCCGCGCCCGCCCGAACCGCTCGGCGGGCAGCACCGCCAGCACACCGAGCCCCGCCATGTCCCCGATGTGCGACCACGCCTTGCCGGGCTTGGCTGCAAGCGCGTCGAGCCGGTCCTTGAGCACCGTCGCGCGCTCGAAATCCTGCGCCTCGGCCGCCCGGCGCATCTCCGCCTCGACGAGCTCGATCTCCGCATCGCGATGGCCCGCCGCGAACGCGATCGCACGCCGAACGCGCGCGCGGTAGGCGTCCATCGATTCGGACCCGTCGCACGCCGCCGGGCACCGACCCATTTCCTTGTACGCGCACGCCTGCCCGCACGGCGCCTTGGCGAGCTCCCTGGGAAACCGGCACAGCTCGAACGCGTCGTCGAGCATCTCGCCGAACCGCCCGGCGCTGTCCTTGTCCGCGATCGGGCCCAGCAGCGTCCCCGCGGGCTCGGTGCCCACGAGTTCGAACAGGTCGGTCTTCCGCCACGTCGGGGCGTCGGCGTCCGGGTCGAGCTGCACGAACCACGCCCGCCAGCGGTCCGCCAACGCCCGGTACGTGTTGGGCAGCCGCTCGCGCGCCAGTTCCAGGCAGACCAGATCGCCCTCCAGCGCCGACCCGACGGTCCGGCCGACGACGCGCGCCGTGACGGGCCGGAGATCCGCCCGCGAGCCGGTCTCGGCGGTCTCACCCAGCCGGGCATCCACAAACGCGCGCACGTCGCCCGTGCTCGCGACCTGCACGGCGCCGCCCGAGGCGCTCTCGAAAGCGACCACGCCGGCGCGCGCGGGCAGCGCCGACGGATCAAACCCATCGCCGACCTCGATATCGATGTTCAAGGGGAGGCTGGGCACGGCGCCTCCTCGGCGTCACCCGCGGCGTTGGTCCAGACGCATCCCGTGAATCCGCGACTCGAACGTGACCTGCCCGTCGCAGACGCCCTGCACGTCGGAGATGAATCGGCGGGCCGAGCGCTTCACCTCGCGGCAGAGAATGAGCAGCGTCTCGCCGGGCTCGACGGAGCGCCGGAAGACGGCGTCCTCGATCCGCAGGAACACCGCGAGATGCGACGACCCTTGGTGCCGGTTATAGAGATAGCACGCGAGCTGGGCGCCCGCCTCGACCATCAGCACGCCCGGCAGCATCGGGCGATCGGGGAAGTGCCCGCGGACCCAGAACTCGTCGGGTCGGACGTCCCACGCGCCCACGCCGCGGCTGAACCCTTCCTCGACCCACACGATCCGGTCGAGCAGCGCCATCTCGTGGCGGTGCGGGTTCATCTCCCCGATCTGCTCGCGGGTCGCAACCACCGCGCTCGGATCGATATCCCCGATGGGGAAGAGCATCGATCGCTCGGGGCGTGCGTCGGCACGCGCCTGCTCGGTGGATTCGCTGCGCACAGCGGTCATCCGGGGCACCTCGGCTTGGTTCGTGCGTCCGGCGCGGGCCCGCGCTGGGCGGGCCCGCCCGAACCTCGACACCCGCTCAGTCGTCGCGGGTCTCGAGCATTTCCTTGCGGATGTCCTGCGCAACGTTCTTGACGTCCTGCATGGTCTTGCGGACGCGGGTGCCCGCCGCCTTGTTCCCGCCCTTGGCCTTGTTGTAGTCCTCGCGGCACGACTCGATCAGCTGCTGAAGTTTGTCAAGAAGATCCACGCGTTCACCTCGTTTCCTGCACTCAGAAGGCGGATTCCGGCCCGCTCTCCAGGGCTCAAGCATAGGTGCCGAACCCCCGCCAGGGGTCAAGCCACCCGAATTGCCAACAATATACCAAACATCACACGCCGCCCCCCGGTTCACGCCACCGACGGCTGCGACGAGCCCCGCTCGAACGCCGGCAGCAGCCGTTCGAGCAGCTCCACCGCGTGGGCGAGGTACTTTCGATCGCCCTCACGCCCCAGGAACGCGGGCACGGACGCGGCCATCAGCACCCGCCGCAGGTCCGCCAGGCGGTCGTACCCCTCGCCGACGGGCAGGCCGTTGAACTCGCGGGCCCGGGCGAGGGATGAGACCGGATCGACGCCGCACAGCATCTCCTCGTGCCCCCAATAGAGCCGCTCGAGGTAGAGGGCGTCCTCGACCCAGCTCCCGGGGCGGACCATCGCGAGGTCGATCAGGACGCAATGCCCGGGGTGCTCGGGGTCCGGGCTCTGGCGCCGCATGGCGTTGCGCCCGTGCAAGTCGAGGTGGCACCAGGTGTCGATGTCGCGTGAGGCCCATTGGGCGCGGAGGTCGGGCTCGATCGCCGCCGCCCGCTCGAGCGCCGAGACCCAACGGGCGGTGTCGTCCAGGTCGTTCTCCGCGACCGCCTTCCGGGCCTTGGCGATCAACGACGCCCAATCGGGCGGTTCGGGCGCCCGCTCGGGCGCGATGGACTGCTCGGTGATCGCCGCGGCGTGGAACTCCGCGGCGGTCTCGAAGATCTCCCACATCCCCTGCGACGTCGGGTTGGACGCCATGGGCGGGCCCGCGAGGCGCTCCATGACGATCCAGGCAAAGTCGTACCCGCCGAGCTCGAACCCCGCCGCCAGCACGCGCGGCGTGGGCAGGGTCATCGCGTCGTCCGAGTCCCAGTCCGCCTCGGAGACGAGCCCGAGGCGTTTGGTCCAGAAGTACTCGGTGTAGCCCACGGGCAGCTTGACGACGCAGTCGATGGAGCGCCCTTCGTTGGTGGTCCAGGTGCTGTAGCCCGTGGCGGCGCCGCCGTGCTGCCAGGTCGCCCGGAACCACGAGATCTCGCCCAGGCGTCCGCCGCACATGTCGCGGAGCACCGGGCCGAGCGCTTGGCCGAGCGAACTCTGGTCCTCGTGGTGGTCGATACGCCCACTGTACCCGACCGCTCGGGCGTTGTGTCACGCCGAACCCGGGCGATCGGCGAGCGTTCGGCACAGCGCCGCGATCTGTTCGACGCTCAGTTGCTCGGGGCGCATCGCGGGCTCGACGCCGTCGGGCAGCGGCAAGTCTCTGGCGCCCAGCCGCTTGAGCGTGGACCCGAGCTGCTTGCGCCGCTGGGCGAAGACCGCCGCGGCGTTCTCGGCCAGCGCCCCCCACCGCTCGGGGTCGGGCTCGAGCGGGTCCGCCCGACGCGTCAGCGAGACCATCGCGCTGGTCACGTCCGGGCGCGGCCAGAAGCACTCAGGCGGCAGCGTCGCGACGCGCTCCACGCGCGCCAGCGCCTGCGCGACGACGGAGATCGCGCCGAACGCCTTGCCCGAGTCCGGGCCGGCGAGCAGCCGGTCCGCGACCTCGCGCTGGATCGTCACGTGCTGCGCGCGGCAGGCGGGCCAACGCGTGAGCAGCGTCATCATCAGCGGCGTCGCGGCGCCGTACGGCAGGTTCGCGACGAGCGTGAACGGGCGGCCATCGATCGCGCGCGCGACGTCGTCGCTGAGCGACTTGCCCCTGCCCAGGCAATCGCTCTCGATGAGCGTGAACCGGTCGTGATCGCCCAGGCGTTCGCGGAGGAGCTGCGCCAGCCCGCGGTCGAGCTCGCAGGCGATGACCGCCGCGCCCGTTTCGAGGGTCGCGTCCGTCAGCACGCCCGTGCCCGGGCCGACTTCCAGCACCAGATCGCCCGCGCCGACGCCGGCGGCATCCACAAGCCGGCGCACGAGGTTCTGATCGATGAGGAAGTTCTGCCCAAGGGACTTGCGGGGCGCCATGCCGCGCTCGGAGAGCATCGCCCGGATGTCCTGGAGGGTCTGCACCGCGCGTCAGTCTTTGGGCTTGCAGACGGATTCGGCGCCCGGGCCGAGGGTCAGGGCGTTCTTGCCCTGCTTCTTGGAGCGCATCGCGAGCTCGTCGGCGCGGGCGAGGAGGCTCTGGGCGTCGGTGCCGTCCCACGGGTAGGTCGCGAGCCCGCCCGAGATGGTGAGCGTGCCCTGCGCCTCGGCGCCGAGCTTGGGGAACCGGTGCTCGCAGATCTGCTGCTGGAACCGTCGCGCGATCGTGTACACCGACTCGGGCGGCTTGCTCGCGGCGCTGCGCGGGCCCGAGGGCTCGTAGAACACCACCGCGAACTCGTCGCCCCCGATCCGGCAGACCCGGTCGGACGGGCGGATCGTCGAGTTGAGCAGGCGCACGGTCTCGACGAGGATCTCGTCGCCCGCGGCGTGCCCGTAGGCGTCGTTGTACGCCTTGAAGTTGTCGATGTCGAACACCATCACCGTCATGGGCAGGCGCGCGCCGCGGACCTGGTCGAGCGCGGCGTCCAGGTAGCGATCGAAGTAGCGCCGGTTCCACGCGCCGCTGAGCGGGTCCGTGAACGCCGCCTGGCGGAGCTGGCGCTGCTGCTCGTACAGCCGCAGCCACCCGCTGAGCCAGTCCGCTTCGCGTGCGAGGGTGTCGCTGAACTTGGCGTCGCCCGCGTCCTCGGGCGTCGCGTGGTGCACGACGATGTGCCCGAGCACGGCGTCGCCCGCGCGGACGGGCCGGGTGAGCCCCGCGCGCGGTGTGTCCGCGCCCTGACTGAACCCGACGTCATCGCGCCCGAGCCGCGCGCGGATCGCGCTCATCGCGGCGTCCGTCGGGTCGCGCCCCGCGAGCAGCACCTCGACGACGCCCGCGTCCTCCGAGGGTGCGCCGGACCGCGCCGGGCGCGCGGGCGTCGCGTCGGGCCAAGCCTCGGCGGGCTGCTGACGCGCGGCGAAGACCGCGTCCAGCACGCGCGCAAAGTCGCCGTCGGTCCCGTTCGGATCGACCACGCCGTCGTACCCGTCGGGGTGCCCCTCGGTCGTCGCGATCAGCACCGCGACGTCCGGGTTGATCGAACGCACGGCATCAAGGAACGCGCCGCGCTCCGGGCCCTCGGGCTCGGCGTCCGGTGCCATCACGACGACAGCGCTCGTGGGTGAGTCGGCGTCGATCGGGTCCGCGAGCTCGCCGACGGCGTCGATCGAGTCCGCCGCCCGGATCAGCTCGACCGACCGGTCGCGGCGCAGCGACTGATCCAACCCCGTGCGACCCACCAGGATCACACGGCGCGGCGGGCGCGGGGTGTCGGCTCCGTCGGCGCTCAAGGCTTGCGTCCCTTCTTCTCGTCCTCGGCGAGCAGCATCGTCAGCTCGTCCGTGCTCAGCACGCGCTCGGCGGTCGGCTCCTCGTCCTCGCCCAGCCCGTTGGTCGCGGGCATCGGCTCGTCCGCCGCGATCAGGCGGAGCATGGGCGAGCCCGTCGGCGCCCGCTCCGAGCGAACCGGGTGTTCTTCGGGCGACGCCTCCGCGGCGGCCGCCCCTGCTTCAACGTGCGCCCGCAGCGGCGGGTTCGCGCCGGGCTCGTACATCCAGCAGGCCGTCTCGGGCGCGTAGCGCTTCGCGGCCCGCAACACGCGTTCCGCGGCGGCTCGGGCGCCCTCGTCGGCGATCAGCAGGACGCGCTTGGACCCCCGGTTCGCCGGGCGGCACAGCTCGGCCATCGCGCCGTGGGCGGACGAGACCGGGCGGGCCTGCAAGCCGTGGCGGTCGAGCGCACCGAGCAACGCCGCGTCGGGCGTCTTGCCGAGGCTCGAGACGACGACGCAGATCGGGCGCCTGGTCGGGTTGGGTGCGGACGGTTCGGCCACGCGTTCAGTCTATCGCGCGGCGTCGGGATCTCCCGAGATGCGGGCCCAATCGGGGGCAGGGGCGTCGGATCGGCGTCCGAGAATCGGTCCGGCGGGGGCGTCAGGCAAGATCGGCCAGGACCGCCGCGGCCCGGGCGGCGCCGTCGGACGGGCCCAGTCCCTCCAGCGCCGAACGCATCGCGGCCCGACGCCCGGCGTCTGCCAGCAGGCCCGCGATCGTGCCGGCGTGGGCGTCGAGGTTCCGGTCCGCGTCGGCGTGGTCCGTCAGGATCAACGCCCCGCCGGCGGTCTCGAGGGCGGCGGCGTTGGCGCGCTGGTGCTCGTCGGCGTGGTGGGGGTACGGAAAAAATACGGTCGGCGTCCGCGAGGCCCATGCCTCGGCGACCGAGCCGGCGCCGGCGCGCGCGATCGCGACGTCCGCGGCGCCCCACGCGTCGCCCACGCGATCGATGAACTCGACGACGGTCGCGCGCCCCCCGGCGTCGCGGTACGAGCGCTCAACCGGCTCGGAGCGCCCCGCGCCGGCCTGGTGGAGGATCTGCCAGCCGCGGAGCGCCTCGGCGCTCCGGCGCGCAAACGCGGGGATGAGGTCGTTGATCGAGCCCGCGCCCTGGCTGCCACCGGACACGAAGAGTGTGGGCACGTCCGGATCGAGCCCGAGCGCGGCTCGGCACGCGGCGGCGTCGCCCGAGGGCAACGCCTCGGCGCGCACGATCGGACCCACGACATCCCACCCGAACGCCGGGCACGCGCTGATCACGTGCTCGGCGCGCTTCGCGACCCACCGGTTCGCGCGCCCGGGGACGGCGTCCAGGTTGACGAGCGCCACGGGCACGCGCTCGGCGCGGGCGGCTTGCACCGCGGGCGGGCAGACGAACCCGCCCATCGCGACGAGCACCGCCGGCCCGTGGGCTTTGGCGTCCTGCAGGCGCTGCCGCGCGGCGCGCACGGACGCGCCCCACGAACCCACGAACCGCGCGAGCCCCATGGGCGACACGACGAACGGCTTGGCGGGGATCGGCGTGTGCGCCCGATCGCGGGCGCTCAGGATCGTGCTGTCGATCGTGCGGTCCGAGACGAGCCATTCGAACCGGGCGTCGGGCTGTCGCTCGGCGAGCGCCTCGGCGAGCGCGATCGCGGGGAAGATGTGCCCCCCGGTGCCGCCGCCGGCGAAGATGTAGGAACTCGTGCGTTCAGGCATGCGCGGACCATTTCTGAGCCGCGGGCTTCAGCCCGCGCGGGCGGGATCGGGGGACTCAGACCGCGCGGGTTGAAGCCCGCGGCTCAGGTGTGACTCGGAGTACCCGTCGAGGGTATCGGCACGACGCGCACGCGGGGCTTGACGCGGCCCGGCACCACGATCTCGGGCGGCTGGTGCGCGTCCATGTCTTCGTCCGCCAGGTCATCGACCTCGTCTGGTTCTGCGATCGCCTCTTCGCGCCGGGTGATCGGGCGGTCCATCGCGACGACGAGCCCGAGCATCGCGCTGGTGAGGATCCACCCGGTGCCGCCCGAGGAGATCAGGGGCAGCGCGATCCCCTTCGTCGGGCCCATGCCCGTGACGACGACGAGGTTGATGCACGCCTGCAAGCCGAACGTCGCGGCGACGCCCAGCCCGATGAGCTTGAGCACCGGCAGCTCGGCGCGGCGGACGATGCCCAGGAGCGTCCAGAGCAGCGCGCCCATGAGCGTGATCACGAGCGTCGCGCCCGCGAGCCCCAGCTCCTCGCAGATGACGGCGAACAGGAAGTCGGTCGTGTCCTCGGGCAGATACCCGAACTTCTGCAAGCCGTGCCCGAGCCCGCGCCCGAACGGTCCGGCGCCCGCGACGGTCGTCATCGACTGGATCATGTGATAGCCGTCGCCCTGCGGGTCGGCGAACGGGTCGAGGAAGCTCGTGATCCGGCGCAGGCGGTAGGGCGATTCCACGATCGCGTAGACCACGCCCATCACGCCCAGCGGGGCGAACATCAGGAAGTGCCAGATCCGCGCCCCGCCCGCCACGAGCAGCAGACACCCGACGACGCCCATCAGGAAGCCCGTGCCGAGGTCTTCCATCACGACGAACCCGGCGATCGCGCCCACCGCGATCAAGCCCGGCACGAGCCCCGTGAAGAACTTGCGGAGGTGGTTTGTCTCGCCCGCCGCGCACGCCCCGGCGTACCACGCGATCAGCGGGATCAGCGCCCACTTGGCGATCTCGGACGGCTGGACCGACTCGAGCCCGGGCAGCTGCAGATTCACCCACCGGGCGGACCCGTTCACCTCGCGCCCGATGCCGGGGACGTACACGCTCGCGAGCACGGCGACCAGCGCGAGCGTGCCGACGCCCAGCACGATCAGCCGCCGCTTGGGGTCGGCGAAGAGGCGGGACGACACGGCGCCCAGCCGGCGGACGGGCATCCAGCTCGCGGCGAACATCGCGAGGACGGCGAGGCACATGTACGCCGTCGATCGGCTCAGGATGATCGATCGGGGCGTGACGCCCGACGCGGCGGCGGCGGCGACGGGGTCCGCCCCCGGCTCGAGCGGCTGCACCGCCATCCGCGCACTCGACACCATCACCACACCGATGGTGAGGAGCGCGATCGCGCACACCATGACCGCTTGCCCGGGGCGGAGCATCTCTGGGTCATCGGATCAGCCGAGGCACGGCGTGCAGATTCCACGCTCCCCCGCGTGCGCGGGAGCTGTCGAGCGAAGCGAGACTGCGGGGGACCCTTTCCGGTGGGGCCGGTTTTCAACCGGCCTCAGATTCTTCGAGCCCGTGAATCTGGCCGGTTGAAAACCGGCCCCACCAAGAACACACCCCCCCTCCGACCCGACTGCGTCGGGCCACCTCCCTCGTCGGGACGGGGGAGGATGGGGAGCGTCACGCCAGCGGCAAACTGACGCGGCGTTCCACCTCGTCCGCCGGGCGGGCGATGAGGTCGTAGCCGTCCGACCCGACGATCACGCACCGGACCAGCTCGCCTGGCGCGAGTTCCTTGCGGCTCTCGACGTACGTCACCGGGTCGATCTGCGGGGCCTGGAAGTACGTCCGCCCCTGAAAGAGCGCGCGAGCCGGGGCGTCCCGCCCCGGTTCTTCTGAAGACCCCTCACCCCGACCCTCTCCCCCAAGGGGAGAGGGAGGCAAAGCGCGGTCGATGAGGACGTCGAACCGCAGCCCGGTCTCGGTGGGCTTGGCGGGGTCGAACTGCTCGGCGAGGTAGGCCGCCTGCTCGAAGGCGATCTGCTGCTGGGCTTCCATGATCTCGTCGTGCCGGCGCTGCTTCACCTCGGCGGGCACGGCGAGCTCGGGGTCCGTCTCCATCCGGCCCGCGACGGTCCCGTCCTCGCGCGAGTACTGGAAGCAGCCCACGGCGTCGAACCCCACCTCCTCGATGAACTGCAGCAGGTCCTCGTGGTCTTGCTCGGTCTCGCCGGGGAAGCCCGTGATGAACGTGGTGCGGATCGCCATGCCCGGGATGCGTTCGCGGAGCTTCTCGCAGAGGGTGAGCTGGTGCTGGGCGGTCACGCCGCGGCGCATGGCGGTGAGCATCGCGTCGGAGCCGTGCTGGAGGGGGATGTCGATGTAGGGCAGCAGGATGCCCTCGCTGACCAGCTTGGCGAAGGCGTCGATGATGCCGTCGGTGAAGTTGGAGGGGTAGGCGTACATGAGCCGCACCCACCCGGCGCCGCCCTCGGCGCGGACGGCGTCGGTGATTGACTTGAGCAGGAGCGGTAGGCCGCGGGAGAAATCGGCGGCGTGCCGGCTCTCGGTGGCCCGGCTCGCCGAGCCGGGCGGCGCGGCAGCCGAGGAATCGAACGCCCCGGCTCGGCGAGCCGGGCCACCGCTCATGCCGATGCCCAGGTCGTCGCCGTAGCTGGTCGTGTCCTGCCCGATGAGCAGCAGCTCGTGCGCGCCGTCGCGGACGAGCTCGCGGGCTTCGGCCGCGGCGCGTTCGACGGGCTTGGACCGCATCTTGCCCCGGATCGAGGGGATCGTGCAGAAGGCGCAGTTCTGGTTGCACCCCTCGCCGATGCGGAGGTACGCGTAGTGGCGCGGCGTCAGGCGCAGGCGGGCGTCGTCGGACTCGAAGTACCCGACGCCCTTGCCGTCCTTGCCGTTCACGGTCAGGCCCGTCGTCTCCTGCCCCAGCTCGCGGGCCTTGAGCAGCGCGTTGGAGTTGATCCAGTACGGCGGCTTGTCCGCGGCGACGTCCGAGCGGTCGATCCCGGCGCCCGTGACGGCGTCCACGATGTGGTCGCGGTCGAACACGCCGACCATCGCGTCGATGCCCGGGGCCCAGTCGAGGATCTTGGCGCGGTGGCGCTGGACGAGGCAGCCGGCGACGACGACACGCTTCGCCTCGCCGCGCTCCTTGGCGGCGATCGCGTCCTTGATGACGCCCAGCGACTCTTCCTTGGACGCTTCGAGGAACCCGCAGGTGTTGATGACGATCGCGTCGGCGGGCGTGACGCGCCCCGTCGTCGCGCTGGCGTCCTGCTCGGAGCCCGCGACGGACAGGTCGTCGTGCTCGTTCACCTCGATCGCCTCGGCCGACACCGGGGCGATGCCCGCCTCGGCGAGCAGGCCCAACATCTTCTCCGAGTCCACGAGGTTCTTCGGGCACCCGAGCGACACGAGCGAGACCGTGGTGATCGCGGGCTTTGATCCGGGTTGGTCGAGCGCCTGGTCCATCTGGTGGCCCAGATGGTAGACGCCCGCCGGTGCGGGACTTGCGTGCCGAAGTGGTCCGGTCTTGGTGGGGCCGGTTTCCAACCGGCCAGCTTCACCCAAACGGCCGGAGGCCGGTTGGAAACCGGCCTCACCGGGATGATCCGTCAGGCGGCGCTGACGAACTGGGCCATCACCTGCTCGACGAACGCGGCGTCCAGCCCCTCGATGGGGTAATGGATCCCGAGCGCCGTCGCGAGCATCGCCCGGTCGCAGATGCTGAAGCGGCAGTCCATGGGCACCCGCCACCCGGCGAACCGCATGGCGCGGGCGAGGTAATCGGGCGCCGTGACGCATTCGAGCGTCGCGCCGACCTGCCGAACGGGGATGAGCCCGAACTGCCACGCCTGCCGACGCTCGATGAGCGAGAGGACGGCCGGGTCGATGTCGACGCCCCGGGGGTCGAGCCGCGTCGCGATCATCGCGTGCTGCTCGGCCCAGGCCTGCTCGACGACGCTCGGCCGGACGCCGAACAGTTCTTCCGCGAGCACGCCGAACGGGCGGGCGCGGTCCTGCTGGACCTGCAGGATCTCGTCTCTCTGGTCGCTCGTGAGCGCGCCGCGCTCGACGAGAAGATCACCCAATCGGACCATCGCTCGTTCTCCCCCGGGCGGCGCCGGCAACGCGCCGGCGGGCTCCCTCACCCGCCGACGCGGCCCTGTCATCGACGCCGCCCCCCGCCGGGTTCAGCCCGTGATCCGACGAGATCGATCCGGGGCGCGGGCTCGCACGCATGGTCCGGGCAGGCGGGCGGTGTGGCTGAGTGGGGAACGGCCGGTTACGCCGCAAGAAATCATTCCGGGGCGTCATAACAACCCCCGCGAGCGCGGGCCCGCGGCGTTCGATGCGCCGACGCAACGCCCGTCCGCCCGCCGCTTATGGGTCGCCGCTGGCGGCGAGCCGGGCGACGCGCCGATGAGGGACAGGCACGCCCCTCAGGAGCATTCCGCGCATGACCGACGCCCAGGCCGCCCAGCTGCTCGACCGCGCGCTCGAGATCGATCACGCGATCGCGGTGGTCGTCGGCGCGCACCACCACGCGGAGATCGGGGACCGCCCGACGGCACACGGGCTCGCCCGCGAGCTCACGCCCCTGGCTCGGTCGATCGGGGGCGAGTGCGTCGTGCTCTCGGACCTGTGGTACCTCAACGCGCCGCTGTGGCGCTCGCGTCCGACCGTGAGCGTGGGCGGGCCCGAGGTGAACGCGCTGACCGCGTCGCTCGCCGACCGCCTGCCCAGCGTCCACGTCGTGGACGACGAGCTGATGATCCAGATGGATCTGGACGGCACCGAGCCTCTCGCGGCGTGCTGGGGCGTCACGCCGTCACGCACCGCCCACGCGGTCGCGGTCTTCTGCGAGAAGTACCTGCCGACGTTCGCCGACCGCCTGAGTGTCTGATCACTTCCCGACGCAGAACGTCGCGAAGACGCGTCCGATCACGTCGTCGGGCGTGATGTGCCCGACGATCTCGCCGACGGCATCGAGCGCCGCGCGCAGCGCCGCCGCGGCGACCTCGGGCTCGTTCAGCGCCCGCGCTTCGGGATCGACGACGCCCAGGAGCCCGGTCAGGTGGTCCCGCGCCGCGGCGAGCGCCCGCCCGTGCCGCGCCGACGCGGCGGACGCCGACCCGTGCGCCCGCGCCCCCGAGGCGTCCGCGATCGCCCGGCACAACGCCCCGAGATTCATGCCGTCGATCGCGCAGACGGTGATCGCGTCCGCCGCGCCACCACCCGGGAGATCACCCTTCGTGCGCACGCGGACGGCCGGGACGCCGTCGGCTGCGAATTCGAATCGGCCGGCGGGATCGCACAAGACCAGCGCGTGGGCGCGGGCGATCAGACCGCGGGCCGCCCGCTGGGCCTGGGCGTCCAACGCGTCGATCGGGGCGTCGCTCAGCCCGGGCAGGTCCGCGAGGCGCACGCGCCCGGCGCCCGGGCAATGCGGCGACAGGTCGAGCGTCTCGATGAGCGCGTCGCGCGTCGTGCCGGGCTCGTCCGCGATCACCGCCCGCGGGCGTCCGAGCAACGCGTTGAACAGCGTGCTCTTGCCCGCGTTGGGCGGTCCGACGAGCACGACGAGCGGATCGTCGCCCGTCTCTTCGCGCGCCGCGTCCACGCCGAGGCGGTCGATGGCGCCCGCGATCGTCGCCGCCGAGGCGTGCAGGTCGGCGGGCGCGATCGCGACGACGTCCTCCTGGTCCGTGAAGTCGATGCCCGCTTCGACGAGCGCGAGCAGGCGGGCGATCTCGTCGGCCCACGCCCGGGCTCGGTCGCCGGCGCGGCCTTCCGTGAGCTCGCGGGCGGCGCGCAGGTCCGCGTCCGTCTCCGCGCTGATCGTCGCGGCGACGCCCTCGGCCTGATCCAGCGTGATCTTGCCCGCGAGAAACGCCCGCGCGCTGAACGCGCCCGGGCCCGCCCGCTCCGCGCCGGCGTCCACGCACGCGTCCACGATCCGCCCGAGCAGATCCGGGTTGCCCGGCGCGAGGATCTCCGCGGCGTCCGACCCGGTGTACGACCGCGGCCCGCGCCACGCGGCGAGCAGCACCGGCAGCTCGCAGTCGCCCAGTCGCACCCGCGCCCGGTGCGCCCCCGCGCCGGTCGGGACGGGCCCGGTCAGCACGCGCCCGAGCACACCCCGCGTGCCGTCGCCCGCGAGGCGCACGACGCCGCGCCCCGCCCGCCCGGGCGCGGAGGCGACCGCCACGATCGTCGCTGCATCGTCCACGGGCAACGATAGAGCGTGGGGCTTACTTCCGCTTCTTGTACTTGCGGTCCACGACGTTGCGCTCGGGCTTGCGCTTGACCATTTTCTGCTGCTGCTCGCGCATCTTCTGGGCCTGCCGGGCGCGGTCCTGCATGCGGGCGAGGAACCCGCCCCCCTTGGCCTGGCGCTTGGCGTGCCGCTCGGCCTTGATCTTGTCGGCGTCGAGCATGCCGTGCTTGTTCATGTGGGCGCGGATCCACTTGTTCTCGAAGATCGCGATCGTCGAGTTGGTCACGAAGTAGATCGCCAGGCCGGACGGCGCGGTGTACATGAACACCGGGAACATCACGACCATCATCACCTTCATGATCTTCTGCTGCTGCTCCTGCTCGGGCGTCAGCGTCGCGCTCGTGGGCGGCGTCAGGTATTTCTGGTGCGCGAAGAACACGAACCCGAGCAGGATCGGCAGCAGGTTGATCGAGCTCACCGTGCCCCACAGCGGGAAGCTGAAGTGCATGAACTCGGGCAGCGGGATCGCGTGGTCCGCCGCCGACAGGTCCGCCAGGAAGCGCCAGTCGCCCCCCGAAAGGCTCTGGAAGACGCCGTAGAACCCCGCCTGATGGCGCAGCTCGACGGCGAAGAACAGCATCGCGTACAGCGACGCCCACACGGGCGTCTGCAAGAACATCGGCAGGCACCCGAACATGCCCGCCGGGTTGATGCCCTCTTCCGCCCAGAGCTTGCGGAACTCTTCCTGCTGGCGCTTCGGGTCGTCCTTGTACTTCTCGCGGATCTTCTTCTGCTTGGGCGCCATCGCCTGCATCTGCACGCCGAAGCGCTGCACGCGGATCTGGCTCCACCGGGTGACGGGGTGCAGGATCGTCCGCACCATGATCACGAGCAGGATGATCGCCAGCGTCCAGTCCTGCGTGATCGAGTGGTTGAACTCGAGGACCTTCAGCAGCGGGTGCGTCAGGAACGACAGCGCGCAGAACGAGCACGGCCCGCCGAAGTTGTAGATCAGCACGTCGGGCAGCCCGAGCGACTTGAGCATCGGCGTGGCGCCGAGCGTCTTGTCGTCCAGCGGGCCCGCGTAGATGCCCATCGGGTTGTCGTCCGTCGCGCCCGGCGCGATCTCACGCCCCGGGCCCACGAACTCGAGCAACACCACCGCGTCCGTCGCGTCCGGCACGCCGGGGTTCAGCACGTACCGGTTGATCTTGTCCACACGCCCGAACACCTTGTCGCCCGGCAGGCGATCGGCGTCCGCGTCGATGATCGGATGGGCGATCGCGCCGAAGTAGCGGTCCGTCATGCCGACCCAGACGAGCTCGCGCCCCTTCTCACGCCACGACTCGATGGGCCACAGCGGGCGGGCGACCTCGTAGCGCCCGTTCTCCTGCCGATCGCCCAGCGTCCAGCGGAGCCCGTTGAGGGCGCCGTCCGCCGTCACCGTGGCGTCGAGCAGCCCGCGGTTGGCTGCCAGGTCGATCTGCGATTGTGTGACGTACCCGAAGCGGACGCGTCGTTTGTCGCCGCCGTAGCCCGCCTTGGGGTCCGGGTTCTCCGGCGTCGCGCCCTCCTTGGGCATGCTGATCGGGCCCGTCTGGACCCAGCGCACCCGGATGGGCTCGTCGGTCAGGTTGGTCAGCGTCTGGCGCAGGACGATGTCGTAGCCGCCCTGGGCGAGCACGAAGCGGCGCTGGATCCGAGCGATCTCGGCGCCGGCATCGTCCTCGATCAGCGCTTCGAAGTGACCCGGCGCGACCTCGCGCCACAGGCGTTCCTCGAGCCCGACCAGGCCGACACGCCGCCCGTCGATCTCGACGGCGAGCAGCGCGAACGGGATCGCCTCGATGCCGTCGATCGTCCGCGCCTGCTGCGCGGGGACGTGGTGTTCTTCTTTGTCTGTCAGGAAGTGGTGCGCCAGCATGACGCTCTCGATGCCCGCGCCGAAGGGCGAGAAGGTCAGCTCCGCCTCGAAGTCCGAATCCTCCGCGAGCGAGCCGAGCGTCGCAAAGCCTCGGGCTTCGCCCGCCCACACCCGAGCGGTGTAGACGGGCCCGGCGTCCTCGACCGGCGCCGCCGCGGGCGTCTCCTGGGCGCAAACCCCGGGCACGAACCCCAGCACGCACGCGAGCATCAGCACCGGCGCGATCCATGTCGTTGCGAGTCTGTTCACGAGCGTCAGCGTCCGTCGTAGAGGCGTTCCCCGAGCCAGTCGTGCAGCTCGGGGATCTGCTTGATCTGTTCCGCGGTCTTCCGCACGTCGTACTCCACCCGCACGAACTGCACCTGCCCGGGCGACAGGATCGCGTAGCTCGCCCGCGGGTCGTGATCCCGCGGCTGTCCGACCGAGCCCACGTTGATCACCGCCTTCTCGTCGGGCAGGAACTGGTAGACCCGCTCCTCGCCCAATTCCGTCGGCGGGTAGAAGTCGGGCTCGTCGGTGAACACGCCGGGCACGTGCGTGTGCCCGCACAGCGCGATCCGCTCGACGCGGTCGAAGATCGCCTCCATCTTGTCGGGCGCGTCGGTCGCGTCGTCGGGAAAGATGTACTCGTTGATCGGGCGGCGGGGCGACGCGTGCACCGCCAGCACCGGCGTGCCGTCGCCCGCGATGTCCTCCACCGCCCGCACGCGCATGCGGTTGAGGAACTCGTACCGCTCGGCGCGGAGCTGATCGTCGGGCTCGGCGTCGAACTGCTCACGCGTCCAGTAGGCGCTGGTCTCCGCCGCCGGGTTGAAGTTTGTCGGCTCGTAGACCACCCCGAAGTCGTGGTTGCCCATGAGGGCCCAGGCGCAGTGCTCGCGGACGAGGTCGACGGCGGCGAGGGGCTCGGGCCCGTACCCCACGATGTCGCCCAGGCAGACGATGCGTTCGACGCCGCGGGACTTGATGTCGTCGAGGACGGCGCGGAGGGCCTCGGCGTTGCCGTGGATGTCGGAAATCACCGCCGTGGACAATGCGAGGCTCCTCAAATCGCCCGAAACGGGCCCAGGCCGCAACTCTAGTGAGCGCCGGGACCTGCGGCAACGCGTGACGCAACGCCGGGAGAGGGATTCGGAATAACCGGCACGGTCTATCATTCGACGGGCCGGATCGTCCGATGGAGGCTTCATCGGAGGACCGATCCCGGCCGCCCCCGGCACGCGCCGGGCGGGCCCGACGGACCGTTGTGCATTGCGAGGGAACGACTTATGCCCGCTGCGAACGTCAGCTACCAGCGCACCCGCGAGATGACGATCGACGAGCTGCTGCTCGAAAATCGGATCGTCTTCCTCATCGGCGAGATCAATCACGCCTCCGCCAGCCGCGTGATGATGCAGATGCTCTACCTGGAGAACCAGCGCCGCGGGCAGGAGATCTCGCTGTACATCAACTCGCCGGGCGGCGCGGTGGACGACACGCTGGCGTTGTACGACACCATGCGCTTCCTCTCCAGCCCCGTCGCGACCTACTGCATCGGGCGGGCCTACTCGGGCGGCGCCGTCCTGCTCACCGCCGGCACCAAGGGCAAGCGGTACATCCTGCCCCACGCCAAGGTGATGATCCACCAGCCCTACGGCGGCGTCTCCGGGCAGACCGAGGACATCCGCATCCAGGCCGAGCAGATCATCAAGTCCAAGCAGCAGCTCAACGAGATCATCGCCGAGTGCTCGGGCCAGACCGTCGAGCAGGTGCGGGCCGACTCGGAGCGCGACAAGTACTTCAGCGCCGAGGAAGCCAAGGCGTACGGGCTGGTGGACGAAGTCCTCGCCGAGCCCCCGAAGGAACTCGCCAGCGCCAACACCTGATCGCCGACGGACCGGACACGCAGAACGGAATCGAGACTGACATGACCACCCCCAACGCATCCACCCTCGTCCCGATCGTCGTCGAGAAGACCTCGCTCGGTGAGCGCTCGTACGACATCTTCAGCCGCCTGCTCAAGGACCGGATCGTCTTCGTGACCGGCCCGATCATGGACGAGATGGCGAACCTCATCGTCGCCCAGCTCCTCTTCCTCGCGAACGAGGATCCCAAGGCGGACATCCACATTTACGTGAACTCGCCCGGCGGCAGCGTCACGGCGGGGCTCGGCATCGTGGACACCATGAAGTACATCCAGCCCGACGTCTGCACCTACATCATCGGGCAGGCCGCTTCGATGGGCTCCGTCATCGCCAGCCAGGGCACCAAGGGCAAGCGGTTCTGCCTCCGCAACAGCCGCAACCTGATGCACCAACCGCTCATCTCGGGCGTCATGGAAGGCCAGGCGACGGACATCGAGATCGAAGCCAAGGAGATGATCCGCCTGCGCGACCGCCTCTACAAGCTCTACTCCGACCAGACGGGCCAGTCCAAGGAGCGGATCGAGGCGGACTGCGACCGGAACAAGTGGCTCGACGACGAGGAAATGAAGGAGTACGGCCTCATCGACGCCGTCCTCGAGGACATGCCCAAGTACCAGCACGCCTCGACCGACTGACCCCCGCCGCAACACCCCGATCGGGTGAAATTTGCGACCCAACGCCCGCGGCGTCGATACTGATGCATCGCGGGCGTTTTTCTGCGCACGCCGAAAGGGGATGAACCATGGACGTTGCCTGGACCGAACTCTGGCTCCCGATCATCGTCGCGGCTGTGCTGTTGCAGATCGCCAGCACGCTCCTTTGGGCGGTGCTGCCCTGGCACAAACCGGACATCCAACCGCTCCCGGACCAGGCGGCCTTCGATGCCGCGGTCAAGCCGCTCGGGCTCAAGCCGGGCTTCTACCTCGCCCCGTGCACGCACGACGGCGCGGAGTACAAGTCCGAAGCGTTCCAGAAGCGCTACAGCGAGGGCCCGTGGATGTCGCTGAACGTCTACCCCTCAAAGCCCAACATGGGCAAGAACATGGCGCTGACGTTCCTCGTCTTTCTCGTCGCGTGCGGTGTGATCGGGTGGGTCCTCTCCGAGGCGCTGCCGGCGGGGACCGAGTATCTGCGCGTGTTCCGCGTCGCGACGGCGTGCGGCGTCCTCGCGTTCGTCTTCGGCGGGCTGCCCAACGACATCTGGTTCGGCAAGCCGACGCGCTGGTGCGTCACCGGGCTGATCGACGCGGTGATCTACGCGTTGCTCGCCGCCGGCGCGTTTGCGGCGTTCTGGCCCGAGGCGGGCGGGATCCCCGCGCTGCCGACGCCCTGATCCGTCATGCCCCGAATAGCCGGGGCGCGACCGCGAACTGGAACGCCAGGTACAAGCCGTAGAGCGTCAGCAGCACCGCGCCCTCGGCGCGCGAGATCCGCGCGCCCGACCGGACCAGCGGCAGCAGCAACGCCATCAGCACGACCGAGACCGGCAGATCGACCATCAGCACCTGCCCCGGCACCGCCTGCGGGCGCACCAGCGACGCGATCCCCAGGATGCCCAGCGCGTTGAAGACGTTCGACCCGACGACGTTGCCGACGGCGAGGTCGGTCTCGCCGCGCCGGGCCGCGACGATGGACGTGACGACCTCGGGCGCCGACGTGCCCATCGCCACGATCGTCAGCCCGATCACGACGTCGGGCACGCCCAGCACGCCGGCGAGCCCGACCGCGGAATCGACCAGGAGCCTGGACCCGACGACCAGCAGCCCGAGCCCGATCACGACGAGCGCCGGGGCGGTCCACGCACGCCCCGGGCGATCGCCGGCGACCTCGCGCTCCAGCTCGGGCAGCGCCGCGCGCTCGGCCTCGGTCTGCGCCCTCGCCCGACGCCACCCGTCCCACACGGACCACGCGAGCACGACCAGCAGCACCGCCGCCAGCGGGCGCGTGACCACCGACCCCGCCAGCACGGCCAGGAACGGTAACGCGCACGCCAGCGCCGCGAAGCAGATCTCGCGGCGCACGATCGGGAACGAGACCGCGAGCGGGCGCACAAGGGCCGCCGCCCCGAGGATCAGCGCGATGTTGCAGATGTTCGAACCCACGACGTTTCCGACGGCGATCCCCTCCGCCCCGCGCCACGCCGCCGCGACCGACGCCCCGAGCTCGGGCGTCGAGGTCCCGAAGCCGACGATCGTCATGCCGATGAACAGGCTCGACAGCCCGAGCCGCCGCGCGATCCGCACCGACCCGCGCACCAACGCCTCGGCGCCGAGCACCGTCACACCCACCGACGCAACGAGGATCAACAAGTCAGTCAGCACGCGGGCCCCCGAACGATGTGCGTCATCAGAATGCCAACAACCCCAGCGCCATCCAAGCGCCGGCGAGCACCATCACGATCGCCGTGTACCCCACGATATCGCGCGCCCGAACGCCCGTGATCGCGAGGAGCGGGAGCGCCCAGAAGGGCTGGAGCATGTTGGTGAGCTGATCGCCGTACGCGACGGCCATGATCATCTTGCCGGGCGGCACCCCCGCCGCCGCGCCCGCTTCGAGCGCGATCGGGCCCTGGATGCCCCACTGCCCGCCGCCCGAGGGCACGAACAGGTTCACCACCCCCGCGCTCACGAACGTGAACAGCGGCACCGTCGTGTCGTTTCCGAACTCCGCCAGCGTGCGCGAGAACGACGCGATCAGCCCGCTCGCGCCAAGCAGCGCCATGATGCCCGCGTACAGCGGGAACTGCAGGATGACGCCCGCGCACCCGCGGGCGCCGTCCTCGGCGGCGCGCACGTAACTCGCGGTCGAGCCGTGCAACAGCAATCCCAGCGCGAGCATCGCGGCGTTGATCTCGTTGAGCCCGACCCGCGTGAGCCCGGAGACGGACCCGTATCGCACCACCGCCGCGCCGAGCATGACGGCCAGGAGCGTCGAGAACACGGGCGAATGGTGCAGGCGGTCGGGGATCGTCGGGCTCGCCGGGCGCTCGACGCCGGGCTCGTCCAGCGGGACGTCGTGTTCGGCGATCGTGCGCACGCCCTCGTCCGCGCGCGGCGCGAGCAGCCACAGCGCGAGCGGGATGATCACGAGCAGCCCGCCCGTCACGACGAGGTTCATCGGGCTGAAGATCGTCTCGTCGAGCGGGACGCCCGCGCCCTCGGGCAACGCCGCGAGCGCCTCGGGCGGGAGGACCTTCGCCGCCCCCTCGCGGGTCGTTGTTGAGAGCGGCGCCGAGCCCGAGAGCCCGCTGTGCCAGACGAGGAACCCGGCGTAGCCCGCGGCGGCGAGCAGCGGGTAGTGCGCGCGCACGCCGCGCGCTTCGAGCGCCCGGGCGACGTCGCGCGCGAAGAGGGCCCCCACGATCAGCCCGAGCCCCCAGTTGACGAGCCCGAACAACGCCGCGACGAGGCCCACGAGCGCCGCGGCCGCGGGCCCCGAGCGCGGCAGCCCGGCGAGCGCGCCCACCACCGCGCGCACCGGCTTGCTCGCCGCCAGCGCGTGCCCCGTGACCAGCACCAGGCACATCTGCATGCCGAATGCGAGGAACCGCCACAGCCCGTCGTCGGCCCGCCAGGCGTCCAGAATCGTGACGAGTTTCGGGCCGTCGCCCGCGGTCTCGCCCAGCGTGAGGGCGAGCGCCGCGGCGATCAACGTCAGCACAATCGCCAATACGAAGGGGTCCGGCGCGGTTTTCGTGAACACCGCGGCGACGCGGGCGCCCAGAGCGCTAACGGTCCGTGTGAGCATCACGAGAGCCTACCGCAACGCCCCCGCGCCCGGAGCGGTACCGCCCCCGTCGGGGGACCGACGACAGGGGACGCAAGCATGACCAAAAGCATCGAGACGGACGCCCTCACGCGGCGTGGGTTCATCGGAATCGCGGCCGTGAGCGCGGCGGCGCTGCCCGCGGCGGGTGCACTCACGCGGCGGGAAGAGCCCCCGGCGCTCGGCGACCGCTTCCCATCGCAGGAGTACGAAGCGGTCCGCGACACCGTCGCCGGCAGCCACGGCAACGTACCGCGCGTGACCGAGCTCGTCGAGGCACGCCCCGCCCTCGCGAGAGCCACGATCGACTGGGGCTTCGGCGACTGGGAATCGGCGATCGGCGCGGCGTCGCACGTGGGCAATCGCGAGATCGCGGCGCTGTTGATCTCGCACGGGGCCCGCCCGGACATCTTCACGGGCGCGATGATGGGATGGGTGGACGCCGTCCGCGGGATGGTCACCGCGCAACCCGGCGTGCAACGCCTGCTCGGGCCGCACGGGTTCACGCTCGCGCATCACGCGCGCGTCGGCGGCGACGATGCCGCGCTCGTGCGCGAGTACCTCGACGAACTCGGAGACGCCGACAACGCGTACGAGCGACCCGAGCTGAGCGAAGCGGAGCAGGCGGTCTACACGGGGACGTACGAGCACGCCTCGGGCACGCTCGAGGTGCTCGTCACGCGGTTCGGGCTCGCGATCAAGTCGGGCACAGGATTCTCGCGCACGCTCGTTTCCCTGGGCGCGCACGCGTTCCACCCGGTGGGCGCCGAGCACGTGCGGGTGATCTTCGAGGTGCGCGACGACGCCGCCCGGTCCGTCACGATCCATGATCCGGGCCCGATCGTCACGGCGACGCGCGCGGCCGGCTGACTCAGGCCCGCGCTTCGGGCTTGTCCGAGGGCACCGCGCCGGGTGCCTTGCGCAGCTTCGCCCCGAGCAAGACGCCGACCGCTCCGATCACCGGGTTCAGGAACAGCAGCCAGACGGGCTGGCGCGACTCCTGCATCGCTTCGAGGACCCCGACGTCCTCGGCCCGCAGGCCGGGGTCGTCCATCTGCATCCCGAAGGCCGCGCTCACCAGCCCGAGCACGAGCACGACGCCCGCGAGCACGAGCGGAGCCTTGCTGCCCGGCTTGGCGATGAGCGCGCAGATCCATCCGCCCAGCAACGCCGCGATGATGGTCAGCACGATGCTGACGGCGAGCCAGGTCGTGGAGACCTCGTAGCTGCCCGGCTGGTACGCGCGGTCCGGGCCCATCGCGAAGAACGCGAGGGAGAAACTCGTGAAAACGATCATCGCGACCGAGAGATAGCCGCCGATCACGCCAAGCACCGCCCTGACCATGGCATTGCTCCTTTCCGCGGGGTGCGACCCGATACAGACAGTGTCGGCGATCGGGGGCGGGTTCCGCAAGGATCGCGGCGCGGATCGCCCCTGAACGCGGCTCAGGGCGTCTCGTCCAGCACATCCCGAACGAGCAGCGACGCGAGCCGCGGCCTCCACTTCTCGACGTACGCGACGTGCTGCGGGTGCGCGACGTACGCCGCGAGATCACGCTCGGTCTCGAACCCGAGGTAAATGCCCAGCGAGTAGGCGTCGTCCACGCTGGGCCGGCCCGTGTCCAGATGCGGGCCCGCGGCATAGCTCGAGACGCTCGGGATCGTCCCGAGCATCGCGTCCGAGTCGGCGAGCAGCTCGGGCCGGTCCGTCTCGTCGGCGAGCGTGACGAAGACGATGTGCGAAATCGGGGCGGGCCGGGGCGCCGTGCCGGGTGCGGCGCAGCCGGTCACGATTGTGCCGAGCGCGATCATCAAGCCCGCGGCGGGACGTGCGCGTCGTGTCCTCATGCGGCCAGCCTACCGAGCGGGCTGCACGCGGGCCGCCCGCCCTGCCGATAGAACGCCCATGCCGCAGCGCCCCTTCGCCACGACCGGGTTTCACAAGAGCGGGACCGTCTGGTTCGAGCACATGGTGTTCGCCCTGCCCGGCGTCAGCGGGCCCTGCGGCGGGCGCGATGTCGTCCCCAAGGCGCACCTGTCCGTGTTCCTCGGGGACCCGGAGCTGGCCGCGCTGTGCGGACGCACGGGCATCAGCGCCGATCGGGTCGCGGCCCGCTTGCTGACACGCACGGATGGGCCCGCGCTGTTCGCGCCCGACGACGAGCCCGCCGTGCGGCGCGCGATGGAGTCGTGCGCGGGCCGGACGACGCCCTGGGCGCCCTTCGATACGACCGACGACTCGGGCCTGCCCGACCCAGGCGCCATGACCGGGTTCCTGTGCGGCGACCTGACGGTGGACGCCGGGGTCGCGCCGGGAACGCCGAGCAAGCACATCCCGGTCGAACGCCTCCGGCGCGAGGCGCCCGCGTTCCGCGTGCTGCAGATCGTGCGGGATCCGCGGGACGTGATCGTCTCGCACATCCACCACGACCTGCGCGGGCTCGCGCCGCGGGTCTTCGAGCTGTACGCGTGCGAGGGCGCCTGCGGCACGTTCGAGTGGAGGGCCGACTGGCGCGAGCGCGTCGCGGCCCGACGCATCGAAGAGATGACACGCTATTTCGGGCCGCCCGCGGATTGCACCACGACGTACGAGGGCTTGCTCCAAGACCCGGCACGCGAGCTGGGGCGGGTGGCTGGATGGCTCGGCATCGACGATGCCCCGGGCGTGCGCGCCGCCGTCGATCGCTTCGACCGCGACGCGCTGCGCCGAAACGACGCGATCCGCCGGCCGAACCACGTCCGCAGAGCGCGGGCGGGCGAGTGGCGCCGACAATTCGATCGGCGCCTGCTCGAGGCGCTCGGGCCCGCGTTCATCGAGCTCGTCGGGACACTCGGGTACGAGCCCGATGACGCGTGGACGCGGGGTGTCCCCGACGGAGCGCCCGAGCCCTTCGACGCCGCGGCGTTCACGCCCGAGCTGTGCGTGTGCAGCCGGTTCCGCGACCGGTGGGCGGCGTCGGACGAACTGCGCAAGCGGTTCCCCGACCCGAACGCATCGGACCAGGGGTTCTACGCGTGGCTTTGCGAATCGGGCGGGCCCGAGGTGCTCGCGTTCGACGAGGCGGCCCGGGCACTCGCCCAGCGCCCGCTCGCCTGCGCGTGACGAGTTAGTGCGGCAGCGGGAACCGCCCGCACAGCGCCCGCACCTCACCCCGCACGGCGTCCGTCGCGCTCGCCAGTTCCGTCTCGCCCGCCAGCCCGGCGGTGAGCACCCGGTCGATCCAGTCGGCGATCATGACCATCTCGGACTCGCCGAACCCGCGGGTCGTCGTCGCCGGCGTGCCCAGGCGGAGCCCGCTGGTGACCATTGGCTTGCGGGGGTCGTTGGGGATGCCGTTCTTGTTCGTGATGATGCCGGCGGCTTCGAGCCAGGCCTCGGCGTCCTTGCCCGTGAGCTCGTCGTCCTTGCCGCGCAGATCGACGAGCATCACGTGGTTGTCCGTCCCGCCCGAGGTGATGCGGAAGCCGCGCTCGGTGAGCTGACCCGCGAGCACGCGGGCGTTGTCCACGACCTTCTGCGCGTAGGCCTTGTAGTCGTCGGTGAGCGCCTCGCCGAACGCGACGGCCTTGGCGGCGACGATGTGCATGAGCGGGCCGCCCTGCACGCCCGGGAAGAGCGCCTTGTCCACCTTCTTGGCGATCTCCTCGTCGTTGGTCAGGATCAGCCCGCCGCGCGGGCCGCGCAGCGACTTGTGCGTCGTCGTCGTCACGACGTGCGCGTGCGGGAAGGGGCTCGGGTGCACACCCCCGGCGATGAGCCCGGAGATGTGCGCGACGTCCGCCATCAGCAGCGCCCCGACCTCGTCGGCGATCTCGCGGAACTTGGCAAAGTCGATCACGCGCGGGTACGCCGAGTACCCCGTCAGGATCATCTTGGGCTTGTGCTTCTTCGCGACGGCCCGGACCGCGTCGTAATCGATGCGCTCGAAGTCGTCGTGCGATTCATCCTCGTGCAGCGGGTAGTGCACGGGGTTGTAGAAGATGCCCGAGAAGTTGATCTTCATCCCGTGGCTCAGGTGCCCGCCGTCGGCGAGGCGCAGGGACGCGAACGTGTCGCCCGGCTCCATCAGCGCCATGAAGACGGCGGTGTTCGCCTGCGCGCCCGAATGGGGCTGCACGTTCGCGTACTGACACCCGAAGAGCTTCTTGGCGCGCTCGCGGGCGAGCGTCTCGATCTCGTCGTGGAACTCGCACCCGCCGTAGTAGCGCCGGCCGGGGTAGCCCTCGGCGTACTTGTTGGTCATGCACGAGCCCGCCGCCGCCATCACCGCCGGCGACGCGTGGTTCTCCGACGCGATCAGCTCGATTGTGGTCTCCTGGCGCTCCGCCTCGCGTCCGATGATCGCGGCCGCGTCGGGGTCTGTCGCCCGGATCACGTCCAGGCCCGCGGATTGAAGAGAACCGGCGTCGAGGGTGTTCGTCATGCCTGGATCGTAGCCGGAACGGTCCCGGCTCAATCCCCCGGCTTGCGGTACACCGAGCACACGCCGAAGAGCGTGTCGGCCACGGTCTCGGGCTCGCTGTACCCGAGCGCCACGAACATCGCGCCGGCGTCGGCCGAGACGTCCAGGTCGTGGTGCACCACCTCAAACCCGACCGCCTCCCACGCGGCCTCGGGCCACGGGTTGGCGATGTCCGTCCAGGGCTTGTCGGGGTCGGGCGCGCCGCCGAGTGAATAGATCACGACCACGCCCCCCGGCGCGAGCGCCTCATAGAAATGCCCGAGGGCTTCCTCATCGCTCATCCCGTGCGCGACGGGGATGTAGTTCCCGATGAGCTCCTTGGGCTTGACGTACCCGCGCTTGAGCAGGTTGCGCGCCAGGATGACGTCGTAATCACCGCCCACGTCGTCCCGGCACGACGCCTCGTTCGGCCACAGGCACTCGATTACGCGCACCGACCCGTCGGCGCCCTCCGGGTTCGCGACGGCGCGGGGCGATTGTGAATCCGCGTAGAGCAGCGTGAGGATCGGATCGACCTCGACGCCCACGACCTCGGCCCCGCACGCGGCGAGCAGCTCGAGCTGGCCCATCTGCCCGTACCCGAGGTCCATCACCCGGCGACCCTCGAACGTCGGCTCCGGATCATCGGGTGTGCCTCGCAACGCCTCGCCGGCGTAGTCGATCGCGGGCAGGTAAGCGATCGGCGTGCCATAGAACGTCGAGTGATACGTCTCCGGTGTCACCACGTACGCCCTCCAGCCCTCGCGTTCCTCCGCGGGCAATGCCTCGTACGCCTCCGCCGTGATCGCGTCGTTCGGGCGCGTCTTGATGTAGATGGTTCGATCAGGCAGCGGCGCCGCGCTCGATCCCCGCACGTCATCGGCCCGGTCGAGCCACTCCGCCGCTGCCTTCGTCCGCATCATCAGAGAGACAGCTTCGGCCGCGTCCGACAGCGGCGACTCGGTCACGGCCCGCGCGCTGCTGATCGAGACGGCGCACGCAAGCGCGCCGAGAACTCTCGCCATTGACATCGGGTTGTCCCCTTTCGTTGGGTTGAACCGAGGTCGGGTCGGCGGGTTGCAAACTCAGACGTGAACCGAATCCGCCAGCGGCACGACCATCGCCGCGCACTCGCTGAGTCTGGGCTTGTGGTCGAGATCGATCGGCAGGTACACGCCGCGCTCGTGGTCCGAGTTGAGCACCAGCGCGTTGGGCTCGACGAGCCGGTACCCCTCCGCCGCGTGCTCGTGCCCGAGGATGAACAGGTTGATCCCCCACCGCTCGGTCAAGTCCTCGAGCAGCTCGGCGTCGTAGCCGCGCCCCCAGACCATGAAGTGCGCCGATCCCTGGCGCGGCGCGTAGTCGTCGTCCGTGAGTTCGCGGTCGAGGATGGACGGGTCGAACCGGCCCATCATCGCCGGGCCGGGGACGGAGTGGGCGCACAGGATGTCGCCCGCCGGGCACGCGCACCGCAGCGCGATGGGCATCGAGCGGACGAACCGGTTGATCGCGGACGTCACCCGCCCCGCGTCGTCGCCGAACGTCATCTCGACGGCGTCGTTGAACGCCTCCACCACGCGCACGCCGTGCTTGACGATCCCCGCGCCCACGACCTGCGCGAGCTCGTGGTTCGCCAGCAGCGTGTGGACGTGCTCGGGGTGCTCGGCCTTCAGCGCCGCGACGCGCGCCAGCGCCCGGTAGCTGAAGTCCATCCCGTTCATCAGCTTGTCGGAATGGATCAGCTCGTGCAGCGTGAGGTGGCACGGGTCGGGCGACTCGACCTCCTCGTCGCCCGGGATGCCCGGCGCCGCGCCGAGCCCCGCCGCGTGCACCACCCGCGCGAAGTGCACCGGGTTGTCGTGCAGGTCGCCCGTCGCGATCAGCCGGCCCGGCGCGCTGATCCGGTCGATCGAGCCCGATCGGCACGACGCGTCACGGTTCGCTTCGGTCCCCGCGCGCAGGCTCTTGCAGACGACATCCGGATCCCGCAGGTCGAGGTCGGTCACGCGATCACCCGATGTCCGACGCGACGTCGGTCGGCGCGTCCGCGTCGTCCTCGGCGGCGCGCAGGATGCCGTAGATCAGGTCCAGGCGGTCCGCGACCTTGTGCATCGACGCCGGACGCTTGTCGGGCATCACCTCGACGCACTCGGCGATCAGATCGCTCAGACGCTCGGGCACCTCGGGGTTCAGCTCGCGGGCGGGCCTGGGCTTCTCGATGAGCGAGTCGTCCAGCGACCCGACGAGCGAGTCGGGCTTGGCGCCCATCGCCGTGGGGATGTTCCGGTGCGTGAGCACCCAATACATCGTCGCGCCGAGGTTGTAGATGTCCGTCTTACCCGTGATCTCGCGCCGGTGCACCTGCTCGGGCGCGATGTAGTCGGGCGTGCCCTGGATCCGCTGCTTGACGGTGCCCATCTTGCACGCCTGCCCAAGGTCGATGATCTTCGCGATGAGCTTGCCGTCGAAGTCGGGCCCGACGATGACGTTGTGCGGCTTCATGTCCGCGTGGACGTACCCCGCGTCGTGCATCGCCGCCATCCCGGACGCGACCTGCCGGAACACGTCCACCGCGTCGGCCAGCGAGATCTCCTCCATCTCGTGCAGCGAGACCCCGTCCACGAGCTCCATCACCAGGTAGAGCTCCTTAACGCTCAGCAGCGAGCCCTTCTTGATCACCTTCTCGATGTGCCGAACGCCCGCGTGCCCCACGGCCTGCGAGACGCGGTACTCCGAGTCCGCCTGGTCGAGGAACCGCTGCTCCTTCGGGCCCCGCTTCTCGACGTGCTTGAGCGCCCAGACCTGCTTGGTCTTGGGGTCCTGGACCAAATAGATGATCGAGGCCGCGCCGCGGCCGAGCTCGGCGAGAATCCGATACCCCTCGACGAGATCACCCTTTTGTTTCGGCTCCGGCTCGGCCATGCGGACTGCTACCTGAGAAACATCGATTCAAGAGTCAAGAACAAAAACCCAGGTGTCTCGTATCGGCGTCTTCCCCGATTGATTCCACCCCAGTTCGCGGCTCCCGATCGAAGGTTCGCGCGAGGTCCCCAAGGGCGCGACGCCCCAAGGCCGCGATGGTAGTCCGGAACGCCGCGGCGCACCACGATTCCGTTCCGATCGCACGCGGAAACCACGCCCAACGATCATGAAACACGTTGCGTGCCCGCGCTCAACGCCCGATCAGCGCCGGTACTGCCGGACCAGATCGCGGAACGCGGCCTGCGGGAACAAACGCCCCGGGCTCGTCGTCGGCGCGACGTCGGCGTGCATCAGCACGTCATCAGGCTCGAGGCCGAACCGGTCGCACAACGCCGCCACCAGCTGGGCGGCGCGGCGGAGCTGCTCGTCGGAGAACGTCCGCCGGTCGCCGTCGCCAACCAAACAGATCCCGATCGACGTCTGGTTCAGCGCCGCGCCCGCGCTGCCCGCGACGTGCGCGCCGGGCAACTGCTCGAGCCAGCGGTACCCGACGTGGACCTCGCCCGCGCCCATGCCCGTGCCGTTGCCGACGACGAAGTGGTACCCGAGCCCGACGAGCCCCATCGCCCGGTGCTGGGCTTCCAGGTCGGCCGGGCTGCCCGCCGCGGACCCGGAGTGATGGATCACGATCGAGTCCCAGCGGGCCTCATCGACGGGTGAGCGGGTGGTGAAGACGGACTCGACGGTGCTCGGCGCGGTCGTGGACGCCAGGGGGGTGAGCGAGACGCCCGCGCCGGAACCGGCGGGCCCCGGGCCGGCGAGCGCAAAGAGCAGCGCCCCGCCCGCCGTCATGCTCCCCACGAGCGCCGCCCAGACCGTCCGCGTGCGGCGCGACATGGTCTGGGTGGTGGTTGAGGTGCTCGATGCCATGGGTTGGTCAGGTGCCTTCCGTGGAGCACACCATGTGGTGGTGGGTGCTCCGGGTGGTGGGTTCTCGCCGACTCCCCGGCTCTTTTCGTCGCACGCGCGGGCTCCTGCCCCATCCTAGCGATCGGTGCGCGACGCGGTTTTTCTTGCGGATTCAACGCACAAAGTGCCGGGCTTCGCGCGCTCGTCCGGCGTCAGTCGTTGCCCATCAGGCGCCCGCGGAGGTTGGGCTGGCGGCGCCCGAAGGCGTCCTGCACGTACGCCGGGGCGCGCTCGTTGCGGGTCGCGTCGTACCGATCGAACTGCGAGCGCTGGTCGTCCTTGCGCAGCGGGGTCTTCTGGCAACCCCCGACGATCACCGCCGCGGCGAGCGCGAAGCACACCGCGCCGCCGGTCGTCGTGAATCGGGCCCGAGCTTGGTTCGTGGATCGGCGCATGGAAAAACAGTGTACCGCTCGCGAACGAGCGGCACACTGCAGGAGAGAGGAGAGATCGGTTCGCGTGTCGCGGGCCGGGTGTGTGCCCGGGACCCGCTCAATGGCCCTCGCCCGGTGGGTCGTCCGGGCAGGCCCAGGGTGAGATACGCGGCGTCCCCGTGGGGAGTTCGCGGGTTCTCCCGGTTTTTCGGATTGCCGCCCGCGGGCTTGCAGGGGGGCCCGTTCAGGCGAATGGGTCGGGTCCGACGTCGCCCCGGGCGATGAGCTGGCGGACGCCCTCGTAGATCGCGACGGTGACCGCCGTCGCGACGTTCAGGCTCCGCTCGCCCGGCGCCATGGGGAACCGCACCGCGCGGACGCGGTGCTGCTCGATGAGCTCGTCGGGCAGGCCCGCGGACTCCTTGCCGAACAGCATGTGGTCGCCCGCGCGGAAGTCGGCGTCGAAGACGGACCGCTCCGCTTTCGTGGTGAACGCCCAGACGCGCGCGCCGGGCGTGCGCTCGGCGCGCCACGCGTCGTAGGCGGGCGCGTCCGCGTGGCGGTGCACCTCGAGGCGCGGCCAGTAATCCAGCCCGGCGCGCCGGCACGCCTTGTCGTCGATCTCAAACCCCAGCGGGTCGATCAGGTGCAGGGCGCAGCGCGTCGTCACGCAGGTGCGCCCGATGTTGCCCGTGTTGTTCGGGATCTCGGGCTCGTGCATGACGACACGGAAAAGGGGCGCGCCCGTTGGGCGCGCCCCGTCGTGGGTCGGCTCGGGCGCTCTCGGATCCAACGCCGTCAGTCGGACATGGTGAGCTTCTTGAGCTCGCGGTTCGCGGCGACGGCCTGGGCGACGATCGCTTCGAAGTCGTCGATCCCTTCGGGGAACCCGTGCCAGCGGACGACGCCGTCGGCGCTGAGCACCGCGACGTGCGGGATGCCCTTCACACCGATCGACTTGTACAGCCCCTGGTCCGCGTCGAACGCGTGGCGGTAGGCCGACGCGCGGCCTTCGATGAACGCGCGGACCGTCTCCTCGTCCTCGCGTTGCCCGGAGACGGCGACGGCGAGGACGTCGTCGGGGTAGTTGCGGGCGAGCGCGTCGAGGCGCGGGCTGAACCGCTTGCACGGGCCGCACCACGTCGCCCAGAAATCGACGATGACGACCTTGCCCGCCGCGTCCGGCGCGTCGCCGTCGAGCCACGTCAGGCCCTCGAACGGGTCCTCGATCTTCGACCCGTGCATGTCCTCGCTGGCGTAGCGGGCCCGCTCGGGGCAGGGCTCGGGCCAGTCGAGGTTGCCCGAGCCGGCCGCGGGCGTGTAGTTCAGGTCGTCCGCGGTCAGGCGGATGTCGTCGTTGCGGGCCCGGACGAGCGGGTCGGCGCCCATCACCTGGTGCACCGCCTCGACGAACTTGGGGTCGTGCGGGTTGCCCGTCCAGCGGACGACGCCGTCGGTGGAGGCGACCACAACGAAGGGGATGCCCTTGGGCGCGAACGGTCGGATGAGGCGGCGCGAGCCGTCGTAGACGTTCGCGTAGTGCTCGCCCTTGCGCTTCAGCCAGTCGCGGACGGTCTTCTCGTCCTCCGACTGCCCGCCCACGCCGATGACGCGCAGGTCGTGCGGGTAGGACTTCTGCAGCGCCTGCAGCGTGGGCATCGCGGCGATGCACGGGCCGCACCACGTCGCCCAGAAGTCGAGGACGATCACCTTGTTGTCGATGTCCTGCCAGCGCTCGGACTCGGAGATCCAGCTGACGTGCCCCATGGAGGGCAGCTTGTCGCCCTGCAGGTCGTTGGCGCCGAAGTCACTGTTGTGCGCCGGCCAGTCCGCCTTGGCGTAGACGCTCTTGGCGATCATGCCCGCGGTCATGTCGTCGGCGTCGGGGAGGTCGGCCTTGGCGGCGCGGGTCGGTCCGTACGGGTCCTCGCCGTTGGCGATCATCTCGGCGCGCCGGTCGGCCTCGCCCATCGCGTGCTCGCGCGTCTCCTCGAGCAGCTCGATGACGGCCCGCTCCAGCGCGATCGGGTCGATGTCGGCGTAGCGCACCTGCCCGGCCTTGTCGATCACGAACAGGTCCGCGTTCTCGTCGGCCATCAAATAGGCGCGGAGCGATCCGTCCGCGTCGCGGGCGCCGGGGATCTTGACCGTGCCCGCGTCGTGCAGCAGGCTGAAGCGCTGCCAGCCCTCCGCCGGGTGGATCGCCAGCGCCTGCACGCCCGGGCGCCGCTCGAGCATGTCCGCGATCTCGCGGGTGTAGCGGATGCTGTCGGGCTCGGCGACGTCCGTCGTCACGATCACCGTCACCTCGTTGCGCAGGTCGCGCACGCTCAGGTCGTCGATGCCCACCCACGCGTCGATCGAGTCGAACGCGTCGCGCGGGACCGCGGACGTCTCGAGCTCGTTCAGGGCGGCCCGACGCGGGCCGTCGCCCTCGCGCGGGATCGGGGCGGCGGCGGCGCTCGTCGCCAACACGGCGAGGCACAGGACGGTCGTCGAGGATCGCAGCATGGAAACCTCCGGGGGATGGGGCCCAAACGCCCCGTCAGCAGTATGGGGGCATTCGATGGTTGGATTCAACCTGAGACCGGATTAACAAGCCAAGAAGGCCCGTCATTCCACGCGCTCGGGCCCGTTTCGACCCCCCGTTTCGACCCGGTGCAGGGCGATCGCCGCGGATACCCCCGCGTTGAGCGAGTCCACCCCCGGCGCGATCGGGATCCGGACCCGCCGGTCGCTCGCCCGGATCGCGGCGTCCGTCAGGCCCGGGCCCTCGGATCCCACGAGCAGCGCCACACGCCGTCTCGGCACCGCCCGCGCCACGGTGATGTCCTCGGCGTCCGCCCCCGGCGTGAGCGCCCAGGTCTCGTACCCCAGCGCGGACAGCTCGCGCAGGCCCGCCGGCCAATCCACGAGCGTCGCGAAGGGCACCCGCAGCGCCAGGCCCATCGAGACGCGGATCGACTTGCGGTAGAGCGGATCGCAGCAGCGCGGGCTCAGCAGCACGCCCACGCGGTCGATCCCGCTGATCGCCGCGGCGGACCGGAAGATCGAGCCCACGTTGTCGTGGTTGGTCAGGTCCTCGAGGACCACGAGCGTGCGCGCGGACCGGGCGACGTCCTGGGGGTCGCGGTCCGGGCCGCGCCGGGCGGCGGCGAGCACGCCCCGGTGGATGTCGAACCCGCAGACCTCGGCCATCACCTCCCGCTCGGCGAGGTAGATCGGCACGGACCCGGGCAGCGCCTCGACCGCGCCCCGGGTGTCGGCGTTCAGCCCCTCCCACCGCGCCGGGGTAATGAGCAGCGACTCGGGCTCGTACTCGGACGCCAGCAGGTGGTCGAGCACGAGCTCGCCCTCGGCCATGAACAGGCCGCCCGAGTACCCCGTGCCCGACGTGCCGTCGCCCCCGGGGTGATGGGCCGCGCGGAGCCAGGCGTCCTTCTGATCGCGGTAGACGTCCACCCGGGGGTCCGCGGCGTCCGAGATGGGCTCGATTTGGGGCATCGCGATGGTCGATGATTGGGCAGCCCGCCGGCCCGGGCGTACGGTGCCCGCTCCGAGGAGATCCGACGTGCAGATGCCCAATCCCGAGCCGATCATGACGCTGCTGGACGCGGCGGTCCTCGGGCTCGTCGAGGGGATCACGGAGTACCTGCCCGTCAGCTCGACGGGGCATCTGATCATCACCGCCGCCCTCCTCGGGCTCGACGAACCGGCCGAGACCAAAGCGGCCGTCGATGCCTTCAACATCGTCGTGCAGGGCGGGGCGATCCTCGCGGTGCTCGGGCTCTACTGGCCCAGGGTCGTCCAGATGCTCGCGGGGCTCGCCGGGAAGAACCCGTTGGGGCTCAAGCTGGCGCTGAACATCATCGTCGCGTTCCTGCCCGCGGCGGTGCTGGGCGTGCTGCTCAACGACTGGATCGAAGCGAAGCTCTTCAACCCGACGATGGTGCTCACGGCGCTCGCATTGGGCGGCGTGTTCATGATCGTGCTGGACCGCGTGAAGGTCCGCCCGATGCGCCGGGCGGACGCCGCGCTCGAGGCGGGCGTCCACGACGAGGCCGTGGAGCACCACCGCGGGCACGAGATCGAGGAGCTCTCGTGGCGCGGCGCGCTCGCGGTCGGGTTCCTCCAGTGCATCGCGATGTGGCCCGGGACGAGCCGGAGCATGATGACGATCGCCGGCGGCGTGCTCGTCGGGCTGCGCCCCAAGGCGGCGGCGGAGTTCAGCTTCCTGCTCGGCCTGCCCACGCTGGGCGGGGCGTGCGTCTATTCGCTCCTCAAGAACATCAAGAAATCCGCCGACGCTGGCACACCCAACATGTTCGAGGTGCTCGGGATCGCGCCGATCGTCGTCGGGCTCGTCGTCGCGACGATCAGCGCCGCGATCGCGGTGAAGTGGCTCGTGGGCTTCCTGAACAAGCACGGGCTCGAGGTCTTCGGGTGGTACCGAGTCCTCTTGTGTGCCGTCCTGGGTGGGTTGATCGCGCTCGGGTACGTCAGCTTCTAGCGCGGGGCAAGTTCGTGCCACTGACCAGCCCTCTGGTCAGTGCGTGCTCCCAGAAAGTCAAGAGCACCGACCCGCGGACGGGTCGGTGGCACGGGAATCTGGGCCCGTCGCTCACGCTCGGGGCTCTTTCAGATGGGCCGAACGGAGTACGCTGACGCATGCAAACGTCGTTCCCCAAGGACAAGATCAAGGTCGTGCTCTTCGAGGGGATCCACGCGCAGGGCGTGGACATGCTCGCCCGCGAGGGGTTCGACGTCACGGCACTGCCCAAAGCCGTCGCGCCCGAGGAACTCTCCGGCGCGATCGCGGACGCGCACGTGGTGGGCGTCCGCAGCAAGACGCAGCTCACGCCGGACGCCCTCGCGGGCGCCAAACGCCTGCTCTCCATCGGGTGCTTCTGCGCCGGGACGAACCAGGTCGCCCTGCCCGAGGCGGCGGGCGCGGGCGTGCCCGTCTTTAACGCGCCGTTCACGAACACGCGCTCGGTCGCCGAGCTGACCATCGCCGAGATCATCGCGCTGCACCGCCGGCTCGCGGAGAAGTCCGCCGGCATGCACGCGGGCGCGTGGGACAAGTCCGCCAGCGGCGCGCACGAGGTCCGCGGCAAGACGCTCGGCATCGTCGGGTACGGGCACATCGGCTCGCAGGTCTCGGTGCTCGCCGAGGCGATGGGGCTGCGGGTGCTCTATTACGACATCGACTCCAAGCTCCCCCTGGGCAACGCCCGAGCGGCGGACTCGCTCGACGAGCTGCTCGCGAGCTCCGACGTCGTCACGCTGCACGTGCCCGCGACGCCCGGCACCGAGGGGCTCATCACGCGCGAGCGGATCGAGCGGATGAAGCCCGGGTCGTACCTGATCAACAACGCGCGCGGGTCCGTCGTCGATGTGGACGCGCTCGCCGACGCGATCACGTCCGGGCATCTCCGCGGCGCCGCGGTGGACGTCTTTCCCGACGAGCCCGCCAGCAGCGGCGAGACGTTCGAGAGCCCCCTGCGCGGGCTCGCGAACGTCATCCTCACGCCGCACATCGGGGGCAGCACGATCGAGGCGCAGGCCGCGATCGCGGAAGAGGTCGCCGGCAAGCTCATCCGCTTTGTCAACAACGGCTCGACGGTCGGCGCGGTCAACGTGCCGGGCGTGGACCTGCCGGGCCAGCAGGTCCGCGAGGGCGACGAGCCCGTGCGCCGGCACCGGATTCTGAACTTCCACCGAAACGAGCCGGGCTTTCTGAACAAGCTCAACGGCGCGCTCGCCGAGGCGGGCGCGAACGTCGCGAGTCAGTACCTCCAGACCTCGGGCGACATCGGGTACGTCGTGCTGGACGTCGATCCCGCGGACGGCGGGGCGATCAAGGAACGCCTCGACGCGCTGGACGGCTCGATCCGCACACGCCTGTTGTGGTGAGCCCGCTCAGTCGCCGTGCAGGATGTCGTCGGGCGTGCCCTCGACGCCGTCGGGCCCGTCCGAGCTGAGCGTGTAGCTCAAGCCATCCGCGGTCGGGGCGTAGCGGTACGTGCGGCCCCACGGGTCCTCGAGTGTGTTGGTCTCGAGCCCAAGGATGGTGAGCGTGCTCGGCGGGCGGCCGTTCGCGCCGAGATACTCGTCCACGTGCGCGCCGATGACGCCCATCTCGAAGGCGGCTTCGAACTTCTCGGCGCCGACCATCGCCGCGGCGCCGGCGAGGATCGCGCTGAACCCCACGAACACAACCGCGACGATGATCCAGAGGTTCGCCACCAGCCCGATGACGAACCCCGCGATCGCCAGCCCGCGCGGACGCTTGAACATCCCGAAGAACGACAGCGCCAGCCCGACGAGCCCCACCGGGAAGAGCGCCCCGCACGACAAGAGACCGATCAGCGAGCAGATGAACCCCGCGAGCCCGAGCCCGTTGGACTCGGACCGATGGACGACGACCGTGGGCTGGGGCGTGTGGCTCATGAGGGCAGGATACCGCGCTCAGGCGGCGACGAGCATCGTCTGCGCGCCGTCCGCCGACGCCGCGCGCAGGGCGCCCACGGCGTCCGCGAGGGCGAACCGACGCCCGATCAGGGGCATCGCGTCCACCGCGCCCGATGCGAGCAGCGCGACCGCCTCGCCCATCGCGTGCGCAACCGCCGGGCGGATCTCGATCTCGTTGGCCAGCGCCGGCGACAAGTCCACGCCCGCGAGCGACGACGCGGCGCTGCCCGACACCGGGGGCGACTCGGGCTTGAGGATCACCGTCCCCCGCGGGCGGCACAGCGCGCACGCCAGCGCCACCGACTCGGGCGTGCAGATTCCATCCACGACCACGTCCTGGTCCTGACGCCGCCCGGCTTCGTGCTCCGGGCGGTGCTTCACGCCCCACCGCTCGCACAGCGCGAGCGACGCGTGGTTCGTGCCCAGCACGCGGACCGACGCGTTCAGGCGCGTCATCACCTGCGCGCACAGCAGCGCGTCGGGCGTGTCGCCCAGGATCGTGATGAACGCGCGCCCCTCGACGCGCACGAGCCGCGCCGCGTGCAGCGCCCGCGCGACGGGCACCGCGAAGACCGCCTGCTCGTCGGCGAGTTCATCGGGGACGGCGGTCAACGCCGTGATCGGGACGATCACGCGGTCGGCGAGCGCCCCGTCGTGCTCGTGCGCGCCCAGCATGCCCCGGTTCGGGTCGTGCGCGCCCAGGCCCCGGCGGGCGTATTCGGACTCAGGATCGACGATCGCCGGCGACGCGACGACGCGGCGGCCCACCCACCCGGCGCCGCGTGGGCCCGAGGCGTCCTCGACCACGCCCACGAACCGACGCCCGATGACGCCCGCGAAGGGCGTCTCGCCGCGCACGATCGAAAGATCGATCGCGTCGATCGCGTTAAGCGTCGGGCGCACCAGCGCATCGCCCGAACCCGCAACGGGATCGGGCGCGGCAGTGTCGAAAAACACGGATTGACCGTCGTAGCGGACTGCGCGCACGCCAGTTCCCTTCCGGAGCCACGCGGGCTCCCCGGGCGTCATCGGGCGTGCCATCGCTCGGGTTGGGCGGGTGTGGTCACGCGGCGGGACCCCGTCTTCGGGCGTCCCCCCGAGCCCGCGCAGACCGATCGCCGGGCAATCAGCCACGCCCGAGAACGGTTCGGATCACTCGCTGCCCGGGGGCATCATCCCGACGGGCGTCGATTCCGCCTCGTTCGGGGGCTCGCCCATGAAGGGCAGCCACTCGACGAGCCGCTTGTCGCGCTCGAAGACCGGGTAGGTGTACGGCGTGCGCGCGGCGAACAGGTCGTCCGCCCCGTCGATCCACGCGACCCACGCACCGCGGTCGAACTTGAAGTCCTGCCCCGTCAGCGTCCGCAGCGCTTGGCGCGTGTTGCGGTTCACGGCGAGGCTCGGGTCGTCCAGGCTCGCCACGAGCGCCTGCACGACGCGCGACTGGGCGTACTGCCCCAGCGCGTGCGCCGCCTCGGCGCGGACGGCCGGGTCGGGCTCGAGCTCCGGGTCCGTCGCGCGGATGAGCGCGTCCACCGCGGCGTCGGCGTGCAGCCGCTGCAGCGCCCGGGCGGATTCGGCGCGGACCTGGGGGTCCATGTCCGACAGGCCGTTGATGATCAGGGGGACGTGCTCGGGGTCGCCGTGCCGCCCGAGGGCGCGGATGGAAACCCAGCGGACGCCGGGGTCCTCGTCGTCCACGCCGTCGAGGTAGAGGCGGACGTACGGGTCGTTGCCGCCGAAGTCGGCGTTCGAGAGCAGCTGGATGCCGCGGAATCGGCTGTCGGCGTTGTACGGGTCGAGCGCGAGCTCGGCGGCTTCTTGGGGCGTCGGCCCTCGGAACCCGGCGGTGATCGTCTCGGCACCGCGCGGCACGGAATCGAGCACGCCGCACCCGCCCACCGCCACGACGACCACGCACAGCGAGACGGGGAGGCGCCGAAGACGGGGCTTCTCGATCATCCCGAAAGTCTAGCACGCGGCGTGCCACGCCAGCCCGATTCCGGGGGATCGGGTCCAATCGCCCGCATCGGGCGGTGGTGTCAGCCCTCGTTCGGGCGTTCGCTCACGGGCTTGGCGAACACTTCGGAGAGCACGATGGCGCGCCGGATCTCGAAGTTGGTCATCCCCGACAGCGACCCCAGCGGGTGCGACCGCGTCTGCCGATCCTGGCGGGGCGACCCGATCGCGCCTTCCGTAATCGCGGGGCTGGCGGCGGGTGTCTCGCCCCGGCGCGGTTCGGTCTTCTCTTGACGACGGCGCGGCGTCGGCGCTTGCGTCGCCGTCGGCGCGGGGCGGGCGGTCGGACGCGGTCTTGGGGCCGTGGGAACGGGGCGCGGCGTCGGGCGGGGCGTCTGCCTGGGCGTCGGCCGCTGGGTCGGCTGCGGCGCGCTCGGGGTCGGGCGCGTCGGGGCCGACCGCGTCGGCGGCGCGGGCGGGGCGGAAGTCCCCGCGGACGCCCGGCGCTTGCGGAGCTCTTCGAGCTGCTGCCGGCGGCGCTCGGCGAGCTCCGTCAGGCGTTTCTGACGCTCGGACGCCGCGGACGTGCCGACTTCCTCGGGCTCGTCCTGAACCGTCTTGCCCGTCCGCAGCGCTTCCATCTCGCGGCGGCGGCGCTCCATCGCGAGCTCACGCTGCTGCTTTTGCTCCTGCACCTTCTTGACGACGGTGCCCAGGATGCTGAAGCCGAACATGACAACGACGGCCCACACACCCATCGGGACGCTCTGGATGAACTGCCACAGGCCTTGCATCGCGAGACAGTCTACGTCGGCGGGTCCGCCCGACTCGGATGAGCCGGGACGAGGGCGGAAACCCCGCTCGGCCCCCGGAGCTCCGCGAAGCTGACGCCGAACACGGCCTCCAGCGTCTCGGGCGTGAGCGTCTCGCCCGCGGGGCCCGCCGCGCCGACGCGGCCCGCGCTGTCAAGCACCACGGCATGGTCCGCGATCGAGCGGGCGAGCGACAGGTCGTGCACGACGAGCACGACGCCCACGCCCGCGCGGGTCAGGTCCCGCATGATCCGGCTCGTCTGGACGACGTGGGCGGGGTCCATGGCGCTCATGGGCTCGTCGGCGAGCAGGTACCGCCCGACGCCGTCGTCGCGGACGCCGTGGAGCTGGACGAGCACCCGGGCGAGGGCGCCGAGCTGCTGCTGCCCGGCGCTCAGATGGGCGAAGGGTGTGTCGGCTCGGTCGGCGAGGCCGACGGTCTCGAGCGATTCGCGGACCGCGTCGCGGCTGCCCACGAAGCCGCCGAACGCGACGACCTGCGCGAGCGCGTAGGCGAACGCGACCTCGGGGCGTTGGGCGAGGTAGGCGAGCCGCTTCGCCCGCTCGCGGGTTGGGATCGACCCGACGGCCCGCTGGCCCGACCCGTCCGAGAGCGTCACCGAGCCTGACCCGGGCGATCGGAGCCCGGCGAGCAGGCGAAGAAGCGTGGACTTGCCCGCGCCGTTGGGCCCCACGAGGGCGGTGATCGCGCCGGGCTCGAACGACGCGGTCACGCCACTGAGCACCGGGCCCGAACCCGGGTAGGCGAAGCTCAGATCGGTCGCCCGGAGGGACATGGGTGGATGGTACCGACGCCCGGCGGCGGGCCCCGCGCGTCGCCCGGCGTCGGCCCGTAGGCTTGTGCCTTCTCGCGGAGGCTTTGTTGATGAGCGCTGAGACGGTGGCAGTAACAGGGGCGACGGGGTTCGTGGGGCGGCACATGGTGTCGGCGCTGCTGGACGCCGGGCACCGCGTGAACGCCCTGACCCGCGACGCGGGCAAGGCGTCGGACGTCCTGCACGCCGAGGCGATCCGCGACGGGCGCATCCGCGTCGTCGAGGGCGGCATCCTGGACGAGGGCGTCGCCGACCGCCTCGTGGACGGCGCCGACGCGTGCTTCCACCTCATCGGGATCATCCGCGAAGCGGGCGGGCGGCAGACCTTCGAGCGGATGCACACCCGCGCCACCGAGCGGATCGCCGGCGCGTGCCACGACCGCCAGGAGCGCACGGGCGATCGGGTGCGGTACGTCCACATGAGCGCCCTGGGCGTGGGCGGCGAGAGCGCCATCCGCTACCGCGCGACCAAGTTCACCGGCGAGCAAGCCGTGCGCGATAGCGGGCTCGATTGGACGATCTTTCGCCCCGGGCTCATCCACGGGCCGGACGGCGAGTTCATGCAGATGGTCAAATCGTGGGCGGAGGGGCGATCGCTGCCGTACGCGTTCATGCCCGCGTTCGTGCGCCCGCGTCGCGACGCGAAGATGCTGGGCCCGGTGCCGCTGCCCATCCCGAGCGAGTGGGAGACGGCGACCGTCGCGCCCGTGCACGTGGACGACGTCTGCGGCGCGTTCGTCAAGGCGCTGGGCACGCCCGAGTCGGTCGGCGAGATCTACCACCTGGTGGGCGCCGAGGAGCTGACGATGGAAGAGATGATGGAGCTCGTGCGCGACAACGTGCCGCTTGGCAAGCGCGGGATGCGCGTCATCGGCGTGCCCGGCGTTGTTGCCGCGATGAAGGCGAAGGCGGCGGAGTTCGTCGGGATGGGGCGGTTGCTGCCGTTCGATTCCGGCATGGCGCTGATGGCGATCGAGGACTCGACGGCGCCGCTGGACAAGGCGCGCGAGCACCTCGGGTTCGAGCCCGTGGCCTTCACGCCGTCGTTCGAGTCGTACGCCGCGTCGATGTAACCCCGCGCCCCGGCGCGGGCCGGTGCGCGGCGAGATCCGAAGGACCCCGGATGCCCCTGAAGTACCGCGACCGCCTGCTCAAGCACCTCGAGCACGACGACTACGAGCCCAAGGCGATCGACGCGCTGGCCGACGAGCTGCGCGTGGACGATGTCGCCGAGTTCGCCGACGCCGTGCGCGCCCTCGCCGAGGAGGGCGCGATCGTGCTCGACAAGGGCGAGCGCGTCGCGCTGCCCTCCATGCCCGACGAGGGCACCGTCAAGGGCATCTTCCGCGGCACGGCCAAGGGCTTCGGGTTCGTCGAGCCCCTGCAGACCATCATCGGCGGCGACGTCTTCATCCCGCCCCACGCCACGCTCGGTGCGCTCAGCGGCGACACCGTCATCGCCTCGTACGCCCGCGACTTCCGGCGCGAACGCCGCGAGGGCGGGTTCGGGCGGTCCTACGCCGGCGAGGTCGTCGAGGTCGTCGCACGCAAGCGCTCCAGTTTCGCCGGCGAGATGGAGAAACGCGGCGACAAGTGGCTGTGCTACCCCGACGGCCGGGAACTCTCCGACCCCGTCGTCATCCGCGACGCGAGCAGCAAGCACGTCAAGCCGGGCGACAAGGTCGTCATCGAGATCCTCGAATACCCCGAGGACGGCATGCTCGCCGAGGGCGTGATCACCAAGTTGCTCGGCGAAGCGGGCGAGCCGGACGTCGAGACCGCCGCCGTCATCGCGGCGTACGGGCTGCCCTCGGGCGACTTCCCCGAAGCTTGCGTGAATCAAGCCCGCGAAGCGACGACGCGCTTCGAAGAAGAGATCGAAGCCTGGGAGCGCGGCGAGCCCCTCGCCCTCCGCGAGGACCGCACCGAGGAATACGTCACCACGATCGACCCGCCCGACGCCAAGGACTACGACGACGCGATCAGCATCGAGAAACTCAAGGACGGCGGGTGGGAGCTCCGCGTCCACATCGCCGACGTCGCGCACTTCATCGACCCCGACAGCCCGCTGGACAAAGAGGCCCTCGAGCGCGGCAACTCGTGCTACCTGCCCAGGCTCGTCATCCCGATGCTGCCCGAGGTGCTGAGCAACGGGATCTGCTCGCTCCAGGAGGGCGTGCCGCGGTACGCCAAGACCGCGATCATGCGCTACGACGGGCGCGGCCGGATCGTCACCCGCGGCGTCTGCTCGTCGCTGATCAAATCGACCAAGCGCATGACGTACCTGGAGGCCCAGGCGCTCATCGACGGCGACCTGGAGGAAGCCAAGAAGCACGCCAAGACCGACCCCGTCTACACCGACAAGCTGATCAGCACGGTCAAGGAGATGGACACGCTCGCCCGCGTCATCCGCGAGCGCCGGCGCGGGCAGGGGATGATCCACCTCGAGCTGCCCGACGTCGAGCTCGTGTTCGACGAGGACGGGCGCGTGATCGACGCCGAGCAGGAGGACGACGCGTTCACGCACACGATCATCGAGATGTTCATGGTCGAGGCGAACGAGTGCCTCGCGAGCCTGTTCGAGGATCTGGGCGTGCCCCTGCTGCGCCGGGTGCACCCCGAGCCGACGCCGGGCGAGACCGAGGACCTGCAGCGGAGCGCGCGGGTGGCGGGCTACCAGATCCCCAAGAGCCCGACGCGCGAGGAACTGCAGGGCCTGCTCGACGCGACGCGCGGCACGACCGCCAGCCGCGCGGTGCACATGGCGGTGTTGCGCACGCTGACCAAGGCGGCGTACTCGCCGGCGCTGATCGGGCACTTCGCGCTCGCGTCCAAGGCGTACGCCCACTTCACCAGCCCCATCCGCCGCTACCCGGACCTCACCGTCCACCGCGCGCTGAGCGAATACCTCAAACGCACCGACAACGGCTCGAACCGCCCGAAGAAGGAGGGCGCCATCAAGGCGCTGGGCAAGCAGATGCGCGAGAGCCCGATGTGCCCGAGCGAGGACAAACTGCTCGAAGTCGGGCGGCAGTGCTCGCAAACAGAAGTCAACGCCGCCGACGCCGAGCGGCAGCTCCGTCAGTTCCTGGTCCTCCAGCTGCTCGCCGAGCAGCTCGCGAGCGGAGAGAACCCGGAGTACCCGGGCGTGATCACGGGCGTGAACCCACGCGGCGTGTTCGTCCAGCTCGATAAGTACCTCGCCGACGGCATGATCAACAAGGCCGACCTCCCGGGCGACGTGACGCGCTCGAAGAAGCCCCCCCGCTGGCAGATCGACGAACGCACCGGCGCGCTCGTGGACCAGAACTCCGGCCGCAGCTACTCGATGGGCGACCGCGTCATGGTCAGCGTCGCGAAGGTCGATCTCGCACGCCGGCAGATGGACCTCGTGCTCTCCGACCCCGAGTCCCGCGCCGGGGGCAAGCGCAAGGGCGGGCCCATGGGCCTGAACATCGGCTCGGAGGGCGGTGGGCTCGACGCGCCCAAGGGCGCCGGGATCAAGGTCCCCGGCTCGCAACGCCGAAGCCGAAAGAGCAAGCAACGCGACAAGGGCAAGAGCGACCACCGCAAGGACCGCAAGGACAAGGGCAAGCGGCAATGAGACTCGTTGGGGCGCTCGCGGGCGGGGCGGTGTGCATGCTGTCCGGGTGCGTGGGCGGGCCCACGCTCGGGCCGAAGGAAGGGCACCTCGACGACCTGACGCGGGTCCTGACGGGTTCGTTCAGTTCAGTGCGCCAGGCCGAAGCGGACCCCGAGAACTTCTTCGATATCCGCCTGCAGGCCGTCGAGATCTGGGCGGACCGGGCCAACGGGCCGTGGCTGTACGTCGAGCAGGCGGCGGCGTCGGCCCTCGAACGCCCGTACCGCCAGCGCATCTACCGGCTCGCGGCGCACAGCTGGCCGGTGGAGGGTGGGCCGGTCAAGGTATGGCGAAGCGACGTCTACACGTTCGACGATCCGTTGCGTTTCGCCGGCGCGTGGCGGGCGCCCGAGCGCTTCGATCGCGAGCTCACCCCCGAGGATCTCACGCCCCGCGACGGGTGCACAATCTACCTGCGGTGGGACGCGGATCAAGCCGCGTTCGTCGGCGCGACCCGCGGCACCGGGTGCGAGAGCACGCTCCGCGGCGCCAGCTACGCCACGAGCGAGGTCGCCCTCTTCGCCGACCGGCTCGAGACATGGGACCGCGGGTACGACGCGGACGGCGAGCAGGCGTGGGGCGCGACGGAAGGGCCGTACGTCTTCGACCGCGTCGAGTGAGGCGGCCCGAAACAGCCGAGTGACGATCCCGTTACACGACCCGTTCGAACGGAAACTCGGCCGGAACCAGCCCGGGGCGGTCGTTCATGGTCGCGACCAGGAACTCGAACGCCTCGACCAACCTTGGCCCCGGGCGGTTGAACATCGCGCTGCCATCGATCGCGAAGACGCGCCCGGCGCGCACCGCGGGCAGATCCGCGAACCACGGTTGAGCCTGTAATTCAAGGGTTTCCCGCGTTGCCTGCTCGAGCGTGAGCCCGCACGGCGCGACGAACAGGAACTCCGGGTTCGTGCGCGCAAAGACCTCGCCCGGGACGGCGACCGACTTGCCCGCCTTGCGGAACGACTGCTGCAGCCCGGCGGCGGCGCCGTCGTCGTCCCCGTGGGTCGTCGGGTTCAGGGGGTGGCGCCCGCCGGCGCGCTCGATCAGCTGCACCGTCCAGTGCCCCGCGATGTACAACGGGTCGGTCCACTCGAGGAAGCCCACCACGGGCCCCTCGGCGTACTCGTTCACGAACTCCTGAGCGCCCACCAGACGCGCCTGCAGCCGGACGACCGCATGCTTCGCCTCTCCCGCCAGCCCGACCGCCCGACCGACCCGCAGCAGGTCGTCCAGCACGCCCTCGACGGTCGTCGGGTTCAACGCGATGACATCGGGCGCGCGCCCGGTGCGCTCCGCGACGACGCGGGCCGCCCGCTCAACCTCGGGCAGCGCGATCGAGCAGACGTCGCACACGTCCTGGGTCAGGATCACGTCCGGCTCGAGCTCGGCCAGCGCGTCCGCGTCCAGCGTGTAGAGCGACCGCTCGGGGTCGTCGGATGCCCCCCCGGCAGACAGATGCTCGCGGACGGCGGCGTCCACGTCCGCCGCGCTCACGCCCGACTCGGGGGCGTACGCCGTTTTCTGGCCCGTCAATGCCGGCAGTTCGCCCAGCCCGTCGGGGAAGTCGCACTCGTGCGAGCGCCCGACGAGCAGGTCGCGCCCGCCCAGTTCGCACAGGATCTCGGTGGCGCTGGGCAGCAGGGAGACGACGCGCATCGGCTGAGTCACTCTCGAAGAAAGGCGTGTGTTCGGGCCGACGGGCGCTGCCCGCGGCGGGTAGGCTTGGCCCGAGGAACGGACCGGAGGTTCATGGTGCCAGACGATACGACCACCCCCCGCGCCGCGGCGCGACCGCTCGGAATCAGCGCCCTGATCGGGGCGCTCGTCTTGGGCGTCTTCCCGCTCGGCGCCACCGCCCAGGACGACGGGCTGCCCCAGCAGGACCGCCGCGTGCGACTCCAGCCCGGCGGCGCGGACCGCAACCGGGCTCCCAACGAGCAGGCCCAGCCCGCGGGCCAGCCCGCGGACGACGACGCCCAGCCCGGCGCCGCGATCGAGCCCCAGTCGGGCGAGATGATCCGGTTCGACGCGTTCAGCGAGCCCATGGAGCTCGGCGCCCTCATCGACTTCGTCGCCCAGACGCTCGGGATCAACGTGAAGATCCAGGGCGACCCGCAGGGCTCGGTCGCGTTCAACGCGCCGGTCGCCGTCCCGCGCGAGCGCCTGCTCGACCTGCTCGACTCCACCCTCGAGTCGTACGGGTACACGATCACGTACGACGCGCTGTCGCAGTTCTACACCGTGCAGGAAGCGACCACGATCCGCCCGGGCTCGGGCGGCGAGATCGCGACGACCAAGATCATCAAGACGCCCAACGTCAAGCCCACGGCGCTGCAACCCGCGGTCAACGCGATCATGGGCTGGGGCGGGCAGCCCCCGACCACGGTCGCGTTCGTCGATGAGCTGGGCGTGATCGTCGCGACGCTCCCCGTGCGCGAGATCGCGCGCGTCGAGGAGGCCGTGCGCGAGCTGCTCGAGACGCGCGCCGAGATCGTGTACCACCGGATCGAGCTGAGCCACATCGCCGCCCCCGCGGCCCGCGAGCGCGCGATCGCGCTCTCGGGCGGACAGGACAGCGCCTCGACCAACAACCGCACCAACCGCAACAACCCGAACACGAACCCGAACGTCGCGAACGTCGTGCTGGGCGTTGGGCCCACGCTGACCAACCTCGGCGAGCGCCTCACCGTCGATGCCCAGGGCAACGCGCTGCTCTTCCGCGGCACGGGCGACGAGCTCGACGAGGTCCTGCGGATCATCGAGGCGATCGACGTCCCCTCGACGCTCGCGCCCAAGCGCTACTTCGCCGGCTCGTCCGCCGCCACGCTCGCGGACATCGCCTCGCAGCGCGGGCTCGGCGAGGTCATCCGGATCGAAGACAACAACAACGATTTCAACGCCTTCCGCGCGGACCCGAACAACGCCTTCGGCGCCCGCACGCAGACCTCCGGCGCCGGCGGGCCCGCGATGGTCGTCGACGTCGCCCGCGGCACGATCGTCTACTACGGCACGGAATCGCAACAGGAGCAGCTCGCCGCCCTGCTCGAAGAGATCGGCGCCGAGGACGAACGCATCGTCGTCCGCGCCTACCGCCTGCATCACGCGCAGGCCGAGACGGTCGCCGAGCTGCTCAACGCCGTCATCACCGGGCAGTCCGTGGGCGGCGACTCCCCGCTGCTGCCCGATTCGGGCGGCGTCCGCTCGACCGTCGCGCCCGAGCTCCGGCCCGAGGTCCTGCCCGACGGCAGCATCGCGCTCGTCGGGCCCGGGGGCGACGAGGTCTCCGGCGCGTTCGATCCCGACCTCGTCATCGTCGTCCCCGACGAGGGCAACAACCAGATCGTCGTCCGCGCGCCGATCGGGCAGCAGGACCAGCTCGAGCGCCTGATCAACCGCCTCGACCTCCGCCGCCCGCAGGTCTACATCGAGGCGATGATCGTCTCGGTGAGCAACACGGACACGTTCCGCCTCGCCGTCGAGACACAGATCCTCAACGGGCAGTGGGGCTTTCAATCCAACTTCGGGCTCTCGTCGGTCGGGACCGACGGGTTCCAGGATCAGCGCGTCGTCAACGGCGGGCTCGCCGGCGGGCTCTTCGCCCTCATCCAGTCCGAGTCCATCCCCGTCATCATCAACGCCCTCAAGACCGACACGGACGCCCGCATCATCTCACGCCCCTCGCTGCTCGTAAACAACAACGAGGAAGCCACCCTCGCCTCCGTGGACGAGCAGCCCACCACCGAGGTCAACCAGGGCGAGACCACCACCACCACCTCGTTCTCCGGGTTCGAGCAGGCCGGCACGAACCTCACCGTCACGCCCACGATCTCCGAGGGCGGGTACCTCCGGCTCGAGTACGACGTCGAGCTCTCCGCCTTCACGGGCAGCCCCACCACCGACGGCATCCCCGCGCCCCGCCAGACCAACAACGTCTCGTCCAGCGTCACCGTCCCGTCGGACGCGACCATCGTCGTGGGCGGCATCACCGTGACCAACGTCAGCGAGACCATCCGCCGCATCCCGCTGCTCGGGCACATCCCCGGCATCGGGCACCTCTTCCGCGACACGAACGAGACCAAGTCGGACTCGGTGGTCTACATTTTCATCACGCCGCGGATCATGAGCGACCCGAACTTCTACGACCTGAAGCTCTTCTCGAAGGGCCCGCAGTCGGAGGTCGATGTGGAGGCGGGGCTGCCCGACCTCGAGCCGGTCACGATGCGGACGTCGCGCTCCGCCCCGCCCACGCCCGGCGAGGCGCCCGCCGAGTCGCCCGAGCCGGACGAGCCGCGTCCGTCGGCCCGGACAGAGGAGGCGCCCTCGCGCCAGGGCGCGCACGCCCGCATCGAGCGGATCCCCGCGGACGGCGCCTCACAGATCCAGCCCTCGCAGGCCGACCGCGCCCCGCCGCTCGAGACCGTCCCCCTGGAGACCGACGGGTGAGCACGAACGGGACCTCCAGCGGCAAGACCAAGCCCAAGGGCGGGCTCCTCGCGCTCAAGCGCAGCAGCGAAGCCCCCGCGCGCCGCGATCTCTCCATCGTCACCGAGGACTGGCCGCGCGTCGCCTCCGTCTTCGGCGAGCTCAAGCTCACGCCCGATCAGGCCAAGGCCTTCTCCCGCATCGAGGGCTCGGACGATCAGCCGTGGGACGTCCTCCTCCAGACCCTCGCGCTCGACGAGACGAGCGCCCTCAAGAAGCTCGCCGACCGGACCGGGCTCGCGTTCATCCCCGAGCCCAAGCTCGACGAATCCGCGAGCCGGTTCTACGAGCTCATCGACGCCGAGCTGGCGCGCGATCACTCCGTCGCCGCCCTGAGCTCGGACGGGCACGAGATGGTCGTCGCGACCAGCCAGCCCATGCAGCCCAGCGTGTTCTCCATGCTCGAGGACGCGCTGGGCATGCCCCTCACGCTCGTGCTCAGCCCCCGCGCGGGCGTCGCGAACATCATCAACCGCGGGTTCGAGCGCCGCGGCGACCTCGTCACCGAGATCGTCGAGGACATCCCGCTCGACGAGAGCGCGATCGAGTCCGCCGCGGGCGCGATCGGGCGCACCACCGACCTGCTCGCCCAGGCGCGCCAGACGCCCGTCATCCGCCTCGTGAACATGATCCTGTTCGAGGCGCTCCGCCGGCGCGCGTCGGACGTCCACGTCCACCCGATGGAGTCCAAGCTCGCCATCCGCTTCCGCGTGGACGGCATGCTCCTCGACGCCTTCAGCCCACCCCTCACGCTCGCGCCCGCCATCTCGTCACGCCTGAAGGTCATGACCGAGCTGGACATCGCCAATCGCCACGCCCCGCAGGACGGGCAGACCACCGTGCGCATCGGGTCGAAAAAGATCGACATCCGCCTGTCGGTCATCCCGACGATCAACGGCGAGCGCATCGTCCTCCGCCTGCTCGATCAATCCCAGACCCAGCTCGACCTGGACGCCGTGGGCATGGCCAAGCGCATCCAGACGCGCCTGATGGACTGCGTGAACCGCCCGAACGGCATCCTGCTCGTCACCGGGCCCACGGGCTCGGGCAAGACGACCACGCTGTACGCGGCGCTGGGGCGCATCGACCGCTACTCGCGCAACGTGATGACGATCGAGGACCCGGTCGAGTACCGCCTGGACGGCATCAGTCAGATGCAGGTGAACACGAAGCGCGACGTCACGTTCGCCGCGGGGCTCCGCGCCCTGCTCCGACAGGACCCGGACGTCATCCTCGTCGGCGAGGTCCGCGACATGGAGACCGCGCAGCTCGCGATCCAGGCCTCGCTCACGGGCCACCTCGTCCTCGCGACCCTCCACACGAACGACGCGCCGAGCGCCATCCCGCGCCTCATCGACATCGGCGTCGAGCCCTACCTCGTCACCAGCTCGCTGCTCGGCGTGCTCGCCCAGCGCCTCCTCCGGCGCATCTGCCCCGCCTGCGGCGGCACGGGCAAGCACGCAGGCCAAGAGTGCGACCAGTGCTTCGGGACCGGCTACCGAGGCCGCCTCGCCGTCCACGAGCTCATGCTCATGAACGACACGCTCCGCAAGCTCACCGCCGAGCGCGCCGACGGCGTGACCCTCTACGAAGCCGCCGTCGAATCCGGATTCGAGCCCATGAAGGTGGACGCGATGGAGAAGATCGGCGAGGGGCTGACCGACGAGGCCGAGGTCTTCCGCGTGCTGCACTGAGTCATCCCAGTACCGCCTCGCACAACGCGATCGTGAGCCCGACAGCCCCGTAGCATCCGAAGAACAGCGCCGGCCCGACGTAGATCGCCGCGATCGTTTGGCCGACCCGCAAACCCGGCTCTGACCCACGCTGCATCCGCAGGTTGGCGGGCACAACGAACGCCGACGCGATCCCGATCAGGGCAATCGCGAGCGAGATCCACGCCGGTTGCATTTCGATCGCGCGGTCAGCGTACCACGCGAGATTTGCGGCCCACAGGGCGTACCCAACACCGCCCGCGATCAATCCAGCGCGGATCGACACCGCCCGTGAACTCGGATACTCAAGTTCGGAGACATCGACCGCCCGTGCGCATTCCGGGCATGCCGCCTCCGTCAGCCCCCGCAGGTTGTACCCACACCCCGGGCACGGCACGTCCCGCTCGGCGAGGTACAGCTCAAGCTCGGTTGGCTCGTTCGTCACACCACGCCTCACACCGTCAACCCAAACAACCCGATCCACGCGCACGCCAGCACGCCGATCCCGCACAGCACCGTCCACACCGCGGTGCTCGCGTGCGAGCCGGCCCGGTCCTCGTTGCGGACATACACGCCCGCAAACGCGACGCCGCACCCCACCGAGACCACGATCGCGAACCCGAGCGCGACGCCCGCCTGCCCGTCCGGGCGCATGAGCCCGAGCACCGCGACCCACATCAGCGCGTTCGCGAGCGCGAGCGGCGCCGCCACGCACCACCAGACCGCCCACGCGGGCCAGGGCCGCTTCGGCAACCGGAACCGGAGCACCCACCCGCACTCGGGGCACTTCGCCTCGGGCACGCCGCGGCAGTTGTACTTGCACCGCGGGCATTCCCCGTCACGGCCGGCGAGGTAGGCGACGACGCGTTGGTCCTGCTCGTCCACACGCCGAGCGTACCACCGGCGCTATTCTGCGCCCATGCCGATCGCCGCCTTGCCGCTCGCGGGCCCCCACGCCGCGCTCGAACCGCTGACCGAGGCCCACGCGGCCGCGTTGCTCGCCGCGGCGGACGAGCGCACGTTCGAGCACATGCCCGCGCGCCCGCCCACGTGGGACGCCCAGGGCTTCCGCGCGTACGCCGCCGAGCTCAACGGCAACCCGCGTGTCTTCCCCCACGCCGTGCTGGACGCGCGCACGGGCGACGCCGTGGGCGTGACCGCGCTGTACGACCCGATCCCCGCGCACCGGGGCGTCTCGATCGGGTACACCTGGCTCGGGCCCGCGTCGCGCGGCACACCCATCAACCCCGAGATGAAGCTGCTGCTGATGACCCGCGCGTTCGAGACCGATCTGTTCGCGCGCGGATCCGTCGAAGAAGGCTCGGCGATCCGCGTGCAGCTCAAGACGGACGCGCGCAACGAACGCTCGCAACGCGCGATGGAACGCCTCGGGTTCGCGCGCGAGGGCACGCTCCGCGCGCACGTCATCATGCCCGACGGCTACCGCCGCGACTCGGTGATCTACTCGGTCATCGAACAAGAATGGCCAGGCGTCCGGGAACGCCTGGCCACGCGGATTGCACAGTTGTCGCAGCCGTGATCAGGCGCCCGCGGTCGCCTTGGGCGTCGCGCGGATCGGCTTGACGGTCACGCCCGGCGTGCCGTTGGAATCGTTGCGCGACTCGCCGGACTCAGCCGACTCTTCCTTCGGCGCCGACGCGGGCTGCGACCCCCCCTTCCAAGACGACGCGTCGCCCGCATCGCCCAGGACGACCTGCGCCGCCTGCGCCGCGTGGTCGAACGCGAAGTCCTGCGTGAAACGGAGCTGCTTGCCCTCTTCCGCGAGCACGCCGCGGAGGATCAGGCTGTTGCGGAGGTCGAGCACGTGGCCCGGGCACCCGTTGGTCTCGCTGCGGGTCGCCATCGAGCCCTCGGTCACGACGAACTTGCCCTGCGCCTCGAAGCCCTTGGCCTCGGCGCCGTTGCCGGTGAGGCGCTGCATGGGCGTGCCCGACGCCGCCTGTGGGGCGGGCGAGAGGGCCCGCACGCCGACGATCGACGCGACCTGCGTCATCTGATCGATGAAGTAGTCCGCATCGGCGCGGTCCGGCTCGGAGAGGTTGGGCACGCTCGGCGCCTTGGTGTTGTCCAGCTCCGCCGTCCGGTTGTCGCGGACGATCTCGAGCAGGCGCGCCTCGATGTAGTCGGCGTGCGAGCGGTTCAGGCGGGCGCTGTCCGTGCTGAACGCGATCATGCGTGTCCAGAAGCCCTTGCCCCGGACGCGGTCGATGTTGTCGTGCAGGTTGCCCGTCTGCCCGATGTAGATGCGCTCGCACCCGGTCTCGTGGCTCGTGCCGACGAGCATGTAGACGCCGTTGCTCGTGAGCTCGTCGCGGTCGAGATGCTCGTCGAGCGTGGCGCGGGGGACGGCGACGCCGCGCCCGATCCACTGCGAATGGTCGATGATCTGCAGCGAGTCGGTGGACCCGTCTGCCAGGAACGTTCGGATCGAGAAGCCTCGGCGGATCGTGTTCACGGCTGTGCTCTCCGGTCGTCGGTCAGACCGCTGGGACGGGCCCGCGCGCCTCCGCGCGCGGGTCGTCGGACTGTGGTGCTCGGCCCGGAGGAGATCCCGCGGGGTCGCCCCTCGTGGGCGTCCGCGCTGCACTCGAAATCCCCGGCTGCCGGTCGGGTCGGCGCGATCCTGCGCCCGATCCCCCCGCGCCCCGGGCACCCCCCGGCACGCGCGCCGAAGAGCGTAGCCCCCCTCGCCCGATCCGGATACGCCGACGTGCAAAAACGACCGCCCGCGCGCGCTAAATCGCTGCGCCACAACGGCTTCGTATAACCACCCAATTTTAGGGATTCCCCCGCGTACCGGGGGGGCTACGCCAGCGTCTGCTCGGGCGGATCCAAAGGCAGCGTGCGGGCGACCTCGAGGTATCGCCGGTAGTTGTCGCCCGTCTCCGTCACGGAGTCCCCGCCGAACTTGTCCATCGCCGCCGATGCGATCTCGAACGCGACGGCGTGCTCCATCACCACCCCCGCCGCCGACACCGCGCAGACGTCCGACCGCTCGTAGTCCGACTGCTGGGCCTGCTTGGTGTTCAGATCGATGCTGGGCATCCCGCGCAGAAGCGTGGAGATCGGCTTCATGGTGCCCGTGACGACGACGGGCTGCCCGTTGGTCATGCCGCCCTCGGTGCCGCCGGCGTTGTTCGTGTCGCGCACAAACCCGAGGCTCGGCGTCTCGACCTTGGCCGCATCGAACCGGATCGGGTCGTGCAGTTGGCTGCCCGTGACTTCGCCGGCGCGGGTGCCCGCGCCGATCTGGACGGCTTTGAACGCCTGGATGCCCATGACCGCGCTGGCGAGCCGGGCGTCGAGGCGTTCGTACCAGTTCATCGAGCTCCCGATGCCGGGCGGGCACCCGAAGACGTGGGTCTCGACGTGCCCGCCGACGGTGTCCTTGTCCACCTTCGCCGCGCGGATCGCGGCACGCTGGGCCTCGGTCGTCGCGTCATCAAGCGTGTACGTGTCCGACGCGTCGCGGGCCGCGACCAGCTCGCGCCAGTTCGACTCGGTGACCTCGACCTCGGTGCGTGCACCCAGGATCTGGCGCACGAACCCGAACGTCTCGATCTCAAAAACTTGTCGCAGCAGGCACCGCGCGAGCGCCCCCGCCGCGACGCGGGCCGCCGTCTCACGCGCGCTGGCGCGCTCGAGCGTGTCCCGGCAATCGGTCGTCAGCCACTTCACGCTGCCCGCGAGGTCCGCGTGCCCGGGGCGCGGGCGATACACCGGCGGCGTGCGCTCGGCGTCGTCCAGGCGGCTGTCCTTGTTCTTCACGAACAGCGTCACGGGCGACCCCAGCGTCCGCCCCTGGCGGACGCCCGTGAGGATGTCCGCGGTGTCCGTCTCGATCTTCTGGCGCCCGCCGCGCCCGTACCCACCCTGGCGGCGTTTCAGCGCGTCGTTGATGAGATCCAGATCGACGGTCACGCCCGCGGGCATGCCGAGCACCGTGATCACGAGCCCGGGCCCGTGCGACTCGCCGGCGGTCTGATAGGCCAATCTCGATCGGAGCATGCTCATGCGGCAAGGGTATTCGTCGCGATACCCTCCCGCCGTGAGCGAATCCCCTTCATCCCGCCGATTCGACGCCGTCTTCTGCGACGTGGACGGGTGCCTCTCGCCCGAATTCTTCGGGCCCGCGGACCCGGCGACGCTCGCGTCCATCGCGGACCACAACCGCCGCGCGCACGAATCGGGCGACGTCCCGCCCCTGACCCTCTGCACGGGCCGCCCGCTCCCGTTCGCCGACTGCATGGCGCGGATCGTCGGCGTCCGCGACCTGCCGGTCGTCTGCGAAGCGGGCGTCTGGGTGCTCGACCCGCGCGACTACACCTGGCGCCTGGACCCCAACCTCACGCCAGAGCACCTCGAGCTGGCGCGCGAGCTGGGCGCGTGGGCCGTCGAGACGTTCGAGGGGGCGTACCTCGAGACGGGCAAGACCGCCGCCGTCACGATCTTCCATCCCAAGGGGCCCGAGCACCTGCGCGCGAACGTGGTCGATCGCGTGCGCGACGAGATCGCGCGGCGTCGTGCCCCCTACCGCGTCGCGATGACCTGGACCTGCATCAACATCGAGCCGAGCTTCGTGTCCAAAGCGACGGGCATGGACCGGGCGATCGAGCTGGCGGAGCTCGACGGCGCCCGCCTCGCGGGCATCGGCGACACCATGAGCGACCTGGCGATCCGAGAGCGTGTCGCGTTCTTCGCCTGCCCCGCCAACGCCGACGACGAGCTCAAGAAACGCGCCGATTTCGTGAGCGAACACGCCGAGGCGCGCGGGGTGGTGGATATCTTAGAATTCTTGCGATCCAACGACACGGAGGCCGCGTTATGAAAGTGCCCCAGGGGTATCCAGGCGGGAAGACGGAGTACAAAGCGACGCTTCGCGCCCTCAAAATGTGTCTCAAGGAAATCAAGAACCCAAACGAAGCTCGCGACATCGAGTTCTTTTGCGAGTTTCCGACGAGGACATCGGCTGACAAGTTCGCGTTGAGCGCGCATCAGGCGGGGTTCTCATCGCTCACACTGACTGAGCCCGATGAGGACCACCCGGAGTATCAAGTCTGTGCGGTGGTTCGAATCCCGGTTGAGTTGGACCAGATCGTCCGCGTTGAGATGCGTATGCACGAACTCGCCGATCCGGCGGGAGGCAAGTACGAGGGCTGGGGCACGCTCGGCGACGACCCGTAGGAAGCGCCCGCGGACCCACGCTCCTACCTGATCTCATCGAGCGGGAACGCCGGCGACGCGATCGGCCGGAGCGCGAGCGCCAGCAGCGCGCGCTCGTCGTCGTCGCCCGCGATCCGGTTGGATCTGAGCTGCCCGCACCCGACGCACCGGTGCACGAGCGCCCACTCGCCGTCGGTCTTCGCGGCGACCGCGATGGGCTCCATCGGCTGCGCGCACGACGAGCGGCGGTCGCCGATCGCGTCATCGACGTGACGCGACCACAGGCAGCGGGGGCAGTGGTTCCGGTTGCTCGTCCCCCACGCGAGGGAGGAAACGGGCGTGCGGCAGTGCACGCAGGTGAACCCGTCGGCTCGACGGGAGGCTTTCTTGGTTGACATGGGAAGCTGCGTCCTGGCATCGCTCAACCGAGCGACGCGACCACTCGACCCCGATCGCTCGGGGCGCGGGCACGCCGATGCTCCGGCGCGCACAGCGGCTTCGAATCGAAGCCGGGTCGGATTAGCAGGACGCGGCAGTGGCCATCAGCCCGAACGGTACCACGCGATCCCTGCGAACGCGAGACGAAACAGGAGATTTCGTGGGCGCCGACAATCGCGTGTTCGCGTCGCGCCACGTCACCCGGCGCACGACGACCCGAGGCCCATAACGAGCACGAGAACCACGCCGAAGGGCCACAGCGCGACATACGTTGCCACGCCGCGGCGCTGGCGGGCCCACGCGACCCAGCCCAGCAGCGAGCCGACACCCGCGAGCGCGAGCCCGGCCCAGAGGGCCCGGCGGCTCCAGACCGCCTCGGGCGGCGTGGGGCGCTCCCACGCGAACGTCGTCGCGCCGCCGGCGCCCGTTGTCTTGGCACCCCGGATCGAGTCCGCGAGGCTGCCGACGACCTCCTTCGCCGCCTCGCCGATGGACTCGACCTCACGCCCGTTAACGATGACGCGGTCGCCCATGCGGTCCGCGGCCCGCTCGCCGGCGAAGTGCAGCCAGACCGCTGCGCCGAGCAAGAGGAACGCCAGCCCGGACGCCCACGCGCCGGCGATCGCGGAACGCCCGACGCCCGTGGCGGGCCGGACGGGTGGCCCTTCGGAAGCCGGCCCCGAGACCGGATCCGCGCTCGGCTCACGGGCGGCTGATGGGGCCGGATCGGGCATGGGCCGAGTGTACCGGGCGGCGGGCTACCCTCCACCATGGATCCCGACGACCAAGTGTGCCTGTGCTTCAAGGTCACCCTCCGCAAGATCCGCACGTATCTGCGCACGGAGGACCCGCCGGTCGCGTCGCTCGTGTCCGAGTGCCTGGGCGCGGGGACGGGGTGCCAGTGGTGCGTGCCGTTCCTCAAGCACCTGCACGCCGAGCACCAGGCGGGGCGGACGCCCGACCTGAGGGTGAGCCCCGAGCGGTACGCCGACGCTCGGAAGGGCTTCCACAAGTCGGGCGAGCGCGACGAGGGCGTGGTGCGCGAGGCGGGCGCGGGAGACGATTAGACAGGAGCGAGGGTGCCACGGCTTGGCTCGCAAGCCGTGCCGGTGCGGCATAAAGAGCACGGGTTGCCCTTCGGGTCAACCCGTGGCACCCGGCACTGACCCGAGGACGGGTCAGTGGCACGGGGCGCATGAAAACGCCCCGCCGGAGCGGGGCGTCGATGATCGCGTTCAGAATCCGATCAGCCGATCGGACTTAGCCGATGGACCCGGGCGCGGGCGGGATCTCGCCCTCTTCCAGGTGACGCAGCCCGAGCCCGAGCTCGGCGAGCTTCTCGCGAACCTCGGTCAGCGACGTCTGCCCGAAGTTCTTCACGCCCATCAGCTCCGCCTCGGTGTGCGACGCGAGGTCGCCCAGCGTCTGGATGTTCAGCAGCTGCAGCGCCTTGCGGGCCCGCACCGAGAGCTGCAGGTCGCCCACGGGCTTGTTGAGCAGCGCTTCCTTGCCCGAGCCCTTCAGGCGCTCCATCATCTGCCGGCGGGCGGCGCGGTGGGCGTCTTCCAATCCCTGACCGAGCTTCAGGTTCTTCTGGCTGAGCATCCGCTTGATCTCGTCGAGCGAGCTCTCGCCGAAGTTCTTGTAGCTCATCAGCTCGGCTTCGGTGATCCGCAGCAGGTCGCCCAGCGTGCGGATGTTCATCTTCTTCAGGCACGTGCGGGCACGCACGGACAGCTCGAAGTCCGTCACCGGCGTGTCCAGCAGCGCCTTGCGCTTCAGGATGTCACGCTCGTTGTCGTCCTCGATGACCATCTCACGCGACGCCTGGACGTCCTTCATGAACAGGCGGGCGCGGGGGTGGTTGGGCTGGGTGTCGAGCACCTGGCGGAGCGACCGCTCGGCGCGGGCGTAGTCGCCCCGGTCCTCGTACAGGACCGCGAGGTTGAGCAGCGCGTTGACGGGCGCGGGCGGGTCTTCGCAGATCCGCTCGTAGATGGAGATCGCTTCGTCTTCCTCGCCCGCGAGGTCGAGGAAGTAGGCGAGCTTGAAGGCGGCGTCGGCGTTGCCGGGGTCGGCGGAGACGGCCCGGCGGAGCTCCTCGATCGCGGGCCCGCGTTCACCCGCGTCGTCCAGTTCGATCGCCTTCTTCACGCTCTGCTGCGAGGCGTCGCGGTCGGCCTGCGAGGTCGCGGCCGCGCCGATCACCATGTCCATCGGGTCGCTCATCGTGATCTCCATGCCCGCCGGCCGCTTCAGGAACCGTGCCAAACGCGGAACCCGGCAGGAGTTGGGGTCAATCTCGCCCCCGGAGGGGTCGGTCGTGATTCTAGGCGCCCGTCCCGCGGCGACCACCGGGCCCCTAGGCCCCCGGCGAGGTCCCCGGGGCCATCTGGTCGGGCGGGAGGTTGTGGATCGCGTCGTCGTGGACGAGCCGGATCTTCCGCCATTTGCCGCCGAGGAACCGGGCGGTGAGCAGGATGCCCAGGGCGCAGATGTACGCCGCCGCGCCGATCCAGGGGCTCAGCGCCCCGATGCCGGGCGCGACCCCGATGAGCAGATGCCCGAGCCCGAAGATGAACAGCCAGCTCGTGACGATCGTCGCGACGCCGGGCCAGACGGTGTCGCCCGCACCGCGGAGGGCGGCGCTGGTGGTGATCGCCATGGCGTCGAAGAGCTGGAAGACCGCCGCGGCGATCATGATCTGCGCGCCCAGCACGATCATCCGCTCGGCCTCGGCGGGCGGGGTGTCGGTGTTGATGAAGAACCCGATCAGCGGGCGCGCAAAGATCACGAAGAACACGCCGCACGCGCCCATGTACGCCATCGTGATCCCGAGCCCGAGCCAGGTGGTCCGCGCGGCGTCCTCCGGGCGGCGCGCCCCCAGCGCCTTGCCCACCATCGCCTGCGTCGCGATCGAGATCCCCACCGCGGGCATGAAGCTCAGGTGCATCCACTGCAACGCGATGAACCCGGTGGTCGTCGCGTAGGTGCCCGCTTCCTTGACCGCCTCGCCCGCGGCGCCCGCCGCCTGGGCGGCGCGCTCGGCGGCGCGGGGCGTCAGGTACGACATCATGTAGCCCCACAGCACCAGCTCGTTCAGGAACATCAGGCCCGCGGGCCACCCGACCCGCGCGATGTCCTTGAACATCAGCGATGCCGGGCGCCATGCGGCGCGGCTGCGGAACGTCCGGTTGTGGCGCGGCGCGATGAACGCCAGGAAGGGCACCCCCCACTCGACCACGGTGCCGATGACCGTCCCCAACGCCGCGCCCGCGAGCCCCATCGCGGAGATCCCGAGCGTCTGGGCGACCCACGCCGCGGCGTCCAGCACCGGGACCATCACCGCCCACGCGACGCCGCCCCACCACGACTCAGGCGCGGGCCCGAGCTCCAGCCCGTCGGGCCCGAAGATCAGCACCGCGTTGGCGAACACGTTCGTCAGGTTGCCCAGCACGACCGCGATCGCGACGATCGCGGGCTTGTGCAGCCCGAAGAAGTAGTTGTGCAGCCCCTTGCTCATCAGGGTGAACACGGCACCGCCCATCGCGATGGTCGCGTACTCGACCTCGAGCGTCAGCACTTCTTCCTCGTGCCCGTAGAGCCCGAAGAACGAGCGCGCGAAGATCGCGGCGGGCACCATGATCGCCAGCCAGTAGCCCAGCCCGATCCACATGGACGCCCAGGCGTACGCCGCCCCGCGCGCCGGCTTGCCCGCGCCGAGGTTCTGGCTGACGAACGAGCTGACCACGCCGGTGAGCCCGACGCAGAACGTCATGAGCGTCCAGGTCGTGATGCCCGCCGTGCCCTGCGCCGCGATGTACTTCGGCTCGGGCCCGATCTCCTTGACCATCATCCGGTCGATGAACTGCATCGCCGAGTAGCTGGTCATCGTGACCACCGACGGGGCGGCGATCAGGAACATCGTTCGGAGCGTACCGGCAAGCGTGGAGGGGACGGGCGCATCCTCCAGCGGCGCGGCGACCGCCGCGACCTCGACGGGTTCGCCCACCCCACCGCCCCCCAGCGGCGCATCGGATTCTCGGTTCGGTTGTGCCATGCTGCTCACCGGCCCGACGATCGGGCCGGTCTCCGTGATACCAGGATCGGGCCGCCGCGCCGCACCGGAGCCGGGCTCGCGTGGACCGCGCGGGAAGCGTCAAGACTTCACAATGGGTTGGAGAGAAGCCCGCGGGCGGGCGAGAAGGCCGGTCAGCCCCGCGTGGGTGAGACCCGCGGCGTCTGGGCGGCCATGCGGAGCGCAAGTTGAATCGAGCTCTTCATGCTGCCCTCCTCGGCCATGCCCGAACCGGCGATGTCGTACGCCGTCCCGTGGTCCGGGCTGGTCCGAACGGTAGGCAGCCCCAGGGTGACGTTCACCGACGCGTCCCGCGCGAGCATCTTGACCGGGATCAGCCCCTGATCGTGATACATCGCGACGACCAGGTCGTACCGCCCGTTCAGCGCCGCCGTAAACACCGTGTCGGCGGGGTGCGGGCCCGTCGCGTCGATCCCGTTGCGGACGGCCGCTTCGATCGCCGGCTCGATCAGGCGGGTCTCCTCATCACCGAGGATGCCGCCCTCGCCCGCGTGGGGGTTGAGCCCGCAGACCGCGATCCGCGGGCGGGCGACGCCCAGCCGCTTGCACCCCTCGTTGCCCAGGTCGATCGCGTCGTGGATCCGCCCGATGGTCAGCTGGTTGCGGATGTCCATCAGCGGGATGTGGACCGTCGCGAGGACGACGCGCACCGCCGGGCCCTCGAACATCATCGCGACGCGCTTGCACGAGAACCGGTCCGCCAGCAGTTCGGTGTGCCCGGGCCAGCGCCCGCGACCGGCGAGCGACCAGGCGGCCTTGGAGATCGGGCCTGTGACGATCGCGTCCGCCCGCGCGGGGTTGCCCTCGGGGAGCTTCGCCGTCGCGATGGCGCGCTCGACCCACCGGAAGCTCAGCTCGCCACCGAGCTTGGTCGGGCGGTTGTCGAACGGGCGGGGGGCATCGCCGGAGCGCCACTCGGGCGGGTCGTCATCGACGAGGACGACCTTGTGCGCGCCGGTGAGGTCTTCGAGGGCCGATCCGGATTCGACGCGCCACCAGAAGGGGTCGATGCCGCACGCGTCGGCGGCGGCGTTCATCGCGCGTGAGCTGCCGTGGATGACGAACCGCGCGCGGGCGTCGCCCATCTTCGCCAGCGCCTTGACGATCACCTCGGGACCGATGCCGCCGGGATCGCCCATGGAGATCGCGAGTGTGGGTCGGTCGGGATTTGAATCGCCGATGGGCACGGGGGATCGTATGTGGGCGAACCCGGTCGATGCGCGCGATCACGTGCCACTTCCGAGCCGCGGGCTTCAGCCCGCGCGGCAACGACGCCCAAGACCGCCCGCGCGGGATGAATCCCGCGGCTCAGAACGAGTCGAAATGGATCGGTTCAAATCCGGAAAATCGCGCCCATGCGTTTGCCGAGCATCATGGAGGCGCCGAAGAGCGTCGCCGTCAGCAGCGCCATGCCCCACACGCCCATGGCGCTCGCGATGTAGGGCCCGTCGGCCAGTCGGTTCGAGAACTCGAAGATCATCTTCGTGATCGGGAAGTCCTCGGCACGCTGGGCGAGGATCAGGCTGTCCGAGACCTCGAGCATCGAGAAGCTGAAGACCAGCAGCCCGCCCGCGATCAGGTTCGCCATGATCAGCGGCACGATCACCTTGCGGACCGCCATCACCCGCGTCGCGCCCAGGTTGACCGCGGCCTCTTCCAGCTCGCCCGACGTCTGCTCGAGCCCGGCGACCGTGGACCGCACGATGTAGGGCAATCTTCGCACGGCGTACGCGACGATCAGCAGCGGGAAGGGGTTCGGCGGCGCGTCGCCCGACCCGAACACGCTCACCAAGCCAGCGAGTGGATTCGGAATGTCGAGCGCCCACTGTGGCATCAAGACACCTCGGATTGGCCACCAAGTAATCGCTGCGAGGGCCGAGAGACTCAAACCACAAACGATACCCCACCCCAGAACCTTCGCTCGCATTGACTTGGGCCCAACGATCGCGACAAAGCCGGTGATCGCGACGGTAATCGCAAGCACAGCAAAGAAATTGATCGTCCGGTCCAGCCCCACGGAGGGCTCAGCCCCAAGCGGGATAAGCGTCTCGGACCGTGCGGACAGAGGCCATCGAAGCGTCATCGCGACGTACCCGAACGCCAGCACCAGCCCGGGCACCGCCAGGGGCATCATGCACATCGCGTCCAGCAGATTGCGCCCGATCGCCGTGGTCCGCACGATCAGGTACCCGATCACGAGCCCGATGACGATGTTGAGCATCATCGCCGCGGTCGAGAGGAACAGCGAGTTCTTGATCGACCCGAACGATTCGGGCGCGCTGAGCGCCTCGACGTAGTGGTCGCCCGTCCAGGCGTTGGGCAGGATCGAGTGGTACCACGACCCGGGCTCGGCCAGCGAGACGAGGACCACGCCCAGGTGCGGGACGAGCGCGAGGCCCGTGACGATCGCGAACGCCGCGCACGCGCCGAACCCGGCGATCCCGCCGAGCTTCATCTCCCCGCCGGCGCGGGACGCCTTGGAGTACATCGCGTGCCCCTTGCGCCCGAAGACGACCTTGCCCACGACGTAGCTCAACGCCGCGACACCCAGCAGGATCACCGTCAGCGCGTAGGGCTCGGCGGAGTTCTCGACTTCCTTCAGCCTGGTGAAGATCTGCACGGGCGTGACGGTCGTGTAGTCGAACATCAAGGGCGTGCCGAGCTCGGTGAACGACCAGATGAAGACGATCGTCCCGCCCGCGAACAAGCCCGGGCGGATCAGCGGGAGCGTGATCCGGAAGAACCGCTTCCACGGGCCGGCGCCGAGGTTCTCGGCGGACTCATCGAGCGCGGGGTCGAGGTTCGCCAGGGATGCCGTCGCGTTCAGATAGATGATCGGGTAGAGGTGCAGCGCCTCGACGAGCACGACCCCCCAAAACCGGGCTTGCCCAAGGATGTCGAAGTCGGTGCCGAGCAACTCGTTGAGGGCACCCGCCCGCCCGAGGATCGCCTTCATCCCGATCGCCCCCACGAACGGGGGGAGGATGAGGGGGACGAGGATCGCCGCTCCGAAGAACGCCTTGCCCGGGAACTTGTACTTGGCGCTGAGCATCGCCAGCGGCAGCGCGATGAGGATGCTCAGGATCGTCGTCGCCGTCGCGATGCCCAGGGCGTTGAAGATCCCGTCGCGCAGGACGGGGTCCCGGGCGGTGAGCAGCAGGTGCTCGAGGGTGAACCCGGCGCCCGTGGCGGGGTCTTCGGCGAACCCGCCGCGGACCGTCAGCCAGATCGGGTAGAGAAGGAAGAGCGCGAGCCCGCCCAGCGCCAGCACCACCAGGCCTTGCTGCACCAGGATTCGGACGAGTCGGGCGGGCATGGGGGCGGAGTCTATCGGGCCGGCGGGCCCGCGGTCCGGCCTCGGACCCCAGCGCCTCAGAGCCGCGGGGTCTTAGGAGGTCCTGGGGTCAGTCCAGGTCCGCCGGCGGGGTGAGCTCGGCGGGGCCCAGCGACTGGATCGTCACCCGCCCGAGCGCGCGGCGCTTGAGGTAGGCGTTGACCCGCTCGAGGGTCAGGGCGTCGTAGACCGCGCCGATCTCGTCGAGGGTTCGCGGGCGGCCGAACTTGTGGACATCCATCGCCAGCGCCCCCGCCCGCGCCCCGGTGGACTCGCCCGCGAAGACGAGCGACGACTTGATCCGCGTCCGCGCCCGCTCGAACTCGTCGGGCTCGATCCCGGTCTCGTGGATCCGCAGGAGTTCGGCGGTCAGCACATCGAGGGATTCCTGCGCGCGTTCGGGCGTGGTGCCGACCTCGGCGACGACGGTCCCGAAGTCCCGGTCGCCGCGGTACCCGGCGTGGACGGCATAGCACAAGCCGCGCTTCTCGCGCACCTCGGTAAACAGCCGCGCCGACATCCCGCCGGACAACACGCCGATGACGATCCGCTCGAGCGGCGCGTCGTTGTGGGCTTCGGGGGGCGCGTCGTGGAGCAGGATGATCTGGACCTGGGCCGAGTCGTCGGGCTCGTGCGCGTAGCCGCGGGGTGGCTCGCCGCCGAGCACAAACTCCGAGGGCTCGCCGGCCCAATCGGCGAGGCGCTGTTCGACCATGTTCATCGCGGCGTGGGCGTCCACGTCGCCGGCGATCGCGAGGATCGAGCCTTTCGGGCGCGCGTTCGTGGTCCACCAGTCTTGGATGCTTTGGCGGTTGAGCGACGCGATGCCCTCGCGCGTGCCCATGCCCGATCGGCAGTACGGGTCGCGGTGGTGCCGGGCGCGGGCGGCGAGCCCGGCGCGGCGGCCCGGGTCGTCGGCGAGCGAGTCGAGCCCCTGCAGCGCGAGCTCTTTGGATGGCCCGATCGACGCTTCGTCGAACCGGGGCTCGCGGATCGTCTGCGCGATGAGCCCGAACGCGTCGGGCAGCTTGGAACCGAGGCAGGTCGAGCCGAGCCGCATGTACCGGGTGCCGGCGTCAGCCGACCGGGACGCGCCGATCCGGTCGAACGCGTCCGCCTGCGACCGGCTGTCGAGGTCGGCGGCGCCGCGGAGGAGCAGCTCGCTCGTCACCTCGGCGCACCCGTCGCGGTCGGGCTCGTCGCGCCCGAATCCGGCGGGGACCAACCAGGTGAACGCGGCGGATCGGACGTTGGGCATCGGCTCGACGACGATGGTCATGCCGGCGTCGGTTGTGTGTGTGACGGTCTGTGTCACGGGTTCTCCACAAAAAAATTCAAGGCTTTGGCGCGGGCGCTTGGGAGCGGAGTCTACCGGTGCGCGCGGGCCGCGCCGCGGGCGGCGAACACGGCGCGGCGCGCGGCCGCGCGCCGCGCGTTCAGCGGCGCCTCAAATCGGGCCTGGCGCGTCCGAAACGCGGGTTCGGAGCGCCGGAACGCACCCGTTTGCGCGCGAACTCGGCGGGATCGTGCGGGCATTGCGCACGAACGTGCGCGAAATGCCGGAATGCGCGATCGTGCGGATCTTGCGCAGAAACGGGGGGGCGTGTTCACGATGCGCGCCTGTGCGTGGCGCTGTTCGCGCCGTCGTTCGCCGTGCGCGCCGGGCGTTGTGCGCGCGTGTTCTCGGGGACTCCGACCGCGCGCATCGGCGCGTCATCGGACGGTGCGCGGCGCTGTTTGCGCGCAGAAATGCTTGGCGCGCGGTATGTTGACGGCCGTCAAAGTTGACGCGTTCAGCGCAACGACGGCCGATCTTGCTCAAGGATGAGCAACCTACGTCCCGATACAGGTTTCGCTGAGCGCAGCACACGCGGTGTTTCGCGTACCAGAACAAGAGCGTCGGAATAGCCCGACGCGAACCGAATCAGGAGCATTTCTCATGGCGAAGAAAGCATCCAGAAGGAAGAGCCCGACGCGGAAAAAAGCGACCCGCAAGAAGGCCACCCGGAAAAAGGCAACCCGCAAGAAGGCCACTCGCAAGAAGGCCACCCGCAAGAAGGCCACTCGCAAGAAGGCCGGTCGCAAGAAGGCCACCCGCAAGAAGGCCACTCGCAAGAAGGCCACCCGTAAGAAGACGACCCGCAAGAAGGCGACCCGCAAGAAGGCGACCCGCAAGAAGGCCGGTCGCAAGAAGGCCACTCGAAAGAAGGCCACCCGTAAGAAGACGACCCGCAAGAAGGCCACCCGCAAGAAGGCGACCCGTAAGAAGGCCGGTCGCAAGAAGGCCGGTCGCAAGAAGGCCACCCGCAAGAAGACGACCCGCAAGAAGGCCGGTCGCAAGAAGGCCACCCGCCGCCGTCGGGCCCGCAAGGCCTGATGCCGCGAGGGCGTTGTCCCTTCTCTCTTTCTCGCCCGGCGATGCTGGGCGTTGAGCGAAACACCGCACCACGCCGGGCCGACCACGATGGTCGGCCCGGTTGTTTTTTGGTCACCCGGTTGGGAGGATCGTGGTATGGAATCGTCGGACCCAGAGGTGATCGAGGCGCTGGCGTGCCTGCACGGGCACTCGGCGGGGACGCTGCTCGTCGATGGGTCGCCGCGGGAGGTGAAGTACGTCATCGATCCCGCGGACGGGTCGGTGATCACGGTGCTCGACCCGCGCGACACGGAAGGCGACGAGTACCTGCTCTGCTTGCCCGACGACTCGTTCGAGACCCTCCTGCGGGCGCTCGTCGAGCCGACGCCGCTGGGGGACGACGGCGCCTGGGCTGACCGGCACGGGGCGTACCACGGGCCGACCCAGCTGACGTCGTGGGTGCGCCTGAAGATCGCGCACGCGAAGCTCGCGAGCGGGCCTGTCGTGGACGGCGACGAGCTGGTCGCGCCCAACGCGTTCGCGAGCGAGCAGACCCGTCTGTGTGCGGCGCTGAACGAGGACCCCGAACGCCTCCGCCGAATCTGCGAGCGGTCGGCGGGGGTCTCGATCGAGGACCCGATCGCGGTGGGTGTGGATCCACTCGGCGCGGACGTGCGCGCCCGGTTCGGCGTGGTGCGGGTGGCGTTTGAAGCGCCGGCGACGGACGCTGAAGCGGCCCTCCGAACCCTCGAATCGCTGGGGTAGGCCCGCGGCGCGGGTTTCCGCGGCGGATCGCATAGAATGGTGTGATCGGGCGTGGGAGCGCGTTGAGCGCGAGGGAGCCCACGCCCCGCAGCGACGCCGGAAGGAGCACCCCATGCGCGCCGACATCGCGTACAACAACATCATCGACGGCGACGAGTTCAAGAAGGCCCAGGCCGCCGCCGACGCCGCGGCCGACCTGCCCGCTGACGAGATCGACACCGAGGGGTTCTACGTCACCCAGCTCTACGAGCGGTACTCCGACGAGAACCACGAGGTGTGGCGGCAGATGTACGAGAAGCGCTGGGAGATGCTCGAGGAGCAGGCGTCCACGACGTTTATCGATGGGCTCAAGGCGATCAAGCTTCGGCCCGACCGGGTGCCGCTGCTGTTCGGTGAAGTCCCCCACCCCGACCCCGCGCGGGCCGCAAAGGGCGAGACGGTCAAGGGCATCAACGAGTTCCTGGGCCCGCTGACGGGTTGGCAAAGCCGGGGCGTGCCGGGGTACCTGCCGGCCAAGGCGTTCTTCGCCTGCTTGGCGCGGCGGGAGTTCCCGACGACGATCGTGGTGCGCCCGAAGGACAAGATGGACTACCTGCCCGAGCCCGACATTTTCCATGATGTGTTCGGGCACGTCCCGCTGCACGCGGACCCGGTGTTCGCCGACTTCCTGCAGACCTACGGCAAGGCGGCGCTGCACGCGGGCGACGAGCACACCGAGGCGCTGGCCCGGCTGTTCTGGTTCACCGTCGAGTTCGGGCTGATCAAGGAAGACGGGCGGCTGAAGATCTACGGGTCCGGGCTGATCTCGTCGCACGGGGAGTCGGACCACGCGCTGCACGCGCCGGAGGCGCCCAAGGGGGCGAACCTGCCGCCGAGCGATCAGTCGGGCAAGGTCGAGCGGCGTCCGTTCGACATGGACAAGGTCTGCGCGACGGACTTCGAGATCGACCACTACCAGCCGGTGCTGTACGTGCTGGAGAGCTTCGAGCAGCTGCGCGACGCGATGAACGAGTACGCGAACCGGGTGCTCGAGGAAGCCGGGCAGACGGCGTAAGGAGACTCTGATGAAGACGAACGAAGGCATGGCGGACCGGGCGGTCCGCGCGATCGCGGGCATCGCGGCGCTGGTCGTCGCGTTCATGTTTCTGAGCGCGATGGACGGCGCGATCCTCGGGATCGTCGTCGCGGCGGTCGGGGTTGTGCTGCTGATCACGAGCCTCGTCGGGTTCTGCCCGGCCTACCGGCTCGTTGGGATCAGCACGTGCAAGGTCAACCCGTCGGCGTGACGGCGGGAGCGGCCCGTGCGTGAATCCGAGCTGCTCGAACACATCTACCGCCGATCGACCGGCATCCGCGCGTCCGGCGGGTGGGAGGTCGTCGTCGGGCCCGGCGACGACGCGGCGGTGCTGCGCTCGCCCACGGGCGACAGGCTGCTCGTCACGGTCGATCAGCTCATCGAGGGTCGGCATTACGAGCCCGGGACGGCGATCGACCTGATCGCGCGCAAGGCCGTGGCGCGGTCCGTGTCGGACATCGCCGCGATGGGCGGCAAGCCCGCCTGGGCGACGGCGACGGCGGTGCTGCCCGCGGGGTATGAGCACGCGGACGACCTGTTCGATCGCATGGCGCACTGGGCGGGGCACTGGGGGTGCCCGCTGGTGGGCGGCGATGTCGCGGCGCACGGATCGGCCGATGACCCGCTCATGCTGACGATAACCGTCGCGGGTGTGCCCGCGGGCGAACCGGTTCTGCGCTCGGGTACACGGGTGGGTGACGGGGTGTACGTGACCGGGTCGCTGGGCGGGAGCCTGAATTCAGGCAGGCACCTCACGTTCGAGCCGCGCGTCGCGGCTGGCGTCGAACTCGTCGCGTCCCTCGGCGATCGCCTGCACGCGATGATCGACCTCTCCGACGGGCTCGGGCGTGACGCCGGGCGCATCGCGGCGGCGAGCCGTGTGCGGATCGAGATCGACGCGGCGGCGCTCCCCGTGCACGCGGGGGTGGATGACTGGCGGGCAGCGATGGGCGACGGCGAGGACTACGAGCTGTGCTTCTGCGCCGCGGGCGACGTGCCCGAAACCGCGGCGGGCGTGCCGATCACGCGGGTCGGCGAGATCGTCGCGGGCGACGGGTGCGTGGTCCGCGCGGGGGGCGAGGTCATCGACGCGGGCGAACTCGGGTGGGATCACTGACGCGCGACGGGGCGCGAGCGACCGTCGGGGGTCGTACGAGCCGCGACCGGGAGGGAGCGGTCCCGGCGTCTCGCAGGGGTCGGGCGGACCGCTCGCTTCCGCTCGCGGCTCGCGGATGCCCGCGCGCCAAGAATCCGCGATGCTCCGGTTCGACCGTCATGCCGAGTCGCTCGACGAGACCGCCGACATTGCGCGCGATCTGGCAATCGTGCTCCGCGCGGGCGATGTCGTCCGGCTCGAGGGCGAGCTGGGGGCGGGGAAGACGACGTTCGTGCGCTCGCTCGCGGCGGCGCTTGGGATCGATCCCGGCGCGGTCTCGAGCCCGACGTTCGTGCTCGTGAACGAATACGCGAACCCGTCGGGCCGCCCGGATCTCGTGCATATGGATTGCTACCGGATGTCCGGGCCGGACGAGTTGGATGATCTCGGATGGGACCGGGTGATCGGGTCGGGCGCGATCGTCGCGGTGGAGTGGCCCGAGCGGATCGAGGGGTCGCTGCCCGACGACGCGGCGCGGGTGCGGATCTCGCACACGGGCGAGTCCGCCCGGTCGTTCGAGTTTCTGGCGCCCGCGTCGTGGGACGAGCGCCCGGGGATCGGCGGGCTCGAGGCGCGGCAGCCGACGACGTGCCCGCGGACGGGCGTGCGCGTGGAGGCGGACAACCCGTCGTGGCCGTTCGCGGACGAGCGGGCCCGGCTGGCAGACCTGCACGGATGGCTCACCGAGAAGCACGTGATCTCGCGTGCGGTGGAGCAGCGCGACCTGGACGAGGGCGTGGACTGAGTGTTCTGGTGGGGCCCGTTTCCAACCGGCCTCCGCTCCGAGACTCCGAGGTACAGAATCTGGCCGGTTTAAAACCGGCCCGATGAACACCTCGTGCGCGTGGTCGGTAAGGTGTGTGCATGGTCAAACGCGATGGATCGCCGGTTGCGGGGAAGGTGTTGGCGGGCGTTCTCGTGGCGGCCGCCGCACCCCCCGCGGCCGCTCAGGGTGAGACGGGCGCCGCCCTGGACCAATCGCCCGGGTTCGGCGTCTGGGAGCTCTTCTGGCAGAGCTTCGACCTCTTCACGATCCTGCTCGTGCTCGGGTCGGTCGCGGCGGTCTGGGTGATCGTCAAGTGCGTCATCGAGATCCGGCCCAGCTCGATCTCGTCGGGCAAGAGCGCCAAGCGGCTCGCCGGGCTGATCGGGCAGCGGAACTGGGGCGAGCTCCGCGCGTTCGTGCAGAAGGACTCGGCCCTCGCGTCCGTCGTGGTGCGCGAGGCGATCGAGCAATCGGCGCGCGGCCGGGCGGCGATGCGCGAGGCGGCGGAGGTCACCGCGTCCACCGAGTGCGCCAAGTGGTTCCGCAAGATCGAACCCCTGAACGTGATCGGGAACCTGGGCCCGCTCGTTGGGCTCGCGGGGACGGTGTGGGGGATGATCCTCGCGTTCACGACGCTGGGCGTCGAGGGCGGGCAGGCCGGGCCCGCGTCGCTTTCGATCGGGATCAGCAAAGCCCTGTTCCACACGCTGCTCGGGCTGATGCTCGCGATCCCGTGCCTGCTCGTGTTCGGGATCTACCGGCAGCTGGTGGACAAGATCTGCACCCGCGCGATGGCGGACGCGGCGCGGTTCGTCGAGCAGCTGCCCGCCGAGGAACCGGGCGCCGCGTCGAACGGCGAGCCCACGCTCGAGCCGAGGAAGAGCGCGTGAGACTGCGACGGGCCAGCGCGATGGCGGGGCCTCGGGCGGAGGTCGGGCGCGTGAACGTCACGCCGATGATCGACGTGGTGATGTGCCTGATCGTCTTCTACCTGATCGTCGGGCATCTTGTGATGGAGCGCGAGGGGCTCGCCCGCCTGCCCGAGAGCATGCGGGGCGAGGAGCAGGACGACTACGTCGAGCCGATCGTGATCGCGATCATCAACGCCGAGTCGGTGTCGGTTGATGGGGTGGAGACCTCGATCGAGCGGCTGGAGTCCGTCCTCAGCGGCAAGCGGGCGCAGCAGCCGGGCGTGACCGTGCGTTTGCGCGCGGGGCGGGAGATGGCGTACGAGCTGGTCGAGCCCGTCGTCGAGGCGTGCCGGGGCGCGGGCGTGACGAGTCTCGAATTGGCGACGGAGCGGTCGCCGTGAGCGGGTCGGCAGCCGGCAAGGCGTTCCGGAACCGGACGGCGCTGGCGCAGCACGAGCTGCACTTCGGGCCCAACATGACGCCGATGGTGGACGTCGTGATGGTGATCCTGATCTTCTTCATGGCCTCGACCGCCATTCTGGGCCCCGAGTGGTTCATCAACGCGCACCTGCCCGAGGACGAGGCGGTCGCCGCGGTGCCCGACGAGCGGTTCACGCTGCCCGACATCCGGCTGGAGGTCGTGCTGACGGCGGACGACGCGGGCGGCGCGCGCGTGACCGGGTTTGGCGTCACCAATGGCACGATGGCGGAGCTGGTCGAAGCCGCTCGGGCGGCGGCGCCGGACCTGACGGCGGGCAGCGAGCCGACGGTCGTGATCGTCCCGGGCCCGGGCGTGGCGTACCAGGACGTCGTCCGCGCGCACGACGCGTGCACCGCGGCGGGGTTCACGCGGGTGGGGCTGGATTGATCTGGATCGGGACACCGCCTGAGATGCGCGAGCTTGGGCTTGTGCGATATAGCGCCCGCGACACCTACGTGCCGCATATGTATCTGAAGCGTTGGTTGATATCTTTCAGTGCAGGCCAGGCTTGCTTGCTCGCGAGCGTTTCGGGGATGCTGCTGGCCGGTCGTCTCGGGGGCAACGCTGCAGCGATCCGAATTATCGCGGTTGCGCTTCTGATCACGGGACTCACCCTGATCTCCGGGTATTTTTGGACGCCGATGCACCGATCGCTCAAGAAGCGAGTGCGTGAACTAGGGGGACTCGCGTGTACGAGCTGCGCCCACGCGCTGCCATCGCCCGAGACCGGGCGGTGCCCGGAATGCAACACGCGGTACACGCACTCGCTGTTGCGCGAGGTGTGGGCGAGGGCATTCGGCTTCAACTACGAGGGCAACGAGATCGCGCCCCGCTCGCGATCGCTGATGCGGGCGTGGGCATTGAGCAGAGCGGAGGCGGTCGAACTCGCGGGGCGCGACGAGCCGCGGGCGTGAACGACGGGCACCTGGTTCGCACGGGCGCGAGCGAGAATCTGGCCCGGGCCCTGGCGGTCGGGGCTCTTTGAGATCGGTCGATGCGGGCAGGTCAGGCGGTCGCGGGTTCGCGGTTCCAGCCGCACTCGGGGCAGCCGGGGGTGGGGTCGCCGGCGAGGTCGTAGGCGCAGCGCGGGCATCGGCCGCAGGCCCGACGGAACAGCGCACGAATCTCGTTCGCTCCTAACAGCAAGGCGTAAGCGATGGCACCAAAGAACAGAATGTTCGCCACCAGACCCGGAACATATGGCCAGTACGGCAGACCGTCGCGATCAATTTCGGTGGTTGATGAGTACCACGCTGGCTCCCATCGCCCGCGAACGAACAACCGCTCTGCTCCTGTTGCCGCACCGCCATACTCATGACGTTGAATGCTTCGGAGAGCCGGCAAAGGCCAACCGGATTCGACAGCTTCGATCCGAATGTACTCGAACTCATGCGTTCGAATCGAGTCAACCCATGCAGGTACAAACTCTGGGCGATACTCGAACCACTTGCTGTCACTCGGAATTTGGGTAGAAGCGGATATCAGGCGCTTATAGCCAAGATCTTGTTCGGCAAAGGCGTACCGCCCACCCACGAACTCGCCGTCAATATCGGGCAAAAGCTCAAACTGAGCGGATTCGTTTTCAGCGAGCGCGCGAGGACCAATGACTCGATACGCACGTTCTGTCAAGGCCCATGCCACACCAATCGTGGCGATCACACCCAAGGTGAGCGCGACGGAGATGCGAGTAGCTGAGCAGACGCGCGTGGCTCGCTCCACTACCGCCCCCGTGCCACGATCTGGAACCGGTGCCCCTCCGGCGTCAGCCCGCGTTCGCGGCACAAACGGTCGCGCAGCGCGATGAGCTCGGGGGCTTCGATCGCTTCAACCTCGCCCGTGTCGGACCTCACCAGCAGCGTGTTGGCGGACTGGCCGTAGACGAGCTGGAAGCGTGAGCCGTCGCGGTCGAAGAGGATTCGCTGGATAATGCCGGCGTCCTCGAGGAGCTTGATGGTGCGGTAGACGGTCGCCTTGGAGACCTTCTGGTCGGGGTCGGCGGCGCGGAGCTGGTCGATGAGGGCGTCGGCTTCGAAGGGGCCGTCGATCTCGATGATGGCGTCCAGGATGCGGGCCCGCTCGGGGGTGTACTTGAGGCCCTCGGCTTTGAGCTGGCGGCGGAAGACCGAGCAGAGGGGCTCGACGATCGAGAGGGTGGTCGGGATGGGGGGCGGGGCGCCGTTCGAATCGGGCATGGGGGATGGTACGCGCGCGGCACGCTCCCCCGTCCCGACGGGGGAGCCGTCGAGCGGAGCGAGACTGAGGGGGTGGGATCGAATGTAGACCCCCTCCGGCCCGACTTCGTCGGGCCACCTCCCCCGTCGGGACGGGGGAGGATGGGATACTCGGACGTTCGCCGGCGCGGATTCGGGCATCATCTACACTGCGCGCATGACGGGGCCCACGGCGGATTTGACCGCTCGAAACACGCGCAGCGGGTGGACGATCGCGGCGGGCGCGCTCGCGGTCTCCATCGTCGCGCTCGCGGCGTGGGGCGACCCCGCGCTGCTGCCCGCGACGCTCGCGGGGATCGGCGTCACACTGGGCGCGACGGCGGCGCTCGTCGGGGGTTACGCCCTCACCGCCTGCGGGCTGGGTGTGCTGTGCTGGCCGCTGGTGCGGGGGTCGCGCGATGCGGCGCCTGTCGCGCTGGCGTGCGGCGTCGGCCTCGCTTTGACACTCTCGCACGGGCTGGGCGCGCTCGGGGGGCTCTTGCCCGGTGTGACGATCGGGCTGGCGGTGCTCGGCGCAGCGACGACGTTCGTGTGGGTTGCGAAGCGGAACGATGGAAGACCCCCTCCGTCTCGCGCCGCGAGACAGCTCCCCCGTCGGGACGGGGGAGCGTGGGGCGGGGGATCGCTCGCGTGGCTGTGCGCGGTGCCGATGGGGGTGTTGATCGTCGCGGCGAGCGCGCCGCCCGGGTGGTTGTGGGCGTCGGAGTTCGGGGCGTACGACGCGCTGGCGTATCACCTGCAGCTGCCGCAGGAGTGGTGGCGCCGCGGGCGCGTCTGGCCTGCCGAGCACAACGTGTACGCGTTCCTGCCGAGCTACGTCGAGGCGGCGTTCGTGCATCTCGCGGCGCTCGGCGCGGCGCCGATCGACGGCGCGGACGGGCACGGGCTCACGGCGGGCAACGCGTGGCGGGCCCAGGCGACGCACGGGCTGAGCGCCGCCTTCGCGGTGCTCGCGGCGTGGCTCGTCGGGCGCTTTGTCCGCGCGGTGCTCATTGATATGGACGCGGACGAACGGGCCCAGCGGGTCGGCGCGTGGGTGAGCGGGGCGTTGGTGCTGGCGACGCCGTGGGTGGTGGTCGTCGGATCGATCGCGTACAACGAGACGGCGGTCCTCGCGATGGGCGCGGGCGCGATGCTCGTCGCGGTCGATCGGCGCGTGCGGCCCGTGTGGCGCGGCGCGATCGCGGGCGGGCTCGTCGGCGTGGCGTGCGGGTGCAAGCCCACGGCGATGTTCTTCGTCACGCCCGTCGTGGGCGTGCTGCTGATCGCGCACGCGGACCGGCGCGCGTGGGCGCCGGTCGTCGGCGGCGCGGTTGTGATGGGCACGATCACGATCGCGCCGTGGCTCGTCCGGAACTGGGTCGCGGCGGGCAACCCGGTCTTCCCCGCGATGACGGGCGTGTTCGGTGCCGGGCACTGGACGGCGGAGCAGGCGGCGCGGTTCGCGGGGGCGCACGTGTTCGAGGGGTCGTGGCTCGATCGGGTCCGGCTGCTCGTGGCGGACAACCCGGGCGCGGGGGCGGGGGCGCCGCTGGTGCAGCGGTTCCGGGGCTTCGCGAACCCGCAGTGGGGACTGCTGCTGCCCATGGGCGTCGTGGGCGCGGCGCTCGCGTGGCGGGGCGCGTCCCGGCGGATCGCGATGGCGCTGGGCATCGGGCTGTTGATCCAGATCATCGCGTGGCTTGGGCTGACGCACCTGCAGTCGCGGTTCTTGCTGCCGAGCGTGCTGACGCTGGCGCCGCTGGCGGGGCTGGGCGTGGCGTGCTGGCGCGGGGCGTCGCGGGTCCGGTTTCTCACGCAGGGGGTGGTGATCGCGCAGACGTGTTTCCTCGTGGGCGTCTTCATGGTGCAGCAACGCGGGCGGCCCAGCGGCGCGACGGGCGTCGGGCTCTCGCTCGACGTGGCACGGCCCGAGAGCGAGATGGTCGGGCGGATCCGCCCGTGGGCCTGGGTGAACGCGAACCTGCCCGACGACATGACGCTCTATCTCGTCGGCGACGCGGCGGCGTTCCTGTACGAGCGCGATGTGCTCGTCAACTCGACGTACGACGCCTGGCCCGTCGGCGACGCGATCGAACTCGACCCGGGCGACCCGCTCGCGTGGACGCGGACGCTGCGCGACTCGGGCGTGGACGCGGTGCTCATCTCGTTCGGCGAGATCGACCGGTTGGAGCGTTCGGGGTGGATCGACCCGCGGGTGACGCCCGATCGGGTCGAGCGGTGGGTCGGCACGCTCGGGCGGCCAACGATGGTGTGGCCCGACTCGGGGCGCGGGCTTTGGATCATCAGCGGGGACCCGGGTTGAACGACACGGCGCAGCCAAACCGGAAGCGACGCCGCGTCGGCGCGATCGTGCAGGCGGTCGGGTTTGCGCTGGGGATCGCCCTGCTCGGGTACTGCGTCTCGCTCGCCCTCTCGGCGGACAACCGGCAGCAGCTGACCAGGCTGTCGGACGCGTCCGCGGGTCAGATCCTCGCGCTGCTGGGGTTGAGCGCCGCATCGGTGGCGGTGAACGGGGCGATTTTCTGGACGGTGCTCTTCCCGGTGCGCCGGCTGAAACTCGCGGACGTGATCGCGGTGAACGCGCTGGCGACGTTCCTGGCGTATCTGCCCTTCAAGCTGAGCGTGGTGGCGCGGGTCGTGGTGCACAACCGGCGGGACGGGGTGCCCCTCGTGACGATGGGCGCGTGGATCCTGGCGGTCGCGTGCGTGCTGCTGACGACGCTCGGGCCCGTGCTCACGGTGAGCGTGTGGCGGCGCGGGGTGGACGCGTGGTGGTGGACCGCCGGGTTGACGGGGATCGTGGTCGCGACGGCGTTCATGCTGGCGGCGGCGCGGTGGTTCGCGGGCGAACGCGGGATGAAGCGGCTGCACGCGATCGCGGACTGGTTGCCCACGGGGGTGTTCGGGCGGGCGGCGCGGTCCGAGCGGTTCGAGCAGGCGCACGCCGGGGCGGCGATGCTGGCGCACCCGTGGTCGGTGACGTTCGCGAGCGTGCTGCGGCTGGCGGACGCCGGGGGGCTCGCGGTGCGGTTCGCGATCGCGGGCGCGATCCTGGGCGTGGACCTGCCCTGGACGGACGCGATCCTGTTGGGCGCGACGTACTTCGTGCTGGGGGTGGTGTCGCCGTTCGGGATGCTCGGGGCGCGCGAGGGCGGGACGCTGGGGCTGGCGGCGTTGGTGGGGATCGCCGCGGCGCAGCAGGGCGCCGACGGCTCGAGCCCGCTGCCGGTGCTGATCCTGTTCGTGACGGGCATCGAATCGGTGGTGCACATCGCGGGGGGCGGGTTCGCGGTCGCGTGGCTGCGCGCGGATCGGCTGCTGCGGGGGCGGGCCGCCGAGCGGGCGGAGCGCGGGCCCGTATGATCGCTGATGCGGATCGCGCTGGCCCAGATCGACCCGACCGTTGGTGACGTCGCCGGCAACGCTGCGCTGATTGAGCGGTGGATCGGCACGGCGCGCGAGGCGGGCGCGGAGCTGGTCGTCTTTCCCGAGCTCGCGATCAGCGGGTACCCGCCGCGGGACCTGGTGCTGGTCGAGGGGTTCGTCAAAGCGTGCGCCGAAGCCGCGAAGTCTGTGGGCGAGCGCGCGACGGAGGGCATCACGGTTGTGTTTGGGTGCCCGCTGCCCGCGGACCGGGACGATCCGTCGGCGGGCATCGCGAACAGCCTGGTCGTCTACCGCGACAACGCGTTCGTCGATTCCTACGACAAGCGGTTGTTGCCCACGTACGACGTGTTCGACGAGGACCGGTACTTCACGCCCGGCGAGCGCGCGTGCGTGGTCGATGTGAAGGGCGTCAAGGTCGGGCTCGCGGTGTGCGAGGACCTGTGGCGCGGCGAGGACGCGGGGTTCAGCTCGCGGTACCGAAAATCGGCGGACCCGGTCGCTGAGGCGGTGAGCGCTGGCGCTGAGCTGCTCGTTGTGCCCTCGGCGAGCCCGTTCGTGCTGGGCAAGAACGCGAGGCACCGGCACATCGTCGCGAAGCACGCGCGCACGCACGGCATCCCCGTGGCAAGCGTCAACCAGGTCGGGGGCAACGACGATCTGATTTTCGACGGGCACGCGTGCTGCTACGACGCGAGGGGCACGCTGATCGCCGCGGCGGAGGGGTTCACCGAGGATCTGCTCGTGTTTGACACGGGCAGCGCCGAGGCGGTCCGCGACCCGATCGCGGAGGCCGACGACGAACGCCTCGTCGTCGAGGCGCTCACCGTGGGTGTGCGCGATTATGTGCACACGTGCGGGTTTACGCGGGGCGTGATCGGGCTCTCGGGCGGGATCGACTCGGCGCTGACCGCCGCGATCGGCGTGCGGGCACTCGGGGCGGACAACGTGATCGGCGCCTCCATGCCCGGCAGGTTCTCGAGCGATCACTCAAAGACAGACGCGTTCGAGCTCGCCCACCGGCTCGATATCACGTGCGTCTCCATGCCCATCGAATCGGCGCACCAGGGGCTCGCGCAGTCGATCAACCCGGCGTTCTCTGAGATCGGGATGGACCTGCTTGGGGAGTCGCTGCCCGACGTGACGCAGGAGAACCTGCAGAGCCGCGTGCGTGGGGCGCTGATCATGGCGCTGAGCAACCGGACGGGCGCGCTCGTGCTGACGACGGGGAACAAGAGCGAGCTGGCGGTGGGTTATTGCACGCTGTACGGCGACATGAACGGCGGGCTCGCCGTGCTCGCGGACCTGCCCAAGACGATGGTCTTCCGCGTCTCGCGGTACATCAACGAGCACGCGCGCGAGCTGGGTTTCTCAGGTCCGCCGATCCCCGAGCACACGCTCACCAAGCCCCCGAGCGCCGAGCTCGCGCCGGGGCAGCTCGATTCGGATTCGTTGCCGGCGTACGAGGTGCTCGACGAGATCGTCGAGCGGCACGTCGAGCGGCTGCAGTCGGCGGCGAAGATCATCGCCGAGACCGGGCTGGACGAGGCGGTCGTCCGTCGGATCTGCCGGCTGATCGATGTCAACGAGTACAAGCGCCAGCAGCTGGCGACGGGGCTCAAGGTGACGTCGGTGGCGTTCGGGCGGGGGCGTCGGATGCCGATCGCGCAGCGGTGGACGCGCTAGCCCACGGTCGATGCTCCGAGATCGGGCGGCCGCACTCGGGGCAGGTGTCGCCGGTGAGCCCGTGCAGGAGATACCCGCACGCGCATCGCGGTTCTTCGAACTCGACGCGAAGGCGCAGCCCGCACGAGCCGCACGCGTCGCGGGTGTTCGCTCGGATGGACGCGGCGGCGCCGCAGCGCGGGCAGGTGAGCGCGACGGGCACGCGCCGGTCCATGCCGGTGTCGTCGAGGGCGTCGAGGTCTTCGCGTCGCAGACGGTGGGTCACGAAGAGGCCGATGGTCGAGGCGGTTGAGAGGATCAGGAAGATCGCGAAGAGCTTCCACGACCAATCGCCCGCGCTGACCCAGAGCGACTCGAACCAGAAGATGGTGGTCAGCACGAGCCCCGCGGCGGTCGCCGATCCCCACGCGGGGTAGCGCAGGAGCCGGACAACGGGCGCCGGGCGCTCGGGCCACAGGGTGAGCGCGTGGACAAGCGCGACGACGGCGAACGTCTCGGCGGTGCCCAGGAGGCGCAGGATGGTGTCCGGGGGATGGCGCATGATCCCGAAGTGCTCGAGCCAGACGAGGGCGAGCCACCCGAGGCCGGCGGCGATCAAGACCCACGACGAGGCGGCCGCGCTCAGACGCGCCGCGCGACGCTGCCCGAGGATCGCGGCGATGAGGACGCCCAGCGCGTGGATCGCGAAGACGAACGAGGAGATCAGCACGGGCTCGCTCAGGCTGAGCCCGTCGAACAGCACCGCGCCGATCGCGGCAAGGGCCGTCACGCCCACCGAGGCGAGGAAGACCCGCAGCGCGATCGCCTTCATGCTCGAACGACCGGCGCCCATCGGGGCTCTCCTCCCTTACGCCGTCCAATCGCCGGCGTAGCGCGTGTGGTGCTGGCCCGCGTCGCGCACCGTGAGTTGGTAGAGCCGCTTGGCGATCTGTCGCAGGTGCAACGCGTCGTGCGCGCACCACGCCGCGAGGATATCGCCCGCCCGGATCGTCCCGATCGATGGGTGCTCGTAGGCGTTCGACCACGGCGCGCCGGCGGGCAGCGATCGAAGCCACGTCACCGAGTCGGCGCGGGCGGACTCGAACGCGTCGAGCTGCTCGCCCAGATCTCGCTCGAGGTAGCGCCGGCTGACCGCGGCGGCTTCGGCGTCGATCGGGGGCCAGGGCTTGGCCGGGTCCTCGAGCGTCATCCGCGCGCGGATGCCGAAGTCCTCGGTCTCCTCGTCGGCGATGTGGCTGACGATCTCGACGATCGCCCACGAGCTCGCGTCCGGGCGCCAGCGGGCGTCGTCGGTTGCGACTTCCCCCACCGCCGCGCGGAGTGTCGCGGGGAATCTCGCCATCCGGTCGATGAGCGCGTCGGCGTTCACGGGTCAGCTGCTGCCCGAGCGCATCCGGTCGAGCCCCTCGGGGAAGGGGTAGCTCGGGAAGACGCCGACGTGCCCGAGGTGCCACATCTGCGGGGCGGCGTAGACGTCGCCGCGGTAGCCCGACTCGAACATCGTCCGCAGCACCGCTTCGAAGCTGGGCTCGCTGCCCGAGCCGTCGTCGGTCAGCAGGCGGTTCGAGCGGGCACCAAGGAACGAAACCGAGCAGACGGGGCGGCGATCGACGCGGCCGGCGAGCATCTTCGTGATCGTCTGGAAACCCCGCGCCAGGTCCGACATCGTGAAGTGGTCGCGTCCCTTCGGGCGCAAGAGCCCGAGGACCATGAGCCCGTCGAGGTCGTACTTGAGCACGTACGGCTCGCGGTCGTGGGCGGCGTGCACCGAGACGGACTCGGAGAACATCCGCGCGTAGCTCGTGACCGAGCGCTCGGACCACTGGCTGGTGGTGACGAGGTTGACGATCTGGGCGACGATGCCGTGTGAGTTGTCGGCGTCGTTGACGCCACAGACGACGGCGCGGTATCGCCCGTCGAGGACGTCGCGGAGCATGTCCTGGCCCCACATGATGCGGATGCGCGAGCCGGGCTCGACGCGGCCGGTGCTGGCGGGCAGCAGGGTCACATGCTCGGGAAAGGACTCACGCTGAAGAAGCGCCTCGGCCCCCTCGTCGTACAGGTGGACGGCGGTGTCGGTCGGCATGGCAAACACTCCGGGCGGGGACCGCGCCCCGCATTGGCATGGTACTGCCCGCGCGCGATCAGTGGTTCCCTGTGATTTGGTTGGTCGCGCGGTTCGCGCACGAAAAAGCCCCACCCAGGTTTACCTGGGCGGGGCCAAAGGTCGGCGATAACCTACTTTCCCGCGAAGCAGTATCATCGGCAGCTTGGGCTTAACTGCTGTGTTCGGTATGGGAACAGGTGTGACCCCAAGCTTATGGTCACCGACAACGGAAGCCGGCCCGCTCTCGCGGGACGCTCCCGAATTGCCAAAGACAACTCGGATGCGACGAGCAACCACCAAGCGGATCGCTTGGCGGAGAAGAAACACGATTCGACTGATCTGTTTGCGTCTCGCTGACCTGCTCCCGCTCTGGTCGAAACCAGAACTGGCTTTGGGACGCCGAGGTGGATGCCGAACATGGCGTGTTGCCGTGTTCGGACCGCCTGCGGCGACCGGTAGGAGTGATCAAACCTTCGACCATTAGTACCGCTCAGCTGAGGGCCTCTCGACCCTTACACCTGCGGCCTATCAACCCGGTAGTCTCCCGGGGGTCTCACGCACGAGGCAAGCAAGCCTGATCTTGAGGGGGGCTTCCCGCTTAGATGCTTTCAGCGGTTATCCCTGCATGACGTAGCTACCCTGCGGTGCACCGGGCGGTGCAACAGGATCACCAGGGGTCAGTCCAACCCAATCCTCTCGTACTAAGGTTGACTCCTCTCAAGCTTGCAACGCCCACGGCAGATAGGGACCGACCTGGCTCACGCCGGTCTGAACCCAGCTCGCGTACCACTTTAATCGGCGAACAGCCGAACCCTTGGGACCGCCTTCAGCCCCAGGATGTGATGAGCCGACATCGAGGTGCCA
>JAVJSB010000006.1:0-436722 GCA_040219655.1 Phycisphaerales bacterium | reverse complement strand
CCTCGCGCTCCTCGGCGATCGTGGCGTGGGCATCGGCCAGTACCTGCTTGAGCAAGACTCGGTCGGAGCCCAATCCCCGGATCTCGTCGACTACCACCCGCTCGATCTCCGCCGCCGGCAGCGTCCGCGACGGGCACTCGTCTGCCCCGTTCTTGATGGCGTGCGTACACCGGTAGTACCGGTAGAACCGTGGTCCACCCTTCTTGTCCTTCGTGAATGTGTGCGTCATGGCATACCCGCATGCCTTGCAGGTGATCAGACCACGCAGCAGGGCACCGTACTTGTTGCGGACCTCAAAGCCGCCGGTCCGCCCGTTGTAGCGCAGCAGCTTCTGGACCCGCTCGAAGATCTCCGGGTCCACGATGGCCTCGTGCACGCCGTCGTAGATCTCGCCCTTGTGGGTGATCTTCCCGACGTAGACCGGGTTTATGAGGTGATTGTGCAGTGTGGCCTTATTGAACGGCTTCCCGCCGATGACCTTGCCTGTCTTCTTCGTGACCCGCTTCTTGTTGGTCCACTCGCGGTGTCGCAACTCGCGGACGACCGGCAACAGCGACTGCTTCTCAAGGTATAGATCGAACAGCGCACGGACCCGCACGGCCTCGCGGGCGTTCACCACCAGCCGTGGGCTCGGTCCGGAGCGGTCCACGTCGTAGCCCAGCACCGGCACACCGCCCGCCCACTTGCCCTTGCGCTTCTGGGCCGCGATCTTGTCCCGGATCCGTTCGCCGATGATCTCCCGCTCGAACTGGGCGAACGAGAGCAAGATGTTCAGCGTCAGGCGACCCATCGAGCTCGTCGTGTTGAACTGCTGGGTGACCGAGACGAACGACACGCCCTTGCGGTCGAACGCCTCCATGATCTTGGCGAAGTCCATCAGCGAGCGGCTCAGCCGGTCAACTTTGTAGACCACGACGCAGTCGATCTTTCCCGCTTCTATGTCGCGGAGCAGGTGCTCGAGCGCCGGACGCTCCATGCTGCCACCGGAGAACCCGCCGTCGTCGTAACGGTCCGGCAGGCAGACCCACCCCTCGGTCTTCTGGCTGGCAATGAAAGCCTCAGCGCTCTCGCGCTGAGCATCGAGCGAGTTGAACTCCTGATCGAGCCCCTCTTCGCTGGACTTGCGGGTGTACACCGCACACCGCATGCGGCTGCCCGGGGCCGCTGCCTCCTTCGGCCGATCGCGCTTGCGTACCTTCATCGCGTGCTCCTGTCCTGGCCGAGCCGGAAGAACCGGAAGCCGTTGATGTGGCTCCCGGTGATGTGCTTGGCCACCCCGCTGAGCGTCTTGAACCTTTCGCCGTCGCACTCGAAGCCCTCGCCGTAGGGGAGCACCAGCACCCGGATGGTCCGGCCCTGGTACTCGCGGACGATCGCCGAGCCGGGCGGCGGGACACGCGGGTCACGCTCCGCCTCCGGGTCGAGGCCCCGCGTCACCGTGGCGGACCGCCCCGTCTGTGGCGGCGTGACAAGCGTCTTTGGGGCCATCACCCGAACCTCAGCGTCGTCCGCGAGCTCCGCGGCACGCCTCCGCGCCCGCTCGCTGAGGTCACCCTCCTCGTTGGCCTGAAGCCGCCAGGCGATCTTGCGGATCAGGTACGTCCGGTGTCGCGTCCGCGTCTGGTAGCCGTGCAGCTCGACAAACCGCTCCACGAGCTCGTTGGTGGACATGTCTTTGAGCGAGTCGATCTCGTCCTCGATCCGTCTTGCCGTCGCATGCTTCATGCGGCCTCCTGTGGCTGGTGTCTCCATCACGCGTCTCCTTCACCCGCCGGTCGGGATTTGGATCGCGTCGCCACAGTGAGGCTCGGATCGCTCGGAAGTTCAAGGCATGTCGCGGCACCTTCTTCAACTTCGCGCAACGCCCGCGATGCGGCGTCCCGCTCGATGCGAACCGCACGCACGAGACCACGCGCGAGGATGCGCGAGATCTCGTCCTGCCGCTCTTCGGATGTCATCGCTTCGGGGTTGCGCCGGCTGTCGTCGCTCGCTCGTGGCATGGGTCGCTCCAAGGCGATCCGCGTGCATCGCGACCTCGCCACGGGTGACCTATGACGCCGCGTACCGACGGTGCGCGCCCGCTTCACCGCGGCGCATCGATTGGATCAATGTCGCGAGCAGCCCTTGCAGTTGATCACCCCCGTCAAACCCGCTCACCCGGTCGAACAGAGACTTCACCGCGGCGGGTGTCTCTCGGCGGGCGGCAGAGACTTCGGGGCGACTCGGGCGAAGTCGCGCCCACCGAGCGGCCGAGCCGGTTATCCCAGCGTTCAGACCAGAGACCGCGTCACGGTTGGGGAGCGTTGGCTCACCGGCCCCACGGACGCGGGAACGGGGCCCGAAGGGGCCGACCCGCGCGGGTGTCTCTCATCGACCCGGCCCAAAAACCACAAAGCCGGCTGCTTTCGCAACCGGCTTGGGAATAGCGGGGGTAGGATTTGAACCTACGACCTTCGGGTTATGAGCCCGACGAGCTACCAGGCTGCTCCACCCCGCAGTCAAGGGAGAACTCTAGGCATGCCCCCGCATGCGGACAAGCGCCACGGTCCTTGGTCCAGCCCAAACCCTACGATCACTCAATGACTGAACCCTCTCCCGTGAATGTCCTCCTCATCGGTGGCGGCGGCCGCGAGCACGCCCTCGCCCGCGCGATCTCCAAGTCGCCCAAGCTGGGCACCCTCCACGTCACACACGCGTCAAACCCGGGGCTGGCCGAGCTCGGCACGGCGGTCGACGTCCCCGTCAGCGCCAAGGAGATCTACCGCCTCCGGCAATACGCCGACGCCAACGACATCGGGCTCGTCGTCATCGGCCCGGAGGACCCGCTCGCCGAGGGGTTTGCCGACGCGCTCGCGACGCGGTTGGACGGGAAACCGCGGGCCGTCTTCGGACCGACGAAGGCCGCCGCGCGGCTCGAGGCCGACAAGGCCTTCTCCAAGCACCTCATGCGCGCCGCGTCAATCCCCACGGCCGAGGGGCGCACGTTCGCCAACCCGGACGCGGCGATCGAGTTCCTGAGCACGCGCGACGAGCTCTACGTCGTCAAGGCCGCCGGCCTCGCGAAAGGCAAGGGCGTCATCGTGCCCGACACGCCCGAGCAAGCCGTCGAAGCGGCACGCTCGATGATGGTGGATCGCGCGTTCGGTGACGCCGGCAGCCGCATCGTGGTCGAGGAACGCCTCAACGGCGCCGAGGTCTCCGTGCTCGCGCTGTGCGACGGGCGGCACATCCTCACCCTCCCCCCGTGCCAGGATCACAAACGCCTGCGCGACAACGACGCCGGCCCGAACACCGGGGGCATGGGCGCGTTCTGCCCGTCCCGCACGCTCGACGAAGACACGCTCGAAGCGATCGAGCGCGACGTGCTCGTGCCCATCATCGACGCCCTCCGGCGCGAGGACATCGAGTACCGCGGCGTGCTCTACGCCGGCCTCATGCTCACGCCGGGCGGGCCCAAGGTGCTGGAGTTCAATGTCCGGTTCGGCGACCCGGAGTGCCAGCCGCTCATGGCGAGGCTCGAGTCCGACGCCATCGACCTGCTCCTGGCGACCGCCTCAGGAACGCTCGACCAGATCGACGTCCGATTCAGCGACACGCACGCCGTCACCGTGGTCCTCGCCAGCGCCGGGTACCCCGAGTCGCCGCGCACGGGAGACGAGATCACGGGCGTCGAGGATGCGGCCTCGATGCAGGGCGTCTCGGTTGATCTCGCGGGTGTTCGATCGGAAAGGGGCGCGCTCGTCACCGCCGGCGGGCGCGTTCTCGCGGTGACCGCGCTTGGGGATTCGCTGTCCGCCGCGCGTGATCTTGCCTACGAGGCGGCGGGCAAGATTCGCTTCGACGGCATGCAGCTCAGGCGGGACATCGCCGCCCACGCCGCCGCGCCGGCGACCTGATCAACCCAGCAGGCCAGCCGCCCACGCGAGCACCCGCTGCGCCTCGGCGTCCGCGTACTCGAACGAGACCGCAAGCGCTTCGGATCGAACGACGAGCTCGAGGGCACCGTCCGCGCGCCGCGCGAGTTCGATCTCGATCGGAGCCTCGAGCGCCGCGTCGCGGACCCGGACGAACCCGACCGGCTCGGACGCCGAGCCGTCCCCGATGGCGCTCGCCTTCGTGTCCGTCAACAGCTCGACAAACGCGCCAAACCGCCCGGGGTCGGCGTCGGAGCGCCACCCGTCGATGGACCTTGTCGCTCGCGCGAGCACGCCGCCAGCGGCCGAGACCAACTCGACGGACGCCACGTCGATCCGCGAGCCGTCGATCGCGGTGCCGCGCAGGTACGCCCGCGCATCCGGGCTGAGCCTCCCGAGCGGCTCTGCGTTGATCACGACGCCCACCGGCCCCAGCTCCACGCCGCCCCGCAGGCCAGAGACGCGCGCCGCGAAGCGCGTGCCCGCCGCGTTGATCGCGCCGATCAACTCGAGCCTCCGCTCGGACCCATCGATCCCGGCAACCCGGACCGACGCCGCCAGCGGTCCCTCGGCCGCGTGCTCTTCGAAGGACTCGGCGACCATCCGCCCGAGATCGCCGAGCGTCTCGTCCACGAGCGCCTGATCGACCGCGAGCGTCCGCGCCCCGTCCAGCCGCCACACCCCGTCCGATGCGGAAAGCCTCACCGAGCGGTCCGGCATCTCGATTTCCAATCCCACCGGCCGTGACGCGAGCCGCAGGATCGACGAGGACCGCCAACGCATCAGGCTCGCCCGATCCAGCGCCCGCGCGAGCCGCTCTTCCATCCACACGGCGCGCGGCCCGTCGCCCGCATCGATCTCCGCGGCGATCCGACCGGCGATCGGCGACCCGCCCCAACGCAGGCGAAGCTCACCGCCCTCGGACCGGACCAAGACCGACCCCGCGAGGTCCGGCCGCTCATCTCCTGTGCGCGGCGCGAACTCCGCCGCCGCCAAGACCCGCAGGCCCGCCCGCGCGAGCTCGTCGTCCGCCGGCCACACGACAGGACGCCCGCTGTCCGTCCAGCGAACGAGCCAGCCGCCCGACCCGGCCCGCTCGATGGAGACGCCCGCATCCCCCTCGGTGCGGATGGACCGCACCTGCGCGATGTCGATCCCGAGCGTGACCACGCCTCCGGCTCGCCCGTCGTCCGGGTTCGCGGGCCCGCGCGTCACGATCACGAGCGCCCCGAGCGCCGCCGCCAACACAACCCAGAACACGACCGGCCCGATCCGCATGCGCCGAGTCTATAGAGTTCACGCGTTCGGATCGCCGAAGGGAGCCCCATGCCGCCCGCGCCTGACAAACCGCTCGTCGCCATCGAGCCGGACGTCTACGAAGACCGCGGCATGACTCGCGCGCGCGTCTCCGTGTCATACGCCCAGCGCGTCGCGGCGGCGGGGGGGCTGCCCGTCGTGCTCACCCCCAATCTCGCCACGATCCCGAACATCATCGCCCGCTGCGACGCGTTCGTCCTCACCGGCGGCGACGACCCCCGCACCGAGCCGTTCGGCGCGCCCACCGACCCGCGCGTCACGCCCGTCCACGACGCCCGGCAGGCGTTCGCGACCGCGCTCATCGAGGCCCTCCGCGACGATGCGCCACACACGCCCGTCCTCGGCGTCTGCCTGGGCATGCAGATGATGGCCCTCGTCGCCGGCGGGACGTTGGCCCAGTACATGCCCGAGTCGCACGCCCAGACGCACCGGGATCACTGGGACCATGACCACGCGATCGTCCCCGAGCCCGACGCGCCGATCGGTCCCGGCGTCTCGCACTCGCGCCACAAGCAGTGCATCGTCGAGACGGGCTCGATGGACGTCGTCGCCCGCGCGCCCGACGGCGTGATCGAGGCCGTCCACGATCCATCCCGCCCGTTCTACCTCGGCGTCCAGTGGCACCCGGAACGCACCGGCGAGCGCGCCTTGGGACAGGACCTGTTCGACCAACTCGTCGCCGCGATCCGCTAGATCCGCAGATCGTTCGAGTCCTCAACACCCAGCGTGCGGTAGATCTCGCGCGTCGCCGTGGACTTGTTCAGCGTGTAAAAGTGGATCCCCGCGACGCCGCGGTCCAGCAGGTCGCGGCACTGCTCCGTCGCCCAGTGGATCCCCACCCGGCTGATCGCCTCGTCGGACCCGTCCGTCCGACGCACCATCCGGAGCAGCGGCGCCGGGTACCGCGCCCCCAGCGCCAGCTCCGCCATCCGACGCATCCCCTTCAGGCTCGTCACCGGCATGATCCCCGCGATGATCGGCACGCGGATGCCCGCCAGCTCGCACCGCTCGCGGAAGTCGTACAGGTCCCGGTTATCGAAGAACAGCTGCGTGACGATGTAGTCCGCCCCCGCGTCCACCTTCGCCTTGAGGTAGTCGATCTCGAGCAGCCGGTTGGGTGTGTCCGGGTGCCCCTCGGGGAACCCCGCGACGCCGATCCCGAACCCCCGCGGGTCCGGGTGGGCCCGCTCGTCATTGAACGCCCGGAGATACTCCACCAGCGACGCCGCCGTCTTGAACCGGTCGCGGCCCGGCTCGTACCCCTCGAGCCCCTTGGGCGCATCCCCGCGCAACGCCAGGATGTTGCCGATCCCCGCCTGGGCGTACCGCTCCAGGATCCCCCGGATCTCGCCCTCGTCGTGGCACACGCACGTCAGGTGCGGCGTCGGGTCCAGCGTCGTCTCACGCTTCAGACGGAGCACGAGCTCGTTCGTCACCTCGCGCGTCGACCCGCCCGCCCCGTAGGTCACGGACACGAAGGTCGGGTGCAGGGGCTCGAGCTCCGAGATGTTGTCGAACAGCCCGGCCGCCCCCTTGTCCGTCTTGGGCGGGAAGAACTCGAACGAGAACGTCGTCCCGTCGCGGTTGATGTGGTCGGCGATGTGCATCCGGTTGATCTCGCTGGGCTTCCATCGACTATAGACAGGCCGTGAAAGAGCGAACACAATGCGAACGCGAACGGGCCGGACGACGTTCGGATCGTCCTTTGGGGCAGCGTCCGAAAATGCTATAATTCCCAGTGAGATAGAGGGGCGTTCCGATCCCGGAGTGCCTGAAAGAGACCCAGAAAAGGAGAGACAACATGACCGTCCGTTCCGCAGCGTTCACGCTGGCGGCTGTCGCCGGATTCGCCGCCTCGGCGTCCGCGCAGACCGTCTCCGGTGACCTCATCATCCTCGAGGGCGACGCGCTCGACGGTTCGACCGTCGCGTCCGTCAACGCACCGTTCACGACACAGTCCGGGCAGGTCGGTCTCGTTGTCGCGCTCGACGACGGCTCCCGCTCCATCTGGCTCGGGTCCGGCTCGATCTTCAACTCCGGCTCCACCGGCACCGACCCCACCCTCTCCGGTGGCGAGGGCACCATGGGCATCTCCGACGCCGGCCAGTTCGTCTACTCGCCCTCCATCGACGGCGGCGACGGGCTCTGGACCGAGATTGGAGGCATTGCCTTCGATGACCAGCCCGCCGCGGACTTCCCGGCCGGCTTCAACAACACCTTCCACTCGCGCCCGCGCATGACCAACGACGGCACCGTCTATTGGATGTCGGGCACCAACGACGGCGCGGGCGGCACCTCCACCCAGAACCGCATCATCTACCGCCGCACGACCGACGGCACCGTCACGGGCATCCTCCGCGCGGGCGATGTCTACGCAGGGCGCACCGTCGCGGGCGCGGGCGGCATCAGCTTCGATTTCGCCATCTCGGACGACAATTCCCAGCAACTCTACCTCTTCAACGACGCTGGTGCCGGCTCGACCGCCGCGGACGAGGTCCTCGCGGTCAACGGTGCCGTCATCGCCCAGGAGGGCTTCGCCAACGGCGGCGGCGACAACTGGGACAACTTCGACGCCACCGACATCAATTCCGCCGGGAACTACGTCTTCTCGGGCGACACGGACGGCGACACTGCCACCGACGAGTTCATCGCCTACAACGGCAACATCCAGCTCCGCGAGAACGGCTCACTCAACGACGGCACCGTCCTCGACGGCGCTGTCGATGCGCTCTCCATCAACGAGAACAACGAGTCCGTCTTCATCTGGGACATCGACGACGCCGGCGGCGACATCGAGACCCTCTTCTACGCCGCCGACGCCTCCAGCATGGCCGACGCCGTCGCGCTCCTCTCCGTGGGCGACGGCTTCGACTCCACCGGCGACGGCGTCGCCGACTGGACCGTCGCCGACTTCAACGCCTCCAACGGCATCGGCCCGGGCCTCGACTTCGCCGAGGACGGCTTCGTCTTCGTCGAGGTCGACCTCGAGTCGCTCGACGGCATCCAGAACCTCGAGGCCATCATCCGCGTCGCCGTCCCCGCGCCGGGCACGTTCGGCCTCCTGACCCTCGGCGGCCTCGCCGCCGCCCGCCGCCGCCGCTGATCGCGACGGAGCCTGACCCAACAACAAAGCCCCGGGACCTGCGTCCCGGGGCTTTTCTCATGCGCTCAATCATCGAGCGGAGTCAGGAGCGCGGGATCAGTAGCGGTAGTGCTCCGCCTTGTACGGCCCATCCACCGGCACGCCGATGTAGTCCGCCTGCTCCTGGCTCAGCTTCGTGAGCTTCACGCCCAGCTTGTCCAGGTGCAGCCGCGCCACCATCTCGTCGAGGTGCTTGGGAAGCACGTAGACCTTGTTGTCGTACGTGTCGTTGTTCTCGTGCAGCTCGATCTGCGCGATCACCTGGTTCGTGAAGCTCGCGCTCATCACGAAGCTCGGGTGACCCGTGGCGCACCCGAGGTTCAGGAGGCGGCCCTCCGCCAGCACCAGGATCGACTTGTCCATGCTCTTGAACCGGAACTCGTCGAACTGCGGCTTGATGTTGATCCGCTCGACGTCCGGGTCGCGAGCCAGCTTCTCCATCTGGATCTCGTTGTCGAAGTGCCCGATGTTGCCGACGATCGCCTTGTCCTTCATCCGCTTCATGGAATCGAGCGTGATGATGTCCTTGTTGCCCGTCGTCGTGATGAAGATGTCCGCCGTCTCGATGAAGTCCTCGAGGGGCTTGACCTCGAAGCCCTCCATCGCGGCCTGCAGCGCGCAGATCGGGTCGATCTCCGTCACCACCACACGGCAGCCCTGACCCTTGAGCGACTGCACGCAGCCCTTGCCCACGTCGCCGTACCCGCACACGACCGCGACCTTGCCCGAGATCATCACGTCCGACGCGCGGTTCAGCCCGTCGATCAGCGAGTGCCGGCAGCCGTACACGTTGTCGAACTTGCTCTTCGTGACCGAGTCGTTCACGTTGATCGCCGGGAACGGCAGGATGCCCTTCTCCGCGAACTGGTACAGACGGTGCACGCCCGTGGTCGTCTCTTCCGAGACGCCGCGGATCGCCCCCGCGATCTTCGTCCAGCACCCCGGCAGCTCCTTCTCCTGCTCGCCGAGCTGGCTCAGGAACGCGCCCCATTCCTCGGGGTCCGAGTTCGGGTTGAACGCCGGGATCGACCCCGCCTTCTCGTACTCGAATCCCTTGAGCACCATCATCGTGGCGTCGCCGCCGTCGTCGAGGATCAGGTTCGGGCCCTCGCCGTTGCCCCAGTTCAGGATCTGGCGGGTGCACCACCAGTACTCCTCGAGCGTCTCACCCTTCCAGGCGAACACGGGCACGCCCTGCGGGCTGTCCGGCGTGCCGTTGGGCCCGACCGCGATTGCCGCCGCCGCCTCGTCCTGCGTGCTGAAAATGTTGCACGACGCCCATCGCACCTCGGCACCGAGCTCCACGAGCGTCTCGATCAGCACCGCCGTCTGCACCGTCATGTGCAGCGACCCCGCGATCTTCGCGCCCTTCAGCGGCTTCTTGCTCCCGTACCGCTCACGCAGGGCCATCAGCCCCGGCATCTCGTGCTCGGCCAGGCGGATCTGCTTCCGCCCCGACTCCGCCAAAGACAGGTCGCGGACCTTGTACTCCAGACCGGCGGCGCGCTCCGATGTCATCATCGTCGTCATTCCTGGTACTCCCAGATGTCAGTGAAGCGTCGGCACCCGGGCTCGGGCCGCCCGCTGACTCGGCGCGGCGTCAACCGCCGCGCTCAGCACAGTATACATCGTCCGAGCCCCTGTTTCCCGATTCAAAATCGACCAGTTTCAGCCCCGGATCGGGCCCGGCTGGTCAGTCGATCGCCGTCGGTTCCAGCGCGAACGTCGGCCCGGGGATCTCCCCGAGGTCCCGCAGCCGCTCGTTCGCCCGCTCGTCGTCCGCGTCGAAGCTCAGCACCACCCGCAGCCGCTCCACCTCGCTCTGCGAGTCGCCCACGGACCGGTAGAAGCTCGCCAACTGCCGGTGCGGCTCGGCGGATTCGAACCCGCCCAACGCCACCGCGCGCTTGTACGCCGCTTCCGCCTCGTCAATAAACCCGGCCTCGCGGGCGTAGTACCCGAGCGTCATGAAGCCCTCGGCGTTCATGTTCCCCTCGGCCGCCGCCTCGAGGAACTCGAGCGCCTCTTCCCGCGATCCCGACAGCAGGATCGAGCGGGCCAGCACATCGATGTAATCCTGGTTGCCCGGGTCGAGGTCGTACGCGATCTTGAGGTGCTCGCGGGCACCCTCGGCCTCGCCCATCGCGAGCATCGTGCGCCCGAGTTGGTACTGCATCGCCGCCTCTTGCGGGCGCTGATCCACGTACGCCTGGTACAGCGTCGCCGCGCGCGCGTAATCGCCCGTCGCGAATGCTTCGTTGCCGCTCGCGCGAAGATCGCCCAGCTCGTACGACTGGCTGATGAGGTGCGCCGGCTTGCTGTCGCAGCCGCCGAGCACACCGGCGAGGCACGCCGCCGAAACGATCCCAAGACCCATCACGCGCGCCGTGGCGCTCCGTCCGCTCCGCATCGAATGCACCCTTCCGTTGGTGACCGGGCCCAAACTGCTCAGGTTCATCGGTCGGCCCGCCGGGCATCCTAACGCCTCCGCCCACCCCGCGTGCGGCTTCCCCCCCGGTCCCGGGCGTACCGTCCGCGATGACGCGATGGGTCCTCCTCAGGCACGACCTGCCCAACGGCTCGCATCACTTCGACTGGCTCATCGAGCTCCCGATCTGGGGCGAACACCGCCTGCTCGCGTGGCGGCTGGAGACGCCCGCGCCCATCGAGCCGGATGCCCCCTCGTTCCGGGCTGAGCCCATCCCACTCCACCGTGCGCACTACCTCACGTTCGAGGGCCCGCTCTCCGGCGGGCGAGGCCGCGTCACACGCATCGCCGCGGGTCCGGGCCGGCTGCTCGCACGCACCCCCGACGCATGCCGGATCGAGATCGAGCACGCCGGCGCTCACATCCGATTCGCCGGTGCTCCCGCGCGAGCCGCCTCGCTGTTCGAGTTCACCCGGCAACCACCCGCCTGAGCCCATGCCCCCAACTCTGGCAACCCGGGGCACTTCCGGGTAATCTGGGGAGGCCGAGCCCGCGTGTTCGGCCCCCGCGCGGCGTTCTGCCGATGCTGGGAAGAAGGGGCGGACGCCCCACGACAACAGGGGACCCCATGCGAACCGCCTCGCCGATCTTCGATCCGCTCCCCCCGGGATACTCCGGCCCGCCGACCCCGCCGCCCGGCGGCAAGCCCGAGCGCGAGGACCGGGCCCCGCCCGGCGAGCCCGAGGTCCTCGAGGACATCCCCTTCGACACCGAACCCCCGCGGTCCAAGATCGTCCACGAGCGACCCGGCATCGCCTCCAAGGCCGCCGCCGAGGGCCCGACCGACGCCTCGTCCGCCGGCGGGTCCAAGATCCGCATGTTCGAGCAGGCCCTCGGATCCAAACACGAGGACAACTGGAGCCGCACCCCCAACGTCACGGGCGCCGGCGCGATCCACGTCAAGAGCTTCCACTGCAAGCTCACCGGCGACTCGCTCAACTTCCTCGACCAGCAGATCAACGAGTGGCTCGACGCCCACCCGCAGTACGAGGTCAAGATGGTCACGACCTCGATCGGCACCTGGACCGGCAAGCTCAAAGAGCCCAACCTGATCGTGAACGTCTGGGTCTGAGCGCGCGGCCCGCGCCTTCGCTACCCTCTCCCCGCCGATGCCCGCCGACCTGACGCTGCTGATCGTCTACCTCGCGCTGGCCGTCGGCGTGTCATTCCTGTGCTCGCTGTGCGAGGCGGGCATCCTGACGCTCACCGCCTCGGACGCCAAGATCATGGCCAACGCCGGCAAGCCCGGCGCCGCACTCCTCGCGCGGATGAAGCAACAAATCGACCGCCCGCTCGCGGCGATCCTCACGCTCAATACCATCTCCCACACCGTCGGCGCCGCGGGCGTGGGCGCGCAATCGCTGTCGATCTGGGGCGACAAGTGGGTCGCGGTCACGTCGGCGGTCCTGACCCTCGTCATCCTCGTCGGCTCGGAGATCATCCCGAAGACGCTCGGCGCGGTGTACGCCCGCCCGCTCGCGACGCCGACCGTCTACATGATCCAGCTCATGATCTGGGTGTCGCTCCCGATCGTGGTGCCGCTCAACCTGGTCAGCCGGCTGTTCAAGGGCGGCGGGCACCAGCACGCCATGACCCGCGAGCAGGTCGAGGTGATGGCCGAGATGGCGCGCACGGGCGGCGCGATCGACCACGCCGAGTCCTCGCTCATCACGAACATGCTCGCGCTGCGGAACAAGCGCGTCGAAGAGGTGATGACGCCACGGACCGTTGTCTTCATGCTCGACCAGGACGAGACGGTTGACGAGGTGCTCGCCGAGCACGCGCCGCTCCGCTTCAGCCGCATCCTCGTCACCGGCAAGGGCGTGGATGATGTCAAGGGCATCGTCCTCAAGCACGACATCCACCAGGCCGCGCTCGCCGGGCGACGCTCGCGCACGGTTGGCAGCATGCTGCGCAAGATCCAGGCGGTCCCCGAGCAGGCGCCGCTCCTCTCGGTCATGGAGCAGTTCGGGCAGACCGGGCATCACCTGTTCCTGGTGGTGGACGAGTACGGCGGCACCGCCGGCGTCGTCACCCTCGAGGATGTCCTCGAGACCATCCTCGGTGCCGAGATCGTCGACGAGACCGACCCCGTCGCCGACATGCGGCATCTCGCCACGGGGCAAGACGAAACACCCTCGCGCTAGTCCGCGTTTTTTCGGACAACGACGTGAGCGCCGCGAGCGCCCGCCGCTCATCCCGTGCCCGACCACGCCGGTCGGAAACACGGGAGGAACCACACGTGAACACGAAGACCCTGATCGTCGCGCTCGCCACGAGCGCGTCCGCCGCCCTCGCGGGCCCGTACATCGTCGTCGACAACGACACCGACAGCCTGTACCGCGGGCCCCTCGGTGTGAACGGCGGGGACTCGCTCGTCGCGCCCCTCGCCTCGACTTTCTGGGGCGACCTGTCGAACTTCAACGCCACCTCGGTGCTCGCGACGGACGTCGACAACGCCGTGATCCAGCGCTTGAACGCAGGGACGGGCGCCGTCGAAGCGACCTCCGCGGTGCTCGACCGCGCCGCTCGCTCGATCGCGTACGACGCGGGCACGGACACCGTCTACGGGCTCGCGCAGTCTGGCTCGTTCGACCTCTTCACCATCAACCTGACGACCGGCGCGACGACCACCGTCGGCGCGGTCGGCGTCTCGACCATCACGGGCGCCGTGAGCCTCGCCTTCGACCCTGTCCTCGCGTCGCTCGTCATGACGACGACAACGGGCGAGCTCTACACCATGAGCACCGCCGACGCCTCGACCGCCCTCATCGGCAACATGGGCATCACCAACGTCTTCGGCGTGGAGTACGACCCGACAACGGGCGGCCTGTACGCCAGCGGCGCCGATCGGGACGCCATCTTCGAGATCGACCGCTCGGACGCCTCGGTCACGTTCGTCAACTCGCTGGACGACGCGACGTTCGCGACCGGGCTCGCGTTCGTGCCCGCCCCGGGCGCGGCGGGCCTGCTGGGGCTTGGCGGCCTCGCCCTCGCCCGTCGTCGGCGGTGACATCCAACCGGGTGGGGTCCCCCCGGACCCACCCGTTTCTGTGGCCCTCCGGGCACGACCCGGCCGATGATCCCGCCACATGTGCGGCATCCTCGGAGCAGTCACAATCCCAGGCGCCTCGCTCGATCTGAGCGAGGCGCTTTGGCGCGCCGCTCGAGACACGATGGCCCACCGGGGCCCGGACGACGCCGGGTTCTGGTGGTCCGCGGACACCGCCGAGTCCTCCCCGGCGGTCCTCGCCCACCGGCGGCTTGCCGTCCTCGACCCGACCCCCGCCGGGCGTCAGCCGATGGTGACCGCGGACGGGCGATGGGTCCTGGCGTACAACGGCGAGCTCTACAACGACGCCGAACTCCGCCAGCAACTCCGCCTCACCGGGACCCGATTCCGCACGACCTGCGACACCGAGACAGTGCTCGCGGCGATCGAGCGGTGGGGGGCCGCCGCCTTCTCCAAGTTCCGCGGCATGTTCGCGATCGCGGCGATCGACACCCGCGAGCGGAAACTGCTGCTGGCGCGCGATCCGCTGGGCGTCAAGCCGCTCTATGTCGCCCGCACCAAGACCGACTCGGGCGATCCGGTGCTCGCGTTCGCGTCCGAGGTGCGCGCCCTATTCGAGTTGCCTCTCGTCGATCCGCGGCCGGACCCGATCACGATCGGGTCGTTCATGACGACCATCCGCCCGACGCTCGGGCGCCGGACGATGTTCGCCGACGTCCGCACGCTCATGCCCGGCGAGGTGCAGGAGGTCGACTGGGGATCGCCCGGACTCGGCGCGCGATCAACGTCGATGTGGGACGACGCGGACGAACCGGGCGACGCATCGCCCGACGAGATCCGGCACGAACTCCGCCGGTCCGTCGTCGCGCATTTGCGGTCGGACGTGCGGGTCTGCCTGCTGTTGTCGGGCGGGCTCGACAGCGCCGCGATCGCGCGCGAGGCGGCGCCGGCGCTGAGCCCGCTCATGACGTTCTGCGCCGGGGCGGACGCCTCGCCCGACTTGCCCGAGGCGCGGTCGTTTGCGCGCGAGCTCGGGGCGGACCACCGCGAAGCGATCGTCACGAAGGACCGGTTCGTCACGCGCTGGCCCGAGATGATCGCGCAGACCGGCGTGCCGCTCTCGACGCCCAACGAGGTCGCGATCGACGCGATCGCGCGTTCGCTCAAGCTCGCGGGCAACACCGTCACGCTCTCGGGCGAGGGCGCCGACGAGCTCTTCGCCGGGTACGACATTCCCATGCGGCTCGCGTACGAGTTCGCGGGCTCGGGGGATCCCGACGGCGGGAGGTTCCACGTCGAATCGAATCAGTGGACGCCGCTCGACACACTCGGGTCGATTTTCATCTCCGGGTCCATCGATGCCGACGCCTGTGCGCACGAGACGCTCGCGACCTATCGCGAGACGTGGCGCCGCGCGTCGGAGGGAACGCCCGCTGACGACCCGCTCCGCGCGCATCGGCGGTTCCACCGGATGGCAAACCTTCCCAACCTGCTGCGACGGCTCGACTCGGCCACGATGCTGTCGTCGGTCGAGGGGCGGACGCCCTTCGCCGATTGGCGCATCGCACGTCTCGCCGAGCGCTTGCCGACGAGCGCGTTGTTTGACCCGACGATCAACGCCGCGGATCGCCCGGCGACGAAGCTCGCACTCCGCGAGGCCTACCGAGACGATCTGCCGGCGTCGATCCTCACACGCCCGAAAGCGAGCTTCCCGGTCCCCTTCGAGCAGTGGATCGAGCCGATGGGCACGATGCTGCGGACGTCGGTGTTTGCGCGCGACACGTTCTCGCCCGCGGCAGTCGAAGCGGTCGCGTCGCGCCCGCGCGAGCTGTGGAACCTCGCCTGGCCCATGATGAACCTGGCGCTCTGGGGCGATCACTGGTGGGGCGGGGGCGTGGACCTCGGCAGGCTCGGTTCTGTTTCGGGGGCCGAGTCCGAATCGCCGAAGGTCAGCGCGTAGTACGCGACGTCCCGCCAGACGCCGAGCTTGAACCCCACGCGGGGCAGCACGCCGACACACCGCATGCCGACGGACTCGTGCAGACGCTCGCTCGCCGGGTTCGGCAGCGCGACGCCCGCGAGCACCGTCCGGAACCCGGCTTGCTCGAGCATCGCGAACAGCCGGGTGTACAGCGCCGCGCCGATCCCCCGGCCGCGCGCCGACTCGTGGACGTATACACCCACTTCCGTTGTCCAGCGGTACGCCCCGCGCGACTTCCACGGGCCCGCCTTGGCGAACCCGAGGACCTCGGCCCCGCCCGCCGCGACCAGCCAGGGGTAGCGTCCGGCGGCCGCCCGCCAATCCCGCTCGACGCGATCGCGGGTGGTCGGCTCGGTCGCGAAGTGGGCGTGGGTCCTCGTGATCGCGTGATTCGTGATCTCGGTGATCGCGTCCAGATCGGCTTGCTGGGCCTCGCGGATGGCTGTGGGCATCGGAGCATCGTATCGAGCGCGGGAACCCGATCGAATTCCAAACGATCAGGCGCGGCGCGGCCACGAAATGTCTTGCCCAAGATGCTCCAGATCGTTATCATCTCCAGCAGAGAAAGAGAAATCCCGGCACGTTTGTGCCACGGATACGGGGCAATTGAGTCCTCAAGAGGGAGAATGATCATGAAGGCTGTTGTTGCTGGGGCGCTGGTTGCGCTCGCAGGCGCCGCGGGCGCGCAGACGATTACAATTAACGGCAGCGGGTCTGCTGCCGGTAACGGGAACTCCGGATTCGGTGGTGTCATCGGCACCGGGTCGATGGACATCGTGACGCTCGCTGACGGCACGGTAAACATCACGCTCAATCGCGGCGCGAGCGAGCACTTCAACGCGACGGTCATTTACATCGATTCGCTGGCCGGCGGCGTGACCAACACCTCCGTCCTGACCGACACCGCCGACGGCGGGCGGGCGGGCATCTCGGGCCAAGGCTTTGGTGGCGAGACTTCCGATCTCGGCTTCGCGTCCGGGTTCGGCGCCGACTTCGCGATTTCCTACGAGACGGCCTTCGGCGGCCTGTTCTCCATCGGTGCTGACCCCACCAATCACGGGTTTGTCGCCGCGGTCGGCGGCGACTTCGGCGGCCAGCCGGGCACGAGTTCGGCCGACGCGTCCTTCCTGATCAGCTTCAACATGGCGGACATTGGCCTCGCGGCCGGCGATTCGTTCTCCATGGTTGCGACGTACCTGAACAACGGCAACGCGTTCCGTTCCGGTGAATTCATCGGATCGACCGCGACCGGACCGTTCCCGAACGATCCCAACATCGGGCAGGCCGCGTTCGACCTTGGTGACGATGACTACATCCTCGTCAACTCGGTCCCGGCGCCCGGCACGGCCGCATTGCTCGGGCTCGGCGGGCTCGCCGCGGTGCGTCGTCGCCGCTGAATCGTCCGGTTCTGATCTGATTCTTCTCGAACGCCCCGGTCGCAAGGCCGGGGCGTTTTTTGTGCGCACGAGTGAGGACCCACGCGCTTCTATCCCGTTGGGTTTCGGTCCAAGCATGATGCCGGTGCTCACAACACGCGGCCCGACAGCTGGTGCGTTCGATTCCACGGTTGACGGCGCGCCGACGCGGTTCATTCGGATGCGCGGCACCGGCGCGAAAGGGACGCGTGCTCATGTCACGCACTTGAAGATCGTGCCGTGAGCGCTATTGTTTAAGTTGGCCCAGAGCGCCGGACTCGCTTCGACGAACCAGGACGCTCGGGCGACACGAGTTGAAAGAAAGGGGGCGCACATGCCTATCGCACACGCCATTTCGGTCGTGGTGGCGGGGGCGCTTTCTGCGTCAGTCTGGGCGCAGACAGCCCCAACGCCGCCGTCTTGGTACACCCCGGATGGGACCAACGCCGTCGGGGTTGTCGGAACGTTGTCCGGCAGCGGGCAATCGGCCGGTGACTGGGAGTTCGCTGTGACCCCTGGGACCCCGTCGGATGCCGGCGTCACGCTTCATCCGGGACGCAACATCGAGGTGACCCCCCGCGCGGACGGGGGCATCGACCTGCTGGTGCAGATCCCCAACTGGATCGACAACGAACCTTGGAAGGACTTCGAGATCTTCGTGGAGACCGATTCGCTGTTCCCGGCCCCCACAGGATCGATCCAACCCTGGTACCCGACGTTGATCACGCCGGGCCCCGAGCCGCTCTCGTTCCGTGAGGAAACAGACCCCGTCGGGTTCCGCGCGTCGGGTCAGATCCGCCCGAACCCGATTTTCGAGGAGTTGCGGCTGACGCTGCTCCCGGGCCCCGTGCCCGGCGAGCTCAACGTCGATCGAATCTGGGTGTGGACGCAGTCCATCCCATCGACGGGTTCGCTCGCGATGTTCGTGGCGGCGGGTGTGTTGGCCGCCAGGCGTCGGCGTTGACCGATCCGTTGCGTCGGTCGATCACCGGCTCGCCGGGCTCGCGTCATCACGCGGGCCCGGTTTCGTTGATTCGCCCTCGAACGCCACCCGCTCCTTCTTCCGCCGCGGGTCCGGCTCGGGGACGGCCGAAAGCAGCGAGCGCGTGTACGGGTGCTCGGGCCCGCGGATGATCTTCTCGCGCGGGCCCTCCTCGACGATCTTGCCCTGGTACATCACCGCCAGGCGCGCGCAGACGTGCTGGATCACCGCCATGTCGTGTGAGATGAAAAGGTAGCTGAGCCCGAACTCGCTCTGGAGGTCCGTCAGCAGGTTGATGATCTGGGCCTGGATGGAGACGTCCAGCGCGCTCGTCGGCTCGTCGCACACGATGAACTTGGGCTCGAGGGCGAGCGCGCGGGCGATGCCGATGCGTTGGCGCTGCCCGCCGGAGAACTCGTGGGGGTAGCGGTCCGCGGCGGCACGGGGCATGCCACACCGCTCGAGCAGCGTTTCGACGCGTTCACGGAGCTCGTCCTTGTCCGTGCAGACGCCGTGGATCTGAAGGGGCTCGCCGACGATCGCGGCGATCCGCATCCGCGGGTTCAGGCTGCCCGCGGGGTCCTGGAAGATGATCTGCATGTCGCGGCGGAGCGCGCGCAGCTCGGCACCCCGCGCCGCGAAGACGTCGTGCCCGTCGAAGAAGACGCGGCCGGAGGTGGCGGGGATGAGCCGGAGGATGGTGCGGCCGACGGTGGTCTTGCCGCAGCCGCTCTCACCGACGAGCCCGAGGGTCTCGCCGGCGGCGAGGGTGAAGGAGACGCCGTCCACGGCTTGGACGTGGTCGCTCACCCGCTGGAGGATCCCCGAGCGGACGGGGAAATGCGTCTTGAGGTCCGAGACGGTGAGCAGCGGCGCTGCGGAGGCGTCGGGCACCTCGAGGGCCGGCTCGGGCTGGGCAATGGGGGCGTCGGGCATGGGGGGATGGTACTGGGAACCGGCGTCAGAGCCGCGGGCTGAAGCCCGCGCGGTCTGAGCGAGCTTCAGGGTGCTTGCTCCGCGCGGGCTGAAGCCCGCGGCTCGGATGGGTCACTCCTTGACGCCCGCGACCCGCGACTCGTCGGTGTACTTCTCGCAGGCCTGGGCGATATCCACGCCCGAGATGTTCGCCAGCGTCGCCATCCAGGCGAGGACGTCGGCGAACTCCTCGGCGAGGTTCGCCCGCTCCTCGTCCGTGGGGGGCGTCTGGGGACGGTTGTTGGCGGCGAGGGCGGTCGCGAGCTCGCCGACCTCCTCGATGAAGTAGGCGAACGTGCCGGCCCACCCGCGGGCGGAGTCCGTGGGGAAGTACCGACGGTGGATGAGGGCCTGGAACTCGGCGATCGTCAGGGGGGCGGGGGTCGTCATGCCCAAAGGTAGCTCTCAGGGGCGGTCAGAGGAGGCTCCCGGAGTCGGCCGGGGGGTTGCCTGGGGGGTTGGGGGGCCTAGAGTTGGGGCCCGTCCGGGAGCTTGGGCGGGATCAAGGAATGACTGCGCCATGCCGACGATCAACCAGCTGATCCGCAAACCCCGCCGCACGCCGAAGATGAAGTCGAAGGTGCGCGACCTCGAGTCGTGCCCGCAACGTCGCGGGGTGTGCCTCAGCGTCCGGACGACCACGCCCAAGAAGCCGAACTCCGCGTTGCGGAAGATCGCGCGTGTCCGTCTGTCCAACGGCAAGGAAGTCACCGCGTACATCGGCGGCGAGGGGCACAACCTGCAGGAGCACTCGATCGTGCTCGTCCGCGGCGGCCGCGTGCGTGACCTCCCCGGTGTCCGCTACCACATCGTCCGCGGCTCGCTCGACACGCTCGGCGTGGACGGGCGTCAGCAGGGCCGGTCGAAGTACGGCGCCAAGAAGGGCAAGTAACCAATCGATGGCGGGACGCCGTCCCGCTCGGCAAGTAATCGGCGCGCCGCGCCGGTGAACACACAGCCCCATCGGGGCAGATGAGCCGGAGACACTCATGGCTGGCAGGATTACGTATTCCGAAGAGCAGTTGCGTCCCGACCCCAAGTTCGACGACTTGGTGCTGTCGAAGTTCATCAACTGCATCATGACCGACGGCCGCAAGACTTCGGCAGAGCGCTGCGTGTACGACGCGCTCGAGGAGATCGATGCGCGGCTGGCGAAGGACGAGACAGAGTCGGACGCGAAGCCGAAGAACGGGCTCGAGCTCTTTCATCGGGCGATCGAGAACGTCAAGCCGTTCGTCGAGGTGCGTTCCAAGCGGATCGGCGGCGCGAACTACCAGGTGCCCATCCAGGTGAACCGCAAGCGTCAGCAGTCGCTGGCGTTCCGCTGGATCATCCAGGCGTGCCGGGGTGAGAAGGGGCGTCCGATGCGGTTCAAGCTCGCCGACGAGCTCTGGCAGGCGTCCCGCGGCGAGGGCAAGGCGATGACCACCCGCGACCAGACGCACCGCATGGCCGACGCGAACAAGGCGTTCGCGCACTTCGCGAAGTAACGAATCCGAATCAATCGATCCAGTCCAGGGGCTCCTCGCGGGCCCCTGTTCATGCGCGGTGATCTCGCTCGCTCGCGTTCCATTCTTCCGCGAGCACGCCCCACCCGAGCCGATCCGTGATGCCATGCTCGGGGACGTAATAGTCGGCGCGCTGGTGCACCTCGTGGCGGAACCCGAGCTTGCGGGGGATCTGTTGCGAGGGAAGGTTGTCGGCTGAGCAGTAGATGCGGACGCGGTTGAGCCCGAGCCCGCCGCTGGGCTTTGGTCGCAGCATGTGCGTGATCCAGCCGCGCATCGCTTCGGTGCACAGCCCCTCGCGGTGGCGGTCCGCGCGGATCCAGTAGCCGGTCTCGACGCTCGCGGTCTCACGCCGCAGATCGTGGAAGCCGGTCGAGCCGAGGAACGCTCCGGAGTCGCGTTCGAAGATGCCGACACCGACGCCCTCGGGCTTGAGCGGCCCCGTCGCGAGCGTGGCCTGCGCGGCGACGTATGTCATGGTCGCGGCCTTCCGATCGCCTGAGACGCGGGCCCACGGCATCCAGGGGAGCAGGGCGCCGCGCGAGAGCTCGACCGCCTCGAAGACCGCGTCCACGTCGTCGGATCGGTACGGGCGGATCAGCGTCCGTTCGGTCTGGGTGGACAGCTTGAGTGGGTCGGGATCGGTCCAGGCGAGCCCCTGCGCCGGGTGGTCAGATTCGGAAGCGCACCGGGTCATCGCGGGAGCCTACCGCGGCGTCCTAGGGTTTGCCGTGACGGAACCGCGCGAGCACAACCGCTACCTCCGGCAGGAGACGCTCCCCCAGATCGGGCCCGAAGGGCAGGGGCTGTTGGGCGCGGCGCACGTCGCGGTGGTGGGGTGCGGCGCGCTCGGGTGCGTGAGCGCGGACCTGCTCGCCCGCGCGGGCGTCGGGCGGCTGACCCTCATCGACCGGGACGTCGTCGAGACGGTCAACCTCCACCGGCAGACGCTCTTCGACCAGTCGCAGGTGGGCACGCCCAAGGCGGTTGCGGCGCACGACCGGCTGGTGGCGGTGAATCCGGAGATCGATCTCGCCGCGCGGATCGCGGACGTCGTGCCCGCGAACGCCGAGGAGATCGTCGGGTTCGGCCGCCCCGGGGCGCCAGCGGTGCTCGTCGATGGGACGGACAACTTCGAGACACGGTTTCTGCTCAACGACCTCTCGGTGAAGCATGGCGTGGCGTTGGTCTACGGCGGGGGCATCGGGACGAGCGGCGCCGTCGCGGTGTTCGGTCTGCCGGAAGGCCCGTGCGTGCGGTGCGTGTTCGACGGGCCGCCCGCGCCGGGGTCGCAGCCGACGTGCGAGTCGGCGGGCGTGCTCGGGCCCGTGACGGCGGCGGTGGGGGCGCGGCAGGCGGCGCTGGCGATCCGCGCAATCGTCGAGCCCGCGTGGGACGACGCGGCGCTCGAGCGATTCGACCTCTGGGCGGGCGTTCACACGCGGGTCGCGCTCGAGCGTGACCCCGATTGCGCGTGCTGCGTCCGAGAGCGGTTCGAGTTTCTCGATTCACCCGAGGCGCCGGCCGAGGCAACGCTGTGCGGGCGCGACGCGGTGCAGATCCCGGCGTCGGGCCCCGTCGATCTCGAGGCGCTCGCGGCGCGGCTGGGGGGCTCGTTCGCCGCGGGCCCGTTCATGCTCCGCGGGGCGATCGAGGACGGGCGATATGAGCTCACCGTGTTCGGCGATGGTCGGGCGATCGTCCGAGGCACGCGCGACCCCGCGGAGGCACGCACGGTGCATGCCCGGTACGTTGGGTCGTGAAGGGATCCCGCCGCCCGAGATGGTGCGGCGTCATCGAGGGAGGCTTGTGATGGGGTACGCCGCCGGAGTTATTGTTCCCGCCGCACAGCGGGGCTTGCAGCTGGCCGACGCGCTGCTCGGGGGCATCGCGCCCGAGCTGTTCGCGCGTCAGCCCGAGATCGACGGGCGTCGCGTCGGCACCAACCACCCGGCGTTCATCTACGGGCACCTGAGCCTGTACCCGGCGCGGATCCTCTCGATGGCGGGCGCGGACCCGGCGGCCGCCGCGGTCCCGGAGGCGTACGAGGCGTTGTTCGCCGCGGGCGTCGAGTGCCGGGACGACCCGGAGGGCTCGGTCTACCCGCCGATGGACGAGATCGTGGCGAATTTCCGGTCGGCGCACGAGGCGGGCATCGCGTTCGTCGAGGGTCTCGACGACAAAGCCCTCGCGGGCCCGCACCAGGGGCCGGAACGCTACCGGCAGGTCTTCCCCACGCTGGGTATTGCGACGAACTTCATGCTCACGAGCCACGTGATGATGCACCTCGGTCAGTGCAGCGCGTGGCGGCGGTGCATGGGGCTCGGCTCGGCGATGTGACACTCAATCGGGTCGGGCGTACGGGTTGCGCCGCTTCTCGTCGCCGATGGTTGTGCCCGGTCCGTGCCCGGGGTAGACGCGGGTGTCGTCTGGCAGGGCGTACAGCTCGCGTCGGATGGAGGCGATGAGGGCGTCGTGCGAGCTGCCTGGGAAGTCGGTCCGCCCGACCGAGCCCGCGAAGAGGGCGTCGCCCACGATCGCCTGATGTGACGGTTCGTGGATGAGCGAGATCCCGCCCGGCGAATGCCCCGGCGTGTGGGCGACGCGCCAGGTCTGGCCGCACAAATCGAGCTCTTCGCCGTGAGCGAGGAGTCGGTCGGGGACGGGCCCGGTGACGGCCCGTCCGGCGAGTGCGGAGAGATTCGCCACGGGGTCGTTCAGCCAGGATTCCTCGGCGCCGTGGATCCAGATCGGAACGTTGCCCAGGCGGCTGCGGGCCTCGAACAGCCCCGCGATGTGGTCCGCGTGCGCGTGGGTCAGCACGATCGCCTGCGGCTTGAGCGCTTCGGACACGACAAAATCGAGCATCTCGCCCGGTTCGTAGCCGCAGTCGGCGATCCAGCAGGCCTCGGACTCGCGCGAGGGGCGGACGACGTAGCAGTTGGTCATGAAATCGCCGAGCACGAAGGCTCGGACAACCGGCGGGTGTGCATCATCGGTGGGCATCGGGCGATCGTATAGAATCTGAGAGGCGGGCGGCACGCCCCGCCGGGAGGTTCGCGTGATCATCCGCAACATCGACGAAACGCCTGTGAGCCCGGTCGAGATGGACGGCGTGTCGGGGGCGTCCATGGCGATCATGGTCGGGCGGGCCGACGGGGCGCCCAACTTCGCGCTGCGACAGTTCCGCGTCGAGCCCGGCGAGCACACCCCGCGCCATGCGCACGACTACGAGCACGAGGTCTACGTCGTCGCGGGATCGGGCACGGCGCACTTGTCGGGTGAAGACCGGGCAATCCGGGCGGGTGATGTGCTCTACGTCCCCGCCGACGAGGTGCATCAGTTCAGGGCGGACCGCGGCGATGACCTGCGGTTCCTGTGCGTGGTGCCCGTCGATCGCAACTGCGGGGATCCGGTGCCGGGAAGCTGAGGGACATCATGGCGGACACCACGCGCGTTTCGTACTGGCTGATCGGGATCTACGGCGTGCTCTTCGCCGTCACGGCCGCCGCGGTTGTGTACGGCGTGGTGGAGGGTGATCGCGAGGTGGGCATCGCCGGCGCGCTCGGGCTGGTCGTCACGCTCGCGGCGGCGCCGGTCGCGTGGTTCCTGCAGCGCGGCGCGGGCGGGGAAGACGACGGCGAGCTCGCCCGAGCGGCGGAACGCGTCGAGGCCGCCGTGCGCGAGATGACGGAGGTGGGGGCGCTGTCCGATGACGCGCGCCGCGTGCTGAACCGCGGGCGGGAGCGGGACCTGCTGCGCCGGGCGATCGAGGAGGACATCGCGTCGGAGGACTGGGACGCCGCGATGGTGCTGGTGAAGGAGCTCGCCGAGCGTTTCGGGTACCGCTCGGACGCGGAGGGCTTCCGGGCCCGGATCGAGACAGCGCGGTACCAGACGCAGGACCGGCGTGTCGCCGAGGCGGTCGCCGGTCTCGACGGGCTGATCACGCAGCGGCGGTGGGAGGACGCCCGCGCCGAGGCCGAGCGGATCACGCGGCTGTTCCCCGACTCGATGCGGGTCGAGGGCCTGCGGCACCGGGTGGAGTCGGCCCGCGAGCGGCTCAAGGTTGATCTCGAGCGGCGGTTTCTCAAGGCCGCCGAGGAGGACCGGATCGACGAGGCGATGGCGCTGCTCAACGAGCTCGATCAGTACCTGACCGAGGCCGAGGCGGCGCCCTATCAAGAGGTCGCCCGCGGCGTGATCGGCAAGGCGCGCGAGAATCTGGGTGTGCAGTTCAAGCTCGCCATCCACGATCGTGCCTGGGACGACGCCGCGAGCGTCGGCGAACGCATCATCGAGTCGTTCCCGAACTCCCGGATGGCCGACGAGATCCGGGGCATGATCGACGAGCTTCGCGACCGGGCCCAGGCGATGCGGTCATGACGCGGCGTCGGCCGCCTCTGTCTCGTCACGCGATTCGTCCGCGGGTGACCGCAGGCTGAACCACATGAGGACCGCAATCCCGAGGATCAGCTGCGCGTCGGCGACGTTTGAGACGTACGGCCAGACTTCGCGTTCGCCGCCGGGCCAGGCGATGCCGAACGGGAGCTCGACCCCGGGCAGGAAGTGCAGGAAGTCGCGCACGCAGGCGAACATCAGGCGGTCGTAGAGGTTGCCGAGCCCGCCGGCCAGCACGAGCGCGATCGCGATGTGCGCCATCCGGTCCTTCGGGCGCGTCCACGAGGCGAACATCCAGAGGCAGAAGACGATCGCGACGGCGGTGAACCCGACGAAAAACCAGCGTTGTCCCGCCGCCATCCCAAAGACGGCGCCCCGGTTGAGCACGAGCGTGAACTCGAGCACGCTGGGGATGACAATGATCGGCTCGTGCGCGGGGAGGAGATCGCTCAACCGGTCCGCCTCCATGGCCGACGCCCGGCTCAGCGGCACGGGCGCGTCCGCGACGTTCGCGAACGCCCACGACTTGGACCACAGGTCCGCGGCGAGCATCGTGACCGTGACGGCAACCAACAACACCCACGCCCCTCGCGAACGCCAAGCGCGCGGGGAATCGTCCGGGGGATTGGCGTCCGAACTCACCGCAGCCCGCCGCGCAGCTCGAGCTGGCGGGCGGCTTCGATCGAGTACTCCGCCCAGGGCAGCTCCTCAAGGCGGTCCTTCGAGATCGGCTCGTTGGTCAGCAGGCATAGCCCGTAGGTGCGGTCCGCGATGCGGTCGAGCGCCGCATCGATCTGCTTGATCAGGCGCCGGTCCGCCGCGGCGAGATTCAGGTTCAGCGACTGGTCCGCACTGTCCGACCCTTGCTCGGCGAGATGCTGGGGCGTGTTGCTCAGCCCGCCCGAGTTCGAGCGCAGCGCGTCCGTCTCCATCTGCGTGACGTCGCCGACCAGCTCGTTCCGCTTGGCGATCAGGATCGCCTTGTAATTTTCGAGCTGCTTCTTTGTGAACGGCGTCTTCTTCCGCTTTGACGTGGTGGTCTCTTCCGCCGCCGCGGCGTCACGCGTGGACGGGCCCGACGGGATGAGTGGCTTGCGGAGCTTCGAGCCGGGGCCCAACAAACGCGGGCCGGGCGGCGGGAACTTCGACGCCTTCGGGGGCGCGGGCTTGGACCGGCGCGACGGCTTGTCCGACACGATCGTGATGCCCTTGCGGCCTGACTTCTTGTCGTCCGACTTCTTGTCGTCCGACTTGGACGCGCTGTCCTTCGCGGCGGGCTTGCTCGCGGGCGTCTTCTTCGAAGCGGCCTTCTTCGCCGTGGACTTCTTCGCGACGGGCTTCTTGGAGGTCGGCTTCTTCGCCGTCGATGTCTTGGCGGCCTTCTTCGGCGCGGCTTTCTTGGTCGTCTTCTTGGCCACCTTCTTCTTGGTGGTCTTCTTCGCGACCTTCTTCTTGGTAGTTTTCTTCGCCGTCTTCTTGGCGGCGCGCGAGGACGCCTTCTTCGTCGTCTTCTTTCGAGACGACGACTTCGCTGTCTTCTTCTTGCTCTTTGAAGCGGGTTTCTTGGCCACCGTGCCCTCTTGATCCCGTTCGAGTCGCCGCCGGCTTCCGCCGCGCGGATCCGTCGATCGGGGGCAAGGGTAGGCATCCCCCGGGCTGGGGTCAATCTGGGGCGTCAGGGTTATGTTTGTCCGATCAGCCGGCGGTCGCGTCAGCCGTCGGCAGCTCCTCGAACGACCCGAGGGCACGGAAGCGCTCGTGCCGCTTCTGGATGAGCTCGTCGCGGTCCAGCTTCACGAGCTCGTCGAGCTGCTCGACCACCCACCGCAGCAGCAGCTCGGCGGCTTGGTCGTGGTCCCGGTGGGCCGCCCCGAGGGGTTCGTCGATGACCGCGTCGATGATGCCGAGCTTGAGGTTGTCGCGGGCGGTGAGCCGCAGCGCCTCGGCGGACGCCGCGTTCGTCTGCTCGTTCGCCTGCTTCCACAGGATCGCGGCACACCCCTCGGGCGAGATGACGGAGTACCAGCTGTGCTGGAGCATCGCGACGCGGTCCGCGACGGCGATGCCGAGCGCGCCGCCCGACCCGCCCTCGCCGATCACGATCGACACGATCGGCGTCTTCAGGCGGCTCATCTCGCGGAGGTTCACCGCGATCGCCTCGGCCTGCCCGCGCTGCTCGGCACCCAGGCCCGGGTAGGCGCCGGGCGTATCCACGAGCGTCACGATCGGCAGGCCGTACTTCTCCGCGAGCTGCATCTTCGCGAGCGCTTTGCGATATCCCTCGGGATGCGCGCACCCGAAGTGGCACCCGATCTTTTCCTGCGTGTCGCGTCCCTTCTGGTGCCCGACGATCAGGCACTTGTGCGGCCCGACACGCCCAAAACCGGTGACGATCGCGGGGTCGTCGCCGAACCGGCGGTCGCCGTGGAGCTCGACAAAGTCGCGCGCGATGCGGGCGATGTAGTCGCGTGACTGCGGGCGGTTCGGGTGCCGCGCGACGCGGACGGTGTCCCAGGGCGACAGCTTGCGGTACAGCTTGCGGAGCTCGCTCTCACGCTGCTTGCGGAGCTCGGCGATGTCCGTCTCGGAGCCGGTCTGCGGGCTGACCACGCCGCCCAACGCCGGGATCTCCACGTCGCCCGCATCGGAGCGGCGCTCGCGCTCAGCGATCCGCTCTTCGAGCTCGCGGATGGGTTGTTCGAAGTCCAGCTGGTAGAACATCTCGGCCCTCTGCTGCTCGCCCGCGCCGGGCATTGCTCAGTATACGGCGTGCCCGCTGTGATCGGCTTATGCTCGCATCATGGCACACAACACCCCGCTCGCCGTCATCGGCGGCGGCAACATGGCGCGGGCGATCCTCTCGGGCGCGAAGCGTTCGGGCGTCGTGGGCGATCTCTGCGTCGTCGCCGAGCCCGACGAATCCCGGCGGCGGTCGTTCGAGCACGGCGTCGCGTCCGCCGCGGACGCCATCGCCTGGATCCGCGAGCACGAGCCCGAGCCGGGCGCGGGCCAGGTGCTGCTCGCCGTCAAGCCGCAGATGTTCGCGGCCGTCGCCCAGGAGCTCGCGCCCGAGTTTGAGCACGAGCGCGTCGTGATTTCGATCCTCGCCGGGCTGACGAGCGCCAAGATCCGCGAGGGGCTGGGGGGCAAGGCCCGCGTCGTCCGCGTCATGCCCAACACGCCGGCCCGGATCGGGCGGGGCATGTCCGCGATCGCCGTGGGGGAGGGCGCGGCGCTCGAGGACGCGGAGTTCGCGCACGCGTTGTTCGCCGGCGTCGGCCGCACGCTCGCGCTGCCCGAGTCGATGATGGACGGGTTCACGGCGTTGGCCGGCTCGGGACCGGCGTACGTGTTCTACCTCGCCGAGGCGATGCTCGACGCCGCGATCGAGCTCGGGTTCGAGCGCGACCACGCCCTCACGATCGTCCGCGAAACGATCGCCGGCGCGGGCGAGCTGATGCGTTCGGGAGCCGACACGCCCCGGGCGCTCCGGGCCGCGGTCACGAGCAAGGGCGGCACCACCGCCGCGGCGATCGACGTGCTTGATCAGGCGGGCGTGATGGACGACGTGATGCGCGCCATCCACGCGGCGCGGCACCGGGGCGCCGAGCTCGCCGGCGGGTGAGGTCAGAAGTCGCGGCGGACGAAGATCAGCGTCGCGATCCCCAGGATCACGAACTCGAACGCGAACGACGTACCCAGCACCCACGCGAGCGAGCGGCTGCGGAAAACCTCCGTCACACGGCGGCTGACCCGCGGGTCGTTCATCGCGGGTCCGTCGTTGTCGTCGTCGCCCGGGTTCACGCCGGTCCGCTCTTCGAAGAGCTTGTTGATGTCCTCCTGAGAGATCAGCCAGCGCTCGAGCAGCCCGGTCGTCTCGCCCGTCTTGGGCAGCAATGTCTTGAGCCAGAAGACCCGCTGCGACCATGTGTTCCAGGTCTCGACGGCTTGCTCGGCCTCCGGCACGCGCTGCCGCGACCGCTCCAGCGCGGGGTTCATCGCGACGCGTTGCTCGTCGGGGCCCGTGATCGCGTTGCCGTCGGCGTCCTCGATGGTCCGCCCCTCTTCTTCGCGCCGCTCGATGAAGCGGTCGGCGAGCGTGATCTGATTCTCGAGGTTCCGCTCGGCGTCCTCGAGCGCGACGATCGCCTGCTCGCGTTGCTGCACCATGATCTGGTCGCCCAGATTCACCATGAAAATGACGAACCAGAACAGGAACGTGAGGAGCAGCGCCGCGACGGTCGAACGCGTGATCAGCCCCAGCAGCACACACACGCAGAACAGAAAGCTGAAGAACGACACCACGATCGGGACCGCGAGAAAGAGCTCGGGCACGAACGTGTCGCCCCGGATTAGCATCACGAGGAAGCACCCGAGGCTGAACACGAACACCTGCAGCACCACAAACATAAGCCCGAAGACGTACTTGGTCAGCAGCAGCCGCACACGCCCGATGGGCTTGGACAGGACCGTCTCGATGACGCCGCCCGAGATCAGGTCGGGGATGAGCCCCGCGGTCGATACGAGCGCGAGGATCACGGCGACCCAGGTCAGCCAGAGCCCGCTGCCCCAGCTCACGAACTGCAGCTTGTAGAAGAGCTCGGGCGAGATCAGGTTCGCGTTGAACAGGGGGACATCGAATGTCCAGTGCCAGAACGTCACGCCGCGCTCGTTGATCCCGAGGGACGCGTACACGACCACGACCATGATGTTGAGGCCCATGGTGATCCAGAAGAGTTTGCGCGCGTTGAGCTCGCGGTAGGCGTCCAGGCACAGAGCGAGGGTCTGCGTGAGCATCAGCGGGCCCCTTTCGTCTTCCGCTCGGCGCCGGGCTTGAGCGCCATGCCCGTCTCGGGGTCGGTTACGGCCTGCATGAAGAGGTCCTCCAGCGAGGGCCGGCGCTGCTGCAGCGAGCGGATGGTCACGCCGCGGGCGCGCAGCCGGTCGATCACGGGCTCGACCGCCTTGGGGTCCGATGTGCTGATCCGCAGCGTCATCCGCTCGATCTCGACGCGCGTCCCGTCGGCGAGTGTGCCAAGGAAGCCGATGCGCTTTGCGAACGGCGGGGCGTTCGGCTCGGCGCGCACCGGCGGGGTGCCCGACGTGCCCGCGGGCAGCTTCGGGGGCTCCTGTTCGGTGACCTCGCCGGGCAACGCGCCTCGCAGCACGTCGAGGGCGTCCGACGCATCGCCTTGCGGCGGGACGATCTCGAGCTCGTACCGGTGTTGCCCCTCGGTGAGTTCGTCGAGCGTGCCCTGCTGGCGCACGCGCCCCTGCACGAGGATCGCGACGCGGTCGCAGACCATCTCAAGCTCGCTGAGCAGGTGGGAGTTGATGAAGATGGTCCGCTGCTCGTCGCGGAGTCGGGCGACGATGTCGCGGATGTCGCGCCGACCGACGGGGTCCACGCCGTCGGTGGGTTCGTCGAGGACGACGAGCTTCGGGTCGTTCATCAGCGCCTGGGCGATGCCCAGACGTTGGCGCATGCCCTTTGAGTAGCCGCCGACCTTCTTCTTGGCCCAGTCGGCGATGCCGACGACCTCGAGCAGCTCGGCGGCGCGCCGCCTGCGCTCGCGGCGCGGCACGTTCCCCATGGCGCCGAAGAAATCCAGCACCTGGCCGCCCTTGAGATACGGCGGGAACCGGTGGTGTTCGGGCAGGTAGCCGACATCCGAGAGCGTGGGTTTGTGCCCGACCGGCTTGCCCAGCATCGTGCCCTGGCACTGCGACGGGCTGATGACGGTCATGAGGATCTTGACGAGCGTGGACTTGCCCGCGCCGTTGGGCCCGAGCAGCCCGAAGACCTCGCCGCGTGCGACGGCCATCTCGATGCCCTGCAGGGCGCGGACCTTGCCGCGGTAGGTCTTGGCGACGTGCTGGAGATCGAGCGCGAGGTCGGACATCGGTGGAGGCTCCTCAGCGCTTCCGCGCGACAACGTGGAAGACGTGCCAGTGCTTGTGGGCGTCGCCCGTATGGGTGCTCGCGCGGTCTTCCTCGCGGAAGGACTCGATCACGTATTGGGAGAACAAGTCGAGCGCCTGCGCGCGGGTGAGGTGGGTGCGGTCCTCGATGATCGCCCAGTCGTCGCGGTCGCCGAAGAACTGCCCGCTGAACCGTCCGCCGGGCAGGACGGCGGCATCGAGTCGTCCCCAAAGGCCCGGCCACGCGTCGGGCGGGCAGAACGGGAGCGAGAAGCTCGCGTTGACCAACATCGCCGTCGGCGGACGGGCCTGCTCAAAGCTCGCTGAGACGACCTCGAGCCGCCCTTCCGCGATCGCCGCCGCGCAATCGGGGCGGGCCCGCAGGCGTTCCAGACCGTCCTCGCTGTCGTCCTGAGCCCAGACGCGCCAGCCGCGCTCGAGCATCTCGACGACGTCCCGGCCCGCCCCGCACCCGATGTCGAGCGCCAGCGGCGGATTCACCCGATCGACGGGCCCGAAGGCGTCGAGCGCGGTGGTCAGCGTCTCGCGGGGGGGCTTGCCCTTCATCCGGTCGAAGTACGCCGGCCAGTCGCGGCGGGCGGCGGCCTCGTGCGGGGGCGCGGGCGGGTTCTTCGGCGATCCGGTCGTCATAGGCTCCCCCAATGTACGCCGACCTCGCGAGCTTTGTGGAGGCCCTCGACCGGGCCGGCGAGCTGGTTCGCGTCCGCGAGCCGGTCTCGCCCGTGTGCGAGATCGCCGCGATCGCCGACCTCGTCTCCAAGTCGCACGCGCCCGCCCCGGGCTCGGACGAGACGAGACGCACCGACCCGGAATTCCACGATCGCGGCGGCCCGGCGATCCTGTTTGAGAACGTCCCCGGCTCGGATCTCCCCGTGCTCATCAACGCCTTTGGGTCGTACCGCCGCATCGAGATGGCGCTCGGTGGGCGGCCGCTCGAAGCCATCGCCGCCCAGATCGCCGAGCTCGTCAAACCCGAACCACCCCGCTCCATCGGCGAGGCGATCGCCAAGGCGAAGCAGTTCGCCCCGCTGCTCAAAATCGGGCCGAAGCGCCTCCGCGGGAAGGGCGCGTGCCAGCAGGTTGTGGTCACCGGCGATGCGATCGATCTCACGCGTCTCCCCATGCTCCGCTGCTGGGCGCACGACGGCGACTTCGAGGCGCTCGGCTACCCCGCCGGTGTGAACGACGGCGTCCCCGGTCTCGGGCATCCGGGTATCGATGCCGACGAGTGGGAGCGCACCCACCGCGGCCGGTACATCACGCTCGCCGGGATCCACACGATCCACCCGGACGATCGAGGGAGCGCCAAGCCCAAGAGCCACAACATCGGCATGTACCGCGTGCAGCTGCTCGGCAAGGACCGCGTCGCGATGCACTGGCACATGCACCACGACGGCGCCTCACACTGGCGAGCGTGGAAGAAACTCGGCGAGCCCATGCCCGTCGCGATCGCGTTGGGCGGTTCGAGCGTGCTGCCTTATGCGGCGACTTGCCCGCTGCCGCCCGGGATCTCCGAGCTGCTCATGGCGGGGTTCCTGGGCGGGCGCGGCGTGCGCCTCTGCCGGGCGTCGTCCGTGCCGTTGTGGGTCCCCGCGGACGCGGACATCGTCATCGAGGGGTTGGTCCGTACCGACGCGGGCTTTCCCGGGTGGGACCCGCGCGAGCCCGACGCGGGACCGCTCGGCGACGGCGCGGTCTTCGAGGGTCCCTTCGGCGACCACACCGGGTTCTACTCGATGCCGGACCGGTACCCGATCGTCGAGGTCAGCGCCGTGACACGCCGCGAGCATGCGATCTACCCGACGACGGTGGTGGGTCTGCCACCGCAAGAGGACTACTTCCTGGGCAAAGCGACCGAGCGGATCATGCGCCCGCTTCTCGAGACGTTGATGCCCGACCTCGAGGACTACCACCTGCCGATGTTCGGCGCGTTCCACAACTGCGCGTTCGTGCAAATCGACAAGGCCTACCCGCTGCACGGGCGGCGCGTCATGCACGGCGTGTGGGGCGCGGGGCAGATGTCTTGGACCAAGTCGGTCTTCGTGGTGGACGGCGCGGTCAACGTGCACGACGCGACGGAGGTGCTCGGCGCCGCGGCGCGGTGGTGCCGGCCGAGTGAGGACATCGAGGTGACGCGCGGGCCGCTGGACATCCTCGACCACGCCTCGCCGCACCTCGCCGCGGGAACGAAGATCGGGTTCGACTGCACCCCCACGCGCGAGGGCGAGCGCACACAGGCCGGTCTCGAGCCGCGTGAACTCCCGACGTGCGAGCAGATGGACGCGGACGCCGCGCGCGCCCGGGCGATCGACGGGGTGCTCGCGGCCCACGCCGACGACCGCGCCCCGGGATGGCTTTTCATCGAAGCCGACCGGGGTCACGGCGAGCCGGGCGGCGTCGGGCTCGGCAGGCGGATCCTCGACGCGTTCTTCGGGTCGGGCCCCGGCGCCTGCCCGTTCGTGGTGGTGGTGGGGCGCGGCGTGGACGTTCGAAATCACCACGACGCGTTGTTCCACTGGCTTGCCAACTCGGACGCCGGGCGCGACGCCGTGTGGAGCACGGTCCACTGGTGCGATCGGGTCGGGTTCGACGCGACGCCCAAGACATCGGGCGACGGGCGCGCGGGCCTGCCCGCGCGCGCCTGGCCGCCGGTGCTGACGATCGATGATGAGACGCTCGCCAGCGTCCGCGCCAAGGCGGAACGCCTGGGGCTCGGTTCGCACATCGCCGCCGGCTGACGGGTCGCTCAGCCGCCCATCGTCGGCTCGGGCGTGCGGCGCTCGGCGAGCCAGGCGTCGATCTGCTCAACGACCGCCTCGTGGAACGGCTTCGCCTTGCGGGCCGTGGAGCCCTCGGGAACGTCGTTGAGGAGGATCGCGAACGCGATCTCGGGCGCGCCGGTCTCTGGATCCACCAGCACCCCCGACAGCGCGTACACCCCGCGGAGGTACCCGCTCTTGGCGCGCACCTCGTGGCGCAGCTCGCTCTCGGAGAACCGCGAGCGCAGCGTCCCCTCGCCCGGGCGGGGCATGGACGCGACGAACGCGTCACCCACCTCGGGCTCGCGCGCGACCGACGCGACCCACAGCGCCAGCGTGTCCGGGCGGACCCGGTTGTCCCGGCTCAGCCCCGAGCCGTCCGCGATCTCGATCTGCGTCGCGTGGTCCGACCCGATCCGCTCGGCGACGAGCATCCGCAGCACCGCGCCCCCGTTCAGCCAGCTCCCGGGCTCGCCGGTCACCTCGTGGCCCACGCGCTTGAGCATCGCCTCGGCGTAGAGGTTGTGCGAGTCCGCGTTGCACCGACGCAGGACATCCGCCAGCGTGGTTGTCACCGCGACGAGCGGCGTCGCGCCCTCGAATTCCTCGTCCGACCCAGCGGGACGCATCGTCGCGGTCTTCGCGTTCACGCCGGCGCTCGACATCGCGTCCCGAATGACCTTGCCCGTGAACGCCGTCGGGTCGTGGATCGCGACGCGGACCGCGTTGTTCGAGCGGACCTTTCCGTGCAGCGTGAACGTGTTCTCGGGACGCGGCCGAGAGACCCACGCGGTGGACTGGCCGCGCACGATCGACGACGCCCGGTTCTCGAACTCGACCCAGGGCGCGGGAGGCTCGAGCGTCACGACCGGCGGCTCGTTCCGCTGCGCCTGCGCGTACACGGTCAGCACGTTGGTGTGGAAATTCAGCCCGGACACCTCGGCGCAGTACCAGCGGTTGAGCTGGTCCGCCGGCCAGGACGGGTGGGCGAACTCGTGGTCGAAAACCCGGTCGTCGAGCACGATCTCATCGACCGAGCGGACGCCACGCTTCGCGACGGCCGACCCGATCCGGACGAGCAGCCCGTGCACGTCCATCGCGGGCGTGCCCTGATCCAGCAGCACCGGGTCGCCCAGTGCCGGGTCGCCCGACCCGACGATGATCAGCCGGTCGCGGTCGGCGGCACGCTCGTGCAGGATCTCGGTCCGAAACGTGAACTCCTCGCCCAGCGCGAGCAACGCCGCGCCGGAGGTGAGCAGCTTCATGTTCGACGCGGGGATCAGCGCGCGATCCGGCTCGATCCCGGCCAGCAGCTCGCCCGTCTGCACGTCCACCACGCACACGCCGATGCTCGTCGGTCCGAGCGGGATCCGAGCGGCGGCGGCGTCGATCCGGGCCTGCAACCCGAGCTGTGCGAGCGCCTGCGACGCCAACGCGGCGACGAGCGCCACGGCGAACACCGCCCGCGATTGAACTCCTCCAACGCCTCGGTTCATCGGTTCCATGCGGCGAATCCTCCCTGACTCGGCCCCCGCACCATCGGCGTGCGGACGTCTCGGGCTCCACCCGAACGCGAGACCCCCCGGGCGGTTCAGACGCCCGCCAACTCGCGCTCGAGCTTGACGAGGAACTTCCCGAGGTCCGTCGCCGCCGCCTGGCTGGCGATCTCCCATTCCGCCCACGCGACCTCGCCGACGACCCGCGCTTTGGCAAGGCCGTCCCGGACGGTCCGGGGGAGCTTCTTCGACTCGAGCCGCGCGATCCGGTCGAGCGCGATCGGGATCGCCAGCTTTGGGCTGCCCGGGTCCGGGATGATGAACGCCACATCCCGCGAGCCGTCCCGGTAGGCGATCGTCCAACGCCAGGGGACGCCCATCCAGCGGAGCTCCTCCGACAGGTGGTCCAGCCCGTCGAGGCGCTTGATCAAGGCGGCGTGCGCGGGCACGTGCTGCGGGTCGATCTCCCCGATCAGGCGATCGGGATCGGGGGTCGTGAACTGGTCGTGCCAAGCGGGCAAGTCTCATCCTCCGAGGGGGCTGCGGCGGGCTGCTTCGAATACTATGGGCGAGCCGACCCCCGGTTTCGTGAGGGATCGGGCAGGGGCCGGAGGACGCGACGCATGGAACCAGCACCCGAACAGAAGCCGGCAAATTCCGGGCGCCCATCCGGCGGGATCCTCCTCGTCGATGACAACGAGCCCAACCTGGAACTCCTCGAGGCGTACCTGGAGGAGCTCGGGACGCGCGTCCGGACCGCTTCTGACGGCGAGGCCGCGATCGCCGAGGTCGCCCGCGAGGCGCCCGATCTCATCCTGCTCGACATCATGATGCCGCGCATGAGCGGGTATCAGGTCTGCGAGCGCATCAAGCGCGAGCACGTGACCCGGGACATCCCCGTGATTGTGGTCTCCGCGCTGAGCCAGGTCGGCGACGTCGAGCGCGCCATCGAGGCGGGCGCCGACGACTTCCTGACCAAGCCCGTCAACAAGCTCGAGTTGCTCACGCGCGTCCGCTCGCTGTTGCGGGTCCGCGCGCTCAAGCACGAGCTCGAGGCGGCGCACGAAGAACTCAGGCAGCTGCGCCAATCGGACGGGTGAGCCCCTTCACGGGCAGGCCGCGAGGAAGCAGCTCACGAAGCAATCCACGTCGTCCACGTTGAGCGAGCCGTTCCCGTCGCAGTCGGCCGACGCGAGGTCGCCCCCCAGGAACCCGGTGACGAAGCAGTCCACGTCATCGACGTTGAGCGCCCCGTTGCCGTCGCAGTCGCAGAAGCACTGCGGCGCGAGCGGAAGGATGAAGTCAACGACGACGGGGCGGTGGTCCGACGAGAGCCCCGAGATGAGCAGCGCGTTCACCGGGTACCCGGTCGTCGGGAAGGGCAGGTCGCTCGTCTGCATGCCGTTCGAGTTGAAGATGAACTGGCGGCGTGCCGTCGCGATCGAGTCCTGCCAGGCGATGTAGTCGAGCTTCGAGCCCGACTGCGTGGTGGTGTCGCCGGTGGTGGGGTGCACGGCGAAGTCGCGCAGCGCGTCCGAGCCGTCGCGGTCCGTGCCGTCCGAGCCTCCCGCGAACTCGCCCTGGACCATCCACTCGACGGGGCCCTTGGAGCTGGGGTTGTTGTTCCAGTCGCCGCCCCAGATCACCGGCGTGTTCGCGTCCGTGATCGTGCCGTCCGGCGGGTTGAGGACAAAGTCGTTGGGGTCGTCGTTGCCCGTCTGGTTGCCATTGAAGTAGAACTGGATGTAGTACGAGATCGCGCGGGCGGCGTCGAGCCGGTCGTTCAGGTCGCTCGATGACCCGCCGGACTTGAGGTGCGAGTTCCCGACGATCAGATCGCCCGCGTAGGTCGCGTCGGGCAGGTCGATCTCGGCATGTTGGAACCCGCGGATGCCACCGTTGAGCCCGTTGGGCCAGCCGGCGGGATCCTCGAGCTGGAAGAAGTCCGACAGCTGCGACGACCCGTTGCCGTTGAGGTCGGCGAACGGGAACCGAGACAGGATCACGTTGCGGTTGAACCCGTCGGACGACGGCGACACGAAGATGAACGGCAAGTCGTAGCCCGGAACGAACTTCTGGACGTACGACCCGACGGTGCCCCCGACGAACGGGTCGCTCCCGCCGTGGAAGAAGAGCTCGATCGTGGTCTCGAGCTGGGCGACCGAGTCCACGCCGCTGCCGGTGCCGTTGCCCGAATTGTCGCCGCACTCTTGCAGGATCAGCACGTCGGGCTGCAGCGCGGCGACGACGCGGACCAGCGCGTTCCAGTTGTTGAAATCGTCGGTCTTGGTCTCCGTGCGGCAGATGCTGTCGCGGACGTTCCACGTCATCACCCGCACATCGGTCGCGTCGGACTTGAGCCACTGCGCGTTGAAGGGGTCCCATTGGGCGTGGGCGAACGACGAGACGAGCGCGAGGGCGGCAACGGCCAGGGGTGAACGCATCGGGAACCTCCGGGGATCGGCGTCGGGCTCAGACAACGCCCGATTCGTGAGCATACCGGGAGAGCCCCGGCGAAAGAAGGCCCCCGTCCTTTCGGACAGGGGCCCTTGGGTGTTGCACATGGATGGGGGCGTCAGCCCCGAGATGTGGGGTCAGCCCACGTTGGCGAGGAAGCAGGCGACGAAGCAGTCGATGTCGTCGATGTTGATGGTGCCGTTGCCGTCGCAGTCGGCGGTGCTGAGGTCGCCGCCGAGGAAGCCGGCGACGAAGCAGTCGATGTCGTCGATGTTGATGGTGCCGTTGCCGTCGCAGTCACAGAAGACGCCGGTGTCGCCCGGGAAGCCGATGTAGAGGAGGACCTGGTACTCCTCGTCGATGCCGGGGTTGCCGGCGGAGGAGTCCTCGAAGTCGCCGTCGCCGTCGACGTCGTAGGTGATCTGGGCGTTCACAACGACGCCCGCGGTGGTGCGGGGGTCGGCGGTGTCAAGGCTGGCGGGGTTGAGCCCGCCGAAGGCCTCCTCGGAGACGTTGCCCGAGAAGAACGTGCCCGAGCTGACGGAGTCGCCGTCGGCGACGCCCATGAAGGTGATCTGGTAGTCACGGTCCGAGTTGGCGCCGCGGAAGACGTCGCCGAGCTCGATGACCTTCTCGAGGGTGTAGCTGAAGGTCGCCGGGTCGTAGATCGCGCGGATGAGGGCCGAGTCGAAGTCCACGACGTTGCCCGACGCCGACTGGGAAACCGGGACGGGGGTGTCGAAGAAGCCGACCGACGCGATGAACCAGACGTTGCCCGCGGCGTCGAACGCCGCCGGCGAGAGCGACGGGCCGACGGGCGCGCCGCCGGTGACGTCGAAGAGCTCCTCGAGGCGGCCGATCGCCATCCCGTTGGAGTCGCAGATGGGCTTGCCGTTGGTGGTGTTGGTCGGGTCGATGTAGGCGGCGAGGGTCCACTGCTGGGCGCCGGTGCTGGGGTTGTAGCGGAGGACGGGGATGTCGTTGAGCGGGAGGTTGGGCTGCCCGCCGACGAAGTCGCGCGGGGCGGTGGCGAGGGTCGCCCCGGTCGCCGGGTCACGCGTCAGGGCGACCGTGCCAGCGCCGCCGCGGAATGCCGCCTGCGAGCGGTAGCGGGCGAACTCCCACTGCGGGGCGTTGACGACGACGCCGGTGGCGTTGTCGGTGATCGCCGCGGGGGGGGTGAAGCCGAGGTTGCCGACGGGGGCACCGGCCGCGTTGACTTCCCAGATGTTGATGATGCGGGTCGAGCCGCCGGCGTCCTGGTTGAGCTGCCCGAAGGAGCTCACGCCGTTGCCGCCGAGCAGGTTGTGCTTCGAGTACCCAAGGGTGCCGCGGGTGGTCGAGCCGCTGAGGGCGGCGGCGGTCTTGGTGGTCGGCCCGCCCGCGCCGTAGGCGTACTCGCCGCCGGCGAACGCCACACCCGTCGCGACGATGCCGTTGCCGCCGAAGACGCTCGCCGGGCCCATGTTCGGGGCGACGAGAGCCCCGCCGGCGAAACCGACGTCAAACGCGTCGGTCCCGTCGAAGGTCGCGGGGTTGCCCGAGATGACGTTCAGCGTGCCGCAGTCGCGGTCGAGCAGGCGGGTGCGGAAGAGGTTGTCGTCCGAGACGTTGATGAGCCCGGCGCCGCCGCCGACGCCGAAGTCATCGGCGCGGAAGTACTGGTTGCCGTCCGCGTCGATCGAGCCGTAGCCGATCTGGGCGACGTTGTCGGCCGAGGAGTTGCCGTTGACGGCGGACTGCACGCGGGCGACGTAGAGGCGACCCGGGTTGTTGGGATCGACGTTGACGACCGCGCCGACGACGCCGTTGTAGTTCCCGCCGAAGTCGGTGAACCCGAGGGCGAACTGGTTGGTGTTCGCGGGGCCCGCGACCGAGCCGGCGCCGCTGTTGTTTTGGGGGTTGATGCCCTGGCCCGGCATGCTCCAGACCGAGTAGTCGGGGCTCGCCGAGGGGACGCCGAGGAGGACGTCCGGGCTGATCGACTGGGCCGAGAGGAGGTTGTTGAAGAAGGCCGCGTCAACGCGCGGGGCCTTCAGGATCGGGACGATGCCGAAGGTGTTGCCCTTGGAGGTCTCGAAGGGAACGAGGTCGGCGACGTAGTCCGCGCACTGCGTGGCCGCGTCGTACGGGCTCAGGGCGTCGCCCGGGAGGCCGGCGCCGGTGTTGCTGACGGAGTCCTGGGCGAAGGCGGGGGCGCACAGGCCGGCCGCCGCCACGAGAGCAAGGCGCTGAAGCTTGGTGGACATGGTCCAAATCTCCTTTGAGTTCTCTGACCGCTTGGTTCTCTGACTGTTTCGATGACTCGATGCGGCTCCCGAGCCCGCCACGCGAAAGCGTGAGGGAGATCACATCCGTGACTCGGCGTGCTCTCGCTCTGAGATGCACCTCCGGCCCGGGCCCGCGTGAAACAAATTGCTCGGATTGTCGGCGAGACTCCCTCTCCTGAGCCTCCGCCAAACTCTAGCCGTCAGGGAATCCACCCGCGTGAGCGAACACCCCAAATTGCGCAAAGGTTCTGTGTAGAGATCGAGCGGCGAATCACCGATTCCAGCGTCGGAACCGTGAATTTAGGGGGATTGCTGAGCTTGGGGGGCGATCCCCCGTCACCCGGGCGACGCGCCCTGCGCGGCCTCCCGGGGCATACCAGCCGCGACCCGCCCGGCGAGGCGGGCGTTGTCCAGCGCGAGCTCCACGTTCGCCCCCAGCGTCCGGCCGCCGGAGATCTCGTGCAGCCTCGACAGCACGAACGGCGTGACGGCCCGCCCGCCGATGCCCTGTTGCGTCGCCTCGGCGTGGGCCTGATCGGTCCAGGCGTCCAGATCCGCCGCGCCGATCTCGTGGGGCTCGGGGATCGGATTGGCGATGACCACGCCGCGCCCGTTCCGGGCGAGTTCGGCGGCCACGAACGCCGCGAGGTCCGCCGCGTCGTCGAACCGGGCATCGACGCCCGCCTCCGATGCCCGCCGGTAGAACGCCGGGAAGGCGTCGCACCGGAACCCGACCACGGGCACGCCCAGCGTCTCGAGCATCTCGCGGGTCCCCGAGACGTTCAGGATCGACTTCACACCCGACGTCACCACCGCGACGGGCCAGCGGGCCAGCGCGTGCAGGTCGGACGAGATGTCCCACGTCACGGCGGAGTCCCTGTGGACGCCTCCGATCCCACCGGTCGCGAACACCCGCACGCCGGCCAACGCCGCGAGCTCGATCGTCGTGCTCACCGTCGTCGCCCCGTGGGTCTTCCGATGGATCGCGATCCCCAAGTTGGCGGTGTTGACCTTCGGAACCTCACCCGCGCCAAGCAGCACCGCCAGCTCGTCGTCCGTCATCCCGACCGTCGGCGTGCCGTTGACGATGCCGATGAGCGCCGGTTCAGCTCCCTGGGCGCGGACGGCCTCGCTGAGCTTCGCCGCGAGCCCCGGCGCCGCGTCCGCCGGCACGCCGTGCACGAGCAGCGTGGTCTCCAACGCCACGGCGTTCGACGACGATCGATTGACGAGGTCCGTTTGGGTCAAGGCCGTGCGTCCCGGTAGGCTGCGAATCGGGGCACGCCGCCCCGCCGAGGGAGCCTATGACGACCGTCGCGATCGCGCTGGGCAGCCTGGTCCTCTACGTCATCGCCTACCGCACCTACGGGCGGTACCTGGCGCGCCGCATCTTCCGCATCGACCCCGACCGCACCACCCCCGCACACGAGCTCGAGGACGGCGTGGACTACGTCCCCTCCCGCCGATCCATGGTCTTCGGGCACCACTTCACATCCATCGCGGGCACGGGCCCGATCGTCGGGCCAGCCGTCGCGGTCGTCTGGGGCTGGGTGCCGGCGCTCGTCTGGGTGCTCGTCGGCTCGATCGTGATGGGGGCGGTCCACGACTTCGGGTCGCTCGTGATCTCCATGCGCCACAAGGGGCGGACCGTCGCGGACCTCGCGGGCGACGTCGTGAACGCCCGCGTCCGCCTGCTCTTCCTGATCGTCGTGCTGGTCGGGCTCTGGATCGTGCTCGCCGTGTTCGGGCTGGTGATCGCGACGGTCTTCGCGCGGTTCCCGTCGAGCGTGCTGCCGGTGGCGCTGCAGGTGCCGATCGCGATCGGGCTGGGGCTCTGGGTGCGCAAGAACGTGAACCTGATCTCGGGCACGGTCGTCGCGGTGGGGCTCATGTATGCCTCCGTCTGGTGGTCCGCGTCGATCGACTGGGCGAACCTCTGGGCGCCAAACTCCGGGCTGCTCCCCGCAGCCATCACAAGCATCATCTCCCCCGTCGCGTTCTGGACACTCGTGCTGCTCGCGTACGTCTGGGTCGCGAGCGTGCTGCCGGTGCAGTGGCTGCTCCAGCCGCGGGACTACATCAACACGTGGCAGCTGCTCGTCGCGATGGGGCTGTTGTTGACGGGCCTGCTCGTCGCCCACCCGCCGATCGTCGCGGACGCGGTGGTGATGCACCCGGAGCCGGCGAGTTCCGGTCAATCCGCGCCGCCGTTCGTGCCGTTCCTGTTTGTGACGATCGCGTGCGGTGCGATCTCCGGGTTCCACTGCCTCGTCTCGAGCGGATGCTCGAGCCGGCAGCTGCGCACCGAGCGCGACGCCCAAGCGATCGGGTACGGCGCGATGCTGACCGAAGGGTTCCTCGCCGTGCTCGTCATCCTCGCGTGCGTCGCGGGAATCGGGCTGGGGACGACTTTCGAGCACATGCTGCGCTTGGATTTCCCAGCGGGACTTCGCGATGCGGAAGCCGTTGTGCACTTGGACTCCGAGCGCGGACCGGGCGTGTATGACGTGAGCGTCTACGGACGTGATGCATGGAACTACCACTACGGCACCTGGTCCCCCAGCGCCCTCGGGCTCACGCTCGCGACGTTCGTGCGCGGGGCGGCGAACCTCATGGCCGCCGTCGGCGTCCCGCTCTCGATCGGGACGGCGATCATGGGCGTCTTCATCGCGTCGTTCGCGGCGACGACGATGGACTCGGCCTGCCGTCTTCAGCGGTTCATCATCGCCGAGCTCGCCAAGACCGGGTGCCGCACGGGCCGGGTTGTTTGTGGCACCTGCGAGTACGACCGCGACGGCATCGACGCTGCGTGCCAATGCCCCGAGTGCGGCAAGAACAGCGTCGCGACCCGCCTGCCCGGGTGGCGCGGCCTGCTCGCGAATCGATACGCCGCGACGACCCTCGCCGTGCTGACAGCGGGGGTGCTGGCGCTGAGCGATGGGGTGAAGGTCGAACGGTACTACCCCGGAGTCGGTTACTTGATACAGATCACGAATGGCAGAGGAGAGCTCGAGTTCACAACTCATAACTCGGGCGTGAACTCGCTCGCGTCTCAAACCGGCGTCACAGTCGCACGGGTTCGTCATTTGCGTCGAGCTGGACCGTTTGCCGAACGCGCGATCGATGCGTTCGATTGGCCGAGCCCCCGCACCAGTGTCCGCACCAACTTCGCCGCCGCCGGCACCGGCGGGCTGATCCTCTGGCCCGTCTTCGGCGCCACCAACCAACTCCTCGGCGGGCTCGCGCTGCTCGTGCTCACCGTCTGGCTCGTCCGCCGGGGACGCCCGCCCTGGGTCACCGCCCTCCCGATGGTCTTCATGCTCGCGATGACGGGGTGGGCGATCGTCGAGCTGGCGCGCTCGTTCATGGGCCCAGTCGATGGACGGGGCGGCCGCCCCGGGCTGCTCGTCATCTTGCTGCTGATGCTGGGGTTGGAGGTCTGGATCGTCGCCGAGGCGGCGGTGCTGGTGGTTCGCGGGAAGCGTTCGGGGTCGCTCGCCGACGGCGCGTCGGGCGGGTAATCTGCTCGCATGATCAACGCACGCCGTTTCGTTGCTTCGTCGCTCGTGGTCGGTCTGCTCGCCGGGGCCGCCCCCGCCCAGCCGAACGAACCCGCCGGGCTGGTTGTGGACGCGTTCGAGGTGGACGCCGCCCAGCTCGGGCGGATGCTCAACGGGGTCCCGGACCCCGGGCGCATCCGGGCGTACCACGACCTGCTGGCGTCCGACCCGCACGACGCGGGCACCCCCGGCGACGCCGCGGTCGTCGAAAACATCGAACGCCTCTTCCGCGAGTTCGGGCTCACGACGGAGCGGCAGGAGTTGCAGCTCTATCTCGCCAAGCCCATTTCCGGATCGGTCTGGGTCTACGCGCCGGACATCATCCAATCGCAGGGCGACGAAGCGGAGCGCACGCCCCCGCCCGTTGGCAACGATCGCCCGGCGTTGTCGCTGCCCGTCCGTGAGGAGCCGGTCGCGAACGACCCCTTCTCCCGCGGCGAGCTCGCCCGCTCGGGTTGGAACGCGTATTCGGGCTCAGGCGACGTCACCGGCGAGGTCGTCTACGCGAACTACGGGCGGCTGGAGGACTTCGAGCGACTCGCCGACATGGGCGTGGACCTGACGGGCAGGGTCGTCCTCGCGCGCTACGGCGGGAACTTCCGGGGGTACAAAGCCAAGTACGCCGAGGAGGCCGGCGCCGCGGCGTTGATCATGTACACCGACCCTGCCGACGCCGGGTGGGGACGCGGGCTGCCCTATCCCGAGGGCGGGTACGCCAACGACTCGCACATCCAGCGCGGCTCGATCAAGACGCTCGACTATCCCGGCGACCCGCTGACGCCATTCGAACCAGCGGTGGAGGGCGCACGCCGCCTGAACCCCGAGCGTGTGGGCTTGCCGACGATCCCCGTCCAGCCCATCGGGTGGGGCGCCGCCGAGCAGATCCTGTCGCGCATGACGGGCGAGAGCGTGCCCGACGGCTGGCAGGGCGGGCTGCCCTTCCGCTACCGCGTGACGGGCGGCGAAGACCTCAGCGTCCGCGTCGCCGTCGAGCAGGAGCGCGAGCTCGTCACGACCTGGAACGTGATCGGGCGCCTCGAAGGCTCGGCCGAGCCCGAGCGCGAGGTCTACATCGGGTGCCACCACGACGCGTGGGGCTTCGGCGCGGGCGACCCGATGGCGGGCATGATCTGCCTGCTCGAGTCCGCGCGCAGCTTCGGCGAGATGGCGTCGCAAGGTGTCCGCCCGCGCCGCTCGCTCGTCTTCTGCGCCTGGGGCGCCGAGGAGCACGGCATCATCGGGTCGGTCGAGTTCGTCGAGGCCCGCGCCCGTGAGCTCGGGCAGAACGCCGTGGCGTACCTGAACCTCGACATGGCGGCGATGGGGCCCGACTTCCGATCGAGCGCCTCGCCCTCGCTGCGGACCGTGATCGCCGAAGCGGCGGGGGATGTCGCCCAGGCACGCGACCCGGGTCGGACCGTGCTCGGCGCCTGGCGCGAACGCGGTGAGGACCCTGGTGTCGAGGGCAGCCCGCGCTTCGGCGATCTCGGCGGCGGGTCCGACCACGTCGGGTTCCTCTGCCACGCCTGCATCCCCAGCGCCTCGCTCGGCGGCGGGGGGGCGCGCGGCGTCGCGTACCACTCCATCTACGACAACCTCGCGTGGTACCGCGCCGTCGTCGGCGATGACTACGAGCCCGCCCTCATGGTCACGCGGATGACCAACGCCGTCGCCGCCCGGCTCGCGCACGACGAGATCCTGCCGCTCGACCCCGCGCGGTATGGGCCCGACATCGCCCGCCGCCTGCACGCGATCGACTCGGATCACACCGGCGCGGGCACGGTGGACGCGTCGGCGGGCGTCATGCCCGCCCGCCGGTCGTTCGACGCCGCGTCCCTCGGCGCTGCCGGGATCGACCGGATCAACGCGGACCTGATCGCGATCGAACGCGACTGGTGCGCCGCGAGCTTCGACGACGGGCGCCGGTGGTACCGCAACGGCTACGCCGCCCCGGACGCGACGAGCGGGTACGCCGCGTGGATCCTCCCCGGCGTGCAGGCAGCGCTGCTCGCGGACGACGACGCCAAGCTGGCGCGCCAGATCGACGCGGTCGAGTGGTGGCTGCGCGGGCAGCGGTCTCGCCTCGGTTCGATCGACGCGCTGATCGACGCGGCGATGCCCGCCGAGCCCACCGCCGCCGAGACCGAAGCGCCCAAGCCCGAGTTCGACCGGTTCGATCTTCAGGCGGTCGAGGTCGAGACGGACGACGAGTCCCCCTGATCGCGAGCGCACAAGAAAGCCCGGACACGTGCGTGCCCGGGCTTGCGTTTGATCACTCCGATTTCGTCGCGTTGATCAGGCGACGCGGTCCTTCAGACCCTTCAGCGGGCGGACCTTGACGACGTTGCGGGCGGGCTTCGCCTTGAAGATCGTCTCCTCGCCCGTGAACGGGTTGATGCCCTTGCGTGCCTTGGTCGCGGGCTTGCGCTGGACCAGAACCTTCATCATGCCGGGCACGTTGAACGTGCCGACCGAGCCCTTCTTGAGGTCGGCCTGGATGAGGTCGCCCATGACGTCAAAGACCTGCGCGACCTCCTTCTTGGTGATGCCGACGTGGTCGGCGATCATCGAGCAGACCTCGCTCTTGGAGCGGGGCTTGCCCTTGGCGCCGGTGATCTTGGCGGGCGCGGTGCGGGCCGTCGCCTTCTTGGCGACCTTCTTGCGGGTCGAGGTCTTGCGGCGAGCCGGCGCCTTGCGGGTGGTCTTCTTCCGCGTCGCGGTGCGGCGGACCGTCTTCTTCTTCGCGGCTTTCTTCTTCGTCTTCCGTGCGGTTCTCTTGGCCATTCCGTGTGCTCCCTGGCTCCTCTTCGAGCCTGAAAAAGGGTTGAAAACCAGTGCGATCCCGGCGTTGTACCCACCGGCGCACCACTCCGCAACCCGAGAAACCCCTGTTTTTCTAGGCTCGGACAGTTTTTATGCGGCCGCCGTCGTCGGCCAGGTCGAGTTCGACGATCATCGGCGCGTGATCCGAGTGCTTGGAATCCCTCGGATTCTCGTCGTACCACGCCTCGCGAACACCGCCTGAGAGCGCCGACGAGACGAGCGTGTGGTCGAGCCGGAACCCCTGCCCGATGTGCGATTGCCACGACGCGTCGCGGCCCGTCGGGTGCAGCGCGCGGTACGCGTCGGCGTACCCGAACGTCGCGAGTTGCCCCAGCAGCGCCGTGCAGGTGAACGTCTCCCCGGGCTCGTCCAGACGGTGCCGACCCGTGTTCAGATCGCCGGTAATGACGTGCCGCTCGCCCGCTTTCTCCCGGGAGAATTCGATAAGTGCGCGGAAATGTGCCGCTTTGCGCACGATCGCGGGCGCATCGTGCTTTGCCGCGTCCGGCACGTGCACGCCGGTGATCCAGAGCGCCGAATCGGGCAGATGGACGTCCACCCGGCGTGTCGCGATGTCGCGATCCGCCGGCGGGGGGATGACGTGCAGCGGCTCCCGGCTGGCGATCAGCACCCCGTTCGTCCGCGGGGGAGGGTGCGAGTTCGCCTGGAATCGCAGCCCGTGGTCGTGCAGGACCCCGGCGATCTGCCCGCCCCGCTCGCGCCGGAACTCGGTGAGCACGACGACGTCCGCCCGGTAGTCGAGCAGGGCCAACGCGATCTCTGGCGTGCGGGTCGGGCCGCCGCCGTGCTGAATGTTCCAGTGGACAACGCGCACGAGGTACCTCGGAAAGATGCGGCGGCTAGCGTAGCGGATGCCCGACCGCCCGCCGATCGTCGCCGTCACCCGCCCGCTGCCCGGCGGGATCGAGATCGAGGGGGCCGACGTCCGGGTCTGGCGCGGCGCGGCGCCCTCCCGGGACGTCCTGCTCGGATTCGTCGGCGGGGCGACGGCCGCCGTCACCTGGGTCACCGAGCGCGTGGACGAGGCGTTCCTGGACGCCGCGGGCGACAACCTCCGCGTTGTGTCCAACTTCGCCGTGGGATTCGACAACATCGACACGGATGCCTGCCGCGAGCGGGGCGTCATCGTGACCAACACGCCCGACGCGGTGACGGAGGGCACGGCGAACCTCGCGATCGGGCTCATGCTCGCCGCGGCGCGGCGCATCGGCGAGGGGGACCGCTTCGTGCGTTCCGGGGCGTGGGCCCGCCAGGGTGCCCTCGGGCCCGAGGACTTCATGGGCCGCGACCTCGCCAACGGGCTCTTCCTCGTCGTGGGCGCGGGGCGGATCGGCTTTGCGACGGCGCTGCGGGCCCGGGCGTTCGGGATGCAGATCGGGTACGTCGCCCGCTCGCGGCATCTGGAGTTCGAGATGGCGCCGCTGACCGGCGTGCGGATGACGCTCGACGACGGGCTCAAACGGGCGGACGTCGTGAGCGTGCACTGCCCGCTGACGGACGCGACCCGCGGGATGATCGGGCGCGACGAACTCGCGCGGATGCGACCCGAAGCGGTGCTCGTGAATACCGCGCGTGGCCCCGTGGTGGACGAATCGGCGTTGGCCGAGGCGTTGGCCGAGCGCCGGATCTTTGCCGCCGGGCTCGATGTCTTCGAGCGTGAGCCCGAGGTGAACGCCCGCCTGCGGGAGCTCGAGAACGTCGTGATGACGCCGCACATGGGCAGCGCCGAGGCGCGGTGGCGCCGCGAGATGACGCGGATCGTGACCGAGAACGTGACCGCGGTGCTCGCGGGCCGCGAGCCTCCGAACCGCGTGGTGTGAGCGGACGCGCTCAGCGACGCGGGTGCTTGCCGAACTCGAGCTCGAGGAACCGGGCGACGTAGTCGATGATCGAGTCGGCCTCGGGGATGTCCGGGTTGCTGGTCGTGCCGTAGGGCTCGAACTTCATGCCCTTGAACCGGACGACGGCTTCCTCGACGCTCAGGCCCAACTGAAGGGCGAGGCTGAAGGCCCGGCAGAAGGCCTGGCAGAACCCCGAGATCGCCGAGCCCTCCTTGGAGATCTTGATGAAGACCTCGCCGGGCGAGCCGTCGGGGTAGAGCCCGACGGTGAGGTACCCCTCATGACCGTCGATGGCGAACTTGTGGGTCAGCGAATCGCGGGTCTGCTGCAGGGAGCGCCGGGTGTCGAGCATCGATGGGTCTCTTTCGGGCACAACGGATCAATAGGGCACGAAACGGCGGGGGTCCTCCCGCAACCGCCGTGCCGGAGGTATCGGACGCCGATCCCGTCCGCCTCCAGCCGACGCGGGCGCCGATCTTCGGGCCCCGGTTGCTCCGGGCCCTCGGGCGGTCGATACTTCTCCAGATGCCGAGCGGCACCCAGCCCAGCCCGAGCACCCCCCACGCGGGGCTGACCCGAACGACCCGACTGGTCGGCGGGTTGCTGCTGCTCATGGTCATGGGTGCCAGCATCGGGCCCGAGACGAGCGGCCGGTGGTCGCATTCGGCCCGCGAGCACGCGGCCCAGGAGCTCGCCGGCGCCCGCCGAGCGGGCGAGCGCGTCGCCAAGGCGATCTGGACGTTCGTCGGTCGCCACGCGGTGGAATCGCCCGCGGCGACCGCCCAGGTCCTGATCGACCCGAGCCCCGCCTCGACGCTCGCGATCTCGCCCGCGCCCGTCCGAACGGCCGGCGTGGAGCTGGACGTCTGGTTGCTCGATCTGCCGCCCCCGGCGTGCGCCTGATCGACCGCGACCCCGTCTTCCGATCAACCGTTCAGAATATCACACACGCCGCGCTGCCCACCCAATCCGGTGGAGCGGCGCCCGCCCGCGATCGCATCGAACCCGCGGGCGATCGACAAGGTCCTCACGCCATGGCCAGCTCTGAAATCCCTCTCATCGGTCCCGTCCTCAACAAAATGTTCGGCAGCGCCAACGAGCGCGTCGTCAAGCGTTACACGACCCGTGTGGACCGGATCACCGCCCTCGAGCCCGAGGTCCGGAAGCTCACGGACGCCGACATCCGCGCCAAGCTCGACGAGTTCCGGTCCCGCCACGACAAGGGTGAAGCGGCCGACGATCTGCAGATCGAGGTCTTCGCCGTCGCCCGCGAGGCGATGGACCGCAACGTCGGCATCCGCAACATCTTCAACCCCGACCACGGGTTCGATCCCTCGGCGCTGCCCGAAGCGGCCCGGAAGCTCTACGACGATGTCAAGGCGCAGATCGACGCCCTCGAGCCCGCGGCGCCCGAGGGGCGTTTCCTCGGATGCACCGAGCCCGTCCCGGCGTTCCTCCAAGTGGACATCCCCAACGAGCTCTACGACGCCGTGCGCGAGCTCTACCCTGAGTCCCGCCCGCCCTTCCGGGCCCGCCCGTTCGACGTCCAGCTCATCGGCGGCGTCGTGCTCGGGCAGGGACGCATCGCGGAGATGAAGACGGGCGAGGGCAAGACGATCGTCGCCCCCCTCGCGGCCTATATGGCGTGCGTCCAACGCCAGTCCGTCCACGTCGTCACCGTCAACGACTACCTCGTGCAGCGCGACCGCGACTGGGTCTTCCCGTTCTTCATGGGGCTCGGGCTCACCGTCGGCGCCATCCACCCGCAGCACATGCAGCCCGAGAACGTCAAGCGGGACATGTACCGCTGCGACGTCGTCTACGGCACCACGAGCGAGTTCGGGTTCGACTATCTCCGCGACAACATGAAGCGGTCCGTCGATCAGCAGGTGCAGCGCAAGCGGCAGTTCGCGATCGTGGACGAGGTGGACTCGACGCTCATCGACGAGGCCCGCACGCCCCTCATCATTTCGGGCATGGCCCACGACGACCAGCCGCGGTACGACCTGTGCGACGGGCTGGCGCTCCAGCTCGTCGAGAAGCAGCGCCCGTGGCAGGAGCGCGAGGATCAGGTCACCGCGTGCAAGGAGAAGATCAAGGGCATCGAGGGCGACATCCGCCAGGTCCGCGACAAGGGCCGCATCCCCGAGCTGCAGAAGGAGCTCGCCGACCAGAAGGCGCGGCTGCCCGAGCTCGAGAAGGAGCGCGACCAGTACACGCAGTACTACGAGCTCGAGATCGACAAGCGGTCGGCGCACCTGACGCACGAGGGCATCGCCGAGGCCCAGCGGCTCGCGGGCATCGGATCGTTCTACGTCGATGACAACATGGACCTGCCGCACCTGCTCGAGAACGCGCTGCGGGCCCACGCTGTCTATCAGCGCGACAAGGACTACATCGTCATGGACGTGCCCGACCGGCAGACCGGTCGGAACGAGCCGAGCGTCGTGATCGTCGATACGAACACGGGCCGGCCCATGATCGGGCGCCAGTGGTCCGACGGGCTGCACCAGGCGGTCGAGTGCAAGGAGAAGGTGCCGATCAAGCCCGAGACGCAGACCGTCGCGGCCGTGACGATCCAGAACTTCTTCAAGATGTACAAGAACCTCGCGGGCATGACGGGCACGGCGGACACCGAGGCCCAGGAATTCCACGACATCTACAAGCTCAGCGTCGTCTCCATCCCGACCAACAAGCCCATCGCCCGCGACGACTACGACGACCTCATGTTCCTCCGCGAGAAGGACAAGTGGGAATCCATCGTGGACGAGATCGAGCGGTACCACAACCTCGGGCGCCCGATCCTCGTGGGCACGACCAGTGTTGAGAAGTCCGAGATGCTCGGACGGATGCTCCAGGCGAAGCACCAGATCAAGCACAAGGTGCTCAACGCCAAGCAGCACGAGAAGGAAGCCGGCATCGTCGAGGACGCCGGGCAGCTCGGCGCCGTCATGATCGCGACCAACATGGCCGGCCGCGGCACGGACATCAAGCTCGGCAAGTTCAACCGCGAGCAGCTCATCGAGCACTGGCAGCGCCGCGGCATCGCGTCGCGGAACCTCAAGCCCGACATGTCCGACGACGAGCTGCGCGCGGACGTCTACCGCAAGATCGCCGCCACGGTCCTGAAGGACGACGGGTTCAAGAAGCGTGACATCGAGGAGATGGACTTCGACGAGCTCGAGCTCCGCCTGCTGCGCCATTGGGCCCGCGAGCACTCGTGGATGAGCGAGGGCAAGATCGGCTCGGCCGGGCGCGACGAGCTCATGCGCGAGCTGGACGCCTCGGGCCGCGTGATGATCCACCGCCTCCGCTGGTTCACGAACGTCGAGGACCTGGGCGGCCTGCACGTGATCGGAACGGAACGCCACGAGTCGCGCCGCATCGACAACCAGCTCCGCGGGCGGTCCGGGCGTCAGGGCGACAAGGGGTCCAGCCGGTTCTACGTCTCGCTCGAAGACGACCTGATGAAGATGTTCGCCGGCGAGACCACGATGAAGCTCCTGGCCCGCATGGGCATGAAGGAGGGCGACGCGATCGAGCACCCGTGGCTCAGCAAGAACGTCGAACGCGCCCAGAAGAAGGTCGAGGAGCGGAACTTCCAGGTGCGCAAGAACATCCTCGAGTACGACGAGGTCATGGAGCACCAGCGCCAGCGGTTCTACGGGCTACGCCAGCGCGTGCTCGAAGGGCGCGACGTCAAGGGGCTCATCTTCGAGTTCATCGAGGACGCCGTGGACGACGCGATCGAGGACTACCTGGACGTGGAATACCCCGCGCAGTGCGCCGCCGAGCACGCCAAGCGGAAGCTCGACTGCTCGATCCCGCCCGACCGCCTGCGCGGCAAAGAACCGGACGAGATGGAGGTGGTCATCCGCAAGCTCGCCAAGGACGACGCGCGGGCGATGATCGGCGTGACCCTCGGCGAGTACATGCCGACCGAGGGCTCCGAGGTCGCGGTGGACTTCGACTCCGCGGGTCTCGTCGGGTGGGCCAAGAGCCGGTTCGGCGTCGAGCTCGACTCGGCCGAGCTGCGCGAGGGCGGCGCCTCCGAACGCCAGCGCGTGCGCGACATGCTCGAAGAGGCCGCCGAGCGGAAGATCGACGAGACGGACCTCTCGGGTGTCGGGGTCTACATGGAGCCCGAGTACGGCGTGGGCGAGCTGTGCGACTGGGTCAAGACCAAGTTCACGTTCGAGATCCCGCCCGAAGAGATCATCGCCGCCCGCGACGACGAGGAACGCGAGACCGCCGAGCCGATCATGGCCAAGGCCCGCGACAAGTACCGCGAGCGCGAGATCGACTACCCCGTGGACTTCGCGATGCAGATGACCATGCAGCTCGCGCGGCAGTCGCCCGAGGGCGCGTTCGAGTCGCTCGCGAAATGGTCCAAGCAGCGCTTCGGCGACGGGCTCAGCGCCGACGAGATCAAGGGGACCCCGCCGTCCAAGATCGCCGACAAGCTCCGCGAGCTCTCCGAGCGGTTTGTGGACGAGGGGCGCCTGGACGCCGAGATCGAGGCGGCGGTCGCCATCGCCGACGATGATGCCCTCGACGCGCACCTCCAGGAGCGCTTCGGCACGGGGCTCGGCGACCGGATGCGCTGGCTCGAGGGCGAGGAGCGTGAAGAAGCGATCCGCGCCCGCGTCGAGAACATCCTGCGAGCCGAGCTCCTGCAGCTCGAGCAGACGATCCTCATCGAAACGCTCGACACCTCGTGGAAGGAACATCTCTACGAGATGGACCAGCTGCGCGACGGCATCAGCTTCCGCGCCTTCAGCCAGCAGGACCCGAAAATCCAGTACAAGCGCGAGGGGCAGCAGACGTTCCTCGGCATGATGGAGGGCATCCGCGACCGGGTCACGGACTACATCTTCAAGGCCCGTTTGCAGCCCAACGTGGGCGGGCAGCAACGCCCCCCCGCGCCACGGCCGGCGCCCCCGCCCCGCCAAGCGCCCGCCGCGGGGGCCGCAGGCGGCATCGGGAACATCGGAGGGTCCATCTCCGGGCCCGGGTTCATGGCACCGATGGGCGGCCCGCGTCCGGGCGGGCAGTCACCCCCGACGCCGCCCCAGGGCGGGTGATCCGAGCCGGTCGGATCACCCCGGGCGTCCAGCCCGTATAACGGTGGGGCGGGCAGCCGCCCACGGGGACCGAGTCGCGACCACGAGAAGCCCGACATGAGGCACACCATGCACCCACGCACGCCCTCTTGCCCCCGCCGGGGGTTCACCCTCATCGAACTGCTGGTCGTCATCGCGATCCTGGCGGTCCTCGTCGCGATCACGTTCACGGTGGGGCGGTCCGTCGTCGCCGGGGGCAAGGCGAGCCGCACCCGCGACGCCATCCGCGTCATGGAGCAGATCCTGGGTGATTACTCGACCGGGATCGACGGCACGCCGGACGCCGTCATGGCGCTGCCCGAGGATATCGAAGCGAAGAACCGGGGCGACATCGGCTACGAGGAGGTCCGGTGGTTCCCCGTCGCCGACGCCCGGTGGGAGCGCCGCGACGTCATGATCAACTCCGGGGCGCTCTTCCTCGCGCAGGCAACGGCCGACGGGTACGGGTCCGGCATCGAGGGCATCGACGCCCGGTTCATCGAGTTCTACACGCCCGAGACGGATTCGACGCTCGCGCCGCGTGAGTCGCACCCGCAGTTGACGACCGTCATGGACGGGTGGGGAAACCCGATCCGGTACGTCCACCCGGAGTGGGACGGGCAGATCGTCAGCGGCACGCGGGGGACCAACGATCCGGGCGGGTTCGTCGATGTCGCCGACAACGACAACGGCTACCTCTTCGACGAGACCGGGCTGCGGCAGTCCTGGATCGCCGACGGGGCGAGCCAGATGCCGATTCGACGCAACCGGATCCTCGAGTCCGAGTTCGCCAGCGTGCCCGCCGAGCAGCGCGATTCGGACGGCGGCGTCTGCGTCAACCAGGCCCGCCCGTACTTCTACTCGCCCGGCCCGGACGGCGACCCGGCGACGATCGAGGACAACGTCTACACCCAGGACCCGCGGTTCATCGACATCGAGCCCTGATCGTCCGCGGCTCGGGGCCCACGCCGCTAGGCTTGCGTCGCTGGCCCCGGTAGCTCAACTGGATAGAGCAGCGGACTTCTAATCCGCAGGTTGGAGGTTCGAGTCCTCCCCGGGGCGCTTTCGACGCGTGCGGGCGTTCTACTATTCAGGATGCCCACCGACCACGATCACGACGCCCTGCTGCTCCGGAACGTCGCGATCATCGCGCACGTTGACCACGGCAAGACCACCCTTGTTGACCATCTTCTGAAGCAATCCGGCAACTTCCGGGTCGGCGAGCTCGAGAAGCTCGAGGGCGGGCAGCACGGGCTCATCATGGACTCCAACCCGCTCGAACGCGAGCGGGGCATCACCATCCTGTCCAAGAATTGCGCGGTTGCCTACCACGCCGAGGACGGCGACACCTACCGCGTCAACATCATCGACACCCCGGGCCACGCCGACTTCGGCGGCGAGGTCGAGCGCGTCCTGCGCATGGCCGACGGGTGCCTGCTCGTCGTGGACGCCTACGAGGGCCCGATGCCCCAGACGCGGTTCGTGACGACCAAGGCCCTCGAAGCCGGGCTCAAGCCCGTACTCGTCGTCAACAAGTGCGACCGCCCGAACGCCGAGCCCGAGCGGGTCGTCAACGAGGTCTTCGACCTTCTGGCGAACCTGGGCGCGTCCGATGAGGCCCTCGACTTTCCGGTCATCTACGCCAGCGCCCGCGACGGGTGGTCCACCAACGAGTGGCCGGACGCGGATTACGCATCGAAGGACCTCCGCCCCGTCTTCGAGGCGATCATCAAGCACGTCCCGCACCCCGAGGTGTACGTCGAGAAGCCGCTGCGCTTCCAGATCACGACGCTCGACTACTCCGAGTACGTCGGGCGCATCGGTGTCGGGCGCATCCAGCAGGGCACCATCCGCAACGGGCAGCCAGTCGCGCTCGTCAAGCGCGCCAAAGACGGCACGACCAGGACCGTCAAGGCCAAGATCGGCACCCTCCAGGGCTTCGTCGGGCTCGGCAAGGAGGACCGCCCCCGCGTGGACGCCGGCGACCTTTGTGCCATCTCGGGCATCGAGGACATCGACATCGGCGACACCGTCTGCGACCCGGACCACCCGGACCCGATGGACGCCGTCACCATCGACGAGCCGACCATCTCGATGGTCTTCCGCATCAACGACTCCCCCTTCGGCGGCAAAGAGGGCGAGTACGTCACCTCCCGCCAACTGAAGACGCGCCTGGAACGTGAGCTCGAGCACAACGTCGCCCTCCGCGTCGAGCCCGGCGCGGGCTCCGACGAGTTCCTCGTCTCCGGGCGCGGCGTCCTCCATCTGGGCATCCTCCTCGAGACGATGCGACGCGAGGGCTACGAGGTCAGCGTCGGGCGACCGATCGTGATTCAGAAAGAGATCGACGGCGTCCTCTGCGAGCCCGTCGAAGAGCTCGTCGTGGACTGCCCGAACGACGTCGTCGGCTCGGTCATGCAGCTCGTCGGCGAACGCCAGGGCGAGATGCGGACGATGGAGCAGCGCGGGCCGGACGTGACGCACTGCGTGTTTGAGATCACCTCCCGCGCGCTCATCGGGCTGCGCGGACGCGTGATGACCGCGTCGCAGGGCGAGGCGATCATGCACCACACGTTCGAGAAGTTTGCCCCGGTCGCCGGCACCCCGCCGCGGCGGTCCGCGGGCGTGATGATCTCGACCGAGACCGGGCAGGTCACCGCCCACGCGTGCGAGAACCTGCACGATCGCGGCGTGCTGTTCGTCAAGCCGGGCGATCAGGTCTACACCGGGCAGATCGTGGGCGAGCACAACCGCGACAACGACATCACAGTCAACATCTGCCGCCTCAAGCAGCTCAACAACATCCGCAGCGCGAATAAGGAAGCCTTCGTGACGCTCAAGGCCCCCAAGTCCCTGAGCTTGGAGCAGGCGATCGAATACATCGAGACCGATGAGCTGGTCGAGCTGACGCCCACGAAGATCCGGATGCGCAAGCGGATCCTGGACGAGGGCCATCGCCGCCGGGCCGAGCGGTCGGCGAAGGACAAGGCCGTCTCGAACGCCTGACCCAGCCGAGCCCACGCGTTGTTGGTATCGTGACGCCGATGCGCCGCCCCAGCCCCAACACAGCCACGGACCAGGGCGTCGTCCTCGCGATGCGGGCCCCCGCGCCCGAGCGGTCCAACCCGTTCATACGGAACATCGCCGCGCTGTCCGGGCTCGTGGTGCTCGCGGTGATGATGATCGCCTGCCTCGGGTCGCTCCCGTGGACGCTCGGTGCCGTCACCGCGTCGGCCGACAGCGATCTACAGGTCGCGCGATACAACGCGGGCTCGCCCAAGGAGGGGCGCCTGCCCCCCGTGTGGGCGGGGTACGACGACCGGGACTGGGCCAAGCTCCGCAACGCCGTCGGGCCCGAACGGATGCAAGAGCTCGCCGAATCAATCGCGATCCAGTCCTCGCTCACGGTTGAGCAGGTGCTCGACGCGGGCGACGACGCCCCGTACATCCGAGACACGCTCCGCGAAGCCATCGCGGAAGAAACCCGCGGCTACGCGATGGGGACCGACGCCCTCGGGCGGTCGCTCTGGGTGCGGGTGCTGGCGGGCGGCGGCATCTCGCTGACGATCGGGCTCGCCGCGGCGTTCATCTCGGTCTTCATCGGCACGCTGTACGGCGCCCTGTCCGGGTACGCCGGGGGCGTGGTGGATTCCGTCCTCATGCGGATTGTGGATGTGCTCTACGGGCTGCCGTACATCTTGCTTGTGGTGCTGCTCGCCGTCGCGTCAGACGCGGTGGTGACGGAGTACATCACGCGATCCAAGGCCCGCGCCGAATGGACGCAGCGGCAGGTCGAGCAGCTCGCCGAGACCGGCGCATCACCGGCGGCGTCCGACGAGCTGCGTTCACTCGCCCGCGAGGCGATCGAGGCGGACTGGTCCACCGCCGGGCTCGACGCGACGATCCCGAACGTGGTCGTCACACACTGGTTCAGAGAGCGGGCCGACGAGCCGGTGATTGAGCAAGTGCGCGACCTCGCGGGTCGCGCCGTCCCGCCCAGGCAGATCGCGCCCTGGGCCCGCACGGCTCTCGACGTCATGACGCTCCTGTTCGCGATCGCCGCTGTGAGCTGGCTGACCGTCGCGCGCGTCGTCCGCGGGCAGGTGTTGTCGCTAAAAGAGCAGCCGTTCGTCGAGGCGGCCCGCGCGATGGGCGCGCCCGCGCGGTGGGTCTTCGCCAAGCACCTCATCCCGAACCTCATCGGCCCGATCGTGGTCTACGCCACGCTCGCCGTGCCGCAGGCGATCCTGCAAGAGAGCTTCCTGAGCTTCCTGGGCATCGGGGTCAAGCCGCCGCTGCCCAGCTGGGGCAACCTCGCGGCGGACGGGCTGGGCGAGCTCAACACCTTCCGCAGCCACTGGTGGCTGCTCTTCTTCCCGTGTCTGCTGCTCGGTATCACGCTGCTCGCGCTCAACTTTGTGGGCGAGGGCCTCCGCGAAGCGTTCGACCCCAAGCGGAAGGCGGGCCGCGTATGACGGGTCCGGCCGAGCAGCCCCGGATGCGCGTGCGCGACCTCGCCGTCTCGTTCGACAACGGCTCGGGCCCGCGCATCCAAGCGGTGGACGGCGTCCACATGTCCGTCTTCGATGCGCAGACACTCGCGGTCGTCGGCGAATCCGGGTGCGGCAAGTCCGTCACCGCGATGAGCGCCCTGCAGCTCATCCCGCGCCCGCCGGCTCGGTACGACCGGGGCGAGATCCTCTTCCGCGCCAACCTGGGCGGCGGCGAAGCCGAGCTCGACTTGCTCGGGCTCGGGCCCGACCACATCCGCCAGATCCGCGGCAACGAGATCGCCATGATCTTCCAGGAGCCCATGACCTCGCTCAACCCGGTCTACACCGTCGGCGACCAGATCACCGAGGCGATCCGCCTGCACCGCAAGGCGACCAAGGCCGAGGCGATCGACATCGCCGTCGAGTCGATGGAGACGATCGGCATCAAGAACGCGCGGGCCAAGATCAAGTCCTATCCCCACGAGTTCTCCGGCGGCATGCGCCAACGCGTCATGATCGCGATGGCCCTCGCCTGCCAGCCGCGCCTGCTGCTCGCCGACGAGCCGACGACCGCCCTCGACGTCACGATCCAGGCGCAGATCCTCGAACTCCTCGATGAACTCAAGCGCGAGACGGGCATGGCGATCATGCTCATCACGCACGACCTCGGCGTCGTCGCCGAGAACGCCGACGTCGTCTGCGTGATGTACGCGGGTCGCGTGGTCGAGTACGCGACGGTCGAGGACCTGTTCGACAACCCCCTGCACCCGTACACGCGAGGCCTGCTCGCGAGTATCCCCAAGATCGGCGCTCGGCTCGATCGCTTGGTGACCGTGGACGAAGTCACCAAGGACACCGCGGCGTTCGAGCGCCTGCCCGTCGCGGGCGCCCGCGCGTGGTGGCCCTGGCACAACCCCCCGGCGGGCGTGCTCGGCTCGAACCGCGCGGGCGGCGCGTCGTGCCTCGTCGAGACCGAGCCCGGGCACTGGGTCGGTGTGTGGGAAACGCAGGAGACCTCCGAGCTGAAGACGACGCCCTCGCTCCCGTACCGACGGGCGTCGGCGGCGGTCTGACGGAGACCACATGCGCGCGCTGATTCTGGTCGATTCCGCCTTCGCTGCCCGGGAACGAACGCTCATCTCGCGTCTGGGCGTTTCCCTCGCCGACGAGGGCGTGCGGGTCAAGATCGCGCTGCCCACCGGGTCGCGCGGGCTCGCGGGGATCGAGCTGCTGGGCGAGCCCCTGCGGTTTCGCCCGCACGGGCTCGCGATCACCCGGGCGGCCCGGGCCAGAAGGCTCGTCGAGCGCGCGCGGGAGGAAACCCCGGGCAAGGGCCCGTGGGTCGTGCACGTGTTCGGCGGGGCGCTGTGGACGTTCGCCGTCGAAGTCGCCTCGCAGCTCGGCGCGCCCGCGGTGCTCGAGGTCTGGCGCTCCGGGCTGTGCGACCGGGCCCGCTCGTTCCGCGCGTCCGAGCAGACGCCGATCCTCTTCCTCGCGCCCGACCGAACGATCGAACGGCGGATCCTCGCCGACGGCGCGAACGCGGCGGTCCGCCTGGCGCGGTGGGGCGGGTACGTCCCCGGCGCCCCCGTCCGCGCGCTGCGAAACCCCGCGGAACCGACGATCATGATCATCGGGAACGGGAACGACGCGCCCTCGTTCATTGCCGCGTTCGAGGGGGCGGCGCGGATCGCAACGGACGAACGACGCCCCCTGATCTTCGTGGACGCCGAGGGCGCGCGCAAAGCGGGCATCTGGCGCCGCGCCCGCGAGCTGGGCCTGCTCGACCGCGTCACGCTCGTCGATCGGATGGAGGACCGGCGTGACCTGGTGCTCCGCGGCGACATCATCGCCCACCCCGAACGTCTGCACGAGCACCGCACACTCGTGCTCGACGCGATGGGCGCGGGCGTGCCCGTGCTCGCGGGCGCCGACGACGAGGTCGAGGCGTTCATCGATGCGCGCACGTGCGTCGTCGTCGCCAAGCCCGACGCCGACGCGTGGGCCAGCGCGTTCGAGATGATCGTCGCGGACCCCGAGGGCGCGCGGGCGCTCGGGGAGTCGGCGCGGGAGTTCATCCGCGACGGCCGGCGGTTCTCCGGATATGCCGCCGCGGTGCACGACGCGTACGAATGGCTGACGTCCGCGGACGCCGTCCCCTTCCCCTCCAAGGCGTCGGACGCTCCGAGAACCCGCTGATCCGGTCCGGTAAGCGTTGAAATAGGCAAGAGATGCGCGAATTCTGCGCCGACGCGTGGCGGTCGTGCGGATCGTGCGGCATGCTCGGGTTGAGCGGAACGGATTGGTTCCGCCGGCGGCGCGGGCGTGCCGGATTCGTGGTGCAGGGTGGCCGTCTCATGACGGCCTCGGCGCGCCTCGCCCGTGTGTGTACGAAGGAGCTTGAGATGTTGACCACTTTGATGCTTGCCGCGACGATCGGCATGGCCCCCGAGACCGCGACGATCGTGCGCCCGCTGGCGGACGTCGTCGAAATCCGCCCGCAGATGATGGACCTGACGGGCCAGCGCGCCGACCAGGTGCGCGATGTGACGGCCGAGTCCGAGGTCGTCGGGCACATCGACGCCGAGGGCAACGCCCACTGGATCGCGACGGACCGCAACGAGCGCACCCGCCGCGGCGGCGAGAACGCGCCGAGCCTGATCTACGTCCGCGTCTTCGACGGCGTGTTCGCGATCGACCCGTTCGAGCCGCTGCCCCAGACCGACGAGCTCAACGAGCTGTACGCCCCGGTGGATATCAACACGGCACGTCAGCTGTTCAACGGCTCGAGCCTGCAGACGGACCGGGCGCTGTTCGACCGCCGCCGCATCGAGCGGACCGAGGAGCTCTTCCGGGCTCTGGAGCGGGCGCGCCGGGGATGGCTGAAGGCGAACGGGTACGCGGGCGTCCGCACGTTCACGAACCCGAGCGCGGGCGGTGACGAAGCCGCGGTTCAGGGCACGCCCGAGCCGGCGGGCTGGTTCCGCAAGCCCGCCGAGCTGCCGCGCGGCAAGTCGCGTGAAGCGGTCCAGGCCGAGCCGATGAGCGAGGGCGAGGCGGCGTCGGTCGCGAGCAACATCCTCGAGGGCGCGACGCGGGTCTCCACCCCGCCGAGCATGCCGGTCGATCAGGCCGAGCGCCTCGCCGAGTCCGTCGAGCCCGCGTCGGACGACGAGGTCGCGATCAACGGGTGACGGGTACGCTGCCGGCATGACCGGCCGGCTGCCATTCGATCCGAAGAAGATGAAGTCCACAACCCGCGGGGCGGAGGGAACGCCTGATCCCCCCGCCCCGCGGTCTCGCGCGCCCGACGCGCCGATCGGCGTGAGCGTCCTGTGCGCCCGGATCGACCGGGCGCTCAAGGACGGGCTGCCCGCGCGGGTCCGCGTGATCGGACAGATCTCGGGGTTCACCGAGCGCACGCACTGGTACTTCCAGCTCAAGGACGAGGGCGCGGTTGTGGGGTGCGTGATGTTCGCGTCCGCCGCCCGCAAAGCGGGATTCACCCCGTCGGACGGCGCGGAGGTTGTCGCCTCCGGGCGCGTCGATTTCTACGCCAAGTCGGGGCGCGTGAGCCTGATCGTGGACTCGATCCGGGCGGTCGGTGTGGGAGCGCTCGAAGAACGCTTCCGGGCGCTGTGCGCCGAGCTCCGCGGGCTCGGGTGGTTCGATGAGGCGCGGAAGCGCGCCATGCCTGTCTTCCCGCGCCGGATCGCGGTGATCACGAGCCGGACAGGGGCGGCGTTGCAGGACGTGATCGCGACGGCCCGCGCGCGGTGCCCGGCGGTCGAGATCGCTGTGATCGATGCCCGCGTGCAGGGAGAGTCCGCAGCCCCCGAAGTGGCGCGCGCGATCCGGGCGCTGTCGGACCGGCACCACGAGCTGGGCATCGACGCCCTGCTCATCACCCGAGGCGGGGGATCCATCGAGGACCTCTGGGCGTTCAACGAGCGCATCGTCGCCGAGGCGATCGTCGATTGCAGGCTGCCGGTGGTCGCCGCGATCGGGCACGAGTCGGACACGACGATCGCGGAGCTGGTCGCGGACGTCCGCTGCTCGACGCCGACGCAGGCGGCGGTGCGGCTCGTTCCGGACCGGGAAGCGCTGACGCGCGAGCTGGATACGTACACGCGTCGCGCGCGCGAATCGCTGCGATCGCGTCTGCGGTTCGAAGTCCAGCGGCTCGAGTCGCTCGGGAAGACGCCGACGCTCGCGGACCCGCGCGGGCCGATCCTGGTGCACCGCGACCGCGTCGCGGTGCTCAGGCGCCGGCTCGGGCAGGCGGTGGAGGGAGCGTTGGCCCGTGCCGGACGGCGCGTCGATCGGGCGACGGTGCGGCTTGAGCGGCATCGGCCCGCGGTGGCGCACGAGCGCCGATCGGCGCGCGTCGGAGCGCTTTCCGATCGACTCCGGCGCGCCGGGGCCCTGCTGCTCGAGCGGTCGGCGTCGGATGTGGAGTCGCTGTCGCGCGAGCTCGACGCCGTCGGGCCCGGGCAGGTGCTGGCGCGGGGGTATTCGGTGACGCTCGACGCGTCCGGGAGGCCCGTGCGCTCGGTCGGGGGTGTGACGCCGGGTGTGCGGGTCACGACGCGCGTCGCCGACGGGTCGTTCGAGTCGGATGTGGTGGGTGGCGGATCGGTGGAGACGCCTGCGGGCGACACGCCACGGGCGAGCCGGGGCCCGCGGCGGCGACGCGGGGGGCGGGGGCAGATGGACCTCTTCGACGCCGGCGGCTAGTCTGCCCGCGTGGCGAAGAAACCCAAACCCGACCCCGACCCCGCCGCGCTCAATTACGAGCAGGCGATCGAAGCGCTCGAGGAGATCGTCGAGCGGATCGAGGGGGGCGAGATCGGGCTCGCCGAGTCGATGGAGGCGTACGAGCGGGGGGTCAAGCTCATCGCCCGGTGCCGGTCCGTTCTGAACGAGGCCGAGCAGAAGATCAGCGAGCTCGACCTGGGATTGAACGAAGGCGGGTCGAGCGCCGCGTCCGATCGGACCGATTGAGCCCCTGTGCCGAACTGGTTGCTGACCATGATGCCGCTGCTGACGACGCTGATCTTCGTGATCGCGGTGGGGGCGTGCGTGGGTTCGCTGGTGAACGTCTTGGTGTACCGCCTGCCTCGGGGCGAGGGCGTCGTGATCCCGTCGTCGCGGTGCCCGTGGTGCGGCAGGGTGCTGACGTGGAAGGAGAACATCCCGATCTTCGGGTGGCTGATCCTGCGGGGGCGGTGCCGGTTCTGCACGTCTCCGATCTCGCCCGAATATCCGATCGTGGAATCGATCGTCGCGGTGCTGTTCGGCGTGGTGTTCGCGCTGTGGTACGTCTTCCCGGCGGACGCGGTGCTCGGGCTGGGGACGCTCCGGCCCGAGTGGGCGATCAACGGCGCGGTCGCGACCTGGCCGGCGTTCGTGGTGCTGGCGGTCCTGATCGGGTGCCTGGTCGCGATGACGATCATCGACGCGCGGACGTTCACGATCCCGCTGGTGCTCACGTGGGTGCCCGTCGTGGTCGCCCTCGTGTTTCATGTCGGGCACGCGGCGTGGGCGGAGATTGCGCACGGCGCGATCCAGGAGATCGAGCCGGGGCGCTGGCAGTTCACGGACGGCGAGCGGTGGCGGTCGGCGCCGGGGTGGCTCTGGACGCTCGCGACGCCGGCGCTCACGGATTGGCGCGCGATTGGTGTCGCGATCGGCGGGACGCTTGGGCTGGGCGTGTCGCTCGTGCTGCTGCGGTTCGGGCTGATCACGCACAGCTTCGATGATTACGACGCGTGGGAGCGCGACGAATTGGCGCGGATCGAGGCGGCGAGGCCCAAGGCGGCACCCGACGCGACCGAGCCGCCCCCGATCCCCGAGGACAGCCCCGACGACCCGGCGATGTGGATCATGTACCCGCACGCGCGGCGGGAGATGGTGAAGGAACTCGCGTTCCTCGCCGCGCCGGCGGGGCTTGGGTACCTCGGCGCGATGGTCGCGCCAAAGCTCGCGACGGGCGCGGCGCCGCTGTGGCTGACGGTCCTGGCGGGGGTGCTGCTGGGGTATCTGATCGGCGGGGCCGTGGTCTGGGCGGTGCGGATCGGGGGGTCGATCGCGTTCGGCAAGGAGGCGATGGGGCTTGGGGACGTGCACCTGATGGCGGCTGTGGGGGCGTGCCTGGGTTGGGCGGACTCGGTGATCGCATTCTTTGGTGCGGCGTTTGTCGGGCTGGCGTATGTCGTGGTGGGAGCTGTATTTGCGCGCGGGATGCCGCGGGCGATGCCGTACGGGCCGTTCCTGGCGGTCGCGACGGTGCTGGTGCTGCTGGGCAAGCCGGCGTTGGAGGCGGGCCTGACGCGGATGTTTGGGACGCCCGTGAACCTCCCCTGACAGCGTGGCGCTGGGCGAGGGCCCTCCCGGGATCGGGTTGTGGCAACGTCCGGGTTGTTCTCGTATGCAGGCAGAGCGTCGGGATCGCGGATACATTACCGCCGGACGATGGCGCGTCCGGAGGACGTCGCATCACGACAACACGGAGACTCACGGATGGACAGGAAGCAGATGGTGCAGTGCGCGGCTGGTTTGGCGCTGACCGGCGCCCTCCTCGGCGGGTGCAAGACGGTCAAGAAGGCGGACTACGAGGCGGCGCTTCAGGAAAATACGGAGCTCCGCGAGCGGATCGCCGGGCTGCAGGACGTGGTGCGGCAGGCGAACGAGCAGATCGCCGCGTGCGAGAACGAGAAGACGGCGCTGGCGACCGAGTCGCAGATGCTGCGCACGCAGATGGCGTCGCAGACGACCCAGCCTGCCGCGACGAACTCGGGGTTCGAGAACATCCCGGGCGTGAACGTGAGCGGGCGGACGGATGCGATCGCGGTTGAGGTCGCGGGGGACGTGCTGTTCGCGTCCGGCTCGGTGACGCTGAAGAACTCGGCGAAGTCGTCGCTCGACCGGATCGCGCGGGTGCTGGAATCTCGGTACGGGTCGCAGCTGATCCGCGTCGAGGGGTACACGGACACGGACCCGATCCGCAAGAGCTCGTGGAAGACGAACGAGCGTCTGAGCTCGGAGCGGGCGTTGGCTGTTGAGGCGTACCTGGTGAGCAAGGGCGTGGACCCGGACCGGATCTACGCCGCGGCGTTCGGGCCGGCGAACCAGCGTTCGACGAAGCAGGACAGCCGGCGCGTCGAGATCGTGGTCCTCGGGGCGAACTGAGGCCCCCCGCTCGGGCGGGCGTGGTTCTCGGTCGTGGGGTGATGCCCGGGCGGTCCGGACGGTGGTCGTCCGGGGCGGCGGGGGTATACTCTCGGCCTGACATCCGGGCGATTGGCGCAGTTGGCTAGCGCACCAGTATGACACACTGGGGGTCACAGGTTCGAGTCCTGTATCGCCCATTCGGTTCCCGCTCTCGGGCGGGGTCGAGACGCGGGAGTGTCCGCACCCGCCGCTTTAGCTCAGTTGGTAGAGCATCGGTTTTGTAAACCGACGGTCGCCGGTTCGAGTCCGGCAGGCGGCTCTCCCGGTGGGCGCGGCGGGTGATCCGGCCGATGTCCCGCGACAACCTGAGTTGATCCGGAAGTAGACTCCGGGCGAGTACCCAAGTGGCCAACGGGGGCAGACTGTAAATCTGCTGGCATAGCCTTCGGGGGTTCGAATCCCTCCTCGCCCATTTCCCTGTGCAATCGAATTCCGATCGCGGCGTGTGTTCTCGGACGCACGCGGCGCGGTCTGTGACGTCGGTGTGGAGCCAGGGCGTCGGGTTGTCGCCCGCTGATCCACGGGGCTGAAGTCTGGCCGCGAGCGACCGATACCACCGAGCGTGGCTGCGCTTTGGCCGCGCGGAGGTGGTGATCGGACGATGGGCCTGGACGCCCTCACATCGCGAGCATGGGCCCGGAAGTGGATGGTCCGCGGCGAGTCGATGATCGCGTCGACGGCGTTCGCGTGCGCGGCGGTGCTCGTTGGGGTGACGGTGGCGTCCGCCTGGTGGATGACCGACACGCTGCACGAGCGGGCGGTGACCGAGCGTCGCGCGGAGGTTGTTCGGATGTCGGGGGTGCTCGCCACGTCGGCGGAGTCGCTGCTCGCGGCGGGCGAGACGAGCGCGTTGCGGCGCTTGGTGCTCGAGGCGGCGCAGACGGACGCCGTCCGGGCGTGCCGCGTGACCCTGCCCGACGGGTGGGTCGTGGCCGACTCGGACCCGTCGCGCATCGACACGGGCGAGCTGCCCGACACCTGGGCGGGCGAGCCGGTGGAGCGGGAACTCGCGGCCGGGAGCACGGTCCGGCGGTCGATCCAGATCCCCGGGCGGGGCGCGGCGACGTGCGAACTTGAGATCGAGACCGCGGGCGTCCGAGGGGCGGCGGGCGCGGTCCGGATTGGGTCGCTCGCCAGCGGAGTGTGCGGGCTCGCGGTGATGCTGCTGGTGTACCGCCGGTTCCGCTCGCGGTTGGGCGCGATCGGCGCGGTGCGAGAGGCCCTGATCGCGTTGTCGCGCGAGGAGATGGACGTCGAGTCCCTGATGGTGCACGAGTCGTTCGGGCCCGAGGCCGCGGCGTGGAATCAGCTGCTGCTCGAACGCGACGAGCGTCGGCAGGCGGAGATTGGCGAGCGGGTATCCAGCGTCAACGCCGGGGCGACCGTCGGGGGGGACGGCTCGTCCGTGTGCGATCTGCTGTCGGATGGCGTGGTCTTGCTGGACGAGCAGGGGCGGGTGACGTATCTGAACGGGGCGGCGGCGGTGATGCTGGGCGCCACGCGGGACGAGCTCATGGGCTCGCCGGCGCCGACGCCGCTGGACTCGGGAGAACTCGCCAAAGCGATCGCGGACGCGGTGCGGACGGGGTCGCGCCGCCGGGATGTCTTCGACCTACCCATGGACGACGAGGCGGGGACGGTGCTGCGGTTCGGCGTTCGGGCGGCCCGCGGCGTGCCCGACGCGGCGGTGCTTGTCTCGGTCGAGGACATCACCCAGTTCAAGCTCGCGGAGGACTCCCGCAGCGCCTTCGTCGCGCAGGCGACGCACGAGTTGCGGACGCCGTTGACGAACATCAGACTGTACATCGAGCAGCTCGTGGATGAGGGCGAAGAGGACGCGGCGTTGCGGGCCCGCGCGATCAACGTGATCGCCCAGGAGACCGATCGGCTCGACCGGATCGTCGCGGACATGCTGAGCGTCTCCGAGCTCGAGGCGGGGTCGATCTCGCTGCGCGAGGACGATGTTCGGCTGGACCAGATGTTTGATTCGTTGCAGGTCGACTACGTGGCGCAGGCGAAGGAGCGTGACATCGCGTTGCGGTTCGAGCTCCCGCCCAAGCTGCCGGTGATCCACGCGGATCGCGACAAGCTCTGTCTGGCGATCCACAATCTGATCAGCAACGCGCTGAAGTACACGCCCTCCGGTGGGACGGTGACGGTCCGGATCAACGCCGGGACGGACGACTCGATCTCGGTCGACGTGGTCGACACGGGGATCGGCATCGCGCCGGAGCAGCTCGGCAAGGTGTTCGAGCGGTTCGGGCGGGCCGACGACGAGCGTGTGCGCGACATCACGGGCTCGGGGATCGGGCTGTCGCTGGCGCGGGAGGTTGCGCGGCTGCACGGGGGGGACATCACGGTGGAGTCGAAGCTCGACGAGGGCAGCACGTTCACGCTGACGCTGCCGGGGCGCGAGCGTCCGGCGCGGGCGGCGTGAGGGAGGCGCTCGGATGGAGATTCAGGAGCACAAGCAGGGCGCGGTGACGGTGCTCAAGCCGCGCGGGCCGGTCGTCGGTGACGACGCCAAGGGGCTGGCGAGCCGGGCGCACGAGGTGTTCAAGCAGACGCGCGGGCGGTTCGTTCTCGACGCGTCGGACATCGCGTTCGTGGATTCGGCGGGGCTCGAAGCGTTGCTCGACATCACGGAACTGCTGGCGCCGAGCGGGCAGTCGCTGAAGCTGTGCCAGACGAACGAGACGGTGCGTGAGACGTTGAACCTGACGGGGCTGGCCGACGAGTTCGAGCACTACGAGGACGCGCACCACGCGGCGCGGAGTTTCCTGTGAGCGATGCGGAACGTCCCATCGAGGAGAGCGGCTCGCCCGCGTCGCCGCCTCCCAGCGGCCGGATGCGCGTGGGCGAGGTGCTCGTGGCGCAGGGGCTCGTGTCCAACGAGCAGGTGACCAGCGCGCTGAGCCAGCAGAAGGCCACGGGCACGATGCTGGGCGAGGTGCTGATCGAGCAGGGGCTGCTCACCCCGCAGGTCTTGGTGCAGGCGCTCGCGCGGACGATCGGGCTGCCGGGGGTGGTGCTCCGCCACGGGCTGATCGACCCGGCGCTGCTGTCGTTGATCGGCGAGGACGAGGCGGAGCGACTGCGGGCGATCCCGCTGTTCAAGGTCCGCAACGAGCTGACGGTCGCGATGGCCGAGCCCCAGAGCCTGCCCACGATCGACCGGCTCGTGCAACTGACTGGGTGCACGGTGCGTCCGGTGCTCGCGATGGAGAGCAACATCCGCGAGTTCGTGAAGAAGTACGCGGGCGGGAACGTGGACGTTGACGCGTTTCTGACGAGCCTGGCGGAGTCGGACGTCGAGGTCGTCGAGAAGGAGAGCGTGGACGAGGGGCCGACGACGGACCTCGACCAGATGGTCGATGGTTCGCCGATCGTGAACCTCGTGAACGTGGCGTTGCTGCGCGCGGTGAAGGATGGGGCGAGCGACATCCACGTCGAGCCGGACAAGAAGGGCACGCGGATCCGGTACCGGATGGACGGATCGCTGCGGGACCTGATGAAGCCGCCGCAGGGCATGCACGCGGCGATCGTGAGCCGGATCAAGATCATCGGGAAGATGGACATCGCCGAAAAGCGGTTGCCGCAGGAGGGGCGCGTGCGGATCGTGGCGGAGGGTCGCGAGGTTGATCTGCGCGTGTCGAGCATCCCGACGCTGCTGGGCGAGAAGCTCGTGATCCGCGTGCTCGACAAGCAGAACCTGAAAGTGAAGCTCGAGGACCTTGGGTTCCGAACGGAAGAGCTCGGATCGTTCAAGCGCGTGCTGAATCAGCCGCACGGGCTCGTGCTGGTCACGGGCCCGACGGGGTCGGGCAAGACGACGACGCTGTACTCGGCGTTGGATCTGCTGCGGAGCCCGGAGCGGAACATCATCACGGTCGAAGACCCGGTCGAGTATCAGCTGGACCTGGTGAACCAGATCCAGGTGCACGACGGCATCGGGTTGAGCTTTGCACGAGTGCTGCGGAGCGTGCTCCGTCAGGACCCGGACGTGATCATGGTGGGCGAGATCCGCGACGAGGAGACGGCGCGGGTCGCCGTGCAGGCGGCGCTCACGGGGCACGGGGTGCTGGCGACGCTGCACACGAACGACGCCCCGGGCGCGATCGCGCGGCTGCTCGACATGAACGTCGAGAATTATCTGCTCAGCGCGGCGATCAACGGCGTGGTGGCGCAGCGCCTCGCGCGGACGATCTGCCCCGCGTGCGCCACGAAGTACTACCCGAGCGAGGCGGTGCTCGCCGACGCGGGGCTGTCTGACATGGTGGGGCGGTCGTTCCGCAAGGGCGCGGGGTGCCAATCGTGCCACGACACGGGGTTCCGCGGGCGGCTCGGCGTGTACGAGTTCATGGAGGTCACGCCCGACATCCGCCGGATGGTGTACCGCAACGCGCCGACGCACGAGATCCGGAACAGGCTGCGGGAGATGGGGCGTCTCTCGCTGCGGGAGGAGGGCGTCCTGCTGGCGATCGCGGGCAAGACGAGCCTGGAAGAGGTGCTCCGCGTGACCCACTCGGACGACGGCACCGAGGAACCGTCGGCCGCGGCCGGTGAGGCGGTGGCGGCATGAAGTTCAAGTGCACGGCGTACAGCAAGGCCGGCGAGTCGGTCGTTGAGATCGTGGAGGCCGCGTCGGCGGAGGAGGCGTCCGAGCGCGTGCGCAAGCGTGGTCTGTTCGTGGTGTCGGTCGCGCGGGACAACGACCGGGACAATCCGGCCCCCGGGAAGCGCCGGGCCCGGTCGCGGCGGGCAAGCCCGAAGCAGGTCGCGGTGTTCGCGCGCGAGATGTCCGTGCTGATCTCGACGGGGACGCCCGTGCTCGAGGCGCTCACGGCGATCGAGCGTCAGAGCTCCCATGAGGGCGCTCGCGCGGCCATCGCCGCGGTGCGCGAGCAGGTCGAGGAGGGCGTGCCGCTGTCCGAGGCGATGGCCGAGCAGCCCCAGATGTTCGACGCTGTCTCGCGGAGCCTGGTCGCCGCGGGCGAGTCGAGCGGGCAGCTGGACACGATGCTGGATCGGCTGTCGTCGCTGGCGCGTCGGCAGGCGGCGGCGCAGAGCGCCATCATGGGCGCGATGATCTACCCGGTCCTGCTGATCGGGATCGCGATCATCGTGCTGGCGTTGATGGTGACGTTCGTGCTGCCGCGGTTCGGCGGGTTGTTTGAGACGCTCGACACGCCGCTGCCTCCGACGACCGAGGTGCTGATGGTGCTGTCGGGCGTGCTGCGGTCGTACTGGTGGGGGATCGTGCCCGGCCTGGTCGTGGGCATCGCTGGCGCGGTGTTCTGGCTCCGCAGCCCGAAGGGTATGGAGTTTCGGGACACGGCGATCTTGCGGCTGCCCAGGTTCGGGAAGCTTGTCCGCTCGTTCGTGACCGCGCGGATCACGCGGCTGCTCGGCGTGCTGCTCGAGAGCAAGGTGCCGCTCATGGAGGCGCTGCCCCTGACGCGCGCGGCGATGAGCAACCAGAACTACGTCCGGTTGATCGAGCGCGCCGAGGAGCAGGTCACGAAGGGTGATTCCGTGAGCGGCGCCTTCAGCGGCACGGATCTGATCTCGCCGTCCGTGTGCGAGGCGATCCGGAACGGCGAGCAGAGCGGCAAGCTGGGCGACGTGCTGCTGAGCGTCGCGGACTACTTGGACAGCGAGAACGAGACGGTGATCCGCTCGCTGTCGTCGCTGATCGAGCCGGTGATCATGATCGTGCTGGGTCTGATCGTGGGGTTCGTGGCGGTGAGCATGTTCTTGCCGCTGTTCGATCTGACCGCCTCGGCGGGCGGGGGAGGGCCCCCGGTATGACTCGGCCGTTGGCGATCAGTCAGCTCTCCCCGATCGGGCTCGATATCGGGGCGCGATCGATCAAGGCGGCGCAGCTCCGCCGGCACGGGGATTCGTTGCGCCTCGAGGTCGCCGCGGAGTTTCGCCGCGCGGGCGAGGGCGCGTACCCCGACGCGGATGAGATCGAGCGGATCGAGTCGGTGCTGTATCGGCGGGGATTCGTCGGCGGGCGGGTGGTCCTTGGGATCCCCCGGTCGGAGGCGATCTTCGAGGAGATCGAGCGCCCGCCGCGGGGCGAGGGCGTGCCCGCGGACCAGATCGTGGCGGCGGAAGTGGCGCGTGTTCGCCGGCTCGAGCCGGGCGCGATCGAGCACGCCTGGTGGGAGATGCCGGGGACGAGGCAGCGGGCATCGGCCCACACGGCGATGGCGACCGCCACGCTGCGCGACCCGCTCGTTGAGACGATCGATCGGTTCGAGAACGTGGGTCTGGAGGTCATCCGCGCGGAGCCGGTCGTCACGGCACTCAGCACGGTGGTGTTCGAGTCCCGGCTGGCGCACGACCCGTTCACGGTGATCGTGGACGGTGGTTGGAGCGGCACGTCGCTCGGCGTGCTGCACAAGGGTGTGCTGGTCTACCAGCGGAGTTCGGAGGACTGCTCACTGCGCTCCGTCGCGACGCGGGCGGCGACCACCGGGCGGCTCGACGCGTCCGTCGTGGTCGAGATGATTCGCAACGCGGCGCGGGGCGAGGTGGTGTCCAACGCCGTGGTTCGTCGGGCGTTTGAGGAGCTGTCGGGCGGGATTATCTCGGAGATCGAGGTGTCGCTGGGCTACGCGTCGCACCGGTACCGGGAAGAGGCGACGGGCGCTGTGTATCTCTGCGGCGGGATCGGGGCGGTGCGGCTCATGCACGAGCGAGCGGGCCAACTGCCCGGTTGCGAGGCGCTTCCGTTGCTGCCGAGCATGCTCGCGTCGCCGGACGAATCGGGTGCGGACGCGCCATCGCTGGCGGCGGCGTGCGCTCTGGCGGCGAGGTTTGGAGGTTGACGGCGGTGCGTGCGGGCGGTGTCAACCTGGTGCCTCGGGCGTTGCTCAACCGGCGCGCCGAGCGCGCGTGGCGGGCGCGATGGGGTCTTGTGATCGCGGGCAGCGCGGCGCTGACCGCGATCGGGACGGCGGGGCTGCGGCTCGGGTCCGATGCCGGGCTGCGGACGGCGCGGTCCGATGTCGATCGGATGGGGGCGCAGCGGCTGGAGATCCAGGCTGATCTGGCTCGGATGCGCGATCTCATCGCCCGAGCAAACGCCTCGGCCGGGGCGGCGCGGCTGCTCGAGGACCGGCCGGATTGGGGCCTCCTGCTCGCCATGCTCGACGAGCACCGGGAGGAACGCGTGGCGATCTCACGCGTCGAACTGCGGGCGGTGAGCTCGGACGGATCGCTGGCGGCACCGGCTCGGGCGGCGCGGATCGAGTTGTCGATCTCGGGGATCGGGCGCGAGTTGCAGCAGGTGCAGGCGTACGCGCTGCAGATCGAGCAGAGTGGGCTGTTCGACGCGGTCTCCCCGATCAGGACCAGCCCGGTGTCGTCCCAGGCGGGCGCCTCGGTCGCGTTCGAGCTCGATCTGGAACTGCACGCGAACGCCCGGGTGGCGGAGGTCTCGCCATGAACTCGAGCCTTGTGCGTATTCACGCGATCGGATCGGTCGTCGTTTCGGCGATCATCGGAGCAGGACTCTTCTTCGGCCTGGTGCCCGAGTTGGACCAGAACGACGTTCGCCGGTCTTTGATGGCGGAGCGGGCGGCGTTGCAGACCGAGCTGGAGACCGCCCGGCGCGAGCAACGCGACCTGCGTGAGGAGCTGGTCAAGCTTCAGGATCTGGGCGCCGGCTGGGCGGCGCAGCGGGCCGAGCGGGTTTCGCTCAACCAAGGCATGGCGCGGATCGGCGCCCTGGCCAAGGAACGGGATCTCACGATCCGCTCAATGAGCGCCGGGGAGCCCGAGGCGCTGAATCTCTTCATCGTCACGCCGATCGAGATCGAGGGCTCCGGCGGCTACGACGCGCTGGGACGCTTCATGTCCGACATCATCGATGACATGTCGAACGTGACGATCGAGCGGTTCGACGCGCGTCGGGGCCGGGGTGGCGGCTCGGGGGTGTTCACCATGAGCCTCGCCTGGTACGCCGACGGCGATCGCTGAGCGGCTCGTGAGAAAGGAGGCGGCGTATGAAACTCACACGCGAACGGAAGATCTTCTTCGGCGTCCTGCTCGCGGCGGTGGGGGCGTTGCTTGTCGATCAGCTGGTCCTCGGCCCGCCGCAGAGCGCATCGGCGGACCCGGTCGTCCCGCAGGTGGCTGTGACGACCGCGGTGGCATCGGACGGGACGGCGGCGCCGGACAGCCCGTCGATGCAGTCGCTGGCGGGCATCGCTCAGCGTGTTCGGCAGCTCGCGTCGTCTGACCATGAGATCACGGACGCGTTCCTCATGCCCGAGTCTTGGGAGCCCGAGACGACGCCCGAGCCCGAGGCGATCGATCCGACGCGGGCCCAGGACGCTTCGGGTCTGACGCTTTCCGCGGTGCTGCCCAGCGCCTCGGGGGGCGTGGCGATCATCAACGGCGTGTCCGTCCGGGCCGGCGAAGCGATCCCCGGGACGGGTTATCGGCTGCTGCGTGTCGGGCCCGGGGTGGCGGTCGTGACGGACGGGCAACGCGCCATCCAGGTCCGCATGGCCGATGCGCGGTACATGTCGTCTGGGTCACGTGGTGGGGCTGTGCGGGATGACGGGCCGTGAATCGGGCGGGATGCTCAAGCCGATCCGGGATCACTCCGATCTGAACCGCATACACCCGTTGTTGGGACTTTCGATTGGAGAACCGAGCCATGCTGGCAGCACTTCAGAGTCGTATCCAGGGAGCGAGCCGAGCGCGTGCGTTCAGCATGATCGAGCTCGTGATCGTTGTCGTGATTATCGGGATCATCGGGGCGATCGCGATCCCGCGGATGAGCCGCGGTGCCGCGGGCGCCGCCGACTCCGCCCTCGTCGCGGACCTCGCGGTGCTCCGCAACGCGATCGATTTGTACGAGGCCGAGCACGGCGGGGACTACCCGGCGCTGGCGACCTTTGAGGCCCAGCTCACGCAGTACACCAGCGCGGCCGGCGCCACCAGCGCGACCAAGGACGCGACGCACATCTACGGCCCCTACCTCCGCTCGATCCCGGCGCTCAAGGTCGGCGACAACCGCGGCGACAACACGCTGGTCGCGACGGCGGGCGGCACGGCGGGCTGGGTCTATGACGAGGACACGGGCACGATCTTCGCCAACACCGGCGCGGACACCGACGACCGAGGCGTGGCCTACTCGTCCTATTGATCGGACGGGCGTGAGCCCGGCGCAGAACTCAGCGATTGGGGTCGCCGTCGCTCACTCCTCGCAGCACCGCTGCGGACGTGAGCGACGGCGGCTTTCGCATGAAGGACCTCCGGTGAAGCACCGCGCGTTCAGCCTGATCGAGCTCGTGATCGTGGTCGCCCTGATCGGGATCATCGCGGCGATCGCCGCGCCCCGGTACGGGCAGGCGGCGACGCGGTACCGCGTCAAGCTCGCGGCCGGACGCGTCGCCGAGGAGCTCCGGTTCGCGTCCGAGCAGGCGCGGGCGCTCGAGTCTCGGGTCGTTGCGAACGTCGATACGGTCGCCGAGCAGCTCAGCGTGTCGCCCGCCGACGGGGCTCGCGCGGGCGAGGTTCTCTCGAGGCTGGACCTGAGCCGCGCCCCGTACGAGGCGAACATCCTGACGTCGCTGCGCGGTGTGACCCCGGGCTCGCCGGCGTTCGACGCGCGCGGGCTCGCGGACGCGGACGCGGAGGTCGCGATCATGGCGGGTACGCTCTACGCGGTCGTCCGCGTCCAGCAGGGCTCGGGCGTGGTGGCGGTCTCGGAGATCTCGATCTGGGGCGGGGGCGGCGGCGCGAAATTTGAAGCTGGTGATGTTGGCGTGATCGACGGGGCCGTGTTCGAGGTGGTCCCGTGATGCCCGCGCGTTCGACAGCCCGGCGTGGGTTCTCGCTGATCGAGCTCGTCGTGAGCCTCGGGGTCTCGACGGTCCTGCTGCTTTCGATGGGGTCGGTGATGGTGCTGGCGGCGCGCGCGGTGCCCGAGACGGACAACCGGGCGGCCCGCGCGATCGAGGCAGCGCGGGCACTCGAGCTCATCGCTGACGACCTGGCGTACGCCGACAGAATCGCCGTTTCGTCGGGTGTCGCTTGCGAGGTCGCCGACCGGACCGGGGACGGCAACCCCGAGACGGTCCGGTTCGGGATCGTTGATGGGACCTCCACGCTGGCGGCGAAGTGGAGCGACGTCGCGACCGGCGCGACGGTGCTGGTGGAGGGCGTGGCGTCGTTTGACGTGAAACTGGAGGAGGCCGACGGGGCGGCGGTCGCGGCCGAGATGGTGCTGACGCTCCTGGACATGCCGGATGAGCCGTTCCGGCGGCGGGTGGCGCTCTTGAACCGGCCGGGGAGGTCATGATGCGGGGACGCCGAAGAGCCTGGCGTCGTGGGCTGACGATGGTCGAGGCCGTGATCTCGACGCTGCTGGTCGCCGGGTTGATGGTCGCGGCGATGGACGCGGTCGGGGCGTCCGTCGTCACGCGCGAGAAGATCGTGCAGGAGACGCGCGGGCAGCAACTGGCCGACTCGATGCTGCAGGCAATCTCGAACTTTGCGTACACCGACCCAGATGGCGGCCTCGACCTCGGCGTGATCAAGATCGAATCGGGCGAAGAGACCGGGGCCGGCTGGGGCCGGTTCGACGATGTGGACGACTTCGACGGATGGTCGGCGTCGCCGCCGCAGGCGCGCGACGGATCGGCATTGCCGGGCTACTCGAAACGGTGGACCCGGTCGGTCGAGGTCGCGCTCGTCCGCCGCGACTCGCTCGACGACATCGGCCTGCTCTCGGGGGGCGAGGGCGTGAAGCGCATCGTCGTGTCGGTGACGCGGGACGGCGCCGTCGTGGGCCGGGCGGTGGCGCTCCGAACGCTTGGGACGGACCTGGCCCGCGCGGGGGAAAGCCCGGCGGCGGATGACGGCGGCGGGCTCCTCGACCCGCTCGGTGGGATCCTGACGAAATGAGCGGAGGGCGCGGCGTGCGGCGGCGTGGATCGGTCTATTTCGTGGTCCTGGCGACGGTGACGATCGTGGCGCTGCTGGGCACGGCGGGCGTGCTCGCGCAGACGCGCCAGCGGGCCCGCGCGGACGCCGCGCTCGAAAGCGCGCAGGCCGCCGCTTTGGCGCGGTCCGCGATCGAGCTCGGCCTCGCTCGGATCATGAAGGACGGAGACTGGCGGGACACGCCCGGCGGGGGGACCTGGTACAAGGACACCGCCCCAACCGGCGACCCGCGCGACGGCGTCTTCACGCTGACCGTCACGGGCCCCGACGGAGCGGCGCTGGGCGAAGAAGACAACGACCCGTTCGAGCTCGTCGGCACGGGCAGGGTCGGATCGGCCACCCGGACCGCAATCCTGCCGTTCGAGGCTGAGACCGGGTACATCCCGATGGACTGTCTGGGCGTGTCCGTGCTGAGCAACAACGACCTCAGGATCAAATTCAACGCGGGTCTGCACGGCAACGGCATCGTCGCGAGCAACAACAAAGTTCAGGCGAGCTCGGCCTTTGTCTTTGCCGACGCTGAGGCTGCAAACACCGTGGAGGGCGCGACGTACTATGGAAACACGACGAGCAATGTGCCCAAGCGCATCATGCCGACACGCGATCAGATGCTCAGCGCGTACATGGCGCTCAAGCCCGTCGTCATCAGCCGGGATGCCTTGCCGACGAACGGCTCGGAGTTTTTCCTCCGGCGGATCGTGCTCTCTCCCGGGTCCAACCCGTTTGGGACGCGAGAGACACACCCGGACGGCATCTACGTGATCGACATGGGCGACAAGGACCTGATCATCGAGGACGTCCGCATCCACGGCACGCTCATCCTGATCCAACCCGACAACAGCAGCATCGTCCGCGGGAGCGTCTCGATATCGCCGGCGGTGGAGGGGTACCCCTCGATTATCGTTACGGAAAAGGACCTCAACTTCGCCGTCACCCGCGCCCCCCTGGATGAGGCGAAGCTGGGCGTGAACTTCAATCCCGTCGGATCCATGGTCGAGGGGGGTGAAGACACGGACATGGCGGATTCGTACCCGTCGATGATCGAGGGCATCGTGTACTCGGACAAGAAGCTCATCTTCCAGACGGGGACGCAGCTGGACCTGCACGGCCAGCTGTTCTCGGAGGGCGACCACATCGAGTTCGAGATCGGGGCGCTCGTGAAGCTGTTTCCCTGGACCGAGGCGTACGACGCGCCGCCGCCCGCGTTCCGGGCGGGGACACGGTCGGGGTCGGTCGTGCAGGGTTCCTGGAGCCGTGACTTCGAGTGAGCCCCGGGGGCGTCACGCCGCGCGGAGCACGGGCGGGGCGTCGGTCGCGCTGTGCTCGGCGACCAGGCGGTCGAACTCGCGGAGGTCGAGCGTCGGCATCAGGGCCGCCAGCTCCGGATCGAACTGCGAGCCGGCGCACCGCTCGATCTCCGCGAGGACTCTTTCGCGCGGCATTGCGGCGCGGTACGAGCGTGTCGAGCTCATCGCATCGAACGTGTCGGCGAGCCCGATCACACGAGCCATGAGCGGGATGTCTTCGCCCGCGAGCCCGCGGGGGTAGCCCGAGCCGTCCCACTTCTCGTGGTGGTGCAGCACACCCGGGAGGATGGGCGTGAGCGAGGGGATGCCGCTGAGGATGCCGTGCCCGATGTCCGGGTGGCGCTTGATGATCTCGAACTCCGCGTCGGTCAGGCGCCCCGCCTTGGTGAGGACGGCCTCGGGGACGCCGATCTTGCCGACGTCATGGACGAGCCCGGAGATGTAGATCTGCTCGATGAGCTTGGCGTCGAGCCCTGCGGCGCGGGCGATCCGCCTCGAGAGCTTGGCGACCCGGACGGAGTGGCCCTGGGTGTAGCGGTCCTTGGCGTCGATCGCCGAGGTCATCGCCTTGATGGTCCCGATGAAGGCCTGCTCCTGCTCGACATAGAGGCCGGTGTTCTCGAGGAAGGCGCCGAGGAATCCGCCGGTCGCTTCGAGGAGCATCGTCTCGTTGCTGGTCGCTTCGGGTTCGGCCCCGAGACGGCCGCCGGCGACGAGCGTCGCGATGTGCCGGCCGTTGACGCACACGGGCTGGCCGACGATCTGCGGCCCGATCACGCTTGCGAGCTCGGCGGGGGTGGGCATCACGATCGTCGCGTCGCGGCGCGACTCCGACTCGGCGTCCCGGAGCGACGCGAGGAGCAGCTGCAGGTCGTCGGCGGAGCCGGGGAACGAACCGTGCACAAACGCCTGCCCGTCCACGGACTGGTCGCCGGTCGCGCTGTCGGCGGTCACGCAGTAAAGCCAGGCGAACGGGAGCGTCACGCCGAGCTCATCGACGAGCCCCTGCACGAACCGGTCGGGCTCTTCGATCTGCCCCATCGCGCGCCCGACGCCGTAGACGGCGTGGAACGTCTCGTAGGCGTTGGTGAGCTGCTCCACCATGCTGTCGAGGTCCGCCTGCGCGCCTGAACTCTCGCGGAGGTCGCTGAACATCCACACCAGCATCTGGTGCAGCTGCGAGACGCGGTCCGGGGGCGCGGCGTGGTTGGCGGTGACCGACGCGAAGGTTGCGACGAGGTACCCCTCCAGCGCGCGACGCTCGACGATCGGGATGGGGAACAGCCACACGCCACCATCGCTCACGACGGGACCGGGGGCCGGCTCGGCGGACCACGACTCGGCGAGCGCCGTGAGCACGTCCGGCTCGATCAGGCGTTGGGGCGCTTCGGGGGCTCGCACCACGGTGCCGTCCGCCCGCAACCACCACAGGGCGAGCCCGAGCTGATCGCACCGGGCGCGGAACGTCCCGTCGATATCGGCCCGGATCGGGTTGCTCAATGCCGGGATCATGCCGCGTTTCGCCTGTCTTGGTCCGAATCGCGGGTCATGTCGATCACGCGGTCGAGCAGCCCGCGCGCAGTGAACGGCTTGCTCATGACCTCTCGGATGTTCGTCTGCTCAAGTTCTTTCTGGCTCAGGAAGTACCCTCGGGCGGTGAGCAATATCACCGGGATGTCGGCGGTCGCGGGGTTTTGACGGAGCTCGCTGGCGAGTTCGAACCCGGTCATCCGGGGCATCTGAAGATCGGTGACGACCATGTCGGGCACGACATCGATCGCGACGCGCAGTCCCTCCTCGCCGTCGCGCGCGATGATCGTGTTGATCCCTGCGCCCTCGAGCTTGCGGGACACGATGTGCGTGATGTGCGGCTCGTCATCGACGAGCAGGACGGTCAACCCTGGCATGCGCGGCTCCTCGGTACCCAGCGACGCGGGTCTATCGGCTGGATCCGCGCCCGCGCGGAGGGCAACCCGAAGGGCCTGAGCGAACGCGGGCGCCAGACCGCGTTTCATGACGGTCTCCGGCTTATCGGTCGGGGCGGATCAGCCCACGCCCGCTTCGACCGCCGCCGTGCCCGAAGCGGGCTCGGTGTGGGTCGCCGGGGGCAACCGGAGATATCGGGCCAGGAGCGGCGTCCCGAGATAGAACGGGATGGTGTCCACCATCGCCGCGGCGAGCTTGAACGCGTACCCGGTGGCGATGAAGACGAGAAGCTGCGGCCACAGGTCGCCCGCCTCGTCGATCGGGAGCGCCTTCGCGTAGAAGTGCGTGATCAGGATCACGGCGGTCGTGTCCACGAGCTGGCTCACGATGGTGGACCCGTTATTGCGCAGCCAGAGGTGCCGGCCTTTGGTCAGCCACTTCCAGAAGTGAAAGACCTGCACGTCCACGAACTGCGCGACGAGGTAGGCGATCATGGAGGCCGCCACCGCGCCGAACGCGAGCGTCCTGACCTCGAAGAAGACCGGTTCGCGGCCCGCCGCGTCCCGGGCGATCGCCCCCGTGTTCGGGTCGATCGCTTCGAACCCCGGCAGCACCCCGCCGAGCCAGAGGATGCCGATCACCCAGAGGTTCAGGATCAGCCCGACGAAGACGACCCAGTTCGCCCGCTTTCGGCCGTAGAGCTCGGAGATGAAGTCCGTGCACAGAAACGTGATCGGGTAGGGGAGCACGCCGACCGCGACGGCGAACGCGGTCGCGCCCGGCGTTGCGGCGTCGAGGTCAACCTCAAAGAGCTTGATGAACCGCGTGATGCCCAGGATGTTGAGCATCGCGAGCGTGCCGAGAAAGATACCGGAGAAGATCAGGAAGACCCGCTCGCGGCGCTGGTGGACGACCACCTCGGACAGGCGGGCGAGCCCGGGGTAGGCGTGCTGGACACTGGGCAGCGGCTCGGCGGACATCGCCCGAGCGTATCCGCCCGGGGTCGGCGTCGGGCGAGTACCATCCGGGCATGACGGACCAAGACACTCCAGGCCGCACGGACGCGGGCACCACGATCGATCGCCCCGCCCCCGGCGAGGGGCTCTCGCTGGACGCCACGATCGAGTCGGTGCTCGTGACGCTCGATCGCCCGACGCCCGCGGCGAAGCTCGCCGAGGCGCTCTCGACGGGCGGGCAAGCCGACCTGACGGTTGAGGACATCGACGCGGCGGTCGAGCGCCTGAACGAGCAGTACGAGGCGACCGGCCGGTCGTTCCGCATCGAGCGCGTGGGCGGCGGGTTGCGCCTGATGACGCTGCCCGCGTTCGCCCCCGCGATCGCGTGCGTGCGTAAGAGCCGCGAGTCGGGCAGGCTCTCGCGGGCGGCGCTCGAGACGCTCGCGATCGTCGCGTACCGCCAGCCGATCACGCGGGCGGATCTGGAGGCGATCCGCGGGGTCGCGTGCGGCGAGGTCTTGCGGTCGCTGCTCGACCGGAAGTTCCTGATGATCAAGGGTCGTGCCGAGGAGCTCGGCCGCCCGATGCTGTACGGGACGACGAAGCACTTCCTGGACCAGTTCGGGCTTGCGTCGTTGAAGGACCTGCCGCCGTCGGCCGAATCGGAGGGCAAGCGGGGAGGCCCCGCCCGAGCCGAGACGCCAACCAAGAGCGCGCCGGTGCAACCAGAAGCCGAGCCGATCCGAACCGGAGAGGCGTCAGACGAAGGGTGACCATGTCCAAGACGATCCGAACGCTCGCGACCGCCTGCCTGCTCACGTTCCTCGCCGGGTGCGGCGGGATCACCGTCCGCGGCACCGTCGTGGGGTCCCCGATCGGGCGCGCCGTGGTTGTTGATGCCCGAGACGAGCGTCTGATGCAGCCCGGGATCCCGGGCGTCGAGCTCAAGATCGTGCGCCCCGGCACGGAGACCTCGGGCGGCATCGCCCCGCTGGCGACGGCCGTGACCGACGAGGCGGGCCGGTTCTCGATGCGCCTATCGGATCGCGACAAGGTGCGCGGCGCGTTGGTGATCATGGCGGAGGGCGAGAGCGCGCTCCGATCTGCGACGCGTATCTACCCCCCGCGGAAGGGGCAGGAAGTCCTCGTGAACGTGCGCGAGCGCCGAACCACGGGGGCGGACGGGTCAACTGAGTGATCGCCCGCGCGCCCGAGATTGCGGACGCGGACCACGCAACGCCGGTCTCCCGCCGATACGAGCTCCGGTGGCCCAGTTTGGTCTATATCGCGACAGCCCTCTTCCTTGCCGTGGGCGCTGTCAACTCGCAGAACAACCTGCTCTACTGGGCGTTCGGGGCGGCGGTCTGCGGCGTCGTGATCTCCGGGATCATCTCGGGCGGCACGATGCTGGCGCTGCGCGTCTCCCGCGACCCCGTGGGCACGCCCCACGTCGGTGACACGCTCTCGATCGGGTACGCCCTTCAAAATCGGCACCGGCTGCTGCCCGTTTTCGCGGTGCTCATCGAGGAACTGGGAGCGGAGGCGTCGGGCAGGCCGAAGCTCGAACGGTTCGACACGAAGCCCGCTGTGCTGGCACACTGCAGCCCGCGCGGCAGCGCCCGCGCCCAGGCGAATCTGATCGCACGCAAGCGGGGTACGACCGAGCTGCGGTACATCCGCGTCTCTTCCTCATTCCCGTTCGGGCTGGTGCGCAAATCGGTGGTCTTCGAGTCGCCCGCGTCGGTGCTCTCGCTGCCCGCAGTCGTCGGGACGCGGGGGCTCGACCGGCGCGTGCGGACGCGCTCGGTGCGGACAAGCTCGGGCACCCGCGCGACGAGCCCGGAGGGCGTCGAGTTCTACAGCATCGCAGAGTACACGCCGGGCGACGCGTTGGTCAAGATCGCCTGGAAGCGGTCCGCCGCGCTCGGTCAGCTCGTCGTGCGGCGGACGGCATCGTCCCTGCCGGCTCGCCCCTGGCTCGTCCTGGCCGACGAGCTTGCGGACGCGCCCGAGCGGGAGTTCGAGACCGCGGTGTGCGCCGCGGCGAGCATCGCGGCGCACCTCGCCAAGCAGGGCGCCGCCGTCGGGCTCGCCGCGCCGTGGGCGGGCGTCGCCGTCCCGCCCGCGCCCGGGCAACGGTCGCTGCACCGGCTGTACAAGGCGCTCGCGTCGCTCGAACCGGACGCCACGCCGAGCCGCGGGCAGCGGGGGCCCGGCGCCGGCGAGGAGACCATCACCATCGGGATCTCCGGGCGCACGGGGCGCGAGCGCGTCAACGCGCTCGCCACCGAATCCTGGCTCGCGCCCGACGCGCAGCTCCCGCGCGAGCTGATGCCGGAGGGCGCCGCGTCATGACGGGCCGCGCCTTCGAGCGCCGGATGCTGCTGGTCACGGTCCTCGCGATCGTGATGTACGCGTTGGCGGCGCAGTCCGCGGTCGTGTTCACGCTGGGGCTGGCGGGGATCGCGTTCGGCTGGGTGGTCGGTCGCTCGCGCGGGTCGCGGGCGCCGCTGCCGATGCCCGTGGTCTTGGGGCTGATCACCGCCGTGACGAGCCTCGCCCTGCTGCGAGCGGTCGTGGGCGAGGGGTTTACGGTCGGGCTCTTCTGCGAGTTCATCATGATGCTGCTCGTCGTAAAGATGCTCGATCGGCGGAGGGCGCGCGACGATGCCCAGGTGCTCACGCTCTCGGTCTTCTTGTGCATCGGGGCGATCCTGACGAGCAACAACATCGGCGTGGGGCTCTCGATCCTGGTTGTTGTGCCGATCCTGGTCTCGGCGGTGCTGGGGTATCAGCTCGTCGCCGCCGCGGAAGCCGCGGGGCAGACCCCGGAGATCAGGCGTCAGAAGCTCGCGCGGCGCGACGCGCGGCGGATCGTCGTGGTCACGACGGTCGCGATGTTCGCGGGCAGCACGCTCATGTTCCTGCTCTTCCCGCGGGAGCTCGGCGAGCGGGCGTTCGGCTCGTGGCGCGAGGTCGCCGGGCGGTCCCAGACGGGCTACGACGACGAGATCGATCTGGGCTCGACGGGGCGGATCTCCGAGTCCGCGACGCCGGTGTTCGACCTGCAGGTGCTCGACCGCGACGGGAACCCGATCGGCGCGCCGGGGCGGGTGTTCTACCTCCGGGGGACCGCGCTGACCGTGTATCAGCAGACCCGCTCGGACGGGCGCTGGAAGTGGCAGACCGAGCGACAGCCGGACTCCCCGCGGCGCGGGAAGGAACGCTGGGAGACGGTCGCCGCGCTGAGCGAGTCCGACCCGTGGGAGGTCGAGCAACGCATCACGATGCGTGACGGCGGGTCCAACTCCGCGGCGTTGTTCACGATCAACGAGCCGATGTTCATCTGGTTCGACCAGACGACGCACTGGGCGCGCAACACGAGTACCTACGCGATCACGCGCACCCCGTCGGGCGGGCTGTTCACCGACTCGAACTTCAGCTACGCCGTCCGATCGCTCGACCGTGCCGCGGCGGGGTTCCCCGACATCGATCAGTCCGAGACCCGCATGCCGCTCCCGGATGGCACGGAACCCCAGCCGGAGGTCGTGGCGATCGCCGAGCGGGTGCTGATCGACGCGGGGATCGACCCGGACCCGGAGACCCGCCCCGTGGGTGACGACAGCGCGGCGTCGCGGGCGATCGAGTCGTTCTTGCAAGCCGAGGGCGGGTTCCGGTACACCCTGTCGCCGCTGCCGGCGCGGCCCGGCGTGGACCCCACGGTGGACTTCCTGACCGTCACGAAGGCGGGGCACTGCGAGTACTTCGCGTCCGCGATGGCGCTGATGTGCCAGGCGGTCGGGATCCCGGCGCGCGTGGCGACGGGGTACGTGGCGACCGAGTTCAACGACCTGACGGGGCACTACGTCGTCCGCCGATCGAACGCGCACGCGTGGGTCGAGGTGCTGGTCGCGGTGGACACGTCCACCCGCCGGGCCGGCGCGACGCCGTCGCGTCCGCACGCGGAGCTCTGGAGGACGTACGACCCGACCCCGCGCAACGACTTCCAGAACCTGCATCAGAAGCCCTCGTCGTGGCTGATGTCGCGGCTGAAGAGCATGGCCGAGGCGATCGAGTTCGCGTGGGTCTCGAACGTGGTGGGCTTCAGCTCGAACTCGCAGGAGCGGGCGCTCGGGGTCTCCATGATCGCGTCGTGGGCGCGGCAAGCGGAATCGCGCATGAGCACCCGGTTCTCGGCGAGAGACAACACCGCCGTCCTGCGCGCCGCGGCGGTGGGTGGGCTCGTGTTCGGCGGGGTGCTCGCCTTCGGGTGGGCGTCGAGCGTGCTCGCCAGGCGGATCTCGGCGCACGGTCTGTTCGGGTGGAGGCTGCCCGCGTGGCTGATGTTCCGCCGGCGCGCACGGGGGTCGGCGCTCTCGGGTCTCCGCATGCCGGAGCTGCAGATGGCGTACGACGCGGCGATCGAGTTCGTGCAGGCATCGAAGACGCCGGGCACGCGCGCCGAACCGCTGGCGATCCGGTTGAATCGGGTCCTGGCAGGCGCCGCGGGCATCCCCGACGACCTCTCCGGTGCCGCCCGGAGGCTGGTGCGGGTCCTGTACGCGGCGACGTACGCGCGGGCGCTCCCGGACGCCGACGATCGGCGACGGCTCGTTGACGACGCCAAGGCGCTGCGGGCGTGGGCGAGGGCCCGCCGATAACCGAGCGGAATCGTCGCGCGACCCGCGTGACCGCCCGCGATCATCATCGGCCGCGGTGTGGCGGATCAAGGCGGCCGGATCGCGCCGCGATATCCCCTCCGTTGGGGGCCGTGCTCCGAGCCGGCATCCACCCGACGAGAGAGAGGAGATCGCGATGCCCGCGAGCCGATCCAGGACCGAGCGGTGGCGTGAGTCCCTGTGGAGGATCTACGAGCGCGGCGGGGGGCTCGAGTTCGCGCTCAGCGCCGACGACGCCCGCTCACCCGTGAAGGACCTCGTCTGGCGCGTCCGGATTCTCGGGCTCACCGACGACGAGATCCACATCGAGGTCCCCGGCGCCATGGGCCGTTCGTTCGGCATCGACCCCGGGTCATCGCTGATCGGCATCATGTCCGTCGGGCAGAACCGGTGGATGTTCCACACCACGGTTCTGGGCGTGATGGAGTTCGACGGCCGGGCCGGCCCGGTCCGGGCCCTCCGCCTCCAGATGCCCGAGCGGGTCGAGCGGTGCCAACGCCGTTCGTTCGACCGCATCTCGACGGCCCAGTTGAACCTGCCGCGGGTGGAGTGCTGGTCGCTGCGAGACGTCCGGTCGGCGATCCCCGCCGAGGTCGCCGCGCGGGTCCGCCTGCTGGACGCGTGCGACGCGGACCTGACCGGGAGCGTCCCGTCGGACGACCCGATGCTCCCCGACGTCGGCGCGACGTTCCCCGCGATGCTCGCCAACATCGGCGGCGGGGGTGTCGGGCTCACGGTCGAGCCGGGCTTCGGCGGGATGCTCGACAGCGGGCCCATGTTCTGGCTGAGCATCGACATGAGCCCGGTCCTGCCCGCGCCCCTCGCGCTGACCGCCCGGCTGGCGCACACGCACGTGGACTCCCAGCAGCGCGTTTACGCGGGCATGGCGTTCGAGTTCGGGCATCACGCCGCGCACCGGCAGTTCGTGCTCGATCAGATCGACGGGTATCTCACCGCCGTGCAGCGCCGGGCCGCCTGAGCGCGATCACTGGAACGTGGGCGTGTAGAGCTCAGCGTTCTCTTTGACGATGTACCGCGCGTGCCCGTTGTCGGCCTGCAGGGTCACGGTGTTGGGCCCGTCGTTCCAGACGCCGTTCCAGCGGCTGCGCTCGGACGAGACGCTCCGGGCGGTCCCGTAGCGCGAGGTGAAGGTCGCCCGCCCCTGCGGCGCGGTGATCAGGAACGTGCCGCGCGATTCCGGCGCCGCGACGACGAGCACGCCGTCGCCGGTGCTGCGGAGGTTGAGGTTCTCAACGAGCGGGTCGTCCGAGCGGACCTCGACGCGCCCGGTCGAGAGGACGTCGATCTCGCCGCGGGCGCCGACGATCTCGACGTCGCCGTGGGTGTTCTCGATCGTCACGCCGTCGCATGCTGGCGCGTACACAAAGACGTCCAGCAGCGGTCTCGAGCCGTCGGGCAGCGTCAGGTCGGTCGGGCGGATGCGGAGGACACCCGTCTGCGAGCCCCGGTCGTACTCCGCGGTGAACCACGGGCCGCGGAAGATCTCTTCGTCCCAGCCCTCGGCCCGGGCCAACTGCCGCAGCAGGTTGATGTGTCGGACGCGGAAGCGAACCTTGGCCTCGTCGTACCGGTCGTGCACCTCGACGAAGACGCCGCCCGCGTTGTTCGTGGCGTCGACCCCGAGGAACCGCCCGAGGGTGACGGGCCCGTTCTGGATGGGCACGGACCGCTCGCGGTCCCAGAGGACCATGCGGGCCCGGATGCCGCCCTTGCGTTCTCCGGGCGGGGGGGCGCCGCACCCGGAGGTCATCGCCGTCGTGGCGAGGAGGGCTCCGGTGATCAGCACGGTGGAGAGGTGTCGGATTCGCATCATGCGCGTCTCGTACGGGGCTCGGGCGGGCGGCGTTCGACGGATTCGGCCGCCTCGGGCCGCAACTCTACTCGATCAGACCGCGGCACGCCGCGCGGGTGTTCTCGGCCCTCGTCCATCCCGCAACCGGCGTGCCCCGCGTGACGTTTCCCTCCTGATCGGGTACCATTCCGGTGCCGGCGCTCCAACCGGCACAGACCCACCCCCCGGCGGCTGCCGGGGTCGCACGACCTCCCCGCGGACCGGACCACTGGTGCCGCAGATCGCATTGCCGTTCGCCCTCCCGGACGACGCTCAGTTTCCGGGTTGCGCCGCCCGCGCTGGCGCGCCCTTCAGGACCCGCGACCCCGCACGCCGCCGATCACCGGCCCCGGACCCCAGGGCCTTTGCTCAGATCGGCACGCGACATGCTCGACGCCCTGTTCCCCCTGGCAACGACGAACCCCGCCACGAGCGCGTCGGGCGTGCATTGGGCGATCCCGGCTGTCGTGGCGCTTGTTCTGGGCATCGCGATCGGGATCGCGGCGATGGTCGTCTTCGCCAAGCGTCTCGTCGGCGACGCCAAGTCCGAAGCGGCGTCGATCCGCGACAAAGCCGAGGTTGAAGCGGAAAGGATCCAGCTTGAGCGCAAGAAAGCCGCGGACAAAGAGATCGAGGCCGCCCAGAAGGAACTCCGCGACGGCGAGCGGGCCCTGAGCAAGAAAGAGAGCCAGCTCGAACGCCAGCAGGACGCCCTGGCCTCGAAGGAACAGTCGATCGCCGATCGGACCAAGAACCTCGACGAGCGGGACAGCCAGGTCGCACAACGCGAGGCGGAGGCGGCGGAGCTGATCCGAAAGCAGACCGCGGAGCTCCAGCGGGTCACCCAGCTCTCGGCTGAGCAGGCCAAAGAGATTCTGCTCGCCCGCGTCGAGGACGAGAACCGGGCGGAGGTCGCCAAGCGGGTTCGGGAGATCCACGAAGAGGCCGAAGCCGGCGCCCGCGAGAAGACCCAGGAAATCCTGCTGCAGGCGATCCAGCGGTACGCCAGCGAGACCACCTCGGACGCGACGGTCCGCTCGGTCCCCATCCCGTCGGACGACATGAAGGGGCGGATCATCGGGCGCGAGGGCCGCAACATCCGCGCGATCGAGAAAGCGACCGGCGTGGACATCATCGTGGACGACACGCCCGGCGTCATCGTGGTCTCCTGCTTCGACAAGGTCCGCCAGGCGATCGCCGTTGAGGCGCTCTCCCGGCTCGTCGCGGACGGGCGAATGCACCCGACACGGATCGAGGAGGTCGTCGAGAAGGTCCAGAAGGAGATCGGCGAGAAAGTCATTAAGGCCGGGAAGGACGCGGCCGTCGAGGTCTCCCTCCGCGGCTTCAGCCCGAAGATCATCGAGGCGGTGGGCAAGATGCACTACCGCACGAGCTACGGGCAGAACGTGCTGCGCCACTCGGTCGAGGTGGCGTTCCTGTCGCAGATCATCGCCGAGCAGCTCGGTCTCGACGGCCGACTCGCCCGCCGGTGCGGGTTCCTGCACGACATCGGCAAGGCGATGGACCACGAGATGGAGGGCGGGCACCCCAAGATCGGCATGGAGTTCGCCAAACAGCACGGCGAGAAGGAAGAAGCCGTCCTCAACGCCATCGGGGGGCACCACGGCGACATCCCCGCGACCACGTTCTACACGCCGATCGTCATGGCGGCGGACGCCGTCTCCAGCGCCCGTCCGGGCGCCCGGCGTGAGTCGATGGAGCGGTACGTCCAGCGACTGACCGAACTTCAGGACATCGCGCTGACCCAGCCCGGTGTCGTCGAGGCGCACGCGATCCAGGCGGGGCGCGAGGTCCGCGTCATGATCGACGCGGACCAGGTCTCCGACGACGAGGCGTACCTGATCGCGCACAACATCGCGAAGCGCGTCTCGGACGAGATGACCTTCCCGGGTGAGATCCGCGTCACGGTGCTCCGCGAGACTCGGGCGATCGAGATCGCCCGCTGACCCCTCTCGCTCAGCCCGGCGCAACCAGCTCCATCTCGATCAATCCCCACACGGCGGCCGCGAGGATCGGCAGGCGGAGATCCACGATCGTGCGCACGCGGGCGGGTCGCACGACGACGAGCAGGCCGGTCGTCAGCACGACGATGCCGCTCCACACCGCCGCCGAGCGCGCCAAGCCCGAGCCCAGCAGGATCGATCCGCCCGCTCCGACATGACACGCGAGCGCCACAGTCCGGGCGGCGCGCGGGCCGACGATCGCGGCGACCGATCCCCCGCCGGCCGCCCGGTCGGCGTCCGCGTCGTCCAGGTCCGACAGGACGCAGTCGCCGAGCACGACGAGCACGAGCCCGATCGCGGTGATCCACGCGCGGGCGTCGTGCGCGAGAACGCGGTCGGCGCCGGACGCGACGATGCCGAGCGCGACGAGGCAAATCGCGACGATCGGTCCCTTGAGGGCGACATGAGCCTTGAGCCTCCAAGGACCCGGCCAGGCGTACGCCGCGACGACGACGAGCCCGATCCAAGGCCCCAGCGCGAGCCCGGGGCGGAGCACCCACCCGACGGCGCTTGCGACGACCAAGCAGATGAGCGCCGCGACCCGCGTCAGCCGGCGGCGGCGCGTGCCCGTCGGCCAGGGCGCGCCATCCGCCGGGTCGGGCCGACGGACGCCGACGCGGTCGAGCAGGTACACGCCCAGTCCGATCAGGAAGCAGTACGCCTCGACACCCCACGCCGGGCGCGACGATCCCAGCAGCGTCTGCCCGACCATGAACGCGACGCCTGCGACGTAGAGCGCTGACCAGACGCCGAGCTCGCTCGCCGTGCCGCGGCGTTCGCTGGCCTGTGATCGATCGTCGGTCACTCCCCGCGCTCGGTTCGGGTTCGGAACGACCACCCGAGGGACGGATCCACGACGCGGATCTCGGATTCTCGCACGAGGCGGATCGCGAGGCGTTCCATCTCCAGGCGCTCCTTGCGGCGGGTGATCTCCTGGCGGATCTCAGCCCGCCGACCCGGAGTGAGCTCGCGGGGGAGCTGGGGCTCGATGACGGCTTCGATCAACGCCACGCCGTAGCTGTCGCCGATCGGAACGATCTCGGTCAAGCCTCCGGCCCGAGCAGCCGCGATCTGACCTCGCAGCGACTCCGGGAGGGCGGGGTCCAGCGGGCTGACGATGCCGAGCGAGCCGCCGGCGGCCGCGCTCGCGTGCGTTGAGACGCGCCGCGCCGCGTCGGCGAATGCCTGCACAAGGCCAACAGTTGCTGCGTCGTCGCGGATCCGTTCGATCGCCCCGGACGCGGCTTGGCGCGAGGGCGTGACGATGAGCCGAACACGGGCCCGCGGACCTGCGTTCATCTCGTGGGCGAGACGTATCTCGGTCTCAGTCACGTTAATCGAGTCGTGCACGAGGGCTCGCAGCATCGCGTTTCGGCGAAGCAACGCCTCGAACCGGATCGGGCCGAGCCCGCGCCGGGCGCGGACGCGATCGAGCAGGAGCGCCGTGTTCTCTTGACGCCCATCACGCTCCGCAAGCACGGCATCGACCAGGGCGGATCGCTCGCGGTCGATGTCCGCACGCTCGATCGCGATCCCCGCCTGTCGGCACGCCAACTCGAGCGCTCGTTCGAGGGCGAGCTCCTCGACGACCACGCCGCCGGCGAGCTCGGCCGTCCGCGTGGTGATCTCCGGGGGGTCGAGCGAGGCGCCGTCCACGAAGACCGCGGGTTCGGTCGGGGTCGGTCGCGCGGACTCGAAGGCCCCCGTTCCGTTTGTTGCACACCCTGCCAACGCACCGATGCCTGCGAGCACGGTCAGGGCGGCCGCCGTCTGGGGGTGCGTCATGGCTGATCTGAGCGTTCCCGAGCCGCCGGGTCAACCGGGCCGGCCGATTGTGCGTACCGATCGATGACCGGGGGTACGCTTTGAAGGTGACGCAGGACGCCCAAACGGAGAACGGGACGCGGCCGCCTCCCACGCCCCAGCCGCGCGCGGTGATCTGCCCGTACTGCGGGCACGTGTCGGGCGACACGGTCCGGTGCGCGCGGTGCGCCGGGCGGTTCGACCCGCTGTCACGGCAAGCGACGCAGAACGCGATGGGCCCGTGGTCGTTCATCGACCCGGCGGTCCCCACCCGCGCCGGGTGCTCCTACGAGACGCTCCGGTCGCTCGTCGAGCGCGGCATCGTGCGCTCGGACTCGATCGTGCGCGGCCCGAGCACGCGCCAGTTCTGGATGCGCGCGACACGAGTTCCGGGGGTCGCGCATCTGCTGGGCATTTGCCACAACTGTCAGGAGCCGGCCCGCCCGGACGACTACGCCTGCGCGTCGTGCGGCGCGGTGTTCGAGGTGGACCGGGATCGCCAGCACCTCGGCGTCGGTCCCATCCGGCTGATCGCGGGGCAGGTCCCCGAGGGGCAGGTGGTCGCGTCGATGGGGTCTCCCGCGGGCGGGGTGGCCTTCGAAAGCGTGCCCGCGTCGGACGCACCGCAGCCGACGGGAGTGCCGAGCGGGTCGCCGGGCGCTTCGTCCGCGGCGCGCGACCGGCTCGCCAGGCACCGCGCCGCACGAAAGCGCCGGCGGGCGATCGTGATCGGGCTTACGGCCGCGGCGGTCGTCGCCGCCGGCGCCGCGATGTTTGCAATCGGCGTGCTCGCGGGCTCGGGGGACGCTCCGCCTGGGACAGAATCAGCCGCGGCCCCGTGACGCCCGGTGTTGGCCCGCAAGCCCTAGACTTCACGCGCCGCAGACCCAGAGGGAGGGGAACGCGTGAAGATCCTGATCGCCGACAAGTTCGAATCCGAGGGCATCGAGCGGCTCGAGGCGCTCGGGTGCGAGGTGCGTGTGGACCCCGGGCTGGGGCCCAATACGCTCGCGGACGCCCTCCGCGCCAGCGAGGCGGAGATCCTCATCGTCCGCTCGACCAAGGTCCCCCAGCCGGTCATCGAGAGCGCTTCGACGCTCAAGGGGATCATCCGCGCGGGCGCCGGGTACGACAACATCGACCACGCCTTCGCGGCGGCGAAGGGCGTCGCGGTCTGCAACTGCCCGGGGATGAACGCGGTCGCCGTCGCCGAGCTCGCCATCGGGCACCTGATCAACCTCGATCGCCGCATCGGGGAGCAGACCAACCAATTGCGTGAGGGCAAGTGGAATAAGGCGGAGTTCTCGAAAGCCCGCGGGCTCAAGGGGCGGAAGCTGCTCGTCATCGGGACGGGCGCGATCGGCACGGCGGTCATTACCCGCGCCAAGGCGCTGGGGATGGACGTCTGGGCCCAGTCGCGCCGGCTGGGCGACGATACCGCCCGCGCCCTGGGCATCACGCCCATCCCCTACACGCGCGAAGCGATCACGGAAGCGCTCGGGCAGGTGGACGCCGTGAGCATTCACGTCGCCTCCACGCCCGATACGAAGAACCTGTGCGGCCCGGGGTTCTTCGCGGCGATGAAGCCCGGCGCGTTCTTCATCAACACGTCGCGGGGCGACATCGTGGACGAGGCCGAACTCGTCAAGGCGATCAAAGAGAAGGGCATCCGCGCGGGGCTGGATGTCTACAACGATCAGCCCGCGGACAAGGTCGCGGACTTCCAGCCCGAGATCGCGTCGCTGCCCGGCGTGAGCCTGACACACCACTGCGGTGCCTCGACCGATCAGGCGCAGCTGGCGGTGGCGGAAGAGACCGTCCGCATCGTGAGCGAGTATCAGAAGTCAGGGCGGTTCGAGAACATGGTCAACGACCCCGCGGGCCTGTGAGCGCGCGGCGACGAGGGGATTGTCATGAGCGAGCGCATCTTCAACTTCTCCGCCGGGCCCGCCTGCCTGCCCGAGCCCGTCATCAAGCAGGCCCAGAAGGACATCTGGAACATCTATGACTCCGGCATCGGGATCATGGAGCACTCGCACCGGGGGAAGGTGTTCGACCGGATCACCGCCGAGACCGAGGCGGCGTGCCGCGAGGTTGGCGATGTCCCCGACTCACACGCGGTCTTCTGGATGATGGGGGGCGCGACGAGCCAGTGCTACTTCGTTCCCGCGAACTTCCTCGCCGAGGACCGCACCGCCGACTACTTCGAGACGGGCAAGTGGGCGCAGGACTCGATCAAGGAGGTGCCCCTGTACGGCGGGCTGCACGTCTGCGGGTCGTCCAAGGCGAGCAACTTCTCGTATATCCCGACCGGCGATCAGGTGAAGCACTCGGACAACCCGGTTTACGTGCACTTCACGTCGAACAACACGATCATGGGCACGGAGTTCCAGGCCGAGCCGGACACGCCGGACGACGCGTTCCTCGTGTGCGACGCGTCGAGCAACATCTACTCCAAGCCGATCGACGTCTCGAAGTACGGGCTGATCTACGCGGGGGCCCAGAAGAACCTGGGCCCGTCCGGCACGACGCTGCTCATCGCGCGAAAGGACCTGGTCGAGGAAGCCGTGCGCCCGCTGCCCGAGATGATGAAGTACTCGAATCACGCGAAGAAGGAGGGGCGGTACAACACGCCCAACACCTTCGGCGTGTACCTCATGGGGCAGGTCTTCCGCTGGATCCTCGCCGAGGGCGGGCTCAAGGCGATGGCCGAGCGCAACCGCGAGAAGGCGATGGTGGTCTACGACTTCCTCGACGCCCAGGACTTTTTCACCCCGCACGCCGAGAAGGCGAGCCGGAGCATGATGAACATCACGTTCAAATGCCCGACCGAGGAGCTCGACGCGGCGTTCGTCGAGGGCGCCGAGGCGAAGGGGCTCGACGGGCTCACGGGGCACCGCTCGATCAAGGGCATGCGGGCGAGCATGTACAACGCCTTCCCCAAGGCGGGCGCCGAGGCGCTGGTCGCGTATATGAAGGAGTTCGCCCACGAGCACGCGGCGGCGAAGGCCTGAGCGTCAGGCGGACCGCGCGGCTCTGGGGTACGCGGGCGGACGATCGAGGCGTTCGAGGCACGCGTCGAAGACCTCGTCGGTCGTGATGCGCTCCATCAGCGCGACGTTCGCGTCCGTCTTGTGATCAATCGGATCGCCGGGCGAGACGTGCTGGATGACATCCTCGTCGCGTTGGTACGGCCCGACGCGCGTGACGTCCGTTGGGCCGTAGAGGGCGACGGTGGGGCGGTCGAACCCGACGGCCATGTGCAGCGCCGCCGAGTCATTCGCGACGACCAGCTTGGCGCGCGACACGAGCGCCATGAGCTGGGCGATCGTTGTGGAACCCACGCGGTCGGTCATCCGCGGAGAGTCGGCCGCGAGCCCGAGCAGCGGCGCGCACTGCCCGCGCTCGCTGGGCGACCCCACGACCACGATCCGCGGGACGCCCCGGTCGAGCAGGCGGCGGGCGAGCTCGGCGAACCGGTCCGCCGGCCAGCGCTTCGACGCCCAGCGGCTCGTCGGCGCGAGCAAGACATACGGCTCGGCGTGCTCGACGACGACGTCCGACACCGCCTGCGGGTCGGCAAACAGCCGCATGTCGCGCACCGCGGGCACACCCAGCGGGCGCAAGAGTCCCAGCATCCGATCGACCGTGTGGCGTGACATGGGCTCGCGGACGCGGTGCGTGTACCCGAGCCAGGCGCCCTCGTGCGCGTGCGCGTGCCCGACCCGCCGCGCCGCCCGCGTCGCCCACGCGAACAGCCCGGACCGCCCGAGCCCCTGCGCATCGATCGTCAGGTCGTAGCCTGCTGACCTGAGCATGCGCAGGAATGCGAGCGTCGGCCGCGGGTTGCCGCGGAGCACCGAACGCCCCAACGCCTTGCGCGGGAACGGGATGACGCGCCGGACCGCCGGGTGATGGGCCACAGCATCAACAAAGGTGTCCTGCACGAGCCAGTCGATCGCGGCGTCCGGGTACGCGCGGCGGAGCGATGCGATCACGGGCACCGTTCGGCAGACGTCCCCGAGCGCACTCGGGCGGATCAGCAGGATCTTGCGTGGGTGGCGCACGGGCCAACGATACCCGAGCGGGGCGTCAGACCGCCAGCGCCCGGGCGAGCTCGCTGAGCGTGGTTCTGCCCGCCCGCACCTTCTCGTACCCGTCGGCCCGGATCGGGCGGAGATCGTCCGACGCGATCGCCGCCTTGGCGAGCTCGGGGGCGTTCGCGCGGGCCATGATCATCTCGCGGATCTCGTGCGAAAGCGTCAGCAGCTCGAAGACGCCCAAGCGCCCGCGGTATCCGGTGTTGCGGTTGGCCCGGTCGGGCACGCCGCGCCGCAGGGTGCCCGACGCGGGCAGGGCAAAGTCCCGAGGCAGGTCGCTCTGGTCGGGGGTGTACTCCTCGAAGTGGTCCGGGCAGATCCGGCGGACCAGCCGTTGGGCGAGCACGCCCTCGACCGACGAACTGACGAGGAACGGCTCGACGCCCATGTCAAGCAGACGCGTCGGCGCGCCCGCGGCGTCGTTCGTGTGCAGCGTGCTGAACACGAGGTGACCGGTAAGCGATGCCTGGATCGCCGTCTCGGCGGTCTCCTTGTCACGGATCTCGCCCACCATCACGACGTCCGGGTCGTGACGAAGCACGGACCGGAGCCCCGCGGCGAACGTGAGCCCCGTCTTCGTGTTCACCTGGATCTGGTTCACGCCCGACGCGTGGTATTCGACGGGGTCCTCGATCGTGACCGCCTTGATCTCATCGGTCACGATTCGGTTGAGCGACGCGTACAGCGTGGTGGACTTGCCCGAGCCCGTCGGCCCGGTGACGAGCACGATGCCGTGCGGCTTTGAAATCAGCTTGTCCCAGCGGACCAGCGTGTCGCCGTCCATCCCGAGATCGTCGAGTGACATCAGCGCGGCGGAGTTGTCGAGCACACGCAGCACGACCCCCTCGCCGAAGAGCATCGGGATGACACTCACACGCATGTCGAAGTCGTGGATGCGCCCGTTGAGACGCGTCGAGAAGGAGATCCGACCGTCCTGCGGGCGGCGCTTCTCAGCGATGTTCAGGCTCGACATAATCTTGATGCGCGACACGATCGCGGCGCCGTAGCGGTGGATCGTCGGGGGAACGCTCGCTCGCTGCAGGACGCCATCGATGCGGTACCGCACGGTGAGCTCATGCTCGTAAGGCTCGATGTGCACGTCCGTCGCGCGTTCCGAGACCGCCTCGGTCAGCAGGTCGTTCACGAGCTTGATGACGGACGCTTCCTGGGCGCGTTCGATTTCCTCGGCGGCGTCGGACGACTCGGCGACCGGGGCGTCGTCCTTCGCCATCGCGTCGAGTGTGTCGCCGCCCACGCCGTAGTGGCGGCGCATGAACCGTTCGAGCTCGGCCTCGTCGGCGAGCACCAGGTCGATCGAGCACCCGGTGACGAGCTGGAGTTCGTCGTGGGCCGCGATCTCGAATGGGTCGCTCGTCGCGACGGTGAGCGTGCCGTTCTGCCGAGCGATCGGCACGCACTTCTGGCGATAGACAAGCGCCGCCGGCAGGAGGTCGATCACCTCGGGCTCGGGGGCGATCTCCTCGAGATCGACGACGGGCATGTGAAACTCGGCGGCGAACGCGGCGAGCACGGCCTCGCGGGTCGTATGACCCAGGCGGATGAGCGCCTGGTCGATCCGCTCAGTAGAGCCCGCCGACGCCCGGCGGCCCTCTTCCGCCTGCTCGGGCGTCACAACACCCCGCCCCAGCAACACACTCTCCACACTCATGCCCGCAGTCTACGCCGATCGCTCTTCAGGCCAAAGTCCCGCCCGGGTAGGTGCACGAGGTCCGATCGGTCTCCCAGACCGTCATTGAGACCAGCTCAGCCCCGTCGGACGCCTCGTGCACGGCCGGGGCGAGCGCTTCGTAGAACACCCGTGCGATGTTCTCGACGGAGGGAACGACGCCCGACCCAGCCGCGAAGGCCTCGGTGTCGTCGTTCAGGTGCGTGTGGTCATAGGGCTCGACGATCGCTTCATCGACGAGGGCTTCGAGCTGCGCGACGGTGAGCGCTGGTTGTCCGTTTCCCGGCGTTGGCAGGGCAAAACAAGGCTCGACGCGGTAGTTGTGCCCGTGCCCGTTCGGGTTGTTGCACTTGCCGTAGAGCGCCCGGTTCTCGTCTTCGGAGAGCTCGGGGTTGTGCAACCGGTGCGCGCAGGCCAGGTCGAAACGCTGACGGACGAGCACGCGGTCGGGGTTGTTCACAGCAATCTCCATGGAGAGCGACGGGGTGAGGTTCCAACGGACTCGGGTGACGCGGGGCTCGAGCTCGCCCTGGATGCCCTCGCTGAGGGCCGATAACAGGCTCGCGGGGTCGCTCGCCGGGGATTCCTCGCACGCCCGGGCGATCAGCGGAATCGCCTGGTCGCGAACGGCCCGGTCGATCGCCTTGATGTTCACCAGATACCCAGACGCGGGGTCGGGCTCGCCCTCGCAGGCGACCTCGAGCTCGTACCAGCGGGCGAGACCGGCGGGCGCGGGCACGCCGCCGTCCCCGTTCGAGCCCTCCCAGGACCCGTCCGGATTGATCGCAAACCGCACCGTGCGTCGCAGCGTGACCATCACGGGACTGTAGGAATGATCGGGCACGCTTCTCGGTTCGCCGGGCGCGTGCCGGTAGGATGCACGCGAAGGAGTGATGCGATGAAGTGCTGCTGCACCAAGGGAACCTCCGCCACGATGACGTCGGTCCTGCTGGCGTCTCTCGTCCCGATCTGGGTGGTCGCGATCAGCGACCGCGACGAGCCCGATTCGGCCGGAGCGTCGCGTGAGGTGGCCCCGGCCGAACCGGCGAAGCACCACCCGGCGGATGTCCTGCACTATGAGATGAACCGCATCGACGGCGAGCCGGAGAAGCTCGAAACCTACCGCGGCAAGGTCGTCCTCTTGGTCAACGTCGCGAGCCGCTGCGGGCTCACCCCGCAGTACGAGGTGCTCGAGAAGCTCTACAAGGAGCGGAAGGACGAAGGGCTCGTCATCCTCGGGTTCCCCGCGAACGACTTCCGTGGGCAAGAGCCCGGGACCAACGCCGAGATCGCCCAGTTCTGCTCGCTCGAGTACGGCGTCACCTTCCCGATGTTCGAGAAGATCGAGGTGACGGGCGAGGACAAGCACCCGCTGTACGCCCAGCTCGAGGAGCTCCCCGAGCCCTTGGGCGGCGAGCCCAAGTGGAACTTCACGAAGTTCCTCGTCGATCGCCGCGGGCGCGTGGTGGAGCGCTTCGAGCCTCGGGTGGCGCCCGACGACGAGCGCGTGATCGACGCGATCGATCGGCTGCTCGCTCAGAAGGCACCCGAGGACGGCTGAGCAGGGTCGAGGGTTCGGATGCCGACGTTCGAGTACATCGCGATTGACGCGACCGGATCCCGCGTGGCCGGGGCGATCGCCGGCGCGTCGGCCAGCGCGATCACCGCCGAACTTGAGGCTCGCAAGCTCACGCCCGTGTCCGTCTCGGAGCAGCGGGCCCGCGGATCGTCGCGTCGCGGCGTCTCGGCCCGCAGGCTCGGAGCGAGCTACCAGCAGCTCGCCGATCTCGTGTCGGCGGGCGTGCCGCTGATGCGGTCGCTCGAGATCCTCTCGCACAACCGGGGGTCGGAGCGTCTCGGCGCGGTGTACGGCGATCTGCGCGAGAAGGTTTCCGACGGCGCCGACCTCGCGGACGCGATGGACGCGCAGAACGGGTTCTTTCCGCCCATCCACGTCGCGATGGTCCGGGCGGGCGAGCGCGGCGCCTTCCTCGAGCAGGTGTTCGAGCGGCTTGCTCAGTTTGTCGCGCGACAGGCAGAACTTCGCAGTCGCATTCTCGGAGCCCTGACCTATCCGGCGTTCCTGATCGGGCTGGGGAGCCTGATCCTGATCGTGCTGTTCACGTTCTTTGTGCCCAAGTTCCGTGGCGAGTTCGAGCGGCTCAGCGAGCTGCCGTTCCTGACGCACGTGGTGCTGGGCGTCGCGGACGCGTTCACGCGGTACGGGCTGATCACGTTCGGCTTGCTCGCGGCCGCGCTCGGTGGTCTGTGGTGGTGGACGCGGCAAGAGGAGAATCGCCGCACGGTCAACGTCTGGCTCACGGGAGCGCCGCTGGTCGGGCCGCTCATCCGCTCGCTTGCCGCGGCGCGGTTCTGCCGGATGCTGGGCACGATGGAGGGCAACGGCGTGCCGCTGCTCAGCGCCTTGACGATCGCGAAGAGCGCCGCGGGCAACGTGCGGATGGAGCAGGCGATTGCGGACGCGACGGACGCCGTGCGGGCCGGCAAGACGCTCGCCGAGCCCCTCGGGCAGTCCGGGCTCTTCGACGACGACGTGGTCGAGATGATCTCAGTCGGAGAGGCGGCGGGGAACGTCGACGAGGTGCTGCTGCGCACGGCGGACACGATCGAGGCCCGCGTGGACCGGCTCCTGGGCACGCTGGTGCGGCTTCTCGAGCCCTGCCTGCTGGTCGCGTTGGCGTTGATCATCGGCGGGTTGGCCGTGGGGCTCATCCTGCCGTTGGTCCAGCTGAGTGAGGCGGCCGGCTAGGGGGTTATAACTCTCTGGGGCCCCTTGGTTTGTGGGCGCGAGCGCGGTACCCTGCGAGACCTGTTGCATCGAGCGGCAGGATTGGCTAGTGTGTACTAGGTTGGCGGGTGCTCCGTGCGCTCGCGGCCTTCTCAGAATTCGACGCGGCCCCAGGGGACGCCTCAAGAACGGAATCGGCAGGTGAAGACACGATGACCGCTCCTATCCATCCCGCCCGCGCCCGCCGGGCGTTCACCCTGATCGAGGTGCTCATCGTCCTCGCGATCATCGTGATGATCGCCGGGTTCGTGAGTGTGAGCCTGTTCGCTCGGCGTGATCAGGCGGACGTGCAGGCGACGCAGATCAACCTGAGCACGCTGGGCGACGCGCTCGACGCGTTCCGCCTCGACTACCGCCGGTACCCGACGGACGACGAGGGTCTCGCGGTGCTCTGGGACCGGGAGAAGCTCGACAGCGAGGCGGACAGCTCGCTGTGGTCGAGCTACCTCACCAAGCCCATGGCGACCGACGTCTGGGGCAACGAGTGGGGGTACGCCCAGCAGGCCGAGGACTTCGACTCGGGCATCGAGGAAGCGAACACCACCGCCGTCGCGCCGTACGACCTGTGGTCGTACGGGCCCGACGGGGAAGACGGAACGGACGACGACATCCGCGCCGGCGGGACGGGGTCCGGGGAAGACGAAGGCGAACTCGGGGGCGATCTGGTCCCCGACGACGGGCCCTGACCCGAGGGTGACAGTTCGGGTTGTTTGGAAGGGCCGGAGGTTCCAGTGGACGGAAGGTGCGGCATGAGGGGAGCGTGCGCATGGCACCCGGGCTTTAGTCTGCTCGAGGTCGCGATCGCGCTGGCGCTGCTCGTGATGATCGCCGCGATGGTTCTGCCCGCGATCGGGCCCCGGCTGGACCGACGGATCGGCATCGAGGCGCAGGCGCGGGTCCGCACCGCGATCGCTCGCGCCCAAGCGGACGCGAGCGCTCTGGGTGAGTCGGCGCGGGTGCTCGCCGTCGGATCCGACCCGCAGCGTCTCGTCAGCGAACCGATCGTCGCGATTGATCCCGGTGCGGTCGGCGAAGCGCCGGAGCCGACCCAGACGCTGCTTGTCGAGCTGCCTCTGTCTTGCCGTGTGAGCGCGACGGGGTCGTCCGACGACCTTTCAGAGCCCGAGGTGTTCGGAGCGCCGCGGGGCGAAACGGATACCGACGGGTCCGTGCTGATCGGGTGGGTGCTGCCCGACGGCACGTTCGAGCAGGCGGGTGAGATCCGACTGCAAACGCCGCGCGGCGAGGAGTCGCTGACCGTGGACGCGTGGACGGCGCGGATCGTGAGCGCGGGGGGGGACGCCGGATGACCCGCCGCGCCGTGCTCTTGCTGGAGATCCTGCTCTCGCTGGCCGTGCTGGCCGCGGGGATGCTCGCGGTGGGCGCGGCGGTGGGCCGCACGACCGACACGATCGTGCGCGCCGATGAGCGTGTGCGCGCCGCGGACGCCGCGTGGTCGGCGATCGCGCTGATCGAGGCGGGGATCGCGACGCCCGAGTCGCTCAACGGTACCGCGGGCGTGGACGAGCGCACGGAGTGGCAGCCGACCTGGGAGATTCAAATCGACACGCAGCGATCAGAACACGCGGGCCTCACCCTCGTGATCGCGGAGGCGCGGCGGTCGGGCTCGCGCTCGGATCGCGCCGTGTACACCGCGCGGCAGCTCGTGCGTCTGCAATCGCGGTCGGTCGCGGGGGGGTGGTCGCCGTGATGCCCCGCCGCGCGTTCACGATCATCGAGGTGCTGGCGGCGCTCGCGCTGCTCGCGATCCTCGTGACGCTCATCGTGGGATCCATGAACACGATGCGGGTGCGCGCCGACTGGGTCCGCGATCGTGCCGCGCGGCACCGTGAGGTTTCGATCGCGATCGACCGCCTGGCCACGGCGCTCACGACCACGATGGTGGATGCCGCGACCGTCGGCGTTGGCGTGAAGGGGGATGCCTCCCAGATCGCCGTTCTGTCGCGGACAAGGTCGCTGGATCCCGCCGCGTCGGGCGACATCGCGCGGTTCGAGCTCCGGGCAGACGCGGAGGCCCGAACCATCCGCGGCGCCTGGGCGCCCGTGTTCGGAGAGGCCGGCCCGGGTCAGCACGAGTTGGGTTCCGGCGCGATCACGCGGTTCCGCTACCACGACGGCGACGCCTGGCGCGGCGCCTTTGACTCTTCGCAGTCCGGTTCGCTCCCGGTCGCGGTGGAGATCTCGGTCTGGTTCCAGAACGCCGAGGCCGACGCTTCCGAAGAGACATCGGAGCGACAGTTTCCCGCCCGCGAGCCGGACCGTCGGCGGGTGATCGCGATCGCGGACGCGCGAGGGGGTGCCCGATGAAGCCGGCACGCCCCGGTCTGGTGATCCTCGCGGTGCTGATGGTCGTCACGTTCTCGGCTCTGGTGGCGCTGTCGATCGTGTCGTCGGGCGGGACGGTCCGGGCGCACACGGACGCGTCGTCGCGTCGGCACGAGGCCGAGGCGATGGCGTGGGCGGGGGTGCAGATCGCGCTGGCCGAGCTCACCGAGCAGCGTGACGACCTTCTCGCCGGCGGCGAGCCGTCGTTCACCCGGCGGGTCGAGCTCTATCAGACGGCCGCGGGCGAGCGCGCCGTGGTGCAGCTCGTCGCTCAAGAGACCGACGATCCGTTTGAGCCGGGTGAGCGGGTGTTCGTGGCGTTGGGCGGCCGCGTGAATCTCAATGCAGCGACCGAGGAGATGCTCGCGGCGATCGAGGGGATCTCGGAGACTCAAGCGAGCAAGATCCTTTCAGAGCGCAACCGCGGGCCGTTCGCGACGGTCGCCGAGGCGTTGGCGCGGTGCGAGATCGAAGACGCGTCGGTCACGACGAGCCTCTGCACGGTGTCGTGCGAGTCCGAGGTCGAATCGGGCGCGGCGGGCGTTGACCGCGCGGGGACGCAACGGATCGATGTCACGCGAGACGCGCCGGCGCTCGCGGACGTTCTTGATGAGATCCTGACGCCGGAGGTCGCCGAGAAGATCCGGGCCGCGCTCGACGACAGCCCGCTCGATTCGCCGGGCGCGTTGATGGATCTGCTCGTGGGGCAGGACGTGCCGCAGGGCGAGTGGGGGCGTGTCTTCGATGTGGCGTGCTTTTCTGCAGATCCGATCGCGTTCGGACGCGTGGATCTGCTCCGCGCGACCGAGGGGGTCCTCGCGAGTGTTCCGGGGATCGATTCGGACGCGGCACGCTCGATCGTGACCACGCGGGATCGGCTCAGCGATGAGGAGCGGCGCACGGTGACCTGGCCGCTCACGGCCGGCGCGATGTCGGTCGCGTCGTTCCGCGAGGCGTTGCCTTGGTTGACGAATCGATCCATGCAGTACCAGATTCGCGTGCGGGCCGGGTTCACCCCGGCGGATTCGGGGGAGAGCTTGAGCGCCGCGGAGCTTCGCGACGCCGTCCAGACGGATCGCCTGAGCAGCCGCGTGGAGTGGGACGTGATTCTCGACGCCGCGGAGAGCCCGCCGCGCGTGTCGTTGATCCGCGACGCGACATCGGAGGGGGCGTGGTCGTTGGTCGCCGCCGAACGCCCGGACGTCGCTGAACCCGAGGACGTCGGGGACGCGCCGTCGGCGACGATACCTCCCGCAACCGGACAACCGCCGGATCCCGACGCGCCCGCCGACGCGACCGATTCATCAGAGCAACAGGTCAGCCCGCGCGTCGGTCGTTGGCTCAAGGCGGGGGGCGATTCCTGATGGCCGTGCGTTCTACCGTCATCCAGATCGAGCGCGGCGTCGTCCGTGCGCTCGTCGGCCGCATGTCCGGTGCGGATGTGCGCGTGACGCGTGTTGCGCGGGAGCGGCTGCACGAGCCGTCGCAGGACCTCGCGTCGGCCCTGCGGGCGATGAACCTGCCGCGGGGGCCCGTCGTGCTCGCGGCGCCGCGCGCGGACACCGTCTTCAAGCCCTTCGAGGCGCCCGCGGAGCTCGTCGCCACGGGCGAGTGGCTCAGCATGGCGAGGCTCCAGCTCGAGCGGCACCTGCAGACCGCGGCGTCCGGCTCCCTGCTGGACGCCATGCTCGTCGAGACGCCGGAGGGGCCGCGGGCGCTGGCCGGCGCCATCGCGTCGGATCTCGTCGAGCGCGCCCGGGACGCCTGCCGCGCCGTCGGACTCAAACTGGAGGGCGCGGAGCTGCAGGCGGCGGGCATCGCAGCGCTGGCCGGCGAAGCGCCCGCGGTGCTCATCGCGCCCGGTGAGACCACGACCGAGATCGTGATCGCCGCGGGCGGGGTTCCGATCTTTGCCCGCTCGATCGACGCCTCTTCGGGCATCGGAGACCCGGAGCTGAGCGAGCTCGACCGCGTCTCGGCGCGCACCGCCGTGGAAGTGAAACGGACGCTCATCGGGGCCCGCGCGGCGGGGATCGGCGCCGCTTCAGACCGGCTTATCGTGCTCGGCGAGGGCAGGCTGTCCGAGAGCATCGCCAGCGCCTGCGAGCTCGAGCTCGGGCTCCGGCCGGAGCCGGCGTCCATCAACGTCCAGTGGCCCGAAGAAGTCCCCGTCGATGATCGCCGATTGTTCCTGCCCCTCGCCGGAGTCGTGGTGCAGCGGGCGACTTCCGTGGACGCGATCGATTTCGTGGCACCGCACCGTCCGCCCGACACCGGCGCCAAGCGGCGGCAGCTTGTTTTGCTCGCGCTGCTCGCGGTCGTCGCCCTGGTCGGCGGCGCGATCGTCGCGGGCTCCATGCGCCTGTCGAGTCTGCAAGACGAACTCAGCCGTGCCGAGTCGAACGCGGGCGAGACGTTCGAACAGCTCGGGCAGTTTCTTGCCCGCGACGCGCGGCTGAGTCACGCCGAGCAGTGGGTCGCCGCGGGTCAGGACTGGGTGCCCTCGATTCAGACGATCTCGGATGCCGTCGGCGGGATCGACGGCGCGGCACTCGGCGAGCTGCGCGGCGACGCGCGCGTCAGCGTCGGATTCACCCCGGGGCAGCGCGTGCCCTACCCGGGAACATGGACACGCGAGGCGCAGGCGACGTTCCGAATCTCCGGGCGGGGGCCCGATTCCGCGGGCGCGCGGGCGCTGCGGCAAGCGTTCCTCGAGGACGGCGCGTTCCACGTGCTCACCCAGGGCCCCGACTCGGGGTCGGACTTCTCATTCGATCTGATCAGAACGAGCCGGGAGCAGGACGGGGGCTCGCCGTGAAGCGGACCCGGGCTGTGATCATCGCGGTTGTCGCCGTCGGCGTGGGCGGCGTGCTGTGGTACATCGCGGATCACAGCTATCTCGCGCCCGCTCGGAACCTGCGCGAGGACATCGCGAGCATCCAACGGCGGCAGGCCGAAGCGCAACGCCTGCTCGATGGGCGGGTCGCGTGGGCCGAGCGGCGCGACGCGCTGGGGGCGACCATGATCAGCGGCGCTCCGGACGAGTTTGAGCACTCGCTGCGGTCCGGGCTCGCCGCGGTCGCCGAGTCCGCCGGGCTCGGCTCGGTGTCGTCGGGCAACGGGCGGCCCGTGGCGATGGCAAGCCCCGTCGCGCGGCGCGCCGGGCGTTCGCTCCGGGCGCTGCTTCGCGCCGAGCCGGACTTCGCTGTCACGCACGCGTGGCTCGCGGGCACAGGTGATTTGGGCCAGGTGCTCACCGCGCTCGCGACGCTTGAGGCCCAGCCCTGGGTGCACCGGGTCGAGGGGTTCTCGATCAAACCGACGAACAAGGCGCGCGACCGGTTCGATCTCCGCGTCGACCTCGCGTCGATCCGGATGGACGGCGTGCCGCGCACGAACGCCGGCCTGCCCGAGCTCGCCCCGCTGGACGAGGCTCGGCGGGAGCGGCTCGCGCTCGTGCTCGCGGCCAACCCGTTCGGGACACGCGTTGCGCGCGCAGAGGCGCCAGCGCCCGACCCCGCGCCCGCTGGGCCGCCGTATGGGGACTGGCGCGTGACGGGCATCATCGAAGGCGAGCGCGTCGAGGCGTTGCTCGTGAATCATCAATCGGGCGAGCGGCGCGTCGTCACGCCCGGCGGGCGCGTGCTGGACGCGACGTTCAAGTCTGGCGCGGGCGAGAGCGCGGTCTTCATGATCGACGGTTCGCCGCACGTGATCCGGGTGGGCGACACGCTGGACAAGCGGCGCCCGGTCCCGGCCGAAGAGCGAGATCAAGCGGCGCAGGCACGCGCCGAGGAGGCAACCCAATGAGGTTGATGTGTGTGAAGATGATCGCGCTGATCGCCGTTGTGCTGAGCGCAACGACGGTGAGCGCCCAAGAGACGCCCGAGGCGGACGCGCCGGTGCGGTTCACGCTGAACGGTGCGCCGTACGACCAGGTGCTCGACATCCTGGCGCGGCAGACGGGGATGCCTGTCATCCGCCAGACGCCCGTGCCCGACGCGACGATGACGTTCATCTCCCCCGAGTCGTACTCCATCGCTGAAGCGGTCGAGATCGTGAACCTCACCTTCAAGACGCATGGCGTGCGCGTCGAGCAGGAAGAGTCGTTCCTGTTCCTCCGCTCGATCGCGGACGCGGCGAAGCGCCCGATGCCCGTCGTTGACCTGAGCGATCTCGACGCGCTCCCGCCCGATGAGTACGTCACGCTGTCGATCCCGCTCGAGAACGCGATGGCGGCGGTGCTCGCCGAGCGCCTGGCGCCGCTCGTTGCCGCACCGGGCATGGTGCAGTCGGTCGATGCTCAGAACCTCCTGGTGATCGTCGAGACGGGCGAGCAGTGCCGTCGATTGGCCCGCCTCGTGGAGCGCGTTGATTCGCAGCGTCCCGCGGACGTCGACTACGGCCTGTTTCCCCTCCGGTTCGCGCAGGCGAACAAGCTTGTCGAGACCATCCGTCAGCTGATCCCCGAGCGCGATCAGCTCGTCGTGATGGATAACAACAAGCAGCCGAAGGTGTACGACGACGTGTCCAAGCCGCCGTTGCGGCTTTCGATCGCCGAGGAGCTGAACGCGATCGTTGCGGTGGGCCCGCCGACGAGGATCCAGGTCGTCTCGGACCTCATCGAGGAGCTCGATGTACCCGCGGGCGGCTCGGGCGGGCGGATGGTCCGCTCGTACCGCGTCGAACGCCTTGACGCGAATGAGGCGGGCCGGCATCTGGCGCCGCTGTTTTCTGACCTGCCACAGGCGCGCCGCCCCGTGATCCGGGCGCTGCCATCGGTCTCACGCGTCGTGATCGCGGCGGACGAGGAGCAGCTCGCGCAGCTCGAAGCGGTCCTCGAGGATCTCGACCCCGGCATCACGGACCGTGCGAACACGCCGGATGCGGGCGTGCGCGTCGTCACGCTCGAGCACCTTGATCCGCGCGAAGCCCAGAGCATGATCGATCGGTTGCTCCCGAGGCATCATCGGTCCGCGGCGCGGACGTCGCCCACGCCCGACGGCGGGGGGCTCGCCGTGTCTGGCCCGCGGGACGCGATCGACGCCGTCGCGGACCTGCTCGGCACGCTTGATGTCGAGCCGAGCGTCCGCGCCACGGCACGGGTGGTCGCGATCGACCGGGGCGATCCGCAAGCGATCGTGGATGAGGCGCTCCGTGTGGACGCGCTGACAGACGAGGGGCAGCGGGACCCCGTGCGGGCGATGGTGGACGCAGACGACCGGGCCGTGACGCTGATCGGCTCTTCGGGCGGGGTCGGTCGCGTGCAGCGCCTCATCTCCGAGCAGATGTCACAGATCGCGCGAAAGTACATCACGCGCGTGATCGACGTCCGGGCGATGGACGCGGCGGACCTGGTCGAGCCGCTGCTGGCGCTGCTCGCCGAAGCGCCCGAGTTGGAGGGGCGCGACGCGCCCACGATCCGCGTCATCGAGCCGTCCAACTCGCTCGTCGTGACGGCCGACAGCGAGACGCACCGGGTCGTCTCGGAGCTTGCGTCCCGGCTCGACCGGGTCGAGGATCGACCCGAGATCGTGACGCGGGTGTTCAACCTGTCCCAATCGGACGCCTCGACGGTGGCGCGAGAACTGGACCGCACGCTCAACGACCAGAACCGGTGGCCCGAGACACTCCGGCGGGCCCAGGCGTCGGGCCAGCCGTTCGGACGTCCAACGGCTCGGGCGGACGCGCGCGCGAACCGAGTGATCGTGGAGGCGCCGGCGGCGCTCCTGGATCTCGCCGCGAGCGTGGTCGAGTCGCTTGACGGGGCGACCCTCCGACCGGTCGAGGTCCGTGCGTTCAGATTGCAAGAGGGCGACGCGGAGAGTGTGGCGCAGGCGTTGAACACGGCGCTCTCCGCCGATGTCGCGCCGGGCGACCCGCGCCCGAGCGTGACGCCCGAGACCGGCTCCAACAGCGTGATCGTCACGGGCAGCGCCGACGCGATGCGCCGGGCCGAAGAGCTTGTCGCGGCGATGGACGAGCGCGCCGAGGTCGAGGGGATCGGTGTTCGGACGGTTGTGCTCGAGCACGCGCGGGCCGAGGCGGTTGCGCCGACCGTCGAGCGTTTGCTGGCACAGGACAACCTCACGGACCTGGTGCCGGTCTGGCTGCGCTGGCAGATGGTGTGGGAGCTCGAACGCCGGGGACGTCCGGTGGATGTGCGGACCGCGCGGGTCGCGGCGGACGCGCGCACGAACGCGGTGCTCATCACGGCACCGCTCGAGCTGCTGGATATGGGCGAGCAGATCACCCGTTCGCTGGACGTCCCGGGCGATGCGTCGGGCGTCGAGACGCGCCGGATCGACGTGATCGCGCTGGCGAACGCGGACGCCGGGCAGGTCGAGCCCGCGGTCCGCGCGATGTTCGAGGAGGACGCGGAGTCCGCGATCGCGCCCCCGGCGGTACGGGCGGACCGATCGAGCAACGCGCTGATTGTGCGCGGCACGGCGGAGCAGTTGGCCGCGGTCCGCGATTTGGTGCGTCAGCTCGACGCCGCGGCGGCGACGGCGACGGGCAACGTCCGCACCGTGCCGGTCGATCCGTCTCGGATGAACGCGGATGAAGCGGCGCGACGCGTCCGGGCCCTTCTCGAACGGCGCGGCGGGGTCCGGGTCGAGGTGATCACCGCCGACGAACTCACCGGAGAGAATCCGGACACAGGCGAAGAGGGCGAATCCGAGACCGAAACGCCCGGGGGCTTGTCAGACGCCGGGTGGGGCACGCCGGGCGCATGGATGATCGGTCCCATCGTCGGCTTGCAGCCCGCCGCGGAGCGGTTCTCCGAACCGGAGGAGGAGCGACGACAAGACGAGCCGGTCGTGCGCATCACCGTCGATCCGGCAACCAACTCGCTCGTGGTCGAGGGCTCTTCGCGGGTGAGCGATCAGATCCAGCAGATCGTCCGGGATCTCGAACGCCAGACGCCGCCGGAGGCGACCGCGGTCCGCATCGTCGAGCTCCCGGCGGGCGTGGACCCGAACGCCATCGCGTCATACGTCAGCCAGACCGTCAACATGCTCGGGCGCACGAGCGTAAACAACCCGGGTGGGTTCACGGGCCGCGTCGGCGTCCGGCCGGACCGAGCGACCGGGTCGCTCATCGTCTGGGCGAACGACACGGACTTCGTGTCCGTGCGCGAGCTGATCGCTGGGCTCGCGCGGGCCGAACGCCCGATCGAGCTGACCGTCAAGATCTACCAGCTCGACAACGTGAACGCGAACCGCGCGCGCGGGACCGTCCAGGGCATGCTCAACCCGAACCGCGGCACCGGCCGACGCTCCGGCGAGGTGAACATCACGCTCCCCGGCGAGGACGGCGAGCCCGATCGGACCGCCTCAATCGACCCGTCCGTCGTCACGGTGACCACCGACCCGAGCTACACGGCGCTCGTGATCACGGCCCCCGATGACGCGTTCGACGTCATCGACGCGCTCGTCGAGAGCATCGACAAGAGCCCCGCCGGCGAGCGGCTCGCGATCCGTCGCTACGAGCTCGAGCACGCCGAATCGCGCACGCTGGCGCGCACGCTGCAATCGCTGTTCGATGCGTCGCGGCAAGGCCCTGTCGCGTGGGAGTCACCGCGGGCCCGGTTCGTTTCCGACGACCGGTCCAACGCGCTGCTCGTGACGGCGACCCGGGCGCAGCACGCCGAGGTTGCACAGATCCTCGTCGAGGCGGATCAGTCCGAAGATCTGCCCGACGCGCAGCTCGAGATCATCGGCATCCGCGACGGGCGGCCCAGCGCGATCGCGCGCGTGATCCAGGAGGTTCTGGTCGGGCGCGACCCGGGCAAGCGCGAGTCGATGCGGATCTCGGCGCAGGACGACGCGCGCGTGCTCGTCGTGCGCGCCCCCGCGGAAGACATCGAAGAGATCAAGTCGCTGGTGTCGCAACTTGATCAAGAGCAGGGAGCCAGCTATCCGGTCCGATCGATCAAGCTCGAGAGCGCGGACGCCGAGTCGGTCGCGAACTCCCTCCGCGGGTTCTTCCGAGATCGAGCCCGGATCAACCGGCAGCGCGGCATCCGCACGGGCGGGGGGGACGCCGCGATCATCGGCGACCGACGCTCGGGGACGATCATCGTGGCGGCGTCCGAAGAGGACTACGAGCAGATCTCGTCGCTCATTGCGCAGTTCGACACGCCCGCCGAGGGACGCGAGTTCGATTATCGCATCCTCACCCTCGAGCACATCCAGGTGAGCGACATCGAGGACACCGTGCAGAACATCACGTGGGAACTGCAGTGGGAGCGATCCCCGTGGTTCCGCGGCAACCGGGGGGGAGGATCCGACGACCGCGTCTACGTGCAGACCAACGAACGCACGAACACCGTCCTGCTCTTCGGGAACGGCGACACGTTCGACATCATCGAGAGGATCATCGCCGATCTCGATCGCCCGGGCGAGAACTCGGGCGGCGTCATCGTCCGCGCCGTCTCGGCACCGGGGACGGACCTGAACGCGATCGCGCGCATCGTTGAGAACACCTCGGGGACACCGAACTGGTACCCCTGGCGCGGCCGAGACCCGAACAAGATCGAGGTCGAGGTTGATCGCCGACGGCAGGTGCTGCTGCTCGTCGGGAAGAAGCAGCTGGTTGACGACGCCGTGGCGCAGGTGAAGGCGATCGTGGACGGCGGGATCGGCGAGGGCGAGATCGTCGAGGTGATCGCGCTACAGTCGGCTCGTGCCGCGGACCTGTCGCGGGCGCTCACGCAGGCGCTGCCCGAGACGGTGCGGGTGAAGGTGACGCCCGTGTCGCGCACCAACTCGGTCATGCTGACCGGGACGCAGGAAGACCTCGAGATCGTCCGCGGGAAGATCGCCGAGCTGGATACCGCGCCGGAGCAGCCCCCGGTCGAGTTCCAGAGGTTTGCGCTGGATCACGCGGACGCCCGAGAGCTGTCGATCGTGCTCCGCGAACTGGTCCGAAACCGCCCGCGTGGGCAGGGCGAGCCGCGCCCGGGCATCGATTACCTGCTGGACTCGAACACGATCGCGGTGACCGCGACGAGCGACGAGATGGCCTTCATCGCGCAGATGGTCGGGCAGTTTGACGTCGAGCGGGAGAGCGAGCGGACGACCGAGTTCGTCAGGCTGGAGTACGCCGACGCGGAGCAAACGGCCGAAGCGCTCAAGGTCTTCTACGGGCGGTTCGCGCCCGAGGCGACGACGAGCGCCGAGCGCGCGGTGAGCATCGTGCCCGACCCCGCCTCGAACTCGCTGGTGATCAGCGCGGACGGCTCGACCTGGGAGGGCATCCGTGAGCTCTTGGTGACGCTCGATACCGAGGAGTACGACACGTCGCAGCAGCTGGTCGTGATGCCGCTGAAGCACGCGTCGGCGGTGAGCGTGGCCCGGGCGCTGAACGAGGGGTTCCGCCAGCCGCTGGAAGATCAGCTCGACCGCGAGCGCGTTCGCTTGGAAGCCGAGCGCCGGGCCCGCGGCAACAGGGATCGCGACTTCGTTGAGCCCGCGGTGCTGGTGGAGTCAGAAGGCGTGCCGGTCGTGTCCGCAGAAACGCAGACCAACTCGCTGCTCGTGTTCGCGGGCCGCAAGGAACTGAACCGGATCCGCCAGATCGTCGAGCAGCTCGACGTGCCGGACTTTCTCGAGCTCCCCGAGACGCGGGTCGTTCCGATCCGGCACGGGCGCGCGACGGTGATCGCGAACGCGGCCCGCCGCGTGTTCGTAACCGATGCGGGCGGTGCCAACCCGCGCCGCGTGCTCATCGAGGGCGACGACTTCTCGGACACCGTGCTCGTGCGTGCCGAGGCGGAGGAGTTCCGCGAGATCCGGTCGTTCATCGCGGAGATGGAAGAGCAGGCGGAGATGACACAACCGCGCGCGCGGGTCGTGCGGGTTCGGTCCCTCCCGGCCGCCCGGGTTCGTGACGCGGTGCAGCGCACGCTGGGCCCGATCGCGCAGCAACGCGGCGAGATCCTGAGCGTGCAGATCGAGCGCACGACGAACGCGCTGATCGTGTCTGCGTCTCGCGACATGTTCGAGCAGGTTCGGGGGCTTGTGGAGGAACTCGACGGCGGGCCGGCCGACGCCGAGCCCGGGCAGCCGGCGCCGCCCAACGACTCGGCAGCCGGGTTTGGCGCAGGGATGACGGTGGTCGCGGTGAAGAACACGACTCCGCAGGAGATGATCCGGACGCTGCAGCAGATGGGCGTGACGCGGGCGGCGCCGGCGGACCGCCCCGGGCTTGTGATCGATCCGGTCTCCCTCGTGGCGCTGCCCGAGCGGTCCGCGATCGGCGTGGTCGGGACGGCGGCGGACGTGGGCGTGATCCAGCGGCTTGTCGCCGTGCTCGATGACGCGTCGGTCGCGAGCGAGCAGCACGTCGGTGTTGTGCGGATGCGGACCGCTGACGCGGGCCAGGTCGTCCAGCGCGTGCGCGCGATGCTCGACGGCGACACGAGCGTGACGGACGCGGGGCCCGCCCGGGCTCTTGCCGAGCATGTCCGCCGGCTTCGGTTGGAGCGGGACGGCAGGCCGGTCGAGCTGGATCTCGCGGTCCCCGTGCGCCTCATCGCGGACCCGGGGAGCAACTCGGTGCTGATCGCGTCGAGCGTGGAGAACGTGGCGGCGGTGGCGGAGGTCGTCCGCTTGCTCGACCGACTCCCAGCCGGAGAGTCGGTGCTCGTGCGGATCTTCCCGCTCGAGAACGCGGCGGCGGACCGCGTCGAGCGCGTGCTCGAGGAGCTATTCCGTGAAGGTGATCGGGTGCGGCGGGCCAGCGGGACGAACCGGGAGACGATGCCGACCTCGACGGTCGGGCAGGCGCTCGCCGGCGAGATCTCGGTGACCACGGAGGAGCGCACGAACTCGGTGATCGTCGCGGGCCCAGAGCCCGCGCTCGCGCTGGTCGAGGTGCTCATCGCCGACCTGGACGGCGAGGACGCCGACCGGGGTTGGCTGGATGTCGTCCTTGTTCCGCTGGAGCACGCGGACGCGGTGACGCTGGCCGATCGGCTGCGTGAGGTGCTGATCGAGGGCGTGGGGGACACGCCCGAGGCGGTCGGGCTCCGCCGGCAGATCGGGCGGCTGCGCGTTGGAGGTGCCGGCGATGCGGTCGAGACCGACGTCTTCGCGCCCATGGCGGGCGTGGTGATCACACCCGAAGAGTCGCTCAACGCGCTCGTGGTTGTCGCGACGCCCACCAATGTGCGCGCGATCCGCGAGTTGGTCGCGATGCTCGATGTCGAGGGCGCGGGGTCGGCGAACAGCGTCCGGGTGGTCCCGCTCGTGCACGCGGACGCTCGGCGGGTCGCCGACATCGTGGACGACACCTTCGACGAGCGGGCCCGCCTGCCCTCGGCGCGCGAGGAGGATCGCGTGACGGTGAACGTCGATGAGCGCACGAATGCGCTCGTCGTCTCGACGAGCCCGCGGAGCTTCGAGATCCTGCAGGAACTGATCGCGACGCTGGACCAGCCCGAAGCGCGGTTCGCGGTCGGGCTGCACGTGATCGAGGTGCCCGGGGCGGACGTCCGGGCGTTGGCGCCTCGGATCGAACGGCTGATGCGAGACCGGCTGGACGCGGCGCGGGCACGCGGCGGGCGCGAGTCCCCGATGGACGTCTTCTCGATCGAGGCGGACCAAGCCGCCGGCGTGCTGATCGTCGCGTGCAGCGACGAGAACCTGGCGCTTGTGAACGAGCTCATCGGGGCGCTCACGAGCGGGGTCGCCGCGGAGGCTGAGGAGGGCACGACGCTCATTCAGCTCCAGGCACCGGGGCGGGCGGTCGAGGTCTCGCGGGCGGTGGACGAGCTCTACGTGCAGCCCCAGCTCGAGCGGCGGGGGGCGCGCGCGGTGGCGGTCGTCCCGAGCGAGCGGCTCAACGCGCTGCTCGTGACGGGCACGCCCGAGGACGTGGTGGCGATCCGGGAGATCGCCGAGCGCTTGGACGGCGCATCGCCCGGGCTCGTCGAGGACGTGCGGCGGATCCCGCTCGATTCGGCGAACGCCCGCGACACGGTCGCGCTGATCGAGGACGTGCTCGCCGGGCGATCGATCTCGGGATCGGGCGCCGGGCAGCGGGCGACGCGCGTCCGCGTGCTGAGCGACCGGCTGGAGGAAGCCCGGGCCGAGGCGATGCTCGACGGCGACATCCGTGACCAGGTCACGCTGACGCCCGACCCGCGGACCAACTCGGTGCTCGTCAAGGCGCCGCCGGAGTTGATGGACCTGATTGTCGCGATGGTCGAGGACCTGGACGGCGAGACGCGCGGCGACCGCGTCATCGAGGCGTTCCGACTGGCGAACGCGGACGCGGCGCAGATGCAGGAACTCCTGGTTGATCTGTTCAACCTCGAGCGGCGCGGCGATCGGTACGTGCTGACGCCGTACGGTGAGGTCCCCGTCGAAGAGGGCGAGGCCCAAAGCAACAGGGAGGTTCCCTTCGCGGCCCGGGCCGTGACGCCGATCTCCGATGAGCGGCGCGAGCTCGCGGTGACGGTGGACCGGCGGACAAACACGCTGCTCGCGAGCGGAACGCCCGAGCTGATGGAGGAAGTGAGCCGGGTGGTGGCGGCGCTCGACTCCATCGAAGCGAACCAGCGCGAGCGCGAGGTGTATCACCTGAAGAATGCGCAGGCTGCCGAGCTGGCGACAACGCTGCAGGACTACTTCGCGGGTGAGTCGGATCTCCGGCGTTCGACGCTCGGGCCGCAGTTGTCCGGGTCGCTGCTGCGTGAGCTCGATCAGGAAGTGACCGTGATCGGGGACCCGAGCTCGAACAAGCTGATCATCTCGGCGTCACCGCGGTATATCGATACGGTCCGGGCGATCGTCGAAGAGCTCGACGCGTCGCCGCCGCAGGTGATGATCGAGGTGCTGATCGCCGAGGTCACGCTGAACGCGTCCGAGGAGTACGGCGTGGACATCGCGATCGGCGGCGTGGTCGCGACGACGACCGAGAACGGGCTCAACAGCCAGGTGAGCGGGAGCAGCATCGGGGGCGACGGGTTCGTCTTCGATGCGTTGAGCGCCGGCACGGGCGTCGCGACGGCGTTGGGCGTGCCCAACCTGGCGGTCGCGAGCAGCGATTTCGGGCTCATCATCCGGGCGTTGCAGAGCCAGGGCAAGCTCGAGGTGCTCAGCCGCCCGCAGGTTCAGGTGAACGACAACGAGGCGGCGTTCATCAACGTTGGTGAGAACATCGCGATCACGGACGGCGTCGAGCGCCGCGACAACGTGACCACCGCGATCGTGCGGCGCGAGAACGTCGGCATCACGCTGGATGTCACGCCCTCGATCAGCTCGGACGGGTATGTGCGTCTGGACATCACGCCCGAAATCTCGATCCTCTCGGATCGGACGACGCAGATCGACGAGAACTTCCAGGCCCCGATCATCACGCAGCGCCGGGTCGAGACGACCGTCACCGTGAAGGACGGCGAGACCGTCGTGATCGGCGGGCTCATCCAGACCAGCGACAGCGTCACGAAGACCAAGACGCCGTTCCTGGGTGATCTGCCGGTGGTCGGCGGGCTGTTCCGTTCGACGGACCAGGCGCAGATTAAGACGGAGCTGCTCGTGATCCTCACGCCGCACGTGATCCCGGGCCAGCGGAACGGGGCATCGAGCCAGCTGCAGCGTGAGCTGACCGAGCGGTCGCTGAACAGTCTGCAGGACCGGTCTTCCGTCGATGAGCTGCTGCGCCTTGGCGATGATCCCGAGACGAACGAGGACCGGTGGATCCCGCTGTACGATCAGGAGTGGGCCGATGAATAAGGACTGGGTGTGCGCGTTGGCGGCGATGGCGACGCTCGGCGCTGGATGCTCGCTGGACGGTCCGACGTCATCGGCGCGTCGTGCGCCCGTTCGTGAAGCGCCTCGGGTGGCGCCGATCGGGAACAGCGACGCCGAGCCGGTGCAGGTGTTCCTGTCGCGCGGCACGCCGACGGACTCGGATGGGGATGGGTACGCCGACACGATCCCGGTGATCGTGTATCTGTTCCCGCGTGCCGAGGAGTCGCAGGTGCCCGTGTGGACCGATGGGGAGTTCGAGTTCCGCCTGCTCGATCAGACGCAGCGTCTGGTGGCGCGGTGGGTGTTCCCGCCGGACGTGGCGGACGCGTCGCGTCAGCAACTGCCGCCGGGCCCGGCGTACTCATTCTTCCTGCGCCTCGGCGGGGATTCGGACCGGATGCCGACGACGAGCCTGGAACTCTCGGGCGTGTTTCGGACGATGAGCGGGCGCATGGTGACGAGCCAGGGCTCGGCCGCGGTGACGCTCGGGTCCAACTGACGCCCGATTCGGGGCCCCGAGTGATGGGTTTTAACAGAACCTTTGCGCGATCGCCGCTTCGCGGGGGCCCGAGCCTGCCACACTTTCCGTCTCGGAGCGGCTGTTCCGGGCAAACAGGAGGCTGGCGATGACTCGGAAGACTGTGGCGACGATTGTGGCTTGCTTGGCACTGATCGGGATTGGTTGCGAGCGGGTAGCCGCGGAGGAGCGTTCATCGTCTGAGGTGGCCACGCATGAGCGTGTGGTCGAAGTTGCCGCGGGCGCGGAGGCCGCGACCGAGACCGCTCAGCGGGCCCCGATCGATCCGGAACTGCCAGCGTACGAGCCCATCAAGGGGATCGCGGGCGACATCAAGTCGGTCGGGTCCGACACGATGCTCAACCTGATGGGCACGTGGGCGGAGACGTTCGGGAATTTCTACCCGGGGGTGCGGGTGCAGGTCGAGGGGAAGGGCTCTTCGACCGCGCCGCCGGCGTTGATGGAGGGGCAGTCGCAGTTCGGCCCGATGAGCCGGGCGATGGACCCGAAGGAGATCGATGAGTTCCGCGAGAAGTTTGGCTACGAGCCGACCGAGCTGCGGGTCGCGATCGATTGTGTGGCGGTGTTCGTCAACAAGGACTGCCCGCTGGAGGAGATCTCGCTCGAGCAGCTCGTCGAGGTGTTCAGCGTGGCGGGCGGGAACGTGACCTGGGGCGATCTCGGCGTCACGGACCGAGACTGGGCGTCGCGTCCGGTGGCGGTGTACGGGCGGAACTCGGCGTCGGGCACGTACAAGTTCTTCAAGAAGATGGCGTTGGACGGCCAAGACTTCAAACCGACCGTCAAGGAGCAGCCGGGGTCGTCGGGCGTGATCCAGGCGATCGCGACCGACCCGTACGGGATCGGGTACTCGGGCGTGGGATACCTCACGACGGGCGTGAAGACGCTCGACGTCTCGATCGAGACAGGCGATGAGGCGTTCGAGCCCAACGCGGAGAACGCGGTGACGGGCGATTATCCGCTCGCGCGGTTCCTGTATGTCTACATGAACTACGACCGGTTGAGCGAGCTGGATGCGCTGCGGGCGGAGTTCGTGCGGATGATGTTCAGCCGCGAGGGGCAGGAGGGCGTGCTGAAGGACGGGGCCTATCCGATCCCGGCGTCGGTCGCCCGCGAAGAACTCGAGCTGGTCGGGCTCGAGCCGGGGTTCTGAACCAACGCACGCGCACCGGGGATCAGATGACGCACGCATCGGGCAGGCGGCGGACCGGGCGACTGGTGCGCGTGGGCGATCGCGCCGCGGGTGTGGTGATCACGCTCGGCGGGCTCGCGGTGCTCGGTTCGATGCTCGCGATCTGCGTGTTCCTCTTCTCGAGCGCGGCGCCGCTGTTCCAGGGTGGGGACGCGGAGCCGGAGCCGGCGGTGGTCACCCAGGTCGATCGGACGCCGACCTCGGTCGTCTTCGACCCGACGGGCGCGCAGGCGATGCTGGTCGCTCCGAGCGGTCACGCGCGTGTCTTGGATATCGATTCGGGTCTGATGTGGGGGGCCGTCTCGCTCATCGCGGAGAACGCGTCGCCTCGCACGGTTGTCGTGAGCCCGGACACCGGGGATGTTTCGGTCGGACTTGAGGACGGCGCGTTCCAAGCGGCGGGGGTCCGGTCGTCGTACGCGCTTGTGGCCGATGGGGACCCGCCCTCAGCGTTCGCGTCGGTCGAGGGCGATCGCGCAGATCGGTTTGTCCGGGGGGCGCGGTTTGCTGACGCGGCGGAGCGGGCGGTCGCCGTCGAGCCCGCGGAGGGGGGCGTCCGGGTCTGGGAGTTTGCGGCCGAGCGTCGCGAGCCGGCGTCGCTCGGCGAGGGGCTGTCCGGGGTCGCCGCGATCGCGAGCCGGGCGGTGTCGTCTCGGGAGCGGGTGACGGCGGCGGTGCTCGAAGACGGGAGGGCGTTCGTCGCGTCGACGCGGTCGGTCCGCCGGCTCGACGGTCGGCCGGGTCGCGAGCGCGTGAGTGTGACCCCATTGCCGATCGAAGTGACGCCGGATCGGACCACGCCGGGCTGGGTGTTCCTCGTCGGCACCTCGGCGGATGTCCTCATGCTCTGGCCCGACGGATGGTACGAGCGGTACGCGGAGACTGAGGGGGATGCCTGGGCGTTGGCCGAGCGCGACCGGGCGGTCGAGCCGGGGTCGTGGATCACGGCCGCCGCGCCCGCCTTGGGTGGGAACGCGGTGCTCATCGGGGATGACACGGGGCGGGTGACGAGTTGGCGGATGACTGATGGGGAGGACGGCGCGGCGTCGCGGCTCACGCGGTCCATCTCGGTGCGGGAGGGTGATTCGCCGGTCCGTTCGATCGGGGTTGGGCGGCGTGATCGAACCGTCGCTGTCGGGTTTGAAGATGGATCGCTCGTGCTCGAAAACCTCACGAGCGGGAAGCGCATCGCCGGTTGGGAGGGCGATGGGAGCGCGATCGTGGCAGCGGGCGTGGCGCCCGCGGTCGATGCGGCCGTGGCGGTTTCTGAGAACGGGATGGTCCGGGTCTGGCGGCTCGAGCCGGGGCATCCGGAAGCGACCTGGCGGAGCTTGTTCGGGCGCATCCCCTACGAGGGGTACGACGAGCCAACGTTCGTGTATCAATCGACCGGGTCGCCCGGGAGCGAGCCGAAGCTGAGCCTGACGCCGCTGATCTGGGGCACGATGAAGGCGACGATCGTCGCGATGCTCTTTGCGGTCCCGCTCGCGGTGCTCGCGGCGATTTACACGAGCGAGTTCTTGCACCCGTCGTGGCGGAAGACGGTAAAGCCCACGATCGAGTTGATGGCGTCGCTGCCCTCGGTCGTGCTCGGGTTCATCGCGGCGATCCTCGTGGCGCCGTACATCGCGGCGTGGCTGCCCGGCGTGATCATGTCGATGGGGGTCGTGCCGGTCGCGGTGCTCGTCGGGGCTGGGCTGTGGCGGATGACGCCGCGGGGGTTCCGCCGCCGCGTACCGACGGCGGTGCTCACGGCGCTCGTGATCCTGACGATCCTGATCGGCGTGGGGATTTCGTCAGCGGTCGGCGGGCGCGTCGAGGCGTTGCTCTTTGCGGCGGACGACGGCGGGGCGAGCGGGCTGCGCGGATGGCTCGACAGCGGCGCCGGGAGTGCCTGGCCCGGGTGGTTCATGGCGATGATTCCGCCGGCGGCGGCGGTCGTCCTCGCCGCGTGGTGGTGGCTCGCGGTCTCGAAGTGGAACGCCTTCTGCGACGGTTTGACGCCCTTTGGCGCGGGGATCGCGCAGCTCGTGCTGCTGGCGGCGCAGGTCATCGCGGCGTTAACGCTGGCGGCGGGCGCCGCGGGGGCGCTCACGGCGATTGGACTGGATCCCCGAGACTCGATCTTCGGTCCCTTCAGCCAACGCAACACACTTGTCGTCGGCGTGGTGATGGGCGTCGCGGTCATCCCGATCATCTTCACGATCGCCGACGACGCCCTCGTCGCGGTGCCCAAGAGTCTGCGGTTCGCGTCCACCGGGTGCGGCGCGACGGCGTGGCAGACCGCGACCCGCGTGGTGCTCCCGGTCGCCGGCTCGGGCATTTTCAGCGCGTGCATGATCGGGCTCGGGCGCGCGGTGGGCGAGACGATGATCGTGTTGATGGCGACCGGCAACACGCCGGAGATGTCGCTGAATATCTTCGGCGGTTTCCGCACGCTGGCGGCCAACATCGCGGTCGAGCTCCCCGAAGCCCCGCGCGGGGGAACACACTACCGCGTGCTGTTCTTGTGCGGGCTCGTGCTGTTCCTGATGACGCTCGTGATCAACACGACGGCCGAGCTGGTCCGGCAGCGGTTCCGCAAGAGGAATGCGGCGCTATGAGAGAAACCGTTCCTCCCACGCACGAGCGCCACAAACGACGCACGCCGATCTCGGCGCATGGGGAGCCCGCCGTCTGGGTCACCGCGGGCGCGTTGGTCCTGTGCCTCGCGTTGATCCTGGGGTTGCTCGTTGTGATCGTGTGGCGCGGCGGATCGACCTTTGTCGTGCGCCCGATCCAGGAGGTCACGCTCGACGACGGGACGGTCTTCCTCGGACTGCCGCTGGAGAGCGAAGACGCACGCGACGACGCGGACGGCGGTGAGCGGCGCCGGTACCGCGTCGGCAACCGAGACCTCGGTCAGAATTCGTTCCGCTGGGTGAATGACGCGGATGTCGCGTCGGTCGAGGCCCCCGAGGACGCCGCGATGGTCGAGCGGCGTGAGTGGGGCGTCTTCCTCGGGCGCATCGAGCGGGTTCTGATCGTTCGAAACATGCGGTACGGCCCGGACGACCGGCGGGTGGCCGACGGCGAGCGTGTCACCACCGACTTCGGCCCCGCGACGGTCGTGGAGGTTGAAGCCGAGGGGCTCGAAGACGGCGGTGCGCGGGTGCGCGAGCAGCTGGTCCTGGGCGCGGGTCAGCCCGATGCTCGCGAGGTCTTTGAGCGGGTCCATCCGATCGTGCTCGAGCGGCGGGCGGCGATCGAACGGCTCAACAGCCATCGCGTGCCCATGCTCCAGGAGCGGCTGGCGCGTTTGGAATGGAAGCGTCGAGGGATCGAGCGGCGCGTCACCACGGAGGATGACGGGCCGGCGCTGCCCGCCTGGGCGTGGACGGTCACGCTACTCGCGACGGCGGTGACGGGCGTGGGAGCGCTCCGCATCTGGCGGATGGTCCCGCGGGGCGGGGCGGCGCGCGGGCTGCGGGCGCTCGGGGCGGCGGCGGGGGTCGCGTTCGCGGTCGGGCTGCTCGGTGTGGTCACCGAGCATCCCTGGTCGGGCGATTCGATCAGCCCGGACCGCGCGGCGGCGCTCATCGCGGACATCGACGAACGGAGCGCCGAGCTGTCGTCCGAGCTCGGCCGCGTGCTCGATGAGATCAACACCCGGCGCGACCGGCTCGAGCGTGTGCGCGTCGAGATCGTTGAGCCGACCGGCGGCCGGTTCAGCCCGCTGTCGGTGTCCGAGCCCGATGCGCCCATGGCGGTCGCGGGCGTGGTGCGGGTCGTGCACGCCAACGAGCTCGGCGTGCTCGGGAAGCTGCGGGTGTACCTCGCGCGCTGGTGGGAGTTCCTGAGCGAACGCCCGCGCGCCAACGGCGCCGAGGGCGGGGTGCTGCCGGTCATCATGGGCACGGTCACACTGACCCTGCTGCTCACGATCGCGGTCGTCCCGCTGGGGGTGGTCTCGGCGTTGTATCTGCGGGAATACGCGCGGCAGGGGCTCGTGACGAGCCTGATCCGCATCGCGATCAACAACCTCGCGGGCGTGCCCAGCATCGTGTACGGGATGTTCGGGCTCGGGTTCTTCTGCTACGGGCTCGGGGGGTGGGTCGATGCGGGCCCGGTGGACGCGTCGCCGCGCGGCTTTTGGTGGGGGATGATCGGGCTGACGGCGGTGATCGTGCTGGGCGGCGTCGTATCCGTCATGTTCGCGGCGCGCCGGCCCGGGCGCAGGGCGACCGTGGTCAATCGGGTCGCGGGCGCGGCGGCGTGGGTGTTCTGGCTCAGCGCGGCGGGGCTCGCGGTGTTCCTGATCGCGAACACGCCGTATTTCGACGGGTGGTTCACGGAGAAGCTGCCCGAGCGTCCGACGTTCGGCGGTCGCGGCATCCTCTGGGCGTCGCTCACGCTCGCGCTGCTGACCTTGCCGGTTGTGATCGTGGCGACGGAAGAGGCGATCAGCGCGGTGCCCAACTCGATCCGCGAGGGCAGCATCGCGTCGGGGGCGAGCCGGTGGCAGACGATCCGGCGGGTCGTGTTGCCGGGGGCGCTGCCGGGCATCATGACGGGGGCGATCCTCGCGATGGCGCGCGGGGCGGGCGAGGTGGCGCCGCTGATGCTCGTCGGCGCGGTGAACTTCACGCAGGCCTCCCCGGTCAGCCTGGACGCCCCGTTCCTGCACGGCGACCGGACGTTCATGCACCTCGGGTTTCACATCTACAATCTGGGGTTCCAGAGCCCGGACTCGCAGGCGACCGAGCCGCTGGTCTGGACAACAACGTTGCTGCTGGTGGCGATCGTGGTGTCGCTGAACCTCGCGGCGGTATCCATCCGCGCCAAGCTGCGCGGGAAGCACGGGGCGGCGATCTGATGGCGGGGGCGTTCGGGCAGGCGATGGGAGAGACGGTGGTCGAATCCAAGGCCGGGCTCGGCTCCGAGCGGCGCGCCAGCAAGGTCGCCGAGGCGATCCGAGCCGGCGAGGCGTTTCGGGCCCAGGTGCACCCCGAGCTCGCCGACGAGCCGGAGATCCTCCGCGCCGACACGTTCTCGCTCTGGTACGGCGAGGCGCGGGCGCTCTACGACGTGACGATGAAGCTGCCGCGGGGCAAGGTGACGGCGCTCATCGGGCCCTCGGGCTGCGGCAAGTCCACGCTGCTCCGCGCGGTCAACCGGATGAACGACCTCGTGGACGGCGTCCGCGTGGAGGGAGAGATCCGCCTGGAGGGCGAGTCCATCTACGACCCGCACGTCGATGTCATCGAGCTGCGTAAACGCCTCGGGATGGTCTTCCAGAAGCCAAACCCGTTCCCGATGTCGATCTTCGAGAACGTGGTCTACCCCCTGCGGATCGACGGCGAGCGTCGGAAGGGCGTGCTCGCCCAGGCGTGCGAGCGGGCGTTGCGGCAGGCGGCGCTGTGGGATGAGGTCAAGGACCGCCTGCGGGAGTCCGCGCTGGGCCTGTCGGGCGGGCAGCAGCAGCGGCTCTGCATCGCGCGAGCGATCGTGGCGGACCCCGAGGTCCTGCTGCTGGACGAGCCCTGCTCGGCGCTGGACCCGGTCGCGACCATGCGGATCGAGGAACTCATCAGCGAGATCGCCGAGCGGTACACGGTGCTGATCGTCACCCACAACATGCAGCAGGCGGCCCGTGTGAGCCACTTCACCGCGTTCATGTACCTGGGTCGCCTGGTCGAGTACGGGCCCAGCGAGGCCGTCTTCAGCCGCCCGGTGCTACCCGAGACCGAGCAGTACGTGACGGGTCGGTTCGGATAATTCCCGCCCAATCCCGGGCGTGGCGCGGGTTTTCCCGATGTCGCTCGGACCCCAAGCCGATAGCGCTGTCTAGACTCCCCTCGGCCGCCCCGATGGGGGACCGCATGCCACGTTGCCGGTGCGATCTTCGCCCGGGAGGATTGCATGAGTGTGCCGCCGCGTCCTGTGCCTGCGAGCGTCAACAGCTGGAGTCCGGAGTTCCTCGACGACCGATATCGGGCTTTCCAGCAGGACCCCGAGAGCGTCGAGCCCGAGCTTCGGTCGTTCTTCCAAGGCTTTGAGTTGGCGCAGGCCGGGGAGCTGAAGCTCTCTCCCGGCGCCGGGGGGGCATCGTCGCCTTCCGCAACGCCGCTCCCGACCCGGTCGGCCGGGGGGCCCGTGCGGATCAGCTCCGGCGGTTTCCAGCCCGCCGGCCGGACCGCGAGCTTCTTCCAGGCGGTCGTGGACGACCTCGTGGACAGCTACCGCGACCAGGGGCACCTCGCCGCGCGGATCGACCCGTTCGGTCGCGAGCGCGAGCGGCCCGAATCGCTCTCGCTGGCCCATCACGGGTTGACTGAGGCGGACCTTGCGCAGCCCGTGGACGGTGAGCGGTTCGGGCTCGAGGGTCAGGTCCCGTTGCGGGACGTGATCGCCCGGCTCGAGGAGACGTTCTGCGGGTCGATCGGCGTCGAGTTCATGCACATCGCCGACGTCGAGCAGCGGGCGTGGCTGCTCGACCGGTTCGAGTCGATCGGTGGGCGCGTGCCGCTGGACCGCGGCCAGAAAGTCCACATCCTCGAGCAGCTCGTGAAAGCCGAGCTCTTCGAGAAGTTCCTGGGCAAGCGCTACCCGGGCGAGAAGCGGTTCAGCCTCGAGGGCGCCGAGTCGCTCATCCCGCTCATGAACCATGTGCTCGAAGCGGGCAGCGACCTGGGCGTCAACGAGGTCGTGCTCGGGATGGCCCACCGCGGGCGGCTGAACGTCCTGAACAACGTGCTGGGCAAGACCTACCAGCAGATCTTCACCGAGTTCGAGGAGACCTGGCAGCAGGACTTCGTCGAGGGTGGCGGCGATGTCAAGTACCACCAGGGCTACTCGGGCACCCAGCGCTACCCCAACGGCAAAATGCTGCACCTCGCGATGGCGTCGAACCCGAGCCATCTCGAGGCGGTCGGTGCCGTCGTGCAGGGGCGATGCCGGGCCAAGCAACGCCTGCGGGCCGACACGAAACGCGAAGAGGTCATCCCCGTGGTGTTGCACGGGGACGCCGCGGTCGCCGGGCAGGGGATCGTTCAGGAGCTGCTCAACGCCTCGCAGCTCGAGGGCTACACCACGGGCGGCACGATCCACATCGTCGTGAACAACCAGATCGGGTTCACGACGCTGCCCGAGGACGGGCGGTCGAGCCGGTACTGCACGGACGTCGGCAAGATGATCGACGCGCCGATCCTGCACGTGAACGGGGAGGACCCGGAGGCGGTTGTCACCGCCGCGCAGATCGCGATCGAGTACCGCCAGCGGTTCAAGCGCGACGTCTTCATCGACCAGGTCTGCTACCGCCGCTACGGGCACAACGAGCAGGACGAGACGAGCTTCACGCAGCCGATCATGGCGAAGCTGATCAAGGCGATGCCGAGCGTGCTGAGCAAGTACGCCGAGCAGCTCCTCCGCGAGGGCGTGATCCAGCAGCCCGATATGGAGGCGATCCGGCATCGGATCGACGAGACGCTCGAGCAGGCGCAGCGCGCCGCGCAGGAAGCCCCGAACGACCCATCGATCGACCCGGGCAGCGCCCGCTGGGACGGGCTCACCCACAAGTTCTCGTTCGACCCGGTCGAGACGAGCGTGCCGCGCGAGATGATCGAAGAGGTGTGCGCGGCGCTCGGGAAGGTGCCCGAGGGGTTCAAGCTGAACCCGAAGCTCAAGAGTCTGCTCAAGAGCCGCGCGGGGCTGCTCGAGTCGAAAGAGATCAGCTACGCCGACGCCGAGGCGCTCGCGTACGGCACGCTGCTCATCGAGGGGCACCCGGTGCGTCTGAGCGGGCAGGACTGCCGGCGCGGGACGTTCAGCCACCGGCACGCGGTGGTCCGCGACGTGGAGTCGGGCGAGCCGTTCATCCCGCTGAACCACATCCGCGAGATGGGCGTGATCGGCACGGACGAGGCGCCCGGGTCCGAGGGCGCCGACGGCAAGCCGCGCCAGGCCCGGTTCTGCGTGTACGACTCACCACTCTCGGAGGCGGGCATCCTCGGGTTCGAGTACGGCTACTCGCTCGCGGACCCCAGCATGCTGGTGCTGTGGGAGGCGCAGTTCGGCGACTTCTGCAACGGCGCGCAGGTGATCATCGATCAGTTCATCGCGTCGGCCGAGGCGAAGTGGGACCGGTGGAGCGGGCTCACGCTGCTCTTGCCGCACGGGTACGAGGGCGCCGGGCCCGAGCACTCGTCGGCCCGCATGGAGCGGTTCCTCAAGCTGTGCGGCGCGAACGACAACATCCAGGTCTGCTACCCCTCGACGGCGTCGCAGACGTTCCACATGCTCCGCCGGCAGCTCAAGCGGAACTTCCGCAAGCCGCTGATCGTGATGACGCCCAAGAGCATGCTCCGCGTGCCGACGAGCGAGATCGACGAGCTGGTCACGGGCGGGTTCCGCGAGTTCCTGGACGACCCGTTCTTCGCCAGCGAGGGCAACGACCGGAAGAAGGTCAAGCGTGTGGCGCTGTGCTGCGGCAAGATCTACTGGGAGCTCGACAAGCGCCGGCGCGAGCTGGGCAAAGCCGACGTCGCGCTGATCCGCATGGAGCAGGTGCACCCGTTCCACCGGGAGATGCTCCGCAAGCTGCTTGATCAGTACCCGGCGGATGCCGAGCGGGTCTACGTGCAGGAAGAGCCGTACAACGCGGCGGCGTATCTGTTCATCAACAACAAGTTCGAGCACGAGCTCGGCATGGAACGCCTGCGGTACATCGGCCGCCCGAGCTCGGCGACTCCCGCGACTGGCTCGAAGAAGATGCACAAGGTCGAACAGGAAGCGATCATCGCCGAGGCGGTCGGGCCCCTCCCCGACGCCGACGCGGCGGACAAGAAGAAACTCGCCGCGTCCGCGTGACGCGTGAATCCAAGGATCGGTGATGAGCACTCCAATCGTGATGCCGGAAGCGGGCGAGAGCGTCGTGTCGGGCGTGCTGACCGCCTGGACCAAGGACGACGGCGCCTGGGTCGAGCGCGACGAGACCGTCGCTGAGATCGAGACGGACAAGATCACCGTCGAGGTGATGGCGCCCGCCGCGGGCGTGCTCAAACGCGCCGCGGGTGAGGGCGACGACATCGAGGTCGGCTCGGCGATCGGGGAGATCGATGAGTCCGCCGAGAAGCCCGCGGGCGCTCCGGCGAGCGAGTCCAAACCCGCCGAGGCGAGCGCGAACGGATCGGGCGGCGGGACCGCGACCGCCGCGCCGCCCAAGACCGAGGCAAAGCCCGGCGACAAGCCGGCTCCCAAGCCCGAAGCCAAACCTCAGGCCACCCCCGAACCCGCGCCGTCGAGTAATGGCACGGCCCGGGCGACCCCGCTGGCGAAGAAGCTCGCCGAGGACAACAAGATCGATCTCGCGAGCGTCCAGGGGACGGGCGTGGGCGGGCGCGTCCGCGAGCAGGACGTTGTGGCGTACATGCAATCGGGCGGGTCGGGCAAGGCGGCCCCGTCGGGGGCGTCCGGCTCGGGCCCGTCGCGGGCGACGAGCGTCGAGCGGATGAGCCCGCTGCGTCAGAAGGTCGCGTCGCGCCTGGTCGAGGCGCAGCAGACCGCCGCGATGCTCACGACGTTCAACGAGTGCGACATGAACGCGGTCATGGACCTGCGCAAGAAGCACAAGGACGCCTTCGGCGACAAGCACGGCATCGGGCTCGGGTTCATGTCGTTCTTCGTCAAGGCCGTCACGAACGCGCTGCAGCAATTCCCGAAGATCAACTCGTACATCGTCGCCGGCGAGGACGGCAAGCCCTCCATCCAGGGCCACGACTACCAGGACGTCGCGATCGCCGTCTCGAGCCCGAAGGGCCTGGTCGTCCCCGTGATCCGCAACGCCGAGTCGATGTCGTTCGCTGAGATCGAGAAGGCGATCAAGGACTTCGGCACCCGCGCCAAGGACGGCAAGCTCTCGCTCGACGAGATGACCGGCGGCACGTTCACGATCACCAACGGCGGCGTCTTCGGCAGCCTCATCTCGACGCCGATCCTCAACCCGCCGCAGTCGGCGATCCTTGGGATGCACGGCATCAAGAAGCGCGCGGTCGAGCACCCCGAGGGCTCAGGCGAGATCGCGCTGCGGCCGATGATGTACCTCGCGCTGAGCTACGACCACCGGATCGTGGACGGGGCCGAGGCGGTGCAATTCCTCGTGTCGATCAAGGAATCGATCGAGGACCCGGCGCGGCTCATGCTGGACCTTTGACAACTTCCGGCACGCGTTCGATGAACGCGGCAGCCTGCTGCTTGACCCAATCAGCCGCGTCCCGAGCGGACAGTCGCCACGATCCGATGTCGCCGTACACGAAGTCGGTGCGCCCGTTGAAGACGACCTCGTCCAGCACGTACTCGGCGCCGTAGAGCCAGCCGAGCCCCGCTTCATCCATGGCGTCGGTGAGTGAACAACCCCGTTCATTCGCGGTGCGATCGGCCCAGCCGTCCCATCCTGACTCTTGATAGAGCCAGGCGTGGACGTGTCTGTGCATCGCAATATTCGGAGGCATCCTCAACAATTGGCTCGCGTTCTCAACACCGAGCACTTGCGCAGCAATTCTCGGCTCAAGCAGGCTATCTGGCTGTAGGCGTAACTCTGAAACGAGGGTACGTGCGGTCTGGGCTTCGTGCTCCACGGTCACGGCCTCGTTGACCACCAACTCAATCAGAACTGGGGTATCTACACCGAGTGTTGTCAGCCTGTCCGCGATACCGACCCACTCGCTCGTGTCTGCGTTTCCAAGTGCCCACCGCGCGAGCGATCTTCGGAGATCATTGCGCGCGGTCTGGATCTCACGTGATGGCATCGAGCAGCCCCTCGCACGCCCCGACGAGCATCTCGTAGACCCGGTCGAACCCCTCGTCCTCGTCGTAGTAGGGGTCGGGCACTTCGTCGGCCGGCGGGCTGGGGTGAAAGTTCAGCATCAGATGGACGCTTTCGCGCGGGGCCCCGCGGGCGATCATGTCGCGCTGGTTCTGCTTGTCCATCGCGATGAGCCAACGGAACCGCTCGGCCTCGGCGGCCCCGTCGTCGAAGGTCCGCGCGCGGCTGGGCAGGTGGATCCCGTGCTTCCGGGCGACCGCGATCGAGCGCGGGTCGGCCGGGTTGCCGACGTGCCACCCGCCCGTGCCGGCGGAATCGACGAGGAGGCGGTCGAGCACGCCGCGCTCGCGGGCGAGGTGGATGAAGATCCCCTCGGCCAGCGGGCTTCGGCAGATGTTGCCCAGGCAGACAAAGAGCACGCCGGTGCGGGGCTCGCCGTTGGTCATGACGCGGCTCCGATCCGCTCGAGCGCCTCGATCACCGGGACGGCCAGCGCCGGGGTCTGCCGGCGTTCGCCCAGCGGTTGCTGCTCGAACCGGATGAACGCGACCCCGAGCGCCTCGCACCAGCGTCTGATCACGAGCTCCGCGCCCGAGCCCTCGGGCACACGCGGCGGGACCAGGGCCAGGTGCGCGCGAGCGAGTGTCGCGAGCGTCGTCACCCTTGACTCGAAGACGCGGCACGGCTCGTCCAGCCCCGCGATATGCCGGCGCACCAGGTGCCCGTCGCGCGCTTCGCGCGGCATGAGTCCGTCCACCCGGTGCCCCGCGACGGCGAGCAGGCCGAGCAGGAACCCGAACTGGCGGGCGTCCAGGTCGCCCGGTCGATCCGCGACGATCGCGACGAGGCTCGACGTGGGCGAGCCGATCCGAGACGCGGGCCGGCGAGCGTTGGCGAGGGGGGTGAAGTCCGGCAACTCCGTGAGCCGCGCTCCGACGCCCACCTGGGCCCACAGATTGCGATCGCGCGGGGTGAAGACATCGACCCGCACCGCCCGCCGCGCGACGCGTCGGAGCGCGTCGCTGGGCCCGTCGAAGGCGCGGAGGATGTCGTGCGTGCCCGGCTGGGCCGGGGCGGCCGCGTGCCAGAGCGCGCGGGTCAGCGTGGCGGCCCGACGGGGCGCGCGCGGCGCGGGCCAGCGCGGCCATGGGGCGTGCGGGACGACGTCCGCGACCGTCATCCCGAGCGACCGGGCGGCGTCCGCGCCCGCCGAGTCTCCGATGATCGACACGAGCCGGTCCGTCTCGCCGCGCTCGGCGAGGTGGGCGGCGCACGCAAGCATCGCGGCGTCCGAGCCGCCCCGACGCTCGACGTCGGTCCAGCCGTGCTCGAGCGTGTGCGACACGCCGAACCACTCGGTGGGATCCGATCCTTCGGGCGCCGGGCGGATCATCGCGTGGCGCTGTCGGGGACTTCGTGCTTGTAGAAGAGCTGGGCGATCGCGAGCCCGAGCCGCTGCGCCTGCTCGCGTTCGAGCGCGAGCTCGCGCGTGCTGTCGGCGCCGATGTCCGCGGCGCGGTGCTCTGGCCTGAGCCGAACCGCGACGCCCCGTGGATCATCCGGGAAGACGCGCCGTCCCTCTCGGACATCCATGATCTTCACCTGGGCTGCGGCGGACGGGAGGGCGGATCCCTCCGCGTTCGCGACCTGGAACTCGGTCAGCAGCACGTAGATCACGACGTCCGCGTCCACCTCGCGGCCGATCTCGGTGATGCTCATCGGGTCCTCGCCGCCCGTGTGGGACGCCAGCGCGAGCGCGGGGCGCGGGTCGATCATGTCGATCACGAGCTCGCGATCGAGGAGGATCCTCGTCGTCGCGGACGCGATGTCGGCGCGCAGGCGGCGGGTTCCCACGGTGTTCGCCGGGTCATCGACGAGGATGACGGTCGAGGCGTCCGGGTCGAGGGTGAACTTGGGCAGGATCTTCTCCGGCCCGTGGATCGCGTAGAAGACGGGCGACACGACGTTGCACGCCGAAGCCGCGAGCAGAGTCACCGCCGCGCTGAGGATGAGGATCGCTCGTGCCATCAGTAATTCAGCTCGTTTGGTTCGCGGTGGTCATAGAACAGCCAGGCCGCCCGCCGGATGAACCGGTTGGTCAGCTCCGTCGCGACGGCGCTGCCGGGGATGTCGGCTTCCATGTACCCCGGGGAGTCCGGGAAGCGGACCTGGACGATCTGCTCGTAGGTGGGCTCGTCGGGGATGCCCGACTCGGTCGAGTAGACCGTGACGGTGCCCTGGCACAAGCCGTCCCAGACGTGCCGGTTGCCGGGCTCGGAGACGCGGTAGTGGGTGATCTCGATCCATACGAGCCGCTGCACGCCGAGCATCTCGGCGACCTCGCCCGGGGGCATCGCGTTCCACTGCGGCTTGTTGTACAGGACCGCCAGGAGGTCCCGGCTCGGGATGCCGTGCGAGGCGCCCGCGTGCAGCATGAGCGTGTCGTTGACCTGCTGGGTAACCCGGGCGCTGAGCCCGGGCTCGGCCGCCTCGATGACCCGGTCGGCGGTGCAGACCGCGGCGAACGCCTTGCCCTGCAGGCCCGTGTACTCCGCGAGCACCTCGTGGTCGCCGAACCGCTCGGCCGAGCGCGCCATGCCACCGATCAGCGTCGCGATCGCGCACCCGCCCGTACACAGCAGCACCGCGCCGAGCACGGAACCGAGCGAAATCGCCCGGGCTGTCCTGATGATGTCACCACGTCTCACGGCAGGGATCCTCCGGCTCTCGCGATTGTACGCGTCGGGGGGCGTCCGCCCGACCGACGGCGATTCAGCCCCAGGTCGCGAGCTTGTACGCCCAGGCGCCGAGCCCGAGCACCAGCAACGCGATCAGCGACCGCCCGTTGACGAACCCGAGCGCCATGCCCGCCGCGCGGGACCCGGTCACCGCGGTGTGCGCGGTCGTCCAGAACGCCGCCGCGACCCCGAGGGCGAGCGCGAACCCGAGCGGTTGGGTCGCCGCGGCGGTCACGAACGACGCGTCCGCCGTGTGCGCGAACGAGGTCGTCATCCCGCACGTCGGGCAGGGCTGATCGAACAGAGCGACCCAGGCGCACCGGGCCAGCCCGAGCTGCTCGTGCGTCCCGTGCCCGTCGCCCGAGGGGCTCAGCCACGCCGCGACCCCGAGCAACGCGAGGCAGGCGAGCGCCGCGACACCGGATCCGATCCGCTCGGACCGCGTCGCGCGGGCCGCGCTCGGCACAGGCGTCGATGTGGGGGCCTCATCGGGCATGGCTGGTCGATACGGGCGGTCCGACCGGGCGGATGCCGGTCCTTGGCTCAATTCGGCGGGGCTCAATCGAACCGGAACACGCCCTTGCGGTAGCCGTACAGGTACGCCACCACGGTCGTGAACAGGAAGAACAGGATCCGCATCAGCCAGACCGTCGAGGTCTGCGAGCCCGGCTCGAGGTTCGAGAAGGTCGCCGCCCAGGGGTACAGGAAGATCACCTCGACATCGAACACGAGGAAGATCATCGCGATCAGGTAGAACCGCACGTTGAACCGCTTGCGGGCGGTTCCCACGGGCGTCATGCCGGACTCGTAGGTCTCACCCTTCTTCTCGCCCAGGCGGCGGGGGCCGATGATGAACGTCCCGATCAGGTTGATCACCGCGAACCCGAGGGCCGCGAGGACCATGATCAGGATCGGCAGGTAGCTGGACAGGTCGGTCATCGGGTCAGCACTCCGTCGCGGGGCGGATGATACCCGATGGATCGGCGTTCGTGGGCCCGCAGGCACAATCCCTCGCACCCTGCCACCTTGGCAGGCGATGATCCGCCCCCGTCACCCCAGGCAGGCGGGCGAGCCCCCTGCAGCCCGGATCGGGTCATCATCCATGCCTTTGCGTTGGCACACGCGTTGCCTTCGGGCTTCCCACGCGGGATTGGTGCGCGAGCCCACCCCCAGTTCGAGACCACCCGCCCCGAGGGGCGTCGAAAGAGGAGCGACCACCAGATGGCCACCAAGGAACTGACCTTCGACCTCGAGGCACGCCAGGCCCTGCTCGCCGGCGTCGAGAAGCTCGCGTCCGCCGTCAAGGCGACCCTCGGGCCCCGCGGCCGCAACGCCGTCATCGACAAGTCCTGGGGCGGGCCCACCGTCACCAAGGACGGCGTGACCGTCGCCGAGGAGATCGAGCTCAAGAACAAAGCGGAGAACATGGGCGCCCTGCTCGTCAAGGAGGCCGCCAGCAAGTCCTCCGACGACGCGGGCGACGGCACCACGACCGCGACCGTCCTCGCCGAGGCCCTGTTCAAGGAAGGCCTCCGCCACATCGCCGCCGGCGTGGACGCCAACGCCCTCGTCCGCGGCATGAAGAAGGGCGTCGAGCTCGTCACCAAGTCGATCGACGACCTCGCCACCCCGGTCAGCGGCAAGAAGGACATCCAGAACGTCGCGACGATCTCCGCCAACAACGACCCCGAGGTCGGCAAGATCATGGCCGACGCCTTCGAGAAGGTCGGCAAGGACGGCGTGATCACCGTCGAAGAGGGCAAGAGCCTCGAGACCGAGGTCAACGTCGTCGAGGGCATGCAGTTCGACCGCGGGTACCTCTCGCCGAACTTCGTCACCGACGCCGACGAGATGAAGGTCATGCTCGATAAGGCCCTTGTGCTCGTTCACGAGGACAAAATCGACAACATCACCAAGCTCGTGCCGCTGCTCGAGAAGGTGATGAAGGCGAAGAAGCCGCTGCTCATCATCGCCGAGGACGTCACGGGCGAAGCGCTGAGCACGCTTGTCATCAACAAGCTCCGCGGCACGCTGCAGGTGGCTGCGGTGAAGGCCCCGGGCTACGGCGACCGCCGCAAAGCGATGCTCCAGGACATCGCCGTCCTCACCGGCGGCGAGGCGTTCATGAAGGACCTCGCGACCGAGTTGGACCAGATCGAGCTGGGCCAGCTCGGGCTTGCCAAGAAGGTCGAGATCGACGCCGACAGCACCACCATCATCGAGGGTGCCGGCGCGACCAAGGACATCCAGGCCCGCGTCGAGCAGGTCCGCGCCGAGATCGAGAACTCGACCTCCGACTACGACCGCGAGAAGCTGCAGGAGCGTCTCGCCAAGCTCGCCGGCGGCGTGGCCCAGGTGAACGTCGGGGCGGCGTCCGAGGCCGAGCTCAAGGAGAAGAAGGCCCGCGTCGAGGACGCCCTGCACGCGACGCGCGCCGCGCTCGCCGAGGGCATCGTCCCCGGCGGCGGGGTCAGCTTCGTCCGCGCCCAGGCCGCGATCGAAAAGACCCGGGAGTGGAAGGCCGTCTTCGGCAAGGAGATGACCTCCGACGACGCCGGCCGCGTCAAATACGACTACGCCGCCGGGCTCGAGGTCGTCCGCCGGGCGCTCGAGGTCCCGCTGCGGACCATCGCCGACAACGCCGGGGCCAAGGGCACCGTCGTCGTCGCGAAGGTCGCCGACGGCGAGGGCTCCTTCGGGTACAACGCCCTGACCGACACCTACGAGGACCTGCTCAAGGCGGGCGTCATCACGCCGGCCAAGGTGGACCGCAGCGCGCTGCAGAACGCGGCATCGGTCGCGACGGTCCTGCTCGCCGCCGACTGCATCGTCACCGAGAAGCCCGAGCCCGCCGGCGACCACGACCACGGCGGCGACCCCATGGGCGGCATGGGTGGTATGGGCGGCGGCATGCCGGGCATGGGTGGCATGGGTGGTATGCCGGGCATGGGCGGGATGGGGTTCTAACCCACCCGCTGAGTTGATCACAGAGCACGAGATTCACGCGGGTCAAACCGCGATTCAGGAGCAATCACCATGGCAGTCAAACCACTCGAAGACCGCGTTCTGGTCAAGCCGATCGAGAAGGACAGCGTGACGGAGTCCGGGCTGTACCTGCCCGAGGCGTCGAAGGAGAAGCCGATCCAGGGCAAGGTCGTCGCGATCGGCCCGGGCAAGGTGCTCGAGAACGGCGCCCGCGCCGCGATGAGCATCAAGAAGGGCGACACGGTCGTGTACTCGCAGTACGCGGGCACCGAGGTCGAGATCGAGGGGAAGGATCATCTGATCCTGCGGGAGACGGAGCTGCTGGGCGTCATCGGCGGCTGACCGGGCGGACGGGGCAATAGGACATGGGCAATAGGCAATGGGTTTGACAGGCACCGGCTCGGGCGACTTTCGCCCATTGCCCATTGCCTATTCCCCATTGCCCCACACAAGACTCCGAAGGAGCACGTAAGCAATGGCTACCAAGCAGATCATGTTCGAGGAAAAAGCTCTTCTTGAGATGAAGAAGGGCATCGACCAGCTCGCCGAGGCGGTCAAGTGCACGATGGGCCCGTCCGGGCGTCATGTCGTGATCGAGAAATCGTTCGGCGGGCCGCACGTGACCAAGGACGGCGTCAGCGTCGCCAAGGAGATCGAACTCCCCGCGGCGTTCGAGTCGATGGGCGCGAAGATGGTCCACCAGGTCGCGAAGAAGGTCGCCGACAAGGCCGGCGACGGCACGACCGCCGCGACCGTGCTCGCGCAGGCGATCTTCACCGAGGGGCTGAAGCACGTCGCCGCGGGCGCCAACCCGGTGCACCTGCAGCGTGGGATCAACAAGGCCGCCGAGACGGTCAGCGAAGCCATCGACGGGCTCGCCACCCCCTGCAAGGGCAAGGCGGACTACAAGAAGGTCGCGACGGTCTCGTCGAACCACAACGAGGAAGTCGGCGAGCTGATCGCCGAGGCGATCGCGAAGGTCGGCGCGGACGGCGTCGTCGAGGTCGAGGACGGCAAGTCCGCCGATACGACGCTCGACTACGTCGAGGGCATGCAGTTCGACAAGGGCTACCTCTCGCCGTACTTCATGACGGACCCGAAGACCGCCGAGTGCGTGCTCGAGGACCCGTACGTGCTGATCCACGAGAAGAAGATCAGCAACCTGCCGGACCTGCTGCCGCTGCTCAACAAGATCGCGGGCACGGGCAAGCCGCTGCTGATCATCGCCGAGGAGGTCGAGAACGAGGCCCTCGCGGCGCTGGTGGTCAACCGCCTGCGCGGCACGCTGCAGGTCGCGGCGGTCAAGGCCCCGGGCTTCGGCGACCGCCGCAAGGCGATGCTGGGCGACATCGCAACCGTCACCGCGGGCACGTACTTCTCCGAGGACCTCGGGCGCTCCATCGAGTCCATCGAGCTCAAGGAGCTCGGTGGCGCGAAGAAGATCGTCGTCACCAAGGACAACACCACGATCATCGAGGGCGCCGGCAAGAAGAAGGACATCACCGCCCGCGCCGAGCAGATCATGGCCCAGCACGCCAAGAGCACCTCCGACTACGACAAGGAGAAGCTCATGGAGCGCCACGCCAAGCTCACCGGCGGCGTTGCGATCATCAACGTGGGCGGCGCGACCGAGCAGGCCCAGAAAGCCCTCAAGGACCTCGTCGATGACGCCCTGCACGCCACCCGCGCCGCGGCGCAGGAGGGCTACGTGCCCGGCGGCGGGGTCGCGTACATCCGCGCGATCGAGTCGCTCGACGCCGCGAAGAAGAAGGCCAAGGGCGACGAGAAGCAGGGCTTCGACATCGTCGCCGCCGCGCTCGAGTACCCGGCCCGTCAGATCGCGGCGAACGCCGGGTTCGACGGCGACCTGGCCGTCGAGACGATCAAGGAAGAGGGCGGCGCCTTCGGGCTCAACGCCGCGACCGGCGACTACGTGGACATGGTCAAGGCGGGCATCATCGACCCCGCGCTGGTCGCCAAGAGCGCGATCATCAACGCGGCGTCCGTCGCCGGGCTCATGCTCACGACCGACGTCATGGTGAGCGATCTGAAGGAAGACGCCGAGCCGACTGTCGGCGCGACGGTCTGATTTTACGGGGGCGTTCGGCAGGAGGAGCCGGGCGCGAACCGACCACCGAGCCCCGCCGGGAGACCGGCGCGGGCTCGATTCACAGGAGCGAATCTCCAACCGACGGGATCCCATGGCCGACGAGCAGAAGCAACAGGAAGTCACCCCGGACATGGCCGTCTTCAACTGGGGACGTCAGACGATGACCCTCGCGAAGATGGTCCGCAACGGGCGCGACGGGGTGGAGGAATCGCGCGAAGTGACGGAAGCCGCGATGAAGCTTGCGCACGAGAACGCCCAGGCCCTGTGGCGGGCCGCGCTCGACGCCGCGGGCGAGCAGCCCAAGCTCGGGCAGGTCATGGAGTCGTACGTGCCCGCGGTGCTGCAGCGCGCGGACGAGCAGCTCAACGCGAACGGTTGATCGGGAGCACGGATGCCCGCCACACGCGACTACTACGAGGTGCTCGGCGTTGACAAGTCCGCAAGCGCGGACGAGATCAAGCGCGCCTACCGCCGCCTGGCGATGAAGTACCACCCGGACCGCAACCCGGACGACGCCGAAGCGGAAGCGAAGTTCAAGGAGTGCGCCGAGGCGTACGAGGTCCTCTCCGACGACTCCAAGAAGAAGATCTACGACCAGTACGGGCACGAGGGCCTCCGCGGGCGCGGCGCCGCCGCCCACGACTTCAGCCGCATGAATGTCGATGACATCTTCTCGATGTTCAACGACATCTTCGGCGGCGGCGGTGGTGGGGGCTTCGGCGGCATGGGCGGACGCGGCCAAGCCCGCCAACGCGTTGCCCGCGGGTACGACCTCGAGACCGAGGTCGAGCTCGAGCTCAAGGACGTCCTCGGAGGCTGCTCGCGCGACGTCGAGATTACCCGTCTGGACGTCTGCCAGACCTGCACCGGCACCGGCGCGAAGCCCGGCACCGAGCCCGAGGTCTGCTCGACGTGCGAAGGGCGCGGCAAGGTCCAGCAGGCCGGGCTGGGCGGCATGTTCCGCATGGTCACCGCGTGCCCCGCGTGCCGCGGGCGCGGCAAGGTCATCAAGGACAAGTGCCCGACCTGCCACGGCAAGGGGCGCTCGCCCAAGAAGCGCACGCTCACCGTCAAGATCCCCGCGGGCATCCAGGATGGTCAGGCCGTCCGCGTCGGGGGCGAGGGCGAGCCGCCGCGCCCGGACATCTCACCCTCCGGCGAGGGCATCCGCGGCGACCTGCACGTGGTGGCGCGCATCAAAGACCACCCGATGTTCGAGCGTGAGGGCGACCACCTCCTGCTCGAGATGCCCATCAGCTTCACGCAGGCGTCGCTCGGTGCGACGGTGGACGTCCCCACGCTCGAAGCGCAGCGCCAGCTGGACATCCCCCGAGGCACGCAGTACGGCGCGATCTTCCGCGTTGAAGGCGCGGGGCTGCCCAATCTCCGCTCGGGCCGGCGCGGCGACCTCGTCGTGATCGTCAAAATCGAGACGCCCAAGAAGCTCAGCGCGAAGCAGGAGGAGCTCCTGCGGGCGTTCGCCGAGACCGAGGACAAGCACGTGAACCCGGAGTCGCACGGGTTCTGGAAAAAGATGACCGACTTCCTGGGCGGAAGCTAACCCGCCCGAGGGCAACGCGATGAGTGAACGCGAGAACGACCAGAACGTGCAGGAGTTCGACATCCCCGAGATGGACGAAGAGCCGACGGTCGGCGAGCCCGCCGAGGACGACGCCGACCTGACCGAGCGGATCGCGGAGATCCAGGGTCTAGCGCGCGCGGGCGAGCTCGAGGCGCCCGCGGGCGCTGAGGAGATCGTCGCGGCTCTCACGGCCGCGCTCGCCGAGCGCGACGAGCAGTTCGCCAAGCTCCAGCGGGCCGTCGCGGACCATCAGAATTTCCAGCGCCGGGCCGGGATCAACGAACGCGAGGCCCGCACCCAGGCGCTCACGGGCGTCGTGCAGTCCATCATCCCTGTGCTGGACAACTTCGAGCTTGCGCTCGGGCAGGACCTCGAGAAAGCCACGGCTCAGCAGATCGCCGGCGGCGTGACGGTGATCCGAGACGAGCTCCTTCGCGTGCTCAGCACGTACGGTGTCACCAAGATCGACCCGCAGGTAGGCGACGAGTTTGACCCGATGGAGCACGAGGCGATGCTGCAACAGCCCGCCGAGGGCGTCGGGCCCGGGCGCATCGCCGCGGCGCTGGGCGTTGGGTACAAGCTGGGCGAGCGCGTGGTGCGCCCGGCGAAGGTCGCCGTCGTCCCCGGGGAGTCCAGCTGATGCCAACGTACGACTACCGCTGCAACGCGTGCGGGCACGAGTTCGAGCTGTTCCAGAAGATGTCCGACCCGATCAAGCGGACCTGCCCCGAGTGCAAGAAGAAGCAGCTCGAACGGCTCATCGGCACCGGCGCCGCCGTGCTCTTCAAGGGCTCGGGGTTCTACGAGACGGACTACCGGTCCGACTCGTACAAGAAGGGGGCGGACGCTGAAAAGAAGGCGACCGAGACCAAGCCTTCGGACGCGAAGCCCGACAAGAAGGACTCGAAGAAAGCCGAGTCCAAGCCCGCGAAGAAGTCGGATTCATCATCGGCGAAGGCGACCTGACCATGCCCGTTGTCGGCATGGGCGTCGACCTCGTCGGGCTCGATCGCATCGAGGACCTGCTTGCGCGCCACGAGGACCGCTTTCTCGAGCGGTGCTTCACCGACGCCGAACGGGAGTACGCCGACCGGAACCCCAAGCGGCGCGTTGAGCACCTCGCCGCCCGGTTCGCAGCCAAAGAAGCGGTCCTGAAGGCGTTGGGCACGGGCTGGGCCGAGGGGATCGGGTGGACGGACGTCGAAGTGGTCCGCGCCGAATCGGGCAAGCCCGGCGTGAACCTCACGGGCCGGGCAGCAGAGATCGCCCGCGACCGCGGCATCTCGTCCTGGCATCTCTCGCTGTCGCATGCGTCCGGGTTCGCCGTCGCAAGCGCGGTGGCGGAGAGCGCGTGACGGACCGGGTATCCTCCTCCGCCATGCCGCTGCCAACCGTCCTGATGACCGACGTGATCCGTTCGACCCAGCAGGGCGATTCGCACGGCGGCGCGTACCTCATCGACCTCGAACGCGGCACGCACGAGCGGGTCCTGGACTGGAACGAGGTCGGCATCGACTGGGAGGGCCGCGGTGCCGGGCGAGGGCTGCGTGGGATTGTCTTCCACGGCGACGACATCTACATCGCCGCCTCCGACGAGCTCTACGTCTTCGACCAGTCGTTCAACATCCGGCGCTCGTTCAAGAACCCGTACCTCCATCACTGCCACGAGATCGTGCTCGACGGCGACCGGATCTATCTCACCGCGACCACGTTCGACTCGATCCTCGAATTCCACATCCCGACGGCGACCTTCGACCGTGGAACGTGGCTCGAACCCAAGCGCGGGCCCGGCGGGCGGGGCACCATCACGCCCGTCCGGTTCAACCCGCAGTCGGACACCGGCGGGCCGCCGCGCGGGGACAACCTCCACATCAATTCGGTGTGGCGTGCGAACGCCGCGACGTTTGTGGGCACGCTCCGGCTCCCGGTGCTGATGGCCTACGACGACCGACTGAAGCTCACGCCCTACGCCCAGATCTCGGCGCACACGCACAACGCCCGCCCGTTCGGCGACGGTGTGCTGTACAACGCGACCGGCGAGGACGCGATCGTCATCGCCGACCGCCGCGGGAACGTCCGCAATCGGTACGCGATCCCGAAGTACGATCCGTCCGCGATGACCCACACCGACGTTCCCGAGGATTACGCCCGCCAGGGCTTCGGGCGCGGGCTGTGCGTCGGGGAGGACGGCGTCCTCATCGGGGGATCGAGCCCCTCGACCGTGACGGCCCACCATTCGCAGACCGGCGAGATCCTCGCGCAGGTCAACGTGAGCATGGACGTCCGGAACTGCCCGCACGGGCTCGAAATCTGGCCGTATTGAATCCCACGGAGGTTGCCGGCACAGTTAGTATACGCTAGCTTGTGTCTCTTCCAGTTCAAGGGGACCCCATGGCGACCAGCGTGCATTGGCCGATCATCCGAACCCTCGCGACGCACCCCAAGCGGGTCGCGGTCATCGACGATCGGCGTTCGTACCGCGGCATCGACCTGCTCGGCGCGGCGCTGTTCATCGCCCGTGCCGTCAAGAAGTCAGGAACAAGCGGCCCCGTCGGCATCATGGTCCCGACGAGCGGGATCTTCCCGGCGTGCGCGCTCGCGTCGTGGATGCTGGGCCGCCCGATCGTGCCGCTGAACTACCTGCTGGCCAAGGATGAACTCCAGTACATCATCGACGACGCCGGGGTCGAGGTGGTGCTCACCGTCGGCCCGATGCTCGAGCATCTGGGCTTCGAGCCCGACGCCAAGTCGCTCATCAGGTTCGAGGAGATCCCGATGAAGGGCCTCCCGCCGATCCGCTGGCCGAAGGGGGCCGCGGCGGGCGACCTGGCGTGCCTGCTCTACACCTCGGGCACGAGCGGGCGCCCCAAGGGCGTCATGCTGACGCACGGCAACCTCCGCTCGAACATCGAGCAGATCCAGGGATGGGTCCACTTCACGCCCGACGACGTGATGCTTGGCGTGCTCCCGCAGTTTCACAGCTTCGGGCTCACGACGCTCACGCTGGTGCCGCTGTGCACGCGGATGAAGGTCGTCTTCAGCGCGCGGTTTGTGCCCAACAAGATCGTGCAGTCGTTCCGCGAGCACAAGCCGACAGTCTTCGTGGGGATCCCCTCGATGTACCGCGCGCTGCTCGGCGTCAAAAAGGCGACCGCGGAGGATTTCGCCTCGCTCAAGTACGCCGTCTCGGGGGGCGAGCCGTTGCCCGACGATTGCGCCAAGCAGTTTAAGGAACGCTTCGGCGTGACGATCGCCGAGGGATTCGGCATGACCGAATGCTCGCCGGTCACGCACTGGTGCCGCCCGCAGGACTACAAGCAGCACTCCGTGGGCATGGCGCTCCCGCGCGTCGAGCAGCGCGTCGTCGATATCGACTCGGGCAAGGACCTCGGCCCGAACGAGGATGGCGAGCTCCGCCTGCGCGGGCCGAACATCATGAAGGGCTACCACAAGCTCCCCGACGCGACCGCCGAGACGTTCGACGAGCAGGGATTCCTCCGGACCGGCGACATGGCGCGCATCGATGACGACGGGCACGTGTTCATCACGGGGCGCATCAAGGAGATGCTCATCGTCGGCGGCGAGAACGTCTTCCCTCGCGAGATCGAGGAGGTCATCGACTCGCACCCCTCGATCAGCGCCTCGGGCGTGGTGGGGCTCAAGGACCCCGTGCGCGGCGAGGTCCCCGTCGCGTTCGTCCAGCTTGAGAACGGCGCCGAGTTCGACAAGCAGGGCCTGCTCGATCTGTGCCGATCCAACCTCGCGGGGTACAAGGTGCCGCGCGAAATCCGCGTCCTCGACGAACTCCCGCGGAGCGGCACCGGCAAGGTGCTCCGGCGCAAGCTCTCGGAGCTGCTCGTCTCCGAAGAAGACGCCTGATCCGCGCTCAGGCGCGCAACTCGAACAGGAACTCGATCTCGACCGGCGCGCCCAGCGGCAGGCTGGGGCATCCGACGGCAGCCCGCGCGTGCCGCCCGCGGTCGCCGAAGATCTCCAGCAGCAGATCGCTCGCACCGTTGGCCACTTTGGGATGCTCGGTGAACGACCCGTCGCACGCCACAAAGCACCCCAGGCGGACGACACGCTCGAGCCGATCCAGCGACCCCGCCTCGGCGGCGAGCACCGCGAGCCCGTTCAGCAGGCACTGGCGGGCACATCGCACAGCGGTCTCGAGGTCCACCTCGCCCGGGACGCGACCCCTCGCCATGAGCTCCCCCCCGACCATGGGGATCTGCCCGCTGACCACGACGAGCGACCCCGTCCGCCGGGCCGGGATGTACGACGCGACCGGCTTGGGCGCCTCGGGCAGGGTCAGCCCAAGGTCGGCGAGGCGTGCGTTCGGGTCGTGATCGGGCATGGGCCGGTCCTCTGGGAAGCTGGAGATTCTGGCTCGGGCAGGGAATCCGGGAACCGGATTCCGTGATCGTCCGGATATGCTACAGTCCTCCCGTACGGGTAGAGGAGTGGTCGGCCTGCATTGATTCGACGTACCCGCACTCATTGGCGAATTTCCGCCGAGTGATTCCCTGGGCCGCACACTCGACAATTCGACTCGAGACCCCGCCAGGTCGCGGTGCGATCGGTCGCACGTGGCATGACGGGGTCGGTGCGGCCCTCGCAGCGTGATCGCTGCCTCCCCTGAGGGCTCAACGAACAACCTCACAGTTCGGCGCGCGGGCAGGGGAGCCCGGGCGTCACGGTATTGGAGACCTCACATGAAGCGGTTTACGAAGGAACGAGCGGGTTTCACGCTCATCGAGCTGCTGGTGGTCATCGCGATCATCGCGCTGCTCATCGGCATCCTGCTGCCGGCGCTGGGCAAGGCCCGCAAGAGCGCTCAGCAGCTCAAGGACAAGACCCAGGTCCGCGGCATCATCCAGTCGATGGCGATCTTCGCCCAGCAGAACAACGACAACTACCCGGTGCCCAGCCGCCTGGACACCAGCAACTTCACGATCGGCAACGGCGCCGGCTACAACGCCGAAGACGCGGACATGGCCAAGACCAAGGACCTGACGCGCAACATCTACTCGAAGCTCATCTTCGACGGGTTCATCCCGCCGGAGCTGGGCTACTCGCCGGTCGAAGTGAACGGCGGGTACGAGGAGTACACCGAGTACCAGTTCGACAAGCCCGAGGGCGCCGATATCGCCGGCGGCGAGGCCGAGAAGGCGTTGTGGGACCCGGCGTTCACCGCCACCCCGCGTGACACCCAGATCCACGAGATCGCGCCGATCCAGGGCGAGTCCGCGGTTCAGTCGGGCGGCTTCTCGTACGCCCACACGCCCCCGTTCGGCCGCCGCGCCGCGCTGTGGCAGAACACCTTCAGCGCCGTCGAGCCCGCCGTGGGCAACCGCGGCCCGGTCTACGTCGAGGACCCGGACAACGAGCGCGACTGGCTGCTCCTCCCCGAGGATCAGGAAGGCAGCGGTCAGGTCGGCACCGTCGCGCTGGGCGAGAGCTCGAACACGCTCGCCTTCAACGGCAGCCGCACCAGCTGGTCCGGCGTCGTCGGGTTCAACGACGGCCACGCCTCGACCCTCAACGAGCCGAACCCCGACTCGATCAGCATCACCTTCATCGGCATCACCCAGTCGGAGAACAAGACCCAGGGTGACAACATCTTCGTGAACGAGGATGACACCGATCGCTGGACCGACAAGACCGAGGAAACCGGCAACGACTACGAGGTCCAGGGTCAGGACAACAACAACGCCAACTCCTTCATGCGTCAGTACTACCAGGTGGACCAGACCGCCAACAGCGTCAGCATCTACCCCTTCTACGACTGATCGACACGCTTCGGCGATTGATTGACACTCGGAGCGGCCCGGTCATCACCGGGCCGCTCTCTTTTTTCCCGGGGCACGGGCGCCCGTAGCATCCCACTCCAATGACGGCCGTCCCCATGCACTCCGACACCCGCCCTGACTCGGACGCCACATGGCGGAGCCTCGCCAACGCCGTGCGCGGAGAGGTCCGCGTCTCCAGGCTCGACCGGATGCTCTACGCGACGGACGCGTCGATCTACCAGGTCGAGCCCCGCGCGGTCGTGATCCCCGCGGACGAGGAGGACGCCGCGGCGGCGCTCGCGTGGTGCCGTGAGCACGCCGTTCCCGCGCTGCCGCGTGGCGGGGGCACGAGCCTCGCCGGGCAGTGTGTCGCCGACGCCGTCGTCATCGACACCTCTGCGATGTGCGACGCCATCCTCTCGCTGGACACGCGGGCCCGGCGCTGCCGGGTGGGGCCGGGGATCACGATCGATCGCCTGAACGCGCTGCTCAAGCCCTCGGGGCTGCATTTCGCCCCGGACCCCTCAACCGTCCGCCAGGCGACGGTGGGCGGGTGCATCGGGAACAACGCCGCCGGCGCACGCTCGATCAAGCACGGGCGGACGAGCGAGAACGTGCTCGGGATCGATCTCGCCCTCTCGGACGGTCGCCGCGTGCGGCTGGACGACGGCGCCGCTTCTCGAGATCCTGAAGCTCGCGCGCTCACCGAGCAGGTCGTCAGAATCGTTCGTGAGCACGCCGACGAGATCCGCGCCCGGTTCCCCAAGACGAAACGCCGCAGCGCGGGGTACCAGCTCGACATCGTGCTGGAGCAACTCGAACAATCGTCGTGGGACCCCGACCGGGTGAACCTCGCGCCGCTGCTGTGCGGTTCGGAGGGCACGCTGGGGCTGACGCTCGCGGCGGAGCTCCGTCTCGCGCCGCTGCCGGAGGCGGAGTCGCTCGTCGTGATCCCGTTCACGGCGCTGGACGACGCGATCGCGGCGGTCCCTGCGCTGCTTGAACTCGGCCCGTCCGCGGTCGAGCTGCTCGACGACCTCATCATCCGGCTCGCAAAGACCAACCCCGAGCAGCGCCGGCACGTCGAGATCCTCCCCGCACCGGCCGGCGCCCAGCCCGCGGCTTACCTGTTCGTTGAGTTCCAGGGGACGGCGAGCGAGGTCGAGTCGCTGGCCGAGCGCTGCGTCCGCGGGGCGCCGACGCGTGACGCGGCGTCGTACACCGCGCCCGACGCGATCCGGTCCGCGTGGGCGCTCCGCCGCGCCGGCGAGCCGCTCCTGCACGCCATCCCGGGCCACCGCAAGCCGCTCGGGTTCGTGGAGGACAACGCGGTCCCCGTCGAGCACCTCGCGGAGTTCGTGCAGCGGACGCGCGACGTCTTCACGCGCGAGGGCACCTACGCGTCGTTCTACGCGCACGCGTCGGTGGGGGTGCTGCACATCCGGCCGCTGTTGGATCTTCGGGACGAGGCCGACGAGCAACGGATGCACCGGATCGCCGGGTCGGTCGCCGAGATCGCGCGGGAGCTGGGCGGCGTCATGTCCGGCGAGCACGGCGACGGCCGAGCTCGCGGCCCGCTGCTCGAGTCCTTCTTCGGGCCGTCGCTCATGCGGGCGTTCGGCGACGTGAAGCGCGCGTTCGATCCCGCGGGCGTCTTGAACCCCGGGAACATCGTCGAGCCCGGTCCGCTCGCGTCCATCTCGGGCCCCACACGCGTGCGGGCCGCGGGCTCGGCCGATCCGGGCCGCACCTACTTCGACCACACGCCCCAGGGCGGGCTCGTGCACGCGTCGGAGATGTGCAACGGCGCCGGCGTCTGCCGATCAACGACCACCGGCGCGATGTGCCCGGTCTTCCGCGTCACGCGCGACGAGCGCCGCTCCACGCGCGGCTGGGGCAACACCCTCCGGCTCGCCATCACCGGGCAGCTCACCGATTCCGCCGGCCCGGACTGGGATCACCCTGACACGCTGGCCTCGCTCAGCGAGTGCCTGAGCTGCAAGGCGTGCAAGTCCGAGTGCCCGACGAGCGTCGATATCGCGACGCTCAAGGCGGAGTACGTCGCGCAGTCCGATGTCGCCCGCGGGAGCACGTCGCGTCAGGCGCGGTTCTTCGGCGCGTTCGATGACGCGATCCGATGGGCGTTGCCCGTGCGCTCGCTCGCGAACGGGCTCTCTTCTCGACGCCTGGTCCGCCGCATCATGGCGAAACGCTACGGGATCGACGAGCGTCGGTCGCTCCCCAGGCTCGTCAAGCCCCTCCAGAAGCGATGGCCCAAACAGACGAGCCTCGCCACGGACGCGCCGGTCGTGGTGCTGATCGGCGACGCGTTCACGAACGCGTTCGAGCCGGAGATCGGGCTGGCGACGTGCCGCGTCCTCAACGCGCTGGGGTACCGCGTCGAGCACGTGCTGTGCGGCGACCTCGCGCGTGCCCGCATCTCCGTGGGGCTCCTCGGCGACGCGGCCCGTGAGATCGACGGGTGGATCGCGCGGCTCCGCCCGTTCCTGGCGCACCGGCCCGACGTGGCTGGGTTCGTCGTGTGCGAGCCCTCGTGCCTCTCGGCGATCAAGGACGAGTGGCTCTCGCTGCACACGCGCAGCGGGATCGAACTCCGCCGCGATCTCGCGCGGCGTTCTTATCTCCCGGAGCAATTCCTGGAGATGCACTGGGACGACCACCCGCGCCGGCCCTCCTTCCGCCCGTTCGGAGCGAACGCCGTGTTCCACGCCCACTGCCACCAGCGCGCCCTCTGGGGCGCGGGGTCATCGGCCCGGGCGCTCGCGCGCGTCGTGGGCGCCGAACGGGTGATCGCGCCCGAGTCCGGCTGCTGCGGCATGGCGGGCTCGTACGGGTTCACCACCGACCGGTTTGACCTGTCGATGCGGATCGCCGAGGCCAACGTCGTCCCCACCGTCCGGCGGGCCGTGGCGGACGACGCCCTGCTCGCCACCGGGACGTCGTGCCGACACCAGATCCTCGACGCGACGGGGAAGCACGCGCGGCACCCGATCGAGCTCATCGCGTCGCTGCTGAACTGACACACCGGGCGGTGCCGCTCAGAGCGGGGCGCTCACGGACTCCGCGGCCCGCTCGACCGCCGCGGCGGCCCGCGCCCAGTCCACACCCGCGGCGGATTCGCGCATCAGCACCCGGTGTGCGCCCACGGGCACGACGTTGTCCAGCACGTCCTCCGGGATCACGTGATCGCGACCGACCATCATCGCCGTCGCCCGGGCGGCGTGCGCGAGCGCGAGCGTCCCGCGCGGCGAGAGCCCCACCTCGATGTCCGATTCCGACCGCGTGGCGCGCGCGATGGAGACGATGTAGTCCCGCACGGGCGGCTCGATCCGCACCGCGTCCACAGCGCGCTGAAGCTCGATGACGTCGTCCGCGTGCAGCACGGGCTTGAGTTCCGTGAGCACGGTCGCCGCCGGGCGGATGTCCAACAGCGTCGCCTCCACCTCGGCCGACGGGTAGCCGAGCGAGATCCGCATCAGGAACCGGTCGAGCTGGTTCTCGGGGAGCAGGTAGGTCCCTTCAAAGTCGTACGGGTTCTGCGTCGCGACGACCATAAACGGATGCCCGAGCTCGTGGACCTGCCCGTCGAGCGAGACGCGCCCCTCGCTCATCGCTTCGAGCAGCGCCGTCTGCGTGCGCGGGGTGGTCCGATTGATCTCGTCGGCCAGCAGAATGTCCGTGAAGATCGGGCCCCGCCGAAACTCGAAGCTGCTGGACTCCTGGTGGTACACCGTGACACCCAGCACGTCCGACGGGAGCATGTCCGGCGTGAGCTGCAGGCGGGTGAACTTGCAGTCCACGCTCCGCGCCAGCGCGGACGCGAGGATCGTCTTGCCGACCCCGGGCACGTCCTCGATCAGCGCGTGCCCGCGGGCGAGTAGACAGCGGATGAGCTGGTCCACCGCGTTGGCGTTGCCGAGATACACGCTTGAGATGGCCTGGCGGAGCGCGTCGATCTGGTCGTTCATGAGATGCTCGTGCCTCCGTGCGTCAGGGCGGGGCGGAGTATAAGCCCGGCGTCCTCCACCGCCCGATCGGCGTTCCCGCGCCGATGCGGTGGTATGCTGCCCGCGTGGGATTCGTCCGAGGTCGTGGGTCCGATGAGCACCGATGAAACAAGCCCGGGATCGCCGCGCCCGAGCCAGGCTCGAGAGCTCGCGCGCGATCTGACGGGCGACCTGCCCTGCTCCCGGTGCCGGTACAACCTGCGTGGCATGTCCGTGCGTGCCGCCTGCCCCGAGTGCGGGCTGCCGGTCCGGACGACCATCCTGGTGCTCGTCGATCCGCGGGCCGACGAGCTCATCCCGCTGACCCGCCCGCGGCTGACCGCCTCGGGTGTCGTCGTGTGGATCGGCGGGGCGACCGGCGCGGCGCTCGGTGTGTGGGCCCTGCGCATCGCCGAATGGCTCGACGCGCAATACCAGATCACCTGGGCAACGTCGGACATCGCGTGGGGCTCGCTGATCATGCTGGCACTCTCGGCGATCGGCGCGCTCGCGCTCATCCGTCCGCACCCGTCCGTCCCGCTCGGGCGGTCGGTGCTGGCCGTTCTCGGTGTGTTGCTGTACGCCCCGCTCGCGTTCGTGTTCCACCGCATTCATCTCGTGATCGATGCCGGCAACGCGCACCCATATGCGGGCATCGACGCGTCGCTCGACGAGCGGACGACATGGCGTCTCGCGTTCGCGGTCGTCGCCATGCTGCTGGTGTTGTCACTCCGCCCCGCCGGTCGGCAGCTCGCGGCACGCTCGTTCATCTTCCGATCCGGGCAGATCGACCGGCAATCGATGCTCGCGATGATCGGCGCGTTCGCGGTCGGCGCGGCGGGGGACGTCATCCGCCTCATCTTCTCGCCCACGCCGGGGGACTGGCTCTCGCTGCTCTCGCTCTCGCTCATCTCGCTCGGCGGGTTCCTGCTCACGATGGGACTGTTCGCCGCGCTGGTGGATGGCTTCCGCCTCCGCGCGGTCCTGGCGAACGAGCAGATCAAGCTCGCGCACATCCTCGAGAGCAACGCGGCCCGCGAACGCCGCACCTCGGAGCCCGGCCCGTGACGCCCGAAGAGCGCGACCGCTTCGATGGCTTCGTCGCCGAGGAGATCGATCGCCTGCCCGATCGGTTCGCCGTCGTGCTCGATGAGCTGCACATCATCGTGCTCGACGAGCCCGACGACGGCATGCTCGCCGAGTTCGGGCTCACCCGGGACCAGGCCGACGAGCTGTGCGGGCTGCACACCGGCACGGCGTACACCGACCGCTCGATCGAGGACGAGGTGCTTCCAACGCAGATTCACCTCTTCCGCCGGGGCATCCTGGCGACGGCCGAGGGCTGGGACCCCGCGGATGCGCACCGCCGCGTTCGGCAGGAGATCCGCATCACGCTCCTCCACGAGATCGGGCATCAGATGGGGCTCGAGGAGGACGATCTGGACGAGCTCGGGTACGCCTGAGGGACTCCAATCGCCGATCGCCCCCCGCCCGGGCGGCTCGGGGTGCAACCGGATGAATCGGATACCGATAGAGTCCGTACGGGGTCGAAGGGGCGCGCTGGGTGCGCGCGAGCAGGCAACCGGAAGGATGGGTCTGACATGAGTCGAACGGGCCAGAAGTTGGCATCGCGCGCGTTGATGGGGCTTCTCGCGGCGGCGACGCCCGCGGTCGCAACGCCGTCTGTCGCTGTTATCGAGATCGAGGGCACGCCCGCGGCACGGTCCGCCGGGATGAGCTGGCTGGGTGAGGAGGCGAGCACCCTCCGCGACTACGTCGAAACCTTCGACACCGTCGCGTACGACGACGAGTTCGACGGGCTCGTCATCCGCCTCAAGGACTCCGCGCTGGGCATCACCCAGGTCGAAGAGCTCGGGGCGGCGATGCTCCGCGTCCGCGACGCGGGCAAGAAAGTCCACGTCTTCGCCGAGGGCTACGGGCCCGGCGAGGTCATGCTCGGGTCGTTCGCCGACGAGGTCATCGTCCAATCCGGCGGCATGGTCTCCCTCCCTGGCATGCACATGGAGGAGATGTTCCTCGCCGACACGCTCTCGTGGCTGGGCGTCGAGGCGCAGCTCGTGCAGGTCGGCGATTACAAAGGCGCCAACGAGCAGATGACGCGCTCGGGGCCCTCCGACGCGTGGGACCAGAACATCGAGTCGCTGCTCGACGGCTTGTACGAATCGCAGCGGATGATCGTGGGAGAGGGCCGCGGGCTGGACACCGACGCGCTCGACCAAGCGATGGCCGTCGCCTGGTGGGCGGACGCGGACGACGCGATCAACGCCGGCCTCATCGACGCGGCCGTCGATCTGCCAGAGATCCGCGACCACCTCGCGAGCACCTACGGCGACAAGCCGCGCTGGGTGAAGAACCCCTACACCATCGAGTCCACGCTCGACACGTCCAACCCGTTCGCGCTGATGACCGAGATCTTCGGCGCCGGCGCCGCCAAGAACGTCATCGAGGGACCCTCCATCGCGGTCCTCCACATCTCGGGCACGATCATCGACGGCGACTCGAGCTCCGGCGGGCTGCTCGGCGGCGGGAACTCCGTCGGCTCGCGCACCATCCGCAACACCATCGAAGAAATCCTCCGCGAGGACGACATCAAGGGCGTCATCGTCCGGGTCGATTCCCCCGGTGGGTCCGCCATCGCCTCGGAGGTGATGTGGCAGGGCATCCAACGCCTCAAGGAGGAGAAGCCCGTCTGGGTCTCCGTTGGTTCGATGGCCGCCTCGGGCGGGTACTACGTGCTCTCCGCGGGCGACAAGGTCTATGTGAACCCGTCGAGCATCGTCGGATCGATCGGCGTCGTCGGCGGCAAGTACGCCATGGGCGACCTCTACGACAAGCTCAAGATCAATGTCGTCGAACGCTCCCGCGGGCCTGCGGCGATGCTCAACTCCACCGCCCGCCCTTGGACCGAATCCGAGCAGGACCTCATCCGTCAGAAGATGACCGAAACGTACGAGCTGTTCACCGACCGCGTCGCCGCCGGCCGGCCGGGCATCGATCTCAGCAAGACCGCCGAGGGTCGTCTGTTTGTTGGGCGCGACGCCGTGGGGCTGAACATGGCCGACGAGGTCGGCGGGCTCGATGACGCCATCGCGGACATGGCCGCCCACATCGGGCTCTCGACCCCCGACATCGTCGAGTACCCGCTCCCGCCCACGTTCGAGGAGATGCTCGAGCAGATGCTCGGGGGCTTCGTCCAGGCGCCCGCGCTGGCGCAGCGCCAGGGCGAACTCGTCGAGGCGCTGCGGATGCTTCTTGGCGAGCAGCGGTTCGCGGCGGTCCGCGACTCGCTCGCCGCCTTCACGCTGCTGCGTGACGAGAACGTCCTGCTCGTCTCGCCGCGGGCGATCATCATCCGCTAACACGCGCCCTCGCCATACGACAAACGCCGGGCCCCGCGGGGCCCGGCGTTTTCGATTGCCGTCGAGACGTCGATCAGACCTCGGTGATTTCCTTGGTCTTCGACTCGATCGCCGCCTCCACCTTGGCCTCGTACGTCTTCAACAGCTCCTGGATCTCGTCGTGCAGGATCTTCACCTCGTCCTCGGACAGGTGCGCATCGCCTTTGCCCAGCGCGTCGGCCTGCTTGTTCGCGTCACGGCGGGCGTTGCGCATCGAAACCTTCTGCTCTTCGCCCACTTTTTTCGCCTGCGCGACCAGCTCCTTGCGGCGGTCCGAGCTCAGCGACGGGATGTTGATGCGGATCTGCTTGTCCTCGACCTGCGGGTTCAAGCCCAGGCCGGCCTGCTCGATGCCCTGGCGGATCGCCCCGAGGGTGCCCGGGTCGAACGGCTTGATGAGCAGCTGGGTGGGCTCGGGGACGGACACCGCCGCGATGGACTTGAGGTCGGTCTCGGCGCCGTAGGCCTCGACCTTGACGTACTCGACGATCGCCGGCGACGCCCGCCCCGCGCGGATGCCCTTGAGCTCGTGGCTCAGGTACTCCAGCGCCTTCTTCATCTGCTCTTCCGCTTGCTTCAGGATGCTGTCGGGGGTGGTCGTCATCGCGTTCTCCGAGGGTGCCCGGGCCGTCCATCGCCGCGGGGTGGGGATCATAGAACCGACGGCGGTGGGGGGGCGGTCAGGACAGCCGGGTCCCGATCGATCGGTCCCCCTCGATCACGCGCCGGATGCTGCCCTTGTCCCAGAAGTCGAAGACGAGCACGGGGATATCCCGCTGCTCGCACATCGCCAGGGCGGTCAGATCCATCACCTGCAATCTCTGGTCGATGGCGTCGGCGTAGCTCAGCTCGTCGTACTTGGTCGCCGAGGGATCCTTCTTGGGGTCCGCGGTGTAGACGCCGTCGACCTTGGTCGCCTTGAGCAGCAGGTCGCAGTCGAGCTCGCTCGCCCGCAGGGCGGCGCAGGAGTCGGTGGTGAAGAAGGGGTTGCCCGTGCCTGCCGCGAGGATGACGACGCGGCCCTTCTCCATGTGCCGCAGCGCCCGCCCGCGGATGAAGGGCTCGGCGACCGCCCGGATCTCGATCGCGCTCATGAGCCGCGTGGGCACGCCCAGCGTCTCGAGCATCTCCTTGAGCGCGACGCCGTTGATGACGGTGCCCAGCATGCCCATGTAATCCGCCGTGGACTGCGGGATGTCGCCCTCTTGGGCGAGCTCGGCACCGCGGATGATGTTGCCACCGCCGACGACGACGGCGATCTCCGCCCCGACCTCGCGGGCGGACTTGATTTCTTCCGCGATCGTCCGGAGCTCGTCCCGGTCGATCCCGAACCCGCCCGCCGCGCAGAACGCCTCTCCGCTGAGCTTGAGCAGGACCCGCTGGGGCACCTGCGACCCCTCTTCAGACTCAGACTGGGCGGCGGTCGTGCGGGTGGTGGTCATGCGGGCTCCTGACGGATTCTCTGGCTCGTTGAGTCGATTCCCCGATTGAACGGTCAGCCGGGGCGCGGGTCAAGCGGCCGAGCGACGACAGAACCCCCGGCCGCCCCGCTGCGAACCCTTGATCAAGCACGCCCCGCGCGATCCGGAGATGATGCCCGCTGTGACCGCACCGACGCTCAACACGCCCGAGGGAGCGCCTGAGGGCAACCCGATCTGGCTTCGAGCCCGGCGGTGGGTCTACCGGGGCTCCCTCCTGGGCGTCGCCATCTCGATCTGGGTCCACCTCGTCCTCTGGATCATCGCCGCGCTCGTGCATGTGCCCTACTCGAACGCCGATGCGGGCGGCGGCGCGGGCGAGTCCGTGGTCGAGTTCGCGATCATGAACGACATCGACCTCGCGCCCCCCGCCGAGGCCGACGCGAGCGAGCCCGTCCCCGCCAGCGCCGAAGCCGCCCCCGCCGAGATCGCGGACCTCTCCGAGCTCGTCGCCGGCGACACCGACCCCCTGACCGACCAGGCGATCGACACCCGCTCGATGACCGATCTCTCCTCGGGCTCGGGCGACGGGCTCGCCTCGGACCTGTCCGGGTTCGGGGCCGCCGGCGGCGCGGGCGCGAGCTTCTTCGGGCTCGAAGCGCAGGGCCGACGCTTTGTCTACATCATCGACGTCTCGGGCTCGATGAGTGATGAGATCGCCTCAGATCAGTCACAAGTCACCGGAGACGATGAATTCCGGTTACGCCGCTTTGACTACACACGGAACGAAGTAATTCGCTCGATTTCGAGTTTGCTCGAGACGAGCGAGTTTTCAGTGATTTTCTACGCGGACTACGCACATCGCCTGTTCAAGAATCGCTGGATTCCGGCAACCGAGCGCAACAAAATTATGGCTCGCACGCTGCTTGAAAGGGCTGACATCCGAGCCATACCTAACAGTGTTTATTCAGACTTCACAACGGATCTGGGATCCAGCACAAGACCCGGCCCCGCATTCAGTTTGGCATTCAATCAGGGCTCCCGACCGGATGCGATTTACTTCATGACCGACGGCGAATTCCCGCCGAAGATTGTGGCTGACGTCGCGAACCTGAATCAGCACGCTCGTATCCCAATACACTGCATTCTGTTTACAGATCCTGGATCTCCCATACAGAGCAAGTCGGAAGAACTCATGAAGGAGATCGCCCGTCAATCCGGCGGCCGGTACACACTCGTGGACGGGAGCCGCCCGTGACGCCCCGGCTCGCGCTCGCCGCCATGTCAGCCCTGGTCGCCCTCGCCGACCCTGCGGCCGCCTCGGACAGGATCGTCACGCGATCGCGAGCCGAGCCCATCACGGGCTCGATCGTGACCTCCGACGCGCAGTTCGTCACCGTCGAACTCCCATCGCCGGAGGACCAAGCCGCCGAGACGATCCGGATCGCGTGGACCGACGTGCGGGCCCTCGCTCCCGCGCCCGACCCCGGCTCGGAGCTGGCGCGCCAATTCCAGGCCGGTGAGGACATCTGGCGGGCCCATGAGCGGCTGCGCCGTCGCGACGCGACGGGGGCCCTCCGCCTGCTCGAGCCGCACGCGGATGACCTGCTGGGGCTGCCCGGCCCGGTGTCGGCGCAACTCGCGGAGGGCCTGCTGGCGGGAGCGCTGTGGGTGGGCGATTGGCCGACCGCGACGACCGCCTGGCTCGCGCTGGACGCCGAGGGGACCGGGGCCCTCGACATCGGCTGGGTCGGCATCGATCCCGATTCGGGCGTGGCCCTCGCCCTGCCACCGGCCTTCGTCGATGAGGACGCCGCGCGGTTTTTCACGGAGCGGGCGGCCGTCCTGGCGCCGCGTCTGACGACGCAACCGAGGGCTTCGGCCCTGCTCGGGCTCTATCTCGATGCCGCCGCGATCGAGTTCGCGACCCGCGAGGAACTCGCCCGCATCGCCGAGCGGCACGACGCGATCCGGATGGAACTGCTCCGCGCGATCGGGCGCGACGAATGGGTCCTGTTCGTCGCCGACACGGTGACGGCCCGGGTCGGGCGCCCCGAAGCGCGGGCCGGTGCTCGCGAGCGACTCAGATCGGGCCGCCGCGGCGTCGCGGCTTGGGCGGACGCCTGGGCCGGCCTGGCGATCGGCTTGTCGCTGGTCGCCGAGCAGGACGAGACGGCACAACGGCGTGGGATCGTGTCGCTCATCGACACCGCCTTGCACGCGGCGTCCACAAACCCGGCGCTCGCGGCGCGCGCCTGGTCCGCCGCCGCCCGCGCCGCGCGCTCGATCGGCGACGCCGACGCCGCCCGCACGTTCGAGGCGGAACTGAACGCCCGCTATCCAGACTTTCAGCCAGCGCCATCGCGGGGCCCCGCGCCCGCGTTTGAGGAAGGACTCGATTCATGACGTTCCCGCCACCGATGGCGTTCACCACGCTCGCCCAGGCCGAGGCACCGAGCAAGTCATTGCTCGACTACATCGCGCAGGGCGGGCAGATCGGGATCATCATCATCCTGCTGTCGCTGGTCGCGATCGCGTTGATCGTCGCCCAGCTCCTCCAGACCCGGGCCTCGAGGCTCGCGCCGCCCGAGTCGGTCGAGCACCTCGACACGCTCCTCTCGCAGGGCAAGACCGACGAAGCGATCGCCTTCACCGAGGACCCGGACAACAACACGTTTCTTGCGAAGGTCGTCGGGTCCGCGCTCGTCCGCTGCTCGCGTTCGCCGTTCGGATTCCTCGAGCTCCGCAGCGCGATCGAGGAAGCGGGCCAGCGAGAGACCGCGCGGCTCTTCCGCCTGACGGACGGCGTCGGGCTGATCGCCGCGATCGCGCCGATGCTCGGGCTGCTCGGCACCGTCGTTGGCATGGTCGGCGCGTTCGACACGCTCACGCTCGCCGACGGGCCCGCCCGCCCGGACCAGCTCGCCGGCAACATCTCGCAGGCGCTCGTCACGACGGTGCTGGGGCTGATCGTCGCGATCCCGACGACGGCCGCCCACACCTTCCTCCGCAACCGCGTGGACGCGATCACGACGGACGTGGGCGAGATCATCGAGGACCTCGCCGCGCACCTCGAGGGCGCTTCCGGCGCCGGGCAGACGGGGGGGCCGCGGGCATGATCTTCTCCCGTCCACGCCGAACGCGACCCCGGGGATTCAACCTCACGCCGATGATCGACGTGGTGTTCCAGCTCGTAATTTTCTTCCTCTTCACCGCGCAGTTCGGGGAGCTCACCCACACCGAGGTCGACCTGCCCCGGCAGCCGGGAGAGCAGGAAGCCTCGAGCGAGAAACCCACGTTCGTGCTCGATATCAACGAGCGCGGCGAGCTCTACCTGCAGTCCGATCCAATCACCGTGGACGCGTTTGTCGCGCTCGTCTCGAAAGAGATCCAGCGCGTGGGCTCGCCCGAGTCCGTCAGCGTCCGCGTCCGCCCGGATCGCCTGAGCACCGCGGCGGATCTGAACCGTGTCACGCGGCGGGTGTCGGAGCTCGGGGTGTCACGCTGGTCCATCGCGACGATCGCGCCGAGTGGGGAGGGCGCCCCTTGAACTTCCGCCCCAAGCACGAGGACATCGGCGACGCCAGCGGCACGCTCCCCATGACCAGCATGATCGACGTCGTCTTTCTGCTGCTGGTCTTCTTCCTCGTCACCTCCACATTCTCGGTGAGCGAGGACCGCCTCAGCGCCGCGGCGAAGTCTCAACGCGTGGGGACCGGCGCCTCCGACCTCACGCCCCAGATCGTCGACGTGATGGCGCGTGACGGCGTCGTGGTCTTCGCGATGGGCGAGCTCGCGACGCCCGACGCCCGCGAGCTCCGTCGGGCGCTCGCGTCGCTGCCGAAAGAGCCGGGCGTCGCAATCCGCGTGCACGACGACGCGACGGTCGCCGCCGCCGCCGCCGCGCTGCAAGCGGCCCGAGACGCCGGGTTCGAGAAACGGAGCTATGTGCCTGCCGATGCGCGCTAGACCCGACATCTTGTTCTTGCTCCTGGTGCTGCGCGTATCGGCATCCGCGGTGGCGCAGCCGGACCTTACCGAAGCGTTCTTCGAAGAGCACGGTCTGAGCCGATACACCGAGTCGTATCTCATCGAACAGGCCGAGCACTCGACCGGCGAGACCCGCGACCGCTTCATCGCGCGGCTCGGCTCGTACTACGCGACCCGACTCGCGGGCACCGAGAGCGACGCCGAGCGTGAGCGCCTGCTCACGGCCTCCCAACGGTTGCTCGAAACCCACCGGGACCTGGAGCTCACGGGCCTGAGGCTCGCCGTGGCGATCGCCCGATACCGCCCCGCGGAGGAGATCGCCGAACGCGCCCGCCTCCTCCTGGCCGACGAGGCCGAACGCGAGAGAGCCGTCGAGCTGCTCGAGCAGTCGCTCGTTACCTTCACCGGCGTCGGCGAGCAACTCGAACGCGACGTTCTGTACCAGGAGCGTCGCCAACGGGCCGAGTCCGCCCGCGACCCCGGCGCGGTCGTGCCCGAGCTCGCCGAAGCGGTGCGCGACCGCTCGCTCGCGAAGTTCTACGCGGGGTGGGCCGTCGTTTACACCGCCGGGCTGACCGGGCGGAGCGCGGAGGAAGCCCTCGACCATTTCGCGTGGGTGCTCGACACGCCCGGCGAGTCCCCATCGCTGGACCGACTCCCGCGATCGCTGCTCCGGTACGACCACGTCGCGCGGGCGGCGATCGGTGTCGCGACGGCCCATTCGCTGATGGGTGACCACCGGGTCGCGATGGAGTGGTTCGACGCCGTTCAGGAAGCCGCCTCCGCAAGCGAGCCGATCCAGGCCCAGCTCCGATCCCGCACGATCGAGGCGATGGCCCGCGCCGGCCAATGGGAATCGCTGCGGCAACTCGCACACGATCCAGCCCAGATCGGCTCGCTCGGTTCGGCGAACGCCCGGCTGCTCACGGTCCTGGCGCTTGAACGGCGGCGCGACCCAACGACCAGCAGCTCCCTGCGCCTCACGCTCGAAGACGTGGCACGCGCGGCGCTCAAGCAGCTGGTCGAACTCGGTGAGCTCTCGCACGTCGTGAACATCGCCGCTCGGTTCCAGAACCTCCCCCTCGAAGGCGACGGGTTCGCGGTCGCGTACGTGCTCGGGTCCGACCTGTTCGCCCAAGCGCGCGAAGCGCACCGGCAGTCGGGATCGGAGCCCGGGAGCCCGGCGGCGTCGATCGCCGTCCAAGGGGCCTACCGGAACGCCGCCCAACGCCTGCAGGCCGCCGTCCGCTCCCAGGATGCGCCCGCGTACCCAAGGGAGCGCGCCCGCGCCGCGTTCGACGCCGCGGCGTGCTGGTACTACGCCGAAGGGCTCCGAGAGGCCGCCGGCGCGTTCCTTCAAGCCGAGTCGCTCGCGGTGGACGACGAACAGCGCGAGCGCGCCCTGTGGATGGCGTTCGTCGTATCAGACACGCTCGCCGAGCGCGGCGAGCCGACGGAGCCCGATCGGTCAGCGCTCGCGCGTCGGTACCTCGCCGAGCACCCGAGCGGGCAGCGGGCCGCCACCATGCTTCTCCGCACGCTCGGCGCCGAGCTGGTGACCGACGCCCGCGCGATCGAGATCCTCCGGTCGGTCCCCCCGGGCGACCCCATCGCCGTCCTCGCCCGGCGGGAGCTCGCGCGGCTGCTCTACCGCCGGGTTCGAAGCCTGCAGGGCATCGCCCGCTCGGAGACCGCCGCAGAGTTCCTCGCGCTCGCCCGCGAGCTGATGACCATGCCGCCGAGCCACCCGAACGCCCCGGCGCCCGACGTCCGATCGCAGCTCGCGCGCCAGGTGCTGGATGTCGCGCTGCTCGTCGATCCCCCGCTCATCGACGTCGCGAAGCGAACGTTGGCACTGGTGGACGACTTGCCGCAGGGCGACAGAGCGGCGACGCACGCCGACGAGTTCCGGCTGCGCCGCATGCAGCTCGCGCTGGCCGAGAACCGCGAAGCCGACGCCCGCGCGCTGGCCGCTTCCTTCGACGATCCTGCGGGCCGGTTTGCCGTCGCCGCCGCCAAGCTGCTCTGGAACCGAACCCTGAGCGAATGGCGGCGCGGGCGGACGGTCCCCAAGGCACGGGCGCTCGTTTCCGACGGCCGGTTTTTCACTTCCGACAATCGATTCGAACCGGCAAACGCCGATCAGGTCGCCGAAGCCGCGGCGTACATGTGGGAGCAATCGGAGGACGCCGCGTCACGCGATCTCGCACTCCGCATCGACCGGCGCTTGTTCGAGGAGCAGCGCGCGTCCGAGCGATCGCTCCGGCGCTTCGCGGCGCTCGCGGAGGCCGCGTCGCGCAACGCCGAGGCGCGGGACGTCTGGCTCACCATCCTGGCATCGAAGGACGATGGCACGCCCGGCTGGTTCGAAGCCCGCTACGAGTCGCTCCGCCTGCTCGCGGCTGAAAGCCCGTCACGCGCCCGTGTTGCGTTCGACCAGCTCGCCGCCCTCTACCCATCGCTCGGCTCAGAGCCGTGGTCATCAAAGCTCCGAGCGCTCGAGCGCACACTCCCCGCACCCGACGCCCCATGACGCGACCGAGCGAGCCCAACCTGCTGGAGCGGTTCCTCGGCGCGGACGCCGCATCGGGCGGTCCGCTCGAGATCCTGGGCCTGCCGCGCGCCACGCTCACGGACGGGGACGTGCTCAACGCGCGAGACCGCAGGATCGGCGAACTCGACGACCACCCGCTCGCCCAAACCCCCGAAGCCGACGAGGTCCGGCTCGCCGTCCACGCCGCGGCCGCGAATCTCCTGAACCCCCGCGTCCGAGCGTCGCTCGTGACCGGCCCGGGCCCCGTCGCGGCGCCGAACCCCGCAACGGACGCCGCGGGTCATCGACCACCCCCGAAGCCCGCCCCGCCACCAAACGCCCGCTCGTTCGAGCGCGACGCGCTGGTCACGATCGGCATGCACGGCGGCTGGGGGGCCCAAGCACAGCGGCGCATCGCCATGCTTGCGCACTGGCACCGCTTGCCACCCGCGGCCGTCACCGCCGCGCTCGCCCGTCTCCGCATCCGCCCCGCACGGCGAGCCGCGCCGATCCATCGAGGCCGCGCCCAGCCCGGGCGTCCCGCCGGCATGGCGACGCCCATCACGCCCGAGTCGGAGCAGATCGACGACGTCTGGCGCATCGCCGCCGGCGCCGGCGCGGCACTCTTCTTCTCGGCGATCATCCTGACGGTCCTGGTCGTCGTGATCGTCCGGTCCGGCAGCGATGACGTTCGGTCCGGCCCGCCGCCGCGGACAACCCCCGAGATCGTGCGGCGAACGCAGCCCGGCGGACCGACACCCTTCATCCCCGAAGCGCGTCAAGATCTCGATGCCGCCAACGTCATCACGCACGAGCTCCGCTCCGCCGCCGCCGCATCCCTGGCGGACCACAGCGACGCGTTCGCGCGGTTCGAAGCCGCCGCCGCCTCGCTCGCCAGGGATTGGCCGTCCTTCCCACCCGACGCCGTCCGGTCCGCGAACGACAGCGCCGCCGACTTCATGCGCTCGTCGGACGAGGCGTGCATCGGCGCAATCGGGGTGCTCGAGGCGCTCGGGAGCGTCCGGGACGCGGGCGCCCTGACCGCCGCCCTCTGGGCGGACGGCGTGATGGCGCTGGCATCTTCAGACCCATCGCTCGCGCACGCTGCACGCGATCGCATCGCGGCGTACTTCGATCGGCTCGACGTGGTTCCGCCGTCGCCCACGTTCGCCGGGGGGGTGGAGGCCGGGCTCGGCGCGCGGCTCCGGTCCATCAGTCCTGCCGACGAGACCGCGTGGCGAGCCTGGGCATCCGCACTCAACGCGGCGGGCCTCTCGGACGCCGAACGGGCCGAGCCACTCGTGATCTCAGCCACCGAACACCTTCTCAGGCGCCCCGACGAGCCGAGCGTACAGACGCTTGGGCGGCTCGTGGGCCTCCTCTCCTGGCGAGACGATTCCGAAGCGCGCGCCTGGCTGATCGGTCAGTTCGACGCGGCCGACGTCCCCACGGCGCGCCTCGCCGCGCTCCTCGCTGCGATCGCGGAGTCGTCCTCGGCACCAGACGTGCTGCCCGACATGACGCTCGAGCCCACCGCGACGCGATCCGAACGGACCGCGCTCCGCGATCGATACGCCCGGGCCTGGCGGCTGGACGCGGACAACGGGGTGCCCGACGAACTCGCCGCCGCCGTCCGGCAGGAGCTCGCGGAGGCCGTACAGGGATCGAGGATCTCTGGCAACCCCGCCGATCGGATGAGAGCGCTCGTCCGGCTCGCGCGTGCCAACGCGATGGCGGCGCGGCTCACCGCCGGAGATGCCCAGGCCGTCGCCGAGGAGCGATTGGTCGGGCTGGCCAGAATCGAAGAGTCCGACGCCACGTCGGCCGCCCAGACCTTCGACGTGAACGCCCCGGTCGCTGAGGACGGCCAGTGGGGCGCCCAGACGCTCTTGATCGACGCGCAGGACGAAGAGGCGCTGCTCGATGCCGTCACGCGGATCCGCGATCGCGAGAACCGCCTCGGCCCGGGCGACGCGGGCGTGCTTGCGAACCTCGCCTTCCGGGGCTCGGGGGTGACGATCCGGGCCGAAGCGGCACGGTCGCTCGTCCGCCACGCCGAGAGCCCCCACGTGCTGCTCGCCATCCTCGACATGCTGGACTCATCCGATTCGATCCCACGCAACGAGACAAACGCCCGCGTCCTCGAGTCCGTCACACGCCGCGTCGTCTGGACCGGCGAGCGCGAGGATTTCTACCCCAACGCCCGTGCGGCCTTGCTCGAACGGATCCTCGAACGCATCGCGTCCGACACAGCCGAAGCACGGATCGACCGGCTCGCCGATCTCATCGCTCGCTACTACCACTGGGCGAGCACGGGCGAATCCGTTGACACCGACGCGCCGCCGGCGTCCGTGTCCGCATCCCTGCTGAAGCGCAAGCTGCGCACCGGGCTTGCGTACGACGCGGCCACGGTCTTCGACGAAGCACCGCGCCGCTCGCTCGCGCAATCGCGCACCGAACGCTTCCTCGCCGCGCAGTGGGAACTCCTCGCCGCCGTCGCATCCAGCGCCGCGGAGCGATCCCCCAGAGATGTCCCGCGGATCAACGACGCGTGGGATGTCTTGAACCGCCGAGACGCCGCCGCGTCGGAGCTGCTCGATCAGATCATCGCCGCGGAGCGCACGCTCGCCGTGCTCTGGCAGCTCCACCTCGGCGGGGGGGAGCCCGGATGAACACTCACATCGTCCTGCTCACCATCGCGGTACTCACCGCGGCCCAGCCCAACGCGGCGCCGACTGAATCAGTGCCCGCCGTGCCAACCGACGCGGCGGCGCTCGAACAACTCAGGCCGCGCCAACCGATCCCGTACCTGCACCTCGCCGAGGACATGCTCGCGCGGGATACGCTCGACGACGCCCAGCGCACGCGCATCATCGAGTTGCTCGTCCGCGCCGCCGTCCTCACGCTGGATACCGACCCGCAAGCCGCGGCCTCGGCGTGCCTCGCGCTCACCGACGAACGACTTGACCTCGGCCGCGACGACCGAGCCTGGGTCCGGGCTGTTGCCCACACCCTCGACCCGTCGCTCAATCAGCCGAGTTGGATCGTCGACCCGGACGCGCCCACCAACGCGACGGCCGGCGCCTCTCCGCTCGCGGCCGCCGCGCTCGCGCGCCTGCGCAACGGCGACCCCCGCCGCGCCGCGCTCCTGCTCGATGAGCCCGGCGTCATGCAAGCCTTGAAGGCCTCACCGGATCTCGCGCTCGTCCGAGCCGGCTTGTCGGTTGAAGCGTTCTTCGAGAGCTACGGCGACGGCTGGCCCTGCCCGACCTGCCGCGGCGACCGCTTCGAAGCAACCCGGCAAGGGACGGACACCGTCTACGCCATCTGCCCGCATTGCCAGGGCGATCCCGGGCCACGGTTCACGACCGACAAGCTGATCATCCTGCTCCGTGCCGAACGCGCGCTCGTCGGGGGCGCGGACAGCGCCTGGTCGGCGTCCGTCGGCGGCGTCACCGGCGATCCGCTCCGACCGCCCACGCCCAGCCAGCTCCCGGCCCGCCTGGGCGTCCCCGCCGATCGCTTCTGGTGGCGCGACGGCCGATGGGTGTCGAGCCCCGCCGGCGACTAGACTCGCCGCATGAGCGAACCCGCCACGAACGCCAAGCCCGAATCGCCGTTCAAGCCCGAGGTCACCTTCGACGACTTCGCACGCCTGGACCTCCGCGTCGCGACCATCACCCAAGCCGAGCCCCACCCGAACGCCGACCGCCTCCTCAAGCTGCAACTCGACGACGGCTCGGGCACGCCCCGCCAGATCTGCGCGGGCGTCCGCGAGTTCTACGACCCGGAGTCCCTGGTCGGGAAGCAGATCGTCATCGTGGCGAACCTCGCCCCCCGCGCGATCCGAGGCGAGGAGTCCCGCGGCATGCTGCTCGCCGCGTCCAACGCCGCCAAGGGCGCCGACGACCGACGCGTCGTCCTGATGACCCCGATGTCCGAGATCGACGCCGGCTCAACCGTCTCCTAACGCGGGCGCCGTCGGACGACGCCGCTCACGCCGCTCCGGCGCGCGATCGACCCGCTCGAGCATCCGCTCGATCTCGGCCGACCGCCGCTCGTCCATCCGCTCGATGTCCGCCCGCATGCGATCGACGCGTCGTTCGAGACGCTCGAGCTCGGCCCGCGCTACCGCGTGCCGGGCGTCGAACTGCGCGCCGATCACCGCCACAAGCGCCTCGCGTGCCGACGTCCGCGCGGAATCGCCAAGCCGCGACGCCTCCCGGTAGCGCCGGACCGCGTCGAACACGTCCGCCCCGGCCTGCAACTCGGTGAGCTTCAACACCCGGAGCTCGGGATCGTCCTCGGTTTCGGCGAGCACGTGCCGCACGCGGCTGGCGATCCGCTGCATCGCCGCCGACCGCAGGCCCGGCATCGCCGCGTCAGGGTCCGTGAGCCGCGCGTGCAACTCGGGCAGATGCTTCGCGACCAACGCCTCCGCCATCTCGACGTCGATCGGTTCGTCATCCACGGGGCGCTCCCGCCCCGCCTCGCGGCGCGGCTCGCCCACGCGTGCCAACCGCTCGTGATCCTGCATCACACCCCGCAGCACCTCGTGAACAGGCTGCCCGTCGTCCAGCGCCGCGATCGCCTCGTCGATCCGATCGCGCATCCGCGTCAGCCGATACCGAACCCGCTCGGGCGAGATATCCCGCATGCCAGCCCGCTTTGGAGCCGGGGGCTCGCGCCCCTCGGGCCCTCCCGGCTGCGACGCCATCCCTATCGCGGCCACGACCGCCACGATGCCAACCCCAGCAAGCCAACCCGACCGCGCGTTCATGACGACGCTCCCATCTCGAACGAGTCGGCGACGTCGTCGTACGCCGACCAAGGCGTATCAAGCCCGTCCTCCACACGCTCCGCTTCGGACTTGACCTCCGCGAGCGCCCCGCCCCATACGTCCGTCTCGTAGAGATCCAGCAGGATCTCGACGTCCTCTTCCAGGGTCGCGAGCTCGATGTCATATCTGTCCGTCGGCGCGGACCGCTGCGTCATCCACACGCCCCCGACCACCGCGGCCGCCGCGGCCACCGAGCTCGCGGCGATCACCCATCTCGAACGCACAAACCGGATCGGCGCCGGCGCGAACACCTCACCGACCGTGTGCAGCACACGCTCGTCCAGCCCGTCGGGCGCTGCGGACCGCTCGGCGGTCGCCAGCGCATCAAGCCGCGCGGTGAGCGCCGCCATCGCGCCCGCGTCCTCCGCGATGCTCTCTTCGAAGTCAGCGTCCGCCGCCGCACGATCCGCGGCGCCGAGCGCGTCGAGCCCCTCGTTGAGTTGCCGGTCTTCGTGCTCGTTCATGCCGCGCCTCCCGCCGCGGGCGACGACTCCAGGATCGCACGCAATTTGCGCAGCGCCCGGTGATGCCGCGCCAGCAGCGTTCCCATCGGTTCCCCTAATTGCTCCGCGATCTGCTTGAAGCTCATCTCCGCGTGATGCCGCAGCTCGATCACCTCCCGGTCCGCGTCCCCGAGCTCGTCGAGCGCCGCCCGAAGGTGTCCCAGTTCGTTCGTGTCCGGGCCCGCATCACGCCCCGGATCACCCGGCACGCGTCCGAACGCTTCGGGGTCCATCGGCGCCGCGTGCCGCGTCGTCCGCCGCACCTCGTCGCGGATGCGGTTCATCGCGATGCGGAACAGCCACGACTCGAACCGCCCCTGCTCGTCGTACCCGCCGTCGCGGAGCTTGATGGCCACGGTCGCAAACACGGACTGGGTGATCTCCTCGGCAAGGTCCATTCGTCTCAGGCGGCTCTTCGCGAGCGCGAAGACACGCCGCCCGTACCGGCGCACCAGATCGCGCCAGGCTCGCTCGTCCCCCGCAGCGGCGGCCACCAGCACCGGCGCGAGGTCCTCGCCCCCGTCCGGAACCGGGCTGATTGCGTCCTGCCCCGAGTTCATATCCGAAGAGCCCAACGACCCACCCGTCCTCGCATTGCACGCCCGGGATCGATCGTGGAGCACCCGCCGGTCGGGGCCCGATAGGCTCTGGGCATGCTCGCCTACTCCGTCCGCGCCACGATACCTACAGAGCCCCTCGCCGACCGATTTGTCGCCTGGCTTGAGGGCGGGCACCTCGCGGGTGTCCTCGCCGGCGGGGCGGACCGGGCCGAGGTCCTCCGCCTCCATCCCGATCCGGGCGCGTCCGGGGTGGTCATTGAGGTCCGCTACCGGTTCCCATCCCGGGAGGCGTTCGAGACCTACGAGCGAGATTCCGCCCCCGCCCTGCGGGCCGAGGGGATCGAGCGCTTCGGGCCCGATACGGGCATCGTCATGGAACGCTCGGTAGGAGCGATCATCGCCGAGTCCCAGGCGTAGGGGGAGGGCCCCGAGCGAACCCGCCATGCCCGAAGAGCACACCCCATCCGATGAGCAGCTGGTCAAGGATCTCCGCCGCGGCGATGAGTCCGCCTTCCGGACCCTCGTCTCCCGGCACCACGACGACCTGATCCGGTTCCTGACCCGCCTGGTGGGTGATCGGACCGCCGCCGAGGACGTCTTCCAGGAGACCTTTCTCCAGGTTTACGTCTCGTCGGACACATTCGACGTGACCCGCCGATTTCGACCCTGGTTGTTCACGATTGCCGCGAACAAAGGGCGGGATCACCTTCGTAAGAAGGGACGCCGGCGGATGGTGGAGCTCTCCGCCCCTGTCGGCGGCGGGGACTCAGGACGTCCCGCCTCGTTCGTGGACCTGATGGAGGTGGACATCCCCGCGCCCGACGCGGCGCTGGACCGAGCCGAACAGGACCAGAAAGTGCAGGAGGCGCTCGACGCCCTCCAGCCAGCCCTCAAGGAGATCCTGCTGCTCGCGTACTTCCAGCGTCTCAGCTACGCCCAGATCGCCGACGAGCTGGGCATCCCGCTGGGCACGGTGAAGTCCCGATTGCACGCGGCGGTCGCCCAGTTCGCCCGCCATTGGCAGCGTGTCTCCCGCGACGCGCGTGAATGAGAACCCAGGGGCATGAGCCCCAGGATGGAGCTTCGGACGTGGACGGATCTCCCGACGACCAGCAATCCCGCCTGAGCCCCGAGGACGAACGCGCCCTCGATGCGCTGCTCGAGCAGGGGTTCGACGCGAACGATGCCAACACCGATTCACCGCTGGCGCGCCTGCTGGCGCTCCTCGGGACACCCCTCGACGACGAGCAGCCCGACGTGCTCGCCGATCTCACGGTTCTGCGCGCCCGCCAGCTGTCTTCTGAGCCCGAGCTCACCAACCGCGACGCCGACGCGCTCGACGCCTGGGTCATGCACGGGTACGACAGCTCGAAGGTCCCCGCGGCGCTGCGCGACCGCGCCCAGCGCCTGGACCACCTCGCCGCGTCGGCGACCGCCCTGGACGCCGGTTCGAGCGACCTGATCGAGCGCACGCTCGCGCACGTCCAGTCGCACATCGACGCCGAGGAAGATCGGATGCTGGCGCGCCCGAGCGCGTGGTCGCGGTTCCGCCTGGCGGACATCGTCTCCGTCGCCGCGGCGTTGCTCATCGGCGTCTCGATCATCTGGCCCGCCGCCAACACGGTGCGCGATCAGCAGTCCCGCATGGCGTGCGCCTCGAACATGCAGGCCGCGGGCGCGGCGATGGGGTTGTACGCCACCGCGAACCACGAGTCTCTGCCGATGGCGACCGCGTCGTTCGGCGGGTCCTGGCTCGACGTGGGCACCACCCCCGAACGCTCGAACTCCGCAAACCTGTTCACGCTCGTCCGCACTGGGCACGTCCCGATGGAGGGCCTCGCGTGCAAGGGGAACCCGACCGCCGCGAAGGACCCCGCCGAGCCCGGGCAGCAGGACTGGCACAACCTGCCCGAGGTGTCGTACAGCTATCAAATCGTCGCCGGGTGGCGCCCCGTCTGGCGGGAGCGGACCGAAGCCGGCGAGCCCACGATCGTGTTGGCGGACCGCTCGCCGGTCGTGCGGCGGGCGGTCGAGGGCAAGCCCATTGACCCCTACGCCGGCTCGCCCAACCACGGCGACGCCCGCCACCACGTCCTCCGGACCGATGGGTCCGCGGAGTACCTGACCTCGCCGGTCGTGGACGGCGACAACATCTGGCTGCCCCGCGTCATCGAGCTCATCCTCAAGGACATCGAGACCCGCGAGGGCCTCATCCGCGGGTCCGAGCGACCTGTGGGCTCGGGCGACGTCTTCCTGGGCCCCTGAGCCGGCGAGCACCGACCGCTGCTCGGGGCGGGTTCGGGGGGGGCCCGATTGCTCTTGGTCTGCTGCGAGCCTACCGTTGCGGTCCCGCCGCGGGTCTGATGCCGCGGCTTGTCCGATCAACGGAGCGATCGCCATGCCCAAGGGCAAGACACACAAGGGCCTGCTCAAGCGGGTGCGTATCTCGAAGACCGGGAAGGTCCGCCACCGCTCGGCCTTCCACAAGCACCTTTCGAGCCACAAGTCGGGCAAGCGTCTGCGTCAGCTGCGCCAGGACCCGTACGTGACCACGCCCGAGGCGAAGCGGTTCGAGAAGATGCTCTTCCGCCGCCTGCGCGGCCGCAACCAGCCGCTGTCGGCGATGAAGCGATCGCCCTCGCCCGAGCAGCGTGCGGCGATGAAGGCGGAGAAGAAGGCCGCCGCCAACGACTGAACGTCTCAGACACTGAGTCAGCCGACTGACTCGGGTCCATCCAACCCCGTCCGCCGGGACCTCCAAGACAGGCGACCCGCCTGCTCCGTCGGACAAACCTCGGAGAATCGCCATGCCCCGTGTTCGCAAGGGTGCCGCCCGGAACCGTGCCCGCAAGCGTCTGATGCGTCAGGCCCGCGGGTACTACGGCTCGAACCGCAAGAGCCCGTACAAGGCCAAGGACATGCTCTACCGCGCGGGCGCGTACGCGTTCCGCGACCGGCGCCAGCGCAAGCGGAACTACCGCGCCCTGTGGATCACCCGCATCACCGCGGCGTGCCGCATGCGGGGCACGCGGTACTCGCTGTTCATGAACGGGCTCAAGCTCGCGGGGATCAACCTCAACCGCAAGATGCTCTCGCAGATCGCGATCGAGGACCCCAAGCTGTTCGACCAGCTGGTCGAGAAGGCGACGGCGGCGGCGAACGCCTCGCCCGCCGCGGCCTGACCGTTCGAGCCTGAAGAAACCGAGACGGGGCGCCCATGTTCGACGGGTGGTGGATCACCGACTGGTTGAACCATCCGAGCGGGCGGGGCGCCGCGTTCGTTTTCGCCCAGGTCGTCTGGGTGATCGGCTCGATCACGCTCCACGAGCTCGCGCACGGCTGGGCGGCGCTCGCGAAGGGTGACCCCACGCCGCGTGCGACTGGCCACATGTCGTGGAACCCGCTCGTCCACATGGGCCAGACGAGCCTGATCATCTTCGCGCTGTTCGGGATCGCCTGGGGCGCGATGCCCGTTGACCCGTCGCGGATGCGCGGGCGTTGGGCGGAGATCCTCGTGCTCGCCGCGGGCCCGGCGATGAACCTGGCGCTCGCGATCATCGCGGGCATCGGGGCGATTCTGTGGCTCGGGCTCGCCGGGAGCGTCCCCGAGCCCCTGCGCACGAACGTGCACATTTTCCTGATGCTCGGCGCGGGCCTCAACCTCGTGCTGCTGCTGCTCAATCTGCTCCCCGTGCCGCCCCTGGACGGCGGGCGGATCGCGATGGACCTCATCCCGGCCTACCGACGCGCAATGATGTCCGAGAACGGGCAGTGGATCGCGCTTGGCGCGTTCATCCTGATCTTCTTCATCGGTGGCAAGTACATCTTCGGCGTCGCGTGGTTTGTCTCGTCCGTGTCGATCCACCTGGGCGGCGCCGCGCTGGACGCCGCGACCGGCATGGGCATCCCGACCGACGTGCTCCCGATCTGAGACGCTATCGTTCGGGCGTGAAGTACGTCATCGTCATCCCGGACGGCGGGGCGGACCTGCCACTCGACGAGCTCGGCGGGAAGACGCCGTTCCAAGCCGCGCACACCCCGCATCTCGATGCGCTCGCGCGGTCCGGCCGCGTGGGGACGTGCGCGACCACGCCCGCGGGGTTCGGCGCGGGGTCCGACGTGTGCACAATGTCGTTGCTCGGGTACGACCCAACGCGGTATCACACGGGCCGCGCCCCGCTGGAGGCGGCCGCCCTCGGGCTCGAGCCGGACCTCGGGACATGGATCTTCCGCGTGAATCTCGTCACCGTCGGGACGGACGGCGACGACGCCGGGCTCATGCTCGACCACGCCGGCGGGGCGATCTCGGACGACGAGGGGCGCGAGCTGCTCGCGGCGCTGGACGCGCACTGGCGTGCCGAAGCGCCGGACCTCATGGACGGCGTCTCGCTGCACGCGGGGGTGAGCTACCGGAACATCATGCTCGACGCGTCCGGGCGGAGCCACGCGGACGCGATCACGACGCCGCCGCACGAGATCCCGCGTGAGCGGTGGGGGGAGCATCTGCCCAACGGATCGTCCGACGCGGCTGTGCTGTCACGTCTCATCGAGTTGTCCGCCGATGTGCTCGGCGCGCACCCGATCAACGAGGCACGCGCCGCACGCGCCGAGCGACCGGCGAACCTCGCGTGGATCTGGGGGCAGGGCACGCGCCCGAGCCTGCCGAGCTTCGAGTCGCGGTTCGGACTGCGCGGCGCGATGCTCACGAGCGTGGACCTCCTCCGCGGCATCGCCCGGCTCATCGGGTGGGATCTCATCGACTGCCCCGGGCTCACGAGCTACCACGACACGGACTACGCCGCGCAGGGGCGGGCGACGATCGCGGCCCTCGCGGACTACGACATCGTGTGCTGCCACGTCGAAGCGCCCGACGAAGCGAGCCATCAGGCGGACTGGAAAACGAAGGTCGCCTCGCTCGAAGCGATCGACCAGGAGATCATGGGCCCGCTGGCCGAGCACCTCGGCTCGTACGGCAATCCCGAACGCGAGCCCGGCGCCGAGGGCTGGCGGGTCCTCGTGATGCCCGATCACTACACCCTGTGCTCGACCCGGAAGCACGACGCGACGCCCGTGCCCTTCGCGATGGCGGGCGCGTGGGTGCGGTCGGTCGTGGAGCACTCCCTCACCGAGTCCGACGGCGAGGCGAGCGACGTGCACATCGACGCCGGGCACGAATTGATGGAGTACTTCTTGTTCTCCGGCGTCAAGGGCGCCCGCCCGCGCGGGCGGTGATCACCGGGCGTCGGGACCCTGGGCTTCAGCCTGGGCCTCGGCGATCTCCACGGCTTCCTCGCCTTGGATGAAGGTCTCGCCCTTGTAGGTCTTTGTCCAAACGATGTAGACCACCGTGGCGACCGCCATCATCGCGGCGAACAGCCAGTAGTAGTTCGAGCCGTCGAGCGGAGACGAGCCATCCTCGGCACGGGTCGCCTCGATGCCGATGTTGATGCCGGACGCGAGGTAATTGCCGAGCGCCACGCCCAGGAAGTAGACGCCCATGATGAAGCTCTTCATCTTGCGGGGGCTCTGGGTGTAGGCAAACTCGAGGCACACAATGGAAACCATAATCTCCCCGGACGTGAGGATGACGTACGCGAGCACCTGCCACCAGATCGTCGGGGTCTCGCCAGCGGTGATCCGCGACTCGATCCAGGCCGACAGCGCGAAGCTCATCGCCGTGAGCACGAACCCGATGCCGATCTTCCGCAGCGGCGTCAGCGGGTAGATCTTGCTCACCATCGGGTACCCGATGAGCGTGAAGAACGGCACACCCAGCAGAATGAGCGCGGGGTTCAGAAACTGCGTCTGCGAGGGCAGGATCTCCCAACCAAAGACATTGCGGTCCATCTGCTGCGCCTGCGCCACCCAGGCGGCGCCGGTTTGGTCGAAGATCGACCAGAACACGGGCACGAACAGCAAGAACAGCGGGCTCAGATTGAGCAGTGCCCGCTTGCCCTCCGGCGAGAACGTCTCCTGCTTCCACTTCGCCCACCCCGCCGGCGGGACGTGGATGAACTTGTTCCGGCCGCACCAGAAGACGAACGTCGCGATCGCCATCAGCACCCCCGGCAAGCCGAACGCCAACCAGGGCCCGCCGAACAGAATCGCCTCGCCGGTCGCTTCGTCGGTTCCCACCTTGAAGCCGTTGAGAAGCTGCGGGATGAGCAGGATCGCGACGACCGCGCCGACATTGATCGACAAGTAAAACCAATTGAAGATCTGCGGCAGCAAGTGCTTGTTGCCCGAGCCGAACTGATCGCCCACGTGCGCAGATACGCACGGCTTAATCGCGCCCGCGCCCAGCGCGATGAAGAACATCCCCGCGATCAGCCAGGGCTTCATCCCCATGCCCATCGCAGGCGCAACATCCATCATCGCCAGGCACCCGTGCCCGACGCAGTACAGCAGGCTCAGATAGAGAATCGTCTTGTATTTGCCCCAGAAGATGTCCGCGATCATCGCGCCGAGGATCGGCGTGGTGTAGGCAAGCCCGGTGAATCCGTGGTACCACGCGTTCGATTCGTTGTCCGACATGAACGCCGAATCGCCAGCCGCGTCCAGCAGGTGAGCTGTCATGAAGACCTTGAGGATCCCCTTCATGCCGTAGAAGCTGAACCGCTCGGCGAGTTCGTTGCCGATGATGAAGGGCACGCCGCCGGGCATGCCCTTCTTGGTCTGGTCCGGCGTGTCGCGGTATGGCTCGCTCATCGGAGATCCTCGCGGGGAGATCGGGGCATCGTGCCGGGCAAGGTACGCGGACGCGGGCTCCCGCACAAGGAGCGCCCCCCGTCCATCGATGGCGCGCTCAGGGGTGAGTGACGATGACGTCCGCCGCGGACCGGTAGGCGGGCTCGTGCCGCTCGAACGTGGGTTCCGCGACCCGGTCGAAATGCTCTCGGGCCTTCTGGACGCCCCAGCCTCGCTCGCCCGCGCGTTCGATCGCCTCCCACCGCGCCCAGCGTGTCTTGGCATCGGCGTGCACGAAAACGCGCAGGTCGTACGCCGATGCCACGGCATGGTGCAGCGCGTGGATGCCCTCGCAGATCACGAGCCCCCCGGCTTCGACCCGTCGGGTGCCCTCGCGCCGGTGCGTGTGGAACGACCACATCGGGATCTCGGCCGATCCGTTCGATCGGAGCTGCCCGAGGTGCAGCGCCAGCTCGTCGAGGGCGGCGTGGGCCGGGTCGTCCCGGTGCTCGAACGCGACCTTGTCGTAGTCGGGCAGGTAGTCATCGGTGGTGAGCACGAGACCCCTGCCGGCGAGATCGCGAATCGCGCGCGCCAGCGTGGACTTACCCGACCCGACCCGACCCGTGATGCCGATCACCGCCGGCTGAGCGTCGCGCTCACGCAGCAGCCGCAGCACGACCTCCGGCGCCTCGTCCGGCGACGTCTCGTGAACCCGCGGCGATAACGACCCGTCCGGCACGTCCGACGATAGCGTCGCCCGCCGTCGGACGAGCCCGGGTAGGCTGTCGGGCCACCCGTGCCGAGGGACGCCCGTGCTCGAACCGACCGGACTGCTGGGAATCGCCGTGCTGCTCGCGCTCGCCTGGGCGTTGAGCGAGAACCGCCGGCGGTTCCCCTGGCGCGTCGTGGCGGGCGGCGTCGGGCTGCAGGTCGTCATCGGGCTCGTGCTGCTCAAATTCGACCCGGCGGTGGACGCCTTCAACTGGCTCGCGGGGGTCATCAACCAGGTCATCAGCTCGACCGACGAGGGCATCGCGTTTGTCTGGGGCGAGCCCCTCGCCGGCTTTTCGCAGGGGTTCATCTTCGCGATCCACGCGATGTCGGTCGTCATTTTCTTCGCGTCGCTGATGGCGATCTTGTTCCACCTGGGCGTCATGCAGCGGCTCATCGCGGCGCTGGCGTGGCTGCTCCGCGCGGCGCTGGGTGTCACGGGCACCGAAGCGCTCGCGATGGCGGCCAACGTCTTCGTCGGGCAGACCGAAGCCCCGCTGTGTGTCAAACCCTATATCGAGCGGATGACGCGCTCGCAGATCATGACGCTCATGGTTGGCGGATTCGCGACGATCGCGGGCTCGGTCCTCGCGGCGTACGTCGGCATGCTGGGCGGCGAGGACGAAGCATCCCGAGAGTTGTTCATCCGGCACTTGCTCACCGCGTCCGTCATGTCCGCGCCCGCCGCGTTCGTGATGGCCAAGGTCATGGTGCCCGAGACGGAGGAGCCGATCGACGAGGGGCTCAGGCAGGCCGTCAGCCAATCCCCGCACGTGAACGCGCTGGACGCGGCCGCCGCAGGCGCGTCGGATGGCATGAAGCTCGCGCTCAACATCGTCGCGATGCTCATCGCGTTCGTCGCCCTCGTCGCGCTCGTCAACCAGCCGCTCGGCTGGCTCGGCGCCCAGCTCGACGCCAACCTCGACGACGGCGTGGGCTGGCAGACGCTCTCGCTGCAGTCCATCTTCGGCACGGTCTTCATGCCTCTCGCGTGGGCCATGGGTGTCGAGTGGGCGGACTGCTCGCTGTTCGGAACGCTGCTGGGCGAGAAGCTCGTCGTCACCGAGTTCATCGCGTACCAGCACCTCGCCGAGATTGCCAACCCCGCGAACGCGGACGCCGGGTCGATGTCACCCCGCTCGATCGCGATCGCGGCGTACGCGCTGTGCGGGTTCGCGAACTTCGCGTCGATCGCGATCCAGATCGGCGGGCTCAGCGTGATCGCGCCGGGCAAGCGCCAGCAGTTCGTCACGCTCGGGCCCAAAGCGATGCTGGGCGGCGCGTTCGCGAGCTGGATGACCGCGTCGATCGCCGGGCTCTTCCTCTGACCGTCAGAGCCCGAGCCGCTCGGCCTCACCTCGGATGGCGTCGATGCACGTCTGGATGTGCGAGGTGTCGTCGAACGCATCGCCCATGAGCTCGCCGAGTTCCTGCATCCCGACGCGGATGTCGTCCCGGCTCACCGCCGCGGCGAACGCCTTGTCCTTGAGCTTCTTCTTCACGCTCTTGGGCGCGAGCGACGCGATACCGTCCGGCCGGACCTTCGCGCACGCCACGATGAACCCGGAGAGCTCGTCCACCGCGAACAACGCCCGCGCCATCGCGGATTCACGCGGCACCCCCGTGTACTCGGCGTGCCCGAGGATCGCGGTGCGGATCTCCTCGTCCACGCCGATCGACTCGAGGTGCTTCACACCCACGAATGGGTGCTCCTCCGCCGACGGGTGCTTCTCGTAATCGAAGTCGTGCAGCAGCCCGGCGACGACCCACCGGTCTTCCTCCACGGGCTCAAGGATCCTGCCGTAGGCGCGCATCGACGCCGCGACGGTCTCCATGTGCACGCGGAGCGACGCGCTCTCGGTCCACTCCTCCATCAGCGCTCGGGCGTCTTCGACGTTCATCCCCCGAGTATAGTGGTGCCACGATCTCTTCCGGAGACCCGCATTGCCCCCGATCCTCGACAACTTCTCCGAACGAGCGCTCATCGGCATGGTGCACGTGGGCGCGCTGCCCGGCACGCCCCGAGCCGCGGCTCGAATCGACGAACTCGCAGAGGCCGCCGCCGCCGAAGCCCGTGTCCTCGCGGAAGCCGGGTTCGACGCGATCATCGTCGAGAACATGCACGACGCGCCGTATGTGCACGGCGACGCCCTCGGGCCCGAGATCGTCGCCGGGATGACCCGCGCCGCGCACGCCGTGACGAACGCCGTGTCCGTGCCCGTGGGGGTGCAGATTCTCTCGGGCGGCAACGCCCACGCGCTCGCCGTGTGCAGCGCGACCGGCGCATCGTTCATCCGGTGCGAGAACTTCGTCTTCTCGCACGTCGCGGACGAGGGTTTGCTCGACCGCGCCGAGGCGGGCCCGCTGCTCCGCTACCGGCGGTCCATCGGCGCCGAGCACATCAAGGTGTTCTGCGATATCAAGAAGAAGCACGCTTCGCACGCGATCACGGCGGACGTCTCGCTCGCCGAGGCGGCGCACGCCGCGGCGTTCTTCGGCGCCGACGGCGTCATCGTCACCGGCTCTGCGACAGGTGCCCCGACGAGCCCGTCGGACGTCGCCGAGGTTCGATCCGCAACGAAACTGCCGGTCCTGGTCGGCTCGGGCGTCACGCCGGACGACGCGGCGAAGCTGCTCGAGCACGCCGACGCCCTCATCGTCGGTTCCTGGATCAAGCGCGAGGGTCACTGGTCGAACCCGGTGGACCCGGGCCGCGCGGCGAAACTCATCCGCGCGGCCCGAGCCTCGGGCTGAGGGAGTCCACTTCAACTACGCGGGCACCGCCCGCCGATCCGCGAGTCGCCGCAGCGGGCCGGGCTGAGCCGTGCTCCGCTGGGCCCGCCCGGGCTCGACGACCCGGACCCGCACGTTCCGATCCCGCGCGAGCAGCCGGGCCTTGCGCCCCGGGATCTGCTCCAACGCCTCCCCGGCGTTCCGACGCGGCGTGACGAGATCGATCGCGAGCGCGTCGGCGAGGAATGACGCGGTCAGCGCGGCGCCGTCCTCACCCAGATTCGTCGCCCGGCGGTCGGCGTCGAGCCCGACGCCCCCCGGCACGACAACGACGTCCACCTTGGTCAGCGTCCGCTCATACCACCGCGCATCGGCGTGCCGCGGGCGGGCGTCCAGGGCGTGCCCGGTGGTCGTGGGGGCCGCGAGCCGCGGGTCGAGTTGGGCGACCGAGACGCCCATCGCCGCGAGCGACCGGCTGAGCAGCGCCGCGGCTTCGATCGCACCCGAGTTGAGCACGATCGCCCGGGCCAACGGGTCCGCAAGCGGCCCCATCTCCTCGGCCCGAGCGGCGTCCGCACGCTCCCGCGCCCCGCTCGCCCCGACGACGAGGATGGTTTTGAGCCCCCGCTCGGCGCGGCGCATGACTTCGCGGACGATGCAGCGCTGCTGCAGCGATTCCGCGGGGTCAAACGTACTTTCCAAGGCAACGGCAGCTCGTTCGAGCGTCATGGCTCGGCTCCTCGATCCGGCCCGAATCGGGCACAAACGAAAAGAGCCGCCGGATTCGTCCGGCGGCTCGTCAGTCAGTCAGGTCTTTCTTTGGGGGCTTACCCCGAGACCCGCTCCCGCGAACCGCCGGCACGCCAAATAAGCGTGCACATAACGACGACCTGGCAACCGAGGGCTTTGCCCCTCGATGCCTGGCAGGTCGCGGTCTGGGTGTGAATCTGGTTCATGCCGTGCAAACTTCGTTCGACTCGCCGGTATTCCGGCCGCAGAAAGGTACCGGAACTCGATGCGGAGTCAAGGGCCTTTCGATCCGGACGGTAAAATCTTCCCGCCAAGCTTTCGATGAACGGACTGTCCGGATTCACGATTGGTCAGATTCAAGAGGGAGACTGAGATGGACCAGAGGCACGCGAACGGGTTCGGGAGTGTGTGGACGCCGGCCGCGGCGGCGGTCGCCCTCGTCGCGGTCAGCCCCATCCAGGCGGCCCCGCCCGCGACCGCCGAGCAACTGGACGCCCTCGTCCAACGCCTGGATGATCGCCGCGAGGAGCTGCACATCCCGGGCATGGCGATCGCGATCGTCCAAGATGGCGAGATCATCCTCGCTGAGGGGCTCGGGCTGGCCGACCTCGAGTCCGAACGACCGGTCACGCCCGAGACCATCTTCGCGATCGGCTCCTCAACCAAGACGTTCACCTCCGCCCTCGCCGGGATCGCCGTGGACCGCGGCGCGCTCGACTGGGAGACGCCCGTCTCGACGTACATCCCCTGGTTCCGCCTCCCTGAGGCCGATGACGCCGCGGACGTCAACCTCATCGACCTGCTCAGCCATCGGACCGGGCTCACGCGAATGAGCCTGCTCTGGTTCGGCGGCGGGGCGTCGATCGAGCAGATCTACGCCGCCGTCCCCGATGCCGAGTACTACCGCCCGTTCCGCTCCACCTGGCTGTACAACAACGTGACGTACGCCGCGGCGGGGCACGCGACCGCCGAGGTCGCCGGACTGACCTGGGACGAGCTCCTGCAACGCGACATCCTTGGCCCCCTGGGCATGACCGACACATCAACCGCGTATGCCCACCTCGCGGACAACCCGAACGCCGCGTCGGGGTACCTCTGGGATACCGAGTCCGAGTCGTTCGACCAGCTCCCGCCGCGTGAACTCTCCAAGATCGCCCCCGCCGGCGCGATCAACTCGAACGTCACGGACATGGCCAAATGGGTCACCGTCCTGCTCAACGACGGCGCACTCCCGGACGGCACCCTGCTGATCTCGCCCGAGTCTCTCGAGATGTGCTGGACCGAGCACGCCGAGATCCCCGACGGCCGCGGGTACGGGCTCGGGTGGATGATCGACGAGTTCGAGGGCACGACCTTCTACGAGCACGGGGGCAACATCGACGGCTTCGCGTCCACGCTCGCTGTCATGCCTGATGAGGGCATCGGCCTGACGGTGCTGATGAACGTGTCCGCCACGCCGATGCAGGGCGAGGTGATCCAGACCGTCTTCGATGCGCTCCTCCGCGAGCCGACCGACGAGTCGCCGGACGACCCGACCGACGCCTATGAGCGGTGCGTCGGCTCGTACTACTTCCAGGCGCTCGGCGGCGACCTGGTCGTCTCGCTCGACGATGACGGCTCGCTCTCGTGCGCGATCCCCGGGCAGGGCACGACCGCCCTTCGCGCGCCCGACGAGGACGGCTTCTTCGCTTTCGCCGTGAACCCCGCCGCCCGGATCCGATTTGAGTCAGACGAAACCGGCCGGATCGTTGCGGCGGAGTTCAAGCAGGGCCCCGCCGAGCTCATGCTCCCGCGCCGCGGCGACGACGGCGAGCTCATCACGCCCGGCCTCCCGTTCTCCGAAGAAGAGCTCCAGCTGCTGACGGGCGATTTCCATCACGATCAGCTCGGCGAGACCTGCACGATCCTGCTCGAAGACGGGCAACTCGCCATGGATGTCCCCTCCCAGCAGACCTACCCGCTCGCGTGGGACGGCGCCAACGAGCGTTGGCGCTTCCGCGATTACCCGACCATCACGCTCGAGTTCGAGCAGGAAGCGGGCGAAGCGGCCACGTCGATCCTGTACACCCAGAGCGGTCGATCGTCGTCGATGCCGCGCGTTCGCGCGCCCGATCGTTCTGAACTCCCGACGCTCGAAGACATCGCGGCGCTGCGGGCCGAGCACGTCGGCAGCGACGCCCTCGACCCGGACCGGACCATGCGGATCACCGGGCGCGCCACGCTCGTGCATCAGGGCGCGACCGGCTCGTTCGTTGCCTACGCCGACGGCCGACGCCGCCACGCCCAGCAAACCGACCTCTCGCCGTTCGCCACGATGCGGAGCTTCACGACCGAGGACCGCGCGGCAGAGATCTCGCCCATGTCGCCTGAGCCCGCGATCTACGAGCAGGGAACTTCGGAGTACGAGATCGCCGCGAACTCGCACCCCTGGCTGGCGAGCGCCCCGATCGGGTGGTACGCCCCGTCGGCCGAGGTCCGCCCGTCCGAGCCTTTCGAGGGCGCGGAGAACGCGACGGTGATCGTTTCGGACACCGGCGTCGGCCCCGCGATGCGGATCTACCTCGACCCGGACACGGGCCGCACGCTCGGCGTCCGCTCGGCGGTCCCCTTCCCCGGCGTCGGCACGATCCCGATCGTCACGCGATACGGCGACTGGCGCGAGGTGGACGGCGTCTGGATCCCGCACCGCACCGAGGTCGAGAACCCGTTCACCGGGAAGGTCGTCATCGAGAACGACTCCGTCGCGTTCGATGTCGAGGTCCCCGCGTCGCTCTTCGAGGTGGAGGAGCCCGCCGCGACGCCGGGGTGATCGCCCCCGGGATCGTATGATCGCGGGTGCCGGATGCGTTGACCATCGAATCCCTGCGCCGACGCCTTGAGTCGGCGGCGCCGAGAGACCGGGGGCGTCTGCGCGCGCGGCTGCGCGGGCTCGAGAAGCGGCGCGGCAATCGCCCCGACGCGCGCATTCTCGACGCGATCGCCCGCGAGATCGACGCCTCAGCACGCGCGTGGGACCAACGGCGGACGCACCAGCTCAGACTTCGCTATCCCGAAGAACTCCCGGTCGCGCAACGTCGCGACGAGATCCTCGCCGCCGTCCGCGACCATCAGGTCGTCGTCATTTGCGGCGAGACGGGCTCGGGCAAGACGACCCAGCTCCCGAAAATGCTCCTCGAGCTCGGGCTTGGGGTGGACCGCCTGATTGGGCACACCCAGCCGCGCCGCATCGCCGCGCGATCGGTCGCGGCGCGCATCGCCGAAGAGACCAACGCAAAGCTCGGCGACGCGATCGGCACCAAGATCCGATTCGACGACGACACCACGCCCGGCACGCTCGTCAAGCTCATGACGGATGGCATCCTGCTCGCCGAGACGCGGTCCGACCGGAACCTCGATGCCTACGAAGCCATCATCATCGACGAGGCCCATGAGCGGAGTCTGAACATCGACTTCCTCCTGGGCTACCTCCGACGGCTCCTGCCCAAACGCCCCGATCTCAAGATCATCATCACGTCCGCGACGATCGACCCGGACCGGTTCGCCGAGCACTTCGCCGACGCCACGGGCAACCCGGCGCCGATCATCGAGGTCTCGGGGCGGACCTACCCGGTCGAGGTCCGGTACCGCCCGCTCGTCGAAGCGGAGGGCGATCAGGAGACACACATCGAGGACGCGCTCCACGCCGCGATGGACGAGATCGACGCGGGCGAGCGCGGCGACGTTCTCGTCTTCATGCCCGGCGAGCGCGAGATCCGCGAGACCACCAAGTTTCTGCGCGCCCGCTACGAGGGCGCTCAGAGCGTCGAGGTCTTGCCGCTCTATGCCCGACTCTCCCCCGCCGACCAGCAGCGGATCTTCAAACCCCACCGCGGCATGCGGATCGTCGTCGCGACGAACGTCGCCGAGACGTCGCTCACCGTGCCGGGCATCCGGTACGTGATCGACCCCGGCACCGCGCGCATCTCGCGGTACTCCGCGCGCTCCAAGATCCAGGCGCTCCCGATCGAGGCCATCTCGCAGGCCTCCGCAGACCAGCGCAAGGGCCGGTGCGGGCGTGTCGGTCCGGGCGTGTGCTTCCGGCTGTATTCCGAAGAAGACCTCAACGGGCGCGACGAGTTCACCGCGCCCGAGATCAAGCGCACGAGCCTCGCATCGGTCGTCCTGCAGATGGCGGACCTCGGGCTTGGGCGCCCCGAGGACTTCCCGTTCGTCGAACGCCCCGAGCTGCGCCAGATCCGCGACGGGTACCAGACGCTCCGCGAGCTCGGCGCCGTGGACGAAGCGGAGGAATTGACACCGCTCGGCAAGCGGATGGCTCGGCTTCCGGTCGATCCGCGCCTCGCCCGCATGATCCTCGCGGCGAAGGAAGAGAACTGCGTGCACGACGTGCTTGTGATCGCCGCGGCGCTCACCGCCCCGGACCCCAGGGACCGCCCGTACGAGCAGCGGGACGCCGCGGACGAGGCGCACGCAAGCTTCGCCCACCCGGACTCGGACTTCCTGGCGTTCCTGAATATCTGGGACTTCTACCACGAGCAGGCGTCCAAGCTCAGCCGGTCCAAGCTCGCCAAGGCGTGCCAGCAGAAGTTCCTCAGCGCCCGCCGGATCGGCGAATGGCGGCTGCTCTACCGCCAGCTGAGGCAGATGGCGGTCGAGCTCCGCGTCGACCCGGGGCACGGGCACGCCGACCCGGACGCCGTCCACCGGGCGCTGCTGTCGGGGTTGCTCCCGAACGTGGGGCACAAGAAGGACTCCGCCGAGTACGCCGGCACGCGCGGATCGCTGTTCTACCTGTTTCCGGGTTCGAGTCTGTTCGAGGCACGCCCCAAGTGGGTGATGGCCGCCGAGATCGTCCGCACCACGCGCGTGTACGCCCGCTGTGTGGCGCGGATCAAGCCCGAGTGGATCGAGCAGGTCGGATCGCACCTCGTCGAGCGCGCGTACAACGACCCACGCTGGGACGAACGCACCGCGCGCGTCGTCGCGAACGAGCGGACGACGCTCCTGGGGCTCGAGATCGTCCGGGCGCGGGTCGTGAACTACGCGAAGGTGGACGAGCCCAAGGCGCGCGAGTTGTTCATCCATCATGCGCTCGTGGAAGAGGAGTTCGAGTCGTCATCGCCCGCGATCATCCACAACCGCGAACTCAGCGAGCGCGTGCGGTCTCTCGAGGACAAGGCCCGCCGATCCGACCTGATGGCCGACACCCAGGCCCGGTTCCGGTTCTACGACGAACGCCTTCCGCACGACGTGTGCTCGGGCAAGCAGCTCGAAGCCTGGCTCCGACGCGCCACGCGGGATGACCCGAACACGCTTCGGATGACCGAGTCGGACCTCATCGCGGGAGACGCCACCGCGGTCAGCGTCGAGCTCTACCCGGACGCCGTCGAGATCGGCGCCGCGAAGCTCCCGCTGCGCTACCGGTTCGAGCCCGGCGCCGAGGAAGACGGCGTGACCCTCCGCGTCCCGACCGACGCCCTGGCCCACCTGCGGGCCGACCAGACCGAGTGGGCGGTTGGGGGGCACGTCCCTGAGAAGATCGAGGCGCTGATCCGAACGCTGCCCCGGTCGGTCCGCCGCCAGTTCGACCCGGGCCCGCTTTCGCGGACGCTGGCGCCAGATCTCCCGCGCGACCGCCCGATCGTGCGCGCGCTCGCCGAGGCGCTCTCGTCGCGGTCCGGTGTGCGGATTGACGAATCCATGTTCCGACCGGCGGATCTGCCCTCGCACCTCACACCCCGGTACGAGGTCATCGACGACGCGGGCGAGGCGATCGACGCCGACCGCGATCTTGCGCGGCTGCGGCGCGACCACGCGCCGGACGCCACGCCAGGCGAGATTCAGGGGCCCTCCGACGAGAGCTCTCCGCTGCATCGCGACGGGATGACGGCCTGGGATCTCGACGAGCTGCCCATCACGATCACGCTCGAGCGCGCCGGGTCGAGCGTAAAGGGATACCCGTGCCTGGTCGATCAGGGCGACGCCGTGGGCGTCCGTGTGCTCGAGTCGCGCGAGCTCGCGCAGCAGGCAATGAAGCGCGGGCTCGCCCGGCTGTTCGTGCCGATCCTCCGCGATGACTTGAAGTTTCAAGTCGCGGACATGGCGTCCTTCGAGCGCGCCGCCCTGTTGCATACGACGTTGGGCTCACGCGACGCGCTCGCGGATGATGTCGCCCTCCTGCTCGCCGAGCGGGTCTACGTCGATCGCCTGCCGGATGTCCGGACGCGCCAGGCGTTCGAGTCCCGGGCGGCGGAAGGATGGAACCGTCTGGGCCCGGCTGTCGATGAGATCGAATCACTCGTGCTCGGGGTGCTCGAGGGGGTCCAGCGACTTCGCGCCCGCCTCGACGAGGGATTGCCCCCCGCGTGGGCCATCGCAGAACGCGACATCCGCGCCCAGCTCGCCGCGCTCGTTGGCGAGCGGATCTTCCGAGACACACCCACGGAGTGGCTGCGCTGCATCCCGCGGTACATCCGCGCGATCGAGGTCCGTCTGGATCGGCTCCGCTCGATCGGGCCCGAGCGCGACGCCCAGCGCGCCGCGCCGTGCATCGCCTGGGAGCGTAAACGGGCCGCCCGGGCCGAGGACCTCCGCGCGCAGGGGATCCGCGACGCGGCGCTCGAGGAATTCCGTTGGCTGATCGAGGAGCTCCGGGTTGCCCAGTTCGCCCAGGAATTGGGCACGGCGGTGAAGGTCTCCCCGGCGCGCCTGGAGAAGGCGTGGGCGCGGGTTCGCGTCTGACGCCAACTCGCGTGTAAGCTGTTGTTGGGGAACGGACGCCCCGGAGGCACGGCATGCGGTGCGCGGTGATTCGAGAAACCGAGCCGACCGAGACGCGGGTCGCGGCGTCGCCCGAGTCAGTCGCCGCGCTGACGCGCCTCGCCGGGTGCGAGGTCGCGGTCGAGGCGGGGCTCGGCCGCGGGTGCCGGTGGGACGACGACCTGTACCGCGACGCCGGCGCGACCGTCATCAGCTCCCGCCGCGAGCTCCTGGACCCCGCGAAGGTCGTGCTCGGCGTGCAGCCCCCGTCGGACTCCGAACTGGAGGCGCTCCGCTCGGGCACCCTTCGGATCGGGTTCCTCGATCCCTTCAATCGGCTGGACATGATCGACGAGCTCGCCGCCGCGGGTGTGAACGCGGTGAGTCTGGAGATGGTCCCGCGGACGACGCGGTTCCAGAAGCTCGACGCGCTGTCGAGCCAGCACTCGGTTTCGGGCTACTACATGGGCGCGCTCGCCGCGGAGCGGTTGGGCAAGGTCCTCCCGATGATGGGGACCCCCGCGGGCACCATTCATCCGGCGCGCGTGCTCGTGATCGGCGCGGGCGTCGCCGGCCTGCAGGCGATCGCGACCGCGAAGCGCCTCGGGGCGCGGGTCGAAGCATTTGACACCCGGCCCGTCGTCAAAGAGCAGGTCCAATCACTGGGCGCAAAGTTCGTCGAGGTGGATCTGGGCGAGACCGGCGAGGCCGCGGGCGGGTACGCCAAGGAACTCACCGACGAGCAGAAAGCCAAGCAGCAGGCGGGCCTCGCGGACGCCTGCGGGCGCGCGGACGTGGTCATCACGACGGCGGCGCTCTTCGGGCGCCCCGCGCCGATCGTCGTGACCAAAGCCATGCTCGCGGGCATGAAGCCCGGCTCGCTCGTCATCGACTACGCCGTCTCGTCGGGTGGGAACGTCGAGGGGTCCGTCGCGGACGAAGAGGTCGAGATCGACGGCGTCCGCGTCATCGGGTTCTCGAACTTCCCCGCCAAGGTCCCCGTGGATGCCAGTCGCATGTACGCGAACAACCTCGCCGCGTTCGTGCGCGAGATCTGGGACGCCGAGGCCCGCACCGTCCGCATCGATTCGGGCAACGAGCTGCTCTCGGCGAGCCTGATCACCTTCGGAGGGCGCGTCGTCAACGAGATGATCCGCCAGCGGATCGAGGGGGAAGACGCATGAGCCTCGCGCTGACCTACGCGTTCATCTTCATCCTCGCGATGTTCCTCGGGCTCGAGCTGATCCGCCGCGTGCCTGCCCAGCTGCACACGCCCTTGATGAGCGGGTCCAACGCGATCTCGGGCATCGCGATTATCGGCGCGATGTCGCTCGCGGTGGTGGGGGAGGGCGGCCCGGTGACGACGGTGCTCGCGTCCGCCGCCGTCGCGTTCGCCGCGATCAACGTCGTGGGCGGCTACCTCGTCACGGACCGGATGCTCGCGATGTTCAAAGCGGGGAACAAGCCCGGGAAGGGCGGGTCGTAAGTGGGCGCGATCGCGGTCATCCTGTTCCTCGCCGGCGGCGTCTGCTTTATCCTCGGGCTCAAATTGCTCGCCAAACCCCAGACGGCCCGCAAGGGCAACGCCGTCTCGGCGCTCGGGATGCTCAGCGCGATCGCGGGCACGCTCGTGCAGATCGTCGGCCAGCAAGGAGCCGATTTTTCCATCGACAAGCTCGTCTGGATCGGCGTCGGACTCGGCATCGGCACGCTCGTGGGCGTGCCCGCCGCGCGGCTTGTCAAGATGACCGCCATGCCCGAAATGGTCGCGCTCTTCAACGGATTCGGCGGCGTCGCGAGCCTCCTCATCGGGTGGGCCCAGGTGCAGCAGGCGATCTCCGTCCGCGGCGCGGCGGGGCTCGACGAGAACGGCGTCGAGATTTCCCGACCGAGCATGACCGACGTGCTCGCGATGGTCGGCGGGGGCGACGGGCACTTCGTCGCCGCGACCGTCGTCGCCGCGATCTTCATCGGGGGTATCACATTCACCGGCTCGATCGTCGCGTTCGGCAAGCTCGCGGGCAGAATCCCGTCCAAACCCATCCGCTACCCGGCCCAGCAGCTCGTGAACGCCGGCGCCCTCGCGGCGGTCGTCCTCATGGGCACGCTCTTCGCGTGGAATCCCGATTGGTACCCCGTCGTCTACCTCGTCATCCCGATCGCCCTCACGCTCGGCGTCGCCGCGGTCCTGCCCATCGGGGGCGGGGACATGCCAGTCGTCATCTCGCTGCTCAACAGCTACTCGGGGCTCGCCGCGTGCGCCGCGGGGTTCGCGGTGGGCAACGAGCTGCTCATCATCACGGGCGCGCTCGTCGGCGCGTCGGGCATCATCCTCACCCGCATCATGTGCCTCTCGATGAACCGGTCACTCGCGAACGTGCTGTTCAGCGGGTTCGGCTCGGGCGCGCCGACGGGCGGCGGGGGCGCGGCCGCCGGAGAGAAACAGGACGTCAACATCCTCACGCCCGAGCAGGCGTACTACATTCTCGAAGCGGCGCAGAGCGTCGTCATCGTGCCGGGCTACGGCATGGCGGTCGCGCAGGCCCAGCACGCCGTCAAAGAGCTGACCGAGCATCTCATCGACCGCGGCACCGAGGTCCGTTTCGCGATCCACCCCGTGGCCGGCCGCATGCCGGGTCACATGAACGTCCTGCTCGCCGAGGCGGACGTCCCCTACGAGCAGCTCGCCGAGCCCGACGACGTGAACCCATCCATGGAAACGGTTGACGTCGCGATCGTGATCGGCGCGAACGACGTGGTGAACCCCGCCGCGATCGACGACGAGTCGAGCCCGATCTACGGCATGCCGATCGTCGAGGTGCACCGCGCCCGGCAGGTCTTCACGCTCAAGCGCTCGCTCGGATCGGGATACGCGGGCATCGAGAACCCGCTGTTCTTCCTCGACAACAACGCGATGATCCTCGGGGACGCCAAGCAAACGGTGCAGGCGCTGATCGACGAGTTCAAGGCGGACTGACGCTCAGCCGCGCCCGCCCGACTGCTCGCCGCCCTTGCTCAGGGGCGTCATGCCCTTGCCGCCGCCCTTGCGGCCGCCGGACTGCTCGCTCGCGTACGGCGACGTGCCGAGATCGATCGCCGGCGCTGTCATGCCGCCGCGACCGCCCGACTGTTCGTCCGCGACCGCGTCGCCCGACGCAAGCCCGAGCGTGAGCATCGCGACAAGCGCGAACAGGGGCGCTGTGTTCTTGAACAACTCGGCGAGACGCTTGCGCGTCCGCGAACGCATCTGCTGCACCGTGTTTTCCTTGACCTCACCGGTCGTTGTCGCCTGGATCAACGCATCATCCTCGGGGCGGGTCGCGCCCAACGCCTGCGCCACGCGCCGGCGTTCATCCTTCTCGGGCCAGGACGCGGCGAGCTTCGCCTTCAACGCGTCCGACAGGTTGGCCCGAATCTGCTTGAGATCGCTCTCGATCCGCTCGGCCCGCTCGAACCCGTTGCCGACCGTCGAGACGCTCGCGAGCCGCTCGGCGCGGGACATCCCGCCAAGGTACGCCCGCTCGTTCTCCGCACGGCGCCAGTGCCCGCGGCAGAGCCCGAGGTACGCCCACCGCGCGAGCGTGCCCGCGTTGTCCACGATCCGCTCGATCGCCTGCTCGGGCGTCGGGTCGTCGTGGAACGTCGGGTACGCGTTCTTCTCGAGCATCGTCCACACGCGGGTGTCCACCCACGCGATCAGGTCGGCGGGGTCCATGGTCGAATCGCTCATCCGCCGCGCCGCGCTGCGGCATGCGGCGTCGATCGCCGACCGGGCCTCGCTCTCGTACAGCTGCCAGAACGTGTCGTGCTGGTTGGGGTTCACGAGGCACCCCCCGTCAGCTCCCGCTTGGCATCATCCCATGCGTCGAACAGGTCGCGGAGCGCGGGCAGGTCGATCGCCATGTCGATAAGGCGCTCTTCGTGGTCGAGGTACGCCGCGAGGGGACCGCGCGGGTCGAGCTGCTCGGGCTGCTCGAGGAACGCCGCGAAGATGTTGTTCGCCTCCTCCGGCATGCCCGCGAAGTACATCGCCTGCGCGCCCGTCATGAGCACGGGCACGCTCGTCGGGGCGATCTCGACCGCCTCGAGGAAGTACCCGAGCGCGTCCTCATACCGCTCGGCGCGCATGCATCGGTCGGCGAGGTTGTCGAGCGAAATCTCCTTGCGACGCGGGGTGTCGGCGTACTTGAGCGCGAGCTGCTCGGCCGAGATCGCCGCATTCACCCGCCCCGCCGCCGAGAGCGCCAGCGCCCGCTGGTTCGGACGGGCCCACGCGGGATTGGGGTGGTTGTCGCCGTCGGACTCGTCGTACCGGTCGATGAGCTTGAAGAGGACCGTCTCGACGGCGTCCGCCCGCGGGGCGTCGTTCTTGGCGCGGGCGTCGTGCAACTCGTTGCAGGCATCCATGATCGCCGCCTCGAGCGGGGAGAGCTCGGTGGGCGTGCTGGCCGTGACGAGGGTCGTCTGGGTCAGGCGTTCCTCTGGGGTGCGTCCGGTGCTCATCGGGGGTCCCTCCTTCGGGGTCCGTGTACGTCTCTGTACTGGACAAACGCGCTTCCGGCTGACGCTGATTCCCGATTTTGCGCCAAGAAAGTGAGTAACCGCAAACAAAGGCCCTCTGAGGTCGCCAGAGCGGTTTTTTAGGCTCAATCCCACCGATCGCGTCAGCCGAGTTCCACGAGCAGCGGTCTCCCACCGAGCCCGGACGACCCGGGCGACCCGGGCCCGGGCACAACCCAGTTTCACACACAGGAGGTACGACATGGCACCCCTTCCCACGAAGGCGGCGCGGCTGGTCTGCGCTCTCATCGCGAGCACCGCGCTCGTTTCCCCGGCCCTCGCCGACGCGCCCCGATACGGGCACCGCGCCCCGATCAAGCAGATCGACAGGGGCTACCACGCCCACAACGCCGGCGTGCTCCGCATCAACGGCGAGCGGTTCCGCATCGATGACTTTCGATCCAAGCGTCAGATCGTTCGAGCCTTCCGCGACGCGGGGTACCGCGCCCGGATTCAGGACGGCAAGGTGGTCGCCAGCTTCTCGTGGTGCGATCGACCGAACGTCTCGTGGCGAACGGGCACGCTTGACGCCCGGATCCGGTACTTCCACGGGCGCGTGGTGGTCAAGCTCATCGAGCCCTGCCCGCCGCGCATTCGTCCGGTACCGGCGTGCGATATCAGGCCGCTCCCGCCGCGCCGACCGGTCCACCACGGGTGGAGATGGAACCGGTCCTGGTAGTCGGTCCAGCAGGCATTGATCTCCCCTCTGCGCCCGGCGGATCCACGCGGTCCGCCGGGCGTTGTCGTTCGGGGCGGTAGAATCGGGCTCTCCCGGAGGATTCACTATGTCTGATCGCGCTCCCCGATTGCTTGTTCTCTGCGGCTCGGTCCGCACCGCGTCGCTCAACCGGATGGCGGTCGATGTCGCCGCGAAGGCCGCCGAGGCGGTCGGTGCCACCATCGACCGGACGGCCCCCAAGGACCTCGTGCTGCCCATCTACGACCAGGACGACGAGGACGCGTCGGGCATCCCCGAGAAGGCGCTCAAACTCCGCGAGCGGATGAAAGCGGCCGATGGGTTCCTCGTCGCGTGTCCGGAGTACAACGGCTCGATGACCGCGGCGATGAAGAACGCGATCGACTGGGCGTCGCGCCCGCGCGAGGGCGAGCAACCGCTCGAGTGCTTCCGCGGCAAGACCGCCGGGCTCGTCGCGGCGTCGCCCGGCAAGCTCGGTGGCATCCGCGGTCTCCCCGAGACGCGCCGCGTCCTGTCCGGGATCGGCGTGCACGTCATCGCGAGCGACTTCGCGCTCTCCAGCGCACACGAGGTCTTCGATGACGATGGGAACTGCACGGACGAGAAGGCCCGCGGCGGGCTCGAGAACGTCGGCACGACCCTCGCCAAGATCACCGCCGCGATCATCAACAGCTGAGAGGAGATACCCATGCCAAACGTCGGCGTCATCCTGAGCGGGTGCGGCGTGTTCGACGGCAGTGAGATCCACGAAGCCGTCGCAACGCTCACCGCCCTCGACCAACGCGGCGCGAGCATCACCTGCCTCGCGCCCGACATCGAGTTCGACGAGATCGACCACCTGACCCAGCAGCCCACCGGCACCAAACGCTCGGTCTTGCGTGAGGCGGCCCGCATCGCCCGCGGCGAGATCACCGATCTCGCAAAGGTGAACGGCGCCGACTTCGACGCGATCGTCCTGCCCGGCGGGTTCGGTGCCGCGAAGAACCTGTGCTCGTTCGCGACCGAGGGCGCCGAGTGCTCGGTGGACGCGCAGACCGAGCGTGTTCTTCGTGAGGCGCACGCCGCGGGCAAGCCGATCGGGTTCATCTGCATCGCGCCGGCGGTTGGCGCCAAGGTCTTCGGCGCGGACCTCGCGCCAACACTGACCATCGGGCACGACGCGGGCACCGCCGAGGGGCTCGAAGCGCTCGGCGCCAAGCACCGGGCTGTCAACTCGACCGAGATCGTCGTGGACGATGCGAACCGGATCGTCTCCACGCCCGCCTATATGGAAGCGAAGGGGCCCGCTGAGGTGTTCGAGGGCGTCGGCAAGCTCGTCGAGCAGGTGCTCGCGATGGCGGGATCACCCGCGAACGCCTGACGCGTCACCACTCGGCGAGCACGTACCCGCTGGCGATCACGTGCAGCACCGGGTTCATGCCGAACTCGTAGGCGAGCATCCGCTCGTCCGTGTGTCGCAGCAGGATCAGGTTCGCGGGCATGCCCACCGCGATCCGCCCGTGCGAATCTTCGAGCCCGAGCAGCGCTGCGGGGTTCGCGGTGCTCGCCACGATGGCCTCGGCGGGCGTGAGCCCGAGGTGCCGCACCGCCAGCGCGATCGCCGCGGGCATCGACCCGCACGGCGACGACCCCGGGTTGTAGTTCGTCGCGATCGCCAGTGCCCCGCCGGCATCCACGAACGCGCGCCCGTTGGCGTATCGGCCGTCCGTGTGCCAACCCGAGCACGGGAGCATCACGCCGAACGTATCCGATTCAGCGAGCATCGCGAGGTGCTCGGGCGTGGTCGCTTCGAGGTGATCGACACTGGCGAACCCGCGACGGATCGCCTCGGGGATCATGCCCAGATCATTGAACTGGTCCGCGTGCACGCGCACCGGATGCCCGAGCTCCAGCGCCCCATCGAACAGCCGCAGGCACTGATCGAGCGACCACGCACCCTTCTCGCAATAGGCATCGATCGCGACGCCGGGGAACGCGTCGTGCACCGCCGGGAGGGTCTCCTCGATCGTGCGCGCGACGAACGCATCCGGGTCGCCGTCGATCGCGTGCCCGATGCAGGCGGTGGGGGTGACGTGCTGCGTCGGCGTGCCCGCGTTCGCTTCGATCGCGCCGAGCATGCGCAATTCATCCGTTGTGCTCAGTCCATAGCCACTCTTGACCTCGATCGCACACGACCCGTGCTCGAGCATCGCGGCGCGGCGAGCAAACAGATCGCCCGCCAGCTGGTCGTCGCTCGAACCGCGGATCGCCCGCACGGTGGACATGATCCCGCCGCCCGCCTCGAGCAGCTCGAGATAGCTCGCGCCGGCGAGCTTCCGGTCCCACTCGTCCAGCCGATCGCCCGCCCAGCACGCGTGCGTGTGGCAATCGACGAACGCGGGCATGAGGACCGCCCCGCCCGCGTCGATCACGCCGAGATCGTCGTGGGGCTCGACGTCAAGCTCCGGGCCGATCCGGGTGATGACGCCGTCGATGATCTCGACGTCGCACGCATCGATCGCGCCGAGATTGGTCATCGAGCCGCCGCGCCGCGGCCCCGGGCCATCGCCCATCGTCAGCACGCGCGCGTTCCGGATGACCAATGGCTGCGGCGGTGGGAAGTCGTGATCGCTCATGCCGATCGCTCCGCGAACCCGGACAAGAACGCGAGGAACATCCGCGCCGCGAGGCGTGCCGTCCGCCCGCCCTCGTCGTGCGGCGGGGAGAGCTCCATGATGTCAAAGCATCGGACCCGCTCGCACAGACCGGCCGCCCGACACCACTGCTCGCAGAGCATGGGCGACCACCCGTTCGGGTTCATCGCCGAGACGCCCGGGGCGTGCGCCTGATCGAGCACGTCCAGATCGAGGCTCACGAACAGGTCGCCCTCGGGCCAATCCATGTTGCGTCCGAAGCCGCCCACCCTGCCCCCGTTCGCGAGAAACCACGCGACGTGCTCGGCCGAGTTCGCGAACCGGTCCGACCCGTGCACATAGAGCTCGCGGGCGTGCCCGCCCTCGACGAGTCGGCGGAAGGGCATCCCGCTGCCGAGCTCATCGCGGACGTCGAGGTGGGCATCGAAGTAGACGCCGACCATCGGATCGGACTGCTTCGCCGCGACGGCGCGCACGAACGGGTATGTCAGGTCGTGCCCGCCCCCGATGCCCACGGGCAGCAGGCCCGCGTCCAGGACCGCGCCGACCGCCTCGGTGACGCGCGCGTGCGTCTCGTTGATGTCGTCGCCGGCGGGTAAGACGTCGCCCGCGTCGAAAACCATGGGCCAGTCAAATCCGGCCGGCTCTCTCGTGCCATAGCGGGCGATCGCGGCGCGGAGCGCGGCCGGTCCCTCCGCCGCGCCCAGCCGGCCGTGGTTCAAGCCCACGCCCGTGTCGTCGGGCATCCCGATCAGCGCGATCTGGCAGCCCTCAGCCGAGTCGCGGCGCACGCCCGCCGCGAACCGGGACCCGGGGATCGGGTCGGGCCACGTCGGAGCTTGGCAGTGGGGGATCTGCACGCGCCAAGCCTAACGCGAACACGGGCGGCGAGCGTCAGGCGCCCGACTGGATGATCGCGTTGACGACGAGCATCGCGATCAGCACCTTGATCGCCCAGCTGATGACCGCGAGGATCACCGCGTCGTTGGCGTCGATGTCCATTAGCTTGCATAGCAGCCCGATCAGCACCGCGCCCGACAGCAGCTGCGGGATCCAGGGCAGCCCGGTGAGATCCATCACCGCGAGCGTCGCGGTCGCGCCCGCGTAGGCGCCGGCGAGTTGCAGCGCGGTCGTCGGGATCGACGAGGACCACCCGATCCACATGAACGCGAGCACGGGATAGACGACCCATCCGATGATCACGGACACCGTCAGCATGAGCCCGCCGACCAGCATGAAGAGCAGCGCGTCGCCGCTGCTCGCACCGTCGTAGCCGAACGCGGCGCACGTGACGATGATGCCGATCGCGAGCGTCACGGCCGCGGGGAACCAGGCCTGCTGGTGGAGCTTGCGTTCCTTGGCCTCGCGTGCCGCGCGGATGCGGGTCTGCGAGACGCGGTTGCCGCACTCCGGGCAGGTCTTGGCGTCCACGATGCCGCGCAGGTCGTACTGGCAGTACGGGCAGGGCATGGGCGGGCCGTCGGGCACCCTTGGCGCCGGAATCCGCGCTGCCGGCCGGTTGGGTTCCTCGGGCGCCAGGTCGTAGATGCGGTCTTCTGTCATGTGGGGAAAGACTATGGAATGTAGCGTGATGCGCCAAGCTCGCTAGGATCGGGTGTGCCCCGCAACGCCCACGACCAGCGCCCGTTCCTGACAGCGCGTTGGCGCCGACTCATCCTTGCGCAATATGAGGCCGACCCGGCGTTGCTCACGCCCCGGCTGCCGGCCGGGCTCAAGCTCGACACGTGGCAGGACCACGTCTATGTCAGCGTCGTCGCGTTCGAGTTTCTCGATACGCGCGTCAAGGGCATCCGCGTGCCCGGGTGCGTGAACTTCCCCGAGGTGAACCTGCGGTTCTATGTCACCGATGGCGAACGCCGCGGCGTCTGCTTCGTCCGCGAGCTCGTGCCGAGCCGGCTCACGTCGTTCGTCGCGAGAGCGGTGTACATCGAGCCGTACGCCCGGGCGGCGATGTCCGTCTCGACCGCCGAGTCCGACGGCGACATCCACATCGACCATCGATTCCGGTTCGGAGGGAAAGAGCACCGGATCGGCGCGCGGGTCTCAGCCGAGCGCCACGTTCCCGAACAGGGCTCACCGGAGCACCACTTCAAAGAGCACGAGTGGGGGTTCGGTCGAACCCGCCGCGGGGCGCCGACGCTCTACCGCGTCGAACACCCGGTCTGGGCGACGCACCGTGTGCTGGACACGAGGATCGACATCGATGCCGGGGCGCTATACGGCGATGAATGGGCGTGGCTCGGCGACGCCGAACCCCATTCGGTGGTGGTTGCGGACGGCTCGGAAGTCGCCGTCTACCCCTGGACCCAGCGCGATTAGCCCTTGGCGATCTTCTCGACCGCCTCGACCAGCTTCTTGGGCGCCAGCCGCTTGCGGTAGTCCTCGTCCACGTGGCGCCAACGGATGACGCCGTCGGCGTCGATCACGAACACAGCGGGCACCGGCAGCTTCCACTCGCCGGTCGCGTTCCAGGTGTCCAGGTCGATGCCGTAGTTGCGGTACCGTGACTGCGTGCTCGAATCGACGTCGAAGATGAGGTTGTAGGCTTTCGCTGCCTCGTTCGTCGCGTCGCTCAGCAGCGTGAACTCGGACTCGGCCTTCTCTTCGGACACTTCGAGCTTGTCGTACGACTCGGGTGAGATCGCGAGCAGCGTCGCGTCGAGCTCTTCGAGTTCGGGCAATGCGTGCTGGAGCTCAGCGAGGTGCTTCGTGCAGTACGGGCACCACCCGCCGCGGTAGAAGACGAGCACGACGGGCCCGTCGGCTTCTTCGATCAACTTGGCGAGCTGCACCTCTTCGCCCGCGTCGTCACGCAGCAGCGCGTCCGGCGCGTCGTACCCCACGGGGAGGCCGGTCCGCGGCGCGAGCTTGCCGTCCTCGGTGAACTGCGCGGGCTCGGGCTCGCCCGTGGACGACTTGGGCGTCATCCCGGGCTCGGCGATCGCGAGACCGGACACAGCGACGAGGGCGGCGGCGGCGAGACGGGCGTTCATGATCAGGCTCCTTGGGGGTGACCCACAACGGAACCCGGACCCTCGCGCGGGCATTCCCGCGTTCTCAGATTCAGTCCGAATCCATCGGGATGTCCACGCTCTGGCGCGCGGCGCAGGCTTTCGCGTCGTCGTACCCCGCGTCGGCATGCCGGAAGATGCCCATCATGGGGTCGTTGGTCAGGACGCGCCGAACCCGGGCGGCCGCCTCGGGCGTGCCGTCCGCGACGACGACCTGACCGGCGTGCTGGCTGAACCCGATCCCGACGCCCCCGCCGTGGTGGAAGCTCACCCAGCTCGCGCCCGACGCGACGTTGACGGCGAAGTTCAGCAGCGGCCAATCCGAGACCGCGTCCGTCCCGTCGAGCATCGACTCGGTCTCGCGGTTCGGGCTCGCGACGGACCCGCAGTCCAGATGATCCCGCCCGATCGCGACGGGCGCGCTCAGGCGTCCATCCGCGACCATCTCGTTGAACAGCAGCCCGGCCTGATCACGTTCCCCGAGCCCGAACCAGCAGATCCGGCAGGGCAACCCTTGGAACGCGAATCGGGGCTCGCATTTATCCCAGTCCCCTGCGAGCAGCGCGTCCGGGTTCGCGTGGCAGTTGAGGATCCACCGGTGCAGCGAGTCGTTGTACGTGCCCTGCCCCTTCGGGAACAGGTCCAGCAGCGCCTTGTCCGTCTTGTAGATGTCGGCCGGATCGCCCGAGAGGGCCGCCCAGCGGAACGGGCCTCGCCCGACACAGAACTGCGGGCGGATGAACGCCGGCACGAACCCGTGGAACGCGAACGCGTCGGCGAAGCCTTCGTCTTGCGCGCGCTGGCGGATGTTGTTGCCGTAGTCGAAGGTGGTCGCGCCGCGCTTCTGGAGTTCGACCATCGCCTCGACGTGGCGCCGCATGGAGGCGAGCGAGAGCCTCGTGTACGCCGCCTCGTCCGCGTCGCGGGCCTCGGCGGCCTGCTCGAAGGTGTATTCCACCGGGCAGTACCCGTGCAGCGGGTCATGCGCGCTGGTCTGGTCGGTGAGCGTGTCCGGGGTGATCCCGCGTTCAAGGAAGCGCTCGAGCATGGTCACGGCGTTGCCATGCCATCCGATGGACCACGCCCGCTTGGCGTCCCTGGCGTCGAGGGACGCGTCGATCGCGGCGTCGAGGTCTTCGATCACCTCGTCGAGGTACTTGTCATGAGCGCGCCTGTCCAGGCGTGTGCGATCGACGTCCGCGATCAAGCAGGCGCCGCCGTTGAGGGTGACGCTCAGCGGCTGGGCGCCGCCCATTCCGCCGCACCCGGCGGTGACGGAGAGCGTCCCCGCGAGCGTGCCGCCGAAATGCTGACGGGCGCACTCGGCGAACGTCTCGTAGGTCCCTTGCAGGATTCCCTGCGTGCCGATGTAGATCCACGAGCCCGCCGTCATCTGGCCGTACATCATCAGGCCCTTGGCGGCGAGGTCGTCGAAGTGCTCCTGCGTCGCCCAGTGGGGGACCAGGTTCGAGTTCGCGATCATGACGCGCGGCGAATCGACGGTCGTCTTGACGACACCCACGGGCTTGCCGGACTGGACGAGCAGCGTCTCATCCGCTTCGAGGCGCCGCAGGGTCTCGATGATCGCGTCGTAGGCCTCCCAGGTGCGCGCGGCCTGCCCGCGCCCGCCGTAGACGATCAGCGACTCCGGATGCTCGGCGACCTCGGGGTCGAGGTTGTTCATGAGCATGCGCATCGCCGCCTCGGCCTGCCATGTCTTGCAGGTGAGCTTGGCGCCGCGGGGAGCCCGGATGGTCCGGTTCTGCGCTTCGGGGATGAGTCGGCGGGTGGTCGTGGTCATGTCGTGCTCCCTCACGCGTCGTCGAACGCGCCCTCGTCGATCAGTGCCGCGATCGCTTCGATGTCCGGGGTGGGCGATCGATCGACCGTGAGCGGTGCGACCCGCGACCGAATCGTCGCGTGGGCCCGCTCGAGCCGCGCGCCCGTCTTGAGCGGACGGTGGCTCTCCATCGCCTGCGCTGCGCAGAGCAACTCGATCGCGACCACCGAACGGGCCAGCTCGAGCCCTCGGGATGCCTTGGCGGCGGCGCGCGGGCCGAACGAGTTGTAGTCCTCCATGCCCGCGCTGGTCGAGATATTCGCGACGCTCGCGGGGTTGGCCAGCCCGACGAGCTCGTTGCACGCCGCCGCCGCGGTGTACTGCGCGATCATGAGCCCCGAGTGCAGGCCGGGCTGCGGGCTGAGGAACGGGTTCAGGTTGGTCTCGGGGTCGAAGACGCTGAGCATGTGGTACACGCGGCGTTCGGAGATGCCCGCGAGGTGCGACAGCGCGATCGCCGTGACGTCCAGCGGGAGCGCGGCGGGCATGCCGTGGAAGTTCCCGGCGCTCACGATCTCGGCGGGCCCGTCACCGTCGGCGAACACGAGCGGGTTGTCCGTCACGGCGCCGAGCTCGGACTCGAGCCGCTCGCGGATGTACACCCCCGCGTCGCGGACCGAGCCCAGCACGATGGGGGCGCAGCGGAAGGAATAGGGGTCCTGCACGCGCGGATCGCCCGACCGGTGCGACGCGAGGATCTCCGACTCCGCCATCCGGTCGCGGATCAGGCGGGCGACGTGGGCGGCGCCGGGCTGATTGCGAGCCGTGTAAACCCGCTCGTCGAGATAGGCGTCCGTCCCTCGGCAGGCGTCGATGGACATCGCCGCGGCGGTGACGGCGGCGCTGAAGAGACGCTCGAAGTCGTCCCAGACCAGCGCGAGCCGAGACGCCATCAGGTGCGTGCCGTTGATGAGCGCGAGCCCCTCCTTGGCGGCGAGTTCGAACGGCGCGAGCCCGGCGTTCGCGAGCGCCTCCCCGCCGGGCATGACAACGCCGTTGAGCTCGGCACGCCCCTCACCCATCAGCACCTGGGCCGCGTGGGCCAGCGGCGCGAGATCGCCCGAGGCGCCGACCGACCCGGTCTCGGGCACGACGGGCGTGACGCCCGCGTTGAGCATCGCGACGAGCGCCTCGACGAGTTCCACGCGCACGCCCGAGCGCCCGCGCCCCAGCGACGCGATGAGCAAGAGCAGCATCCCGCGGACCACGTCGGTCGGCAGCGGGGCGCCGACGCCCGCGGCGTGCGATCGGATGAGGTTCGCCTGCAGCGCCGCGAGGTCGTCCCCGCCGATGCGCTTGGTGCTGAGCGATCCGAACCCGGTGTTGACGCCATAAAAGGTTTCGCCCGTCGCGATGGCGGCCTCGAGCGCTTCGCGCCCGACGCGGACCCGGGCGGCGGCGTCCGGACCGAGCGCCACGGGCGTGCCGCGGCGCGCCACGTCAACCAGTTCCCGGACCTGAACCGCGGCGCCATCGAGGGTGATCGGCATCCATCGATTGTCCGCCTGTTTGCACGCCGGGGCAAGCGGGCCGGACCCCGGACGGGGGATTCACCAGCATAGCCGTCGTACAGTCACGCGCGATCTGGCCCCGCGGCCCGCTCGGCGATGAACCGGCTCGATCTCGGGGGGGCCTCCGCCGATAGCCCGCGCAGGCCGCGACGTGTTTCCCGGCCCTCCGGATCCCACAGAGGACTGACTCGATGAACCTCACCACCAATACATCCATGATCGGCGCCTTGGTCCTGACCGCGGGGACCACCTTCGCCGGCGAGCCGACCAGCCTCTCGATGGATGTCGAGAACGCGCTGCACGCCGAAGTCACCGCGGACGCCTCCAACCACGCCTCCTTCGCGACCAACACCAACGAGTATGCGCCGAGGGTGTTCGGGTTCATTCAGACCCGCTACAACGCGAACTTCTCGGACGGGTATACCTTCAGTTCCGAGGACACGACAACGGGCTTCGAGCTCAGCCGAACCCGCATCGGTGTCCGCGGAGGCATCCACCCGCGCGTCTCGTACAAGATCGAGGGCGACTTTCGCTCATCGACCGGCGCGTTCCGGCTGCTCGACGCATACACCGACATCGAGCTCAACGACTCGTGGGACCTTCGGATCGGGCAATTCGCGGCGCCCTACACGCGTGAGCGCCAGGTCAGCTCCCGACGTCAGCTTGCGTCCGAGCGTTCGACCACGCATCGGTACTTCGACGGCAGCCGCACGCAGGGCGTCGGGCTCCGCTACTCGAGCGACAAAGTCCGCGGGTTCCTGACGTTCAACGAGGGTTTCGGGAACACGAACACCGCGTTCAACGCCGCGGCCGAAGCTGATTACGCGATCACGGGCCGCCTCGAGTACCTGGGTGCCGGAGCATGGGACGCCTTCCGCGACTTCACGTCCTGGCGTGGATCGTCGAACGCCTGGCTTGTCGGCGGCGGCGTCCACTGGCAGGACGGAGGCGAAACCGGTGCCACCGGCGGTACAACCGCCGACATGGAGATCTTCGCCGCCACCGCCGACTTGTCGATGGAGTTCGACGGGTCCAACCTGTTCGCGGGCTTTTACTTCCAGAGCATGGACTCCGCGGCCGGCGACTTCGATGACATGGGCGCTGCCATTCAGGCCGGCATGTTCGTGACCGACATCGTCGAGGTGTTCGGCCGCTGGGACGCGGTGTTCGCCGATTCGTCAAGGCCCGCCAACGACGACTTCCACACGCTCACCGCGGGCGTGAACTACTACCTGATCGAGAACTCGCACGCCGCGAAGCTCACCTTCGAGATCGCGTACAACTTGGACGAGCAGGCATCGTCGCCCGTCCCGGCGAACACGACCGCCGGCGTTCTGGGTTCGACGGACGAGCAGTTCAATCTCCGTGCCCAGCTCTCGGTCCTGTTCTGATTCTCATTCGACCAGCGCACCGCGTTCGTCGGGAGTCTCGTGTGCGTGTTTCAATCGCCATTACCGCCGCCGCGCTCGCCGCTTCTGCCGGCGGCGCGGTCGCGGGGGATGAAGCCTCGGCCCCGCTGAACGACGCCACCCGGCTGATGCTGCGGACGGACGCCGCGAGCCGATCGTTCGAGATCGAATCAAGCCCCTTCACCCCGATCATCAACGGGTACGTCGAGTTCCGCTACGACCTCAACCACACCAAGGGCGGAACGATGACCTCCGAGGACCTGACCACCGGGTTCTCGCTGCCGCGCAGCCGGATCAAGGTCACCGGCAACATCCACGAGCGGGCCCGCTACGAGATCGAGGGGCAGTTCTCCTCGAGCGACGGCTCGTTCGTCGTGCTCGACGCGTACGGCGCCTTCGAGATCGCGGATGGCACCGAGCTGTGGCTGGGCCAGTTCGTCGCGCCCTATCTGCGCGAGTTCACGCTCGCGCCGTGGAACCAGCTCGGCGCCGAGCGATCGGCGATGAACCGGGTCTTCACCGTCGGGCGGACCCAAGGCGTCATGCTCGCGCGCACCACGGACCGCTGGCGCACGCGCGTGTCGTTCAACGACGGGGCCAACACGCGCAACACGGACTTCACCTCGACCGCCGAGGCCGACCTCGCCCTCACCGGGCGGCTCGAATATCTCGGCTCGGGCGCGTGGTCGCAGTTCGCCGACTTCTCGTCCTTCCGCGGTTCGGACCGCGCCTGGATGCTCGGGCTCGCCGGGCACTGGCAGGACGGCGGCGAGACGGCCCTGACGCCCGACGCGAGCCTCACCGGCGTCACGGCCGATTTCTCGGTCGAGGGCGACGGGTTCAACGCCTTCGCCGCCCTCGCCTGGCAGCGGACCGACTCGGCCGCGGGCGACTTCGACGACCTCGGCGTGCTCGTCCAGGGCGGCGTTTTCGTCACGGACATCGTCGAACTGTTCGCCCGCTACGACGTGATCCTCGCCGACGACGACCGGACCGCCGACAGCGACTTCCACACCCTCACGGCGGGCCTGAACTGGTACCTGATCCCGGAGAGCCAGGCCGCGAAGGTGACGCTGGATGTGCAGTACTTCCTCGACGCCGAGGCGTCCAGCCCGATCACGCCGAGCACGGGGGTGGGCCTCCTGGGCTCGACCGACGAGCAGGTGAACGTGCGGCTCCAGATCAGCATGGTCTTCTGAGCCCGGGCGGCCCGCCGAGGCTGCCTGAGCCGATCCTTCGCGCGGCCCCAGCGGACAGCCGCCCGCGAAACCGCTATCGTGGCCGACCCCGGAATGGACCCGGGCCACAGGGAGCCACGCCGTGCCGAATCCGAACCGCGTCATCGCCTACTTCACCATGGAGATCGGGCTCGAGGATGCCATCCCGACGTACTGCGGCGGGCTGGGCATGCTGGCGGGCGACACGATCAAATCCGCCGCCGACATGGCTGTCCCGCTCGTCTGCTGCACGCTGTGCTACCGCGACGGGTACTTCACCCAGACGCTCGACAAGCAGGGGCGTCAGAAGGAAGCCCCGGTCGATTGGTCGCCCGAGCGAACGCTCGAGGAGATGCCCCAGCGCGTCCACGTTCCCATCGAGGGGCGGACCGTCATCGTCCGGTGCTTCCGCAAGATCTACCAGGGCGAGACGGGCAAGTTCGTGCCCGTCTACTTCTTGGACACGGACCTGCCCGAGAACACGCCCGCCGACCGGAAGATCACCCGCAAGCTCTACCAGGGCGACACGGATGACAACATCAAGCAGCGCGCCGTCCTCGGCATCGCCGGCCCGCGGATGCTCCGGGCGCTCACCCACGACGTCGCGGTCTTCCACATGAACGAGGGGCACGCGTGCCACCTCATCATCGAGCAGATGTCCGAGCACCTCTCGCGGTTCGACAAGACCGAGGTTGATGAGGAATGCCTCGCGTATCCGCGCGGTCGGACGGTCTTCACGACGCACACGCCCGTGCCCGCCGGGCACGATCAGTACCCGGTCGCGCGCCTCAAGGCGATCATCGGCGACCATCCCGTGTTCAAGCACCCCGAGCTCTGGGGCGGCGGCAAGACCTTCCACGCGTCCAAGTTCTGCCTGAACCTCTCGCGATACGCCAACGGCGTCGCGAAGCGCCACGGCGAGGTCTCCCGCGACATGTTCCCCGGGTACGACATCGACCACGTCACCAACGGCATCCACGTGCCCACGTGGGTCTCGCCGCACATGGCCAAGGTTTTCGATACCTGGTGCCCGGACTGGCGGACGGACAACGCGGCGCTGCGCATGGCCGTCGCCGCCTCCGACCAGGAGGTGCTGGGGGCGCACGCAGCGGCCAAGAGCGGGCTCGTGGACTATGTCAACGATCGCGCCCAGGGGCATCTCGAGCCCGGGCGGTTCACGATCACCTTCGCCCGCCGCGCGACGCCCTACAAGCGCCCGACGCTGATCATGTCCGACATCGAGCGCCTGATCGAGATCAACGAGAACGTCGCGCCGATCCAGCTGATCTTCACGGGCAAGGCGCACCCCGCCGACGGCAACGGGAAGGCCGGCATCCAGACGATCTTCAAGGCCGCCAAGCAGCTCAAGAAGCACCTGCCAATCGTCTACGTGCCCAACTACGACATGGCGCTCGCCAAGCACATCGTGTCGGGCTCGGACTTGTGGCTGAACAACCCCGAACCCCCGCTCGAGGCGTCGGGCACGTCGGGCATGAAGGCGGCGTTGAACGGCGTGCCCTCGCTCAGCTCGATCGACGGCTGGTGGGTCGAGGGGCATGCCGAGCACGTCACCGGGTGGTCCATCGACGGCGAGGGCACGGGCGACCGGCTCGCCAAGCTCCACGCCGAGAGCGCGTACGAGAAGCTCGAACGCGACATCCTCCCCGTCTGGCGCGATGACAAGGAGTACTGGGCCGAGATCATGCGCTCGTGCATCGCCCTCAACGGCGCCCACTTCACGACCGAGCGAATGCTGCGGGAGTACATCCAGCGGGCGTACCTCGCCTGATCCTGCCCGCCCAAGCCGGGCTCCCTACCGTGTAGCTCCCGCGCCCGGGCGATCGGCCCGCGCGCGGTGGTACGCACGAGGGAGGCCCACATGCACCGGATCCGAGTCGCGGCAGCCGTGACGACCACGCTCGCCATCACCGCGGGGTCAGTCAGCGCCCAGCAGATCGAAGCCGAAGAGTTCGTCTTGGACAACGGGATGAAGTTCATTTTGATCCCGCGCGACGAGCAGCCGCTCAACGTCGCCGCGGGCTGGCTCGCCAAGGTCGGATCGGTCAACGAGCCGGCGGGCATGTCGGGCGTCACCCACTTTCTCGAGCACATGATGTTCAAGGGATCGGACGCGATCGGCACCACCGACGCCGACCAGGACCGCGAGTTCCGCGCCCGGCTCGAAGACCTCCGCGAGGAGCTCTTCGCGATGATCTACGAGGTGCAGTACCCGCGCCTCTGGGCCGGCGAGATCGACGACCCGTGGGATCCCGCGAACGACACGCCCGAGATCCGCGCCGTCCGCAGCCAGATGACCGCGCTGCAGGACCAGCAGAAAGAGGTCACGATCGGCAACGAGTTCGACAAGATCTACACCGGCGAGGGCGCCAGCGGCATGAACGCCCAGACGTTCTACGACTGGACCCGCTACTTCATCAACATCCCGGCCAACAAGCTCGAGCTGTGGGCCTGGCTCGAGTCGGACCGACTGTTCGACCCGTCGCTGCGCGAGTTCGACGCGGAGAAGGACGTCGTCGTCGAGGAACGCCGCCAGCGGTTCTCCACGTCGCCCACCGGCGAGCTCGACGAGCAGTTCTACTCCATGTTCTGGATGGCCAGCACGTACAACTGGCCCGTCATCGGCTGGCCCAGCGACCTGCAGGCGTACACCGAGGAAGCGACCCGCGACTACTTCGAGACGTTCTACCAGCCGCGGAACCTCGTCGGCGTGATCGTCGGCGACTTCGACCCCGACGAAGCCAAGCAGCTCGTCACGAGCTACTTCGGGCGTCTCGAAGACCCCGGCGAGCCGATCCCGCCCGTCACGACGATCGACCTGGAACGCCAGGGCTCGTTCGTCTTTGAGGGCTCGTGCGATTGCCAGCCGCAGGCGCAGATCGCCTACCAGGGTGTGCCCTACGGGCACGCGGACGCCCCGGTCCTCGACGTCATCGCGGATCTGCTCAACGGGCGGACCGGGCGGCTGTACAAGTCGATGATCGAGGGCGCGGAGATCGCGTCGTCCGCGTCGGCGACGAACTACACGCTCAAGTACGAGGGCGCGTTCATGATCGACGCCCAGGTGAAGGGCTCGACCAAGCCCGCCGCGCTGCGCGACGCGATCGCGGCGGAGTTCGAGCGGCTCCGCACCGAGCCCGTCTCGGATCGCGAGCTGCAGAAGGTGAAGAACCAGGCCCGCGCCGACGCCGTGCGCGGCCTGCAGGACAACATGGGCATGCTCCAGCAGATCCTCGCGGTCGAGGCGTACGGGTCCTGGGAAGACATCAACGAGTACCCGGACCTGATCGACGCCGTCACGCCTGACGACATCATGCGCGTCGCCAACGAGTACTTCGACGCGGGCGAAGCGGTCGCGCTGTACACCCGCAACGAATCGGGCGGCAGCGTCTCGATCACGATGGAGGAGGCGCTCAACGCCGTCCCCGAGGGCATGCGCGAGCAAGTCAAGTTCCAGCTCGATCAGCAGCTTGCCGCGCTCAGCGCCGCGAGCATCGAAGATCTCGAGCAGGGCTTGGTCCAGATCGAAGCCCAGAAGACGATGATCCCCGAGACCATGATGCCGATGATGGATTACCTGATCCAGGAGATCAACGTCCGGCTCGACGAGCTCCGCGCCGCCGAGCCCGCTGAGGACGCGACCGTGGAAGACGGAGGTGAAGGATGAACCCGATGAAGCTGCAAATCACCGCGCTCGCCGCGGCCGTCCTCGTCTCGCCCGCGCTCGCGGACATCCCAGACCACCCGCGCGAGATCGCCTTCCCCGAGGTGAGCTTCGAGCCCCCGAGCCCGCAGGACTACCGCACCGAGCTGCAGGGCATCCCGGTCTACCTCGCGCCGTCCAACGAGCTCCCGCTCGTCACGATCTCGCTGACCTTCCGCGGCGGCGGGTATCTCGACGACCCCTCGCAGATCGGGCTCGCCTCGATGACCGGGCAGCTCATGCGTACGGGCGGCACCGCGTCGCTCTCGCCCGAGGAGTTCGACGAGGAACTCGCGTTCCTCGCCGCGAACGTCTCGGCGGGCGTGGGGGGATCCACGGCGGCGTGCACGCTCAACACCCTCACGGAGAACCTCGACGCGTCCTTCGAGCTCTTCATGCAGATGGTCCGCGAGCCGGGGTTTGACGAAGATCGCTTTGAGGTCCTCCGCAACCAGACCATCGAAGCGATGCGTCAGCGGAACGACGACGGGCTCCAGATCGCGCTGCGCGAGTGGGAGTTCCTGATGTTCGGCGAGGACACCGCCCAGGGCCGCCGCGCCACCATCGACACCATCAACGCCATCTCGCCCGACGACATGCGGGCGTTCCACCGGCGCGTCTTCCACCCGGGCAACATGATCGTCGCCGTCTCGGGCGACTTCGAGCCGCGCGAGATGCTCACGCGTCTGTCCACGGCATTCGAGGGCTGGGAGCGCGGCGACGCCGTCCCCGAGCCCCCGGACAACAACCACGAGTTCAAGCCAGGCGTCTACTACGTCGAGAAGGACCAACCCCAGGGGCAGGTCCTCATCGGTCTGCGCGGCTTAAAACGCGACGACCCCGACGCCATCCCCGTCCAGGTCATGAACGACATTCTGGGCGGCTCCGGGTTCACCTCGCGCATCACCAACCGCGTGCGCACGGACGAGGGCCTCGCGTACACCGCCGGGTCGGCGTTCCGCAACCGGGTGGATGCCGCGGGCGACTTCATCTCGTATTACTTCTCGAAGGTGCCGACCGTCGCGCTCGCCGGGCGGACGGTGCTCGAGGAGATCGACCGGATCCGCGACGAGGCGGTCCAGACCGACGAGCTTGAGACCGTCAAGAACAACATCATCGAGACCTTCCCCCGGCGGTTCGAGTCATCCGCGGGCGTGCTCTCGACGTTCGTCAACGACGAGTGGACCGGGCGAGATCCGAACCACTGGCCCACCTTCCGCCAGCGCGTGGACGCCGTCGGCCCGGATGACGTGCAGCGGGTCGCCCGCGAGTACCTCCGTCCCGACGAGATGGCGATGCTCATCGTGGGCCCGTGGGACCAGATCGCCGCGGGCAACACGGCCTCCGAGGACGACCCCAACCGCGTCGTGACCATGGACGACATCTGGGGTGGCAACGCGACCGAGATCCCCGCCCGCGACCCGCTCACGCTCGAACCCAAGGGCGACGGCGAGTGATCACGGGTCGGGTCTCGCCGCGGGCAAGTGCATTCCCCGGGCCAGAGCGGTAAACTCCTGGCCCCGGCGACCATGCCGCCGGGGTCGAGGGAGCCCGCATGCGGTCGGTCGGTCGGTTCATCCGGTGGGTCTTTGTCGCGCTGGGCGCGGTCCTCGTGGTCTGGGCGTTCGCCGACGTCCTGACGCGCGAAGCCGGACGGATGTTCGCCCAGTCCGACCAGATCAAACTCCAGATCCTCTTCTGGGGCGACAACCGCGAGCGCGCGATCATCGACGAATTGATCGCGGCGTACGAAGCGGCGAACCCGGGCGTCACCGTCGAGCCGCTGCACGCGTCCGACTTCGACTCCAAGCTCAAGACGATGCTCGCGTCCGGCGACCCGCCCGACGCGTTCTACGTACCCGCCGAGCGTCTGTTTGGTTCGTTCGCCGAGCAGGGGCTGCTGCTCCCGCTGGACGAGTTCGTCGCCGCCGAGGGCCCCGCGTTCCTCGACGGCTTCTTCCCGCAGCTCGTCGATTCGTTCCGCTGGAACGCCGAAACGCACCGGTCGGGCGAGGGCCCGCTCTACGGCATCCCCAAGGGGTTCACCACAACCGTCAACTACGTGAACCTCGATCTCTTCGAGGCCGCCGGCGTCCCCGTGCCCTACGACGGCTGGACGTGGGACGAGTACGCCGATGCGGTCGAGAAGATCACCGCCCTCGGGCACGTCCCGGGCGAGCCGGGCAAGCGCGTCTGGGGCGGCGTCATCCAGACCTGGAATTGGGTCCTGATGAACCACGTCTGGACCTTCGGCGGCGACTTTTTCCGCGGAGACTTCACCGACCCGACCGTCACCGACCCCCGCACCGTCGAGGCCCTCCAGTTCCTGCAGGACCTCCGGTTCGAGGAGAAGACCGTCTACAACGCGACCGGCATCGCCCAGGCGGAGGACGAGTTGTTCCGCCTCGGGCAGGTCGGCGTGATCGGCACGCTCGGGCGTTGGAAGGTGCCAACGTACCGCCAGGTGGACTTCCGCTGGGACGTCGTGCCCCCGCCGCACAAGAACATCGACGCGCCCGTGTCGCCCATCGTGACGGTGTGCTGGGCGATCAGCGCCGAAACGCCGCACCCCGAGGAGACCTGGGAGCTGCTCACGTTCCTCTGCGGCGAGCGCGGGCAGGCGCTCATCGCCGAGCTCGGGCTCGAGATCCCCTCGCTCAAGTCGGTCGCCGCCTCGGACGCGTACCACCGCGAGGGGTCGCAGCCGGCGAATTCGCAGCTGTTCATCGACCAGCTCGAGACCGCGCGCCCGATCCAGTTTCCGCTGCAGACCGAGTTCACACGGTTCCTCGACGAGGAGCTCCAGTCGGCGACGCTCAGCCTGGGGAACTACACCGCCGCGGAGGGCGCCGCGCGGGTTGAGAAGCGCTGGATGGACCTGCTCGATTCGCCCCTCGACGCGCCCGACCTCCCGGCGATGCCCTGGCGGACGCTCACGATCGTCCTCGGCGCGTTCCTCATCATCGCGCTGGGCGTGACCATCTTCTTCGCGTCGCGCCAGAAGATCGGGCGGATCGAAGCGACCGAGCAGCGCACCGGATGGAGCTTCGTCGGGCTGTGGGTCATCGGGTTCCTGCTCTTCACGCTCGGCCCGATGGCGGTCTCGTTCCTGCTGAGCTTCACGAGCTGGGAAGCGACCGGCCCGCTGAGCGCCGCGAAGTTCGTCGGCGTCGGCAACTACGCACGCGTCTTCACCGACGACGCGAGCTTTCGCCAGTCCGTCAAGGTCACGATGTACTACACCCTGCTGGCGGTCCCGCTCACGCAGGCGCTCGCGATCCTCGTCGCGCTGCTCATGAACCTGAACGTCCGAGGCATCGGCATCTTCCGCACCGCGTACTTCGTGCCCTCCGTGGTCTCGGGCGTCGCCCTCGTCACGCTCTGGATCTCGATCTTCGACAACTCGCGCGGCATGCTCAACGCGTTCCTCCGCCCGATCCTCGATCCCCTGGGGGTCTCGCCCCCGGATTGGTTCGGGACGGACTCGGCACTCTGGGCGAGCCCCGCGCTCGTGATCATGACGACCTGGGGCGTCGGCGCCGCGATGGTGATCTACCTCGCTGGGCTCAAGAGCGTGCCCCGCTCGCTGCACGAAGCCGCCTGCCTCGACGGCGCCGGCCCCGTCCGACGCCTCTGGAACGTCACGCTCCCCATGATTTCTCCGATCATCTTCTTCCAGGTCGTGATGGCGATTATTGCGAGCTTCCAGATCTTCACGCAGGCGTTCGTCATCCGGGGCGCGACGGGCGGCACCAACCGCGACCTGCTCTTCTACGTCCTGAACCTCTACGACGAGGCGTTCCGCTTCCACAACATGGGCTACGCCAGCGCCCTCGCGTGGGTCCTTTTCGCGGCGATCCTGCTGCTCACGCTGCTCGTCTTCCGTGGGTCCAAGGGGCTCGTCCACTACGAGGGCCTGCGATGACCCAGTCCCAGACCAACCCAGGGACGGACCCGACCAAGGGCAGCGTCAGCGCCCAGCCAGCTCCGAGCCCTCCGGGCGTTCGCGCGCCGAAGGGACTCGAAGCGGAGCTCGCCGGCAGGCCCACCCCGGGCAAGCTGGCGCTGCGTTACACGGTCTTGATCGCCGGCGCGGTGCTGCTGCTCATCCCGTTCTTCTGGCTCGTCACGGGGTCACTCAAGACGGACCAGGAGATTTCGGATCTCTCCAAGTGGCTGCCCGCTTCGCCCAGGTGGGGCAACCTCGTCGAATCGCTCGAGTTCATGGGCCTGCGCCTGCCCGAGTGGGCGACGCACGTCGTCGGCGGCACCCCGCACGACGACATCCTCATCCCCCGGTTCCCCGCCCTCGCGAACACGATCGTCGTGACAACCGTCGTGCTCGTGCTGCAGGTGCTCTCCAGCGCCATCGTGGGGTACGGCTTCGCCCGCTACCGCTTCCGGGGGCGCAACGTCACCTTCATGGTCATGCTCGCGACGATGATGCTGCCCTACCAGGTCAGCATGATCCCGGTCTTCCTGCTCTTCCGGCAGCTCGGCTGGATCGACACGCTGCTGCCCCTGATCGTGCCGTTCGCCTTCGGTCAGCCCTTCTTCATCTTCATGTTCCGCCAGTTCTTCATGCAGATCCCGCACGACCTGCACGAGGCCGCCAAGATCGACGGCGCCGGCGCCTGGCGCACGTTCTGGACGATCATGCTCCCGCTCACCAAGCCCGTCATCGCGATTGTCGCGATCTACAGTTTCATGTTCACGTGGAACGACTTCCTCGCCCCGCTGATCTACCTCAACTCTCCCGAGCAGCGCACCCTCGCGGTCGAGCTCAACTCGTTCAACGGGCAGTACGGCGTCGAACGGCGCGAGCTTCTCCTCGCCGCCTCGCTCATCACGATGCTCCCCTGCGTGGTCATCTTCTTTGCTGCCCAGAAGCATTTCGTGGACTCGGGCGCGGCGTCGGGCCTCAAGTCCTGATTCCTCCCTCTCCCTTTGGGGAGAGGGCCGGGGTCAGGGGTCTTCCCTCCTCGCCCGCGGACTCAATCCGGAAACCTCATCGACACCGATACACTCCGCATGATGCTCACGCGGTTCACGATCGTGCTCATGATGCTCCTGGGAATGAGCCCGAGCGTCGTCGCCCAGCCGCAGTTCTCGGCGCGGATCGCCGACCAGGGCACGCCCGAGGTCTTCCTTGATGGCACGCGGGTGCTGACCGCCAAGTTTCACTTCTGGGCCGCCGACTGGGCGTACGCCTGGAGCGAGTTCGAGATCGGGCAACGGACCGACGGCGTCCTCCCGATCACCGGCGCCGCCAAGACCCTCGGGCTCACGTTCGCCGGCACGATCGACGACCGGGACCCGACCGCGATCCGGGTGTCGCTCGAGTGCACCGCCCAGCGGGATCTCGCCGGGCTCATCGGGGGCGGGCTCGAGTTCAGCCTGGACCACGAGGCCGCCAAGCCCGCCCGCGCCGGCCGCCCGGAGTTGCTCCCCGCGAGCACCGGGTGGTCCTGGCCCACGGCGCTCGGGCCGGTGTCCGTGTCGTTCGAGCGCCCGCTCAAGGAGTGCTACTACGAGCGCGGCGACGAACGCCGCATTCGCTGCATGTTCATCGGGGATTCGCTCCGCGCCGGCTCGCACCGATTCGCCTACACGCTGCACCTCCCCGAATCGGCGCGCGTCGATGCGCCCATCGCCGAGCGGTACGCACCGCTCGACCGACAGACGTGGCGCCCCGACACCATGGTCTGGAACGCCTACCCGATCGATCTGAGCTCCCTGAACGACAAGCCCGCGGGCGGTCGCGGTCCGCTCCGCGCGGACCGCGACCGCTTGCTCTTCGAGGACGGAACCGAGGCGCGGTTCTGGGGGACGAACCTCCAGGCGTACGCGCTCTTCTCCGGGTCGGACGAGCAGATCGCCCGCCAGGCTCAGCGCATCGCCGCCCTCGGGTTCAACCTCGTCCGCATCCATCACCACGACTCGCGCTGGGTGGACCCGAACGTCTTCGGTGCCGCGGGCAACCGCACGGGCCTGCTCAACCCCGAGATGCTCGACCGGATCGACCGGTGGATCGCCGAGCTCAAGAAGCAGGGGGTCTACGTCTGGCTGGATCTGCACGTGGGGCGCGAGTTTTTGCGCGCCGAGGCGGGCCCCGCCGCGGACGAGCTCGGACGCCGAGGCGGGCAGGCCAAGGGGTTCAACTTCGTGAACCCGCGCCTCGAGCGCCTCATGAACCAGTTCACGCTCGACTATTTGTCGCACCGGAACCGGTACACCGGGCTGACCTACGCCGAGGACCCCGCCGTCGCGTTCGTGCTCATAACGAACGAGAACGATCTGACGACGCACTTCGGCAACCTGATGCTGCCCGACAAGAACAACCCGCTGCACCACGCGATGTTCAAGGCCCAAGTCCGTGAGGCGGCGCGCACGATGGGGTTGTCGCCCGCCGATGCCATGCGGACCTGGGAGCCGGGCCCTTCCAAGCTCGTGATGGCGGGCCTCGAGCACGCGTTCTATGACCGCACCATCGAGCGCCTCGAGGCGATGCGGCTGGCCAAGCCCGTCGCGGCGTCCAACTTCTGGGGGGGCATGGGCCTGCACGGGCTCGCCTCGCTCACCCGCGGCGACGTGATCGACGCCCACTCCTACGGCGTCGAGGAGGCCCTCCTCACCGACCCCAGGCACACCGCCGACTGGATCGACTGGATCGCCTGCGCGCAGATCGAGAACATGCCGCTGACGGTGTCCGAGTGGAACGTCCCCTATCCGACGCGTGACCGGTTCACCGCGCCGCTCTGGCTCGCGGGCGCCGCGTCGTTCCAGGGGTGGGACGCGCTGATGCACTACGGCTACCTGCAGGATCAGGTGGGCCCACCCAGGTCCGTCCAGCCCTGGTCCACGTGGGTGGACCCCTCCCTGATGGCGCTCATGCCGGCGGCGTCGTTGATGTTCCGCGAGCGGCACGTCACCCCCGGCGCGTCCTCCACGGTCTTTACCCCCACGCGCGAGGACGTGTACTTCCGCAACTCGACGCCCGACGACATGGCGCTGCTGCGCGCCGAGCCGGAGCGCACCCGGTTCGCCGTCCGTCTGCCCGACACACCCGAGCTCGCGTGGGACACCCCCACCCCGGACCGCTCGGCAAACCCCGTGACGGACCCCGATCGGCACGGCATGCCAACGGACGCGCACACGATCTCGACCGACAACGGGCAGATCACCCGCGATTGGCGCGCGGGCGTGCTCACGATCGATACATCGCGCTCGCAGGCGGCCTGCGGTTGGATCGGCGGGAAGCGCCTCGAACTCACGGATGCGGTGATCGAATCCGGGACGTCCGCCGCCACGATCGCGCTCACGGCGTTGGATGCGCGCCCGATCGCCGAGTCTTCACGGATCTTGGTGACCGCGGTCGCGCAGTCCGCCGCGCTCGCGGATCGCCCGCCGATGTACGCCGAGCCGGTCCGCGCCACGGTCCGGGTCCGAACCGCGATCGACGTCGCCGTCGTCACGCCTCTTTCCCCGCGCGGGCATCGGGCGGCTCCGATCCCAGCCTCCCGCGAGGGCGACTGGCTTGTCTTCGAGCTCACCGGCGGTGAGCCCGGGCACTGGCTGCTCATCGAACCCGCGAACCCGTAGCGGACGATCAACGGCGCAAGCCCTGCCGATCGTGCGGGTTGTGCCGGTCGAGAGGGCGTCGGGTTGCTCGCCCAATCGTTGTCATGTGGTACGTTCAACACGGGACGACGCGCGCCGGGGCGCGGTCGTCGCCTGAACTGACGTGCCGGATGAACACCACTCCATTCGTATCCATGACGCTCTACGGGTGGCTCCTGGTCGGGCCGCTGCTGTTCTGGGTGCTGCGCGCGCGCTGGGCGGCGATCGCCACCTTCGCGTTCGGGTGGATGTTCCTGCCGATGGCGGCGTACGACCTGCCCGGTCTGCCCCCGTTCGGCAAGACCGCCGCGGTGTCGTATGCCGCGCTGCTCGGCGCGCTGCTGTTTGATCACCGCTCGCTGCTGCGGTTCCGGCCGTCCTGGCTCGATGTGCCGATGCTCGTGTGGTGCGTCGTGCCGTTCTTCAGCGTGCTCGCGAACGGCCCGCTGAGCCCGCCCGGCGCGCCCGAACCGGTGTACTGGGACCAGACGCCCCTCGGTGTGTACGACGCGTTCAGCGCGATGTGGGAGCAGACCATCGCGTGGGGTGTGCCCTACCTGCTCGGGCGCGTGTACTTCGGGTCGCGTGAGTCGTACAACGACGCGTGCCTGGTCCTAATGATCGCGGGACTGGTGTACGTGCCGTTCTGTTTGTTCGAGATGCGGATGAGCCCGCAGCTGCACAACCTGGTGTACGGCTTCCACCAGCACGACTTCATGCAGACCAAACGGTTCGGGGGCTGGCGTCCGATGGTGTTCATGGAGCACGGGCTCATGGTGGCCTTCTGGATGACCGCGTCGGCGCTCGCGGCGTGGCACCTCTGGGGTTCGGGGCTGCTCCGACGCGTGTGGGGGGTCTCGACGCTCTGGGCGGTGGTGCCGATCACGCTCACCGCGATCGGGTGCCGGAGCTTCGGCGCGTGGGGGCAGCTGCTCGTCGGGCTCGCGATCCTCTGGGTCGTGCGCCGGACGCGGACACCCATCCTCATCGCGTTGATCGCACTGGCACCGCCGGCGTACATCGGCGCCCGGACGGTCCTCGAGTGGAACGGCGGGCACATCTACACCCTCGTCGAGATGGTCTCCAAGGAGCGGGCCGACTCGTTCGGGTTCCGCGTCACCAATGAGACCCGCCTGGTCGATCACGCGCTCGGGCGGCCCATTCTGGGGTGGGCGGGGTGGAAGCGCAATCGCGTCTACGACGATTACGGGCGCGACATCTCCGTCACGGACGGGCAGTGGGTGCTGGCCCTGGGTCTGTACGGCATCACGGGCCTCATTGCGCTGTTCGGGTGGCTGCTGCTGCCGGCGGTCCTGAGCCTGATTCGCCTGCAGCGGGATGGGCCGCGCGAGACGGGCAGCGGGTCCGCCGCGGCGGTGGCGCTCATCGCGCTGCTCTTCGCCCTCGACGCCATCCCCAACGCGATGCTCAACCCTGTCTTCGTGCTCCTCATCGGCGGGCTCGCGACGTTCGCGGTCGCGCGTCACGGCGGGAGGGAGCGGGCATGACCGACCGATCCGCCCCGATGCGCCTGGCGTATCTCACGAACCAGTACCCCGCGGTGAGTCACACGTTTATTCGCCGCGAGCTCCGCGAGCTCGAGCGGCGGGGGCACCTGGTTGTCCGCTGCGCGATCCGCCCTTCCGCGGGCACGCTCGTGGATCCCGAGGATCTCGCCGAGGCGAGCAAGACGTTCCACGTTGTCCACGAGCCAAGGGGTCGTGTGCTCCTGGTATGCGCGTCCGAGCTCATCACGCGGCCTGCGCGCGCAATCAACGCGCTCCGGCTCGCGATCGGGTGCGGGCGCCGATCGCCCGCGGGGGTGCTCAAGAACCTGATCTACCTCGCCGAGGCCGTCGTCCTCCGGCGGCGCTTCGCCCGCGACCGGATCGAGCACGTCCACGTCCATTTCGGGACGAACCCCGCGATGGTCGCCCGGCTCGTCCGGACGCTCGGCGGGCCCGGGTACTCGATCACCGTCCACGGCCCGGACGAGCTGGACGACCATCGCGGGCACGACCTGGCGGGCAAGATCGCCGACGCGCGCTTCACCGTCGCGATCTCCGATTTCACGCGCTCGCAGCTCATGCGCTGGGCGGACCGCCCGGACTGGGATCGGCTGCACGTGGTTCATTGCACGGTGGGGGACGAGGACCTGTCGTCGCCTCCGGTCGAGCCGCCCTCCGGCGCGGCGACATTCGTGAATGTCGGTCGGCTGAGCGCCCAGAAGGGGCAGCTCGTGCTCATCGACGGGTTCGCCCGGCTGATCGAGCGCGGGGTGGACGCCCGGCTCGTCATCGTGGGCGACGGCGAGCTTCGGCCCTCCGTGGAGCAGGCGATCCGAGAGAACGAGCTTGAGAGCCGGATCACGCTGACGGGTTCGCTCCCGGGCGCCGAGGTCCGCAAGCGGCTCGCCGAGGCCCACGCGTTGGTCCTTCCCAGCTTCGCCGAGGGGCTTCCCATGGTGATCATGGAGGCGTTCGCGGTGGGAACGCCCGTGATCTCGACGACCGTCGCGGGGATTCCCGAGCTGGTTGAGCACGGACGTTCTGGCATCCTCATCGCGCCCGGTCGGGCTGACTTGGTGGCGGACGCCATGGAGCGGATCGCCCAGACGCCCGCGGATGCTCGCCGCGAGATGGCGCGGGTCGGGCGTGCGGCGGTGGTCGAGCGCCACCGAACCAGGACCGAGGGCGATGCGCTCGAGGGGCTCATCCGAGACGCCATCGATCGGGACGCCCGATGACGCCGCCGGCGCGCACGAGCACGGTGATGGGGCTCGCGTTCGACGCGATCCGGGAGCGCGCGTGCGTCGAGCACGTCGTGCGCGAGCTGGACGCTGGCCGAGGCGGGGTGATCGTGACGGCCAATCTGGACCATCTGCGGCGGTCTGTGACGGATTTCAAGTACCGCCGGATCGCGCGCGGGGCGGAGATGCTGGTGGCGGACGGCATGCCGATCGTCTGGGCATCCCGCCTGCGCGGGGACGCTCTCCCCGAGCGCGTCAGCGGCGCGAGCCTGATGCTCCCGCTCGTCGAGGCGATGGGTGAGCGCGGGCGGCGCGTCTTTCTGCTGGGCGGAAACCCGGGCGTCGCCGAGCGGGCGGGGCGGGAGCTCGAGGCGCGGTGCGGCGTCGAGATCGCGGGGACCCGGTGCCCGCCGGTCGGGTTCGAGGGCGATCCCGAGGAGATGGACGCGATGCGGCGGCAACTCCGAGACTCGGGCGCGGACCTGGTGCTCGTCGCGCTTGGATCGCCCAAGCAGGAGTACCTGATCGACCAGATCCGAGAGGCGTTGCCCGATGCGTGGTGGGCGGGGATCGGGATCTCGCTGAGCTTCTTGATCGGCGAGGTGCCGCGGGCGCCGGGGTGGATGCAGCGGGCCGGGTTGGAGTGGGTCCAGCGGCTCGCGGCCGAGCCCCGACGCCTGACGCGCCGATACCTGATCGACGGCATCCCGTTTGGCGTCCGCCTGATCGGCTGGAGCGTCGCGACGCGGCTCGGACTGATCGGACGGCGGACGATGCGGGCAACGATCTGAGGACCTCGGCGGAGGGTCCGATGACCCGCTGAGAGGCCCGGATCGCATTTGATTGCCCGGTTTTGGTGGGATTGCACGCCGGTTCGGGGTACTTTTGTAGGGAATGGGCAGGATGCCTATCGGGGTCGTCGCGGCCGTTCTGGCCCGCGGTGGATCGACTCGGGGACGGAGTGGTCCGGCTCAGACCGGCATGGACGAGTGGTTGATCCGGGCGTGCGCTTGGCGCGGTCCGATCGGGAGGTGGGTGTGGATCCGTTGAACGGGCCGGCGACCGAGCGCGTTGTTAGCGCGGTGGTGCTGTTGGCGGGGGGGCTTGCGCTCCCGCCTTTGGCGCGCGCTGCGGGGCGATCGGTGCTCGATCTCTCGATCGCGCCGGGTGAGACGGTGCTGGAGCAGTGGCTCCGCGTGCTCTCGGGCGTTTCGGCACCGATCCGTGTGGTTCACGGGCCGCAGATCCCGGCGCCGGCGGTGCCCGCGTCGAGATCCGAAATGATCGAAACGATCCGGGAGCGCGACGCGTACCGCGGGCCCGCGGGCGCGATCCGTGATGTGACCGGGGACCTGCACCCCGACGCGTGGGCGCTCGTCATCGAAGCGACGCGGTACTACAGCGGATCGATCGACGCGGTGCTCGCGGCGATCTCACGCGACGACGTGGATGTCTTGGTGACGTGCAACGCGGACCGAACGCCCGCGGGCGTGTACGCGATGCGCCGGTCCGTGCTGGACCATGTCGCGTCGGTCGGGTATGTGGATCTCAAGGAACAACTGCTCGCCCGGGCCCGGGCGGCGGGGGACCGGGTGCGCGTGGTCGAGCAGCCCGACGGCGTGAGCTTCCCGCTGCGGACGAGGGCCGAGTTGCTCCGCGCGGCGTCGATGTCGGGCGGGGAACGCGGGACGGACCGGCACGGGTCGGCCCGGGTGCTGACCGGCGAGCGGTGGGCGAGCGTCGTCGCCGCCGACGCCTCGATCGACGCGTCGGCGGTGATCGTGGAGTCGGTGGTGATGCCCGGCGCCCGGGTGGAGGCCAACACCGTGGTGGCCCGCTCGATCGTGTGCCCGGGGGCGCACGTCGCCGCCGATTCGGTCGTGCTCGACCAGACGGTCCGGGCGGAGACCCCGCACCGGAAGGATCTTCACGCGCCGGGCGATGACCGCCGGCGACTCCGCATCAACGCACGGATGCCATCGGTGCGCCTCGGATGGCGGCCCGACAGACAGCAAGGAACCGCGACATGACCACGAGCAACCGGAACGACGAGCGTGCCTGGCAGGGCGGCGACGGCGCCTTCGAGCCCGGGCGCGCCGAGATCCTGCCCCAGATCATCTGGTCGTGTGTCCGGGGGCGCCTCACGCTCACGCTCGCGCTCGCGCTGATCATGGGCGGGGCCCTCGCGTACGTCGGCTACCACTCAACGGTGCCGCAGTACACGAGCGAGGGGAAGGTCCGCATCGCGCCGTCGCGCGCGGTGATCCTGTATCAGAACGACATCAACCAGACGACGCCGTACTTTCACGACTTCGTGAAGACCGAGGCGACGCGGCTGCGCGGCGGGCGCGTCCATGAGTTGGCGCTGCAGGACGACGCGTTGCGTGCCTACGGCATCGAGGATGATCCCCGCGGGCACATGGAGTTGGCCCGCGCGATCCGCGTGGACTTCCCGATCGGCGAGGTCATCAGTGCCCGCGCGCAGCACCCGAACCCGGAGATGGCGCAGGCGATGCTCAACGCCGTGCTCCGGGCGTACCTGACGCTGCAGTCGGAGGAGCTCCAGAAGAAGGCGGACCGGATCGCGGTGCCGCTCGCCGAGCGTGAGCGGGCGCTGCGCGAGGTCTACGACGAGGCGTTGGACCGGTTCGAGGCGCTCGTGAACGAGCACGGCAGCCAGGAGAGCGTCGGGCGGCGCCTCGACGTGCTCGACCAGGAGATGGTCGATCTGCAGACCGAACGCCGGGAGGCGGCCGCGGAGTACGACCTGCTCGGGCGGCGCATCGCCCAGCGCACCGAAGACTTCAACGCGTGGAACGGGAAGCGCCTCGGGCAGGACGGCGCCCCGATCGGACCTACCCCCGAGACGCTCTCGCTCGAGGACGTGCGGCTGGCGGCGATGCTCGAAGAGCGGTCGGCGATCGAGAAGGAGATCGAGTTCGAGCTCGACCAGGGGCTCTTGCTCTCGCACCCCGCAATCATGCGCTTGCAGAATGAGATCGAGCTCACCGATTCGCTCATCGATCGGCGGGTCGGGTCGCTGATCGGGCAGTGGTGGGCCGCGTATCAGCGTGAGACCGAGGCGATGCGGGCGAAGCGCGACAGGCTGCTCCGCGCCACGGCGGACCTGGACGCGGCGTTGGAGACGCTGGACGACGACCGGGCCAGGGTCGCGGGGATTCACCAGCAGATCGCGGCGGAGTACGAGCGGCTGACGCGCGCCGAGGCGCGGCTGCTCGAGGTTGTCAACCGGCGCGAGCAGGTGGGGCTCGAGCTCGATACCGAGGGCGACGCGCAGCGGCTCGGGCAGGCCGAGATCCTCGGGTGGGGGGGCTTGCCGATCGACCCCTCGCGGGACTCTCGGAATCTGCGCGCGGTCGCCGGGTTCATCGGGGGCGCGGGGCTGGGCGGCGGGCTGATCGTGACGCTGGGCCTCATCCGCCGGCGGGTGCGGTACACCTCGGAGCTCGCGGACACGGGGCTGGGCGTCCCGCTGTTGGGCTCGCTGCCGGTGCTTCCGGCGGGGACGCTCGGGTCACCCGAGCTGCTGGGCGAGGTGGCGCACCAGCTTCGGACGGTCGTCGAGCTGCGGACGCGCCGCGGGGGCGAGACGGCGCGGGTCCAGGCGATCTCAAGCTCGACGGTCGATGAGGGGAAGTCAACGGTCGCGGTTGCGCTCGCCGCGTCGTACGCCGCAACCGGTCAGCGCACGCTGCTGGTCGATGCGGACACGGCGGGCGGGTCGATCTCGCACCGGTTCGGTTTGGGCGACGCCCAACGGGGGTTCGTCGAGGCGATCCGCTCGCCCGACGAGGAGATCCCGAGCGTCGCGTCGGGCGTGCCCGAGCTCGATGTGCTGCCCGTGGGCGGGTCGAACCGGGACCGGCTGCCGGCGTGTTCGCTGTCGCGGGCCGAGGCGTTCTTCGAGCGGTTGGGCCGGGAGTACGACAGGGTCGTGGTGGATACGGGCGTGCTCGCGGGGAGCTCGGAGGCGGCGCTGAGCTGCCAGGCGGCGAGCGCGGTGCTCTTCGTTGTTCGGCGGGGGCAGTCTCGGGCGGAGCTGGTGGCGGCGCTCGATCGGTTCGCCGAGCTCGGGCTGGGGTGCGACGGGCTGATCTTCAACCGCGCCGAGCGTCAGGACGCGTCGCGGTACACGTCCATGCCCGCGGCGGTGCGGGCGAGGGCTTCGGCGGCGGCGGGCCGGGAGCCCGGCGTGGCGCGGGCATATTCGTAAGCATTCGCTCGAGGGGGAACCGCAACAACGATGCGAGCCGCAGCGCCCATGCCGACGCACGATGAGCCGCGCGCTGTGCCGTGGACGCTCTGGGGGTGCGACCCGATCGAGCTGCACGACCGGCTGTGGCTGAGGCGCGGCGTGCGCGTCGTGCGGCCCGGCGTCCCGCTGGGCCCACCCGGCGGTGTCCGGCGGTACTTGGCGCTCCCCGAGGCGCACCAGCTCGCGTTGATGCTGCCCAACCAACGGGCCTCCCGAGGGACGCATCGGGTGCGGACGATCGCGTCGTGCCGGACGAGCTACCACGAGTATCTGGACTTCGACGAGGATCACGCGATCCGATCGATCCGTCGGCAGTATGGGCCGAATGGGAGTGCCCGCGCCGACTGCGTGCTGACGTCGGATGCACGCCTGGCCCGCTCGCTCTCTGACGACGTCTCGGCGATGGACCGGCTCAACGGGGCCGCGCCGCTGATGTCTCAGCAGCCGGGGATTGTGCTCTATGACGCCCGCGACGCGGACGAGTGCGCCCGGTGGCTCGGGGCCGTGATCGAGCAGGGCGATGACCCCGCGGAGTTCGTGCCCGGGGTCCGACGGCTGGGGCCGTGGGCGTGGGGATCGCCCGGCGCCGAGGTGCCCGCTTCGGTCAGGCTGGCAGGACCGGTCTTTCTGGGGCGTGGCGTCCGCCTGCCCGCGGGTTCGGTGGTGGTGGGGCCCGCGGTGCTCCCCGACGGTTGGACCGACGAGGAGCGTCCCGCCCGGGCGATCGAGTCCATGACGCGGGCGGACGCGCGCCCGATCCGCGTGCGCAAGCCCGCCTACGAAGCGACGAAGCGCGCGTTCGACATCGTGGCCGCGTCGGTGCTCCTGGCGCTCGCGTCGCCCCTGATGCTCGTGATCGCGGCCGCGATCCGGGTGCAGGACGGCGCGCCGGTCCTTTTCCGTCAGGCCCGGCAGACGCACGGGGGCGATCATTTCGCGTGCCTGAAGTTCCGCACGATGGTCCGCAACGCCGACGAGATGCAGCAGCAGCTCCGCGAGCAAAATCAGGTGGACGGCCCGCAGTTCTCGATGGTGCACGACCCGCGGATCCTCCCGATCGGGCGGTGGCTTCGCAAGACGCAGCTCGATGAGCTCCCGCAGTTCTGGAACGTGATCCGGGGCGAGATGAGCCTTGTGGGCCCGCGGCCGAGCCCGGAGTACGAGAATCAGTGCTGCCCGCCCTGGCGCGAGGCGCGGCTGAGCGTGCCCGCGGGGATCACGGGGTTGTGGCAGGTACGGCGTCGGCGCGCGCCGGACACGGATTTCCAGGAGTGGATCCGTTACGACATCGAGTACGCCGCGCGGCGCGGCTGGCGCCTGGATCTGTGCATCCTCGCGGAGACGGCGTGGCTGTTCGTGCCCTATCGGGCGCGGATCGCGCGGGCGGTGCTCAGGGCGTGCCGCCGTATTGCCGGGCGTAGAACTCCCGGTACGCCCCGGACTTGACCCGCTTCCACCAGTCCTCGTTGCCCTGATACCACGCGACGGTCTCGCGCAGCGCGCTGGGCCAGGCGCTGCGGGATGGCGTCCAGCCGAGATCGTTCTTGATTTTGGACGCGTCGATCGCGTAGCGCCGGTCATGGCCGGGCCGGTCGGCGACGTGCTCGATCATGCCCTCGCCCGCGCCCATGATCTCGAGGATTGAGTGCGTGAGCTCGAGATTCGACCGCTCGTTGTTGCCGCCGATGTTGTAGACCTCGCCCGCTGTGCCGCCCTCGAGCACGCGGATGATCGCCTCGCAGTGGTCGATCACGTGCAGCCAGTCGCGCACGTTGAGCCCGTCGCCGTAGAGCGGGACCTTCTTGCCCTCCATCAGGTTGGTCACGAAGAGGGGGACGACCTTCTCGGGGAACTGGTAGGGGCCGAAGTTGTTGCTGCAGCGGGTCGTGACGACGTCGAGCCCGAAGGTGTGGAACGCGGCGCGGACGAGCATGTCCGCGCAGGCCTTGCTCGCGGCGTACGGGCTGTTGGGCGCGAGGGGCGTCTCCTCGGTGAACAAGAGTTCGGGGCGGTCGAGGGGAAGCGCGCCGTACACCTCGTCGGTCGAGACGAGCAGCACACGGCGCGAACCGATCTTGCGTGCCTCGTCAAGAATGGTCTGGGTGCCGCCCACGTTCGTTTCGATGAACGGCTTGGAGTCGAGGATCGACCGGTCCACGTGGCTCTCGGCGGCCATGTGCACGACGGCGTCGCTGCGCTCGATGAGCTCACGCATGAGCCCCGCGTCGCGGACGTCGCCCTTGACGAACTCGTGCCGCGCGTCGGACTCAAGCCCGGCGAGGTTCTCGAGGTTCCCCGAGTACGTGAGCGCATCGACGTTGATGAGCGAGACGTCTGGGCGTGTCTCGATCACGAAACGGGCGAAGTTGGCGCCGATGAACCCGGCGCCGCCGGTGAGGAGCCAGGTCGTGCTCATGCCGTGGTGCGTCCTTCCTGCTCGCTGGCGATCTCGTCGAGAACATGGGCCAGGGCGTCTTCCCATGTCGGCAAGCCGGCGATCACGCGTTGAGTCTCGGTGACGTCGAGCACCGAATACGCCGGCCGCGGGGCGGGACGCGGGAAGGCATCGGTCCCGCAGGGCTCGACGCGGCACGCGGCGCCGGTCCGACGCGCGATCTCGACCGCGAGCCCGTGCCACGTGGTCTCGCCGAGGTCCGTGACGTGCCAGATGCCCTCGTGCCCGCCGAGCACGAGATCGAGCGTGGCGCTCGCCAGCGTCCGTGCGGATGTGGGACGCCCGCGCTGATCGTCCACGACGCGAACCTCGTCGCGCTCAGAAAGCAGCCGGAGCATGGTCCGGACGAAGTTCCGCCCCCACGGCGCGTGCAGCCAGCTCGTTCGCGCGAGCGTCCATCGGGCGCCGCTCTGGAACAGCGCGGTCTCGCCCGCGGCCTTCGAGCGGCCGTACGCGTTGATCGGGTCGTGCGGCGCATCGGTCGGATACGGCTCGGCGGCATCGCCGGAGAAGACGTAGTCCGTCGAGATGTGCACGAGATGGCACCCGTGTCGGGCGCTCGCCGCCGCGAGCCGACCGACGGCGTCCGCGTTCAGTGCCATCGCGCCGCGCTCGTCGGTCTCGGCCCCGTCCACGTCGGTCCAACCCGCGGCGTTGAGCACGTGCGAGTACCGGCCGGTCTCGAGCACCAGATCGGCGGCCCGCGGGTCCAGCAGGTCGAATTGCGGCAGGTGCGCGGCATCGAAGGGGATGCTCCGCGCCCGCAGCTCGTCGGTCCAGGCCCGCCCGAGCATGCCGCCGGCCCCGATGACCAGGGCGCATCGGATCGGGCTCGGCGTCGGGGTGGGCATGCCCGAGCGTACCCTCGTGGATCGTCGTCCGCGGGACCGATCATCCGGCACGACCGGTCCAGACCGACCCGGGGCGGAAGAGCGTTCCGCCCGCCGGTGCGATTGGGCCGATGAAGCACGGGGAGGCCGCCGCGGGTGATGGTCCTGATCGCCGAGATCCTGCTCTGGGGCACGCTGGCCGTGCTCGCGATCCCCGCGGTCACGTTCGCGGCGGAGGTGCTGCTCGCCCTGCTTCCGGGCGCCCGCCCGGCGAAGCCGGATGCCCGCCCCACGAGTGCGGTGCTGATCCCGGCGCACGACGAATCCGGGATGATCGGCCCGACCGTGCGGGCCGTTCGGGATCAGCTCGAGTCGTCGGACCGGGTCGTGGTCGTCGCGGACAACTGCTCGGACGCGACGGCGGAGGAAGCGCGGGACGCCGGCGCGATGGTCGTTGAACGCGTCGATCCTGCGAGGCGGGGCAAGGGCTACGCCCTGGCCGCGGGGCTGGACGCGCTCCGCGCCGATCCGCCGGGCGTGGTGCTGATCATCGACGCGGACTGCACGCCCGATCCCGGCGCGCTCGACGTGCTCGTTCGTGGATGTTGGGATCGGATGCGACCGGTGCAGGCGGCGTACCTGATGCGTCCCCCGTTGGACGCGGGCGTGGGCGATCGGGTCTCGGCGCTCGCGTTCCGGTTCAAGAACCATATCCGCCCGCGCGGGTTGGCCCGGGCGGGGGCGCCGTGTCTGTTGACGGGCTCCGGGATGGCCTTCCCGTTCGAGCAGCTGGCCGCGCGAACGCTCGCGACGGACGACATCGTGGAGGACATGCGGCTGGGCGTCGAGCTGGCGATCGCGGGCCACGCCCCGGCGGCGATGCCCGGCGCCGTCGTGACGAGCGATCTTCCCGGCGCGGCCGAGGCGAAGCGCACGCAGCGGACGCGGTGGGAGCACGGGCATCTCGCGTCCATGGCACGCCACGCGCCTCGGCTCGTTTGGGCATCGCTCGTGCAGCGACGCGTCGCGTTGCTCGCGCTCGCCCTCGAGCTCGCCGTGCCGCCGATGAGCCTGCTGCTGTTGCTCCTCGCGGGATTCGAAGCGATCTGCATCGGGAGCTGGCTGCTGGGAGTGCATGGTCTTCCAGCGATCGGAGGCGGGGCACTGCTCGCGCTGTGCGCCTCGGCGGCGCTGCTGGGTTGGGCTCGCTTCGGCCGGGGTGAGGTTCGGCCCGCCGACCTGCTGTTCGTGCCGTTCTACGCGGCGTCCAAGGTCCCGATCTACGTCCGCGCGGTCACGAGACGTCAGAGGGCGTGGGTGCGGACGGCGCGCGATCCACAGGACCCGGACGCTTGTACTCGATGATGGTGGCGTGCCGCCCGGTCAAGCGCCGGATCGCCCAGCGCGCATACCCGGCGGTCTCGGGCCACTTCGCGAGGACGGTGAAGACGCCGAGGACGAGGGCGTCCTCCCAGCGCCGGCCCGCTCGCCTCGCGCCGAGCGCGATCTTGAGCGCCAGGAGGTCGTAAAGCCCGAGCCCGAGCAGGGCCCAGGGCGTCCAGAGCAGCGCGAGCACGGCGATGCAAGCCGGGACACCCGCGCTCCACATGATCGTCTTGATCACCCCCGCGGGCCCGTACGGCGTGACGCCCCAGCCGTGGCGGGCCGCCATGTCGATGTGGGCGTGCCCGGCGCGATCGGCGCGGCGCCACCACTGACCGAGGGTGGTCATCGCGGCGTCGTGGGTCGTCATGGCCGCGTCGATTCGTTGGATCGTCCAGCCCCGGTGTCGCAATCTCCAGGCGAGGTCCGGCTCTTCGCCCGCGATCACAGCGGGGTCGTACCCGCCCACTTCGTCGAGCGCGGCCGCTCGGATCAGTGCGTCGCCGCCAAACCACGTCGAGGGACCGATGGGGGTATCCCACTCGAGATCACACAGGCGGTTGTAAACGGATCGCTCGGGCTCGCGTTCGCGCCGCCGGCCCCAGACCACGGCGCACCGTGCATCGGCATCGAGTCGCTGCGATGCGACGCCGATCCACTCGGGATCCAGCTCGCAGTCGCCGTCGATGAACTGGATCGCCTCGATGGTGGGGTCGAGCTCGGCGAGGCGCGACCGGCCGGCGTTGCGCGCCCGGGCGGCCGTGAACGGGACGCTCAGGTCGAGTTCGACCACATCGCAGCCGAGGGCCTGGGCGGTCCTCACGCTGCCGTCGGTCGAACCGGAATCGACGTAGACGACGCGCGGGCACACCGGGAGCACGGACGCAAGGCATCGCCGGAGGCGCTCACCTTCGTTTCGCCCGATGACGACGACCCCGACGCGCACGTCACGCCCCCTCGCGTGCCGCACGCGGGCGAACCGTCGCGGGGACCCCGACGGCGAGGTGGCCCGCCGGAACGTCGGTCAGGACGACCGCGTTGGCACCGATCACCGCGCGATCGCCAACCTGGATCGGACCCAGCAGCTTGGCGCCCGCGCCGATATCGACGCCCACGCCAAGGGTCGGCGCTTCCAGCGGATGCTCGCGCGATCGGTTCCCGAGCGTGACCCCCTGGCGGAGTGTGCACTCGTCGCCGATCACCGAATCGCCGTGCACGACGATCGCGCCCTGATGCTCGATGACGACGCGGCGACCGACGCTGACCGAGTAGGGGAGCTCGATGCCGTAGTGATTGCGGACGCGACGCTCGAGCGTCCGGTAGAGCACACTGAGCGGCGCCCGCGCGAGGCGCCACTTGATGGTCATCCTCCAGACACCAAACCGATGCACGGCGAGCGCCCGAAACCCGGGGCGTGTCCAGTCGCGGCCGTTGGCGCGCCAGTCTTCCGCGATGATCGCCGCGAGCCCGAGGGGCTGTTCGTCATGGCTCATGGCGATCCCCCGGGGTTGAGCGCTCCATACACGAGGAGATCACGGATGAGATGGGCGGGGTCGCCGGGGGGGCGTCGCTTGATGGTTGAGACCGCCCGGTGCACGGGCGCTCCGACGATCCACGCGAGATCGGCGAGCGCCGCGCCGACACGCCCGTGCTGCGTGACAAAGTATCGGCGACGCGAATCGAACCAGTACCGCGGGCGGCGCGTCGGTTGGCCGTGCACGACGCCCGACGCCTGCCCGACGAGATGGACCACGCGGGACGCGGGGACGTACCAGCAGCCCCACCCCGCGCTGGCGGCACGCCGGCAGAACTCGACCTCTTCGTAGTACATGAAGTACGACTCGTCGAGCAGCCCGATCTGTTCGAAGACGTCTCGCCGGATCATCATGCTCGCGCCGGCGACCCAGTCGGTCCGGTGCGGCGTGTCGCGTACGGGTGGCGCGATCACGCTCGACCGCAGCAGCCGCGTGATCACGCCGAGTCTTGCCGCGGATTCAAGCTCGCCCGCGATCGTCGGGAACCGAAACGCGGACCGTTGGGCGGTCGTGTCGGGGTCTTCCAATCGCGAGCCGGCGATCCCAGCCCCGGGGTGCGCGTCCATGAACGCGACCAGCTCATTGACCGCGCCCGCGCGCACGACCGTGTCCGGATTCAGGAGCAAGACGGCGTGGAGACTCGGATCTTCTGCGATCGCCGCTCGGATGCCGACGTTGTTGCCCGCGGCGAACCCGCCGTTGACGCCGGCGCGGACGATCGTCGCCCACCCTTGCCAGCCGCGCTCGGAGATCGCCTGCTCGATCTCGCCGGCGGAATCGTCCGGGGAGTCGTTGTCCACCACGATGGCTCGCGGGGGCGCGCCGGTCGCGTGCTCGGCGATCGACGCGAGGCAGTCCACGACGAGCCGGCCGGTGCGGTAGTTCACGATGACGATCGCGATCCGCATCACCGCTCTCCAGAAACGGACGCGGCCTGCTCGGATCGCGCCCGCTCGACCTGATCGACGAAGGCCTGGGCGGACGCCCGCCAGGTGAGCGACTCGGCGGTGGCGTGCGCGGCGTCGGACATCGCCCGCCAGCGATCACGGTCGCGCGTGCAGACTCTCGCGATGCGGTCCGCCATCGCCTCGTGGTCGCGGACGGGGACCACAAACCCGTTCGCGCCGTCGCGGATCAGATCGGTTGCGGCGCCCGTTCGCGTCGAGATGAGCGGTGTTCGGCAGGCCATCGCTTCGAGCATCGGCAGCCCGTACCCCTCGGCGTGACTCCCGACGAGCCAGGCATCGCACGAGGCGTAGATCTCGGCGATCCGCCGCTGCGGCGGGGCGATCTCGTGCTCGCATCCCGCCGGCAGCGGGAGGTGCGGACGCTCCGGGTGCGAGCCGAACGACCGCACGCGGAGGTCCGGGAGATTCGCCCGGGCGAGCCGGATCGCGGCAAGGGTTGTCTCCGTCCCCTTGAACGCGACATCCGAGTACATGAACCCGACGGTGGGGCGGCCCTGCTTCTCGCGCGGCGGTGCATCGAAGATATCGCGGTCCATGCCGTACCCCACCACGGGGACCGGGCGGCCCGCGATCGGCTCGATCTGCTCACGCACCCAGCCTGAGCACGCGAACAGGTGCAGCGGCAATCGGTACGTCGCGTTGACCCGATCGTGCGGCTGCCCATCCATGTGAATCTCGTGGTGCTGGGCGTAGTAGCACTTGGTGCCGCGGGACGCGTCAAGCTCGGCGACAGCCTCCGCCGTCGCCCACCAGGTCGCGATCACGGCGTCCGCCTCGGGGAGATCGGCATCGCGCACGGGACGCGCCGAATCGAGGCGCCTGATCGGGATGTCCAGATCGGTGAAGTGATGCCTGCCCGGGTCCGACCACCAGCGGTGCTTGTCGCCTTTGACCGCGGCGCGCAGACGATCACGCACCGGCGGGCGGAACTGGGGGCCGGCGACGACGAGCACATCGTGCCCCATCGCGTCCAGCTCGCGCGCGAGCATGCTGATCACCCGGACGCCGCCCGAAAGGTCGAGCGTGGGCAGGACGAACGTGATGCGAAGACGGTTCGGCATCACGCGATCCGCTCCGTTGCACCGGCTTGGAACTTCACCGCGCCCCACGCCGGCTCCCAATAGCCCGCCGACCCGTCCGCGGCGGTCTCGGGCGTGATCTCGAAGTGCGCGACGTCATCGACGGCGTCGAACTCGGTCCGCCCCTCGTTGGGGTTGCCCTTGCCGACCTTGAGCTCACAGCAGTATGTGCCAGCGGCGAGCGCAAAGTCGTTGAGACGCACGCGGAACGTGCCCGTTTCCCTCTCTGTCAGCGAGCAGGCGTCGGGCCCGAAGCAGGCGCCGACCGGCGTGCCGTCGGCACGCTTCACGATCACGGCGACGCGGAAGGCATCGACGCGCTCCCGCGCGGAGACGGTGCATCGGAGCTCAATCTCGTCCGTTGATGTAAAGAACGCGGACGGCGCGCCGTCGCGGGCCCGCGCGATCTCGACGCGGGTGACCATCGCGGCCCCGGTGCCGAACTCCCACGCGCCGGCGCGGTCGGACAGGTCGTAGACCGTGCTCGCGCGACCGGCGGCGAGGTCGTGGTAACGCTCGATGATCTCGGCGGGCTCGCCGTCGGCTTTCAGCGTCCCCTTGTCGAGCAGGACGCACCGATCACACAGGGCCTGCACGGTCGCCATGTTGTGGGAAACGAACAGGACGGTCCGGCCGTCGCCGCGCGAGACTTCGCGCATGCGTCCCAGGCACTTCTTCTGGAACTTCGCATCGCCCACCGCCAGCACTTCGTCGATGACGAGGATCTCGGGCTCGAGGAAGGCCGCGACGGCGAACGCGAGGCGCAGGAACATGCCAGAGGAGTACCGCTTCACGGGCGTCTCGAGGAACTGCTCGATCTCGGCGAAGTCCACGATCTGGTCGTACTTCGCGTCGATCTCGGCGCGGGACATCCCGAGGATGGCGCCGTTCAGGTAGACGTTCTCGCGCCCGGTGAGCTCGGGGTGGAAGCCAGTGCCAACCTCGAGCAGCGAGGCGATGCGGCCGCGCACGCGGGCGCGGCCCTCGGTCGGCTCGGTGATGCGCGACAGGATCTTGAGCAGGGTCGATTTGCCCGCGCCGTTGCGCCCGACGATCCCGAGGACCTGCCCCTGCGGCACCTCGAACGAGATGTCGCGGAGGGCCCAGAACGTGCGCGAATCCACCTCCGCGCCGGACAGCCGGCGGAGGTTGCGGATCGGCGCGGTCAGCGTGGAGCGGATGGCGGCGGCGAGCCCGTCCTCGCCGGGCGCGCGGACACCGATCTGGTAGGCCTTCCCGATGGCATCGAGGGTGATCGCGTTGGTCACGGCAGCCCCCTCACGCGATATCCGCGAACCGGCGCTCGATGCGGCGGAAGACCGCGAGCCCCACGAACAGGGTCAGCACGCCGACCCCCGCGCCCATGCCGAGCCCCGTCCAGTCGATTGGGGTCCCGGTGACGGCGGCGCGGAACGACTCGATGATCCCCGTCATCGGGTTGAGCTTGAGCACCCAGCCCCAAGTGTCGCCGAAGATGCTGACCGGGTAGATCACGGGGCTCAGGAACATCATGGCCTGCACGAAGAACGGCACGATGTACCGCAGGTCGCGGTAGGCGACGGTCAGCGCGCTGAAGAGGTACCCGACGCCGAGCGTAAACCCGAGCAGCAGCACGCCGAGCGGGACCACCATCGCGATCTGCGCGGGGGGGGCAACCTGATACACGCCCATGATGATCGCGAGGATGACGCCGGCGACGGCGAGGTCGATCAGCCCGACGACGATCACCGAGGTCGGGATAAATAGGCGTGGCAGGTAGACTTTGGTCAGCAGGTGCTGCTGGTTGACAAGACATTGGCTCGAGAGCTGGACCCCGACGGCGAAGAACGTCCACGGGAGCAGACCGGCAAAGTAGAAGACGGGCTTGGGCACGCCGCCCGTGTCGATGCCCGCCGACGCGCCGACGAGCCAGAAGACGAGCATGAAGAAGACGGGCTGAAGGATCGCCCATCCGAGCCCGAGGACGGTCTGCTTGTAGCGCACCTTGAAGTCGCGCCAGATGAGGAAGCCCAGCAGATCGCGGTGTCGGACGAGCTCGCCCCAGTCCACGCCGATCCAGCCGCGCTTGGGCTCGATGACCAGCTCGCGCAGCTCGGGCGCCGGTGGTGGCGCATCGGTCGCGGGGGCTTGGGTCGCCGCCTGGGTCATGGTCTCTGGGCTCCTGGGAAGGCTCTGCTCAACTCTACCTCACCCAGCCCTGACGGCACGCGGGCGGCGAGGCCACTTCCGTCGGACGCCCGGGCGACCCGCAGGGTTCGCCGAGCTTGCCGGGCGCATGAAAACGCCCGGGCGCGGGGCCCGGGCGTGGTCGTTCCGAGAACGGTCCCGTCCGAGAACGGGCGGGCGATCAGCTGTCCTTCTCGGCCATCATGCGGAGCATGTCGATGCACCGGTTGGCGTAGCCCGCCTCGTTGTCGTACCAGCTGATGACCTTGAAGAAGTTGGCGTTGAGCTCGATGCCCGCGTCGGCGTCGAAGATCGAGCTGTGCGGGTCGCCGATGAAGTCCGACGAGACCACGGCTTCCTCGGTGTAGGCGAGCACGCCCTTCATCGGGCCGTTGGCGGCAGCGCGCATCGCGTCGTTGATCGCCGACAGGCTCGTGGATTTGGTCGTTTTGAAGGTGAGATCGACCGCCGAGACGTCGCCGGTTGGAACACGCAGCGACATGCCGGTGAGCTTGCCCTTGGTCGCGGGCAGGCAGAGGCCGACGGCCTTGGCGGCGCCGGTGCTCGCGGGGATGATGTTCATGTACGCGTTGCGGCCGCCGCGGAGGTCCTTCTTCGAGGGGCCGTCCTGGGTGGGCTGGGTCGCGGTCACGGCGTGGACCGTCGTCATCAGGCCCTCTTCGAGCCCGAACTCGTCGAGGATCACCTTGGTGATCGGCGCGAGACAGTTGGTCGTACAGCTCGCGTTCGAGATGATCGTGTCGGTCGCGGGGTCGTAGTCCTCGTGGTTGACCTTGTAGCACATCGTCTTGACCTGCTCGGGCGACTTGGTCGGCGCGCTGATGAGCACGCGCTTGCACCCGTTGTTGTCGATGTGCTTGTGGGCGTCCTCGTACTTGGTGAAAAGCCCGGTGGACTCGAGGACGTAATCGACGCCCCAGTCGCCCCACGGGAGGTTCGTCGGGTCGCGCTCGGCGACGGAGTTGGTCGTCTTGCCGTTGACGGTGAAGGTCTTCTCGTCGGCGGAAACCTCGGCGGGCTTGCCGTCCACGCGGAAGCGGCCGTGCATGGTGTCGTACTTGAGGAGGTACGCGAGGTTGGGCGCCTCAACGAGGTCGTTGACGGCGACGACCTCGATGTCGCCCGCCTGGACCGCCGCGCGGTAGACGAGGCGGCCGATGCGTCCGAAGCCGTTGATGCCGATGCGGATGGGCATGGATCCGTCCTTTCTCTTCCAGCGTCCGCCGGGCCGCGTGCCCGGGGGAGGGGATGATATGTCTGCCGTCGGGAAAGGTCTTTCGGGTATGTGGCTATTCCTGGCTTTGGTGGGGCCGGTTTTCAACCGGCCTTGGGTCAGCGTGCCGGTTGAAAACCGGCACCACCAGGAAATCGCTATTCCTCGATGTCCGTCAGGGATTTCGGTCGGATCGCCACCCGCAGGGCGTTCGCGACGGCGAAGACGTCGATGACCTCCTGCGTGATCGCCCCGGCGACCGGGGGGAGGTAGCCCGCCGCGGCGATCAGCATGCCCACGATGCTCAGCGCCATCCCGCCGACGGCGCTCTGGAGGGCGATGCGGCGGAGGCGCCGGGAGATGTGGAAGAACTCGTCCACGCGCTCCAACGTGGTATCGAGCACGACGACGCCGGCCGCTTCGGTCGTGATGTCGCTGCCCTGCCCGAACGCGATGCCGACGGTCGCGAGGGAGAGGGCGGGGGCGTCGTTGATGCCGTCGCCGACGAAGCAGGTGCGGGCCTTCGCGCTCTCTTCGCGCACGATCTCGACCTTCTGCTCGGGCGTCCGCTCGGCAAGGACGATCGGGATGCCGACCTTCTCGGCGAGGTACGCCGCCTCGCTCTGCCGGTCGCCCGAGACGAGCATGACGCGGTCGAACTGGTGCTTGGTGGTCAGGTGCTCGATGAACGCCCGGCTGTCGGCGCGGGGCTCGTCGCGCAAGCGGAACGTCGCGGCGTATTGCCCGTCGAGCATCACGACGCACTCGAGCCCCGCGGCGAGTTCGGGCAGGGGCGCGTCGGGCTGGGATTCGAGCGTGCGGCGGCGGTCGGTGACGAGGACCTCGACGCCGTCCACGATGCCCCGGAGCCCCTCGCCGCGGGGTTCGGCGATCTCGCGCGGCTCATGGTGGGGGAGGGATTCACGCTCCGCCCTGCGGACGATCGCCCCGGCGAGCGGGTGCTTGGAGTAGCGCTCGACCGCCGCAACGAGCGCGAGCACGCGGTCGGGGTCCTGGCCCTCGGCGGGGAGGATCTCGGTGAGCGTGGGCGTGCCGTACGTCAGCGTGCCCGTCTTGTCGAAGATGATCGTGCGGCAGGTGTCGATGGTCTCGAGGGTCGCGGGGTCCTTGACGATGATGCCGCGCTTGGCGGCGAGCGAGACCGACCCGATGATCGCGGTGGGGATCGCGATCAGCAGCGGGCAGGGTGTCGCGACGACGAGCACCGCGAGGAAACGCACGGGATCGCCCGAGACGAGCCACGCCCCGAGCGCGAGGGCGACGGCGAGCGGGGTGTACCACGCGCCGAGCTGGTCGCCGAGCCGGCGCATCTTCGGGCGCCGCTGGGCGGACTCCTCCATCACCGTCATGATTTTGGCGTAGCGCGAGTCCTTCGCGAGGGCGGTCGCCTGGATCGTGACGGCGGACTGCCCGTTGATCGCGCCGGAGATCACGAGCGACCCCGGCGCCTTGGACATCATGTAGGGCTCGCCCGTGAGGAACGATTCGTCCATGACGGCGTGCCCCTCGACGACGGTCCCGTCCACGGGCACAATCTCGTGCGGGTGGATGACGACGCGGTCACCGATCTGGACCTCGTCGATCCGGATGTCCTTGGTCCGCCCATTCCGCCGGACGTGCGCGACGGAGGGGACGCGTTTCGCCAGCGCCTTGAGGACGCTTGAGGCGCGGCCCACGGCGTAGTGCTCAAGCGCCTCCCCGCCCGAGAGCATGAGCACGACGAAGACGCCTGCGAGGAGCTCGTCGAGCAGCAACGCGGTCACGATCGACATGCCCGCGAGCAGGTCGGACCCGAACTCGCGCTTGAGCGCCTTGGCGAGCAACTCGAAGACGAGCGGCGCGCCGCCCACGATCAGCCCGATCCACAAGGGCAGACGGACGAGCGATTGCTCGGCGTCCGTTCCCCAGCGGAGAATCAGGTGGGCGATGATCGCAACGATCGCGAGGACCGCGATCGCGATGTCCTTGGTCGCCCACGCGCGGGCGAAGAGCGTTCGGTCGTCAGGCTCGTGCGAAGGCACGCTCGCGCTCCGTTCGGACGACGCCGCCGGCAACGGTCGCGATCGCGCGTCCGCGGAGCGATCGCCCGAGGAATGGAGAGTTCGCGCTTTTGCCGGCGCACTCGGCTTCGGTGAATGTCCACGACAGGTCGGGGTCGATGACGGCGACGTCCGCCGGCCCGCCGACGGTGAGCGACCCAAGGCCTTTGGCGTCGAGCCCGCAGAGCTTGGCGGGCTCGACCGTCATGAGCTCGATGAGCCGCGGCCAATCAACCGCGCCCGCGTGGACGAGTGCCTCGGCGTAGAGGGCGAGTGCCGTCTCGAGCCCGATGATGCCGAACGGGGCGTCCGCGAACGCGGCGGACTTCTCTTCGGCGGCGTGGGGCGCGTGGTCCGTCGCGAGCACGGTGATCGTGCCGTCCGCCACGCCCGCCCGCAGCGCGTCGACGTCCGCGTGCTCGCGCAGCGGCGGGTTCATCTTCGCGAGGGTGTTGTACCCGTCGCACGCTTCATGTGTCAGGTGGAGGTGGTGGGGGGACGCTTCGCCGCTGACAGGCTGACCCTCGGCCCGGGCGCGGCGGAGGATCTCGACCGTTCCGCCCGAGCTGACGTGCTGCACGTGGTAGCGGCACCCGACCGCGCGGTTAAGCCGGATGTCGCGCTCAACGATGAGTTCCTCGGCCTCGCGCGGCCACCCGCCCAGCCCGAGCGCCGCGGCGACCGACCCCGCGTGCATCGCCGCGCCGACGGTCAGCGTCGGTTCCTGGGCGTGCTGCATGAAGGCGAGCCCGGTGCGTGCTGTCTCGGCGAGCACCGCCCGCATCACACCGGCCGACGCGATCACGTCCCCGTCGTCCGAGATGCCGACGGCGCCCGCTCGGGTCATCAGCCCGATCTCGGCCGGGCGTTCGCCATGGCGTCCCTGGGTGCCGCAGGCGACGACAAAGACGCGGCACGCCCCGACCTCGCGGGCCCGCGCGCTCACCATCGAGACCATCTCCGGCGTGTCGATCGCGGGCGCCGTGTTGGGCATGCAGCAGACGGTGGTGAACCCGCCGCTGACCGCCGCGGCGGTGCCCGACGCGATGTCCTCTTTGTGCGTCTGCCCCGGCTCGCGCAGGTGCACGTGCGGGTCGATGAGCCCGGGTGTCACGAGGCACCCCTCGGCGTCGAGCACGCGGGCGGCGGGCGAGCGGTCCAGCTTGGGCCCGATCGCCCGGACGGTCCCGCCCTCGAGGGCAAGGTCGGCGATCTCGTCGCGACCCGAGGCCGGATCGAGGACTCGGCCGTTGACAATCAGGAGCGGCTCGGCGGCGGGGTGGGCGTTCACATGAGCAGGATATCGGGCGCGCCGCGGGCGGTCCGGCGGGGGACCTCGCCCGCCGACCAGAAAAGCTTTGGACGCGGCTCGCGATCGAACCTAGGCTCACGCCACGGGATCCGTCCCGGTGCGGGCTGTAGCGCAGCTTGGTTAGCGCGTCTGACTGGGGGTCAGAAGGTCGGAGGTTCGAATCCTCTCAGCCCGATTCTCGCATCGCACGATCGGGCAGCCTCAGAGCTGCCAGAGACCGTGCTCGATGCCGCCCAGGAAGTAGATCGAGAACGTGCCCTGCCCCGGGATCTCCGTGGGCGGGAGGGCCATCTCCGCGCCGGCGGCCTTGGCGGCCTCGACCGCCGCCTCGATGTCGTCCACCAGCACGTACGGGCGCACGACCGGCCCGTCGGTGCCGTGCATCGGGGCGCGGACGCCCAGCCGCCCGCCGTCGGCGAGGTCCGCGGTTCGGGCGTTGCCGAGCTCGGCGACCGGCTCGCTGAACTCGACGCCGTGCGCTGCTGCCAAAGCTGCGCACGTCTCGTCCACTTTGGGTGTGACGATCTCGAGGTATTGAACCTTCACGGTGTTGTTCTCCTCCTGCCGTTCGACACGATCGGACGACTCAGCACCCGTCAGCGCCCAACCACCCGCGGCGGCGCCAACGAGCAGCAACGGGGCAACACATGTCATCACAGTAAGTCGGCTTGCGGTTGAGGTCTTCATCCCATCCTCCCTTCCGCGATCTGAATGAGGTTTCCGCAGGTGTCGTCGAAGACCGCCGCGGTCACCGGCCCGTAATCCACGGGCGGCTGCGTGAACCGAACGCCCAGCGATTCGAGCCGCTTGTGCTCGGCGGCGATGTCCTTGACGGCGAACGACGTGAACGGGATCCCGTCCTCGACCAGGGCGGTCTTGAACGGCTTGACCGCCGGGTGCTCGTCGGGCTCGAGGCACAGCTCGGGCCCGTCCGGGTCCTCCGGTGAAACGAGCGTGATCCATCGGTGCTTGCCCATCGGGATGTCGTGCTTCTTCTTGAAACCCAACGTCTCCGTGTAGAACTGGAGTGCCCTTTCCTGATCATCCACCGGGATGCTCGACAGGTTGATCCTCATGACTCCGCGCTCCTGTGTGCATGTGCCGGCCAACGCTCGCTGATTGCGCTGAGCGGCTCGCCGTTGAACCAGTGGAACTTGTACCGGCCCTCGCGCTCGACGATGACGAGCCCGGCAGACTCCAGCACCTCGAGGTGCTGCGAAATCGCCTGCCGGGATGATCCGATGCCGTGTTTCATGGTCAATCGGCCGCAGAGTTCGAAGAGGGACTGCCCATCACGGTCCACCAGTTCGTCCAGGATCGCCCGTCTGGTCGGGTCGGCGATGGCTCGGTACAGCTCGTCCATGCGGCTGGGCCAGCATATGCAAGCTTGCGCTTGCCTGTCAACCCCCATGTCGGACGGGCGGGCCGGCACCGTCAGGCCGGGTCTTCAGGGAGCAGATCAGCGTTCTTGATCTCATCCATCCCGAAGATCATGGGCGAGCCGGGGTTCGCCGCGTGGTGCCGGGCGAGCCGGACATAGTGGGCGGGCAGCTTGGCGAGGTACGCCCGATCGGCTTCGCTGACTTCCCGGGCGATCCGCCCCGGCACGCCGATCACGACCGTGCCGTCGGGCACCTCCATCCCGGGCGGCACCAACGCGCCCGCAGCAACCAGACACCCGGCGCCGATCCGCGACCCCCCGAGCACTTTGGCGCCCATCCCGATGAGCGCCCCGTCCCCGACCCGCTCTCCGTGCACGATCGCGCCGTGCCCGATGGTGACATCGCGGCCGATGACGTTCGCGAACCGGTGATCGCAGTGGATGACGGCGTTGTCCTGCACGTTCGTGCCGGCGCCGATGACGACGGGCGCGACGTCACCCCGGATGACCGCGCCGTACCAGACGCTCACGTCGGGCCCGAGCCGGACGTCGCCGACAACGCGAGCGGTGTCGGCGATGAAGTGCCCGTCGATCTCGTGCATGGTCATGGTCGTCGTCCCTCGTGGCCGGTATGGTGAGCCGATCGGCGCGAGCGCCCCGACGCCGTGCGAGACCAGTATCCACGGGACGCCCCCCGCATGCCGGGCGAGACAGGGAGCCACGCATGGAACTCGGAGCCTTCTCGGTCAGCCTCGCCGTCAAGGACCTCGCCGCCTCGAGGGCGTTCTACGAGACCCTCGGGTTCCGTCAAATCGGGGGCGACGCCGCCCAGAATTGGCTGATCCTCCGCAACGGACAGGCGACGATCGGGCTCTTCCAGGGCATGTTCAAGGACAACATCCTGACGTTCAACCCGGGCTGGGACGCCGAGCAATCGACGCTCGGGTCGTTCGAGGACGTCCGGGCGATCCAGGCGCGTTTGAAGGACGCGGGAATCGCGTTGCTCGCCGAGGCCGACCCCGACGGCGACGGGCCCGCCCACGTCGTTCTTCAGGATCCCGACGGCAACCAGATCATGCTCGACCAGCACGTCGCCAAGCCAGGTGGTTGACCACAGAACATCAATTCGAGCGGTTTGACGGGCCGTGTCGCCGGACGGCCTCGGCGTGCATACCATCGCCCTTCCCAAGCCGGTGGCCTCGCCCGCCCGTCCCATCGGGCGGATGACGAGAATCTGCTGGCAACGTCCCGCGACGTATCGCACGGACGTCCACCGGCCGGCCGCTCCTGCACCAACTCACAATTGGTTCCGGGTTGCCCTTACTCGCACCACGCGGTGAATCCGCGGCGGTGTCGGAGATCGCTCCCTTGACGACGTTTGCTTCACTGAATCTCTCCGCCCGAATGCTCGAGACCCTGACCGCTCAGGGGTACGAGACGCCCACGCCCATCCAGGCGAAGTCCATCCCGCCCATCCTCGAAGGGCGAGACCTGCTCGGCTGCGCCCAGACGGGCACGGGCAAGACCGCGGCGTTTGGGCTCCCTTTGCTCGAACACCTCGTCGCCACGGCACGCCACGGTGGCGAACCACGCCAGGCGCGGGCGCTCATCCTCGCCCCGACGCGTGAGCTCGCCGGGCAGATCGAGGACAACCTCCGCACCTACGGACGCGGCACCGGCCTCCGCGCGGCGCTCGTCTTCGGCGGCGTCAAGCAGCACCGCCAGGTCCGGCAGCTGCAAGCGGGCGTGGACGTCATCATCGCCACGCCCGGGCGGCTGCTCGACCTTATGGAACAGGGGCACATCGATCTGAGCTCCGTCGAGGTCTTCGTCCTCGATGAGGCGGACCGCATGCTCGACATGGGCTTCATCGACCCGATCCGCAAGATCGCCCGCGAGCTGCCCAAAGAGCGGCAGACGCTGCTCTTCAGCGCGACGATGCCACCCAAGATCCGCCAGCTCGCCGAAACGATGCTCCGCGACCCGGTCTCGGTGTCCGTGACGCCCGTGGCGTCCGCGGCGCCGCTCATCGACCAGCGCCTGTACCACGTGCCGGGCGAGCACAAGACCACCCTGCTCACGCACCTGCTGCAGGACGCGGCGATCATCCGCACGGTTGTCTTCACCAAGACCAAGCACGGCGCGGAGAAGCTCGCCAAAAAGCTCTCCCGCGACGGCATCAGCGCCGGCGCGATCCACGGCAACAAGACGCAGAGCCAGCGGCAGCGGGCGCTCGACGCGTTCAAGAACGGCAAGTCGCGCGTGCTCGTCGCGACGGACGTCGCCGCCCGCGGGCTCGACGTGGACGGCATCTCCCACGTGTTCAATTTCAACCTGCCCAACGAGCCCGAGGCGTACGTCCACCGGATCGGCCGGACCGGCCGCGCCGGGGCCGAGGGCCAAGCGATCTCGTTCTGCAGCCGCGATGAGCGGGGGCACCTGCGCGCGATCGAGCGCCTGACCGGCGAGACGATCAAGACCTCGGGCGTCCCGCAGGAGCTGGACATCCCGTTCAGCACGCCCCAGCCGCGCCGGGAGCGCCCTGAGGGTCCGACGGGTCGCCCCGCCCGGTCCAAGCGTGGGAAGCCGGACGCGACCAAGCCCGGTCCCAAGACGCCCGGTCACAAGAAGCGCCGCCGAAAGCCCGTCGCCGCGGGGCACGGCGCGCCCGCGGGCGACCGCCGGCCGGGCAAGGGCGCCGCCCGACGCTCGGCCCGCCGGGCCTGATGCCGGGTCGGGACCGGGGCAAAACGAACAGCGGCCCGGGCGTTGGCCCGGGCCGCGTTGAGAGATAGAGATCGAGAGGGTTCGGATTAGCGGCGGCGGCGAACGGCGGCCAGGCCACCGAGTCCGAGCAGCGCGGCCGACGCGGGGGTCGGGACGAGCGTGCCCGTCACGACCACGTTGTCGATCTTGGCCGACGCGGTCGAGCCATCGAACGCACCCGCGTTGACGACGATCTCGACGAAGGCGGCGTAGGCGTCGCTCGGAGCGGCACCGAAGGACGGCACGTTCAGCGTCGCCGACGTGATCGACCCGGTGCCGAAGCCCTGCAGGCCGGTGTCCGCGACGATGGCGCCCGAGCTGTCCAGGACGCGGAGGGCGTAGAACGCCACGCCGCCCGGGCCGAGGTTGGTCTCGGCGTCGAACGTCAGCGTGACGGTCGTGTTCTCGGCCAGCGAGGCGAGCCCGCCGTCCGAGATCGAGTTGTAGTTGATGCCGGCCGACGCGCCGACCGTGGCGTCACCGACGGCGGTGATGATGTGCGAGAAGTTGCCCGCGAGCGGGGCGACCGACGAGCGCTCCGAGAGCGTGCCCGCCGCGCCGCCGCCGAACTCGGTCCAGTTGTCCGAGTCGGTCCCGGTGCCCAGCTCGAACCCGCCGTTGACGACGACGTTCGCCGAGGCCGACGAGGCGACACCGAACGACGCGGCTGCAGCGATAGCAAGAAGCTTGTTCATCTCTTGATACTCCCTCTGGCTCTTTTGGAGCCAACTGATTCCCTCACTCCCGGGGATCGACCCGGCGAGCATGTGCCGGCTGGCACGAACGGCCCGCCGACACATGCATCGTAACAGTTCCGGAGCTGGCTTCGAGGAGAATCCGATAAATTCTCGATATCGCTTGCCAAATGACCATGTTTCGGGACTGTTTCAGGATAGACGTGATTTGTTTGGGTTTTCGCCTCAATCGCTTGAAGGCGACGCCGAGCTCACGCCGAGCGGGGGTCGTGGCCGCTCGCCGCGCGGCCCGAGGAGGCCCCCGCGATCGCACCGGTCGCCCAGGCCCATTGGAAGTTGAACCCGCCGATCCGGCCGTCCACGTCCAGGATCTCGCCCACGAGCCAGAGCCCCGGGCACACGCGGCTCCGCATCGTGCCCGGGTCGATCTCCCCGAGCGGGACCCCGCCCGCGGTCACCTCCGCGTGCGTGAACCCCCGGTCGTGGACGATGTCGATCGGCATGCCGGTGAGCGCGTGCGCGAGGGACCGGCGTTCGTCACGGGTCAGCTGAGCGCCCCGCGTCGAGGCGTCGAGGCCGCACTGGTCCAGGATCGCGCGGGCCAGCCGCTCGGGCAGCCGCGACCGGAGCCACGACGCCGCGGTCGCGGGCCCGAGTTCGCCCAACGACCGATCCAGCGTCTCGAACGTCTCATCGGGCAGCCACGCGATCGCCAGCGTCGCCGCCGGGTCGTCGTGCCGCGCATCGGTGAGCCAGCGGGAGGCGTCCATCACCGCGGGCCCGGAGAGCCCGAAGTGCGTGCAGAGCAGGTCGTTCTCGAATTGCGCGAGCCGCTTGCCCGACCCCGATCGGACCTCGACGCGGGCGCGGGCGCTGACACCCGAGAGCTCCCGGACCCACGCCGCCCGCTCGCCCGCGACGAGCGGCACGAGCGCCGGGAAGACCCGCGGGGTGATCGTGTGCCCGAGCGACTTTGCGAGCGCATACCCGGCGCCGTCCGACCCGGACCGGGGCAGGGCCTTGCCGCCCGTCGCCAGCACGAGCCGCGGTGTGTGGATCGCGTCGCCCGACTGTTCACGCTGAACGGAGAACCCGCCCTCGGTCGTTCGTTCGATCGCCCCCACGCGCCACGGGGTCAGGACCTCGACGCCGACGCGATCGACCTCTCGCAGCAGCGCGTCGAGCACGGTGTGCGCGTCGTCGGTGGTGGGGAAGAGCTTGCCGGTGGGCTCGCGCTTGAGGGTGACGCCGAGCTCTTTAAAGAACGCGACGGTGTCCTCGACGCCGAACCGGCGGAGGACATTGCGGATGGTGTTGCGCGACCCGCCGGCGTACTGGCGTTCGTCCACGGCGTGATGCGTGACGTTGCACCGCCCGCCCCCGGCGACGAGGATCTTGACGCCGATCTTCGCCGACCCGTCCACAAGCACGACGCGGCGCCCCGTCCCCAACAGAGCCCGGCCCGCGAATATCGCGGTCATCAAGCCCGCGGCCCCCGCCCCAACGATCACGATGTCCGCGGATTGACCCGTCAAGCGTCGATGGTACGGCCGAGGGTCAGGCGTCGAGCGAGCCCGCGTACACGAAGAACCCGAGTCCCGTGAAGAAGACCCACCACCCGTAGATCGCGTGCTCGAACCCCGCGGCGAGCGCCGACCTCGTCCGGTCGTAGGTCCACGCGAAGAGCACCCCCGCGGGGAGCGTCATCGCCAGCGCGAGCCAGTTCCAGAACGGCGCGTGCAGCCAGGCGAACGCGGCCGCGTTCACCCCGATCATCGACCACCGCCCGGGCAAGATCGGGCGGTACCGATGGAAGAAGAACGCCCGGTGCGTGATCTCCTGCGGGTACGCGCTGAACCACGGGTACGCGACGGCGATGATCGCAAGCACGATGGGCGCGTGCGTCGGCAGGTACAGGAACGTGGACCCGATCTCGCCATCGCGCGAGCGGACGAGCATGACGTCGGTATAGGTGTGCAGCGCCCATGCGATGCCGAGCATGATGGCGGCGCCGGGAACGAACATCCACGCGATGCGCGGGGCTTCCGCCCTGAATGCGCCCCAGTTCCAGAGCTGCCGGTTCGGGAACGTCTTGGAGACCCCGAGCACCACCGCGATCACGATCGTAAACACGACCAGCGTCGGGATCAGGACGCGCGAGCGCGGGAACCCGGGGTCCCCGAGTGTCAAGCCGAGTTCCGCGAGCCAGACGTCCAGGCGGCGCTGCGGGTCCACGTATAGGGCGATCGCCGCGGGGATGCCGAAGAAAACCGCCACCATCTCCGCCCATCGGGCGACGCGCGCGACCGGTCCGAGCCGAACGGGTTGTGCATCCAATGGCGTCGGCGTCATCGCAGGACAGCTTCGGATTCACGCCCGAGGTCCTGACGGACCCCGCGCATCACGCGCTCCCAGTCGAACGCGGGGCCCGGATCGATCTTGTTCGACTGGACGTGCAGATGCCCCAGCACCCCGCCGAACGACTCGAACTCGGCGTCCGAAAGCACCCCGGTCCGGACGCGTCCCGAGGCGTCGCGCGGGGCGATCGGCTCTAAACCGGGCAGCGCCCGGCACAGCGCCGTCGTGAGCGCGATGAGGCTCTCGTACTGCTCGTTCGTGAGGTCGTACATCTCGTACGCCCGTCCATGCACCGTGCCCCGGACCGCGCTCGGGCGCGACGGGCGCGCAACGAACCCGGGCGTCCGGACGCCGCCGTCCCCGAGCCAGCCCGGGAGGGTCAGGACCGCGCCGCCGGGCTCCTCGCGGTACCACCGGTCGAGCGTCTCCCGGTCGTCCGGCGGGTACGCCCCGATGTTGGCGATCTCGATGCCGACCGAGCGGTCGTTCGCCTTGGTCGCGTGCCACGCCCGGTGCGTCACATCGAGCGTCTGGTAGATCGTCCCGTCGATGTCGAGCAGGAAGTGGACGCTCAGCCCGCGGACGTCGTGCAGGACCCGGAAACACGAGCGGCTCGTGCCGGCCACGTCGTAATGCAGCACGAACTGATCCACCTGCGCCCGCACGGCTCGGGGCGTCCAGCCGTCCCGCTGCACGATCCGTTTGATCGCCGGCGTTCGGGGCTGGCGGGGACCGTACCTCTGGCGCGGCTCGCCGGGGTCCTCGTCGAACCGATTCGTCAGCGCGTGCGCGTTGTATCCGCCGGGGTCCGTCCACAGGACGACGGGCGCCGCGACTGGGTGGCGCTCGCCGGCGACGACGATGTGCCCCGCGGCCCGCCCGGCGTCGCCTCGGGATGTCGAACAACCGCCGAGCAGCGCGAGCAGGCCCGCGAGCAGCAGGCGGCCGAATGGGCTGGTCACTTTTCCTGGCATCGCCGCGATCGTACCGCCTCCTTGATGGACGCCGCAGGAGCATTCCGGGCGATCGCCCGCTCGGATTCGACCGGGAGTATCCTGCATCGATGCGAACCTCCGCCACCACGATGTTGATCGCGTTCGTCTCGGTGCTCGGGTGCGGCTGGTGGGGAAGCGTCCACCTCGCCGAGGCGGGCACGCCGCCCCGCCAAGCGCCGTCGGCCCCCGCGGTCGGAGAGAGCTTCAGCCTCGTGGTGCTCGGCGAGATCGCATCGGCGGGCGAGCCGGCCCGGCCGCAACTGCCCGATCGGGAGATCCCGACGCTGGATGAGCGCGTCACGCGGGCGCTCGACGCGGCCCGGACGCTCTCGCCCGACCTCGTGATGACGACGGGCAACCTGCTCTCCGCGCCGCAATCCACGGTCCGATGGGTTCAGCAGCTCGACGCCCTGGACGCCGCCATGGACGGGATCGGCGCCGCCTGGTACCCCGTGCCCGGCGTCAGCTCGATCACGGACGCCTCGGGCACCATCGACCCCGAACGGCTTTCGCTCTACGCCGAACGAATCGGCCCGCGCCGATACGCGTTCGAGCACCGATTCGCCCTGCTGATCGCGTTGGACACGCACGACGGCGGGCCGGGGCTCGTCTCGGACGACCAGGTCGCCTGGCTCGGAGAGGCCCTCGCCAATTCTGACGCCTCGCGGGTTCTCGTGTTCACCCACCGCGACCTCTGGAACGAGCAAGGCTCGGCATGGCAGCGCGTCCACGCGGTCCTCGCGGGCGACGGCCGCCCGGCGACAGTCTTCGCGTCGTCCAACCGCGCCTATCGGCAGGATGAGGCGCGCGACGGCGTGGCGTACTACACGCTCGGGCCCGTGACCGGGCGGTCGTCCGAGCCCCAGTCCGAGTCGTACTCGTGGCCGCACCTCACGCTCGTCCGCGTCCGCCCCGACGGCGTGGAACCGGTCGTCATTCCCACCAACCCAGCACCCGACCGGCCCGGCGTCCGCCCGGCGGACTGGCAATCGGGCGAGGAGGTCGACCGTGTCCGCATGCTTGCCCGCGGCGGGTGGGCCTCCATCACGGGGCTCGTCGGCGCCACGCCGCGGGGCACGCTGGACGGCACCGTCGTCGTCTCGGTCTCCAACCCCACCGACCGCCCCCTGCCCTATTCGGTCTCCTGCACATCGAGCGTGAGCGCCGCCTTCAGTCCCGAACGCGTGGACGGCACGCTCGCGCCCCACGAGACCTTGAGCTGGAACCTCAGCGTCTCGGGCGGCGCGCTCAGCGACGCGCGCCCCGACGACCACGTGCGCGTCGGCGTGCAGCACGCGATGGACAACGGCGAGATCGCAAGGCTCGTCGAGCGCGTCCCGCTGCCGGTCCGGCTGGTCGTCCCCTCCGGCGTCCTTGCACGGTCAACCGACCCCGGTCTGAGCTCCGCGCTCCAGGTGAACGGGCGCAGCGCGATCGAGGCCGACATCCAGCTCCCGCCAACGTTCACGCTCGAGTGCTGGACGCTCGCCGAGGAGCCCCGCGAGCGGACCGCCGTCTGCTCGACGATCGACCTGTCTGGCGGTGAAGACGGCGCGGGCATCTTCTGGATGTTCGACGCCGAGGGAAACCCCATGCCCAGCGCCGTCGTCCGGGTCGCCGGGAAGAGCGTCGTGCTCAGCGCGGCCGAGCCCTGGTCGTGGGACCGCTGGGGGCACCTCGCCGTGACCCACGACGGCGAGCGGGCGACCCTCTTCGTCAACGGCCAGCCCGTCGATCAGAAACCGCTGGCCCGAACCGGCGCAATCACGAGGCCAACGCTCGTCATCGGCGCGAGCCCTGGCGAGAAACGACCCACGATGTGGTACCGCGGGCTGGTGGACGAGGTCCGCGTGTCCGAGGGCGCTCGGTACGTCACCGCGTTCACGCCGCGAACGACGCTGGACGCTGACGACGCAACCCGCGCGCTGTATCACTTTGATGCCACGGAGGCGCCAATCGGCGCAGACGCGTCGGGGTCGGACGCTCACGGCTGGGCGATCGGCTCGCCCAAGCGAGCGGAGCGTTCCGAACCCTGACGATCGGCGCTGGCCCACCCAAGGTACTCGGCGAGTTCGCCCGGGAGGCGCTTGAGCCCGCGCCGCCGTGCTTTCGCGACGGCGTATTCCAGCGACTCGCGCATCCGGTTGCGCACCGCCGGCGTCACGTTCAGCCCATGCGCTTCCATCTGCTCGAGCGACCACTTCCACGCGTGGTATTCCTCGAGGCATCGAGGGCGGTAGGTCCCGAACCCGATCGCGTGGTGCCCGATCTCGTGGAGGAAGACCGCCGCGGACATCGGCCCGCGCGGGCGCGGCGACTCGATCAGCCTGGAGACAGTCCCATCCCGGTACGTCACCTGCCACGCCACGCCCGACATGCTCGTGCGCCACTTGCGCACCCGGACGCCGTGCTCGGCGAGCATCCGCTTGGTCACCTCGTCGTACCGCGCCCGCATCGAGCCGGGCTTGGCGCCGTTGGCTACCGTGTCGTCCTTCTTCCGAGCCGCGGGCTTCAGCCCGCGCGGGTCGCCGTCCAACGGAACGGGCGGATGATCCGGCACGGACCGCGCCGGCTTGCGTCGCGGGCGCTTCTTCCGCGGCTTGAACGCCACACCCATGATGTCCCACAGCGTCAGACTCACGACCCCTCCGAGGGCGGCGACGCCACCCGGTCTCCATCGCGCACGTTGCCACCCCGTGCAAACGACGCCCAATCCATCGGTCGCTTGCCCGCGGGGTGGATCTCGACGATCTCGAGTGAGCCCTCGCCGCACGCGACGAGCCCCCGCGCCGCGTCGAAGAGCACCCCCGGTTGTTTGGAGTCGGTCGGACCCGGTTGCGAGCGGGCCCGGACGAGCTTCGCCCGCTGACCGCCGATCCCGACCGCCACGCCCGGCCAAGGCGAGAGCCCGTTCACGCGAGCCCGGCACGCGTCCGCTGGCCGCGTGAAATCGAGCACCGCGTCCGCCCGCGACAGCTTCCCCGCGAGCGTGACGAGCGACTCGTCCTGCTCGACGAATTCGAGCGTGCCCGCGGCGTGCCGCTCGAGCACGCTCAAGACCAACGCGGGCCCGTCCTCACTCAACTCGTCGTGCAGCTCGCCCGCGGTCTCGTCCGCGCGGATTGCCCGCTCGGACCGCCCGAGGACAAACCCCGCGTCCATCCGCTCGGCGAGGGTGATCACGGAGTTGCCCGTCACAGCATCGCCCGCGAGGATCGCGTGGTTGATCGGCGCCGCGCCGCGCCAGCGCGGGAGCAGGCTCGCGTGCAGGTTGATCGCGAACCGGTCGGCGAGCAGCGGCTGCCCGAGCTTCTGCCCGAACGCGATGACGACCCACGCATCAGCTGGGTGGGCGCACACGCGCGCGGTCATCTCGGGATCGTTCACGTTCGCCGGCTTGATCAGATCCGTGCCCGGCAGGTGCTCGGCGGCGAACGCGGCGATCGGGTTGGGCGTCAGCCTCTTCCCGCGACCCGCCGGGCGGTCGGGCTGGGTCACGACGGCCCGCACGGTGTGCCGCTCGGCGAGCGCCCGCAGCGTCGGCAATCCGAACGCCCCCGACCCGAAGTACACCACGTCCACGCGGTCCGACATCGGGCCCATCCTACCGCCCGCGGCGTTCCATCTGCTTGAGCGCCGTCCGGTTCTTCAGGCGGCTCATCTGGGTCATCTTGTCGATGATCATCACACCGTCAAGGTGATCGATCTCGTGCTGCCAGCATCGCCCGAGCAGCCCGCCCGCGCGGCGCTCGAACGCGTTGCCGTGCTGGTCCATCGCCCGGACCGTGACGATCGGCGGGCGGCGGACCTCTCCGAGGATGCCGGGCAGGCTCAGGCAGCCCTCTTCGTACCCCTCGGGCGGGCCCTCGTACTTCAGGATCTCGGGGTTGATGAAGACCTCGGCGTCCGCGCACGCGGTGGCGGGGTCGTCCGCGGGAACGTCCTCCTCCGGCGGCGGGACGTGGCAGACGAACATCCGCCAGCCCAGCCCGACCTGCGGTGCCGCGAGCCCGATGCCTTCGGCGGATCGCATCACCTCGATCATGCGCTCGGCGACCGCCCGGACCTCGTCATCGACGGTCTCGACGGGCGTTGCCTTCTCGCGCAGGCACGCCGCGGGATGGATCTGGAGCTTGAGCGAAGCGGGATCGACGGGCATCGGGCGATGGTACGCCCTCAGGCGCTCTTCGCCCGGCTCGCCTCACGGAGGACGGCCTTCTCGCGGTCCGTCAGCGAGTGCAGCCCGGACTCGCGCACCTTGTCGAGCACGCGGTTGACGTCCTTGTCCGAAGGACCGCCGCGGGCGCGTTGCCCCTTGCCCGGCCGCTTGTCCTGCTTGCGCGAGTCGTTGAGGAAGTCAAAGAAATCGGTGAGCAGGTGGGGGTTGCGGATGAAGAAGTACCCCGCGACCGCCCCGCCGACGTGGGCCGCGTCGCCCCCGGCGTTGCTACCGCCCATCAGCAGGTTGAACAGCGCGAGCCCGACGTACCCGTACGCCATGGTGCGCATCTTGAGCGGGATCGGCGGGAAGATGAGCTGCACGATCGTGTTCGGGCTGATGAAGGCGCACGCGACGATGACGCCGAACACGCCCGCGGATGCGCCGACGAGCGGTGTGTACGTGTGGTTCGGCAAGACTCCGGGGAAGGAGATCCCGCCGAGGGTCCCGAGGAGGTTGAGCAGCAGGTAGGTCAGACCGCCAAAGATGCCGCAGACGAGGTAGTACGCAAGAAACTTGCGCGAGCCGAGGTATTGCTCGACGAGGGATCCGAAGATCCACAGGCCGAGCATGTTGAAGAAGAGGTGCATGAAGTTCGCGTGCAGGAACTGGAACGTGACCAGCCGCCAGACCTCCATCCGCTGGAAGCCTTCGAACGTCGAGAAGTGCCCGAAAAGGAAGAGCGGATCGCCCTGGAGCCCCTGGTTGGAAACCTGGACGGGCAGCTGCGACTGAAGCAGGAACACAAACACGTTGATGATGATCAGCCACGTGTTCACGCTCACCATGCGGAACCGCGACACGCCCACCGCGCCGGGGGGCGGGCGGCCCCGCGACGGATGCTGCCTGACGTACTCGCGGTCGTAGATTCCCATGGGTCGGCGGTGTTCCTCGGCGTGGACCGTCGTACGGGCGGCGGCGGGGACGGGTTCGGCGGGTCCACCTTGTTCGGATCCCCGCGCCCCGCGTTACGCTTCTCGGCTCCGCTGGGAAGCCCGCTTGAGCGTACGGCGTTCCCCCCGGCTCAGCGACCCCATGCCCTCGGTGCTGATCTTCGCGAGGATCCGGTCCACCTCCGCCTGTTCGGCGGCGTCCCGCTCGATCCGGTCGAGCTCAGGGTCCTTCTCGGAGCCGCGCTCGAATCCCGCGGGGACGTACGGGTCGCCGTCCCACCCGGTCGCGAGCAGCTTCAGGCGCTTGCGCTCGGCGAAGCAGGTGAGCCCGCCGAAGATCCCGATCAGGACCAGCGTGATCTCGTTGGTTGCGAACGCGAGGAACCCGAGCAGCCCGGCGGTGACGAGCCCGATGGTCGTCACCGTGAACATCGCGCGGTCATGCCCCGTTTTGCGCCACAAAAGCGCATGAACGACGCGTCCCGCGTCCATCGGGTACATCGGCAGCAGCATGTTGAACGCGAGCAGGACGGCGTTGATGTAGTACGCCGACCACAGCCACGTCGCGAGACTCCAGTGCGGCAGCCCGCCCAACGCGACGCCCGGCTGGAACGGGTTGAAAATCACGGCGGACCAGTCCCGCGTGACAAGCCAGACCGCCGCCCCGAGGGGGACGAACAGGATCGCGTTGACCGCGGGCCCGCCGAGCGTCGTGATGAGGTTGGCACGCCAGTTCTCGGGGACGCGGCAGGACGCGAGCCCGCCGAGCGGCCAGAGCATGATGTCGTCCGCCTCGCCCCCCACGCGGCGGGCGGCGATGCAGTGCCCGTACTCGTGCAGGAGCACCAGCCCGAAGAGCATCGCGAGCAGCGGCAGGGCGTACCCGATGCCGATGTTGCCGTGCGGGAGGGTGCGGAGGATGGTCGCCGCGAGGAAGAGGACCATCGTGACGTGGATGCGGACGCGGATGCCCCACGCGGAGTAGATCGGGAATCCCCAGGCGAAGAAGTTCTCGCCGTCGCCGAAGACGCGGCGGAACGCCGAGCGGACGAACCCGAACCGCCCGGAAGGGCGATCGTCGTAGTCGATCCCGGTATCCCAGCGTTCGTCGGCCATCTCGGATCGGGGTCCGCTCAGGGGTTCAAGCTCCGGGCAGCAGCCCGCGGGCGCGGGCCAGGTGCAGCGCCAGGATGGTCTTCGCATCGGTCAGATCACCCGAGTCGGCACGAGCAAAGAACTCAGAAACCGGCTCGCGGTGGACCGTCAGCACCTCGTAGTCCTCGAGATCCTGCCCGACCTCCTCCAGGTCGGTCGCGATGAAGGCGTGCATCAGCTCGTCCGTCACGCCCGGCGTGGTATGAAACCGACCGAGCGGGGTCAGCGTTGCGGCGGCGAACCCGGTCTCCTCGCGCAGCTCGCGCCGCGCGGCAAACTCGGGGTCCTCGTCCCCGTCGAGCCCGCCGGCGGGCAGCTCGTCGAGCCAGCCGTTGATCGCATGTCGCTCGTTGCGCACAAACACGATCTCGGGCCCGCTGGGCGTCTCGAGAACGGGCAGGATGACCACGGCGCCGGGGTGGCGGACGATCAGGCGGTCGCGTTCCACGCCGTCCTGGGCCCGGACGGTGAGGCGGACGAAGTCGAACGCCCGCCCGGACCAGAGCTGTTCCGCACCCACGATCCTCGTGAGCAGCGGGCGGCTTGACGACGGGTTGCTCGCGCGTGTCTCTGGCATGGACATCCTCTCGGCGTTCGAAGCACCCCCGAAGCGGGGTATATCAATGCCCAAATCATCGACCATCCGACGCCCGCGGGTCATGGCACGGCGGTTGCGTGCGGAGACCGAAGTACCGGTAACCATGCCACTTCACGGAGGCAACCCGCATGGCCAGCATCAACCCCACATCCGCATCGGTCATTCGCCCGTTCCCCGGCGCCGTCAACGCCCGGGCCCAGGCGATCAAGAACCAGCCCGCCGAGACCCAGTCCGACAGCCGCAAGGTCAAGCTGGGCTCGCCCGACCACGCCCAGGCGCACGGCGCGCGGAACCGGGCCGAGCGGGCGCAGATCAGCCCGATCAACGACGGGCCGCTGAAGGCGTCGGGCGTCGCCCCGGCGGAGATCGGCGAGGACGACGTCATCGAGCCGCTCGACCTCTCGAACATTTCCGAGCGCACCGACGCGGTGCTCCAGCACACCATCAAGATGCTGATGGACCGCGCGGGCATCAACGACGCCGAGACCCTGACCGCGACGCTCAGCGGCATCATCGAGCCGCTGGTCGCATCGGACGGCGTGCCGAACGCCAAGGCCGCGACCGCGCAGTACATCAAGAGCTACATCGCGGAGATGCAGGCCGACGCCGACGGTGAGTCCGTGGGGCTCAAGTCCAACGCCCTGGGCAAGTCGAACGGTCTGGACCTGGAAGGCTGAGCGGCGACCCGATCACCGCCACCACGTCGTCGCACCGTACTCGGCGTGGTCACCCAGCTCCTCTGCGATGCGGAGGAGCTGGTTGTATTTTGCGTTCCGATCACTCCGACACGGCGCGCCGGTCTTGATCTGGCCGCAGTTCGTGGCGACGGCGATGTCGGCGATCGTCGAGTCCTCCGTCTCGCCCGAGCGGTGCGAAAGCACGCACGAGTACCGGTTGCGCATCGCGTAGTTCACGGTCTCGAAGGTCTCGGTCAGCGAGCCGATCTGGTTGACCTTGACGAGGACCGAGTTGGCCGCGCCCTCTTTCACGCCCCGCTCGACGAAGGACTTGTTCGTGACGAACAAGTCGTCGCCCACGAGCTGGACGGTGTCGCCGAGCTGCCTGGTGAGCTTGGCCCAGCCTTCCCAGTCGTTCTCGGCCAGCCCGTCCTCGATCGAACGGATGGGGTACTTCTTGCACCAGTCGGCCCAGATGGCGATGAGGTCGTCCGACGAGATGATCGCCTGCGAGGAGCTGAAGAACTTGTACCCGGTCTTGCCGTCCTTCTCGGCTTCGTTCCAGAGCTCGCTGGTCGCGGGGTCGAGGGCGACGAAGATCTGTTCGCCCCACGAGTAGCCGGCCTTGTCCACGGCTTCCTCGATGACCTTGAGCGCGTCCTCGTTGTCCTTGAGGTTGGGCGCGAACCCGCCCTCGTCGCCGACGGCGGTGGACATGTCGCGGGCGCCGAGCACGTTCTTGAGGGTGTGGTAGATCTCGGTGCCGGCGCGGAGGGCCTCGTGGAAGTCGTCGAAGCCCCAGGGCTGGATCATGAACTCCTGGAAGTCCACGGTGTTGTCGGCGTGCTTGCCGCCGTTGAGGATGTTGAGCATGGGGACGGGCAGCGTCCGCGCGCCGGCGCCACCGAGGTAGCGGTAGAGGGGGAGTCCCGACAGGTCGGCCGCGGCCTTGGCGACGGCCATGGAGACGCCGAGGACGGCGTTGGCGCCGAGGGTCGCCTTGTTGGGCGTGCCGTCGAGCTCGATCATGGTGGCGTCGATGTCGCCCTGGTCGCGGGCGTCCATGCCGACGATGGCGTCGGCGATGCGGAGGTTGACGTTGTCCACGGCCTGTGTGACGGCCTTGCCCATCCACTCGTCGCCCCCATCGCGAAGTTCGACGGCTTCGTGTTCGCCGGTCGAGGCACCGGAGGGCACGGCGGCCCGCCCGACGGCGCCGCCGGCGAGCCCGACCTCGACCTCGACGGTGGGGTTCCCTCGGGAGTCGAGGATCTGGCGGGCGTGAACGACCTCAATGTCGAAAGGCATGCGGTTTCCTCCGGTGCGATGGGGTGGTCGGGACGATAGGCTAGGGGCGGACAACGCCGATCCCGGCCCGGGCGATCCGCCCGGGCGATCGGCCGAGGTGAGCAGGCGGATGACGACGACGCCAGAGCTGTTTGGACAGAAGCTCGCCGAGCTGCGGGCACGGCTGACGGCCCAGGGGGGGGACGTCCGCGCGATGGCCGAGGGCGCTTTCGAGTCGGTCTATGGGCGAGACGCCGGGGGCGCCGCCGAGGTCGTCAAGATGGACGACCGGGTGGACGAGGCGGACCTGGCGATCGAGCGGTCGGCGGTCGCCCTGCTGGCCGCGGCGACCCGCGACGGGGCGGCCCTGTCCGACGCGCAGCTGCGGGGTGTGCTCACGTGCGTCAAGGTGAACAACGAGCTCGAGCGCATCGCGGACGCGGCGAGCGCCGTCGCGGAATCCGTGGTCGGGCTGTCGGACCGGACCACGCCGTTCCCCAAGACGACCCGCGTGATGACGAATTCTGTGCTGGGCATCATCAGCGACACGGTCGAATGTTTCGGCACCCTGGACGCCAACAAGGCAAAGGTGGTGCTGGCGAGCGAGGGGGCGGTGCTGAGCTTCTCGAGCTTGATCCTGCGGGACGCCGAGGAGCGTGTCGCCGACGGGCGGATGAGCGTGGACCTCGCGTTCGACCTGCACGAGATCACGTCGCAGGCGGTGCTGATGGCGGACCACTGCACCAACATCGCCGAGCAGGTGATTTTCGAGGCGACCGGGACGGTCGTGCGGCACCGGGAGGGCGCCTGGATCGAGCTCCCCATCGGCGGCTCGGGCGGATCGGGCCCCACCTGACCCAGAACAATCGGATTCCTACACTCCCGCTCGGCCCGGCGCCGGGTGAGCACCCCTTGATGGAGCGATCGTCGCGTGGCAATTTTCGGAAAGAAGAAGGGCGGCGACGAGGCCGGCGAGGGCGAGAGCGGGCCCGCCGCGGGGACCGCGGCGACGGAGGAGTCGTTCAGCCCGAAGAAGGCCCAGGCGTTCTTCGACCGCGCCAAAACGCTCCACGAAACGACCAACTACGAGTACGCCATGCAGATGTGGCTCAGCGGGCTCCGTTGGGATCCGACCAGCATGGTCGGGTTCGAGGGGTTCCTGAAGAGCTCGGACGTCTTCGTCGCGGAAAACCCCAAGAAGAAGCCCAAGCCCACCGTCGAGGCGAAGGGCAAGGTCGGGCGCTATATCGACGCGTTGATGGCGTTCGGGCTCCGCAAGCTCGACCTGGGCGCGGCGGTCAAGGCGAGCGCGGCGGCGTCCGAGATCGGCGTGCGGGATGTTGCTCGAAAGCTCGGGCGGCACGCGCTCACGCTCGCCAACAACAGCCCCAAGCAGCGCAAGGATGTGTATGTGAAGCTCCTTGATGTGCTGCAGTCCGCCGAGGACTACCAGATGGCCGCCCAGGCAGGCGAGGCGGCGTGCAAGCTCGACCCGACCGACGGCGAGTTGCAGGCCCGCGTCCGCAACATGATGGCGCAGGCGACCATGAGCCGGGGCGGGTTCGAGGATGACTCGGAGGGCGGGTTCGCCCGCAACGTCCGCAACATGGACAAGCAGCTCGAGCTCGAGCAGCAGGACTCGGTCGCCAAGACGGACTCGACGAAAGAAGCGATCATCGCGCGGACAAAGGCCGCCCACGAGGCGGCCCCCGAGGACATCCCCGCTCTGGAGGCGTACTGCAAGGCGCTCGTCGAGCGCGGCAAGCCCGCGGACTACCTCAAGGCGATGAGCCTGTACACCAAGGCCCACAAGGAGACCGGGCAGTTCCGGTTCCGTCAGCGCTCGGGCGAGCTCAAGCTGCGCCTCGCCAAGCGGAATCTGGTGCCGCTCAAGCAGGCGGCGGAGGCGAATCCGAGCGACGAGGCGGCCGTCGAGAAGTACAACGCCGCGCTCAAGAGCCTGCAGGATCAGGAGGTCGAGGAGCTCAAGCTGCAGGTCGAGAACTACCCGACGGACCTGCCGCTCAAGTACGAGCTGGGCCGGCGGCACTTCAACCGGGGCGAGTACAACGAGGCGATCGAGCAGTTCCAGCAAGCACAGGAAGACGTCAAGCTCCGCCGGCATGTGCAGAACATGATGGGGCAAGCGCTGCTGAAGCTCGGCGACTGGGAAGCGGAAGCCGTCCAGACCTTCCGGTCCGCGATGGAGGGCCTGAACGATCTCGACGGCGAGATGGGCATGGAGCTTCGCTACGGGCTGATGGTCGCGCTGCAGGAGTTCGCGACGAAGGAGCGCGACCTGGACGCCGCGAAGGAAGCCGAGAAGATCGCCGGCGCGATCGCGATCAAGTCGTTCAGCTACCGCGACATCCGCGAGCGCCGCGACGCGATCAAGGCGCTTGTGAAAGAGCTCGGCGGCGGATGAGCGCCCGGGCGACCGCGATCATCCCGGCCCGGCTCGGATCGACGCGGTTCCCGCGCAAGGCACTCGCGGACGAGACCGGCAAGGCGCTCGTTGTGCACGTGTGCGAGCGCGCGGCGCTGGCCGAGTCGGTCGGGCGCGTCGTCGTGGCGTGCGATGCGGAGGAGATCGCGTCGGTCGTGCGCGCGGCGGGGTTCGAGGCGGTCATGACCAGCCCCGAGCACGAGAACGGGACGAGCCGGCTCGCCGAGGCGGCGGCGCTACTCGGTCTGGGTGAGCGCGAGGTCATTGTCAACGTGCAGGGCGACGAGCCGGAAATCGAACCGTCGCTCATTGACTCGGCCGTCCGCGCGCTGCGCTGGCGCCACGAGCCCGGCTCCGGCCTCCCGACGGCCAGACGCGTGGGTCCGGACGGGTCGATCCGATCGGAGGTCTGGGCCTCGACGGTCGCGAGCCCGTTCCAGCTCGGCGAGGATCCGGGCGATCAGAACATCGTGAAGGCGGTGGTGGGGTTGCTCGAAGCGGACGAGGGGATCGGCATGGCGCTGTACTTCTCACGGAGTCGGGTTCCGCACCCGGCCGAGGCCCACCCCCGCGCGACACCGCTGAAGCACGTTGGCCTGTACGCTTACCAGCGTCGGCGCCTCGACCACTACGTCTCGCTCGCGCCGACGCCGCTCGAGCAGACCGAGCGGCTCGAGCAGCTGCGCTGGCTCGAGCACGGGCTGCCCGTCGCGGTGGCGGTGCGCCACGCCGACCACCACGGCGTCGACACCCCCGAGCAGTACGCCGCGTTCGTTGAGCGGTGGCGGGCTGCGAACGCCTAGCGACCGTCCCAAGGCCAGGACGCGTTATCGATCAGCCTGGTCATCCCGACGGGGCCCGCGAAGAGCGCGCGGTGCGACTTCGACGATGCAGTCGGCGCCATCAGCGTTTCGGCGTCGCGCACCGTCGCGTACTCGTACGCGATCCCGGCCTCGCGGAGGATCTCTTGGAGCGTCAGCTCGGCGAGCTCGACGGTCGATTCGAGCCCCGCGGCGCGCAATCCCCGCGAGATCGCGGCGGCCTGTTCGCGGGATTCGCCCTTGAGATGCACATTGCGGCTCGAGCTTGCGAGACCGTCGGGCTCGCGGGCGGTGGGGACGCCGAGGATGTCCACGCCCAGGTTCTCGTTGGCGGACATCTGGGAGACGAGCTGGAGCTGCTGCCAGTCCTTCTCGCCGAAGCAGGCCGCGCCGGGGCGGGTGAGCACGAACAGGCGGCGCACGACCTGCGCGACGCCGGGCAGGTGCCCCGGGCGGTAGCGGTCCTCGAGCCCGGGCTCGGTCGCGATCGCGGGCAAGTCGCCCACGGGAACGTCCTCGTTCGCGGGGTAGACGGCGTCCACGGGCGGGGCGTAGACGGCGTCCACGCCCAGCCGCTCGCACATCGCGGCGTCCGCATCGAACGTGCGGGGATAGACGTCGAGGTCCTTGGGGTCGTTGAACTGGGTCGGGTTCACGAAGACGGTGACGACGCTGGGGACGCGGCGGGCCCGGGCCTCCTCGACGGCCCGCCGGATCAGGGCGTCATGCCCGGAATGGAGGGCGCCCATCGTGGGGACCACGACGTTGCCTGCCAGGTCGTCCGGGAATGCCTCGCGGATCACGCGCACGGGGAGCCTCCGGCGCGATGGTAGATCGGATGGGGGCGGGCCGAGTTGTGTTCCCGCGCCGAGTTGGTACGATCAGACATGCCCCTCTCGCTGACCGAGGACGATCCGCGCGCCCAGACCGTCGATCCGACGGTGTCCGGGCGTCTCCCCAAGGCCCCGCCGCCGGACGACGAGCCGGGCGGGTCCCCCGGGACGGGCAAGGACCTCCTCGCCGAAGCCGCGAACAAAGCCGTGAGCGAGTTCTACTCGCCCGTGCCCGATGGGTACCGCCCCGGTCGGCACAAGTATGTCGTCGTCGTCGGCACGGTCATGTCCGGGCTGGGCAAGGGCATCTTCAGCTCGTCGATGGCCAAAGCCCTGAAGGACAAGGGCCTGACGGTCGCCCCGATCAAGATGGAGGGGTACCTCAACATCGACTCGGGCACGCTGAACCCGTACCGGCACGGCGAGGTCTTCGTGCTCGCCGACGGCACCGAGTGCGACATGGACCTGGGCACCTACGAGCGCATGCTCGATCAGGACCTCTCCAAGCGCAACTTCACCACGTCGGGCCAGCTCTTCCACGAGATCCTCGACCGCGAACGCCAGGGGTTCTACCTCGGGCGCGACGTCCAGATGATCCCGCACGTGACGGGCGAGGTGAAGCGCAAGCTCCGGGAGCTCGCGCTGCGTGGTGACGGCGAGAACCCCGCGGACGTCGTCTTCGTGGAGGTCGGCGGCACGGTGGGAGACTACGAGAACGGGTTCTACATCGAGGCGCTGCGCGAGCTCGCGTTCGAAGAGGGGCCCGGATCGGTCTGCTTCGTCGCGCTGACGTACGTGATCGAGCCGCCGGCGCTGGGCGAGCAGAAATCCAAGGGCGCACAGCTGGGGATCAAGCGTCTGATGGAGTGCGGCGTGCAGCCGCACATGATCGCGTGCCGCGCGACGAACCCGGTGACCGACACCGTGCGCGAGAAGATCGCGATGTTCTCAAACGTGCCGCTGCGCCGTGTGTTCAGCATGCACGACCGCCCGAGCATCTACACCATCCCCGACGAGATGCGGGGCGAGGGGCTCGACCGGGAAATCCTGGGCATCCTGAATCTGCACGATCGGGTGGACATCCGCCACGAGGATCAGGCCCGCGAGCGGTGGGGGTCGTTCGTGCGTCGGCTGACGGGCCCGCGCGAGCGCTCGATCTCGATCGGGATCGCCGGGAAGTACGCCGAGCTCAAGGACGCGTACGCGTCGATCGACAAAGCGCTCGAGCACTGCGGGGCGCACCTCGAGGTCGAGATCGAACAGAACTGGATCGAGACCTCGGACATCACGGACAAGAACGCGGCGAAACGGCTCGGGGAGCTCGACGGCATCATCGTTCCCGGTGGGTTCGGGTCGCGCGGCGTCGAGGGCAAGATCGCGGGCGTCAAGTACTGCCGCGAGTCGGGCGTGCCGTACCTTGGGATCTGCCTCGGGTTTCAGGTCGCCGTCATCGAGTTTGCGCGGCACGTCCTCAAGATCACTGACGCGTCGAGCACCGAGTTCGACCCCACGTCCGACGCCGCGGTGATCTCCGAACTGCCCGAGCAGAAGAAAATCGAAGGGCTCGGCGGGACCATGCGACTGGGCGCCCAGGACGTCATGATCACGCCGGGATCGCTCGCACACTTCCTCGCCGGCGGGCAGGACGCGATCCGCGAGCGGTTCCGTCATCGCTACGAGGTCGATCCCGCGTGGATCGAGCGTTTGGAAGCGGGGGGCCTTGTGTTCAGCGGCCGCCATCCGAAGCAGCCGATCATGCAGGTGCTCGAGCTGCGCGACCAGCTGGGCGAGGACGACCCCGAGGGCACGCCGACGCACCCGTACTTCGTCGGCGCCCAGTTCCATCCGGAGTTGACGAGCCGTCCGCTGCGGCCGCAGCCGATGTTCATGGGCCTGATCGCCGCGGCAATCCAGCGGAAGTACGCGTCGGACGCGGACCGCTGGGCTGAGATGGTCCGTGAGCCGATGCTTCGCCGGTGGCTGCGACGCCCGAACGCCACGGCGCAGACCGTTTGAACCAGGACCGACGGTCCGAGCCACGAGCGTGAGCGACCGGCCCCTGGTGGTCGGGAGCGCGACTTGGCGTTCTGAATGTACAAAGGCCCGCCGCTCACGCTCCGGGCGAGTTCTTCACTTCGCCTTGTAGAACGGCAGCTCGACGACCGTCGCGGGCGCTTGCTCGCGCCCGCAATCGATGGTGAGCGTGGTGCCCACCTCCGCGTGCACCGCATCAACGTACGCCATCGCGATCGACTTTCCGAGCGTCGGGCTGGCGCAGCCAGACGTCACGAACCCGACCTTTGCGTCGCCCGCGAGCACGGGCATGTCCTGCCGCGCGGTGCGCTTCGTATCCAGCACGAGCCCGACGAGTTTCTGCTTCGGGCCGCCCGCTTCCTGCTCGGCGAGCAGAGCCTCCTGCCCGATGAACGTCTCGCCATCTTGCTCGGCGGTCTTGTCCAAGCTGATCGCGAAGCCCATGCCGCAGGCGAGCGCGGAGATGTCCTCGCCGAGCTCGTGCCCGTAGAGGGGCATGCCCGCTTCGAGTCGAAGGGTGTCGCGGGCGCCGAGCCCGGCGGGCCTAAGGGGCGCATCGGGCGACTCGGGGTCGGCCTGCTGCATGAGCATCCGCATGGCCATGCCCACGGCGTTGGCCGGCAGGATCACCTCGACGCCGTCCTCGCCCGTGTACCCCGTACGCGACACGTGCGCTTTGATGATCATCAGGTTCTTGGTCGTGAACCGCCAACGCTTCAGGCTCGGGATCTCCTGGGAGACCTTCGAGATCAGGTCCATGACCTTCGGGCCCTGGATCGCGACCATGGCGGTCTTGAGGGTCTTGTCGTCGACCTTGACCTTCCAGTCGGGGTGCTCGGCGACAACGGACTGGATGTGGTCCACGATTTTCTCGCGGTTCGCGCCGTTGCAGACCATGAGGAGCTCGTCGTCGTCCATCTTCATGACGACGGCGTCGTCGCGGACGCCGCCGCGCTCGTTGCAGATCAGCGTGTAGCGGCATTGCTTGGCCTGCATCGTGCCGATGCGGCGCGAGCAAACCCGCTCGAGCAGGCGCTGGGCGTGCAGGCCCTTGATCTCGATGCGGCCCATGTGCGAGACGTCGAAGACGGACCCGCTGGTCCGCGTCTGGACGTGCTCATCCTTGATCGAGCGGTAGCGGATGGGCATCTCCCAGCCCGCGTACTCGACCATCTGGCCGCCGTGCTGGAGGTGGAAATCGTGGACGGGGCTCTTGTGCAACGGACGCCTCCCTCAGGGTCAGACGCGAGTCTAGGGGGTGTCGCGTCCCGCTTCAGCAAGCCCGCGGGCGGCGTCGAGCAGGATGCACGCCGCCCGGACGCCGGGGCGACCCAGCACGACGCTCGCCGCGTGCACCAGCCCCTCGGCGTGGAACAACGCGCCGGCTTGCTCGTTCGGATCGTCCGCCCGCAGCGCGAGCTCGACGAAGACGTGCGTGGCCCAAGGCAGGCCGGTCGCGTTGTCCGGTTGGAGCTCGGCGATGTGCCAGCGGGCGGCGTCGAGGCACCGCTCGGCGAACCCGGGCAACTCGGCCCGTCGGTTCCACAGCGCGTGCAGTGCGGTGAGCTCGGACTCGGTGCGCGTCTCGATCGTCGCGACCGACGGGCCCTCGTCGAGCAGGGGGGCGGGGCCGACGTCGGCGTCGGCGAGCCCGGGGATCGCGGCGATCGGCTCACCCCACCACAGGCGCTCCTCGGCGTCGAGGGTCTCGGGCAGCGAGCCCGGGCTCACGCCCGCGAGCCGCGCGAGCAGGGGGGCGTCCGTGCGGCGCCGGTTGCCGCGCTCGTCGGTGAACTCGGCGATCCATGCCCGGGCGTCCGCATCGGACGCGCGCGCGACGGCGGGTGTCCGCGCGAGCACGGGCTCGCTCACGGCGAGGAGGTGTTCGACCCAGGCTGACCGATCGGCAGCGATTCCCACGGCACGACCCTAGCCTTGCCGATGCCGACGCCGCTGACGTTCGAGATGCTCGCCCGGTCTGGGCACGCCCGCGTGGGGCGGGTCACGACGCCGCACGGGTGCTTCGACACGCCCGCATTCATGCCCGTAGGAACCAAGGCGACGGTCAAGGGCATCCTGCCGCGCGACGTGCGGGCATCGGGCGCCCAGATCCTGCTCAACAACACGTACCACCTCATGCTCCGCCCCGGATCCGAGCTGATCCAGCAGATGGGCGGCGTGCACCGGTTCATGGGCTGGGACGGGCCCATCCTCACCGACTCGGGCGGGTTCCAGGCGTACTCGATGGCGGACATTAACGCCGTCAACGACGACGGCGTGACGTTCAAGTCGATCATCAACGGCTCGATGATCACCCTCACGCCCGAGCGGGCGATGCAGGTGCAGAACGAGCTGGGCCCGGACATCATGATGGCGTTCGACGACTGCCCGCCCTCGGTGGACCCGGAGAACGCGCCGGTGAATCAGACGCGGCTGCGGCTCGCCGCGATGCGCGATTCACAGACAGCGAGCGGGTACGACCACGACGCGCGCCTGGACCTGGCGAACGAGCGGACCGTCCGGTGGCTCGAGCGGTGCAAGATTGCCCACGCGCGCCCGGACGAGCAGGCGCTGTTCGGTATCGTCCAGGGCGGGACGGATCTGGACCGGCGCACGAAGAGTGTGACGGACGTCTGCTCGATCGAGTTGCCTGGTTATGCCATTGGTGGGGTCGCGGTGGGGGAGTCGCCCGACGACATCAAGCGCGTCGTCGATCACACCGCGCCGCTGATGCCCGACGGCAAGCCGCGGTACCTGATGGGCGTGGGGTACGAGCGGGACATCGTCGCGGCGGTGCTCGCGGGCGTGGACATGTTCGACTGCGTCCTGCCGACCCGGAACGCGCGCAACGCCAACGCGTTCACACGCGCGGGACAAATGCGCCTGAAGAACGCGAAGTTCAACGACGACGCGGGTCCGATCGAGGACGGGTGCGACTGCCCGGCGTGCGACCCCGCGCGGCACGGGTGGCAGACCATCGACGACCAGCCCTTCAGCCGGGCGTACCTGCGGCATCTGTTTCTGAGCGACGAGATGCTCGGGCCCATCCTCGTGAGCCTGCACAACCTACGGCATTTCCAACGCCTCACGGGCGAGCTGCGCGGCGCGATCGTGTCGGGCGACTGGGCGGCGTTCGGTGAGCGGTGGCCGATGTGCAAGGACCTGGTCGCGACATGACCGCTCGCTTCCGCTCGCGGCTCGTGGGGGTGGTCGGTCGGGTTCGGGCTCAGTCGTCGGACGGTGCGGGGGGCAGGCGGAGTTGCATGCCGATCGTCAGGTCGTCCATCGAGTCGAGCACGTCCCGGTTGGAGCGGAAGATGAACTCCGCGAACCCCTGCGACCCGTAGTACGCCTCGGCGATGCTCGAGAGCGAATCGCCCGACTTCACCAGGTAGACGATCGGGGTCTCGTCCAGGTCCGAGATCGGCTCGGGCGACGGCGCGTCCGATGCGGGGGTCCCCTGGATGTTGTCGGGGTCGAGCGGGATCCGGATCACGTCCCCCGCGCGGAGACGGCGGGGGTCCCGCAGCGGGTTCGCCTGGGCGATCCGGGTCCAGAGGGCGCGGTCACCGAGCTCGCGGCGGGCGATGATCTCGAACGTATCGCCGTCGCGGACGGTGTAGTCGCGGAACGCCGGGGGCGTGACGGTCGGGCCGAGCGGCACGGTGATCACCGGGTCGCGCTCTGCCCTCCGGGCGGCGCCAATCCGTCCGGCGGACGGTGGCTCGATCGCCTCGGCGATCGTCGGGCCCAGCGGTGTGTGGGAGCCGATCTCGCCTTCAGCGAACGTGATCTCGGGCGCGGGCGAGAGCGTGCCGGGCTGCCAGACCCAGTAGATGACGATCCACAGCAGCACGAGCCCGACGAGCCCGGCGGCCGTCCTCGTGCCCGCGTGCGCCATCGTGCCTCCCGGCGGGTCAGCCGCGTCCCTTGCGCTCCGACCGGCCCGACCAGACGAGCGGCGCGGCAACGGCGACCGACGAGTACGTCCCCACGACGACGCCGATAATGAGCGCGTAGCTGAACGCCCGCACGCCCTCGCCGCCGAAGATGTAGAGGATGAGCACGGCCATCAGCGTCGTGCCCGACGTGACCAGCGTGCGGCTGATCGTCTGGTTGATCGCGAGGTTGACCGTCTCCTTCGAGGCGTACGGCAGCTTGCCGCGGTTCTCGCGGATGCGGTCCATGATGATGATCGTGTCGTTGAGCGAATACCCCACGATCGTCAGGAGGGCTGCGATCAGGTTCAGGTCGATCTTGAACGGCTCAATGAGCAGCGCGGCGGCGACGTTCTCCAAAACGTGCGCTTCGTAGATGATCTCCGCGAGCGCAATGAGACCGATCGCGATGAGCACGTCGTGCACGAGTGCCACGATCGCGGCGGCCGAGTACCGGACCGAGCCGAACCGCACCCAGATGTAGATCAGGATGAGCATGAAGCTCAACGCGACGGCGACGACCGCCTGACCCTGGAAGTCTCGGGCGATCACCGGCGAGAAGTTCTGCACGCTCGCGATCGTGATGGGCTCGGTCAGCGCCTCGCGGATCAGGCGCCATTCGCGGTCCCGGACCTCGACCTCCCAGATGTCCGGGTTCTCGAGGGAGCTGACGCCCTCATCGAGAACGAGGATCGCGGCGGAGGTGATCGCGCTGTCGTCGCCCTCGAGGACGCGGATCTCGACCGTGCGGTTGAGGGTGTCGGAGAAATCCGGCTTGCCGCGCATCAGCGTCATCCGGGACGCGAGGTTCTCGCGCGTCACGGGGGGCGAGATGTTCTCGAGCAGGATGGCGACGCCGCCGATGAAGTCAGAGACGTCGCCGCGCAGGCCCGTTCGGCTCACGCTCTCGCCCAAACGACGCGACTCGATGGGGAAGGCGGGCGCATCCTCGGCGATGGGCTCGTCCGAGCCGGTGAACGTGAGCGCGGGGCGCGCGTCGGCGTAGGCGTCGAGCGCGTCGATGACCGCTTCGAGCACCGCGTCCTGGTCGGTCGCGTACGTCTTGATGCGGAAGGTGCTGCTCGTCACGCCGTCGTCGAGCGGGTTGATGGGCAGGATGTCCGCGTCTCGCAGCGCCTGCAGGGGATCGGACGCGTCCCGCCCCTCGCCGATCGCGTGGATGAGGTCGGCGACCTCCGCACGGGTCGCGGTGAGCTGCCGGTCGGGGTTGTCCGGGTTCGCGCGGAAGGGCATGGTGACGGTCGTGCCGCCGCGGAACTCGGTGTCGAGCATGGTCTTGTTCTGCTTGACGATCATGCCGATGCCGAGCGAGACGAACGCCGCGGACAGGATGATGCAGAAGAACCGGAGCCCGATCCAGTTGATTTTGGGGTGCAACGCCCGCTCGAGCGCGGGGATCGCCATGGGCAGCATGCCCATCTTGCGGACGCGGACCTTGTCGGTCAGTACCGCGAAGATGATGCGGGTGACGATCAGGGCGCTGAACATCGTCGAGACGACGCCGATGCCGAGCGTGATCGCGAAGCCCTTGATCTCCTGCGTGCCCGTGTACGCGAGCACGAAGCAGACGATGAGGTTCGTGACGTTGCCGTCCACGATGGACGAGAGGGCTTTCTGATACCCGAGCTTGACGGCGATGCGGAGGTCCTTCCCGCCGCGGAGCTCTTCGCGGATGCGCTCGTAGATGAGCACGTTCGCGTCCACCGCCATGCCGAAGGTGAGGATGACGCCCGCGATGCCCGGGAGGCTGAACGCGGCCCGCCCGAGCGACATCGCCCCGAGGATCAGGATGGCGTTGCACATCAGGCAGATGACGGCGACGAGCCCGTACCCGAAGTAATAGAAGACCATGAACGCGCTGACGATGCTCAGCGCGATGATGCCCGCCCGCATGCCGTCGCGGAGGTTGTCTGCCCCGAGCTCGGGCGCGATCGTGTTCTCGCTGATCGGCTCGGGGCTCAGCCGCGCTTGCAGCGAGCCGGCGGTCAGCGTGCGGATGACGTAGCTGATCTCGGCGTCGGTGAAGTCGCCCTCGATGATGCCCGTGCGGGAGATCCGCCCGCGCAGGTTCGGGGCGGTGTAGACCTGGTCATCGAGCAGGACGGCCATCTGGTCGCCCTGGTGGGGGCCCGTCAGCTCGCCCAGCAAGCGGGCGCCGCGGGCGTCCATCTCGAACCCGATCGCGGGGCGCCCGAGCTGGTCGGAGGTGCGGTAGGCCGCCGCGAGCGACCAGTTGCCCTCCGCCTTGGTCAGCCGGTCGCCCGGCGAATCCCACGCGAGCATGAAGTAGTCGCCGCCGAACTCTTCGACGACGTACCCGGCGTTCGTCCCGACCGCGACGGGGTCTTCAAAGAACGCCTCGACGCGATCGACGGTGGTCAGGTTGAGCGCGGCGAAGGGGTCGTTGATCTTGAACCACCGCGCGTCGCGGGCCCGCACGTTCCGCGGGCCCTTCTCACGCAGCTCCTCGCGCAAGCGCTGCTCTTCGGGGTGGGCGGTCTCGGGCGAGCCCGCCGCGAGCGGGTCCACGGTGATCCGGAACGTCAGCTCGCCCGCGCCCGACATCAGGCGCTTCAGGTCGTTCGGGTCGTCCAGACTGGTCCGCTCGGCGGCGTACGCGTTGTACGCATCGATCGCCTCGTTGATGAGGCCCTCGATCTCGCTGTGCTCATCGAGGATGCGGGTGATCGCTCGCTCGCGCGGGCTGGGGAGCTCGACGCGCTCACCCTCGGCATCGACGAGCACCTGCGGCTCATCGGACTGCTGCAGGGCGCGCCGGAGTTCTTCCGGGTCGAGCGCCGTCGCCAGCGCCTCGTCGCGGAGGCGCTCGTACTCGAGTTCCGCTTCCGCCGCCTGGTTGGCGAGCTCGTTGAGCTGGGCCTCGGGCGTGTCGGCCTGGAGCCCGAGCAGCTCGAACGCGCTGCGGGCGAGCTGCGCGGCGTCGTAGGCGTTCGCGGCGGATTGGAGGCGATCGAGCCGTGATTCGACCCCGCCCGACATCCGCTCGAGCTGGGGTGCGCGCTCGGCGGGGGGCAGCCGCATGATCCGCTCGAAGGCGTCGGGCGCGATCGCCTGGACGCGCAGCGCCTCGAGCTTGTCCTCGAAGACCTGCCGCAGGCGCTTCACTTCGGGCCCCGGGAGCGGCATCGTCACCTCGATGCGGTCGTTGCCCTGGGCGACCATCCGGATCTCGTACAGACCCTGCGGGTCCACGCGTTCCTTGAGCACCTCGATCGTGCGGGAGAGCACTTCCTGGGCGTTCTCAGAGCGGTCGATCTGGACGGCGTAGATGAAGGTCGTCCCGCCGCGCAGGTCCTTGCCGAGGCGCAGGTTCTTGGCCGGCGGCCAGAACGAGCCCACGAAGAAGACCATCAGGGCGATGACCAGGAAGCCGTTGCGGAGCAGGTGTCGCATCGTGCGGGTTCTCTCGGGTCCGTCGGGAGGGGAGTCTCGGTCGGTGTCGGTCAGGCGACGGCGTTGGTGTCTTCGGTCGCGTCCTCGGCGGGCTCGCTCGAGCCCTTGCCCGCCGAGTGCAGCACCTGCGCCACGGCGGAACGGGCAAACCGGATCCGCGTGTTGCTGGTTTCATCCACGCGGAGGAGCACCGAGTCGTCCTTGAGTTCGACGATCGTGCCGATGATGCCGGCGGACGTCTGCACCTTGTCGTGCTTGCCCAGCGAGTTCATCAGCTGCTGGCGTTCCTTCTTCTGCCGGCGACCGGAGGTCACGGTGGTGAAGATCATGAGCAGCAGGACGCCGAGCATGATGGGGAGGAAGAAGTTGCCCAGCCCGCCCGCGGGTGGGGCGCCGGCGCCGTCCTCACCGATGGGCTGGCCCTCGGTGGCGTTGCCGCCGTCGCCCCCGAGGACACCGCGCGGTGTGTCCTGGAACGCGAGCGTGGGGGAGAGGATGGCTTGCCAGTCGTCGGTCGGTGTGAGCATGCGGCTCGATCCGTGAAGAAGATGAGGGCCGATACGGCCAAGTGGGGCAGACGCAACCCGCCCGGGGTTGATCCGGAACGGGGTTGGGCCCTTTCGAACGGGCGGCGGACGCGCGTCCGGATCGCCTCCCCCGGGCCCCGCGGGGAGCCACGATCCTAGGCCCGCGGTCGGGCAAAGCCCGTCCAAACCCCGCCAGCGACCTCGCAACGCCCGGCATCCGCGTCCCGGGCGTCTACCATCCCGCTGGCATGGCAGGCCCGACCTACATCGTGACCGGCGGGGCGGGGTTCATCGGGGCCAACCTGGTCGCCGAACTCCTCCGCCGCGAGCCCGACGCCCACATCGTCGTCGTCGACAATTTCCGCACGGGGTCGTACGCGAACATCGTCGAGGCCTGCGACCGGGCGGGCGTCGGGGCGTTCCGCGGGTCGGTCCAGCCGGACTCGGTCGCCGACCTAAGCTGGCAGCCCGCCCTCATCGCGCTGGCGCCCAAGGCGGTCTTCCACCTCGGCGCGATCACGGACACGCTGGTGTTCGACGAGAAGGAGATGCTCGCCGAGAACACCGAGCCCTTCGCGGACATCGTGGACGCGTGCGTCGAGACGGGCACGCCGTTGGTCTATGCCAGCAGCGCGGCGACGTACGGGTCCCCGCCGCAGGGCGACGCCCGCGAGCCGTTCCCCGAGCCCGCCGCGGGCAAGCCGAACAATGTCTACGGGTTCAGCAAGTGGCTGATGGACGCGGAGGTGTTCCGCCTGCTCGATCAGTGCGACGCCGCGGGCGAGCCCCGCCCGCATATCGTCGGGCTGCGGTACTTCAACGTCTTCGGGCCCGGCGAAGCACGCAAGGGCACCATGGCGTCCATGGTCTGGCACCTGACCAATCAGCTGCTCGACGGTAAGCGACCGCGCCTGTTCGAGTTTGGCGAGCACGCCCGCGACCAGGTCTACGTCAAGGACATCGTCGCCCAGACCATCGCGTCGGCGAGCGAGGGCGTCACGCCCGGCGTGTACAACGCGGGTTCGGGTGTCGCGACGAGCTTCAACGACATCGCCCACGCAGCGATCGCGGCCCTCGGGCTCGACGTCGAGATCGAGTACTTTCAGATGCCCGACAAGATGGTGCCGACGTATCAGCACTACACCTGCGCCGAGATGGCGGCGGCGCGGGACGGGCTTGGGTTCACGCCCGGGTGGACGCCGGCGGACGGGATCGCCGACTACGTCGGGTGGATCAGGGACGAGCGGGCGCGCACGGGTGCGCCCTCGGGGGCGACGTCAGCGTGAGCATCAAACGGATCCTCGTCACCGGCGGCGCCGGCTTCGTCGGCTCGCACCTCTGCGACCGTCTGTGCGCGCAGGGGCACGACGTCATCTGCATCGACAACTTCTTCACCTCGCAGAAGTCCAACGTCGAGCACCTGCTCCCACGCCGCAACTTCGAGCTCATCCGCCACGACGTGACGCACCCGCTCTGGCTCGAAGTGGACGAGATCTACAACCTCGCCTGCCCCGCGGCGCCCGGGCACTACCAATACAACCCGATCAAGACAATGAAGACGTCCGTCATGGGCGCGATCAACGTGCTGGGTATGGCGAAGCGCTGCAACGCCAAGGTGCTGCAGGCGTCCACCAGCGAGGTCTACGGCGACCCGGACGTCCACCCCCAGCCCGAAACCTACCGCGGCCACGGCACCCCGATCGGGCCCCGCGCGCGCTACGACGAGGGCAAGCGCGCCGCCGCGACGCTGTTCTTCGATTACCACCGGTCCAACCGCGTGAACATCCGCGTCGTCCGGATCTTCAACACCTACGGCCCGCGGATGCACCCCTTCGACGGGCGCGTCGTGTCGAACTTCATCCGCCAGGCGCTCGCGGGCGAAGACATCACCATCTTCGGCGACGGCAGCCAGACCCGCAGCTTCTGCTACGTCGACGACCTCGTCGAGGGCATCATGCGGATGATGAACGGGCCGGACGACTTCGTCGGCCCGGTGAACCTCGGCAACGAGGGCGAGTTCACGATTAAGCAACTCGCGGAGGAAGCAATCCGACTGTGCGGGTCCAAGTCCAAGCTGGTGTACCGCGACCTACCCGCCGACGACCCGAAGCAGCGCCAGCCCGACATCACGCTCGCCCGCAAGCACCTCGAGTGGGAGCCGACGGTCCCGTTGGCTGAGGGGCTGGCGAAGACGATCGCGTGGTTCGGGTCGATCAACCTCGCGGACTTCCGGGCGCCGACGCCGAACTACGTGTGATGGCCGTCACGGTCTCGCCCTTGACACCCGACGACGCGCCCGCGTGGGCGGCGATGCGCCGCGAGCTCGGCGTTGAGTGGATCATCGACAACATCGACGCGATGGTCGCGAGCTACCTCGCGACCGGAACGATCGACCACCTGCCGCACGTCGTGCTAATCGCGAAGGACGACGCGGGCTCGGTGGGGTTCGCGGAGGTGTCGCTGCGGCAGTTCGCCGAGGGGTGCGAGACGTCGCCGGTCGGATACCTTGAGGGCTGGTTCGTCGCCAAGCGGACGCGGGGGAGCGGCGTTGGGCGGGCGTTGGTAGACGCCGGCGTTGCGTGGGCCCGGGAGCGGGGCTGCCGCGAATTCGCGTCCGACGCGGAGCTTCACAACGCCGCCAGCCTCGCGGCGCACGAGAAGCTCGGGTTCGATCCGGTGTGCGATATCCGGTGTTTCCGCAAACTGATCACCGACGCGGACTGAACGCATACCGTGCGCCATGCGCATCGCACTCACCGGCGTCTCAGGGTTCATCGGTTCTGTCACGGCGAGACACCTCGCCGAGGCGGGGCACCAGGTCACCGGGCTCGTCCGCGAGACGAGCCGGCGCGACCACATCGAATCGGTTGTGGACCGGTTCGTCGTGGGCGACCACGCTGACCGGTCGTGCTGGGACGAGCTGCTCGACGGCGCGGACTGCGTGATCCACAACAGCGCCGATTGGCGGTCAATCCGTTCGGGCGATACAGACTTCGCGACACACCTGCAGTCGAACCTCGTGGGCTCGCTCGAGCTGCTCAAGAAGAGCGCCCCGCGGCAGTTCGTCTTCGTCTCCACGATCGCGGTCCACCACGACATGCGTCCGCGGTGGGAGGGGAGCATCGATGAGGATCACCCGAGCCGCCCTGGCTCGGACTACGGGGCGTACAAGGCCGCTGTCGAGGCGCACCTGTGGGCCGAGCACTTCTCGAAGCAGCGGCACACCTCGGCGGTCCGCCCGTGCGGGGTGTACGGCATCGATCCGAACCTCGAACGGTCGATCGGATTCCCGATCATCGAGAAGGTCCGCGCGGGGCAGCGGGTAACGCGGTCGGGCGGCGGAAAGTTCGTGCACGTGGACGACGTCGCCGCCGCACTCACCGCGAGCGTGGGCAACGACGCCGCGAGCGGGCAGGTCTACAACCTCGCCGACTGCTACGCCCGGTGGGGCGACTTCGCGGTCTGGGCCGGCGAGGCGCTGGGGGTGGAGGCGCAAGTGGAGCTGTCATCGCCCGCCGAGCCCAAGAACGTCTTCATGAAGGACGCCGCCCGGTCGCTGGGCGTGCCGCTGGACCGGGGGCACGAGGGGCTGCGGCGACACGTCCGCGAGCTGGTCGCCCGGATGGGTTGATGCCCCAGGGTCGCCGACTGGCGGAATCCGCGCGGGATGACGATACTGGGTTGGATGACCACCCCCCAGAAGACCCAGCCAGTGCGCACGCTCGTGATCTCCGATGGCTCGCTCGCGGCGCTCGTCGCGACGGCGATGGTCTCGGAGCACCTCGCCTCCGCTGGCACCGCCGCGTCCGATGAGCTCAACGGGATCGTGATCAGCGCGCCGAGCACCCCGACGGACCCGGGATGGTCCGCGTGCGAGCGGGCGGCGGGCCGGCAGGCGGACATCTACGGGCTCGGGTTCGTGCCGCCCGACGCGGCGATGCGGGCGCGTGTCGAGGCGGGCGCCGCCCTGCCCGCCGGTGCTCTTGAATCTCTGGTCCTGACCGACGCGACGTACAACGCCGCGATGCACGGGTGTGAGCGCGTGCTCTGGCCCGCACAAGCGCCGGTGGTGGACGGCGAGCCAGACCTCACGGCCGTTGCCCGGGTAGTCGACCGAGCGACGCTCGTCTCGCGGCTTGCCGCGCTCGACGCCGAGCGCCCCGAGTGGTCCGGGCTGAGCGTCCGCGAGGTTCGGATCGACACGCCGATGGTCGATCTGACGGATTCCCAGATCGCCGACCTGGCGCTCGACCTGCGGGTGCCGGTTGATACCTGCTGGTGGTGGGGGACCGACACGCCCGAGGCGGCGCGGTGGACGCCGCTGCTGGTGCCGACCAAGGCGGCGGGGGACGCCGAGATCAAGCCCCGCGCGGCGTTGGAGCAAGCCGCGATCCGCGGCTAAGACGGGTCGGCGCACGGCCCGCTCCTACACTGCTCGCCCATGAGCAGCTTTGCCGAAACCCTGAACCGTCTGGCCCGCGGCGACGTCGCGCTGTGGTCGCAATCCCTCATCCCGACCACCCGCGAGGCGCCCTCGGACGCCGAGATGCCCAGCCACGTCTTCCTGGCGCGGGCGGGGTACATCCGCCGGGTCGGAGCGGGCGTGTACGACTACCTCCCCCTCGGCTGGCGCGTGTTGCGACGGATCATGACGATCATCCGCGAGGAGCACAACGCGGCGGGGTGCTGCGAGATGCTCATGCCCGTGCTCGCGCCGATGGAACTGTTCGCCGAGACCGGGCGCGACGAGGCCTACGGCGACGACCTCTTCCGGCTCGAAGACCGGCACGACCGCGCCTTCGCGCTCGGCCCGACGCACGAGGAGGTCATCACCGAGCTGATGCGCGGGTCGGTGACGTCATACAAGCAACTGCCCATCACGCTGTACCAGATCCAGCTCAAGTTCCGCGACGAGCCGCGTCCGCGCGCGGGCCTGCTCCGCGGGCGCGAGTTCATCATGAAAGACGCGTACTCGTTCCACCTCACCGTGGACGGGCCCGGCGGGCTGAACGAGACGTACGACGTCCTCCACGGCGTCTACTCCCGCATCTTCGAACGCTGCGGGCTCGACTTCACCGCCGTCGAAGCGGTCGCGGGCCCGATCGGCGGATCGGCGAGCCACGAGTTCATGGTCAACTGCGAATCGGGCGAGGACACGATCCTGGTCTGCCCGAAGACCGGGTACGCCGCGAACGTCGAGAAGTGCGAGACGGGCCCGCGGGCGTGGTCGTTCGAGCACGGCGCGGCGGGGGATCTCGCGAAGGTCCACACGCCCAACATGCCGGGCATCGAGGTCGTCGCCGAGGCGATGGGCGTCCAGGCGATGGACATGCTCAAAACGGTTGTGTTCGAGACCGCGTCCGACGACGGGCCCGCGTGGGTCCTCGCGTGTGTGCGCGGCGACCACGACGTGAACGAGGACAAGGTCAAGTCCGCCGCGGGCGTGCCCGTGAAGCTCGCCGAAGAGAAGAAGGCGCGGGAGGCGGGCTTTGTGATCGGATACGTGAGCCCGAGGACCGCCAACTCGATCCCGGGCACGATGCTGCTCGTCGATCCGGACGCGACGGCGGGGGGGTCGTGGGTCACCGGCGCCGACGAGAAGGACCACCACGTCCGCCACTTCAACTGGACGCGCGAGCTGGGCGGTGCGCTGACGGATGACGCGAAGGTGCGCGTCGCCGACATCCGCAACGCGCATGCGGGCGATCCGTCGCCCAAGGCCGAGGGCGTGACGCTCGAGGAACGCCGCGGCATCGAGGTCGGGCACATCTTCAAGCTCGGATCCAAGTACTCCGACGCGATGGGCCTGAGCGTGCTCGACAAGGACCAGAAGCGCCAGAGCGTCATCATGGGGTGCTACGGCATCGGCGTGTCGCGCACCATGGCGGCGTGCGTCGAGATGTCGCACGACGACAACGGCATCGTCTGGCCCGCGCACCTCGCGCCGTTCCACGTGCTGATTACCGTGCTCAAGCCCGACGAGGGGCGCATGCAGGTCGCGCGCGACCTCGCTGACGAACTCGCGGGCAAGGGCGTGGACGTCCTCATCGATGATCGGAACGAACGCCCGGGCCCCAAGTTCAAGGACGCGGACCTGATCGGGATCCCCGTCCGCGTCACCGTCTCGGACCGCCTGGAGGGGCAGGTCGAGTTCAAGACGCGGACGTCCGAGGGCAAGGGCGAGGTGATCGAGCTGTCGGACGCCGTCCAGACCTGCCTGAAGGCCCTCGGATGACACCCGCACAATCGGGAGAGCCTGTTTCCCAACAAGGCCTGCATGGGCATGACTTCGTCGCTGCGCCAGGTCCGTCGTGGAGCCGTCGCGCTCGTCCGCAGCCCGGACGGCGGGGGGCCTGACGTGCGCGCCAAGACACAACCCTCGATCGACTGGGAGGACCCCACGCTGGACGCGACCGACGAGCCGGCATCGCTCACCGTCGCGGACGGCAGCCTGTTCCCGAACCCGCTGAGCCTGCTCCGCGGCCCGAGCGTGACGGCATTGCTCGTCGCGGGATTCGCCATCGTGGCGCTCATCGTCGTGAGCCAGGTCGTCAGCGTGCTGGCGGATATCTCGACGTTGCCGGTCGCCGGGCAGTACGGCGTGTACGCGTTGATCGTGCTCGCGGTAAGCGCGATCGGGTACGCGATGGGACGACTCGCCTTCGCGTTCGCGCGGTTCAAGGCGTCGCCTCGCTACTCGAACAAGGCGATCCGCGACCTCGCGGGGCGCGCCGAGCTGCGCGAGCAGGCGAAGACCGATCTCTCGGGCGCCGCGGGGTCGATGGCGACCCTGCTCAAGGCGTACCCGCTCGACAGCACCGCGCATCAGGCCAAGCTCACGAAGCTCGGGTTTAAGGAAGCGGAGATCGAGCCGCTGATCGCGTCGCGCGACGAGCTGCTCGCGGCCCGCGACTCGATGAGCCCCGAGGCGTGGATCGCACGCTATCGGACCTCGTTCGCCCAGCCCATGGACCAGGCCGCAAAGCGGCTGATCCGTCGCCGATCGCTGCTGGTCGGGGCCAAGACCGCCGCCGTCCCGCACGGCGGGCTGGACACCGCGATCCTCCTCACCCATGCGTACCTGATGATCGCGGACCTATGCACGCTCTATCAGCTGCGCACAAACCGTGCGGGGACGATCGCGCTGACGTGGAGGATCATCGTCGCGGCGTTCGTCGCGGGCAGACTCGAGGACGTCGCCGAGGAAGCGGGCCAGCACCTCTTCGGGCTCGCGGGCGGCGCGACGACGGGGACGCTGACCAAGGCCGGCTCGGCCGTCGCGGGCAAGGTGATGGGCAAGGCCGCCGAGGGCATGGTGAACGCGGCGTTCACCTACCGCCTGGGTCGTGCCGCGATGGTCAGGCTGCGGCCGATCGACTGAGTCGGCCCGCGACGCCCGGGCCCAGAGCCGGCCCCTATTTTACATAACATGCATTATCGGGCCTTGGATCGCTTTCCCGGCGATCGCGGGAGGGGACGCTGACGGGCTCGATCACGGGCCGCCGGAGCCGGACCCACCGCCGGCTCCGAACGGCTCGTCCTTGAGATACGAATTCGGCCAGCGGGTCGGCCTGGGCTCGCCGGTGCCGCCATCGGGCCCGTCGCCGACATCGCCGCCGTCGCTCCCATCGCCGCCATCGCCGTCGTCGCCGGTCTGCCCGTCGCCGCCGTCGGGGTCGCCGAGGTGGGCGCCCTCGGCGCAGACCCAGACACTGAACGCGTGCCCGCGCGGGGCGCCGTGCAGGTCGGGGTCGGAGACGGGTGTGGGCGGATCGAAGCCGATCGCGGGGTTCCAGTAGCGGGCCTCGTTGAGGCGGATGTTGCACGCCTCGCGCTCCTCGAACAGCCAGACGTGCCGCTTGCCCGCGGCGAAGCCCTGCTCAGAGAACACGCTCAACCAATAGTTCCGCCCATCGAGCAGCACCACGTCGTCCGGGCACTCGAACACGAACCGGTACACCGGCAGCCCGTTGACCTGGGTATGCAGGTCGATGACACGCGTCGGCGTCAGCGTGTAGAGCAGGCCCGCGTCGCGGACGGTCGGAGCGTCACAGTCGTTCGTGTAGATCTCGGCGAACACCGTCTCGATGTCGCAGTTCGTCGCGACGGTCGCCTCGATGCGGCAGACGCACCACGCGTCGACCTCCTTGCACGGGTCGGCGAGCTGGAAGTCGTCGAACGAGCGGACCCACGGGGCGTTCTGCGAGAGCGTGTTGGCGTAGAGCCCGCCGGTGGAACTCAGATCCGCCCGGTCCTGATCAAGCACGCGCCAGCAGCACTCCCCTTCCACCCGGAGATACATGTCGGTGCAGGCGCCGCAGCAGATCTCGTCGGAGGCGGGCGTCCACGCGGGCAGCCCGAACGCCGGGGCGTCCACGTGCGCCTCGCGGCCTTGGACGATCCCCTTGGTGGCGCTGAGCCAGAAGCCGTAGCCCCCCTCCACCGTCGTGGGGTCCATGTCGCGGTCGACGTCGTCGTGGACGGGGGCGAGCCACGCGAGGTCCTCACCCTGGATGAACGCGTCGAGGTAGTAGCAGATCTCGTAAATGACGAACCCCTCGAGCTCGCCGCTGGGCATGGCGTCGATCACCGTGTAGTCGAACTGCTCGATGTAGGTGATCATCGAATCGTCCGGCTTGCCGTCGCAATCGGGCATGATCCGGAGCTGGGTGTTGGGCAGATAGCCCTCGGTGATCGCCATCTGGACGTAGACGTAGTCGGCCTTGTAGAACATGCCCTCCTTGAGCCAGCAGTCGTCGGCGACGACCGACGAGACGTGGTCGTTGACGGTGCTGAGGTACGCGACCTTGCGGTCGGGCTGGCCGTTGTACCACAGCGCGTCGTCGGCGAACGGCTCGGCGGCGGACCGGGCCTCCGCGGCGGGAGCGCCGCGGAGCACGATGGGAACCCCGGCGACGCGGGGGACTTCGCCTTCTTTGGAACTCTGCGCGAACGCGGCGGGTGTGATGACGCCGAGCGCGACGGCGGCGGCGGACACGATTCGGGAAACACACGAGATCGTCATGTCTGTGGCTCGCTTCCTGCGGGTGCCATGTTATCGGGCGAACGAATTGCCCTTTACGAAGACGGCCCGCCCCGGTAAGGGGCGGGCCGCGAGATGCATGGGTCAGGTTTGAGCTACGAGCCCATTAGTTGGGATCGCAAACCCAGACGCTGAAGGCGTGGCCGCGCGGGGCGCCGTAGAGGCCCGGGTCGGAGACCGGGGTGGGCTCTTCGAAGCCGATCGGCGGGTTGTAGTAGACCGCCTCGTTCAGGCGGATGTTGCACAGCTCGCGCTGCTGGAACAGCCAGACCGAGCGCTTGCCAGCGACGAAGCCCTGCTCCGAGAAGATCGAGAACCAGTAGTTCTGACCGGTCGGGAGGAGGTCGGGCGGGCACCAGAAGACGAACTTGTAGACGGGGAGCTCAACCGAACCGGAGAAGATGCTCATCTCGAGATCTTCGTAGTAGGTGGGCTCGAGGTAGGCGCGGCCGCCGGTCGGGTTGACCGGGGTATCGCAGAGGTTGTCGAAGATCTCACCGCGGACGGTGGTCACGTCACAGTTGGTGGCGAAGAACGCCTCGATGCGGCAGATACCCCAATCGGTGACCTTCTTGCAGGGATCGGCGAGCTGGAAGTCGTCGTACGAGCGGTTCCAGGGCGCGTTCTGCGCGAGGGTCGGGGCGGTCAGGCCGTCCAGATCGAAGTTGCTCTGGGCGAGGACGCGCCAGCAGCACTTGCCATCGATCTTGAGGTACATGTCGGTGCAGACGCCGCAGCAGATCTCTTCGTCCGCCGGGGTCCACTGCGGGAGGCCGAAGCCGGCCGCGTTCACGTGGGCCTGCTTGCCCTGGATGACGCCGTTGTTGGCCGAAACCCAGAAGGCGAAGCCGGTGCCGCCGTCGACGAAGCCGTCGCCGTTGTCATCGGCACCCTGGCCGCGGAAGACGTCGTCGTGGACCGGCGAGAACCAGCGGAGGTCCTCACCCTGCTTGAACTGGTCGAGGTAGTAGGTGATCTCCCAGACGTTCGTGCCCTCGAGCCCGCCGGTGCCGGCGCGGACGAAGGTGTACGAGTCCTGCGGGACGATCATGGGGGCGATGGACGAGTCCGGCTCGCCGTCGCAGTCAGCGTAGATGTAGAGCTGGGTGTTCGGCTCGTAGCCGTCGGTGACCGCCATACGCACGTAGACGTACTGGCAATCGTAGAACATGCCTTCCTTCAGCCAGCAGTCGTCGGCGACCTGCGACGAGACGTGCTGGTTGATGGTGGACATGAAGGCAACAGCGCCGTCCTCGTCGCCGTTGTCCCACAGGTAGATCTCGTTGGTGGACGAGCCACCATCGCCATCGATGCCGTCGCCGACGAGCATGCGATCGATCTCGGCGCCGACGTTCAGGCCAGCACCCTTGACAACCTTGCCACCACCCATCGGGCGGGCCTCAGCGGCGCCGACCGTCAGAGCGAGGGCAGCAGCGACGCTCAACGCCGCCGTACCGGTACACTTCTTCATGGTGTCACTCCCCTCAGATTCGAAGAATCTGAATTCAGAATCGATGCTCCAACGTCACCTTCCCACCGGGGCGCATCAATCCCCGGAGGAACGTCTATACACATTCGCAAGGGCGTCGCATCTCTCCGCTCAACCCCTGTCAGCACACGGGTTTCCGTGATCCACTGCATCCTAATCCCCCCCCATGCGAGGGATCAATACCCGAGTCAAAGATTGGAGACAGTTCTGCGCGCCACGTCCCAAAACAACCACCGTTGGGATGGACGCCCAAACAGCCAGCTGCCTCGAACCCGCACACCAACCAGTCTCCTCTCATGCCCGCTCGCGGCAGACCGCCGCGGGGGCTCCGTCCACCGTTGTCGCGGCTTCCGGTGCTTAATAGTTGCACACTCAGCCCGATCCGGCCACCTGAAACCCCCGAATTATCGGTTTCTTTTTCCCAAACTCACATTTGGGTTTGAATCGAGGCGCACACTGGTGGGTCACGTGTGAATCTGGGAAACCTCTTGCCGATCGGGTGCTAAGACGGGTAAGCAGGCGCTGCGAAGCCCCAGGTGGAGCGCTTGGCGCATCGGCCCCGATCCGAACGCCTCGCCGTCAATCTGGGCGAACGCGTTGCCGGTCGAAGCCTCGATCGAGAAGACGCGCCCGGAGGCGCGGACGGCGCCGCGGCGTTCGTCGGCCCGGCGTCGCCGCATCCGCACCCCCCACCGCAGCACATCCGCCAGGGAGCGCGCGGGCAGGAAGGCCGCGTGCAGCGTGCCCGTGAACAGGGACGCCTCCGGGCACGGGTCCAGCTTGGTGGCGTACTCGCGCGTGTTGGCGATGATGAGCACGCCGCGCTGATCCTCGACCATCGGCCGCCCGTCCACGTCGACGCGGAGCGTCGGGATCGCGGGCGCGAGGCTCTCCCGGATCACGGGCTCGACATAGGCCAGATGCCCGATCGCGCGCCGGCGGTTGCGCGCGACGCGGTGCACCACGCTCGCGTCGGGCCCGAGGCTCGCCATGATGAGGAACGGCTCATCGCCGGCGATTCCGACGTCGGCGCGTCGGACTTGGCCGAGCTCCATCGCCGCGATCATCGCGCGCGGAGAACGCCGCATGCCCAACGCCCGGGCGAAGAGGTTCTCGTTCCCGGTCGGGAGCTGATAGACCGGGGCGTCCGCCTCGATCGCGGCGGCGGCGCTGCGGTTGACGGTCCCGTCGCCGCCGATGATCGCGAGCGCGTCGGCGCGGCCGAGCTTGCGGACATCCAGGCGCTCGTCGCCGCCCACTTCGAGGACCTTGCACCGATGCCCGTGCTCGCGGGCGAGCTGTTTCAGATCGCCGGCGAGACGTCTGGCGATGCCCCGACCGGAGCGCGGGTTGGCGAGCACCACGAGGTCCAAGGGCGGCAAGGATAGCCATCGCTGGCCGCCCCACCGCCCGCGGTGAGCTACGATGCCCGCCCATGAGCCGCCCCCCGGTCCGTACGCCCGCCGACGCCGACGCCGCCTACGCCGCCGCGCAGCGGGTCGTCGAGATTCACCGGCGACTCTCCGAATTCCTCGCCCACGGGCAGACGCTCGCGGAGATCGATGCGTTCGTCGGAGGATCGCTCGCGGACCTCGGGTGCAAGAGCTGCTTCTTCAAGTACGCGCCCGGGCGGATGCCGCCCTTCCCCTCGCAGGCGTGCCTGAGCGTGAACGACTGCGTGGTGCACGGCACCGCGGGGTACCGCGCCGAGCCGCTGGTCGAGGGCGACGTCCTGAAGATTGACATCGGCGTGAGCTACCGCGGCTGGATCGGCGACGCCGCGTGGACCTATGTCTTCGGGCAGCCCACGCCCGAGGTCGTCAAGCTCTGCGAGGCGGGCAAGGAATCGCTCCGCCGGGGCATCGCGACGATCGGGCCCGACACCGAGCTGATCGAGTGGGCGCGGGCCGTGCAGGGGTGTGTGCACGACGACTACGGGTTCCATCTCATCCGCGGGCTGGGCGGGCACGGGTACGGGCGGAAGCTGCACGCCCCGCCGTTCGTTTCGAACACGGTGCCCGCTTCGTCGTTCGAGTGGCCCGAGTCGCGGTCGTGCCCCGAGCCGGGCACGCTGATCGCGCTCGAGCCGATGCTCGCGGTGGGCACCGGACAGACGACGCAGGCGCCGCGGTCCTGGCCGATCTATTCCGCGGACGGCTCGATGACGGTGCACTACGAGCACGACGTGCTCGTGACCGAATCGGGCAACAAACTGCTGACCGAGGGTCTGGACGACCTCGAGGACGTGATCACCCGATGAACCGTGTCGAGCAGGCATTTTCCGACGCGCGCGAGCAGAACCGGGGCGTGCTGATCCCCTACCTCTGCCCGTTCGACCCGAGCGAGGACACGCTCGAACGGCTCGCACCCGCGCTGGAACGGGCGGGCGCCGGGATCATCGAGATCGGCGTGCCGTATTCCGATCCGATCGCGGACGGCCCGGTGATCGCCGCGGCGATGCACCGCGCGCTGCAGCGCGGCGCGACGCCCGAGCGCATCTTCGAACAGGTGTCGCGTGTGCGGGGTGCCGTCGGGTGCGGGCTCGTCGCGATGTGCTCGGTGAGCATCGTGCAGGCGATCGGCATCGACGCCTTCGTCTCGCGCTCGAAGGACGCCGGGTTTGATGGGTTCATCTTCCCCGACGCGCCGGTTGATGAGAGCGACGAGCTGGTCGCGGCGACGCGCGGGGCGGGCCTGACCTGCTCGCTGCTCGTCTCCCCCACCACCCCCGCGGACCGGGCCGCCCGTATCGCGTCGGCGTGCACGGGGTTCGTCTACCTGCTCGCCCGCGCGGGCATCACGGGCGAGCGGTCAGACGCGCCGGACGTCGCCGAGCGGGTCGCGCTGCTGCGCGAGCACACGGACACGCCGATCGCGGCGGGGTTCGGGATCTCGACCGCCGAGCACGTCCGGGCGGTCGTCGGGCAGGCGGACGGCGCGATCGTGGGCAGCGCCCTCGTGCGGCGCCTGCACGAGGCGGCCGAGCGGGGCGGGGACCCGATCGCCGAAGCCGAGGCCTTCGCCCGGGAGCTCGCGGGGGGCCTGGACCGCGGTTGATCGGTCGGCACGCCGAATCCCAACAAGGACCGTGGGCCTGCCCGACGCCGGGGCTCAGACCAGTGAAATCGCCTTGTGGTTGAAAATTTGAACCGATATGCAACAAAACAGGCCTCTCGGCATATCGTCTGGCATGACATCCGCCCGGGCGGGCTCGCCCACGTTCATCTCGACGCCCGACGAATGGCAGGCGGTGACCTCCGCGGCCCGCATGGAGCTGCTTGAGGCGTTGATCTCGCTCGGCGAGAGCACGGCGGCGGAGCTCGGCTTCGCCCTCGACCGGGCCCCCGACGGGCTCTACCACCACCTTCGAGCCCTCGTGGCGGCGGGCCTTGTCGAACAGGGGGAGCGGCACGAGCCCGGGCGGCGACCCGAGGCGACCTTCGCCGTTACCGGCGACGACCTCCGCTTCGACGTCGACCCGGCGACGGGCAAGAACGTCGAGCCCATGGTCAAGGTCGGGCAGGTGCAGCTGCGCCGGGCGGCGCGGTACTTCGCCGATGCCATGCGCTCGGGCGATGCCGAGGGTGACGGCCCGAACCGAAACCTCAGACTCTGGGTGGACCTTGTCTGGCTGAACGATGCCGAGCGTGAGCGCGCCAACGAGCTGTTCGGCGAGCTGCACGATCTGTTCGAATCCTCCCGCAAGCGGCGGCACGGGACCCTGCATGCCTGCACGTTCGCGATGTCGCCCGTCGTCCGCACGCGCGGCACCGACGAGCGCACCGCCAAGAGACTCTCAAGGAGATCAACGCGATGACCAACCGGGCACGACTTGCAATTCTGGGCATCCTCGGGGCGTGCGTGACCGCGCCGGCGCTCGCGGACATCACCCCCGAACGCCGCGCCGAGCACCTCGCGTCGTTCGACCAGGTGTGGGAGACGATCCGCGACCGGCAGTGGGATCCGTACTTCAACTTCAGGGAGTGGGATCGCCTGCGGCTCGAGCTGCGCCCGAACGTGGAGGCCGCGACGAGCGACCGGGAGGCGCGGGCGCCGATGCAGGAGCTGCTCGCGTCTCTGGAGAAGTCGCACTTCGGGATCATCCCCGCCGAGGCGTACGACGTGATCTCGGGCGATGACGATGCAACCGAGGATGAGGATGCCGGCCCGGGAGAGCTGGGCATCCACCCCCGCTACCGCGACGGCAAGCTCGTGGTCGTCCGCGTCCGCGAGGGCTCGACGGCGGACCTCGCGGGCGTTGAGCCCGGGTGGGTCATCACGCGGGTCGGCTCGCTGGACGCCGAGGATCTGTTCGAGGCGGCGCGCGAGAGCGCGGGCGTGCAGCGGGCCGAGACGATCATCGCGATGGGTGCCACGGCGCGTCTCGACGGTGACGAAGGGACGACCGTCGAGGTCGAGTTCGTCGATACCCGCGGCAAGGAGCGCACGCTAAAGATCGAGCGCGGCCCGGAGCCGGGCGAGGAGATCCGCTTCGGCAACCTCCCGGGAACCCGCGTGTACCAGGAGACCAAGACGCTCGACAACGGCGTCGGGTACTACGCGCTGGACATCTTCCTGAACCCGCCGCTGGTCATGCCAACGTTCGAGCGATTCGTCCGCGAGCACATCGACGCGCCGGGGATCGTCATCGACATGCGCGGCAATCACGGCGGGATCATCACCATGTCGATGGGCATGGGCGGGTGGTTCGTCGAGGAGCCCAACATCTACCTCGGCGAGCTCATCACGCCCGAGTCGCGGCTCAAGCTCGTGATGAACCCGCGGGACGTGACGTACACGGGCCCGGTCGCCGTGCTGATCGACGAGGTCTCGATCTCGAACGCCGAGCTGCTCAGCGCCGGGCTCAAGGACATCGGGCGCGCCCGCGTCTTCGGGAATCGGACGGCGGGGCTGCTGCTCCCCTCGGTCGTCGAGCTGCTGCCCAACGGCGACGGGTTCCAGTACGCCTTCGCGGGCTACGAATCGGCCAGCGGGAATTCGCCCGAGGGTGTGGGCGTTGTCCCCGACGTCGAGGTCCTGGAGACGCCCGAGTCGCTCGCCGGCGGGCACGACCCAGTGCTCGAGGCGGCCCTGGAGTGGATCGCCCGCGAGACGAACTAAGATCACCGCACCAGCAGCGAGCAGACGCTGCGCATCCGAGGAGACACCATGGCAATCACCTGGAAGCAATTCGCCCGCCGCGCCGCCTGCGCCGCGGCGCTCGGCGCGGGCACGCTCGCGGGCCACGCAATGCAGCCCGCGACGGCAACGCCCGAGAAGGCCGACGCCCAGAGCGTCGTCGATCCGAAGGCCGACGCGGTCCTTGCCCGCTCGGTCGAGACGATGTGGGGCGAGCTCGCCGAGACGCGCGACATCGAGTCCGCGCACATGAAGGGGAAGATTTTGATCGCCTCGGCGGGCATCGAGGGCACCGTGCAGATGTGGATCGATGTCGACGACGAGGTGATGAAGTCCGTCTTCACCATCCCGGGCCTCGACACCCAGCAGCAGGGCGTCTTCGAGGACACCGCCTGGTCCGACAGCCTGATGGCCGGCCCCCGCCTGATGGAGGGCGACGAGGCGGCGCAGCTCATGCGCGAGACCGATTTCTTCTCCGACATCGATTACGAGAAGACCTACTCCACCCGCGAGCACCTGGGCACCGAGGAGATCGACGGCGAAGCGTGCGACAAGATCCGCCTCGTCTTCGCCGAGGACGGCTCGGAAGTGATGAACTGGTACTCGCCCAAGGGCCTGCTCGTGCAGCAGACGCAGACCGTGGTCAACCAGATGGGCGAGATCTCGATCAAGACGGTCTTCGAGGACTACCGGCAGGTCGGGCTGGCGATGATGCCTTTCCGTACCGTCATCGAGGCGATCGGCCCTGCGATGGTGCTGCAGTTCGACGAGATCACCGTCAACGAGCCCCTCGAGGAGGACGACCTCAAGCCCACACCGGGCGTGCTCAAGCTCATGGGCTGACGCGGATAGACAACCAACGCACCGATGAAGAGCCCGGGAAACCGGGCTCTTCTACCATGCACGCGGCCCCGTAGCTCAGCGGTTAGAGCAAGCGACTCATAATCGTAAGGTCCCCGGTTCGAATCCGGGCGGGGCTATTGGCAATCGCACGCAAAGCACCGCACACCGCGGCCGTTGCGCGTTCGACCGCTTCGCTATCGCTCATCGCATTCTGCTCGGTTCGGGGCGATTCCGGGCCGCGCTGCAGCGCGCCGCGCTAAACCGCACGGCCCATCCGACACGAATGACCGCGAAGGGCGGCCCGGTCGCCACGGTCTGCAACCCATTCGGCGTGACCGAACGGACGTCCGAGCGCAGACGAAAGGAGCACGGCAATCTCAAGACCGGTCAAGCGAAGGCCTCAGCGGAGCCGTGCTCCGCTGCGGCACAAAGATGACTGATTCCACTGTCTGTCGTTGGCACAACAACCGGGGACAGGTCATGATCACCGTGTAGAAGTCCTGCTCAAGCGCAGCCCGCAAGGAAGACTGCGACGAACGCATCGATGTCATCGACATTGAGAATCCCGTTGCTGTCCATGTCCGCGGCGAGGTCGCCCGCAAGGAACCGGACAACGAACTCGTCGATGTCATCCACGTTGAGAGCCCCGTCGCCCGTCAAGTCAGCGATGCACACATGCTCGGGCACGAGCACGACCAATGCGTTCTCATCCGTCGTGGTATTGAACGCCGTGGTGTAGACGCGTCGATCGTCCTTGATGAACCCGAGGTCCGTGTCCCACTCGGCCGACCCCGGTTCGAGCAGCCCGTCGAATCCGGGCACGAGGACATCCTCGTCGGCGAACAAGACTCCCCCCGTGGCCGCGATGTCACCGCGGTTGTTGTTGTCGTAGAAACCGACGAATCGCGTCGGCAACTGGGCCGGGTTGAGTGGGCCGTATCCACTCTGCGGTCGATTCACGTAGGTCAGCCACTTGTCGTTCGTCGATGTCGCGCGATGGGCGGCGACAACAACTTCCGCGTCGTTATTGACCGCGTAACTCTCGACAAAGGTGAAAGCGACGCCCCCCGCCGCAGAGGGCACACCGAGCGTGGTCACTTGCCCGGTCGCGAGGTCCATGACCAGCTCGCCACCAGCGATCAGGCCGTTCTCGCTGATGTCATGAACCGTGGCGGTGAAGCCGAGTTCACTCAGGTTGATCGGACAGCCGGATTCAAAGAACCGCGTTGTCGGCCCGCCCTGGAATCCCTGATACCGAGACCAACCGACGATCACCCCGGCATCGTTGATCGCGACGGCCTGCCCGCCGCTGACGCTTAGGTTGCCCAGTGGGCTGGCGAGCGTGTCAAACTGCTCTGGGATGGTCACGGTGTACCCCCCGGCTCCGTCCGGCGTCCAGATCGCCGGCTCGCCCAAGTCGAAGGGAAGTGTGCTCTCGGAAACCGTTCCGACGACGACGCCGGAGTTGTTCACATCGAATGCCATGCCCGTGAGATAGCCGGGCGGGAGCGGCAGATGGGTCACCCCGTCGCCCTGACGCGCAACGAACGGCGTGAGGAATCCCGTCAATGTCTGGGACCCGGCCAGATGACCGGCTTCGCTTGCGTCTCCAAGAAACGTGGTCGTCTCATACGTCGAGATCACCTCGACGCGGTACGTCGGAACTTCCGCCGCAGCGAGCCCGCACGAGGCAATCAGAAGACCGAGTGAACTGATGGTGGTTGAACGTGTCATGCCTGATCTCCAGCGTTACACACCCGGCGTCAGCCGGCGTTGGTGAACTGCTGCCCCCCAGGCATTCCAGAATTGCCGACCTTCTTGTCCTCAAGCGTACGGCGAACGCCGCCGTCTGTCAAATCGGAGTCCCGAGAGGGCGAACGCGTCGGCGACCGTTTCGGGCCGCCGACGCTGCTGGCACCGCGGAGCCCCGATGCCTGGGGGGCGTCCGGAGCGGGTCCGCGGCGGAGCATTCTGGAAGACGCCGACGGCCTGTGTGGAACCGCCGGCGCCAGCACACCTCAATGAGCGTGCCGAGACCCACTCCTGGGGGAGTGTGGAGTGAGAGGAGGGGTGTTACGGGCACCCGCCGAGGTAGGCGGCAACGAACCCATCGACATCATCAACGTTCAGGGCGCCGTTGCCATCGATGTCCGCAGCGAGGTCGTTCGAGAGGAACGCCGCGACCCAGGCGTCGATGTCATCGAAGTTCAGCACGCCGAACGGCTCGGCGAGGTCGGCCGGGTTGCACGGCGTTGCCGCGCCGGCCGTGAGGTAGATGAGCGTGTTGTCCGAGTCACGGTTTGTGACCGCGACATCCGCCGATCCGTTGCCGTCAAAGTCGGCCGACGAGAGACGATCGGGGGCGGTGCCCGCGGCGATCACCGTGCCCGCCGCCAAGCCGGCGCCAGTGTTGTCGAAGACCGAGATCGAGTTCGCGTCCTGGTTCGTGGTCACCGCGTCCAGATCGCCGTCGCCGTCGAGGTCGGCGAGCATGATGCGGTCGGTGTTGGTGCCGGCGCTGACGTTGGTCGGGGCGAAGGTGCCGGCGTTGTTGGTCCAAACCTGAGCGAAGATCTCGACCGCCGCGACGAGGTCGTCGTCGCCGTCACCGTCGAGGTCACCCGCGGCGATGCCCTCGGGGCGGAAGGCGGCGCCGACGTTCAGGGTCTGCGCGACCGTGTAGGCCGAGCCCGAGCCGGTGAGGATCGAGATCGAGCGGTCACGCGAGTTGGTCGCGGCGATTGCGAGCTGCCCCGTCCCGTCCATGTCAAACGCAACGGCGTCGCGGGGCTCGTCCCCCACCGCTACGTCCGACGACGAAAGCGCGACGCCCGAGTTCAAGATGATGGTGACGGTGTTTGCGTCACGGTTCGCCGTGAGCATGTCGATGGTGCCGTTGCCGTCGATGTCCGCGGCGGTCAGCGAGCGGGGCTCCGCGCCGGTCGCGGCGGAAGCACCCGCGGCGAACAGGCCCGCGGTGTTCGTGTAGATCCGCACGGTATTGATGTTGTTCAGCACGACGGCGAGGTCGGTGTCCCCGTCGCCGTCCGCATCGAACGCGGCGAGCGAGTCGGGCCCGGTACCGGCGCCGGTAAAGACGGGCTGTGCTGCGCCAAAAGTGCCGTCGCCATTGCCCGGGAAGACGTCGATGCGGTCGATGTTGTCGACCGCAACGGCGAGGTCATCGAATCCGTCGCCGTTGAAGTCGCCCGTCGCGACCCCGCCGGGGCGCTGGACGGTCGGGAGCGAAGACGGGGCGGTGAGTTGTGGGGCCGCGAGAGTCGTCCCGGCGAGGGCGGCGATCGTCAGGATGCTTGCAGATTGCGTGGTCATGGTGATGCTCCTGGTCTTGGGAGGGAATGCGAACATGTGTTCTCTGGTTCCTTGGGCAGGCAAGTCTCGTTCCAATGGGTTCCGAACGGAGGAGGTTGGCCCATCGCGGCGGATACATCAGCCTCGAAAACTTCATGTGAATTGCGAGATCGCACCACATACAGTCACGGGTCACGATGGGAAAGACACCGAACGAGATGACCGATCCCCAACTCGTCGAGGCCTGCCTCGATGGCGATGACGGCGCGTGGACCGCGCTGGTTGATCGCTACGCCGCGCTCGTGTACTCCATCCCGACGCGACAGGGGCTCGGCGAGGACCTGAGCCAGGACGTTTTCCAGAACGTCTGGACGATCACAATCCGGTATCTGGGTGCTCTGCGCGATCCCCAAGGCCTCGCCGCGTGGCTTATCACGACGACGCAACGCGAAACGTGGCGTGTCGCCCGCCGAGCATCCCAACAGCCGGGCCCGGGGTATGAAGACCTTTCGGAGGTCGCTTGGGCCGACCCCGCTGAAGCCGAGCTCCTTGAAGAACGCCAGCGTCTCCGCCGCTCACTTGCCCGCTTGGATGATCGGTGCCGCGCTCTGTTGACCGAGGTGTTCCGCGAGGACCGACCGTCGTACGACCTGCTCGCCGAGCGCCTGAGCATCCCGCGGGGCTCGATCGGCCCGACCCGCGGCAGGTGCCTGGAGAAGCTCCGCACGCTCGTCGCTGAGGACGACACGAACCAGCTGTCGGGCTAAAAATACCGCGCGGCGGCGTATCCGGGACCCCGGAGCATACTCCTGAGCGTTGAAGGGGCCTGATATGAGCCAATCGCCAATCACCACCGAGCAGCTCGCCGCCCTCATCGCGGGCGAACTGAGCGAGCCCGAGGCCGCAGCCCTTCGCCTGAGCATCCAGCACGACGCCGACGCGGCGGACCGCTTTGTGCAGCTCGAGCAACTCGCGAGGTTCCTATCTGAGGAGCGCGATGCCCAGGCTCCCGCCGACGCGATGCGGCGGGCGCACAAGGCCTTTGCCGCGTCACGCCCCGGCCTCATCGAAACCGTTCGTAACGGCGTGCGCCGCATCGTCGCGGCGCTCGAGTTTGACTCCCGCATGCCGTCCGCCGCGCTCGGCCTCCGCGGCTCGGCCCAAGCCGCCCAGCTTACGTTCTCCTGCGAGGATGCGGAAATCGATCTTGAGATCGTCGCCGAAGGGGCCGAGGGCTGGCGCCTCCGCGGGCAAATCGACACCGGGCTTGAGGACTCCGTTGCCATCGATCTCGTCCGCACTGAGGATGAGACGACGGTGGCCCACACAACTGCAAGAACCGACGGCGAGTTCATCCTCGACACCCCGGCGGGCTCGTTCTCGCTGCGAATCCGCATCGGCAAGACCCTCATCGACGCGGGCCCCATCGTCATCCCCTGACCATGACCGCGGTTTCTCTCCAAGATGCACTCGATCGCGCGGGCGATGCCGCCTCGGCGCAGATCTCTCCGAGCGATGTCGCGGCGACGCTTGACGAGTTGCTCTCAGCGATCGAAGAGACTCGAGAGCTCGTCAACAAAGACCTCGCATCGGCGATTGAGCGTGCGCGCATGCTGTGCGAGATCTCCGACGCTCACCATCTCTCAAAGGCCCAGGCCCACGCCCGAGCCGTGCTCGCCCACGGGTACAACTACGCCAACCGATTTGTGGAAGCACGCACCGAAGCCTCGAAGAGCGCACGCATCGCGCAGGCGATCGGCGACCCGCTTGCCGAGGGGCGGGCCCGCATGGCGATCGTCCACGCGTGCGCGCGCGAGGGCACATTCGCCGAAGGCCTCACCGAAGCGACGAAAGCCACCCGATTGTTCAAAGATGCGGGAGACCCCGGCTGGGCCGCCCGAGCCCAGACCAACGCGGGTGTTCTCCACCGGATGAGCGGAAACCCGACCGGAGCCGCAGAGCTCTTCCGAGATGCCCTCACATTCGAAGGGCACGACCCGACCGCCCAGGCCCAGATCCGCAACAACCTCGCGGAGGCACTCCTCGATACGGGCCAATTCGAGCAAGCAGAAACCGAGTTCCGCAGGGCGTGCAAGCTTCTGACGGAAGCCGAAGCGTGGCGCCTCGCCGCGATGGGACGCGGCAATCTCGCGGATCTGCTGGGGCGGCAAGGGCGTCTTGCCGAATCGCTGGCGGAGTTTGAGACCGCAAGGCGGTTCTTCGAGCGCGACGCGGCGCTCGCCGAGCTTGGTCGCATCCTGATCGAGCAGGCCGATGTCCTGCGGGCGCTCGGCGAGACGGAGCAGGCCGAATCGGCGTATCGCAAGGCAGCAACCCTCGTCTCGGATGCCGGACTCCGAGCCGAACACACTCGGGCGCTCCTCGGACTTGGCTTGCTGCTCGCCTCAGACCGACCGGATGAGGCCGCCCGCGTGCTCGCCGACGCCGATGCGATCAGCGTCGAACTCAGAAACACGGCGACTCAATCGCAGATCAAGCTCGCGCAAGCCAATGCCCTCATCGCGGCAGGGGAACCGGCCGCAGCCATCGCGATCGCCCGATCCATCTCGAACGCCCACAAACCCGGTCATGTTGAGTGGCTTCGCGCCCACATCATCGCCAGCCGCGCATACGTCGCCGACGGCAAACCAACAGACGCCATCGAGCACATCGAATCAGCGTTCGCCAAAGCCGATGAGCTGCCGATCGTTCGAATCGAGCTGCTCCACGCCCGCGCCCTGGCACGGCGCGAAGCCGGCGATCGGCGCGGGGCACTGGCCGATCTCCGTGCATGCTGTACCACAATCGAGCGGACACGGAGTTCCTTCGCGTTCGCCCGGCACCGCGCTGCCCTCACCCACAGCCGCCGGGACACATACGACGATCTCATCGGCACGCTGCTCGAACGTCGAGACGAAGCCGAAATGCGTGAAGCGTTCGAGATGAGCGAGCAAGCACGCTGCCGCGGCTGGCTCGAGCAGCTCGAGTCCGGCACCGCCATCGCGTACGAATCGACGGATTCGGACGACGTCCAGCTCCTGTCAAACCTCCAACGGCACCGGCACTCGCTCAATGCGCTCTACTCCCAGTTCGACCCCGCGTCGGGCGCTTCGAGCGCTCTTCGAGACCGGATCAAGACGGAGGAAGACGCGATCGAAGCGCTCGAGAGCCGCCTGCACAGCTCCAGGGTGGGCAACGCTTTCAGCCTCAACGCTGATGGATGCGAGTCGATCGCCAACGCCCTGGAGGACCATGAAGGGCTCGTCGCGTTCTGGCATGTTGGTGATCAGCTGATCGCTTTCATACTCCGCCGACATGGGATCCAGACCGTCGAGTGCCCATGCAGCCCCGAACACCTGAGCGAGCTCGTCTCGGGAGCGTTGTTTCAGATTCGTCGCGGTCTCAACCGGCCGGGAGCGGCCCCATCCGACCGGAAACGCGCCGGCGCCGACCGAGCCCTCCGGTCCCTTGGCGAGGCGATATGGGATCCGATCGAGTCATCCAACGCACTCAACGATTGTCCGCGCCTCACGATCGTCCCGACCGGCCCGCTGTACGCGGTCCCCTTCCCCGCGGTCATCGGTCGGCATGGATCGCTTGTCTCGCACTACGACATCGCCATGCTTCCCAGTTCCGAGCTTCTCCCAGTGCTGCGTGGTCGACAGGCACCTGGCGATCGCGCCCTGCTCGTGGGCGTGCCCGACCGCGCCGCGCCGGCGATCATCGAAGAGATCGAATCTCTCGCCCAAGCGGTTCCCGGTGCCAAGCATCTCCTGTCGGATGACGCGACGTGGGATGCCGTCCGATCTGAGAGTTCTGAGGTCGCCGTCCTACACCTGGCCTGCCATGGCACCCACCATCCGGACGCCCCGCTCGCGTCCGCGCTGAAGCTCGCCGACCGCTGGGTCACGGCGCGGGACATCATGCGTCTCGACCTTCCCGGCTCGGTCGTCGTCCTGAGCGGGTGCGACACGGGCCGTATGGACGCCGCGTTCGGCGATGAAGTGCAGGGGCTCACCCGCGCATTCGTCGCGGCGGGTGCCTCCGCGCTCATCACCACGCTCTGGCCCGCCCATGACCGGGCAACCCAAGGCCTGATGGAAAGCCTCTACACGACCGCGCAGAAAGCAGGCCTCGGAGCGGCTTCTCTGCGCTCCGCCCTGGCACAGACCCAGCGAACCGAACTTCACGCTGGCGTTCACCCCGCCCTTTGGGCACACTTGACCTTCGCAGGAGGATGAGACGATGAGCCGCCACCCAGCACAGACCACGCTGTTCGCATTATCGGTCCTGGCGGGCGCCGCGGTCGCCTCTGATGGCACCCCGGGCGACGACCCGCTCTCGAACCAGGGCATCCTCGAACTCGCCTCCGGTGCCGACATCAACGACGTCGCCGCGACGTACGGGTTCACGGTCCTCGAAAGCATCCAGTCGCGCTCGCTCCACCTCGTGCAATTCGAGCCCGCGCTCACGGAAGATCAATTCGAGCTTCTCTCCGATCCCCTGCTGGGCGACCCGGACATCACCGACTCCGAGCTCAACCACGCGAGCGGCGACCAAGGCTCGGGCACGCAGAGCATGCTCTTCTTCAAATCCGAAATCGATTTCAACACCCAACCACTCTGGGGCGCGCTGGGATTGAGTGCCGCCAACCAACTCGCCACCGGCGACGGCATCGTCATCGCCGTCATCGACTGCGGCATCGACGTCGATCACCCGCACTTTGCCGGCAAGATCCACCCGGGCGCAATCAACCTGCTCGGTACACCCGGCGCGTTTGACGAAGTGGGCAACGGCATCGACGACGACAGCGACGGCCTCACCGATGAGATGCTTGGGCACGGCACCTTCGTCGCGGGTCTCGCCAGCTCCGTTGCGCCGGGCGCCATGATCATGCCGATCCGCGCGATGAACGACGAGGGCCTCGGTGACGGGTTCACCATCGCACGCGCGGTGTACCACGCCATCGAACATGGAGCCGACGTCATCAACCTCTCGCTCGGCTCGGAGACCAACCTCCGGGTCATCGACAAGGCGATCCACGAAGCCGCCGATCTGGGCATCATCGTCATCGCCTCTGCCGGCAACGAGAGCGAACGCACGCCCGAGTACCCCGCGGGATCGAACGACGTCGGCGGCGTCGCCGCCACCGACCTCAACGGGGTTCTCGCCACGTTCTCGAACTTCGGCGACCACATCCTGGCCTGCGCCCCCGGCGTCGCCATTACCGGCCCCGACGTTGGCGGATGGGGCGAGGGCGACGGCACGAGCGCCGCCGCCCCGCTCCTGGCGGGTACCGCTGCACTCCTGCTCGAGCAGGGCAAGATCCTTCGCTACGACGACTTCCGTGATGCGATCCGCAAGACCAGCATCGATATCAGAGCTCTAAACCCCGGCATCGATGAGAAGGATCTCGGCGCGGGCCTCCTTGATATCGAAGCCGCCGTCAATTGGCCGGGCGCCTGCTTCGCGGATCTCGCCGAGGACGACGTTCTGAACTTCGACGACCTGGACGCGTTCGTCACCGCCTTCCTCGCCGGCGACAACCACGCCGACTTCGCCGAGCCCCGCGGCGTCCTCAACTTCGACGATCTCGATTTCTTCGTGCAGTCGTTCCTCACCGGCTGCCCCGGAGATGGGCCTTAGACTCGCGATTGGGCTCCCAGTCAGGTCCGCACGACTGCCATCCGCCCAACGATCAAGACCATCGTTTGAGCCCGCGATCGTTCGTTTAAGGATCTAGTCCGTGATCGGCGCGATCGAACCCATGACGCTCGTGCCGTCGGGCTTGGTGACCTCGATCCACCACATCGCGTCCTCGGGCAGCGGGTCGGGTGCTGTCGCGTGGATGTCGTAGTCGTCGTGCGACGGGGCGTATTCACCTTTGCCGACGAACGAGAGCGTGGGGTCATCGGTCCCGATCCACGCTCGGACAATCGAGGCACCGTTATCGTTGTAGGGGAGCTTGACGACGAGGTGGCTCTCTTTGCCCGCCTCCACCGCGCCGTGGCCCTGCGCGGCTTCGATCTCCATGTCCCCCACCATCGCGGTGCCAAGCGCGACCTCGTCGTGGGCGTGGTCGTCGTCCATGTGATCGTCCGCCGCATCATCGGCGTGATCGTCGTGGGTCGTGCCGTCCGCGTGGGTGTGCGTGTCGTCGCCCGCATGGTCATGGGCGTCCGACCCGGACTCGCCGCACCCGGGCAGGGCCAGGCCGGCAGCGAGCAGCAGCGTGAGAGCAGAGAGCGTCTTCATGGTGTGGTCTCCTATATAGCGGTTCACAAAGAGTACGGCGTGCTCTCGATCAGGGCTCGCTGCCGTGATCAGAGCCTCTGAGTCTGTGGATCGCGGCGTATCCCGCGGGCACGACGACAAGGTTGAGAAACGTCGAGGTCAGCAGCCCGCCGAGGATCACGACCGAGAGCGGCGCAAGAATCTCGTTGCCGGGCTTGTCGCCCTTGAGGACGATCGGGATCAACGCAAGCGCCGCGGTGAGGGCGGTCATCAGGATCGGAACCAGCCGCTCCATCGAGCCCTGAATGATCGCGGCGTGCATGCCGAGACCCTCCTCATCGATCAGATGCTTGTAGTGATTGACAAGCAGAATGCCGTTCCGCACCGCGATGCCGAACAGCGTGATGAACCCGACGAGGCTCGCGATCGAGATGACCGGCGCGGTGTAGCTCCCCACACCGAACAGCGCGAGAAAGTTCGAGGCGGGGTTGTGTGATTCTGTCAAGAAGATCGCGAGGATGCCCCCGATCAACGCCAGAGGCAGGTTGACCAGCACCAGCAACGACACCCGCAGCGACCCGATCGCGAGGTTCAACAGCAGCACCATCACCAGCACGACCACACCGCTGAAGAGCAAAATGGTGCGGCTCGCGGACTGCTGGGCCTCGAACTGCCCGCCGTACTTCACGGTGTACCCGTGTCGCTGCACGATCGGATCGACACGCTCGCGGACCTGCTCAACAAGGTGCCCGAGGTTCGAGCCCTCGGCGACATTGAGCGAGACGACCGCCTTGCGCTGCGCGTTCTCTCGGGCGATGAGGTTGGACGCCATCTCCGGGCCGATGACCGCGACCTCGTCGAGGTGAACGAGCGCGCCGCCCATCCCGCGCAGCACGAGCCGGCGGAGATCCTCGATGGTGTCCCGTTCGGACTCGTCGAGCCGCACGACGAGCCCATATCGGCGGATGCCCTCGTTGACCTCCGCGACCTCGACGCCGAAGATCGCATTGCGGACCTGCTCGGCGGCGCTCTTGGGCGTGAGCCCAAAGGCCGCCAGCTCGCGCGGCTGGTACTCGACCGGGAGGGATTGGATCATCACCTCGCGGTTCGCCGCCACGTCGCGGGCCCCAGGGAGGGCCTCGAGCTCCGCCTCAATCTCCTTGGCGATGATGCGGAGAAGATCAAGGTCGTCGCCGTAGACGCTGATTGCGATCGCCGCGGGTGTGCCCGAGAGGATGTGGCTGAGCCGGTGCTCGATTGGCTGCCCGATGTTGGTGGTGATCCCGGGGATGCCCGCGATGATGCCGCGGATGCGGTCGCGGACCTCGGCCTTGGCGTATTCGGGCTCGACCGTGATCTCAATCTCGGAGTTGCTCACCGGCTCGGCGTGCTCATCGCGTTCGGCGCGACCCGTCCGCCGCGTCACGCTTCGGACGCCTTCGACCTGCAGGAGTTGTTGTTCGAGCGACGCGGCGATCCGGTCGCTCGCGCGCAGCGACGTGCCCGGCGTCGCGAATAGCCCCACCGTGAACGTTCCCTCGTTGAACTCTGGCAAGAATGAGCTCCCGAACGTCGTCGCGAGCCAGAGCGCGAGAACAGTCGCGACCCCCGCGGCGCTGAGCACGAGCACTCGGAATCGGAGTGCCAGGCGCACGCTGGGTTCGTACAGCCGCTTGAGGAAGCGGACCAGGAACCCGTCGGTTTCACCGTGCTCGTCCCCCCGATCGGAGAGCAGGTAGCGGCACATCGCGGGCGTCACCGTCAGAGCAACGACAAGCGATGCCAGAATCGAAATGACGAACGCGATGCCCAGCGGGCGGAAGAAACGCCCCTCGATGCCCTCCAAGAACATGAGTGGCAGAAAGACCAACGCGATGATCACGGTCGCGAAGACCATCGCGGGACGGATCTCGTTGCTGGCGTCGAAGATCACCGTCAGCTTCGGGTGCCGCTCGCGCGCGGGCTTGGACGCGTTCTGCTTGAGGCGTCGGAAGACGTTCTCCACATCGATGATGGCGTCGTCCACGAGGCTGCCCACGGCGATCGCGAGCCCGCCCAGCGTCATCACGTTGATCGTCTCGCCCATCCAGTCGAGCGCGAGCAGCGCCGCCGCGAGCGAGAGCGGCAGCGCCGTCAGTGTGATGAGCGTGGTCCGCAGATTGAGCAGGAACAGGATGAGGATGATCGAGACGATGATCGCCGCGTCGCGCAGCGCGTGCACCACGTTGGACACCGAAAGCCCGATGAAATCAGACTGACGGAAAATCTGCCGATTGATGCGCACACCCTCGGGCATCGATGGCTCGAGCGCGTCGAGCGCCGCGTCGATCTGGTCGGTCACCGCGAGCGTGTTTGTCCCCGGTGCCTTCTGGACGGTCATCACGACCGCGGGCTTACCGCCGTCCGCCCCGGTCCCGCGTTTCAGAGCCGGGCCCAAGCGCACATCCGCGACCTGCCCGATGGTGACGGGCGCACCGTCGTGGTACCTGACGACCGTGCCCGCGATGTCATCGACCGAGCGCACGCGCCCGCTCTGGCGGATCGGAAGCTCGAGGCTGTCCACGTCCGGGAGGTACCCGGCGCTGAGCGTGCTGTGCGAAGCGTCCGCCGCGGCGATGACATCCTGCACCGTCAGGTCGTACAGGCGCAGTTGTTCCTGCTGGACGAGCACCTGGTACTCGGGCAGCTCGCCGCCGATCACCGAGACCTGAGACACACCGGGGATCGCGAGCAGCTTGTTCCGCAGGTCATACTCCGCGTACGACCGCAGCTCCATCGGCGGGACCGTGCTGCCCGGCGACGACACGGCGAGAAGCATGATCTCGCCCGTGATCGACGTGATCGGCGTCATCTCCGCGTGCGCGTCCGGCGGCAGATCCTCACGCACCGTGTCCAGCCGCTCGGACACAAGCTGGCGGGCGCGGTAGATGTCCGTCCCCCAGTCAAACTCGACATACGCGATCGAGAGCCCGATGGCGCTGCTCGTGCGCACGCGGCGCACGCCCGGGATGCCGTTGACAGACGTCTCGATCGGGAACGTGACGTACTGCTCGACCTCGTCCGCCGCGAGCCCGGGCGACTCGGTCATGATGACGACCGTCGGCGCGTTAAGCTCCGGGAACACATCCACCGGCGTCTTGGGCAGGCGGAACGCCGCGAACGCGAGCAGCACCCCGGCCATGACAAGCACGAGCGCCGCGTGATCGAGCGAGAACCGGATCAGTTTCTTGAGCATCTGATTCCCGCCTTTCAGTGTTCACCGTGGAACGTTCCGTCGGCGTGGAAGTGCCCGCCCTTCTGATTCACGCCGCTCTGCTGGCTCGCGAGCTTGAGCTCGTACGCCCCGTCGAGCACGACCTCGTCGTTGAGCGCCAGCCCGCTGCTGATCGCGACCCACCGCCCGTCATCGACCCCCATGTCCGCCTCGACGCGGATGGCTTTGTTGGGGTCCTGCGGGTCGCGTCGGAAGAACACGTGCACGATGCCGTCCTTCACGATCGCGGCCCGGGGGATCGCCAGCGCCGGACGCCCGGCGGATTCAACAACGACTTCGAGGAACGCCGACACACCTGGGCGAATCCACGCGCGGGGCTCCTCTGGCGTCGCGAGCAGCGTCACGGTGCGCTGCTCGGGGTGGGCCTCGAGCCCGATCCTGACCGCGGCGGGCACGCCGTCACCCGCGGAAATCTCGGGCGACACGGGCGGCACGATGCGTGCGCTCAGATCGCCACCCAGCCTCGCCAGGTCGGCCTGAAGCGCCATCGCCCGGAACCGCACCTTGCTCGGATCAACGGTCGAGAGGACGAGCGAGGGCGCCTCGGCGAACGCTCCGTCCGTCAACGCGAGCGCCTCGACGATGCCCGCCTCGGCCGCACGCACGTCGATCCAGTCGATGGTGCGGTACGCCGGGACGCGCTGCCCGTCGTGCTCGACCGCATCGGTCAGCCGCGACTCGTCGATGTTGGTGGCCGCCGAGGCGCGGTGCAGCGCGTGCTCGCGCGTGCGGTTCGCGTTGGCCAGCTTCGTCTCCGCCTGACCGAGCTCGGCACGCAGACGAGGGAGGCTCGCGTCGATCTCCGCGGCCTGAGTCTCCAGGTCCGCGCTGCGGATGCCGGTCGCGGACAGGGATGACAGCCGCTCCCGAATGAGTTCCAGCCGGCGCTCCGCCTCGCCGATCTTCGCACGTGCAACCTCGATCTCCGCGTTCGCCGCTTCGATGTCCTGCTCGCCGACGATGATCTCGTGCTGCAGCTCCGGCCATTCCGGGGACTCGAACCGATACAGCAAATCGCCCGGCTGCACGGCCTGGAACTGGTCCACTTCGATCGAGACCCGACCGGGCAGGGCCATGCGGTACTCGTGACGGGCAAGCGGCTGGAGCTCGAACGCCCCGGGCACCCGGATGGTGCTCTCGACCCACCGACGCTCGACCGGTGCGAACGTGATCCCCAGGTTGCTTCGCACCGTCTGCGGGATGTCGATCCGGTTTGTGACAGGCGCCGGGTCCTCGCCGCCCGTGGCACCGGACGCTTCACGTTCACCCCGCGAGCACCCGGCAAGCAGGAGCACCCCCGCGGCAAGCAACAGCATGTTTCGTGAATTCGTGTTCATCGGTCCACCTCATCGCCGCTGTCCGAGTCGGACAGCTCGCTCACCTCAGGGTCTTCGTGCCCGATCTGTGGGCCCGACAGGAACGCGAGCTCGGCGCGTACCCTCGCCTCGTCGAGCCGGACATCGATCAGATGCATCTTGGTTTCGTGTGCGCGGACCATGCTCTCCAGGAGCACGAGCCCGCCTCCCTCGCCCAGCTCAAGCAGGCGGCGCGCATCAGCAAGCTGGTGATCCACGAGAGGCACCAGTTCCGCCACAAGATGCTCCCGCTCGGCGAGCAAGGCCCGAGCCCGGGCTCGGGCGCCGGCGATCCTGCCGACCACACGCTCGTATTCGGTCTCGCACGCCGCCCGTGCGAACTCACGCTCCGCCTCGGCCTCGGCAATCCCCCGCTTGTTCGCGTTGAGCACAGGCACCGGGATCGCGCCAAACAGCCCCACGCGCGACTGGCCCTCGTCGGATTCGTACAACGGCCCAATCGTCAGATCGGGATACTGCTTGCGGATCTCTCGCCGCAGCGTCTGCTCGGCGACCTCGTATTCCGTCCGAAGCCGCGCAAGCGTCTGGTTCCCTGCCGCGGCCTCGCTTGGTCCTCCATCGTCGGCGTACCCGTGCACATCCAGCGAGGGGACGAGTTCGATCGGCGCCCCGGGCGAGAGCCCCAGGACCGCCCTCACCCGCTGCTCGGCTTCCGCAACAGCGCCGCGGAGCCGGTGCAACTCGTACCCGCGCTGGGAACGCTCGATCGCGAACAGCGCCGCCTCGGTCCGCAGCAACTCACCGGCTTCAGCCAGCAGCGCCGTCGAGTTGCTGAGGTCCGAAATCGATTTGAGCAGCCGCTCGTGCTCCTCCAGTCGCAGGGACGCCGCGGACCAGCCGAGCCACGCCAACCGGAGCTCGTGGCGCACCGCCCACTCCTGCTCGGCGACCCGTTCAATCTCCGCCCGCAACGCTGCGTCAGCCCGGTCGCGCTCAACTCCGAGGCGCCCCGAGATCGGGATCGTGATCGCGAGCCCGGGAGTAACGATCCACGGGTTCGCCACCCCTTCAGTAATCCGCAGCACGTCGATGGAGAACTCCGGGTCGTCCCATCGCCCCGCGTGCTCGGCTGACGCCGACGCGACCCCGGCGCGCAGGCGCGCGAGACGCAGGTCGGGGTGGAAGACCATCGCGACCAACTCTCCCTCAGGAAGCGTCAGGCCATCGTCAGGGTCGAAAGCCGGGGCGGGGTTGGCCGCTCGCTCCGCGAGACGATCCGCGAACAGCAGGACCGACTCGTCGCCCGCCGATCTGTTGTGCCAGTCGGCACGGTGCCGCGCCGGATCGAGCGGCCTGGGCTCGTACGTCGTGCAGCCCGTGATCACCGCCCCCATGCCGAACACGGCGCAGGACAGCGCGGGCCAAGACCTAAACATCACCAATGCAGGAACTCCGGACAGTAGAAGGTTGACCGATCAGGCGGCGCGCACGCCACAGCACGGCTGGACGAAGCCAGCCCCTCTAGGTCAACAGGACCACGGTCCGGAGTGAAGTCAGATGTCCTGGCGGGCCCGCGCGAGGAGGTGGGAGAACCAACCTCGGCTCCGTGATGAACCGGATCGGGCTTCTCAGATCGCCGGGGACGCTGCAGATGGCGGCACCGGGGTGCGATCGCACCTCGGAACGGACCGACATCACCGCCGCACCCGGCAACTCGTGGTGGTGTCCTGACCCACAACAGCAGTGCGCGTCGTGATCCGAATCGTCGCTTGATGCACGCGGTTGCCTGGGTTCAGGCGGATCGGCTCTTGAGTCACGAACCGGATGGGAGTGCCCGTGGACGTGCACGTGCCCGGCATGCGAGTGCGTGTGGAGGTGATAGGTCCGCTCCGAGTCGATCGTCGTGCGAGCCCCGCACGCCAGCGTGCCGACGCCTCCAAAGAGACTGGCGCTGAAAGCAGCGATCAGGATGACGATTGCGCGGGTCGGCACAGCTCCAACTATATCGAATCGGCCAACGGGGAGTTGCGGGCCAACGGGAATACCAGAAAAACGAGTCTCGCGACTCGCTCAGCCGCGTGCCGCCCGTGCTTCTCCCGGTGGTTTGCGCACTTCCGGGGTCTGCAGCCCGGTGCTCCGTGTCCCTGGCCTGATCTACTCGCTCGTCTGTCGGAGCGACGCGAGCCCCTCCGGACTCGGTCAATCACTCCGCCGACGGGCCGCGTTTCGTTCGTCGCGCCGTCCAGCAGGATGTCGTAACTGAGCTCGACCATACCGAGCGACCGCGCGCCGTCATCACACGCAGCCGCACCGGATCACCGTCGGTGTCGGGCCGCACGCGACGCCGACCCTGACCATGAGGACCTGACCGACTGGATCCCGTACGCGGCATCGGCCCATCGTTATCACACGTGCCGCCGGGAACATCCGGAAATCGATCTCGGTGGCGCCGCGTACCCGCACAGCTTCGCGACAGCGTCGCTGCGGAGGGCAAGCCCGTTGGTCCGCTCCGCGTTCGTCGGTAGACTCCCGAACCGTGGACGAACCAGGTCGGACCATGCGTGATGCTTCTGAACCCCGCGGCGGCGGAGTGCTCTCGTCTCAGACCTTTGAGATGGTGTACGACGAGCTCCGCCGGCTCGCGGCGTTTGCCCTCTCGAACGAACGCGCGGGCCACACCCTCCAGCCGACCGCCCTCGTGCACGAGACCTGGCTCAAGCTGGGCGAAAGGTTCTTGAAGACTCACGACCGAGACCATCTCGTGGCACTCGCCGCGTGCGCGATGCGTCAGGTCCTTACCGATCACGCCCGCCGGCACAAGGCCAAGAAGCGCGGCGGCGACGCCAGGCGGGTCACACTCCACGACGGGCACGAACCAGCCATCCCGTGGGAGGTTGATCTCGTTGAGTTGGGCGACAGCCTCGATCGGCTCGCCCAAGAGCACGAGCGGCCCTGCCGCGTGTTCGAACTCCACGTGTTCGGCGGGCTCACCCACGAACAGACCGCCCGCATGCTCGACGTGTCCGAGGTCACCGTGAAGCGCGACTGGCGGCTCGCGCAAGCCTGGATGCTCCGGGAGCTGTCCGGCGACGGCGTCGACGGATGAGCGCCGAACGCAGCGAGATCATCCAGCGACTCCTCGAGGCCATCGATGGCCTCCCGGCCGATCAGAAGCGGGCGCGTCTCGAGGCCGAGTGCCCGGACGACGCGGAGCTCGTCGAGGAAATCCTAAGTCTGGACCGATTCCAGCAGCTCATCGACTCGGAGGCCAACCCATTCGCCGAGGACCGGCTCGACGCCGCGGGCCGCAAGAAGCTTGACGATCTCATTCTTCCGCTCGACGGCATGGCTTCGAGCGGACTCATCGGGCAGCAGATCGGCGCGTACCGCGTGCTCCGCCAGATCGGGGCGGGCGGGATGGGCGTCGTGTACGAGGCGGAGCAATCCCGACCGGAACGCCGGGTGGCGCTCAAGATCATCGATGCCATTCGGGGCGTGCCCTCGCTCGAGCGTCGGCTCGCGGCGGAAGCCGAGATCCTCGGGCGCTTGCAGCATCCCGGCATCGCGCAAGTCTTCGAGGCGGGCGTCGAGCGCGGGCCGCACCGCACGATCCCGTTCTTCGCGATGGAACTCATCGAGGGTCTCGCCCTCGACCGATACGCTCTTGACCACGCCCCCACGCTCCGGGAGAAGCTCGAGCTGATCGCACAAACGTCCGAGGCGATCGGGCACGCGCACGACCGCGGCGTCGTGCACCGAGACCTCAAGCCCGGCAACGTGCTCGTGACGCGAGACGGCCGGCCCAAGGTGCTCGACTTTGGCATCGCCAGCATCGGAGGCGATGCCACGCTGCTCATGACCACGATGACGCGCGAGGGGGAGTTCCTCGGCACGCTGGGGTACATGGCACCCGAGCAGTTGGAGGGCATGGCGAGCCAGGCGGACGCGCGGGCGGACGTGTTCTCGCTGGGCGTCATGACGTACGAGTTGATCGCGGGACGGTCCCCCCATCAGCTCGCTGGGCTTTCTCTGTCCGCCGCCATCCGCGTCGTGGATGGGCAGGACCCACCGCCATTGCGGCAGGTGGTCCCCGGCACACCTCGCGACATCGCGACCATCGTCGGACGCTGCCTTGAACGCGATCCAACTCGACGCTACCAGGACGGCAACGAGCTCGCGGCCGACATCCGGCGGCACCTCGACGGGTACCCGATCGTCGCCCGGCCTCCGACGCGTGTGTACCGCGCGAGCCGATTCGTGCGACGCAACCGGACGCTCGTCGCGGGGATCGCCGCGACTGTTCTGGTCCTGGCCGCCGGTGTCGTCGTGTCCGGCATGCTCGCATCGAAGGAGCGAGCCTCACGGGTCGAGGCGGACCGCCAGCGTCGCGTCGCGGAACGAAACGAGCTGCGGGCGGTCGCCGGCGTCGTGTCCGGCGCCCGCTCGCTCACGAACGCCGGTGACGCCTGGCAGGCGGCACGCCAACTGCGGACGATCGAACCTCGCGGGCGGGGATGGCTCTGGCGTCATGAGGCGCTCCGCGCCCCATGGGTCATCACCAACGAGACCATCGAGCGAGAAGTCGGGCATCCGACCGGTCCCGTCGAGGTGCAGGGGTTCGTCGATGCCGACCGGCTGTTTGCGTATGTCCCGGGAACGGCCGATGCCTGGACGCGCTCACTCTCGACCGGTGCTGTGCGCCGCGTGCCGCTCAGCGACGAGATTGTCGAGGCAAATGGTGGCTGGGCACGAGCGTCCGACGGCCTCATCGGCGTGGAACTTGACGCCGGCGGGGTCGGTCGGCTCGATGTGAATTCTGGCACGTTCACACCCGTGCGCTTGCCGCCGACGGCCCCCCCGGGCAGGCCGTGCACTCGATGCACGCCAGCCCGGACGGTCGCGTCGTCGTCATCCGGAACGGGCCGACCATCCTGGTGTCCGAGGATGGTCGCTTGGTGTACGAAAACAGCACCGGCTCAACAGACATGAGCCCGCCTTGGAACCCGCCCATGTTCGCGCCCGGCGGGCGGTACGTGGTGCTCTGCAGGTGGGCCACCGCTGACTCCAGCGGTCGTCTTTTCGTGCTCGATCGGACCGACTGGCGTGTGGTAGCGGAGGTGTCCGTGCCCCGCTTCGGGCCCCAGCCGGTGGCGTCTCCCGTGGAGCCGGTCGTCTATGTTGACACGGACGGCTCCGGCGTGCAGAAGCTCGCTTTTCCGGGCTTGGAACTCCTGGGCTCCGTCGCGGGCATCGACGGCGATGCAGTCGCGCCGACGATCTCATCGGATGGAACGCGTCTGCTCGCGTTCTGGCACACCGACGAGACGCTGCGCCTGTTCGACCTCTCCGGTGACGAAGAAGTCCGCACCTGGGATGTGGGCTCGAGCACGCTCAGCACGCCCCCAGTCTTCGGACCCGACGGGAGGCTTGCCTACGCCCATGTCGCCGGTCACCGGGACAGCTGGATCATCGATGCGGAAGCGCCTGCCGATGAACCGATCTCGATGCTCGACGAGCACCGGTCATGGATTTACCAGATGGCAGTCTCGCCGGATGGCGGACTGCTGGCCAGCGCTGCGCCGTTGGGGGCGGTCCTGGTATGGGATCTCCGGACCGATCGTGTTATCGCTTCTTTCGAACGTCACGCCAGTGAGTCTTTTCTGATTCTGGCTCACAACATGGACGCACCGCTCCTCTTCGCGCCGGACGGGTCGGCGCTGCTGTTCGGTGAGGTTCATCCCGAGACCCGGAAGCACGGCATCACGCGGGTCGATCTCGAGTCCGGCTCTCGCACCTGGACCGACACGGTTGATCGGGCGAGCACACTCGACGCCCTCGCCGCCATGCTGCCGCCCGGCCAGCCGCGCCAACTCTATCACCACGCGGCGCTGCTGCCAGACGGGCGGCTGGCACACGGGTACGCATCCAGCGCATCGGGCATGCGCGTCCAGGTCCGATCCCCCGGCGACACCGCCGAGCAAGCAACAGTCTTCAGCTCTCAGAATGTGACCGCTGACGTCAGCGTGCACCCCGACCGCGACACGTTCGCCATCGGGGTGTACCAGCGCGTCTGCGTTCGCGACGCGCGGACGCTCGAAGTCCTGCACGAGCTGCGTCAAGGGAACGAGTCGAAGGTCTACGGGCTCGCGTACTCGCCGGACGGCTCCCGCCTCGCCATGGGGACCGAGTCCGGAAAGGTCATCATCCTCGAGACAAACCGCTATACGACCCTCGCTGAGCTGGACCTGCCTCCACTCCGACCCGACGCCACGCGAAACTACGTCTTCGGCCTCGTCTGGACGCCCGACGGGAAACGATTGATCACGAGCACGGGAAAGACCATCCGGGTCTTGGAGAGCGAACGCGACTACGTGCGAGACCACCGGCGAAAGTCGTGGGAGGCAGAGCTCGATCGGGCCCGCGCCGGAAACGAGCGGGCATCGGAGGCCGCCAAACGCATCGCGGCGATCGAGCAGTGGGCGGGCATGCCCGAACCCGAGCAGCCCTGAAATGACGCCGGCCCCCGTGAGGGGGCTCGACGCCGCGCACGATCCGAAGAACGTTGCGAAGAGCGCGGGGCGACCCCGCGAAGACGACCTACTGCAGCACGACCGGGCCGCCAAAGGCGCGGATCGTGACCGGCTTGTCGATGACCAGACTCCCCACGTTGTAGCTGCCCGGCTCGACCTGCACGGTTGCCTCGCCGACATCGCCCTGGACGGCGTTGACCGCCGCCTGGATGCTGCCAAACGGCGCGAACCGCGTCCCCTCGAAGCCGATGGACCCGAGGCGAACCCACATCTGGCTCGACGCGACCTCGTACTGCGACGTGAAGTCCCGCGTCAGATCGAAGGTGAGATTCACCAGAGCGTCCGGAGCGAAGAGCGGCACCGCGCACGATCCAAGCCCGTTGTTGAAGAAGTAGGTCAACCCCAAGAACGAGAAGCGCTGCAGGCGCAAGCTCGGGAAGTTCTCATTCACCTGGTACGCCATGGTGGTACGGACCTCGCGATCGTCGGAAATCACCAAGTCGGGCACGTCGCAGAAGCCCTCGATGCCGCGCTCGGTCCCGGTGAGCATGCCAGCACAGCTCGGGGCTGACGAATTGGCGTTGTGGCAAGCGCCGAGGTTGTGACCGACCTCGTGGGCAAAGGTTCCGTTGGGGACGGCCAGGCCGATGCTCGAAACTGCAAAGCCGGCCCCCGGCGTCAGATCGGTGGTATCCGCAGGGACGCAGCCGACCCCGGTGCCCGTCGCGGTGATGAGATGGATGAGATCGGGGCGGTACAGGTCGCGCTGTGTCAAGACCGCGTCGGAGGCGGTGTCCGTCGTCGTGTACACAATGTTTCCCATTGCATCGACGAGGTTGGTGTTGGCAGGATACGTCAACTCGCGCAAGTCATTGCCCAGCGCGCTGCCACCGATCTCGGCGTAGCCGTCAATGAGGTCCCAATCAGCGTCGGCCAGCCTCGCCCGCAGGTCCACCGCGCTCGCCGAAAGCCGGAGATTGAGATCGGCGATCATCGCCATCGCGTCCGAGACGAACGCGTTCTCTGATCCATATACGAAGCGCGCTTGATCCGACGCGACGATGAGCACGTCGATCTCGCTCGGGTCATCGAGCGCCGGCGCCCGCGACGTGGTCGCGCTCCCGGACGGCCGAGGCATCGGCGACCGGACCCCGCGGCGACCCTTGGTCAGGCTGGGGGGGAAACCGCCCTGGCACACGCCGGCACGATGCGTCTCCAGTTCCGCCAGCAGGTGCCCCCGCCCGAGCCCGGGCGGACGGTGAAGCTGCGGCCGTGACGGTTGAGTTTTGCACGTACAGTCGGACCGCATCCTCGTGCACACACAGGATCACCGAGCTGTTGGCGACGCCGGCGATCTGCCCGTACGCCGTGTAGCTCCGCGAACCGAACCGCTCGCCGTGCTGCATCGCCAGCACGATCGCGCCGCCCTCAGGCAGCGGGAACACGATCGGCTCCGGGAGCAGCGGCTCGAAGCGGGACAGCGCCGCCCAGTCGATCTGGATCTGCTCCACATGGGTCTCGGTCGGCAATAGCATCGTGCCCCGGGGGGGGCATGTGGCCGGTCGGTACAGCGAACATCGGCAGCGGACGTTGGTTCACTCGCGGAACACCGCTCTGATCGATGATCCCACCCGGCGCTGTGGCGACCGAGGCGTCAATCGTTTCCGTGCCCTTTTCCCAGGTAGCGCTGGGCGACAGGATCCGCTGGCCCATCGCCGGCGCGGCGGCGACCAGGATCGCGAGGGCGCCGATTGCGTTCTGCGTGCACGTCTTCATGGCGTCCTCCTTACTGCAGGTTCACGAGCACGAGCACGAGGCCCTCGCCGGCGTCCAGGCCGGTCATGGCCTTGCCGATCACGGCGCCGTGGCTGCGGTCGGCGTCGGTCGCCCTCATCGCGTGCCCGGACAGTTCCGCCGTCGTCAGCAGATCACCCGGCTCGACGGCGCCGTTTGCCGCGGTCGCCTTGACGTACACGCGCCCGGTCATCGCCACGGGGATATCCCCGTCGAGCACGCCCGACTGACCGAGCTTGATGCCCGGCTGCACGCCGCCCGCGCCCGAAACAACGCCCGCGACCTTGCGGTCGTACGCGCCCGAGGCGCACATGAGCATCCCCGGGTTCTCCGGATCGATCACGAGCACGGTGCCCGGCTCGAACGCGGTGTCGCAGATCGAGTCGAAGCCCTCGACAATGTCCGCCCCGCCGCGGATCGTGACGGCGCCGTCACCCGATCCATCGACCGAGATGCCGCGGGTGTTGAGCGCGTACGGAGCAGCCGTGAGCGACTGACGCGGCAGGGCGGTGAACGGCCCGGTGGAATCGAAGGGGCGGGCCTCGACCTGCACCCACCGCTGCTCGTTGAGCTCGAACGGGCCCACGCCGAAGTCGAGCTCGGCGCTGAACACGCCGTCCGCGATCGGGTGGTCATCGAGCGTCACGGTGGCGAGCGCGGAGCCTCCCGAGGCGGCGTCGAACAACGACACCCGCAGATCGACCTGCCCGTCCACGGGCGCGCCGTTGTCCTCGAGCACGCCCTGGTACGTGATCGCGCTGGTCTGCGGCGCCGAGAGCACCGGGGTGGAGGCGAGGGCGGCCAGGCCGGCCGCGGCGATCAGACTGAGAATCGTGCGCTGCATGGGAGTCTCTCCTGGGCAAGGATCACCGCCAAGCCCCGAAACACCCCGGGGTCTGGCACGGGTCTTTGTTCACACAGCGTGACCCACGTCGATCGCGAATCAGCCCAACGCAGAAAACTTCACCACGGCTCCGTGGGCCGGCCTCGCGGGGCATTCAAGTTTTCTTTGCAAGGGCTGATCCGCCCGGGGAATCGTTGACGCTATCTGCGCGGAGCCAGGACTTTGTCACGCGCCCGGATCCCGCGTTCCGGAAGGAGATACCCATGCGCCGAACGACCATGCCGCTACTCGCCCTGAGCCTCGCCGCCTCATCGGCGTCCGCGCAGAACTACACGCTCGCCTCGTACACCATCGACTCGGGCGGATCCACGGTCGCGGCTGGGGGATACGAGCTCTCGGGCACCGTTGGGCAGAGCGATGCCGGCACGCTCTCGGCGGGAGGCTACACCCTGTCCGGCGGGTTCTGGACCGCGTCCGGGCCCGCGTGCTTCGCGGACTGCGACCCGAACGCCACGCTCAACATCGACGACATCGATTGCTTTATCAGCGGGTTCCTCGGATCGAACCTCTCCTCAGCCGATTGCGACGGCAACGGCGTCCTCAACATCGACGACATCGACTGTTTCGTGTCCTCGTTCCTGTCGGGGTGCCCCTGAGCCCATGCCGGGCGAGTCAATCTGCCGTGACGGCCACGCTTCGCGAACTCACGCGGCGAAGTGGTCGCAACGATCGCCGGGATCTGGACGCAATCGAGCCCGCCATCCGCTCGACGAGCGCCGGCGGACGGCGATCGGTCCGCGCCAACGGTCCACAACGGCAGCCACGCGATTCGAACAGATTCGCCCCAAAATTGGCCCCGTGGATCACGGAGCCTTCAGCGTCACGTCCAGCGTGATTTCCTCGCCGTCACGCAGCACGCCGACCTTGACCTGATCGCCCGGCTCGTGCTGGGCGAGCAGCTCCATCCAGCCCTCGACGTCGGTGAGCTTCTGGCCGTCCCAGCGGACGAGCCGGTCGCCGGCGAGCACGCCCGCCTCCGCCGCCGCCGTCCCGGGCGACACCGCGCCGATCGGGATGCCGGGCTCGTCCTCGGTGTAGTTGCCAGGCATGACGCCGAACCGCACCTTGATGCTGCTCGTCGGGCCCGACGCCCGCGTGTCCTGCTGGGCGAACTCGAATCGCTCGGGATGACTCGCGTAGGCATCAACCATCTCCGCGACAAGCCGGACGGCCTTGGTCGCGCCCACGCGGTTGATCTTGTCGCTCGTATCCGCCGGCGTGTGGTAGTCGCCGTGCAGGCCGTCGATGTGGCTGAAGATCACCGGGATCTCAGCGCGGTAGAAGACCATGTGGTCGCTCGCGCCGGTCATCCGCTCGGGCGCGTTGATGACCAGGCCCGAGTCCGCAAAGAAGGGCGTGAAGAACTCCCGCATGCCGACGCCCGTGTCAAGCCCGGCGACGACGAGCCGTTCGTCCTCGATCCGGCCGATCATGTCCCAGTTGATCATGATGGCGTGGTCTTCGGCGTTCGCGATCGGGTCTGTCACGTAGTGCCGGGCGCCGTTGAGGCCGCTCTCCTCGCCGTCGAAGAGCATGAGCAGCACGGAACGGCGATCGCCCTCGGAACTCGCGGCGATGTCCGCGAGCTTGTCGGCGAGCAGCAGCACGCCGGCCGAGCCCGAGGCGTTGTCGTCCGCGCCGGGGTGGAGCTTGCCGGGCCCGGTGCGCGAGCCGAAGTAGCCCATCCCCAGGTGATCGAGGTGCGCGCCCACGACGATCCACTCGTCGGCCAGCGCGCCCGAGCCGCGGATCACGCCGCCCACGTTCGCCGCCTCGACCGTCTCACGCTCCGACGCACCCGTCAGGCCGATGGCCTTCTTGCTCGCGATCGGCGCGCCGCCCGTGTCGGCGTGCCGCCGGAGCTCCAGCAGGGTCTTGCCCTCGAAGCCGGCGATCTGCGCGAGGGCGTCGCCCGCGTCGGGCGTCATCATGAAGACCGGGAAGTCGGCCCCGCCCCCGCCCGTGCCGAAGCGGCTCACGCGGTCGGCGCGCTCGTCGAACGTGCCCGGCGGATTGATGATGATCGCCCCGGCCGCGCCGCGCTCGCTGAGCGCACGCAGCTTGTTGGAGAAAGCCGCCCGGTCCGACCAGGAGCCGTCGCCCCACAGCGCGTCCCCGTTCTCATCAACCGGCTCGAACCGCAGCAGCACCGCGATCTTGCCCTTCAGGTCGTCCATGCCCGCGAAGCTGTCGTACCCGTCCGGCCCGTTGTCGATGCTGTACCCGACGAAGACCATCTGGCCCACGGCGACGCCGTCGGCGCCGAGCCCGGTGTACACGAAGTCCTCGCCGGCCTTGAGCGACTCGAGCCCGCTGAGGGCGATGACCTCTTCCTTGACGTTCCAGTTGCCGCCCAGCTCGAAAGGGTCGTAGTAGCTGGCGAAGGGCGTGCCGTCCACGCCGGGGAACGCCGGCTCGATGCCGAGCTGCTCGAGCGTGAACGCGCAGTACTCGCGGGCCCGCTCCATTCCCGCCGAACCCGGCACCCGGCCCATCATGTACGGGCTCGCGAGCGTCGTCAGGTGCTCGTTGTAGAGCTTCACGTCCTCGCTCACCGAGAGGATCGCATCGCTGATCGGCGCGCCGGACAAGACCGCGGCGGTCTCGACCGCGTCGGTGTCAAGCGCGGCGACCGTCATGGTCGTGCCGCACGCCGCGGCAAGGGCCACAACGACAGCATTGAACGTCCAGGATCTCTTTGTCATCATCGCCTCGCGTTGAACAGTTCGTGATCGGCCATACAGCCGGCCTGATCGGGTGGATTCCGGCCCCCTCGGGGCCGACTGTACCGCCCGGCGAGCCCCGGGCTGCGGAGAAATCGGCTCTTCGACGCGGCCACGCCAGACCCCGTCGGTACGATCTTCGCGTGATTCTCCGCCTCGGCTTCACCATCCTGGCCCTCCTCGCGGCGGGGCGACTGAGCGCGGCGGCGACCCTCCACCCGCAGGATGGTCCTCACGCCGACCTCCGCGTTGTCATCGAGGACGAGCATGTCCGGTTTCTGGTCGGCGTCAACCTCGCGTTCCTCGACGAAGCCGTCGACGAACCCCGCGAGGCCCTCGGCGAACTCAGCCCCACCGAGGCCGACCGCGTGCTCGACGCCTTCCGGGCGCTGCTCACGGAGGACGCCGCCTGCGAGATCGACGGCGAGCCCATCGAGCCCGAGTTCGAACGCCTCGAGATCTTCACCAACCCCGACCCGGGCATGATCGCGGTCTTCCCGAAGATGGGCACGCGGGCGCTCATCCGCGCAACCGCCGTGCTGCGCTACGACGCGCCGGAACCGCCCGACGTCGTCGAGCTCACCTGGCCGGCGTACCCGTTCGACCAGCTCGCCGAGCAAATGGAGCAGGCCGGCGGCGTGCGCCCGCGGATGTACTTCGAGGCGGTGCTGACCGCCGACGGCAAGTCGAGCGCCGCGCGGTTCACGCACGCGGAGCCGACCATGCGGTGGTCGCGATCGGAGTCCATGAAGCCCGACCCGCTGCGGAACCTGCCGCAGCCCACGACCGGCCGAAAGGCCGGCGGGGTGCCGCTCACCGCCCCGATCTTCGGCGGCGCAGCGCTCCTGGCCATCGCCTTCGCCGCGACACGCCGCGCGAGAGCCGCCAAGCTCAGCGGCCTCGCCGTCGCAGTCGTGCTGGGCGGGCTCGGGTTCGCGCTGCGGGACCACGTCGGCGGGCGCTTGGGCGGTGAAACGCGGCCGCTCGTGTCCGAGCCCGACGCCCAGCGCGTCTTCCTCGCCATCCACGAGAGCCTCTACCGCGCCTTCGACTACACGGCCGAGTCCGACATCTACGACCGGCTCGCGCTCGCGCTCGACGGCGAGTTATTGGGTCAGCTCTACGAACAGATCCGGCTGTCCCTGCTCCAGGCCGAAGAGGAGATGAAAGTCGGCGTGGTGACGCGGCTCGAACCGATCGAGACGGCCATCGCATCGATCGACCCCGCCGACCGCACGCCGACCGGCCTTGGCTTCGACGCGGTCCACCGGTGGCGCGTGGACGGCACCGTCTATCACTGGGGGCACAGCCACACCCGCGCCCACGTCTACGAAGCCGCGTACCGCGTCACATACACCGACAACGGCTGGCGCATCACCGAGCACCAGCTTCTCTCGCAGACACGCATCGACCCGGAGACCGGCCTGCGCGCCGAGGATGCGGATCCCGCGCAGCGCCTGCTCGAACGCCTGGGACGCCCGGATATCTGATCGAATGACCCAAGCGCCACACGAGCCCGCGATCCGCGCCGTCGGCGTCCGGTACCGGTTCCCCGGTTCGGAGCGCCTCACGCTGAGCGTCACCCGGTTCGAGGTCGCCAGCGGCGAGCACACCGCGATCGTCGGACCCAGCGGGTGCGGAAAAACAACGCTCCTCCGCCTCATCGTCGGCGTGCTGCTGCCGTCCGAAGGCACGCTCACCACCCTCGGCGCCGAACCCGCCGCGTTGACCCCGAGCAGCCGCGGGCGCGAACGCCTCCGTTCCATCGGCATGGTCTTCCAGGACTTCGCGCTGCTCGATTACCTCTCATCGCTGGACAACATTCTGCTCACGGCGAAGCTCGGCGGCTTCGACGGCGCCACCGCGAAGCGTCGGGCGAACGCCCTCGCCGACCGCGCGGGCATCGCCCACACGCTCAGGCGCCGACCGGACCGATTGAGTCACGGCGAACGCCAGCGCGTCGCCGTCTGCCGGGCGTTGGTGACGAGCCCCAAGCTCATCGTTTGCGACGAGCCAACGGGGAACCTGGATCCGGCGCGATCCTCGGAGATCATCGATCTCGTGCTCTCCGAAGCGCGAGACATCGACGCGACCGTCGTCGCCGTGACGCACGACCACGGCGTGCTGGGCAGCTTCGATCGCACCGTCGATCTGGGTGCCATCGCCCGGCTGGAAGGGCCCGGCCGATGATCGCCTACGCCTTCCGGCACGCGAGCAGACGGTGGGCCCGCTCGCTGCTCCTGTGCGCTTGCGTGTTCGTGATCGCCGCGCTGCCCCTTGTCAGCCGGTCGGTCGTCTCGTCGTTCGAGCGATCGCTCCGCGCCCGAGCGGCGACGGCGCCCCTGCTCGTCGGCGCCGCGGGCAGCCGGTTCGACCTCGTCCTCTCCGCGCTGCACTGGCGCGTGGCGGACATCGCCCCAACCGAGCTCAGCGTCGTCGAGGAGATTCGTGCTGAGCCCGGCGTCGTCGCGATCCCCGTGCACGCGCGGTTCCGGGCGCGCGGCGAGCCGATCGCCGCCGTCCCGTTCGAGTACTTCGAATACCGCCGACTGGTCCCGCGCGAGGGGCGTCTCGTCGCAGGACTCGGCGAAGCCGTCCTCGGCGCAACCACCGCGCGCCGGCTCGGATTGGGCCCGGGCGATGACCTGCCGAGCGACCAGGACCGGTCGTACGACATCACCGGGCCGTCGTCCGTGGTGCTGCGTGTCGTGGGCGTGCTCGCCGAGACAGGCACGCCCGACGACGCCGCGGTGTTCGTCGATCTCGAAACCGCCTGGCTGCTCGAGGGCATCGCCCACGGGCACGAAGCCGCCTCGCAAGTGACGGACCCGGACAAGCTCATCGGCCGCTCGGACGAGCGCGTCGCGCTCTCGGGCGCCGTTGTCGAGCACCAGCGCGTCGACGCCGACAACGCCGCGTCGTTCCACCTGCACGGCAGCCGCGACGAGCTCCCGATCACGGCGATCATCGTCATCCCGGGATCGGACAAGGCGTCCGCGATCGTGCGGACGCGCATGAACGCGGACCCCGCCCGGCAAGCGATCTCGCCCGCCGCCGTCTCGGAGGAGCTCATCGGCTCGGTCCTCCGGGTCCGCCGGCTGGTCGATGCGATCTCCGTGGTCGTCGGGGTCGCGATGCTCGGGCTGCTCACGCTGGTCGCGTTGCTCACGCTGCGGGCACGCTCGGACGAGATCCGCACGCTCCGGGAGGTGGGCGCGTCGCGCACGCAGGTCGCCTCGCTCTTCCTGTTCGAGTTCCTCGGGCTCGCGGCCATCGGGATCGTTGCGGCCCTCGCCGCCGCGTGGGCCGCGGCGGGCGCCGCCGACCGCCTGCTCCTGCTCTTCACATGACCCAAGCCATGGACACGTCGATGCGAAACGTCACAATCTTGCTTGCGCTGCTCGCGGCCCTCCTGAGCGCGTGCGAGCGCTCGGCGCCGCAGACTCGCGCGCCGATCGAAATCGAAGACGTCGTCCGGACGACAACGGCGCCGGTGGACTGGATGACCCGGCGCATCGCCGGCAACCTCGTCCCGGTCGAGCTGCTCTGCCCGCCGGGTGAGGACCCCGCAACCTGGCGGCCCGAGCCAGACATCGTCGCGCAGTACCAGCAGGCGAGGCTCGTCATCGCCAACGGGGCCGAGTTCGAGACCTGGGTGATCGTCGCGCCCCTACCCAGGTCCCGCGTGGTGCGCACGGCCGACGCGATCACGGACGAACTCCTCGTGATACCCGGAGAAACCCACTCGCACGGGCCCGAAGGCACGCACACGCACGACTTGGTCAACGGCTTCACGTGGCTCGACCCGATCCACGCGATCGCCCAGTCCGGCGCGATCGCACAGGCCATGCAGAGGGCTTTCCCGGAGCACGCGCCGGCGTTCACAGCGAACCACGCCGAGCTCGCTTCCGAGCTGCGGGCCCTCCACGAACGACTCCAGAGGATCGACCTGTCCGAGGTCACGGTGGTGGCGCCCGAGCGCCCCTATGGCTACCTCGCGCGTCGCTACGCCTGGACCACCGCCGGTCCCGACGAGTTCCTCGAAGAGTCGCCAATCGACGCGAGCGCACCAGCGGTGCTGCTCTACCCCGAAGCGCCCGGTGAAGAGACCAAGGCGACTCTGCGGGACACGCACCGCACCCGGGCCGTGGTGTGGCACCCCGGCGCCGCCGCGAGCGACCGACCGTACGACGTCGTGCTCGCTGACAACATCGAGCGCCTCGAACGAGCGATCGCGGAGGCATCACCCTGAAGCAGCCGGCGGCGGAACGCCCCGATCGAGCCCTCCAAAGACCGGCCCCATCACGCACGCCGCTGAAACGCACCGCCGCGGGGACGCGTCGGTCATGCCCTCGAGCGGGCGTTCTTGGTCCGACACCTGATGCGCGCGGTCGCGCCCGCGGACTCGGCCCGCGGGCAACTTCATGGCTCGATCCGGGAGGACGAATCGGGCGGCGCACCATACTATTCAAGGGGACGCTCCCCGCGGAGGCGCTGCCATGTTCATGCGGATGATTTACGACGACAAGCTCGCCCAGGCCGCCTATCTCATCGGGTGCCAGAAGACGGGTGAAGCGGTCGTCATCGATCCCGAGCGCGACGTGGACCGCTACATCGAACTCGCCGCCGACAACGACCTCCGCATCGTCGCGACCGCCGAGACCCACATTCACGCCGACTTCGTCTCCGGCTCGCGCGAGCTCGCCGAGCGCATCGGTGCCAAGGTCTACGTCTCCGACGAGGGCGACGCCGACTGGAAGTACCAGTGGCTCGACAAGAAACTCGGCGGCGGCTCGTACGACCACCAGCTCCTCAAGGACGGCGACTCGTTCCACATCGGCAACATCGAGCTCAAAGCCATCCACACCCCCGGGCACACCCCCGAGCACCTGGTCTTCCTGGTCACCGACCACGGCTCGGGCGCCACCGAGCCCATCGGGATGGCGACGGGCGACTTCGTCTTCGTGGGCGACCTGGGCCGACCCGACCTCCTCGAGTCGGCCGCGGGCATCCAGGGCATGATGGAGCCCTCCGCCCGAACGCTCTACAAGACCGTCCACAAGCTCGACGACATGCCCGATTTCATCCAGGTCTGGCCGGCACACGGTGCCGGCAGCGCGTGCGGCAAAGCACTCGGCGCCGTCCCCACGAGCACAATTGGCTATGAGAAACGCTTCAACCCCGCCATCCGCGCCGCCGCCTCCGAGCAGGGGTTCATCGACTTCATCCTCGAAGGCCAGCCCGAGCCACCGATGTACTTCGCGAACATGAAGCGTGACAACAAGATCGGCCCGCGCGTCCTCGGCGGCCTGCCCATCCCCCCGCGCATCGATCTCGCAACCCTCAAAGGCGTGGACGCCTCCGCCGCCGCGATCATCGACACCCGCCCGTGGGACGCGTTCCGCGCCGGGCACGTGCCTGGCTCGCTCTCCTTCCCGCTCGCCCGGTCATTCAACACCGACGCCGGCTCGATGATCCGCGACACCGAGGACATCTACCTCCTCGTGGAGGAAGAGCACCTCGAAGAAGCCGTCCGCGATCTCGTGCGAGTCGGGCTCGACCGGTTCAAGGGCTGGTGCGAGCCGGAGGATCTCTCGCACGCAAACGCGAACGATCTCGCGACGATCGAGCAGGTCAGCGTGCCCGACGCCGTCGGCCTCGTCGAGTCGGGCGGCGTGCGCGTCGTCGATGTCCGCCGCGCCACCGAGTTCGCCGGCGGACACATCCGGGGCGCGATCAACATCGCCCACACCCGCCTCATGGGGCGGATCGACGAGGTCCCCCAGGGCGAGACGCTGCTCGTCAACTGCCGCAGCGGGTTCCGCTCCGCACGCTCGAGCGCGTTCCTGCAGCGCGCCGGCTACCCGGTGATCAACCTCGAAGGCGGCATCCTCGCCTGGGAGAAATCGACCGCCCCCGTCGAGGCTTGACCCAAGGAGGGCTCGAACATGACCACGACCACCCACGAACCCGGCGCCACCACCAAGATCCAGGACGTCCCGCCCGCACTTCTCAAAACCTGGCTCGACGCCGGCGACGCGACGCTCATCGACGTCCGCGAGGACTACGAGCACGCCGAGGAACGCATCGGCGGTGCCCAACTCTGCCCGCTCGGCAAACTCGACCCCGACGCGCTCCGAAGCGCCCACCCGGGCGCGCGCCTCGTCTTCCACTGCCGATCGGGCAAGCGATCGCACGACGCCGCGTCGCGTTTCAGCGACGGACGCGAGCCCGCCTTCCACCTCGCCGGCGGCATCGAAGCCTGGAAAGCCGCGGGCCTGCCCGTCGTCCGCCCCGAGGGCGGCCCTCGAATCCCGATCATCCGCCAGGTCATGCTCGTCGCCGGATCGCTCGTGGCGCTCGGCGTCGCGCTCGGCGTCACCGTCTCGCCCTGGTTCCTCGCGCTCGCCGGGTTCGTCGGGCTGGGGCTGATGTTCGCCGGGATCACGGGCTGGTGCGGCATGGCGATGCTGCTCGGCGTCATGCCCTGGAACCGTGTCAGGAAGGACGCCGCGGGGACCACCACCTGTTGCCCGTCCTGAACCGTCGCATCGCCTGAGAGAGGGGGCCTCGCTCACCCATGATCTACGCGATCCTCGGCGCCCTCGTCGTCGGCCTCTCACTCGGCATCTTCGGGTCGGGCGGCTCGATCCTCACCGTCCCCGTCCTCGTCTACCTCCTCCACCACGAAGACAAAGTCGCGATCGCCGAGTCCCTCGCGATCGTCGGATCAATCGCCCTGCTCGGCGCGCTCCCGTACGCGAAAGCAAAGCTCGTCGATTGGCGGACCGCCGTCCTCTTCGGCGTCCCCGGGATGGCGGGGACCTACCTCGGCGCCTGGCTCGCCGCGCTCGTCGCCGGGTACGTGCAGCTGCTCGTCTTCGCGGGCGTGATGCTCATCGCCGCCGCCCAGATGTGGCGCCGATCCAAGCCCAAGGACGCCGAAACAGCGCGGGCGCCCAAACGCCCCACCCTGAAGATCGGCATCGAGGGGCTCGCCGTCGGCGTGCTCACCGGGTTCGTCGGCGTGGGCGGCGGGTTCCTCATCGTCCCCGCGCTCGTCCTCCTCGGCGGGCTGGCGATGCGCCAAGCCGTCGCGACGAGTCTCGTCATCATCGCGCTCAAGTCCGCCGCCGGCTTCTGGAAGTACCTCGACGTGCTCCAGCAGGCCGACCAAACCGTCCACTGGCCCACCATCGCGATCTTCGTCGCGTTTGGGACCATCGGCGCTTTCGCGGGCAAAGCCGTCAACACGAAGTTCGACCAACGCGCCCTGCAGATGGGGTTCGCCGTCTTCCTCGTCGTGATGGCGGGGTTCATCCTCGTGCGCGAATCGGGCGACCTCCTCGCCTCCGCTGATCCAACACCACCCACCCACCTGGAAGGAAGTGGACCATGACAAACGCCGCGCAGCACTACGAGACCTGGCCCGCCGTGATGGGCTCCATGAAAGAGCAAGCCCCGGACATCGCCCGCTCATTCGGCGGCATGTACCAAAAGCTGATGGGGCCCGGCGAGCTCTCCGTCCTCCAGAAAGAGCTCATCGCCATCGGCATCGGCATGGCCATCCGCTGCGAGCCCTGCATCTACGCCCACGTCGAGAAAGCCGTCAAAGCGGGCGCGACCCGCGAGCAGCTCCTCGAGACCGCGGGCGTCGTCGTGATGATGCAGGGCGGGCCCGGGTACACCCACGTGCCCGAACTTCTCGACGCCATGGACGCCCTGGGTCTCTGAACGCCCCCGCTCACAGGCGGCCCCGGCGGGTTCGGGCACCTTCAAAGGTCCCAGAACCCCCGATTTCGCCTTCGACCAAACGCTCCAACGAATCCGGCCGATCGAATAACACGCCCCTTCCGGCGATTCCCGCTTCCGGATACCATGCCCTTCATGCGGTCGCTCGTGACCATCCTGCTCACACTTTCCCTCATCGCGACACCCCTGCGCGCGTCGTCGGGGGATTGCTGCTGCCAGCGCTCGAACGGTGCCGCCGAGGCCTCCGAGCCGCACGCCGCGTCCAGTTGCTGCTCAACGCGTGACGCCCAGCAAGACGACGCGCCCAAGGCCCCAACCGCGCCCACCGACAAGCCCGGCGGTTGCAAGTGCCCCTCGAGGTGCTGCACGCCCCTGCCCGCGTTCGCCTGCATTCCGCTGCCCGCGCGGGCGATCTCGCCCCCGTCCGCGGCGCCCGACCCGGCGACCCCCGTCGCCCTCCGTCGCGGCGAGGACCATCTCGACCGCCTGAAGCGCCCGCCCAGAGCCTGAGCCCACGTTCCACACCGGGACTGCGCGCCCACCGCGCCATCGCTCAGACACTCTGGAGACCCCATGAACCGCAAACCGAACGACCCGGGCACCGCCGCGCCCGCGTCGCCCCGACGCCGATCGAGGCTCGCGATCGCCGTGCCCATCGCCGTCGCCGTGCTCACCGTCGGCGTGCTCGCCTGGAGCGCATGGCCCGTGATCCGCCCCGCGCGATCCGTCGAGATCACGCAAGCGGTCTTCGACCGCGCGGCCCAGCCCGCGCCGACGACCGCCGACGATCCCACGCCCCCGCGCTCCTCGACGACCGTCCAGGCGGCGGGCTGGCTCGAGGCCGAGCCCTTCTACACCGCCGCCGCCGCACTCGCCGACGGCATTGTCGAGACGATCGAAGTCCTCGAAGGCGACTACGTCGAGAAAGATCAGGTCGTCGCCCGGCTGGTCTCGGAGGACGCCGAACTGGCGCTCCGACGCGCTCAGGCCGACCTCGCCGCCGCCGAGTCCGCGCTGGCGCTCGCGGAGGCCGACCTCCGCGCCGCTCAGGCATCGTGGGACGACCCCGTCGAACTCGATCGCGCCGTCGAAAGCAACAGCGCCGCGCTGGAAGAGAGCAACGCCGAGCTCGCGCAGCTCCCCGCACTCATCGACGCCGCCCGCGCCACGCTCGGCCGCGTCGAAGAAGAGTTCGCGCGGGCCCGGGAGTCGTCAGCCCAGGGCGCCGCGACCGAGCTGGAGGTTGTCATCGCGCGCCAGAACGTCGCGACCCGCCGCGCCGAGCTCGCCGCGATCGAGGCACGCCAGCCCATCCTCGAGGCGCGCGTCGCCCGACTGAAATCGGAACTCCGCGCCGCGCAGCGCGACCTGCAGCTCCGCATCGACGACCGCAGACGACTCGACGCCGCGCACGCCCAGGTCGGGCGGACGCGAGCCGCCGCCGACCTCGCGCGCGCCAGCCGCGACATCGCCGCTCTTGAGCTCGACCGCATGACCGTCCGCGCGCCGATCTCCGGATACGTCCAGACCCGCCTCAAGATCCCGGGCGACAAGGCGATCCGCATGATGGACAGCCCGGAGTCCGCCCACATCCTCCACCTGTACGACCCGTCTCGTCTCCAGGTCCGCGTGGACGTCCCGCTCGCCGACGCGTCGCACGTCTTTGTCGGGCAACGCTGCGAGGTCGTCGTCGAGGTCCTGCCCGACAAGACCTTCGCGGGCGAGGTCCTCCGCATCACCCACGAAGCGGACCTGCAGAAGAACACCCTGCAGGTCAAGGTGGCCGTGACCAACCCCGACCCGATCCTCCGACCCGAGATGCTCACACGCGTCCGGTTCCTCCCCGAGTCCGCGGGCGGCGGCAGCTCGCCCCGCTCCGGCGACGCTCGCGCGGTGCTCGTGCCGAGCACCGCGATCGACACCTCCGCCGGCGCCCCGCGCGTCTGGCTCATCACCCAACGCCAACAAACGCGCGGCGTCGTCCGCCCCGTCGCCATCGAATCGACCCCGCGCGACGACGGCTGGGCCTCCATCCGCGGGCCCGTCCAGCCCGGCGCGCTCATCGCGCTCCCGGACGGCTCACTCTCCGACGGCCAGGCCGTCCGCTTCAATGAAGGAGGCGCGTGATGACACTCATCCAGTGCCGAAACCTGACCCGCGAATACCGCAAGGGCGACAACATCATCCGCCCCCTCGACGACCTCGACCTCGACGTCCCGCGCGGCGACTTCCTCGCCCTCATGGGGCCCAGCGGCTCGGGCAAGACCACACTCCTCAACCTCATCGCCGGCATCGACTCCCCCACCTCCGGCTCGCTCACCGTCGACGGCACGAACCTCGCCAACCTCTCGCGAAACCAGCTCGCCGCCTGGCGCGCCGAGAACGTCGGGTACGTCTTCCAGCTCTACAACCTCGTGCCCGTGCTGACCGCCTACGAGAACGTCGAGCTCCCGCTCATCCTGCACGACCTCTCCCGACGCGAGCGCCACGAGCGCGTCACCGCCGCGCTCGAGCAAGTCGGCATCGCCGACCGCGCCGACCACTACCCGCGCCAGCTCTCGGGCGGGCAGGAGCAACGCGTCGCCATCGCGCGTGCCATCGTCACCGAGCCGGGCATCATCGTCGCCGACGAACCCACGGGCGACCTCGACAAGCCCTCCGCCCACGCCGTGATGTCGCTCCTGCAGGACCTCAACGAATCATCCGGCAAGACCATCATCATGGTCACCCACGACCCCAAGACGACGGACTACGCCAAACGCACCCTCCACCTCGACAAGGGCCGGCTCGTCGAATCCGACGCGCCGCTTGAGGAGGCCCCCGCATGAAGATTCTCAGCTGCTTGCCGTACATCACGCGCCAGATCACACGCCACCGCGTGCGCTCGCTGCTCACCATCCTCGGCATCGCGATCGCGATGTTCCTCTTCACCGCCGTCCAGGCGATGAACGAGGGCGTCCGCGAGGCGACCACCGCCACCGCGAACGACACAACCCTCGTCGTGTACCGCAAGGACCGCTACTGCCCCGCGACGAGCGAGCTCCCGCAGGACTACCAACGCCGGATCGAGAGCGTCGAGGGTGTCGTCTCCGCGACGCCCATGAAGATCGTCGTCTCCAACTGCCGCACGAGCCTGGACGTCGTCACGTTCCGCGGCGTCCCCAAAGACGAGTTCATGCAAGGCCCCGGGCGCGTCTTCGAGCTCGTCTCCGGGTCCATCGATGACTGGAAGCGCCGCACCGACGCCGCCCTGCTCGGCGAGACCCTCGCCGCCCGCCGCGGGCTGCGCCCGGGCATGACTTTCGACGCCGCCGGCATCACCGCCTACGTCGCGGGCGTCGTCCGCTCGCCCAACGCCCAGGATCACAACGTCGCCTACACCTCGCTCGAGTTCGTCCAGCTCGCCGGGCGCGATCAACTCGGCGTCGTCACCCAGTTCAACGTCAAAGTCACCGACGCATCGCAGCTCGACCCCGTCGCCGAGCGGATCGACGAGATCTTCCGCACCGCCCAAGAGCCCACCGCGACGTTCAGCGAGAAGGCGTTCATCGGGCGCATCGCCGACGACATCATCGAGCTCGTCGGGTTCGCCCGCTGGCTCGGGCTCGGCTGTCTCGCCGCCGTGCTCGCGCTGGTCGCGAACGCCATCGTGCTGAGCGTCCAAAACCGCATCTCAGAGCACGCGATCCTGCAGACGCTCGGGTTCTCCGGGCGTCTCGTCGCGGCGCTCATCATCGCCGAGGGCGTCGTGCTCTCGCTCATCGGCGGGCTCGTCGGCGCGACCGCCGCGCTCGCCGTCGCCAAGTCGGGCAACTTCGCGCTCTCCGTTGAGGGCACGAGCATCCCCATCGTCGCGACGCCCACGCTGCTCATCACGGGCATGCTCGTCTGCGCCGTCATCGGCGTCTTCGCGGGCCTGCTCCCCGCGTGGCAGGCGTCACGCCGCGAGATCGCCGAGTGCTTCCGCACCGCCTGAGACCACCAACCCCATGCGACAGCTCCCCTTCCAATACGCCTTCCGCAACCTCGGCCGCTCCGGTGTGCGCCTCGCCGCCTCGCTCGTCGGGTCCTCGCTCGTCGTGCTGCTCATCCTCGCCGCGGGCGGATTCGTGCGCGGCATGCAGACGACCCTCACCCAAGGCGCCACGCTGCACGACAACGTCATGATCCTGGGCACCGGCTCGGAAGAGGGCGTCGAGCGCTCACAGATCGACGCCTCGGTCGAGGGCATCACCGCCGCGAGCGTCGCGGGCATCAAGGAGCGCGCGGGCGTCATCTACGCGTCCCCCGAGATCCACGCCGCCCTCCCCGTGCGTGCGTCCGCGACGAGCACCGAGGACCTCGACGCCGTCATGCGAGGCGTCCGACCCGTCGCGCTGCTCGTCCACCCCGAGGTCGAGATCATCGAGGGCCGCCCTCCCGAGGGAGGCCGCGACGAGCTCATGGTGGGCGAGCTCGCCGCCACACGCCTCGGCGTCCCCGACGAACGCCTCGCGATCGGAAACACGCTCTACTTCGACGACCGCGACTGGACCATCGTGGGTCGTTTCCGCGCGCCCAACACCGTCATGAACGCCGAGATCTGGCTCCCCCTCACCGATCTCCAGATCGCGACCAACCGCGAATCGTCGCTCTCGTGCGTCATCGTCACGCTCGACACCGCGACCTTCGCAGACGTGGACCTCTTCGCCAAGAGCCGCCTGGACCTCGAGATCGTCGCTCTCCGCGAGAGCGCGTACTACGCCTCCATCGCCGCCTTCTACGGCCCCATCCGCGTGATGGTCATCGTCACCGCGCTGCTCATCGCGTCCGGCGGGATCTTCGGCGGGCTCAACACCATGTACGCCGCCTTCGCCGCCCGCGTCCGCGAGGTTGGCATGCTCCAGTCGCTCGGGTTCACGCGCGCCGCGATCGTGTGCAACCTCACAGAAGAATCCGTCTTTGCCAGCGCGTGCGGCGCCCTGCTGGGCGTCACGCTCGGGCTCGTCCTGCTCGACGGGCTCGCCGTCCGGTTCTCGATGGGCGCGTTCGCGCTCACCATCGACGCGCCGGTCGTGCTCGCCGGTATCCTCGGGGGCTTGGTCGTCGGCTTCGTCGGCGCGATCCCCCCCGCCGTCCGCTGCCTCCGCCTCCCCATCCCCGAAGCCCTCAAAGCCCACTAAAGGAGTTCACCATGAAGCCCACGACCATCACCGCCGCACTCATCGCCGCCGCCGCGCTCTTCGCCACCGGGTGCAAAGAGCAAGGCTCGTCCACCCCGACGACCGCCGCGCCCACCTCCACCGCGCCCTCCTGGGTGCTCACCAGCGCCCCCATCGACCCGATGAGCATCACCGACGCCAAGGCCTCCGCCGCCGAGGGCGACACCATCACCATCCGCGGCATCATCGGCGGCACGATGGAACCGCTCTCGAGCGAGTCTCCCGTCTTCCGCGTCGTGGACACCGGCCTGTACAACCGCTGTGTTGAGTCCGGCGATGACCACTGCGCCACCCCGTGGGACTACTGCTGCGCCCCCTCCGAAGACGTCGCGGAGAGCTCCGCCACCGTCCAGCTCGTCAACGCCGACGGCTCTCCCTACTCCGGCGACCCCACCGCCAACCTCAACCCCCTCGACGAGGTCGTCCTCGTCGGAACCGTCGGCCCGCGCCCCAACACCAACATCCTCACCATCAAGGCGACCGGCGTCTTCCGCACGCCCTAACCGCGCTCAATCCCCGCCCCAAAGCGTCCCCGCGCCCGGGTCCGCCGGCTCGATCAGCCGCGCGTCGTCCGCGCGCACGCTGTTCACCCGCGCGCTCACCTCGTGCGCCACGAGCACGCCGTCCGCCGCCGAGTCCAGCATCGGCCGCACCGACGCCACCTCGGCCCGAGGGTCGAGCCACGCGCCGACCTCCTCACGCTCCAGCACCACCGGCATCCGATCGTGCAGCGTCGCCATCAGCTCGTTCGGCGCCGTCGTCAGCACCGTGAACGTCTGCAGCGGACCGTCCCCGTGGTCCCACTCCTCCCACAACCCCGCGAACAACAGCACCGCCCCGTCCGCGCGCGCGATGTAGTGCGGCCGCTTCTTCCCGCCCGCGTCCTTCTGCCACTCGTAGAACCCGCTGGCCGGCACGACGCATCGGCGCCGCTTCATCGCCGCCCGGAACGCCGGCTTCTCCGCCGCCGTCTCCGCCCGCGCGTTGATCATCCGCGACCCGACCGACGGGTCCTTCGCCCACGAGGGCACCAGCCCCCACCGGCACCACGCCAGCTCGCGCCCGCGCTCCCCGTTGCGCGCCACCGGCGACACCTGCGTCGGCGCCACGTTGTAACTCGCCGGGATCTCAAGCTCCTCGGGGAACTTCAGGTCCAGGAAGTCGTGCACCTCCTGCCACGAGTAAGAGCGTGTGAATCGGCCGCACATGCCTGATCCTTGGTCCCCCGAGCGGATCTTCTGATCAAATCCACGGACTCATACTTGATCGCATTGTGTTTGGTGTTACCCTAACACAATGCGATTCTCTCCGCCCCCACCAACCACCCTCCGCGACCTCTCCCACGCGATCGAGCGTGTCCAGAACCGCTTCGCCGCCGCCCGTCCGGACGCCCCCGACGCCGTTCCGACCGGCTGGCCCGGGGTCGATCACGCCCTCGGCGGGCTCCGTCGGCAGGTCGTCCACGAGTGGCTCGCCGACCCCCACCCCGCCGGATTCAACGCCCCGCTCGCCCTGCTCGCCCACCTCGCCGCCCAGGCCCAGCGCCAGACGGACCACGCCCGGCTTGCCGTCTGGATCGGCCGCCCCTGCTGGCCGCACCCGCGTGCCCTGCCCGCCCCCCTGCTCGAGCGCTCGATCTTCGTGGACGCATCCGACCGTGCCGAGCGCGTCTGGGCGACCGACCTCTGCCTGCGCTCGCCCGCCGCGGGCGTCGTGATCGCCGACGCGCGGGCGCTCGATATGAGCTCGTCGCGCCGCCTGCAGCTCGCCGCGGGCGCGGGCGACGCCCTCGCCCTGCTCGCCCGCCCGTGGCGCGAGCGGCACCGCATCTCCGCCGCCTGGACGCGCTGGCGCGCCGAGCCCGAACCCTCCGACACCCCCTCGCCCCGGTGGGCGATCCAACTGCTGCGCTGCAAGGGAATGCAGCCCGACGAGGAGCGCACGCGCTGGAGCGTGCTCAGAGACGATGCGACGGGCGATGTCCGTGTGGTTCCCGATGCTCCCGATCGATCTGCTCCGACGGTCCGACCGGCGCGCCTCGCGCTCGCCTGACGAATCGCCGGTCCTGATCATCGACCAGATCGCGCAGCGCCGCGTCGTGGCGCACGCCTGCGAGCGCGCCCGCGCCATGGGCATCACGCCCGGGCTCGCGCTCGCCGACGCGCGCGGCGCGATGGCCCCCGCCGTCCCGCGCCTCGAAGACCACGATCCGGCGCACACCGAATCGTGCCTCGGGTCGCTCGCCCTCTGGGCGACACGCTTCGCCCCCGCCGCCGCGCCCGACCCGCCCGACGGGCTGATGCTCGACATCTCCGGATGCGCCCGCGTCTGGGGCGGCGAAGCGAACCTCGCCGACAGCATCACCCACGCCCTGTTGTCGCTCGGCCTGCGCGCCCGCGTCGCGATCGCCCCGTCCGTCGGCGGTGCCTGGGCCCTGGCCCGCCACAGCAAGCACCCGCCCGGCCAGCACCCGCTCGCCCACGCCGGCAACCTCCGCCGCCTGCTCACGCCCTTCCCCACCGCCGCGCTGCGTCTCGAGCCCGACACCCTCCACGACCTCGCACGCCTCGGCATCGACCGCGTCGAGCACCTGCTGAACCTCCCCCGCCGCACCCTCCCCGCCCGGTTCGGCGACGCCGTCCTCCTGCGCCTCGACCAGGCGCTGGGCGAGGCGATCGAGACCATCGAGCCGGCGCGCCCGACCGACCCGCCGCGCGCCGAGCGCGTCTTCGACGGCTCCACCGACCGGTGGGACGCGATCGAGCGCACCGTCCGCGACCTGCTCGACGAGCTCGGGCGCCGGCTGCTCGCGCGCGAGATCGGGGCGCTGCGCGTCTCGGCCGAGCTCGCCCGCACCGACCTGGGCCCCGCGATCGAGACCGCCGTCCTCTCACGCCCAAGCCGCGACGCGCGGCACCTCTGGTCCATCCTCCGCCCCAAGCTCGAGCGCACGCACCTCGGGTTCGGCGTCGAACGCGTGCGCCTCACCGCGACGCGCGTCGCCCGCCTGCACCACGAGCAAGCCGAGCACTGGCGCCCGGCGGACGCCGATCAGTCCCGCCGCGCCGGCGAGCTGCTCGACACCCTCGGCGCCCGCTTCGGACCGACGCGCATCGGGCGCGCCGAACTGATCGAGTCGCACATCCCCGAGCGTGCCGCGCGTTGGTCGCCCGTGCTCGCCGATCATGCGGGCACGCCCACGACCGTTCCACCGCCCGGCGACCGCCCGACGGTGCTGCTCGACCCGCCCGCCGAGGCGCGTGTGCTCGCGCTCACGCCCGACGGCCCGGTCCTCTCGCTCGCGTGGAAGGGCGAGCAGCGCCGCATCGAGCGCTGCCTGGGGCCCGAGCGCATCGGCCCGGAATGGTGGGCGGGCGACACGCAGGGGCGCGACTACTTCAAGCTCCAGGACGACGCGGGGCGCTGGATCTGGGCGTTCCGCGAGACCGGTTCGCGCCGCTGGTGCGTGCACGGGGTGTGGGCCTGATGCCCGGCGAGCCCCCCGCCAAGCACCGCGCCCACCCGTTCCGGTCGATCACCCGATCGCCCGCGGTCGCGCGCGCGGGCGGCGCGTACGCCGAGCTCACGACGACGAGCAACTTCACGTTCCTCACCGGCGCGAGCCACCCGGACGAGCTCGCCGAGCGGGCCGCCGAGCTCGGGCACGCCGCGGCGTCCATCGCGGACACCAACACCCTGTCCGGCGTCGTGCGCGCGCACGTCGCGGCGAAGGACGCGGGCATCCCCCTCGCCGTCGGGTGCCGCCTGCGCTTCAGCGTTCCGGACGGGCTGGAGGTCGTCGTCTACCCGACGGACCGATCGGCGTACGCCCGCCTGTGCAAGCTGCTCACCCTCGGCAAGCGCCGCGCCCCCAAGGGCGAGTGCCACCTCACGCTCGACGATCTTCCCGAGTATGAGCAGGGGCTCGTCGCGATCGCCGTGCCGCCGCGCTCGATCGGGGATGACTTCGTTCGGGCGCTCGGGCGTCTGCGCGGGATGTTCGACGACGATCGCCTGTCGCTCGCCGCGGCGTTCGCGTACGGCGCGGGCGATGACGCCCGCGTGCGCGCGATCGCGGCGCTCGCGGATGAAACCCGCGTCCCGATGGTCGCGACGAACGCGGTGCTGTGCCACACCCCCGAGCGCCGCCCGCTGCAGGATGTGCTGACGTGCATCCGGCACGGGTGCACGATCGAGACCGCCGGCTACCGCCTGAACCCGAACGCCGAGCGGCATCTCAAGACGCCCGAGGAGATGGCCCGCCTGTTCGCCGATCACCCGCGGGCCGTGACGCGCGCGGTCGAGATCGCCCGGCGGGCGACGGCGTTCAGCCTGGACGAACTCAAGTACGAGTACCCCGCCGAGCCCTGCCCGCCCGGCATGGACGCGACGGCGTACCTCCGCCAGCGCACACTCGCGGGCGCGCAGCGGCGCTACCCCGGCGGCATGCCCCCCGCCGTGCGCGACGCGATGGAAGCCGAGCTCAAACTCATCGAAGAGCTCAAATACGAGCCGTACTTCCTGACGTGCGACGACATCGTGACCTTTGCGCGCTCGCGGGGCATCCTCTGCCAGGGGCGCGGCGGGGCGGCGAACTCGGCGGTCTGCTACTGCCTGGGCATCACCGAGGTCGATCCCGCACGGTTCCAGCTTCTCTTCGCCCGGTTTGTGAGTCGTGAGCGCGGCGAGCCGCCGGACATCGACATCGACTTCGAGCACGAACGCCGCGAGGAGGTCATCCAGTACATCTATGACAAGTACGGGCGTGGGCGCGCCGCGCTGACCGCCGAGGTGGTGTCGTACCGCGGGCGGAGCGCGATCCGCGAGGTGGGCAAGGCGATGGGCCTGAGCGCGGACGCCGTCGATGCCCTCGCCAAGCAGCTGGGCATGTGGAACCGGCGCGTCGATCCCGAGCGCGTCCGCGAGGCGGGGTTCGACCCATCCGACCGGACCATCGGGCAGGTGCTCGCGCTCACGAACCAGCTCGGGGGGTTCCCCAGGCACCTGTCGCAGCACGTGGGCGGGTTCGTGATCACGCGCGGGCCGCTCGACGAGTTGGTCCCGATCGAGAACGCGGCGATGGAGGACCGGACGGTCATCGAGTGGGACAAGGACGACATCGACGCGATGGGCATCCTCAAGGTGGACTGCCTGGGGCTCGGGATGCTCACGTGCATCCGCAAGAGCTTCGACCTGCTGCGCGCGCACAAGGGGCGTGATCTGAGCGTGCCCAGGATTTTCGACGACTACGCCGAGGACCCGGACGTGTACGGGATGATCCAGCGGGCGGACACGGTCGGGGTCTTCCAGATCGAGAGCCGGGCGCAGATGACGATGCTGCCGCGCCTCAAGCCCAGGGAGTTTTATGACCTGGTGATCGAGGTCGCGATCGTGCGCCCGGGCCCGATCCACGGGAACATGGTGCACCCGTACCTGCGCCGGCGGAACGGGGAGGAGCCCGTCACCTTCCCGAGCCCGGACGTCGAGGACGTGCTCGGGCGCACGCTGGGCGTGCCGCTGTTCCAGGAGCAGGCGATGCGCCTCGCGATCGTCGCGGCGGGGTTTTTGGAAGACGAGGCGGACAAGCTCCGGCGCGCGATGGCCGCCTGGCGCCGCAAGGGCGACAAGCTCGTCCACTTCGGGCGGCGGCTCATCTCGGGCATGATCGAGCGGGGGTATCCGCGTGAGTTCGCCGAGCGGTGTTTTGAGCAGCTTAAAGGGTTCAGCGAGTACGGGTTCCCCGAGTCGCACGCCGCGAGCTTTGCGCTGCTGGTGTACGTCTCGTGCTGGCTCAAGCACCACGAGCCGGCGGCGTTCGCGGCGGCGCTCATCAACTCCCAGCCCATGGGGTTCTACCGCCCGGCGCAGATCATCCGCGATGCGCAGGAGCACGGCGTGCGCGTCCGGCCCGTGGACGTCAACCACAGCCCGTGGGACTGCACGCTCGAAGACGGCGCGATCCGTCTGGGCATGCGGATGGTCAAGGGATTGCGCGAAGACGACGCGATCGTGATCCGCGAGTCGGTGTGCGCCCACGGCCGGTTCTCGTCGATCGAGTCGCTGTGGCGCGCGTCGGGTGCGCGGGTCGGGGCGTTGCGGAGGCTGGCGGAGGCGGACGCGTTCGCGTCGATGGGGCTGAGCCGGCGCGGGGCGCTGTGGGCGATCCGCCCGCTGCGCGACGAGCGGCTGCCGTTGTTCGAGCAGGCCGAGAGCCCGGACACGGAGGGCGCCGAGGCGTTGCCCGTCGCGTCGCTGCCCGACCGGATGCGCGAGGACTACCTGAGCACGGGGGTGTCGCTCAAGGCGCACCCGATGTCGTTCGTTCGGCGGGAGCTGGACCGCGAGGGCGTGATCGCCGCGGAAGACCTGCGCGACGCGAAGCGGTGCCCGCAGGGGCGGCGCGTGCGCGTGGGGGGCGTGGTGATCTGCCGGCAGAAGCCCGCGACGGCGTCGGGCGTGGTCTTCTTCACGCTCGAGGACGAGACGGGCATCGCGAACCTCGTCGTCTGGCCGCGGGTGTACGAGACGTTCCGGAGCGTCTCGAAGCTCAGCACGGCGTTGCTCGTCGCGGGGCGCGTCGAGCGTGAGGGGATCGTCGTGCACGTCCACGTCGACCGGATCGAGAGCTTGGATGACCGGATCGAGGCGGTCGGGTCACGATCGCGGGACTTCCACTGACAGGCGCTCGGCGAGCTCGTCGGCCCAGGCCTCGATGACGTCGGTCAGATCGTCGAACTTGTCGAAGGTGTCGAGCTCGAACTGGTTGCCGCGCCCGGTCCGGACGATCGCGAGGAGTTGCTCGCCGGTGACGGCATGCACGACCTCGCCCTCCATGGAGGCGCTGCCCGCGCCGGCACCGGTGAGCTTGGCGCCGGGGTGGAGGCTGAGCAGGAAGACCGAGCCGCGGACGTCCGTGAGGACCATCCGCACGCGCCCGACGTTGGGCCCCGGCACGTCGGTCACGCGGTACCCCGCCGCGGCGAGCACCGCTTCGCACCGCTCGCGCATCAGCCGGCCCGCCTCGACGCGTTGCTCGTCGTCGAGCCCCCAGCGGTCGGCGTCGTGGAACTCGACCGGATCAATGATGAAGGCGTCGATCTCCGCGAGCTCAACGGCGACCCGTTCGTGCCCGCCGGGCACGGGCTCGAGCTGGTCGTAACTCGCGAGGAACCCGGATGGCTCGCGGGGCGCGGACGAGCAGCCGGTCAGCAGCAGAGCGGCCACAAGCACGCGACCGATCCGTGGGATTTGCGCCAGCTGACTCGCCATCGAGCCGGCATGCTATCGGTTCGGCGCGCCGGCGTCGGTCAGGGGCTGCTCTGTTTGGTCAGGTCGCTGAACTTCTCGCGGACCTTGTCCACCTTTGGCTTGGCAACCGCACGGATGTAGCCCTGGTTCGGATTCTTCGCGGCGTAGTCCTGGTGGTAGCCCTCGGCGAGGTGGAATTCGACGAGCGGCTCGATCTGCGTGACGATTGGGTCGTTGTAGACGCCGCGCGACTCGAGGTCCGCGATGTAGGCGCGGGCCGCCTCGGCCTGGGCGTCGTCGGCGGCGAAGATGGCGCTGCGGTACTGCGTGCCCCGGTCGGCGCCCTGGCGGTTCAGGGTCGTCGGGTCGTGCGTCTCGAAGTGGACTTTGAGGAGTGTCTCGAACGAGATCCGCGCGGGGTCGTAGACGATGCGGACCGCCTCGGCGTGCCCGGTCGTGCCCGTGATGACCAGGTCGTACTTGGGCAGGCCCGTGCCGCCCGAGTATCCGGACTCCACCGCGAGCACGCCCTCGAGCTGCTCGAAGACCGCTTCGACGCACCAGAAGCACCCGCCGGCGAAGACGGCGGTCTCGACCTCGCCGAGCTTTGTGATCTCGGTGCTGGGCGTGAAGGCGAGCGAGGCGCTGTTCAGGCAATGGCGTTCGCCGGTGGGGCGTGGGCCGTCGTCGAAGACGTGCCCGAGGTGCCCATCGCAGCGGGCGCAGACGATCTCGGTCCGCGTCATCCCGAACGACGTGTCCTCGTGCCGAACGACGTTCTCGTCGGCGACGGGGGCGTAGAAGCTGGGCCAGCCCGAGCCCGAGACGAACTTGGTGTCCGAACTGAACAGGGGCAAGCCGCAGCCGGCGCAGGCATAGACACCCTCGGTCTTGTTGTCGAGGAGGGTGCCACAGAACGCGGGCTCGGTGCCCGCTTTGCGGAGGATGCGGTACTGCTCGTCATCGAGGAGCTCCCGCCACTCGGCCTCGGTGCGTTCGACGCGGGGCATGGCGAGGGGGCCGACGAGCTCGCCGGAGGTATCGAACACGCGCACGGTCACGGTCTGGTTCTGGTCCATCGGGTCTCCGCGGCGGGCTTCGGCCTCGGGGCTCGTCGATCTGGCGAACTGGGCCATCGCGGCGGTCGCGAGCACGAGCCCGACCAGCACGCCCAGCACAATCACTCGGTACGTCACGGCGCTCCCTTCGGCGAGGACCCCGGGGGTCGAACGCCTCGATCGATCGGATCATTCCTCTGATTGTTATTCGAGGCGATCCGGCGGCTCGATTCGCCCGCTGGCGGGCCGGATAACCTTGCCGGTTCCCAGGAGGCGTGTGTGCGAAACCCGATTCGAGTCATGCTGTGCCTGCTCGCCCTGTCGCTCGTCGCGGGGAACGCCCGGGCGTCGGGCGGGACGGCGATCCGCGTGGCGACCTTCAACCTCGAGGACGTCCGCTCGTCCGACCTGACCCACGGCGACAACCCCCGTGTCCGAAGAATCGCGGAAGTCATCCAACGGATGCGGCCGACCGTCATCCTGCTCAATGAGATCGCGTACGACGAGGCGGGCGTGGACGGGATCGCGGCCGACGCCACCCCGGGGCAGAACGCGGACCGGTTTGTCCGCAATTACCTGAGTGTGCCGCAGGGGCCCGGGCTCAAGCCGCTGAAGTACCGCGCCTTCATGCGGCGGTCGAACACGGGGCTGCCATCGGGGCACGATCTGGACCGGAGTGGAGCCGTCGTGCAGACGTTCCCGCCACCCGAGGCGTCCAATGCGGATGGTGAGCCGTCGCGGCAGACCGCCGCGGGCCGAGCGTTCGGCGGGGACTGCTGGGGCTTCGGCACGTTCCCCGGGCAGTACGGCATGGCGTTGCTCGTCGATGAGCGTCTGGAGATCGTCGAAGAGGACGTCCGGACGTTCCGTTTGCTGCCCTGGTCGTACATGCCCAACGCGTTGCTGCCGATGGTCCCGAGCGATGACCCGGACGCCGATCCCGAACCGTGGTACGGGCCCGAGGCCTCGTCGGTCTTCCGATTGAGCTCGAAGGCGCACTGGGACGTTCCGGTCCGATTGCCGAGCGGGGCGGTGGTGCACGCGTTGTGCTCGCACCCGACGCCGCCGGCGTTCGACGGGCCCGAGCAGCGCAACAAGCGGCGGAACCACGACGAGATCCGGTTCTGGGCGGACTACCTCGCGGACGCGGCGTACATCGTGGACGATGCGAGCCGAGCGGGCGGGCTGGCGAGGGACGCCCACTTTGTGATCCTGGGCGACCTGAACGCCGACCCCGACGAGGGCACGAGCATCTACGACCCGATCGGGCTGCTGCTCGGTGCCCCGCGCGTCCGCGAGGATGACGCCCCGACGTCGGACATCGAGATCGAAGGACTCGACCCCGACGACACAGCCCGGTTCCGGCTTCGCGTGGACTACGTGCTGCCGTCGGCGGGGCTCGAGCCGATCCGGTCGGGCGTCTGGAGGCATCCCCCGTCGGGCGGGGCGTTCCCGAGCGATCACTTCCCGGTCTGGGTGGACCTGGTCGTGCCCGACCCAGCGACGCCGTGAGCGCGGCCCGGCCCGCCCGACGCCCGTACACTTGGGCTCGATGTCGCAGGCGACGCGTGCCATCCCGAACCCGGCGTTCACCGCCGAGCCCGCCTCGGCGCGGGCGTACGTCGAGACGACCAAGCCGGGCATCACGCGCCTGGTCACGATCACCGCGTGCGTTGGGCTCGTGATGGGCGCCCTCGCGTCGGGCGACGTCTCGCCCGCGCGGCTCGCGTACCTCGTCATCATCGTTGCGGTCGGGACGGCGCTCGCCTCCGGCGGCGCGAACGCGCTGAATATGTGGCTCGAAGCCGCCCGCGACGCGCGGATGCGGCGGACCTCGGGGCGCCCCTTGCCCTCGCACCGGCTCGCGCCGGGCGGCGTCGCCCGCTTCGGTGTCGTCACGACGCTGCTGGGCGTGCTCGTGCTCGCGCTGGGCGCTGGCCCGGCGCCCGCGATCGTGGCGCTCGCGTGCGCGGGGGTGTACGTGTTTGTCTACACGCCGCTCAAGACACGCACGGCCTGGAACACCGTGGTCGGGACAATCCCCGGTGCGCTCCCGCCCATCATCGGGACGAGCGCCGTCGCGGCGACCTCGGGCCCGGGGGCGCTGGCCGAGCCGCTCGGGTGGTCGCTGTTCGCGCTGATGACGGTCTGGCAGCTTCCCCACTTCTACGCGATCGCGTGGATGTACCGCGACGACTACGAGCGCGGGGGGTTCCGGATGCTCTCGCTGGGCGACGACCGGGCGGCGCGCACGTCGCTCGCGATGGTGGCGCTCGCGGCGCTGCTCATCCCGGCGACGCTCTCGCCCGCCCTCGCGGCGCCGCACCTGCTGGGCCTGCCCTACATCGCCCTCGCGTCGCTTACGGGCGTCGCGTTCCTCGCGGCGTGCGTGCGGTTCCGGATGGACCGGACGCGGAGCCGCGCTCGGGCGGTCTTCCTCGCGTCGATCGCGCACCTCCCGCTGCTGATGCTGGCGATGGTGATCGAGGCGCTGACCCGCTCGGTCGTCTGAGCGCTACGCTTGGGCGATGTCCAACAAAGCTTTCCCAGCGGTCGTGATCGGTGTGGTGGCGCTCATCGCGTTCGGCTCGACGTGGGCGTTGCTGAAATCGCTCACGCAATCGGCGCCGCGGGGCGTGACGACGTCGGGCGAGCCGTTCGAGCCGCGCGTGCCCGACTTTGAGTTCACCGACCAATCGGGCAACCGGGTGACCGCCGGGATTCTCGACGGGCACTACACCGTGCTGGACTTCATGTTCACGAACTGCCCGCTGTGGTGCCCGGGCATGACGCAGGCGATGGCGCAGGTGCAGGACGCGACGGCCGGTGGGTCCCTGCGGTTCCTGAGCATCTCGATCGACGGTTCCCGCGACACGCCGGAGCGCCTCGCGGAGTGGGCGGCGGAGTACGACGCCGATCTGGACCGCTGGTCGTTCCTGACGGGCGCGCCGAATCAGGTGTGGCCGATCGTCGGCGCGCTCGGGTTCGACGTCTCGTTTGACGACCAACTGACGCTCAATCTCGATGACGGCTCGACGATGGCGAACATCAACCACCCGACGCGGCTGCTGCTCGTGGCGCCCGATCGGCGGGTGATCGGGATGTACGCCTATCAGAGCCCCGAGGATATCGACGCGCTGATCGAGCGGGCCCGCGAGCTGGCGCCCTGATCAGTTGGTGCTCATCGCCCCGATGAGCGCTTCGCGCATCTTGTCGGATCGCAGCTCGCTCTTGCCGAAGCCGGGCAGCCCGCCGCGCGATTCGCTCTCGGCGAGCTTGTCGGGCAGGTTCGAAATGAGCATCGCGCGACCGCCCGCCTGCGCGAGGCGTTCGACGAGCGTGATGCCATCGGTGTCCGGGAACGCGCCGTCGAGCACGCGGTTCACCAGGTAGAGCGAATCTGCCTCCGCGCTGCCCACCGACTCCGGGTCGTTCGCGACGACGATCTCCGCCCCCTTCACGATGCCCTCGATCGCCGATCGAAGCATGTACTGGTCCGGGCGGCAGTGCCCGACGAGCAGGACCCGGCTGATGGTGCTGTCTGACATTGGCTCATTTCTCCGCGTGCCCATCGATCTCGACGGCGGTCCCCCGCACGATGACCCGAACGCCATCAAAGCCAAACGTATTCGAGGTGTCCATGGGATCGGCGATGGAATCGAGGATCGCGTCGAGGCGCCCGCCGGTGGCGTCGTCCGCCGAAACGCCGCGGCGGGCGAGTTCCTGCCTGAGGAGTTCCCCCACGACGACGCTCGGCTCGCGGGAGAGCCGGTCGCGATCCCACTGGACGCGTTCGTCGGTTCGTTGCGTGGCAGCCGCGAGTTCCCGAGCACGTTGAGCGATCACCTCCGCGGCACTCTCGAGCAACCGGCACGTCCGCCCGATGCGTTGCTCGATGCCCGGCGCGAGTGACCGCAATTCGGGCGTGACACGGGCCCGGATCGCGGCTCGGAACCGTCGCTCGTCCGAATTCGTCGCGTCGTTCCGCCACCCCCAGCCGGCGCGACGGCACGCGTCCTCGCACGCGCCGCGTGGCTGGTCGAGCTGCGGGCGGATCAACGTGGCGCCATCGATCGATCGCGATGGGTGGATTCCCGCGAGCCCGGCGGGCCCGGTCCCTCGAGCCAAGCGCATGAGCACGGTTTCGAGCTGGTCGTCCGCGTGGTGCCCGGTCGCGACGAAGGGCGCGGCCGCGTCGCGGGCGATCTGTCCGAGCGCGACAAGCCGCTGCTCACGCGCGACCGCCTCGATGTTGCCGGGCGTGTTCGTCGCTGTCACGCGCGCTTCGCGGAACGGGAGCCCGAGCGACTCGGCGAGTGCCGCGACCGCGTCGCGGTCGGCCATCGCGTCCGCTTCGGGCCGCATGTCGTGGACAATGTGCGCGATCACGACGGCATCGTGCCCGACACCCGCGAGCGCCAGGGCCAACGCCGACGAGTCCGCCCCGCCCGAGCAGGCGGCGACGGTCCGGCGATCGGCGTCCCGGACGCGTCTGCCCCCGGTGAGCTTCCGCCAGGACGCGCGGACGGCCCGTGCGAACGGGTCCTTCGCGTCCAGCGCCCGGGGTGGGGCGAGCCCGGTTTGCCGAACGCTCGTCATCGCGAGATGATACGGTGATGCCCGTGACCGCCCTCACCCTGTCATCGCCCGCCGGCGCCGTGCCCGATCAGAGCCTGCTCCCGGGCTTGCTCATGGCGGGCGGGGTGCTGCTCGCGGTGGTCATCATGCTCCGCCACTGGAGACGGACGAGGCGGAACTCGACCGAGCTCGACCGCGATCCGCGCGAGCGGATCGACGAGATCCACGATCGGTCCATGTCGCGCGATCGGATCGAGACGCAGATGGCCGAGGCTGAGGAGCTCGTTCGGCGGCTGGGCGCGACGCTGGACAACAAAGCGGCGCGGCTCGAGATCTTGCTTGAGCAGGCTGATCACATGCTCGATCGGCTGGAGGGCAGCGGGCCGCGAGCCACGCAGCACCCTCCGAGCGGACACGACGCGGTCTACCGGCTCGCCGACGAGGGGCGGGCGCCGGCAGAGATCGCCGCGGCGCTGGACCGCCCGATCGGGCAGGTCGAGCTGATTCTTAACCTCCGCAAGTCCGGCTGATCAGTCGAGCCACGCGGGGTCGGTCGTCATCCCCGGCGCGATCATCGCGGCGTCGCCCGACTCGCTCATGCCCGCGACCGGGTACGCGCAGTAGTCCAGGCTGAACGAGCCCGCCGGGCGGTGGTTGCCCGAGTACCCGAGCCCGCCGAACGGGAGTTTGCTCGACGCGCCGGCGGTGCCGCAGTTGACGTTCACACACCCGGCACGCGCCTCGTGCTTGAACCGCTCGATCGACGCGGCGTCCTTCGTGAAGATCGATGCCGCGAGCCCGTACTTCGTCGCGTTCGCCTGCGCGATCGCCTCGTCGAGCGACGCGACCACGCTGATGCGCAGCAGCGGCCCGAAGACCTCCTCGTCGCACCCGCAGTCGTCGGAGTCAATATCGAACCGGGGCACGCGGACGACCGAGGGCGTGAGGTACCACCCCTCGCGCCCGGGCACGCCGGACGACTCGACGAGCACCTCGCCGCCGGTCTTCGCGAGCCTTTCCTGGAACGCGAAGACCGCGTCGCGGGATTCCTTGCTCACGATGGGGCCCATGAAGACCGTCTCGGCCCGCGGGTCATCGACGACGAGCAAGCTCGCCGCCTTGCAGACCGCGGCAATGACCTTGTCGGCGACCGTCTCGTGCACGATCAGCCGGCGCGTGCACGTGCACCGCTGCCCGGTCGTGATGAAGGCGCACCGCACGCACTCGGCGACCGCCTGGTGCAGGTCCGCGTCGTCCATGACGATCGCGGCGTTGTTGCCGCCCATCTCGAGCGCGACCATCTTGCCGGGTTGGTCGAGGTTCGCCTCCAGGATCGCGCGCCCGACGGGCCAGGACCCCGTAAAGAGCACGCCGTCGGCGTCCGGGTGCGCCACGAGCGCCTTGGACGTCTCGACGGCGCCCTGCACGAGGTTGAACACTCCCGCGGGCGCGCCCTCCGCTTCGAGCGCTTCCTGGAACAGCTCGGCGAGCGCCTGCCCGACCGCGGGCGTCTTGTCGCTCGGCTTGAACACGACCGTGTTGCCCATCGCCAGCGCCGGCACGATGTGCCCGTTGGGCAGGTGCGCGGGGAAGTTGAACGGGCCGACGACGGTCATCACGCCGTGCGGACGGAACCAGCACGACGCGTCCTTGCTGTCGGTCATGCCGAACCCGTACCCGCTCACGCGGCTCATGCCCGTGTCGGGCCCGGTCGCGAGGGTGATGTCCACCTTGCCCGCGAGCAGACCCGCCTCGGCCTTGCAGTCCCAGAGGGCCTTGCCCGTCTCGTCGCAGATGAGCTCGGCGATGTCGGCCGCGCGCTCCTTCGCGAGCTCCTGGTAGCGCCGCAGCACCCCCACGCGCCGCTCGAGCGGCCACGACGACCACTCGGGCAGCGCCTTCCGGGCCGCGGCGATCGCGCGGTCCACGTGCCCCACCACCGGCGCGCCGGACCACACGACCTCGCCAGGGCGCGCGGGGTTCGTCGATTCGATCCCGCCCGGCTGGAGCGCGACCCACTCGTCGCCGATCAGGTCCGAGGGCGCGTGCGTGAGCGTGGCGTGCGTCATGACGAGGCCTCCGTCGTCGCGGGCGGCGGCGTCGCCGCGGTTGTCTTCACGGGCAGGACGGTGTACCCGACGTCATCGCCGGGCAAGACACGCAGCACGTCCATCGCCGCCCGGCTGAGCACCAGCTCGCCCGACGCCGTGATCCCCGCCTGCTGCTCGACCGCGAGGAACTCCCCGTCCCGGCGCAGGACCGACACGATGCACCGCTCGGACCGGTCGGCGTCCGCCGTCGGCTCGGCGAGCTTCGTGTTGTGCGTGTCCTTCACGACCGAGATCTCGTCGGTCTTGGCCTTCAGGTACGGACCGCCGTCGAACGGATCGACGAGGTTGTCGTACTTGAACCCGAGCTTTTCGAGCATCTTGCGAGCCGGCACGGTCTCGGCGCCGACGCGCCCGATCACCTCGCGCGCCTCGGGTGGGAGCAGGCTCAGATGGATGTCCCCGTGCGGCAGCAGCGCCCGAATGAACTCGCGCGAGTACTGGCAGAACCGGTCCGCTTCGGTGTAGCTCAGCGGGATGAACCGGCGCCCAAGATAGTCCCACAGCGTGTTCTCGCCGTCGGCCGTGATCGGGGCCATCATCTCGCCGAGCACCTCGTCGCGGAACCGATCGCGGAAGCGCCCGAGGAAGTGGAATCGCACGAGACTGAGCAGCCGCCCGAGCTTGGCCGGGTGCCCGCGCAGCGACGGCTGGATGATCAAGCCGCCGATCTCCGTCGGGCCCGAGCCGTCCTCGTGCAGCACGGCGACCGTGTTGCTCGTGCCCACCTTGAGCGACTCAGAAAACTTCTCGCGGCGCTCGAGCCGGAAGCACAGATTCGGGTCGTGCGGCCCGCCCATCTGCGCCACGAGCTGGCTCGTCCCCAGGCACCCGGGGTTGGACTCGTCGTCGAGCACGAACATGTACAAATCCGTGTGCAGGATCGAATCGGACAGGCCCGAGCCCTGGTCCCGAAACCGATCCCCGATCTGCGGCGGCTCACCCCGCCCGGCCCGGGCGAAGCTCTTGCGGCTCGCCTGGATCTTCTGCGCGATGATGTCCGTGTCCGCCGGCAGGTTGATGAAGTGGACCATCTTCGCCAGCTTGAGCAGCGTCCCCTGGTCGTCGATTTTGGCGCGTCGGATGACGAACATCAGGCCACCTTCGCCAGCGCCTTCTCGACCACCTCGAACACCCGCGGCCAGTCCTCTTCCTTGAACACCGGCAGCGGCGGCAGGAAGCGGACGTGGAACGGGCCGTGCCCGCACCAGAAGCAGATCACGCCCTCGTCGTACATCGCCTTGCACGCGGCGATGATCTTGTCCTTCTGCCCGCCGAACGGGGTGAAGCGCATCATGCCCCCGATGCCGCCCACGATGTCGTCGCAGAACGCGACGTCGGGGAACCATTCGGGGTGCTTTGACGCGAGGGCGCGCACCTGCTCGGCGAACTTCGCGTGGTGCTTGGCGAAGCCGCCCGAGTCGCCGTAGAACCCGCCGGACTCGAGGGTGTCGAGCAGCAGGTTGCCGACGGTGAAGTCGGAGGTGTTGCCCGTGAACGTGCCCGAGAGCAGCCCGGGCTTGGGCGCCATCTCGTCGGTCCAGAGGGTGGCGCACGCCTGGGTCATCTTGCCGACGCAGAAGACGTCCACGTACTCGCCGAGGTCGAACGCCTCGTAGGCGAACATCTCGGTGGTGCGCCCGAAGCTCTGGATCTCGTCGTCCCACACCGGGATGCCGTGGTGCTTGCAGCGTTCCATGAGCGCGACGAGGAACTCGCGGGGCGCGACGTTGAACCCGCCCTCGCCCTGCACGAGCTCGAAGATGAAGCACGCGTGCTGGTCCGGGTAACGCTCGACGTACTGATCGAGGCGCCAGACGGCGTGGTCGATGAACGCTTTCGTGCCGCCCACCTTCTCCGCCGCCTCGGCGTTCCAGAAAGGCATGTAATCGACCTGCGTCGTCAGGGGCACGCCCTGGCGCCCGCCCGCCGAGTCGCCGATCTGGCACATCGTGACCGACCGGCCCATGAAGCAGTTCTTGAACGCGAGCACACGCGGCGCGCCGTTTCGCTTCTGGTAGCAGATCTTGATCGCGCTCTCGTTCGCCATCGCGCCCGAAGTCGTGATAAACGCCTGGCTGAGCTTCGAGTTCCGCGACGCGAGTTTAATGAGCTTTTCGCCGAACTCGTACGCGCCGAAGCCGGACTGCAGATTGCCGTGCTTGGTGGTGTCCTCGACCGACGCGACGGCCTGGGCGCGGATGACCTCCGGGTTCGAGTGCCCGAGGAAGTGGACACCGATGCCGGTGATCATGTCCCACTTGACCGACCCGTCGGCGAGCTCGACGAGCGCCCCGTTGCCCGCGCCCGACCCGACGTACGGGTAGAGCAGCGCACGCCCCTTGACCGCCGCGGCGCGGGCGAGCAGGTCGTCGTAGCTCGATTTCAGATCGGGGTTAGGCGGGCGCACGCCCGTGATCTGGGCGCACTTGCTCGTGGTCTCGTGGACGATCGAGTCGATCGCCGCGGCGATCGCCGGGGACTGTTTGATCTGATCGCCCACCGTCGTCTGCAACGCCGTCGCTTCGGTCATGTCTGCTCACTCCGTCAAAGTCGGTTCACACGGGTTGGTCCCCGGAACCGCCTGCACTCAGCCGGGCGATAAGAATCGCCAGCAGCTGGCAGCGTTCGACGAGGCTCGGAAGCTCGATCCATTCGTCCGGGGTGTGGAGCCCCCCACCGCGGACACCAAGTGTATCTATCGTCGGCAAGCCGGCGTCCTGCATGATGTTCCCGTCGCAGACACCGCCCGTTTTGGCGAACGGCAGGCGTTGCCCGAGTCCCTCGGCGACTTCTCGGGCCTTCAGCGCCAGCGTTTCCGTCGCCGGGATCAGGGGCTTGGCGGGGCGGTTGAAACTCCGCCGAACGATCACGCCGGGCATCGCGTCGGCGGGCGTCGCCAGCGCGTCGAGGTCGCGCCCGATCGCGTCGCCCACCTCGGGCGTCGGGAACCGCACGTTGCCCCAGGCCGCGGCGCGGTCGGGCACGGCGTTCGTTGCCGTCCCGCCCTCGAGCGGCCCCACGGAGACGATCCTGCCGCTCTCCGGGTCGGGCAGCTTCGCGACCTCGACGAGCACCTCGGCGAGCTTGGTCACCGCGCTGACGCCCTCGGCGAACGCCCGGCCGACGTGCGCCGCCTTGCCGCGCGTCTCGATCATGAACTGACCCGAGCCCATGCGATCGACCGCGAGCTCGCCCCCGGGCAGCGCCGGCTCGAGCGCGAGCCCCCAGTCGTGCTTCTTCGATTCGTCTCGGATCGCGCGCTCGGAGTGGTACGTCCCCGTCTCCTCGTCGGAGTTCATCAGGAACGTCCACGCGGCGGGCACGCCGCACTCCTCGAGCGCCTCGAGCGCAGCGACGGCGATCACCAGCCCGCCCTTCATGTCCACGCACCCGGGCCCGGTCGCGGTCTTGCCGTCCGGCGCGATCGAGAGCTCGCGGAAGTCGCCGGCGGGGTCGTGCACCGTGTCGAGGTGCCCGGCAATGAGCACCCGCCCTGAGACCGCGTCGCCGGTGCGCCGGCAGACCGCCGTGGGCGGCTGGTGCCCCGTGAAGTCTCCGCCGCCCAGCCACGCGGGCTTGTCGTCCGCCTCGACGAGCTCGAACGTCGCGCCCAGCGTGGTCAGCCGCGACGCAAACCGCTCGCGCGTCTCGTCGAGCGCGAGCTTGTTGTACCCGCCCGTGGGCAGCCCGACGTGCAGCCGCAAGTCGTCGAGCAGCGCGTCCGCCCGGCGTGCGATCGCATCTGAAAGCCTGGTTTCGAGCGAGGACAGGGGCATGGGCGAGTGTACGCCCCGCGCCGCCTCAGACCGGCATTCCCGGCGCGAGCAAATCCAGCGCAACGTCAGCGGCGACGAGGACGGCCCCGACCACGGCCGCGACCGCCACCGCCGCCTTCACCGCCGCCGCCTCGCGATCGATCGCGAGCCGGTCGGTGCGGCGCCCCACGAGCGCCCGGATCCGCGCCGAACGCACCGCGATCGACCCGTGGCGCCACCCGCGCGTCGCCGGGTCGATGCCGTTGAGCGCGGCAACGCGGTTCAGCGCCGAGATCATCGCGAGCGCCGCGTCGGGTGTGATCTGGATCGCCCCGCGTCCGCGCCACCCGGCGAGGTGCTTGACGGCGAACGCGTCCGCCTGCCACTCAAACCGCCGGCTCACAAACCCGAGCGCCCCCAGCGCGAGGGCGAGCGCCAGCGCCATCGCGACAAGCTCAGCCGTGCCGGGCGACCCGACCCACGCCCCGACGAGCATCCCCAACCACCCGAGCGGCGTCCCGACCAGCGACACCGCCCCGACCACGGTCAGCCCCAGCCACAGGATGTGGTGCCGACGCACGTGCGCCACCTCGTGCGCCATCACGCCCTCGATCTCGCGCTCGGGCAGCGATGACAGCAGGCCGTCCGTCAGCATCACGTACCGCAGCGGCGCGACGAGCCCCATCACGGCGCCGTTCACCTGCGACCCGCCGGTCCGCCACACGAGCACGCGGCGGAACCGCACGCCGTGCGACCGACCCAGCTCGACCAACGAGTCCCGCAGCGGGCCACGCTCGATGGGCGCGGCGTCCAGCACGCGGCGCATCAGCGGCGGCACGAGCACGAAGACGCCGATCGCGCCGGCGAACTGCGCGAGCGCGTCCAGCGCCCCCGCGCCGGGCAAGTCCCAGCGCCCCCACGCCCACGCGACGACAATCCCCCACGCATAAATGCACCCGAGCGGCAACGCAACGAGCCCCAACTGCTGCCGGGTTCCCGACACGACGTACGACCGACGCGACGGCACCGGACGCACCGGGTCGCCGCGCTCCACGTCGCGGAGCAGGACCGACTCGCGGATCTGCCGCTCGATCGGATAGAACGCCCAGAGTGTCCCGACGAAGACCATCAGCGGCTGGGCGAGCACGACCGCGTCGCCCGCGTACGGCAGGGGCCCGAAGAGCCCGCGCCAGCCATCGAGCGCGCCGAACGTGAGCACGGTTGTGGCGTGCCATCCGACCGCCGCGACGCGCGTCGCCGCGGCCGCCCGCTCGGCGCGGACGATCCATGACGAGCGGCCGGAAGCCTCGAACCGGCGGGCGCACCGACCGATCCACCGCGCCCCCACGATCAGAATCAGAGCGAACCCGCCGAGCGTCCACGCGAGATGCCAACCCCGCGCCACGCCATCGGTCGGTGCCATCCCGTCGGCGGCGAACGCCGCGATGAACACCGCGATCACCAGGGCGTGCGTCACGCCCGGCTCACGGCTGCTCGATCACGCCCAGGTCCAGCACCGCCCCCGTGCCCTGGTAGTAATCCACGTTCACCCGGTCCGACCCGAGCGACGTGAAGACCAGCGACGACCGCCCGGACAACCTGGCGTACAGCAGGTCCCCGTCCGACGGGCCCGCGTACTTCGCGTAGCGCACGCTCTGCACGTGCATGTGGTAGTGCGCGAGCGCGCGGTCGGAGTAGTTCACCATGTCCGCCGACGCGACGAACCGGTTGTCGTCTCGCCGATCGCGGGCACGCGGCGGGAACAGCACCAGCCGCGCGTCGCCCCCGTCGTCGACGAACTCGAGCACGCCGCCGTACTCCGTCGTGGTGTCCGACCGGTCCGCATCGACGTGCCCGAAGAGCGACGCCGCGACGCCCGGCATCCGCACGGCGTGGTCCACCGTCAGGATCGCCAGCGCGTCGCCCCACGACAGCCGATCGTCCCAATCGCGGAGGCGTTCCTTGCTCGCGGGTCGCTGGGGGTTCATGTCCGCGGTGCGGGCGTACCGCTCGCGACCGGCGAGCAGCGCGTCCAGCTCGCTGAGCAGCTCCGAACGCGACGCGACCAGCCACCCCGGCCGGTGCACGGACGCCCACCGGACCGGCTCGAGATGACGCAGCTCGAGCCCGATCCGCTGCGCCTGCCCGAGCCGCTGCACGCCGCTGCGCGTCTGCGCCCACCACTCGGTGTTCCGCTGCGCCGCGGATTCTGTCGTCCGCCCGCGGAGTCGCGCGAGCCATTCGAGTTCCATCGCCGTCTCGGGCAGCACGCTCAGCTCGCGCCACGCGAGGAGCAGATCACCCACGAGGCGTGCCGAGTCCGCGTCCCGCGGGCTGGCGCTCTTGAGCATGTCCAGCCGGCGCACACCCTCGGGATCGAGCCGGGAAAGCAGCGCCCACGCGTCGGCCCGCGTCCGGTCGTCCAACCGGAGCGACGCCGCGTCCGACGCGCCCACCCCCACGCCCGCCGGATCGACGAACACGTCGAACACGATCCGTTCGACGTCACGCCCCGGGTGCAGCTGCATCAGCGCGGCGCGCTCGACACGCTTGTCGTCATCGATGTGCTCGATCTCGCGTCCCCAGCTGCGCACGAGCGCGGGGGTAAGCTCGACCCACCCCTGCTCCGCCGCGGCGGACGCGAGCAACGCCTGCACCGCCAGCGAGGGCTCGGCGGGGAGCATCAGCCCGACGAGCCGCTTCGAATCTTCCGCCCCAGCGGGGTCGTCGTCGCGGACCAGGAGCTCGAGCACCGTCAGCCGGAGCTCGTCGGGGGTCTGCTGGCTCCACGCGAGGTCCTTGAACGCGCCCCGCGTCCGCTCGCGATCGCGCACGCCCGCCCGCACCTCCGACCACGCCACCCGGGCGGCGTCCGACCGCTCGGGCGTGAACAGGTTCGGGTTCCGCAGGTCGAGCAACGGGTCGCCGCTCGGGCTGTACGCGGGGCTTCGGCACGCGCCGAGCATCGCCGTCAACACCAATCCCGCGACCATCAAACCCAATCTTCTGTGCATGCGTCGCTCCTCGAGTCGTCTCGCCGCGAGTCTACACCGCGCGATCCGCGGACCGCCGCGACGAGCGGTTCGCGCTCGGCGCTATACTCTCCGTTGTGACCACGGATCAGCAGCCCACCATCAGAGACCGCGTCGCCCAGGTCATGGAACTCATCCGCCCGTCCATCCAGGCGGACGGCGGCGACGTCGAACTCGTCGAAGTCACCGACGAGGGCATCGTCCGCGTCCGGTTCCAGGGGGCCTGCATCGGGTGCCCGTCCAGCTCCATGACCCTCAAAGCGGGGATCGAGCGGAACCTGCAGCAGTACGTCCCCGAGGTCACCCACGTCGAAGCGGTCGATTGACCCCCCGCCGGGGGCGTCTTCCGAGGTCTGCCCAGATTCCCATCCGGGCGGTCTGAGAGCGACTTCGAGGCGCGGAGATCCTTGGAAAGCCGGGAGTTGCGCACATTTTGCTTTTTCTCGGGCCCCGGGCGTGGTACCATCCGCCCACGCGGGCAGGCCGCCCGTGAGGAGCCGACCATGCTGGTCATCACGAGACGAGAAGGGGAAGAGGTCGTGATCGGCGATCCTCGCAACCCCATCGGCGTCGTGCGGATCGCGTCGGTCAAGGGCGAGCGTGTCCGAGTCGCGTTCGACTTCCCCCGCAGTGTCGAGATCCACCGGCGAGAGATCGCCGAGCAGATCTGCACCGAGGAGGAATCGGCCAGCGCGGGGCACAACCCCGATGTGATCGGGGAGATCAAGCCCGCTGTCCGAGGCTGACCGCCGACCCCACCCAACCAAACCCGTTGAATACAGCTTGCACCGGACGACCGATCCGAGCGATCGGTCTGCCCGGTCCCGCCGGCGATCACTCGGGCGCGCCGCCGGAAATGTCGTAGACCCAGCCCTGGATCATCCGGTCCCAGTCGAGCACCTCGCCGGCGTTGAAGAACAGCTCGAGCTCGCGCTGGGCGGCTTCCAGGCTGTCCGACCCGTGGATGAGGTTGAAGCTGTTCGACACGCCGAAATCGCCGCGGATGGTGCCCGCGTCCGCCTTGGAACCGAACGTCGCGCCCATCATCGAGCGGCAGATCGTGATCGCCCCGACGCCCTGGATCGCGAGCACGAGCACCGGGCTGGAGGTCATGAACTTGACGAGCCCGTCGTAGAAGGGCTTGCCCTGGTGGGCCTCGTAGTGGGTCGCCGCGAGCTCGGGCGAGATCCGCATCAGCTTGGCGCCGACGATCTGCAGGCCCTTGTCCTCGAACCGGGAGATGATGCGGCCCATGAGCCCCCGCTGGACGGCGTCGGGCTTCAGGATGATCAGCGTCGTTTCCATGGTCGGTCGCTCCGAAATGGGGGGTTCGTGCGGGCTCCGGAGGCGTCCCGGGCCCGGCGGTCGCCTAATTGGGCCCCAAGCCTAGACACGCCCCACCTCTTGGATCGCATCGGGCGGTGAAAGCAGCCCCGAGCGCGAGCGACGGGCAGATTCGACCGAGACGGATGGAATCGGCCCGTCGCTCACGCTCGGGGCTCGTTCCCAACGTTCATGCCCATTGGACTGGGCGGCGCTCGACGCCAACAATCCGCTCCTGCCCTCGGGCAGACCCCGGGTCAATCCGATTGCCGCGATGGTCGCGGCGTCGAGGGATCGCGACTCGGTCTCACCTTGCCGCCCGCGCCTGTGGGCCGCACCAGGAGCTCCGCATGGTTCGTCTCCGTTTGATGCGTCTGGGCCGCCAGCACCGCCCGTTTTACCGCCTGAACGCGATCGATCAGCGCACCCGCCGCAACGGCCAGGTCATCGAGCCCCTCGGGTGGTACAACCCGATGGCGCCCCAGGGCACGCAGGACCTCGAGCTCAACGTCGAGCGGATCCAGTACTGGCTGAGCAAGGGCGCCAAGCCGAGCGAGACCGTCCGCGACATCCTCGCGAAGAACGACGTGCTGTCGGACAAGGCGAAGGCCGAGTGGCAAGCGGACCGCGAGGTCGCCCGCAAGCGTGTGACGGCGAAGAAGGCCGGCGAGCGCGCCGACGCCGCGGTTGCCGAGCTCGCCAAGTTCGGCGAGGGCGCCGACATCGACGTCGCGCCGTTCGAGAAGGCCGCGAAGGACGCGCAGTCCGAGGCGAAGGCGGCCGTGAGCACGGGCAAGGTGGACGTCGCCGAGGCCGCCGCGGGCAAGGCCGAGCAGGCCCTCGCCGACGCGAAGAAGGCCGACGAGACCGCCAAGGCGAAGAAGGCGGCTGAGGAAGCCGCCGCCGCCGAGGCCGAGAAGGCCGAAGAGGGCGAAGGCGGCGAGGAAGCCTCCGAGTCCTGAACACGACCGCCAATCGACCCCACGAAGCCCCGCGTCAAGCGGGGCTTCTTCATGCCCGAATGACCCCGGGGAACGAGCCCGGAGCGTGAGCGACGGGTTCACGCTCGATCGACTCGTCCGGCACCTCACCCGTCGCTCACGCTCCGGGCTCTTTCAATCATGCGCACTTGAACACATTTTGGCACCCAAACAACAGAGCCCCGCGGTCTCCCGCGGGGCTCTGTCTGTTCGGCGAAGATGCTGAGCGAGCACATCGCCTTGGGTCAAAAAACGAACGCGGCCCCGGTCCCGCGCGATGGGCCGAGGCCGTGTCGTTGTGTGCGTCGCTCCGGATCCCCGTCGGCTTGATGACGCGAGGGGTGAACCCCACGCCGCCGATCGGCGGGCGATGCTTCGCTCGTTTCCGTCGCGGGCCGTTCATCGCCCACGCATCCCCGAGCCCGACCGGAATGTGCACCCCGGCCGCTTTCTTTCCGCTCGCATGACCGGGCTGCCTTGTGGGCGAGCCACCGCCGCGAGCCCAACTCGGCAGGTCGCGAAACCTCCGAGCCGGTCCGGCACACTCCACGGGGGTTTGCCCGACAACCCGCCGATCCGCCGTCCGGTCTCCCGGGCCCCTGCCGGGGCTTCGACGCTTCGGTCCGTCGGTTGTCGGCCCGTCGGAGGGCCTCGCCACGCCGTGCAGCGGCGTGACTTTCGCGGGCTGCGTTTTCCCGCGGCCGGGCCCGGCACGCCCGGGTCTCCCCGGGGCCCGTTGTGACCCGACAGCCCGAGATTAGCCGGTTCTGAACACGCCGCAAGGGGGTCGGACGTTGCTCACCGGTTGTCCACCGGGAGGGCACGGAGTTGTCCACCGAAGGGCGTTCTCCGCGTCCTAAACGCTGTCAAGGGAGCCCCTAGACTGCGGGCCCATGATCGACCTCAAAGCCCTCCGCGACGACCCCGCCCGCTTCAAGACCGGCGCCCAGCTCAAGGGCGTCGGGGTCGATATCGACCGCCTGCTCGAGCTGGACGCGTCCAAGCGCGAACTCGGCACGAAAGCCGAGGCGCTGCGCGCCGAGCAGAAGAAGCTCGCGAAAGAAACGGGCCCGAAGCTCGGGCAGCTGATGGGCAAGATGAAAGCCGCGTCCGGCGACGAGCGGGCCGCGCTTGAAGCGGAGGTCGAATCGATCAAAGCCGCCCCGGCGCGCTTGAAGGACGACATCCAGAAACTCGAAGCGGAGATCGCGGCGATCGACCCCGAGTTGCAGTCGATCCTGCTCGCCGTGCCGCTCCCGCCGGACGACGACGTGCCGCGCGGCACATCGGACGCGGACAACGTCGAGCTCCGCCGCTGGGCGCCCGAGGGGTGGGACTTCGCCAAGTCGTTCGAGGAGAACAAGGGCTTTGCGCCCAAGACGCACCTGGAGCTTTGCGAGTCGCTCGGGCTTGTGGACTTCCCGCGCGGCGTCAAGATCGCGGGCACGCGCTCGTACGTCCTGACCGGGCGCGGCATGCAATTGCACCAGGCGATCCTGCGCTTCGCGTTCGACACGATGGTGAACGAGCACGGGTTCACGCCGATGAGCGTGCCGGTACTCGTGCGCCAGGAGGCGATGGTCGGCACCGGGTTCTTCCCGGCGGGGCGCGACCAGACATACCACATCGAAGAATCCGCGCGCGGCGGCGGGTACGACATGTTCCTCACCGGCACCGGCGAGGTCGGGCTCATGGGCCTGCACGCCGATGAGATCCTCGATGAGTCCACCCTGCCGCGCAAGTACGTGACGGTCTCGACGTGCTTCCGGCGCGAGGCTGGCGCGGCGGGCAAGGACACCGCCGGCCTGTACCGCATCCACCAGTTCGACAAGGTCGAGCAGGTCATCATCGATAAGGCGGACGAGCAGACTTCACGCGCGCACCACCAGTCGATGATGGGGTACGTCGAGGGCTTGCTGCAGGAGCTCGGGCTCCCCTACCGCCTGCTGCAGTGTTGCACGGGTGACTTGGGCGTGAAGAATGCGGACATGGTGGACATCGAGTGCTGGATGCCCGGGCGCGGCGACGAGGACTCGGACGGCCGCCGAGGCGGCGCGTTCGGCGAGACCCACAGCGCGAGCCGCCTGTACGACTACCAGTGCCGTCGCCTGAACATGCGCCACCGCGCCGGCGGCGAGGCGGGCAAGGGCGCGACGACGTTCTGCCACTCGCTGAACAACACGGTCGCGGCGTCGCCGAGGATCCTGATCCCGATTCTGGAGATGCACCAGAACGCGGATGGGAGCGTGACGGTGCCGGAGGCGCTGCGGGGGTACATGGGTGGCACAGAGCAGTTCACCTAGCGTGTTAGAATGCTCGCATGGACTTCAGTCGCTGGGATATGGTCATCGGGTGGATCGCGTTCGCCATACTTGCGGTCATTACCTCCCTGTCGATTGCGATCCCCTCACCGCAACCGATCGAGAATCCACCGCAGTTCAGTGTTTCCGAAGGAGGAGATCCAGCCCCATTGAATCCGGATAGCCCGGCACGAATACCTGCTGCATCGGAGTGGAGCTTTGTTAGTTGGACCAATCGCAACGCAGGGTTCGTGCAACTCATCGCTTCTCTTCTCACGGTTGGTGTCACTGTAACGCTTGTTGCTGTCACGGTCCGGTACGTCAAACACACGAGCGAGATCGCACAGGAAACACGTCGCACAAGAGAAGCAGCCCATCGCCCCCAGCTCTTGGCATATCTCTCACCGCACGGTGGATACTGGATTGTCGACTTTGTCATCGAGAATGTTGGCACCGAACCCGCCACTGACGTCTTGCTGACCATCAAGGAGGCGAACGGGCCGTTCAACGTTCTGTACGAACTGGGTCTGACTCAGCACCCGATCTCCCTTGGGCCCAATGGCCGAATCGGCAGGATTCTTGGAAACGCGCGGGAGTTGCTCGACGACGACCTAGAGCCCAAAGGAGTTGTGTCGCTTACATACGGCGCGGCAGACGGGCGCACATATGACCAAGAGTTCACCTTGTCTCTCAAAGGGCTGGAGAAAACCGGATCGATCAATCAGATGCCAGAAGAGGCAATCGCGGGCCAACTCAAAGAGGTTGGTCGTCATATTGAAGATGCCAAGAGGTCACTTACGGCGCGCATGCACGTACAGGACAACGATACCGTGACACGATCTCTATCTAGAATTGCGGACGCCATCGAGTCGAGGGTTCCGAGCGCGAATACGCGAACCCGTGTTTCCAAAGCTGCCCGCTCACGCATCCTGTTCGGACGCAGCAGCATGCGGGGCGGTCGTTAAGACATGCCCAAGTGTGAGCAACAATGCACTACACCACATGCCCCGTGAAACGTATTGGATTGTTGTTGATCCTTTTGTTCGCAATGGCGCGGCTGGCGGTCGCTGCTCCACCCGGCGTCGTCGAGGCCATCCCCGACAACGGCGATGTCAACGTCGATCCGAACCTCTCCGAGATTCGAATCACCTTCGATCAGCGGATGGACACCCGCGGGCGGTCGATCGTCGGGGGTGGGGAGTCGTTCCCCGAGATCGCCGGCGAGATCCGGTGGGTTGGCGGGAAGACGATCGTCATCCCGGTGAAGCTCAAGCCCGACCACGAGTACTGGCTGAGCATCAACAACCAGCAGTACCGCAACTTCGCGAACGTGCGGGGCGAGTCGGCGGCGCCGTACCCCATCCGGTTCGTCACCGGCGGGGCGGACGACGCGATCACCCCCGCGGACCAACGCGAGCTCAACGCCGCCGCGGTTGATCGCCTGCGCGCCGCACTCGCGATGAGCTACTCCTATTGCGATCGCACGGGCGTGGACTGGGACGGTCTGCTCGACGACAACCGCGGCGCGCTGGAACGGACACGCACGCCTCGAGCGTTCGGGCGGGTGGTCTCGACGCTGCTCGCGAAGGCCGAGGACAAGCACGTGTGGGTCGAGGTGGACGGGTCGCGGATGCCGACGTATCGGAGCCCGCCCGTGCCGAACGTGAACCCGGAATTGCTGCCCGAGGTCGTGCCGGGGTTCGAGCGGCTCTCACCGATTGTGTTCATGGGACGGTGGGACGACGGCGTCGGGTACGTCAACGTGGCGTCGTGGGACGGGGCGAACCCCGAGGCGGTCGAGGCGGCGTTCGAGGCGCTCTGGAGACTCCACGACGCGCGCGCGATCATCGTCGATGTCCGCATGAACGGCGGCGGCGACGAGACGCTCGCCAAGGCGTTCGCGGGGTGCTTCATCGATGAGCCCGTTCTCTACGCCAAGAACCGGTACGTGGACCCCGCGAACCCCGGCGTGTTCGGGCCCGTGCTCGATCGGATCGTCGAGCCGAGTACGAGGCGGCCGCGGTTCACCGGGCCCGTCGCGGTGCTGTCCGGCCCGGTCGTGATGAGCTCGAACGAGGCGTTCGTCCTGATGATGAAGGCGGCGCCGCGGGCGACCGTGATGGGCGGGACGACGCAGGGGAGCTCGGGCAACCCGCGCCCGCACGACCTGGGCAATGGCGTCACGATCTGGCTGCCCTCGTGGCAGGGGATGGACGCGCGGGGCGTTATGTTCGAAGGGGTCGGGATCGAGCCGGACATCGCGGTGGACGCGCCGCCCGAGCGATTGATGCGGGCGGACCCGGTGCTCGACGCGGCGTTGGAGCATCTGCGCGAGTGACGCGTACGCTGGGCGCATGCCCAAGCTCTGCCCCAAGATCATCCTCGAAGGCACACGCCTCACGCACAAGACGGACCTCGCGTTCGCGCTCAACGAGCACCCGGATGTTGTCGGCGAGCGCAAGTACCGGTATCACTCGCCGGTGGTGTCGGGCGAGTGGTGCGGGTTCACGAACACGCCGTGGGGGCGGGGGCTGATCAACTTCGGGCCCGTCGAGCTCGAACACGCGCTGGCGGCGTACGACGCGTGGCTGAACCTGATCGAGCACCTGCCGTTCTATTCGTGGATCATCGATCGGTTTCACGTCTCGACGCTCGCGCACCAGCGGCACGAGGCGGCGCTGGGCACCGAGCAGCTCGCGGTGCTGGAATCACATCTTGAGCAAACCGAGGCGCGGCTCCACGCCTTGGGGTTCCGGCTTGTCCTGTGCGTCCGAGAGCCGGCGTCGTTTCAAGCGGCGCGGGCCGAGCGATTGAAGGTCTCGGGGAATCCATCGCAGTACGACGACCTGTCGCGGTTTGTGGGCGAGCAGGAGCGCCTCCGATCGATCGTGGAACGCTCCACGCTGGGCACGCTCGTCGTGGATGTTTCGGACGACGACGTTGCGTCGGCGGCCAACCGCGTCGCGGACTGGCTGAAGCGGACGGGCGGGCTGCACGCGCCCGCGGATCTGACGTTGCCCGGGCGTTGAGCGCGCACACACGCACGCCCCGGAGTGCAGGGGCGTGCGGGTGCTTCAGGGAGTGAATGCGCGAGTGGCCTGATCAGCGGCGGCGACGGCGGGCGACGGCGAGACCGCCGAACCCGAGGACCGCCGCGGCGCCCGGAGCCGGGACCGGCGTGATCGTCATGCCCTTGAAGGTGAACTCGGTGAAGAAGGGCCAGGAGCCCGAATCGACCGGGTCGAGGCGGAGGGAGGTGGTCGGGCCGCCGAAGAGGAAGCCTTCGCCCTCGTCCTCCGCGCCGTTGAGCGACGTGAGGAGGTAGGACCCGCCGCCCTCGCGGATGATCGAGCCGCCGAAGTCCTGGTTGGCGAGTTCGGTGCCGTTGGGGGCGGTGAAGGCGCGGACGATCCACGAGCCGTTGTCGGTGGTGATCTTGACGCCTTCATCGACGATGTCGCCGTCCTCGCCGAGGGCGTGGAGCATGCCGAGCTGGAGTTCATTGATGAAGACGGGGACGTCGAAGGCGAAGTTGAACTCGTCAACGCCGCCGATCATGGAGTCTCCGCCGCCGCCGAAGACGCCGATGCCCTGCGAGCCGTCGCCCTGGTAGGCGACGCCGCGGGGGTCGGCGTTGAGGGTGACGTTGACGCCGTCCACGAGGATGGTCTGGTTCTCGCTGCCCTCGGTGAAGTCGGTGCCGACGATGGGGCCTGCCTGTGCGGCGCCCGCGGTGGCGAGCAGGGCGAGCGCGGTGATCGCGCCGATGCTGGTACGCATGTCTCTCTCCTCTTCTCTGGTGTTTTCTCTCTCACCGGAGCACGAGGGCGCCGGCACTCAAAGGTGCCACGGCGCGGGGAGACTGGCGAGCATTCAGCGTGGTTTGTCGAGCCCGCGCGCTGGTGTGTGCGGGCTAAGCGGTTCGTGCCGCCCGGGTGTGCGGGCTGGCGAATCCGGGTAGGCTGGATTTGTGAGCGATCTCGCGTTCAGGACGATCGAGAGCCCGTTCGGGCCCATGCGCGCGGTGGCGTCGGAACGCGGGGTGCGCGTGCTGTCGTTCGACGGCGCGGGCGAGCGGGCCGCGGGCGAGAGCGCCGTGCTCGCGCGGCTCGAGCGCGAGCTCGCGGCCTACTTCGCGGGCGACCTCGCCGCGTTCTCGGTCGCCCTGGATCTGGAGGGCACCGCCTGGCAGCGCCGCGTGTGGCGTGAGCTCACCGGGATCCCGTGCGGGGAGACGATCAGCTACGGGGAGCTGGCGCGGCGGCTGGGCAATTCGAACGCCGCGCGGCCCGCCGGGCTCGCCAACGGCGCGAACCCCGTCGCGATCGTCGTGCCCTGCCACCGGGTGATCGCGTCGGACGGGACGCTCGGCGGGTACGCGGGCGGGCTCAAGCGCAAGCGGTGGCTGCTCGACCACGAGGCGTCTATGTCCGGCGCCCCGACGCTTTTCTAGCTGGCATCCTCACGACCGATCCCGAACCGGCTCAGCGGCACCGTGCCCTCCACGTGCACGGGCTCGTCCGTCGTCGCGCGGGCCCGCAGATCGCGGATCACCCATGCCATGTCGTCGGGGACCGGCGCGCAGAAGACGCACGCCTCGCCCGTCGCGGGGTGCTCGAAGGCGAGCAGCCCGGCGTGCAGCGCCTGGCGCGAGAGCACGGGCTCGCCGCGTTCGTTGAGGTGCGGTCGCCCGCCGTACATCTCGTCGCCGACGATCGGGTGCCCGATGTGCGAGAGGTGCACGCGGATCTGGTGCGTCCGCCCGGTCTTGAGTTCGAGCTCGACGAGCGTGCGGTGTTCGTCCCCCACCGCCGACCCCCGGTCTTGCAACCGGAACCGCTCGCGGACGCGGCAGATCGTGATCGAGTTCTTGCCCAGGTTGTCGTGTCGGACGACCTGCTTCTCGCGCGCGCCCTTCACCCTGCTCGGCGACGGCCCGATCGGGAGCTCGATGACCTGCCCGTTCGCCTCGACGTTGCCGTGCACGATCGCGAGGTAGCGTTTGTCAACGGTGCGCTGCTCGAACTGCTGCCCGAGCTTCCAGTGGGTCTCGTCGTCCTTGGCGAAGACGATGCAGCCCGTCGTGTGCCGGTCGAGCCGGTGGACGACGCCGGGGCGGGCGAACTCCTCGCCGACGCCCGAGAGAGCCCCGCCCGAGACGTTGGCGAACCGGTGCGCGAGCGCGTTGATGAGCGTGCCCGACTTCTCCGATCGCGCCGGGTGGACGATGATGTCCGCTTGCTTGTTGAGGACGATCAGTTTGTCGTCCTCGTGCAGGACCGTGACGGGGATGTCCTCGGGGACGATGTCGCCGGATGGGGGCGGCGGAAGCGTTACCTCGACCGTGTCCCCCTCGCGCACCTTGACCGACGCCTTGCCCGGCTTGCCGTTGTGCGTGGTGTGCCCGTCGTCGATGAGGCGCTGGATCTGCGTGCGGCTCATGAACCCGACGCGGATCGCGAGGTACTTGTCCAGGCGGATCTGCCGGTCGCGCTGGAGCACGAACCGGATCGTCGGGCGGTCGTCGTCGCCGGCGGTCTCGAAGTACGTGCGGACGGCGTCCTGGTCCACCTTGCCGCCGGGCCCGATGAGGTCGCTGCCCGCGGCGAGGTCGTCGTCCGGGCGCGCACTCGGCCCGGGCGGGGTCACGGCGAACCGTCGTCGGACGCCGGGTCCTCCGCGGGCGTCGCGTCGTCGTCGACGGGCGTGTCATCCGCGGGCGTGTCGCCTTCAACGGGGCTGGCCGAGTCTTCGGCGGGCGCGGCGTCGTCGAGGGGCGTCGGGACCTCATCGTTCGTCGGCAGGTTGTCCAAAATCGCGTCCGACGCGTCTTCCGAGCCCTGCAGGATGATGGGCGGCAGTTCGTCGTTGCCGTAGAGGTACGGCGTCTCGACGAACTGATCGACGTTCTCCGCCAGCCGCGCGGCGGCGCGGGCCTGCAAGCCGCGGGCCTGGGCGGTCTCGAGCGCCTCGATCTGCTGGTAGTACGAGCGGGCCGTTTCGACGTCGCCGCGCGACGCCGCGACGGCGGCGCGGCCCCAGAGGGCGTCGAGCTCGAGGACCCACATCCCCGCGTCGCCCTCGACGAGCTCGAGCACGAGGCGGTACTGGTCGTCCGCGGCGGTGAGGTACGCGTCGATCTCGTCGTCCGTCAGCGCGTCCTCTTCATTGAGCAACTGCCCGCCCGGGCCCAGCTCGGTCCCGGGCTCGGTGCCGAACCAGACGGCTTCGAGGTACACCCGCGCCGCGCGGAGGCGGGCCTGCGCCGCGGCCCCGGGCACGTCGGCGTACTCGTCGGCGACGCGCTTGAGCGAGTCGGGCGACGGGTTGTCGCCCGAGGTGGCGCTGGTGTAGGCCGCGAACGCCTCGGCGACGTGCGCCTCGCGCATCTGCTCGAGCTTCCCCCAGCCCCAGTAGCCCGCCATGATCAGCGCGAGCACGAACAGGAACGGGGCGCTCCACTTCTCGAGGAAGTCGACCAAGTCCTGATTGATCCGATTTTCCTCGAGCCCAGCACCTTCTTTGATCTGGGCTTGACGATCGTCCATGGGGCGCTCCTAAAGCGGTTTTCGCGGGGAGGAGTCTAGGCCCTCGGGCGCCCGCGCCCGGAACCCACCCGGAAGCCGGAAGGGCCCTCCCAGAACGCCCACGGCCGCGGGTCATCCAACGCCTCATCGGACACCAGCGCCCGTCGGATCAGTCGGGCCAGCGCGTCGATGCCGTCGCCGGTCTGGGCGCTCGTCGAGACGTCCGCGGGCGGGGCGTTGCCACCAAGATCCGCGCGGGTCCGGACGCGCAACGCCGGCGTCGGGCCGCCGGCGTCGATCGGCGAGGCGGTCGCGTCGAAACACGAGAGGACCAGGTCCGCGTTCGCGAGGAGTTGGTCGGCGGCCTCAAGCGCCGCCCGGTCCGCGTCTGACACATCGACGACGCCCCGCCCAGGGGTGTCCACGTACCGCACGACGAGGCCGTCCACGTCGAGCATCGCGCCGACGTGATCGCGGGTCGTGCCCGGAACGTCCGCGACCAGCGCCGCGGGCCGACCCGCGAGCGCGTTGAGCAGTGAGCTCTTGCCGACGTTCGCGGGCCCGACTGCGACCACGAGGGGCGGATTGATCAGCCGGGCGAGCTGCCCCGCGTGCTCCGTCTGTCCCGCGTGCTCGTTCGTCCAGCGCTGTGGTTGGGCGAGCAGCACGTCGGTCGCCTGCGGGCTCGCGGCGTGCGCGAGCGAGGCGAGCATCCGCGCTTCGAGCTCCGAGCTTGATTCGGGATAGGCGTCGAGCGGGTCCGGGTCGTGGGCGGCGCCGAACCGGTCGGCCAACTCGGCAGCAAGGGCCCGCATGACCGCGACGCCGCCGTGGGGCATGACCTCGGCACGGACGGGCGACCACCGGGCGATCACACATTGATCGATACCGGCGACAACGCGGACGCGCAGCGACCCGACGGAGACACCGGGCACGTCCATGTCCTCGAGCGCCGCCTCGAGCGACTTTGGTTCATCCGCATGGAGCGCGATCGTGGCGATCGCGCCGGCACGCCCGGCGGGCGTCGCGATCCACCAGCGGACGGTCATGCCTCGTGGTCTTGCAGCGCCGCCCGGAACGCGGCGTGGATGCCGTGCAGTTGGAGCTCGGGCACGAACCGGTCCACGATGCCCTCGTTCTCGAGCAGCGCCGCGTCGCCGCCGGTCGCGATGACGAGCGGGAACGCGCCGTAGCGTTCGGCGTCGCGCTCGACCATCCAACGCACGAGCCCGCACGCGGCGCCCATCACACCGAGGTTCATCGCGTCGGGCGTGTTGGACCCCCACGCTCGCTCCGCGGGCGGCGGGTCGAACTTCACCTCGGGCAGCTGCTCCGTCTTCTCGTGCAGCGACGCGAGCATCATCGCGACGCCCGGCGCGATCGCGCCGCCGTGGTAGACGCCCTCGCCGTCCACAAAGTCCACCGTGATCGCCGTGCCGGCGTCCACGATGACGCAGGCCTGCTGGGTCAGCTCGAACCCGGCGAGCGCGTTGAGCAGGCGGTCCTGCCCGACGGTGCGGATGCCCGCGTCGTCGAGCGACGTGGTGATGTCGATCTGGACGTCCGAGCCGATGTGGAAGAGGTCCACGCCGGGTGTCCCGGGCTTGATCGCGTCGGCGAGCGCACGGGCCTTCTCCGGCGCGACGGACCCGATCACGATCACGGGGTCGGGCCCGGCGTCTTCGAGGATCGCGCTCGCGGCGGCGCGGACCGCCGCGGCAGCGTCCTCCACGTTGTCGTGCGTGTGCACTTCCGTCGATTCGAGCGTGCCGTCTCGGAACACGCCGTGCCGGGCGCGTGTGTTGCCCACGGCGACGGCGACCAGCGGCGGGATGCTCGGGTGCTCTGTTCCCTGTTCGGGCATGTCGGTCCTCACCATCGGAGTCGCACGGGGCCCAAGGCCCGTGGATACGCTAGGGCGATGCCAACGTGCCAGGCCGATGAATCGATCGCGCGGGTCCGGGTGGGCGACTTCGCCTTCCCGCTCGGCGCGTACCCCGTCGAGGAGATGGAGCCCAAGCGCGGGTACCTCGTCGAGTTCGAACCGGCCGACGGCGACAACGACGCCGGCGACTGGGAGGAGTGGCCCGACCGGTACGTGTACGACATCGTCGTGTCGGCCGAGCGGATCGAACCGTTGTGGCGCCAGCTCGTTCGGCTGCTGCCGCCGCGCGTGTACCCGATCCTCGATTACATGGGGCGCGACGCGTACCGCGAGGTGGACCCGTACATCTCGTATGAGCTCGTCGGGCTCGACCGGGTGACCGACGCCCTGCGCCGGTTCCGCGACTTTTTTTTCGAGGACGGGCTCGTCGGGTTCGGCGCCGCGTGCGACGACCCGTTTGTCTACATCTTCGTGGACGAGCACAAGATCCTGACCGTCCGCGTCGCGACCGACCGGCGCGAGAAGGTGGAGGCGCTGCTCGAGGCGTTCGGCGTCCCCGAGGTCGAGGAGCCCCTCGGCGCGGACTCGGCGGCCCACGAACACCGGGGGATCCTGAGCACGCCGCCGAACCGGCCCGATCTGCTCAACCAGGACGAGGTCCTCGAGATCGTGCGGGAGGACTGGAAACTCGTTCTCAACATCGATCCGGAAACAAATCTCGACGACGAGGGGCGCGAGCTCGGCGAGACCGCCTGGCGCTGCGTGGTCCGCGTCGCGTGCGAACGCCACCCGGACGCCCGGTACGCCGAGGTGCTCGCGATGGGGTCGTCGCTGCTGGAAATCGAGGACACGGTCGGCGGCGCCGGCGCTGGTCTGATCGAGGGTGACCCGGGCGAGTGGACCGAGGCGGTCGTCGTCACCGCCGACCGGGTGACGACCGAGCAGCTCGCCGAGCTGATGTCCAAGCCCATACCGGGCAGAGAGTTAGACCCAAAGACCGGCGATGCGAGCGCGACGAACGCGGCGGATCCGAAGGTGTTGCGGGCGGGCTGGTTCGGCCCGGTTGAGCCTTCGAAGGCCGGACCGGGCGAGGCGCGGTCGTGAACAAAGCGCGCGAAGGGCGCTGTGCGGGGGAACCGGGGACGCGGCGGGGGCGAATCACAGGTGACGGCACGACGCTCGGGCGGCCCCGCATCCGCCCCGAAGAGCGCCTGCCGGAATGGGGTCCGCACATCGGGACTGGAGACGTTTGCGGGGGCGATGGGTCCCCGCTACCCTGCCACCCCGGTGAACGGACTGACGTTTCGGCCCGGGGGGGTCGGAATGGGCGGCACGTCCAGCGGAGCACGGACGCCGCGGGGGCTATGAATGGGGCTCGGCCGAGCTGGTCGATCCCTCGGGACCATGGGTCCTCACCAACCAAACGGATGCAATCCGCGTGTGGAGAATTCGGATGTCATCGACCATGAATCGTTCGGTTGCCGCCCTGCTGCTCGGGGCCGCGATGTTTGCGACGGGCACTGGGTTTGTGCATGCGGCGGAGACGCCCGGCGCGATCGACGGCGCCGCCGCGGTCGAACGGGCCGACGCGCTGCTCGCCGAGGGGCAGACGATCCATGCGCGGGCGATTTTGCTCTCGCTCACGCAGTCGGGTGACTCCCTCTCGCTGACCGATGCCGAGCGGGCGCGGGCGAGCGAGATGCTGCAGACCGCCAACAGGCGGATGCGTCAGATGGACGGGGTGGAGCAGACGATCCAAAAGGCCGAGTTCGCCCTGCGGACCGACGACCTGGTCGCCGCGGAACAGCAGGCGATGTCCGTGCTGAGCGACGCGAACGCGACGAACGAAAGCAAGCGCCGGGCGCACCGGGTCGTGCAGGACGCGGGGATGCGTCGGGCAATGCTGGCGGCGTCGGTCGGCGCGGACGTCGATGCCGCCGTCGAGCTCTTCCGCCAGGGCGACTACGCCCGGGCGAAGGCCGGCTTCGAGCGGATCACCCAGACGGGCGTGACCCTCGACGCGCGGCGGGCCCGCACCGTCGAGCAGTACCGCACGCGGATCATCGACCTCGAGTTTGCCCGCGGGACGGCCTTCAGCGCGCCGATCGCGATGAGCCTCTTCGAGGACCGCGGCGACGAAGCGACCCCGTCGTGGCTGCTCGACCAGCCCGAGGGCGACCGCTCTGGCAGCTACGTGATCGAGGACGTGCCGACGTCGGGCGCCCCGGCGCGCGAGACGCCGCCCGCAACCTCAAGCACCACGGGCAACACCGCGCTGCTCGCGAGCACGTCGCTGAACTCGTCCGAGCAGCCGGACGTGGACGTCATCGAGGCGGCCCGCCGGTTCGAAGCCAAGAGCCTCATGGGCGAGGCGGACCTCGCGTTCGAGGAGCGGCGCCTCAACGAGTCGCTGAACAAGTACAACCGGGCGATCTCGCAGTACGGGCAGTACCTGGACGCCGCCGACATCCAGCGGGCGCGTGACCGGATCGCCGAGATCGAGGTGCAGATCCAGGCGCAGGGCGGCCCGTCAGGCGGGATCGACGAGGTGATCGGCGAGCGCGGGCTGGTCCGCGATCGCGTGCTCGCGACGTACAACAACCTGCTCGGGCAGGCGGACACGGCGCTCGCCGAGGGCGACACGACCCGCGCCCGCGACTTCATCGCCCAGGCGCGGCTCGAGCTCAACCGCGGGCGCAGCGTGCTCGCCGAGCCCGAGTTCGAGTCCATGCAGGAAACGATCGAGGAGCGGATCAGCGCGATCAACACCGCCGAGGAGGAGCTCCGCCGGACCGAGGCGGCAACGCAAGCCGAGGTCCTCGAGCGTGAGACGCGTGAGGCCCGGATTGCGCAGCTGCAGCGCCGCGACCAGAAGATCAACGAGGCGATCGAGCGCGTCCGTTCGCTCCAGCAGGAGCTGAAGTACGAGGAGGCGCTCGAGGTCGTCGATCAGATCCTCTTCCTGGACCCGATCAACCCCGCGGGGCTGCTGCTCAAGGACGTGATCGAGGACACGATCATCTACCGCGACTACCGCGACGTGCAGCGGGCCAAGGGCTACAGCTGGGCCGAGCAGACCAACGAGAACCACCGGGCCATGATCGCGCCCCCGGACCTGGTGAATTACCCCGAGGACTGGCCCGCGATCAGCTTCCGCCGCGGCAGCCCGCTCGACCTCAACGAGACGCCCGCGGATCGCTCGGCGATGGCGGCGCTCCGCGAGAACTCTGGCCCGGTGATGTACGACGATAACTTCCTCGTCGATGTCATCGCAAACATCACGACCCGCGCCAGCGTCGATATCGACGTCGATTGGAACAGCCTCGAGGACATCGGGATCGATCAGGAGACGCCCGTCTCCCTGCGTCTGTCGGGCGCCGCGTGGTCCACCGTGCTCGACCGTGTCCTCGACAAGGTCTCCGAGCCGGACCTGCCCGCGAGCTGGTCGGTCCAGGACGGCATCCTCACGATCGCCTCCAAGGACGTGCTCGATCAGCGCACGACGCTCGCGATCTACGACATCAACGACCTGCTCTTCGAGGTCCCCTACTTCGACAACGCCCCCGAGTTTGACCTCAACACCGTGCTGCAGTCCAGCGGCGGTGGCGGCGGCGGGCAGTCGCCCTTCGGCGGCGGCAACAACCAGAACGACGACCGCGAGAACCGCGAGGAGCGGATCCAGCAGATCATCGACCTCGTCCAGAACTCGATCGACCCCGACGGCTGGGTGGACCTGGGCGGCAACACGGGCACCATCCAGGAGCTCAACGGCAACCTGATCGTGACCCAGACGCCGCGCTCGCACCGCGAGATCGTCGGGCTGCTCGATCAGCTCCGCCAGATCCGCTCGCTGCAGATCAACGTCGAGGCGCGCTTCCTGCTCGTCAACGAGGACTTCTTCGAGCAGATCGGGTTCGATCTCGACGTCTATCTGAACAGCAACAACCAGTTCAACGTCCTGCAGGGTCTCGACCCCAGCCTCACGCTGGACGACTTCTTTGACGACAACGGCCAGCTCCTGCCCAACGTGACCGGCGGCGGCATCTTCCCGGTGGACACGGACGGCGACGGCATCGCCGACACGCTCTCGACGATCACGAGCCCGGTCTTCGCGCCCAACGCCGCCGGCGATGAGTTCTCCGTCATCCGCGGGGCCCAGAACTCGTTCGGCATCACGTCGGGCCTCACGAGCGCCGCGAGCGGGTTCGCCCAGGAAATCCTGAACTCCAACCCGGCCCTGGGCATCACGGGACGCTTCCTGGACGACATCCAGGTGGACTTCCTGCTCGAGGCGACGCAGGCCGACCGCCGCACGGTGACCCTGACGGCGCCGCGCCTGACGTTCATGAACGGGCAGCGGGCGTTCATCGCCGTCGCGACGCAGCAGACGTTCGTGTCCGACCTCACGCCGGTCGTGTCCGATTCGTCGGTGGCGTTCGACCCGGTCATCTCGACGATCTCGTCGGGTGTCGTGCTCGACGTGGAGGGCGTGATCAGCTCGGACCGCCGGTACGTCACGATGACGGTCCTCACGAGCATCTCGGAGTTCGAGTTCGACTCGGACCGCAACATCACGCTCACGGGCGGTGCCGGCGGCACGGGCGGCAGCACCGGCGCGGGCGGCGCCGAGGCGTTCGTCCAGGTCCCCGTCACGCAGGCGACCACGCTGAACACCACCGTCACCGTCCCCGACCAGGGCACCGTCCTGCTCGGCGGGCAGCGCGTCGTCAACGAGGTCGAGATCGAGACGGGCGTCCCCGTCCTGTCGAAGATCCCCGTCCTCAACCGCTTCTTCTCCAACCGCTCGGACGTCAAGGAAGAGCAGACCGTGATGGTCCTCATCAAACCGACGATCCTGATCCAGGACGAGGAGGAAGAGAAGAACTTCCCCGGGCTGCTCGACCAGCTCGGCGGGTGATCTGACCGACCCCCAAGAACCCCCAAGCGCCGGGCCGACCGCCCGGCGTTTTTTCGTTCGAGCCCCCTATAGTGCCCGTCACAGGCCCGGGCGGGCCCTCGGAGAGCGAACCCATGGCAGGCGATTCAAGACTCCGGATCAGCGAGACCGAAGGCGTCACGCAGGTCGAGTTCATCGATCGGAACATTCTTGACGAGGCCAACATCCAGGCCATCGGCGAGGAGATCAGCTCGATCATCGAGGGGGCGTCCGAGCCCAAGCTCGTGATCAGCTTCTCGAACGTGGACCACCTCTCGTCCGCCGCGCTCGGCGCCCTGATCACGATCAACAACAAGGTCCGCGCCAAGCAGGGCGAGCTGCGGCTGTCGAACATCGACCCGCAGATCTACGAGGTCTTCACGATCACGCGTCTCAACAAGATCTTCGAGATCCACGACTCGACCGAGCAGGCGCTCGAGAGCCTGAGCTGATCCGCCCCCCGGCGCTTTCGATCCAGAGGTGATGCGGTTGGCAACCCCCGGCGACAACGCGAGCGGCGTCGTGCAGGTGCACGATGAGCGCGAGCAGATCCAGCAGGTCGAGGACATGATCCTCGCCGAGCTGGGCCGCCAGGGGTACCCGCAGGCGTCTGAGTTCGCGATCCGCCTCGCGTTCGAGGAGGCGATCACGAACGCGTTCGAGCACGGGCACCGCGAGCAGCCGCACGAGTCGGTCACCGTCGAGTACGAGGTGAACCCGCGGACCGTCCGCATCTCGATCGAGGACAAGGGCCCCGGGTTCGACCCGGCGGGGATCCCGGACCCGACGCTCGATGAGAACCTGGACAAGCCCTTCGGGCGGGGCCTGATGCTCATCCGCTCGTTCATGTCCGAGGTGGTGTACAACGCCGCGGGGAACCGCCTGACGATGCGGTACGACCGCCCGTCGAATGGGTCGTGACGGCCTTGCCCCGGGTGAAACCCGATCGTACCATTGGGCGAATGATTCTAAATCTCACCGCGTTCACCCTGGAGGAGCGCTGATGGCTGTGAACCTGCCGATTTATCTGGACAACGCCGCCACGACGCGGACGGACCCGCGCGTCGTCGAGGCAATGCTGCCCGCCTTCACCGAGACGTTCGGGAACCCGGGCTCGCGGAACCACCGGTTTGGCTGGGAGTCCGAAGAACTCGTGGACACCGCCCGCCGGCAGGTCGCCGACATCATCGGCGCGGACCGCAAGGAGGTCATCTTCACCTCCGGCGCGACCGAGTCGAACAACCTGGCGATCAAGGGCGCCGCGAGCATGTACGCCAAGAAGCCCGCGGGCGAGACGGGGCGCGGGCACATCATCACCGCTGCCCACGAGCACAAGGCGACGCTCGACCCTGTCAAGCGGCTGGCCAAGGACGGGTTCGACATCACGATCCTCGAGCCCCCGGCGGACGGCGTGATCACCGCGCAGATGATCAAGGACGCGATGCGTGACGACACCATTCTCGTCACGATCATGTGGGCCAACAACGAGATCGGGACCATCAACGAGGTCCCCGAGATCGGCGCGCTGTGCCACGAGCGCGGCGTCGTCTTCCACACGGACGCGACCCAGTGGGTCGGCAAGATGCCGACGGACGTGAACAAGGACAACATCGACCTGCTCTCGCTGAGCGGGCACAAGATGTACGGGCCCAAGGGCGTGGGCGCGCTGTTCGTGCGCCGCCGCCGCCCGCGCGTGCGCCTGAGCGCGATCATCGAGGGCGGCGGGCAGGAGCGCGGCATGCGCTCGGGCACGCTGAACGTCCCGGGCATCGTCGGGCTGGGCAAGGCGTGCGAGCTCTGCGCTCAGGAGATGGACGCCGAACGTGAACGGCTGTACAAGCTCCGCGTCAAGCTCGAGAAGGGCATCACGGGCCAGCTCGATCATGTGCAGATCAACGGGCACGCCGACAAGCGCCTGGCACACCTGACGAACATCTCGTACGGGTTCGTCGAGGGCGAGAGCATGATGATGGCGATCAAGGAGATCGCGGTGAGCTCCGGGTCGGCGTGCACGAGCGCGTCGCTCGAGCCGAGCTACGTGCTCAAGAGCCTGGGTGTCGGGGACGACCTGGCGCACAGCTCGCTGCGCATGAGTCTGGGCCGCTGGACGACGGAAGAAGAAGTTGATCACACGATCGAGAAGGTCGTCGCGGCGGTCAAGAAGCTCCGCGAGCTCTCGCCGCTCTACGACATGCACAACGAGGGCATCGACCTGAGCAAGGTCGAATGGCAAGCGCACTGAATCGAGTCGCCGCCCTTCGGCGGCGAGCCGTTGTTGCCGACGGAGAACGGCAGCGGCAAGCACACAAACACGCACCCGTGAGGTGAACCATGGCATACGGCGACAAGATCATCGACCACTACGAGAACCCGCGCAACGTGGGCTCGTTCGGCACCCAGAACGAGATCAAGGAACGCAAGGACGTCGGCGTCGGGCTCGTCGGAGCGCCCGAGTGCGGCGACGTCATGCAACTCCAGATCAAGGTCGACGACCAGGGCAACATCGAGGATGCGAAGTTCAAGTGCTTCGGGTGCGGCAGCGCCATCGCGTCGTCGTCGCTCGCGACGGAGTGGCTGAAGGGCAAGTCGCTCGACGAGGGGCTGGGCATCAAGAACACCCAGATCGTCGAGGAACTGAGCCTGCCGCCCGTGAAGATCCACTGCTCGGTGCTCGCGGAGGACGCGATCCGGGCGGCGATCAGCGATTACAAGCAGAAGAACGGCATCCAGACGGCCGATGAGGCCCACACCCACTGACCCGATCGCGTCCGAGGGCCCTCGAACCGGGGGCGACCGGGATGCGTAAACTCTTGATACGGGGCATGATGCCCGCCGACAGGAGCCACCCATGACGACCGACACCCAGACCGCCGCCGAGCCCAGCGTGATCCTCACCGAGTCCGCGGCCCGCGAGATCCGCACCATCATCGAGCAGCAGGAACTCGAGACCGACAAGGTCTGCCTCCGCGTGGGCGTGAAGGGCGGCGGGTGCTCGGGGTTCAGCTACGTCCTCGACCTCACCGAGACCCAGAAGGACTCGGACGAGGTCATGGTCCAGCACGGCATCCGGGTCATCTGCGACCCCAAGAGCCTGCTCTACCTCGCGGGCACGACGGTGGACTTCAAGGACGAGATCATGGGCCGCGGGTTCGTGTTCCAGAACCCCAACGCGAACACGACCTGCGGGTGCGGATCGAGCTTCTCGGCCTGATCCCCCATCCGGGGCTGCCGGTCCGGGCTGCCGATTGAGGGTGCTTCGCTGCGTGACGATCGGGGCAATTTGCTTGCCCCGCGGCTGCAACACTTGCTACCGTAGTGGCTTCGAGCGAGACGCCGATCGCCCGTCGTGGGGTGCGGCGGCGGTCGGATCGCCCAGGACGGCACCGGGATACGAGACATGAGCGAGGCAGCGACGCCTTTGGACACCGCCCAGGGCTTCGCCCCGCCCACCGTCACACAGTTCTCCGTGTTCCTGACCAACAAAGTCGGGAAGATGCTCGACCTCGTCGAGAATTTCGACGACTCGCCGTGCCAGATCTGCGCGCTGTCCGTGCACGAGGCGTCCGACCACGCCGTGGTGCGGCTGATCGCCAACTGCGCGCGCGACGCCAAGAAGCTGCTCATCGAGGACAAGCTGCCGTTTTCCGAGCACGACGTGCTGGTCGTCGAACTCGACATGGGGCACACGCTCACGAGCCTCTGTCTGAGCCTGCTGGGAGCGGAACTGAACATCGCGTTCGCGTACCCGCTGATGCTCAAGCCCAACGGCAAGCCGACGATCGCGCTGGCGGTGGACGACCCGACGCTGGCGGGGCAGATCCTTCGGCGAAAGGGGTTCCGCCTGCTGGGTGAGGCGGATCTGCCGCAGATCTGAGCGGTTTCCGCATGCTCTGAGTCTGGCGGAACATTCGGCCCGCGTCTGCCGGATCGGTAGACTGCCAACAGGCCCGGCACGCGCGTGCCCCGCGACCAGAGCCCCCTCGAGAGGAGCCCCCATGAGCCGCCGACCCTCCATCGTTCGTCTGAGCGCCGTCCTCGCCCTCGCCGCCGCCGCAGGCGTGGCCCAGGCGGGGCCCGATCACCAGCGGGCCGGCGCCGCCCACGCCGCCGAGACGACGCCGCTGCGCGAGCTGGTCCCCTTCGAGCAGCCCGACCTCTGGATCGGCTCGGACGCGCCCGGGCTCGCGATCGCGGAGTTCGTCAAGGGCGAGTCGGTCCACGCGTTCGAGGAAGACCGGGTGTACGTCGTCGAGTTCTGGGCGACGTGGTGCGGCCCGTGCATCCGCGCGTTCCCGCATCTCTCGGAGCTGCAGAAGGAGCACGCCGATGACGTGACGTTCATCGGCGTGAACATCTGGGAGCGCCCGGGCGAGACGCAGGCCGCCAAAATCACGCGGATCAAGGACTTCGTCGAGGAGCAGGGCGACCGGATGGGGTACACCGTCGCCGTCGAGGCCGATGGGAAGATGGCCGAGCACTGGATGAAAGCGGCGAACCAGAACGGCATCCCGGCGGCGTTCATCGTGGACGGCGCGGGCAAGGTCGCCTGGATGGGCCACCCGATGGGGATCGACGAGCCGCTCGAGAGCGTCATCGAGGGCACGAACAGCTACGAGAAGACCGCCGCGGAGATCCGTGAGAGCTCGCTCATGATGGCGGCGTACCAGAAGTTCATGCAGGACATCGCGTCGGAAGACGCGGCCACCGCGAAGATGGCGTACCGGATCGCCGACGCGCTGGCCGCGGAGTCGGACAACGCGGGCCTGCTCAACGCCGTCGCCTGGACGATCATCGACGAGGACGGGCGGCGCCCGATCCCCCACCGCGACTTCGAGGCGGGCTACCGGATCGCCACGCTCGCGGGCGAGGCGAGCGAGTGGAAGGACCCCTCGATCCTCGACACCGTCGCCCTGGCGGCGTTCAAGGTCGGCGACCGGAACCGCGCGATCGAGCTGCAGGAGAAAGCGATCGGCCTGCTCCCGGATGGGGCCGACGCCTCGGAGTACGAGGATCGCCTCGAGATGTTCAAGAGCGAAGGCTGAGCGGGCTCAGCTCGCCGACATCGCGGGGAGGGCGGCCAGATCGTGCTCGGCATCGAGCGCGGCCTGGCACCCCATGCCCGCCGCCGTGATCGCCTGGCGGTACTTGGCGTCCGCGACATCGCCCGCGGCGTACACCCGGGGGATGTTCGTTCGGCTCGAACGGTCGCCCAGCACGATGTAGCCCGCATCGTCGAACTCGAGCCCCGCATCTCGCAGGAACTTCGTCGCGGGCGTGTGCCCGATCGCGATGAACAAGCCTCGGACGTCGAGCTCGGACCGCTCGGCGGTCTGCGTGTCCTCGAGGACAACGGCGCGGATCTTCTCGCCGTGCTCGGTCTCCTCTCCGAGCACGTCCACGACGACCTTGTTCCAGAGCACCTCGGCGTTGGGCTGGGCGAGGAACCGCTCCTGCATAACCTTGGACGCGCGGAGCTCGTCGCGCCGGTGGATGACGGAGACCTTGGACGCGAACTTGGTGAGGTAGGTGGCTTCCTCCATGGCGGTGTCGCCGCCGCCAACGACGGCGAGGTGCTGACCGCGGAACATGGGGAGGGCGCCGTCGCAGACGGCGCACGCGCTGACGCCGCCGCCCGCCTGGGCGAGGCGGAGCTCGCTCTCGAGCCCGAGCCAGTTCGCGGTGGCACCCGTCGCGATGATGACGGCGTGCGCCTTGATCGCGGCGCCCTTGGACGTGTGCAGGGTGTGGGGCGCGTCGCCGTCGGAGAACTCGACGCGTTCGATGTCCTCGCCGACGATCTTGGTGCCGAAGCGTTCGGCCTGCTTCTGGAACATGCTCATCATCTCGGGCCCGGCGACGCCGTTGGGGAACCCCGGGTAGTTCTCGACGTCCGTCGTGAGCATGAGCTGCCCGCCGGGCAGGACCGGGCCCGGGTTCGCCTTGGGCACGCCGACATAGACGACCGGGTCGAGCTGGGCGCGGGCGGCGTAAATGGCGGCGGTCCAGCCCGCGGGCCCGGAACCGATGATGACGACCTTGTGCACCTGCTCGCTCACGCGTTGCTCCTGTCTGCTGAAGACGGGTGGGGAACCCGCGGGCCCGGCCCGCTGTTCCCTGATCCGGCAGATGGTACGGCACCCAAACGAGAACGCGGCCGCCCGAGGGGGCGGCCGCGCTGGATACACAGAACGTTGCGTCGGGTCTCGTCAGCCGGCGACGTTGGACCGCGTGCCGGTCTGCCGGCGGGCGTCCTCGCCGGTCTCGGCGACGTCGTCAAAGTCCGTCCGGCGGAAGAAGCGGCTCGGCTTGGCGTCGTTCAGCCGCTCGTGCAGCTTGTTGAGCGACTCCTCGACCACCTGGCGGACGCGCTCGCGGGAGATGCCGACCTCGCCGGCGATCTCCTTGAGCGTCAGCGGCTCGGACCCGTCCAGACCGAAGCGCATCCGCAGGATCTCCGCCTCGCGGTCGTCGATCGTCTCGAGCAGCTTGCGGAGCACCTCGAGCTCTTCCGTGCGGAGCGAGTTGTCGTCGGGCGTGCCCACGCGGGAGTCGGCGATGAGCTCGCCCAGCCCGATCAGGTCGCCGTCGGCACCGACGGGCTCCTGCGTCGGAGCGCGGAAGGCCTTGACGGCGCGCTTGATGATCTTGACCTTCTTGAGGGGAAGGTCCATCGCCTCGGCGAGCTGCTCCATGCTCGGCGGGTGACCCAGCTCGTTCTCGAGCTGACGCGAGTGGCGCTTCCACTTCGCGATGAGCTCGACCATGTACGCAGGGATGTGGATCGGCTGCGTGGCGTTGATGAGCGCCCGCTTGATCGCCTGCTTGATCCACCAGCTGCCGTACGTGCTGAACCGGGCGCCCTGCGCGGGGTCGAACCCCTCGACGGCGCGGAGCAGGCCGATGTTGCCCTCCTCGATGAGGTCGGACAGCGGCAGCCCGCGGTTCGTGTAGTGCTTCGCGATCGCGACGACGAGTCGGAGGTTCGCGCGGATCATCCGCTCTCGAGCCGCCGGGCAGTTGTCGTTGATGATCGCCCACCCCAGCTCGCGCTCCTCTTCAGGAGTCAGCAGCGGGGTCCGATTGATTTCGCGGAGGTAGACCTGCAGATCAGACTGGACAGTTCGACTGCCAGTCCGCGCCGCGGACCTCCGGCTTGTGCCGTTCCCACTCACCGTTCTACCCACCTCTCTCCGCGGCGAGCGCCGTCGGACAGATTCTCGATCTCTGGGTCGGCCCTACCGACCCAACACTCCGTTCGCGAGTGTACCCGATTTGTTCCATCGGCTGCGCGGAAATCGCCCTCTAGTTCGGGGATTTCCTTGCACGACACGTTCCTGTTTGTGACGACCGACTGGGCCGGATCTATGGTTTGGCTGGAAAAGTCGAGGATGTGATCGGTCGATCGAGAGATTCGCTGGCACCCTTGCTTTTTTGTGTTCTGTTCGGATCCCCGCATGGTGGGGCCCAGGAGCCCAGATGGACCGCGACCTGACACGCCTGCTTGAGGAATGGCCGTACGAGCCCGGGCGGATCAACGTCCGCCTGATCCGAGGCGACGACGGCGACCCGCTCGTCCAGGTCCGCCTGGACTTGGGATTGCTCCAGATGAGCGTGGACGGCCGCCCGGACGGGTTCCGGGCGAACCAGGCACCGAGCGTCCTGGAGATGCACGAGACGCGTCTGGACGAGCTGGGCATGGCCGAGCCCCCCGAGGAGGGCGAGGCGGAGCAGCCCTCGCTGCGGCTAAGCCCGGACGAGTGCCGGCAGCTCCGCGAGGAGGCGATGCAGTACGCCCATCGGTATGTCGCGCTCTTGGTGCTCGAGGACTTCGAGGGCGTCACACGCGATACGACCCGCAATCTGCGCGTGCTCGACATCCTCCACGCGCACGCCGAGATGGAGGCGGACCGGCGGTCGCTCGAGCCGCAGCGGGCGTACCTCGTGATGATGCGCGCCCGGGCTCGGGCGAGCATGGCGATGAAGGACGGCGAGCCGCGCGCCGCGCTGATCGCGATCGACGAGGGGCTCGAGGAGCTGCGTGCCGCGTTCGAGTTGCAAGAGCAGGCCGAGGCGTTCGAGAACTCGAAGGAAGCGAGTGTCCTCCGCGGGATGCGCGAGGCGCTGGTCCCCAAGCTGCCCGTGAGTCAGCGGGCCGAGTTGCGGGCGCGGCTCGATGAGGCGCTCGTGCAGGAGAACTACGAGCTCGCGGCGATCCTCCGCGACGAGCTGCGCATGCTGCCCGAGTGATCAGTCGGGCGTGCCCGTCAGATGCTCGGCCAGCCGGGCGGCGAGGGCGTCAGCGACGGCGGACTCCTCGACGAACGCCTCGTCCGCGCCGAGCTCCTTCGCGAACTCCGCGACCTGCATGAGCGAAGCGCGCACGATGATGCGGATCTCGGGGCGCATGGACCGGACGATGTGAACCCCGCGGAAGACGGCGTCGCCGTCTGGCATGGTGAATACGACGATTTCGGCGTGGTCGATGCCGGCGTTCTCGAGCACCTCGCGGTTGGTGACGTCGCCGTAGAGAATCGGCGTGCCGCTCGCGGCCTCGTGCCAGACCGTCCGGGCGTTGAGCTCGACGACGGTGTACCGGATGCCAAGCGACGCGAGCTTGGCGGCGCAGGTGCGCCCGACGGGCCCGAACCCGGCGATGATGACGCGGGCGTGCTTGGGTGTGTCGTCGTCGCCGTCGGCTTCGAGCACGGCGGGGTGCTCGCTGATGGTCGGGACCTTGAACCACGGCGCGGGGCGGATGTCCCCGAAGCGCCGGGCGATCGCCGCCCCGTGCTCGACCGACCAGGGCGTGAGCACGAGCGTCGCGACGACGGCGGCGATCACGACCCCTTCCACATTGGGCTCGATCAACCCGAGCGACGCGGCGATCGTCAGCACGAGCAGCGAGAACTCCCCGCTCTGCCCGAGCGCGAGCCCGGTGCGGACGGCGACGGTCGACGCGCCGCCCGCGGCCCAGGTAGACAGCGCGATGATGAACGTCTTGACCGACGGGATCACGATGATCGCCGACAGCACGACCCACCACCCCGCGAGCACGGCCTGCGGGTCCACGCGCATGCCGACGACGGTAAAGAAGACGGCCATGAACAGGTCACGCAGCGGCGTGATCTGCCCGGAGATGTGATGCCGGAAGGGCGTTGAGCTGAGCAGGAAGCCCGCGATGAAGGCGCCGAGTTCCGGGCTGAGCCCGGCGGCGCCGGTGAGGACGGCGGCGCCCAGCGCGGCCGCGGCGGCGACGACGAGCATCAGCTCCTGGTTCCCTCCCGCCGCCACGAAACGCATCACCCGAGGCAAGACCAGCCGCCCCACCACGATCAGCAAGCCCACCGCGCCGATGGCGATCAGCGATTGCGTCGCGACGGCGCCGAGGTCGATCGGCTCGGTGTCCGGGGCGTCCGACCGCATCGCGGCGAGCACGGGCAGCAACGCGAGCATGCCGACGACGAGCAGGTCCTGGATCAGCAGGATGCCGATGCTGGTTCGCCCGTGCGCCTCGAAGAGTTCGCGCCGCGCCTGGAAGAGCTGGAGGACGACCGCGGTCGAGGACATGCTCAGCGCCATCCCGATCGCGATCGCGCCGGGCAGCTCGACGGACATCGCCATCGCCAGCATGGTGATGACGGCGGTGCTGACCAGGGTTGAGACGGCGCCGATGGTGACGATCGCCACGGCCCCGCGCCGCATCGCGGACATGTCCAGATGCATGCCGATCGAGAACATCAGCAAGACCGTGGCGATCGAAGTGATCTCCTCGATCCGGGCGATGTCCGACACGAACCCGAGCCCGTGGGGCCCGAAGAGGATGCCGGCGATGAGATACCCCGGGATCGCGGCAACACGGAGGCGCGACAGCGCCATCGCCGTGATGCCCGCGACGGCGAGGATGACGAGCAAGTCCACGGCCATGCCGCCGGCGGCGCCCGCGCCGAGCGTGAGCGAGTGCGCCATCATGAGGCGCCCGCCCGCGCGGCGCGTTGACGCTTGACGTGCACGCTCAGGAGTGTCAGATCCGCGGGCGTGACGCCCTCCAAACGGCCCGCCTGCCCGAACGTCTCGGGTCGGAACGTGTGCAGCGCGTTCATCGCCTCGGCGCGGAGGCCGGTCATCGTGTGGTAATCGAGCCACGCGGGCAGCGGGCGACGCTCGTTCGCCTGCGACCGCCGGATCTCGGCCAGCTGCCGCGCCACGTACGCGTCGTACCGGCGGTCGGCGTGCACGGAGCGCCAGACGTGGTCGGGCGCAGAGATCTCGGGCAGCGCGTCCCTAAGGTCGGCCCATCCGAACTCCGGGCGGCGCACGGCGAGCGAGAGGGCGTCCGCGCCCACGCGGGCCGTATCGATCGCGCCGTGGACCTCTGACTTCGCGCGGGCCCGATCGGCCTGCGCCCGCTCGCGGGCCCGGCCGAGCTCGGTCGTGCCCAGCAGCCCGAGCTCGCTCGCGACGGGCGTGAGGCGGTCCGGCGCGTTGTCGGCACGCAGGAGCAGCCGGTGCTCGGCGCGGCTCGTGAACATGCGGTAGGGCTCGACCGGGCGCTTGGTCACGAGGTCGTCCATCAGCACGCCGATGTACGCCTGATCACGCCCGAACGCGAAGCCGTCGAGGCCCTGGGCGTGCCGCGCGGCATTGAGCCCCGCGACGAGGCCCTGCGCGGCGGCTTCCTCATACCCGCTCGTGCCGTTGATCTGTCCCGCAAGGAAGAGCCCGTCCACCCGCTTGGTCATGCCCGTCGCGCGGATCTGGTGCGGCATCACGGAGTCGTACTCGACGGCGTACCCGTACTGCGCGATCTCCGCCCGCTCGCACCCGGGCATGGACCGCACCAGGTCGAGCTGCACGTCGGCGGGCAGGCTCGTCGAGATGCCGTTGCAGTAGACCCAGTCGGATTCGTGCGATTCGGGCTCGAGGAAAACGCCGTGCTCGGCGCGGTCCGGAAAGCGGACGACCTTGTCCTCGATGCTCGGGCAGTAGCGCGGGCCGGCGGAGGTGATCTGCCCGGAGAACATCGGCGCGCGGTCGAGGTTCGCGCGGATGAGGTCGTGCATCGCGGCGGTGGTCGCCGTGCGCCGGCACTCGGCCTGCTCGATCAACGGGAAGCGGTCGCACGGCACGTTTCCCGCTGACCATCCGATGCGGGTGAGTTCGGAGAACGGCGTCGGGTCCGCGTCCGGCGGCTCGATCTCAAGGCCTTCCCAGTCGATCGACCCCTTGCGGAGGCGCGGCGGCGTGCCCGTCTTGAGTCGCCCGAGTTCGAACCCCAGCGACGCCAGCGACGCGGACATCCCGGAGACGGCCGCCTCTCCCTCGCGCCCGCCGGATCGCTGATCCTCGCCGCGGTGCATCAGCCCGCGCATGAACGTGCCGGTCGTGACGACGACGGCGGGGGCGTGCAGCACGCCGACCCCTCCCACTTCGACGCCCACGATGCGGCGGCCGGCGCCTTGCGTGATCAGACACTCCACCGGGCCCGAGACGATGTCGATCTCCGGGCGCGTCGCGAGCAGCGATTGCACGCACCGGGCGTACGCGATTTTGTCGGACTGGCAGCGCGGGCCGTGGACAGCGGGTCCTTTGGACGTATTGAGAACCTTAAAATGAATGCCGGTGGCGTCGGCGGCGAGGCCCATGAGCCCGCCGAGCGCGTCGATCTCGCGCACCAACTGCCCCTTGGCGAGCCCGCCGATCGCGGGGTTGCACGCCATGACGCCGATCCTGGCCGGGTCCAGCGTCACGAGGGCGACGGCGTGCGGGCGGCCCAGCGTGTTCGCGGCGGCCCACGCGGCCTCCGCACCCGCGTGCCCGCCCCCCACCACCACGACCTCGTACCTGCCGGCGCTCATGACCCGCAACTGTACGCCGATTCGATGGTGACAAACGGGGTGGCTTGGCCGCGGGTCCCTCGATAAACTCTCGGCGCCCCCTTCGGCTCTTGAGTGCTTAGGAGATCTGAGATGCAGACGCCCGCACCCGCCCGATCCCGAATGGCTCGCCTGCTCGGCGCGGCCGGCGTGCTGGCGCTGCTCGCGGGCGCGCCCGCGTCGGCCGACACGGTTGTGACCAAGTCGGGCGAGACGCACTTCGGGACGATCATCGAGAACACGCCCCGGATGATCAAGATCCGGACCGTGATCTCGAACATCATCTCCGAGATCGAGATCCCGAAGTACAAGATCCGCGAATACTCGGTCGAGGAGGAAACACGGTTCGACCAGATCCACGAGAGGGAGCGTAAGGAGGCCTCTTCCGGGCCCTCGATGGCGGCCGAAGAAATAGAGGACGCGTCGGCCGGCGCGCCGGACGTCGTCAAGCGCGACGGCGTGCCGCTCGTGCTCGAGGTTCCCCTCGAGGGCACCTTCGGACAGGACATCTACCCCAAGAGCGTCGCGGCGGCGCTCGAGTGGGCGGTGGCGAACGACGTCTCGGACATCGTCTTCCGGCTCGATTCCCCGGGCGGCGAGGTCTGGGCGGCGCAGAAGATCGTGGAGATCATGAAGCGCCACGAGGACGATCTGACATATCACGCCCTGGTCGAGCGCGGCATCAGCGCCTCGATCTGGCCGACGTTCGCGTGCGAGACGATCACGATGCCGCCGGGCTCGACGCTGGGCGGCGCGGTGGTCTACCGGATGAGCACGGGCAACGCCGAGGTCGATTCCAAGATGAACTCGATCCTGCGGGCGGAGCTGTCGGCCGACGCCCGGGCCCGCGGGCACGAGCCCGCGGTCGTCGCGGCGATGATGATCGGCGAAGCCGAGCTCTACGCCTACCGCGACAAGAACGCGGGCGGGCCCTGGAAGCTCACGGGCGACAAACGCGAGGCGTACGACGACAGGCGCAACCGCGAGGTGCGCGATCTCGACTCACGCAGTTCCGTGCTCACGCTCACCGATGAGGACGCGATCATCTACGGCGTGGCGGACCCGCTGAGCGATCGCTCGCTCGACTCGTTCGCGTCCGTGATGGGGTTCAAGGAGTACGACGACGCGGGGGCGTTCGCGAACGACCTCGCCGAGGATTGGCGAGAACGCTGCGCGGGGCTGCGCAAGGAGATCGACCTCACGATCTCCGGCGTGCTCAACGACTTCGGGCGGGCCCGAAGCGGCGGCACCTACTCGTCGGTCATGCGGAACCTGCGCGACGCGAAGCGCGGCCTCGCCGACCTCAAGCGGCACATCGAAGAGGCGCAGGACCTGGAGATGGACGACATCCTGACCGAGTACGACACGCTCGATCACGATCACCTCATGGAAGAGATCGATAAGGACCTCGCGGACCTCAGGCTCCGCCGCCGCCCCTGACCGAACACCGGCGACCGAGCACTCGACGGGCCGAAGCCACCCGGGTCAGCGCGGCCCGGGTTAGCCCGGGTAATTCGGGTTGTTTCGGACATTCTCGGGCAGGTTGATCTCGCCGCCGCCGAAGTCGAGCCCGCGGAGCCCCTCGCGCGTCCAGCGGAAGTACTGGAACCAGCGGTCGGTGTGGTCGCCGCGGTAGCGTGTTGGAAACAGGTCGAGCGATCGCCAGCGCTGACGCCACAGTTCGTCTGGGGTTACCGGATTCCAGCCAGGATTCGCGTTCGCCGACGCGCGGGCGCTGACCGAGCCATCAAAGAAAAGTAGGTTGCACTGCGCTTCTGGAAAGACCCATGCGATCCCGACTGAGTCGGAGAAACGGTCGTACTCCTCAAACATCTGGACCTTGTTCGACGGAAAGGCGACCTCGATGCGGCGGCGCCCTCCATGCGGTGGGTCCTGGATCCTGCTCATCAGCCCATGAGGGCTTGAAGCCACCGGCCCATACGTCACCCACCTATGCTCAGCGATCCAAGTCGCGGGCGCCACTTGGTATGTTGAGGCATACGGCCACCGCTGCTTGATCGCAGGTTTGGACCAATGCGGGTCCGCATCATACAGCTTTGGATCTACCGAGCCGGACGCATACGGAACGCTGGCCAGTTCCAGCGGTTCACGTTGCCAGCCTATGAGATTGCGATCGAACGGCGACGCGACAAGCTCTGTGGGCATAGGGCTCAAGAGATAGTCTAACAGCACGAGATGCGTTGATCGCAGCTGAGCAAACCCCGATGCCGGCCAATTCAAGATTTTGCCGGTCCCCGGCCCGTTCGTGTTTGCATTGTCAGCGCGACCCGTGAGTCGGCGGAGGATGTCGGTGTTCTGAAAGCCCGCGGCCGACCTGTTGTCAATCGGAATCACCTCGCCACCCGGACCCGCGAAGTCTTAAAGGTGGCAACACTTCCAGGAGTACGAGAAAATTGCATCTGAGAAGTCGTCGGCATACTTGGCGGATCCTTGCCCAAGCGACCGCAGATTCGCTTGGCTCAAGATGTTCCGAGCCGAATCTCGGGCTCGCCCGAGAGATGGCAGGAGAATCGCGAGCAGCAGAACAACGATTGTGATGACAATCAGAAGCTCAATGATCGTAAAGGCTCTACGACGCATCCGGCGGCTCCATTCCCCCAATACGAGCAATCTCGAATTGGTTCAGAGACTAATGCCGATGCCTGCCGCCCTATAGAACGGTACGAGCCTCCTGGCTTGGACACTGTGGTTTTCCGTAGCGTCAGCCGCGGTGCGTCAGAAGCAGCCACGCTCAGCCCGGGTAATTCGGGTTGTTGCGGACGTTCTCGGGGAGGTTGATCTCTCCGCCGCCGAAGTCGAGCCCGCGGAGCCCCTCGCGCGTCCAGCGGAAGTACTGGAACCAGCGGTCGGTGTGGTCGCCCTTGAACCAGCGGGGGAAGGTGTCGAGGGGGATGTACGCCTGACGCCAGAGTTGGTTCGGGTTCCGCGGGCGCCAGCCCACGTTGCAGTCCGCCGATCGCTCGGCCCGGACGGACCCGTCGAAGAAGAGCAGGTTGCACTTCGCCTCGGGGTACATCCAGGCGATGCCCTCCGCGTCGCTGAAGCGGTCGAACTCCTCGAACATGTGCACCTTGCCCGAGGGGAACGAGACCTGCCCGTACTTCCGCCCGCCCAGCGGCACGCTCCCCCCGACCGGCTCGAACAGGTGCGGCGTGGACGGGACGGGCGAGTACGAGGGCACGCGGTCCTGGTTCCACGCCGCGGGCACGACCTGGTACGTCGAGGCGTACGCCCAACGCTGGCGCGTCTCGAGCCGGATCCACCGCGGGTCCGTGTCGTGGTTGGCCGGGGGCCGACCATTGGCGTACGGCACGTTCGAGATGTCCAGCGGGTCCGACTGCCAGTTGATGAGGTTGCGATCGAACGGGGACGCGGCGATCGGCTCGGGCTGTGCCGAGGTCAGATAGTCGAACAGCACGAGGTGGCTGTACCGGCGGTGCGGCAGACGCGTCGGCCAGGGGCGGATCTGGTCCTGCCCGCTGCACCGGTTCGTGAGCCGGCGCAAAATGTTCATGTTCTGCAAGCCGGCGGCTTCTTGATCGTCGGCCCCGGTGCGCGGCTGGGCGCAGAAGATCTCGTACCGGACGCCCGCTTTCCAGCTGTAGGCGAAGATGTCGTCGTCGAACGCGTCGGCGTACCCGTACGAGCTCTGCCCGAGCGAGCGCATGTTCGACTGGCTGAGCACGTTACGGGCCGACGCGCGGGCCTTGCCCAGCGCCGGCAACAGGATCCCGATCAGCAACGCGATGATCGCGATGACCACCAGCAGCTCGATGAGCGTAAACGCACGTCTCGGCATATCCGATCCTCAACTAAAAAAGGCATGTCGCCCGGGGGGCCGGCGGAATCGCCGGGGGTGGAAATTCACCCGGGGTAATCCGGATCATCGCGGACCGCGTCCGGAACATTGATCTCCGACCCGCCGTAGTCGATGCCCTGCAGGCCCTCGCGGGTCCAGCGGTAGTACTGGAACCAGAGGTCCCCGGGCTCGCCCTTGTGGTGCGTCGGGAAGGTGTCCAGCGGGACCCACTTCTGTCGCCACAAGATATCGGGCGTCGCGGGGTTCCAGCCGGGGTTGCTCGCGGCGGACGATTCCCCCCGGACGGACCCATCAAAGAACAGCAGGTTGCACTTCGCTTCGGGGTACATCCACGCGATGCCGTCGGAGCTCGTGAACCGGTCGAACTCCTCGAACATGTACACCTTGCCGCCCGGGAAGGCGACCTGGGTGTACTTGCGGTACCCGGTCAGGATGGAGTCGTCGCCGCTCATCAGGTGCGGCGTGTCGCCGACGGGCACCCACGTCGGGACCCGGTCCTGATTCCAGGCGGCGGGCACGGTCTGGTAGGTCGCGGCGTAGGCCCAGCGCTGCCACGTGTTCGGGCGTTCCCAGTTGGGATCGTCGTCGTAGATCCCTGGGTTCGGGTTGCCGTTGCGGTACGGGACATCCGAGAGGTCCAGCGGGTCCGACTGCCAGCGCACCATGTTGCGGTCGAGCGGGGAGGCCGCGATCGGCTCGGGCATCGCGGCGGTCAGGTAATCGAAGATGACGAGGTGCGTGAAACGTCGCTGCGGGAGCCGCGTCGAGAAGCCGAGGATCCTGCCCGTGCCCGGGCCGTTGACCTCGTCGTTGTTGATGCGCCCGGTCAGACGCCGCAGGATGTGCGTGTTCTGCTGCTGCACCGCGCGGAGGTTGGTCGGGAACTCCACGACCGTCTCCTCGTCGGACCCGCCCACGCCGAGCATCCGTTCGGCCTTGTTGGCCCGCCAGCTGTACGCGGCGATGTAGTCGCTGAAGTCCGCGGCGTAGTTGTTGGACGCCTGCCCGAGCGAACGCATGTTCGACTGGCTGAGCACGTTGCGGGCCGATGCGCGGGCCTTGCCCAGCGCCGGCAACAGAATCCCGATCAGCAACGCGATGATCGCAATGACCACCAACAACTCGATGAGCGTGAACGCGCGGCGTCGCATCGACGGTCTCCTTCGAATGTTGTTCGGCAAGGGAAACCCCACGACACCCGCCGATTTCACACACAACACCACCCCGAACGGGGCACCAGCCGGAACCGGCCGGAGTATGAAGAGATTACCAAATTCTCGGCGCTCGTGCCAAAGGCAAAAAAAGACCCCGGGTCCGCAGACCCGGGGTCCAGACTCATTCGTGGTGCTCAACAGGCCGGCGTCTCAGCGACCGCCGGCTGCCGATCGCGGTCAGCCCGCGTGATCAGCCGGGGTATTCCGGATCGTCACGCACGACGTCGGGGAGGTTGATCTCCGACCCGCCGTAGTCGATGCCCTGCAGGCCTTCGCGGGTCCAGCGGAAGTACTGGAACCACTCATCCGAACGCTCGCCCTTGAACCAGATCGGGAAGGTGTCGAGCGGGACGTAGCGCTGGCGCCAGAGGGTGTCCGGCTGGGCGGGGTTCCACCCGGGGTTGCACTGGGCCGAAGCCTCGCCGCGGACCGAGCCGTCGAAGAAGAGCAGGTTGCACTTCGCCTCGGGGTACATCCACGGGATGCCGTCCGAGTCGCTGAAGCGGTCGAACTCCTCGAACATGTGGACCTTGCCCGACGGGAAGGACACCGAGTTGTACCGCTTGCCGCCGAGGATGGGGCTGCCCACGCCTTGGAAGAGGTGCGGCGTGTCGGTCACGGGGACGTACCCCTCGTTCCACGCGGCGGGCACGGTCTGGTACGTCGAGGCGTACGCCCACCGCTGGAGGATGCCCGGCTTCTGCCAGTCACCGCTGTTGCCGTCGTCGTACCCGTCCGGGACGCCGTTGGCGTACGGCACGTCGGAAAGATCGAGCGGGTTGGACGCCCAGCGGATGAGGTTGCGATCGAACGGCGACGCCGCGATCGGCTCGGGCTGGGCCGAGGTCAGGTAGTCGAAGAGCACGAGGTGCGAGCTACGGCGGTGCGGCAGGCGCGCCTGGAAGTTCTTGATCGCGTCGGGGCCATCGATGCGGCCCGTCAGGCGACGGAGGATGTCCTTGTTCTGCGCAGACGCCGCGTCCTGATCGGACGCGTAGGTGCGCGGGGCGCCCTCGCCTTCCACCTCGTACTCAACGCCGGCCTTCCAGCTGTACGAGAAGATCCGGTCGTTCGAATCCGCCGCGTAGTTGTTCGAGCTCTGCCCGAGCGAACGCATGTTCGACTGGCTGAGCACGTTGCGGGCCGATGCGCGGGCCTTGCCCAGCGCCGGCAACAGGATCCCGATGAGCAGCGCGATGATCGCGATGACCACCAACAACTCAATGAGCGTAAACGCCTTGCGATGGTTCACATCGACCTCCATTCATGAATCACTCGCGTGCGTCCCCGAACGGGTGAACTTGCCAATACCGCGAGGAATGAGTCTAACACAGCCCTCGTCCGCGTGAGATCCGCCTCACGGCTGCGAGGGCCACTTCGCACAATACGCAGGCCCGATCCGGCCGGATCCACTCCAACCGAAACTCGAGCCCGTTTTTGCAAGGGTCTGGTTCAGACCCACCAGACAGCCCACAAAGTATGACATGACAAGCCGTTGGGTGCAACACCCCCCACTTTGGTCCGCCGACGACGCCCCTTCGGAGCCCGAATGACCCGAATTTGAGCCCGTCAGTGGGCATTCGGATGGACGAACCCACTCCGAAGAGTCATGAACAATATACGAACATCCAGCCGGAGCGACCAGTGCCGGATGTAAAACAGGTCGTACTGCAGCCGCTTGCGGATGCTCGTGTCGCCTCGGAGCCCGTTGACCTGGGCCCAGCCCGTGATGCCCGCCTTGACGTGCTGGCGGAGCATGTACCCCCGCCAATCGTCGCGGAATTGCTCGATGAGCTCGGGCCGCTCGGGCCGTGGGCCGACCAGGGACATGTCGCCCCGGAGGACGTTGAGAAGCTGGGGGAGCTCGTCGAGGCTCGTTCGGCGGAGCCACCGACCGATCCGGGTCACGCGCGGGTCGTCGCGCTGCGTCCAGGTCGCGGAGACCTCCGCGGGCTCGTGCCGCATGGTGCGGAACTTGTAGATGCGGAAGACCTCGCCGCCCAGGCTCACCCGCTTCTGCTTGAAGATCACGGGCCCGGGCCCGCTCAGGCGGACGGCGATCGCGATCGCGAGCATCAGGGGCCCGAACAGCGTGAGCGCGACCGACGCCCCCACCAGGTCCGCGAGGCGCTTGGTGAACCCGCCGAGCCCGTACAGCGGGCACTCGCGGTAACTCAGGATCGGCATGCCTTCGAGCTCGCTGACCTGCATGCTCTGCGGCAAGTACCTCGGATGCACGTCGGGCACGATGCGGACGTCCATGGCGTACCGCTCGAGCCGCTTGAGCAGCTCGGGCAGCTGCCCGGACAGCGCGCTGGGCAGGGCGAGGTAGATGGCGTCGATGGGGTGCCGTTCGAGGACCGACTCGAGCTCGTCGAGCCCGCCCCGGACGGGGGCGCCGACGCAGGTGGTGCGTTTGGTCTCGTCGTGGTGCGAGACGAAGTAGGCGACCTTGATGCCCGTCCACGAGTTGCGCCCGAGCGTGCGCGCGGTGATCTGCCCGAGCCGGCCCACGCCCACGATCGCGACGTGGCGGAGGTTCCACCCGCGGCGGCGCAGCCAGCGGAGCCCCAACCGGAACGCGGCCCGCTGCACGCCGAGCAGCGCGGGCAGCATCACGGCGAACGCGGCGAGCTGGAAGCGGGCCGGGTCCGCCGCGAGGCGCCAGCCGAGCTCCTTGGGCTGCGCGGTCTCGGGCGGGCCGGTCAGGAACGAGCTGCCGACCGCCCAGAGCGCGACGACCATGATCACGACCGAGACAATGGACGCCTTGATGACCTGCCCCTGCTCGGGCCACAGGCTGCGATCGCGCCTCGGGCGGTACATCCGCAACGCCGCCATCACCGCGAGCACGATCGGGACGGCGAACAGCACGAGCGGGGCCTTGAAATACGACTCCCAGCTCGACGGGAGCGGCTCGTCCGTGCGGTGCAGCCTGGCCGCCCACGCGCCGTAGCACGCCAACGCGATCGCGGCGGCGTCGGCGACGCCCAGCAGCGTGACAAAGACCTGATGCCGTTGCTTGAGCACGCGTGTCCCGCCCGTTGGGCGTGGCCCCCTCTTTGGCTCGTCGGGGTGCTGGGCCCCCGCGGAGTCTATTTCACCCGCCGCCGAACACCGCGTCAAACGCCGAGCCCAGCTCATCGTCGTCGGGCACGACGCCCCCCGCGGCGGCGATGTTGGCCCACGTGAACGTGCCGCCTGCGCCCGAGACTCGCGATCGCTCGGCATCGACCTTCGCGCGGCTTGCCCGGTCCATCAGCACGCGGTACGCCCGGCGGGCCTGGTCGAACGCCGCCGCGGCGCCCGGTGACGGGTTCACGTCCGGGTGGAGCCGCCGGGCCCGCTCGCGGAACGCCGCCTGGATCTCCGGCTCGGTCGCGCTCGGCGAGACCCCCAGGATGGCGTACGGGTCGTCGGGCAGGGGCGGCTCCGGGTCAGTCGTTGGTGGGCTGGTTGTCCTGCGGCGCGGGGGCGATGTCCTCCGGCTCGGCCGGGGGCTCGTACCGGTCGATGTGGACCGCTTCCATCTCGAAGAAGAGCGGCGCGTAGGGCGCGATGCTGGCGCGCGGGTTACCGCGTTCGCCGTACGCGAGCGGCCAGGGGATCAGGATCTTCCGCTTGGTACCGATGCTCATGCCCTCGGTGCCGGGGGTCCAGCCCACGATCAGGCGCGTGCCGGGCGGGTAGGCGAAGACGAACGCGGGGTCGCCCTCGTCGCGGTTCGAGTCGAACAGCGTGGTGTCGGCGCGCCAGCCCGAGTAGCGGATGTGCAGGCGGTCGCCGTCCGAGACGGGCTCGCCCGGGTTGGCGAAGTCGATGATGACGAGCCCGTCGTCGCGTCGGGTCACCTCCGCGAGCGGCTCGGTGCGGGTGTACGAGATCCGCGAGCCGCCCCACGCGACGCCGCCGCTCGCGTCGATGCCGGTGTCGGTGGTGTGCAGGCGGTCGCCGGCGACTTCGATCGCGCTCGTCATCTCGAACGCGCCGCCGATGTTGGTGGGGTAGGGGTGAACGGACGAACCGGAGAACCCGTCATCGGACACATCGAGCGCCAGGTCGGACGTCGCGATGAGGAACCGCTCGTCGAGAACCTCGGGGAACCACTCGGGCGCCGCCCAGAACCCGGCGAGCATGAGCTCGGACTGAGGGCCCGTCTTGATCTCGAGCGTCCGCAGGCGGAGCTCGCCCGCGCCGCGGATGAGCTGGAAGATCGCGAACCGGAAGGGCTTGTCGAGGGCGGACTCGGTGGCCGCCTCGACGAAGAGGGTGTCGCTCAGCCCGGTGACCGGGATGGGCGCGATGGTCAGCACGACCCGGGACCCGGCGCTGCCGTCGCGGGCGCCGACCTCGTCGTCGGAGATCCAGGTGCCCGAGAGCTGCTCGGCGACCCGCTGGATCTCGGCGTCGGACCAGGACGGGGTGTAGGGGTCGGGGAACGGGGCGGGTGCGGTCTCCATCGCGGGGTCCGCCGCCTGCGCGAGCGCCGGGGCGCCCCCGCACAAGAGGAGGGACCCGGCGGCGGCGATCGTTCGAATAAGCGACTGACGATGCATGGCGTCTCCGGACTGCTCAGGGGGGTTCTCGTGGATCTTGCCAGACGAACAAGCATACGGGTCGCCCGCGTTTCGGACGCCCGACCCTGTCGATGCGACCTGACCTGGCCGACAAAGCCGATGGCTGAGGGCCTCAAGACGAGATGAGAACCAGGAACGGCAGATGACCGACGGCCCCCATCCCGACCCCGATCGCCCCCCAAGAGGGCGGGAAGAGGTGCCGTTCAACGTCGGGCCCGGGGATCGCCAGCCGTACGACGACCCGACCCCGCGTCCGCTGCCGGACACCGACGAGTTGTTTGAAGATCACACAAGCTCTTCAAACGGCGGTTCTCTTGAATCCGCCCGTTCCCACTATGATGGACCCGGCGCAGCACGGACTCGGGGGGCGGACGGCATGCCAAGCGAGGGGCAATCGAGACGGCAGGAGCTGCTGCCCGGGGCGGACCCGAAGAAGGTGCAAGAGGCCATCTTCGCGCCCGAGGAGATCGATCCGGACGACCCGGACGCGGTGTGGCTGCTCGGGAACGACCCCGAAGCGGACGCGAAGTTCGTCCGCGATCGGCGGAGCGATATCCGCCGGCAGCTGTTCAGCACGGGGGCGCAGTTGGTTGTCGGGCTGCTCGTCGCGGCGGCGTCGCTCGCGCTCGTGATCATGGCGATCACGAATCCGCGCTGGCCGTACATCGTGTCCGCGGCGATCCTCGCCCCTCTGGGCGCATGGTTCTGCCGGGTGAAGTGGCGCCGGTGGATCGGCTCGGCGCCCTACTTCTACAAGCTGCTGACTTCGCTCGGCGAGGACGCCGAGAACGTGCTCCTCGAACACAAGCGCAAGCAGCGCGCGAAGTACGCCAAGAAGGTGGGCACGCTGTACGGCGATGCGTACGGTGAGCGCGCGCTGGCCGAGGACGGCGAGGACGACACGCAGCACCCCAATGTCGAGATCCCCGACGACTTCACGAACCGCCTGTGATCAGGCGTCCGAGGGGAGCGATCCCGCGAGCACGCGACGGCGTCGGCGGTGCATCGTCCACGCCGCCCAGATGCCCAGCGGGATCGGCGCGACGAACCCGCCCAGGAACACCCAGAGGGCGGTCATCCCATCCCCGGGCTGGACGGCCGCGAGCACGACGGACCCGACGATCACGCCGATCACGATGGTGAGCAGGCCGATGCCACCCCAAATGTTCCCGGCTTTGCCCTTCAGGCGGAGCACGAGCTCGGGCGTGAGCACGCCGGCGACGCGGAGGTCGCGCCCGCACTCGGGGCACTGAGCGATCGGGTTGGTCTGATCGATCTCGTACTGGCACCCCGGGCAGTGCGGCGTGCTGTACTTCTTGGAGACGAACGCGGAGACCCACGCGCCGCGCAGGGCCGAGACGACCATGATCACGACCAGCGCGACGAAGAGCAGCTGCGGCAGCAGGAACGCGAGGCCCACGCCCGGCCCTTACGCGAGCTCGGGGAACATCTTCTTGACGATGCCCACGAGGTCCTCGACGTGGCTGGCCGACTCGTCGAAGAGCTTCTGCTCGTCGTCGGTGAGCTTGAAGTCCACGACCTTCTCGACGCCCGAGGCGCCGAGGAGCGCGGGGACGCCGACGAAGAGGCCCGTGTGCCCGAACTGCCCGTCGAGGTAGACGGCGCTGGGGATGATGCGCTTCTTGTCCTTGACGATGGCTTCGACCATCTGGATGGTGCCGAGGGCGGGGGCGTAATAGGCGCTGGTGCCCATGAGCTTGACGACCTCGCCGCCGCCCGCCTTGGCGCGCTCGACGCAGGCGGTGATCTGCTCGTCGGTGAGCAGGTCGGTGACGGGGATGCCGTGGACGGAGGTGCAGCGGGCGAGGGGGACCATGTCGTCGCCGTGCCCGCCCAGGAGGAGGGCGGAGACGTCCTCGACGCTGCACCCGATCTCCCACGCGATGAAGGTGCGGAAGCGGGCGACGTCCAAGGCGCCGGCCTGGCCCATGATGCGGTGGGTGGGGAAGCCGGTCGCCTTCCACGCGGTGTAGACCATCGCGTCGAGGGGGTTGGAGACGACGATGACGATCGAGTCAGGCGCGTACTCCTTGATGTTCTCGGAGACGCTCTTGACGATCTTGACGTTGGTCTCGATGAGGTCGTCGCGGCTCATGCCGGGCTTGCGGGGGAGACCGGCGGTGACGACGACGACGTCGGAATGGGCGATGTCCTTGTAGTCGGCGGTGCCGGTGAGCATGCCGTCGAAGCGCTCGATGGGCCCGCAGCAGGCGAGGTCGAGCATCTTGCCCTGGGCGACGCCTTCCTTGTCGGGGATGTCGAGGAGAACGATGTCGCCGAGCTCTTTCTGGGCGGCCCAGTGGGCGCAGGTGGCCCCGACGTTGCCGGCTCCGATGATGCTGATCTTGGCGCGCTTGGGCATGGTTCGTCCTCCCTCGGGTCGTGAGCGCCGGGGCGTCCGCGCCCGGCGTGTGGGTGCTTTGGCGATGCTAGGTCGGGCCCGGGAGATCGTCCCCCGCTAGGCTGACCAACATGACCGTGGCGCGACGACTCCAATCGTTCGGGACCTCAATCTTCGCGGAGATCACCGCGCGGGCGGTGGCGGCGGACGCCGTCAACCTCGGGCAGGGCATGCCCGACGCGGACGGGCCCGACTGGATCAAGGACGCCGCCGCCCGAGCGATGCGGGAGCACCCGAACCAGTACGTGCCGATGCCGGGCGTGCCCGCGCTCCGGCACGCCATCGCCGACCGCTTCGCGGTGACCGGCGGCGGGCGGAAGCCCGACCCGGACGCCGAGGTCACCGTCACCAGCGGGTGCACCGAAGCCCTCGCGGCGACGATGCTGGGCCTCCTGAACCCCGGCGACGAGGTCGTCGTCTTCGAGCCGTTCTACGACGCCTACCCGGCGGACCTCGCGATGGCGGGCGCAGCACCCCGGTTCGTGCCGCTGCGGATGAACGCGGACGGGGCGTTCGCGTTCGACGCCGACGAACTCGAAGCGGCGGTCACGCCCGAGACCCGCGCGATCCTCGTGAACACCCCCCACAACCCGACGGGCAAGATCTTCTCGCACAATGAGCTGGGCACGATCGCTGAGCTCTGCCAGCGGCACGACCTGATCGCGATCAGCGACGAGGTGTACGACTGCCATGTGTACGAGGGCGAGCACGTGCGGCTCGCGTCGCTGCCGGGGATGGGCGAGCGGACGATCACGCTCGGGTCGTTCGGGAAGATGTTCTCGATGACGGGCTGGAAGATCGGGTGGGCGATCGCGCCGCCCGGGCTCACGAGGGCGGTGCGGTCGGCGCATCAGTTCACGACGTTCTGCGTCGCCGCGCCGCTGCAGCACGCGGCGGCGGAGGCGTTGCGCACCGACGAGGCGTACTACACCGATCTGCGCGCGCGTTTCCGGCATCAGCGCGACGTGCTCGCACGGGGGCTGCGCGAGCTCGGGTTCCGGTTCGCGGATCCCGCGGGCGGGTACTTCATCGTGGCGGATCACACGCCCGTCTCCGAGCCGCGCGGGTTCGCGGAAGACGTGTCGTTCTGCCATCACCTGATTGAGGAAGCGGGCGTCGCGACGATCCCGCCCTCGAGCTTCTACCACGACTCGGACGAGGGGCGCAAGCTGCTGCGGTTCGCGTTCTGCGTCTCCGAGAGCACGATCGAGCGGGCGCTCGAGCGACTCCGCGCGTGGTGCGCGGACGGCGCGTGACGAGCCCGAAGCGTCAGCGCCCGGCTCTTGGACGGTGATGTGCCCCGCGCTGACGCTTCGGGCTAGTCCTTGGCTCCGACGATCTCGACCGGCAGGGAACCGATTCTGGGTGCCTCGCGCGGGGGCAGGGGCACGCTCGCCGATTCGCCGCCCTCGATCGCGAGCACCAGCACGGGCTGGCCCGGGGGCAAGTCCTCATTCATCGGGACGACGAGGTCCTTGACGGGCCCGCCCGCGGCGAAGTCGAACTGGCGATAGACCTGCCGGGGCAGCGCGATGCGTTCAGGCTCGCCGACGTTCTTCTTGCCGAGGAACTTCGCGATGAGCGCGAGCTGGGCGTCGCTCGGCGCGGACCCCGCCGGCCCGCGGGCGAACGCGGCGGGCGCGCCGCGGAACACGGGCTGCCCGGGCGCGGGCACGAACAGCTCGCCGGCGAACCCGGACTTTCGCAAGCCCGCGACCAGCTCGGCGGGATGATCGCACACGACGCGCTCGGCGGTGACGACCCACTCGACGCCGGCGTTCGCGGCGCGCTCGAAGGCGACACGAGAATCATCGATGAGCTCGGAGACCAACTCGGGGACGGGCTCGCCCCGCCAGAGGTCGTGGATCGCGCCGGTCGCGTCGCGGCAGGTGATCTCGGCCCGGTCGAGCGCGACGGGGCGCTCGGCGTCGTCGAGCCGATCGAGCTCGCCCAGCGCCATGGTGGTCGCCTGCAGGGCGATGACGTGCGGGACGGCGCGCTTCCAGCGTCCGCCCTCGCCCTCGTCGGGCAGTGCGACGGACGCGCGCGCGAACTCGGTCCAGTGCGCGAGCAACGCCGACCAGGTCGTGATGTCCGGGCCCTCGCGGGCGGGTTCGGTCACGGGCGATGGTACCCGCCTCAGCCGCCTTCCCAGTGCATGCCCGCGACGGACACGAGCAGCGAGACGGCCAGGACGATCGGGAAGACGAACGAGAACCCGAGCAGCCCGAGCCCGTCGTGGTCGAGGACGACCGCCAGCCGGTCGTCAAAGGTGTACCACAGCCCGGAGACGGCCAGCGCGATGAACACGGCGTGCCCCACCGACGACCCTGCCCTCGCGACGACCGGGCGTTGCTTGTCAGAACCCATCGCGGCCCCCTTTCACGGTGCGTCATTCTTATTCGGATCGGGCGGCCTGGGCTTGCAAGGGCGCGGGTACCGTTGGCCATGGAGATCAACCCTGCCGAGCTCGAGGTCGTCGAGCGCTACAAGCTTCTGATCGGCACGATCGTGCCGCGGCCGATCGCGTTCGTCTCGACGGTTTCGCCCGAGGGCGTGCCCAACCTGGCGCCCTTCTCGTTCTTCAACGGCGTGGGCTCGAACCCGATGATGGTGATGTTCTGCCCCGCGAACAACACCGACGGCACGGAGAAGGACACCCTCCGCAACGCCAAGCCCGAATCGGAGGGCGGGACGGGGCAGTTCGTCGTGAACCTCGCGGTCGAGAACTACATCCGCCAGGTCGCCGCGGCGGCGGACGCGTACGCGCCCGAGGTGAGCGAGTTCGACGAGATCGGGCTGACGGCGGCGCCGAGCAAGACCGTCATGCCGCCCCGCGTTGCGGAGAGTCCGGTCGCGATCGAGTGCGAGACGACGCAGGTGATCCGCACGAACGGCGACGCCCCCGCGGGCGGCAACATCGTGCTCGGGCGCGTGACGCACGTGTTCGTACGCGACGACCTGATCAACGAGCGGTTCCACACCGAGCAGGAGGCGTTGCGGGCCGTCGGTCGGATGGGCGGGCTGCGGTACGCCACGACGCGGGAGCAGTTCGATCTGCCGCCGAAGCGCGAGGCGCTCGATCTGCCCGACCCGCTGGGGTGATTGGCTGAACGCGATCGGAGCAGGCCGGACGGCGCCCGGTGTTCGGCGGCTTGTCCCTGGCCCCGGAGGCCGTCGCCGCGAACCCGAGCCGGCTCTGTTCCCGGGCGGTCCGACCACCCGGATCCCAGCCGGGATTCCGTTCGCCGCTGACCGTTGTGCCGCCCGGCCCGCTCCTACGCGAAGCTCACATCAACTGCACCCCATCGACGCGCCGCAGTTCAGGCACTTGTAGCAGGTGCCCGAGCGGACGGTGATCGTGCCGCAAACATCGCACGGCGGGGCGTCGCCCGCCGCGTCGAGGGCGACCGAGAGCGTCGAACTCCGGACGGTCGCCTGCTCGTGCACGACGATCGTCTCGGTGCGGGTCGCTTCCCCGGCGCCGGGCTTCGAAGCCGCATCGGCGGTATGCCGGCGCGGGGCGAGGTCGTTCTTCCACCGCGCGTCCCCGGGCGCCGCCGCCTTGGGCTCGGCCTGCGCCTTGGGCTTGAGCTCGCTCGCCCGCTGCGGCGCGTTCGCCTCGCGGTAGCCCTCGATGAACTGGATGCCCAGCCAGCGGAAGATGTAGTCCACGAGGCTCTTGGCAAACGGGATCTCCCGGTTCGTCGTCATGCCCGCGGGCTCGAAGCGCTGGTGCGTGAACTTGCGGATGAGCGACTCGAGCGGCACGCCGTACTGCAGCGCGACCGACGTCGCGGTGCCCAGCGAGTCCATCAGGCCGCCGATGGTCGAGCCCTCCTTCGCCATGGTGATGAAGAGCTCGCCCGGCATGCCGTCCTCGTAGAGCCCGACGGTCAGGTAGCCCTCGTGCCCGGCGACGTTGAACTTGTGCGTCATCGAGCGACGCGTGTCCGGCAGACGCCGACGCATCGGGCGGTGGACGATCTCGACCTCCTTCTGGACGACGACCCTCACGTCGCCCTCGGACGCCGCGACCATCAGGTCGCCCGCGGCCTCGGCGACCTCTTCGATCGCCGCCGCCTCGTCGATCGCATCGATCGTCTCCTCGATGTCCTCGTCCGCGTCGGACTTGTTGCTCAGGGGCTGCGACAGCTTGCACCCATCGCGGTAGAGCGCGTTGGCCTTGAGCCCGAGCTCCCAGCTCAGGCGGTAGGCGTCCTTGATATCCGTGACGGACGCGTCGTTGGGGAGGTTGATGGTCTTGGAGATCGCGCCGGAGATGAACGGCTGGGCCGCCGCCATCATGCGGATGTGCCCCTCGACGGCGATGAACCGCGTGCCGATCTTGCCGCACGTGTTCGCGCAGTCGAAGACGCTGAGGTGCTCGTCCTTGAGGTGCGGCGCGCCCTCGACGGTCTGCGTGCCGCAGATGACCGCGTTCAGGTGCTCGACCTGCCCCGCGTTCAGCCCGAGCTGACGCAGCAGGTTGAACGACGGGTCCGCCTTGGCGGCGTCGGCGTCGATGCCGAGCTTGCCGAGCAGCTCGTCGCCCAGACCCCAGGCGTTGAACGCGAACTTGAGCTCGAAGACGCCGGGCAGCTGATCGGTGACGGCCTTGAGGTCGTCGAGCGCAAAGCCCTTGTCGATCAGCCACTCGCTGAACGTCTTGCTGCCGGTCTCGTCGAGATCGCCCGGCAGCGGGACGTCCAGGCTGAGCGTGCCAAGGAGGTAGGTCAAAATGTCCTTGACCTGCTCGTCCGAGTACCCCAGCGACGAGAGCGCGGGGCGGACGGACTGGTTGGCGATCTTGAAGTACCCGCCGCCGGCGAGCTTCTTGAACTTCACGAGCGCGAAGTCGGGCTCGACGCCCGTCGTGTCGCAGTCCATGAGCAGGCCGATCGTGCCGGTCGGCGCGATCACCGAGACCTGGGCGTTGCGGAACCCGTGCCGCTCGCCGAGCGTGAGCGCGTCGTCCCACACGCTGGTCGCGCGGTGCAGCAGGTCCATCGCGCCGTCGAGCTTGACCTTCCGGTCGCGGAAGAGCTCGTGCTCGATGGGCACCGGCGCGATCGAGAGGCCCTCGTACTCGCCCGAGTCGCGCGCCACGCCGTGCGCGGCGCGGCGGTGGTTGCGGATCACGCGGAGCATGTTCTCCTTGTCGTCGGCGTACCCGGCGAACGCGCCGTGCTCGCCCGCGAGCATCGCGCTCATGCGATACGACCGCCCGGTGAGGATCGCCGAGAGCGCCCCGCAGATTGCCCGGCCCTCTTCCGAGTCGTACGCCACGCCCGACTGCATCAGCATCGCGCCCAGGTTCGCGTACCCGAGCCCGAGCGTCCGGTACGTCCAGCTCAGCTTGGCGATCTGCTCAGACGGGAACGACGCCATCAGCACCGAGATCTCGAGGACCATCGTCCAGATGTCCACGGCGTGCTCGTAGCGCTCCACGTCGAAGCGCCGCGACTGGCGGTCGTAGAACTTGAGGACGTTCAGCGACGCGAGGTTGCACGCCGTGTCGTCCAGGAACATGTACTCGCTGCACGGGTTCGAGGCGTTGATCCGCCCCGCGCTCGGGCAGGTGTGCCACGCGTTGATCGTGGTGTCGTACTGCACACCCGGGTCGGCGCAGCGCCAGGCGGCGTAGGCGATCTGGTCCCACAGGTCCCGCGCCCGGTGCTCGCGCTCGACCTCGTTGGAGATCCGCCCCGTCGTCAGCCACGTCGCGTCGTCATCGACCGCCTCGAAGAAGTCGTCGGGGATGCGCACCGAGTTGTTCGAGTTCTGGCCCGACACCGTCCGGTACGCCTCGCCGTTGAAGTCGTAGTCGAGCTTCAGGCCGAGCCGGGCGGCGGTCTCGCCGACGGTCTCGGTGTCCGAGTCGCTCACCTTCTCGCCCGCGATCGCCTTCATGCCCTCGACGAGCGCGGCGACCTTGATCTCCTCGCGCACCTTCCAGTTGATGAACTCGGCGATATCGGGGTGGTCCATGTCCAGGCAGACCATCTTCGCGGCCCGCCGGGTCGTCCCGCCGGACTTGATCGCGCCCGCCGCCCGGTCGCCGATCTTGAGCCAGCTCATCAGGCCCGACGACTTGCCGCCGCCGGAGAGCTGTTCGTTCTCGGCGCGCAAATTCGAGAAGTTCGTGCCCGTGCCCGAGCCGTACTTGAACAGCCGCGCCTCGCGGGTCCACAGGTCCATGATCCCGCCCTCGTTGACGAGATCGTCGTTGATCGACTGGATGAAGCACGCGTGCGGCTGCGGGTGCGTGTACGCGTCTTTCGCGAGGCTCAACTCGCCCGTCTCGTGGTCCGCGACCCAGTGGCCTTGGGCCGGGCCGTTGATGCCATAGGCCCACTCGAGCCCGGTGTTGAACCACTGCGGCGAGTTCGGCGCCGCCATCTGGTGCACCATCATGTAGACCAGCTCGTCGTAGAACGCCTGCGCGTCGTCGGCGCTGTCGAAGTACCCGTGCGACTCACCCCAGTGCCGCCAGCACCCCGCGAGGCGGTGGATCACCTGCCGCGCGGACTTCTCGGGGCCGATGGTGGCCCGGCTCGCCGAGCCGGGTGCCGCGGTCCCACTCCCCTTCCCGGGCACCCCCCCGCCGGACCCGGCGCGGCGAGCCGGGCCACCCGGCGCCGGCAGCCCGTTGGGCCCGCCGTCCGCCGGCACCCCCGCCTTGCGGAAGTACTTGGACACCATGATGTCCGTCGCGAGCTGGCTCCACGACTCGGGCACCTCCGCGTCGGCCATCTCGAAGACGACCGAGCCGTCCGGGTTCGAGATCTTGCTCGACCGCGTCGTCCAGGTGACGCTGTCGAAGGGGTTCTGGCCGTTCGTCGTGAACTTGCGGGTGATCTTCATGATCAGATGACCGTCCTCTCTTGAGCAGAATTCCAAAGCGCCCCTCCGGCTTTCGCCGAAGGGGGACGTATTGAGTTAGCGCTTGCGCTTGTTACACGACTTGCGGGTCTGCGAGAGGGCAGAACCCGCAGCCGACTTGGCAGAAGCACTCGCACGCGGGTTCCGCAGCGTCTTAGACGCCTTGGACGCGACGCGGCACGAGGTCTGCTTCTTGTTGCTTGCCATTTGTTACCTCCTTTCTTGTTTTCTGGCGGTGCGATTGGAAGGACGCGGCTCCTCTCTCGATGACTTGCCATGCCTTACTTGTTGCTTGGCTTGGGCATGGGTTTCGTCTCAGGCTTCTTCACGGGCTTGGTTTGAGGTTCCTTCATCAACTGCTCCTTTCAAAAGGGTGAGTGAAACAACAACGAAACTAATCAACACGGGGCAGCGTCAGCCCCGACTGGTCCTGGTATTTCCCGGCCTTGTCCGCGTAGCTCTGCGCGCAGACCCGGTCGCCCTTGAGGAACACGAACTGGGCGATGCCCTCGTTCGCGTACACCTTGGCGGGCAGGGGCGTGGTGTTGCTGATCTCGAGCGTCACCTTGCCGCGCCACTCGGGTTCCAATGGCGTCACGTTCACGATCAGCCCGCACCGCGCGTAGGTGCTCTTGCCCACGCACAGGACGAGGACGTCGCGCGGGATGTCGAAGTGCTCGACGGTCTCGCACAGCGCGAAGCTGTTGGGCGGGATGACGACGTGGTCCGTCGCGCGGTCGCGGGTATCGACGGTGACCATGAGGTCGTCGGTGAAGTTCTTGGGATCCACGATGGAGACGCCGCCGGTGTGGGGCGTGGGCGTGAAGATCTTGAAGACGGGCCCGACGCGGACGTCGTAGCCGTAGCTGGAGACGCCGTAGGAGACGGTGCCGGGGCGCTTGATGGCTTCCTGGAACGGCTCGATGCCGATGAGCTCTCTGATCTGCGTGTCGCACAAGACCGGCATGTCGGGCTCCTCCGTCCACGAGCACGCCTCGGGGCGTGATCGTTAAGTTTTTGTCAGGGCACGCGACGACACCGCGCCCGGGGCGGGGCCCAGGCGTCATTCGGCTACGCCGAAGCGGGATTCGGGTGATCCCCGTTCCGCGTCGTGCCCGGATTGCTCGAACGCAACCCCAAACAGTCAACACACAGAACGGCCCAAGACGGCGTTGAAAGGGCCGCAGACGTGCGTCTGGGGCCGCTCACGCGCCGAACCGGGTCATGCTGGGTGATGATTCGATCCATACCACGATCCATGGTAGCAAACTTGTCAGCCGACCCCCACATGGTCCAAGTTCGTCGTGGGGAACCTGTCGGCTTCGTGTAAATCCTGTCCTCGGAAGGGCTTCGGCGCTCGCTCGCACGACGCTGCCCTGCCCACCAGATATTGTGTTCTCTGGCGGGCGAGGATGGTATCGACCCACGACGGGTTGTGGGTTGAATTCGTGGTCAATCTGGGCGAAATTTTGTGTTTGCACCCTGGATGGGTCGTGGGCCGGGCGGTGGCGTGCTGGGGGCGGCGTGGGGCGCCGAGCGGGGCGAGGCTGGCGACTACGCTTGCGGTCCACGCCCGGGCGAACGCGTGGAACCTCGCCGTGCGTTTGAGCGCACGGGCCATTCAGCGACCCCGTGGGCCCCGCCGGCCCGCCCCGCGCGAGGCGCCGCGACGCGGCCCGCGCCCTGGAGTTCCGCCCATGACTGGTGCTGCCCGTTCTCGTGCGATCCGTTGTGTCCTTATCGGCGCGTTGTGCGCGCTCGTCGTGGCGTTGCCGGCGTGCAACCGGAACAAGCCGCAGCGGCGAGCTCGGACCGTCGAGCCGACGGTCACGCGCGACATCCCCGCGCCCCTTCGCGGCACGATCGGCTCGGTCGCGCGGCTGGGCGGCGTGAACCCGACGCGCGCGTCGGGCATCGGGTTCGTCGTCGGGCTCGACGGCACGGGCGGGCTGCCGGTGCAGGAGCAGATCGCGGCGCATCTCGAGCGCGAGATGGCGCTCATGGGCATCGGCGTGACGGGCAAGTACGAGGGCACCGCGATCGAGGGCATGAGCCCGCGGCAGCTGATGGGCGATCGGAACACCGCGGTCGTGATCGTGGAGGCGGCGCTCCCGCCGGGCGTGCGCGAGGGCGACCCGTTCGACGTGTACGTCCGCGCGCTCAACGCGACGAGCCTGGAAGGCGGCAAGCTCTGGACGACCGAACTCCGCCCGGGCCCGCCCTCGACGTTCGGCAACCGGCAGACACGCGTGATCGGCGAGGCGAGCGGGACGATCTTCATCAACCCGTTCGCCGAGCCCGGGTCGGAAAGCGACGGCGTGTCGCGGACGGTCGGGCGGATCCTCGAGGGGGGCATGGTCTCGCAGACGGTGTATATCGACGTGATCCTCGACAACCCGTCGCACGCCCGGGCGCGTCAGATCGCCAGCGCGATCAACTCCGCCTTCCCGCGCTCGAGCGGCGACCGCGAGCCGACGGCGCGCGGGCGGGACGAGCAGATGGTGCGCGTGAAGGTCCCCTACCGCTTCGAGGGGCGCGAGTACGAGTTCGTCGAGCTGATCCGGCACATGACGCTCGATCAGGCGTACCCCGAGGTGTACGCGCGGCGGTACGCGCAGACGCTTGTGAACCAGCCGGAGGAGTACGCGACGAACATGTCGTGGTGCCTGCAGGCGCTGGGTGAGCGGGCGCTGCCCTTCCTGCGTGACCTGTACGCCCACGAGGACCCGCTGCCCCGGCTCGCCGCGCTCCGCGCGGGCGCGCACCTGGGCGACGCGCGGACGGCGGAGCACCTGCTCGAGCTCGCCCAGCGCGGGCCCGCGACGGTGCGCCCGGAGGCGACGCGTCTGCTGGGGCGTGTGGAAGGGGGCCCGCGGATCGAGCAGCAGCTCACCGAGTTGCTGTCCGAGGAGAGCCTGGTGGTGCGGGTGGCGGCGTACGAGGCGCTGGCCGAGCGTGCGATCAAGGCGCAGCGTCGCCGGATCATTGCGGAGGCGTCGCGCGGATCGCCGACGGCGCGGGCGCGGCTCTCGCTCGCGGCGATCGACTCGCTGGCTCGCCTGCGCCTGCCCGACGGCACGCTCCAGTTTGTCAGCCGGCGCCTCGTGGACGGGAAGTTCCTGCTCGACCGGGCGGCGGCGGGCGAGCCGTTGATCTACGTGACGCAGCAGGGCGAGCCGCGGATCGTGCTCTTCGGGGCGTCCGACGAGCTCGAGGGCCCGATGCTCGTGAGCGTCTGGTCGGACCGGCTGCTCTTGCAGCGCGGCGGGGTGTCCGGCCCGATCCGCGTGCGGTACCACGACGACCGGACCGGGCGGACGGTGCGGCACGACGTCGAGCCCTCGCTGGTGAGCCTGATCGAGTTCATGTCGCACACGCCCACGCCCGAGGACGCGCGGCCCGGGCTCGGGCTGTCGTACTCGGAGGTGGTGGGCGCGCTGTACGAGATCCAGCGTCAGGCGCAGGTCGCCGGGGCGTTCACGACGGAGCGGGACCGGTTGCTCGCCGAGCTGCTGCAGTCGTCCGAGCGGGAAGAGATCACGGTGCGGCCCGAGACGCCCGAGGACGACCAGGAGCTGGTGCTGCTCGAGGGCAAGCTGGACGATCCGCAGGCGCGGCTGGTGCAGCCTGGCGAGTCGGCGCCGCGCCGCAAGACGCTGCTGGTCCCGCTGACGGCCCCGACGCCCGAGCCGACGGCGGGCGAGCCGGCCGCGGAGGAGGGGTCGGCGCCACCCGCCGACGCCCCCCTCGGACGGGACGAATAACGCGGATCGGGCCTGCTGAGGGGGATTTGTGCCCCAGACCCACACGGGCGACGCGGTTCTGTTTATGATCCGCGGATCGGGGTTCGCCCCGGTCAACGATGCGCAAGGCCCAAGGACGGGCCCCCCGAGCCGGATTGCTCGGCGCATCGCCCTGCAGTGGCGCGCGACATGGAGGTCTCGCCAGCGATGTTGACCGATCCCAGCACCCAGACGAACCCTGAGACCGAGATGTCCGACGGCCCGACGTTCGAAGGCCAACCCGACGCCGGCATCGACCGGTCGTTGCTCGCGACGCCCAACGGGCTGCGCCTGACGAGCCTGCGCCTCAACGGGTTCAAGAGCTTCGCGGACCCCACCGAGTTCACGTTCACCGACCCCCTGACGGGCGTGGTCGGGCCCAACGGGTGCGGCAAGTCGAACGTGGTGGACGCGATCAAGTGGGTGCTGGGCGAGCGGTCGAGCAAGTCGCTGCGCGGCAAGGAGATGATCGACGTGATCTTCGCGGGCAGCGCCAAGCGCAAGCCGGCGGGGATGGCGTCCGTGACGCTCTCGTTCGAGAACCCGAAGCTCGAGCGTCCGCCCGTCGTGATGCCCAAGGAGAGCCAGGACGCGGACGACCACGACGAGACCGACCCGGAGACGACCGAAGCGCCCGCGTTGATCTCGCGTGCGGTGGCCCGCCCGCTGCCGATCGACACGGAGACGGTCGAGGTCGAGCGTCGGCTGTACCGCGACGGGAAGAGCCAGTACCTGATCAACGGGCGGATCGCGCGGCTGCGCGACATCCGCGACCTGTTCCTGGACACGGGCATCGGCGCCGACGCGTACTCGATCATCGAGCAGGGGCGGGTGGACGCGATGCTGGTCGCGAGCCCGATGGACCGCCGGCACATCTTCGAGGAAGCCGCGGGCATCGCGAAGTACCGCGCCCGGCGCGCCGAGACGCAGCGGAAGCTCGAGCGGACCGAGCTGAACCTCACGCGGACGCGCGACCAGCTCTCGGGCACGGAGCGGCGGCTGCGGATGGTGCGCGGGCAGGCCGCGAAGGCGCGCCGGTACCGTGATCTGAACGACGAGATGATGTCGCTGCGCCTGGCGCTGGCGTTCGAGCAGTACGACGACATCCGGGCGCGGCTGGAGGGGCTGACGAGCCAGCTGAGCAAGCTGGAAGCCGAGCGGGCCGCGTCGCACGAGAAGCATGACGCCGCGGAAGCGGAGCTGCAGGACGCGCAGCTCAAGCGGCACGAACTCGCAACGGCGCTGCGCGAAGCGGAGGACCAGCGGACGGACGCCCACCACGGCGCCGAGCAGGCGCGCCAGCGGGCGGCGATGGCGCAGTCCGCGATCGCCGAGGCGGAGCAGCGGGCGAAGGCGGAGATCGATCGGTCGCGCGAAGCGGGCGAGCGGGCCGCGTCCATCGCGTCGGAGCTCGAGGAGCAGCGCCAGGCGGTCGCGTCCTTGAACGAGTCGCTCGCCGAGGCGGAGCGCCAGGCGGAGGCGCTCAGCGCCGAGCGGACGGGCCTCATCGACCGGGCGACGCAGGCGCGCGACGCGGTGACCGAGCACCGGTCGCGGGCGGCGGGCGTCGAGCGCGAGCGGGCGAGCCTGGCGGCGCAGGACCAGGCCGAGCAGCGCCGGAGCGAGACGCTTCGCGAGCAGCTCGAGTCGATCAGCGCGAAGATCGAGACGCTGCGGGTCGAGCGCGACCAGACGGCGCAGTCCGCCGCGAACAAGGACGCGCAGATCGCGTCGCTCAAATCGCAGGCGGACTCGGCGCGGGTGCGGCTCAACGAGCTTCGGACGCAGCAGGAGTCGTTGTCGGCGGATCGGCGCGGGCTCGCGGAGCGCGTCGCGGAGCTCGACGAGCGGTTCATGCGCGCGGACGCGAAGCGTTCGACGCTCGCGGAGATGGTGCGATCGCGTGCCGGGCTCTCGGACGGGGCGCGGGCGGTGCTCGACGCACGGGAGCGCGGCGACGGGTTCGAGGGCGTCGTCGGGTCGCTGGCGGAACTCATCGAGGTGGACGCGGATCACGCGGAGACGGTCGAGACGGCGCTCGGGTCGCTGCTCAGCGCGGTCGTTGTTCGATCGGTTGCGGCGGTTCCCAACGCGGATGAATTGACGGGGCTGCCCGGGCGGGTGGCGTTCGTGCCGATGATCGGGCTGGGCGAGGTGCCGAACCCGATCGGGCCCATGGCGATCGATCGGCTGGGCGTGAAGCGCGTGCTCGATCTGGTGCGCCCGAAGACGGACGCGATCGCGCCGCTGTTGGCGCGGACGCTCGGGCGGACGCTCGTTGTGGAGTCGCTCGACGCCGCGATGATGCTGTCGGCGGGCCCGCTCGCGGGGCTCGGGGCGCGGTACATCACCCGCAAGGGCGAGGTGCTCGAGCCGGACGGGCGCGTGATCGGCGGGCCGCAGGGCGCGGGCGAGCACCACGGCGTGATCGCGCGGCAGTCCGAGCTGGCGCGGATCGAATCGGAGCTCGGGTCGGTGACCGCTTCGCTCGAGACCGAACGCGGGCGGCTCGAGGCGGTGGACGCGGATGCCTCGGCGCTCGAGCGTGACGCGGCGGGCGTGAGCGGGCAGCTCGGCGAGCTCGAGCGGTCGCTCGCGACGCACCACGCCGAGCTGGACCGGCTCGTGCGCGATCGCGACCGGTTGGACCGCGAGTGCACAGGGGCGGAGCAGGAGTCGTCGAACCTTCGCGAGCGCCTGGAGGCGATCGACGCCGAGCGGCGCGAGCTGGCGACGCGGCTGGAGCGGCTCGGGGCGCTCGCGTCGGAGCTGGCGGAGAAGCTCGAAGCGTCCGAGCGCGAGCATGGGGAGCTCGAAGCGCAGGCGTCGCAGGCGAGCGAGCGGCTCACGCAGCTGCGCGTCGAGGTCTCGCGTCTGGGCGAGCAGCTCGGGGCGGCGCGCCGGCAGGCGACGCAGCTGCAGTCGCGGGCGGACGAGGCGGAACGGCATCAGGCCGAGGCCGAGCGGCAGGCGGCGCACGCCCGCGAGCGCGTGGGAGAGCACCGCGAAGCGCAGCGCGAGGCGAACGAGCGGGTTGCCGAGCTCGTCGCGTCGCACGCGGAACTGGAGGCCCTCGTCGCGGAGCGTGCCGCGGAACTGGAGACATGCGCCGCGGAGGTGACGCGGCTGGGCGAGGGCGTGGGCACGCTGCGCCAGCACGCGCAGCGGGTCGAGCGTGACTGGCACTCGGTGGAGTCCAGCCGGCGCGAGCTCGAGGTGAAGCGCGAGACCGCGGAAGAGCGGGCGAGCGAGGAGTTGAGCGTGTCGCTCGCCGACGAGCACGAAGAGTACCGGCTCGTCATGGCGCCGGGCGACGTCGAACGGGTGGACGCGGCGGACGCGCAGGCGCGCGTGAACGTGCTGCGGGGCGAGATCAAGCGCCTGGGCAACGTGAACCTGAACGCGATCGACGAAGAAGCCGAGCTCGCCGAGCGGAACGAGGACCTGATCGCGCAGGTCGCGGACATCGACGAAGCGCGGGTGCGGCTCGCGACGGTGGTCGAGAAGCTCGACATCGCCAGCCGCGAGCGGTTCGGGGAGGTCTTCGAGAAGATCAAGGAGCAGTTCGGCGGGCGCGACGGGATGTTCCGACGCCTGTTCGGCGGCGGGCGGGCCGAGGTGCGCCTCATGCCGCTCGTCAAGGAAGTCGACGGGCAGAAGGTGCAGACCGACGAGGTGGACCTGCTCGAATCGGGCATCGAGGTGATCGCCAAGCCGCCGGGCAAGGAGCCGCGGTCGATCAGCCAGCTCTCGGGCGGCGAGAAGACGCTGACGGCGGTCGCGCTGCTGATGTCGATCTTCCGGTCCAAGCCGAGCTGCTTCTGCATCCTCGACGAAGTGGACGCGGCGCTCGACGAGGCGAACGTCGGGCGGTACTGCCAGGCGCTGCACGAGTTCACGGACCAATCGCGGTTCATCGTCGTCACGCACAACAAGCGGACGATGCAGTCGATGGACCGGCTCTACGGCGTGACGATGCAGGAGCGCGGCGTGTCCAAGCGCGTCGCGGTCAAGCTCGACCAGGTGAAGGACGACGGCGCGATCGAGCACGACCACGCGCCGCTGGAGTCTCCCGAGGAGACGGCCGCGGAAGCGCCGCGGCCGACGGCGAGCCTGCGTCAGGCGCTGGCGGGGATGCGCGTCGAGGGGAAGGCGGCGGAGAACGTCACGGCGAACTGACCCGCGTTCTGAGCCCGGCAGCCGTGATGCAACCACTCCGAGTTTCGTTGGCATGACCATCGAGCAGGACTGCTTCGCCGACTGTGATGACAGCCGCTCGCTCAACCTCGACGACATCGATTGCTTCCTCGCGAGTTTCCTCTCCGAGTGCCCGTGATTGCCCAGATTGAAGCTCGGCTCGCAGAGCTGGCGAGGTGCCGTGTTCGATCGTCGTTCGTGGGAGCTCCTTGAGCGGCGTGTTGCTTTGAGATTCATCATCCATTCGATACACTGCCCCCTTCGTGATCTCGATCGCGTTGGAGGGAAACCTTGATGTTCAGTCGTACAATGGCGTCGTTGATTGCGTGCTTGATCGCGTCGTGGCCCGCGAATCCGGCCATGGGGGGCGGCGGGTGTGACCCCGCCTTCTTGTTCGCCCCGCCGGCGCCCTACTCGGTGCTGTTCTCGCCGCGTGAAACGGCGCTCGCCGACATGAACGCCGACGGTTTCCTCGACGCCGTCGTCGTCGATGGGGCAAACACCGTCAGCGTCCTGCTCAACAACGGCGACGGAACGCTCGCGGCCAAGGTGGATTACGCCACGGGCGGCACGACGGGCCGAGGCTGCACCGCCGGCGACGTCAACGGCGACTTCTTCCCTGACGTTGTTGTCACGAACATCGTGAGCGACAACATCAGCGTCCTCATCAACAATGGTGACGGCACGCTTGCCTCGCCCGTCATCTACGGCGCGGGCGACGGCCCGTGGCACGTCGCCCTTGCCCCGATGGACGTCGGCGATTCGCTCGACATCGTCGTGGCCAACAACATCGGCGACTCTGTGAGTGTCCTGCTCAACAACGGTGACGGCACGTTTGCCGCCGATGTCGTCTACCCGGCGGGCAACGGGCCGAAGCCCGTTGAACTGCACGATCTCGACGGCGACGGCGATCGGGACGTGGTGGCGGCCAATCGGTTCTCCAGTGACGTCAGCGTGTATATGAACAACGGCGACGGCACCCTCGCGCCCCAGACCCTGTACCCGTGCGGCGGCTCCGCGGAGGACGCTGTGGTCGCGGACCTGAACGGTGATCTCGTGCCCGATATTGCTACAGCGAATTTCTCCAGCCCCACCGCCGGCGTGCTCATCAACGCCGGAGATGGGACGTTCCTGCCCGTGTCAACGTTCGCAAGCGGGCTCGGTCCCTCGTCGATCGCGGCCGGTGATCTCAACGCCGACGGCGCCGCCGACCTGATCGTGACCGACGACATCTCCGCGGTCGGCATCCACCTGAACAACGGCGATGGCACGTTTGCGGCCCGCGTTCCATACACCACCGGGTCCAGCCCGATCGATGTGCAGATCGGTGATTTGAACAACGACGGCGCGAACGACGCGGTCGTCATCAACCAGAACGTCTTCCAGATCACCGTTTCGCTTGGCCAGTGCGCGTCCGCCCCCTGCTTGGCCGACTGCGACGGCAACGGCGCGCTGAACGTCGACGATGTCGACTGCTTCGTTGCGGGCTTCCTCGCGTCTGACCTCGCCACCGCCGATTGCGATGGCAACGGCGCGCTGAACGTGGACGACGTCGACTGCTTCGTCGCGTCGTTCCTGAGCGGCTGCCCGTGAGGATCATGCCCTGCGTGGACGCATGATCTTCACGTCGGGTGCCGTGGAGACGGCGGGGCCTTCTCCACGCGTTGGGATCCGCGTGTGACGAGAATCTGATCGTGGAGAAGCCGAGGGCGGCGTCTTTACGGCACCCGAGCCTTGGTGGGGCCGGCGCCGCGTTGGGTGGGGCCGGTTTTCAACCGGCCTCCGGGATGTTGGCGAGACCGAGGGGGCTGGCTGCTGAATCTGGCCGGTTGGAAACCGGCCCCACCGAGGAAGGTCAGGGCAGGCGGACGGCGCCGGTGAGCTCGGACAGGTTCGACACGCCCTGCGACCGCGTCCACTTCGCGAGGCCCGACGCGACCTTCATCGGGATGCGCGGGTTCGCGAGGGAGCCCGCGCCGATCTGCACGGCCGTCGCGCCGGCGAGGATGTACTCCGCGGCGTGGTGCCAACCCGCGATGCCCCCCGCCGCGACGATCGGCACGCCCGCGTCCTTGGCGGCCTTGCGGTAGACCTCGTGGACGAGCTTGACGACGATGGGTCGGATGGCGGGGCCGGAGTAGCCGCCGGTGATGTTGGCGAGCTCGGGTTTGCGGGTGCGGACGTCGATCGCCATGCCGGGGACGGTGTTGCAGAGGGTGATGGCGTTGGCGCCGTGTTCGATGGCGACCGTGGCGAGGTCCGCGATGGAGTTCGGCGTGCCGACGACGACGGGGGCGAGCTTGACGAACACGGGCTTGGTGGTTGCTTCACGGGCGGCCTGGACGACGTCGGCGAGGGCGTTGGGGTCGGCGCCGAACTCGACGCCGCCGTGGACGTTCGGGCAGGAGACGTTGATCTCGATGGCGCTGATGGCGTCGAGCGATGCCATGGCCTTGGCGACGCGGGCGTAGCCGTCGAGGTCGAACGCGGCGACGGAGCCGATGAGCGGGCAGGGGCCCGGTGCGCGGTCCCGCATCGATTCGGCGAAGGCGTCGATGCCCGGGTTGGCGAGCCCGATGGCGTTGAGCATGCCGACGTCGAGCGGGACGAGGCGGGGCGTGGGGTTGCCGGCGCGGGGCTCGGGGGTGATGGACTTGCAGACGATCGCGCCGATGCGGGTGAGGTCGAGGAGGTCGCCGATCTCGTCGGTGGTGCCCGCCGTGCCCGCGGCGACGAGCACGGGGGCGGCGAGGTCGAGACCCGCGAGGGAGGTGGCGAGGATCGGGTCGGGGGTCGGCATCTGCGAGACACGGTACCCGCGCAGGAGACGCCGGGTGCCGCGGGTTGACCCGCAGCAACCCGTGCAGTGCGACGAGCGGCACGGCTTGCGAGACAAGCCGTGGCACCCGATGGCGAGCGCGTCCACCACGCTCCCCCGTCCCCGACGGGGGAGCTGTCGAGCGTCAGCGAGACTGAGGGGGTCTTCCTCGATGTGCGTACGCGAACGAAGACCCCCCTCCGTCGCTCCGCGACACCTCCCCCCGTCGGGGACGGGGGGAGGGGGATCCGCTGGATTCGCTTCGTTCGTCCGCGGCGTGGGTGCGTCGTTGGGCGCGTACCCTCCGGCATGGACATCAACGAACGCATCAGCCGGTTCGAGGCCTTGATCGCCGAGGAGCCGGACAACGACATGGCGCACTTCTCGCTCGCCGGGGCGTACCAGCAGGCCGGACGCCCGGAGGACGCGGCCAGGGCGTACGTCCGCTGCACCGAGGTCAACCCGGACATGAGCAAGGCCTTCCAGCTCGGCGGGCAGGCCCTCGCGCAGACCGGGCAGACGGACGCCGCGATCGAGCTGCTGCAGCGCGGGTACGTCAGCGCGATGGAGAAGGGCGACCTCATGCCCGCCAAGGGGATGAAGGAGACGCTCGAGTCGCTCGGGGCCGAGGTGCCCACAACGAAGGCGGACGAAGAGGCCGGGCCCGCGGACATGACGTGCGCCGTCACCGGCAAGCCCGGCAGCAAGATCGAGCGGGCGCCGTTCAAGGGCGGGCTGGGCGACTGGCTCGTTGCGAATGTGACGAAGCAGACGTGGGACGAGTGGCTCGGGCTGGGCACGAAGATCATCAACGAGCTGCGGCTGGACCTATCCAGAGATGAGCACGAGGTCGTGTACGACTACGCGATGCGCCGGTACCTGCGCCTGAGCGACGAGCAGTACGCCGAGCTGACCGGCGAGCCCGCCCGCGACCCCGGCGCGGACTTCAAGCACACGGTGGACATGGTGCTGGAGCGGATGGGTCAGCTGGAGAGCTTCCAGGGGGATCTGCATAAGCAGGTTTAGCCCGCAGGAACTGCGATCCCGAATGTCCTTGCCTGACAGGTGTCGCTCTTGTTAGGCTCGGCGGGGAGGTGACACGCCATGCGCCACGACAACCTCAGCCGGGCACTGATCGCGATTGCCTGCATGTTGATTCCGATTGGTGATTATCTGGCCCGAGCACAGTCGATGTTTCTGGTGGATCCATCCGGATCCGGCGACTTCCTCACGATTCAAGACGCGATAGACGCAACAGTGAGCCATCCCGACAGCGAGGTAATAGTCACACCAGGTATATATGTTGTAAGTCTCTCAACCGCTGGCAAGGCATTCACGCTCCGCTCACAAGACCCAAGCGATCCGATCATCGTTGCCGCAACGGTTCTCGATGAAATCGAGGTCAACGGACCCCCGATAATCTCAGTGACAAACCAAGAAACTCCCTCGACTGTTATCAGCGGCTTTACATTTAGATCAACGACACCGGCAACGACGGCGAACTCCTTGGGTACTGGCGTCCGCGTGGAGAACGCCTCGGGGGTCACGATTCGCCAGTGCGTTTTCAGCGGCCTTTTCGCCCTTGATTTTGGTGGTGCAATCGGAATCGACAATGCATCCGACGTAATCATTGATCGATGTATTTTTCAAGATAATCAGGCCGGCCAGAATGGAGGAGCGATCTATGCATCCGCTGCCCTCAGTCTGATTATTCATGATTGTCTATTTGAGAATAACAGCGCGCCTTGGGGAGGGGCGGTCTTTATCACCTTGACGCGAACATCGATCAAACGCACAGACTTCGTTCGCAACGAGGCGTTTACGCCTGGTGGTGGCGCACTCTCAGTCGACCAACAGACCAACGAATCTTCGGTTGCTGGTTGTCGTTTCATTGAGAACCAGTCGATCACAGCTGTGGGCGGCGCCTACTTGGGAGGGTCTCGTGATCGGTTGACTTTCGTGAACTGCCTATTTGCTGCCAACAGCGCGTCGCTGCGAGGAGGGGCTCTGTTTAGTTCTACTGGATCAAGCACAAAGGTGATTAGCTGTACCTTCACGAACAACAGTTCCCCTGAGGGTGGTGCAATACGCATGTTTGACAGAACCGCCCCCGGCCTGGTCGCAAACTGTGTATCTTGGGCCAACTCGTCGCCCGATGACTTTGGCAATGCTGTGTTGGCTAACTGTCTTGTTGAAGGCGGCTGGCCCGGCATCGGAAACTTCAGCGCGGACCCAATGTTCGCGGATGTGGGTCTTGAGAACTACCGCTTGGGTCCAGGATCCCCCGCCATTGATGCCGGCGACAACGCGGCGCTCCCAACCGATGTGACCGACCTCGATGACGACGGCGATTTCATCGAGCTAGTTCCAGTGGATCTCGATTCCAACCCGCGACGCTTAGATGACCCGCTGACCGTCGACACGGGCCTCGGTAAGGTGCCGGTCATCGATATTGGGGCCTATGAGTTCGCGAGCACTGGATCCACTTGTCTTGCCGACTGCGACGCGAGTGGAGCACTGAACGTCGACGACATCGACTGCTTCGTCGCCGGGTTCCTCGCGGGTGATCTGGCGGCTGCGGACTGCGACGGCAATGGGACGATCAACATTGACGACATCGACTGCTTCGTGAACGCGTTTCTGGCCGGCTGCCCGTGAGGATCATCCCGAGGCACAGGGGATGATCCCCACGCCGCCGCCCCAGGTGCACCTCCCCGGCGGAGGAACGCACCGGGCTTGACGCGGAGTCTCTTGCAAATCACTACTTTCACCCCGGCTTTTCTTGTACACTCTCGCGCCAATCGTTCACCCAGAGTCCACGCCGGGAGGTGCGTTATCCAACTCCGAGTCGATCCAGCGTCCGTCGCGGTTGTTGGCGCGTTCACGGTGGCCGTGGTGGCCGCGTCGCTGACGGCCGGCCCGGTGATCGCTCCGGGGTGGGGCTACCCGGTCTTCCAGGACACCTTCGACGGCGACGCCGTGAACGAGGGCGCCTGGCAGGTCGCCAACTGGCCCGGGAACAACAACAACGAGTCGCAGTACTACCACCCCGACCAGGTCTCCGTGTGGGGCGGGGCGCTGCATCTTCGGGCCGACCGGGACCCCGCGTGGACGCACGGGCGTGAATACAACTCCGGACTCGTCCGCACGTGGCAGGAATGGAGCCACGGGCGCTTCGAGGTTCGGGCGCGGGTGCCGTGGGGGCAGGGGTTCTGGCCGGCGATCTGGCTGCTGCCGCGGAACGCGAGCTGGCCCGCGGGCGGTGAGATCGACATCATGGAAGCCCGCGGCGACCTCCCCTACCGCGTCAGCAGCGCGGTGCACTGGGGGTGGGATATCGCCAACCACCAGTACGTCTCGGAGGCGTACGAGAGCGGGGCCGACTTCACCGCGGGCTACCACACCTACGCCGCCGAGTGGGAACCCGGCACCGTCCGCTTCTACGTGGACGGCGTGCAGCACTTCACCGTCTTCGAGCCCGCGGCCGGCATCCCGTGGACGGAAAAGAGCATCGTCCTGAACCTCGCGGTCGGGGGCAACTACTCGGGCTACCCGGACTGGACGACGCCGTTTCCATCGACGTTCGACATCGACTATGTGCGCGTGTGGCAGCGTCAGCCGTGGGTCGAGCCACCGAGTTCGCTCGTCGCAGACCCCGGGTTCGAGGACGACGACGGCACCATGACCGCCTGGACGCGCTTCGGCAACACGATCGACAACGTGATCTCCGACTGGGGCACGCCGCGGGACGGCGCCCGCTCGCTCAAGATGTTTGGGCAGTTCGACGGGCAGGCGAATTACTCCGGTGCGCAGCAGAACGTGCCGACCAGCGCCGGCGAGATCCTGACGGCGACCGCCCACGCACTCGTGCGCTCGGAGGACTCGCTCGCGGGCACGTCCAACCGGGCAGTGCTCAAGCTCGAGTTCTACAGCCAGGCCGGCGCGGCGTACGGGTCCGGGTTCATGCTCGGCGAGTCCGAGGTCGTGCTGGCGAACGGGGGCTCGCCCGTGGACACGTGGGTACCCGCCGAGCTGACCGCGGTCGCGCCCGAAGACGCCGTGGAAGTGCGCGTCGTGCTCCTGTTCGCCCAGCCCGCGCCGAACAACGGCGGCGCCGTGTTCGTGGACAGCGTGACGCTCGACACCACCCCCGCCCCGTGCCTCGCGGACATCGACGGTAACGGCGCCCTCAACGTCGACGACATTGATCTGTTCATTGTTGCGTTCGTCAACGGGCTGCTGGACGCCGATTTCGACGCCAACGGCACCCTCAACATCGACGACATCGACGCCTTCGTCGCGGCGTTCCTCGCTGGCTGCCCCTGAGCCCGTGTGGATCATCGCCCGTGCCCGGGCATGATCCTCACGCCAGGTTGAATTCCGGGTGCCATGGGCAAGCTTGTTTGCCCGTGCATCACCATCACGGGCAAGCGGAGCTTGCCCATGGCACCCAGGACCTGCATCACCCCAGCACCCCGCGCTCCCTGAGTCCCATCCCCACCAGCTCCCCCACGTCCGCGTCGCTCGGCGTCAGCAGGTGCGTGAACCCGCGGGCCGCGCACGCGGCGCTCAGGCCGGTCACGAACGCGTCGAGCCGGTCGCGGTAGCGTTTGAGCAGCCCGGACGTCACGGTCACCTCGGCGCCGCGCCCGCTCTCGGCGTCGATCAGCCGCAGGTCGCCCAGCAGCCCCGCGTCCGCGTCGCGGGCCGGGTCGAGCTCGCCCGGCGCAAGGATCTGGGCGCACACGACGTCGAACTGGCCGCGGGCGGCCAGCGCGTTGAGGCCTTCTTTGTACCCCGCGCGGTCCAGGAAGTCGGAGATGACGACGACGAGCCCGGGCCCGCCCGCGCGGTCCATCGCGACGCGCTTGAGGGCGGCGTTGAGATCGAGGGGTTCGCTCGGGTGCCGTGGAGACGGCGGAGCCTTCTCCACGCGTTGGGCGTCCGATCGTGGAGAGGCCGAGGACGGCGTCTCCACGGCACCCGCAGTTGATCCCGCGGTCGGCGCGTCGTGCTGGCGCTTGAGGGCGTCGAGGACGAAGGCGTTGAAGCGTTGCAGCTGGCGCCGGCCGCGGACGGGCCGCAGCGCGTGCAGGCCGCCGCCCGGCGTGCCCCAGCTGAACGCGCTGACGCGGTTCTGGTTGACGAGCCCGATGTACCCGATCGCGATCGCGAGCCGCGCCGCGAGCAGCGCCTTGGGCGGGTCGCCCGCGAGCATGCTGGGCGAAGCATCCAGCACCACCCGCACGCCCAGGTCCTCCTCGGCGCGGAAGAGTTTGACGACGAGGCGGTCGAGGCGGGCGAGGACGTGCCAGTCGATGTGGCGTGGGTCGTCGCCGGGCGTGTACTGGCGGAAGTCGTCGAACTCGACGGACTGCCCGCGGGACTTGCTGCGGCGCTCGCCCGGCATCTTGCCCGCGAAGACGCGGCGGGAGACGACGTCCAGCCGGTCGAGCGTCGCGATCGTCTGGGCGTCCATCAGCTCGTCGAGGCGCGTGGGCGGGGGTTGGAGGGATCTGACGAGCACGGCCAAGCGTATCGGGCCGGGTGCCACGGGTTGGCCCGAAGGGCAACCCGTGCGGCGCAACGATCAGCACGGCTTGCAAGTCGAGCCGTGGCACCCATACGAGAGCACGCTCCCCCGTCCCGACGGGGGAGCTGTCGAGCGAAGCGAGACAGAGGGGGTCTCCCCCAATGGGGAAGCGTGAACGAAGCCCCCCTCCGTCGCGTTGCGACACCTCCCCCCGTCGGGACGGGGGGAGGGGGCCAGCGCCGACCGGCGCCCGCGGAGCCGCGGGTTTGACCCCCTGATCGGCCGCTGCTAGGTTTGACGCCCCCAAGGGCGGTGGGTCGAGAAGATGCCCGGCGCGGAGCCAACAATCCCCCCTCGGACGCCCCCCTCGGACGCCCACGATTCCCCTCACGCGGAGGCAGACGGTTGCGAACCTTCTTTGACCGATCGACGCGTCGCCGACCGCTGGCGACCCAGGCGCGGGGGCTGCTGGTCGCCGGGCTGCTCGCGGCCGCCTCCCACGCCGCCACCGCCCAGGTCGAGACGCTCGACCCGCGGGTGATCTCGAGTTCGAGCATCTCGGGCTCGGACCGCTCGGCGATTGAATCGTTCGTGACGGCGCACGCGGCGGGGCTGACGTCCGACACGTTCAACAACGTCCGCCGATCGCGGACCGCGCTGCTCGCGCCGCTGGCGGAGTCCAACGCGACGGTCTCGTTCCGCAACGCCTACGCCGACGCGATCTGGCCGACGATCGAGTCGCTGCTCGACGCCGACGACGCGACGCGTCGCCTGACCGGCATGCGCCTGGCGGGGATGCTGGGGACGGACGAAGCCGCGGGCCGGCTGGTCGATTTGCTGATGTCCGACGACGCGGGCGTGCGGGTGTTCGCCGCGGGCCGTCTGGGCGACACGCTGAGCACCGTGGGCCCCGCGGCGGCGGCGATCTCGCCCGACGCGGCCGCCGAGATCATCGACGCCCTGGGCGACGCCATCGCCAACGACGACGAGCCCCGCGTCGCGGACGCGGCGGTCCGCGCGCTGGAGCAGGCGATGCAGATCCGCCCCGGGCTGCTCAACCAGGCCCGGGCGCGGGCCATCCGCGTGCTCAGCGAGTCCGCCTCCGAGCGGATCGCAGCGCTCGGCGAGGGCGAGACCGCCGTGGAATTCTCCCTGCGCGTGTGCGGCGTGGTGCGGGCGGCTGTCTCGACGAACGACCCCGTGACCACCGACGCGGCCCGCGCCGCCATCGCGGCCGGGGCGGACGTCCTCGCGGGCGTGGTCGAGACGTACGACGCGCGGCAGCCGGCGACGGACGAGCAGATCGGGCTCGTCAGCGCCGCCGAGGCGACCATCTTCTTCGCCCGCCGCCAGCACGCGCAGGCGACCAACACGCCCGCGAACTTCGGCGCGACGAACTTCGCACAGACGCTGCAAGCCGAGAACCTCACCGAACGCCGCGACTTCCGCAACAACGGCGTCCGGTTCCTCCAGAGCCTGGAGGACGACTACGACTTCGAGGCGGGCCGCTTCCAGCCCTGACCGCCCCGCGGACCGTCGCCCGCCACCGGCGGGCCCGGTTGCTGGTATCGTCTGAGCACCGATGGCACGCGTGCTGACACCGCTCATCCTGATGGTCGCGCTGCTCGCGGTCGCGATGCTGTCGGACCGCCCGAGCCCGCCGGCGGACTTCGCCTTCGCCAACGGCGCGGACATCAACACCCTCGACCCCCAGCGGATGAGCTGGATGCCCGACCTCCGCGTCGGGCGCCTGCTGCACGAGGGGCTCGTCAAGCACGACGTGCTGAGCGCGTCGTTCGACGTCGTCCCCGCCGTCGCCGAGTCCTGGACCGTCTCCGACGACGGGCGGACCTACACGTTCGTCTTCCGCGACGACGCGAAGTGGTCCAACGGCGAGCGCGTGACGCCCGACGACTTTAGATACTCCTGGCGCCGCGGCATGCTGCCCGACCTCGCGTCGGACTACTTCAAGCTGTTCACCTACGTCGAGGGTGCCCGGGCGTTCTACGACTGGCGGGCCGAGCAGCTCGGGAAGATGAACACGCCCGAGGCGGAGTTCGCGTCGGGCTCGGAGCTGTGGGCCGAGACGGTCCGCCGGTTCGACGAGACCGTCGCGCTGCGGGCGCTGGACGACCGGACGCTGGAGATCACGCTCGAGCGGCGCGTGCCGTACTTTCTGGACGTGTGCGCGTTTACCGTCCTCGCGCCGGTCTACCCGCCGCTGGTCGAGCAGTACGAGAAGCCCGACGCGACGAGCGGGCGCCTGCTGCGCCGCCCGGGCTGGACCAAGCCGGGGCGGCTGATCACGAACGGCTCGTTCATGCTCGCCGACTGGCGCTTCAAGCGCGAGGTGCGCCTCGAAGCGAACCCGCACTACTGGGACCGCGCGTCGCTCGCGATCGACTCGATCAGCATCCCGTCCATCCCGGACCCCAACTCCGAGGTGCTGGCCTACCAGACCGGCGCGGTGGACTGGGTCGCGGACGTGACGGCGGGCTACCGGGGCGACATGATCGCCGACAAGCTGGCGTTCCGGGCCGAGCACGCCGAGGAGGTCGAGCGCCTGCGGGCCGAGGGGCTCGACGAGTTCGAGATCGACCGCCGGCTGCCCGACGACCCGCGCAAGGACGTGCACGCGCCCAGCGCGTTCGGGACGTACTTCTGGAACTTCAACTGCCAGGAGCGTCTGCCCGACGGGCGCGACAACCCGTTCTCCGACGCGCGGGTCCGCCGGGCGTTCGCGATGGTCGTGGACAAGCGCACCATCGTCGAGAACGTCCGCCGCCTGGGCGAGCCGACGGCGGGCTCGCTCATCCCGCCCGGGTCGATCGGGGGCTACACGACGCCCGAGGGCCTGCCCAACGTGGGCGACGCCAAGACGCCCGCCGAGGCCGAGCGGATCGTCGCCGACGCCCGCGCGTTGCTCGCCGAGGCGGGCTACCCCGACCCGAGCAAGTTCCCCATCACCGTCGAGCTGGTCTTCAACAAGGACTCGGGGCACGACCTCATCGCGCAGACGATCGCCAAGAACTGGCAGCAGCACCTGGGCGTGCCCGTCAGCCTCTCGCAGAAAGAGCTCAAGGTCTACCGCGACGACCTGAAGAACAAGCGCTTCATCACCTCCCGCGCCGGGTGGTACGGCGACTACGGCGACCCCACGACTTTCCTGAACCTCTCCAAGACCGGCGACGGCAACAACGACCGGGGCTACTCCAACCCCGAGTACGACGCCCTGCTCGAGCAAGCCGCCGTCGAGCCCGACCCTGCCCAGCGCCTCCGCATCCTCGCCGAGGCCGAGCGCCTGATCATGGAGCGCGACGTCCCCATGATCCCGATCTTTCACTACGCGCACGTGATGATGTTCGACCCGCAGAAGGTCACGGGCATCAGCAGCCACCCGCGCATGAAGCAGTACGCCTCGCTCGTGGACGTCCTGGGCGACGGCAAGGGGCCCGACGTGCCCCGCACCATGCACGGCGGTGATTCTGTTGGTGGAGCCGGTTTCCAACCGGCTCCCGGTGTGAGCGAGGCTGGCAGCGAGAGGCCGCTTGAAAGCCGGCCCCGCCAAGGCACGCCGTCGGAGTCGCCAGAATGATCGGGATCATCCTCCGCCGGCTCGCGCAGCTGCCCATCATCCTGCTCGTGATCTACACGATCACGCTGACGCTCGCGTGGGCGATCCCTGGCAACCCGCTCGAGAACCCCGAGGGCCGCCAGCCGCCGCCCGAGGTCATCGAGCAGATGAAGCGCCAGTACAACCTGGACTCCTACCCGCGGTTCTACTGGAGCTACCTCGAGTCCGTCACGGGCGTTGCCTACGCCCGCGACACGCTCAACGGCAGCATCGCCGAGGCGCACGAGCAGGCCGAGCTCGCCGGCACCGCCCCGCCGACGCGCTACGTCTTCGACTTCGGGCCCAGCCTGCAGTACGACGACTGGAACATCAACGAGATCATCGCGGACTCGCTGCCCGTCTCGGTCGCGCTGGGGTCCGCGGCGATCGTCATCGCGCTGATCATCGGGCTCGCCGCGGGCATCGTGGGCGCCGTCAAGCCCAACTCGCTGGCGGACCTCGCGACGCTCACCGTCGCGCTCGTGGGCATCTCGCTGCCCACGTTCGTGATCGGGACGGTGCTGCTGCTGGTCTTCTCGGTGCTGCTGGGGCTGTTCCCCGTCGCCGAGTGGGGCGCGCGGGGCGCGGTGCTGCCCGCGTTCACGCTCAGCCTGCCCTTCGCGGCGTACATCGCCCGCCTGACGCGCATGAGCATGATCGAGTGCTTCGGCGCGGACTACATCCGCACGGCCCGCGCCAAGGGCGTCGCCGAATCGCGGGTCGTGCTCAAGCACGCGCTCAAGAACGCGTTCCTGCCGGTGCTGAGCTACCTCGGGCCCGCCGCCGCGTGGGCGATGACGGGCTCGTTCGTCGTCGAACGCGTCTTCACGGTGCCCGGCATGGGCCAGCACTTCGTGGACGGCGTGCAGAACAAGGACCTCTTCCTGATCATGGGCGTCGTGCTGATTTTCGCGACGTTGCTGATCCTGTTCAACCTCGCCGTGGACGTGCTGTACCGCTGGGTGGACCCGCGGATCGCGTGACGCGATCGGCGCAGCAAAGAAGCCCCGGCGCGGGCCGGGGCTCGGGGAACGCGGGAGTCCTCGCGTTCGATTACAGGCAGCCGCCGAGGAACGACGCGACGAAGCAGTCGATGTCGTCCACGTTCAGGATGCCGTTGCCGTCGCAGTCCGCGGCGCACGGGGGAGGCGTGAGCGAGAGCGGCGAGCGGAACTCGAGCGTCTCGATCACATGCGGGACGATCACGGCCGTGCCGTCCGGGCGGATGAACTCGAACTCGACCGGGATCGACAGCCCGCTCGCTTCGTAGACACCCTCGCCCTCCCCGGTAAACCCGGTGAGGGGCAACGCGGCGAAGATCGACGACCCGGCGCTGTTGATGAGGTGGACGCCCCACCCGTCGCCGGTGACCCAGATGCTGGGCCAGCGGAACTCGCATACCGGTGTGCCGAGGCCCCCGAGGACCTCGTACTGGCCCATCGCCATGTCCGCGGGCCCGCTGATGCTGGTGGGCAAGCCGTCGCTTCCCGGGATGTTGGTGAAGAAGAAGTCGTCGGGATTCTGTCCACCCAGCACGTTGAAGTCGATCACACCCGTATGGGTGGCCGGGTCGTAGTTCCCGGCCGCGCTTTCGTACGTGATCGTGACCCAGATTCCCCAGCCATCGCCCATGGCGCACACACGCACCGACCATGCGTCGGCGGGGCTGGCAACGGACGCGGTGACCAATGCCGCGATGGCGCCGGCGCTGGCGCGGGTAGAAAGAGCTTTCAGTGTTCGGCGCATCGTCTGCTTCATCTTCGAACTCCTCAAATGTGGATGGCAACACCGCCCACGACCTTCAGATAGGGGCGTTCTGCGGGTATCATGATCCCGCCGCGGTTGCCTTCACCTCTTTGAAGCGCCGTCTGACTCGTGGCAGCGCCGAAATTCTCAGAACATTTACATCCGCGGCAATGGATTGGGGACGGTCCATGCTCGACCAACAGTCGGCCGCACCAGCGGTCATCGCGACGGGTGAGCCCCGCTCGGCGGCGGCGATGCTGCCCCTTGTCTATGAAGACCTGCACCGCCGGGCGACACGCCTGCTGATGCACGAGCGACGCGGGCACATGCTCCAGCCCGAAGGGCTCGTGCACGAGGCCTACCTCGATCTCTCCGCGTCAAAGAACGCCCGGTGGAACGATCTCGAGCACTTCGTGCGCGCCGCGACACTCGCGATGCGGCACGTGCTCGTCGATCACGCCCGAGACCGCACCCGGCTCAAGCGCGGCGGCGCGGCGACGACCGTCGCGCTGAGCTTCGATTGCCCCGCCGCCCCGCAACACGAAACGACCAAGGACGTGGACGACTCGCTGCACAAACTCGGCAACCTCGACGCGCACCTGGCCGAGGTCGTCCGACTCCGCTACTTCGGGGGCTTCTCGGTCGAGCAGACCGCGGCGATCCTCCACGTCCCCGCGGCGCAGGTGAAACGCGACTGGGCCGAGGCCCGCGCGTTCTTCCGGCGGGATCTCTCCAGCGAGCGGTCCCCCGGCCAGACCCCCCGCAAGCGGGCCTGAGGACACGTCCGGCGTGAACGCGGACGCTACAGGTCCACGGTGTGCTCGTACTCGGGGATCTCGACCTCCCACCCGAGCCGCTCGCGGGTGTGCGCGGCGAGGCTCTCGGCGGCCTTCTCCTCCCCGTGCGTCAGGAACAGCCGACGCGGGGGCGATTCGAACGCCTCGAGCCAGCCCACCAGCCCCGCACGCCCGGCGTGCGCCGAGAGCCCCTGGATCTCCTGCACGCGCGCGTTGACCTCGTACGTCCGCCCGTGGATGCGAACCTCTTTGTCGCCGCGCACGATGCACCGCCCGAGCGTGTGGTCCGCCTGGTAACCGGTAAAGAGCACCGTGGACTCGGGGCGCGCGATGTTCTGGCGCAGGTGGTGCTTGACGCGCCCGCCGGTGCACATCCCCGAACCCGCGAGGATGACGCACGACCCGCGGACGGAGTTGATCGACCGCGACTCGTCCGCCGTGCGCACGAAGTGCAGCCCGGGGAACTGGAACGGGTGACGCCCCGCCTCGAACATCGCGAGCGTGTCCTTGTCGAGCAGGTGCTTGAAGCGCTTGTAGATCGTCGTGACGGAGATCGCCATCGGGCTGTCGAGGAAGATCGTGATGCGGGGGATGCGGTTCTCGTTCGTCAGCTCGCTGAAGAGGTAGAGCAGCTCCTGGGCGCGGTCGATGGCGAACGTCGGGATGACGAGGTTGCCGCCGCGCTCGACGGTGTCGTTCACGACCTCGGCGAGCTCGCCGAGCATGTCCGGGTTGCTCGGGTGGTCGCGGTCGCCGTAGGTCGATTCCATCAGGACGTAGTCGGCGCGGGCGAACCGGTGCGGGTCGCGCATGAGGATGCGGTCGGTCGGCCCGACGTCGCCCGAGAAGACGATCGTGCGCCGCTCGCCGCCCTCCTCGGCGTGCACCTCGAGCATCGCGGACCCGAGGATGTGCCCCGCGTCGCGGTACGTCACCCGCACGCCATCGCCCAGGTCGATCTCGCGGTCGTACGCGACGTTGCGCAGCAGTGGCATCGCCTCCTGCACGTCCTCGGGCGTGTAGAGCGGGACCTCTGGGTGCGGGCCGCGTCGCCCCTCGCGCTGGTGGCGACGCTTCTTGTATGCCGCGTCCTCGACCTGGATGCGCGCCGAGTCCTCCCAGACAATCCGGGCCAGGTCGATCGTCGCGGGCGTGGCGAGGATGTCGCCCCGGAACCCCTCGCGCACCAGCTTCGGGATCAGCCCGCAGTGGTCCAGGTGCGCGTGCGTCAGCAGCAGCGTGTCCACGCGCTCGGGCGGGACGGGGAACGGATCCCAGTTGCGCTTGAGGTACGGGCGTTCCTGGTACAGGCCGCAGTCGATGAGGAACGAGCGGCCGCCGACCGTGAGGTGATGGCACGACCCGGTGACTTGCCGATTCGCGCCGAGGAACTGGAGTTGCATGTCAACACCCCCGCCCGATGATAGGTCGGTCGCCCGCACGCCCGGCATTCGGAGCCGGTCCTCTGAACGAAGGCGGCGTTAGAGCACGCAGAAGATGAGTTGATGCCATGCCGCTCGCGTGCCGTCGGCTGCGGCTCGCCGGGGCGCGGGCAGGGGTGGGGACGACCCGCCGCGTTTCTTTTGAGCGTGTATCATTCCCGAGTCGTCAAGGTGCGCCGTGTCTGAGAGCGGAGGCTTCGCAATCAAACGCAAGCGGATCCATGGCAACCCCGGCGGGGCGTCGTCGGGCGCGTGCATCAGTGGGTTGGGGCACTACCTGCCGACGGACATGATCACAAATCGTGATCTGGAGTCGATCGTGCAGACGGACGACGATTGGATCACCAGCCGGACGGGCATCCGCACGCGTCATCGCGCGGCGACAACGCAGGCGACGAGCGATCTGGCGATCGAAGCATCACGCCGCGCCCTCGCGGACGCCGGCGTCGAGGCCGACTCGCTCGACTTGATCCTGCTCGCCACCGCCACGCCCGACGCTCCCGTCCCGGCGACGGCGAGCCTGGTGCAGCAAGCCCTGGGCGCCGACCACGCCGGCGCGATGGACTTGAACGCCGGGTGCTCGGGGTTCTTGTACGGGTTGCATACCGCCGACGCGCTCGTCCGCTCGGGCGCGGCCGGCCGCGTCCTGCTGATCGGTTCCGAGACGCTGACGCGTGTCACGGACTACAAGGACCGGCGGACCTGCATCCTGTTCGGCGACGGGGCCGGCGCGTGCGTCGTCGAACGTCGGGGCTCCCTGATGGTGCGGTATTCCGGCGTGGGGTGCGACGGGTCCGAAGCGGGGCTCATCAGCATCACATCGGGCGGGAGCCGGTCGCCCCCCTCAATGGAGACCGTCGAGGCGCGCGAGCACTACCTGCGTCTCGACGGCGGACGGGTCTTCCGCCAGGCCGTGCGGCGCATGGCCCAGGCGGGGCAGGACGCCCTCGCCGCAACCGGACTGACCCCCGCCGACATCGACTGGGTCATCCCCCACCAGGCCAACGAGCGCATCCTCGCGGCGGTCGGGGAGCAGATCGGGGTGGACGCATCGAGGATCGTGATCGATGTCGCCGAGACCGGCAACACGTCGGCAGCGAGCATTCCGATCGCGCTCGACCGCGTGCGCAGCGCGGGCCGCCTCGCGACGGGGCAGCACGTCATGCTCATCGCTTTCGGAGCGGGGCTGACCTGGGCCTGCCAGATTCTTCGTGTGTGCGACCCTGATTGATCACGCTCACGGCCCCTCGACCGACGCACGCCTCGCTCGATGCCGGCATGCGCGAGGGCGCGTCCGCTAGCCGGTGACCTCGAACGTCGCGCCGGGCAGCACCTCGCACGTGATCATCGAGCCGAGCTCGAACTGCTCGGGCTTCTGACCCGGCGCGGCCAAGCGGAGGGCGAACACGGCCCCCGCGTCCACCATCAGCACGCCGCCCTCGGCGCCGATCACCTTGCCCTGCACCCGACGGGGCGTGCCCACGACCGGATCGACGTACTTCCCGCCGGTGCGGCAGATGTCCACGCGCCGCGCGCTCGCCCGCAGGCGACCGATGACCTTCGAACCGGGTGCCAGAGCCTCGGGCCACCCGCTGCTGGGCGGGGCGACGTGCAGCTCGTAGTCGGAGTTGTGCAGGCTGAGCACGGCGGAGCGCGGCTTGGTCGCCGTCGCCTCGTGCACGGCGCGGATGACGCCACGGGTCAGCTTCGGGTCGATCTTCGTGGTGGGCGCGGGGTGCAGCATGGGCGGAGTGTAGAGCCCTCTGGCTGGTGCCGCCCACGCGGCCGGCCCGCCCCCCTAGCCTTGATTCCCCGCCGAGTTGCTTGAGGGAGTCTGCTTATGTGCCGCTGGATCGCGTACGTCGGAACGCCCATTTTCATCGAGGACCTGCTGTTCCAGACGGGCCACTCGCTCATCGACCAGTCGCTCAACGCCCAGGAGGTCAACACGACCACCAACGGCGACGGGTTCGGCGTCGGGTGGTACGGCAAACGCCCCTTCCCCGGCGTCTTCAAAGAAACCAGCCCCGCCTGGAACGACCCGAACCTGCGCGCGTTGGCGCAGCAGACCGAGTCCGGGCTCTTCTTCGCGCACATCCGCGCCGCCACCGGCACGCCCGTGCAGCGGACCAACTCGCACCCGTTCAGCTTCGAGAACTGGCTCTTCCAGCACAACGGCGACATCCAGGACTTCTGGAAGATCCGCCGCCCGCTCATGCAGCGCGTCAGCGACGACTACTACCGCGCCATCAAGGGAAGCACCGACTCCGAGGTCATGTTCGCCCTCGCCCTCACGCACGGCCTGCGAGACGACCCGATCGGCGCGACGGCGCGCATGCTCGCGGACGTCGAAGAAGAACGCGCCCGCGCGGGCATCCAAGAGCAGGCGACCTTCACCGCCGCCCTGTCCGACGGCACCACCGTCTGGGCGTTCCGCTACTCGTCCGATCGGCAGAGCAAGACGCTGTACTACTCACGCCGGCGTGACGCGCTGACAACGCTCGACGAGGCGTACGACGACCTGCCGGGCACGCCCGTGGTGATCGCGTCCGAGCCCCTGGACGACGTCCGCGACGAATGGGCGTCGGTGCCCGAGTCGTCGGTGCTGATCGCGACGAAGGGGTCGTGCGAGGTGCGGGACCTGCCCGAGATCGCCGCGCCGGTCTGAGCTACGCGACGATCGGCTCGATCGCCGGACGCTCGACATGACAGCCGCGCGCGCCCATCCGCAGGAAGTTCCACAGCAGGATCGGCCCCTCGACGGTGAGGAAGCTCTCCGGGTGGAACTGCACGCCCTCGAGGGGCGCCTTGGTCGGGTCCGCCCAGACGCGGCGGATGCCCATGACGACCTCCGCGCCGTCGCCCGCGGCCGTGTCCGGGTCCTTGCACGTGGCGCTGACCTCCCACGCGTCGCCGTCCGCGTCGGGCGACGTGGGGATCGTCACGGGCGTGACGACGAGCGAGTGGTAGCGCGTCGCGACGAACGGCTGGCTGAGCCCTTCGAAGACGCCCTTGTTGTCGTGCGAGACCTCGGAGGTCTTGCCGTGCATGATCACGTCGTGCCGCGCGACGGTCATGCCGCCCCGGTCGGCGATGCACTGGTGCCCCAGGCACACACCCAGCACCGGCACGCGTCCCGCGAGGTGCTCGATCACGTCGCGGCAGACGCCCGACTCGTTGGGCGTGCACGGCCCGGGCGAGACGATCACGTGGCTCGGCCCGCGGCCGCCGTCCATCGCGTCGATCTCGAAGGGCGTCACCTCGTCGTTGCGCACGACGACCAGGTCGCGGCCGGGCTGGAGCGATCGGTCGATCTCGCCGAGCCGCTGGACGAGGTTCCAGGTGAAGCTGTCGTAGTTGTCGATGAGGAGGATCATGGGTGGGCGATGATACGCTGCCCGAGGGCGGGCCCAACAACAAACGGCCACACCCGTCGGGGTTGGGCATGACCGTTCTTTGGGCCTTTGAGATGTCTCGGTCCGAGTGCCCTCAGGCCGCGTCCGCGCCCGGCAGCGCGTCGTCGTCCGCCGTCCGCAGCGGCATCGTGCCCGCCACGCCGTCGAGCGTCACCAGGAACAGCTCGGGCGTGATCGGGTAGGGCAGGCGCTCGTGGTCTTCCTGCACGCGGTTGCGCAGGCGATCGACGAACACGTCGGGCCCGGCGCTCATCGCGACGAACATGTCACGCGCCGGCGTCGCGACCAGGAAGTCCGGGCCGAGGTGCGGCGCCAGGCGGCGGTAGAGATCGCCCATGAGCAGACGCGCCGCGTCGTACCCGTCCTGCTCGGCGACGATCACCGCGCGGCCGCCCTCCTTGGACTCGATCACCTGAAACTCCATGTCGGGCGCGTACCCGTCGAGGTTCTCGCGGGCCACCTCGTCCACGTCCTCGAGGGTGACCCCCCACTGCTCGACCTGATCGACCGTGAGCGAGACCGTCATGTGCGGCAGGTCGTTCACGAACACGATCACCGTGTCGTTGACATAGGGCACGTGCGCAACGAGGTCGCGCGACAGGTGCTGGAAGATGCTGGTGGGCTGGATGCGGGGCATGATCCGATGGCGGGCGATCTCGAAGGGGAGGTCGCACGCTTCGAGGGTCTCGCCGGAGAAGAGCTGGTCGAGGAAGTGCTCGACGATGTCCGTGCCGCGCTCGGGCTCGTGGGCCACCATGCGGATGAGGTTCTCGAGGTCGAGGCGGCGTCCGTTCACGAGGATCTCGCGCGGGGACGTCATGTCGATCGAGGTGCCGGGCTGCATCCGGCGGATGAGTTGTGCGACCTGCTCGGCGAACGCCTCAGGCTCGGACGGCATGGACCCCATGGCTTCTCTCCTCCGTGAACCACCCGCGGGCACAACGAGCCCCGCGATGCCCCGGGATCGACCGCCGCCGGGCGCGGGTCAATCGCTCGGGGCACATTGGGCCCAGCGGCCGAGGGCCCCCACCGGCACGACCGGCACGCCCCCCCCAGCGGACCGGCCGGGGCTCCATATCGGGCGGTCCGCCCGCCGCGGGGGGTCCGGATTGGCGGTCCGGGTCCGGGGGGACTAGAATCGCCGCCTGTCCGGGGACGGGGCGTTCGCTCCCCCAGACAGGACGATGGGCCCACCCGCAACGGACGCGGACCGGCCCAACACAAGCAACGGAGAACAAGCGTGACCGAGCAAGAAATCGAGAGCAAAGTGATCGACATCGTCGCGGAGCAGCTCGGCGCCGATAAGGCCAAGATCTCCCGCGACACCTCGTTCGTCGAGGACCTCAACGCCGACTCGCTCGACACCGTCGAGCTCGTCATGGAGTTCGAGGACGAGTTCGAGACCTCCATCCCCGACGACCAGGCCGAGAAGATCCAGACCGTCGGCCAGGCGATCGAGTTCATCAAGCAGGCCCAGGGCGTGGACTAAACCCCCGCGGCGCCGACTGGCGCGTGAGGGGGGAAGGATTCCGCCATGAGTCAGACGACCGATCGCCGCGTCGTGATCACGGGCTACGGCGCCGTGACCAACCTGGGGCACGATGCGCCCTCCACCTGGGCCGGCATGCGCGCCGGCGAGTCGGGCATCCGCCCGATCGAATCGGTCGACGCCTTCGAGGGTGAGGACCTGTCCGAGTGGCCCGTCCGCATCGGCGGGCAGGTGCTGGGGTGGTCCACCGATCACTTCCTCGACAAGCGCGAAGCCAAGCGCCTGGACCGGTGCACCCTGCTCGGCATGGGCGCGGCGGTCGAGGCGGTCCAGCACTCGGGCTGGAACCCGGGCGATACCGACCCCACCCGCTGCGGCGTGATCGTGGGCTCGGGCATCGGCGGCATCCGGACCATCGAGGAAGGCCTGCACACCCTGAGCACCCGCGGGCCCACGCGGATCTCGCCCTTCACCGTGCCCCGCCTGATGGTCAACGCCGTCACGGGCAACATCTCCATCCGGTTCAACCTGCAGGGGCCCTCCAGCGCGCACGCGACGGCGTGCGCCTCCTCCGGGCACGCGTTCGGCGATGCCATGGGCTATATCCGACGCGGGCTGTCCGACCTGATGGTCGTGGGCGGCGCCGAGGCGGCGATCACCCCCCTGTGCCTCGGTGCCTTCATGACCATGAAGGCCCTGAGCACCCGCAACGACGAGCCCCAGCGGGCGTCCCGCCCGTTCGACCGCGACCGCGACGGGTTCCTGCTCGCCGAGGGCGCGGCGATGTACGTCATCGAGTCCGAAGAGCACGCCAAGGCCCGCGGCGCGACGATCCACGCCGAACTGCTCGGGTTCGGCAACTCATGCGACGCGGGGCACATCACCGCGCCGCACGCCGAGGGACGCGGCGCGACCAACTCGATGAAGTGGGCGCTGGCGGACGCTGGGCTCACCTCGGCGGACATCGACTACATCAACGCCCACGGCACCTCGACGCCCCTGGGCGATGCGGCCGAGGTCCACGCGGTCCGCAACATCTTCGGCGACCGGGCCCCCAAGGGCGAGGGCAGCGTCCTGATGAGCTCGACCAAGTCCATGCACGGGCACGGGCTGGGCGCGTCGGGCGCGATCGAGATGCTCGCCTGCCTGCACGCCTGCCGCGACGGGATCATCGCCCCGACCGTCAACCTCGAGCACCCCGACGAGGGGCTCGACATCGACCTGGTCGCCAACGACGCCCGCGAGCGGCCCGTCGCCCGGGCGATGAACAACACCTTCGGGTTCGGCGGGCACAACGTCACGCTCATCCTGGGAAGGTATGAGGGGTGAGGCTTGAGTCCTGAGGCGCAGCGCCTCGCATCGAGCGGTCGGCACGTTCCGTGCCCACACCCCGAACCCAGACCTCAAGAGTCAGGCCCCAGGTCACAAGCCTCCTTCTGGCACGCCCGTTGCGTCGAATGTCGGGTCGATCGTGCGCCCGGACCGAACCGGGGCCCGGATCGCGCCGATGAATGGGGCGACGATGTCATCCACGCGCAAGACAATCGAGCAGCTGGAGGTCCCCGTGGTGGTCCGCCTGGGGGAGCGTGCGATCTCGGTGCGTGAGGTGCTGGATTTCTTCCCGGGCGCGATCATCGAGCTGCCCAAGCCCGCCGACACCGAGCTGGACCTGCTGATCAACAACAAGCAGATCGGCAAAGGCCGCGCGGTGAAGGTCGGCGAAAACTTCGGCATCCGCCTCACCTACGTGGGCGGGGAAGAAGAGCGGCTCAAGGCGATCACACCGATCGAAGAGTACGACGAGTACTGATCAGTTCGGCAAGTCGCGGCCGCGCACGCCGTTGCGCGTCGCGAAGAAGAACGCGGGGTACCGACCAGGGTCGGTGGTTGAGCCGTTCTCGAGCGCGTCATCCGCCATCCCGTAGTTGTTGAGCAGCCCGCGCGGCGCGTCCCAGAGCCCGGCGGGGCGGTAGGTCTCCTCGTCCGTGGGCCGCCCGTTGTAGGCCCGCTCGAACAGGTCGCTCATCTTGGCGCGGGTGACGGACCCGTCCACGAGCGCGACGGTCGGCTCGGCCTGCGGGTTGTTCCAATTCGGGGAGGCTTCCTGAGAGCCCAGCGTCTGCTCTTCGCCGTCGGTCAGGTTGTACTGCGACACCTGCCGGCTGGTCCGGGTCGTGTCGAACCGCTCGAAAAACAGCACCTTCGACGTGGGATAGGTGACGTCGTAGAACCGGTTGCGGCGGACCATCGACTCGGGGGCGCTCCGCCCGAACGCCAGCTCACGGAGCTCCGGGGCGTAGCGCTCGGCGGCAAACCAGAACGTGGGCGGGTAGACGTAGGACGTGTCCCAGATCCACCGGCGGGGGTCCCCGTCGCCGTAGATGATGGTCTCCTCGAAGCGTTCCTTCGGACCGTTGTCGGCGGGCGAGAACTGGATCTCCGACGCCCAGTCACCGTCGTTGAGCCAGGCGCCGACGAGCGAGTACCAGTGAAAGGCGTACATCTCGGAGTACTCGCGTTGGGTGGCGCCGCGCGCGTTGAAGTGGAACGGCCCCGGGCCCTCGCAGGGCGGGCCCTTCCAGACGCTCGCCCACGCGGGCTCGCCGCACGGGGCGCGGCCGGTCGGGAACTGGGTGTTGAACGGGTTGATGAACGAGTCGTCGAACTCGCCGGAGTAGAGCACCTGGATCGTGCTCAGCGACCGGAGGTTCGCCTTGCTGATCGTGTTCTGCGCGAGCAGGCGGGCGCGGCTCAGGCTGGGCAGCAGGATCCCGATCAGCAGCGCGATGATCGCGATGACCACGAGCAATTCGATGAGCGTAAAGCCGCCGCGCGGCGCGGTCGAACGTCGATCAAGCATGTCGGCCTCCTGAGCGAGATCCGGGCCGACCCGAGAGAGCGACGGGCCGGCGGCCGAGGGAGCCGCAAGAACGCGGCGAGAGACCCCTCCGACTCTCCCTATTCTGCACGGTTTTGCTCTTGGTTGCATCAGAGTTGCCACTCGGACGCGAAGGGGGCCGGAAGAGCCAGGCTCGGACGCCGGCGACCTGAACGGTGTGTGTACGGGTTCGGGCCGCCCGATCTCCCGGAATCGGGCGTGTCGGTCACACCCGGGGCCGCGGCGTGCCGATGATCTCGGGGCTCGCCCGCCCCCACCAGAGGACCTCCCGCATGCCCCGCGACATCCCCGTCGGCAACGGCGACCTGCTCGTGACCTTCGACCGGCTCTACCGGGTGCGCGATCTCTACTACCCCCGCGTCGGGCGGCACAACCACACCGACGGGCACGTGCAGCGTTTCGGCGTCTGGGCGGACGGGAAGTTCGCCTGGATCGAGGACGAGGGCTGGACGCGCGAGCTGCGGTACGCCGCCGACACGCTCAAGACCGAGATCCGCCTCGTCCACGACGAGCTCAAGCTCGAGATCACCTGCGAGGACTGCGTGGACTTCCACGAGCCGGTCTACTTCCGCAAGAGCACCGTGCGGGACCTCAAGGGCTCGGCGCGCGACGTGCGGCTGTTCTTCCACATCGACCTGTCGATCAACGGCTCGCCCGTGGGAGACACGGCGAATTACGACCCGACGACCAAGTCCGTGGTGCTCTACAAGGACGACAGCTACTTCCTCGTCAACACGTGCGATCAGCACAAGATCGGGATCGATCACTGGGCGATCGGCGCGAAGCGCATCGGCGACGCCGAGGGCACCTGGCGCGACGCCGAGGACGGGCAGCTCGGGCGCAACGCGATCAGCCAGGGCTCGGTGGACGCGACGGTGGGCGCGAACCTGATGGTGCCGGCGAACGGGCAGGCGTCCGTCACGAGCTGGATGGCGTGCGGGCACTCGTACGAGGGCGTCAAGAAGCTCAACGACATGATCTGGGAGAAGGGCCCGGACCGGATGATCGGGCGGACCGAGTCGTACTGGAGGCTCTGGTGCCGCAAGGAGCCGCTGGACACCTCCCCGCTGCCCGAGCCGATCCGCGATCTGTACTACCGCTCGCAGCTGATCATGCGGACGCAGATCGACAACGGCGGCGCGATCATTGCGGCGAACGACTCGGACATCACCCACTTCGCGGGCGACCATTACTCGTACTGCTGGATGCGCGACGGCGCGCTCGTCGCGCACGCGCTGATCCTCTCGGGCCAGTCCGAGCTGAGCCGGAGCTTCTTCCGCTACGCCGAGGGGTGCATCGAGTCGCCCGGGTACTTCCTGCACAAGTACACGCCCGAGGGGGCGCTGGCAAGCAGCTGGCACCCGTGGATGCTCGACGGGCAGAAGATCCTGCCCATCCAGCAGGACGAGACGGCGCTGACGGTCTGGGCGCTGCGTCGGCACTTCGAGCTCTACCGCGACGTCGAGTTCATCAAGCCGCTGTACACGCCCCTGATCGTGCGGCCGGCGGAGTGGATGCTCTCCTACCGCGACCATCACGGGCTGCCGCAGCAGTCGTGGGACCTGTGGGAGGAGCGCCGCGGGGTGCACCTGTTCACGGTCGCGGCGACGATCGGCGCGCTGACCGCCGCGGCGGACTTCGCCGAGGACTTCGGCGAGCACGACCGCGCCGCTGCCTTCCGCGAGGGCGCCGACCGGATGACGGCGGGCGTGCGCCGTCACTTCTGGCATCCCGAGCGCCAGTGCTTTGCGCGCCTCATCGTTCCTCTCGAGGACGGCACCTACCGCCTGGACATGACCCGCGACTCGGCGAACTTCGCGCTGTGGGCGTTCGGCGGGTTCGACCCCAACGACGAGCAGATCGTCGCCGAGATGAACTCGCTCAAGGACCGCCTGTGGGTCAAGACCGACACGGGCGGGTGCGCCCGCTACGAGCGCGACTACTACCACCAGATCGAGACCAAGGACATCGAGAACGTGCCCGGCAACCCGTGGGTCATCTGCACCCTCTGGCAGGCGCTTTGGCACATCGAGCGCGCCCAAACCGAACGCGGGCTCGCCGAGGCGATGCCGTACCTCCATTGGTGCGTCGAGCGGACGCTGCCCTCGGGCGTGCTGGGCGAGCAGTTCAACCCGCACAACGGCGACCCGATCTCCGTCAGCCCGCTCACCTGGTCGCACAGCACGTTCGTGATCTGCTGCGTGCGATACCTGCGCAAGCTCGCGGAGATCCGCGCGGGGCAGACGAACGGCGTGGACGCGCCGGCGATCTGAACACCCAGCGTTTCGCGCGTTTCGCGAACGATCCGCAGAACGCATCGTGCCACCCGACCACGGGTGGTGGCCCGGGGGTGCCCCAGACGGCACCCCTCCAACACGGTGGTATTCAAGAAGAACGTACCAAGGACACGCGCGCCAAACACCCGAAACGCCGCCCGCCACGGGTGTGTCGAATCACACTCTGCCGATCGTTCGCGAAACGCGCGAAACTCGGTCACGCGAGCTTCGCGGCGAGCCGGCTCAGCGCCTGCACGTCGCGCGATTCGAGCACCTTGGCAGCATCCTTCGGGTCGATGTTCGTGCCCGCCAGCGCCTTCTCCGTGCGCTTCCAGAGCATGTTGAGCTTCTTCTCGTTGCCATCAGCCAGCGCGATGTCGCCCACCAACTCGCCCAGGCGGTTGGCCAGGATCGAGTCCTTGTGCTGGTAGTACCGGTCGATGATCTTGCGTTGGTGTGCGCTGTACTCGCGTCCGCCGGCCATGGGGTCCCTCACTTCAGGCGGACGTCGCCCGATCCCTTCGTGATCTCGCCGAGGGTGTAGACGGTTTCGCCGAAGCGTTTGAGGCGCCGGGCGATTGCCGCCGCGAAGGTCTTGCGGACGATCAGGCAGTACCCGATGCCCATGTTGAAGACCTTGTCCATCTCGGCGGCATCGACGTTGCCGTGCTTCTGGAGGTAGCGGAACACAGGCGGCACGTCCCACGCGTCGCGGTCGATGACGGCGTCCACGTTCTTGTGCAGGGCCCTCGTGAGGTTGCCCGCGAGCCCGCCGCCGGTGATGTGGGCCATGCCCGAGACGACCTTCTTGACCTTGTATGCCCGGAGCGTCCGGACGATGGGCTGGACGTAGATCCGTGTCGGCTCGAGCAGGACCTCCCCCACCGTCCGCTCGGCGTCCAGCTCGGGGTCGGTCGCCATGAGGTCCAGCCCGGCGTGCTCGATGATGCGGCGGACGAGCGAGTAGCCGTTCGAGTGCACGCCGCTGCTGGCGAGCCCGAGCACGACGTCGCCGGGCTCGACCCGCGCCGGGTCCGTCGCCCGCGAGAGCTCGACAACCCCGACCGCGAACCCGGCGAGGTCGAACTCGCCCTCGCGGTACAGGTCGTTCATCTCGGCGGTCTCACCCCCGATGAGCGCGCACTTCGCGAGCTCGCACCCCTTCGCGACGCCCGCGAGGATCGGGCCCAGCACGTGCTGCTCGACGGCGTGCACGGCGACGTAGTCCAGGAACATCAAGGGCTCGGCGCCCTGCACGATCAGGTCGTTGACGCTCATCGCGACGAGGTCGATGCCGATGGTGTCGAACTTCGCGAGGTCCATCGCGAGCTTGATCTTGGTGCCCACGCCGTCGGTGCAGGCGACGAGGACGGGGTCCTTGTAGTTGTGGCGGAAGAGTTGCTCGTTGTAGTCGAGGCGGAGGAGCCCGGCGAACCCGCCGGGGTTCGGGATGACCCGGGGCCCGTGGGTGCGTCGCATGAGGGCGCCCAGGGAGTGGGCGAAGCGGTCGCCGGCGTCGATGTCCACGCCCGAGCCGGCGTAGGTCAGCCCGCTCGGGCGGGCGGCGGTCTCGGGGGCGTCATCCGGGGGCACGAAAGGAGGATACGCCTGACGGTCGCCGGGCGGGTGACTAGCATGCCGTTCGCTCCGGGCTCGGCCCGGGGCTCGCACGCCGACTCGGCGAGAGAGGACCGGACGATCATGGGCGAAGCGCGGATGTTCACGTCAGAATCGGTGTCGATGGGGCACCCGGACAAGGTCTCGGACCAGATCTCGGACGCCATCCTGGACGCGATGCTCAAGGACGACCCGCACTCGCGGGTCGCCGTCGAGACGATGGTCGCGACGGGGCTCGTGGTCGTCGCGGGCGAGGTGACGACGAACACGTACGTGGACATCCCCGAGGTCGTGCGCGAGACGATCCGCGAGATCGGGTACACCGACGCGCACATGCGCTTCGACGCCGAGAGCTGCGCCGTGATGGTGGCGCTCAACAAGCAATCGCAGGACATCGCCCGGGGCGTGGACACCGAGGGCGCGGGCGACCAGGGCATGATGTTCGGGTACGCCTGCGACGAGACGGACGACCTGATGCCCCTGCCCATCCAGCTGGCGCACGCGCTGGTCCGCCGGCACGCGCACGTCCGCGAGGACGGCGACATCGCGGGCCTGCGCCCCGACGCGAAGAGCCAGGTCACCGTCGAGTACGACAACGACAGGCCCGTCCGCATCGACACGGTCGTCCTCTCCACCCAGCACGACTCGAGCTGGAACGAGCGGCAGGGCGAGCTGAAGAAGCAGGTCATCGAGCACATCATCAAGCCCGTGCTGGGCGACCGTTGGAACCCGGGCATCACGGTGCACGTGAACCCGACGGGCCGGTTCGAGATCGGCGGGCCGCACGGCGACGCCGGGCTCACCGGGCGGAAGATCATCGTCGATACCTACGGCGGCATGGGCCGCCACGGGGGCGGCGCCTTCTCGGGCAAGGACCCGACGAAGGTGGACCGCTCCGCCGCGTACATGGCGCGGTACGTCGCGAAGAACGTCGTCGCCGCGGGCCTCGCCAGGCGGTGCGAGGTGCAGCTGAGCTACGCGATCGGCGTCGCCGAGCCGACGAGCGTGTACGTCGATACGTTCGGCACGAACACGGTGGACGAGGCGAAGATCAGCGCCGCGGTCCGCGAGGTCTTCCCGCTCACCCCGCGCGGAATCATCGAGACGCTCAAGCTGCGCAAGCCGATCTACCGGCGCACGGCGCGGCACGGGCACTTCGGGCGCAAGCCCTCGACCGACGGCGGGCTCGAATTCTTCACGTGGGAGAAGACGGACAAGGCGGAGGCGCTGAAGGCCGCCGCCCAGTAAGACTCAGGCGTAAAGCCCGCGGTCTTTGATGAACGCCAGCACGCGGGGGTCGAGGCCCGGGACGTCGGCGTTGCCGCGCGCGAGGGCGGCGCGGATCTCGGTCGCCGAGTACGGCAGCACGGGTGCCGGCACGACGCGGTCGATCCAGGCGCCCGGCTCGACGCCCGCCCACGCGTCGATCTCGTGCAGGGCGTCGAGGATCGCGTCCGCGTCCTCGAGCGGCGGGCGCGCCAGCACGAGGGGCTCGGCAATCTCGAGGATCTCGCGCCAGCGACGCCACGCGGGCAGCGCGAGGAGCTGGTCGACGCCGATCACGAACCGGATCACCGCGTCGTCCCCGAGCAATGCGCGGGCGGACTCAAGGGTGTCGATCCAGTAGCTCGGCCCGTCGGAGGATTCGGCGCGATCGATCTCCTCGGTCCAGACGCCCGTGTGCTCAAGGTCCGCCGTCGCGAGTTCGAGCATGCGGACGCGGTCCGCGGGGGACGCGATCGGCCCAGCGTCTTTGTGTGGCGAGCGGGCGGCGGGAACGAAGACGAGCGGCGTGCGCGGTCCGACCGACCGCCGCGCGGCGTCGGCGAGCCGCACGTGCCCGAGGTGGACGGGGTCGAACGTGCCGCCGAAGAGGACCACATCGCGGCCGGTCGGGATGGGCAGGGGCGTGGGTGATCGTCGGGGCACGAGCGGATGCTATCGGGGTGCTGACGGGGGCGTGCGGGGGAGGTACAATCGCCGCGACAACTCGGCCCCATCGTCTAGTCAGGTCTAGGACACCAGGTTTTCATCCTGGTAACGCGGGTTCGAATCCCGCTGGGGTCATTCGACGCCGAGGGCCCCAAGGCCCCCGAATCACCGGCTCCCGAGCCCGCATCGCGGTTCGGTCGAGCGGGCCAATCTGACGCTCCCGCACATCCCGCAGCGCCTTCCCGGCCCGGCGATGACGTGCGCCCGCACCCCGAGGACGTTGCGGCGGTCCTCGATGCGTTGCGGCTTCTCCGGCACAGCCGCGAGAAGGGGCGTGATTGTGACCGCTGACGCCATTGCATCCGAGAACCGTTCCGCCGCCGAGGCGTTCACCCCACACCCGTGGGAGTCCGAGCACACCGGCATCGACTCGCTCCGCAAGTCCGCCACCGAGGTGATGCTCGACACCAAGGACGAGCACATCGCGTTCGGGTTGAGCGAGCTGCTCAACGAGCCGTCGCTCGAGATCGCCGGGCTTCGCCTCTGGCTGCTCGCGGTGCTGGAAGAGGCCGGCCGCGTCGTCTTCGACGCCGGCGGGCTGGAGTTCCACATCAACGCCTACTTCAAGAAGATGGGTGCCCGCGAGTGGGGCTCGCTCATCGCCCGCGCGTACCGCGAAGGACGCGAGCTGGGGGGTGCGGCGTGACCTATTTCAAGATCCAGTTCTGGTCCGCGGGACGCGATTGCGTGGTCGAGCGCACCCCCGACGCATGGTGCGTCGTCTACATCAGCACCAGCCGCACCGAGTGCGAGCGGTACATCGCCATGCGGCGATCAGGGGGTGCCGCATGAACACCGGCACGCTCGACTGGGGCGAGGCGATCGCCCTGGCAGACTTCATCGAGCGCGGGGCGGACCACGCCCGCGTGCTCATCATGTACTCCGAGGACGGCGTGGACGGCACCGGCACGATGTCGGGGCTCGACCGGACACGAGCCGGGGCGCACGGACGCGCCCTGCTGTCCTGCCTTGCGAACCACCTGCCGGCGTTCTACGCCTTCGAGCCCGGCGGCGCGTGGCGGTTCGGACCGACCCGCCTCTGGGGCGAGCAGGCGACCCGATTCCTCCGCGAGCAGCACGCCCGGAACCGGGGGGAGGCGTCAACCGCGGTTGACGCCCCAAGTGAGCAACGACAAGGACTTACGTCAACGCCCGCAGGCTGGGAACAGCCCGAGGGCGCGTGGGACGAGTGCGGGCCCGCGGTTGCGGTGCCGCCCGGAACGGCGAGGGGGGCGTCATGAGCAACGTCACCATCCTGTCGTCAACAGTGATTCCGGAGCACCGGCGATTCCCGTACGTCTCCGGCAAGGCGATCTCGGTACCCACAGAGCTCCTTGTCGCCGTCGGCATCAAAGACGAGTGCGTTGTCGCGGTCTGCGAATCAGAGAAGTGGGCCGAACTTCGTCCCGTCACAAGCGACGTAGACCCGCAGGTCGTTCCTTACAAAATCAACCATTCGAGCACCAAGACCAAGGTCGTCTCGGCCGGCGTGCTCCTCCGGCTTCTGGGGTGGAAGAACAAGAATCGGCTTTCCTACGACACCACCGAAACCGGCCTCCGGCTCTACCGATCGGAGGACCGCAAATGCTGACCGACGCACAACGCGCGATCCGCACCCGCGGCATCGGCGCGTCCGAAGTCGCCGCCGTCCTCGGGCTCGACCAGTACCGCACCCCGTTCGACGTCTGGGCCGACAAGACCGGCCGCGGGCCCGTCGATGACGAGAACGAGGCGATGTGGTGGGGCTCGCGGTTCGAGCCGGTCATCCTCGACCGGGCCGAACGCGATCTCGGCACGATCGCCCGACCGGACGCCAACGCCGACCCCGAGTCGGCCGAGGCGGGGCACTTCGCCCACCCGATCGCCCCGATGTTCGCCCACGTCGATGGGATGCTCGGGACGATGGAGGCGGGCGCCGCGGTCGTCGAGGCCAAGGCGACGAGCCTGTCCGACGGCTGGGGCGAGCCCGGCACCGACGAGGTGCCCGATCGGGTGCTGCTCCAGGTCACGGCCCAGATGATCTGTTCCGGGTCCGAGGAGGCGTACGTCGCCCGGCTGATGCTCGACAAGTGGGGCGATCGGTTCTCGATCTTCCGCGTCGGGCTCAACGGCGACCTCGCGCACCACGTCGTCGGCCAGATCAGCGACTGGTGGGAGCGCCACATCGTCGGCGACACGCCGCCGGAGATCACCGACCGAGCGCCCGACATGCGGGTGTTCGACCTGATCGAGCGCGAGGCGGGCAAGGTGGCGCAGATCCCGCCCGAGATCGCCGAGCGGTTCCTCCGGGCCCGCGCCGCGGAGAAGGCGGCGAAGGCCGAGCTCGAAGTCGCCAAGGCCGCGTTGGTGTCGTCGATGGGCGACGCCGAGCAGGCGGACGCCGGCGACTTCGGCAAGTTCTCGTACAAGCACGTCAACACCAGCCGGTTCGATCAGAAGGCGTTCAAGGAAGCCCACCCCGACCTGCACAAGCAGTTCGTGGTCGCAAGCGGCTACCACCGCCTCAACGCCCCGAGGGAGAAGAAGTCATGACCACCGACAACCTCAAGGAACTGCACGCGTCGCTCGCCAAGGCGATGGGGACGATGCCGCACATCACGCTGGACTGCACCGCGAACACGGGTCAGTACAGCTACAAGTACGCCTCGCTCGCGTCGATCGTCCGAATCGTCACGCCGCACCTTGCCAAGCACGGGCTCGTGTTCACGCAGCACGGCGAGCGGCAGGACAACGCGATCTTCGTCCGCACGATCCTCCGGCACGATTCGGGCCAGTCCATCGAGATCGGCGGCGGCTGCGCCCCGCTCAACAAGGCGGACGCTCAGGCGTGGGGTTCGTCGATGACCTACGCGAAGCGGTACTCCCTCTGCATGGGGCTCGGCATCGTGCCCGACGAGGACGACGACGGCCAGAGCGCCGGGTCAGGACGAGCGAGCGAGGTTGCCGGCCGCGTCGCCGAGAACGGCCCCAAGGTCGCACGGTTCGGCGAGGTCGGCGAGCAGAAGCTCCGGGCCCGTCTTGAGAACGCCGGCGTGGACATGGACACCTTCCTCGGCGTCGTCGAGGCCAAGGGCATCGTCTACGGGGCGGGGCTTGAAGAGCCGGTCGCGTCGTGGCCCGCCGACTTGTTCGAGCCGATCGCCAGCGTGCTCGACGAGATCGCGCCCAAGCAGAACGACGCCAAGACCAAGGACCTGATCGACAACATGCGCGGTGCCGGAAACGGCATCCCCCCGAAGTCCTGATCTCTCCTCTCAGCGTGCGGGATGCCCCACAGGCGTCCTCACGCTTCGCAATCCATCAGGCCGCGACGGGGCCTTGAGCGGTGCGCCGCACGTCGAGCCAGGAGCGGGCTTCAGCGCTCCACCGCCTCACCGGGTCGGCGACGACACACTGCCCGGGGGTCCGCGTCGCGGGCTGGCGGCCGGCAGGGTGTGACCCTCGGATGCCGGAACCAAACACCGAGGGCGGTCAAGCGAAGGCCGGCTCCGGCAGCGGGGACATTCCGCGCGCCGATCCCGCTAGGGGTCGGTGCGCTCAGACCTCACCAGCAGCGGTAACGAGCGCCACCGAGGGCGCAGAGGAGTTCAGGATGAACGAACAGCGCAGGCAGTTGGAAGAACACGTTGGGGCGATCCACAAGGCTCAGGAGCAGGGGCAGATCCTGATGTTCGAGATCGGTCGCCGGCTCGAAGAGATCAACACGCTCGACCTCCACAAGCTCGACGACCCGGCACGCACGTTCGTGGACTTCGTGCATGACGAGTTCGGGTTCACGCGACAACGCGCCCACCAGTTGATGGACGGGTACGCCATCCGCGCCCAGCTCGAAGGCCGCGCCCAGGTGCTTCCGTCCACCGAACGGCAGACGCGGGCGCTGTCGCGGGTCGCGCCCGAGAAGCGCGAGGACGCCTGGACCCGGGCGCTCGAAGTGTCGGGCGGCAAGCCGCCGTCGAGCGACCTGATCGAGCAGGCCGCGAAGTCGCTGGAGCCGATTCCCGACGATGAGCACGCGGTTTCGCCCGAGCAAACGTCAACCTCGGTTGACGCGACGCCGGCGGCGCAGCGGGACGCGACGGACGCCCGGATCGAGACGGGGCAGGCCGCGTTCGACGAGTTGATGGCGATGGTCTCGGTCGTCTCGAAGAAGTGCTCGTCGGTCTACGAGGAGTTCGGGGCGTTCATCGCACGCGAGTCGGCGCTGACGGCCCCGCTGCAGCGCACGCGCGAGGCGTTGAAGAGCGCCCGGCCCGAGTCGCGGTGTCTGGAGTGTGCCGGCGACCCGGACGGGTGCGAGGCGTGCCGCGGCACCGGGTGGATCCCGAAGTACGTCTACGAGTCGTCACCGGATGAGTTGAAGGGGGGTGCGTGATGGCAGGTAGTCGATACGCGAGCAACACCAGCGTTCCAATCGCCAAGTCAAAGGCTGAGATCGAAACCATGTTGGTCAAGTACGGCGCAACCGGCGTCGGTTATGCGACCGATGGGGACCGTGCCGGTGTGATGTTCCGGGTCACGCACGAAGGAATGGGCCTGTCCGTCCGAATCATGCTCGACCTGCCGAGCCGGGACTCCAAAGAGTTCATGTTCACGCCGGCCCGGCGGTACCGGAGAAACGAAGAAGAGCAGTACAAGGCGTGGGAACAGGCGTGCCGGTCCCGCTGGCGGGCGCTCACGCTGGTCATCAAAGCGAAGCTCGAAGCAATCGAGTGCGGTATCAGCACGATCGAACGAGAGTTCTTGCCCGACGTTCTGCTTCCCGACGGATCGACCGTCGGGCACTTCATCGAAGAGAACCGGGAGGCGTTGCTCATCGCGGGATCTCGCCCACTCTTGCCGGGGGGGGATGCGTGATGGACATTTACAAGTACCGCGCCGCGGTCGGAACGGATGGGATTCGCCCTTGGACGATCGAGGACGAGATGAAAGTCGGGCACGACCTCGTTAGAACGCGATGCCGCGACCCGCGACGGTGGGAACAACACGCCGAAGCGATGCGTGATTTCGGCCGAAGCGACCTTGCCGCGACTGCAAGCAGCGCTGCTTCGCTGTGCCGCCTGCGCCGCATCCTCATTCGCATCCAGTGGGCCGCTGTGGCCGTGGTTCTTGTTTCGGCTGGGATTTTGGTTGCCGTCAAGTGGGGTGCCTCATGAGCGTCGTCCTCACCCGCCGCGTCGGTCAGACGATCGAGCTCTTCGACGCGAACACCAAAGAGCCGATCGGTTCCGTCACGGTGAACGCGATCAGGGGCTACCCCGGGGAGCAGCCGAAGGCCCGGATCGAGTTCAACCTCCCGCCCCACATCATCGCGTTCCGGACCGAGCTGCTGCAAGCGCCCGGAACCAATCGCGACGAGCTGATCGACCAGTTCGCGGAGAGGGCGCGCGTGTAACGATGGCACCCACCGGCGAGACATACTTCGACCGCTGGATGAAGGGCCGGGCGTTCGCCCTGCGCGGCGACGCCGTGACGGGCGCGTCGGGCGCTGCCGCGCGGATCCTCACCCGGTACCGCGGCGGGCACCTGCCGTCCAAGTTCGCCGAGATGCCGATCGAAGACCTCTACGCCGCGTGGCCAGCCCTGATCGCGTCATGGATGTACGAGGAGGGCGGGGTGGACTGGGAGTCGTGCCGGCAGGTGCATCAAGCCGTCGCCGTCGTGAACACCAGGCTGCACCGCGCGTCCCTCGAAGCCGTGCTCGGAAAGCCTATCCCCGTGCCACGCAAGGGCGGGCGACCGAGGCGCGAGGGCGACCCCAACCAGATGGAGATGTTCGAGTGAGCGACGAGAACCCATACACCGACGAGCAGCGCGCGGACATCCAGGACATGTACCGCGGGCGCGACCTCTGCGACGGCAAGTTCCGCGGGTTCTGCGGTTCGTGCGGGCTCCCGCTCGCGTGCTCGACCATCGAGATGGCCATGAAGGTCGACATCGCGTGCGACGAGTGCGCCGTCCACACCCCGAGCGCCGAGATGCGGTCCGCGTTCAGCCCGCACCGGCGGGAGGGCGGAACATGAAGCCGCGACCGTACCAGCAGGACGCCATCGACGCGATCGCACGATCGTTCGAGACGCACCGATCCGCGCTCGCCGTGCTGGCGACGGGGCTCGGCAAGACCGTGATCTTCTCGCACGTCGCCAAGCGGATGGTCGCGGGCACGCACCGGGGCGTCATGGTCCTCGCCCACCGCGAGGAGCTCATCACCCAGGCGGCGAACAAGCTGGAGGCCATCACCGGCATCATGCCCGACATCGAGATGGGCGACCAACGCGCCGACCTCGACGGGTTCCACCGCTCCCCGATCATCGTGAGTTCGATCCAGACGCAGATCGCGGGCCGCGGCGACCGCCGGCGGATGCACCGATTCGACCCCAACCGCTACGGGCTCGTCATCGTGGACGAGGCGCACCGCGCCGTCGCCGACAGCTACCGCCGGGTGCTCGAACACTACCGCACCAACGAGAACCTCCGCGTGCTCGGCGTCACCGCCACGCCCGACCGCCGCGACGAGAAGGCGCTCGGGCTGGAGTTCGACACCGTGGCGTTCGAGATGGGGATCCGCGAGGGCATCATCGAGGGATGGCTCGTGCCCATCCGGCAGCAGCTCGTCACCGTGGACTCGCTGGACTACTCGGGCATCAAGACGCAGCTCGGGGACCTGCACGGGGCCGAGCTCGCCCAGGTGCTCGAATACGAGCAGAACCTCCATGCGATGTGCGACCCGACCATCGAGATCGTCGGCAGCCGCCGGTCGCTGGTGTTCACCAAGTCGGTGGCTCAGGCCCAGCGGGTGTGCGAGATCCTGAACCGGCACCGGAGCGGGTGCGCGGCGATGGTGGACGGCAAGACGCCCAAGGACGATCGGCGTGCGTTGTTCCGCCGCTACGCCGACGGCGACTTCCAGTTCCTTGTGAACGTCGAGGTGGCGACCGAGGGGTTCGACGATCCGGGCGTCGAGTGCATCGTGATGATGCGGCCCACGAAGAGCCGGGCGCTGTACAGCCAGATGGTGGGCCGCGGGACGCGCTCGCTGGAGGGCACGCTCGACGCGCTCGGCGAGGCCGGGCCCGCCGATCGCAAGGGGGCGATCGCGGCGTCGTCCAAGCCCGGGATGCTCGTCGTGGACTTCGTGGGCAACGCCGGGCACCACAAGCTCGTCCACGCCGGCGACGTTCTCGGGGGCGACTACGACGACGAGGTGCGGGAACTGGCCGACCGCGAGGCGACCGAGAAGGGCGGCGAGCGGGACGTCATGGACGACCTCGTGCGGGCCGAGAAGAAGAAGCGGCAGATGGAGGAGGCACGCGAGGCGCGTCGGCGCGCGGCGATCCGGGCGAAGGCGAAGTACCGCACCGAGAGCGTGGACCCGTTCGAGGCGGCGGGCATCGAAGCCGCCCCGCTGTTCGGGGACCAGGCCGACCGCATGGCGAGCCGCAAGCAGGCGGACCTGCTGCGGAAGTTCGGGGTGCCCAACCCCGAGACGCTGACGAGCAAGCACGCGGGCCAACTGATCGACGCGCACCTGAACCGACCGAGCCCGAAGCAGGCCAAGGTGCTGGAGCGGTACTACCCCGCCGAGACGGTGCAGAGGCTCAACCGAAAGAAGGCATCCAAGGTGATCGACGCGATCGCAAGCAACGGGTGGCGCGCCGTCCCGATTGCGGAAGCGCTGGAAGGGGCGGTGGCATGAAGAAGTGGCATTGGGTCGAGGGCGAGCCCGCCCCACGCGAGTTCACGGTGACAAAGAGCGGGCCGTACGCCTCCCGCCTCCGCGGCGACGACGGCGCGGAGATCCGGGCGAGCGAGTGCTGTCTTGCCGACACCCGCGAGGCGTGCATCGCCGACGCGATCGAGTGGACGCGACAGCAGGTCGCCCAGGCCGAGCAGGACCTCAACGAATGGAAGTCGCGGCTCGCCATGCAACTCGCCGTGCTCGACGAACACACCGAGCTCCCGCTGTTCGAGGGGGGTGCCGCTTGACGCTCCCCGAAGGCGCTCATGCCGCCGGCACGGTCGGCTACCTGCGCGTGCGGGTGGTCGGGCACGCCCAGCACTTCGACGGCAAGCCGTGCGAGGTGTTGGAGACGATCGACGCGACCGGCACTGGCACCGGCGTGCTGAGCTACGAAGACCCCTCGATGCTCGTGACCGCGGCGGACGCCGAGGCCGCGGTGCGTCGGAAGATGGAAACGGAGGACGTATGACCCTCGCCCTGCTGCTCGCGGACTACCTGTGGATCGTGACGGACCTGGAGCCTTGGAGGTGGTGCTGAAATGAATGAGACTGTGCCGCTGCCCGCACATTTGTGCGTGTCGAATCTATGCGAATGGGGATACACAACGATGATCCCGAGCACCGGCGTGTTCGTGTCCTCTGTGGGCGAGTTCCGCCCGAAAGATCGTGTCGATCTAGAAGAAATTGGATGTCATCGCCTCTACGAAACAATGGTGTTCCCGTGGTCGGGCAAGCGGCGCGAAATACTTGCCGATTGCAAGGAGTCAAAGTGCTGGTGCCGATTCGGCGGCGCTCCCGAGCCAGACAGCCTAAGTGAAATCGACATGGAGGGAGCGAACACCCGACATGACGCGATTGCGGCACACTGGCGAATGGTCAGGAAGTATTTGCCGGAGCCCACCCCATGACCAACGGCAGACGCAAAGGCAAGGAAGGCGAACTCGAAATCGTCAACGAACTCAAGAAGCACGGCGTCCACGACGCGCGCCGCACCGTGCAGCACTCCGGCATCGAAGGCCAGATCGGCGATGTCGTCTGCCCCGAGACGTTCCCGCGCCTGCACTTCGAGGTGAAGCGGCTGGGCAACATCTCGCTCGGCACCAAGCCGCTGGAGGACGCGCTCGACCAGGCGGAGCGGGACCGGCCAAAGGAATCGTTCCCGGTGGTGTGCTGGCGTGCGGACGGTACGCGAGTGTGGAAGATGTCCTGGCGTTGCCCGTCACTCGGGCACACGCTGACGGTGTACAGCAGCGCTGCGATCGTCGCGGCGTGCGGGAGATTGAACGAGCAAACAGGAGACTTGTGATGGACAGCGAATACTTCGTGGTGATCCGAGACGACGCTCCCGGTGCCAACATGATTCCGAGAGAGCACAACCCAACCCGCAAGCACTTGACAAGGGCAGAGGCTGAGGGCGAGGCTCGCAGGCTTCGGGACGCGACGGGCAGCAGGTTCGTCGTCGCCAAGGTGGTGTCCGTGGCAAACCCGACGCCGAAAGTCCGCGCCATTTGAACGAACAGACGGGAGACGACGAATGACCCCCACGATCGAACCGTACAAGCCCAAGCCCCTCACGCTCGGCGAGCTTGCCGACCGGCACCCGCCGGGGACGCCGTTGGTGTCGGAGATCGGGCTTGTGTACCGGAGGAGCAAGAATGGCTCTTGGGAGCGCAAAATTGACAGAGACGAATGGAGCCCCGCTAGGGCGACGGTAGTTTGACCTGCCCCCCAGAACCTGATCCAGATTGAGGCTTGTAGTCTCGGTGCTGGGTCAAGGAGGATCTGGGAATGGCGAGGAAGCGGTATTCGGCTGAGGAGATCGTGAACAAGCTGCGTCAGGCGGAGGTCGAGCTTTC
>JAVJSB010000005.1:0-1643 GCA_040219655.1 Phycisphaerales bacterium | reverse complement strand
CGCCGACGCCGCGGCCGCGAAGTCGCCGTGGTGCTCGAGCAGCGCGTAGAGCGCGAACGGCGAATAGCCCTTGTGCGCCTCGAACGGCGCGGCGTTGGAGCTGAAGACGTAGAAGACCCGGTCCTTGAGCGTCGCGCTCGTGCCCGCGGACTTGCCGGGCCGTCGCCAGTGCTCGTTCCCCCCCACATCCCCGGAGCGGACCATCGCCCAGCCGTGCCGGAGCAGGATCTCGCGCGGGTCGCCCCGGTCGTTGAAGTCGTCGCCCGGGCGAGACGGGCAATTATTCGGGAATGCCGAAGAGTTGGAGGGTGCGAGATCACCGCTGATCACCGGCTGGGGCGTTTCGTCCAGCGACCACGCGCAGCCGAGCAGCACGTCCCGCTCGTCGGCGCTAATCAACGGCGGCTCGCACAGGTCGCCCTGGACGACCTCGTAGCCCGGCGAGGGGTCGCAGAGGAACAGCCCGCCCTCGCCCCGCGTCTCGATGATGGTCACCGTGACGACCCACGCGCCCGAAGCATCGCGCCTCGGCGTGTACTCCTTGCTACCTACGACGACCGGTTCGTCGGTGTCCACATCGATTCGGCGCTGGGCGAGCTTGATGTTGCCCGACACGGGCGTCTCGCAGCGGTAGACCACGTGCCTGCCGCCCGACGGCGTCGTCTCGATGACGAGCCGCTCCAGCAGTCCCGGCGACGCCGCCTCGACCGCCTCACGCCACGCCTCGAAGGCCTCGCCACCGCCGCCGTCCCAGTTGTCGAAGTCGATCATCTCCAGGTGGCCCGAGACCGCCCCGCACACGAGGCACATCGCGCTCGGCGACGATTCGGGGTTGAACCACGATCCAAGTTCGTCGCCAGACGGCAGCCGCGTCTGGTACGGCTTCCACGAGGACAGGGCAACGCGCTTCTCCTCGCCGCGGCGGATCGCGGGCAGGGCGCACAGCCCCGCGGCCACGCAGGCCGATGCGTGCGACGCGAGCGTGCCGTTGCGACGGGGCGAATCGGATGGGTGCGGCGCGTCCTGCATCAGAACGGCACCTCGTCATCGCTGTAGCCGAGCGCTGCGAGGGCGTGTTCAGGCAGGTTGTCGGGATCGTCGAGCCGCGGCGGCTTGTCGCCGAGCGCGTAGCCGACGATCCGCTCCCATTCGTCGCCGGGCTTCTTCTCCAGCGTGATGCGCTCGGTCCGGGCCACCGCGCCCGCGTTGGCCCACTCGACGGCCTCCTCGACCGAAGCCGGGGGCGCGTCATTGGACCGCTCTCGCCACCACTGCTCGGCCTTCCGCCGGGCGAAGCCGCCCTCGGGGTGCTCGAAGCACAGCCACTCGCGGGCCCAGCGGTTGAAGCCGATGCGGTACTCGACGCGCATCGTCGGCTTGGCGAGCGGGTCGTTGCGCTTGTGGTGGACGTAGTACGCGACCTCGATGACGCGCTCGTCGCGCCGGGCCGGGCCTTCCGATCCGGTGACGACCTCCTCGTCCGAGGCGATCGCCGCGTGCTTGACCTGCCGCGGCGGGAACTTGTGCCCGCACTCGGGGCACACCGCGTAGGCCGCGTGGATCAGCGCATCGCACTCGGGGCACTGCTTGGCGGGGGCTTCACCCGAGGCGTCCTTGGTGTCGGCCAGCCGGATCGCGTCCAC
>JAVJSB010000004.1:0-1991 GCA_040219655.1 Phycisphaerales bacterium | reverse complement strand
CGGCGCGGGCGCGCAGTCCCGGGCCACCGACACGCACCTGGTCCTGCGGCCGCACGAGGAAGACGGCGTGGTCGTGCTCGACGCGGCCGTGCGGTCCTGGCCGCCCATCGACCCGACCTGCCTGCGCTGGGACTTCCCGGTCTGGTCGGTCGACGACACGCTCGACCCGGCGTCGCTCAAGAACGAGCGGCCCGGCAAGAAGAAGGACGCCTCGCCCAAGGCGGACAAGCCCGCGGAGCCGTCGTGGGGCGTGGAGCGGTTCGTCGCCCGGTTCATCTCGGCCGAGCCGGTCGGTAAGGCCGAGATCCGCGAGGACGCCAAGGGTGAGCCCGGGCTGTCCTGGCGTCGCGTGGCGGACCTGCTGGACATCGCCGAGGGCAAGGGGCGGATCGAACGCGTCCGCCTGCCGGGCCGGGGCGGGCGCTGGGGCTACGCGCTGCCGGGCGGGGAGGTGTCGTCATGACCCGTAGATCGCCCTTGAACTCGGAGCGCCGCGAACTCGGAGCGCACGGAGTTCACCCCCAAATATGTGCGCGCTTCAAGTTGAACTCGAAGCGCGCGCACCCCCCCATACCCCCCCGCGGGCGTGCGCTCACGCTTCGCCCGCGGGAACTCGAAGCGCGTGCGCGCTCAAAGTTCGCGCTCCGAGTTCGGGAGGGGCAGGGCCATGACGGGCGGCGTAGGTACTTCCCAGGGGGGATGGCCAGCCGACGCCCGCGGGAACAGCCGCAATCCCCGACTGAGTTTGTTTCGCCTGTCCGGTCCGGCCCGCGAGCCCTCACCCGCCTGGCCACGGGTCGCCCCACGTTGGCCCGTATCGCGCCCGGCGGCGGACCCCCGACCCAACCCCCGATTCCGCCAACCGGCCCCACACGGGCGATCGTCGCCTGCCGGTCCGCCGGCCTGTTCACCCTGATCCCCAACCCCGAAGCACGGAGGCTCCTGCCATGAAGATCGAACTGCGTCCCCTCGCCGACATCACCCCGTACGAGAACAATCCCCGGATCAACGACCAGGCGGTCGATGCGGTCGCGGAGAGCATCGCCCGTTTCGGGTTCCGCCAGCCGATCGTCGTGGACGAGGCCGGCGTGATTATCTGCGGGCACACGCGCTTCAAGGCCGCGACGAAGATGGCCCTGGCCGAGGTGCCGGTGCATGTCGCGACGGACCTCACGCCCGAGCAGATCCGGGCGTACCGCATCGCCGACAACCGCACGGCGGAGTTGTCCGAGTGGAACATGGAACTGCTGCCGCTCGAGCTGGCCGATCTCCAGCACGCCGGGCTCGACTGGTCGCTGCTGGGCTTCGATGATCGCGAGTTGCAGAAGATGCTCGATCAGGGCGCGAAGGCCGGGCTGACCGACCCCGACGCGATCCCCGAGCCGCCCGACGAGGCGACGACGGTACGCGGGGACATCTGGATCCTCGGCGAGCACCGGCTGATGTGCGGCGACTCGTCGCTGCCCGAAGACATGGCCCGCCTGCTTGACGGCCAGCCGGTGCAGCTCGTGAACACCGACCCGCCATACAACGTCGCGGTCCAACCGCGGTCCAACAACGCGTTCGTCACCGGGCAGACGAACTTCGCCCCCAAGAAGCAGCACGCCAGCAAGCGCGACCGCGGGCTCGACGCGAAGCGCAAGGCCGGGCCGAGCAAGGGCACTACCACGAAACTGCGGGCCAAGGACCGGCCGCTGGCGAACGACTTCGTCTCCGACCAGGAGTTCGACCGGCTGCTGATGGCGTGGTTCCAGAACGCCGCCGACGCGCTCGAGCCCGGGCGGGCGTTCTACATCTGGGGCGGCTATGCGAACATCGCCAACTACCCGCGGGCGCTCGAGGCGGCGGGCCTGAAGTTCAGCCAGCAGATCATCTGGCACAAGATGCACCCGGTGATCAGCCGCAAGGACTTCATGGGCGACCACGAATGGTGCTTCTATGGCTGGCGCGAGGGCAAAGCCCACGTGTTCCTGGGGCCGAACAACGTGCCG
>JAVJSB010000003.1:0-294452 GCA_040219655.1 Phycisphaerales bacterium | reverse complement strand
TGTGCTCTTCCGATCTGCCCGCGCGGACGATCCGTGCCCCGCGCGGGCTGAAGCCCGCGGCTCGGAGGGGGGTTGGGGGTCGTCGCGTTGGGCGCGCAATGATGCTGCGATGCGCGAGCCCCCCAAGGGACCCATCAAGTGGATTCGCCGGCGGGCGCTGCCGTGGGCGTCGCGGCTGACGGCGCTGGCGGGCGTGGTCGTGCTGGGCGCGTGGGGGCTCGGCGCGGTGCTGACGGATTCGTCGCACTGGAGTCAGTACCTGTGGTGGATCCCGAGCTGGCCCGCGCTGGTCGTCGCGTGGGTCGCGTGGGGGGTGAGCGCGGCGGTCGGGAAGCTGAGCACGCGGCTCGGCGGGGCGTTCGTGCGGCCGTTCCTGCTGGTCGCGTGCCTGGTCGCGTCGGCGTGGGTCGGGCTGGTCGAGTGGCGGCTGTACCGCGTCGTTCGGGTCGGCGCCGCGGGCGATCCGATCCGGGTCGTGCACTGGAACCTGGCGCAGGCGCCGGGTCGGCCCGACCTGGCGCGGGCGGTGCTCGGGCTGGAGCCGGACATCGCGATCGTTGCGAACCCGAGGCGCGACGAGCACTTCGAGCCGCTGCTCGAGGGGCTCACCGGGGTCGGCGATTCGGACGACCCCGCGCGGCCGACCTTCGCGCGGTTCGGGCGCTTCGCGGTCGCGAGCGCGTTCCCGATCGTGCGCTCGGGCGAGGCGGCGCTGCACCGGCTGGCGGATACGGACTCGGAGTGGGTCACCTGGTGGGACCACGGGCGCGTCGCGTTCTTTGAGTTTGATGCCGCCGAGCGTTTCCCGGATCTCGGTCGCCCGCTGGTCGTGTGGGTGGTGGACCTTCCGAGCGACCCGAGGCTGTGGCGGACGGAGGTGATGCGCGAGGCCCGGCGGGCGATCGACTCGTGGCCGGGCCCGGCGAAGGCTCCGAACGCCCTCGGGCTGTGGCAGCCGGCCGAGGCGCCCGACGGGTTCCCGGCGCCGGACGTCGTGATCGGCGACTTCAACGCGCCGCGCGGGTCCGATTCTCTGACGCCGCTCGTCGGCGGGCTGACCGAGGCGCACCGGGCGGCGGGGCTGGGGCCCGACGCGAGCTGGCGGCCGCAGCAGGACGGGTTCTCGTTCGTCCCGCGCCTGTGGCACATCGACCTGGCGTTCGTCGATCCGGCGTGGCGCGTCCGCGGCTACGACGTCACGCCCGGGCCCGTCGGCGGGCACGCGCTGCAATGGGTGGAAGTCGAAGAAAAGCAATGAGCAGTCAGCACTGAGCAATCAGGAAAATCCCCTCACTGCTCACTGCTCACTGCTCACTGCTCACTGCTCACTGCTCACTGCTCACTGCTCACTACTCACGCAATCACGATGTGATCGCGGGGGCCATCGGCGTTCCGCAGGGCATCGCGCGTGTCGATGATGAGCTTCGCGTGGTCCGCGATCATCTGCCAGTCGTACGCCTTGTGGTGCGTCGCGACGACGACGGCGTCGTAGGTCCCGAGCGTCTCGGCGCTGAGGGGGACGGATTCCATGTCGATGTCGTAGTGGCGCATCTCGTGCGTCTTGGGCACGTGCGGGTCGTTGTAGCTCACATCGACGCCCAGCCCCTGCATGAGCTTGATGAGCTCGAACGTGGGCGACTCGCGGACGTCGTCGACATCGGGCTTGTACGCGAGCCCGAGGACGAGCACGCGCGAGGTGCTCGCGGCCTTGCCGCGCTCGTTGAGCGCTTCGACGAGGCGGGAGACGACGTACTTGGGCATCGAGCGGTTCACCTCGCCGGCGAGCTCGATGAACTTGGTGGACAGGCCGACCTCGCGCGCCTTCCACGTGAGGTAGTACGGGTCGATGGGGATGCAGTGCCCGCCGAGCCCGGGCCCGGGGTAGAAGGGCATGAACCCGAAGGGCTTGGTGCTCGCGGCGCGGACGACCTCGAAAATGTCGATGTCCATCTCGGAGAGGACGATCTTCATCTCGTTGACCAGCGCGATGTTGACGGCGCGGAAGATGTTCTCGAGCAGCTTGGCGCTCTCGGCGATCTCGGCGGACGCGACGGGGATCGCCGATGAGATGGCCCGGCTGTAGAGCTTGTGCGCCAGCCGCCCGGACTCGGCGTCGATGCCGCCGACGAGCTTGGGGATGGTCTGGGTCGAGTGGTCCTGGCGCCCGGGGTCTTCGCGTTCGGGCGAGTAGGCGAGGAAGAAGTCGTCGCCGCAGGCCATGCCGGTGGCTTCGAGGACGGGGAGCATGACGTCGCGTGTGGTGCGCGGGTACGTCGTGGACTCGAGCGCGACGAGCTGCCCGGGGCGGAGGGTCTTGGCGATGTCGCGGGTGGTTTGTTCGACGTAGCTCAGGTCGGGCTCGAGGTGCTTGCCCAGGGGGGTGGGGACGCAGCTGAGCACGGCGTCGGGCTCGCCCAGGCGTCCGAAGTCGGCGGTCGCCTCGAAGCGCTCGGAGGCGACCATTTCTTCCACGAAGTCGTTGCCGAGGTGCGCGAGGTAGTTGTCGCCGCGGGCGAGGGCGTCGATCTTGGCCTGGTCCACATCAAACCCGAGGACGCGGAAGCCCGCCTGTGAGAAGGCGCGGGCGAGGGGCAGCCCGACATACCCGAGCCCGACGACGCCCACGAGGGCCGATTTGTCGTCGATCCGTGATTCGAGTGTCTCGCGGGGCGTCGGCATGACGACAACCCTAGACCGGCGCTCCGGCACGAGCCGAAGTCTGTGCGAACCCGAGCGCGGGCCCGGGCGTCGGTAGGATCGCTCTTATGACCCGCTGGGACGCGAGCTCGAGGACGGATTCGGCGGACGCGATGACCGCCGCCCGGCCCGACCCGATGGGCGCGCAGCTCGGGCGGGGCGTCTCGTGGCTGATGGTCGCCGCCGCCCTTGGCAAGGCCGGGGCGCTCGTCAGCAACATCGTGCTCGGGTGGGTGCTGCTGAAGCAGGACTTCGGGCTCTTCGCGTTCGCCGCGGGCGTGGCGGGGTTCGCCTCGGTCTTCCGCGACGGGGGCGTCCGCCAGCTCATCATCCAGCGCGGGCAGCGCCGGTACCGGCGTCTGTCGGGCCCGGCGTTCTGGCTGAGCGTGACCATGAGCGGCGCGGCGGGCGCGATCCTCGCGGTGCTCGGGCCCGTCTTTGCGATCGGCTCGGGCAAGCCCGTCGCGTCGCTGCTGGCGGTGATGGGGCTGGGCGTGGCGCTGGCCGGGGCGGCGGCGGTCTACCGCGGGAAGATCGCCGTCGATCTCCAGTACCGGCGCCTGGCCGAATTGAACGCGCTGGTCTCGTTCACGCGCTACGGCTCGATGATCGTGCTGGCGCTGCTGGGGTTCGGCGCGATGTCGCTGGCGCTGCCCTGGGTGATCGTCGCGGTGGTCGAGTTCGCCTTCGGGTGGTGGGTCACGCGCGACGCGCCGTGGACGCGGCCGCCCGGCCTCCGCGCCTGGCCCGCGATCCTGAAGCGCACCGTCTGGCTCATCGTCGGGCAGATCGGCATCTCCCTGATCAACACGGGCGACTATCTGGTGCTGAGCCTGCTGCAGGCGGCGGGCGTCGTGGGCGTCTACTACTTCGCGTTCCAGCTGATCGACCAGACGAACGTGCTGCTGGCCGTCTCGCTGCAGACGGCGCTGTTCCCGGCGCTCTCCGTGCTCGCGGGCGAGCCCAAGCGGCACGCCCAGGGGGTGGTGCGTTCGGCGCGCGTCATGATGGTCGTGGGCACCGCCCTCGCGCTGGGCACGGCGTGCACGATCGGGCCGCTCGAGCAGCTCATCTGGCGCTTCAAGTGGATCGACGCTGTCGTGCCCGTGCAGATCCTCGCGCTGTTCTTCCCCTTGCGGATGATGATGGTCGTGTACAACTCGGCGATGATGTCGCGCGGGCTGTTCGTGCCCCGCGCGGTGCAGATGATGATCATCGCGGCGGGCGTGATGCTCACCGCGGGGATCGTCGGCGCGTACACGGGCGATGTGGATCACATTTCGCTGGCGTTGGGCGCGTACCACGGCGTGGTGGCGTTCGGGCTCATGGTGGTCGCGATGCGCGCGGTGAACGTCCGCCCGCTCGCGTTCCTGGGTGCGGTGCTGCCGGCGCTGGCGATCGGCGTCGGCGCCATGGCGGCGAGCGTCTGGATCGACGCGCTCTGGACGCTCCCGGCGGTCGCGCGCGCCACGGACTCCGACCCGTCGCTCGAGATCCCGCTCGCGATCGCCCGGCTGATCGCCCTGGGCGGCGTCTTCACGCTGCTTTACGTGGCGGGCATGAGGGCGGCAAGGCCGGGGGACCTGCAGACGGTGATCAACGTGATCCCGGGGCGCGTGCGCGCGACGGTCCGGCGTGTGCTCCTGCTGAAACCGGCGTGACCCGTCAGGCACGCACGAGCAGCGTCGTATCGCTCACGCCGTCGCTGAACGTCATCGGGCGCCACTTGGCGAGCTCGGGATCGAGCTCCGCCCAGCCCTCGAAGCGCTGGCACTTCGGCACCGACTTCTTCGAGAAGGGCGTTGGGAAGGGCAGGTACCGCTCGGAATCGTCCAGCAGGATGCCCCCGCCCGGCGCGACGCGCTGGAGCGCCCACCGCATGCACGCGTCTCTGTGTCGCCCGTCGTTCACGACGAGCGTGACGCGGTCCAGGTCGTCCGCCGCGGTCGCGTAGACCTCGGGGTCGTCGGCGATCAGGCGGACTTCCGCGTTCGAATACTTCGCGAGGTCCTGCGAGACTTTCTTGTGCCAGCCCTCGTGGTGCTCGATCGAGACGACGCGGGCGGCGCGCTCGGCGAGCCAGGCCGTCGAACGCCCGGACCCGAACTCGACGACGACGTCGTCCTTCGTGATCCACCGGTCCACCAGGTCCACCGCGCCCTGCGTCCACCAGGGCTCGTGCGGGCGCGTCTTCTGGCGCGCCATGAGCTTGAGCCGGCTCAGGATGTACCCGGGCGTGCGGTGTCCCATCGCGGTGCCTTACTGGTCGTGCCCGGTGAACTCGGGCATCGCGTGCCCGGCGTCCTTGAGCGTCTTCTCGCGGGCGGCGAGCTCGAGGTCGTGGTCCACCATCATCGCGGCGAGCTCCTCGACAGAGGTCTCGGGCACCCAGCCGAGCTTTTCCTTCGCCTTGGTCGGGTCGCCCAGCAGCAGATCAACCTCGGCCGGGCGGAGGTACCGCGGGTCGAACTCGACGTGGTCCTCGAAGTTGAGCCCGGCGTGGGCGAACGACATCTCGGCGAACTCGCGCACGGAGATGGTCTTGCCCGTCGCGATCACGTAGTCGTCGGCGGTGTCCTGCTGGAGCATCATCCACATCATCTTGACGTAGTCGCCCGCGTATCCCCAGTCGCGCTTCGAGTCGAGGTTGCCCAGGAAGACCTTGTTCTGCAGGCCCAGCTTGATGCGGCCGACGGCCCGGGTGATCTTGCGGGTGACGAACGTCTCGCCGCGCCGGGGCGATTCGTGGTTGAACAGGATGCCGCACGAGGCGTGCAGCCCGTAGCTCTCGCGGTAGTTCACGGTCGCCCAGTGCGCCATGACCTTGGCGCACGCGTAGGGCGAGCGCGGGTAGAAGGGCGTGGTCTCCTTCTGGGGGACCTCCATCACTTTGCCGTACTGCTCGGAGCTCGACGCCTGGTAGTACCGGACGTCCTGCCCGGACTTCTCTTTGAACTCGCGCACCGACTCGAGCAGCCGCAGGGCGCCCATCGCGACGGTGTCGGCGGTGTAGATCGGCGCGTCGAACGAGACGCGGACGTGGCTCTGCGCGCCGAGGTTGTACACCTCGTGCGGGCGGATACGGTCCATGAGCTTGTCGAGGACGTTGGCGTCGCAGAGGTCGCCGTAGTGGAGCTTGAGCTTCGGGTCGGGGTTGTGGGGATCCTGGTAGAGGTGGTCGATGCGCCCGGTGTTGAAGGAGGAGGCCCGGCGGATGATGCCGTGGACCTCGTAGCCCTTGGCGAGCAGGAACTCGGCGAGGTACGACCCGTCCTGCCCGGTGATGCCGGTGATGAGGGCGCGCTTGTCGTTGGAGTCGGGCATGGCGAGATGGTCCTCGGTTTCGGGGTGCGTCCCGGTGGTATCGGCCCGCGGGGACGCCCGCTGAGGCAAGATGGACGGTAGGGGACCGCCCGCGGGCGGGTGGGTACGCCAGCGATCCGCGGGCGGTTCGGGTTCCCCGCCCGATCGGGTGGCGCCGCGGCCCGGAAGGAGCCTCAGGGGGGCGGCGGGATCAGCTCGAACGCGGGCGCGTTCGGGATCGGCTCGGCGTCGTGGGCCCGCTCGAACGCGCCGTCCGCGATCGGCGTCACCCACGTCGAGTTCTGCACGATCGTCGTCGTCGTGAGCACGGCGAACAGCAGCGCGAGCGTCGCGGGGCCGGCGAGGGTCAGGGCGGACAGCGGGCCCGGGTCGGGCGTGCCGCCGAACCGCGACCGACGCCGACTCACAACCTCGGCCGACCCGATGATCAGGATCAGGAGCACCATCGGCTCGTGGTAGCGTTGCCAGAGTTCGGGGCTGGCGGTCTGGGCGGTGCAGAACCCGAGGCAGGCGGCGGCGAGCACCCACCCGGCCCGCGGCCGGGCGCCGGTGACGATCGCGACGAGCGCCGCCGCCCCGAGGGGCGCGAGCACCAGGATCAGGGGCGAGGTGTGCCCGGCGATGAGCGGGAGGATCTTCACAGCGTTCCAGATCCCGCTGTAGCGCCCCTCCTCGCTGTCGTAGCTTGTCTCCGGGACGACGGCGAAGAGGACGGCGGCGAGGACCGCGCCGATCAGCAGCGCGCGATGCCGACGCCAGGCGTCGATCAAGGCCGGCCCGATCGCCCCGACGAAGAACACCGCGAGGATCCCTGTGATCGCGAGGAAAAAGGCGGGGGTTGCCGGGTTGGCGCCGTGGTACTTGCCCTGATACCGAGGCACGATCAGCCCGCCCCACAGGATGACGAAGGTGACGACGAGCGAGGCGGCGGGCGCCACCGCGATCAGTGCGCCCATGGACCGCCAGGCGCGCGCGCGCAGGTCGGAGAAAAGCCCCCAGAACGAGCGCGGCGTCTGGTGGGCCGACCCGAGCCACGCCGCGGCGACGAGCAGCCCGCCCGTCCAGCTGTGGATCTGCCGGGTCATCGCCAGCAGCACGAGGGTGATCCCGCCCGCGAAGAGGGTGAGGGCGTCGAAGCGCCGGCGCAGCGCGAGCGCGAGCATCACGAGCACGCCCAGCCACCCCGCGTTGTCGGGCAGCAGCCAGACGCTTTGCGTGAAGACGTACAGCGACGCCGCGATCGGGAGGGCGAGTGCGAGCCCGAGCGCCGCGCCGACTTTCCGGACGCACCACGCCGCGAGGCAGGCGAAGAGGGCGAGGGCGAAGAGCCCGCCGAACGCCATCAGCGTCGTCCGCGACGGGTCGATCGTCGCGACGCCCGCCAGCAGGTAGTGGTAGAGGGGCGTGGTGGCGGACCAGTAGTTGGTGAAGTCCGCCTTGGGGAAGGTCTCGGCGAACGCCCGGATGGTCGGCTCGTGGTAGTTGAAGGCGTCGTAGGCGAACCGCCCGCGGTAGCGGTACTCCGACGAACCGACCGCCAGCGCGGCGGCGTAGAACACCAGCCCGAACCCGAGCCCCGCGAGGATCCAACGGGGCGGGATGGGGCTTGGTCGTGCGGACATTGGCAGTGAAGTCGGCGGGCGGGACGACCGAGTGAAGCCGGGGGCGGACCGCGAGGTCAGTCTAGACTGTGCCTCCCTGAGAACCGAGGGCGGACCTTGGCCCCCCGGAGGCACGTCGCGTGGGCATGCCCGCACCCATCCGATCGCTGATGTCCGCGGCCCACGGCCCGGTCTATCGCTCGCGCCTGCGCCACCTCGTGCGCCGCATCGTGCCCGCGCTCCAGCCGGGCGACAGCGTTCTTGACGTCGGGTGCGGTGTCGGGACCCTCGGCAAGGCGATCATGGACGACCCGGGGTGCCCCGAGGGCGTCGCGGTCTCCGGGCTCGAGCGCGTCGCGCGCGGCGGGGAGCCGATCCCCGTGACCGCCTACGACGGCGTCACGTTCCCGATGGACGACGGCTCGGTCGATGTGGTCATCATCGCCGACGTGCTCCACCACGAGGAGGACCCCGACCGTCTGCTCGGCGAGTGTCGGCGGGTCGCGCGGCGGCTCGTCATCGTCAAGGACCACCAGCGCCAGGGCATGCTCGCCCGGCCCCGGATCAGCTTCATGGACTGGGCGGCGAACGCGCCGTATGGCGTGCCCTGCCTGTACCGGTACAACACGCCCGAAGAATGGCGGGCCCAGTTCGGGCGCGTCGGGCTCGCGATCGCCGAGGAAGTGAGCGGGATGCCGCTCTACCCGATCATCGTGGACCAGGTCTTCGGCGGGTCGCTGCAGTACATGGCCTTCACCCGCCCGGACGCCCAGCCCGGCTCGGGTTCGGAGCGCGGGGCGTGAGCGACGCGGGGACCGTTCAGGACGCGCCGGTCGCGGGCGGCTCGGTCGTGTCGGGGCTCATCCGGCTCGCCCGCCCGCACCAGTGGGCGAAGAGCGCGTTCGTCTATATCGGCCCGCTGTACAACCTCACGCAGGAGCCGGGCCGGGAGTGGTGGCCCGTGGTCTGGGCGGCGACGCTCGCGGCGATCGCCTTCTCGCTCGCGTCCAGCGGGTGCTATGTCTTCAACGACCTCGCCGACGCCGAGGTGGACCGCCGACACCCCCGGAAGAAGAAGCGCCCCATCGCGTCGGGGCTGATCGGGCCCGGGCTGGCGCGGGTGTACGGCGCCGGGCTGCTCGTCGCGGGGGCGGTCCCGCTGTTTCTGCTGGACCGGTCGGTGGCGCCCTGGGTCGCCGCGGCGGTGGGGGCGCACGTCGCAAACGTCTTGCTTTACTCGGCTTATATCAAGCACCGCCCGATCGCGGACGTCATCTCGCTCTCGATGGGGTTTGTGCTGCGGGTGATCGGCGGGTGCGCCGCGGTCGCGATCGTGCCTACGACGTGGCTGCTGAACGTCACGTTCTTCCTGAGCATGTTTCTCGCGTTCGGGAAGCGGTTGGGCGAGCGGCGGTCGATGGGGTCGGCCGAGGCGGCGACGGGGGCCCGCAAGGTCCAGGCGCGGTATTCGGACGAGCTGCTGCGGATGGTGGTGGTCGTCACGGCGGTCGCAACCCTCTTGGGATACGCGGGTTACGTGCAGACCCGGGACGGGGCGTACCAGATCGTGCTGGAGACGGGCCCGCTGGCGGGGTTCGGGTTCAACCTGCTGTGGCTGACGATGCTGCCCGCGACGTACGGCCTGCTGCGGGCGATGCTGCTGCTGGAGCAAGGGAAGTACGACGATCCGACCGAGCTGGCTGCGAAGGATCGGGCGTTCCAGCTTGCCGCCGCCTGTTTCGGGGGGCTCACCCTCGCGTTGACGGTGCTGATGCCTGGATCCGGGTGAAAATCTGCCCGCGCAGGGGTGTCGAATCTTGGGCAACTTGGATGGTCCGTCCGATGCACGAGCCGAAACCCCGGCGGAGGCCGGCGGTATATTCGACTGATCCGGGTCAGGATGTGCGCGGACGGTCTCAGATCGCAACGACGCGAAGTTGGCGCAGCCCGCCTCGTGTCGTTCGGGCGTGGGTCCTGCACCTGGGTGGAACGTGGTTCAACGAGTTTGGTCAGTCATGTTGGGGGATGCCGCCGGTTGGGCCGGCGTTGTCTCTTGGCGGACGCCACATGTGATGGAGTGCACACGATGAAGAGGAACGAGCAACGGCGGAGCCTGTGGCGTCTCGCCGGCGCGGCTGCCGGGCTGAGCGTGATCATGGGCGGGGCGTCGGTGACGGCCGAGCCCGCGGCGGAAGCGTCGGCGGACCCGGTGATCACGATCGACGGGGTCCAGCTGAGTCTCGCCGAGATCCGCGCGATGGCCCAGCAGGCCGCCGGCGGCGGGGGCGGCGACAAGAAGAAGGACGGCAAGAGCTTTAAGGACGTCAGCGAGGGGTACACCAAGGTGACCTCGACGGCGGACGGCAAAAGCTTCTACAACCTGTGGGTCAAGCAGGACACGGGCGACATGCTCGCCGAGCTCCCCCGCGGGTACCAGGCGCAGAACCACTTCTTCGCGATGACCGTTGCGGGCGGGCAGATCTTCGCCGGCCTGCAGGGCGCGGACATGTACACGAAGTGGAAGAAGTACGACGACCGGCTCGCGCTGGTCGAGCCGCAGCTGTACGTCCGCTCGACGGGCGACCAGGAGTCCAAGGACTCGGTCAACATGATCTTCACGGACCGCGTGCTGCTGGACGTGCCGATCGTGTGCACGGGCCCGAGCGGTCAGCCGGTGATCGACCTGGACGCGCTGCTCGTGAACCAGGCGACGGAGTTCTTCGGGTCGCAGGCCCGCGGGCTCAACCGGAACCTGACGGCGGTGAAGTCGATCAAGGCGTTCCCGGAGAACGTCGAGATCTCCGTCGAGGGCCCGGTCGCGGGCGGGACGATGAAGGAGTTCCATTACTCGATCAGCCACATCAAGGGCACGCCGGGGTACAAGCCGCGGAAGGCCGATGAGCGGGTCGGGTACTTCACGACGAGCTTCCGCGATCTGGGTCAGTTCGACCGGTACAACGTGGACAACCGCCTGATCAACCGGTGGCACATCGAGAAGGCGGACCCGAAGCTGAAGGTGTCGCCTCCGAAGCAGCCCATCGTGTACTACGTCGAGCACACGATGCCGGTGCGCTATCGGCGCTGGGTGCGTGAGGGCATCGAGTACTGGAACAAGGCGTTCTACGAGATCGGGATCGACGGCGCGATCGAGGTGCGCTACCAGGACGCCAAGACCGGCGCGCACATGGAGAAGGACCCGGAGGACGTCCGGTACAACTTCATCCGCTGGCTGAGCAACGACATCTCGACGGCCATTGGGCCGAGCCGGGTGAACCCCGAGACGGGCGAGATCCTGGACGCGGACGTCGTGCTGACGGACGGCTGGCTGCGCGTGTTCACCTACCGCTGGGAAGAGCTGCTGCCCGACCTGGCGATGGAGGGCATGGACCCGGAGCTGACGGCGTGGCTCGCGAAGAACCCGAAGTGGGACCCGCGGGTGCGTCTGGCGCCCTCGGTCGAGCGTGACGAGGTGAAGGCGATGCTGTCGCGCGGCGTGCAGCGCTTCGGCGGGCACCCGGCGTTCAACGCCGATCCGACGCTCATCGGCGACGACGAGTTCGACGGGCTGACCGGGCGGATCAGCCAGGTCAACGGGTTCTGCCAGGCGTCGCGCGGGATGGCGATGGGGATGGCCGAGATGCGCATGCACCTCGACTCCGTCCGCGCCGCCGAGCGGGCCCAGGCGGACGACGAGATCGATCCCGCCATCCTCGAGATGATGAAGAAGAAGCTCGAGGAGAACCCCGAGCTGATCGACACCCTGCCCGAGGAGATCCGCGCGGCGATCGAAGCCCAGATGAACGGCGAGGAGCCCGAGGCGGACGACGAGGGCGACACCGAGGTCGCCAACGACGAGGACGAGCAGACGATCGACGGCGTGCCCGAGTGGTTCGTCGGCCCGGCCCTGGCCGAGCTGACGGCGCACGAGGTCGGTCACACGATCGGGTTGCGTCACAACTTCAAGGCGTCGAGCTACTACACGCTGGCGGAGATCAACTCGGACGAGGTGAAGGGCAAGGAGCCCTGGTCGATGTCCGTGATGGACTACAACGGCGTGAACATCCGCATGCCGGGCGTGGGCGAGGTGCAGGGTGACTACTCGGTCATCGACATCGGCCCGTACGACATGTGGGCGATCGAGTACGGGTACGGGTTCGGCGATCCGAAGAAGGTCGCCGAGCGCGCCGCGGACCCGAAGCTGCAGTACGGCACGGACGAGGACACGTGGGGCCCGGACCCGCTGGCCCGCCGGTACGACCTGTCTGCCGACCCGCTGGACTACGCCAACAACCAGATGGCGCTGGCGCAGAAGCTTCGTGAGGACATGCTCGAGCACTTTGTCGAGGACGGCGAGAGCTGGGCCCGCGCCCGCACGGGCTACAACATCACGCTGGGTCAGCAGACCCGGGCGCTGAGCATGATGGCCAACTGGGTCGGCTCGGCGTACACGTACCGCGACAAGAAGGGTGACCCGGACGGGCGCGTCCCGATCGAGCCGGTGCCCGCCGCCAAGCAGCGCGCGGCGCTCCAGTTTGTCTGCGACAACGCCTTCCAGGACGAGGCGTTCGGGCTGACCCCCGAGATGCTGCGGCACATGACCGTGGACAAGTGGTGGGACCAGGCGGGGCTGTCGTCGGTCACGCAGGACGCGACCTACGACCTGCACGACCGGATCCTGGGCGTGCAGGCGGCGTCGTTGACGCAGGTGATGAACCCGCGGACGCTGCAGCGCGTCTACGACATCGAGGCCTTCGTGCCCGCCGACGAGGACGCGCTGACGCTGCCCGAGGTGTTCGACACCGTGACGAGCGCGATCTGGTCCGAGCTGGACGGGTCGCCGACCAAGCGGTACACGGCGCGGGATCCGATGATCTCGAGCATGCGTCGGAACCTGCAGCGTGAGCACCTGGGCCGCCTCATCGACCTGTCGATGATGGACAACGGTCTGAGCGCGTCGGAGAACCCGATCAAGCAGCTCGCGGCGCAGTCGCTGCGTGATCTTGACGGGAAGCTCGAGGCGTCGCTCACGAACGGGGCCCGGGGCAAGGCGGACGCCTACACCCGTGCCCACCTCACCGAGTGCCGCGACCGGATCGCGCGTGCTCTCGAGGCGGACTACATCTACAACTTCCCCGAGATGAACCTGTCGCTGCCCTTCTCGCTCTTCGGGGCCGAGGGTCAGCAGGGCGAGTGATCTCGCGGGATTGATTCCGCACTCCATCACGGCGGGCGGCTCCTTCGCGGGCCGCCCGCTTTTTCGTGCGCGTACCATGGGCCCATGTCGCGACCTGTCATCCGCGTGCTGCGTCACATGGCCCGCTCGGGCGGGACGCTGATCTCCAAGTGCCTCGGCTCGATGGGGTCGGTGGCGCTGCTGAGCGAGATCCACCCGTTGGGCACGCAGCAGTTCAACCCGCTGCAGCAGGCGGTCGCGTGGCACAACCTGATCAGCAAGGGCGAGGCGAAGAGCTGGGCGCGCACGCGCAAGCGGCTGACGTTCAACGACGTGATGGCGGAGATCAACAGGCGGGCCCGCGAGCGCGGGCAGTCGCTGGTCGTGCGCGAGTGGTCGCACCTGGACGTGATCGGGCGGCCGTTCGTCAAGCCCCCGCTCCGCCCGGTGATGATCGACGCGCTCGCGGAGCGGTTCGAGATCGCCCAGGCGATCACGGTGCGCCACCCGGTGGATCAGTACCTGAGTCTGGTCCGGCTGGACGTGGTGCAGGGGATGGCGGTCGAGGAGTATCTGCGCGGCTGCCGCGTGTTCGCCGAGTGGGCGCACGCCGAGGGGTTCGTGAAGTACGAGGACTTCACGGCCGACCCGGACGCGTCGCTGCGGATCTTGTGCGACAAGCTCCGGGTGGAGTTCGACGCGTCGTACGCCGAGCGGTGGGCGTCGTACGACAAGGTGACGGGCGACACGGCGAAGGCGAACACGGGGCGCGGCGCCGCGGAGTCTCGCATCCGGTCGCTGCCGCGCCGCGAGACGCCCGAGGGGCTGCTCGAGACCTTCCGCGCGAACGCGGACTACGCGCGCACGCTGGAGCTGCTGGGCTATCCCGACGCGTGATCAGGCGTTGTATCCGAACCGTTCGAGCAGGTCGGCGTGCTTGGCGGCGAACGACTTGTCGAAGGCGTCGTCGAGGCCCGGGGCGATCGAATCGAGCGACTGCCCGGTCTTGCCCGAGTTGATGAAGTAGACGCCCTTGCGCGCGATGTTCTTGTCGCCGACGAACAGGCGGTCCTCGGGGCGGGCCGGCGAGGCGTTGGCCTTCTCGCGCACCTCGAGGGCGCGGAGCGCGTCGAAGCTCGACGCCTTGGCGGCGCGCTCGATCGCGGCGTCGTCGGCGTCGATGCCGAGGAAGTCGGCGATCGCGCGCAGCTGCGCGGGGGCGCCCGCCTTGAGGTCCTCGTATCGCACGACGTGCACCGGGAACCGGTCGGTCTCGGTCCACGAGCGCACGTGCGCGTCCCAGCTGCCGTACCCCTCGCTGGCCCAGGCCGGGTCGCCGGACGCGGCGAGGAAGGTGCGCACGTACTGCGCCGCGGGCAGGGCCTTCTCGTCCGACCCGGCCAGGCGCCGGTAGTTGAGCCCGCTGAGCAGGACGTCCTTCGGATGCCGGACGATGTACACGGCGCGGGCGGTCTTGTCGATGTGGGGGTGGCGGTCGGTGAGGGCCGCGTGGGTCTTGGCGTACAGCGGGCCCGAGGGCGGCGCGGTGAACGGGATCGGGCGGTGCACGTCCGGGATGCGCTTGGACACATCGATCGACTTGGCCGGCGGGCCGTGGAGGAGTGCGTACAGCAGGAACCGCACCCAGGTGTTGCCGCTTTTCGGATAACTCGCGAGCCAGACGATCTGCATGGGCGATCCTACACGGGGTTCTCGCACCAGGAGCGCCACACGCCGCGGACGGCGCGCTCGAACCGGTCGGCGAACCCGGGCCCGTCGCACAAGATGGAGTTGGCGACGCGCTCGCGCATCCCGGCGCGCAGGGATCGGCGGCGGTCGGCGTCCTCGGCGAGGGCGACCGCCTTGTCGGTGTACGACTCCATCGAGTCGCCGACGAGTTCGTCGAGCCCGACGGCGTGCAGCAGCGAGGCGCCCACGCGCGCCTGGTGCCGGTCGCCCGCCAGCCCGACCACGGGCACGCCCATCCAGAGCGCCTCGCACGTCGTCGTCGTGCCGTTGTAGGGGAACGGGTCGAGCCCGATGTCGATCTGGTCGTAGACGGCGAGGTGCCCGGCGGTGTCGTCCACGGCGAGGCGCAGATCGATCCGGTCCGGATCAACCCCCCGGCTCGCGAGCTCGTCGCGGAAATGCTTCTGGACGTCCGGGATGCGCATGCGGCGGTGCTTGAGCACGAGCTTCGCGTCGGGGACGCGCTTGAGAATCTCCGCCCAGGCGTCGAGCGTCTGCGGCGTGTACTTCTTGGTCGCGTTGAACGAGCCGAACACGACGCGCTCGTTGCCCGTGTCCGGCTTGGGCGCGGGGGCGTCCGCCATCGGGCGGTAGCACAGGAAGCACCCGTCGATGCGCACGAGCTTCTCGGCCGCGAGCGCGTCGGCGGTTGGTGGGGGGTCCGTGATCGCGTCGATCAGGCGCGCGGTCATCCGCGTCAGCCCGGTCGTGTTCGGGTATCCGCAGTAGGTGATGGAGACGGGCGCCGGGCGGGCGGCGAAGGCGAGCAGGCGGTTGCCGGCACCAAGGCCCGAGAGATCGATCGCGACGTCGATCCTGTCCTTGGCGAACTGCTCGCAAAGCTGCGTGAAGTCGAGCGGGCCGGCGTCGCGCCAGAGGTCGGCGTGCGACTCGAGGCGCGCGGTGACGTCGTCCTTGTGGCGCGAGAGCGAGTAGCACGCCATGAAGATCTTGTCGGGGTCGTGGTGCTCGAGGATGGGCTCGAAGAAGTACGCGACCGAATGCTCGCGCATGTCGCGCGAGACGAACGCGACGCGGAGCGTGCGGTCCGGGTCGGGCGCGTTGGGGAACGATGTCTTGGGCGGGATGCCGCGCTCGACGATGCGGCCGTAGGCGGCGTGCGCCTCGAGCACGTCCTCGGGGGTGACGAGGTGGTCGTAGTTCATCGCGTAAGCGAGCGACGCGTACGGGCTCGGGTCCGACTTCGTGAGGGCGCAGGCCTCGCGGAGGATGACGCAGGCGTCGTGGGGCTGACCGTTCTCGAGCGTGTGCACGCCGAGCTGTGCGCGGTACCCGGGTTCGTTCGGCGCCGCCGCGATGGCGCGCCGGAGGCATTCGGTGGCTTCGTCCGGGCGTTCGAGCTCGATGAGCATCTTCGACTTGCCGGACAGGGCCTCGGGGTCGTTCGGGCGCTGCGCGAGGATCTTGTCGTAGCGATCGACGGCGCCCTGCGCATCGCGCGACGCTTCGCACAGGTGGGCCCCGATGAGCAGCACGTCCGGATGATCGGGCGCGATGGTCTCGGTGCGCTCGAGGAAGTACTTCGCCTGCTCGGGCTGGTTCGAGAGCAACAGGATCTTCGCGAGCGTGTAGTTGAGACCGAAGTGATTCGGCGCTTTGGGGACGAGCCGGCGGAGCATCTCGACCGCCTGCGCGAGCTGCCCGGCCTGCTGCATCCGGACCGCGTCGTTAATCTGGGCGTCGATCCGGGCCTCGGCGGCGGCGCTGGGTCTGCGGGCCATCAGGCGCCCCCCGCGATCAATCGCTCGACCTGGGCCCGGGCGCCCGAGTCCGCGCGGAGCGCGTCCTCGAGCGAATCGATGCGCGCCGGCGTCCGCCCGTCGAGCGCCCGGGCGCAGAGGTCGGCGATCGCGGGGAACGGGATGCGCCCGGCGAGGAACGCGGCGGCGGCGGCCTCGTTCGCGCCGTTCAGCGCGGCCCCCGCGTCGCCCCCCTCGTCGATCACACGCCACGCGAGCCCGAGCCCGGGGAAGCGATCGAGATCGGGCTCCTCGAACGAGAGCGAGCCCAACGCCGCGAGGTCGAGCGCGTCGGTCCGGGTCGGGGCGCGCCCGGGGAACGTCAGCGCGTGCTGGATCGCGATGCGCATGTCGTTCGTCCCGAGCTGGGCGAGGACGTTGCCGTCGCGGTACTCGACGAGCGAGTGCACGATCGACTCGCGGTGCACGACAACGCCGAGCCGGTCGGAGGTCAGGTCGAACAGCCAGCGGGCCTCGATGAGCTCGAGGGCTTTGTTGATGAGCGTCGCGCAGTCGATGGTGATCTTGGCGCCCATGTCCCACGTCGGGTGCGCGAGGGCCTGCTCGGGTGTCACCCGCGCGAGCTCGTCGGCGGGGGTGTCGCGGAACGCGCCGCCCGAGGCGGTGAGCACGACGCGGCGGACCTCCTCGGGTGCCCGGCACGGCGGGCAGACCTGGGTTCGGTCGTGCCGCTGCATCGCCTGCCAGATCGCCGCGTGCTCGGAATCGACGGGGAGCAGCCGCGACCCGGTGCGCGCGGCGGTCCGCGTGACCAGATCGCCCGCCGCGACGAGCGATTCCTTGTTCGCCAGCGCCACGTCCGCGCCCGACTCGACCGCGGCGAGCGTCGCCGGCAACCCCGCCACGCCAACGATCGCGGACACGACCAGGTCGGGCGACGACTCGCGGATGACGGATGTCGCGGCGTCGGGACCGGCGAAGGTCGTGCCCGCGCCCGCCTCGCTCGCGACGGCGGTGACGGCGTTGGGGAACGCGTCCGCCTGCGCGAGCAGCGCGCCGGTATTGGAGCCCGTCGCGAGGGCGACGACGTCGTAGCGCGTCGGGTGCTCGCCGCGCTCGTGCAGCGCGTTGAGATGGTTGATGACGTCGAGCGTCTGCGTCCCGATCGATCCCGTGGAGCCGAGCAGCGCGACGCGGCGGAGCGCCGGGTCGGTCGCCCGCCTGGGCGGCGCGGGGTTGGTCTCGGGTCGGGTCGTCGGCACGCTCGGCGTCTCGCGTTACTTGTCCGGGGTGATCCGCTGCACCTCGCTCGCGCTGAGCTTCCGGCGGCCCGCGCCGTACAGCGAGCGGCGCTTGGGCTTGACCTCCGCGGCGGGCGCCTCGGCGGGCTTGGATGAGCCCTTCGAGTCCGACTCCGGCGCGCCGTTGTCCGATCCGTCCGAGGTCTTCTTCCGTCCCCGTCCGCCTCGCCGGCGGCGCTTCTTCTTCGGGGCGCCGTCCTCGTCGTCGGATTCGGATTGGGGCTGCTCATTCGAGTCCTCGGACGACTCGTCCGAGTTGTCGCCCGCGTCGGAATCGCCCGAGCGCCCGCGTCCGCCGCGTCGGCGGCGTCGGCGACGCTTCTTCTTGGGCTGGTCGTCGGACGAGTCGTCGGCGTCGTTCGAGTCGCCGTCGTCCGATGATGACTCGCGCTCTTCGCCGCTGGGTGACTCGTCCGAGTCCTGCGTGTCGTCGTCGCTCGTCTTGCGCCGCCCGCGACCGCCGCGCCGGCGTCGGCGGCGCTTCTTCTTGGGCTGATCGTCGTCGTCGGTCTCGGCGCTCTGCTCCATGAACTCGTTGGGTTCTTCCTCGAGTTCTTCGGCGACGGACGCGGCGAGCTCGGCGATGCCGGTCGAGGCGGCTTGCTCGGCTTCGGCCTTCAGGTCCACCGCCCACGAGTCGCCCGCGTGGGCCGCGGCGTCCCAGTCCACCAGGTCCGGCTCGGGGCGCTTCTTGGGCAGGCGGCTGAGCTCGATGTCCGAGCCGGTCTCGTCGTAGGCGTAGAACGTCGCGCGGTCGAGCGGGATCGCGTCGCTGATGCGCACATCGACGTGCTTGCCCGTCATGAGCTCGACGCGCGTCAGGCTCTGGCGGCGCGTGCTGAGCAGCGCGCCCGCGACCCGCGGGTGCACCACCACCTCGACGCGGTACACCTTGTCGTGATCGATCAGATCCGCGAGCTCGCGCATCGCGTCGGCGGCGACGGAGTCGGGGCGTTGGACCAACCCGCGCCCGTGGCAGGTCGGGCAGTCGGCGAAGTGCATGGACTCCTGGCTGCCCCGCATGCGCTGTCGCGTCATCTCGAGGATGCCGAACTGCGAGATGGGCAGGATCGTCGAGCGGGCCCGGTCGCGCTTCAGGCGCTCCTTGAACCGGTTCTCGATGTCCTTGCGGTGCGAGGCGTGCCGCATGTCGATCAGGTCGGAGATGACCAGGCCGCCCAGGTCGCGCAGGCGCAGCTGGCGGCAGATGACGTCCACGGCTTCGACGTTCGTGTTGTACGCGTTGGACTCGGCGTCGCCCGCCTTGCGCGACTTGCCCGAGTTCACGTCGATCGCGACGAGCGCCTCGGTCTGGTCGATCACGAGACGCCCGCCCGAGGGCAGGGGCACCTCGCGGGCGTGGATCTGCCGGATCTGGTCCTCGACGCCGAACGCATGGAAAATCGGGCGGTCCGACTGGTAGTGCACCAGCTTCGCGCCCGAGCGCGGCGCGACGATCTTGATGAACTTGGCGGCCCGGTTAATCGCCGCTTCCGAGTCGATCACCACGCGCGTCACGCGGTTGGTCAGCAGGTCGCGCAGCGAGCGGAGCAGCAGATCGCTCTCCGTGTAGAGCAGGCGGGGCGCCTTGCCCTTCTTGCGCTTCGTCTCCATGTCCTTCCACAGGCGCTGGAGGTACGCGAGGTCGCGCTTGAGTTCGGTCTTGGTGCGCTCGAGCCCGGCGGTGCGCAGGATGAAGCCGAACTCCTCGGGAAGGTCGAGCTGGTCGAGGATCTTCTTGGCGGCGCGGCGCTTGTCGTCGTCCTCTTCTTTGCGAGACACGCCGACGCGGTCCATCTGCGGCATCATCACGAGGAACCGCCCCGGGATGCTGAGATAGCTCGTCAGCGTCGGGCCCTTCGTGCCCACACCCTCCTTGAGCACCTGGACGATGATCTCCTGCCCGCGCTTCAGGCAATGCTCGATCGGCGGGCGGCTGCGGCGGGGCGTCTTCTTGCCCACGCGCTCCTTGGTCTCCTCGCCCTCGCCCGGGAAGTACTGCGGGTGCAGGTCCGAGACGTGGAGGAACCCGTTCTCCTCGGTGCCGAAGTCCACAAACGCCGCCTGGATGGCGCGCTCGACGTTGGTCACCTTGCCCACGTAGATATTGCCGACGCGCGAGACGGCGTTGGTCGGCTCGGAGTAGAACTCCTCGAGCTGCCCGTCCTCGACGATCGCGATGCGGCACTCCTCGCCGGGCGCGTAGTTCACGAGCATCTCGGCGGGCGGCTCTTCGGTCGATTCGGTCTTGGCGGCGGCCGTCCTTCGCTCGGTCTTCTTCGAGGTCTTCTTGGAGCTCTTCTTCCGGGGCGTCTTCTTGGAGCGCTTGGATGCGCCGTCGTCGGAATCGTCATCCGAGGACGCCTCATCGTCGGGCGACGCGTCCTCGGGCGATTCGTCCTGTGAATCATCGACGTCGGCTGCGGCCTCGGGGTTCGTGTCGTCGCCGGCCGAATCGTCGCGCGTCGCCTTGGCGGTCTTCTTCTTCGAGGACCGGCGCGGCTTGGTCTTCCGCTTGGGCTTGGGCTTCTCGGCGGGTGACTCGGTCGGTGTTTCGACGGCGGCGTCTTGGGCGGGCGTCGCGTCCTCGGGTGCCGTGTCACCTGAAGCCAGGTCGGCGGGGGTCTGGTCGTTGTCCATCGGGGTTCCTGCGCAGTTCACGCGAGCGGCCCGGTCGGATCGGTTCGGCGGCAGCGCGGAGGGCACCCGAAAGCGCGCTCGCAAGCTGATCCCGCCGAGCGAGCCCGAGGGGCAGGCTGGCGTTGCCGACGCGGGGGGGCGAGCGGCGCCGGGCGCGCCTCAGCCGGCGATCCGAGGATCATCCGGGGGCGGGGCCAAGCGGCCTCTCGGGTGCCCCGCCATCGTCGGCGGAGGTCCGTTCAGCCCCGAACTGGCTCCCGGCTTACAAGCCGGTGGGCTCATCGACGGCACGACCGTCGAACACTTCGGGGGCAAGTCGTCTGAGGTGGTCGCGGGTGTAGTCCGCGGCCTGTGATTCCGAATCAAACGAGATCGCCCGCTTGACGATCCGTTCGCAGTCTGTCAGGCTGATCGCCCGGATGAGCCGCTTGAGCGGCGGGATGCCCGAGGGCGTCACCGAGAGGGTACGCACGCCGAGCCCGAGCAGCAACGGGGCGAAATCCAGGTCGCCCGCGGCCTCGCCGCAGCAGCTCACCGGACAGTCATATCGGCCCGATGCGCGGACAACATCACGAACGAGCTTGAGAACGGCCGGATGGGCCGGGGTGTACAGGCTCGCGACCCGCTCGTTCGTCCGGTCCACCGCGAGGGTGTACTGCACCAGGTCGTTGGTCCCGACGGAAAAGAAGTCCGCCTCGCGGGCGAACGTGGGCGCCATCAGCGCCACGGAGGGCACCTCGACCATCATGCCCACGGGGATGTCCTTGTCGTACGCGATGCCCTGGTCGTCCAGGTCCTCCATCGCGTCGCGGAGGATCATCCGCGCCTGGCGGAACTCCCCGATGTTCGTCACCAGCGGGAACATCACCCGCAGCGGCCCGTGCGCGCTGGCGCGGAGCAGCGCCCGCAGCTGCGCCTTGAACATCGGCAGGTTCTGCAGGCAATACCGGATCGAGCGCAGGCCCAGGAACGGGTTGCGCTCGGGCGTCTCGTTCTGCAGCTGCGTGTACTTGTCCGCGCCGAGGTCCATCGTGCGGATCGTGAGCGGGCGCCCCGCCGCGAGCTTCACGCACTCGGCGTACGCCTCGTAGTGCTCTTCCTCCGTCGGCGCGTGGTTCGCCGTCAGGAACAGGAACTCCGTGCGGTAGAGCCCGACGCCCGTGCCGCCCGCCGCGAGGACCTTCTTGAGCTCGTCGGGAAACTCGATGTTTCCCAGCAGCTCGATCTCGACGCCGTCCTTCGTGATGGCGGGCAATTCCGCGAGCTTCGAGAGCGCCTCGATGCGCGCCTTCGCGGCGACGTCCAGGTCGCGGTACTCCGCGATCGTGGCGTCGTCGGGGTCCAGAATGACCTTGCCCCGTGTGCCATCGACGATGATCGTCTCGCCCTCCTCGGCGAGCTTGGTCAACCGCGAGACCCCGACAACCGCGGGCAAGCCGAGCGCGCGGCTGACGATCGCGGTGTGGCTCGTCCGCCCGCCCAGGTCGGTGGCGAACGCGACGATCCGGTCCCGGTCGAACGCCGCGGTCTGCGAGGGCGTCAGGTCGCGCGACACGATCACGGTGTCGTGCTCGAGGCGCTTGGGCTCGTCGAGCTTCGCGCCCACGAGGTGCCGGAGCATCCGGTGCTGCAGATCGGTGAGATCGGAGACCTTGCTGCGGAAGGTCGAGTCTTCCTTGGACGCGAACACCTGCGCCAATTCGTGGAGGATGCGCCACGTCGCGTACTCGGCGGTGACGAGGTCGTCGCGGATCTTCTCGTGGATCGGGTCGGTGACAGACTTCTTGTCCGAGAGCGCGCCGATGTGGAAGAGGAAGATCTTCGCCGCTTCGGGCCCGAGCTCCTCGTGGGCTTCGGCGTGGAGGGTGTTGAGCTCTGAGATGGAGGTGGCGCGGGCCGCTTCGAAGCGGGCGATCTCGGACGCGACGTCGTCCGGGGCGATGGTTCGGCGGGGGATGCGGGGCGACGCGATGTCGTCAAGCACCGCCACGCGCCCGATCACGACGCCCGACGAGACCGGGATGCCCTGGAGAATTTGCACGACGGCGTCATCGTAGGGGGTTTGGGGGCCCGATCCGGGCAGAAGCCCCCCCGGGAGGGCCCTGGGCTGGTGGGCTTGACCCCAACGGGCTATGCTCACATACTTGTGGGATACGCGGGGCCGATGGTGCCCCGCCCGATGACCTCGGAGCGGGCTGAGTCGCCCGGATTCGGGGTGATCACGCGAAAAGTGGCATGTCAATACGGACGCTGACCGGCATTCTCGAATGGCCGGAGCGCGCCGAGGGTCGCGTTCGCCAGGTGAGCGAGACCTCGACGGTGCTCCAGAGCGCTGACGATCCCTTCGTGCCACAGCGGTTCGGGGAGGAGTTCCCGCTGCGCAACGGGCTGCGGGTGACGGTGGAGGTGGTGCCCAAGAAGCCCCGCCGGCGCCGAGGCAAGCCCAACGGCAACCGCAAGCCGAGGCCCGTGGTCGATCGATTCCTCGAAATCGAGGGGATGGACCCCCAGGCCTTCGCGGACGCACCCAGCTTTGAGGATCTGACGAGCATCGACCCGCAGCCTCGGCTGACGCTCGAGCACCCCGGGTGCCCGCCCGCCTGCCGGCTGATCGATCTCTTTTGCCCGATCGGGCGCGGGCAGCGGGGGCTGATCGTCTCGCCTCCCAAGGCGGGCAAGACGACGCTCCTGAAGAACATCATGACCGGGCTCTTGATGAACCACGAGGATCTCGTGCTCATCGGGCTGCTGATCGACGAACGGCCGGAGGAGGTCACGGACTTCAAGCGTGAGTTCTGCGGCACGCCCAGGATGCTCGAGGAAGGCCGGTGGGACAAGCCCTGGTCGCCCGACCGGGTCGAGATCATCGCGTCGTCCAACGACCACGACCTCGACCGGCACATCCAGATCTCCATGCTCACCCTCGAACGCTGCAAGCGGATGGTCGAGGCGGGCAAGCACGTCGTCGTCGTGATGGACTCGCTGACGCGGCTGGGCCGCGCGTTCAACCGGTCCAACAAGCACGCGAGCTCGGGCCGAACGATGTCGGGCGGGATTGATTCGAGGGCGCTGGAGATCCCCAAGCAGATCTTCGGCGCCGCGCGCAATACCGAGGAAGCCGGCAGCCTCACGATCATCGCGAGCTGCCTGGTGGACACCGGGTCGCAGGGCGATCAGGTGATCTTCGAGGAGTTCAAGGGCACGGGCAACATGGAGCTGATCCTGGACCGCAAGGTCTCGGAGCGCCGCCTGTTCCCGGCGATCAACCTCGCGGCGTCGGGCACGCGCAAGGAAGAGCTGCTGCTCGACGAGAAGACGCTGGGCACGGTGACGGCGCTCCGCAAGCGGATGATGAACATGCCGCCGCACGTGCAGGTCGAGCAGCTGCTCGGGGCGATGAAGCGCTTCGAGACGAACGATCAGCTGGTGGGGAGCGCGGGGTAGCCCAGTCGCTCCGCCGCCTTCTTCATCGCCGGGTGCCGTGGAGACGGCGAAGTCTTCTCCACGCGTTGGGGCTTGCATCGTGGAGAAGCCGAGGACGGCGTCTCCACGGCACCCTGTCCAGAGTGGCGTTTCCAACGACGAGCCGGTCGCTGACGCTCACGGCTCGTTGGTCAACCGGTCGGTTGTCTTCTTCATGGCGCGCAGCGTCGCTTTCGAGCAGTGGTGCTCGATGCCCTCGGCGTCGATCTCTGCCTGGCGCTTGGGCACGCCGGCGGCGAGCAGGAACGCCAGCACCGTCTCGTGGCGCTCGCGTGCGAGCTTGGCCATGCGCTTGCCGGCGGGGGTGAGGTCGATGGGCGCGCGCGGCTTGGTCGTGACGAGCCCCTCCTTCGTCAGGCGCGCCACGATGCGCGAGACGGTGACATGCGAGACGCCCATGAGCTCGGCGAGGTGCTTGACGCGCGCTTCGCCCGAGCGCTCGATGAGGCCTTCGATCGCTTCGACGTAGTCCTCGGCGGTCTCGTCGGCGTGCGCGGCGCGCGTGCGCCGGAACCGCTGGGCGGGATCGTGCGAGCCGTCGGGCATGCGGCGATGGTACGGGGAGGTCGAGAGAAAGTGGGTGGGGGAGGAGGTTGTCGCCCCTCACCCCGGACCTCTCCCCGGAGGGGAGAGGGGGGAATCTTGCCCCCTCCGTCGGCTTTGCCGCACCTCCCCCGTCGGCGACGGGGGAGGATGGGGTCAGTCGCAGGCGTTGCCCGAGAGGGCGGCGACGAGGGCGTCGATGTCGTCGAAGTCGAGCACGCCGTCCGCGTTCAGGTCCGCCGCGGCGTCGGACGCGAGGAACGCGGCGACGAAGGGGTCCACGTCGTCGAGCGTGAAAGCGCCGTCGCGGGTCAGATCCGCCGGGTGGTACGCGGTGACCTCAAGGATCTGATCCGCGGGAACGCCGGTGAGGACGGTCGTCGAGCCGTCTGCGTAGCGGATCTCGACGCGGTCGGCCATCGCGTGACCCCCGAGCCCGAAGTGGGCGGTGCGTTGCCCGACGCTGAGGTAGGACTCGGCACCGTCGATGTGGCGCTTCTGGGTGACGCCGCCCGCGGTGACGTAGACGTGCGTGCCGAACCCGCCGGGGGCGAGGCAGGGGTTGGTGATCGTGGTGAGATCGACGCGGAGCCAGTGGTTGGTACCCGCTTCGGGGGTTTGGTTCTCGTAGAGGCGGGCCGTGCCCTCGTTGGCGATGAGGAGGAGATCGAGGTCGCCGTCGTTGTCGTAGTCGAGCGAGACGTAGCCGCGTCCGTTGCCGGTGAAGTCGGTGCCGGCGGTTCGGGCCCGGTCGGTGAAGTTTGCGGCGCCGTCGTTGATGAACAGGCGCGAGGGGACGGGCTGCCAGGTGAACCAGCCGCCGGTGGCGGCGAGGTCGAGGTCGCCGTCGTGGTCGAGGTCGAGGGGCGTGGTGCCCCATCCCCAGCCGCCCTCGCGGACGCCGCGGGTCTGGCCGACTTCCGCGAAGACGGGCGTGTTGTTCTCGTTGATGCCCTGGCAGAGGTAGAGCGTGTTGCCGCAGGTGCCGGCGACGTCGTAGAAGATGTTGGTGATGTACCAGTCGAGCAGGAGGTCGTTGTTGAAGTCGGCCAACGCGCTGCCCATGGCGTTGCAGTCTTTGCCGAGCCCGGCTTCTTCGACGCGAAGGTCAAAGGTGATCGCGCCGGACGCGTCCGGGCCCGAGTTGAACCAGACGGCGGAGGTGTCGAAGTCGCCGGTGACGATGAGCTCGGGGTAGCGGTCGCCGTTGAGGTCGGCGAAGCGCGGCTGGAAGCCGTTGATCTCGCGGTCGGCGTGCGGCGGAAGGGTGATGGTCTCGCTGAACGAGCCCGTGCCGTCGTTGGTGAGCAGGCGGACGGAGCCCGGGATGTCGTACCAGTGGCAGAGGGCGAGGTCGAGGTCGCCGTCGAGGTCGTAATCGCCGAAGGCGGCGCCCATGCCGTCGAGGGTGGTGTGCACGCCCCGGACGCCGGAGGTCTGGCTGACGTCGGTGAAGGACCAGTCGCCGTTGTTGTCGGGCCCGTTGTTGAGGTAGAGCACGTTCGCGGAGATCGCGGCCGGGAAGGGCGTACGCCCCATCGACATCACGAACAGATCGACGTACCCGTCGCGGTTCACGTCGCCCACGGCGCACCCGCCCGAGCGGTGGGCGAGGTCGCAGCCCCACGCGGCGGTCTGCTCTTCGAAGGTGACGAAGCCCGACGCGTCCGGGCCCTGGTTGATGAACAGGCGGTCGGGGGCGTTCCCGCCGGCGGGGAGGAAGACGTCGGGCCAGCCGTCGTTGTTGAAGTCCGCGACCGCGCCGCCGCCCGCCATGTGCCAGTGGACGCCGGGGTACCCGTCGGCGGGGTCGAAGACGGAGAGCAGCCCGGACTCGGCGGCGACATCCACGAACGCCGGGCCCGCGGGGGCGGCTCCGGCGAGCGCGGCGACAACGACAGCGGGCGTGAGCTCCCTCATCGGACTCATTTTCCGGATCCTGGGGGTCGCGTCAAGACCCGTTGGGCGAGGACCCGCGCCGGGGGGCGTGGATCGCGGTGGACATGCCCCGGGACGTTCCGAGTTCGCGGACCGGGCCGTCCTTGATGCGCTCGAGGGCCCGCTGGGCGTTGTGGCGGGAGTACTCGGTCCCGACGTACTTCCGCCCCAGATGGCGGGCGACGACGCCCGTCGTGCCCGTGCCCGTGAAGGGGTCGAGGACGACGTCGCCCGGGTTCGAGCAGCTGAGCACGACGCGCTCGAGGTAGACCTCGGGGAGCTGGTTGTCGTGCTTGTGGCGGCGTTCCTTGTTGTTGCCCTGCACGCGTCCCCAGTGCTTGCCGTACCAGACGTCCATGGGCACGCGCAGGCCCGCGGGGACACCGTCGCGCTTGGTCTCGGTGCGCGCATCGGCGTAGATCGCGCGCCGGTCGGAGGTTTCGAGGATCGGGTCCGCGTTCCAGGTGCGCTTGCTCACGTTGCCCTTGACGAAGTAGAGCGCGTGGACCTTGGAGTTGATGAACCGGCTCTTGGTGTTCTGCCCGAATCTGTAATGCCAGACACACCAGTTGATCATGGTCATCTTGAGGTCGCGCTTGCAGTGCACCACGATCTCGGCGGCCCAGCTGTCGGGGATGTTGATCCAGAGCGCGCCGCCGTCGCGGAGCCCGGCGTGGCACGCGTCGATCCAGGCGTAGGTGAAGTCGAGGTATTCGCCCTCGGTCATCGTGCTGTCGTCCCAGGCTTCGCCGGTGCGGTCGCGGTCGTAGTCGCGGGCCCAGTTGAAGGGCGGGTCGGCGAAGACGAGGTCGAGCTGCTGCTTTGTGACCTCGGGGAGGGTCGGCAGGATCTCGCGGCAGTCGCCGACGACGATGCGCGCGGCGGGCTTGGTCTTGCTCGCGCCGAGCTTGAAGACCTCGGGCGCCGGTGCTTTCTTGGGCGCGCGTTTGGTGGTCTTCCTGGCTGTGGTCGTGGTGGGTGGCATTTGAAGCTTGCAGGATAGCGCGGTGTGCAATGTAGCGCAAGTGCGCGCATCGCGCCACCCTGCTCCCCCGTCCCGACGGGGGAGCTGTCGAGCGGAGTGAGACTGAGGGGGTCTTCGTCGGTGGGGCCGGTTTCCAACCGGCCAGATTCACGCTGTTTCACGCAGTAGCCCTGAGGCCGGTTGGAAACCGGCCCCACCAAGACCCCCTCCGGCCCGGCTCGCGCCGGGCCACCTCCCCCGTCGGGACGGGGGAGGGTGGGTTAGCCGCGCGCGAGGGGGTCGTCCTTGGGGGTTGGGTCGCCGTGGGCGCGCAGGCGCCGCTTCACGCCGCGCGCGAGGTCCCGCTCGGCGTGCTTCCGGTCGGGCCCCCATCCGCGGTCCAGGCCGTTAGCCCAGAGCGAGCCGACGACGCGGTGGCGCAGGGTCGAGCGGGGGACGAGTCCCAACCCAGCGGGTTCGACCAGCAGGTCGAAGAGCTGGCGCGCCGGGTCGACTCCTCGACGCACGTCGGTCGAATCGATGATCGCGATGCCTCGGCGGCCTTCATCGATGTCGATCAGATTGCTCGGCTTCATGTCAGCGCTGTAGACGCCGGCCCGGTGGCATTCACCGATCAGGGCACCAAGCGCGGACGCCACGCGGTGCTCCAGCCGCACGGGCACCGTGGGGTCGGCCATGAGCTCGAGCACCGTGCGCCCCGGGATCGATTCCAACACGAGCGTCTCGAAGCCCCCAGACCGGAGCACCGCATGTGCCGACGCGGTCCGAAGCCCAGACCGAGTCAGGAGACGCGCCCCGCGCCACTGCCGGAACGCCTTGGTGCGATGCAGCCACGCCTGGATCTTCTTCCGCAGCGACCCCAGCCGCTCGACCTTCAGCACCACCTCGTGCTCGCGCCTGCCCAGCGTCAGCGTCGCGCGCCAGACGGTGGCGTCCTTCGTGCCGTCGGGCAGGGTCTTGATCTTGAGGCGCTCGGGCCCGCCCTCGGTGTGGGGCTTGGACCAGTCGATCGCGCCCAGGGCCCGCTCCCACTCGCTGGCGGCGTACCCCCACCCCTGGGCGTACTTCACGACTCGCAGGTTGCTCGTCGGCGGGGGGGGCATCGGGTGAGGGTATCGGCGCGAGGTCCGGGCGAGCCGGGGCGTCCCCGCCCCGGTTCTTGCATCGCCCCGTGTGTGGACCGTGGTCACACCATTGTGTTGTACCGGGGCGGGGCCGCCCCGGCTCGCGGGGGGTAGGCTCCGCGTCGTGGGAGACCACCTTCCCATCTCGGTCGCGATCGTGTGCAAGGATTCTGCGCGCACGATCGAGCGCGTGCTTGCGTCCGTCGCGGGTTGGGCAGGCGAGATCGTCGCGGTCGATTCGGGCTCGACGGACGGGACGATCGAGATCCTCGAGCGGTTCGGCGCGCGGGTGATCCGGTCGGACTGGCTCGGGCAGGTGAAGACGAAGCAGAAGGCGCTTGAGGCGTGCGATCAGGCATGGGTGCTGGCGCTCGATTCGGACGAGCCGGTCGAGCCCGATCTGGCCGAGTCGATCGCGGCGTTTGTGCGCGCCGACGGACGCGGGCACGACGGTGCGATGGTGAACCGGAAGATCTGGTACCGCGGGCGGTTCCTGAACCACGCCTGGCAGCCCGAATGGCGGCTGCGGCTGGTGCGCGCAGGAGCTGCCGCGTGGGGCGGGCACGACCCGCACGACAAGCTCGAGTTGACGTCCGGCGGCACGGTCGAGCGGCTCGCGGGGACGCTCCGGCACGAGAGCTTCGAGACGTTCGCCGAGCAGTTCGCCAAGGACTCGGGGTACGCCCGTCTGATGGCGACGAACCTGCACGCGGCGGGCGCGCGGGGGTCGCGCCTCCGGTGCGTGACCAGCCCGATCGGGGCGTTCGCCAAGCAGATGGTGATCAAGCAGGCGTGGCGGGACGGGCGGGCCGGGTGGCTGGCGGCGTTGGCGACGGCGAGCGCGACCCTCCAAAAGCACGCGGTGCTGCTGGAGTTGAGACAGGATCAATGAGTCGATCCGAGCCGCGGGTGTGAGCACGCGGGCCAGATTCGACCGTGCACGCAGAATCTCCGCGTGCGCACGCCCGCGGCTCGGGTGGGGCGGATCGGGGGCGGGGCTGCGGCGTGGGGGCGGCGGCGCTAGAATGAGGCTCAACGAGACTGCACCGCCGCGGCACCGGGTCGTGGGGGGCATTCCGGGCTGACGCCGGCGCGATCGTTCGCGACGAGGCCGGGCCGAGAGGCGGACCATGACCGAAGACCAGACCGCGCCCGATGTGGCGGCGGACGAGTCGGCCGACCAGGCCGAGGGCAACCCATCCAACAACCACGACGGCGAGGGCCCGGCGAAGAAAAAGCGCCGGCGTCGGCGTCGCGGCAAGCGCGGCGGCCGCAAGGAAGGCACCGAGGGCGCCGCCGACACCGGTGAATCCCGCGATTCGGGCGCGGACCTCGAAGAGAAGCTCGGCGAGCGCGAGGAACGCGACGACGACGAGCGGGGTGGTCGTGATCGCGACGGCCGCGGCGGCAAGAAGAAACGCAAGCGCGGCAAGAAGAAGTTCGACGCCGCGGACAAGGAGCCGGAGCGCCACCGCAAGGAGAAGTCGACGAACTTCACGGCGGAGAGCTTCGACACCGACAAGACGTTCGCCGACCTGGGCTTGAAGGACGAGCTCGTCGAGGGCATCACCAAGGCGGGCTTCATCCACCCGACGCACATCCAGGCGCAGCTCATCCCGCTGACGCTCACGGGCGTGGACGTGCTGGGCCAGGCGAAGACGGGGACGGGCAAGACGCTGGCGTTCGCGTTGCCGCTGCTGAGCATGGCCGAGCCGGGCGTGCCGTTCCAGGCGCTGATCCTGGCGCCGACGCGCGAGCTGGCGATCCAGATCCGGCAGGACTTCGACGAGGTCGGCGGGTTCATGGGGGTCTCGACGGCGGCGGTGTACGGCGGGCAGTCGATCAACGTGCAGGCCGAGCGCCTCGCGCAGCGTCCCGAGATCATCGTCGGCACGCCCGGGCGCGTGATGGACATGGTCGGCCGCGGGCACATGACGTTCAACAACGTCCGCTTCGCGGTGCTCGACGAGGTCGATCGGATGTTCGACTTCGGGTTCCGCGATGACATGAAGAAGATCCTGTCGCAGTGCCCCCGCGAGCGGCAGACGGTGTTCGTCTCCGCGACGCTGACCGAGGACATCGAGAAGTTGGCGCGCCGGTACATGAACGACCCGGAGAAGCTGACGGTGTCGTCGGGCTCGCTGACGGTCGAGATGGTCCAGCAGGAGTACGTCACCTGCAATCCGTGGGATAAGAAGCGGATGCTGGCGCACGTGCTGACGCACGAGGACCCGGCGCTGACGCTTGTCTTCTGCCGCATGAAGCGGACGGTTGACTCGCTCGTGCGGTACCTGGACAAGAAGGGGATCGACGCGCACGCGATCCATGGCGATCTGTCGCAGAGCGCCCGAAACAAGGTGATGGAGCGGTTCCGCTCGGGGTCGCTGAGCGTGCTCGTCGCGTCGGACCTCGCGTCGCGCGGGATCGACGTCGAGGGCATCACGCACGTGGTGAACTACGACCTGCCGGACGACCCGGACATCTACGTGCACCGGATCGGGCGGACGGCCCGCGCCGGGCGCGAGGGCGTGGCGTGGAGTCTGGTGACGCCCGAGCAGGGCAAGCTGCTGACGGAGATCGAGAACCTCATCAACGCCGAGATCCCGCACAAGGAGTACGCGGACTTCGAGGCGACCGAGCGCCCCGAGGGGTGGAAGGACGAGCCCACGGGCGGGCGTCCGATCTACCAGGTCGAGGGCGTCGAAGAGGAGAAGCGCGGGCGGCACGAGGGCCCGAGCGTGGACGACGTGAAGGAACTCGACGCCGAGGAGCTCGCGGCGAAGTTCCCGGGCGGGATCGTGCCGGGCAAGATGCCCAAGAAGCGGCTCGGCGGGAGGACGCGGACGCGCGGGCGCTGAGCCCGGTCACGCGCCGAAGCGTTCTCGGAACGCTTCTTCCGACTCGGCGCTGCCGGCGAGGATCATCTCCTGCCCGGCGCGCAGTGTCGTCGCCGCCGGCGGGTTTGTGATGAGCGTGCCGTCGTTGTCGCGGATCGCGACGATGGTGCACCCGGTCTTCTCGCGCACGCCCGAGTCGATCAGCGCGGTCGCGTCGAGCGACTTGGGCACGGGCGTGCGGAAGACGTCGAGCCCCTCGGTGATCGTCGCGATACGGTCGCGCTTGATGAAGTCGAGGATGCCGACCGAGCCCATCGAGGCGTAGGAGTGGACGAAGTCCGCCCCGGCGCGGTGCAGCGTGTCGATGTTCTGCTCGAGCGTGGCGCGCGTGATGATCTGGATATCGGGGCGCACGGACCGGCAGTAGATGGTGAGGTAGATGTTGAGCGCGTCGTCGTGGGTGGTGATGAGCACCGCGGGCGCTTCGAAGAGCCCGGCCTGCTTGAGGACGTCCGGGCTGCGGGCGTCGCCGCGGACGAGCCGGTCGGGGTCGATGGCGTTGGACGGGCTGAGATCGACGACGCGCCATTCGACGCCCCGGTTTGACAGCGCCTCGGCGGCGGCGGAGCCGACGTTCCCGCCGCCCAGGATGAGCACGGGCTCGACCGAGACGTTGTAGATCGCGAACGCCTCGTCGTAATTCTGCAGCTGCTCGCCCGAGCCGGCGAGCATGAGGATGGAGTGCTCGCCGACGACGGTGTCGGGCGTGGCGTGCTGAAACTGCCCGCGTTCCCAGATGCCGATGACGGAGACGCCGAGCTCGTTGAGCTTGTTTTCACGGAGCGATTTGCCCGTGAGCGGGGTGCGGGCGGCGTTCGCCTCGGCGAAGAGGAGGCTGTCGAGCCGGCCGACGACGTGCGTGACGGCGTCGCCCCCGACCATGCAGCGCGCCAGGGCGCGCCCGAGCATCGAGCCGAGCTGGAGCACACGCGTCGCGCCGGCGTGCTCGAGGATGGACGTCGCCGTCGGGCCCGAGGCGGTGGCGACGATCGGGACGTCCGGCGCCGCCTGCCGCGCCATGAACGCGACGTTCGTGTTCACCACGTCGTCGTGCGTCGTCGCGACGAGCGACGCCTGATCGGCGCGCGCGAGGCGGTAGGTCTCGGGCATGTCCAGCGCGCCGAACATGACGCGGAGGCCCATGTCGTGCAGGCGCGAGGCGTCCTCGAAGTCGGGGACGAGCAGGACGTACTGCTGGCCCGACTTGTCGAGCCGACGGATCAGCGCCTCGGTCACCGCGTTGTGCTGCGTGAGGATCACGTGCCCGGAGGTTGACTCGGGCAACGACTTGGGCGTCCGCGCGGCGGCCTGGGCCTCGACCCACGGCGCGTAGAAGAACTGGATGATCGTGAAGGGGAGCAGAATCAGCAGGAAGATCACGCCCGTGGAGAGCACGAGCATGGAGAACGCGCGCCCGAGATCGGACTCGAACGTGATGTCGCCGAACCCGAGGGTGGTCATGACGGTGAGCGTCCAGTAGAACCCGGTGACCCAGCTGTGCTGCTGGTCCTCCGCGGCCATGATGTAGTGGAACAGGACGCTGTAGGTGATGATGAGCCCGGTGAGGATTCCGACGAAGCCGAGCAGCGATCGGACGTTCCGCCGCGTGCGTCGCTGCTGGAGGAAGAGCAGGATGTGGGTCATGCTGAACTTCATGGCGTGGGGTGAGGATACCGGGGTCGGCGGGGGCTCGGCTACGATCGGCGCATGACGACGAACGCCACGCCCGAGCACGCCGAATCGAACCGAGCCATCCCGATCATCGACGCCGACCACCCGCGCCGCGCCGAGTACCTCCGCTGGGCGCTCGAGCTCACGACGCTGCCCACGGCGACCGGACGCGAGGGGCGCCCCGCCGCGTGGATCAAGGAGTGGGTCGAGGCCCGCCCGGGCGTCGCGATCCGAACCGACGAGCACTACAACATCGAGGTCTTCTTCGAGGGCGTGGACCCGGGCGACCCCAATGCAACGCCCATCTATTTCACGGCCCACCTCGACCACCCGGCGTTCGTGGTCGCGTCGGTCGGGTCGCCGACGGACGCGCTGCTCGAGTTCCGAGGTGGCGTCATGGCGCCTTACTTCGAGGACGCGCGCGTCGTCGTGCATGTCGGCGAGCGGGCGATCGCCGGAACGCTCACCGGCAAGGTCTTCGATCCCAAGGGCGACACAGACGCGGGCAACCCGGGCCCGATCCCGGAGGGCGAGAGGGGCGAGGCCCCGGACGGCGCCAGCGGCGTCTTCCCCGTCTACGCCTGCGAGCTCGACGAGCCCGCCGGCGCGAGCGTGGGGGACGTCGCGACGTGGGAGCTCCCCGACGCAGAAGTGATCGACGACGAGTTCGGCGGGATCCTGCACACGAACGCCTGCGACGATCTCGCCGCGGCGGCCGCGGCGCTGGCGGCGATGGAAGAGCTCCGGCTCGCGCGCGAAGGAGGCGCGGCGGTCGGGGACGTCCGCCTGCTCTTCACGCGGGCCGAGGAGGTCGGGTTCGTCGGCGCGATCGGCGCGTGCAAGGGCGGGTTCATGCCCGAGGGGTCCCGCGTCATCGCGCTGGAGACGTCGCGGAGCTTCCCGCACGATTCGCCGATCCACGGCGGCCCGATCGTGCGCGTGGGCGACCGCGTGAGCGTCTTCACACCCGAGCTGACCGAGGCCGTGAGCGAGGTCGCGAGCAAGATCGCGGGTCAGGACTCGACGCCGCGCGCGACGGAGCGTGTGTCCACGGCGACGTGGCGCTGGCAGCGCAAGCTGATGGCGGGCGGGGCGTGCGAGGCGAGCGTCTACTGCCGGCTCGGGTACACCTCGACGTGCGTGTGCCTCCCCCTGGGCAACTACCACAACATGGCCGACCTCGCCGCGGTGCAGGCCGGGACGAACGAGACACGCCCGCGCGTCGGCCGAGAGTACGTCGGCGTGGACGACTACTTCGGCATGATCGACCTGCTGGCGGCGTGCGGGCTCGGCTTGCCCGACACGCCGAGCTTCGCCCAGCGCGTCGAGAAGCTCTGGGACGAGCGGAAGTTCGTGCTGGGCGAGAGGTGAGCAGAATGAAGCGGACGTGGCGTCGGCGTTCCGTGCTTCGCGTCACGTGTGCTGCAGACCGGGACCTCGGACCACAGGGATGAAGCCGCTCGGCACGCTGGGGCTGTGGTCGTGGGCGCTCCTCTTCGGGCTGGTCTTGTCGCTGTACGCGGCGTGGTGGCAGGTCGTCCCGGGCCGGCGGCGCCGGCGGCGCGCCGCGGTGGGGCGCTGCCCGGCGTGCGGGTACGACCGCCGTGGTGGACAGTCCGGCCCGTGCCCCGAGTGCGGCGTCTGAGCCTCAGCCGTCGCCGTCCTTGTCCTTGTTCAGCTGGTCGCGGAGCAGCCCGCCCAGCCCGCGGATGATCTCCTCGGCGGGGTCCTTGCGTTCCTCTTCGGGCGCTTTCCAGCTCGGATCGATCTTCCACTTGTTGTCCGCGCCGATCGGGCCGCGCTTGCGCAGGGGCGGGTTGAGCGCCGAGCCGAGGATGTTCCGCAACGGGCCCAGGTCGCCGCCCAGGCTCTCGGCGAGCAGCATGCCCGCGGGCAGGCGCACGACGACGTCCTCGGTGCTGTTGTTCAGGTCGAAGGTGGCGTCGGCGGGGATCGAGAACTCGCCGATCGGCAGCGAGAAGTTCGTCACGCGCGCGACGCCGTCCTTCATCGAGACGTTGAACGGCTCGAACGAATCGCCCAGGCGTCGCCCTTGCTGGACGATGCGCGGGTCGATGAGCCCGGCGATGCCGCGCTCCATCTGGATCGACGCGGTGCCCGGGTCGGCGACGAGGTCGAACGCGATGTTCTTGAGCCCGCCCGAGATCGGGATCGTGATGCTCGGCAGGTCGAGCGACGCCGGCTGGTCCGAGGCGGTCTTGGTGATGCCGCCGATGATCGGGATGAAGTTCGCGAGCTCGAGGCCGAATTCCTGATTGATGAGGTTCAGGTTGATGTTTGCGGGCTCGGTGTTGACGAGGGCGCCCTCGCGGACGGCGCCGCGGTAGGACGCCGTCGCGTTCGGTGCCGCGAGCGTCATCGCGAGCGTGGAGGCTTCGCGCGGCACGGCGTTGAGATCGACGCGGAGATTGGTCGTCGCGCCGAGCATCCGCGTCGCGGTGCCGCCCGAGCCCGCGAAGGCGTCCACCAGCGCTGTGGGCAGTGCGTCGGCGGTCACGGCGCCGGTGATCGCGGGGTTCGCCGGGGCGCCGTTGCTGGCGACCAGATCATCCACGGTGAGCCTCGCCGAGAGGGTCTCGCCCGTCGCGTTGGGCGCCTTGAGCGAGGCGTCCAGCGCGAGCTGGTTGGGCACGTCGGTCGTCCGCACGTTCGCGGCGAGCGCGGTGAACCGCTGCTCGGACCCGTCCGGTGCGACGAGTGCGAACGCATCGGTCGTGAGCGACGCGCGGGCCGCGAGCGGGGCCCCCGCGTTTTCCGAGAGCGGCACGAACGCGCGGGCGATCGTGACGCGGAGCGGCGTGGCCCGCGCGAGCTTTGTCCCGTCGTCGCCGGCGAGCAACGCGAACAGCTCGGGCTCGACGGACCAATCCAGCCGGGCCTCCTCCAGAAGCTCGGCGGCGGCGGTCGTGACGCGCACGCGCGCCGGCGCGGTCGTCCGGAGCTTCTCGCTCGCGAGCTCGACCGAGGCGTCGAACGGCGCGCCGATCGCGCCCTCGGCGGATTTGCCCGCGGTGATCGAGACGAACCCGGACGCCGCGGGCCCCATCGCCGCGGCGGCGAGCCCGGGTCGCCCCGTCAGCGCGTCCAGCCCGGACGTCCCCAGGCGGTGCACCCGCGCCACGGCGTCCAGCCCGGACGCCGACAGCGACGCCCGCGCGGTCAGATCGACCTGCGAGCCCACGAGATCGAGCTCGGCCGCGGTTGGCTCCCCAGGCGCGAGGTCCGGGCGGAGCGTCACGGAGAACATCGGGCCCATGTCGCGCGCGAGCGAGGCGGCCCGTTCGTCGGCGAAGAGCGACGCGATCGCCGGGCCGTCCACACGGGACATCGAGACCACGCCGGTGAGTCGCCGCGCGGTGAGCGGCTCGGCGAGCGTCAGCGCGACGTCCGTCGTGCCGACCGTCTCGCCCGCGCCGACGCGCAGCGCGGGGTATGACGTCTCGAGCGTGATCGCTTCGTCGGCGAGCCGCGCCGTGTACGCCGCGCGCGGGGCGCTGAACGCGACGGGGTCGGCGCCCTCGCGGTCGAGCGAGCCCTCGATCGGGCCCACGCGCACGACGCCGCGCGCGGTGGCCGTGGCGAGGTTGGGCGGGTCGCCCAATGCGGCGGCGGTGTCGATCGAGACGTCGGAGATGGTGATGTCCAGGGGGCCCGTGCGCGCGAGCGTCGCGGGCGACTCGCCCAGCAGCCGGGCGATCGCCGGCGCGGGGTCGAGCAGCTCGATCCGGATCGGCCCCTCCGTCGTGAGGATGTCGCCCGCGAGCACGGCGGTGCCCGAGGCGGTCATGCGGTCCGAGCTCGCCGTCAGCGTCAGCCGCGCGGGCTCGTCCGAGGCGGGCGCGTCGGCGACGAGCGAGACGCGCACCGTCGGCCCGAGGTCCGCCGGCAAATCGAGCCCGGACCCGGCGGCGAAGGGCTGGGCGAGCGCGGTGGGCACATCCGTCGCCGTCAGGCGTCCGGCCAGGCGCGGGAGCGCGCTCGTGCGGAGGCGCCCGCTCGTGTCGAGCAGCTCGGAGGCTCGCAGGTCCACCGCGAGCGAGCCGGCGGGGGCCCCCGCGACGTTCGCGTTCAGCGAGCCGCGCAGCGTGACCGCGCCGGCGGGGTCGGTCGCGTCGAGCGTGAACGTGCCCGGATCCGTCCGAACGCTCGTTGCCGGGTCGTCGGTCCCGAAGTACTGACCCGGCACGGACATCCGCGTCTCGGTCAGCGAGACGGTGACGATCGCCGCGGCGCCGCTCAGGTCCAGCGCCAGCGGGTCGAACGACGCGGGCAGGCCCGATTCGGTCGGCAGCGGCAGGCGAAGCTCGGCGAGCTCAACCGTCACGCGCGGCGCCGCGTCCACCGTGAACCCCGCGTCCGCCAGCGGGCGCGACACCTCGGGCAGCGACATCGCCCCCCGCGCGTCGAGCTCCGCGACGATCGGGCCGGTCGAGGTCAGCACGCCGTCGGCGAAGACCAGGTTCGCGCGCGCCGAGCCGTCGGTCGCGCTGAGCGCCACGTCGGCCGTCGTCGGCCCGTCGGCGGCGTGGTTGATCGCGAGGTCCAGATCCGCGGACGCCCCGAGCAGCGCCTCGAGGCGCCCGCCTTGGTTCGCAAGCGCGTCGATCAGCGCGACGCTCGCGTTCTCCGTGCGCGCCGTCGCGGCGAGCGACGCGATCGGGATCGGGCGCGCGAAGTCCAGTGTCATGCCCGTCACGGACAGCTGCGCGGGCAGGGATGCGCCCGAGCGCGACACGTCGGCGCGCATCTCCGCGGTGACCTTCAGCCCGCGCGCCAGCGCGGCGGTCCCCGACAGGTCCGCGATGATCGGGTCGCCATCCGGCTGGTCGAGCGTGAGCTCTAGCCCGTCGAGCTTGAGCGCCGCGGCGAGGGCGCTGACGTCCTGCTGCACCGACACTTCGGCCGATCCCGAGCCCTCTGACGACGCGGGCGGCTCCTCTTCCGGCGGCTGCTTCACGCGCGCCTTGCCCGAGAGCGTGACCGTGCCCAGGTCGGTCCGGTCGCCGAACAGGTCGAGCAGGGATCGGTCGATGGAGGCGTTGACGTCGGCGATGACATCGCCGTCGCCGTCGGTCACGACGACGCCCTCGGCGCGCTGATCGCCGGTCCACGAGAGCTTGAGGGTGGCGACGTCGATCGTCATGCCGTTGTCGTGCGGGCCGGCGAGGGCGCTCTTCACGAACGGTGTCGCGATCTGCGGCGCGAAGACGACGAGCCCGCCCAGCACCACGAGCAGGACGAGCGCGGCGACGAGCAGCCGCCGACCCCACCGGGGCTTCTTGGCGACCGGCGCTCCTGAGTCGGTGGTGAGATGCTCGCGTTCGGGCGGCGTGACGCTCTCGCGGGACTCTTTGGACATGTGACGTCCTCCCAGCGTGATGGTACGGGGTGCGCGGTTGGAGGTTTCGGACGCGAACGCGAGCGCCGTATTCCGAGCCGCGGGCTTCAGCCCGCGCGGTCTAAAAGCGCCGGGGCGTCCCACCGCGCGGGCTGAAGCCCGCGGCTCGGAGCGACCTCCGGCGGTCTGAAGGGCGTTAGCCCTCGTCCACCTTGGCGATCTGCCACTCTTCGAGCTCGATCGGGGCCTGGCGGCCGAAGATCGTGACGAGGACGCGGACAAGCCCCTTCTCGGGCAGCAGCTCGTCCACGGTGCCCTCGTAGTTCTCGAAGGGGCCTTCCTTGATGAGGACGGGCTCGCCCTTCTCGAAGCTGAGCTTGACGGTGGGGGTGTCGTCGGGCTTCTGCGAGTCGAGGAGCATCTTCTCGATCTCGTGCTGGGCCATCGGGGTCGGTCGCCCGGCGGTGCCGACGAAGTCGCCCACGCCCGTCGTTTCCTTGATGAGGAAGAAGACGTCCTGCGGGATGCGGCCGTCGTCTTCGAGGCGCATCTCGACGAAGACGTAGCCCGGGTAGAGCTTGGTCTCGGTGATCTTCTGCTTGCCGCCCTTGATGGTCTTGGTCTTCTCGGTGGGCACGAGGATGCGCCCGACGAGGTGCTCCATGTTCTCGATCTGGACCTTGCGGAGCAGGGTGTTCTGGACCGCGGACTCCTTGTTGGACGCGACGCGGAGGACGAACCAGTCCATGCCCGCCTGGCGGACGGGGGCGTCCTCGTCGAGGAGGTCTTCTTTCTCGTTCGGGCGCCCGTCCATGGCGTCCTTGGAGACCTCCGCGGGCGCCGGCTTGGGCTCGGCGGCGGGGGCCGCGTCGGGCTGGTCGGTAGTCTCGACGGAGGTGTCGGACGCCGGGGTGGCGTCGGCGGGCTTGTCGTTCTCGAACATCGGAGGGGCCTCCGTGGTGTGCGGGTGGTCGCGGGGGGGCGCTCGGAGGCCGATCAGGTCTCGAGCACGCCGACGGCGCGGAAGATGAGCGCGAAGACCTGGTCGACCCCGTAGAGGATCGCGGCGATGAGGAAGGCGGCGATGATGACGACCCAGGTCGAGCCGATGACTTCCTTGCGGGTGGACCAGTTGACCTTCTTCATCTCGCCGTCGGTGGCGATGAGGAACTCGTTGGTCTTCCGCCCGACGCCCGTGAACCAGTAGATGATGCCGAACCCGATGAGCAACATGAGCCCGGCGGCGCCCGCCTGCAGGTAGTTCCGCGGGAAGATGGGGTTGGCGCTGGCCGACTGGATCTGGGCCTCGAACGCGTCGGCCCCGCCCTCGATCACGAGGCGCGTCGCCTGCCCGAAGTCGTCGCGGACCTCGTCGTTGGAGAACGTGCCGGCGACGATGGTGCCGAACCGGTCGTTGCTGATCGAGACGGACTCGACGAGGGCGGTGCCGAAGGGCTCGTCGCCGCCCTCGAAATCGACCGCGGGCCTGAGGTACGTGACCGTGTCGCCCACGTTGATCTCGCCGGTTGCGCCCTGCACGGCGATGTTGTGGGACTGGGCGGGCAGGCGGATGGTGCCGGCCTGCTCCCATGCCCAGGCGGCGGCGGCGAGGACGAGCAGCCCGATGCACACGGCGCTGAGAACACGTGTCCAGTAACCCTGACCCGGCTTGTAGACCTTCATTGCCATGGCGGAGGCTGCGTCCTTTCGCTGGGCGCCTTGCTGGCGTGACGGTTCACGCGCGTTCGGGGTTCAACACGCCAGGGAGGACTCGAACCCCCGACCGGTGGATTTGGAATCCACTGCTCTACCAACTGAGCTACTGGCGTCCGCGCACCAGAGATCCCGTGGGATCACTTGCGCTTGATCTTGTGCAGCGTGTGCTTGCGGAGCCGGGGGGAGTACTTGTGGAACCCCTCCTTGATCCGGTCCGAGATGCCGCCCTTGACGTTGATGCTGGTGCGGTAGTTGAGGTCACCGGACTCGGTGCACTGCAGCCAGACGTACTCGCGGGCCATCGCCTTTTTCTTGGCCATTGCTTGCTCCCGGACAGGGTTTCGGAAGTCGGCGCCGCCCCTTTCGGGACGGCGCCGGGAATCTCGTATGCACGCGAACCGACCCGGCCCGCGATCAAGGCTCACGCCCGCGGGGGCGTGACAAGGATCACTCCACGATCTCGGTGACGGTGCCCGAGCCGATCGTGCGCCCGCCCTCGCGGACAGCGAAGCGGAGGCCGGCCTCCATGGCGACGGGCTTGTCGTTGAGGTCGACTTCGATCTCGACGTTGTCGCCCGGCATGCACATCTCGGCACCGCCGAGCAGGGTCACGGCGCCCGTCACGTCCGTGGTGCGGAAGTAGAACTGCGGGCGGTAGTTGCTGAAGAACGGGGTGTGGCGGCCGCCCTCTTCCTTCGAGAGGATGTAGACCTGACCCTTGAACTTGGTGTGCGGCTTGATCGAGCCGGGCTTGCAGATGACCTGCCCGCGCTGGACCTGGTTCTTCTCGATGCCGCGGAGGAGCACGCCGCAGTTGTCGCCGGCGATCGCAGACTCGAGGGTCTTGTTGAACATCTCGACGCCGGTGATGGTGGTCGAGAGGTTCGCCTCGGCGAGGCCGACGATCTCGGCGGCGTCGCCGACCTTGACCTCGCCGCGCTCGACGCGGCCCGTCGCGACGGTGCCGCGGCCCTTGATCGAGAAGACGTCTTCCACGGAGATGAGGAAGGGCTTGTCGGTCTCGCGCTCGGGCTCGGGGATGTACGAGTCGATGGCGTCGAAGAGCTCGTCGATGGGCTTGCAGGCCTCGTCGTCGGTCGGGTTCTCCAGGGCGAGCTTGGACTGCCCTCGGATGACGGGGGTGTCGTCGCCCGGGAACTCGTACTTGTCGAGCAGCTCGCGGATCTCCATCTCGACGAGGTCGAGCAGCTCGGGGTCGTCCACGAGGTCGACCTTGTTCATGAAGACGACGATGTGGGGCACGCCGACCTGGCGGGCGAGCAGCACGTGCTCACGCGTCTGGGGCATGGGGCCCGAATCGGCGGCGACCACGAGGATGGCGCCGTCCATCTGGGCGGCGCCCGTGATCATGTTCTTGACGAAGTCGGCGTGGCCCGGGCAGTCCACGTGGGCGTAGTGCCGGCCCTCGGTCTCGTACTCGACGTGCGACGAGTGGATCGTCACGGTCTTGTTGGCGTCACGCACGGTGCCGCCCTTGGTGATTTCCGCGTAGGTCTTCGCGCCCTGCACGAGTCCCTTGGCATCAGCGCGGGCGACCATCGCGGCGGTCAGGGTCGACTTGCCGTGGTCGATGTGCCCGATGGTGCCCACGTTGACGTGCGGCTTGGTCCGCTCGAAGGTGCCCTTGGCCATTGGTCTCTACCTCTTGGTTAGGTCTTTCGTACGACTGCGTTTCTGACTCGTCGGGTTGAACGTGCGGCCCGACGCGAGCCACCCACCCGTATGCGTTCGGCTTGATCTGCCGATTCTGAACTCATTGTCGCCCGGCGCTCCGGGCCCGATCGTTGCCCGCGGGGCGGGCTCCTGGTTTGCAGAGCGGGCCGACGCCGGGCGTGATGCCCGGGCGCCGGTGCTCGGCGTTGGTCCGTCCGTTCGGTCCCGCCCCCGCCGCGGTCCTTCGCGGTCGGCACGGAGCCCGCCGACCAGGTCGGCGGACGGGCGGGAACTCTAGGTCCGTCCCCCGCGTTGGGCGCGATCGCGCCGCGAGAGAACGGTCCCGTCAAGCCGCTGGAGGGACTTGAACCCTCGACCTCACCCTTACCAAGGGTGCGCTCTACCACTGAGCTACAGCGGCGGCATCCCGGGGGAGCCCCGGCGAGGGGGTTCCATCGGCAAAAAACCGCCCGGCCGACAGACCGAGCGGGACGCGAATAGTACCTCGGCCCTCCGGGTCGTCAACCAACCCTTCGGACCTCGGAACGCGTGGCCCCACCCGCTCGGAAACGTCCGATTCGCGGCTGGGCAGCGCCTCGCAGGGTGCGCTGCGTGCCCGGCAACCCAGACCGGCCAGCCCGACGCGGATGGTCTGCGTTTCCCGTTTGGGATCGGGCGGTCCTTGGGGTACTCTGTGTCGGCAGGGGGCGTGCCGCCGTTCGGGTGGTGGAAGGGTGTTGGGCAATGACGATGCGTGGAACCGCTGGGAGCTGGCGGCGTGGTGCGTTCCGCCCGATCGCGGGCGCGGCGGCGCTGGTCGCGTGCGCGGCCGGGTCGGCCGACGCCACCTGGTCCATCCTGATCGCGGACACCCGAACGGGCGAGATCGCGCTCGCCTCGGCGACGTGCGTGACGGGCATCGACCTGCGCGAGAACACGGCCGTCATCGTCACCGGCGTCGGCGCGGTCACGGCCCAGTCCGTTGTCGATCAGACCGGGCAGAACAAGGTCTTTGCGCGCGATCGGCTCCTCGACGGGCTCACGCCCGACGAGGTCCTGCTCGCGCTCGAGGGGTTCGACGGCGGGCACCAGGGGCGCCAGTACGGCATCGTGGACGCCTTCGGGAACGCGGCGACCTTCTCGGGCACCGGCGCGTCCGAGTGGAAGGGCGGCGTGACCGGGCGCATCGAACGCGGGCGCCCGGGACCGGCCGACGACCTGGTGTACGCGGTGCAGGGCAACATTCTCCTGGGCCCGCAGCCGGTGGACATGGCGGTGGAGGCGATCATCCACACGCCGGGCGACCTGGCGGACAAGCTGATGGCGTCGATGGAAGCGGCGCGGCTGTGGGGCGGGGACGGGCGGTGCTCGTGCGCGCCCGACGCGCCGACGAGCTGCGACACGATCCCGCCGCCGCCGCCGTTCAAGAGCGCGCACGTGGGATACATGCTCATCTCGCGCCCCGGCGATACCGACGTGTGCCCGAGCGTGTACCGCGGCATCGACCGCCCGAGCGGCTTCGCGAGCTTCGACTTCGACGGGCGCTTCGGCGACGACCTGGCGGTGACGCCGTTCAACGGCACGCAGCTGCAGATCTTCCCGAGCACGACCACGCCGGGCAGCGCGTTCGCGACCGTGGACCCCGTGCAGACGATCGAGGTGGGCGTGAACTCGATGCGCGGGGTCGCGGCGGGCGACGTGACGGGCGACGGGGTGACGGACCTTGTCGTTGCGAGCCAGAACCCCTCGCGGATCACGATCCTCGAGGGCTCGCCGGGCGCGGACGCGCTCGAGTTCGCCGTCGGGCAGGCGTTCGACGTCGCGAGCGGGGCGACGGGCGTGGTCGTCGCGGACCTCGACGGCGTGAGCGGGCTCGACATCGCGTACGCGTGCGGCTCGGGGGAGGAGCTCGGCGTGCTGCTCTCGAACGGCGCGGGCGTGAACGCGCCGGTGATCACGGCGCTGGGCGCCCGGGGCGCGGGGATCGGCGCCGCCGAGCTCGACGGCGCGCCCGGGCTCGACCTCGCGGTGGTGCTCAACTCATCGGACCAGCTCGCGATCTACTCCAACGACGGGTCGGGCACGTTCTCGCTGACCGACACCCTCGCGACGCCCGACGAGCCCGTGACGGTGCGCGCGGCGATGATCGATTCGGACAACGAGCCGGACCTCGTCGTCGCGTGCGATCGGTCGAGGCAGACGGCGATCTTCACGACCGACTCCGGCGCCTTCCAGCGCACGGACCTGTTCATCACGGGCGGGTTCGGGATCGACGCCGTGCCGGCGGACATCGACGGCGACGGGCTCGTGGACGTCACCGCGCTGGGCAGCGTCGGCGCGTTCGAGACGTACTTCAACGACGGCGCCGGCGGGTGGATCGTCGGCGACCTGCAGCGCACCGACGCGTCGGGCGCGCGGGCCATGACGCTCGCCGACCTCGCGGGCGACGGCTCGCCCGAGCTCATCACCGGGGGCAACTCGCAGAACGGCATCGTCGCCGTCGCGAGCGTGAACGGCGAGCTCCGCGGCGGGCTCGGGTGCGGCGCGGGCGACCACTACATGGAGCTCAACACGGGCAAGCGCGGCGCGAACGCCGACGAACCCGTCTTCATCCTGCAAGAGCAGTTCGACGAATGGGCCAACGACCTGGTCGGACGCCCCGACGCCGTGCGCTCCACCGTCTCGGGCCTGCGCTACGTCGCGTCGGGCGGGGCGGGCGCCGCGACGGTGCAGCTGTACGACCGGACGGGCGGGCCCGTGCTGGGCGCCGTCACGCTCGAGGTGCAAGCGGGCGACGGTTCGGTGCTCGCGCCCGGCGCGGTCGATGACCTCGGCGGCGGACGGTTCCGCGTCGCGTACCAGGCGTCGAGCGACCCCGCCGCGATCGGCGAAGATCAGGAGATCGTCATCACCGCGCACGACGGCGGGCGCCCGGTCCGGATCATCCCCGGGCTGAGGGTCCGCGTGGTGTCGAGCCTGGCGGACTTCACGGGCGACGGCGTGGTCTCGTTCGACGACATCGAGGCGTTCGTGCAGGCGTATCTGGCGGCGGACCCGCGGGCGGACCTCTCGGGCGACGGGCTGCTCACGCCCGATGACCTCGGGCTGTTCGCCGGGCTGTACATCGGCGCCCTTCAGGCGCCGTAAAGACGGAACTCGCGAGCATCTGCCGCGTATACGAGGGTCACGGCCCACTCGGGCCGTGCGCGTGAAACTGGACAATCGGCGCGTGGGGCGGGCCATCGCGGCTCGTGGGGGATCCGGCGCGGCGGGTAAACATGACCCGAACGTAAGGGATTGTGCGATGATGATTCGGACGACGTGCATGACGCTGGTGCTGGCCGCGGGGCAGGCGCTGGGCGTGACGGACCAGTCGGGGGCGTTGGAGTCGGCGCTCGAGCTGAGCGCCGCGGACCGGGCGGCGATCGCCGCCGCCCAGCCGATCGGGCTGGACTTCTCGCGGGCGGAGCGCCCGGGCCAGGTCGAGCGCTCGGGGTTCGTGCAGGTCGCGCTCAAGAGCGGCGAGCAGATGCTCCAGCAGATCTCAACCGAGCGCGCCGAGGCGCGCCGGTCGGGGCTGCTCCGCGGGCTCGCCGAGCCCGCGTCGGCGGCGCCCGCGCTCGTCGAAGCGCGCCTCCGCGGCGCGGTGGCGCGACTGGCGCCGTCGATGGTCAAGGCGTTCGAGGACGTCCGGGAGTACCGCGTCGCGGTGCCCGCCGGCATGACCGAAGAGTCGTTCGGCGAGGCCCTGATGGCGACCGGCGACTACGCCTGGGTCGCGCCCGACTGGATCTGCTACCCCGCCGACACCATCCCGAACGACGCGCAGTTCGGCAACCAGTACCACCACGGCGCCAACCATCTGAACACCGTCGGCGCGTGGGACTTTGTCACCGGCAGCGCCTCGACGCTCCTGGGCGTGTGCGACACCGGCATCGACCTCGACCACGAGGACCTCCAGGCGTCGATCGTGGACGGGTACAACTCGGTGGACCGGCTCACGATCTCCGAGGGCGGGAACGTGAACGACAACAACGGGCACGGGTCCGGCGCCACGGGGTGCGCCGCGGCGATCGGGAACAACTCGGTCGGCGTCGCGGGCGTCGCCTGGAACGCCGGCATCCTGCACGCCAAGGTGAGCAACGCCAGCGGCGGGGGCGCGGCGCAGAGCGACATCAAGCGCGGCGCCCGCTGGGCCGCCGACAACGGCGCGACCACCGTCAGCATCAGCTACAGCGGCGTGGACGCGCCGGGCAACAACGTCGGCGACCAGCTCGAGCAACGCGGGGCGCAGGTCTTCTACTCGTCGGGCAACGACGGCGCCCAGCTCTCCGAGCCCGTGGACGACAACATCGTCGTCGTCGGCGCCCTGGGCACGAACGGGCAGCGCGTGAGCTTCTCCAACTACGGCCCGCAGCTGGACGTCATGGCGCACGGCGTGAGCGTCCGCTCGACCAGCCGCACCGGCGGGTACACCTGGTTCGGAGGCACCAGCGCCGCGGCGCCCCTCGCCAACGGCGTGGCGGCGCTCGTCGTCGAGGCCAACCCCGAGATCACGCCCCCGATCCTCCGCAGCATCCTCTACGAGACGGCGACGGACCTCGGCGCGCCCGGGTTCGACGACTTCAACGGGTGGGGCCGTCTGAACGCCGAGGCCGCGGTCATCGCGGCGCTCACGGGCGACTTCTCCACCCCGCTGCCCCTGATCGAGGATTTCGAGTCCGGCGCGCTCTCGGGCGCACTCTGGGCCGACGTCGCGGGCGCCGTGGTCAACGGCGACGCCGCGAACGAGCCCTCGGGCGTCAACGCGATGAACATCAACCAGGACGCGTCGGCGACCACGATCCGCTTCGCCGCCGACGGCGCCTCGGATCAGCTCGGCGTCGCCATGGGCGTGCAGACGCAGGGCGTCGAGGCGGGCGAGACGCTCGCCGTCGAGTACTTCGACGGCGCCGCGTGGCAGACGCTCATCGACGTCGTCTCCGACGGCGTTGACCGCGAGGAGTTCGTCTGGCAGGGCGCCCGCATCCCCGCGGCCGCGATCTCGAACGACCTGCGCCTGCGGTTCACCGGCGCCGGCGACGAGCCCGACGACCGCTGGTTCATCGATGACGTCCGCGTGACCGACCCGGTCGCCGTCCTCGCGCCGGTCCGCCGCACCTTCGAGGGCCCGGTCGAGACCTCGGCGTTGTGGTCCACCTTCGAGGGCGCCCGCACCTCTGACGACGCGGGCACGGGCAACTTCTCCGTCCGGCTCGTCGGCGGCGAGACCGTCGAGACCGGCGCGATCAACGCGCTGCTGCTCTCGAGCGGCTCGGCGTACATCTCCGTGCTCGGCAAGGACGAGGGCGCCGACGCCGGCGAGAGCCTGCTCGTCGAGGCCCAGGACTCGGGCGGCGTCTGGCAGACCGTCGGCGAGCTCGTCTCCGACGGCACGCCCGACGCGTCCTTCTCGCTCATCGAGCTCGAGATGGACATCACCCTGCTGCACAGCCAGCTCAAGCTCCGCATCTCGGCCCAGGGCGACGAGCCGAGCGACTCGTGGCTCATCGACAACGTCTACGTCGGCGAGATCGCCGCGGCGACCGGGTGCAACGAGGCGGACTTCACCGGCGATGGCGTGCTGAACCTCGACGACATCGACGCCTTCGTCGCGGCGTTCCTCTCGGGCGACCTCGCGGCGGACGTCGATGGGTCCGGCTCGATCAACATCGACGACATCGACGCCTTCGTCGCCGCCTTCCTCGCGGGCTGCCCGTGATCGACCACCCGGCCTAGCGTCGGGGGTGACGAGCACCGATCTGACCAACGAGCCGGCCCGGGCAAGCGTCCTGGGCCGGCTTTTCCTTGCGCTGGCGGACATCAAGCTCGCCCACTCCGTGTTCGCGCTGCCCTTCGCGGTGCTCGCGGCCGTGATGGTGCTCCCGCCCGCCGAGAAGCGCGGCACGTGGGACGTCGCGATCATGCTCGGGCTCGTCGTGTGGTGCATGGTGTTCGCGCGCACGTGGGCGATGCTGGTGAACCGCGTCGCCGACGCGCGCCTCGACGCGGCGAACCCGCGGACGGCGAACCGCGCCTTCGCGCGCGGCGCCCTGGGCCGGCGCGACGGCGTGGTCCTGCTCGCGGTCAGCACCTTCGCGTTCGTCGCGGGCGCGGCGGCGTTCGGCGTCGTCTTCGGCAACTGGTGGCCCGCCGAGCTCGCGATGCCGGTCCTCGCGTGGATCGCGCTGTACTCGTTCACCAAGCGCTTCACGTGGTGGTGCCACGTGTTCCTCGGCGGAGCGCTCGCGGCGAGCCCGCTCGCCGCCGCCATCGCGGTAGACCCCGGCGCGCTCGTGCACACCGACGCCGGGCACGCCGTCTGGTGGCTCGCGGCGATGGTCCTGTTCTGGGTCGCCGGGTTCGACGTCATCTACGCCCTGCAAGACCTCGAGTTCGACCGCGACGCGGGGCTCAACAGCGTGCCGGCTCGGTTCGGATGGCGCGGGGCGGCGTGGGTATCGCGCGGGATGCACGCGATCGCCCTCGGGACGCTCGCCGCCGCGTGGCGGGTCGAGCCGCGGTTCGGCGTGATCTTCGGCGTCGGGTTCGGCGTCGTCGCCGGGGCGCTCGTGATCGAACACTTTGTGCTCGCCCGGCGGGGGCGCGCCGGCATCCCGATGGCGTTCTTCACGCTCAACGGCGTGGTGAGTATCGCGCTGGGCGTCGCGGGCGTCGCGGACGTGCTCGCCTGAGCGACGCCGAGCGTACAGTCACCCCGGTGGCACGCAAGCCCTCGAACCCGACCCGCCCGGCGACCGCGGAAGACCAGCTCGCCGGCGCGCACGATCAATTCATCGAGTCGTGGTCCCGCATGGCCAGCGAGTGGGGCATCTCGCGCACCATGGCCGAGGTGCACGCCCTCCTGTTCGTCACCGGCGAGCCCATGAACGCCGAGGACATCATGGAGCGCCTGAGCATCTCCCGCGGCAACGCCTCCATGACGCTCCGGTCCCTCATGGATTGGGGCGTGGTGACCCGCGTCCGTGTGCGCGGCGACCGGAAGGACTACTTCCAGGCCGAGCAGGACGTCTGGGCCATGTTCCGCCTGATCGCGCGCGAGCGCATGAAGCGCGAGGTCGAGCCGCTGCTCGAGAGCTTGTCGGAGATCAAGGCCCTCACCCCCGAGGTCGGCAAGGGCGACGCGAAGGAAATCCGGGCCCTCAACCAACGCCTCGACGACGTGCAGGAAGTGCTCACGCTCCTGACGACGCTCAGCGACCGCTTCGCCGGCCCCGGCGGGTCCGGGCTGCGCACGGCGCTCAAGCTGCTGGCAAAGACGGTGAAGGCGCCGAAGAAGGCGTGAGTGCTACGGGCACCCGCCCAGGAAGCCGGCGACGAAGGCGTCGATATCGTCGAAGTTGAGGATGCCGTCGCCGTTGATGTCCGCGGCGTTGCACCCGGTTCCGCTCGACTCGCCGACAAGCCGCATGCGCCCCCACGAGTCGCCGCCGGGGTCCCACCCGTACGTCCCGAGCACCACGCGGTACTGCGTCCCCGGCGTCACGGGCACGGCCTGCGAGCCGGCGCCGGAAAAGTCCAGGCTGAACACCACATTGCCGTCCTCGGTCATCAGCGCGATGTCGAACCAGCCCCCGGCGTCCCAGTCCACCTCGAGCGTGCCGGGCTCGGTGACCGTGAAGTAGACATCGAAGACCGCGGCGGAGTAGCTCAGCGTCGCGCCCGCCCGGTCGTGCGTGAACCAGACCTCGCCCACGCCCGCGCCGAAGCTGGCGGTCGTGGAATACGCGTCGAACACGCCGGGCAGGAACGGGCCGGGCCCGAGCGTGGACCGCTTGAGCTCGTCGAGACCCGTGCCGTCCGGATCGGTCAGCACGCGCCCCTGGGCGTACGGGCCGAAGACGATCTCGGGCGCGGCGTCGGCGGGTGGCGCCGACAGACCGGCGGCGAACAGAGCGCCGCCGAACAGGCAAACCTTGTGGAACGATTGGTCCAAGCGCGGCGTCATGACGGGGCTCCTTCCAAAGAGGGAGCGCCCATCATCCGCCCAACTCACGGGGCGATGCAAGATTTCTGTGAGTTCCTGGGCCCGATCAGCTCTTGCGCAGCAGGAACCAACCAACCGCCGCGAACAGCCCGAGGAGCACCACCCCGCCGCCGGCGACGATCATGATCATCGTCGAATCGACCCCGCCGAGCAGCTCGGCGGCGCCCTCGCCCGCGAACCCGAGGATCGTTACGCCCAGCGTGACCGCGAGCAGCAACGCCGCGCCCAGCGCGGCGCCCGCCGCGATCCCGGACCACGCGCCGTCGTAAGGCTCGGCGGCGACCATGCCGCCCACGCCCGCGCCCGCCGCCGCCGGCGCGCCGAACTCGGGCTCGGCCGACCCGCCCTCAAAGAGCGAGCCCGCGTTCGAATCGCCCATGCCCAGCCCGGTGCCGAACCCGCTCGCGCCGCCGTCGTCCGCCGGCGCCGCCGACCCCGACGCCGCCATCCCCGTGCCGCTCGCGCCCGAGCCGCCGAGGTCGGACAGCAGGTCCGAGCCGAGGCTCGTGTCGTCGGCTTCGAGCGACAGCTGGGCCAAGCCCGAACCCGATCCCGACGCGTCGTTCAGGTCGGGCATCCCGGGCGAGCCGGTGATGAGCGTGTCCGCGTTCGCGTCCGCGTCGGACTCGTCGGGATCGAAGATGCTCACGCCCGTGTCGCCCGAGCCGGACCCGGCGCGCGAGTCGTTGAACGCGGAGCCCGACCCGGAGGACGAGAGGCTCATCGGCTCGAGCTCGCCCGAGTCGGCCAGACGGATCTCGTCGCCGATCTCGTCGTCGTCCCCGCCGTCGCCGGCGAGCAGATCGACCTGATCGCGCTTGAACATCAGCCGGTCGCGGTCGCGGAACTCCTGGAGCTGCCCGGACTCGCCGAGCCCCTGGACCTCCTCGGGGCTCATCCCGAGCTTGGCCGCGGCTTCCTCGACCGTGTAGAACATCTTCGCCATCGCGCCTGCCTCCGGTTGATGCTGCTCTGGGCGGTTCGCATGGTAGGGGCGATCCCCCCGGGCCGTCCCCCCGCCGGGTTGGGCCGATACGCACCCGGCCCGGGCCCGGATCCCCGTCCCGCGGGCCCGCCCAGCTTCACACCCGACCCCGCGATCAGGGCACGCTCCGCATCAGGCTCACCGCCCGGTACAGCCCGGCGACCCGCTCGCGCGGCACGATCTTCGGGGGATATCGGTTGTTGATCGGCTGGATCCGGATCAGCTCATCCCCCGCCTCGCTTGTCTCGAAGTAGATCCGCTTGAACGTGCTCTCGTGGTCGGGCTCCAGCCGCACGAAGCAGTCCGTGCCGGACGCCGCATCCCGGATCGGGCTGAACACGACGATGTCGCCCTCGACGTAGTTGGGCTCCATCGAGTCGCCGACCACCCGCGCCGCGAACGCGTCCGGGTCGTGCAGGTCCGGGCAGCGGACGTACTCGTCGGCGACGCGCGCGGGATAACCCAGGTCGCCGAAGTCGTGCGGGTAGCCCGCCGTCACCGAATTGATCACGGGCACCTCGTGGGGCAGGGCGGACCCGAGCTCCTCCGTCGCGGGCGTACGCATCCGGTCGAGCACGCGCCCGAGCTCGCCCGAGCGGTACGCCTCGTCGAGCCCCTCGCGGCGCAGGAGCGCCGCGAGCTCGGATGTCGCGCGTGTCGCGTCTCGCAGCGATGCAACGCCCCGCCGAACAGATTCGGGCGCCCGCGCCCAGTCCGCCGCCGTGCGGATCGCGTCCGCGTCGAGGTCGAGCCCACGGGCCAGGCGTTCGACCATGGCGTCGCTCGGCGCGCCGCGCGTTCCCTGCTCGAGATTCGACAGATACGAGCGATGGCACCCGACCCGCTGGGCGGCCTCAGCGAGGGTCCACCCCAACGCGGCGCGGCGCCGCCGCAGGAGCGCGCCCAGCGCCCCGGGCTCGTCCCGCGCCTGATCAACTTCCATTGCGCGCCCGTTCGTTGTCATACCATACATATACCTTGCAAAAGAATCCCTGTCAAGAATACACTCGGTCGGTCGTATTCCATATCAGGAAACGGAGCCGGACATGCAAGGGAGGTTGCCGAGGATGAGCGGTCATCAAGGAGTGGGGGCGGGTCCGCAGCGTTCGTGGGATCCGGACGAGGGAGCGGACCTCCGTCGGCGTCGGCAGGGCGCGTGGGTGGACCGTGTGCTCGACCGGGCCGAGTGGCTGCCCGCCTCCGAGCGCACGCTCGTCGAGTCCGTGTTCCGCGACGGGCGGACCGCCGTCGAGATCGCGCACCTCACGCGAGAGGACCCGCGCGCCGTTCGCCGCCGCGTGCGGCGCGCCGTGGACCGCGCCATGAGCGACCGGCTCGCGTTCGTCATGCGCGCCCGCGCCGGCTGGTCGCCCACGCGCCGCCGCGTCGCCGACCTCACGATCGTCGAGGGCGTCTCCATGCGCATCGCGTCGCAGCGCCTGGGTCTGAGCTACCACACCGTCCGCCGTCACAAGGAAGCGATCGAAGCGCTTTTCAACGAGGCGCGCGCCGATCGGGCTCGGGCGTGACCGTCCGCCTCATCCCAGCGCGGGCGCCCTTGTCGGCCGAGCTCCACGAGGCGTGCGCGCCCTTCGGTGTCCTGCCCGTCCGCCCGGGCACACCGCTCCGAAACGAACACAGCCATCACGTCGGGCACGCCCTCGAATCGCCGGGCGTGGTGCTCGTGACGGGCCCGTCCGGCTCGGGCAAAACGACGCTGCTCGCCGCCCTCCGTCGATCGCTCGCCGAGCGCGGGCGGCGCGTGATCCGGACGGACGACCCGGCCTCGCTCGGACGCGACCACGCGCGGAGCGTCGTCGATTGCCTCCCGGGAGACGCGGCGGCGCGGATCGGGGCGCTCTCGCGCGCGGGATTGGCCGACGCGACCCTGTTCGCCCGGACGCCAGCCGAGTTGAGCGCCGGTGAGCGCGCCCGCCTCGCCCTCGCCGCCGACTTCGTGCGGGCGCGCGCCGGCGACTGGGTGGTCGCCGACGAGTTCGCCTCGGTGCTCGACCGGGCGACGGCGCAGAGCGTGTCGCGCACCGTCACGAAGTGGGCGAAGGTCGCGGGCATCGGTCTCGTGCTCGCCAGCGCGCACGAGGACCTGACGCGCTTCGTCCACGCCGATCGGGTCGTCCGGCTCGATCACGCGGGGTCGGTCCGCCTGTCGGACGGGCGACCCCCGATCGGCGTGCGTCTCCGTTTCGAGGACGGCACGCGCGACGACTACGCCGCGCTCGCGGCGCACCATTACCGCGGCGGGCGCCCGGCGACGCGCGTCCTGATCCGCCGGGCCGTCCGCACGCTGCCCTCCGGCGACGAGCGCACCGCGGGCGTGCTCGTCGTGTCCATGCCGACGCTCAACGGCGCGTGGCGCGACCTCGCCTGGCCCGGGCGGTACACGTCGGGCGACAAACGAGCCCGGGCCCGGCGCCTGAACCGGGAGCTGCGCTGCCTGTCGCGTGTGATCGTCGAGCCCTCGAGCCGGGGGCTGGGGATCGCCCGGGCGCTGGTGGCGGACTACCTGCGGTCGCCGCTGACCAGCGCGACCGAAGCCGTCGCGCAGATGGGTGCCTACTGCCCGTTCTTCGAGCGCGCGGGCATGCGGGCCTACCCGCTCGCGACGGGCCCGGTCGATGCGCGCTGGCTTGATGCGCTCGCGGCGCGCGGCATCGACGCGGCGCGGGGCATCGTGCCCGAGCGCGCCGACGAGCTCGCCGAGGATCCGCTCGTGCAGCGCGAGCTCGAGCGGTGGGTCCGCGATCGCAAGCTGGCACGCGGGCTGCGCGGGGTGGAGGGGGGCGTGCGTGTGCGGGCGGCGGCGTCGCTGGCGAGCACGCCCGCCGTCGCGTACGCCGCGGGGAGGTCGGGATGACACACACAACGCCACAGCCGGCGCCGGACCCGGGCACGCTGCCCAGCGCCGTGACGTTCTTTCTGAGCGCCGAAGAGCGCCGAGAGGTCTTGCGGGCCCTCCGAGCGATCGATCGGGACCGGGTCAAAGCGTTGCGGCGCGCGCTGGGGCTGGCGTGCGAGCCGGGCGGCAAACACAGCTGAGTTGGGGGGTAGGCGTGGGGGAGATCGATCCGTCGGGGACGCCGCGTGCGCTGGCAAGGCCGCGCACGCGGGCGGCGTTGCACGCGTTCGTGCGCGAGCGCTTGGGGGTGAGCGTGCCGACGCGGCCGCTGATCGCGGGGCACGCGTCGCCGTTTGACTACCTGTGGCACGCGTTCGAGGAAACGCAATCGCCGCGTGACCTGGTGGTGTAGGCGAACCGGGGCGGGGGCAAGACGTTCCTCGCCGCCGTCGCGACGCTGCTCGACCTGGTGTTCAAGGACGGCATCGAGATCCGCATCCTCGGCGGATCGCTCGAGCAGTCGAAGCGCATGCACGCGCACCTGCGCGCCCTGTTCACGCTCGAGCCGTTCGATGACATGATCGAGGGACGGATCACGGAGACGAAGCTCCGCCTGACGAACGGGTCGGAGGTGCAGCTGCTCGCGCAGTCGCAGACCAGCGTCCGCGGCACGCGCGTGCAGAAGCTCCGGTGCGACGAGGTCGAGCTCTTCGACGAACAGGTCTGGGAAGCCGCCCAGCTTGTCACCCGCGAGAAGACCTGCGGGCCCGCGGACGACCCCGTGTTTGTCCCCGGGTCCATCGAGTGCCTGAGCACGATGCACGTGCCCTACGGGATCATGCACACGCTCGTCAAGGAAGCCGGCGCGAGCGGGCCCGCGTTCCAGCACGAGCACCAGGACGGCTCGCCCGTCGAGTCCACCCGAGAGCTCTTCCGCTGGGGCGTGCTCGACGTGCTGGGCGCCTGCGGCGACGAGCACGCCTGCGACACCTGCCCCCTCGAGCCCGAGTGCTGCGGGCGCGCCAAGGAGCGCGATGCACACACCGACGGCGCGGGGCATATCTCGGTGGGCGACGCCGTGCGCCTCAAACGCCGCGTGAGCCAGCCGACCTGGGACGCCGAGATGCTCTGCCTGCGGCCGCACCGGTCCGACTGCGTGCTGCCCGAGTTCGACGCCGCGACGCACGTCATCGATCGAGCGCCCGAGCCGACGGACGGCTGGTCGTGGATCGGGGGCATGGACTTCGGCATCCGCGCGCCCACCGTCGTGCTCTGGGCGGCGGCGGACGAATCGGGCGTCGTCCGCGTGCTCGACGAACGCGTCGTCGCGGGCGTCACCCTCGAGCGGCACATGGCCGCCGTCCGCGCGTCCCGCTGGCCCGCGCTCGCGTGGCTCGGCGTCGATCCCGCTGGACGGCAGCGCTCCAACCAGACCGGCATCTCGGACGCCCAGGCGCTCCGCAAGCTCGGCGTGACGGTCCGCGATCGGCGCATGGGCGTTGAGCAGGGGCTGAGCCTGCTCCGCGCCCGGTTCAAGCCCGCGGCGGGCCCGCCGACGCTCTACGTCCATCGGCGGTGCGAGAACCTCATCGAGAGCCTGGAGAAGTACCGCTACCCGGCGGACCGCCCGGAGTCACTCGAGCCGGTGAAGGACGGCTCGGACCACGCCGTGGACGCGCTGCGGTACATGATCCAGAACCTGGACGCGCCCTACGAGACCAAACGCGGGCGGTACACGTGAGTGGGCAATCGGGAATGGGCAAGAGGCAATGGGACGGAGGCCCAGTGGGGCGCGAGCCCCATTGCCTATTCCCTATTGCCGCCTTCACGGCGCCGGCATGGGCGTGAGCAGCGGGATCAGCGTGTCGATCACGATGAAGCTCGCGATCGCCAGCACCACGATGCCCGTGATGATCTGGGCCGTCATCATCGCGACGTGCTTGGGGTACTTCTTCATGTCACCCACGCGGACCGCTTTGAACGCCAGCGAGATCCCGATCGCGATCGGGATCAGCAGCAGGTACCACACCGAATTCGCGTCGATCGGGTCGATGAAGGGCGTCCAGGCGAGCGTCGGCATCACGCGTCCCCCTTCGAGCGCGGGCGCGACCAGGCGGCGGGGAAGAGCGCGTCCAGGAAGACGATCAGGTTCATCATGCCCGCCAGCGTGCACGACAACTGCCCGATCTCGTTCATCCGACCCACGCCCTTCGTGTTGGGCGGGCCCATGCCCTGGGCGATCTCCTCATCGGTGAGCTCGCGCCACACGCGCCGCCCGGTGTCGTCGCGGGCCTGCGTCTCGTTGGGGTAGCCCGTGCGGAGGGTGTTGGTGTCGGGGTCGATGGCTTTGAAGACGTTCTGGTGGGCGTAGTCCACGCCGAAGGCGATCGGGCCGACGAGGGCCTGCCCGTAGAACCAGATCTTGTCTTCCTTGGAGTCGACGGCGTCGATGCCCCCGATGAAGAGCCCGCCGGCGAAGAGGACCATGATCCCCGCGAACGCGCCCAGGGCCCGCGCGGGGTGCCCGAGCACGAGGTACCCCGCGCCGGGGAGGACCGCGGCGGCGAGCGCGGCGGCGGGGTGCAGGGTCGGTCCGGATGCCATCGGGAGGGGGTGTCCTTCCGTCTCAGGGGCCGAGAGTGTACTCCCCCGGGTCGGGTCGGGTTTGGTTGTCCACGCGTCCGGGTCGGGCGTTGACACAGCGGCGCGCCGCGGTACCGTACGCGCAGCGTGGTGCGGTTCACCGCGCCCGCTGGAGGACCCGATGAGCGCCGTCATGACCCCACCCGCAGTTCTGGATCCCCGAACCACGGATCCCCGAACCCTGGAGCCCGAGATCGCGCTGCCCGAGATCGCCGAACCCGTGTTCCCCGGCGCGTCGCCCGCGTGGGCCGATCCCGGGCGTGCGGGGCCCAGCGCGTCGCCCTGGTCCGAGAGCATCACGCTTCTGGGTGGTCTGGACGACGACGAGGATCCGGACGAGGCGTACTTCCTCGAGGATGACGACGATGAGGAAGATGACGACTACGACGAGGAGATCGACGAGGATCTGGACGACGATCTCGAGGACGACTTCGAGGACGAGCGCGACGATGACGATGAGGATGACGAGCTTTAGGCGCGCGTCCTGACGGCACGGTTCGTTCGGGGCGCCGTCCGTGGAGGCGCCCCGCATGCCCAAGCAATCCAAGAACGAAGAACGACGCCAGTCCGACCAGGGCCCCCCGCCCGGGTCGGTCGTGGACCGCCGCCTCGGGCTCGATCGGCGCGACATCGAGCGCGTCGGCCCGAAGCCCACCAGCGGGCTGGAGCGGCGGCGCGGGCCCGGGCGTCGGCTGAGCGACTTCACGAAGTCCGCCGAAGAGGGCGAGATGACGCCCGAGCAGTTCCTGTTCCTCGTCGCGATCGACGAGTTCAAGCGCGTCAACGACAAGCCCTACCCGACGTGGACGGACGTGCTCGAGGTGATCCGCCTGCTCGGGTATCGCAAGACGCGCGCGATGGAGCTGAACCTGAAGCGGGCCGAGGACTGGTCGGAGAAGCCCGACGCGCCGAGCAACGTGCGCCCGGACAACTGGTCGGCCCGCCCGGTGAACCCGACGGGCAAGGAGAGCCGCCTGGAGCGCGCCGAGGACGAGGTCGATTTCGACCGGCTCGAGCGCGAGCTGGACGAGCTCGAGGGGCTGGGCGAGGCCGCCTGACAGGGGCCGCATCCAATCCGCGCGCGGGGCGTATCAGCCTGCATGATCGCGCTTCTGCTGTCCGCGACACTCGCCGCCGGCGCGCCCGAAGCGGGCTCGTTCACCTGGACCACGAGCGACGGCGACGTCTGGACCCACGCGACGCTTATCGAGCATCCCGAGCCCGGCGAGGACCGGGGCCTCGGCGTGATGATCTTCGGCGGGGGCTACGCCACGGACCTGCACTGGACCGTTCCCGGCGCGTACGAGCACAACGGCGAGACACAGCCGCTCACGATCGACGGCGCCCCCACGCGCGACGCCGACGACCTCGCTCAGGCGTTCCTCGACGCCGGGTTCACCGTGCTGCGCTACAGCGCGATCCGCGAGGGCGACCCCCTCCGCGCCGAGAACCCGCTGCACGCCCAGACACGCCCGTTCGGCGAGACGCTGGAGATGGCCCGCGCCGCGTGGGACGCCATGCTCGACGCCTCGGGGTTCGATCCGGGCGACGTGTACGTCGTCGGGCACTCCATGGGCGCGACGAGGGGCGTGCTGGCGAGCGGGGGCCACGCCGCGGGGTACGTCCTGCTCGCCGGGGCCTACGTCACGCCGATCAACGGAGGCACGCGCCGGCTCGCCGAGGAGGCGGCGGACGAGCCCGGGGAGGACTTCGACGGCTCGGGCGGCATCGCCGGGTGGGAGCGGGCCGCGGCGCGGGCGCTGCGCGAGCGCCCGTTCGAGCACGCCGAGCCCTTCCGCGCCGACGGTGCCGAGCTCGCCTGGGTCTCGGACGTGCTCGCCGACTCGGACGCGCCGGTCCTCGCCCTCTGGGGCGGGCTCGACACGATCAGCCTGCACGGCCCGGTGCTCGAGCATCTGCTGGGCGATCGCGTCGAGACGGTCTACGAGCCCGAACTCGGGCACGCCCTGGCGCCGGATCAAGGCGGGCTGACGGGCCCGATCGACCCGCGGGTGGTGGATCGGATCGGGTCGTGGCTTGCCGACCGGGCGTCGGAGGAGTGACGGGCGTGTCGGGTACGATCGGCCCATGCCGACCGACGCGACGCAATTCGAGCAGCTCGGGGCGTTCTACCTGGGGCGCGCGCACGACCTGGCGTCCGGCGAGACGTCCGACGATCCGATCCTGTACGACGCGCGCGACCTGACGACGCACGCCGTGTGCGTCGGCATGACCGGCTCGGGCAAGACCGGGCTGTGCCTGACGATGATCGAGGAAGCCGCGATCGACGGCATCCCCGTCATCGCGATCGACCCGAAGGGCGACATCGGGAACCTGTTGCTCACCTTCCCCGAGCTGCGCCCGGAGGACTTCCGCCCGTGGATCGACGAGGGCGCCGCGGCCCGCAAGTCGATGTCGCCCGATGACTACGCCGCGACGCAGGCGGAGCTGTGGCGGACCGGGCTCGCGAAGTGGGGGCAGGACGGTGCGCGGATCAAGCGGCTTCGCGACGCCGTCGAGCTGTCGATCTACACGCCGGGCTCGCAGTCCGGGCGTCCGCTGGCGGCGCTCAAATCGCTGGACGCGCCCGGGCCCGAGCTGCTCGACGACGCCGAGGCGCTGCGCGACCGGGTGATCGGGACGGTCTCGGGCTTGCTGGCGTTGGTCGGGATGGACGCCGACCCGGTGCGGGCGCCCGAGCACATCCTGCTGAGCACGATCGTGGAGGGCGAGTGGCGCGCCGGGCGGTCGGTCGGGCTCGAGAGGCTGATCGGGCTGGTGCAGGCGCCCCCGTTCGACACGGTGGGCGTGGTGGGGCTCGACACGTTCATGCCGCCCAGGGAGCGCACGGCGCTCGCGATGGCGCTGAACAACCTGCTGGCGTCGCCGGGGTTCGCGGCGTGGCGCGAGGGCGAGAAGCTCGACGTGCAGCGGCTGCTGCACACACCCGAGGGCAAGCCCCGGGTGAGCGTGCTCTCGATCGCGCACCTGAGCGAGCCGCAGCGGATGTTCTTCGTGACGCTGCTCTTGAACGAGATCGTCGCGTGGATGCGCACGCAGCCGGGCACGGGCAGCCTGCGCGCGATCGTGTACATGGACGAGGTCTTCGGGTACTTCCCGCCCAGCGCCGAGCCCCCGAGCAAGCGCCCGCTGCTGACGATGATGAAGCAGGCGCGGGCGTACGGCGTGGGCGTCGTGCTGGCGACGCAGAACCCGGTAGACCTGGATTACAAGGGTCTGAGCAACGCGGGCACGTGGCTGCTCGGGCGGCTGCAGACGGAGCGCGACAAGAAGCGCGTGCTCGAGGGGCTGGAGGGCGCGAGCGCGGCGGCGTTCGACAAGGGCGCGATGGAGCGCACGCTCGCGGCCCTCGACTCGCGGGTGTTCCTCATGCACAACGTGCACGAGGACGGGCCCGTGGTCTTTCACACGCGCTGGGCGATGAGTTATCTGCGCGGGCCGCTGACGCGGGAGCAGATCCGAACGCTGTGCGCGCGGGACGACGAAGAAAGCGAGCCGGTGCGTGCCGTGCCGGTTCCTGAAGACTCGGTCGAAGATCCGGGGCGGGGACGCCCCGGCTCGCGGGCGCCGGAGGACGCTGGCGTGCCCGAGCCCGCCGAGGCGCCCGCCGAGGCGCCGGTCGTCTCGCCCGGCGTGGACGTCGGGTTCCTGCCCGTGGCCGAGCCGCCCCGGCAAGGCGAGCGGCTGGTCTACCGGCCGGCGGTGATCGGGCGCGTGCCGATGCACTATGTCCGCGTCAGCGCGAAGGTGGACCTCTGGCAGGACGACCTGATGCTCGGCGTGCTGGCGGACGACGACCCGTGGGACGAGCCGATCGCGCTCGAGGGCACCGAGATCGATCTCGACGAGAACCCCGAGCCCGGGGCGGCGTTCGAGGACCCGCCGGCGGACGCCCGGTCGTCGCGCTCGGGCGCGACGTGGCGCACCGCGCTGATCGCGCACCGGTACCGGCACGGGGCGCTGCCCGTCTGGCACTGCAAGGCGCTCAAGACCTACTCGACGCTCGGGTGCACGCAGGGCGACTTCCGGGCCCGGCTGCGCGAAGTCGCCCACGAGCGCCGCGACGAGGAGCTCGACGCGCTCAAGGACCGATACGCGCCCAAGCTCGCGGCGCTGCGCGAGCGGATCCGCAACGCCGAGCAGAAGGTCGAGCTCGAGCGGGACCAGCTCAAGACCTCGGAGCTCACGACGGCGGCGTCGATCGGGGCGACGATCCTCGGGGCGCTGCTGGGGCGTAAGAAGGTGAGCGCGACCAACGTCCGGCGCGCGGGCACGGCGATCGGGCGCGCGTCGCGCGCGGGGCAGGCGAAGTCCGACGTCCGGCGCGCCGAAGAAGACCTCGAGGCCCTCGAGCGCAAGCTCGCGGACCTCGAGGCCGAGTTCGAGTCCGAGCTCGATCAGGTCCGCGATTCGCTGGACCCGGACGCGCTCGAGGTCACGAAGATCATGGTCCGCCCTCGGAAGACGGACATGGCGGGCGCGGAGGTTGCCTTCGCCTGGGCGCCCTACCGGGTGACCGAGAGCGGGCGGGCCGAGCCGGCGTTCGCCGTCGGCGGCGACGGGTGATCGCGGTTACTTGTTGTAGTAATCGATGTTGATCTGGACGTACTTGGACCACTGCTCGGGCAGGTCCTCGTCCTGGTAGATCGCCTGGACGGGGCACTCGTCCACGCACAGGCCGCAGTCGATGCAGACGTCCGGCTCGATGTAGAGCTGGTCGGCGGTCTCGAACTCGGGCTCGTCGGCGGTGGGGTGGATGCAGTCCACCGGGCACGCGTCCACGCAGCTGGTGTCCTTCGTCCCGATGCACGGTTCGGCGATGATGTGCGGCATGTCGCCCTCGCTCTGTCAAACGCCCGCGACACGGCCCGCGGGCGGTGGGTGCTGAATCAACCAGAGGTTAGGGGGCTCGCGAGGCCCGGGTTGGGGCCTGCTCAGGCGTCTTCGCCGAGGACGTACGCCCGGAGGATCGCGAGCTTGTCGTAGTCCCGCCCGCACTCGGGGCAGCGGCCGACGACGGGCAGGCCCGCCAGGGCGTACGAGCACTTCGGGCAGGGCACGGGCGCGGCGACGGCGACGTGCTCGGGCACGATCGGCGCGGGCTCGGGGTAGCACGCGTCCAGAGCTTCGGGCCCGTGCTGGGTGACGACGCGCTCGAGCAGGTCGAAGGGCTCGCCGCACGCGGGGCACATGCCCTCGATCGCGCCCGCCTCCCGCGGCAGCTCCGCCCGGCACGCCGAGCAGGTGATCGTGATGGCGGGATCGAGGCGCGACAGGTCCGCCTCGGCCTGGTCGTCCCACGAGCCCTGCTCGACCGGCGGGAGGGCGCGCCACTCGTCGATCAGCGCCTCGGCGAGTTCGCGCTCGCGTTCGTCGGCGAGGTGGACCTCCATCGCGCCGAGCTGCCCGGGGCGGAGGCGGAAGAACTGGGCGTCGCCCAGCGGGACGTGCACGCGCGCGACCACGCCGTGCTCGAGCAGGTAGAGCACCGCGTTCTGGGCGTCGATCGCCGAGGCGAAGTTCGCGATCTTGCGCATGACGCGGAGCATACGAGCCGCGAGCGGGCGCGAGCGGGGGATTCTCTTGCTTGCGTCTCAGGAATCGAGCAACCGCTCGCTCCCGCTCGCGGCTCGTCGGAGCGCTCGGAGATGCTCAGGCGCCCGGGGCGTCTTCCTTCGGGTCGGCCCGCATGAACAGCGCGTCGCCCTTGGCGATCTGTTGCCCGACCTTGATGGAATGCGCGCCCGTCCACGCGGCGAGCTCGGCGAGCGGGGCGCGGAACCCGCTGTTCGCGTCGGCGGGGTCGTTCAGATGGTCGCAGTTCCAGAGCCTCCAGAGGTCCGCCATCTTCTCGGGCATCGCGGGATAAAGCATCAAACTCGCGATCCGCAGCGCCTCGGCGCAGGTGTACAGGATCGTCGCGAGCGCCTTGTCGGCGTGCTCGTGGTCGTCCAGACGCTTGGCGAGGGTGAAGGGCGCGGTGTAGGAGATGAAGTCGTCCACCTCGCGCGCGAGGGTGAGGCCGCAGCGGAGCATCGATTCGAGGTCGAGGTCGTCCGCGTGCGTCCGGTACTGGGCGGTCAGGTCGCGGGCGCGCTGGGCGAAGTTGAACGTGCGCTCCGGGTCGTCCACGGGCTTTCCCGCGGCGGCCCGCGCCTCGATCGCGATGGGCAGCGCCTTGCCCCCGGGCAATCCGAACTCGCCGTTGCACTGACGCTCGCACACCCCGCCCAGGTACTTCTCGATCATGTTCGCGACGCGCGAGGTCGCGTTGCCGAACGAGTTGGCGAGGTCGGCGTTGTAGACCTCCACGAACCGGGCGTGCGCGAAGTCCGCGTCGTTCGCGCCCGCGGGCCCCTGCGTCGCGAGGTACCAGCGCACGGCGTCGAGGTGGTAGCGCTGGGCGTACGCGCGCAGCTGGTCGATCTCGATGAAGTTGCCCAGCGATTTGGACATCTTCTTGCCCTCGGCGATCCAGTACGCGTGCGCGTAGACCGTCTCGGGGGGTGTCTCGCCCAGCGCCCGCAGCATGCAGGGCCAGATGACGGCGTGGAACCAGAGGATGTCCTTCGCCATCATGTGGACGATCGAAGACCCCTCGCCCCGCCCTCTCCCCGGGGGGGAGAGGGAGGAATCTGGCCCCTCACCCCGGCCCTCTCCCCCAAGGGGAGAGGGAGGCCAGAACTGTCGCCGGTCGGGTTCATCGACGACGGTGAGGTAGTTGCACAGCGCCTCGATCCAGACGTAGATCCGGTGCTCGGGGTCGCCGGGCATGGTGATGCCCCAGTCGGGGTCGCCCTCCTTGATCCGGCGCGACACGGGCACCCGCTGCAGCCCCTGCTTGAGGCGCCCGAGGACCTCGTTCTTGCGCGCCTCGGGCAGCACCCGGATCGCGCCCGACTCGATCTCGCCCTGCAACCACGCGGCGTGCCTGGGCAGGTCGAAGAAGTAGTTCTGCTCTGTGCGCTGCTCGAGGGGCTTGCCCGTGACGGGCGACTTGAAGTCGTGCTCCTTCGCGGTGGTCTCGGTGACGTACTCCTCCTGCGAAGGGTCGTACCACCCCGAGTAGTCGCCGAGCTCGATGTCGCCCTGGTCGAGGAGTTTCTGGATGTACGCGGTGGCGCGCGTGGTGTGGCGGTCCTCGGTGGTGCGGACGAAGTCGTCGTTCGAGAAGTTCATGAACGCGAAGGCGTCCTTGAAGCGTTCGGCGTTGGTGGTCGCCCACTCCATGGGGGTGACGCCGTGCTCGGCGGCGGACTTGGACACCTTCTCCGCGTGCTCGTCGGTGCCCGTCAGGAAGAAGACCGGGCGGTCCGGGCCCCCGATGAGGCGCTGGGCCCGGGCGGCGACGTCGGCGAGCAGCGTCGTGTAGCAGTGCCCGATGTGCGGGCGGTCGTTCACGTAGTAGATCGGCGTCGTGACGTAGTAGGGGTCGGCGCTGGGCATGGGCGGATCCTACGGGCAAGCGTCGCCACGCTCCCCCGTCCCGACGGGGGAGCTGTCGAGCGAAGCGAGACTGAGGGGGTCATCGTTGGGTATGAAGGCAAGACCCCCTCCGACCCGGCGTGCGCCGGGCCACCTCCCCCGTCAGGACGGGGGAGGGTGGGTGCTCGTGAACTCGGGCGGGGTTGAGAGCGTTGGTGGAGCACCGGGGCGGGGACGCCCCGGCTCGCTACGCTTGGGGGCGTCTCGGAGGCTCGGTTTGGAACGCGATCGGTTCGAACAGCTCGCGCTCGGTCAGATGGACGCGGTCTATCGGCTGTCGATGAAGCTCGCCCGTCGGCCCGAGGAGGCGGAGGAACTGGTCCAGGAGGTCTACATCCGGGCCTTCCGCCCGGGGACGATCGAGCGCTTCGAGGACCAGTCGGGCGGGAAGGACGCTGAGGGCAGCATGCGGAGCTGGCTGTTCGCGATCTGCCACAACGTCTTCTACACGCGGATCAAGAAGGAAGGACGCCAGCCGGCGAGCGTGGGCGAGTTCTTCGGCGAGTCCGCGGGCGGGCCCGCGCCCGACGAGGCACCCCCGGTCTGGGAGCTGAGCCAGCTCGACTGGGAGCAGGTGGACGGGCGGCTGAAGGCCGCGATCGAAGACCTCAAGCCCGAATACCGGGAAGTCCTGCTCTTGTGGGGGGTTGAGGGCCTGAAGTACCGGGAGATCGGCGAGATCATGGGGGTCCCGATCGGGACGGTCATGAGCCGCCTGCACCGGGCGAGGAAGCTTGTGACGGATGCGCTGCTTGCCGATAAGGATTTGGCGGCGGAATTGGGGGTCCGGGCGGAATGAAAGCCTCTCAGGGGGGGTATACCCGGCGGCGACCCCGTTCTGGAGGTCGCCAGCCTGAGCCCCAGAGCGACGACCAGGGGGGGCGACGGACGGAAGAACGTGATGCGTGACGAGAATTTCCAAGCTGATGCCTCGGGCGGGCGGGACGAGATCCGCGATCTGGCGGCCCTCCTGCGCGCCGGCGCGGACGACGAGCTGACCCCGGCCGAGCAGGCCCGTCTGGACGAGCACCTCGCCGCCAACGGGGGCGACGCCGCCCGCGTGGCGTTTGAGCGAGGCCTGCGTGCGGCGTGCGGCAAGGCGATGGGCGGCGAGCGCTGCCCGGACGCGCTGCGCGCCACGATCGAGCGGATCGTCGCCGAGTCCAACCCGGTGTACGGCGAGGGCATCGAAGCGAAGGCGACGGAGACGCGCTCGGCGTCGTTCTGGAGCTCGCCGCGGTTCGTCGGGGTGGTCGGGGCGGCGGCGGCGATCGCGCTCATGTTCGCCATCGGCGGCGTGCTGGTCGGTCAGCCCGGCGCGTCGAACTCGGGCAACCAGCTCGCCAGCGGCGGCGCGACGAGCGATCTGCAGTACGTCGCGTACCGCAACCAGGTGTCGCGGTTCGTGGCCAACGAGCACAACCGGTGCTGGGAGAGCGAGGAGGTCACGAACCGCAAGTTCGTGATGACGGGTTCGACGCTCGCCGACGAATTCCGGAACCAGCTGGGCTCGGAGGTCCACATCCCCGCGCTCGATCAGCCGGTCGAGCAGATCAAGTTCCGGGGCGGGGGCAAATGCCACCTGCCCAAGACGGACGCGACGCTGCACCTGCGGTGGGACGTCGCGGGCGAGGGCGGCGAGCCGGCGACGGCGGTCTCGATGTTCGTCGCGCCCGACAACGGGATGCTCCCGCTGAGCGAGGGCGTGACCTACGAGATCAACGGCAAGGAGTGCGGGGCCGAGGGCGCGAGCCTGCTCGTCTGGACCAAGGGCGGGATGACGTTCTTCCTGGTCTCCGATTCCCTGACCGGGGCGTGCGACAAATTCCGCAAGCAGATGGGCGCCCCGGCGGAGACCGAGGGGCTCTGAGCCGACCCGATCGGGGCGAGACCGACGCCGATGCCGGGCGGGCTGTCCGGGATCGGCGGTTTGGCGCGCCTGGGGGGCCCGTGCGGGCGGGCCGGCAGGCGGATCGGCGCGAACGGACGGGCGTCGCGGGTCGAATAGAATGATGAGGAGGCCACCATGCCCAACGCCATCGGTTCTCGGACGTTGACGGTTCTCGCGATCACGGCCCTCGCCGGTTCGGCGGCGAACGCGCAGAACGCGCTGGGCGATGGGCGATTGCTGGACAACAACCTCTCGCCCAACTCGCCGTACAACGCGTCGCGGCAGGACTTCGGCAACGAGCTCCGCTTCCGCAACGCGATCGCGACGGGCAACGCGCCCGGGGGCCTGAGCTTCCGTGGCGACGTGGGGTATTCCGCGCCCTACGAGTTCCGGGGTGAGCTCGGGTCGGACTCGCTCTACTCGTTCCGGCGCGACTCGGTGTATTCGGGGCTCGCGGGGATGGGCATCCGCGGGACGGAGGCGGTGCAGTACCAGTTCGCGCTGACGACGGGGGCGCGCCTGCCGCAGAACGTGGTGGGCTCGCTCGTGGTGCCGCGCGACCCGGCGTCCAGCGCGGTGGCGCGGGCGGGCGGGGTGCTGGACCAGCGCCCGCAGTTCGGCTCGGTGCTGCAGCGCCCGGGCCAGGAGATCAACTACAACGCGGACGGGACGATCGACGCGACGTCGTTCGACCGGGGCGCGGTGAACCAGCTGCGGAGCACGTCGGCGTACACGGCGAACCGCGGGTTCGCGCCGTTCCTGCTCACGACGATGGGCCAGCCGGGCGCGGACGACGAGGTCGCGGTGACAGCGACGCCGCTGCGGGGTTTGAAGGCCCAGTCGATGTACGACCCGAGCGTGGACCTGAAGCGAGACAACGCCGCGGAGACCCGGCCCGAGGGCTCCCTCCGCGCGGACCCGGCGGTCGATCGGCCGGAGAATCAGAATCAGAGCACGCGGCTCGAGGTGGAGCAGCCCGTGACGGCGTACCGCGAGGTCATCAAGCGCCTCGAAGCGCGGGCGGCGGCGCAGGGGCTCGACCAGCCCAGCGACACGACGCCCGAGATCCCCGAGTGGCAGCAACGCATCCAGGATCTGCGGACGCAGCTCGTGCAGCCCCCGACCCGGCCGACGGACGAAGGGGCCGAGGAAGGCGCGGACGAGCCCTCGATCCGGAACATCCCGGGCTCGGACGTGGACCTGCCGCGCGAGATCGACGTGCCCAACCCGCGCAAGGAAGAAGAGCCGGAGGACCGGCGCGCGGTCGATGTGACGTTCGACGCCCAGACGATGCGGCTGATCCGCGAGTCGGGCGGGGATGTCTCGCACCTGGTGGACCCGGATGCCGATTCGGTGGACCCGTACGTGCTGCACCTGCGCGAGGGCGAGCGGCTGCTGGGGAGCGGGAGCTACTTCGACGCCGAGGAACGCTTCACAAGGGCGCTGAGCGTCCGCCCGGGTGACGTGACGGCGCAGATCGGTCGCGTGCACGCGCAGCTGGGCGCGGGCATGTTCCTGTCGTCGGCGCTGAACCTGCGGACGGCGATGGTCATGGCGCCCACGGTGATCACGACGCGGTACGCCGACAACCTGCTGCCGGGCAAGCAGCGGCTCGAGGCGATCGAGCGGGCCCTGCGCGAGAACGTCGGGCTGATCGAGCGCCCGGGCGGGCGTTTGGCGCTGGACCCGATGGTCGAGCGCGACTCGGCGTTGCTGCTGGCGTACCTGGGGTATCAGCGCGGCGACGCGGAGACGGTGCGCGTGGGGCTCAACGAGTTCCGAGCGCGCGTGGCGCCGACGGCGGAGCGACCCGGCACGACGGTCGATTTCCGGCTCGCCAAGCTGCTCGAGCGCGTCTGGGTGCTCGGTGAGCCGGCGCCCGGCGCGGACGGCGAGTGAGCGCGCCCGACACGGCCCAGCCCGAGTCGTTCCGTGCTGACGAGAGCACCCCGGAAAAACGGGCCCATCCGGTGCGCGCGGCGAGCTCGTCGATCGCGCCGGGGGGGCAGTCGCCGTCCACCATCCGGTCGTTCCTGACGGACGGATCGCTCGCGGCGTTGTGCGGTGAGCTCGGGCGCGCCACGGGCACGACCGTCCGCCTGCGCGACGAGAACGGGATGGTCCTCAGCGCGTGGGGGCGGGCCGACGAGCCGGGCGTGGATGAGTCCCCGCCGGAGGGCGCGGCGTCCGTGCCGCTGGTCGTTGATGGCGAGCGGATTGGGCAGATCACGATCGAGCCCAGCGCGGGCGAGCCGGTCGCCGAGGCGGTGCCCGCGGCGGTCGAACTGCTCGGGCACGTCGCGTGCGAGCTGTGCACGGACGTCGTCGAGCTGCGCAACCGGGTGACGGAAGTGCGGGTGCTCAGCCGGCTGAGCTCGATGTTGGCGGACGGCGGGTCGGAGTCCGACGCGTTGACGCTGGCGATCGATTCGGCGCTCGAGGCGTTATCGCTCGACGCGGGGAGCGTGGTGCTGCTGCCCGAGGACGCCGACGGGCTGAGCCCGCGCGAGGACGAGGCGGACCTGAAGCTCTCGGTGGCGCGTTCGCTGAGCGATCGCTGGTTGGCCGACCCCGCGCCGCTGAGCCGGGGGCGTCTGTTCGATCGGCTGGCGTTGGCGGGCGAGGTGGTGACGAGCAAGAACCTGCTGAGCGACGACCGGGTGCTGATGCCCGATCGGTGCCGGGCGGAAGGGCTCGGGAGCTACATCGGGGCGGGGATGATTTTCTCGGGTCGCCCGATCGGTGTGATGCGGCTGTACGCGCGCGAGCCGCGGTCGTTCAGCGCGTCGGACCGGCGGCTGATCCGGTCGATCGCGCAGCAGGCGGCGGCGGCGGTGGAGCAGGCGCGCCTGCTCGGCATGCGCGAGCGGGAGCGGCGTGTGCAGCGGTCGCTGCAGGTCGCGGGTGAGGTGCAGCGTCGGATGCTGCCGCGCCACCCGCCGAGCATGGAGACGCTCGAATCCGCCGCGCGGTACGTGCCCTCGACGGAATTGGGCGGGGATTTCTACGACATGTTCGACGTGGTGGGGTCGCTCGGCGTGGCGGTGGGCGACGTGGTGGGCAAGGGCGTCGCGGCGTCGCTGCTGATGAGCTCGGTCCGCTCGGCGCTGCGGGCCTACGCGGACGGCGACGACGACCCGGCGCGCGTGATGACGCGCGTGAACCGGGCCCTGTGCCGCGACACGACGGCCCAGGAGTTCGCGACGGTCTGGTTCGGCGTGATCGACCCGGAATCGCTCGTGCTGACCTACGCGAGCGCGGGGCACGACCCGCCCGTGATCGTCCGAGAGACCGAGAGCGGGCTCGAGACGATCCGACTCGAGACGGGCGGGCTTGTCGCCGGCGTGATGGTCGAGGAGACGTACACGAGCGCGAGCGAGCAGCTTCGGGCGGGCGACGTGCTCGTGGCGTACTCGGACGGCATGATCGACGCCGCGCGGTTCGATGGCGAACGCCTGGGGCGCAGCGCGTTCGAGCGGCTGGCGCTCGAGTCGGTCGAGGAGGAGCGCGGCGAGAGCGCCCAGGTCATCGCGGACCGCGTGCTGTGGAACGTCCGGCGGTTCTCCGGGCTCACGGCGCAGGCCGACGACCAGACGCTCGCGGTCGTCCGGGTCATGTGATTTGATTTGGGGTCAGGCGTCAGGCGGCGCGTGGGCCGTCGTCGTCGTCCGTCGGGCGGAACTTGAAGGGCGCGAAGGCCTCGTCGGTGAGGCGGTCGAGCTCGTCGAGCGCGCTCTGGGCGCGCTTGAGGGCGCGCTCGGCCATCTCGATCGAGTCGTCGCGCGTCTCCTCGTCGTCGGAGGTCCGGCGCATGTGCTCGCGGATCGGGATGGGCGCCGGGGGGTCGTCCTGGTCCACGTGCAGTCTGGGATACTCGGTCATCATGGTCACCTGCCCCGGCCATCGGCCCGATCCGGGGGCCCGTTGAGCGATCCGCCCGGTTATTGGACGGATCGGCCCGCGGGACCCGGATCGCTGCCCGGTTCATCGGCACGGATCGCCGGCGGCGAGCAAGATCGGACGATCGAATCGATCACCCGCCGGATGTGGGGGGAGGGCTCCCGGCGCGCATCTCGGTGCCATCGACCAGCCGCTGGATGTTCGTCCGGTGGCGGTAGATGACGAGGGCGGCGAGGGCGATGGCGACGGCCATGAAGGGCCAGGGGTTGAGCGTCGCCGCCGCCTGGTTTCGGACGATCGCGGCGGCCTCGGCGGTCTGGGGGTTCAGCTCGCGCGTCGCGCGGGCCTGGGCCATGCGGGTCGCGTAGCCGAACGCGAGCCAGACCCAGATCGGAAGCGAGACCGCGGCGGCGATGGAGGCGGCGGAGACGTACCGCCAGAGCATGAAGACGCCCATGAAGACGACCACCGCACCGATGACGGGCACGCCGAGCGCGGGGAAGACGCCGAGCATCGCGCCCAGCGCCGTCGCGACGCCCTTGCCGCCCCTGAACCCGATCCAGGGGCTGAACATGTGCCCGAGGACGGACGCGGCGACGACGGCGAGCCACCACCAGGCGTCCGAAGTTGGCACCTCGAACGAGCCGAGGGTGTTCTTGACCACGCCCGCGGCGAGGGTGGGGGCGAGGCCCTTGAGCGTGTCGAGGGTGAACCCGAGGGCGAAGTACTTCCCGCCCAGCGCGCGGCCGAGGTTGGTCGCGCCGGTGTTCTTCGAACCCACGGTGCGGATGTCCACGCCCTTGGCGAGCCCGATGAGCAGGCTGAAGGGGACCGACCCGAGGAGGAACGCGCCGATGACGAAGGCGAGCCAGGTTGTGTCGATCCAGGCGGGCACGGGGTGACGCTAGGCCCCAGTGGGCGTGCCTACGAGCCGCGACCGGGAGGGAGCGGTCTTCACGCGTGCCCTGGGGAATCTGGTCCGCTCCCTCCCGGTCGCGGCTCGTTTGGCGTGCGGGGCTCTGGGTCGGTCGGGGGTGGGAGCGGCGCGCCGCGGTTGATGAGCTTCGCCCAGGTTTCTTCGGGGGGTTCGGCGGTGAGGTCCCAGCCGCACTCGGGGCAGCGGTCGGCGTCGTCGAGGGCGCGTAGGTCGTAGAGGCAGTTGGGACAAATGCGGCCGCCGGCGCGCTGAACACGGCGTTGCAGGCGCGCCACCCAGAGGGGCATCACCACCGCGCCGGGAATGATGGCGCCGAGGATCAACGCGATGAGCACGAACACGTACATGCCCGTCGGGAGCCCGTGACACAGTCGAGCGTAGATCAGCAGCGCCAGGGTCGGCGTCCAGATCAGGTAGAAAATCAGGAAGGGCTTCCAGAGCCCGCGGATCATGCTGACATAGAGCGGGCGTGGGGCGCGCTCGGGCGGCATCAGGCGAGCGCGCCGACGAGCGTCGCGATGAGGTCGCTGAACACGGCGTCCTCGTCCTGCGAGCCGTCCACGCAGAGGTGGGTGTCGGGCCAGCGGGCGATCTGGTCGAGGTAGCCCTGGCGGACGCGGCGTTGGAACTCGGCGCCCTTGGACTCCATGCGGTCGAGGTTGTCGCCGCGGAGCAGGGGGTTGAGGCGCTGGGCGGCGGTTCGTTCGTCCACGTCGAAGATGACGACGGCGTGGGGCTCGAGGTTGCCCGTGGCGATGCGGGCGGCGTCGAGGATCTGGTCTTCGGGGAGCCCGCCGCCCGCGCCCTGGTAGGCGAGGGTGGAGCTCACGAAGCGGTCGGCGAGGACGAACTGGTTCCGCGCGAGGGCGGGGCGGATGGTCTGCTCGACGAGCTGGGCGCGGGAGGCCATGTAGAGGAGCATCTCGCAGCGGAGGGCCATCTCCTCGCGGTCGAGATGATCGAGCAGGGCGCGTCGGATGCGTTCGCCGACCTCGGTGCCGCCCGGCTCGCGGACCTCGACGGGCGGGACGCCGGCGTGCTGGCAGGCACGGACGAAGCGTGCGAGCTGGGTGGATTTGCCCGAGCCGTCGGGTCCCTCGAAGACGACGAACTTGCCCGGCAGCGCCCGCGCGAGTTCGGGCGGGAGGTCGTCCGGGCGCAGCGCCGGGTTGTCGGCGAGGGGGGTCATGTCGCGGTCCGTCGCGGTGGGTGTCGTGGTCACGGGGTCGAGTCTAGCGAGTCAGCGACGCGGGACAGGCGCGATTCGAAGGGGGGCCCGCCGAGGCTCGGATCGAGCAGGCGCAAGCGCGCCAGGTGCGCCCGGGCGCCGGCGCGCGACGCTTCGTCGGTGCGGTCCGCGAGGATCTCGAGCATGATGGTCCAGGCGTGCCAGAAGGTGCGCGGGCGGTCGCCGGCGGTCTCGAGGCGCGTCGCGAGGTCGCGGACGAGCTCGAAGGCGCCGGCGTCGTCGCCCATGGCCCGTTTGGCGCGCGCGTGGACGATCGTGAGGCGGTCGGCGCCGCCCGGGATGCGCTTGAGAGCGTCGGGCGATTGCAGCAGCGAGCCGGCGAGGCGGGCGGCGGTGGCGGGGTTCGACTCGGCGGCGTCCTCGGCGAGGTCCGCCGCGAGTGGGGCCCACTCGGGGTGGGCGTGGCGGCGGGCGAACGCGACGGCGCGCTCCAGCAGCGCGAGCCGCTGCGTGGGCGTCGCGCCCGCGCGGAGGGACTTGGACGCGGGGAAGTACATCTCCGCGGCGAGCGTCGCCTGGCGGGTGCCCGGCGCGACGGGCTCGAGGGCGTCCAGGCGCGCCATGCCCGAGACGCGCTTGGCGTAGTCGATGCGCCAGATGTCGATCTCGGGCCGGTCGGGGAAGGACTCGATGGCGCGCTGGATGAGGTCGAGCTCGAAGGACTCGGGGATCTCGCCGTTGGTGCCGCGCGCTTCGTTGATGGAGGCGGCGAGGGCGTCGGCGGCGCGCGGGGATTCGGGGTGCTCGCGCGCCAGCCGGGCGAGCAGCATCGACGCGTCGCGCTGCGCGGCGGCGGTGTTGTCGAGGCGGCGCAGGATCGCGGCTTCCCACAACGCTTCGGCCCGCAGGTCGCCCGCGCCGGGATCGTCGGCGATGCGGGTGAGCAGGCGGACGGCGTCGGCACGCCCCGAGACACTCCGCCCCTGGTCGATCGCGTGCGCGAACGACGCCTGGGCGGGGAAGCGTGGCCAGTCGAGGTTGCGCCCCTCGGCGACGGCGGAGATGGAGCTGTAGACCATCGAGCGCCGGGCGCTCTCGTCGGGGATCAGGTCGTCGCGGTCGAGCAGGGCGAGGATCTCGTCGAACGCGCGCGCGGAGGGCGGGTCCGCGGACAGCGCCAGGCGGGCGCGGGCGACGGCGAGCGTGTGCGCCCACAGCGGGTCGGCGTTGAGCGAGCGAGCGCGGGCGACGGAGGCGAGGGCGTCGGCCGCTTCGGACCGCGCCACGTCGGTGTGGGCCACGCGGGCCCAGGCGAGCACGGGCTCGGCGAGGTCGGACGCGCTCGGGTCGGTGCGCGCGATCTCCTCGACGAGCTCGCGCGCGTCGCGGGCGGCGGCGTCGGACTCGCCCAGGAGTGACAGCGCCAGCAGCCGCGTGATGCGGCGGGCCGTCTCGGCTCTCGGGTCGGGCAGCTCCGTGTTCTGGGCGTTCGTGAGCGCGGTGCGGGCGAGCGCCGTGCGCGTGCGCTCGTCGGGCGTAAGCATCGCGAGGATGATCGCGGCCCGGGCGCGGAGCATCAGGGCCCGCAGGTCGGACGTGTCCTCGAAGCGCGAGAGCAATTCGAGCGATTCGCGGGCGGCGGTCTCGGCGGCGTGGCGCTGGTCGGGCAGCGGGGCGGCGTATAGGGCGGCGAGGACCGAGCCGTCCCGCTCGGCGGTGCCAAGGCGCGCGGCGGCGGCGGCGAGGACCAGCTCGCTCGACGGGTCGGTCGGGTCCACCGCGACTTCGGGCAGCTCGTCGGGCTCGTCGCGGAGCTGATCGACGGTGAGCATGCGGTACGAGCCCTCGCCGTCGCCGTGGATCATCGCGATATCCCGCATGAGCCCCGAGGGGTCTTCGCGCAGGAACTGGATGGTCTTGATAACGACGGGTCGCTTGCCGGTGCGTTGGTCCACGGGGTTGAGTCGGTCGAGCTCGTCGAGGATCGCGTCGCGCCCGACGCCCCACTCGGCGTTGGTGCGCGGGATGGAGGTCGAGAGGAGGAAGATGACATCGGGCTTCATCGCCAGCGCCGGGCGCAGGCCGTCGAGCGGGTCGGAGCGGCCCGCGGGGGTGATCGACTCGATCCAGGCGGCGGCGGCGGCCTGGTTGCCCGGGATCGCGGGCGTGAGGTGCTCGCCCGAGAGGGCGGTGTGGGTGGGGTCCGACGCGGCGCGGCCGACGACGTCGTGGAAGAAGACGACGTTGAACCGTTGCGCGGGCCCGAGACGGTCGATCGACTGGATGAGCTTCTCTTGAAGGAACGTGAAGCTCGAGACGACGGCGCCCGAGGCGTCCACGGCGTAGACGATCTTGGACGCGGCTTGCGAGCGCAGGCCCGCGAAGGAGGCGGCGGGGGCGGGGCGGTTCGCGCCGCCGGGCGTGGCGGCGAAGAGGCGGGTGGCGGTGTCGGGCGCGCCGCCGCCGGCGAAGACGCTGCCCGTCTCGACCGTCGCGAGCGTGGTGCTCAGGCCCGTCAGGTCAACCGGCGCGGGCTCGGGGTCATTCGTCAGCGGCGTGGGTTGGTCGGTCGGGTCGGGCGTGCCCGTCTCGGTGGGCGCGGGGTCGGCGGGCTTGACCTCGGGCGCGGGCGGGTCGAGCGCGATGGCGCGGCGGGCGGTGGGGTCGTCCGACAGCGCGGTGACGTCCGACAGGTTCGGGTCGTCGGCGAGGTACTCGGCGCGGTCGCGCGCGCCCAGCGCGACGATCGTGAGCAGGACCGTCGAGTGCAGCGCCAGCGAGACCGCGGGCGGGACGACGGTGCGGATCAGGCCGGGGCGTGGTTCGGCGGGCTGGGTCACGTCAGACGGGTCGCCGCGACTCGGGCGGGGGGTCGGTGGCGGTGGTGTACTTCGGGCCCGCGTCGAACGACTCGGACGAGCGGCGGAAGATGGCGCGATCGATCGAGACAGGCCCCGCGCCCAGGAACGCGAGTGCCAAGGCGCTCACCGCGAGGGAGAACTGCATCCAGAGCTTGCCCCAGGCGTCGAAATCGTTGAGGGCGTGGTCCGGGAGGAACCCGAGCATGGTGGCCGACGACTGCATCGCCGGGCCGATCTGGGTGAGCCACATCGCGCCGAGCATCACGGCGAACAGGCTCAGCGCGCTCAAGCGCGTGAAGAGCCCGAGCAGGATGAAGACGCCCGCGGCGACCTCGACGATCGCGACGGACCATGCGTGCACGCGCGGCCAGGGGCCTGAGCCGATCGCGTCGGGCCAGATGGGGTCGGGGCGGTTGGAATCGGCGTCGAGGGGTGGGTTGGTCGCGTTGTCGATCACGAGCGCGAGCATCTCGAGCGTGCGGACGCTGCCGCCCTCGGGGAAGTCCGAGGCGGTGATGATGCCGGCGGTCGAGCCGATGCGGCGCTCGGCGGGCGCGTCGGTCTCGGTCGTGCCGTCGTCCTGCGACCACGCGGTGAGCAGGAGCGTGCTCGAACCGTCGCCGGCGTCGGCGGGGGGCTCGGCGTCGGTCTCGGGCTGATCGGGCTGCGGGTCGGCGGTCTCGGGGTCGGGCAGTTCGGTCGCGGGCGGGGGCGTCTCGGTCGGCGTCGTTTTGGTGGGGGCGTCGCCATCGCTGGGCTCGGGCAGGCGCGGCGACGCGGCGGGTTCGGGCTCGGGCGCGACCGGGGGGCCGATCGGGACGCCCAGCGACGCCAGGGCCGCGGCGGTGTCCGGCGTGACGGGCACGGTGGTCGTGATCTTGGCGAGCCCCGCCCAGATGAAGACCGATGCGAGCAGCACGCGCAGGAAGAGCGCGGGGAGGGTGAGGGCGACCTGATCACGGAATCGCATGGGAACTCCTCTCGGGGCCGATCCGTCGCCTGCGAGCGGGTCTCACAGCGATGGTACCGCCCTCAGACATCGGCGGTTCGGGCCCAAACTGGTTGGGATTCGCCCGGGGAGGCTCTCGGGGAGGGCGGGAAGGTCCGGATAGCATCGGGGGACGCTGCGGGCGTGGCGGAACTGGCAGACGCGCGGGGTTTAGGTCCCCGTGGGCATTGAGCCCGTGCAGGTTCGATTCCTGTCGCCCGCATTCGGGAGAGACCTGAGGCCTGAGACCTGGGGAGGGGCGGCATGATCGAGGTTCTCGCGGCGGCGGTCTTGGCGGCGGACCTGCCCGTCGTCGTCGTCGATCGCGACGACGTCGAGATCCGTGAGAGTTGCGTCGTTCGGATCCCCGAGGGGGTGGTGATCGTCGATGACGAGGGCGACGGCGTGATCAAGATCGCCGCGTCGGGCGTCACGGTGCGGTTCGAGGCGGGGGCCGAGCTCGTCGGGCGCGGCGGGATCGACGGGTGGCTCCGCGCCGGCGGGGGCGCGTGGGACACGCTGACCGGGACCGGGGTCGTCGTTGAGGGTCAGTCGATGGTCACGCTCGAGGACGTGCGCGTGCGCGGCTACCGCGTGGGGGTGCGCGCGCGGGACGCGGCGATGCTGACGATCCGGGACGCGTCGCTGCGCGACCTGTGGCGGCAGCGGCTGGGCTCGACGGCGCGGCGCGAGGACTCGGCCGACTGGATCTACCCGCATCACAACGACGCGAACGAGTGGCTCGAGCGGTACGGCGCGGCGGTGTGGGTGGAGGATTCGCGCGACGTCACGATCGAGGATGTGCGCGTGCGGCGCGGGCAGAACGGGATCGTCCTTGACGCGACGAACGACTCGCGGGTGCGCGGGTGCGACGCGAGCTTCCTCTCGGGGTGGGGGCTCGCGATGTGGCGCGCGTCGTCCAACACGATCGAGCGCAACCGGTTCGATTTCTGCGTGCGCGGGCACGTCGAGGGTGTGTACAACCGGGGGCAGGACTCGGCGGGGATCCTGATGTTCGAGCAGTGCGCCTGGAACGACATCAACCACAACTCGTGCACGCACTCGGGCGACGGCATCTTCGGGTTCGGCGGCAACGACGCGCTCGGGCAGACCACCGACGAGCCCTGGGGCAACGCGAACAACCGCTTCATGGCCAACGACCTGTCGTTCGCGCCCGCCCACGGGCTCGAGATGACGTTCAGCGAAGGGAACGTGATCGTCGGCAACCTGTTCGAGGAGAACGCGATCTGCGGGATCTGGGGTGGGTACTCGCGCGGGATGCGGATCCAGGACAACCGGTTGGCGCGCAACGGCGGCATGGCGTACGGCGGCGAGCGCGGCGGCATCAACATCGAGCACGGGTCGAACAACCGCATCATCACGAACCTGTTCGAGAACAACAGATGCGGCGTCCGCCTGTGGTGGGACCACGACGAGGGCCTGCTGGCGATGCCGGGCGTGGCGCACGCGTATCGGGGCGTGTCGGGCAACACGGTGGCGGGCAACGCGTTCGTGATGAACGGATCGCACCCGTTCGGCGACGCGGGGCTCGTTGGCATCGAGGTGCTGGATCTTGGCGCGGGGGTCGCGTTCGAGGGGCCTCGCGTCGGGGAGAACCGGGCGGCGGCGAGCGGGAACACATGGGAGATTGAGGACGGCGTCGGCGAACGCGTGCGCGTGAGCGACGGCGTGGCCCTCATCGAGGGCAACGCGAGCGGGTCGTGGTCCGGGCCTTGGTCGAACGCGGTGCCGGTGCGCCGGTCGCCGGCGGGGCGCGAATGGATTGTTGTGGATGCGTGGGGTCCTTGGGACTTCGGGTCGCCGATGTTGCGTGTGCGTGAGCTGGACGGGGCGCGGCACGAGCACGAGCTGTTCCTGCCGCCCGACTTGCGGGAGACGGTGCAACTCACGCGGGTCTCGGGCGACGTCCGGATGACAACCGGGGCAACGGAAGGGCCCGAGGCGTGGCGGCCGACGACAATCTCGTTTGAGCCTGAGGAGGGCGTGGTGGTCGCGCCGTACGAGGTCGTGGTGCGCGTGGGGGATTGGTCTCGGACGTTGACCGGCACGCTCGTGCGCGCGGCGTGGGACGTGCGCGCGTGGGCGTGGGACGCGGACCCGGAGACGGACCGAGACGCGTGGCGCGCCGAAGCGGGCGCGATCGAAGCGGTCATGCTCGACCGGCTGGACCTGCCGTTCGCCTACGGCGGGCCGGCGCGGGCGAGCGATGGGCTTGGGGTGGAGGCGCGGGACGGGTTCGGGCTCATCGCGGAGACCGAGATCGCGTTGCCCGCGGGCACGTGGCGCGTGCGGACGACGTCGGACGACGGGATCTTGGTTGTCGTGAACGGCGAGCCGGTGATCGAGCGGTGGGACGTGCACGGGCCGACGCCGGACGAGGCGGCGTTCGAGGTTGCGGGCGACGCGCCGACGGCGATCCGCGTGGAGTACTTCGAGCGCGACGGGTACGCGACGCTGGGGCTGGCGATCGAGCCGGCGTACTGAGCGGCGCGGGCGGCCGAGCGAGGCCCGAGGCGCGGCGGCGGGTTCGGGCGGACCCCGCGGACGGGGATCCCAAGAACGCCCGGTGCTCTTGGCAGGATTCGTAACTGCATTGTGGTCAGTGGGATAGGTGATTGTGGCATGTTTTTGCAGATTCCGACGCATCCGCGGGCGGCCTTGTTGCGATTGAGTTTGCATAAGCAATGGGTGGGCGAGGGGCCCGCCCGGACAACGCACGCCCCGCGGGCGCGGGGTTCAACCCGGAACTGAGGAGGTTTGTCATGGTCACCCGAGTGATCGGCGCGGTCGGTCTGTTGGTGTGCAGCGGCGCGGCTGCGAACGAGGTGCAGGTGGTGGGCGGCGAGACGAACGTCGTGCTCGACACCGCGACGCTGAGCGCGGCGGCGAGTCTGGACCTGTCGAGCGTGGACGGCGACGTGCTCACGTCGGAGAAGCTCGAAGGGGGTGTGGCGTTCCCGATCACGGCGCGGGACGCGGGCGTGCTGCCCACGACGTTCGCGTACGAGGTCGGCAACTTCCTGGGCACCTTCTCGGGGACGATCGAGCACGCGGGCGAGGTGCGGTTCAACAGCGACACCGTGGTCGTGGGCGACTTCACGATCGGGTTCGACGCGGCCCGCGCCGGCACGCTCAACGGGGCGGCGAGCGGGTTCTTCGTCGAGAGCACGGCGGGCATTCAGGCGATCCTGTTTGACGTGAGCGCGCCCAGCACGCTGGGGGCCACGGCGCTGGAGGCGACGATCGGCGCCGACCTGCTCGTCTCGCCCGAGTTCGGTGCGTTCCTGTTCGACAACGGATTGAGCGCGTCGAACCTGGCTGGGGCGGACGTGGGCGACGCGCTTGTGCACGCGTCGGGCGGGTGCACGGGGCTGGACATCGATGACTCGGGCGGGATCCACCTGGACGACATCGACGCGTTCGTCGCGGACTTCCTCGCGGGCGACGCGCGGTCGGACTTCACGGGCGACGGCGTGCTGAACCTGGACGATGTTCAGCTGTTCGTCGATGCGTTTCTCGATTGCGGCGGGACGGCCTGACGGATCGGAGTGAATCACACACGGGCGGGGGCCGCGCCAGCGCGCGGCCTTCGCTTTTCACTCGGGCGGGACGCCGATGTCCTCGTCCCAGAGCTCGGGGTGCTCGGCGATGAAGGCGCGCATGAGATCGATGCATCGTCGGTCGTGCGCGACGAGGACGTGAACGCCCTCGGCGATGAGCCAGTCTTCGCGGCCTTGGAACGTCTCGTGCTCGCCGATGACGACGCGCGGGATGCGGTGGAGGATCGCCGTCCCGGTGCACATGGCGCAGGGCGAGAGGGTGCTGGCGAGGGTGAGGGTGTGCCAGTCGCGTCGGCGACCGGCGTGGCGGATGCAGACGGTCTCGGCGTGGGCGGTGGGGTCGCCGGACTGCACGCGGAGGTTGCGGCCTTTGGCGACGACCTCGCCCGCGGGGTCCACCAGGGCGCTGCCGATGGGGATGCCGCCCTCGTCGCGCCCGACGAGGGCCTCGGCGTAGGCGGCGTTCAGGGCGACGTGGTCGGCTTCGGTGAGGTTCGCACGGTCGGTCATGGCGCGAGCGTACCGCGCGGGGAATGATCGCCCATGAGCGAAGGCGGGCGGATCGGATTGCCAGAGGTCGGTGCGCGGTTTGAGACCGAATCGATCGGGGTGACGCGGGAGACGATCCACGCGTTCGCCGAGCGTTTCGACCCGCAGGCGATGCACCTGGATGACGCGGCGGCGGGGGCGTCGGTCTTCGGCGAGCTCGTGGCGAGCGGGTGGCAGACGGCGTGCCTCACGATGCGGATGGTCGTCCGGGCGGACATCCTCAACGGCGCGCCCCTCGTCGGGCTCGAGGTGAAGCGGTTGAAGTTTGAGGGCCCTGTGCGGCCCGGGGATGTGCTGCGCGCGGAGGCGGTGATCGAGTCGGCCCGCGGCGCAACGCGGGCGGACCGGGGCATCGCGGCGGTGGGTGTGACGACGTTCGCCCGTGGGCCGGATGGCGACGAGCGGGTCGTGCTCACGCAGACGTGGACGGTGCTGGTGACGCCGGCGTGAGGGGATCGGTAGGCTGCGCGCATGAACGACGCGCGACTGGTGGTGTTCGATCACCCGCTGATCCGGCACAAGATGGCGTACCTGCGTGACATCGAGACGGGTCACCGCCCGTTCCGGGCGATCCTGACGCAGATCGCGGGGCTGATGGTGTACGAGGTGACGCGTTCGTTCGAGACGGAGCCGGTGGAGGTGGACACGCCGATGGGGCGGACGTCGGGGCACCGGCTGGTGGGCGCGGTGACGGTGGTGCCGGTGCTGCGCGCGGGGCTCGGGATGATCTCTGGGGTGCTGGACATCATGCCCGAGGCGCGGGTGGGGCACCTGGGGCTGGCGCGCGACGAGGAGACGCTCGAGCCGGTGGCGTATCTGAACAAGCTGCCGAGCGATCTGGACGCGGGGCCCGTGGTGCTGGTCGATCCGATGCTGGCGACGGGCGGATCGGCGAGCGCGGCGTGCCAGATGCTGCGCGAGGCGGGCGCGTCGGACCTGCGGATGATCTGCCTCGTCGCGGCGCCCGAGGGCGTGGCGCGGATGCACCAGGACCACCCGAACGTCACGATCTACACGGCGGCGCTGGACGAGCGCCTCGACGAGCGCGGGTACATCCTGCCCGGGCTGGGCGACGCGGGCGACCGGCTGTACGGGACGGTGTGATCGAGTCCTGAGTCTTGAGTCCTGAGCGATGAGGTGGAGGCGTTGGAGGGGGGAAGCCCCTCACCCCGGCCCTCTCCCCGGCGGGGAGAGGCAGGGCATGCGCAGAAGAAAGCCCCGGGGTGTCAATCCCGGGGCTTGTTGATTGAATCGATGCGTGTCGCTTACGGGCAGCCGGCGAGGAAGCTGGCGACGAAGCAGTCGATGTCGTCGATGTTGATGGTTCCGTTGCTGTCGCAGTCCGCGCCGGCGAGGTCGGCGGCGAGGAAGGCGGCGACGTAGCAGTCGATGTCGTCGATGTTGATGGTGCCGTTGGCGTCGCAGTCGGCGAAGCTGCACGAGGTCTGGACGCACTGGAAGTCGGTGACGCGGATGTCGTCGATGGCGGCTTCGACGACGGCGCCGTCGCCGAAGTCCGACGCGGTGAAGCGCAGGCGGACCTGGTTGGTCGGTGTGACGTAGTCGGCGACGCGGAAGGAGGCGGTGACCCATCGGCCGAAGGTGTTGCCGCCCGCGGGCCCGACGGTCTCGAGGGGGACCCAGGTCGCGCCGCCGTTGTTGGAGATCTCGACAGTGAAGGGGTCGGTGTTGGGTGAGGCGCCGAAGGCGTTGTCGAACCAGCGTTGGTAGGAGATGTGGGGGTCGGCGGCGGCGGTGGTGTCGATGTCCGGGCTGGTGAGGACGGTGTCGGAGGTGTCCACGTCGGTGTTGGAGCCGGGCCCGCCGTTGCCGGTGAGGAAGCAGCGGCCCGAGCCGTCGGCGTCGGTGGCGGGGTCGCCGCGGTCGCCGTTGCCGGCGGGGACGCCGTGCTCCCAGCGGCCGGACGATTGGGAGGTGATGCCGCCGGAGACGGTCCAGCCGGCGGAGGACTCGAGGTTGTCGAGGAACGTGGTCACGGTCTCGCCGACGGCGATGGTGCGCATGCCGTCGTCGCCCGGGCCGTGGGTGATGACGCCCGTGGCGGCGCCCTGGGCGGACCAGTAGTACTCGATGGTCGAGCCGCACGGCGCGCCGGGGATGAAGCCCTCGTACCCGTCGGCGGAGACGACGGCTTGCTGGGCGGTGAACGCGCCGCCGTCGAAGCGGTGGTGCAATGTGATCGAGCCCGGGACGATCGAGTCGGTCCCCTCGGCGGCGAGGGCGCGGACGTTGACGGTCTGCCCGGGCATGACCTCGGTGGGCACGGCGAGGTCCTTGTCCTCGCCGATCCAGATCGCGCCTGGGTTCAGGGGGTGCGAGCTGGTGATCGCGAATTCCTGCGGTCCCGACGCGACGGATGAGCCGACGACGGCGACGCGCCACGCGCCCGGCATCGGGTTGGTGACCTGCACCTGCTCGATGTTGTTGAGGTGGTCCTCGCGGTCTTGCGACGCGCCGGCGTCTGGGTCGGCGGGGTCGAGGGTCCAGGGGAAGTGGCGGGTGCCGTCGGGGGCGACGACGTGGAGGTCGAGGTCGTTGACGAGCGAGCCGACGACGTTGGGCGTGCCGGCGACGTCGTCCCAGGCCATGGTGAGCTTGAGCTCACCGGTGCCGCCGGCGACGTTGACGGTGTAGAGCGTGACGTCCTCGTGATCGAGGTTGCCGTACTCCCAGTTGCCGGCGCGGACGTGGTCGATGGTGTCCACGACGCGTGCCGAGCCGTAGCCGGTCTGGTAGTCGGGGCCCGGTGTGACGATGTCGGCGGCGTTGTGGCAGAACCAGGCCTTCATCATGGCGTTGGTGGGGTCGGGGCCGGCGAAGTTGGCGCGGTAGTCCTGCAGGACGAGCGCGCCGAGGCCGGCGAGGGTGGGCCCGGACATGGACGTGCCGCAGGAGACGCCGTACTCGGTGTCCGAGCCGGCGGTGGTGGAGGTGACGCCGCCGTCGGCGGAGGACTGGCACCCGGGCCCGGAGATGACGGGCCTGAGGCGGCCGTCGTCGGAGGGGCCCCAGGAGGTGAAGGAGGTGACGGAGTCGTTGTTGGAGTTGAGGGCGCCGACGGTGATGGCGTTCTTGTTGTTGGTGGGGGGCGGTGAGGTGTTGTACATGCTGCCGCAGCCGCTGCCGCGCTCGTTGCCTGCGGACCAGAAGACGGTGATGGGCCCGCCGGCGGAGCCTCGGATGATGTTGTCGATGGCGGCGGCGCAGACGGAGTAGTCGCCTTCTGACGAGCAGGGGAAGCCGTTGGGCCCGATGTTGGACCCGATGGAGTTGTTGGAGATGTTCGCGCCCATGGAGATGGCGGTGGCGTAGTCGGCGTCGATGTCGCCCGGGTTGGTGTAGAGGAAGATGCCCGAGCCGTCGTACTCGAAGCCGGCGGAGATGAGCGAGACGTTGGGCGCCATGCCGCGGTGGTTCGCGATGACCGAGCCGTCGCCGCCGACCGTGCCCGAGGTGTGGGTGGCGTGGCTTGAGAGGCCGGACCCATCGATGACGGTCATGCGTCCCGAGAAGTCGTTGTGTGTGGCGCGGGCGGTGCCGCCGTCGTAGACGAGGACGGTGACGCCCGAGCCGTCGAGGTTGTACGGGGCGCTCTGGGCCTGGTCGGCCTGGGTGATGGCGCGGTTGGACGCGTTCGTCTCGCTCAGGCGTGGCAGCGGGGGCTCGACCCACTGGACGTCGTCAAGCCGAGCGAGTGCTTTCACGCTCGCGAGCGGGAGCTCGACGACGAGTGTGTTGGCGCTGGGGACGATGTCGCGGACGACGCCGCCGACGTTCTCGATCATGCGGTGGGTGGCGTCGGCGGTGATCTCGACATCGGCGTGGAGGACGACGTACGCCGCGACGACCTCGTCGGCGCGGACGTTGGTCATCTCGGCGGGGATGCGGGCGTGCGCGGGCGGGTCGTTGTCGAGGAAGCGCTGCTCGAGCTTGTGGAAGGGCGCGAGCTGGGTGGCGCCGGCGATGGGGGCGGCGGCGGCGGCGCGGAGCATGTCCGCCCGGGCCGACGAGCGGGCGAAGTACGACCCGCCGCCCAGGGGCGAGAGGATCGTGATGCCCGACGCGGCGAGCTCGTCGCGCTGCGTCCGGGTCAGGGGCGCGTTGAAGGTCGCGATGAAGCGCTCACCCGAGCCGGCGAGGCGGTCGAACTCGGCGAGCGGCGCGAGCGCGGGGCGGGCGGCGGCCTGGGGCGCCGAACGCCACGTTACCTCGGGCGACGCGAGCGCGGGCGTGCCCGCGGCGAGCGCGAGCAGCAGAGCGGAGGAGAACCGGGCGGGCGAGCGCCGAACGGCACAGGAAGGGATACGGATCACGGGCTGATCTCCACTCTGGTGAGTTTCTGAACGCGGACGCCGCGGGGAGGGCGGCGTCGGGATCTTGGCGAGCGTGATGGGGGGTTGGCGGGGTGCGATCGCACACGGATCGCGGTTGAAAGCCAGCGCGGCGTTGGTTGGGGGTCCCCTCTCAGCGACTCGACGACGAACGTACCGAACGGCGCGGCAAAAAGAAACCCCCACGCCGACCGGGGAACCCCGGTGCCTGGGGTACGGGGGGCGCTCGCGCGCGGTTCCGGGGGAGATCGGGGGGCTGGGCGGGATCAGTCGCAGCCGGCGAGGAACCCGGAGACGAAGCAGTCGATGTCGTCGAAGTTGAGCGAGCCGTTGGCGTCGCAGTCGGCGGGGCAGGCGATGGCGGTGGGCGAGCCGACGCATGGGGCGTACCAGTCGAGGTACCAGGCGATGTTGTCCTTGACGCGGTCGTCGAACTCCATGGCGAGGTTGATCATGCCGCCCGCGCAGGTGTGGCAGTAGGACATGAGCGTGCCGCCGAAGGCGCCCGAGCAGTTGCCGCTGCCGCAGCGGTCGATGGGGGGGTTGTACCAGAAGGTGTCGTGTGTGTGCCCGGTGCCGTGGTTGTGCCCGAGCTCGTGGGCCATGACGGTGAGGTCCCAGTTGCCGGCGTGGTGGTTCTGGACGGGGTCGGGGAACCAGCCGTTGATGTAGGCCGACGCGCCGTAGCCCGAGGAGGTGCACAGGGCGCTGACGTACGCGCGGCCGCCCCAGCTCGGGGGGTTGAGCCCGGTGAGCATGTGCGCCACGTCCCGCTGCACCGAGCCCATCGACGAGCTCCAGTGCGATTGGAAGTGCGAGAGCCTGTTGTCGGCGGGCGAGGAGGGGTAGGGGTCGTTGTTGGATGTGAAGACGCGCGAGTACGTGAGGGCGAACTGGAGCCCGAGTTCCTGCTGGTAGATGTACGACACGCCGCCGAGAAGGGTCTGGATGTAGGCGCTGGCGGCGTTGGCGTCGCCGCCGAACTTGGACGCGGTGAACTCGTAGTCGGTGTCGATGGCGATCTGGGTTTCCATGGTGATCGCGGAGCGCGAGATGATCGAGGCGTAGCCCTCCGGGGCGCGGTCGAGCAGGTCGGTCACGCCGGTCTCTTCGAGCATCTGGGGCGGGCCGCACATGGGCGGGCGCGGCGTGTTGGTGACGTCAAACGTCGCGGCGTTGGAGACGCGGACGCCCAGGTCGGCGAGGGCGTCGCCCACCGGGCCCGACGAGATGGCGTAGAGGTCGGCGCGGTCGCGGATGAACCCGTGCGTGCCGTACGGCGAGACGGCGACGAAGACGCGGGAGTCCGGGTCGCCGTCGGCGGCGCCGCGGAAGAGGGCGACATTCGCGTCCACGTGATGCTCGTTGCCGTCGGCGTCCACGATGATCGTCTGCGCGCCCGGGGCGAGCACGCTGAAGCGCTCGAGTTCGAGATCGACGGCGCGGTGGCCCTCGAGCGGGAAGTCATCGAGCGTGATGGTGTGCCCGATCCGCGTCGCGGCGAGGGTGTCGTAATCGAGGAGTTCTTGCTGCGTGAGCGCGGCGGCGGAGAGCGGGGCGGCGTTGGCGGAGGCGGCGAGGCCGGCGACGACGATCGCGGTGGTGGTGCGCTTCATCCGTGGGGGGCTCCAGGCGGGTCCGTGCCGTTCGTGCTGGGGGTGGCTGCCGGTTCCGTGCGACGCGGCGGGCGTCGGGAGGCGCTGGGCGACAACCATTGGTCGTCACTCGGGCGGGGGCAAGCGGAGAAAACAACAGGCTGCGGTGGTCTGATCCCTCAGCGTGAAAGTGGGTAAGCAACGTCGAGGAATACAGGGTGTTCCATGCCCTGCATGGGCCAGTTGATGCCCCAGATTCACAGTGAAGCGGCGCGGGACGGGCCGGCGCGGCAAGGCGTGCCGGTCGTGTCAGCCCGCGGGTTCGCGGACCAGGAATTCGTTGCTGGCGACCGTCAGGTCGTCGGCGAGCTCGCTCGTCTGGGCGTGCTCGCGCAGGGCGCGGACGAGGGTCTCGACATCCTCCTCGGCCGACGCGGTCGGCGCCAGGGCGTCGATGGCGCGCTGGACGCCGAACATCTCGCCCGAGGGGTCGGGCTGCTCGACGAGCCCGTCCGAGAAGAGCAGGACGCGCGAGCCGGGCTCGAACGGGATCGTCTCGGTCTCGTAGCGCGCGTCGGGGTCGAGCCCGATGGGGAGCCCGCCGACGCACTGGACGAGCTCGGGCGGGCCGCCCGCGGGGCGGACGAGCCAGTGCCCGTGCCCGGCATCGACGAAGCGGCACTCGCCGGCGGCGGGGTCCATCACGCCGAGCCAGAGCGAGATGAACTTGCCGTCGAACATCTTGTTCGAGACGGCGCGGTTGACCTCGCGGACGACGGACGCGGGGTCGGCGTTGTGACGCAGCGCGACGCGGAGGTGCGTTTGGACTGTTGCCATGGTGATGGCGGCGCCGACGCCCTTGCCCGTGACGTCGCCGAGGAAGCAGGCGACGGGGCCCTCGGGGTCGTCGGAGAGGGCGACGACGTCGAAGAGGTCGCCGGCGACGACGCGTCCCGGGCGCATCTCGATGGCGTAGGCGTGCCACCCGCGCACGCCTCGGGGCTTTGGCACGATGAGCTTCTGGGCCTGCCGGGCGGCTTGCAGGTCCATATCGAGCTGGATCTGCCGGCGTTCGAGGTCCTGGCGGTGCAGGTTGGACAGCGCGAGCCCGGTGAGTCGGCTGATCGCCTGGCAGAAGGCGGCGGCGTCGTGGCGCACGGTGTTCTCGGCACCGCGCGCGTCGAGGTACATCAGCGCCTGCACCTGATCGCCCACCATCACGGGCGCGCACAGGGCGCTGTGGATGCCGAGCTGCACGATCGATTGCCCGTAGTTCACCTGCTGGTCGTCGGCGTCCGCGCTGAGGCGCACCAGCTCGCCCGAGCGGGCGCCCTCGATCAGCGAGCGCGAGATCTTGAGCGACTCGGCGGGCTCGTCGCGCACCGATCGGAACTCGACGAGCTCGATCTCGTCGGCGTCATGCTTCGTGCGCACCATCGCGGCGCGGGCGAAGCCGGCGGCGGCGATAACGGACTCGAGCGCCACGCCCGCCAGCTCGTTGAAGTCCTCGGCGCTGTTGATCCGCGCGGCGCAGTCGATGATCACGTCCAGGCGCTGCTGGGCGAGCGAGCGGAGCTCGGCGGCGGGGACGGGCTGCACGCGTGTTGTCGCGAGCGGGTTGTCGTCGGCGTAGGTGACGAACGAGGAGACGGTGGACGAGGCGTTCACGCCGCGGACGCGGAAGATCCAGGGCCCGATGCGGACCTGGTCGCGGTCGTTGAGGGGGTGGGAGAAGTCGGCGTCGAGCTTGTTGCCGTTGACGAACGTGCCGTGCCGCGAGCCGAGGTCGGTGAGGGTCCAGATGCTGTCCACGAGCTCGATCTGGGCGTGCTGACGCGAGACGGTGGCGTCGGGCAGCTGGAACGTGCTCTCGGTGGACCGCCCCAGGATCGAGGGTTGGTTCGGGGTGCCCGGGACCACGAGCTTGTTGTCGGGTGCCGGGAGCGGGGGGCCCGAGATCGGCGCGAGCGTGATGGAGGGGGGCTTGCTGGGCATGGGACGCGGCGTGCGGCGCAAGCGTACGGGCCGAGTCGGATCGGCGCTGGGCTCGGGTAGACTTGTCGGCAGTGCAGCGCCCCGGGATGACCCGGCGAGGAGCGATCGGTGTCGGTCAGCCAGGAACACGAAGACCTGCTCGCGAAGGCCCTCAAGGGCGATCGCGCGGCCTTGATCGACCTGCTCGAGGCGTTCGGGCCCATGGTCCGGGCCCGCATCGAGCCCAAGATCGGGGCGCACCTCAGGCCCCTGATCGAGGCCGATGACATCATGCAGGTGACCTATATGGAGGCGGTCACCCGCCTGGACTCGTTCACGTCCGGGGGCGCCAAGGGGTTCCTGGCGTGGGTGACGCGGATCGCGGAGAACAATTTGACCGACGCGGCCCGGGCGGCGGACGCGGCGAAACGTCCCGATCCGCGCAAGCGGATCACCGGTGGGGACGCCAACAGCTCGATGATCGCGATGGTCGAACACCTGGGGATGACGGTGACGACGCCGAGCCGGGCCGCGGCGACGGGGGAGGCGGTCTCGGCGCTCGAGCGGACGCTTGCCAGGCTGCCCGAGATCTACGCGAAGGTGATCCGTCTCTACGACCTGGAGCAGTGGCCCGTGGACGAGGTGGCCGAGGAGATCGGGCGGTCCGAGGGGGCGGTCTACATGCTCCGTGCCCGGGCGCACGAGCGTCTTCGGGATTTGCTCGGGTCAGAGAGCCAGTATTTCACGAAGATCGGGTAGGGATTCGGCGTGCCGGGGGCGTATTTGGCGAATTTTGCGCGGATTGGGCGTGAGTGGCGGGCACCCGCTTTCGCTCGGAGAGGGTGACGATGCGATCCAACCGTGCCAACCCGAACGACAAGGGCCCCAGAGACCGGGGCTCCAACGAGCGTGACTTGATCATGCGTGCGATCGAGCAGGCGGAGTCGTCGGCGGGCGGGATCGCGGTGCGCGGATCGAGCGACCCCGGGTCGAGCCAGGGTGCGAGCGACGCGGGGTCGGTTGGCGCGGCGGCGTCGGACCCCGACGCGCCGACGAGCGTCTCGCCCACACCCTCGGCCCGGCTGAGCAACCCCGAAGCGCCGACCAGCGCGCACGACCCGTCCGGCAGCCCGTTCACCGACGGCGCGGACGTGCCCAAGGACGCGTTCCCGGGCTACGAGATCCTGCGCGAGATCCACCGCGGGGGGCAGGGCGTCGTCTTCCAGGCGATGCAGCTGACCACGAAGCGGAAGGTCGCGATCAAGGTCATGCACGGCGGGGCGACGCTGGGAAGCACGGGCAAGGCGCGGTTCGAGCGCGAGGTCCATGTTCTTGGGCAGCTCAACCACCCGAACATCGTGAACCTGCACGACTCGGGCATCACGCCCGACGGCAGCTTCTTCTACGTGATGGACTACATCAGCGGCAAGCCGCTGGACCAGATCATCCGCGAGCAGCGCCGGGCGCAGCGCAAGGCGGAGAAGGAGAGCATCGCGGGCACGTCGCGGACGAAGTCGCGGCACGACTTCGGGCCCGACATCCGCTCGACGCTTGAGCTCTTCGCGACGATCTGCGACGCGGTGAACGCGGCGCACCTGCGTGGCGTGATCCACCGCGACATCAAGCCCGCGAACGTGCGCATCGACGCGAACGGGGAGCCGATCGTCGTGGACTTCGGGCTCGCCAAGGCGTCGGTCGGCGTCGAGAGCGACATCGACGACTCGGGCCCGATGACGATGACGGGGCAGTTCATCGGCTCGCTCCCGTGGGCGAGCCCGGAGCAGGCCGAGGGCGCCTCGGGCGGGCTGGACGTGCGGACGGACGTCTACTCGCTCGGCGTGGTGCTGTATCAGATGCTCACGGGCGGGAAGTTCCCGTACCAGGTCGTGGGCACGATGCGCGAGGTGCTCGACAACATCGTGAGCGTCGAGCCGGCCAGGCCCAGCACGATCCGCAAGCGGATCGACGACGAGGTCGAGACGATCGTCCTCAAGGCGCTGGCGAAGGACCGCGACCGGCGGTATCAGTCCGCGGGCGAGCTGGGGCGCGACATCAAGCGCTACCTCGAGGGCGAGCCCATCGAGGCGAAGCGCGACAGCGCGATGTATGTCATCGGCAAGCAGATCAAGCGCCACAAGATCCCCGCGGCGTTCGCGGCGACCGTGATGGTCATGACCGTGCTCTTCGGCATCGGGATGACCGGCGCGTGGTCCGCGGCGAACGCGGCCCGGGCGGACGCGGAGGAGAACCTGACGGTCGCCGAGGAGCAGCGCGAGCGGGCCGAGGACAACCTCCGCGCGATCCGAGACCTGGCGAACACGTTCCTGTTCGACTTCAGCGACGCGATCGAGAACCTCCGCGGCGCGACGGACGCGCGCGAGCTGGTGCTCAAGAAGGCGATCGAGTACCTCGACCGGATCGAGGCGCAGGCGATCACGGACCCGCAGTACCTCTTCGAGCTCGCGGACGCGAACGACAAGGTGGGCGACCTGCACGGGGCGCTGTACGAGGCGCGGACGGGCTCGACCGACGAGGCGATGGTCTATTACGAGGAGGCCAAGCGGATCCGCGATCAGCTGGCGTCGGCGATGCCGGGCAACGAGCGGGTGCTGCGCGGGCTGGCCGACAGCGCCGAGCGGTTCGCGGGCGTGGAGCACATGCGCGGGAACTACGAGGAGGCGGTCGCGCAGTGGGACCGTTCGATCGAGCTGGCCGAGGAGTTGGGCGACGAGCCGCGCCGGCTGGCCGGGCTCAAGGGCGTGGGCGATCTGCTGACGCGGATCGGGCGCGGCGAGCGCGACCTGGCGGTCCAGCTGGATTACTTCGATCGGGCGGCGCCGCGGTACGAAGCGGCGTTGAGCGGGTGGCGCGCGTACGACGCGCCGGTGGGCGAGCAGCGCGGCAAGCGCCGGGGCATCGCGGTCCTGCTCAGCACGTGGGGGCAGACGGAGATGTACGCGGCCCGGGCGGCGATCGAGGGCGATCGGGATCTGGACGCCGCGTCCGACGCGCTGCGGTCCGGGCTCGAGCGGAACGAGCAGGCGCGGCCGCTGATCGAGTCGCTGGCCGAGGAGTTCCCGCAGGACTACCAGATCGCGCGGGATCTGTACCTCGTGCTCTACCGTCTCGGGCTGGGCGCGGAGATCGGGGCGGAGCTCGCAGCGAAGCTCGGGCGGCCGGACGAGGAGCGGCGCGAGCTGCTGCAGAACGCGCTGAAGGGGTACGACGAGGCGGAGGCGCTGACCCGGGCCTTGGCGCTCGACGAATCGAACCTCGAAGCCCAGCGGGATCTCGGGCTCGTGCTCAACCGGGTCGGTCGGGCCCACGCGGGGCTGGGCGAGCTGGACGCGGCGGCGGCGGTCTTCCAGGAGCTGAGCGATCGGCGCGGCGAGGTGCTGCGGGCCGACGACATGGTCCGGCACCGGCGCGACCTGGCGGTCGCGGACTACAACCGGGGCGACATCAACGAGAAGCTCGCCGCGATCGCCCAGAGCGACCGCGAGCGGGTGGCCTACCTCCGGCTGGCCGAGCAGGGCTACCGCGATTCGCTGACCCGGTTCCGAGAGCTGGGCGAGGCGGGGCTCAGCGTGGCCAGCTCGGTCGAGACGCTCGAGGAGCTGATCGCGGGCATCCAGGATCAGCTTGCGGCGGCGTCGGACGGTTCCTGATCGGGGCGATCCGGGGGGAACTCGACTGATCGGACGTCAAAGTGGGCATTCCTTTGGTCGCCTACCGGACCTGGGGTATCGTGGATCAGTTCCATCCGGAGGAGTGAGATATGACGGGTGTTCCCAGCCGGCGCGGTCGGCGATTGATGTGTGGCGCGGTCATCGGCGCTTTGGCAGGCTCGGCGTACGCCCAGACGGACTTCTTCTGGGCGAGCCCGGTGGACGACACCTGGTCGAACTCCGGCGCGTGGTCGCCCGCGGGCGGCCCGGGCGCCAACGACAACGCGATCTTCGACGTCATCGGCAAGACGGGGTACACCTGCACGCTCGACGTCACCAACGCGACGGTGCTGAACTTCTCGCTGACGGCGAACGTCGCGACGTTCAACCTGAACGACAACGGGTTCGGCGTCTCGGCCGACCTGTCGCTGTCCAACGGCGCGATCCGCGGCAACAGCAACCAGGCGGGCGCCCTGCTCGTCGGGGGCAGCGCGAACATGTCCAACGCGACCGTCCGGGACATGAACCAGTTCGCGGTCGTCGGCGACGCGGTCGGCACGAACATGTTGTTCCAGAACATCGCGCAGTGGGACGTCGGGCCGCAGGGCTCGCTCACGCTGACGGCGAGCGAGCTCGTCGGGATCGGGGAGCTCAACAACCTGGGCGAGCTGACGCTCGACACGGGCGGCGGCGACATGTTCGCCTCGATCGACGACACGTGTGTCGGCAACGGCAAGAACATGAACTGGACCGGCGCCGGCACCGTCGCCGTCACCAACGGCGGCATGGTCATGAACAACGAGGGCGGGACCTTCGCGATCCGCGACGGCGGGGGCACGATGTCCGGCGACAGCAAGACGCCCGCCTCGTTTGTCAACGACGGCGTCGTGACGCAGGAGCTCACGGGGCGCTTCGGCAACCGCGGGGCGCTCACCACGACGTTCAGCCAGCTCGACTTCGTGAACAACGGCACGGTCGCCGTCGGGTTCGGCGAGATGCTCTTCACGAACAGCACGGGCGTGACGGACGACAACGCGTTGCAGCTCGGCACCTGGCGCGTGCGCGGCGGGTCCACGCTGACCTTCGAGAACCAGCAGATCGACTCGATCATCGGCGGCGCCGCCGTCGAGATCTTCGGCGAGTTCTCCACGTTCAACGGCATCGAAGCCCTCGACGAGATCGGGCAGGGCAGCTCGTTCCGCATCGGCGGCGGGTACGACTTCGTGACCAACGAGGCGTTCACCAACAACGGCCTGCTGCGCGTGGATCAGGACTCGCTGTTCGCGATCCAGGAGTTCGGGCTGACCAACCTGCAGAGCGGCGTGCTCATGGGCGGGACGTACCAGATCGAGGGGCAGCTGCAGCTGCTGCCCGGCGATCAGATCCCCTTCCTCGAGGCGGACGTGACGCTGATCGGCGCCGACTCGCAGCTGACGGGGATCGAGGAGCTCATCGTCGTGGGGTCGCAGGGGCGCTTCGCGCTCGAGGACGGCCGGGAGTTCCAGACGGTGGACGATTTCAACGTGGTGGACGGCGGGCGCGTCCGTGTCGGCATGAACTCGTCGCTCGTGGTCAACGGCGTGCTGGGCAACTTCCAGAGCGGCATCTTCGAGGACGCGTTCTTCGAGATCGAGGGCACCCTGCAGGCGCCCAACCTCATGATCAACACGATCTCCAACGAGCTGATCCTCGACGGCGTCGGCTCGCTGTTCATCGACGGTCAGGGCAACGACGCGCTCGGCGCGCTGCAGCTCATCGCGGAGGACGGCATCCTCCGCCTCCGCGGCGGGCGGACGCTGCAGAACCTCAACAGCCTGATCGTCGACGGCATCCTCGAAATCGATCCCGCGTCGGGGCGTATCTTGCGCGGCGACGACGGGCTCGCGGGGCTCTCGACCGTCGGCGACTTCCGCGCCGAGGCGGGCTCGGAGATCATCCTGGGGCTCGCGGGCACCGAGCCGGACAACTTCGGGTCGATCGGCATCGGGGGCGACGGGTTCCTGGCTCCCTCCGCCGCGCTCACGCTCGTCTTCAACGGCTCGTACGACCCCAAGGCGGGCGATGAGTTCGTGCTCGTCCTGGCCGACGGGTCCGTCTTCGGCGAGTTCGGCTCGCTGAATGTCCGCGGGCTGCGCGACGGGCTCGCCGTCGAGCTGACGTACCTGTCCAACGCGGTCCTCGCGACGGTGACACCCACCCCCGCGAGCGCCGCGCTGCTCGCGATGGGCGGGCTGGTCGCGTCGCGCCGCCGTCGGTGAGCGTCAGGACATTCCGAACACCTTCAAGGGCCCGCGGTCGCGGGCTCTTGTTGTGTCACGGCGGTGGGGTCGGGCAGCGGGCGCAGGTTGTGCAGCGCGCGGAGCGCGTTCTGGGCTGGCAGGAAGTTCTGCATGGAACCGGGCGGGATGTCCACGATCGCCCCGTCCGCCTGCATCGCGTAGGCGAAGTCGGACCCGGAGCCCACGTCGCGCAGGTTGTGCTCGACGATCACCCACAGCCCGGGCGGCGGGTCGGACGCGTCGATGCCGTGCCAGGTGAAGACGAAGTCGCCCACGCGGTGCGCGACGACGTCTTCGGGCAGCGGATCGAACAGGCCCGCGACGTCCGCGACGTCGCCGTCGGCGTACTCGGCGTAGTCGTCGAGGGTCTCGCCGTTGGTCAGCGGGATCTCGTCGAGCAGCGTCGGCGTGTCCGCCGCGATGAAGTCGAAGGCGTCCACGCGGTCTTCGGCGAGCAGCATGAGCGCGTGGTCGGTGTGGTCCCACCCGGCGCCGCGCTCGTTGGCGCGCGTCTCGGCGGCGAAGGCCATCGCCTCCATCTCGGGGTGCGTCGTCGCGGCGACGTTGAAGTTCGTCGTCGTGGGCGTCAGCGTCACCATCCATGCGATGAACGCCATGTACCCGACAAGCAGCACCCCGACGCTCAGGATCGGAAAGAGCAGCACGGCGAACGACGCCCGCAGACCGGAGACCTCGTGCCCGCGTTTGATCATCAGGATCGCCGAGACGACCCACCAGACGGACCCGATCGGGAGGTTGTTCAGGCAGGGGATCGCGTTGAGGAAGTTGGGCCCGCTTGAGTAGAGCAGCGCGTGGAACGTCGTGCGGATCGAGCCGGCGCACGCGCCCGTGACGCGGAGCAGCCCGTGCGTCGCGAGGGCCCAGAGCAGGACGAAGACGACGGTGATGATGACCGCAGCGCCGAAGGCCGCGAGTTGCACGAGCAGCATGATGCCAAGGAAGTTCGGGGGGATGCCGCCCGCGCCTGAGAACACGAGCGAGAAAAGGGCGAGGAAGAGCGTCCCGAGCAGCGCCCCGATCAGGAAGATCATCCCGAAGGTGACGGCGAAGTACCCCCACGCCGCGCCCAGCGAGCTGGTGTCGTTGCGGGCGGACATGAGCTCGCCCGGGCGGAGCATCGCGGCTTTGGTCGTCTGCCACCACGCCCTGAACGTTCCCCGCGCCTTGCGGTCCTCCCAGGGCAGGTCCTGCAGCTCGGTCTTCGACTCGGGCACGCCCTCGGCGGGCAGCAGCACCATCTCGTCCATTGTCACGGGTGTGTGGCACGAGACGCAGTCGAACGAGCGCGGCACGAGGTGCCCGCGGTCGTCCGTGCCGTAGTAATCCTGCCCGCAGTGCGGGCACATGTAGCGCACGGCGCCGGGGCGGAAGCCGTAATCGGACGGCTTGAACCCCGCGCCGCACTCGGGGCAGGTGCGGTCCTTGAGGTTCCACAGGGCGTAGCCGCAGGTCTTGCATTCCAAGGTTCGGTCCTCGCTTGGGTTGAGCGTACCGGCGTGGAAGGCTCGGCGCGCATAGATTTGCAGCCATGACCAAGCAAGCTGAGAACCCGCCGGCGCTCGAGATCGAGGGGCTTCGGTTCCGCTACGCCGGCGCGAACGACGACGTGATCGCGATCGACGGGCTCACGCTCGCGAAGGGCGAGCAGATGCTGCTCACCGGCGGGTCTGGGCGCGGCAAGAGCACGCTGCTGCACCTGATCGCGGGCCTGATCGAGCCCCGCGAGGGCACGGTCCGCGTGGGCGGGCAGGCGATGCACGCGATCCACGGCGCCAAGCGGGACCGCTTCCGCGGGCGTCAGATCGGGATGGTCTTTCAGACGCACCACCTGCTGCCGGGCTTCAGCGCGCTGGAGAACGTGATGGTCGCGCTGACGTTCTCCGGCGTGTCGCGGTCCACGCACCGCGACCTGGCGCGCAAGACGCTCAACGACCTGGGCATCGACCGGGTGGACGCGGACCCGGGCGAACTGAGCGTCGGGCAGCAGCAGCGCGTCGCGGTGGCGCGGGCGCTCGTCTGCGGGCCCGCGCTCGTGCTGGCCGACGAACCGACCGCGAGCCTGGACCCCGAAGCCGCGGCCGTCGCGATGGACCTGATGCAGAACGCTTGCCGCGAGCACGGCGCGGCGCTGCTGTGCGTGAGTCATGACCCGGCGATGGCGTCGCGGTTCGAGCGGCGCGGCGAGCTCGGGGCGCTCAGCGCCACGACGGTTGGTGGGGGGGTGGCGTGATGGCGATCGGCGACGCAACCATCGTGCAGCGGTCCATGTCCGCCCGGATGTTCTCGACGGTGACGACCGTCGCGCTCGTCGCGGTTTCCGTCGGGCTCATGCTGCTGCTGCTCTCGATGAAGGACTCGGGTCGCAAGAGCTTTGAGCGCGGCATCGGGAACATGCACATGCTCATCAGCCGGGACTCGAGCCCGCTGGTCAGCGTGCTCAACGGCGTGTTCTACGCGAACCCGCCGGCGAACCCGATCACCTGGCAGGAGTTCGAGGGCTTGCGGGGGTCGCTGCGGTTCCCGCTCGTGATGATCCCGACCCAGCAGGGCGACAGCTACCGCGGGCGCCCCGTGATGGCGACGGTGCCTGAGTTCTTTACGGACTTCGAGCCGGTGCAGGGCGAGCCCTTCGAGTTCGCGTCGGGTGAGGCGTTCGACGCGCCGTTCGAGGTCGTCGTCGGTTCGGAGGCGGCGCGGGCGGCGGTGCTGAGCGTGGGCGACACGATCAACCTTCGCCACGGCGGGCCGCGCGACCCGGACGCGCACGTCCACGACGAGTACGACTACACGGTCGTCGGCATCCTCGAGCCCACCGGCAGCCCGCACGACCGGGCGCTGTTTACCGACCTGACGAGCTCGTGGACGCTGCACGCGCACGATCGGCGGCTGCAGGAGATCGGGCCGGACGCGGTGACGACGCCGGACGATCTGGTGGACGCCGACAAGCTGATCACGGGGATCTACGGGCGCGCGATCGGGCGTCCCGGGAGTTCGGGCCCGCCGGCGTACCTGCCGCAGGTGCTGGTGCAATTGCGGCGCAACCCGAGCTTCGTGGTCGCCGAGCCCAGCGGCGAGATCAACCGCCTGTTCGAGATCGTGGGCAACATCGACAAGATCCTGATCGCGATGGCGGGTGCCGTGATGGCGTCGTCGGCGATCGCGATCATGCTCGCGATGTACAACTCGATGGAGCAGCGTCGGCGTCAGATCGCGCTGCTCCGCGTGCTGGGCGCGAGCCGGGCGCGGATCTTCCGGCTCGTCATCGTCGAGAGCGCGCTGATCGGGCTCATCGGGGCGGTGCTGGGCACCCTCGTCGCGACGGTGGGGGGCGTCGTCGTCGCGGGCGTGCTCGAGGCGCGGCTCGGGCTGGTCGTCACGCCGAGCTTCGGGTGGCAACTCGCCGGGGCGGTCGTCGGCGCGACGGTCGGGCTCGCGGTGGTGGCGGGGCTGGTCCCCGCGATCGCCGGCTACAAGACGAGCGTCGTGCGGAATCTCCGCCCGCTGGGGTGAGTTCTCCCTCCCGGGTGCGTCTGCGCGGCCGGTTCGGGCGTACAACTCTCACGAGCTTCAGGAGCGGACCATGCTTGATGTACGGAAACTGATCGGTTCGGTGGCGCTCGGCGTCGCGGTGCTCGGCGCCGGCGGCTGGGCCCAGCCCGAGGAGCCCGCGACGATCCCCGCGCCCGAGGCGGCCGAGCCGGGCACGTTCGAGACGCTCGACGACGGGTCGCTGCTCATCGAGGGCCGCATCAAGGTGCTCGGCAAGGGCACGAAGGAGAAGCCCTTCGTCGTGGACTGGGCGGTGCTGACGTCCGCGATGCGGATGTACGACCCGCGCGCCGACAAGAACGAGCTGCCCGCGTGGACCGAAGCCCTGGAGGGCAAGCGCGTTCGGCTGACGGGCTACCTGCTGCTCCCGATGACGGGCACGGGCGCCGAAGAGCTGCTGATCATGCAGAACCAGTGGGACGGGTGCTGCATCGGCGTGCCCCCGACGCCCTACGACGCCGTCGAGGTGCGCATGGCGAAGGAGCTGGACACGACGCGCGGCGCGCCGGGGTACGGCGCGCTCGAGGGGACGTTCAAGACGGACCCGTACATCGTCAGCGGGTGGCTGCTCGGGCTCTACATGCTCGAGGACGCGGGGCTGGTCAAGGCGTCCGACGGCGGGACGTAAGACCAGCCGTGCGCCGTCAGCATTGAGCATTCAGGAAGAGAATCTGCTCACTGCTCACTGCTCACTGCTCACTGCTCACTGCTCACTGCTCACGGCTCTTCAGGCCGCCTTGCCGAAGTAGTTCGACGGGCAGATGAATCGGAAGAGCGAGGCGAAGCGCTCGGCGCGGCTGTTGTCGCCCGCCGCGATCTCGTCGAGCTGCGCGCCGAACTCGGCGCGGAACGCCTCGCGGGCGGCGACGTTCGATTCCTCTTCGGACTCGAACAGGGCGCGGACGCGCGCGAGCTCCCCCGCGTCGAGCCAGAACCCGGCGCACGACGGGCACTCGTCCACCTCGACCTCGTGGTGGGTCGAGAAGAAGTGCCGCATCATGACCTGGTCGCCGCACGACGGGCAGTGGGCGCGCTCGTCGAGGTCGATGGTGGTGTCCGGGTCGGTCTCGACGGCGAGGAGTGGCCCGGCGTCCTCGAGCGCCTCGTCGAAACGCTTGAGCTCGCCCTGGTCGAACCAGAGCCCGCCGCACCCGAGGTGGCAGGCGTCCACGATGACGCCGTTGGCGGTGATCTGCGAGAGCGTGTTGGCGCAGCGGGGGCAGTCCATGCGGGGTCCTTCCGTGGCGGGGATGGCGCCGGCCGTGGCGCGCGGGGGTTAGGCGGAGTGGAACTCGGGCCCGAGCTCGTCGGGCTCGGGCTCGGGCTTGGGCCGGCACGTCATGAGCAGGCCGAGCCCGAGGATCGTGCTGAGAAGCGAGGCGAGCAGGATCGAGATCGTCGCGTGCTCTCGGTGCTCGAGCGCGAGCGCGGCGACTTCGGGCGTCGCGTCGTAGGGCGTCTTGAAGGCGAGGTTCGCGATGAACAGCGCCATCGTGAACCCGATGCCCGCGAGGCACCCGGCGCCGAGGATGTGCCGCCACGACACGCCCTTGGGCAGCTCGGCGAGCCTGAGCTTCACGCTCAGCCAGCTGAACAGGACGATGCCGACCGGCTTGCCCACGAACAGGCCGAGCACGATGCCGATCATGATCGGGTCGGCGGCGATGGTCTTGACGAACCCGCCCACGCCGTTCTGGGTGAACTCGGCGCCGATGTGCACGCCCGCGTTGGCCAGCGCGAAGATCGGGATGATCGCGAAGGCCGCCCACGGGTGGATGGCGGTCTCCATGCGGTGCAGCAGCGGCATCACGAAGTGGTTGTTCTTGCTGATGGCGTAGACCGCGGCCCGCTGCTCGGAGTTGGTCTTCACGTCCGTGCCCGGGCGTGAGTGCTCCTCGAAGGCGTCCAGGGCGGCGCGCGAGTAGGAGAGGTATCGCTTCGAGTCGACGCGGCTGGACGCCGGGATCGTCGCCGCGAGCAGCACGCCCGCGATCGTCGCGTGCACGCCCGAGGCGTACACGAAATACCACAGGAAGACGCCCGGGATCAGGTACCAGATCGCCCGGCGGAAGCCCATGAAGTTCAGAGCGAACAGGCCCGCGATGATCGCGGCGGAGTACCCGAGATAGACCAGCTGGAGCTTCTCGGTGTAGAAGATCGCGATGACCATCAGCGCGCCGAGGTCGTCGGCGATCGCGAGGCTCGTCAGGAAGATCTTGAGCGACACCGGCGCCCGCGAGCCGAGCAGCGCGAGGATGCCCAGCGCGAAAGCGATGTCGGTCGCCATCGGGATGCCCCAGCCGCGGAAGGTCTCCGTGCCGGGGGCGTTGAAGATCATGTAGATGCCCGCGGGGGCAACCATGCCGCCGATGGCGGCGAAGACGGGGAGCGTCGCCCGCTTGATGTTCGAGAGCTCGCCGACGAGGATCTCGCGCTTGATCTCAAGCCCGACGAGCAGGAAGAAGACCGCCATCAGCAGGTCATTGATCCACCAGTGAATGTTCTTGACGTGCCCGGCGTTCGAGACGATCTTGCCCTCGACACCCGTCGTCAGCGCCGTATCGGGCAGCAGCCCGATGGCGAGGGGGATCTCGTGGAAGACGTAGTGGTACGCGTCGGCCCACTGCGAGTTGGCCCAGAGCATGGCGCCCAGGGTCGCGAGGATGAGCATGATCCCGCCGGCGCTGGACAGGGCGGCGAAGCGCGAAAACGGGCGCGTGAGGCGTTCGCCCGTCTCGGGCGCGAGCTCTTCCGTCGCGGTCGGGATGTGAACACCGTGCACTGCCATGGACATCCGAGCTCCGTTCTGGCCCGTCGGCCGACAGAATAGCGCGGACCGGGTGCGGGGTCCGAGTTATCCCAGATCGGTTTCGGTTCGGAGGAGCGCTCGCTTGAGCCCGGTCCGGCTCAGCGAGGGTTCGCCGGTTCCCGGACGCCGGGTCTGGCGCGGTTCACGCCCGCTGGAAGGCGTAGATGTCGCCCAACCCCAGGATCCGGGTGAGCTCGTCGAGCCCGTCGAGGCATCGGCGGGCGAGCTGGGCGTCCGCCAGGTCCGCCGGGCTGATCTGGTCGGGGTAATGCGCCTCGACCCAGGCGGTCAGGCGGTCGTGCAGGTCGGGCGTGAGCAGGACGCCCGGGTTGACGGCGGCGAGCTCGGCCTCGGTGAGGGGGACCCGCAAGCGGAGGCACGCCGGGCCTCCGCCGTTGCGCATGGACTCCCGCACGTCGATGAACTCGGCGCGGGCGATCGGGTTCGCGTCGTCGGCGACGAGGCCCTCGATCCATGCCGCGACGCGGGGTGTCCGCTCGGCTTCGCCCGGCGCGAGCAGGATCATCTCGCCGCCTTCGAGCGTGAGGAGCTGGGAGTTGAAGACGTAGCTCGAGACCGCCTCGTCCAAGGTGAAGTCCTCGCGCGTCGCGGGGATCTCGATCAGGGGCGTCGGGTCCAGGGCGAGGCGGAGCTGGTCGAGCACGCCCGCGGTGTCCGCGAAGGCGAGCTCGTGGTACAGGAACACGTTCTCGTTGCCCGTGGAGATCACGTCGTTGTGGAAGACGCCGGCGTCGATTGCTTCGTGGTGCTGGCGCGCGATGACCACGCGCGCGCGGTCCAGCCCGTGCTTGCGGACGATCGTCTCGCACGCGCCGCGCGACTGGCGCGACTTGTACTTCTTGGGCGCCATCGGCGTCGGGCGGGGCGGGTCAAACCCGTACACGAACAGCTCGACGCCCGCCTCGGCGTGGTTGCGCGCGAACCGGATGTGGTTCGCCGCGCCCTCGTCGGCGAACAGCGTGTGGCACGGCATCGCGCCGTGCACATGGAACCGTTCACGATCCGCGAAGATCGCGCGCAGGATCCGCGTCGTCGTCGGCGCCTCGATCATCCGGTGGTAGTGCGACATCAGGTTCGCCGGCGTCATGTGCACGCGCCCGTCGGGCGTGTGCGACGAAGCCGACACCGTCGCGGCATTGGCGGCCCACATGCTCGAGGCGCTCCAGGCGGCGGCGGTCAGCGTGGGCGACAGCTCCGACGCCCGCTCGAGCACCTGCGCGTCCGTCCCCGTGAACCCGAGATCGCGGAGCATCGCGAAGTCAGGGCGTTGCTGGGGGGGCAGAACGCCTTGGACGACGCCCAGGTCGTGCACCCGCCGCATCTTCGCGAGCCCCTGCAGGGCGGCGTCCTTCGGGCGTGAGACCGCGCCGGCGTTGGACTGGCTGGGCACGTTGCCCGGGCTCAGGCCCGCGTAGTTGTGGGTGGGCCCGATGAGCCCGTCGAAGTTCGCTTCCACGCTCGGCATGGTCAGAGCCTACGCGGGCGCGGCGGTCGCCGTAGTGTCCGGAGGACCCCCCTCAGGACCAGGAGGCAGTGATGACGCATCGGATCATGGTCGCACTCGTCGGGCTCGTGCTCACCGCCGCGGGATGCCGCTCCGGCTGGGTGGACATCGACACCCGCGCGCCGGCGGGGGGCGTCTCGGCGCCCGACATCGCGCCGGACATCGCCGCCGACCTGCCCGACGCGTCTGAGCTCGAGCGCCGACTCATCGCCTACTTCCCCTGCGCCTCGTCGCCCTGGAGCCCCGGCAACCCGCACCACATGAGCTACGGGCTCGAGGAGCCGGGCGGATGGGATCGGTTCTACTCGACGCACGTCCGCGAGGCGATCGAGCGGTTCGGGTACCGGCGTGTGTTCTTCCACCTGCCGTTCGGGAAGACGACCGGGCAGTCGCCGCGTGAGATGACGAAGCGCCGCACGGGCCGCGACGACGCATCGCTGGAGCGCTGGCACATGTCGCTCGATCACGAGCACGACCTGCGCCGGACGGGCAACGAGCACATCTCTCGCGGGTTCTACAGCGCGATGGGCCGCCTGCACGCGGCCCACCCGGGCGTCGAGGTGATCGTGTACGTCGGCTCGATGGACGACGAGGACAAGGCGTTCATGGCGCGGTTCGGCGAGGATGCGTTGCTCGATCGCTGGAAGGAATCGCTCCGCCCGCTCGTCGAGCTCGATTATGTGAGCATCGTCTTCGACGCCGCGGTGAGCTACGGGCCCAACGAGCCCAACGCGAAGATCGTCAAGTGGGCGCACGAGGCGAAGCGGCGTCAGCCCGGGCGGTTCGTGGGCGTCGAGGCGCGGATCCAGAAGGCGCGCCCCTGGCCGAACGAGCTGTGCCTGCCGGTCGTCGCGTGGGAGGACGTCTTCCGCAAGCAGGGGCACAGCCGGAACATCGCGACCGAGGACCTGTGCGCCCCGGCGCTGCGGGTGATCGACGGGCGGGCCCGGGCGGACTTGCTCAAGGGGCGGGACGGCGACGCGCAGGGGTGGATCGAGCTCGCGGCGGACATCGTCGCCGACGGGCATGTGCCCGTCGTAGGAACGATCGCCGGGCGACGCCTGGACCGGACGACCTACCGCCTGCCTGAAGGACGGACGGTCCGGCTGCCGTCCACGGCGGCGGAGGGCCCGTTCCGGCTGCCGGCGGACCAGCTGGCGGTGCTGCTGGTCGCGGCGGTCGAGCAGCGGGGCGGCTGACCCCGAGACCCGTGATTCTGGTCGCCCAACACCGATTCGGGAAATCTCGCCCGGCCTGCTTGACTATTCATGCAGAAACTGAATAATTATCCCATGAGCTCCGTGGCCCAGCGACAAGCCTTGATTCGGGAGATCCTCGCCGATCATGCTGTGCCCAGCCAGGATCGGCTGGGTGAGTTGCTGCTCGAGCGCGGCGTGAAGGCGACGCAGGCGACCATCTCGCGGGATCTGCGCGAGCTCGGCGTCGTGAAGGGACCGGACGGATATCAGCTGCCCGCGGCCCCGACGCGCAAGCGGTTGCGGGGGCTCGCGGCGACGGGCGCGCTCGAGCGCGTGGTCCGCCAGTACGTCGTGGGCGTTGATGAGGCGCTGTCGATGGTGGTGGTGCGCACGGGCCCGGGGCACGCGCAGGTGGTGGCGCTCGAGCTGGACCGGACGCCGCCCGAGGGCGTGGTCGGCACGATCGCGGGCGACGACACGATGTTCCTCGCGGTGAAGTCGGACGCGGACCTCGCGCTGGTCGCCAGCGCGATGCGCGAGATGGCGGGGCTGGAGGTGTCGTCGTGAGCGGCACGCCGGTCGCCATCGTCGGCGCGAGCGGGTTCACCGGGTGCGAGCTCGCGTGGATCATCGCGCATCACCCGCGGTTCGAGCTCGTCGCGGCGTTCGGATCGACGTCGTCCGAGTCGTCGCGGACGCTCGGCGAGATGGACGGGCGGCTGCGCGGCGTGATGGATCTTCCGATCATGCCGGGCGGCGCGGACGCCGTGTCGTCGTGCGGCGCGGAGGTCGTGTTCCTCGCGACGCCGCACGAGGCGAGCGCCGAGCTCGCATCGGCGTTGCTGGACGCGGGCAAGACGGTGATCGATCTCTCGGGTGCGTTCCGGCTGCGTGACGAGATCGTGCACCGCGAGCACTACGGGTTCGAGCGTGATGCCGGGCTGGTCGCGTCGGCGGCGTATGGGTTGCCCGAGCGGACGCGGGGCGCGTTGGGCGGCGCTTCGTTGGTCGCGTGCGCCGGGTGCTACGTCACGGCGGCGAGCGTGCCGCTGGGGGCGCTGGCGGACGCGGGGGCGATCCCGCCGGGCACGCGCCCGATCATCGACGCGGTGAGCGGCGTCTCGGGCGCCGGGCGGGCGGCGGCGATGCACCTCGCCGAGGTGAGCGCCAAGCCGTACGGTGTCGGGTCGCACCGGCACGCGCCCGAGATCGAGATGAACGTCGGGCGCGGGGTGATCTTCCAGCCGCACTTGGGCGCCTTCGACCGCGGCATCCTGGCGACGATCCACGTCGAGCTCGGGTCGGGCTGGGACGCGGCGGCGGTGGAGGGCGCGATGCGCGCGGCGTTCGGGGGCGAGCCGTTCGTCCGGGTCATGCCAGAGGGTGTGTGGCCGAGCGTGGCGGGGGTGCGCGGGACCAATTTCGTTGATCTCGCGTGGAGCGTGGACCGCAACGGGCACGCGGTCCTGTTCGCCGCGATCGACAACCTTGTGAAGGGCGCGAGCGGGCAGGCGGTGCAGTGTGCCAATGTCGCGCTCGGGCTGGATGAGACGCTGGGCTTGATCCCCGGTTGTGTGAACGAAGGGGTGCCGGCGTGAGTGTTGTGGTTGTCAAGGTGAGCGGGAAGCCCGTGGATGATCCGGTCGCGTGCGCGCCGTTGTGGGCGGCGCTCGCGTCGGCCGCGGGCGGGGCGCGCCTTGTCGTCGTGCACGGCGGGGGGAACGCGGTCGATCGGCGCCTGATGTCGCTCGGCATGACGAGTGAGCGGCGCGACGGGCTTCGCGTGACGCCCGACGATCAGATCGGCGTCGTCGTCGGCGTGCTGGCGGGCGAGGTGAACCGGGCGTTGGTCGGCGTGCTGACGGACGCGGGCGTGGACGCGGTGGGCATCGGCGTGGCGGACGCCGGGCTGTGCGCGTGCGAGCCGATCGAGGGGCTCGGGCGCGTGGGGACGGCGACGGGCGCGGACGGGCGCGCGATCACGGCGCTGCACCGGGCGGGGCTTGTCCCCGTGGTGCATTCGATCGGGATGGACGCGGCGGGCAAGGCGCTGAACGTGAACGCGGACGACGCGGCGGCGGGCGTGGCGGGCGCGATCAGCGCCGACAAGCTCGTGCTGCTCACCGATGTCGCGGGCGTCTTGAACGCGGACGGGGAGACGATCGAGGAGCTCGACGCCGCGAGCGTCGAGGAACTGATCGCGTCGGGCGTGATCGCGGGCGGGATGTGCCCGAAGGCGCGCGCGGGGGTGTCGGCGGCGGACGCGTGCGGCGCGGATGTCGTCATCGGGTCGTGGCACGACGCTGCGGCGTTGATCGGCGGAGCCGAAGCGGGGACGCGCGTCCGACGAAGGCGCGCGATCACCGCGGGCTGAGCGCCCGCGGATACCGGCTCTCACACACGAAACACACGATCAACGCCGCGACGCGGCGGAAAGCAGACACCATGACAGCGATGATGCCGACAACGAACTCGACCGCCGAACTCAAACTCGCGGCGGCCACCAGCCCGTTCGCGGGCGGGCTGCTCGCGATCGATGACCTCACGGGTGCACAGATCCTGGAGGTCCTGGATCTCGCGGCGGCGGTGAAGGCGAACCCGAAGGCGTACGCCGGGATGCTGAGCGGGCTCAGCGTGACGATGCTGTTCGAGAAGCCAAGCCTGCGGACGCGGATGAGCTTCGAGATCGGGCTCACCAAGCTCGGCGCGCACGTCGTGTATCTCGACCACTCGAAGAGCAAGCTCGGTGAGCGCGAGGCGGTGAAGGACTACGCGAAGAACCTCGAGCGCTGGACGGACGCGATCGTGGCGCGGGTGTTCAAAAACACGGTGCTGCAGGAGCTGAGCGGGAACGCATCGATCCCGGTCGTGAACGCGTTGTGCGACGTGGAGCACCCGTGCCAGGCGCTGGCGGACGTGCTGACGCTGCGGGAGGCGTTCGGTTCGCTGGACGGGCTCAAGGTGGCGTACGTCGGCGACGGGAACAACGTGTGCCACTCGCTGATGCTGGCGTGCGCGAAACTCGGCGTGGACTTCACGGCGGTGACGCCCAAGGGGTTCGAGCCGCAGTTCGGCGTCGTGAAGGCGGCGACGGCCGCGGCGCAGGAGACCGACGCGACGATCACGATTTCACGTTCGATCGGCGACATCAAGGGGCATCACGCGGTGTACACCGACACGTGGGTGAGCATGGGGCAGGAGCACCAGACGAACCTCCGCGGTGGGGAGTTCACGCACCTGCAGGTGGACGACGAGGTCATGGCGATCGCGTCCGAGGGGCTCGAATCACCGGCGGTGTTCATGCACTGTCTTCCGGCGCATCGGGGCGAGGAGGTGACGGACGACGTCATCGATTCGGCGCAGTCGCTGGTGTACGAGCAGGCGGAGAACCGGATGTGGGCGCAGAACGCGTTGATGTTGAAGGTGTTTGGGAAGCAATGAGGGGTGAGCAATGAGCAGCCAGGGGATCTGGACCTGAATGCTCACTGCTGAATGCTGAAACCTGTGCGGGTTGGCCGTAGTGTGCGAGAGAAGCATCTCAACGGTTGGAGCGAGCGATGAGCAAGAAAGTTGTGCTGGCGTACTCGGGCGGGCTTGATACCTCGGCGATCGTGCCGTGGCTGAAGGAGCAGGGCGACTACGAGGTCGTGTGCGTGGTGGCGGACGTCGGGCAGGGCGCGGGCGAGCTCGAGGGGGTCGAGAAGAAGGCGGAGGCGAGCGGCGCGAGCGCGTGTCATGTGCTCGATCTGCGCCGGGAGTTCGTCGAGGACTACGTCTGGCCGACGCTGATCACCGGCGCGGTGTACGAGGGGCGGTATTTGCTGGGGACGTCGATGGCGCGCCCGGTGATCGCGAAGGCGCAGGTCGAGATCGCGCGCAAGGTCGGCGCCGAAGCGTTGGCGCACGGGTGCACGGGCAAGGGGAACGACCAGGTGCGGTTCGAGAGCGCGTTCAGCGCTCTGGCGCCGGACCTGGAGGTGATCGCGCCGTGGCGTTCGTGGGACCTGCGGAGCCGCGAGCAGCTGATCGCGTATTGCGAGTCCAAGGGCGTGCCGGTGACGAGCACGAAGGAGAAGATCTACTCGCGGGACCGGAACCTGTGGCACATCTCGCACGAGGGCGGTCTGATCGAGGACCCGTGGAACGAGCCGCCGGCGGACGCGTGGATGCTCACGGTGAGCCCGACGGAGGCGCCGGACGCGCCGACGGACGTGCACCTGACGTTCGAGCGCGGGCGCGTGACGCACCTGGACGGCGAGAAGATCGACGGCGTGACGCTGCTGGAGAAGCTCAACGGGGTGGGCGGCGCGAACGGGGTGGGTCGCGTGGACATCGTGGAGAACCGGTGTGTGGGGATGAAGAGCCGCGGGCTGTACGAGACGCCGGGCGGGACGATCATCGTGGAGGCGTTGCAGTCGCTCGAGGAGCTGGTGCTGGACCGGGAGACGCGGGCGTACCGCGAGGAGCTGGGCGTGCGGTTCGCGCGGGTGGTGTACGACGGGCGTTGGTTCGCGATGGTGCGCGACGCGCTGAGCGCGGCGGCGGAGCGGATCGCGGACCGCCTGACGGGCGAGGTCGTGGTGCGCTTGTACAAGGGGACGGCGACGGCGATCAAGCGCAAGAGCCCGCTGAGTTTGTACTCGGAGGACTTCGCGACGTTCGGCGCCGACGAGGTGTACAACCAGCAGCACGCCGAGGGGTTCATCCGGCTGATGAGCCTGCCCGAGCGCGTCGCGGCGCTGAACGGGCTGCGGCTGATCGAGAAGGGGAAGAAGTGGGAGGACGCGCCGGGCGTGCCCCCGGTGCTGGGGCCGCGCACGGGCCCGGTGCACGCGCCGGCGGACGATGGCGTCGAGAAGCCGTTCATGAAGGAAGGCAACGCGGTGTGAGGAAGGCTTGAGGCCTGAGACCTGAGGCTTGCGTGAAGAGCAGTCAGCAATCAGCAGTGAGCATTCAGGACTCGAGATTCCCTCCGTGACGAGCGAACCATGACCGATCCGCGGCCACAACCTGAGGGCAATCCCACCGCCATGTGGGGCGGGCGCTTCAGCGAGGGGCCCGATGCGTTGTTCCGCGCGATCAACGATTCGATCGGCGTGGACTGGCGGCTTGTGCGCCAGGACATCGCGGGCTCGGTCGCCTGGGCGCGGGCGATCGGGAAGGCGGGGGTGCTGACGGCGGGTGAGGTGAAGGAGCTCACCGCGGCGCTCGGGAAGCTCGCCGACGAGGTCGAGGGCATGGCGGCGCCCGTGGATTCGGGCGCGGAGGACGTGCATTCGTGGGTCGAGCAGCGGCTGACGGAGCGTGTGGGCGATCTGGGTCGGAAGCTGCACACCGGGCGCAGCCGGAACGATCAGGTCGCGACGGACCTGCGCCTGTGGACGAAGGAAGCGCTGGAAGCGCGTCTGGGCGAGTTGCACGTGCTGCGGGCGGCGTTGGTCGAGCTCGGCGCGCGCGAGGCGGGGACGCCCCTGTGCGGGTACACGCACCTGCAGCGGGCGCAGGCGGTGACGTTCGGGCACTGGGCGCTGGCGTACGAGCGGATGCTGGCGCGGGACGCGGGGCGGCTGCGCGATGCGTTGGCGCGCACAGACGAGTGCCCGCTGGGCTCGGGGGCGCTCGCGGGGACGGGGTGGAATGTCGATCGTGCAGCGCTCGCGGAGGACCTCGGGTTTGCGCGCGCGACGGCGAACTCGCTGGACTCGGTGAGCGATCGGGATTTCGTGCTCGAAGCGATCAGCGCCCTCACGCTGGTGGGCGTGCACCTGTCGCGGATGGCGGAGGACTTGATCTTTTACGCGTCGGGCGAGGCGGCGTTCGTGGCGCTGGGCGAGAGCATGACGAGCGGGTCGAGCCTGATGCCGCAGAAGCAGAACCCGGACGCGCTGGAGCTTGTGCGCGCCAAGGCGGCGCGGTTGATCGGGCTGCAGGCGGGGTTCGCGGCGACGGTGAAGGGGCTCCCCCTCGCGTACAACAAGGACTTGCAGGAAGACAAGGCGGCGCTGTTCGAGGCGATGGACGTCGCGTCGCTGAGCGTGCGCGCCGCGGGGGTCGTCGTCTCGGGCGTCCGTGTGAACGAGGCGGCGGCGAAGGCGGCGGCGGAGGGCGGGTACACCAACGCGACGGATCTCGCCGATGAGATGGTCGCGGCGGGCGTGCCCTTCCGCACGGCCCACGAGCGCGTCGGCGCGCTGGTGCGTCTGGCGATCGAGAAGGGCGTGAAACTCGAAGAGCTCACGCCCGAGGATCTCAGCGAGCACGCGCCGGAGCTGGGCGCGGGCGTGCTGGATCGGTTGGGTGTGGCGGCGAGCCTGGAGCGGCGCGTCGCGCTGGGCGGGAGCTCGCCCGATCGGGTGATGAAGGCGGCGGCGGTGGCTCGTGAAGAGCTGGATGCCGAGTTGGAGCAGACGTCATGACGACGATGACCGCGAGCCCGGTGCTCACGACGATTGAACAGCCCCCGATGATCGTGCGGCACGCGCGCGTGGCGGACGCGGCGGCGATCGCGGCGCTCGTGAGTTCGTGGTCGGACCAGGGGTTCACGCTGCGCCGGAGTGCGGGCGAGGTGCTCGCGATGATCGACCGGTTCGTGGTCGTGGAGTCGTCGGGCGCGATCATCGCGTGCGCGTGTGTTGAGGAGTGCGGGCGGCAGGTGGGGGAGGTGCGGTCCGTCGCGGTGGCCGAGCGGGCCAAGGGGATGGGCGCGGGCAAGGCGGTCTTGGCGGGCGTGGTGAAGGCGGCGGACGAGGAGGGGATCAAGGAGCTCTACTTGCTCACGAAGATCCCGGAGTGGTTCGAGCGGGGTGGGTTCCGTGCCGTCGCGTTCGACGATGTGCCGGCGTGGTGGATGCGGGAGCGGGTGCTCAACGCCGGGCGCTCGGTGGAGGGGCGATCGGCGATGTGCCGGAAGGTGCCTTGAGAGGCCTGAGTCCTGAGGCCTGAGTCGTGAGGGCGGCGCGCGTCCGATCACGGGCGGTCCCATAGCCAGCGTTTGGTCCGATCACGGGGCGTCCGATCATGGTCGCGTTGGTGTGTGTGCGCACAAGAAAGCCCCCGGGTGTGTTGACCCGGGGGCTGATTCGAGTGGAGCGGATGAGAGTCGAACTCACGACCTCTTGCATGCCATGCAAGCGCTCTACCAACTGAGCTACCGCCCCGAGGGGTTGTCGCCGGGCTTTCGGCGGCGAGGGCAATGGTAGTGGACCGAAGGGGCCGGTCAAGACAGAAGCGGGGTCGGGGTGTGCGGGCTGGGCGGGGTGTGCCTTCCGGGCGGGGTGTGGCGGCTGCGTGGTCCGCGCGGGTGCTGCTGAAGGGGCAACGGGCGTGTGGCGTGTGTCGGGGGTGTGCCGCTTTGGGAAGGGGTGCGGGTCGTCGATGTGGGGAGGGCTGCGGAGTGGGCTGCGGCACAGGAGCGAGACCCGATGCGGGACACCTGGACCATCGACGAGCTTGGGCACGTGCGGGCGGGGGCCGAGGACGACCTTTCGCTGGCGGCCGGGTGGGTCGATACGGGCTCGCAGACCGGGGCGATCGAGCGGCTGAACGGCGAGCCGGCGGTGAGCGACCGGCTGCCCACGGAGGTGCTGGACGTTCTTGAGCGTCGGTACCCGGGGACGCGGTGGTTCGTGGCGACGGGGCACGACGGCGACGAGGCCGCGGCGCCCCGCCGACCCGGCGGGGACGCGCGGGTCGGCTGATCCGAGTCAAAGTGATGGGGTGAGTCTGGACGCCGCGGCTTGTCTTGCAAGCCGTGTTGTTGTGCGCACGGGTTGCCCTTCGGGCCAACCCGTGGCACCCTTCACGACTCCTCGATCGCGGATGAGCCCAACAGCGACTTGGCGGCGTCGATGACGCGGCCGAGCGTGATGTGGTCGATGGCGCACCGCTCGGGGTGGTCGTTCGCGGACTGATCGGGCGGGAGCGTGGGGTCGGCGAGGACGATCGCTTCTCGGTCGAAGGGGATGGTCGTCCAGCGGGCGTCGGTGGGGCCGAAGAGGGAGACGACGGGGGTGCCCATCGCCGCGGCGATGTGGCGCGGGCCCGTGTCGTTCGTGATCATGATGCGGGCGCGGGCGCACAGGGATTTGACGCCCTGCAGGGAATGGTCGTGGTCGGGGAGGGCGATCGCGTCGGACGACGCCTGCTGGGCGATGGATCGGCAGAGGTCGGTCTCGGCGGGGGAGCCGTTGATGAGCGCGCGGAGCTTGTGGTTGGCTTGGAGGTGATCGGCGAGGGCGGCGAAGCGGTCCTCGGGCCAGCGTTTGGCGGGGTTGTTGCCGCCGGGGTTCAAGAGCACGAAGGACTCGGCGGGATCGACGCCGGCGGAAGCGAGCGTGGCATTGGCGCGGGCGTGGTCGTCGTCCGTGCATGCGAGCTCGAGCCTGGCGTCCGCGGGGAGGATGAGCGGGGCGCGGGCGGGGTCGGTGAGCGCGTCGGTGTTGAAGGGGGTTGGCGGTTCGCCGAGCAGGTGCTGGGCGGCGTGGAAGTAGTAATCGACGGCGGAGGTGAGGCGCCAGGAGCCGTCGGGGTTGCGTGGCGGGGTGATGCGTTGGGTGAGGAGGAAGCCGCGGCCGTCGCGGTCGTACCCGGTGCGGCGGGGGATGAAGGCGAGGCGTGTGGTGAGCGCGGTCGAGAACGAGTTGGTCAGCAACAGGGCGGCGTCGTACTTGCGGGCGCGAACCTTGGCGGCGGCGTGCTTGGGTGTCATCACGCCGGCGGGTTGCTGGATGTGGAACTCGTCGATGAGGTCAGTCCCACCCAAGAGCGTGTCGAGCCCCGGCCGGCACAGGGCGCCGATGAAGGCGCCCGGGACGCGGGTTCGGATGTGGCGGAGCGCGGGGGTCGCCATGACGGCGTCGCCGACCCAGGAGGGGAGGACGATGAGGAGGCGTGTGGGCGGCGGCGCGGGCATCGGTGAGGGACAGGGTACGAGCCGCGACGGGGAGGGAGCGGTCTGCCGTCGATGCGAGCATCTCCGCTCCCTCCCCGTCGCGGCTCGTATGGATGACGGGATCCTGTTACTCGGACCGGTCGAGCCAGAGGGCGCGGTCGTGGCGTTTGGTGTGCCAGGCGTTCGTGGTTCGGCGCAGCTCGGCGGCGAAGCCCATCGCGGCGACGCGCGAGGCGGCGAGCGTGGCGGTGAGCGCCGTGTCCGTCGCGGAGGTGTCGAGCAATTCGACGCCCGTGCGCTCGGCGATGGCGCGGGCGCTGGCGATGACGGTCTCGCGGACGCGCTCGTCGGCGAGGGGGCGCGGGTCGGCGGACAGGTCGGCGTGCAGCACGACGCGCGATGCGGCGAGCACGCGCGGCACGGGCGGGGGCGTGAGGATGATCTCCGCGGCGGCGGCGAGGTCGGGGATGTCCTTGCCCGGGCCGAGGAGCAGGGCGCGCTGGGGAGCGATGCCGGCGGCGCGGGCGGCGTCGAGGTCGCGCTGCTTGTCGCCGACCATCCACGAACGCTCGGGGTCGAGGTTCAGCTCGTTGATCGCGGCGGCGACCATGCCGGGGTTGGGCTTGCGCCAGGCGTGGTTGTCGGCGAGGTGGCTGACGACGCCCGAGGGGTGGTGCGGGCAGGCGTAGCAGGCGTCGATGAGCGAGCGTCCGATGGGCGCGGGCTCGTTCGTTTCGTCAAGCGGGTCGTGGGGGAGGAGCTGGCGGAGGCGGTCGTTGACGGCGTCGATGTCGGCGACGTCGCCGTGCCCGCGGGCGACGCCGCCCTGGTTGGTGATGATGACGATGGTGTAGCCGGCGTCCTTGAGCTGGCGGATGGCGTGCTCGGTGCCCTCGAGGAGGTGGACGTGGTTTGGGTCGAGCAGGTCGCCGGGTGTGCCGCGCCAGGCGGCGTCCGGGAGGTCCGCGTTGCGGTTGATGGTGTCGTCGCGGTCGAGGAAGACGGCGGGGCGCATGGGGGAGGGTAGGAGAAGGCGGAGCCCCTCACCCCGGCCCTCTCCCCGGGGGGAGAGGGAGGGAATCTGGCGGGCGCGCGGTAGGCTGGGCGTATGTGGTGGACGATTGGCGGATGGGCGATCGCGGCGTTGGGGGCTGCGGTTGTGGTGTGGGCGTTGTTCTGGGATCGGGCGCGTGGGCGGCTGCGGTGCCGGCGGTGCTGGTATGCGCTCGAGGAGACACCGGCGGGCGGGGCGGTGACGTGCCCGGAGTGTGGGCGGGTGCACGCGGCGCGGCGGCAGATGCTGAAGACGCGGCGGCGCTGGTGGCGCGCGGCGGCGGGCGTGTTGGTCGTGCTGGCGGGGTTGGGGTTGGTGGTGACACCGGCGGTGCGGGCACGGGGGGCGATGGGGGTGCTGCCGACGTGGGCGTTGATCGAGATGATGCCGCTTTGGGAGCGTTTGCCGCGGGGGACGTACACGCCGCGTACTGACCCGGGGGATCAACTCATCAACCGGTTGCTCGAGGCGCGTGTGGGGCCCGGGGGCGTTCGCGAGGACACGGGGGTGCTGCTGAGCCATCGGCAGCAGCGTTACCTGCTGCGGCGGATCGCACGGGGGAACATGCTGGCGCCGGCGGGGAGTGTTCGCTGGGCCGAGACGTACGGGGCGTGGTTCGCTGGTCAGCGGTTCCGCTTTGGGCGCTGGGATGACCGGCACTACGCGGGCGGGGCGGAGGCGGATGAGCGGTTGATTGCGCTGCTTGATGAGATCCAGTCGGTGCGGCCGCCGTGGCAGGTGCGGACGCGGGAGGTGTGGCCGCGCGGCGTGCCGGTGCACATTGAGACGATCTCGATGCACGCCGGGTGGACGAGCCTGCGGACGACGGAGCACGCGCGGTGGGTGGCGCACGGGGCGGAGCGGACCGAGGGCACAGCGGACTTCGGTCGGAGCTTCCCGCTTCCGGCGATCGACGGAGATCGGGTGCGGCTGGAGTTGGAGTTGTCGGAGTACGCGAGCGCGCCGTGGGAGCGGGAAGAGGGCGAGGCGCCGCTGCGGACGGGTCGGTTCGAGCTTGCGTGGCGCGTGGTGGATTCGATCGAGGAGGTGATCACGCCGGTGCGGTCGGCGGAGCTTGACGCGTTGGTCGCCGAGGGGCTGGAGTTCCCGGAAGAGGCCTGGCATATCGACGCTCGCGGGGCCAAGTCGATCTTGCACGAGGGCGTCGTGTTTGGTGTGTTGTTCACGTACTACGACGGCGAGACGCCGCTCGGAGCGATGGAAGGCCGGTGGCGGGCTGAGGGATTGGTTCCCGGCAAGCCAGGGGGGAGCTGGGGGAACTGGGTTTCGTTCGCTGACGGGGATGGAGACCTGATCGACACGATCGACGCTGTTCGCGCTGCGGGTCGGCTGCGTGTGAAGGCGGAGGGCAAGCCGGAGCTGGCGCTCGAGTTCTTTGACGCGGAGCGGTGCTGGGTGGGCGAGGTGTGGTTTGATGTACCGCCGGTGGGGGATGGTGTGCCCGGCCCGTGAGCGCGCGGGTGTCGAGGCCCCCTCCGTCATGCTTCGCATGACACCTCCCCCGTCGGGACGGGGGAGGGTGGAATCTGAAGACCCCTCACCCCGGCCCTCTCCCCCAAGGGGAGAGGGAGGAATCTGGGTGGCGGGCCCGAGCGTGCATGGTCAGTCCGTGAAGTCCGCGCTCGTGATGCGGCGGCGGTCGATCTGCAGGCGCAGGAGCTCGGGGCGGGCGTAATGACCGGCGGGGTCGAAGTTCTGGCGTTCGCGGCGGACGAACTCGGGGTCGAGATCGACGACGTAGACGTCTTCTTCGTCGGCTTGTGGTTCGAGGAGCCAGGTGCCGTCGGGGTTGGCCGCGGCGCTGCCGCCGTTGTGGATGATCTCGTCCTCGGCGTTCACCATGCGGTCGCGGTGGGGAACGTGCGCGGGGATGTCCTGGGCGCGGATGATGGTGGAGGCGCTGAGGACGTAGCTGCGTGATTCGCGGGCGATGAAGCGGGTGATGTCGGCGGTGTTGTCGGTGCTGCCGGGCCAGATGGCGACGTGGCAATCGACGCCTTGTGCGTAGAGGGCGGCGCGGGTGAGGGGCATCCAGTTTTCCCAGCAGTTGAGCGAGCCGAGGGTGAAGGGCCCGAGGTTGTGCGCGGTGAGGCCGTGCGCGTCGCCCTGGGCCCAGGCGAGTCGTTCCTCGTAGGTGGGGACGAGCTTGCGGTGGACGGACGCGATGTCGCCGTCGGGGTTGATGGTGACGCAGCTGGCGAAGAGGGAGTGGCCGGCGCGGTCGGCGGGGCGTTCGGCGATGCCGACGACGATCCAGGTGTCGTGCTGGGTGGCGGCGTCGGCGAGGGGCGCGAGGTCGTTGGACTCGACGCTGACGGCTTCGCGCAGGTAGAGCGCGTGGAGTTCTTTCTGGTCGTCCGAGTCGAAGCGGGCGCCATCGGTGCGCGAGAGCCAGAGGGGGTAGGCGGGGAGGAGGGTCTCGCCGAAGCAGACGAGGTTGGCGCCCTGGTCGGCGGCGGTCTGGACGGCGTCGGCGGCTTTGGAGAGCGTCGCGACGCGGTCGAGGAAGACGGGGGCGATCTGGGCGAGTGCGGCACGCATGGATAGATCCGTTCCAAACTGAGAGTGAGCGGCGTCGGAGCTGTTGGTCGGTTCGGGCATCATTGCAACCGAACGGGCGCGACGCGATACACGGCATCATGGGGCGGGACGGCGCGATGGGCGGGAGGGCGGTCGGCGTGCTGACCGCGGTGCGCCCGGGCGAATGGGCGGCGCTGCTGCTCAGCGGCGGATTCTTCTTCCTGCTGCTCTTCGGGTATTTCCTGCTTCGGCCCGTGCGCGAGGCGATGGGCGTCGAACGCTCGATGGGCGATCTGCGCTGGCTGTTTGGCGTGACGTGCGTCGCGTCGCTCGGCGCGGCGGTGCTGTTCGGCGGGCTCGTGAGCAGGCTGGACAGAGCGCGGTTCATCGCGTGGGCGTTCCGCGGGGTGGTCGCGTGCGTCGTCGCGTTCGCGGCGGTCCGGGTCGGGTTCGGCGATCTGTTCGACGGCGGGGTGAAGCTGTGGTCCGGGTACGTGTTCTACGTCTGGCTGAGCGTCGTGAACGTGTTCATGACGAGCGTGTTCTGGGCGTTCATGGCGGACGTGTGGCGGCTCGAGCAGGGCAAGCGGCTCTATGCGGCGATTGGGGTCGGGGGCACCATCGGCGCGCTGCTCGGTTCGACCTTCGCGTGGCAGTGGGTCGAGGTGATCGGCGCGCCCGTGCAGATGCTGATCGCGGCGGTGCTGTTCGAGGGGGCCGTGTGGGTGATGCGGGCGCTGGATAGGCGGTCGTCCGGCGGCGCGGGCGGGCTCGTGCGGCACGAGAAGCACGCGATGGGCGGGTCGTGGGTGGAGGGCGTGCGGGCGGTGGCGCGGTCGCCGTACTTGCTGGGGGTGGGTGCGTACATCGTGCTGATGGCGGTGAGCTCGACGCTGATCTACTTCACGCAGGCGGAGCTGGTGAGCGACGCGGAGGACGAGCTGACGAGCCGGATCGCGCTGTTCGGGCAGCTGGACATGTGGACGCAGGCGGCGACGCTGTTCGTGCAGCTGTTCATCACGGGGCAGCTGATGAAGCGGGCGGGCGTCGGGGTGACGCTGGGCGTGCTGCCGGTGGTGACGGTGCTGGGGTTCGCGGCGCTCGCGTTGGTCGGTTCGCGCGAGGGTGTGGAGGCGTGGCAGGTGTTCGCGGTGTTCGCGGCGTTCAACGCGATCCATCGGGCGACGCGGTACGCCGTTGCTCGGCCCGCGCGGGAGACGCTCTTCTCCGTGGTGAGCGAGCGGGAGAAGTACAAGGCGAAGCCCGTGGTGGACGTGTTCCTGTACCGCGGCGGCGACGTGGCGGGCGTGGGTGTGAGCGCGGGGCTCGGGGCGCTCGCGCTCGGGCTGGGCGGGATGGCGATGGCGGCGGCGCCGCTGGGCGTGGTGTGGGTGATCGTGTCGTTCTTTCTGGCTCGGGGTCAGTCGTGGCGGGCGTCTCAAGTGCGGGCGCAGGAGTCTGAAACGGAATCAACAACCGGCGCGACGCCGGAGGGAGTGGTGGCATGACGACGAGACGCGAGTTCTTGACGACAACGGGTGCGGCGGCGCTGGGCGCGGCGGCGGGCATGACCCTGGGTGCGAACGCGATGGGGGGACTGATGAAGGACCTGACGGCGTCGAAGAAGAAGCTGAGGCTGCTGATCCTGGGCGGGACTGGTTTCTTGGGCCCGCAGATCGTCCGCCGCGCGGTGGCGAACGGGCACGAGATGACGCTGTTCAACCGCGGGCGGTCCGGGCCCGACATGTTCCCGGATCTCGAGCACCTGCAGGGCGATCGGTACTCGGATCTGAGCGCGCTGGAGCAGGCGGTCGCGGACGGGCGTACGTGGGACTGCGTGATCGACACGTTCACGTACGTGCCCAAGACGGTGACGGACGCGATGGACGTGCTGCTGCCGGCGATGGGGCAGTTCCTGGTGGTTTCGACGATCAGCGTGTACGCCCCGCCCGGCGAGCCGGGGGCGGACGAGAACGCGCCGCTGGCGACGGTCGATGACGCGACGGCGGCGGGGATCACAACGCACCGCGAGGTGGGCGTCCACTACGGCGCGATGAAGGCCCGCGTGGAGAAGGCCGCGGAAGAGCGGTTCCCGGGCAAGGTGACGGTCGTGCGCCCGGGCCTGATCTGCGGCGAGCGCGACACGACGGGGCGGTACAGCTACTGGCCGCTGCGCGCCCAGGAAGGCGGGAGGATGATCGCGCCGGGCGACGGGTCAGACTACGTGCAGTACATCGACGTGCGCGATCTCGGGGACTTCATCGTGCATTGCGCCGAGAAGCGGTTGTGCGAGACGTACACCGCGGACAGCCCGGCGGACACGCGAACGGTCAAGTCGATGGTGGACGCGGCGATCGCGGCGGCGGGCACATCGCCCGAGGTCGCGTACCTGCCCGCGGACTTCCTGCAATCGCAGAACGTGGCGCCGTGGCAGCAGATGCCGGTGTGGCTGCCCAACAGCGAGTTCCCGTCGCGCGGGCGGCTGAGCGTGGCGAGGGCGCTGGCGGCGGGGATGACGATCCGCCCCGAGGTCGAGACGGCGAAGAGCGTGCTCGAGTACGTCCGAACGCGCGGGCCCGAGATCCGCGAGGAGCGCGGTGACGAGACGGCGGACCAGTGGGCGCAGCGTGTCCGCGGCGGGTTGCCGGCGGAGCGGGAGCGCGAGGTGCTGGCGGCGTGGGACGCGCGGGAGGGGTGAGCCGGCGTCAGTCTTCAGACTCGGCGGAGACCGAGATCGTGATCGGGCGGGAATCGGACTGGAAGTCTTCCATGTAGACGTCGATGGAGCCCGTGAACGTGCCCGGTTGGTTTGCGGAGACCGTGAAGACGAAGGTCTGCGTGGCGTAGGCGTCGAGCGGCTCGTAGAAGTTGTACTCGGCCCATCCCGGGCTTGAGCTCAGGCCCGACTGCGCGGGGCTGACGGCGGTGATGGAGACCGCGTCGGCGATGTCGCCGTTGAAGTCGATGGTTGAAATGGTGCGCGACGAGCCGGACGTATCCGTGATCGTGACTTCGATCTCGAACGGCTCGCGGACCGTCGCGGTGTTCGGAGCGTCGACTTGCAGGTCGGCGTCGAAGGGCCCGAACGCGCCGCTGATGGATCCGGTGATCTGATTGGCGACGCCGGCGAACCAGCCGGCGACGAGCCCGCCTCCGCACCCGGTGGCGAAGATGACGGCGCCGATGATCATGGGCACGACGGGCCCCGATCCTGACCGGTGGGGTTCGCCGCTCGAGTTCGGAGCGGGTGAGCCGACGGTGGGGATCTCGTTTGGCATCAGGCGATCGTGACGTTGTCGTCGAGGTAGACGTCCTGGATGGCGTTGAGGAGGGCCACGCCTTCGGCGCGGGGACGCTGGAACGCCTTGCGGCCCGAGATGAGGCCCATGCCGCCGGCGCGCTTGTTGATGACAGCGGTGGTGACGGCGTCGGCGAGGTCGGAGGCGCCCTTGGACTCGCCACCCGAGTTGATCAGCGGGACGCGGCCCATGTACTGGTTGACGAGCTGGTAGCGGCAGAGGTCGATGGGGTGCCCGCCCTTGCCGTTCTCGTCGCACCCGGCGAGCTCGGTGTAGACCTCCTTGCGGAACTTACCGTAAGAGGAGTCGCCCGAGTTGAGGGCGGCGAACCCGCCGTTGTTGGTCGGGAGCTTCTGCTTGACGATGTCGGCTTGAATCGTTGCCCCGAGGTGGTTGGCCTGGCCGGTGAGGTCGGCGGCGCTGTGGTAGTCCACGCCGTTGACCTTGAAGGCGTTGTTGCGGATGTAGCACCAGAGGACGGTGACCATGCCGTACTCGTGGGCTTCGGCGAACATGTCGGCGACGTACTGGATCTGCTCGCCCGACTCTTCGGAGCCGAAGTAGATCGTCGCGCCGACAGCGACGGCGCCCATCTCGAAGCACTGGCGGATGTTGCCGAAGGGGATCTGGTTGAAGGTGTTGGGGTAGGTCATCAGTTCGTTGTGGTTGAACTTGACCAGGAAGGGGATGCGGTGGGCGTACTGGCGGGCGACGGATCCGAGGACACCGAAGGTGGAGCAGACGGCGTTGCACCCGCCGTCGATGGCGAGCTCGACAATGTTCTTGGGGTCGAAGTAGTCGGGGTTGGGGGCGAAGGAGGCGCCGGCGGAGTGCTCGATGCCCTGATCGACGGGGAGGATGCTGGTGTAGCCGGTTCCGGCGAGGCGACCCGAGTTGAGCAGCAGGTTCATGTTGCGCAGGACCGCGGGCTTGCGGTCGGACTGGCTCATGACACGGGAGACGAAGTCGCCGCCCGGGAGGTAGAGGGCGTTCTTGGAGACGGTCTTGCACTCGTGGGTGAGGAGGTCGTCGTTGTTGAGGGTGGCGGCGACGTCGATGGTGAGGTTCGGCATCGGGTGGGTTCCGGCGGTTTGGGGTCCGAGAAAGGAGTTGCGTACCGGGTCGATTCTAGGCTGGGCGTGGATCGGGTTGGCCCGGATGGCGGGCGCTGGCGGGGCGTCGGAGTCGGGCGGGGGCCCGGGCTGGTCGGACGAAACTCAGGCTGGGTCGGCGGGCGGTGTAACGGTGACCGGCCGCGGCCGTAGTCGTTCCTGACGGGCGGATCGCGCAGGGCCCGAATCCCAAGGAGTCAGACGATGCGGCATGCGATGAAGACGACGGGCGCCACGGCGCTGGGCGGGCTGGTGCTCTCGTGCGGGACGGCTTTGGCGGGCCCGGTGAATGCGAACCATGTGCCGGGGTCGGCCAAGTGGGTGGCGCACGTGGACCTGGAAGCCGCGGGCGGCACGGAGATCGGGCGTTTCATGCTCGACATGATCGAACGCGAGAGCGACGGGTACGCCGACATCCGCAAGGGGATCCGCGGGTTCACGCTGTCGCCCGAGGGGGGGCTGCGCGGGATCACGATCTTCGGGCGCGAGCTCGACGAGGAGAGCGAGGACTTCGTCGCGCTTGTGTACGGCGATGAACGGATCGCGTCGTGGGGCGACGAGATCCGGGCGAAGATGCTCGAGCACGGGTACGACGCGCCGAAGATCGAGGCGGACGGGAACCGCGTGCTCATCGTGCCCGCGGACGAGGACAACCCGATCTTCGCGTCGATGGCCCGCTCGGGCGGCGACCACGTCTGGATCGTCACCCGCAGCGCGAACCGCTCGGGCAGGGGCGCGTCGTTCATCTCGGGCGGCGGGAAGACGAACGAGGACCTCGCGTCGCTGGGTTGGAAGTCTGGCACGATCGCGTTCGCGGCGGTGGAGAACCCGTCGGAGCTGGCCGACTTCGACGATGTGTCGCACATCGCCGAGCAGGCGGAGCGTGTGATGGCGCGCGTGGGCGAGGCGGGCGGCGAGGTCTTCGCCGAGGCACGCCTCGATACGCACGACCCGAAGCAGGCGGATCAGATCGCGCGGATGGCCGACGGGCTGCTGGCGCTCGGGGCCCTCATGAGCGCGGAGGACCAGGAGCTGGCGCGCGTCATGGAGTTCGCCCGCGGGATCCGCGTTCGGGCGGAGGACGGCTCGCTGCTGGTCAGCATGAGCCACAGCGCGGCGGAGCTGAAGGGTCTGATCGTCGAGATGAACGGCGACGACGGGGACTGGGACGAACACGACGCGGACGACTGGGACGACGACCACAACGACGACGACGATTTCTGGGGGGACGACGGCTGAGCACGATCCCCGTGACAGACCACGACCTCGCGGCACGCCCGGCGATCGCGCCGGGTGTGTCGCGCGCGCACGATGAGGACATCGGCGCGGACGAACGCCTGGCGGTCCGCGCGGCGGCGGGGGACCGGGACGCCTTCGGGCGGCTCATCGACCGGTACCAGGACCGGGTCTACCGGTTCGCGCTCGTGCGCTTGCGGTGCGGCTCGGACGCGGCGGACGTGACGCAGGAGACGCTGTGTCGGGCGTGGCGGAGCATCGGGCGCTTCGATCCGTCGCGGAGCTTCGCGACGTGGGTGCTGACGATCGCGCGGCGAGAGGTGATCGAGGTCGTCCGCCGGCGCAAGCGCGTCGAGCGCGACGCGACGCGCGAGCGCGAGCGGCAGAACGCGGCGGACGACGCGGTGGGCCGCGACGGCGCGGTGGAGCTGGGCGAGGTCTGGGCGTTGGCGCGGCGGGTGCTCGACGACGACGCGTTCGAGCTCGTGTGGTTGTGCTACGCGGAAGACAGAACGCCCGCGCAGATCGCGCGGGTTGTAGGGGTGAGCGGCGTCGCGGTGCGGGTGCGCCTGCACCGGGCGCGGAAGCGGATCGCTGAGGCGTGCGCGGGCGCGCGCACGGGTCAGCCGGAAGGAGGCGGCGCGTATGGAGCGGCGTAACGAAATCGGATCGGTGCTGCGCGGGGAGAGCCCCGGGCGGGCGCGGGCGCCCGCCGATCTGCGTGATCGGGTTGATGCCGCCCTGGGCGACTCGGACCCCGGGCGTGCGCGTGTGCCAGGCGGTTCGCATCGGACGCCCACGGCGATCGGGGCCCTGGCGGTGCTGATGGCGGGGGCGGCGGTCTGGGTCGGGATCGGTTCGACGCCGGCGATCGAGCCCGAGGCGCCGCCCGTGGAGAGGGTCGCGGCGGGTGCTGAGCGGGCAGGTCCGCTGAGCCGAATCCGGGCGGTCGCCCTGCGGCCGGACCCCCTAACGCAGGAAGCGAAGCAGATCTGGTCGGAGTTGAACCTCTTCCGAGCGACGGTGGAGAAGCCCGTTCGGACGATGGCGGAGCTGGGGAAGTCGCTGTGAACCAGTGATTTGCAACCGAAATCGGGTTTTTCTGAGAACGGGTGGCGGTTCGGGCGATCTGTGGTCCATTTGATGTGGTGGAGTAGGTTGCCCCGGGCGCTTGCCCGACGGCAGAGATGGACAAGCGCTCTTCGCTTTCGCGGGGAGCGCTTGTCTTTTTTGCGTCGCTCGAGGGTGGGAGGCGGGGATCAGCTGGGAGGCGGGCGGGTCGCGTCGGCCATGAGGGCGGCGAAGGTGCCCGGGTCCGGGTTGGCGGGGTCGGCGTGGCTGCGGCGCACGTAGGCACCGGTTGGCGTGAGGTCCCATGCGTTGCGGGTGTCGGTGGTCATCACATCGACGAGCCGCTGGAGGCGGGCGCGGGCGGCGCGGCTGGTGACGGGGACGGCGGATTCGACGCGGGTGTTCAGGTTGCGGTACATCCAGTCGGCGGACCCGATGATCCAAGTGCCCTCGAGCGGGTCGTCCGAGCCGTCGGCGAAGTGGAAGACGCGTGAGTGTTCGAGGAAGCGTCCGACGATGGAGACGACGCGGATGTTGTCCGAGAGCCCGGGCACGCCGGGGCGGAGGCAGCAGAACCCGCGGATGTAGAGCGTGATGGGGACGCCCGCCTGGGAGGCGACGTAGAGGCGATCGGTGATCTTGCGGTCCTCGAGTGAGTTCATCTTCGCGATGATGCGCGCGGGGCGGCCGTTCTTGGCGTTCGCGATCTCGTTGTCGATGAGCTCTTCGAACTTTCGGCGCATGGTGTTGGGCGCGACGAGCAGGCGCTTATACGCGCTCGTCGCGGTGTGCCCGGTCAGCGCGTTGAAGAGCATGACGACGTCGGACGTGACTTCGGGATCGGCGGTGAGGAGCCCGACGTCGGTGTAGAGCTGGGCGGTGGTGGGGTGGTAGTTGCCGGTGCCGATGTGGGCGTAGGTGCGGATGGTGGCGCGGCCTTCGTGCCGCTCTCGGCGGACGACGAGCGAGATCTTGCAGTGGGTCTTGAGCCCGACGACGCCGTAGGCGACGTGGACGCCCGCGGACTCGAGTTGCCGGGCGAACTGAACGTTGCGGTCCTCGTCGAACCGGGCGCGGAGCTCGACGAGGCACGCGACCTGCTTGCCCTCGGCGGCCGCGCGGACGAGCGAATCGACGAACGGCGAATCGGCGCTGGTGCGGTACAGCGTCTGCTTGATCGCGAGGACGTCGGGGTCGCGGGCGGCCTCGGCGACGAAACGCTCGACGGAGTGCTCGAACGAGTCGTAGGGGTGGTGGACGAGGATGTCGCCCTTGGCGATGCGGTTGAAGACGGGCGTCTCGTCGCCGCGCAGGGCCGCGGGGACGACGGGCTTCCACGGGCGGTCCTTGAGGTCCGGGCGGTCGAGGGCGGCGATCTCGAAGAGGTCCGCGTACGCCAGCGGGCCCGAGCGCTCGTAGACGTCGTTGTCGGTCAGGCCCAGCTCGTCCATCACGAACTGCAGGATGCGGCGGTTGGGGTTCGGGTTCACCTGGATCCGCAGGGCGCTGGCGAAGCGGCGCATGCGGAGCTCTTCCTCGACCTGCTCGAGCAGGTCGTCCGCTTCGTCGTCGTCGACTTCCACCGCGGCGCTGCGGGTGATGCGGAAGGGGAGGACGTCGGTGATGCGCAGACCCGGGAAGAGGTCGTCGAGGTTGTGGTAGATGATCTCGTCGAGGGGGACGAGGCGGATGTCCTTGGCGTTGGCGCCCTTGGGCGAGGCGGGAGCGCCCGGGGCGCTGTCGAGGGTGTCCAGGCGGACCATCTGCGGCAGGACGTCCGGACACTTCACCCGCGCGAAGAGCGACTCGGCGGGGCGCGGGGTTGCGCTTGATGGCTCGATCGGTTCGAGCAGGACGCCGAGGTTCTCGGAGAGGTTGGAGATGAAGGGGAAGCGGTGCCCGGGGTCCACGGCGAGGGGGGTGAGCACGGGGAAGACATTGGCGGTGTACCACGCGTCGATCGTCGCGCGGTCCGCCTCGGCCAGGTCGGTGTAGGAGAGGATGTGGATGCCGGCGTTCGCGAGCGCGGGCACGAGGTCCTCGGACCAGCACTTCGCCTGCACCTTCTGCATCTTCGCGACGGTCTTGCGGACGGCGTCGAGCACCTGGGCGGGGGGCATGGTGCCCGGGCGGGACGAGGTCTGGTTCAGTTGCAGGCGTCGGCGGAGGAGGCCGACGCGCTTCATGAAGAACTCGTCCATGTTCGACGCGAAGATCGCGAGGAACTTGACGCGCTCGAGCAGCGGGTGCTCGGGGTCGCGCGCCAGGTCGAGGACGCGGCGGTTGAACTCCAGCCACGACAAGTCGCGGTTGAAGTAGATGTCCGACTCGATCATGTCGGGCGTGCGGGGCATGGGCGGAGGGTACGCGGCGTCGGTTGGGGCGGCGTCAGTGCCCGCTGGGGCGGTAGGTCGCGACGCAGCCGGGGGCCTCGGTCACGCTGACCGCCGCGACCCGGGCGTGCGGCGCGAGCGTCGGGGCGACGCGCTGGTGCAGCTCGGACGCGATGTACTCCGCGACGCGCTCGGCGCTGGGGTTGTTCTCGCGGAAGGCGGGGTGGTTGTTCAGGTCGGTGTTGTTGAAATCGTCGGTGATCGCGTTGACGGACGACTCCACGGTGTGAAAGTCGCAGAGGAGGCCGTCGTCGTCGAGCTCGGTGCCGACGAGGGTGACCGTCACGTGCCAGTTGTGGCCGTGGACGGGCTCCTTGATCCCCGCGACGGTGAGGGCGTGGGCGGCGCAGAAATCGGCGGTGACGGTGATCTCAAACATGGCGAGGATGCTAGGTGGCGTCGGGGGGGGTTGCTTCGAGGGGCGATCGTGGGGCGGGTTTGAAGTTGAGCCAGGAGTGGACAGCCATGCCGCCGACGACGGCGTTGAGGACGAACCCCGGGGGCGACTTGGCGATGATGTTGAACCCGATCCAGCACAGGGCTGCCAGGGCGGCGTGGACGAACCCGTCGCGGTGGTGGTGCTTGAGGCGCCACAAGGAGAGGATCATGAAGAGCCCGGCGGCCCAGTCGAGCCCGTAGTAGGTGGTGATGTCGTAGACGAAGGCGTCGATGATCCATTGCATGGGGGGTAGCGTACGCTGGGGAGAACATGTCCGAGCCGCGGGCTTCGGCCCGCGCGGTCGGTTGGGGGAGGCGGTGGAGACCCCTCACCCCGGCCCTCTCCCAGGCGGGGAGGGGGAGGAATCCGAGCCGCGTGCGTGAGCACGCGGAGATTCGAACGGGAGTGAATCTGACCGCGTGCTCACGCCCGCGGCTCGGATGAAAGGGCCGTGATGGGTGATGCGCCGTTGATTCTGGGTGTGAGCGGGCTGCGGGGGATCGTGGGCGAGAGCCTGACGCCGGAGGTGGCGGTGCGGTACGCGGCGGCGTTTGGGGCTTGGCTCGAAGATCAGATTGCGGGCCAGCGGGAGCCGTTGGTCATGGTCGCCCGAGATGGTCGGGCGGGTGGTGAAGCCGTTTACACGGCGGTGATCTCGGCGTTGTTGGCGACGGGATGCCGGGTGCGCCGGCTCGGGATCGCGATGACGCCGAGCGCCGGGGTCGTAACGGACTCACGGCAAGGAGATGCGTGCCTCATCATTACGGCGAGTCACAACCCGCAGGAATGGAACGGAATAAAGATCCTCCTCAATCGGCGCGCGTGGGAATTGGGTGACAGCGACGCGCGTGGTGGTGCGGATGGTGTCAGTGATGCGTGCGCGCCCGACGCGGAGACGGCGCAGGAGATCATCGACGCGTTCCACGCGGGGCGGTGTTCGTGGGCTCCCCAGCATCACGTGGAGAGTTCGAGCGTTGACGATGATGTCGAGGACACGCACTGCTTGCGCACACTGAACGCTGCGGAGCGCGTGTTCGATGTTTCCAACTACTGGGACATGGTCGACGGCGGGGTTCGCACGGTCGTCGTTGATGCGGTCAACGCGTCCGGCGTCAACATTGACGATTGCTTCTTTGATGACACGCCGGTCCAGATGATCGCGATTGCGGGTGGGTTGTCGGGCATCTTCCCGCACATCCCCGAGCCGACGGCGGAGAATCTGTCGGGCGCCGGTGGGCTGTGCGACGCGGTGCCGGGGTTGAAGGCCGACGTCGGGTTTGCGCAGGACCCGGACGGTGATCGGCTGGCGATCGTGGATGAGCGGGGACGGTACATCGGGGAGGAGTACACGCTCGCGATCGCGGCGGAGGCGATCCTCGGGGCGATGCAGGTGAACGGAGAACTGGTAGGAGGGGAAGACCCCTCACCCCGGCCCTCTCCCCCGAGGGGAGAGGGGGGAAGAGGAGACCCTCACGCCGGGCGGGAGAGGGAGGAATCTGAGCCGCGGGCTTCAGCCCGCGCGGGACGGCAGCCGGTGCTGGTGACAAACTTGTCCACGAGCCGCATGATCGAGGACGTGGCGGCGGCGTACGGGGCGCGGGTCGAACGGACGGCGGTCGGCGAGGCGAACGTCGTCGAGCGGATGAAGGCGCTCAAGGCGGCGGGCGAGCACTGCGTGCTCGGCGGCGAGGGCAACGGCGGGGTGATCTGGCCCGAGGTGACGTACGTGCGCGACTCGCTGGGCGCGATGGCGCTGACGCTCGGGCTGATGGCGCGCGAGGGGAAGACGGTGTCGGAGATCGTCTCGAAGATCAACGGGTATGCGCGCGGGGGCGGGTATGCGATCGTGAAGCGCAAGCAGGCGCTGGCGAGCAAGCCGGACGCCGAGCCGGCGGTGCGGCGGATCGCGGATCGGTACGCCGGGGAGCGGGTCGATACCCAGGACGGGGTGCGGGTGGACTTCGACGCGGGCGAGCGGGCGGGCAGCTGGGTGCATGTGCGGGCGAGCAACACCGAGCCGATTTTGAGGCTGATCGGGGAGGCGGCGGACGAGACGGCGGCGGGGGCGCTGCTGGATGAGGTGGCGGGGATTGTGAATGAGTCCTGAGTCCTGAGTCCTGAGACCTGAGATCTGAGACCTGAGGCTTGAGGAATCTGAGAGGACCCCCCTCCGCCCGCTTCGCGGGCACCTCCCCCGCACGCGGGGGAGGGTGATCGAGCTAGGATGTCGGCATGCATGAGCTTGAGTTTGAAGCCGGGGCGCGGGTGCGGGTGACGCAGCACGTGGTGACGGGCCGCGAGGCGACGAGCACGGTCGTCGAGGGCGCGGTGGTGCGTGCGGGTCAGCAGAAGACGGGGTCGTGGTTTGCGCACAGCAAGGACAAGAAGCTGTGGATCGACCGGGTGGAGCTTCGCAAGGACGACGGCGAGCTGATCACGGTGAACCTGGATCAGAACTCGAGGGTGGAGCGCGTGGAGGCGGCTGAGGCCTGAGCGCGTGATCGTGGACATCTGACTTTGAGCGCACGCGGCGTCGGGTGACCGGGGCCGCGGTTGTGTTTTTGGGGGAATTTCTGCGCCGGTGTTGGCAAGGGGTTGCGCGCGTTCGTGCGTGCGCAGCGCGGTGGTTGTGCGCGCGTGGCAGGGCGCGTGGGGGAGGGGTGTGCGGCGGGCGTGTGGCTCGCTCGACGGATCTTGTGACCGGGGGCATTCCCGGCGGTGCGTGGTGGAGGGGACCCGATGCCCGACCGGCTCGGAACGGAACGTGGGCTCGATGACGCGTTGATTCGCGTCGCGATCGAAGAGCACGAGAAGGCGGTGGCGCCGCGGCTCGAGGAGTTGTGGCGGTACTTCCGGAATCCGGCCGAGCCGGTCGGCGCGGAGGGGGGTTCGTCGAGGGGGTGGCGCCTGGCGCAGGAGGCGGGGCTGCCGGCGCGGGTGACGGGGCGGTCTTCGGGGTTGGGCGAGGACGCGTTCAGTCTGGACGATCGCGCCCGGACGCGGCGCGAGGTGGTGATCGAGAACGACATCGCGTGGCGCGTGCTGACGATGGTGGACTTCCTGTTCGGGCGGCCGGTGCGGATCGCGTCGGAGGCGTCGGACGCGGGGCTCGCGGCGGACGTGGAGCGGGTGCTCGACGCGGTGTGGGAGGCGAGCGGGGGGCTCGCGCTGCTGCAGGACGTGGCGCTGCTCGGGCATGTGTACGGGCACGTTGATCTCGCGGTGCGGGTCGATGAGGGGGCGCTCGCGGAGCTGGCGGGCGAGGACCCGGCGGTGGTCGCGGCGCACGCGATCCGGATCGAGCCGATCGAGGCGACGCGGGGCGTCCCGATCTTGAGCGCGGGGGACTACCGGCGGCTCGACGGGTACCTGGTGCACTTCGAGCGTGAGCTCAACGAGGTGGAGCGGACGGACCGGGCGGGGCGGGCGAAGCGGCTGTTCGGGCGCGAGCGGGCGAACGGGCGAGCGTCTTCGAGGTTGCAGCGGAAACGTGGGACGGTGACGGAGGTGTTCGAACCCGGGCGTTGGCGCCGGGTGGAGGACGGCGAAGTTGTTGCGGAGCGTGCGAGTTCGTTGTTGCCGGATGTTGTGCCGGTGGTGCACGTGCAGAACGGGAGTCAGCCGTTCCGGTACTCGGGGCTGAGCGAGGTTGAGGCGTTGATCCCGCTGCAGGACGAGCTGAACACGCGGCTGAGCGATCGCGCGAGCCGGGTGACGATGCAGAGCTTTCGGATGTACCTGGCGAAGGGGCTCGATGGGTTTGATCGGGTGCCGGTGACGCCGGGGAGCGTGTGGAGCACGAACAACCCGGACGCGTCGATCGAGTCGTTCGGGGGTGACGGGGCGAGCCCGAGCGAGGAATCGCACATCGAGCAGATCCGCGAGGCGATGGACAAGGCGAGCGCGGTGCCGCCGTTGGCGGGCGGCGTGGTGCGGGCGAAGGTCGGGAATCTGACGAGCGCGAACGCGCTGCGGATCACGCTGCTGAGTTTGCTTGCGAAGACGGCGCGGAAGCGTGTGACGTACGGGCGCGGGATCGTCGAGGCGTCGGGGTTGGTGCTGGACGCGTTGGCGGGGGCGGGCGTGCTGATGACGGGCGAGCGGGAGCGCGGGCTGCGTGTGGCGTGGCCGGACGCGTTGCCGAGCGTGCCGGCGGAGGACCTGTCGGCGGCGGAATCGAAGCGCGAGTTGGGCGTCGGGGACGAGCGTTTGCTGGCGGAACTGGGGTACGGGTCCGGCGATCCGGGCGTGGTGTGACGGGGAGGAACGAGCGATGAAGGGTGTCGGCAACGGGCCCGGTGAGGGCGAGATTGAGCCGCCGGTCGTGGAGACGATGGTGGATGAGCTGGACGTGCGGGCGGACGCGCTGCGCGAAGAGCGCGAGGAGGAGGACTTCGAGGCGCGGATCGCAGAGCTGGAGGCGCGGATCGTGGAGCTTGAGGGCGAGCTGGCGGCGGCGTTGGAGGCGTTGGGGTCGTCGGAGCGTCGGCACGAGATTGAGCGCGCGGCGCACGAGGCGAATGCGCTGGACGCGGCGACGGTGGCGCTGCTGACGGAGATCGCGGTGAGCGCGATGGAGGAGCCGGACGTGCGGGCGGCGATCGAGGAGCTGCGTCGGGACAAGCCGTTCTTGTTCCGGGGCGGATCGCGTCAACGCGCGGCGGCTGGGGCGATGAGCGTGGCGGTGGAGCGCGGACGCGGCGCGCGAGCGGAGCTGGGTGAGCTGGCCGATGAGGCGCGGTCGAGCGGTGACCGGGGGGCGTTGCTGGCGTACTTGCGTGAGCGGCGGGGGCGTGCGAGCTGACCGGAGGCCTCGGGTGTGAGGCATGGGGAATCTGGTCCGCGTGCTCACGCCCGCGGCTCGGATGGATGCGGGGATGTCCGCGGGCTTGCGCTCGCGGCTCGGACTGACGAGGGGAAGGGGGGAAGGCCCCTGACCCCGGCCCTCTCCCGGGGGGGAGAGGGAGGAAGACGAACGAGGAGGATGCGGGATGGCGTTTACGGGGAAGGCGACGTATTCGGGCGGGGCGGGGCTGCCCGAGTTGGTGGAGGACGTGTCGGACGTGATCGGGATCGTGAGCCCGCACGAGACGCCGCTGTTGGATCACATCGGGGATCCGAAGCGCGCGGCGCTGAGCACGGTGCACGAGTGGGTGGAGGACACGCTGCTGCCGAACGTGGGGCGGATCAACCAGAGCTCGTTCAGCCCGAGCCCGACGACGGCGACGGGGTTCATCGTGGACGACGCGTCGGTGTTCCAGGTCGGTGATCTGGTGCGGCCGGGGCAGTCGGGTGAGGTGATGCTGGTGACGGCGTCGGACGTGGATACGGACATCGTCGGGGTGGTGCGTGGGTACGGGGGCACGACGGCGGCGACGCTGGCGGACAACATGGAGCTGTTGATCATCGGGAACGCGGCGCTGGAGGGCGAGCAGGCACCCGAGGCGCGGTTCACGTCGCGGGTGCGCAAGCAGAACTACACGCAGATCCTGACGGAGGCGATCGAGGTGTCGGGTTCGATGCAGGCGGCGCGGGCGTACGGGATCGACGACGAGGTCGATTACCAGAAGCAGGAGCGGATGCGCGAGCTGCTGCGGGATCTGGAGAACTGCGTGATCAACGGCGTGGCGCCGGCATCGGACCAGCAGGGGACGTCGTCGATCCGGCGATCGATGAACGGGATTCTGAAGCTCATCAGCTCGAACCGGTTCGAGCCGGGAACCGGGGCGATCCCGGACGGGGACGGCGCCGGGAGTGACGAGCTGAACGAGGCGGTGCTGAACGCGGCGATGAAGGAGATCTGGGATCAGTCGTCGGGTCAGATCGACACGATCGTGGTGGGCGGGGCGCAGAAGCGTCGGATCAACGCGTTCGCGTCGGGGACGCGGGCGTACCTGCCCGAGGACGAGACGTACCGGGATCTGATCAGCGTGTATGAGAGCGACTTCGGCGTGTGCCGGGTGGTGATGAGCCGGTGGGTGCCGTCGGACACGCTGATGCTGCTGGATTCGAGCCGGATCCAGGTGATGCCGCTGCAGGGGCGGAGCTTCCACTTCAAGCCGCTGGCGCCGGCGGGGGACGCGGTGCGGGGGCAGGTGATCGGGGAGTACACGCTGGAGTTCAAGAACGAGAACGCGCACGGGGTGATCTCGGGCCTGGCGGTGTGATCGGGTGATGCCCGCTGGGGTTCGGGGGGACCCGGCGGTGCGCCCCGGGTGCGCGGGAGACCGGCGCCCGGGGTTTTTGGGCTGCGAGCGTGTCGCGGCGAATGGCGTAGGAGGGGGAGGAGGGGGAGCCCCTCACCCCGGCCCTCTCCCCGGGGGGGAGAGGGAGGAGGACCCCCTCCGTCCGCTTCGCGGCCACCTCCCCCGTCTGGACGGGGGAGGAAGGAGTTTGAGATGAGCTCGTTTCGGGGCAATGACATCTTCGGGTCGGGCCCGCACCGCGTGACGGCGCCGGCGCGGGAGCTGCTGGTGATCCCGCGGTGGGTGCAGTTCCAGCAGCCGTTCGACGACGGCACGGGCAGCGAGGTGATCGGCGCGAAGGAGCCCATCATGTCGGTGACGGGTCGGCTCGTCGCGGCGAGCGAGAGCGCGCTGTGGACGCTGCGGCAGGCGGTCGCGGCGGAGGCGGAGCTGCCGGAGAAGCAGGGGGATCTGATCGACAACGACGGGCGCACCTGGAGCGGGATGACGATGATCTCGTACGAGGAGCTCGGGCCGATCGATCGCGGGCGCCTGTGGAGCGTGCGGTACGCGGCGACGTTCCGGAAGGTGACGTTGTAGTGGTGAGCAGTGAGCAGTGAGCGGTGAGGCTTGAGGTGTGAGGCTTGAGGCGTAGGAGGGGGAGGCGTGGAAGACCCCTCACCCCGGCCCTCTCCCCGGAGGGGAGAGGGGGGAAGAGGGTGTGATGGAAGCGGAGTTGGCGGCGCTGGCGCAGTTCGGGGTGGCGGGGCTGGTGTGCTGGATGTGGCTCGCCGAGCGTCGGGCGGCGGGGGTGCGCGAGCGGCAGGTGAGCGAGATGCACGAGCGTCTGATGCGTGAGCGGCGGGAGACGGACGTGCTCATCGCGGCGCTGGGGGACAACACGCGGGCGCTGGCGAGCCTGGAGGCGTGCCAGCGTGGGCTGATGGCGATGCTGGGCGGGCTGCGCACGCCGGACGAGGCGGCGTAGACTGCGCCGATGACCGGACTTCGAGCGATCGGGCTGGCGGCGTGCGTGTGTGCGGCGAGCGGGTGCGCGGACCAGGGGTCGTGGCTGGGCGATCGCCCGGCGCGCGAGGTGCGCGCGGGTTGGCGGGCGCCCGGGCCGTTCGAGCCGGTGGCGATCCGCGTCTTCCCGCTGACGCGGCTGGACCGCGACGACGACGGCGCCGCGCGCGTCGTCTTGCACCTGGAGATGAAGGACGAGTGGGGCGACACGGTCAAGGGCGTCGGGCAGCTGACGGTGCAGCTGCTGCGCCCGGCGGGGACGGCGTCGGGTGAGGGGCGCGACGAGGTGCGGTGGGATGTTGCGATGTGGTCCGACGAGGACAACGCGCGGTACTACGACCCGTCGAGCCGGACGTACCGGATCGTGCTGGGGGACGTGCCCGGGTGGGTCGAGGCGATGATGCCGGACGCGGACGGCGTGCCCGCGCCGGGCGCGGGCAGCGTGCGTCTGACGGCGCAGCTCGAGACGCCGCGCTCGGATGGGACGATGCGCCGGCTGTGGGACGAGGCGGAGCTGCGGCCTTAGGCGATCAGTCGTCGATCAGATCGAGCTGCTGGTACTTCTCGCGGTACTTGTCGCGGAGCTCGGTCTGCTTGTTGGAGATGTCGATGCGCCGGCCGTCGATGAAGGCCATCTGGACGTTCGAGGTGATCTCGAGGCAGTCGCCGTCGGTGACGAAGAGGGTGGCGGACTTGCCGGTCTCGAGCGAGCCGTAGTCGTCGGCGATGCCGAGGATGTCGGCGGTGGCGCGCGTGATGGACTGGAGGGCGAGGTCGGGGTCGAGGCCGAAGGCGGCGGCGCGGGCGGCTTCGTAGGGGAGGTTGCGGACGTTGCCGTCGCGGTCGGCGGAGTCGAGGCACCAGCGGACGCCGGCGTCGGTGAGGCGCTTGGGCATGGTGAAGGGTTCGTCGTAGGGGGAGTCGTCGCGCTTGGGGAAGACGTGCGTGCCGCGGAGGATGACGGGGACGTCGTGGCGTGTGAGGAGCTCGGCGGCGCCGAGGGCGTCGCGGCCGCCCACGATGACGGGGCGCAGCCCGCGCTCGAGCGACCAGGCGACGGCGGTCGTGATCTGGTCAAGGTCGTTGGCGTTGATGAAGACGGGCTTGTCGCCGGCGAGCATCGGGCGCATCGCTTCGAAGCGGAGGTCGGTCGGGTGGTTGGCGTTCGCGTCCTTGGCGGCGACGTAGGCGTCGGCGGCGTCGAAGAAGGCGTCGAGCTCGGCGAGGTCTTCCTTGATGCGCTTGGCGGCGTCGGTGTCGGAATCGAAACGCTGGTGGCGCGGGCGGACGGAGGGCCAGTTCATGATGAGCCCGGCGCCGTCGTCGATCGCCATGTCCTCCCAGGTCCAGCCGTCGGAGCGCATGACGGACAGGCGCCCGGGGATGCGACCGCCCGAGGGGGCGGAGCCGAAGACGAGGATGCCGTTCGTGCGTGCGACGGGGATGAGCGTCGAGTCGGGGTTGACGGCGACGGCGGCGCGGACCTCGGGCGTGAACGAGCCGGCTTCGTTGTAGTCGCGCATGGCGCGGACGGCGTTGATCTCGGTGAGCCCGAGGCGCGTCATCGGGGCGATGAGCCCGGGGTAGACGTGCATGCCGGTCGCGTCGATCACCTCGGTGTCCTGGGTGAGCGAGGCGCGGGAGAGGAAATCGGCGTCGCCGATCATGGTGATGCGCCCCTCGCTGAACCCGACGAGCCCGTTCTCGATGACGTCGCCCGTCGCCGTGTGGACGGTGGCGCCGGAGATGTAGATCGGGTGGTCCTGCGGCGGGGCGGTGGGCGTGAGGTCCTGGGCGTGCGCGGCGTTCGCGACGGACAGGGCGGCGATGGCGGTGGAGATGAAGCGGGTCATGCGGTTGCCTCGTTCGTGGCGGTGGATGCGCGGCGCGCCTTGGGTTGTTCGGGCCGGAGCGCGATCAGGCAGAACGCGAGCACCGGGCCGCAGAGTGTGACTGGCACGATGGAAAGACCGGCGGCGATCGTCGTCTCGCCCCACGTGCCGAACCAGGTCGGCAGGCGCGGGGCGTGCTCGGCGTCGGGGTCGTAGCGGACGTCAACCGCCTCGCCGACCGAGCCCTGGAACGACATCGAGCCGTAGCCCTCGAACTCGACGGGCGGGTCGGCGGGGTCGATGGGCTGGAACCGGACGGTGGGGTAGTAGACCGAGCGGGCGCCGCCTTCGGCGCTCTCCCGGCGGACCGAGACGATCTCGCCCCGCGTGACGACGCTGCGGTCGAGGAAGGCGAGGGTGTCGCGCGCCGAGGAAACCGCGCGCACGCCCATCCAGCACCCGAAGGCGGTGCCGAGCGCGGTGGCGGCGGCCCAGATCAGGATCTGCGTGCGTTGGGTCATGCGTCGCGTGTCAGTCCTCGAGGTCGATGCCGGCGCCGAGGAACCAGCAGCCGCACTCGCCGCGTTCGTCGTGCTTGTCGTGCTGGCCCAGGCGGAGGTCGCGTTGGACGGCGGCCATGAGCGAGCGGCGGCGCTCGGGGTCGTCGTCGCCGTCGGTGGTATCGGTCGGGTCGTCGGCGTCGGGCTCGTCGTCCTTGGCTTCGTCCTCGCCGCGGTCCGGGGCGGCGACGATCTTCTGGATGAGCCGCTTGCGTTCGGCGGCGATGCGCTCGCGGTGGTCGGCGTCGATGGCGTCGGAGAACAGCTCGCGGCCGTCCACGAAGGTGTGCAGCACGCGCGAGTACGTCGAGAGCGGGTCGCCGGACCAGACGACGACGTCGGCGTGCTTGCCCGGCTCGAGCGAGCCGATGAGGTCGCCCGCGCCGAGTTGGATGGCGGGGTTGATGGTGACGAACTTGAGGGCTTCCTCGGGGCTGATGCGCCCGTCGGAGTACTTGACGGCCTTGGCGGCTTCGAGGTTCATGCGCCGCGCGAGCTCGTTGTCGTCGGAGTTGTAGCTGGTGAGGACGCCGACCTCGTGCTGGATCGGGCCCGCGTGGGGGATGGCGTCCTGCACCTCGACCTTGTAGGCCCACCAGTCGGAGAAGTTGGAGGCGCCGATCGCGTGCTCGCGGACGGTCTCGGCGACCTTGTACACCTCGAGGGCGTGCTGGAACGTGCCGATCTTGAAGCCGAACTCCTCGGCGATGCGGCAGAGCATCAGGATCTCGTCCTGGCGGTAGCTGTGGCAGTGGATGAGGCGTTCGCCCGAGAGGATCTCGGCGAGTGTCTCGAGCTCCAGGTCGCGGCGCTGCACGAGCGACCGCTGCAGGCGCTGGGTCTTGTCGAACAGGGCGCGGGCGGCGCGCATGTCGGCGAGCAGCTCGTTGGGATCAACGTTCGAGACCTGCCCGCTCTCGAGGACGCGTTGCCAGGCGTCCTCGAGGGAATGCTCGGGCTGGAGGGCCCAGTTGATCGCGATCGGGGGATACTTGCCCTGGATCTCGGTCTGCGTGCGCTGCATCTGCTGCTGGAGCTCGGCGAGCTCGGCCTGGGCGGCGGCGGCGCGCTGGGCATGGGCCGCGTACTCGCGCGCTTCGATGAACCGGTCGCGGATGAGCGTCTCGACGCCCATGCGTGTCTGGGGGTAGCGGGTGGTGTAGCGGTCGCCCCAGTTGGACTGCTTGACGTTCTCGCCCAGGGCGAACTTGATGCCGCTCGGCGCGCCCTCGAGGAGCAGGTCCTCGGGGTGGCGGGCGCCCCAGCGGTTCTTGTGGACCGCGTTCTGCCCGCCGATCGGGTTGGCCGACCCGTGCAGCGAGTTGACGGTGGTGATCCCGCCGCCGAGCTGGCGGTACCAGCTGATGTCGCCCGGGTCGAGCGAGTCGTGGATGCGGACCTCGGCGGTGACGGCCTGCCCGGCCTCGTTCACGCCGAAGCGGAACAGCCCGGTGTGCGAGTGGCAGTCGAGCAGGCCCGGGGTGATGTGCTTGCCTTCGCAGTCGATGACGCGGACGCCTTCTCCGGCGGAGGGCGCGTCCGCCATGGGGCCCACGGCGGTGATCGTGCCGCCGTCGATCATGACAAACCCGTCGTCGATGATCCCGTCGGGCCCGGAGGTCCAGACGGTCGCGTTGGTGAACAGGACGGTGCCCTGCTCGGGGATCTCGGAGACGGCGTAGGGCCCGAAGGGGTAGCCGCCGAAGTCCTCGGGCGCGGGATCGACGGCGTCGTCCTCGTCGTCCGCCTCGTCGTCGGATTCTTCCGGCGAATCGACGCGTGTGGCGGTGAACTCGAAGGCGTCGCCGTTCGGGTTGATGCCGACGCCGTGGATCGTGCCGTCCGCGGTGAGCGCGCCGGAGAGGACGGTGGTGTCCCCCGTTTCGTTCTGGGCGTCGAGCATGGCGCGGAACGAGCCGCCGTCGATCGTGGAGCTGCGGCCCTTGGTGGGCTCGGCCTCGTCGTCGCTCTCGTCGTCGAAGGTGACGCTCTTGCCGTCGAAGGTCATGCGGAGCGGCGAATCGTTGCCGCCCAGCCGGATGGCCCAGGTGCCATCGAGGGGGAACTCCTCGGCGGCCTCGAGCTCGTGCAGGCGGCCGTCCACGAAGATGGCCCGGCGTTCGGTCTCTTCGCCGAAGACCGGGCCCGAGGTGACGAGCACGTTGGCCCGCATGCCTTCCTCCACGGCGCCCAGCTCGCTGCTCATGCCGAGCAGGGAGGCGGGGGTGGTGGTGAGCATGGCGAGGGCGTCGTCTTCGGCGAGGCCGCCCTCATCGATGGCGCGGCGGAGGTTGTCGTAGAACTTGGCGCCCTTGGGCAGGTTCGCCGAGGTGATCGCGACGGCGAGCCCCGCGTCGTGCAGGCGGCGCGGGTTCGTGGGCGCCTGCTCCCATTCCATCATGGCTTCCAGGTCCAGCGCGTCGATCGCGCCGGGCGAGGAGAGGTCGGGCTTGGCGGGGAAGCGCAGCGGCACGATCACGGGCCAGCCCGCCTCCGCGATCGCGTCGAGGCGGTGCAGCTCCGTGCCCGACCCGCGGATCATCGCGTTGCGCTGGAACTCGCGGGCGATGTCGTCGGCCAGCAACGCCATGAGTTCATCGGTGCAGTCGAACACGAGGGGGAACGGCATGGTGAGCGGCGTCAGGGCGCTGGGGTCGGCGCCGGTCGCGGCGGCCCAGTCCGCGTCCGACAGCACCTGCCGGATGATCGAGACCGCGCCCGTGACCGAGCCCGGGTAGGCCCGCGTGCTACCCGACCGGTCCCGGTCGAACCCGACGGACTGGAAGACGCCGTCCACGTACGCGGGCACGGCGCCCTGGCTTGGGTCGTCGAATTCCTTGGCGGTCGAGACGATGCCGCTGACGCCTCGGAAGATGCCGTCCTTGGGCGCGATCGACGCGGCGCCGAACCCGAGCGAACGCAGGCGTTCGGATTCCTTGTCGGTCAGGCCCTCGCCCGCGAGCGCGCGGCGGCGCGGCGTGACCATGTGGTGCCAGTGCGCGCCCGCCTCGTTCGCGTCGGGCTTGGGCGCGTCCACCTCGATGCCCATGTCCACGAACGCCGCGTACACGTGCATGCCCTCGGCGTCGTACGAGCGGTAGCCCGCGAGGTCGGCGGTCGCCTCGGGCACGACGCCGACGATGAACCCGTCGGACATCAGCACGGCGTGGTCCTCGAGCGCGACGCCCGGGCGCGGGTGCACCGTCGCGCCGACGACCGCCCACGCGCCGGGTTCGGCGGACTTGGGCCCGTTGGGCGGGGGGACCAGCGGGGAGTTGGAGGTCGGGCCGGCGAGGGCGACGGCCCCCGCTGCGACGGCGATCAGTGACGACACACAGATGTTCATGGGCATGGTCGGGATTCTACCGGTTCGAGTTGCTGGAGCTTCACCCAAATCGGGGAACGAAGGGCAGGACTTGCGATTCTCTCGGACTCCGACCGCCCCTGCTCCGGGGATCCGCCCGCCCAGCCGGCGACTACCCTCTCGGTTCAACCACGTTCGCAGCCACCCTCGCGGAGCGCTTCCATGGCAGACCTCATCCCCGGAAACGCGGTCATCGGGCAGTCCGGCGGGCCCACCGCCGTCATCAACCAGTCCCTCGTCGGCGTCATCCAGGGCCTGCGCAAACGCGGCGCGGGCACGCCCGGCAACCCCATCAAGAAGATCCTGGGCATGCGCCACGGCGTCAACGGGCTCACCAGGGGCGACTTCCACGATCTGACCGATCTGGACCACGACCGCCTCGAGCTGCTCGCCAAGACGCCCAGCGCCGGCCTCGGCTCGACCCGCGACAAGCCGGACGCCGCCTACTGCGAGCGCATCTTCGAGGCGTGCGAGCAGCACGACATCCGCTACTTCTTCTACATCGGTGGCAACGACTCGTCGGACACGTGCCGCATCGTCAACGAGCTCGCCAACGAGAAGGGGTACGAGCTCCGCTGCTTCCACGTGCCCAAAACCGTGGACAACGACCTCATGGAGAACGACCACACGCCGGGCTTCCCATCGGCGGCGCGGTTCGTCGCCAAGGCGTGCATGGCGGACTTCCTCGACAACATCTCCCTGCCCGGCATCAAGATCAACGTGATCATGGGCCGCCACGCGGGGTTCCTCACCGCCGCCAGCGCCATGGCGCGGCGCGACGACCGGATCGAGAAGTCCACCGACGGCCCGCAGCTCATCTACCTGCCCGAGGTCCCATTCGATACGGACCGCTTCTGCCAGGACGTCGCCAAGCTCTACGAGGAGAAGGGGCGCTGCCACATCGCCGTTTCGGAGGGCATCAGCGACAAGGAAGGCCGGCCGATCGGGGCAACGCTCATCAAGGGCGCGCAGACCGACGCGCACGGGAACGTGCAGCTCTCCGGCTCGGGCGCGCTGGGCGATCAGCTCTCGAACCTGCTGAAAGAGGCCCTCACGCCCGCGGGGGGCAAGCCGCCGCGCGTGCGGGCGGACACGTTCGGGTACGTCCAGCGGTGCTTCCCCGATCAGTCCGTGGTGGACATGCGCGAGGCGCGGGGCGTCGGGAAGTACGCGGCCCAGCTCGCGATGTCGGGCGATCTGGACGGCTCGGTCGCGATCAAGCGGGTGCACCCGCTCGGGTCCGGTCAGCCGTACGCCGCGGCGTACGAGCGCGTCGAGCTCAGCGCGATCGCCGCGAAGACGCGGCACATGCCCGATGACTTCATCGAGGGGCACAACGACGTGAGCCGCAAATTCCTGGACTACATCCGCCCGCTGGTGGGCGAGCTGCCGCTGTACGAGCGGCTGTAGCCGGCGCGTCCAGCTGTCGGATGCGGGTGCCGTGGAGACGGCAGAGCCTTCTCCACGCGTCGTGACCGGCACGATCGATTCGGCACCGCGCCCGCGTGGAGAAGCCGAAGACGGCGTCTCCACGGCACCCGGCTACCAGGTGAGGACGAAGAAGTAGATGTCCTCGGCGAGCTGCGCTGCAGCGAGCGCCGCGACGAGGGCCGAGACCGTTCCGATGGCCGCGAGCCGCGTTCGGATGCGTCTACGCGGGCGCAGCGTCAGCATGAGCGATAGAGGGAGAAGGGTGACCGCCGCGGCGAGCGATATAAGAAACAGCCCCATCGAGAACGACCATGCGTTGAGGTTTGTCCAGCCGTTCCGAACTCCCCAGGTGATCAGGAAGATCATGTTCGCGAGTGGCGGAAGCGAAAGAAAGATTCCCGCGACACCGAGAGCCCGAGACGCGATCCGAAAGGACGGTTCGCCCGCTCGTGCAGGCCTGAGTTCGAGCCGGTGCTCGCACTCCGGGCATGCCGCGGTACTCCCATCACGTCGGTTGTAACCGCACCCCGGGCACGCGACATCGCGGCCGTGCAAGTACATCCGAGCGACCTCGTCGTCGCTCGCGGCGGTTGGGGTTGGGGGCGGCACACTGGGCGTTGGCTCGCTCATCCCCCGAAGGTACCCTGCCACGCGATGCAGGGGAACCCGCCCGAGTTCGAGCCGCGCCCGATCACGGCCCGCGACGGCCGCCGGGCGACGGTCCGCCTCGCGACGCCCGACGACGCCGACGCGTTCCACGCCCACGCGATCGAGCTCTTTCGAACTTCCGAGCACGGCGTGGTGCAGCCGGACGAAGCCGCCCCGGTCGAGCGGATGCGCGAGAAGCTCGCCCAGGGCGACTCGGCCAGGGGATGGGCGATTTTCATCGTGCTTCCGGAGGACGCCCCGGGCATCATCGTCGGCGACGCCGGGCTCTACCCCGAGACCAAGCGGAAGATCGCCCACAACGCGACGCTCGGCATCGGGCTCGTCCCCGGGTGGCAACGCGTCGGGCTCGGGCGGGCGCTCATGGAGATCGCGATCGATTGGGCCCGCGCGCACCCGGCGCTGAAGCGCGTCGAGCTGCAGGTCTTCGCGAACAACGACCGGGCGGTGGCGCTGTACGGATCGCTCGGGTTCGTGCGCGAGGGGCTGCACCCGGGGCGCGTCATCGAGGCCGACGGGCGCGCGATCGACGAGATCCGCATGGCGCTCGACGTGAGCGCATAAGAAACCCAGGGACCTGAATCCCTGGGCATCGGGTTTGGTCGCTCGATTGGGCCCGCTCAGGCGCGGGTGTAGTGGATCTCCATGCCCTTGACTTCTTGTTTGGAGTCCTGGGGCGTGAAGAACATCTCCATCGAGTGCGTGCCGTCGTCGTGGATGGTGATGACGGAGCGCTTCGTCATGGGCGTACCGCTGCCCGGGTCGGTCATGGACGAGTGCATCGTCCAGACCTTGCCCGAATCATCGACGTGCCCGGTCTCGCTCTGGATGAGCGAGATCGCGTTGTCCACCCAGACGCCCTCCCAGCGGCCGTCCACGGTGTTGTACCCGAAGTACCCGCCGCCCTCGAAGGCGGGGAAGGGCCCGTCGCTCGGGTCGCCCTTGTAATCGTGGCGGATGAACAGCCCGTTGTGGATGCGCTCGTTGACCATGGTGCCCGTGGAGACGTGCGGGTCGCCCGGGCCCATCCACATCTTGACCTCGGCGCGCCACGTGCCCTCGAAGTGCTTGAGCAGCGCGTGCTGCTCTGTGGGCCGGGCGTGCTTCATGCAGTCGGCGGCGGTGTCAGCCCCCATGGGCGTGCCCCTTGCGGGTGTAGGTCATCTTGGCGTGCATGTTCCACTCGCCGTCGGTGAGGTCGTAGAACGTATCGACGATGGTGTCGTCGCCGTGCCACTCGGTGACCATCTTCATGGTCTCGTCGCCCTCGGGCCCGGCCATGGAGCCCATCATGATGAGCTTCGAGCCGTCGGACGACATGGCGCCCTCGCTGACCATGATGCCGGTGCTCCACGAGTCGATCCAGGTCGAGACGTACTTCTGCTTGGCGTTGTCGTAGCCCATGATCGCCATGCCGTCGAACGGTCCGCCCATGAACTCGGGCATGTTGAACCTGGACATGGTGTAGCGCCCGTCCATGAGGGTCTTGGTGGTCATGGAGCCGGTGGACTCCATCGCGGGGGCGTTGGGGTCCATCTTGAACCAGGCGTCCACGTCCCACGCGCCGACGTACTTGGCGAGGTGCTCGTGGTGCGCGTTGGGCTGGCTGAGTTCGATCCAGGCCTGCATCTCGGCCTCGGCGGCGGACATCTCGGGCATGTCCTGCATCCGCGGCATGTCTTGCATGTCGGCCATCGCGGGCATCTTGGGCTTGTCGGGCTCGCCGGTGGCGATCACGAACGTCAGGGTTCCCATACAAATCGCGCCCGCGCCGAACGCGCCGGCCAGCTTCTTCGTGGTCATGGCTGTGCTCCTTGTGGCGTTGTCACGCGCCCCGACGCTCCGCGCCCGGGGGCGTGGGTGTCCCCTCGCGGCGCCGGCGTGGGCACCGCACGCCCGGGGCGCTCCCGCCCCGGGTCCGCCCAGTATGACGGATCTTCTCGGGCATTGCGAGGAAAATGACCAAATTTGTTCGGGTTTTGATTGATTCTGAGAACGCCCGCTCAGCCGCCCGCGGGATCCGCGTAGAGCGGCTCGTACGGGCGCACGCGGACGGTGAACAGGCCCGCGGCGACCGCCGGGTTCCGCTCGGCGGCGGCCCGGGCGACCTCACCATCCGGGGCCCGCATCAGCACGATCTGCTCGCCCGACCCCACCGCGCCCGAGCGCTCGAGCATCCCGTTGTTCGCCAGCTCACGCAGGTGCCGCAGGTGCCTGGCGTAGACGGTCCGGTTCGACTCTGGCATCGGGGGGTACACGCCGTCGGCGTCGGGCTCGCCCCACGCGGGGACGTAGGTCACCAGGAACCGCTCGGGCTCGGCCGCTTCCTCGATCGGCTCGAACGTCGTGAGCCCGCGGAAGGCGTATTCCTCCATGCCCAGCGGGCGGAGGTAGTTGCGGATCTCCGAGATGCCCGACTCGCTGAACAGGATCACCTGCGCGATGTCGCCCGACTGGCCCGCGGCGGTGAGGGTGAGCTCGGACTCGTCGGCGTTCATGTCGCCGCGCATCTCGACGATCTGCGCCGCGAGCGAATCACGCTGATAACAGACGTACTCCGCCGCGTCGTGGTCGTAGAGGATCAGCGCTTCGCTGACGTACGGGAAGTTGGCGGCGCCGATGGCGACCTGCCCGTCGAGCGTGAGGCGGACGCCGCGTCCGTTGAGGATGGGCTCGCAGACCGCGGTCCCCGTGATCGCGCGCGCGTGCGCGTCGGTCGCGATGCTCAGCTCGTTGGTGAACCGCGCGGTGCCCGACAGGCGCGCGATGAGCTCCTCGGGGCGTCCCGGCCCGTTCCGGTCGTGCATGCGTTCGAGCATGTCGCCGAACTCGAACAGGATCGGGTGCCCCGCGGGCGCTTCGCGGGTGACGCGCTCGGGCAATTCGAGCGCGGGCTCGGGATCGACCCCGCCGGCGGGGTCGGGGCGCTCTTCCATCAGCCCGTCCTGCGCGGGCGCCGGCGCGGACAGGAACCCCAGGGTGAGCAACACGGTCAGCGACATCCGAAGCATGGCGTGATCCTCCAACGTCTCAGATTCACCGGGAACCGACAACGCTAGATCGCGCGGGGGCCCGCCCGGCGTCGCGGGCGTGTGAAGAGATCGTTCAGGGGCGGGATCAGAGCGCGGGCGGGACGCGCTGGGCGATCTCCAGCCCGAACGCGCCGAGCTGCGGGTACGCCGTCTCGCTGGCCGTGATCAGCCGGAGCTTGGTGAGCCCGAGGGCGCGGAGGATCTGCGACCCCACGCCGTACTCGAGCATCTGGGGCCCGATCGAACTGCCGGGCAGGTCCTCGTCCGACGAGCCGTGGGGGCGGGTGAGCCGGTTGGAGAGCCCGTCGCCCGTGCCCGAGGGTCGGAGGTAGACGATCGCGCCGCGCCCTTCGTCCTGGATCATCCGCATGGAAGCGCGGAGGGTGTCGCGGGTGGAGGAGGCGTGGCCGTCGAGGTCGCCGAAGATGTCGCCCAGCAGGTCGCGCCGGTGCACGCGGACGAGGGTGGGCTCGCTCGATTCGACGGGCGCGCCGTCCGCCGCGAGGTCGCCCACGCCGCCCACGGTGAGCGCCAGATGCGGCAGCGGGTCCACGACCGTCTTGAACGCGATGAGGTTGAAGACGCCCTCGGGCGTGCGGATCTCGGTGCCCGACGCGGGGTCGAGGCGTTCGACGATGCTTGAGCGTGTGAGACGGTGCTCGATGATCTGTTTGATCGAGCACATCTTCAGGCCGTGCCGCGCGCAGAACTCGGTGAGCTCGGGCACGCGCGCCATGGAGCCGTCGGCGTGCACGATCTCGATGCCCACGCACCCGGGGTTGAGCCCGGCGAGCCGGCAGAGATCGACGATGCCCTCGGTGTGCCCGGTGCGGACGAGCACGCCGCCGTCGCGCGAGCGCAGCGGGTTGATGTGCCCAGGGCGCACGAAGTCGTCGGGCCCGGTCGCCGGGTCGATGAGCATCCGGATGGTCTTGGCGCGCTCGTGCGCGCTCACGCCGGTGGTAAACCCGTGCTTGGGCGCGCCGTCCACGGACACGGTGAGCGGCGTGCCGCGCGCCGAGGTGTTGACCGCCGTCTGCCCGTGGAGGTTTAGGCGGTCGCAGTCCGCCTCGGGCAGCGAGACGAACATGTAGCCCGTCGCCTCCTTGAGCATGAACATGACCGCATCGGGGGAGATGAACTGGGCGGGGAGGATGAGGTCGCCCTCGTTCTCGCGGTGCTCGTCGTCCGTGACGACGACCATGCGCCCGGCGCGGAGCTCGTCGAGAACCTCGGGGATGGGGCTGAAGGGCGGTTCGGGCATGGGCCCCGATGGTAGGGATGGACCTCTTGCGGACCGCCGGTAGTCTGGGACGACCGGCCCGCCTTCGCGGGCGGCACAAGGAGCAACGACATGGCAACCACGAAAACGTTCGGCTCGGGTCTGGCGCTCGGTGTGATCGCGACAACCGCCCTGGGCATGATCGCGATGCAGCCCCAGCAACGCGGCAACCAACAGCGCGGGCAGCAGGACCGTCAGCCGCAGCGCGGCGCGTTCCAGGGGCAGTCGCACTTCACACAGTCCGACGATGGGCGCACCGTCTACATCTGGCAGTTCGACCGCGGGTCGGGCGAGCTGCGGCACGTGGGAACCTCGACCGTCGGGCGCGATTCGGTCCGCGTCGACGACCGCCCGGCGCAGGACCGCGACGGCAACCGCCCGGACGAGGACGAGCGGGATGACGACCGCGACGATGCGGACGACCGCCCGCAGCAGGGCCAGCAGGGCCAGGGCCGCGGGCGCGGCGGGCGGCCGGGCGACGGCTGAGCAACACGGCGCCCGTCCGGGCCGTAGGGTTCGGGCATGATGCGATTGCTTCCGACATCGATCGCCGCGTTGGGTCTGGCGCTGGGCCTGATCACGGGCGGGTGCTCGCCCGAACCGCTCCCCGACGGGCGGTACCTGCTTTCCCTGCGCACCGGCACGAGCGACGCGCCGGCGATCGAGACGACGTTCGATCTCGAGACGATCGGCCAGAACCCCGAGCGCTGCCGCGCCGTGATCCGCAACGGGCCCGAGCGGATCGAGGTCCCGGTCGTCGAGCGCTCGGCGACGACGCTGCTGCTCGGGTTCCCGCACTACGACGCGCGGGTCTATCTCGAGTCGGCCAAGCGGCCCGACGGGCGCGTCGGCGCCGAGGGGACCTGGCGGATCGATCGGGGCGACCGGGGCGTCGCGACGCTCGACGCGGTCGCGGTGCCCGTCGATTGGATCGAGGGCACCCGCCGACCGGCCATCGCGATCGACCGCGACGCGCCCGAGGAGGTCTCCGGCCGCTGGGCGATCACCTTCGACCAGTCGGGCGAGGCGATCGGTGAATTCGAAGTGGACCGCTACGGCGGCGCGACGGGCACCGTCCGCACGCCCACGGGCGACTACCGCTACCTCGCCGGTCGCTACGAGCCCACCCTGCGCGAGTGGGGCCCGGGCGACCCGATCCTCGCGCGCGACGTGATCGGCACGCTCGAGCTCAGCACGTTCGACGGCGCGCACGCCTTCACGATCGTCGGCAACCGCCAACGCGACGGCAAGATGTGGGGGCTGTTCGCGTCGGGCGATTGGTGGATCGAGAGCTGGGGCGCCGAGAAGGACGCGGCCGCGACGCTGCCCGACCCCTTCGCCGAGTCGGTCGTGTCCGACGCGTCGGCGCTCGAGTCGATCGCGTTCCGCGATGCAGACACGGGCGCCGAGCGCCGCGTGGTGGACGTGCTCGATGAGCTGGGGGGCAAGGCTCGGATCGTCGAGATCTTCGGCACGTGGTGCCCGAACTGCACAGACGCCGCCCGCGAGCTCGTCGATCTTCGGGAGACCCACCCGGGCCTCGCGGTGGTCGGCGTGGCGTTCGAAGCGACCAGCGATTTCGAACGCTCGGCCCGCCAGGTCCGACGCTATCAGGAGCGCCACGGCGCGGACTGGCCCGTCCTGGTCGCCGGCAACCGCGACAAGGCGGACGCGACCAAGACCTTCCGCGCCCTCGACAGGGTTCGGTCGTACCCCACCATGCTCTTCATGAACGAGCACAACGAGGTGGTCGAGGTCCTCACCGGGTTCAACGGGCCCGCGACGGGCGAGGCCTACCGCGAGCAACGAGCGCGCATCGACGCGATCATCCAGAGCCTTCTCAACGACTAGGCTTTGTTTGACAGTTTGGATTCGTGCCACTGACCCGTCCTCGGGTCAGTGCGACCAAGCGTGATCCGACAAGACACTGACCCGAGGACGGGTCAGTGGCACGGGGATCGACCCTCGGGCGATCCAACAGGCAGAACCGAGCTCGGAGCCCCCATGCCCGTCCACATGACCAACGAGCGCTGGCACGCGACGTGCGATTACCTCGACGAGGTCTTCGGTCGCGAAGACGACCAGCTCCGCACGCTGATGCCGCGCGCGATCGAGGCGGGCATCCCCGATATCGCCGTGTCGCCGTCCGTCGGGCGGCTGCTCACGCTGCTGGCGAAGACCGCGAACGTGCGCACGGCCGTCGAGCTGGGCACGCTCGCGGGGTATTCGGGCATCTGGATCGCCCGCGGGCTCGCCGAGGGCGGCAGGCTGATCACCGTCGAGCCCGAGGCGAAGCACGCGGACTTCGCCGCCGCCGAGTTCATCGCGGCGGGCGTGGGCGAGTCCGTCGAGATCCGGCGCGGGTTCGCCCTCGATGTCCTGCCGGCGTTTGTGCAAGAGCTCGGCGCGGGCTCGGTGGGCATGGTCTTTCTCGACGCCATCAAGAGCGAGTACCCCGATTACCTGCCCTACGCGACCGAACTGCTGCGCCCGGGCGGGCTGCTCGTCGCGGACAACTCGCTGGGCGGCGGGGCGGACTGGTGGATCGACGACCCCATGGGCTCGCACGAATCGCGCGACGGGGCGGACGAGTTCAACCGCCTGGTCGCCGAGTCCGATCAGTACGATTCGGCGAACGTGCCGATCCGCGAGGGCGTGCTGATCGCGCGCAAGAAGGCATAACACCTGACTCCAAGGCGCTTGGGTGCCATGGGCGAGCTCAGCTTGCCCGTGTGATCTGACTCGCGAGCCAGGGGCACGGGCAAACAAGTTTGCCCATGGCACCCGGCGTTTAACAACCGACCCAGACTCCCAGCACCGGGGCCCGCGGGGCGGCTGCACGCGAGCCGGCACGCGAGATCGGTGGCACCCCTAACCTTCGGCATGAGCCGTTACGACGAGTTCCAGAAGTTCCGGACCGAGCTCAACGAGAAGATCCTCGCGCGCGGGTCGCTCGTCACCAAGCGCTTCTTCACCCTCGACGAGAAGGTGTACGACGACGGCGCGCTCGATCGAAAGACCAAGGAGCTCCTCGGGCTCACCGCGAGCCTCGTCCTCCGGTGCGACGACTGCGTCGCCTACCACCTCGACCAGTGCGTGCGGCAGGGGCTCACCGACGAGGAGATCCTCGAAGCGATGGACATCGGGCTCGTCGTGGGCGGGTCCATCGTCATCCCGCACCTCCGGCGCGGCGTGGCGTTCCTCGAGGAGTGCCGGGCGAACCAGCGCGGGTAACCCGACCATCGCCCGAGAACCCGCCGCCGATCACGCCGGGCAGGCCCAATCCACGGGTTGGGGGTTGATCCGGGCGCTCGAACCGCGATGATGCCGATGGGCCGGGTGGGGATCCGGCCGCGCCAAGGAGGAGACTCAGGATGTTGAAGCACGCCGCGATCGTCGCCGCCGCTGTCGGCGCCGTGACCGTCGCCACGCCCAGCGCGGAAGCGCACCCGTACGGCTGGCGCATCGGGCAGGACTCGTCGGGTCAGATCAAGGTCGATTTCCTGTGGGACGTCACGCACAAGGCGTGGCGGACCGAGCCCGGGTTTGCCGGACTGATCGACGACGGGCTGAATTTCGAGGAGTGGCCCGTCCCCAACCCGGCGATCGACCTGAACCCGATCGACGCGGGCTCGAAGATTGTCATCGAGATCGTCTCCTTCGACACGGGCGTGCAGCTCTGGGATCCGGACGACCTGGCCGCGGGCCCGATCTCGTCGGCCGGCGAGCAGTACTCGATCGGCACGGGCGGGACGAGCTTCGTCCGCAACGCGGTCTGGGAGATCGACTACACCAATCCCGGGTTCGACGACAGCAAGGGCGTCTGGGAGGCCTCGTTCGTCTTTCGGGATCTCTCGGGTCTGATGAGCGATTCGCAGGTGTACACGTACAAGCTCGAGCCCAGCGCCGTGCCGATGCCCGCGACCGCCGCCGTGCTGGGGCTGGGCGGGCTCGTCGCGGTCCGTCGCCGCCGCTGAGCCGTCCGTCCCGAGCCGCGGGCTTCAGCCGCGCGGAGATTCCAGCGCCGAACCTGACCGCGTGCCCACGCCCGCGGCTCGGATCGATCCGCCGGTTTCGGGGTACGCTTGGGCGTGCCCCCGCTGCCCGACCCATCCGACGTGAGCGAACGCGACGCCGCGCTGGCGATCGTGCGCCGCCTGCGCGCCGAGGGGCACGCCGCGTACTTCGCCGGCGGGTGCGTCCGCGACGAGCTGCTGGGCGTCGATCCCAAGGACTACGACGTCGCGACGGATGCCCGCCCGGACGCGATCACCAACCTCTTCACGCGCACCGCCGAGGTCGGCGCGAGCTTCGGCGTGGTGTTGGTGCGGGAGTTCGGGCCCACCGTCGAGGTCGCGACGTTCCGCACGGACGGGCCGTACTCCGACGCCCGCCGCCCGGACCACGTGGAGTTCGCGACCGCCGAGGAGGACGCGCACCGCCGCGACTTCACGATCAACGCGCTATTCATCGACCCGCTCGCCGACGACCCCGCCGCGCAGATCATCGACCACGTGGGCGGCGTCGCGGACGTGAACGCCCGCGTCCTGCGCGCGGTGGGCGACCCCAGCGCGCGGCTCGCCGAGGACCATCTCCGGGCGCTGCGGGCGGTCCGGTTCGCCGCGAAGTACGGCCTGACGATCGACCCGGGCACGGCGGACGCGATCCGCGAGCACGCGCGCGAGCTCGCGGGTGTCTCGATCGAGCGCGTCGGCGACGAGGTCCGCCGCATGATGGGGCACCCGACGCGCGCCCGTGCCGCGCGCACGCTGACCGACCTGGGGCTTGACGCCCCGATCTTCGGCGAGCGCCTGCCCGACCGCCCGCTGACCACACTCGGCAACCTCGACGCGGCGGCGGACGCGATGACCGCGCTCGCCGCGTGGACCCACGACCGGATCGGCGCGCCGGCGTTGAGCGCCTCGGGCGCCGCCGGGTTCGGGTGGCGCGCCGCGCTGAACCTCTCGGGCGACGAAGCCCGCGAGTATGCGCACACGCTCGACTTCGCCGGCGCCGTGCTCCGCGATTGGCCCGAGCTCAGCGTCGCCGCGCGCAAGCGCCTCGCGTCCACGCCGCGCGCTCCGGAAGGCTTGTGCTTGCTCCGCTCGATCGACGCGGCCGCCGCGGACCGGTACGAGTCGGACGTCCGCGCCCTGGCGCGCGACGGCGTCGGGCTCGCGCCCGCCGCGCTCATCGATGGCGATGCGCTCGTCGAGCGCGGATTCCAGCCGGGCCCGGGCTTCGGCGACCTGCTCGACGCGGTCTACGACGCCCAGCTCGAGGGGCGCGTGATCTCCGCCGACGACGCGCTGGCGATGGCCCGGAACCGAGCGCCCGAGCACGGCGTGTTGATCGCCTGACACGGATGGGCGTGAGATGGGTGCCATGGGCAAACTTGTTTGCCCGTGCTCTGAACCTGAACAGAACGATCACGGGCAAGCTCCGCTTGCCCATGGCACCCGATCCGCGTGCCCATGGCACCCGACGGTCGTCATGTCGGGAGCCCCGTACCATCACGCCTCAAGGAGGCTCTCGTGACGCAGATGATGACCGACTTCGTGCCCGCCGAGTTCGACGCCCACTCCTGGGAGGTCGTCGAGCCGCTCTACACCGAGCTGCAGAACCGCCCGGTCGAATCGATCGAGGACTTCGAGCGCTGGCTGCTGGATCGCTCCGAACTCGACGCCGCCGTGAGCGAGTCCGCCGCGAAGCGCTACGTCAACATGACCTGCGACACCGCCGACAAGGACAAGGAGAAGGCGTACCTCGACTTCGTCGAGAACGTCATGCCCAAGCTCAAGCCCGCGAGCTTCGAGCTCGACAAGCGCCAGGCGGCACTCGCCGAGGTGCACGCGCTGCCGGCCGAGCGGTACTCCGTCCTCGAACGCGACGTCAAGGCCGGCGTCGAGCTCTACCGCGACGAGAACGTGCCCATCCAGACCGAGCTCGCCAAGATGGACCAGCAGTACGACGCGACCATCGGCGCGATGACCGTCGAGTTCGACGGCGACGAGAAGACCCTCCCCCAGATGGGCACGTACCAGGAATCGCAGGACCGGTCCGTGCGCGAGCAGGCCTGGCGCGTCACCGCCGATCGGCGCATCGCCGACGAGGAAAAGCTCAGCAAGCTCTACGACGACATGATCGAAAAGCGCCACCGGATGGCGCTCAACGCCGGCTTTGACAACTTCGTCGGCTACGCCTTCAAAGCCAAGGGCCGCTTCGACTACACCCCCGAGATGTGCTTCGCGTTCCACGACGCGATCGAGAAGCACGTCATGCCATTCGTCAAACGCCTGGACGCCAAGCGCAAAGCCGAGCTCGGCGTCGATTCGCTCCGCCCGTGGGACTTGTCGGTCGACCCCAAGGGCCGGGCGCCGCTCAAGCCCTTCACGAACGGCGCGGACCTCGTCGCCAAGACGCGCACCGTCTTCGACAAGCTCGACCCCAAGCTCGGCGACATGTTCCGATCCCTCGGCGACGGCTCCAACGACCAGGGCATCACCACCGGGCAGCTCATGGACCTTGACAGCCGCAAGGGCAAGGCGCCCGGCGGGTACCAGTACATGCAGGACCGCTCGCGCGTCCCCTTCATCTTCATGAACGCCGCCGGCCTGCACCGCGACGTCGAGACGATGGTCCACGAAGCCGGGCACGCCTTCCACTCGATGCTCTGCGTCGATGAGCCCCTCGTGCACTACCGCGAGAGCCCAATCGAGTTCGCCGAGGTCGCGAGCATGACGATGGAGCTCATGACCATGCCCTACTGGGACGCGTACTACCCCGACGCGTCCGACGCGAACCGCGCCCGGCGCAAGCAGATGGAGGGCTCCATCGGGCTGCTCCCCTGGATCGCGACGATCGACGCCTTCCAGCACTGGGTCTACACCAACCCGACGCACACGCGCGACGAGCGCGCCGCCGCGTGGCTCGGGCTCGACGACCGCTTCGGGCACGCCGTCGATTGGTCCGGGCTCGAGGCCTACCGCCCCTTCATCTGGCAGCGCCAGAGCCACCTCTACGGCGTGCCGTTCTACTACGTCGAGTACGGCATCGCCCAGCTCGGCGCGCTGGGCATCTGGCTCAAATCCCTCGAAGAGGGCGAGGGCCCGGCGCTGGCGGCGTACCGCAAGGCCCTCTCGCTGGGCGGCTCACGCCCGCTGCCCGAGCTGTTCGAAGCGGCCGACCTGCCCTTCGACTTTGGGGACGCGACGGTGGCGCGGCTGGTCGAGCGTGTGGAGAAGGAGTTGGAGAAGCTGCCGGAATGAAATGTGAGAGCGTCCGAGAATTCCCAGAGAATGACCGACATCCGCCTATCGGCTTGCTCGCTAGCGAGACGACTCAAGCAATCTCTGGCGTGACACGATCCTATTGGATACGAGTCACGAGCGGAGGTCTGAGCGATGAAGTTTGACGCAATCAGGGCAGTTGTCGTCTTCGTATGCGTTGCATTTTCAGGTTCGGCCACATGGGCCTCTCAAGATACCTTCGCCAGTGCAAATGAGCAGTTCGTTTCTTGCCAGCGACTTGCCCTTAGGCTTGGTTTGATTGGTCAAGCTGTCGCACAAACAACGCAATTAAACGATTGGGTACATGACGCAGCTCTTCGTGAGTCGAGCACGAAGGAAGAGTTGATGGCCAGCGTTGAGTTGGATGCACTCTACAACAGCTACTTCTACAGCCACCAGTCGGTCGTGAATTCGCTCCCGGCCGAAGTAAGAGAGAACCTGCTGGGATTTGCTCAGTTCAATCGGCTAAGAGCAGACGCCGCACGCAGTTGGGTAGAGGGTGGTTGTGAAGAGGATTCGCTCGGCAAGCAGGTCCGGCTGTTCTCAGACATGCGCGAGCACCACCGAAGCAAAATGATAGAGGGAGCCCTTCTGTATGTAGCCGTTCCGGGCAACTTTGGGGTCATCCCAAGTGATGGTGATCCTGAAACTCTAATGGCAATCAAGTGGCTGGCAGAAGACTTCGACCTCGTCATGCTTGTGAATGCGCAACGCGTCGCACAAGAGAGGGCCTTTGGATCATCTGAGTCTCGAGCGGATGCTCTCTGGGGATTGCTACAGGGTATAAACCTCATCCCTAGTGCTCGGTGCGGATCAGTCGTACGGGAAGACCTCGCCGGTTACTCAATGGCATTGCTTTCCGTTCTGATTGAACTCAACGATCCGACAATCGCGTCTGATGAGAAGTGGCCTGCATCCGTGATGCAGCCAACGTATTGCGATTTTGTGATCGCGACCAACAGATTGCATCGCGTTCTTGCTCCATTTCGTCCGATGGCATCGTTGGACAGAGACCTGTTCATGGACACTGATCCGTCTCTGCGCCAAGCCGGAACGTACGGAGATGGCAGGTTGTCGGACGCAGACTCCTCAGAATGAGGCTCGCGGCAGTCAGATAGGGGAGATTCGGGGTGCACAGCGCCCAACAATCACCCATTGAACCCCCACCAGCGCCAACAACTCGAAGCGCGACTCAAAGCCCTCCCCAAGCCTGAGCAGGACCGCATCTTCACAGCCGCGCGCGCCAAACGGGCGGACGACCAGAAGCGTCGCAAGTCCGAGCGTCGCAAGTTCGAGGATCTCGATGACCCGCGCCCCGGGTCGTCCAAGCGGTCGAGCGGCGACCCCGTCCGCCTCGTCGCCCTCAAGATCCTCGCACGCGAGCTCGCGGAGGGGATGCACGCGGGTGATCCGACGAGCCGCGACCGGGAGGGAGCGGAGCACACGCCAGGGGATGCGTCGGAAACCCCTCCCTCCCGGTCGGGGCTCGTCCAAGACGCGCTCGTGGGCGTCGCGGTCGAGGTCGGCAAGCGCCGGTGCGTCGTGCGACCCGTCACCGATGGCGTCCTCGCGCACGACGAGACGACGGACGTGCCGTGCCGGCTGCCCGCCGACCTCGCCGGGCGTCAGCAGACCGAGCTGTGCGTGGGCGACCGGGTGGCGTACGAAGTGCCCGAGGACGACCGGCGAGAACAGCCGAGCATCACGCACGTCCTGCAGCGCAAGACCGTGCTGGCGCGCCGAGACCCCGCGACGCGCCAGCGCCAAGCCATCGCTGCGAACGTGGACGCGGTGGTCGTGGTGGTGTCCGTCGTGTCGCCGCCGTTGCACCCGAGGCTGATCGACCGGTACCTGCTGGCGATCGAGGACTCGTGGGTCGAGCGCGCCGGGCGGCACGCGGACGATCCGGACCCCGCCCAAGCGATCATCGCCGTGAACAAGCTGGATCTCCTCGAACGCGCGCCCGAATCGGAGCGCGCCGAGGAGCTCGCGAAGCTCGAACCCTACAAACATCTGGGCGTGCCGATCGTGATGTGCTGCGCCTCCGACGGGCGCGGCATGGACGAGCTGCGCGGCTTGCTCGCGGGCAAGACCGTCGCGTTCGTCGGGCACTCGGGCGTGGGCAAGAGCTCGCTGACGAACGCGCTGGACGAGCGCCTGGGCATCCGCGTGGGCGAGGTCGGGACGGCGGCGAACCGCGGCCGGCACACCACGACGAGCGCGCAGCTCCACGAGATCGTCCCTCCTTCTCCCCCCGGGGGGAGAAGGTGGCCCGGCGAAGCCGGGTCGGATGAGGGGGACGAGCGCGCACCGGGGGCGTCAGCCACAGAGAAGACCCCTCACCCCGGCCCTCTCCCCGAGGGGGAGAGGGAGGAATCTCCGAGCCGCGGGCTTCAGCCCGCGCGGTCCGACGGACCCACGGCACCACCCGGCACCTTCTGGGTCATCGACACGCCCGGCATCCGGTTCTTCGGGCTCGACGAGCTGACGCCCGCCGAGCTGCGCGACTCGATGCCCGAGTTCCGACGCCTGCGTCAAGGCTGCAAGTTCAACGACTGCACCCACACCCACGAGCCCGGGTGCGCGGTCAAAGAGAACCTGGGTAAGCCCGGCGGCGTCCACCCCGAGCGCTACGAGACGTACCTCCGCCTGCTGGAGGAGATCGACCGGGAAGGGAACGCCCCCCAGGGCGGGCGGATCCGCCCGCTCGCGGATGACCCGAGCCCAGGCGACCCGCCCTGATTCTGCGCCCATATCCTCGCCCCATGAGCACCACGACTTCGCGACGCCTCGACACGCGCGACCGGACGATCTACGAGGTCAACGTCCGCCAGTACACGCCCGAGGGCACGTTCGACGCGTTCCTCCCGCACCTCGACCGGCTGGCTGATCTCGGCGTGGGCATGCTCTGGTTCATGCCCATCCACCCCATCTCGAAGAAGAACCGCAAGGGCTCGCTCGGGAGCTACTACGCGATCGCGGACTACGACGCGATCAACCCCGAGTTCGGCGACGCGGCGAGCTTCAAGCGCGTCGTGGACGCCGCCCACGAGCGCGGCATGCACGTCATCATCGACTGGGTGCCCAACCACACCGGGTGCGATCACCCGTGGACCGAGTCGCACCCCGAGCGCTACCAGAAGCCGCCGAAGGAACAGAAGGAAGGCCCGTTCGCGTACGGCGCCGACGACTGGACCGACACGTACCGGCTCGACTACACGAGCCCGGACACGTGCGCCGCGATGCGCGAGACGATGCTCCGCTGGATCCGCGACTTCGATCTGGACGGCTTCCGGGTGGACGTCGCGGCGATGGTGCGGCGCGAGTTCTGGGAGGAGACGATCCCCGCGCTGCGCGCCGAGAAGGAGATCTTCTTGCTCGCCGAGGCCGAGGAGAAGTGGATCCACGATGTCGGGTTCGACGCGACCTACGCCTGGCCGCTCGGGCACACGGTGCTCGCGGTCGTGGACGGCAAGAAGAAGCCCGAGGCGATCCGCACGCAGGTGCTCGACGACGCGGTCCTCGTGGGTGACGGCTTCCGCATGCACTTCACGACCAACCACGACTGGAACTCGTGGGAGGGCGTCGCGGCGGATCGGCTGGGCGGCGCGCACGACGCGGCGGTCGTGCTCAGCTTCACGCTGCCCGGCAAGCCGCTGATTTACTCGGGGCAGGAATCGGGGCTGGACCGGGCGCTCGAGTTCTTCGAGAAGGACCCGATCGCCTGGCGCGACCACGAGCACGGGGAGCTCTTCCGGACGATGGCGCATCTCAAGCGCGCCGAGCCCGCGCTGCACCACGGGCCCGAGGGCGGGTCGCTCGAGATGCTCGACGTCGGCAACGAGCACGTCGTCGCGTTCCGGCGCGTCAAGGGCGACAGCCGCGTGACCGTGCTCGCGAACATGTCGGCGATCCCCGCGGGCGTGCGCGTGGACACGGGCGACGCGACGCTGATCGACGAGCACGGCGACCGGGTCAGCGCGCCGAGCAGCCTCGGGCCGTGGGAGTGGGCGGTGCTCCGCGATGTCCGCTGATTCCGCGCCCGAGCGAGCGGCGCCAACGGGCGCGCCCCACATGACGCCCGACGCCTTCCGGCGCGAGGGTCACAAGCTCGTCGATTGGATCGCGGACTACTGGGCATCGCTCGAGGGGCGCCCCGTGAGCGGGGGCACGCAGCCGGGCGACGTGCTCGGCGCGCTGCCCGAGGGTCCGCCCGAATCGCCGGGCGGGGCGGGCGCGTGGGACGCGATCGTCCGCGACCTCGACACGATCATCACGCCCAACCTGACGCACTGGCAATCGCCGGGGTTCTTCGCGTACTTCCCGTGCAACGGCTCGGGCCCGGGGGTGCTGGGCGAGCTCGTCAGCGCCGGGCTCGGGGTCAATGGGATGCTCTGGTCCACGAGCCCCGCGGCGACCGAGCTCGAGACCCGCATGCTCGACTGGGCCGCGGACCTGCACGGGCTGCCCGCGTCCTTTAAGAGCACCGGCGAAGGCGGGGGCGTGATCCAGGGCACCGCGAGCGAAGCGGCGCTGTGCGCGCTCGTCGCCGCGATCAAGCGCAGCGGGCGCGACCCGAGGGCGTGCGCCGTGGTTTGCTCGGACCAGGCCCACTCGTCGATCGCGAAGGCGGGGATGGTCGCGGGCGTCGCCGAGGGGCCCGAGGACGATCGGCATATCCGTCTGGTGCGCACCGACGCGTCGGGCGCCATGGACCACGAGCACCTGCGCGAGCAGATGGCCGAGCGCGACGGCGTGCGCCCCGTGATGGTCGTCGCGACGCTGGGCACGACGGGCACGGGGGCGTTCGACGACTTGAACGATGTCGCAAACGCGGCCGGTGACGTGTGGGTCCACGTGGACGCCGCGTGGGCGGGCAGCGCGTTCGTCTGCCCCGAGTTCCGGGGGCCGATGGAGGGAATCGGGCGCGCCGACTCGGTGTGTCTGAACCCGCACAAGTGGGGGTTGGTCACGTTCGATTGCGATCTGTTCTGGGTGCGCGATCGGCGGGCGCTGATCGACGCGCTCTCGATCACGCCCGAGTACCTGCGGAACGCCGCGACGGACGCCGGGTCGGTGATCGACTACCGCGACTGGCAGGTCCCGCTGGGTCGGCGGATGCGGGCGCTCAAGCTCTGGTTTGTCTATCGGCACTACGGCGCCGAGGGACTGCGGGCGCACATCCGCGAGGGGGTCGGGCTCGCCGAGGCGTTCGAGTCGTGGGTGCGTGGCGACGATCGGTTCGAGATCGTCGCGCCGCGGTCGTTGTCGCTGGTCTGCTTCGCGCTGCGGGCGGGCGACGACGCGACCGAGCGCCTGGTGCGCGAGGTGAACGGGCGGGGCGCGATCATGGTGAGCCACACCCGGGCGGGCGGGCGGTACGTCGTGCGGTTCGCGGTGGGCGCGACGCTGACGCGGCGTCGGCACGTCGAGCGGGCGTGGGCCGAGATCCGCGCCGCGGCGGACGCCGTGCTAGGCTGACCGCCATGACGACACGGACGATGGCGGTTCTGGGGTTGCTGGCGGCTTGCCTGGGCGGGTGCACGCCCGCGCCCAAGCCCGCGGTGATCGTGGTGCTCCCCGGTGAGTACGAGCGCGCGTTCGACGCGACGCGCGAGGTGCTGCTCGAGCACAAGTTCGCGCTCGAGCGGGTGGACGCGGCGGGCGGGGTGATCACGACCCAGAACCGCGCGACCGCCGGGCTCGCCACGCCCTGGGACACCGACCAGACGACGTTCTATCAGGAGTGGGAAGACGCGACGAACCAGCAGCAGCGGGCGGTGCGTGTGACGTTCGCGCCCGAGGGCGAGGACGACGACGCGGCGCCGGACGAGGCGTTCGTCGATCGGCGGGCCGACGACAGGACGCTGGTGGCGCGGATCGAGGTGGACGTGCTCCGCGCCCGCCGACCGGGCTGGCGGATCGAGACCGAGGCGATCACGCGGTCCAGCCGATACCGCGACCCGGTGACATCGCGGCGCATCGGGGGTGAGGTGTTCTTGGAGCCGATCGGGCAGGACGAGTTCCTGGCCGGGCGGATCGCGGCGGGCGTCCGCGAACGCCTGGGCACGCCAGAGAACGAACCGGAGGGCTGACCCCGGCGTGGGTCAGCGTTCGAGCCGGGTCGCGGCGCCGGGCTTGGCTTCGACGATCGTCGAGCCGGGCTTGGCGGCGCGGTCGGGCTTGGGTTCGACCATCGAGCCGGCGAGTGTGCCGAGGACGCGGTGGGCGTCGTCGATGTAGCCCAGAGCGCGGGCGACGAGCTCGCCGCGGCTGGACGCCCCGAGCTTGCGGTGCAGGCTCTTGACGTGGTCGTGCACGGTGTGCGGGCTTCGCCCGATGTCCTCGGCGATCTCGCGGACGCTCAGCCCGAGGGCGAGGCGCTCGAGGACCGCCTGCTCGCGGTCGGTCAGCCAGCGCGACGGGCCCGAGACCTTCGCGCCGATCGCCAGCAGCACCCGTCGGGCGAGCAGCGGGAGGACCGAGGCCAGCAGGTCAGCGACGCGGGCGGTCTCCGAGGCGTCCGCGCTGCCCATGAGCCCGATGCCCACGACGATGTGACGCCCGAGCTCGCGCGGGCCGATCGGGTGCGACCCGATGATCAGCGCGTCGCACGCGCCGGCGGGCCAGGCGGACCCGATGCCGCGGCGGGACCACGCGGGGCCCATCGCGTCCTCGGCGCGCACGCCCCGTGCCGTGATCGCGCCGAGCTCGATGCCCAGATCGTCCAGACGTTCGATGTTGCTGCGGACGGACAGGGCGGATGACGCGCCGTCGGGCAGGGACGCGGAGGCGGCGGCGCCGGCGGTCTCGAGATGCTCCATCGCGCCCGACGCGGCGATCTGCCCGACGAGCACGCTGGTCAGCGACTTCGAGTGGGCACGCGTGAGCGTCTGCGCCGCCTGGTCCGCCCACGAGGGCGTGGCGACCGCGGGCAGCGAGCAAAGCCCCTCAACCAGCGAGACGATCTGCTCGTACCCGACGCCCCTGGTCTGATGCGTGGTCATGACAAGTCCTTCGCAAGAGCCAATCGATTGCCCCGCCCCCCGAAACCGGCTCGGATCCATCCGGGCCGGGCGGCTGCTCTACGGACTTCTCTCCGATCTCCCCGAGAACCGTCCACCCCAGAGGACGCTCCCCGGCCACAGTCGCACTACCCCTACATCGGGTCCCAGAATACCCGGTCTGCACCGCGGTCGGGGCAGTTTCCCACTTATTTCGGGACCTTCCTTGCGCGCGGTCGTGGTTTGTCAGGTTTGTGGGCCGGTTGTGTGCATGACCGGCAGAAACGTCAAAACCGGCAGAAAGTGCCTGAACCGCTGGCGTTGCGGGGGTTGTGGCGCATGTTGGGGGTGCTGACGTGGATGGGCGTCGGCCTCGATCGGTGCACGCCCCCCGGTATCTCGGGGCGGTCGCGGTCGTGCCGTGGGGAACGTTAACGCAGGCTGGGACGCGATGCGTGTAGTTGCTCGTCAGGCAGACGCAGTTTTCGACGGCCAGGGATGGCTGCCCGAAGCGGTCCGCACCTTGGACACCCACCACCTGGTGGCGTGGTCTGAGCTCGCTCGGCGGCGCATCGCGTTCGCCGCGGGTGTGCGGTCGTTTCTGCAGGCGCAGCAAGACTTCGATGCGTGCATGATCCACGGCCGATCCGTGCGCACGCTCGATGACCTGTGCCACCAATTGGAACGCCAGGTCCCTGTGACCGAGCTGATCCGGCGCCTCGACGGGCCGGACAGCGTGACCGAGCTGCTGCGCGGGCGGAACGCCGTCCCGGGTCGGCGCTCGGTCCGGACGCGTGTGTGGATCTGGTCCGACGCGGATGTGCTGCTCCGGTCCGACCCCGAGCTGTTCGGGGCGGTGGTGGACTGCATGTTGGGCGTGGCGGCGGAGAGCGAGTTCGGCGCTGACGAGGGCGGGCCCATCCAGCGGGTCGTGTTCATCGGCGGGATGATGCTCGAGGCGTACGCCCGGGATCGCGCGGGTCAGTTCCGCAGCTGGGCGTCCGAGGGGAGCGTCGAGGGCGACTCGGAGCCCTTTTGGAAGTTGGTTTCGGGGTTGGAGCGCCCGCCCGTGGTCGCCCGCCCGGTTGATCTTTTGATGAGACCGCCGCGCCGCCTGGGCGCGTGAGCGGATACGCCTCGCCCGGGGGCTCAAGGCTTCGGCGAGAGAGCGGCTGCCCTGCCTGAACAAGGCGGGGCGGCTGTCTTTTTGGGCTGCGGGCATCCGAGGGCGGGACGGGGCGGCGGGGATCGGCTACAGATCACCATGCGGATCATCGGAGGCGAGTTCAAGCGCCGGCAGATCGAGAGCCCGCCCGAGGGCTCGACGACGCGCCCGATGCCGGACATGGTCCGCGAGGCGATCTTCAACCTGCTGCGCGGGCACGTCGAGGGGCAGGCGGTCATCGACTGTTTCTGCGGCACGGGGACGATGGGCCTGGAAGCGGTCAGCCGCGGCGCCGACCGCGTCGTGCTCGTCGAACGCGACCGGCGGGTGGTGCGGCTGCTCGAGACAAACATCGAGCGTCTGGGCGTCGAGGACCGTTGCGACGTGGTCGCGGGCGACGCGCTCGGGCCCGCGGCGTGGTCGGCGTGCCCCAAGCCCGTGCATCTCGTGTTCTTCGATCCGCCCTACGCGATGGTGCGTGATGAGAAGGATTGGCCGCGCGTGCGCGAGGCGTTCGGGCGGCTGGTCGGGCTGCTCGACCGGGAGGGGTACGGCGTGCTGCGGACGCCCTGGCCGTTCACGCGACCGGGCGACGCGGAGGGCGACCCGCCCGTCGATGTGCCCTTGGAGATCGAGGGCGCGATCGGGCCCGAGACGCACGTCTACCGGAACACGGCGGTGCACCTGTACATGAAGGACCCGGCGCTGTTCGAGGGCGACGCGTGAGTCTGAACGGGGCGCAGCGGGCGGCGGTCGAGCACGAGGGGACGCCGCTGATCGTGCTCGCGGGCCCGGGCACGGGCAAGACGCGCGTGATCACGGAGCGCGTGCGGCACCTCATCGAGCGCGGCGCCGAACCAGAGAGCGTGCTCGCGCTGACGTTCACGAACAAAGCCGCGGGCGAGCTTCGCGAGCGGCTGGGCGCGTCGGTCGGCATGGGCGTCGCGGAGCGTGTGCAGGCGAGCACGTTCCACGCGCTGGGGCTGCGGCTGCTGCAGCGGTTCGGCGATCGGGCCGGGCTGGGCCCGCGGGTGCAGATCATGGATTCGTCGCAGCGCCGCCGACTGATGCGCGAGCTGGCGCTGGCGCACGGCGTCTACGGCGACACGCCCAGGGGCATCGAGGGCGAGCTCGAGCGGGCCAAGGGCGTGTTCGAGTCGCTCCGGCACGCGGGCGTGTTGCCCGATCGTGCCCGGGATTGGGCCGCGTCTGAGCTGACGGCGGACCTCGACGAGGCGCGGCGGGTCGAGATCGAGCTTTTCGCGCGCGATGTGCGGCTGTTCGAGCTCTTTGACGAGGCGGCGCGGCGTGAAGGGCTCCTGACATTTGACGATCTGCTCGCGCGGCCGGCGGCGCTGATCGAGCACGACCCGATCGCGGCGACGCTGATCCGCTCGGACATCCGGCACATCGTGGTGGACGAGTTTCAGGACGTGAACACGGCGCAGATCGAGATGCTGCGGGCGCTGGCGCCGCCGAATATGAACCCGGACCTTGTCGTGGTGGGCGACGATGACCAGAGTATTTACGCGTTCCGGGGCGCGGATGACCGCGCGTTTGCGCGCTTCGCGCAGACGTGGGAGCGCGTCGAGACGATCGCGCTGACGCACACGTACCGGTCGCCCGAGGAGGTGGTGCGGGTCGCGTCGGGCGTGATCGGGCGGGCGGGGGCGCGGTTTGCGCCGGACAAGACGCTGGAGGTCGCGCCGGATCGCGAGGGCCCGGCGGGGTCGGTCGAGGTGGTGCATCTCGGGTCGTACGACGAGTCGGGCGAGGTGATCGCGGCGCAGATCCGCCACGAGATCGCGGGCGAGGACGAGCCCGACTGGCGGCGTTTCGCGGTGATCGCGCGCAAACGCAAGGAGCTCGGGCGGGTGCGGCAGGCGCTCGAGCTCAACGGCATCCCGCTGAGCGCCGAGGAGGACGCGGACGGGCCGAAGGACGACGGTGTCGATGATCTGCTCGCGTGGGTCGAGATGATTCTGGACCCGCACGCGGCGTGGGCGGCGCAGCGGCTGCTCACTCGACCGCCGATCTCGGCGGACCCGAAGCTCGTGCTCGAGTGGGGGCGTCAGTACCGCGCGGCGAAGTCCCGCGCGCGGGCGGGCGAGGAGCAGCCCGGGGCGTTCGCGCCGTGGCTCGCGGCGCACGCGGCGGGCAAGCCCGGGGCGGACGAGGCGCAGCGTTTCGCGGAGTTGCTGAGCATGCTGGCGGGCGTGGCGTCGCACGCGCGCGCGGACGAGGCGATGGGCGAGATCGTCCGGCGCACCGGGCTCGTGCACGCGGACCTGCTCAGCGGGCGCGAACGGGCGCAGCGGGTGCGCGCGGTGGCGCGGGTCCTGCGGTTCGTGCGCGAGCGGGTGGACCGGATCGACCAGCCGCGCGACCTGGCGGCGTGGCAGCGGTACTACGACGATCTGGACGACCGTGACCAGGCGTTCACGGCGCGCGTCGGGGAGGACGCGCTGGGCGAGGAGCGCGAAGGTTCCGACGCGGCGCGCCCGAACGTGGTGATGCTGCTCACGGCGCACGGCGCGAAGGGGCTCGAGTTCGACACGGTGTTCGTCTCGGGTGTGTCGCCAAAGACGGCGACGCGGTTCCCCGATTCGCGCGCGCCCGATGATCCGTTGCCCGAGGGGCTGATCGATCGGGTGGGCGACGAGCGCGGCGCGAAGGAGCGGACGCTCGACGAGGAGCGGCGGTTGTTCTATGTCGCGTGCACGCGGGCGGAGCGGCGTTTGGTGCTGCTGGGCGAGGTGCCCAAGAAGCCCTCCGGGGTTCATTTCCTGTGCGAGTTTCGCGGCGCGGCGGGGGTGTCGTGGACGACGTCCGCCGAGGTGCTCGAGGCGCTCGCGGGCGATGGGGGCGTGAGCGACGAGGCGCAGCGCGCGATCGACGCGGTTGCCGACCGCGACGCGGCGCGGGCGGCGGTCGAGCGGGCGCGGCGGGCGGCGCGATTGAACGCGGCGGCGGCGCTGGCGCGGGCGGGCATCGCCGGCGATGACCCTGCGTCCGAGATCGCGGCGCTCGCGGACGCGGCACGGCGGATGGCGATTGTGCACGCGGCGGAATCGGACGCGGAGGCGCCGGCGTGGGCGACGGACGCGGGGCTCGGCGATTTCGCGGAGGAGCTTGCGGCGGTCGTGCGCGAGGGTCGGCCCGCGGCGGAGCAGGGCGACGGGCTCGACCCGTTGCCGGGCCCGTTGCGGATGAGCTACACGGGGATCGCGGCGTACGAGTGGTGCCCGCGGTGTTTTTACGTCGAGCACGCGCTGCGATTGCCCAGGGCGCCCGCGGCGGCGCAGCGGTTCGGGCGCGGGATGCACGAGGGGTTGCAGGCGTTCTACGAGCGCTGGCGCGTCGCGGACAGCGCGGGCGAGGCGCTCCCGGGCGAGGCGGAGATGGTGGCGGCGGTCCGCGACGCGGTGATCGCGTCGTACCCGGCGCGCGACGAGATCGAGCCCGGCACGATCGAGCGGGCCGAGGCGCAGGCGCGGCTCGTGTGGGAACGCCTGCACGACGCGTCGGCGAACATCAACGAGCTCGAGACGCGCGTGCGGTTCCCGATCGAGATCGACGGCGTTGAGCACACGATCGAGGCGAAGCTCGACCGGGTCGATCAGGTCGAGGGGGGCGACTGGCGGATCGTGGACTACAAGACCGGGCGGGCGCGCAAGGCGCTGACCGAGCCCAAGGAGCTCCGCAAGGACCTGCAGATGGGCATCTACGCGCTCGGGCTGCGCCGGCTGTACGGCGACGAGACGCTGCCCGGGCGGTGCGAGTATTGGTTCGTGGGCGAGGGCGTCCGGTCGGCGATCGGGTTCGACGAGATCGACCTGGAGGGCGTGCTCGGGCGGATCGAGAAGGCGGCCCGGGGCATGCTGACCGGGGCGTTCGGCCGGTCCAAGGACTGCAATCGGGACGGCGACGACGCGGCGTGCGCGATCCTCGATCGGCGGTGAGGGCGGGGTGATCGGACCGCCGCGGGGCTGCAGCGGGCGGGCCCGCCGCGGGTACCATCGGCGTGGGTCGAACGCGACACCATCTTGTGGGGCTGTGGGCGGTCGTGGTGCTTGTGATCGCGGCGCCGCGGGCGACGGCTGAGCCGCTGACGCCGGCGCCGGGCGTCGAGTCCGGCACGCTGGCGAACGGGGTTCGGTACGTCGTGGTGGAGCGCGAGGTGTCGCGCGGGTCGGTCTGGCTGACGATCGACGCGGGGAGCATGGACGAGCCCGCCGGGCAGAACGGTGTGGCGGAGCTGGCGATGCGGCTGTCGCTTCGGGCGCCGGCGCACTTCGAGGTGGGCGAGGTCGAGCGGCTGTTCCGCCCGACGGACGTGGTGTACGGGCGTGAGCGGCACGGGGCGACGGGGTACGACCGGACGATGTTCATGCTCGGGCTCGCGGGCCGCGGCGCGGGGCTGAGCGAGGCGTTGCTGTTCTGCGCCGACGTGCTGGGCGAGCCGGCGTGGGACGACGGGCTGGTCGAGCGCGAGCGGGCGGCGATCGAGGAGCGCGCCCGGCTGATGGACCGGACGCCGATCCGCGTGCAGGACGAGCTGCTGAGCCGGATCGCGCCTGGGTGCGCGGCGGTGGGGCACTGGCCGGGAGGGACCGCGGCGGATCTGGCGGCGATGACGGCGGAGGACGCCCGCGCGTTCCGGCGCGCGTGGTACACGCCGGGCAACGCGACGGTGGTGGTCGTGAGCGCCGAGTCGGCGCCGCTGATCGCCGAGCGCGTGGCGGAAGCGCTGGGGGGGATCCCGGCGCGGGCGACGGCGGACCGGGCGCGGTCGAAGCCGGACCTGGACAACCCGCCCGAGCTATCGGTCGTGGTCGAGCCCGGGCTGAGCCGGGCGGCGGCGGGCGTCGTCCGGCTCGCGCGCGCGGGCGGGCCCACGGCGACGGTCGATGATCTCCGATCGAAGCTGCTGGACGACGCGGTGTGCGATGCGCTGACGCGCCGGCTCGAGCAGGACCGGACGGACCGGTCGCTCGCGGGGTCGTCGGCGCGGGCGGAGGCGGGCGACATCTTCGGGTCGATCCGGGTTGTCCAGGCGGGCGCGGAGGGCCCGGGCGAGGACGCGCTGGCGATGGCGCGCGGCGTGCACCGCGCGGTGGCGCGGGCCGTGGAACAAGGGACCGACGCGGTCGCCCAGCAGGCGGCGTGGCGGCGCGTCCGCGACGCGTACGACGCGAAGGCCCGCGAGCGGAACGCGTCGGCGATCGCGTGGTGGTTCGTGTCGCGGGCGCTCGAGGGCGACGCGTTGGTCGGGCCCGAGGCGCACGCGCGCGAGGCGGACCGGCTCGCGCTTGAGGTGCCGGCCGAGGCGTTCGACCGGCGGTTGGCCGAGCTGTTCACGGGCGCGGGGGCGATCACGGTCGTGCAGACGCCGACGCCGGTGGGCGCGGGCGCGGTCCGCCGGGCGATCGAGGAGGGGCGGGCGGTGATCGAACCGATCGAGTTCCCGCTCGCCGATGCCTCACGGGTGTTCGAGCCGGGCGGGGCCGGCGCGTCGGTCGATGAGCTCGCGCGGCACGCGGCGACCGGCGTGACCTCGGCGTGGCTCGGCGGCGGGGTGCTCGTGATGCATGCGCGATCGGACGCGGCGCCGGGGCGCGCGCACGTGCGGCTGACGCTGGCGGGCGGGACGCTCGAGGAATCGAAAGAGACGCGCGGGCTGACGGCGGCGTCGGCCGGGGCGCTGCAGGCGCTGGCGGTGCGCGGCGTGCCCTCGGCGGCGCTGGCGCGGGCGCTCGAGGAGCGCGGCGTCACGCTCGACGCGGGCGGCGATGTGGATTCGATCCATGTCACGCTGGACGGCGACGCCGAATCGCTCGGCGAGATGCTCGGCGTCGTGCGGGCGGTGCTGACCGGCCCGGTCGCCGAGCCCGGGGCGATCGCGGCGTGGCGGGACCGCTTCGAGCTTCTCCGGGCGCGGAGCGAGCGGGAGGCGTACCGCGGGCTGGCCGACGAGGTTCGCCGGGCGTGGCTGCCCGACCAGGCCCGGCTCATGCCCCTCACGCGCGAGCGGGCGGACGCGATCGAGCCAGACGCGGTGCAGCTCTGGATCGACCGGCACGCCAGTGCGCCCGCGGTCGTCTCGATCGTCGGTGATGTCTCGTGGCACGAGGCGCTGGACGCGGCGGCGGAGATGCTCGGCGGGATCGAGGCCCGCCCGCGGATCGGGCGCGGGGCGCTCGACTCGGTGCGCGGGGTCGGGAGGCCCGAGGCGTCCGTCCGGCGCGAGGTCGCGCTCGAGCTCGCGGAGGGCGCGGCGGCGGTCGCGTGGGGATTCGGGGCGCCGTCGCTCGACGAGATCGAGCGCGTCCGGGCGATCGTCGCGGGCGCGTGGGTGCTGTCCGAGCGATTGAAGGCGGAGCTCGTCGGGCCGGGCGAGGCGGGCGGCGCGGCGCTCGCCGCCTGGGCGGGCTACCGCGAGGACAACGCGTTCGACCTTTACGCGCGCGTCGAGGCGGTGATCGTGACCGACCCCGACCGGGTGGACGAGGTGATCGCCCGGGCCGAGGCGATCGCGATCGAGCTCAGCGTGGACGGCCCGACGCCCGATGAGCTCGGGGCGTTCAAGGAGCGCGCCGACGAGCTCGTGCAGCGATCGATGGAGGACCCCGCGTTCGTCGCGCGTTCGATGGCGGAGTCGGCGCTGCGCGGGCGGCCGCTCGACGATCTGGCGTCGATGTCCGAGGACTACGCGTCGCTGACGGCGCGGGAGATCCGCGACGAGATGCACGACGCGCTGATGCGCCGCCCTCGGATGGCGGTCATCGTCCGGCCCGGGGGCTCGGACTGATCAGCCCAGCGCAGCGGCACCCGAGATGATCTCGGTCAGCTCGGTCGTGATCTGGGCCTGGCGGGCGCGGTTGTACTGCCGCTTCAGGCGCTGGCCCATCTTGCCGGCGTTGTCCGTCGCGGACTTCATCGCGACCATCCGCGCCACGTGCTCCGAGACGATCGCGTCGTTGAAGCACTGGAACAGCAGCGAGCGGACGGCGGCGGGGATGAGCGCGTCGAGCAGCTCGTCGGCGCTGGGCGAGAACTCGTACACCGCGTTGGTGGCGCTCTTGGCCTCGCCCTCGGCGGCGGGGGGCTTGAGCGGGAGGAGCTGCAGCACGTCGGGCGACTGGCGTCCGGCGCTGATGTACTGCATGTAGACGACGCGGACGCCGGAGATCTCGCCGGCGAGGAAGCGCTCGACGAACGAGTCGGCGAGGCGTCGGACTTCTTCGAACTCGGGCTTGTCGCCGAACTGCGTGTGGTGGTGCGACACGGCGATGCCGGAGAACTTGAGGACGCCCACGCCCTTCTTCCCGACGACCTCGACGGGCCCGCCCGTGTGCTGCCGCAGGTGCTTGATGGCGGTGCGGGTGAGCGAGCCGTTGTAGGGCCCGCACAGGCCGCGGTCGGAGGTGATGAGGAGGGTGAGCTCGGGTGCGTCCGGGTTGGGCGCGCCGGCGAGCAGGGGGTGGGCGGCTTCGCCGGACGAGAGCTGGGCGACGAGGTCGAACAGCGCGTTCGTGTATGGCTTGGGGCCCAGCGCGGTCTGCTGCGCCTTGGCGAACTTGCTCGTGGCGATCATCTGCATCGTGCGCGTGATGCGCTTGATGTTTCCGACAGCCTTCATCCGGTTCTTGATTTCGCGGCCTTTACCCATGGGGCGGGAGTTTAGGCCCGCTCCCGGGCGGGCGAGCCCCATGAAACAGCCCCCGCGAGGGGGGCTGGAGGGGGGGTCAAGCTGGGCGGGTCGAGAGCTGGCTCAGGGGTCGATTGGGCCGGCGGATGGCCAGTCGCTTGGGGGCCCGAGGAGACCGTTGACGTGGAATCGGATGGAGTCGATGGGTCTGAGATCGAGCACCGGCGGGTGAGTGCGAGTGGCGGAAACGATGTCGAGATCGCCGTCGCTATCCAGGTCAAACAGCGCTGTTGACCATCTGCACTGTAGATTTGTTTCTTGGAGCACAACGCGCCTCGTGAACCGGAGCCCCCGGTTCTGATACCAGAGAATTGCCGAGTGCGCGTCGAGCCCGGTGTTCCTGCTCCTCGTAACCACGATGTCCGTGTGTCCATCTCGGTCGATATCTCCCGCGTGAACCTCGTGGAATGGCCCGTCGGTCGCAATCAACCGTTGTCGGAAATCTGGTGGTTGCGTTCCGGTGTTGATGAGCACGCCCAATGCGCCGGCGGATCCGAATTCGCTGTCGGTTCCGAAGACAATGTCGGGCACGGTGTCGCCGTTGAAGTCAGCGAGGTCGATGTTCGTCACGCCTGGAGATCGTGCGGCGAGTGCCTTGTGGAATGTCGGCGGGCTTCCTCCATTAGAGAAATAAACGAGGATCGCATCCTGGGCACCAAGGACAATATCTGGATGGCTGTCCATGTTGAGATCGCCAATCCGGACCGAACCGTATCCGCCTGGGTTTCCATCCCTTGTATGAAGAAGCAGATCCGCCTCGATGATGTGCTTTTCCATTCGAGGGTTGTGCGGGCCTACTTTGTTCTCGAACCAGGCAACAGACTCGATACCGGTACCGGTGACAACAAGGTCTTGGTCGCCGTCTGAGTCGATGTCGCCCGCAGCGATCTCACTGAATCCAGCCCAACGGAAGTCGCCCGGCGTATGCTTGAGCCGGTCGAAGGATCCGTTGAACGACATCACTCCGGACGCGGCGCCGACGTTGTTGTGCCAACCCAAAGTTGCATTGCTGTATGTAAAGAACCCCTGGCTGGTCGCGGCAAGGTCTTCATCACCATCGCCATCGAGGTCTACCGGGACGACTGCCGCGTGCTCAAAGTACGGATTGACGAGCACCTCGCGGAACACGAACGCGCGCCGGCTCGTGCTCTCGTACCACCGCAGGCCCTGCCCGCGGAGGACGCTGTTGACAACGAAGTCTGTCCTGCCGTCGAGGTTAAAATCGCCCGGGTGGATGTCGGTGACGTAACCCGCCGAAACCTCGATCGTGTCGAAGAGCACGGTCGTGAATTCTGGCGTGGCGGGTGAGATTCCGGCCGCACAGAGCAAGCCGCCGAAGAGGCTGAGCCGGCAAGTCGTGGTGGTCATGCCGTTAGATCGGCGGTGTGCTCGAGTAGTCTAGAGAATCGAGGGCTCGTCAAGCGCAGCCGGCGAGGAAGCTCGCGACGAAGCAGTCGATGTCGTCCACGTTGAGCGTGCCCGAGCCGTCGCAGTCGGCGGCGAGGTCGGACGCGAGGAACGCATCGACGAACAGGTCGATGTCGTCCACGTTGAGCGTGCCGTTGCCGTCGAGGTCGGCGGGGCAGGCGTCGCCCACGGTGCCACGGAGCGTCAGCACGAGCGGATCGCCGGCGACGGCGCCGGCGAGCGCGGGGTTGTCGTCCGCGTTGATCTCGATGGTGGTCTCGAACGAGCCGGGCAGCGCGGTGTCGAGCGTCGCGGTGAACGACGCGGACGCGCCGGGCGCGATCAGCGTGCCGGGCATCGCGAGCGAGAATTCGGCGTCGCCCGACACGGCCCCCTGCGAGACGAGCAGGTCGCCCGTGAACCCCGGGGTGGTCTCGAGGTTGAAGATCTCGATCTGAACGGTTGTCGGCACGCCCACGCCCACGGCGCCGAGGTCGATGGTCGTCTCGTTGGCGTCCGACGCGGCGTCGAACGAGCCCCGGGCGTGGTCGAGCACGTCGAGCGTGACGGAGACGATGTCGTCGGCGTCGTGGGCGGCCATGCCCTGGCCCGCGCCCGATGTGACGTCGAGGTTGTCGATGAAGAGTTCGCCCGACTTGGCGCCGGGCGTTGCCGTCGCGGCCGGGTCGATCGAGACGGGGACCGATGTGCTGGTCATGGGGACGAGCGTGATGGGGAAGGCGTTGTGGCGGCCTTCGAGCTCGGAGAAGGCGTCGCCGGTGACGACGATCTCGAAGTACGTGCCGTCGAACCCGGTGCGCGCGACGGTGACGGTCTCGGCGAGCGGCGCGGCGCCCGCGAAGACGGGGTCAAGATCGACGGCGAGGAAGCTCAGGCCGTCGGCGTCCGGGATGGAGACGCTCAGCTGCGTGTCGTTGGACTGGTTCTTGTAGACCGACCAGACGAACTCGGGGCGATCGACGAACGCGTTGCGGTTGTTCGTGTACCAGAACGGGTTCTCGTCGATGGAGAAGATGACGTGGTTGCGTCGGCGTTCGAATTCGTCGGGCACGTCGCGGAAGTGCCACGCGACGAGCGACGAGAGGTCGCCCATCTGGTTTCCCGAGGGGGTGGTATCGACGAGTGAGATCCCGAGTTGAGGGCCCCAGCGTGTGTCGGAGTACATGAGGCTGCGGGCGATGTCGCCGATGTCGGCGTCGCCCGGGAAGTAGTTGGCGCCGAGCGAGCCGAACGTGCCCGACGAGTTGTCCCAGCCGAAGGGCTTGTTGCCGCGTGAGCTGTTGATGGAGGGGTTGCACGGGCGGAGCGCGTGCGGGTCGCCCAGGTTGCCGGTCGAGGAGTTGCTCGCGCTGCCCGGCTGGAGCGATTGCGGCCAGACGTGCTCGCGGTTCCAGGTCGCGCCCGAGTCCCACTGCGCGACGACCGACGCGCGGTTGTACGCGAGGAGGATCCGCCCGGGGTTGTCCGGGTCGGCGTCGTGCAGGGCGGCGGAGTTTCGGAAGGCGCCGTAGTTGCGCTGGATGTGGCCCGAGCTCATGATCGAGGTGAGCTGGCCTTTGAGCGTCGAGCCCGTGCCGGTCGCGGCGTCGTAGAACCCCGCGGGCGGGGCCCAGGGATCGGAGGCGAAGGCGAGACCACAGACCGACGCGACGACCGCCGCTGACACCACACGCAACTTACTCATGCAACGTCCCTCTCCGGATGGGAAGGGGCGAGTATAGGCGGTCGGGGGGGCGATTGTCCTAAGCCATTGGCGGGATGGTTGTTATCGGATTGTTCGCCCGGGTCTCTGGCGTGACACCCGGCCGGCTCAGATGGCGAGCCCGTCGTAGGCGAGCTCGACGCCCGTGGGAAGCTGGGCGCCCGTCTCGGCGTGCGAGACGTCGTGGGCCATGTGCACGAAATACGTCCGCTCGGCGCCGATCCGCTGCGCTTCGGCGACCGCCTGTTCGACGGTGAAGTGCGTGGGGTGCGGTTTGTGCCGCAGCGCGTCGAGCACGAGCGTGCTCAGGCCGTCCAGGTGCGGGCGCGCGTCGTCGGGGATGTGCGAGACGTCCGTGCAGTACGCGAGCGGGAGGGCGCCCGGCTCGCCCGCATGATCGAACCGGTACCCGAGGATGGGCAGCTTGCCGTGCATGAGTGGGATGGGCGTGACGCGCAGGCCGAACAGGTCGAAGGCGTCGTGCGGACGCGCTTCGTGCGCGTTGAGGGTCGCGACGAACGAGCGCTGGACAGAGCGCTCCGGCTCGAAGATGTGCTGGTAGACGCGGCGGAGTGATTCGTGCGTGTGCGCGTCGGCGAAGACGTCGATCGCCGACTCCATCACGAGGTTGAACCGGCGGACCTCGTCGAGCCCGAAGATGTGGTCCACATGGTTGTGGGTGATCAGGATCGCGTCGATGCGCTGCAGGTTCGCGCGGAGGGCCTGCTGGCGGAGGTCGGGGCTGGCGTCGAGGAGGATGACGCGCTCGACGCCGTCCGGATCGGTGAACTCGAGGGTGGCGCTGGTGCGCAGGCGGTTGTCGCGCGGGTCGTTTGAGGTGCACACGGCGCACGAGCACCCGAGGGTGGGCACGCCCGAGGAGACGCCGGTGCCGAGGAAGCGGAAACGCATCGGAGGACGGTAGCCCGCCCCCGGACCGGCTCGGGGGTCCCGCTTCTTGAAGTCCAACGGGCGGGTCAATGCCGGCGCACGACAAGGGGGCGGCCCGAAAGCCGCCCCCATCAGAGGATCACAACGATTCCGCGTCGATCAGGCGGCGCAGTTCTGCTCGCACTGGCCGAACATCGCGGGGTTGAAGTAGCCGAACGGGGCGTACCCGAAGGGGAAGGGGTAGACGCCGCCGAACGGGGCGTTGGGGACGTTCTCGCCCTCGGACTTCTTGCCCTTGGTCGAGGTCGTGTTGGTGGTGTTCTGGGTGTTGCCGAAGGGGACGAACCCGAACGGGACGTTCCACGACGGGGCGAACGAGCCGCCGAAGGGGACCTGGCCGAAGGAGGCGCCGAAGTTCACCGGGAACTGGTTGAACCCGCCGAAGGGCGACGCGTTGAACGGGGTGTTCCAGTTGGACCCGCCGTTGAACGGAACGTTGCCGAACGCGTTCCAGTTCCACGGCGTGGCGCCGACGTTCGAGAACGAGCCGACGCCCGAGCCGAAACCAGAGCCGAAGCCCGAGCCAAAGCCCGAGCCAAAGCCCGAGCCAAAGGCAGAGCCGAAGCCGTTGAACGGGGTGTTCCAGCTCTGGGCGTTCCAGCCGCCGACCGAGGCCGGGTTCCAGCCGGTGTTCCAGCCGGGCGTGTTCCCGCCGAACGCGTTGGCGTTGAACGGGGTGTTACCGTTGAAGCCGGTGTTCCAGTTCTGGTTGTTCCAGCCGGTCTGGTTCCAGCCGAAGCCCGAGTTGAACGGCGCCGGGCAGGCGCCGGGGACGCAGAACGGCGAGCAGTCGGGCCCGCAGAAGTTCGAGGCGATCGGCGAGAACCCGTTGGTCGGGAAGGTGGTGTACATGGCGCGGTGTTCCTTGTCTCGGTGAGAACGCCGGACCCCGCCGCCCGCCCGCGCGGGCCGGCGTCCCGGCGCAGCATCAATCGACACGTGGGGGCCGCGGCTTTGCGCCGGCCCTCAAGGTGGGCACGGATTTCACACGGCCCGAGCGCGCGACGACGCGGCCGGGACTCGATCCCGCTGATATCGGGGAGGACGCGGGTCAGCCCGCGCTCAGGGGCACCCGGCCAGGTAGACGGCGACGAAGCAGTCCAGGTCGTCGAGGTTGATGATCCCGTTGCCGTCGCAGTCGGCCTCGGGCCCGCCGGCGAGGAAGGCGGCGACGAAGCAGTCGAGATCATCGAGGTTCACGACACCATTGCCGTCGCAGTCGGCGGGGCAGGGAGCGGGTGTCGTGAACGTCCAGTGGTCGGACTGGCGCCAGCTCACGTCCGTCACTCTGGCGACAAACCACTCATAGGCCTTGCCTTCTTCTAGCACGCCGGCCGGCAGCGTGATCGAGGATCCGACGTAGTCGATTGACTCAAAGACGAGGTCTCCCTGCGAAAGCAAGCGCGGCGCGCCGCCCGCGGCGAGTTCGAATACGTACACATCGACGTCCGGGCTGCTTGTGGACCATCCAAGGGTTGGGGTGAGGGAGGTGATCGCGGTCCCGTCGGGCGGCATCGTGAGGTCAGGCTGTGCCGGCGGTCGGAGGTCATCAAGCACATCGGACTTGTCGATATCCCAGCCGATGAGATCCAATGCACGAATGTCGGCCTCCGACAAGTACTCCGGGGCCCAGGGATCCAAACCGGGAGCTGCGGCCGGATCCATAATGCCGATTGAAAAGCCCCCGATCGTATCGTCCTGCCAATGACTCGCCTGAAACCCATCACCGATCGGTCCGGCGTCAGTGGACATCTGGGGTGTCCAAAGCGATGAATTTGCCTCTAACATCATGACCGCTTCGTTGGTCGGAAGTATCGGCTTCCTCGATCCCCGGAGCTCGCCGAAGCTCACGCTGGTTCCCGTGTCAATCGGATCAAATCTCAAGATGTCAAGCACACTCATAAACGGATAGTTATCGGGATCCAGTGGCAGATCCGTTGCATTCGAGATCCAGGAAGAGAAACCGAGTGTGTGTAACATCTCGTGGGTAAGAGTGGCTTCAAAATCGAACCCGGCAGCGCCAACACCGTCTACTGGATTGTAATCCCATGCAGTTCCGGAGTTCATGGTGATTTCGACGCTGCTGGGCCCGGACAAACCAAATTTGTATTATAAATAATTTGAAACTCATATCGTATCGATGCTCTCGGGCGCGCCTGGCGTGGGCATAATCGTTGCCGGAAGTGTGCTGCCAAGTGGCAGATTGCCGTAGATCGCCGTTTCGTATGGCTCGGCGCCCAAATCCAAAAACCCGGTCAAGTTGTTGCGGATCTGCGTGTAAGAAGTAGACGAAAAGCTACCCGAAGCAATCGCGACTCCTGTTATATTTGCAAAATCAATATTGATATTTATCACGGTGCTTGGAGAGAATGGCTCGTTTGCGAGCAGGGTTGCGATTCGTTGTCGCACGCGTGACACGGCACGCTGAATCTGTGATGTGTCACCCGGGGCGCCCGCTGTATCAAGTGATATGTTGATCAACGGAGCCCGCCGCGGCCCTGTGGGCCGTGGAGTTGGCGTGATCGCAGGCGCATCGACGACGGGAACGAAGGCTGTGCCGACAACTTGGCGAGAAAAGCCCTTTGCAAGCGTGGCATGAGAAAGGGATGAATACCCGATCTGGATACGCCACGCCCCTGTTGAATCGCGGAGTACGACTTGTGGGATCTTGATGTTTGTAGGGAGGTGAGTCCAACGCGAGGGGTGCGATTCACGCCAGATTCCTGAGCGTTCAGTGCCGTCAGGGCCTACGGAAACCACGGGAATCTCGCTCGGATAGCCGGGCGGATCTTCGATCGATCGCTCTCGGGTTTGAAGCGACATATTGCCCCAATGATCGATTTTGATCACTTCGGGCACCTCGTCGGTTGCGCTTCGGAGACTACTGGTCGGCGTCGCAACCGAAGGCGCCGTCGTGGTTGAAATCAACAAGATGGCGGTGCGAACTGCATTCTTAGTGTATTTCTTCATTCTGGTCACCTGTAGTGCACGGGAAGCTGGAGGGGCCCACCGTAGAACGCGGACTCTCCAGGTTGAGGCGGGTAAGCGTCAGACGGCAGGAACCGATGCGTTGATATTTCAAATCGCGAACCCCAAATCCGATGGACACTGCGAGGTAGGGCATACTCGTGCAGCCCGCCCAGGCTTGGTACATTCCAACGGTGATACCCTTCGCTCGTGATCCCGTCCGGACCTATGTCACAAGTGGGACTGACGCCGGAAGCGAGGAATCACTCCGATTCCAAATCGCGCTGATTCTGCGGGTTATCACGACTTGAGATCCGTCCGCGTAGCACTCCACGCGAACGGGCACAGCCGTGATTGCGAAGGTGCCGTACGCATACACGACCAGCCCGGCCACAAATGCGATCGCGAGTCCGAAGACCACCCAACGGCCCAGGCGAGAGCGCGACGACGCCATTTCGGGAGGCTATCCGGTGTATGGCCGGCGTGCAAAAACAAATATCGGCACACAAGTGTGTGTCTTATCGTGACCTACCCCACCCGCTCGTCCCTGAGCTCCCGGCTCATCAGCTCCGAGATCGCCCGCACCGGGTCCAGATCCTCGAAGAGCACGTCGTGCACCGCTTTGGTGATCGGCATCTCCACGCGGTAGCGCTCGGCGAGGTCCATCACGGACTTCGTCGTCGCGACGCCCTCGACCACGAAGCGCGAGCGCTCGAGGTACGCCTTGATCTTCTCGCCCTTGCCCAGCGCTTCGCCGCAGGCGCGGTTGCGGCCCTCGGGGCTGAAGCAGGTGGTGACGAGGTCGCCCATGCCGGCGACGCCGAAGAAGGTCTGCGTGCTGGCGCCCATCGCGGTGCCGAGGCGCGTGATCTCGGCGAGCCCGCGCGCGAGCAGCGCGCTCTTGGCGTTGTAGCCGGCGTTGAGCCCGTCGAGCACGCCCGCCGCGATCGCGATGACGTTCTTGACGGCACCTGCGAGCTCGACGCCCAGCAGGTCGTCGTTCGTATAGACGCGCAGGTAGCTCGTCGAAAAGAGCTGCTGGAGGCGCGTCGCGAAGTTCGCGTCGTCGGACGCGGCGACCATCGTCGCGGGCATGCCCCGCGCCAGTTCCGTCGCGATCGAAGGGCCCGAGAGCACGCCGATCGGGCGCGGCTTGGCGTCGGGGTCGTCGGCCAGGACGTCCGCGATCACCTGGCTCGGGCGCAGGAGCGTCTCGTTCTCGATGCCCTTGGCGACCGACACGACGCCGGCGCCACCCGGAATGAGGGGGCGCAGGCGGGCCCAGGCTTCCCGCATCGCCTGGCTGGGCACCGCGGCGACGATGAGGTCGGCGCCTTCGAGGGCCTCCCGATCCGAGAGCGCGACCCGGACCTTGGGGGGCAGCTCGTACCCAGGCAGGCGGTCGGAGGAGCGCATTTGACTGAGTCGGCCGACCTCGGCTTCGTCGTGACCCCACAGGCGGACGGTGGGTCTGGGGCCCGAGGCGGCGGCGGCGTCCGGGCCCGCCAGCATCGCGGCGCAGCACAGGCCCATCTGCCCGAGCCCGAGGATCGCCACGGTCTGGGGTGGGGCGTGTGAATCTGGGTTGGGCGTCGGGGTGGGCATGATCGGGGCCCCCTGGGGAATGCAGCCGGGCGGCTCGGAGTTCGCGAACCCGGCGGGCCGGGCGGTCCGAACCTTCGCCGGGCTCGGGACGTACGGTCCGGGCCGACCGCCCGGGCGATCGGTCTAGAGTAGCCGCCCGCGGGGCCTCGCCCCGCCGCTCGATCGAGCCCGGCCCCGCCGATGGAGACCGCCGCGATGACGACCGCCGCCCACGACCACAAGCACCTGCACACCGCCGAAGGCGGCAACATCGCCTGCTGCTCGCACCACGAGATGCAGATCGACCGGTGGATCGTGGTCTACCTGGTGGGCGGGATCTTCGCCGCGACGAGCTGGATCGCCTCGCTCGTCGCGGGCCCGGACCAGCAGCAGATCACGGTCATCCCCGCTGTGCTCGGCGCGGTGCTGCTCGGCGCGCCGCTCTTCTGGGCGTCGATCAAGGAGGTCTGGAACCTGCGGATCTCCTCGAGCTCGCTCGCGGCGCTGGCGATCCTCGCGTCGATGGCGGTCGAGGAGTACACGATCGCGGCGTTCCTGGCGTTCGTCCTGCTCGTCGCCGACCAGATCGTGCAGCGGACCGCGTTCGGCGCGCAGCGCGCCATCGAGCAGCTCATCAGCCTCACGCCCGACCGGGCCCGCATCATCGACGAATCGGGCGAGCGCGAGGTCGGCGTCGCGGACGTCAAGGTCGGCATGACCGTCCGCGTCCGCCCCGGCGAGAACCTCCCGGTGGACGGCAAGGTCGTCTCAGGCTCGTCCACGATCAACCAGGCGTCGCTCACGGGTGAGGCGATGCCCGTCGAGGTCGAGTCCGGCGCGGACGTCTACGCCGGCACGACGAACCTCACCGGCACCATCGATCTCCGCGTCACGCAGATCGGCGGGGACACGACCATCGGCAAGGTCTCGAGCCTCATCCAGGAAGCCGAGCGGACCAAGAGCCCGCGGCAGCTGCTGATCGAAGAGGTCGCGCGGTTCTACGTGCCCGTGGTGCTCGCGATCGCGGGCCTGGTCTTCTTCCTGTTCAGTCAATCGTCGGACGAAGCGGTGCGGAGCAACGCGGCCCTGACCGCCGTGACGGTGCTTGTTGTGACGTGCCCGACGGCGTTGCTGCTTTCCAGCCCGATGGCGATGGTCGGCGCGTTCGCCGCCGCCGCGCGCCTGGGCATCATGATCAAGAAGACGGAGTACCTCGAGTCCGCGGCGAACGTGGACACCGTCGTGCTCGACAAGACGGGCACGCTCACCACCGGCAAGTTCGAGGTCTCCCGCCTCGCGCCGGCGGACGGCGTCGAGGGCGCCGAGCTGCTGCAAGCCGCCGCGAACGGCGAGCAGCACTCCAACCACCCGCTCGCGCTGTCCATCCTGCGCACCGCGTCGCAGGCGCGGATCACGCCGGACGGGTCGAACGACTTCGAGGAGATCCACGGCCGCGGCGTCCGCGCCCGCACCTCCATGGGCGAGCTGTGCGTCGGACGGGCCACGTGGATCCGCGAGCTCGCGCCGGGCGAGGCGTCGAAGATCGAAGCCGTCGAGTCGCGCACCGAGGGCATGTCGGGCGTGCACGTCCTGCGGGACGGTCGCTACCTGGGCGCCGTCGGCCTGGAAGACAAGGTCCGCCCGAACGGCAAGGCCGTCGTCGACCGCATGCGCGAGCTGGGCATCAAGTTCGTCTCCATCTTCACGGGCGACCGGTTCAGCGTCGCGAAGCGCGTCGGCGTGCAGACGGGCGTGGACGCCGTCGAGGCCGAGTGCCTGCCCGAGGAGAAGCACCAGCTCGTCAAGGAGCTGAACCAGCAGGGCTACCGCGTGCTGATGGTGGGCGACGGCATCAACGACGGCCCGGCGCTCGCCGAGGCGGAGCTGGGCGTCGCGATGGGGCTGAGCGGGTCGGACATCGCAGCCAACTCCGCGGGTGTGGCGCTGATGACCGACGAGCTCAACCGCCTGCCGTTCCTGATCGAACTCGCACGTCGGACCAGGCTCATCATCACGCAGAACATCGTGGTGTCGATCGCGATGGCGGTGGTGGGGCTGGTGCTCGCGGCGACCGGGTCGTTCATCGCCGCCGGCGCGGGCGTGGGCGTGGGCTTCGCGGCGCTGTTCCACTTCCTGCCCGATGTCTTCGTCGTGGGCAACTCGTTCCGCCTCTTCCGCTTCGGCGAGGATTTCCTCGAGATCGAAGCCCAGGAGAAGGCGGCCGCCGAGGCGTCCAAGCGGACGCGGCGCGAGGCGAGCGCCCGCGGGCTGGCGACGGCGCAGCCGGCGTGAGTTATCGTTGGGACTCGGCCAACTGAGCTGCTCGATCAGCGTCGCGTGAGCGGTAAAACCGTGCGAGATGTTCGTACCAATTCTTTGTGACGACCGTCGGAACGTAGGTCGTGGTAGTAGCAGTCGCAGAGCCTTGGCCGTATGCGTTCCCATACGAGTTGCCGTACATGTTCATGTCGCCGTAGGTACTGTACCGCCCACTCGATCTGCCAGAGTATTGAGCGCTGACATCGGTAGTCTTAGTAACAGGAACCATAGCCGTTTCTGATGTCGACCCTTGAAATGTGACATCCCATGTCACTGAATCGGCTCCGATTCGCTTTGCGGCCTGAGCTACGTCATTCTTGCTCAACTGGAGATGGCTCACAAACTTTGACTCGCCCAAGAGGCGCGAATCTTCGGGTGGGCTTAGCACTATTTCGGTGTGCTTGACCGGGGACGCCACCTCGCCGCGGTAGTGGCGGTCGAAGTCGTTTGCGCATCCTGTCAGGCTCGCGGCAGCTGGAAAAGCCAAACCTGCGAGAAGCAGCGGTCGTTTGGTGTGGTTCTTGATGAGCATCCCGTTAGCTTACCAAAACCGAACTTGCACTCAAGTGTCGATCTTGGCGCCATCCCCTGCAGCATCAATAATGCCACCGCTAGGTAGACCGTCAGCCTGCTCACGGTCGAATGTGCTCGTCACCGCACCCGGCGCAGCGTGTAGACCCGCTCGTTCCCGCTGACCGAGACGTCGATCACGTCCCACCCCAGCGAGGCGACGCGGTTCAGGAAGTAGACCTGCCGGTTGGTCCCGCCGGAGACGGTGCGTCCGATCAAGGCGCTGCCGTCGCGGCCGTCGGCGCCGAGGGGGTCGCTGCCCAGGTCGAGCTTGAGGGTCTGCCCGGCCCGGAGGAGCAGGCCGCTCGATTCGGTCGTGTGCAGCTCGGCGTACTCGACGGTCGGGGTCGTGCGCGAGCCCGCCCCGAGGGCGAACACGCACGCCAGCATGAGCGTTGCGACACCGGCCGTTCCCATCGTTCGTGCGCGCATCGGGGCACCTCCCGATAACCCATCGGGTCATCGGCCGCCGGGGTTGACGCCGACCCCGCTGAATTGCGCCAGAAACCGGGCCAGGGCCCCCGTTCGGGCGATCGAGCGGGTGCCGTGGAGACGACGCGGTCTTCTCCACGCGATCGAGTTGCCGTCGTGGAGAAGCCGAAGACGGCGTCTCCGCGGCACCCTGCCGGTCCGCCCGTGCATGCTCCGGGCTCTTTCTTCAGGGCTCAAGCCCCAGGCCTCAAGCCTCTACAGCACCGTCCCGCGCAGCACCAACAGCGCCACCACGAAGTAGATCGTCAGCCCGCTGACGTCCATGAGCGTCGCGACGAGGGGGGACGAGCTCGCCGCGGGGTCCATGCCGAGCCGCTGCAACAGGATCGGTAGCAGGCTGCCGATGAGCGTGCCCCAGATCACGATGCCGACGATCGCGGTGCCCACGGTGAACGAGAGGCGCCCGGGGAAGTCGGTGTCGGCGACGCCGACCACCGCGAGCGTGTAGACGGTCGCGGCGCCGAGCAGGCCGAGGACCGATCCGAGCGCCAGACCCGTGAAGAGTTCTTTGCGCGCGACCCGCCACCAGTCGCCGAAGCTGACCTCGTCCAGCGCGAGCGCGCGGACGAGCAAGCTCGCGGCCTGCGTGCCGGTGTTGCCGCCCGAGCTGATGATGAGGGGGACGAAGAGCGCGAGCACGACGGCCTTGGTGAGGTGTTCCTCGAACACGCCCATGACGAAGATCGTGACAAGCTGCAGCACAAACAGCCCGGCGAGCCAGTACCCGCGCTTCTTGAGCATGTCCACGAACGCGGTCGCCATGTAGGGCGTGCCGAGCGCTTCCATACCGCCGAGCTTCTGCACGTCCTCGGTGAATTCCTCTTCGGCGACGTCCGCGACGTCGTCGGCGGTCACGATGCCGACGAGCAATCCGAGCGAGTCGAGCACGGGCAACGCCGACCGGTCGTACCGGTTCATCATCCGCACGGCCTCTTCCCGGTCGTCCGTCGCGTGCAGGGCGACGAACTCGTGGTCCATGAGCTGCTCGACCGTCGCGTCGGGCTCGGCGAGCAGCACCTTGCGGATGTGGATGTCGTCGATGAGCTTCCGCTCGTGGTCGGTGACGTACAGCCAGTGGATCGTCTCGGCGTCCTTCCCGTAGCGGCGGACGTGCTCGAGGACGTGCGTCGCGGTCCATTCCGGGCGCACGCGGACGTAGTCGGGCGTCATCAGGCGGCCGACGGACTCGAGCGGGTAGCCCAGGATCGCCTGCGTGGCGCGCCGGTCGGCGGGTGAGAGGCGCTCCAGAAGGGGCGTGGCGACCTCGACGGGCAGCTCGTCGAGCACCGCCGCCCGGTCGTCGGGGTCGAGCTCCTCGATCAGCCTGGTCGCGCGCTCGGCGCCCAGCAGGGCGATGAGCTCTTCCTGTTTCTCGGCTTCCAGGTGGCTGAAGACGTCGGCGGCGAACTCCCGCGGGAGCAGCCGGAAGGCGACGGCGGCGTCCTCGGCGGGTTCGATGGTGTCGATCACGTCCGCGGCGTCGGCGGCTTCGAGATGCTCCAAGGCGTCGCGCACCGCCCGCCATTGCCGCTCGGTGAGCAGCTGGGTGACGTCCGGGGCGACGAGCTCGGCGGTGGGGGTGCGCACGCAATAGCCTAGCTCGGAGTTGAATCACCCGGACCGCAGCGTCAGAAGGAGCCGGCCCATGCCAAGCCCGATCACCCGCGCCGCGCTCGCCGCCCTGTCCGATGCCGCCGCGCCGCCCGCCGTTGCTTCTGAGCCCGACGGGCATCCCCCGCTGCGCCTCGTCGTCATCGGGCTGACCCACGGGCATGTGCACGGCGTGCTGCACCACGCCCGCGAGCGCGATGAGATCGACCTCGTCGGCGTTTGGGACCCGAGCCGGGCGCTGTTCGAGCGGTTCAAGGGTGAGTATGAGCTCAACGACACGATCTACTTCGACGACCTCGGCGCGATGCTCGACGCGACCAAGCCGGGCGCCGCGAGCGTGATGGGCTCCACGCTCGACCACCGGGCGGCGGTGGAGGCGTGCGCGCCGCGCGGCGTGCACGTCATGGTCGAGAAGCCCCTCGCGACGACCGTCGAGGATGCGCGCGCGATCGTTGCGCTCGCCGAGACGCACGGCGTCCACGTGCTCACGAACTACGAGACGAGCTGGTACGCCTCCAACCGCGACGCCCACGCTCGGCTCGCGTCGGGCGAGCTCGGCGCGCTGCGGCGGGCGGTCTTCCGACACGGGCACAAGGGCCCGCGCGAGGGCGGGTGCGCGGAAGAATTCCTCGACTGGCTCACCGACCCAGGGTCGAACGGCGCGGGCGCGCTGTTCGACTTCGGGTGCTACGGCGCCGCGCTGATGACCTGGCTCATGGACGGCGAGCGCCCCGAGTCCGTGAGCGCCACCACCCGTCGGCTCAAGCCCGACGTGTACCCGAAGGTGGACGACGACGCGACGATCGTGCTGGCATACCCGAGCGCGGTGGGTGTGGTTCAGGCGTCCTGGGCGTGGACGCACGACGTGAAGGAGACGGACGTGTATGCCGAGGGCGGCTCCGTGCACGCCGGTCGCTGGCGGCAGTTGGTCGAGCGCCCGTCGGACGGCGACCCGGTCGCGCGCGAGCTGCCAGCGATCGCGCCGCCGATGAACAACGAGTGGAGCTATCTGCGCGCCGTCGTGCAGGGTCGCGGCGCGGTCGACCCGCTTTCGAGCCCGGGGCTGAACCTGACCGTGGTCGAGATTCTCGACGCGGCGCGGCGGTCGGCCGAAACGGGACAGGCCGTCCGTTTCGCGCCCTGATCGATCGCCGCGGCGTCCGAGAACGTGCTGCCCTTGGCGGCGTGGGTAAACGCTGCCGGATCGCTCGCCGATATCGCCTGGCGGGCCCGGGCGGCCCGGGAGGGCGCACGGATGCACGCAGGAACGAAGGCCTTCACGCTCGTCGAGATCATCGTCGTGATCGTGGTGATCGGGATCCTGGCGGCGGTCGCGATCCCGAAGTTCGTCGGAGCGCAGGAGGAGACCGCCGTCGCCGCCGCGGCCGAGGATCTCAAGGCGATCGAGCTCGCGGTGGACATGTACCACGCGATGCACAACGCCTACCCGCCCGACGTCAACCGCACGCGGCAGGTGGACGAGCTCACGCCCTTCTTCAAGGCGGACAACCCGTTCGCCAAGCCTTGCCCGATCGGCGGTGTGTATGACTGGGAGGGCCCGCCCAGATGGAATCCGCCGCAGGTCGCGATCCGCAAGAACGGCTCGAACGTCTACTCCGACGCCGACGCCCTGGCGCTGGACGAGCACTTCGACGATGGCAATCTGAGCACCGGGCGGTTCCGACGTGACGGCTCGCAGCGGCTGACGTTCTATCTCGGTGCCGACTGAGCCGCGACCGATTCCGCGGCCTGCTTCATCCCGCGGAGCATCCCGCCGAACACGATGCCGTGCAGCGGCAGCACGCAGTACCAATAGACGATCCCGAAGAGCCCCTTGGGTTGGAACCGCGCGGTCATGGTGAGGCGCGAGCGGCCCGGCCCGAGCTCCTCCGTGGACAGGTCGAGCATCGCCGTGCCGGGCAGCTTCATCTCGGCGCGCAGCGAGAGACGCCGATCGGGCTCGATGCCCACGACGCGCCAGAAGTCCAGGGCCTCGCCGAACTCGACGCGCTCCGGGTCACGCCTCCCGCGTCGGAGCCCGGGTCCGCCGACGGCCTTGTCCATCCACCCGCGGACGCGCCAGAGGAAGTCTCCGGCGTACCACCCGTGCCCGCCGCCGACGCGGCAGAACGCGCGGTAGACCTCGGGGCACGACGCGTTCACCTCGATCGAGCGCTCATCCACGAATGTTGTCCCGCCCGCCCAGTCGGGATCGCCCGGGATGGTGCCCGCGGCGGACCAGCGCGTCTCGATCGTGCCCTCGCGCGTCTTGCCCAGCGCCAGCCGGATCGCCTCACGCACGCCCAGCGGCTCGTGCGGCATCAACGCCATCCCGGACGGGTCCGTCACCACCACCCGGTTGCGCAAGCCCTCGGCCAGCGGACGGGCGATTGCGCTGGTCACGGGCGTCACCAGCCCGATCCACAGCGAGCTCAGTCTGGGTGTCAGCACCGGCACCGGCACGATGAGCCGCCTGGGGAGGCCCAGTTCCTCGGCCATGACGCGCATGAGATCGCGGTACTCCATCACGTCCGTGCCGCCGATCTCGACGTTCCGCTCCGCGGTCCCGGGCGTTTGCAAGCACGCGACCAACCAGTGCAGCACGTCGCGCACCGCCACCGGCTGCGACTCGGTGCGCACCCACTTGGGCGTGATCATCGCGGGCAAGCGCTCGACGAGGTAGCGCAGGATCTCGAACGACGCCGAGCCCGACCCGATGATCATCGCGGCGCGCAGCGTCGTCAGCGCGGCGGCGCCCGACGCGAGTTCCCGCTCCACCTCCCGGCGCGAGCGGAGATGCTCGGACAGGTCGTCGCCGAGTTCGCCGAGACCGCCCAGGTAGATGATGCGCTCGACGCCCGCCGCTTCCGCGGCACGCGCGAACGTCCGCGCAAACCGCCGATCGCGCTCGGCGTACGACGCGTCGCCCGCCTCCATCGAGTGGATCAGGTAGTACGCGACGCGGCAGCCGCGCATCTGATCGGCCAGCCGGTCCTCGTCCGACAGATCGCCCTCGACGACCTCCACGTTTGGGTCGTGCCGCCAGGGGCGTTGGTCCAGTTTGCGGGGCGTCCGCGCGAGGCAGCGGATCGCGTAGCCCGCATCGAGCAGCTTGGGCGCGAGCCGGCCACCGATGTACCCGGTGGCGCCGGTCAGGAAGATCGTTTCACGTGCGTCCGCGGTCATCGAACCCATCAGAGGTTACAGCCGCCCGCCGACACCCGCGATCGGAAGCCCGAACAGCCGTCTCATGACCCAGCGTCCATCGCGGACGTCGATCCACGTCCTGCCCGCTTCGACACGGAACTCGGCGCCGAGCCGCTGGACACCGAGGATCAGCGGCCGCACCGGCTTGGCACGCTTGCGGAGCCGCCAGAGCGCGGCGACAGAAGATCCCCGCACCACGAGCCGATCTCCGTCCGCGATGACGTCGTATGGGCGGCCATCAACGCTCGCGTTGATCCGACCGCCCCACGTCAGTTTGGGCGCTTCGCGCCGTCCCGCGTCGTGATCGACAGCCCGCCGTTGAGCACCCACTTCGCGTGCTCGGCCTTCTCGCCCGTCCCGCTGGGGACGGACACGCGCATGTCATCGAATCGGTAGCTGATCTCAGCGTCGCGACCGGTCAGGCGGTCGTACAGGCCGATCGCAAGGTCCGGCCAGGTCTTGGTGTGCTCGCTCATGGCGGCGTCTCCTTCGAGTTTGGGTCGCAGGAACGCATTCGCTGGCGACACGCGGGCCGATGCGGCGATTCAGACGCCGACCAGACCGGCGAGCGAATCGAACCCCAGGGGCTCGGGCGACGCGAACGGCTCGGCGGCGGCCGTCCCGATGCGAGAGCCGAAGTAGCTCGCCGCGTGCTCGACCCACTCGAGCACGCGCCGGTTCTTCTCGGGCATGACAAACTGCGTCTCGTACGCCCGGATCGACGCGATCTTCCGCTCAACGAGACCGGTGACGTCGAAGCAGAAATCCGGGCTCGGCGTCGAACGCAGGTGCGTGCAGAAATACCCGAAGTGCCAGCGCGGGTAGATCGGATCGCCCACCGCGAACTCCCGCCCGTCCCACGCGCATACTGGCGCCGGCATGTCGATCTTGGTGAGCTTCGCGTCGAACCGCGCATCGCGGACGATGTGCGCCGTCGCGACGTGGTCCGGGTGCGCATCGGGCAGTGCGGGGCTGAAGATGATCTCCGCCTGCCACGCGCGGATGACACCCGCGACGGCGTGCCGCGCCTCGATGGTGTGCTGAACCGTCCGATTGGGCAGCCCGAGGCACAGGCGCTCGACGGAACCTGTCGTCACGCCCTCGCGTAGCACGTCCAGCGCCGCGAACGCCTCCCCCTTGCGCGTGTCGTGATCGCCGAAGGGCGTGGGCTCGCCGTCGGTCATGTCCACGAGCAGGACGTGGTGCCCCTGCAGCGCGAGGCGGGCGATGGTGCCGCCCATGCCGAGCTCTTGATCGTCGGGGTGTGGGCCGAAGACGGCGACGCGTGCCATGGCGAGAGCGTAGGGACCCGCGCTATCCCTGATCGTCAGCGCCGATGCCGAGCGCCTTCATCAGGGCCTCCGGTAGATCAAGCTCGACGCCCCCTCCGGCCACCTCGCTGATCCCGATCGTGTACCGCTTCTTTCCGAACGCCCAGAAGATCTCGTCACTAATCGAGGCCGGTCCCTCATCGTGGATCGCGCGTGCCTGCTCGATCATCGCTGCGAGGGTGTCAGGTAGTTGGTCTTCAATCGGCGAGGCCAACATCAGGTCGCCCACGGGGACCGCGAACAGGCATCCGTGTGACCCATTGACCTCGGCGATCTCGTGGATCCAGATCATGCTGGAAGCGATTAAACGGGTCTCGCCGGTCAGTACACATAGCGGTGAACGAGAGGATTCGGCAAAGCGCTCCCAGCGTCCCGTCGTTCCGAGTTTGGCCCGGGTGTTTAGGATCGCCGTCTTGAGCAGCGATCGGTCATCCACGCCCCATCGCTGTGCTCGCGACCTCAGGCTCCAAGTCATGGCGTTTCCCAGCTGCGCTGCAACAAGTACCCGTGTGCGACCCGGTCCTTCCACCCAAACCGCGCTGTCCCAGACGTCGTCGGTGTGCTCGTGTTGATTCAACGTACGAACAACGAGAAGCTCACGGGCCGATTCGTATGATTCCAACGAATGGTCTTGGGTGCCGGATTGACGAACCTGAGACACGACTGCCTCATAGTGATCTGCGATGGCACGGGGCCATTGTTCAGGATCCATCGCTTGGCAGACCTGCGCGATGTTGGTGAGGCCGAACCGCAAGGACTCGTACTCGCTGGTGTCAAGCCCAGAAGTGGGCTCGACGTTCCCGTCCGAGATAATGGTCCTGATCCCTTGGCTGGCGAACCAACTCGAAACGCATTTCTCGAAGTGGGCACAACTCTTTGCGTCCGCGAAGATATCACGCGCCCATTCAGGCGGCCGTTTGTTGAAGAACATGATCCGGTGCCTCAGTTCATGTCGTCCCGCACGAGCACGAACCCGTGCATGACGTCGTCCGCGGCCGCTTCGTACTGCACGATGACCACGGGGTCGGGGTCCTGCTTGGCGAAGAACCCGCCGGCGCGGAAGGCGTCGCCGAACTCGTCCACGAAGTCGTACAGGTCCAGGTCCAGGCTCTCGCCGACGCCCAGCCCATTCACGGGATGGCTGAAGCGCCGGTTGACCCACAGCGTGCCGGGCCCGAACGAGCCGGCGGTCGTGTTCGTCAGCCGCAGGCGCGTGCCGTCTCGGAAGACCTGGATGTCGTGGACCTGCGACTGCCCGGGCTCGAACGGGTATGCCCGCGGCGCGGGCCCGCGTTGGGAGGTCTGCACCGGGCCCGAGCACCCGGCGGCGAGCGAGATCGCGAGCAGACCCGCGAGCGAAACGATGGGGGAGGTTGATGGCATCGCCCCTATCCTCGCCTGTATGACCGCCGTTGGCAACAACGCCACCCCGCCCGCCCCCGCGATCGCCCCGGGCGCCCACGATCGCGACCCCCGCGCGATCGCCCAGTCGCTCGTCGAACGCTTCGGCGAGACCGGCACGGACCCGCGGCTCGCCGCGATCGTCCCGGGGTTCGACGGGCCGTTTTTCCAGGCCGGGCTCGCGGGGTACTCCGAAGCCCCGATGCGGCTCATCGCCCGCCGCCACGGGTGCCCGGTCTGCGTGACCGAGGCCCTGCTGGACCGGACCCTGCTCGCCGGCGGGCGTGGGTTTGCCAAGGCGGACCTGGGCGACCTCGCCGACAACGTGCCCGGCGCCGCCGACGACCACCCGCTGATCGGGCAGATCATGGGCTCGGACCCCGCCGAGATGGCCGCCGCCGCGGTGAAGATGGTCGAGCAAGGACGCCGCGGCGAGCGGGCCTACCGCGACGAGGCCTACCAGGGCGAAAATCCTGACTGGTTCCGCGAGCGCAAGAACGGGTATGTCCCGCCCGAGGACGCGCCCGACCCGCCGCCCGCGCGCACATTCGCGTCGATCGACGTCAACCTCGCCTGCCCCGTCAAGAAGATCGCCAAGAAAGCGCGCGGCGGGCACTGGCTCGCCGAGCCGGACGGCGCGATCGCCATCCTCGCCGCCGTCCGCGACGCCCTGCCGGCGGACGTCCCCGTCACCGTCAAGATGCGCCGGAGCTTCGACGACACCGCCGAGATGCGCGCCAACTTCCTGCGCATCTTCGACGCCGCGTACGATCTCGGGTGCGCCTGGGTATGCGTGCACGGGCGGACCGTCGAGCAGAAATACGTGGGCCCGAGCCGGTGGGACCCGATCCGTGAGCTCGTCGAGCGCCGCCCGGACGCCCCGGTGCTCGGGTCGGGCGACGTCTGGACCGCGGCGGACATCTTCCGCATGATCGACTACACGGGCGTGAGCGCGGTGTCCGTCGCGCGCGGGTGCATCGGCAACCCCTGGATCTTCCGCGAAGCGCGCGACCTGCTCGCGGGGCGCGAGCCCTCGCCGCCCACGCTCGCCGAGCAGCGGGCGGTGCTGGAGGAGCACTTCGAGCTGATGCTCGCCGACAACGAGCGCCGCATGCGCGGGCGGACGGCCGAGGAGAAGCACGAGCGCGCTGAGGGGTTGACGGGCCGGATGATGCGGAAGTTCGGCGTCCGCTTCGCCGCCCACCACCCCGAGCCGGACGCCGTGAAGCGGGCGTTCACCAAAGTTGAGACACTTGATGGGTGGAAAGACGTCTTGAACACTCATTATTGTGGAATGTCATAAGATCTCTTGGGGTGGCCAAGACGGATCGATAGCATTCTCGGCGAAGGAGTTCCAAACATGAGAACCGCACTCGCCGCACTCACGCTCATCGCACCCCCTTGTTCTGGCGTCTGATGTCGCGCCCATCTCGATCCTGGTTCACGGCTGGGAGCACATCCCGATCGTGTCGAACGGTGCGGTCGAGTCGTTCGTGTCGTATCGAGTCGATGCGGATGCGCGCACGACGGATATCGACGCCGTGTGGCGCGAGTTCGACAACGGGTCGTGGACGACCTCGGCGTGGCCGAGCAGCGTGAGCGTGGAAGAGGCGTTGGTGTGGGTCGCGGACGAGCTGGCGCTGCCGTACCCGGACACGGAATCGTGGCCGATCGACTTCGAGGTCGATCCGACGCTGATGCCGACGGTTGCTCCCGAGGCGTTCGGCGTGGGTGTCTTTGAGGACGACCCCGCCGCGCCGCTCACGGCGACGGTCGCGGACTCCGGCGAACTGGTGGGGGAATTGGAAGGTGTCGGCTACGAAGCCGGCAATGCTCCGGGCGCGGTCTCGGGCACCGTCGGCGGGCCGGTGCCCGAGCCGCCGGGCGGGCAGTGCGGGTGCGAGGACCTTTGTATTCTCAACTCGATGGCGGCGGGAGTTGCGGCAGAGCTGGCCCAGGCGGGCTCGGGCGAGCAGGCGGCGCACGATTTCGTGCAAGCTGCGGCGGCGTGCTGCATTCCGTGGACGTGGACAACCGCCACAACGCCATGGAACCCATGGGCCTGCTGCGGTGCCTGGGTTCTCGATCCGGCATTCCCATCGCCGGTCATGAATGGTCCATGCTCGGCGAACTGTCATTACGAGCGTGATGTGTGCCGAACCAAGACACGCACCAGAGTCCGTCGCCTCCTCAATTGCACAAGATGTACATGGACAGAGACAAAGACACAAACCGGCCAGCAGAAGGGGCGAGTCACGGTGAATCTGGTCGGTAGCGGATGCGCGATTCCGCCCGGGTTTGCATGCCCCCTGCCGCCCGCGATCGTGCGGGCATGCGCGGGCGGGCCGGACACTGGCGTTACGACATCGGGCTGGGTGGGCACACCGCCGTGCTAATGAGGAATGGTCACCTTGGGAACTTCCTTGGGGACTGCGCAATTGCGCTTGCGGTGGGCGCTGCGATCTCGCTGATGTTCCCAATCGTGATCTCGTTCATCAAGGGTGACACGTGGTCGTTGCTCGATCGGGCCGCACCGCAGCGTGATGCTGCGGGTTTGGCTCGGTGGTGGCACGCGCCAGGCGAAGGCTCGTATCGTTGGCTTTGCACAACCCCGAACGACGGGTTTGGTACCGCTTTGGTGCATCGCCTCGCAGTGTGGCACGGGGTGATCGAGTATGAGGAGCGCGAGCTTCCTCGGTGGGTTGGCCCGATCCCACCCGCGTTGCCGCCCGATCACACCGAGCATGTCGAGAATGCGTGGGATGTCGCGATCGGTTGGCCGATGCTCAGCCATCGGGGCGTGTTCATCGAAGACCCCAAGCCCCATCGCGTGCATGGCGCGGCTCTGGTGCCGGGAGTCGGGCTCGGCATGAGTCGTCTCGGCGGGGTGCAGCGCGTCATGATCCCGCTCACGCCGATCTGGACGGGCTTGATCATCAACGCGGTCCTTTACGCCGGGGCCGTGTTCTTGTTCGGAAGTGCTTTGCGCCGGGCGCGCTCAGTTCGGCGCATGCGCCGAGGGTGTTGTCCCGGTTGTGGCTACAACCTCGAAGGAGTTGTGGTGTGCCCCGAGTGTGGTCGCCGTGTTTCCGACTGAGTGGCAACAGTGTGATGCCGTGTGGGTGTGAGATAAAGCGAGCGTTGCGATACCTCGGCGTCGGTCTTATTGCGACCGTCGTGATCGCACTCGGTCGAGTTGTTGTTGGCGGTGATATCGAGCGAGTCATTCATGCGCTCACATGGGATGCGCGCGACGAGCGACGGGACTCAGTTACTGGTTTTATACGTAGCTACGCCTCCAACCGGTTGCCGACGTTTTGGCGCGTGCAAGAGCCGCTGCGTGCTCCAGGGATCGTTGCGTATCCGCGGAGCATCGGGCGATTTGGCGACCGCGAGGATCCGGAATCGGAGCCGCTCATCCGGCTGCCGGGCTGGGCATTCGCGAATCGAACGCCCGCGCCGTTCGACGAGCGCTGGCCCGAGACGTGGGATTGGTGGCAGGTTGGCGGGACGGACATCGCCGCGGGCTGGCCGCTGCTGGCACTGCACGCCGAGATCGCCGGGCCGACGTATGACGACACCTTTCAGGAACGAGCCCGGGGCGGCGTTCTCGTGCCGATCCCGTGGACGTCCCGTCCATCGACGTACACACGTGCCGTCATGCGCCCGCAGTACATCCTCGTTCCGCTGACCCCCATCTGGTCCGGGCTCGTCATCAACACGCTCTTCTACGCGGCGGTCCTGTTCGTGCTGATCCATACGGGCCGACTCATGCGGTCAGGCTGGCGGGCGGGCCGCGGCGGATGCCCGTCGTGCGGCTACAGTCTCGCAGGCGTCGATACCTGCCCGGAGTGCGGGTGGGCGCCCAAGAGACGAGCCGCACGGGCATGACGAACCACACCTACTCCACCCCGCCCCCCGCCGACCTCATCCCGGCGATCAAAGCCGTCTTCGAGCGCCAGAAGGCCTTCGGCGAGCACGCCTTCGAGCAGCTCACCGATGAGCAGTTCTTCCACGCGCCGGGCGAGGGGCTCAACTCGGTCGCCGTCATCGCCCAGCACGTCGCGGGCAATCTGCACTCGCGGTTCACCGATTTCCTGACCGCCGACGGCGAGAAGCCCTGGCGCGACCGCGACAGCGAGTTCCGTGCGCCCGAGCCCTCCGGCGACGCCCGGGCCGAGACCCTCACCAAGTGGGTCACCGGCTGGCAGAAGCTCTTTGCGACACTCGACGGGCTGACGCCCGAGGACCTTTCGAGGGAGGTGACGATCCGGGGCGTGCCGCACGCCGTGCACACGGCGTTGCTCCGCCAGGTCGATCACTACGCGTTCCACGTCGGGCAGATGAACGTGATCGCCCGCCTGCAGGTTGGGTCGGCGGATTGGACGTGGTTCACCCTCCCCCCGGGCGGGACGGCGGATTTCAACGCTTCCCTCGGGCACGGCTCTGGGTAGACTGGCGCAATGACAATGAGCCTGCCCGTCTTGATCATCATCATCGCTGTGGGGATCGTCCTGCTCGGCGGGTTCGCCGCGCTCATGGTCGCGGTCATGACTTCCAAGAAGAGCACGGGTCATCACGGCCCGCGGTCCGGGCACGCCGACAAGCGCCCGGGCAAGAAGGCCAGCAGGCGTTCGAACAAGGGCGGCAGGCGCTGAGGCGTACCATCGCCCGATGGCCGGTTCCAAGCCTCAGATCGTCTGGCTCGCGTCGTACCCGCGCTCGGGCAACACGTGGGTCCGCACGCTGCTGCACGCGTACGCGCACGGCGAGGTCGCCGACACGACCGCCGTGGCCCGCACAATCGCGGACCTGCACATCCCCGAGCACGGCGGGCGACCGACCCCCTACGCCGACTCGGGCAAGACGCTCATCAAGACCCACTTCCCGTGGTCGGCGAGCCACCCGTACGCCCCCGCGACGGCCGGCGCGATCGTGCTGGTGCGTCACCCGCGCGACGTGCTGCTGTCGAGCCTGAACTTCCACCGCGTCGTGGGCTCGCAGGTCGCCGGGAAGACGGGCGCCGCGAAGACTGCGTTCGACGACGCGGACTACGTCCGCACCTTCATCGCCAAGGGGGGCGACCCGGGGTACGAGCACGCCGGGTATGGCTCGTGGGAGCGCAACCTCCGCTCGTGGACCGACGCCTTGGAGCACCCGAAGCTGATCGTGAAGTACCACGAGCTCCGCGCTGACCCAACGCAAGGTCTCGCGGCGATGCTCGAGTTTTTGGGTGAACAGGTCGATCCGGATCGCGTCGGGCGCGCCGTCGCCGCGGCGAGCTTCGACTCGATGCGCGCGCTCGAGGTGCGTGAGAAGACGGCATCCGGAGACAAGAACCCGTTCTTCGGGGGGTCCGGCGCGACGCTCAAAAAGGGCCACCGCTTCATGCACCAGGGACGCGTGAACGCGTCACTCGAGGGCATCGTGCCGGGGGCGGACGCGAAGCTCGACGCCGCGTTCGCGCGCGCGATCGAGGACTTCGGGCTCGCGGTCCGTTAGGCGGTCTTCTCGGCGGGCGGCTCGGCCCCGCCGGCGGGCTTCGCCGCGGGCTTGGGCTTCTTCTCGCCCGAGTACGAGATCCGCCCGTGGTAGATGCTCGCGACGGTCTTGGAGATCGAGTCGCAGATCGTCCGCACCTCGGCGAGCGTCAGGTCGCACTCGTCGAACTGCCCGTCCATCAGGCGCGCCTGGGCGAGCTGACGCACGAGCGCCTCGATGCGCGCGGGCGTGGGCTCGGGCAGCGTCCGTGTCGCGCTCTCGACGGCGTCGGACAGCATCGTGATCGCGACTTCCTTCGTGCGCGGCCGCGGGCCCGGGTAGCGGTAGTCAACCTCCTCGGGAAGACGGTCGTCGTCCGGGACAAGAGCGCCCGTCTCGGCATCGGGCTTGAGCTTCTCCTTCGCGCGCCGGTAGAAGAACTCGACGAGCGTCGTCCCGTGGTGCGCCTCGATGAAGTGGACGATCTGAGGCGGCAGCCCGTGCTCGCGCGCCATCTCCACACCGTCCTTCACGTGCCCGATGATCACGAGCAGGCTCATCGCGGGCGAGAGCTTGTCGTGCCGGTTCTCCCCGCCGCGCTGGTTCTCGACGAAGTACTCGGGCTTGTTGATCTTTCCGATGTCGTGATACAAGCACCCGACGTAGGTCAGCAGCGAGTCCGCGCCGATCGACTCGGCGGCCGACTCGGCGATCGACGCGACGTTCAGCGAGTGGTTGTAGGTCCCCGGGGCGCGGTGCTGCATCTCACGCAGCAGGGGCTGCTTCGGGTCGCGCAGCTCGATGAGTGTCATGCCCGTCGTGATGTCGAACGCGCGCTCGACGAACGGGAGCGCGAACATCGTCACCCCGCCGACGGCGAGCCCGGCGAGCGCGCCGAGCGCGCCCTCGACGAGCGTCTGCCGCAGCGCCGCGCCGGCGAGCGCGGGCATCGGGCGGTCGATGAGCCCCGCCAGCGCGCCCGCGACGCAGAGCACGAGCGCCGTGAAGAACGACATGCGGATGATCTCGCGCCGGTCGCGCACCTCGGCGAGCGCACCGATCGCCGTCGCGATCCCGACGAGGCAGACGGCGAGCACGCCGATCGGGCGGTCCGTCGCCAGGCACGCCATGACGGCGCAGACGCCCGCGATCACGCCCGCCGTCACCCGGTCGTACGCCACGCGCATGAGCACCGCGACAAGCACGACCGTGCCCGGGACGACGAGCATGATGAGCCTGGGGTCGAGCACCGCGAGGGCGGCGCTGAGCCCGACGGCGCCCCCCACGAGCACCGCGATCCACGACATGCGGGCCGTCCGCTGCACGACCCTCGGGCACATCGCGCCGAGGTACCCGCTGAGGAACGCCGTGAGCCCGAGCATCGTGACGAAGAGCGCCACGCGGCCCGACCAGACCCGCGTCGTCCCGGCGGTGACCTGGAATTCGGAGAGTTCTCGTCGGAAGAGGGTGAGCTGCGATTCGTTGAGCACGTCGCCGCGTGTGAAGATGGTTTGCCCGACGGCGTACTCTCGGCGGACCGGGCGCACGCCCGCCGCCGCCTGCTCACGCGCCGCCTCGGTCGCTTCGGGGTCGAACGCGTAGGTCGCGCGCGGCGAGCGCACGATCCGGTGGACGACGACGTCCGCGAGGTCGGCGTCGAACCCGACGATGCCCACGATCCGCCGCGTCGCGGTCTCGAGCTGCGCGGCGTCATCGACGTTGATCGACTCGTCGCGCGCCACCAGCCGCGCGCCGCCGCCGTGTCGGAGCTCGATCCGCCCGTTGAGCCCTTCCTGCCGCGCGCCCTGGTAGGTCTGGGCGTCCATCAGCGGGCGCCGGCGGAGGATCTCCACGAGTTCGCCGACGCGCGCCCGCCAGCGCGCGAGCCCGGTCTCGTCTTCCACGAGCGCGCGGATCGACGCGAGCTTCTCCTCGCTGAGCCCGAAGCGCTGGCGGATCGTCTCTTCCACACCATCGAGCGTCTCGGCGCCCGCGATCGCCTCGGGCAGGTTCCCGAGCGAGGTCCCGATCTCGTCGAGAACGGTCTCGTCGGCGACGTAGATCCGGGCCGTCCGCTGGCGCTCCGCCTCGCGCTCGCGCTCCGTCGCCTGCTCGTCGATCGTTGCGAAGGGGACGCGGACGGTCCGCGTCTTGCTCATGACCTGCCCGACCTCCACGAGCGGGTGCTCGCGGGCCCAGACGGCGAGCGTGGTCACGACGATCGTGAGCGCGAGCCCGACGATCACGCCCCACCCGAGCGTCGGGTGCTCCATCAGCGCCCGCGCCCGCTGCGCGAGTGACCGCTCGCGGACGCGCACGACGGTCCGGCGGGCCTTGGGCGCTCGGCTGGCTTGCTTGGACTTGGTTGATTCGCTCGCCATCGGTCCGGGTCAGCCCTCGTGCCCGCTGTCGGGGCTCAGATCGCGCTCCAGCGCCCGCAGCCCGGCGGTTCGCTCGGCGTTGGGATCGTCCGATTCGGCGTACGCATCGATGATTCGTTGCACCATCTTGTGCCGAACCACGTCACGTCCGGTAAAGCCGACCGACGCGACGCCCGAGACGCGGCGCAATCGGTGCACCGCGTCGATCAGGCCCGAGTCCGACGGGTCGGGCAGGTCGATCTGCGTCGTGTCGCCCGTCACGATCACCTTGGACCCGTGCCCCATCCGCGTCAGGAACATCTTCATCTGGGCGCGCGTCGTGTTCTGCGCTTCATCGAGAATGATCGCGGCTCCGTTCAGCGTGCGCCCGCGCATGAACGCGAGCGGGACGACCTCGATCACGTCCGCCGCGATGAACCGCTGCACGTCGGCGTAGTCCATCATGTCGTGCAGCGCGTCGAGCAGCGGGCGCAGGTACGGGTTCACCTTCTCCGCCAGGTCACCCGGCAGGAACCCGAGCCGCTCGCCCGCCTCGACCGCGGGTCGGCACAGGATGAGCTTGCTGATGCGTTGCTCTTTGAGCATGTGCACCGCCGCGGCGACGGCGAGGTACGTCTTGCCCGTCCCCGCGGGCCCGACGCCGAACACCAGGTCGTGCGCGCGGATCGCATCGAGGTAGTCGCGCTGCGTGTCGTTCTTCGGCTGCACGCGCTTGCCCTGGGCATAGACGCGCAGCCCGCGGGACCAGTCGCCCCCGCCGTCCACGGACTCCGGCCCGCGGTGGGCCCGGTCCGTCTCCTCGGCGATCATGCCCATGACGTCCTGCCGGCTCAGCGCGCGCGAACGGGCGGCGTCGCGGCGCAGGCGCTCGAGCACGTTGCGCGCGATCGTGACCTCGGGCGCGTCGCCCTGCAGGCGCACCACACCGGCGCGGGCCGAGACCCGCACGCCCAACGACTCGCGCAGCATCTTGAGATTTCGCTCCGCCGAGCCGAGCACGCCGATCGAGTCGTGCCCCTCGGGGACCTGAACGGTGAGTTCCAAACCGCATCGTCTCCGCAGCAGGAGTGCGCACACCGACACGGCGCCACGCCCATCCCCGCGATGCCCGCTCCTCGTGGCGGGCCTGCATTGTATGAGCGCGGCGGGCGTGCTCAAACCCCCGCGACCCGTGCTCTGGACGCGGTGCGGGGGCTAGTGATCGCTCACCGCCGCGGCGTCCGTGGTCGGGTCCGGCGCGGATCCCGGCCGATTCTCCGCGGAATCGCCGACCACGACGCAGCGGGGGATCTCGAAGGTCATCGTGGTGCCCTGCTGCCAGACGCTCTCGACGCTGATGCGCCCGCCCAGCCGGCGCAGCGCGTGCTTGACGATCGCGAGCCCGAGCCCGGTGCCGCGCCGGCGGACGGCGCCGTCGCGCGAGGTGTCCACCTGGTAGAAGCGCTCGAAAATCCGCTGCTGGTCCGCGAGCGGGATGCCCTGCCCCTTGTCCACGACGCGGAACCGCGCGCCCAGCGCCGGCGCGTCCGCGTCGGGCGTGAACATCTCGAGATCATCCATCGCCGGCTCGACCTCGCTGGCGCGCCCGATGACGCGGACCTCCGTCCCCTCGCGCGCAAACTTGATCGCGTTGTCCACGAGGTTGCGCAGCGCGAGCTCGAGCAGCGTCGCGTCGATCACCATGCGCTCCAGCGCCGGGTCCAGGTCGAACGTGAGGCGCAGGCGGCGGTCGGCGCACGGGCCCGCGAACAGCTCGTCGAGCCGGCCCGCGAGCTCGCTCATCGCGAGCGGCGCCGAGGGCGGGCGTCCCTCCGCCGCCTCCAAACGCGACAGGTCGAGCAGGTCGTCCACCATCTCTTCCAGGCGTCCGACGTGCTGAATGATCATGTTGCGCAGCCTCGCGGTCATCTCCGGGTCGTCCTCCGCGGCGACCATGGTGTCGGCGGCGCCCTTGATCGCCGCGATCGGCGTGCGGAGCTCGTGGCTCGCGTTGGCGGCGAAGTCGGTCTTGAGCTGCACGGCGGCGGCCAGCTCGGTGACGTCCAGCAGCGTCAGCACGACGCCCCCGCCCGACACGGGCTGCGCCGTCACGTCGAAGAACCGCGGGCCCGCGTCCGTGACGTAGCGCACGCGCCCGCGGGTGCGTTGCCCCTCGCGGGCGTGCTTGACGAGCGCCGCGAGCTCGGACTGCACGAGGATCTCATCAATCGGCCGCCCGAGCACGTCGGTTTCGGAGCGGCCGAGCAACGCGAGCACGGCGCTGTTCGCCTCGCGGATGAGCCCGTCGCCCGACGCCGCGACCACGGGCACGTCCGCCGCGTCGAAGAGCTCGCGCAGCTCGCCGATCGCCCGGTCGCGGCGCTCGGCGTCGGCGCGGACGCGCGACTCCAGCTCGCCCAGGCGGCGCATCACACGCCCGAGCGTGAGCGACCCGGGTTGCTCGGTGTCGTCCGTGGTGTCCGGGGCGATCCGGTCGATCTGCTCGGCGATCTCGGCCAGGTCGCGCGAGCGGGCCCGGTCCGCCGCCGAGGTCAGCCACCACACCAGCACCGCGGCGACCGCCATCACGCCGATCGGGCCGTACCACTCCCCGGGCCCGAGCCACACGAGCACGAGCGAGAGCACGAGCATGATCGCGATGACAACGGCGGCGGCGAACTGACGCTCACCACGCTTCATCGCGTCACGACCGGCCATGGAAGCAATCCCCCTCGCGAGAACGTCGCCGCGTCAGGAGACCGCCGACTCGGCGAGCTGCACGCGGTACCCCACGCCCCGCACCGTGCGGATCAGCGAGGACTGCTGCCCGAGCTTCTTGCGTATCGAGGTCACGTGCACGTCGATCGTGCGCTCCGTCACCGTCACGCCCGGGCCCATGGCGCGGGAGATGAGCGCCGGGCGGCTGAGCACCTTGCCCTCGGCGGCGACGAGCGCGCTGAGCAGCTTGAACTCCGTCACCGTCAGCTGCAAGGGTCGCCCCTCGAGCGTCGCGGAGTGCACACCCGTGTCCACGCTGAGAGGCCCGTACTCGAGCAGTTCTTCCTCTTCGCCGCTCCGCGAGGCGCTGACGCGCCGGAGGACCGCCTCGATGCGGGCGAGCAGCACCTGCATGGAGAAGGGCTTGACGACGTAGTCGTCGGCGCCGAGCGCGAGCCCGGTGAGCTCGTCGGCCTCCTCGCCGCGGGCGGTGAGCATGACGATCGGGACATTGGCGTTGGACGCTGACCGGCGCAGCCGGCGGGCGACCTCGCGCCCGTCGAGCTCGGGCATCATGATGTCCAGAAGCACCAGATCAGGGTGGTGTTCCTCGGCGAGGCGGAGGGCATCGACGCCGTTGGCGGCGACGAGCACGTTGTACCCGGCCCGCTTAAGGTTGTACGTCAAAAGTTCGGTGAGATCGGGTTCGTCGTCAACGACAAGGATCAATCGTCCGGCCGACATGGGCGTGCTCGCAGCTGGGGTCCAACGAATCCGAACCGGAAACGGGCCCGTGCGAGCCCACGCGACGGGCAAATCGTAGCGGAACGCCGGGGTCAGGGACAAGAACCTGCCGATCCGGGCGAAACTTTTGTCCCGATTTTGGCGTGTTTCGGGATCTTCGCCCGAACTCAGGGGCCCGGCGAGTTGGCACTCGCTAAGTCTCGGGGCTATCATCCTCTCCAATCTGGAGCGTCCGGGCCCGTCCGTCCGAGAAAGGGGGCCAGCACGGGACTTCAGATGGGGTAACTCAGATGCGACGTTTGGCGTAATCGGACCCGCCGAACCGATGCATGCGAGACACCGGGAGAAATGACCCGGCGTCACGATTCACGCGAGGCCCATCGGATGGGCCGAGCAGGGCGAGGCGGAGCCGAGCCCGAGCAACCGGTATTCTGCCGGTGGCTCGAAGAAAATTACGGTTCAAGGGCCGACCGTCGTAGGCCGGCTCAGGAGCCCTGGGAATCTCCGGGGCGCTAGGGACGCGGATCAAGGAGTGACGCGCGTCTCGGAGACTTGTCAGGGGATCGTCCCCACTAGAAGGGACAAGGGGTATCTCAAAATGAGTCGGACTCTCAAGCTTCTTTCGACGACCGGAGCGGCCCTGAGCCTGAGCAGCGTTGCGATGGCCCAGTCCGCGAGCCTTGACATCGACCGCGCATACGCGGCTGAGCTCAAGGCTGACGCCTCCCGCCACGCCTCGCTGCTCCAGTCGGGCGGCTCGGGCTACGACGGGGCGTTCCACATCGGTGATGCGTCGGGCAACAACCGCCTGAACATCAACGGCCACCTCGCCACCCGCTGGATCGGCAACTTCACCGACGAAGACGATTCCGCTGTGGTGTCCGAGGGGTTCACCCACGGCTTCGAGCAGCAGTACGCGACGCTGTCGTTCAACGGCAACATCGTCAACCCGCAGATCACCTTCAACATCGAGTTCGAGCTCGGCCAGGCCGACCGCGACGAGGGCATCAACGACATCCTGCGTGACGCGTGGGCCCAGTACGAGTTCGAGGGCGAGGGCGAAGGCTTCTACGTCCGCTGGGGCCAGTTCCAGGTGCCGATCCTCCATGAGGAGAACGTGCACAACGGCAAGCAGCTCGCGGTCACCCGCGGCCCGGTGAACGAGTTCTTCACCCCGTCGTGGTCCGAGGGCATCATGGTCGGCTACCTCGCCGACTCGTTCGCCATCCACGGTGCCATTACCGACGGCGTCCGCAACCAGTTCGCCGGCGGCTTCGCCGGTGTGCCCTACTCGGGCAGCGACGGCGACTTCGCCATCACGTTCCGCGGCGACATCAAGCTGTCGGGCGCCTGGGAGCAGTTCGACGACTTCACGTCGTTCCGCGGCTCGGACACCGCGTTCAAGGTCGGCGGCGGTCTTCACTACCACACCGGTGGTGACACCGGCGGCCCGGTCATGGGCGCCACCGCGGAGCAGGAGTTCCTGCTCTGGACCATCGACGCCCAGTACGAGGCGGACGGCTGGAACCTCGCGGCCGGTTACGTCGGCTCCGATACCAGCGACACCGGCGCCGCGGCGACCGACGTGTCGGCCCACGGCTTCTACGTCCAGGGCGGCGTGTTCGTCTCGGATCAGTGGGAGCTCTTCGGTCGCTTCGACGGCCTCCTGCTCGACGACGACTTCACCGGCGGTGAAGAAGACTTCTACTACCTGACCGTCGGCACCAACTACTACTTCGTCCCCGAGTCGCACGCCGTGAAGTTCACCGGCGACGTCATCTGGGCCTTCGACGACTCCCTCTCGGGCCCGAGCGGCCTGGGCCAGGGCGACACCGGGCTGCTGCTCGGCACCGACGGCGAGTGGGCTGTCCGCCTGCAGATGTCGGTCCTCTTCTAAGCCAACGCACCCGCATGGGTGACAGTGCTTGACACAACACCGGGCGGTCCTTCGGGGCCGCCCGGTTCTTTTTTTCTCGGCATTTTTGGCCGAACCCGCCGCGGTTCTGTTGCGGGCGTTCGGCTATCATCCGCCTCTGTGACGCGCGAGGGACCGCGCATCCCGGGCACGGACGGCCCAACCAACACGCAACGCTTGGTCGCCGCCTCGGACGGGTCACACGCGCGCCGCGAGCCGCATGATCCGACGGGCCGGTTGATGGGAGTCCGCGCATGTCCCGCACCGTTTCGTTTGTTGTTCTCGCCGGCATCGCGTCCGGCACCGCGTCGGCGCAGAGCACATCGCTCGACATCGATCGCGCGTACGCCGCGGAACTCCGGGCGGACGCGTCGCGTCACGCGAGCCTGCTGCAGGCGGGCGGTTCGGGCTACGACGTCGCGTTCCACGTGGGCGACGCGTGGAGCAACAACCGCCTGAACATCAACGGTCACCTCGCCACCCGCTGGCTCGGCAACTACACCGACGCCGACGACTCGGACCTGGTGAGCAAGAGCTTCACGCACGGATTCGAGCAGCAGTACGCGACGCTGTCGTTCAACGGCAACGTGGTGAACCCGCAGATGAAGTTCAAGGTTGAGCTCGAGCTCGGCCAGGCCGACCGCGACGAGACGTTCTCGAACATCCTGCGCGACGCGTGGGCGCAGTACGACTTCGTGGGCGAGGTCGATGGCTTCTATGTGCGCTGGGGTCAGTTCAAGGTCCCGGTGCTCAACGAGGAGAACATCCACAACGGCAAGCAGCTCGCGGTGGCCCGCGGGCCGGTGAACGAGTTCTTCACCCCGTCATGGTCCGAGGGCGTGATGCTCGGGTACCGGGCCGAGTCGTACGCGGTGCACACCGCGGTGACGGACGGCATCCGGGGCCCGATCCCCGCGCTGCCCACCACCGCGGGCACGGCGTACTCGGGCGCGGACGCCGACTTCGCGCTGAGCGTCCGCGCGGACGTGAAGTTCGCCGGCGCGTGGGAGCAGTTCGACGACTTCACGTCGTTCCGCTCGTCGGACACGGCGATCAAGGTCGGCGCCGGCTTCCACTTCCAGACCGGCAGCAGCACGGGCGGGCCCACGGGCGGCGCCACCGCCGACGCGGACTACTACCTCTGGACGGTGGACGCGCAGTGGGAGGGCGACGGGTGGAACCTCGCCGCGGGCTACATCGGACACTCGATCGACATCGGCACGGCCGACGCGGAGACCCACGGCGTGTACCTCCAGGGCGGCATGTTCGTCTCGGATCAGTGGGAGATCTTCGGGCGCTATGACTACCTGAACTTCGACTCGGACTTCATCTCCGCCGCCGCCGGCGACAGCTACAGCTTTCTGACGCTGGGCGCGAACCACTACTTCGTGCCCCAGTCGCACGCCGTCAAGCTCACGGGCGACGTGATCTTCGCCTTCGACGACTCGACGGACGTCGGGCCGGCGTCGGTTCTGAACCTGGGCGACACGGGGCTGCTGTTCGACACCGAGGGCGAGGTCACCTTCCGCCTGCAGGTCTCGGTCCTGTTCTGAGCGAGCCCGCGCGGAGGCGGGGGTCAGCGATCAATCGGCCGGGCGGTCCTTCTGGGCCGCCCGGCTTTTCGTTGGGGCTCGAGTTATCCACAATCGCAGAATCTGGCCTGCCCGGGCGGGAATGCCCGAGATTAGGTACCGTACGGCGTCGCGCGGGCGGGTTCTGTCCGCGTCGAATCACGGAAGACACACCCGGCCGCTCGGCCGGTCTCCTAAGGACAGGAGCACGCCCATGACGCGCACGGTTCGCATTCTCTCGGCCGCCGGTCTCACGCTCGGCGCGGGCGCCCTCGCGATGGCCGAGCCGGCCACGCTGGACATCGACCGGGCCTACGCCGCCGAGCTTCGGGCTGACGCCTCCCGTCACGCCTCGCTGCTCCAGTCGGGCGGGTCGGGCTACGACGGCGCCTTCCACATCGGGGACGCTTCGGGCAACAACCGCCTGAACATCAACGGCCACCTCGCCACGCGCTGGATCGGCAACTTGACCGACGAGGACGACTCGACCGTCGTCTCCGAGGGGTTCACCCACGGCTTCGAGCAGCAGTACGCGACGCTGTCGTTCAACGGCAACGTGGTGAACCCGCAGATCACGTACAACTTCGAGATCGAGCTCGGGCAGGCCGACCGCGACGAGGGGCTTTCGAACATCCTCCGCGACGCATGGGCGCAGTACGAGTTCGAGGGCGACGCCGAGGGCTTCTACGTCCGCTGGGGTCAGTTCCAGGCGCCGCTGCTGAACGAGGAGAACATCCACAACGGCAAGCAGCTGGCGGTGGCGCGCGGGCCGGTGAACGAGTTCTTCACCCCGTCGTGGTCCGAGGGGATCATGGTGGGGTACCTGAGCGATTCGTTCGCGATCCACGCGGTGCTGTCGGACGGCATCCGCCCGCCGATCGTGGGCACGGCGCCGTTCTTCGGCGGGCCCACCGCGGGCACGGCGTTCAACGGCGCCGACGCCGATGTCGCCCTGTCCGTCCGCGCCGACGTCAAGCTCGACGGCGCGTGGGAGCAGTTCGACGACTTCACATCGTTCCGGGGCTCGGACCGCGCCTTCAAGATCGGCGGCGGGTTCCACTGGCAGGACGGCGGCAGCACCGGCGGCCCCGCCCCGGTCACCCCCGGCTCCACCGCCGATTACAACTACAGCCTCTGGACCGTTGACCTCCAGTACGAAGCGGACGGCTGGAACCTCGCCGCGGGCTATATCGGGCACGCGCTGGACGTCGAGGGCGGCATCGACGCCGTCAACCACGGCGTGTACGTCCAGGGCGGCGTCTTCGTCTCCGACCAGTGGGAGCTCTTCGGACGCTGGGACTTCATGTCCATCGACGAGGACTTCAACGGCATCGGCGACGAAGAGCACCACTTCTTCACGCTCGGCACGAACTACTACTTCGTGCCCGAGTCGCACGCCGTCAAGTTCACCGGCGATGTGCTCTTCGCCTCCGAGGAGTCCATCACCGTCGCCGGCGGTTCGGGCGGCACGACCAACCGCGGCGACACCGGGCTGCTCGGCGGCACCGACGGCGAGTGGGCCATCCGCCTGCAGCTCTCCGTGCTGTTCTGATCCACGCCGACATCACGCGAAACCATACGACATCAGGCCGGGCGGTCCTTCGGGGCCGCCCGGTTTGCCTTTCGATCACATCCGATCGAGCGTCGGGATGCCCATCGTCTCGAGCCCGTCGGTCAGCACGCGCTTCGTGAGCGCGCACAGACGCAGGCGGCTGGCGCGGACGGCCTCGTCGTCGCCCTTGAGCACCGGGCAACGCTCGTAGAACCCGCTGAACGCGCTGGCGAGCTCGTACAAATAGTTGCACACCCGGTGCGGCTCGAGCGCCTCGCCGGCGGCGCGGACGATCCGCGGGTACTTGAGCAGCGTGAGCGCGAGCGTGCGCTCATCGGGCTCGTTGAGGACCAACGCCGCCCGCTCGTCGAGCGTGACGCCCTGCTCGCCCGCCTTGCGGAAGATGCTCGTGATGCGCACGACGGCGTTGAGCAGGTACGGGCCCGTGTCGCCCTCGAAGGCGAGCATCCGGTCGAACGCGAAGACGTAGTCCTTGATGCGCTCGGTGGAGAGGTCGGTGTACTTGATCGCCGCGATGCCGACCGCCTCGGCGATGCGGGCCCGCTCGGCGTCGGGCAGATCCGGGTTCTTCTGCGCGACGGTCGCCGCGGCGCGGGTGACGGCTTCGTCGAGCAGGTCCGCGAGCTTGATGTTCTCGCCCGAGCGGGTCTTGAGCGGCTTGTTGTCCTCACCCAGGACGGTGCCGAACGCCGCGTGCTCGAGCTGTGCGTGCGAACCGTCGGGGCGCGTGGTGTACCCCGCCATCTTCGCCGCGCCGAACGCGAGCTTGAAGTGCAGGCTTTGGCGCGCGTCCACGACGTACACGACCCGATCGGCGCCGATGGTCTGCACGCGACGCTTGATCGCCGCGAGGTCCGTCGTCGCGTAGAGGAACCCGCCGTCCTTCTTGCGGACCAGGCACGGCTCGGCGATGCCCGCGACGCGGACGACGAGCGCCCCGTCCGACTCTTCCGCGACGCCCCGCGTTTCCAGGTCCTTCACCACCGCGGGCAGTTCCTCGCGGTAGGTGCTCTCGCCGGCGGAGTGCTCGTCGGTGACGTCCGCGTTCAGGCGGGCGCAGGTCGCGAGGCAGGCCGCCATCGTGACGTCGTAGATCCGCTGCCAGACCGCGACGGAGCGCTGGTCGCCGGACTGCAACGACACCAACCGCTGCCGCGCGCGCTCTGCAGCATCCCGAGCATGCTCGATGCGTCCCTCGAGCTCGGCTTCCGCCTTGGGGTGCCCGCCGTACTTCGTGACGCTCGCGAGCGCGACACGCTCGTCCTTGCATGTCGCCTGGGCGTCCTTGTAGATCCGGTTGAGATCGTCGAGTCCAATCGCGTCGAGGGTGCCGCCTGAGTCTTCAAGGTCGATCAGCGCCTGCACGACCATCGCGATGGGCAGGCCCCAGTCGCCCACGTGGCTCTGCCGGATGACTTTGTGCCCGAGGCGCTCGAACAGGCGCGCGACCGTATCGCCGATCACGGTCGAACGCAGGTGCCCGACGTGCATCTGCTTGGCGAGGTTCACGCCGCAGAGATCCACGACGACGGTGTCCGGGTCCGCGGGCGGTTCGATGCCGAGCTCGGGGGTGTCGAGGCGTTCGACGAACGCGGCGAGCGCGTCGGGGCGGAGGGTCACGTTGATGAACCCGGGGCCCGCGATGGACGCCTCGGTCAGGGGCTCGGCGACGTCCGCGATGTCCAGGTGCTCGACGATCTTCTCCGCGACGTCGCGCGGCTTGGTGCCCACGCGCTTGGCGAGCGGCATCGCGGCGTTCGACTGGAAATCGCCCAGCTTCGCCTGGCGCGAGGGCGAGACGAGCGGGTCGGCATCCGCCGCGTCGGGGAACGCCGCCGCGATCGCGGCGCTGAACCGCTCGCGGAGGATCTCCGCGGGGTCGATGGTTGCCTGATCGGTGGTCGCCGGGTCGGTCGTCATGGGGGCGAGTCTAGCCGCGCCTCAGGGCCCGCCGACGCGGGCCGAGCTCCACGCTTCCAGGCGTTCCGCCAGCTCGTTCGCGACGCCCGCGAGCGAGCTCGAGGGCAGCAGCGCGAGCCGGTCGTCGATCAGCGCCACGCGCCGATCGCGCACCGCGGGGATGGGCAGCCCCGCGAGCGCCCCGAGCCGAGCTTCGACCTCCCCCCACGCGGGCGGCGCGGGATCGACGAACCGGGCGTCACCCGAGGGGCCCGCGTCCGGTGCGCCGTCGGTCGCGAAGATCACGATCGCGTCGGGCGCGAGCCGGAGGACGTCCTCGGCGTCGAGCTCCTGCCACGGGCCGCCCTGCGTCACCGCGGGTGTTCCGCCGACGCGGACGAGCAGCTCGTGGTGGAACGACCCGGGCCCGAGCACGCCCGGGGGCTCGACCGCCGCGATCATGAGCACCCGCCCGGCGTCGCGGACCGCGGGCCCCCGATCGCGCCAGGCGTGCGCGAGCCGCTCGCTGGGCAGGCTTGTGCGCGCGAACTGGCGTGTGGGGTCGAACTCCTCGACGCCGCGCTCCTCGAACCCGATCAGGTCCAATTGCAGGTCATCCATCGTGCGCGCGATCGCGTCGAGCGAGTCGAGCGTCAGGTCTTCGAGCACCCACCCGTTGTCGTTTGCGAGCTGGGTGAGGCGTTCGGGCACGCCGAGCGCGCCGAACTGGGTGAAGACATGCGTGGGGTCGAGCGAGAGCAGCACCTCGTAGTCCACGCCGCCCTGATCGCCCGCGACGGGCAGGGCGGGGTCCAGCGCGATGTCGTACCCGTGCCGCCCGACGATCTCGGATTCGAGCCCGAGATCGCGGAGCATCACGGCGACCGCCGGGCTCAGCGCGACGATGCGGATTTCCGCGTTGTCGCCGGTCCCGCCGACCCGTTCGCCCGCGCCCGGCGCGGTGGGGGGGTCGCACGCGCTCACGCACGCGAGCATCAGCAGCAAGAGCAGGTTGCGGACCGCGATCGTCACCCGCAACGGTACGCACGCCCTACGCGAAGCACGATTCGACCCGCTCGCGGAGGGCCGCGAGCGTCGCGAGGTCGTGCAGCGCGACGGACCAGGCGCGGTCTTGCGACACCATCGATCGGTCCGTCCGCGCGGTGAGTTCGTCCGCGTGTCGGTCGAGCGCGTCGAGCGCCGCCGCGTGCTGCGAACGGGCTTCGTCGAGCACCGCGTGCAGGTCACGGAAGAGCTCGGCTCGCTCCTCGGAATTCACGGGCGCCGATCGGATCCGGTCGACCAATGCGTTTCGCGTTCGCTGCGCGTCCGGGTCGTCGAGCATGCCCGGGTGGTGCCGGGCGTGGTGCGCCTCCCAGCGAGCCCGCTGGGCGTCTTGTCGGGACACCAATTCGCCCGAGAGCAGCAGGTGCGCGTCCGCCGTCGCGGTCACGAACGGCGCGAGGACCCCGCCGTCCATCAGCCGCGGGATCCAGGCGTCGTTGATCGGTTCGTACGCCCCGCCGCCCGTGCCGTGCACGAAGAGGTCACACCCCGCCGCACGCGCGAGCCCCGTCGCGAGCATGCCCCGCGGCACGAGGGTCGGGTGGTCGTTCAGTTCGCCCGCGTGCACCGGGAGGCGACGCCCCGAATCATCGAGCCGCCACACGGGCAGTTCGGCGCCGTGCGCACCGCTCTGCCCGAGGGGTCGCACACCGGCGTCCGGATGGTCCGATGTCGCGTTGTTGTACCGCGTGCGCATCGGCTCGGCGTCGTCGGACATCCGCTCGATCGTGCGCGCGAACAGGTCGGTCTCCGCGATCTGCGACGCGTACACGACCTGCGGCCGATCGACGACGCCCTCGAGCAGATCGAAGACCGCTTCGGTGAGCTGGACCGCGGCGTTCGGGGCGTCGGTGCGGGCACGCAACGCCGCGCGCACCCGCTCGAACCGATCGCCCAGATCCACCGCCGTTTCGAATTCGGGCGCTCCGGTCGGCGTCGCCGCGGGCAGGCTCATCGCGGGCTTGCCCATCGCGTCGGGGCCCATCCGCCACGTCTCGGTTCGGAACGGCGCCCGGTCCGCACGGGCCGGCGCCGCGAGCCCGAACGGATCGTTCGCGTCCTGATCGACCACGAGCCAGGCGATCGCAGCGCCCGTGCGCTCGGCGAGCGCGTTCGCAGCGAGAAACTTCGTGAGGATGCCCGGGTGCCAGAGCTCCGCCTGGTGCCCGCTCATGATCACGGGCCGATCCGTGGGCAGCCCGAGCTGCTCACGGAACGCGCGGGCGCCCGCGTCGAGGGCGCCCCGCCGGGCAAGGTGTTCGTGCATCATCACGCCCCACGACCCGGCGTCGGGCTCGAGGACGACGCGCGCGATCCGCGCCGGCGAGGCGGGCATCGCGCAGGCGCTCATCCGCAACACCCCTGCTTGGCCCCAGCGAGGGCCGATGCCCGGGCGATCTCGCGCACCAACACCTCGCGGTAGTGCGCGAGGCGGATCTTCGCGTTGTCCAGGTCGCCGCCGAACGAGCGGTTGGGGTCGTTGTAGATCAGGCTCACGGGGAGCTCCTCGACGCGGAGACCGAGCGCCGCCGCCTGCGCCCAGAGCTGCATCGGGAAGGCGTACCCGTCCTCGGTCAGCTCGAGCCGGTCCATCGCGCTCACGCGGTGCGCCTTGAACCCGCAGAACCCGTCGGTCAGGTCGAGCCCGAGCTTCCGGTTGATCTCGTGGGTGATGGTCCGGTTGATCGCGCGCCGGTCTTCGGGCGGGGCGATGCCCGCCGCGTCGCTCTCGGCGGTGTAGCGCGAGCCGGAGATGATGTCCGACTCGTCCGCGCGGCAGCGGTCCAGGAACCGCGGGATCGCCGCGGGCTCGTGCTGCTCGTCGCAGTCCATCGTGATGACCCAGTCGAACCCGCGGGCCGACGCACGCCGGAACGCCTCGCGGATGGACCGCCCGTACCCCGCGTTCGCCTCATGGCGGATCAGGTCGATCCCGAGCTCGTCCTTGAGCTGGTTGAGGATCTCGGGCGTCGCGTCGGTCGAGCCGTCGTCGATCGTGAGGACGTCGTCGGCGTGCTCGCGCACGAGGCGGATCACGCGCTCGACGGTCGCCGCCTCGTTGAAGACCGGAATCGCGACGAGTACCCGCATGCACGCCTCCCTGGAGCCCAAGCCCCGCATCGATCGGGCCGCTCGGGCCCGGGCACGGTAGACAACTCGGTCTACCAAGTCGATATTCCGCCCGGAAGGGCACCTGAGGGCGACTCAGGCGTGCCTCCGGACCCCGCAGGGTTCGGCGGCCGGCGGGCTCGGATTCAGTCCTCGGGCTCCGCCTCAGAGCGGGCGAGGGACGTGAACGCGGCGAACCCGAAGGGCAGGCCGGACTCATCGCCGGGCATCGCCCGGGCCGCGGACGCCGCGGCCTGCTGCTCGAGCTGCCGGATCAACTCGTCCGTCAGCGCGTGCACCGACGCGATCTGCGACACGGGCAGCGTGTAGATCTCGCCCGTCGGTGTCTTGATCTGGAACACCGAGCACTGCACGTCCTCGGCCAGCATCCGGTCCGCGTGCGAGCCCCGGGCCACCGAGCAGGCGAACACGGGGAAGACGTCCGCGATCGGGATGCGCTGCCCGAGGGTCGTGATCACCGCCATCCGCCCGTCGAAGAGCGGCCCGACGGGCTCGGGGCTCGTCGCGGCGCCGGTGGGGGTGGGGGAGAGGCGCCCGCCCGACCCCGCCGCGACGGCGAGGGCCATGAGCGTCTCTCGGACGACGTTCTGCCAGAAGAGATCGCGTCGGGCGATCGTCGCTTGGACGTGCGGCGCGTGGACCGCCGCGTGCGCGGGCCCGCCCGCGGGGGTGATCGATTGGTTCGCGGGCTCAGGCACCGGCGGGCTCGGCGGCCTCGGCCGGGAGGGTCAGCGACTTGCCGAACTCGCCCGGCTCGAACAGGTGGAGGCGCTTGGTGTCGACGGCGAAGGCCGCGGCGTTCCCGCGCGGCAGGTGCCCGTGGGCGGAGATCCGCGCCGTGATCCGCGCGGTCGCCGTGTGCGCGTGCACGTCCATCTGATCGCCCAGGGGCTCGACGACGTCCACCGCGGCGCGGATGAGTCGGCCTTCCTGCTTCGCCTTGTCGTGGTCGTCGCCGAACGCCGCTTCCATCATCGCCTGCGGGCGCAGGCCCAGAACGACGGGCGAGCCCACCTTGCCCGCGACGGCGGACTCGTGGTCCTTGTGCACCCGCACGCGGAGGAGCGGGCGGCTCGGGCCCTCCTCGCCGTCCTCGACGAAGTCGATCCCCCCGGCGGTCTGCTCCAGATGCCCGTCGAGGAAATTCATCGGCGGCGTCCCGATGAACCCGGCGACGAACCGGTTCACGGGGTGCTGATAGACCTCGAACGGCGACGCCGCCTGCTGCACCACACCCTCGGACATCACGACGACCACGTCGCCCAGGGTCATCGCCTCTTCCTGATCGTGGGTGACATAGACGGTGGTGGTCTCGAGCCGTTGGTGGAGGCTCTTGAGCTCGCCGCGCATCGAGACGCGGAGCTTGGCGTCGAGGTTGGACAGGGGCTCGTCGAAGAGGAACGCGGCGGGCTCGCGGACGATGCACCGCCCGAGCGCGACGCGTTGGCGCTGCCCGCCCGAGAGGGCCTTGGGCTTGCGGTCCAGATAATCATCGAGCCCGAGGATCCCCGAGGCGTGGCGGACGCGCTTGTCGATCTCGTCCTTCTTCATCCCGCGGAGTTTGAGCGCAAAGGCCATGTTCTTGTAGACCGTCATGTGCGGGTAGAGGGCGTAGTTCTGGAAGACCATCGCGATGTCGCGGTCCTTCGGGTGGACGCCGTTGACGACGCGGTCCCCGATCGCGATCTCGCCGCGGGAGATCTCCTCGAGCCCGGCGATCATGCGGAGGGTCGTGGACTTGCCGCAGCCCGAGGGCCCGACGAGCACGACGAACGAGCCGTCGGGGATATCGATGGAGACGTCGCGCACGGCCTGCACGTCGCCGGGGTAGATCTTCCACACGTTGCTGACCCGGACTCCCGCCATGCGTGCAACCTCCCACAGGAACAGGGGTTTGGGCGACTGTAGCGGCACCGCGTCACCCTGCCAAGCGTCGCAACCGGCACGGCTTCACACCCCGGGGCTGCCGAGACGCGAGCGTCCGCGAAGTGATCCCCCGGGCGGACCGATAGGACCCCGCACACGGAGGTTCGGGTCATGAGCGCATCGGGCAAGGCATTCGACGAAGTCAAGCGGATCCTGGGGCGGCTGGACCGCTCGATCGACGAGGCCCGGACCAAGCGTCTGGGCCCGGACGAGCCGCCCGCGCCCCGGCGCAGCGAGCCCGCCAGGGATGATCAGACGATCGGCGGCCCCCCGGTCGCCCCGAAGGCGCCCCTGCCGGCGCCCCAGCGACGCCCGTCCAAGTACGGGCGTGCCAAGCCGCTTCGCCGCGGCGAGGACGCGCCCAAGCCCGACGCGACCTCGACGTGGGTCGATCCGTCCCGCGCCGACCGCCGCCCGGCAAAGCCCGACGGGTTCGACGACGACACGCTGATCGGGTGACCACACCCGGGCGGCGCGTCCGTTAGCTGGACGACGCCCGCGATTCGATCCACCGGTCCATCCGCGCCTCAAGCACCGGCAACGGCAGCGCGCCCGCGCCGAGCAGTTCGTCGTGGAACGCTCGCACATCGAACGAATCACCCAGCGCCTCTTCCGCCCGCGCGCGGAGCTCGCGGATCTTGAGCTCGCCGATCTTGTACGCCGTCGCCTGACCGGGCCAGCCGATGTATCGATCGACCTCTGAGCGCGCATTGAGTTCTGTGATCGCGCCGTTGGCGAGCATGTAGTCGATCGCGCGCTGGCGCGTCCACCCCTTGGCGTGGATGCCCGAGTCCACGACGAGCCGGAGCGCCCGCCACATCTCGAAGTTCAGGCGCCCGAAGTCGTCGTACGGGTCGGCGTACAGCCCGCGGTCCACGCCGTCGTCGATGGTGTCGTCGCCGACCTCGAGCCCGAGACGCTCGGCGTACAGCCCCCAGCCCTCCACGAACGCCGTGTACCCGGAGAGCGTGCGGAGCGGGTGCACGCCCTCAAGCTCCTGGGCGAGTGCGATCTGGTGGTGGTGCCCGGGCACGCCCTCGTGCAGCGTCAGCGCCACCATGTCGTACGTCGGGCGCTGGTCCAGGGCGTAGGTGTTTGCCATGAAGTACCCGGGCACGCCGCCCTCGACCGACCCCGGGTAGTAGTACGCCGTGGGCGAGCTCTTGGCAGCGAACAGGGGGATCTCCCGCACGCCGTAGGGGAGCCTGGGCAGCAGGCCGAAGAGCTTGGGCATCTCCGCGTCGATGATCTTGCAGATGTTGCGATACCCGACGAGCAGATCCTGCGGGTCGTCGAAGTAGAACCGCTCGTCGGTGCGCAGATACTCGACGAACGCATCGAACATGTCATCCTGAGAAGCGAACCGCTCCGCGGCGCCGGGGCCCTTGGTCGCCCAGTCCGTCCGGCTGATGACCTCCATCATCTCCGCGCGGATCCGCGCGACCTCGTCGAGCCCGGTCTCGTGCACCTCGTCGGCGGTGAGCTCGAGCGTGGTGTGCTCGCGCAGCGCGATCTCGTAGGCGCGCACGCCGTCCACGCTCTCGGAGATCCCCACCGTCGCGCGGCACGCGGGCAGGTACTCGTTCTGCAAGAACATCGCGAGCTCGGCGTAGGCCGGCGTGATCTCGCCCGAGATGATCTCCCGCGCCTCGGCCGCCCGCGGGTCGTCCGCGGCGAGCCCGCGCAGGGGCGTGTAGAACGGGCTCGCCTCCGGGTTCGCCCGGTAGTCCTCGGACGCCTGCGCCATCGCCTGCGCCACCGCCGGCTCGACCGCGGGCTTGGGCGGCACACGACCCTCGGCGATCCCCAGGCGCATGTTGTCGATCGCGTCGCCGATCGCGGTGGGCACCTGACGCAGACGCATGACCCAGTCGTCGCGGTGCTCGGGCTTGGTCAGCGGGACGCGGTTGCCCATCTGCGGCAGCCACACCTGCGGCCCGCCCATCGAGTTCACCGGCATCTGCCAGCGCTTCAACGGCGCCGTCTCGATCTCAAGATCGAACTGATAAAGCAGCAGGTCCGCGTCGAGGTGGTCCTCTTCGGTGAACCCCGCGCGGTCCATCATCGCGAGCTCGGTGCGCCACATCACGACGCGCTTGAACCATCGCCGCTGCGCGTCGGCGGACGTGTCCGAGAGCATGTGGTTGTACCTGTCGTCGCCCAGGCTCAGCCCGAGCCACTCGGGGTTCTGCTGGTGCAGGGCGTCGAGATACGTGTCCATGAACGCCCTGAGCTCGGGCGAGCGTTCGGACGCGTGGTGGTCCGCCGCGGCGTGGGCGTTCAGCGGGGAGGGCGTCCCGGCGAGCAGGGCGATCGAGAGCACGGCGAGGGCGGGTGTCTTCATGCCCTGAGCGTACCGGTCCGGGCGGGTTCCGCCGCGTCGCCGCCGCCGGAGGGCCCGCAGCGGGCGATTCTCGCCCGCGGATGCTCAAGCCCGGCCCGGGATCGCCGATACGTCTGGTGGGCCCGGGGCGTTGGCCGGCGGGCCCGGCGCGGATACCATTCGGCGCCTTAGGGGAATGGTGTAATTGGTAGCACGACAGATTCTGATTCTGTTAGTCTGAGTTCGAGTCTCAGTTCCCTTATTCCGACGCCGGCCCGCGCCCTCGCGGGCCGGTCGTGTTTTTGGGGCACGCCCGGGGTCAGTCCGCGTCCAGCCCGGCTTCGACGCGGAAGCGCTGGCGCTGGAAGTACTCGCGCCACGCCTCGTCCCCCTCGGACAGCGTCGCCCGCTTGATCCGGTCGAGCGTCGCGGTGTTGGCCAGCTGCAGGTACTCCGCCGCCCGGACCGCGCCGCGCAACGCGGGCAGGTAGTTCGGGTCGCGATCGAGCGAGAGCTCGAACCGCTCGAGCGCGTCGCGGGCCCACCCCTGGTTCTGGTAGACGACGCCCGCGTTGTACGGCGGGCGCGGATCGGTCGGAGAAAGATCCCCCGCGCGCTCGAACGCGGTCACGGCGTCCGAGTACTGGTTCTGCGTCATCAGCAGCTCGCCCATGTTGTTCCAGGCGGCGGCGATCGAGGACGTCATCTCGATCGACCTCTTGTACGCCTCGATCGCCTCGCCCACGCGCCCGCGGTCGGCGTGGCGCTGGGCGTCCTCGATCAGCTCGAGCGCACGGGCGTACCGCTCGCCCTGGTCCATCTGCATCGCTTCGCTCGCACCCGGCGTGACGGTGCACGCGCCGAGCGCGAGCGCCAGCGAGATGCCTGCGGCGAGAGGGATTGAACGGCGGGTTCGGGCGGCGAGATCGCTCATGGGGTCATCCTGCATCATCAAGCGGTCGGTGGGGCTCACTGCTCCTCGTAGTACGAGAGCGTGACCTCCACGCGCCATTGGTTGCCTTGGGGTCTCACATCGATGTTCGACACGAACGTGCCCGGGATCTGCCGCGTGACGAGCCGGATCCACTCGAGCACCGCTTCCAGGTCCGGGTCCGTCAGCGAGTACGGCCAGTCCACACGCCGGCCGCCCTGCACCGTCCGGTTCGATTGCTGCGGCGTGATGAAGTCGTCGGCCTGCGCGAGCCCCACCTGGCGGGCCGCGTTCGCGACCTTGGACCGGAAGTTCGGGTCGGGCGCGAAGACCCGCGTTCGCGCGGGGTCCGCGGCCCGCGCGTCGCGGTAGGCGCTGAGCTCGGCGGCGAGCCGCTGCACCTCGAGCGTCTCCCCGCGTTGCGTCAGGAGTTCCTCCTGCGCCGACGCGCGGGAGACCCACGCCCCGAGCAGCGCGACGCACGCGCCCAGAAACAGCACGCCCCCGAGCACGACGAGCCCGCGCGGCTGGTTGCGACGCTGCCGCGCCGCGGCGATCGCGGCGGCCTCGTACCGCTCGTCGGGCGTCAGCCTCGGCCGGTCCACGCTCACGGCGACACCCCCGCGCTCTCACGCCAGATGCCCTGGAACGTCACGGACATCTTGCCCGTCCGCCGGTCCGGACGCGTCGTGAACGGCTGCCACACCACGTGATCGCCCGCGACGCCCCGCAGCGACTGCCCGAGCTGCTCGGCCAGCGCGATGTCGTCCACCCGGACCGTCGCCTGCACGGACAGCAGCGAGGACAGGTCGATCGAGTCGAGCTCGATCCCGGGCACGCCCAGCACGAGCGTCATCGTCTCGAGCTGCTCGAGCACGGGCTTTGGGCGAGGGAAGGCGCCGGTCTGGTTGAGCGCCGCTTGCTCGGCGCTGACACGCTGCCGCAGCGCGTCCATCGGGTTGAACTCGTTGAACAGGCCCGGGTCGATCGCGTTGATCGCCTCGCGCCGGTCGGACTCGGCGGCGGCGATCGCGTCGTCGAGGGAGCGGCCGTCGTCCCAGACCTTGTACGCCGCCGCCCCGATCCCGATCGCGCCGACAACCAGCGCCAGCGCCGCCCAGACATGCATGGACCGGTGCGCCCGAGTCGGGCGCCCGGTGAGCGCCGTCAGGCCCGACCGCGCCGCGCCCGCGTCGGCGGGTGTGGAGCGCCCGAGGTCCTCCGCCGCGACGAGCCGGCGCAGCGTCGTCCCGATCGGGTCGTCGTCGTCGATCACCGCCACGCTCGCGCCGGGCCAATTCGACCCGATCGCGTCGCCCACCTTCGCGATGCTCAGCCCGTCCTCGGCGTGGGCGTCCACGGACCCGACCGTCACGATCCGGTCCGGCGCGACGCCCAGCTGCACCGACCAGCTGAGCCATTCGGACGCCAGCCGCCCGATGCTCGAGCGCGTCACGACGGGCAGCGTCTCGTCGTCGCGGTGCTCGGACCGCAGCCGGATCGTCCCGCCGGCGACGAGCGCCCCGCGGACCGACCAGCACCAGACAATCCGCGGCGCATCGGGGTCGATCAGCACGACCGCCGTCGCGGGCGCGTGCTCGGCGATCGCCGACCCGTTCGACGCTGCCCCGGGCCCCGAGGGGTCCCACGCCTGCGCCGCGGCGTGCCAGAGCGAGACCGCCCGCCCGACGCGCACGCCCCGCGCGTCGAGCTCATCGATCAGCATCCGCGCCGGCACCTCGGGCACCGCGAGCACCGCGAGGCGCTGCGACCCGGGCGCCTCGCGGTCCGCCAGCGGCTCGTAGCTCGTCTCGCCGGGCAGGTCGGGGAAGCGCCCGTGCGAGCCGCTCTCGTACCCGCCCGCGTCCATCTCGGCGGTCGTGCCGCGCGTGCTCTCGATCGTCGCGCGGACGAGCTCGGGGTCGCCCGTCGGCGAGCTCACCCACGAACAGACGGACCCGTCGGGGTCCAGGCAGAGCGTCGAGATCGTCCGCGCCTTGCTCGTCATCGCGAGCGTCGAGCGCACCCAGTCGGCACCGTCGGCGCAGATTTGGTCGCTCGCCGCGGCGTTCGGGGCGGCCCAGGCGTCGTCCGAATGCGCGCCGACGAGCCGGAGCGACGCCAGCCGCCCGCCCCGATCGTCCCTCGCCATGTAGCACACCCGGTCGCTCATCGGTCGATCATTCGTCCTGCTGCCTGGCTTCCTGGGCGCGCTCGAGCTGCTCCTCGGCCCGCCGCTTCATCGTCTCGTAGCGCTCCTCGTCGATCCGCCCCTGGTCGTACAGGCGCTGGATCGAATCAAGCCGGCGCTTCAGCGGGTCGCGCTCCAGGACGGCGCCCGCGACGCCCGCTCGCTCGAGGGCGCGCGCGGCGCGCTCTTCCTGGCCCGGGATCGGCGCCCTCGCGGCAGGACGCGCGGCGATCGTGTTCGTCGAGGGCGCGGCGCCCCCGCCGGCCGCCCGCTCGATCGTCGTGCTCGAGTCCGACGAGCCCGCCGCCCGGACGCTCACGTCCCCGTCGCGGACGCGGACGAGCTCGAGCGCCGATTTCCCGTCGCCCGACGACCCCGGGATGATCGCGCCCGGGCGGGCCGTGCGCTGCACGCCGTCCACCCGGAGCAGCGCCAGCATCGCGTCGCCCACGCGGATGTGCCCCAGGTACGAGACCCGGTCGGAGATGGTCGGGTCGCCGGCGGCTTCGGCCTGCGCCGTCGGCTCGGTCTCGACGACCTCCGGGCCCTCGGGCTCGGGCGGCTCGGGCGCGTTGTCCACCTGGCTGATCCGCTCGACCAGCGCCGTGAAATCGACGTCGCGGATGTCCGGGATCAGCGGCTCGGAGCTCTGCTCGGGGATCTCGACCTCGATGGGCGGCGTCGCGCCCGTCGCCGTCGCGGCGCCCCGGTCGGCGACGGAGATGTCCAGCGCGAAGATCGCCCCCGCGCCGATCGCGAGCAGCAGCGCGGCGCCCTGCGCGGCGCGCGTCAGCTTGGTCGCGGTGGCCCGGTTCACGGGGGGGCGTGTGCTCATGATCGGCTCCTGCGGTGCGCGGCGGGCGGCCGCGTCTGGTGAGCGTACCCGCGCCGCTCGGGCGGGGTGGGTTCAGTCGATCTCCGGGATGCCGGGCGGCGGGCTCACGCGCCGCGGGCCCACGCCCAGGTCCTGCCACGAGACGAACGAGCTGGTGCCGGCGGACGTCCCGCCGCGGCTCGCCGACCGGAGCACCACGAGCCCGCCGTACCGGGCGGTCACCCCTCGGATCGTGTGCCGCCCGATCACCGTGACCCACCACACCTCGGGCTGCTCGGTGATCATCCGCGTGACCGCCGTGCGTTCCACGCCCGTCGCGCCCACGGCGGTGAGCGCCTCGGTCAGGTCGTTACGCGTCAGCCTCGTCCCCGCCGAGCGCATGTCCATGATCGCGTCGGTCATCTCGTCGGTCATTGCCTCGGTCAGCGTGGAGAGCAGCACGGCGCGGATGACGGGCTCGGGGGCGGCGTTGATGCTCACCGCCGCGGGCCCGCCCTCACGCGTGTACAACGAGAACCGCTCGTCGCCGACCAGATTCTGGAGATTGGCGAGCGTCGCGCCCGCGATGTCCACCTCGGCCTGCACGACGCCCGAGAGGTCCGCCAGCGCGCTGCCCTGCCCGTCGTGGAGGTAGACCTCGAGCGTCACGCCGCCGTCGAGCGTGATGTCCAACGCGTGCCCCCGCTCGCCCAGCGCGTCGGCGAGGTTCCGGGCGCTGACGGTCCGCAGCCAGACTCCGATCGCCTCCTGGATCCCGCGCGCCGCGTGGTGCTGCTGGTACGCCCGGGTCTGGCGGGTCACCTCGAGCGACTGCGCCCCTTGCCGGTTCAGCCCGACCGCCGCCATCATCCCGACCACGATCGTGAGCATCACGACGACGACAAGGATGTACGCCCGGCGGGATGGCACGCGCGCCGCCATCATCGGCTCCCGCCTCGGATGGTGGCGCTCATCCCGCCCGAGGCGCTGTCGCCGTCGGCCTGCGGGAGCGTCGTGCCGCCGTCGGTGTTGGCGGCGGGGTCGCGTGTGGGATCGGGGATCTCCTCGCGTTCGCCCTGCTCGCCTTCGTCGGCGCCGCCCGTCTCTCCGCTCGCGCCGCCGCCCCCGCCGAAGAACGACGCCTCATCGTCGGTCCCGACGTTCTCGGCTTCGGTCCAGGCGACCTCGAACAGCCACTCGCCGTACGTCCCGTTCTTGGCGCGGGCGCGGAACTGCACGAACGCGGGCAGCTCGCGCGTCATGAGCGCCTCGAACTGCGTGACCCACGCGTCGCCCTTGTAGACGCGCCACTGCGCCTCGGTCAGCCCGGTCGCGAGCCGGACGGCGCCGGCGAGCCGGCGTGCCTCGATCTCCGGGTCGCCTTCGCCGTCGCGCCAGGGCAGCACGCCCTGCTCGAGCAGCGCGACCTCCTCGGGGATCATCCGCCGGTACCAGAGCGTCCACCCCGGCGCGTCCGGCTCGATCGCGGGGCGTTGCCCGGGCGCGTACGTCGCCGGGCGGATGTCCGCCCGCGTCGCGCGCCGCTCGGCGAGCTGCTCGGCGGTGGGGGGCTCCCACCACGGGCTCTCGAGCCCGAACGACGCCATGATGAACTCACGCTCGCCGTCGCGGCGCAATTCGAACACGCCGCGCTGCTGCCCGCCCGACCCGTCCGCCGAGACATAGTTCAGCGAACTCTCGTCGCTCGCGGCGAACGCCCACTGGGCCGCCGTGGTCGAGAGGTTCGCGCCCACGGGCGGGCGCGAGACCACGAGCTCGAACCGCGTCGTCCCCGGGGCGCCCCCGTCGGCTTCGAGCAGCATCCGCGGGCGCGGCAGGACCTCGTCCTCCGCGAGCTCCCGGTCCGCCGCCATCACCAGCCGCAGGAACGCGCGCCGGATCGTCCCCTGCGTCATCGAGAACTCCGCCGCCCGCGTCAGCGCGTTGCTCGACGCCCGGTCGGCGACGTTGATCGACATGAACAGCCCGCCCACGACGATCAGCAGCATCCCGGCGATCACCGTCGCGAGGGCCGTCTCGAGCAGCGTGAACCCGCGTGCGGCGCGCGTCATGGCTGGGCCCCCTGCTGGGCGTCGTCGATCCCCTCGAGCCCGCCCGTATCGAGCTGCATGAGCTCGAGCATCAGATCGCCCATGCCCTGCTCGGTATCGATCCGCGTGTTCCACGAGTCCGGGTTCGAGAACGACAGCGGGTCCACCAGGCGCGACAGCGACGCGTGGGGCAGCGCCGGGTCGAACCGGACGGACCCGCCGAAGTCTTCGCTCGGCCACACCGTGACGGACACGAGCTTCACGCGGTCCACGTTCCGTTCGTTGCGGCTGGCACGCTCGTCCTCCAGCGCCGCGGGATCGAGCGTCACGCGGGCGCGCGATTCCTTGAACTCGAAGCGGTACTCCGAGTCGTTGTACGCCACGGGCTCGAACCCGGAGGGCACCGAGTTCGGGTCGTCCACGTACTGCAGGATGATCGCGTTCGCCAGCTCGTGCGCCGCGAGCAGGTGCTTGTGCCGCGCCTGCGTGCGCTCGAGCGAGCTCGTGAGCATGACGATCGACGACGTGAGCATCCCCAGCAGCACCACCGCGAGCACGACCTCCAGAAAGGTCATGCCCGAGCGGTCAAACCGGGATGGGCGCCCACGCCGCGTCATCAGTTCTCGATCTCCCAGAGGTTGATGTCGTCCTCGGTGCTCGGCTGCTTGTCGGGGCCCTTGGAGATCAGCGTGAACGTCATGCCCGGGTGGTTCGGGTCGGGCTGGGCGCTGTAGAAGATCACCTGGTCCCACGCGTCGCGCGGCGGCGTGCCGTCGTTCTCGGCCTCGAGGTACTCGGCGTCCACGAGCGCCTGCAGGCTGATCGGCGGGGTGCCGTTGTTCTCGAGCATGTACGCCTTGATGGCGTTCTGGATCGTCTGCATCGACTGCCCGGTGATCCGCACGCGGGCCCGGTCGCCCGAGCCCAGCAGGTTCACCGCCGCCACGCCCATCAGCAGCCCGATGATCACGAGCACGAGCGTGATCTCGAGCAGCGAGAACGCGGGACGCGAGGCCCTCAGCATGTGCGTCTTGCGGCGCATGGTTTCATCTCCTCTTCGGCCGCACCAACGCGGCTCACTCGGTTCTAACGGGCCCGACGCCCGACTGTTGCGGACGCCGCGGCGCCCTGACACTCCCGTGACAATCCGCGTCAGAGCCCCTGCCCCGCCACGTTCATCAGCGGCAGCATGATCGACAGGATCAGGCTCCCGATGATCAAGAACAGCACGACGATCAGCAGCGGCTCGAGCATCGCGAGCAGGCGCGACGTCCGCTTGTCCACTTCTTGCTGGTAATCCTCCGCGAGCCCGTCGAACGCGTGCTCGAGGTCGCCCGCCCGGTCCGCCGCGATCAGCAGCCGCCGCGTCGCGAGCGGCATCGACTCGACCTGGTCGATCAGCGTCCGCAGCACGCCGCCCTCGATCAGGCGCGTCCGCAGGCGGCTCAGATCCTGCCGCAGCTTGGGGTGTCCGATCGCCGTGACGCCAACGCCCAGCGCATCGGCGAGGGGGATGCCCGAGCGGGTCATCGCCGCCATCACGCTGAAGAACCGCGCGCTTTCCTGCGCAAAGACGACGTCCTTGAGCAGCGGCACCTTCCGCGAGATCCTCGTAAAGAACTCGCCGAGCGCCGCACGCCCAAGAATCGCCAGCACGATCGCCCCGGTGAGCGCCGCCAGGAACCAGAACCAGTTCGATCGGATGAACACGCCCAGGTCGCGCATCGCGACGGTGAACCAGGGGAGGTTCGCGTCGGACTTCTCGAGCGCCCCGACGATCATGGGCACGATCGCGGTGATCATGCCGAGGCCGACCAGCAGCGAGATCGTGAGCACGATCGCGGGGTAAATCATCAATGTCGCCGCTTTGCCGCGCACCGCGAGCTGCCGGCGGATGCCCTGCGCTAACCGTTCGCACGCGCCGGCCAGGTCGCCCGTCTGCTCGGCGGCGCGATAGACCGCGATCGTCACGGTGTCGAACCCGCCGACCTTCCGGCACGCCTCGGCGAAGCTCGTCCCCGCCGCCACCAGCTCACGCAGGCGCTCGCACCGGCCCTTGAAGCTGTCCGTGACGACCGACGCCGCGACCTCGAGCGCCTCGACCAGCGGCACGCCCCGGCTGAGCAGCTGGGCGAGCTGGTCGTTCAGGTCCGCGTGATCGATCAGCCCGGGCTCCTTCTCCCCCCCGAGCCAGGCGGGGAGCTTCCACGTTCGGAGCAGCACGAGCCGCTCGCGCCGCAACGCCTCGGCCAGGGCCCGCTCGGACCGCGCCTGGCGCACGCCCATCGCCTTGCCCCCGGTGGGCTTGGCCGCGACGAAGAGGAACGGGTTGACCTGAGCGATCCTGGACACCTCTGAACAGTACCGCGCCTTTCGCTCTCGGGTTCTGAATCCTCGCACCCGGGGGCCCTTCATAGGATGACCCGTGACACGCCCGTGACGGGCAGGGCCGAGAACGCCTGAGGGAGGCGCCCATCGCCCTGACCCGAGCCGGTTTCGGGACGTCTCGGAGGGATCCCGCCTTGACCACCGCCAGCCCACGCAGCGCCCCGACGGGCGTGTCGTCCGCCGCCACCATGCGGGCCCTCGTCAAGCACCAGGCCGGCGAGGGGCTGCAATACGTCACGGACCGCCCCGTCCCCACGCCCGGGCCGCGCGACGTCCGCATCCGCGTGACCAAAGCCGGGATCTGCGGCACGGACCGGCACATCTGGCAATGGGACGAGTGGGCCGCGAGCCGAATCCCCGTCGGGATCATCACCGGGCACGAGTTCGTGGGCGTGATCGACGCGGTCGGCGACGCCGTGACCAAGTTCGAGCCCGGGCAACGCGTCAGCGCCGAGGGGCACCTGTGCTCGGGCACCGACTACCTCGCGCGCACGGGCGAGGCGCACATCGCCAACGACACCCAAATCTTCGGCATCGACCGCGACGGGTGCTTCGCCGACCACATCGTCATCCCCGAAGACAACGTCTGGCCCCTCCACCCGGACGTGCCCGACACGTTCGCGGCGATCTTCGACCCGCTGGGCAACGCCGTCCACACCGTGATGGAAGCGGGCGTGAGCGCGAAAGCAGTCCTCATCTCGGGCGTCGGCATCATCGGGCTGATGGCCGTGACCGTCGCCAAAGCCGCGGGCGCGGCTCGGATCTACTGCACGGACATCGACCCGAAGCGCCTCGCGCTGGCGCGCAAGCTCGGCGCGTGCGAGGCCTTCGACGCCTCGCAGGGCGACCACTGGATCAAGCAGATCCGACGCGAGACGCCCGGCAACGGCGCGGACGTCCTCCTCGAGATGTCCGGCGCCCCCATGGCGATGGACCAGGGCTTCCGCGCCCTCCGCAACGGCGGGCGCGCCGCGCTGCTCGGGCTCCCCGCGCGCACCGTCGATTTCGACTTCAACGCCAACATCATCTTCAAGGGGTGCACCGTCCTGGGCATCAACGGCCGGCGCATGTGGGAGACCTGGTACCAGACCGAGGCCCTGCTCACCTCCGGCAAGCTCGAGCTCGACGACATCGTCACCCACGAATACCCCCTCGATCAATACGAGAAAGCCTTCGACACCATGATCTCCGGGCAGGGGATCAAGGTGCTGCTCGACGTCGCGGGCGAGTGATCGCGGCCGCGGGCGGACACGGTCACTTGTTGCGCGTCATCTCGTGGCAATCTTTGCAGCTCGCGGCGACGAGCGCCCACGAACGCTCAGCGCCCGCGGCATCACCCGCATTGAGCGCGCGTTCGAGTGCGCCGGCGTGCGCCGCCGCCTCGCGCAGGCCCGCGACCATCTCCGCCGCCGTGAACGCCGGCTCGGACGCCGTGTACTCCGGCTCGTCCGTCGGCTCGCTGAGCTGCCCGAAGACGTCTGCGATCTGCCCGGCCAGCGCCGCCGGAACCAGATCCGGGTGATTCGCCGGGACGCTCCAGCCCGCGTCGCGTACGAGTTTCATCCGGTCGTACGCCCGGTCGAGCAGCGCCATGCCCGCGACGAACCCGCCGACGTCGGCGACCTCGGGCAGCTCGGCGTCCCACGCGTCGAGCTCCGAGACCGGCATCGTCTCCGCCTCGCGTGCGCACTGCCAAAGCCCCGGGTAGCTCGGCGACGTCCCGGCCTCATCAAGAAACGCGAGCGCTTGCTCCGTCGTGATCTCGCCGGTGATCCCGAGCGCCACCGCCGCCGCCGCGGGCCCGCGGTGCTTGCCGTGATGGCAGTGCACGTAGATCGGCCTGGGCAGATCGCGCAACGCCCGCGCCAGGTCCAGGCGTTCATCCCGATCGATCCCGGCGTACTCGACGGGCACGTGCACGTACCGCATCGAACGGGCGCGGGCCCGCTCGACGTCCGGGCGGGCGCCGTCCACCGAGATGACGGTCTTCACCCCCAACGCCGCGAGCGTGTCGAACCCCGCATCCGCTTCGGGCATGGAGCCCGAGTACACGCCGGGCGAGACCTCGATGAGGTTGTGCACACCCGGTGTCTCGGCCCGCTGCTCGAGCCCGGTGTCGGTCGGCTCGTCCGCGGGCACGGCGCACGATCCGGCGACGACACACACGGGCAAAATCAGCAGCACTCGGGCGCGCATCGCCCAAATATACAACCCGCCCGCCCGGCGGGTTCCGGCCGCCCGCTATTCCGTCGGGTCGGTCTCGCGCCACTGCACGAACCGGGCGCCGCCCGCGAGGTTCCCCTCGATCGTGATCATCTGATCGGTCGTGATCGACCCGATGGTCGTGGAGACGGCGCCGGGCGTGACGCTGGTGGTCTGCGACTCGCCGCCGGGCCAGACGACGCGGAGCAGGTACTCGGCATCGGGGTCCACGCCCCCGAAGTGGGCCCAGAGGGGCTCGGTGCCGCCGTACCCGCGCGCGACGCCGATCTCGCGTGATCCGAGCAGCGTCGTCCCGCTCGCGTCATAGAGCTCGACGCGCGACCCGATCGCGAGGTTGTTGATCCGGTCACCCCCGACGAGCCGGACCTTCAGGTATGCGTCGGTGTCCGTCGAATTCTCGAGCAGCACGGTCCGTCCGTCGCCGTCGAGGCGCGACAGCGCGATGTCGAGATCGCCGTCGGCGTCGTAGTCCACGAAGACCGCGTCCTGGAAATCACCCGTGAGCCCCGCGCCCTCATCGACGAGCGTGAACGTGCCGTCGCCGTTGTTCGAGTAGAGCAGGTTGGCCACGCCCGCCTCGGTCGTGATGTAGAGATCCAGATCGCCGTCGTTGTCGAAGTCGCCCCAGGCGGCGCTGCGCATCGCGTCGGTGGAGGTGATGCCGGCGCTGGCCGCGACGTTGGTGAACGCGGTCCCGTTGCTCGAGTTCCGCCAGAGCGAGCCGGGCTGCCCGCTCCGCGCGTCGGGGACGAACAGGTCCATGTCGCCGTCGTTGTCGTAGTCGCCCCAGGCGCTGCCGAACTTGTAGTTGTTATTTACGTAGACGCTGATGCCCGCGGCGTCCTCCCGGAACGTCCCGTCCCCGTTCGAGAAGAACAGTTTGCCGCCGCCGTAGTTCACAAACACGTCGAGGTACCCGTCGTTGTTGACGTCCGCCGACGAGGCGTTGTCCCCGTTGCCCGCGTCGCCCGGGTCGTTGAGCCCCAGCGCCTCGTCCCTGGAGTCCTCGTAGCCGACGGGAACGTGCCCGAGGTGTCCCTCGCCCTGGTTCGTCGCGAGCCAGTTCCCGTTCTGCGCCGTGACGAGCAGCTCGAGCGTGCCGTCGGCGTCCACGTCCATCGCGACGACCGCCTCGGCGTTGCTGGGCCCGTCGATGCCGGCGTCGCCGCGGTTGAGCAGCACGCCATGGAAGTTCTCGACGAGCGCGATGTTGCTGCCGTCGGCGTAGTACAGATCAGGATCACCGTCGTCGTCAGCGTCCAGAACGGCGTACCCGCGGGCGGCGTTCCCGAAGAAGTAGGGCGTGAAGACGCCCGTCACGTCGTTGTACCGCATCAGGTACGCCGACGCCCCGCCCACGAACGCGTCCAGATCGCCGTCGCCGTCGAAGTCCGCCCAGTGCCACCCGGACCCGTCGTGCAGGCCGGCGTTGGTATCGACACCGAACGACGCGTCGGCCGTCGCATCGGAAAAGCGCCGCACCACCTCATCGACGCGCACGCCCAGCAAGCCCCACGACTCGTTCGAAATCCCCTCGGACAGCGCCCCCTGCCAGACGATCTGCGTCTCCGTGCCCGTCGCCGTGAACGTGAACGTGACGTCGTCGAACCGCCCGTCGGTGAAGCCGCCCCACCCCCAGTTGCCCGTCGCGTCCGGGTCGATGCCGTACCCGTTCTGCGAGCTGTTCCGGTGATCGAACGCCGCGCTGAACGCGCTGGAGCCATCGACGAGCACGCCCAGCGCGTCCGTGCCCCACCTCCCATTCGTCCCGTCCCACGAGTCGATCGTGAGCAGGTCGAACCTGACGGAGTACTCCACGCCCGGCGTGGTGTTGAGGTAGAGCGTCGCGGTCGATTCCACACCGCCCGTATCGCCGTAGGGCCCGATGAAGTCACCGACGTCGAGGTCGCTGTCGGGCAGCTCCCCGACCCACTCGTCGCCCACGGTCGAGAAGTCCGTCGTGTACGGCACGTCCGCGGCGGTGTAGGTCTCCGCGGCCCGCTCGAACGCCCCCAGATCGAACGCCGCGCCCACCGGGCGGCCCACACCCGCGATGTCCGTCGTCGTGTACGACGACATGTCCAGGCCCGCGTCGATCGCGCCGGACGTGATCGCCAGCGAGAAGTCCATCGCGCCCTCGTCGGCGAACCCGGGGTCGAACGAGAACTCGTTGGGCGAGTTGAACCCGCTCGAGCGCGACCCGCCGTACTGCCACATGAGGTTCGTGTTGGCATCGAACGCACTGGAGTTGCCCTCCATGCAGTTCCCGCCGATGTCGGAGAAGATGCAGTTGCGGACGATCGTGCGCCCCGCGTTGCCGTCAATGCCGTCGTCCGAAACGCCCCAGATCGTGCAGTTCACGACCGCCACGTCCGAGCCAGCGTTCGAGACCGTGATCCCGTCGGTCATGCCCGTGTCGGCGATGAGCGTGTTCGTGATCGTCGCGTCGCTGCTGACGATGTTGATGCCGGTCGATCCGTCGAGGATGCGGCACGCGTCGATCGTGCCCACCGCGCCGTTGCGCAGCGCGATCGCGTCGTCGCCGATCAGGGGGAAGGTGGAGCCCGAAACGGTGACCGCGCCGCCGTCCGCGTCGATGCCGTCGTCGCCCGAGCTGGAGATCGTGCACCCGGTGAGCGTGGCGCTCGAGCCGTTGAACAGGTGGACCGTGTCGCCCGCCGACGACAGCGTGCAGTCCTCCAGCACGAGCCCGGTGGACGAATCGACCGAGACCGCCGCGCCCGCGTTCGTCCGCTCGATCGTGAAGCCTCGGAACGTCCAGTGGTCGTCGTTCTGCACGGAGAGCACCGTGCCGCTCCGCCGCAGGATCACCGGGCCACCGGCGCCCACGTGGGCACCGGTGGTGTCGGCGATCACCGTGATCGGGTTGCCGCTCGTCCCGTCGTTCGTCGGGATGATCTCGTCCGTGTACGTGCCCGCGGCGACATAGATCGTGTCGCCGGCGGACACGTTCTGCACCGCGTGCGCGAGCGTCGCCCACGCCTGCCCCCCGGCGTTGTGCCCGAACCTCGAGTCGTTCCCGTCCGGCTTGACGTAGAACGTGTCCGAACTCGGGGCGGCCCACGCCGCCGAGCTGGTCAGAGCGATCAGCGTCAGCAATACAAGTCGCGTCTTCATGGTCCGATGAATCGGCCCGATCCGGCTCCCCCTCCGCCGCCCCGCCGCGCGCGACCGCCGATCACCGCCGCCCGCGCGTCGCGTGCCGGTCCGGCGGCCCGGGAAACGTCCCAAAACAAGAACAGCCCGGGCATTCCGTTGGGAATACCCGGGCCGGGGTCAGGAAAGAGGAGCCGCCCGGGAGTGCAGCCCGGGAAGCGAAGAGCCCTGGAAATCAGCGGCGACGACGGGCCGCGGCCAGCCCGAGCCCGCCCAGCGCCAGCGAGCCCGCCGGCGCCGGCACCGTGTGGAAATTCGACCCGTCCAGCCAGCCCTCGCGGCCCGGGGTCCAGTTGTTCAAAAACCCGTCCACGCCGTACTCGGTCGTCAGCCCCGCGGTCGGGTGCAGCCAGACGCCGATCGAATCGGCAAACCCCAGCCCGGTCCAGTCGGCGCTGCCCGGCCACTTCGGCAGGTGGTTCTGGATGTTCGTCGCGTCCATCTCGAGAGAGAGCGTCCGCATCCCGCCGCCGTCGGTTACCGTCGCGCTGAGGATGTCGGCCGAGTTGATCCCCGACGACGACACGATCTTGTCGGGCGACTGCACGCCCGGCGCGTCCGAGCCGTCCGCCCAGCTCAGCTGCGTGTTCTGCCCGTTGTAGGCGTAGACCGTCACCTCGGGCGTCGCGATGTTGGACGCGTCGAAGTAGATCAGCGCCAGCTCGCCAGACGTTCCCTTCGGGTTGTCGCCCGGGCTCACCGCCAGGGTGTACCCGTCCGTGATCTGATCCGCGAACGTGATGTCCCAGGTGAACAGGTTCGTCGTCGCGTTGTACGAACCGGTGACGGACTGAAACTCCCCGCCGGCGTTGTTCACCGCGGTGTCGCCCGCCTCCCACTCGAAGATGTACGTCTGCGCCGATGCGGTGGTCGTCCCGGCGGCAAAGGCAGCGGCGGTGATCGCCAGAATCGCGGTCTTCATGGCTCGTCCTCTCTCTCGTTGTGCGACGCGCGGCACCCGCCGGGCGTCACGCACAACATGCCCCGCGAACACGGGCGGGCCAGCCGAGCGCGCACCGATCGCGCTCTGGCATTCCGTCTGTGCCGGTTGTGCGGGTTTCGCGCCGGATCACACGACCAACGGGGCCCGACGCACGCATCCGAGCCGCGGGCTTCAGCCCGCGCGGTCCTCCCATCCTTCCCCGTCCCGACGGGGGAGGTGGCCCGCCAAGCAGGTCGGAGGGGGGCCTTGCGATTCCTCCCTCTCCCCTTGGGGGAGAGGGCGGGGTGAGGGGTCTTCCTGTTCTACATCGCTCTACTTCTTCTCGTCTTCCCGCAGCGAAGCCGCGATCGCGACCTCCTGCAGCCGCACGCTCGCGCGCTCCAGCGCGTCCTTCGCCGCGTGCAGCTCGTCGGGCTCGACTGACCGCCAGTCCGCCTCCGCCCTCGCGATCAGGCCCGAGAGCCCTGTCATGTGCGCGTCGAGCTCGCCCGCCGCCTCGCCCAGCGCCGCGCGGTGCTTGTCCAGCGTCCCGCCGATCCACTTGAGGTCGAGCTTCGCGTTCGCGATGAGGTCCGTGATCCGGTGCCGCGTCATGTCCTCCCGCGCGTGCGTCACGCTGTCCGCCTCGATCCGATCGACGTCCTCGGCGCTGAGCCCGTGGTTGGGCACCACCTGCAGCCGCGCGCGCTTCCCGGACCGCTGCTCCACGGCGCTCACCGTCAGCACGCCGTTGGCATCGACCAGGAACTCCACCTCGAGCTTGGGCACGCCCGCCGGCATCGGGGGCAGCCCGCTCAGGTGAAACTCGCCCAGCGATCGGCAGTCCGCCACCATCTCCCGCTCACCCTGCACGACATTGAGCTTGACGGACGTCTGCCCGTCCGCCTGCGTGCTGAACCGCTCGGTGGCGCGCGCCGGGACGGTGCTGTTGCGCATGATGAGCTTCGCCACCGCGCCCCCAGCCGTCTCCACGCCCAGGCTCAGCGGGATGACATCCAGGAGCAACGCCCCCGAGGCCGCGCCCGAGAGGATCCCCGCCTGCACCGCCGCCCCGAGCGCGACGACGCGGTCCGGGTCGATCGCGGTGTACGCCTCGACGCCGAAGACCTCCGCCGCGCGCTCCCGCACGAGCGGGATCCGCGTGGACCCGCCCACCATGACGAGCGCGTCGATCGCGTCGCCGTCGAGCCTGGGCTTGGCGTCGCGGAGCGCCCGCCCGCAGGCCTTGCGTGTGCGCTCGACCCACGGGTCGATCATCGCCTCGAACTCGCCGCGCGTCACGGTGCGCTCGTACACGCGTCCCTCGCCCAGATCGATCGCGACCGATGCCGCGTCGTCGTCACTGAGCTTGTGTTTCACCGCTTGTGCGAACGCGATGAGCGCCTTCCGCGTCGCCGGGGGCAACCCCTCGAGCGTGCCCAGGTCGATATTCGTCCCGAACCGCTCGTTCATCTCGCGGCAGAAGAGCTGGACCAGCAGGTGATCCGCGTCGTCCCCGCCCAGGCGCGTGTCGCCCGCGGTCGCGAGCACCTCGAAGAACGCGGGCTCGCCCCCGGTCTCGCTGGGCGTCAATCGGAGGATCGAGACGTCGAACGTCCCGCCGCCCAGGTCATAGACCGCGATCGTGCGCGGTTCGCCGGTCGTCCCGAGCCCGTACGCCAGCGCCGCCGCCGTCGGCTCGTTCACGATGCGCACGACGTCGAGCCCCGCGAGGCGCCCGGCGTGCCGCGTCGCCTGCCGCTGCGCGTCGTCGAAGTACGCCGGGACCGTCACGACGGCTTTGGACACCGCGTGCCCAAGCTCCCGCTCGGCCTGGGCCTTGAGCTCGCGCAGGATCTCCGCGGAGACCTCCTCCGGGCTGTGCGCCGAGTCGCCGATCTGCGCCCGCACCGTCTCGTTGGGCCCCGCGACGACGGGGTGCCCAAAGAACGCGAGGTCCCCCTGCACGTCCGCGATCGAGCGCCCCATCAGGCGCTTCGCGCTGAGGACGGTCGTTCCCGGGAACTCCGGCGCCCGGCTCCGCGCGTCCTCGCCCACCACGACGCCCGCGTTCTCGTACCGCACGGCGCTGGGCACGATCGCGCCCAGCACCCGCGGCCCGGACGCGTCGGCGACGGCGACGAGCGAGTTCGTCGTCCCCAGGTCGATCCCAACGATCACATCCGCGCTCATGCACGACCCTAGCGCGCTCGGGCCCGGGTGCGACCCATCAACTCCGAGCCGCGGGCTTTAGCCCGCGCGGTTCGGGTGTGATGCGGCGGTGCCTCGCGCCGCGCGGGCTGAAGCCCGCGGCTCAGAACGCATTCTTCAGGGCTTCACCCACGCCAACCGGGCGAGCTCGTCGGCCAGCGCCCGGGCGTCCGGGTCGTCGGGATCGAACGACGCGGCGGACCGCCCCTCGCCCCACCCGACGGTCACGAGCGTCGTCGGCGTCTCCGGTCGGAACAGATCCGGCGCGGGCACGCGGCGGTCGGGCGCCGGGTCGTGGGCCCCCGTCGCGAGGGTCAGCCGGTATACCCGCGCCCGCGCGTCGGCGTCCAATCGGCGCACGAGCCGCGGGAACTCGCCCGCCTGGACGACCCCCGTCGCCGCCCGCAGCGAGCCGTCGGGCTCGAGGATGTACCGCGCCGGCTCGATCGAGCCGTCCGGCGTTCGCCCCGCGCCGGGGAGCACGTCCACCGCGACGCCGAAGCTGCCCGGCGGCTCCGCCGGCGGCTGCGTCAACGCGGGCGGCGCGTCGCACCCGCCCAGCACGACCATCAACCCGACCGAACTCAGCACCACCCGGATCAGAACGCTCGTCATGAGCGCAGTCTACCGGCGCCCTACCCTTGCGGTCCGATGGACATCTCCCTTGCCTGGCTGAACAACTACCTCGACCCCGCGGGCGTCTCCGTCCAAGAGGCGGACCGTCTGCTCACCGATGCGGGCTTCCCGATCGAGGGGACCACGACGCTGCCCTCGGGCGATGTCGTGATGGACGTCGAGGTCACCTCCAACCGGGGGGACTGCCTGAGTCACGTCGGGTGCGCCCGCGAGATCGCGGCGGCCGGGCACCGGTCCGTCGCACGCTCGCTCGTGATGCCCGAGTTCGCCGACCCCACGCCCGGCGCGCCCATCGGCAGCGAACTGACGCTCGACAACCGGGCCCACCACGCCTGCCCCCGCTTCACCGCAAGGCTCATCCGCAACGTCAAGGTCGGCCCGAGCCCCGACTGGCTCGTCACGGCCCTCGAGTCCATCGGCGCCCGCTCGATCAACAACGTCGTGGACGTCACGAACTTCGTCACGTTCGAGCTGGGCAACCCGTGCCACGTCTTCGACCACGCCAAGCTCGCGGGCGGGGCGCTGATCGTCCGCAACGCCAAGAAGGGCGAGCGGATCAAGACGCTCTACGAGGGCGAGCACGAGCTGATCGAGACCGACGTCGTCGTCGCGGACGCCGAGCGCCCGCAGTCGCTCGCCGGCGTCATCGGCGGGTACGACTCGCAGGTGGACGAATCGACCACGACCGTCGCCTTCGAGATGGCGACGTGGACCCCGGCGATCGTGCGCGCGATGGGTCGGCGGATGAACATCCGGACCGACGCCGCCTACCGCTTCGAGCGCCGCATCGACCCGCGCACCATCGACTTCGCCGCCCGTCGCGCCGTGGCGCTGATCTGCGAGCTCTCGGGCGGCGAGCTGGCCGAGGGTGTGCTGGACGCCGGGCCCGCGCTGCCCGAGCCCGCGGTGCTGGAGGTGCGTGCCGCCCGCGCGTCGGACCTGCTGGGCGTCTACACCCCCGCCGGCGAGATCGCGGACCTGCTCAAGCCGCTCGGGTTCGCCCCCGAGGTGCACGGGGACTCGGTGCGCTGCACCGTCCCGCCGCACCGGTCCGCGGACGTCTCGCGCGAGGCGGACCTGATCGAGGAGATCGCGCGGGCCCGCTCGCTCGACGAGGTCCCGATGAAGGAGACGCTCGAGGTCCGCGTCGCGCGCCCGCAGGCGGACGAGCTGGGCGAGCGGCTGATCTCGAACGTCCTGACCGGGCTCGGCGCGTACGAGACCGTCACGTTCAGCTTCACCTCGCCCGAGCGCGCCGCCATGTTCTGCCCCACGGGCATCGAGCTTGTTGCGGTGGACGACGAGCGCCGCAAGGCCGAGCCGACCCTGCGCCCGAGCCTGCTGACCGGGCTGCTCGAGTGCCGCCGGGCGAACCAGGACGCGGGCGTCGAGCCCGCCGGCGGCCTGCGACTCTTCGAGACCGCCTCCGTCTTCGGGCAACGCGACGGCGACTCCATCGAAAATCGCAACCTCGGGCTCCTCTTCGACGTCGCGGGCGAGGGCAAAGCACGCGCCGCGGACGACATCCAGCGCGCCATCCGCGTGATGCGCGGCGCGATCGACGCGGTGGTCCGCGCCGTCGCGGGCCCCGAAGCGCGCGTCCGCGTCGAGCCGTCCGACCCCTTCGGGACCGCGTTCGACGCGGGCGCGTTCGCGCGCTTGTCACTCGAAGCGGGCGGTGTGAGCGCCGCGCTCGGGTACATGGGCGTCATCAACAACACGGCGCTCAAGGCGTTCGGCGTGGATCACCCCTGCGTGGGCGCCGAGCTCGGCATCGCCGGTTTGCTCGCGCACTACCCGCCCAAGGCCCTCGCCCACGAGCTCCCACGCTTCCCCGCGATCGACCGTGACGTGTCGCTGATCGTGGACGACGCGACGACCTGGGCGGGCATCGCCGGGCTCGTCGAGTCGCTCGACCTGGACCGGCACACCGGGCACGCGATGGTGGGGGTGTACCGGGGCAAGAACATCGGCGCGGGGCGCAAGAGCGTGACCCTCCGCCTCGAATTCCGCGACGCCGAGCGGACGCTCCGGCGCGAAGAAGTGGACCCGCAGATCCAGCGCCTGGCGGACGCGGCGTCCCGCGAGTTGGGCGCGGAGATCCGCGTGTGAGTCCGAGAACAACCGCGTTGGCGCGGGCGCCACGCGGGAAAACGCTTGTCTGAGCGCCCCCGAGCCCTCGACGCGAACCAACGCCGCGACCCCGATCGTCCTACGATCTTGGCGGGCAAGCCTCATACAAAGGAGTGCAGGATGAGTCAGACGGTCAGCCAGACGACGGACGGATCGGGCGCCCAGAGCGGCACCACCGCGCCCGCCTACCACACCCAGTTCGCCAAGGCCGACGCGTCCGACCGCCCGCTCATCTGGGTCAACGGGCAGCTCGTCCCGAAAAGCCAGGCGATGGTCTCCGTGTACGACCACGGGCTGCTCTACGGCGACGGCGTCTTCGAGGGCATCCGCGTCTACAACGGCAAGATCTTCAAGTGCCAGCAGCACATGGACCGCCTGTACGCCTGCGCGGAGAAGATCTTCCTGGACATCCCCATCTCCAAGGACGAGATGGTCGCCGTCCAGCGCCGGTGCATCGAGGCGAACGGCATCACGGACGGGTACATCCGTCTCGTCGTCTCGCGCGGCGAGGGCACGCTGGGGCTGAACCCCTACCTCTGCCCCACGCCCGGCATCATCTGCATCGCCGACACGATCACGCTCTACAAGCCCGAGATGTACGAGAAGGGCATGCGCGTCGTGCTCGCCGAGCGCCCCAAGACGCCGATCGCCTGCCTCGACCCGCGCGTCAAGAGCCTGAACTACCTGAACAACATCCTCGCAAAGTGCGAGGCGATCCACCTCGGCAAGAAGCTCGGCATCGAGAACGCCGAGGACCAGCTCCTTGAGGTGATCATGCTCAACACCGAGGGCAAGGTCGCCGAGGGCTCGGGCGACAACATTTTCTTCATCAAGGACGGCAAGATCGTCACCCCGCCCTCGGACGCCGGCATCCTCGAGGGCATCACCCGCAAGTTCGTGATGGACACCCTCTGCCCGGACTGCGGCGTCGAGGTCGAGGAGCGCTACTTCGAGATCGACGAGCTCTACGACGCCGACGAGGCGTTCCTCACGGGCTCGGCCGCCGAGATGATCGCCGTCCGCGAGATCCTGACGCACGACGGCGGCGAGCACACGGGCACCCACCGCATCTCCGACGGGCAGGGCCCGATCACCGCGAGGCTCCGCGCCCGCTTCCGCGAGATCGTCACGTCGGACAACGTCCCCGAGGACTGATCCCGCATCGCCAGCTCGGAACGCGTCGAACCCACCGCCGACGCGGTGTCGGGCGATCGCACGCGCTCGCTCGTTTCTTCCATGAACCGAGCGTGGCCGGCGAACGACACCGGTGCGACGAACTAGGATCGGGCCCGAGCCGGAGAGACGCGTGACGCAACCAACAGGCAAGCCCGCCCCGAAGGTCCGCCCGCGCGGCATGGTGATCGCATCGCTCGCGTTCCGCGCGGGGCTCGCGCTCACGGCGCTCGCGATCGCGGGCGGCATCTTCATGGTGCTGCTCGGGTCGCGCCGTGAGATCGAGCGCGACGACGCCGCCGCCGCCGCCCCGCCCATCGTGCAGTCCGTCGTCGCCCAGGAGCGCGCCGTGCCGCGCGCGTGGCGTGGGTACGGCACCGCGCGGGCGATGGACGTCGCCGACGTCGCCGCGGAAGTCGCCGGCCGCGTCGTCGATCGCCCACTCAAGAACGAGCCGGGCCGGCCCGTCCGCGCCGGCGAGGTGCTCGTCGAGATCGACAAGGTGGACTACGCCGAGCGGCTCGTCGCCGCCGAGCAGGCGATCGCGTCCCTCGAAGCCCAGCTCGAAGGCCTGGCGGTCGAGGAAGAACGCCTGCGGGATCAAACCGCGCTCGCCCGCGAGGAACGCGACGCCGCCCAGCGTGATTACGACCGCGTCGTCCAGGCGGTCGAGGCGGGCGCGGGGAGCGCGAGCGAGACCGACCGCTTCCTCACCGCCCTGCGCGCGTCCGAGCGGGGCTTGAGCGTGCTGACGCAGCAGCTCGAGCTGATCCCCTCGCGCCGCGCAAGCCTGAACGCCCAGCTCGCCAGCGCGCGGGCCGATCGGCGCGTCGCTCAGGAGAACGTCGCCCGCGCGACCGTCGTCAGCCCGATCGACGGCGTCCTGCAATCCATCGAGCCCGAGCGCGGCGAGCGCGTGAACCTCGGCGAGCCCGTCGCCCGCGTCGTCAGCCTGGCGCGGATGGAGGTCCCGCTGCGGCTGCCCGTGAGCGCGTTCCGCTCGATCGCGATCGGCGACGAGGTCCGCATGGCCGCCGACGGGCCCGAGCCCGCCGTCTGGGCCGGGCGCATCGCGCGCCTGGCGCCCGAAGCGGACCCGTCGGCCCGCACCCTGACGGCGTACGTCGAGGTCACGCAGGACCCGACCGACGCCGGCATCCTGCTGCCCGGACAGTTCGTCGTGGGCAACGTGACGGGCGAGCTGGGCGAGCCGCTCGTCGTCGTGCCGCGCCGCGCCGTCGAGGCGGACCGCGTGCTGGTCGCGCGCCCCGAGCCTCAGGACGCCGAGTCGGGCGCCCGCGTCGCGTCCGCTGTCGTTCCCCGATCGGTGCGCGTCGCGTTCTACGCCTCAGGCTCATTCCCCGACATCGACCCCGACGAGACCGAGTGGGCCGTGCTCGCCCCGGGCTCGCTGGCGCCGGGCGACGTCGTCATCGTCTCGAACCTCGAGCAGCTCCGCGCCGGCATGATCGTCGAAACGCGCGACGTGCGTGAAGTCCGCGCGCAGCAGGCGGGGGGCGGCGGATGAGCCTCGCGAAATTCGGCGTCAAGCACCCCGTCGTCGCGAACCTCGTGATGCTCGCGCTCATCGGCGCCGGGCTCGTGTTCGGCGTCTCGCTGCGCCGCGAGTTCTTCCCCGCCGTCAACCCCACCTTCGTCGTCGTGAGCGCCCCCTACCCCGGCGCCGCGCCCGAAGAAGTCGAGAGCGCCCTGGCGATCAAGATCGAGGACGCCCTGACCGACCTCGACGACGTCAAGGAGGTCTCCTCCACCGTCGGCGAGGGCTTCGCGACCGTCATGGTCGAGTTCCGCGACGGCGTGAACATCGACGCCAAGGTCGCCGAGGTCAAACGCGAGGTCGATGCCCTGCAGGACCTGCCCGACGAAGCCGAGCGCATCACCGTCGACAAGCTCGAGCCGAACCTGCCCGCGATCGCGCTCTCGCTCTACGGCGACGAGGCCGACGAACGCACCCGCAAGCAGTTCATGCACGACATGCGCGACGACCTCGAGTCGCTCCCGGGCATGGGCGACGTCGTGCCCGGCGGCGTGCGCACCGACGAGATTGCCGTCGAGGTCCGCCCCGGCGCATTGCTCGAGCACGGGCTCAGCATCACGCAGGTCGCCGACCGCATCCGTGCCGCGATGACCGAGCTTCCCGGCGGGTCCGTCCGCGGCTCGACGAGCACCATCGCCATCCGCACGCAGGGCCTGCAGGAGACCGCCGAGGACGTCCGCGAGATCGTCGTCAAAGCGAGCGACGACGGCGGCGTCGTCCGCGTCGCCGACGTCGCGACCGTCACCGACGGGTTTGTCGATTCCGACCTCCGCGTCCGCCTGAACGGTGAGCCCACCGTCAACCTCACCGTCTTCAAGGTGGGCGACGACGACATCATCAACATGTCCGAGATGGTCAAGGCGTACGTCGCCGGCCGAAACGGCGAGGAGATCACGCTCACCGCGGGCGAGAAATTCAAGTCCGCGCTGCGCCGCCCCGACGCCACCGGCCCGGTCTCCGACCGGCTGCAGGCGTACGAGCTGGGCTATTCGCGCTGGCTCGAGGGCCCGGCCCCGGGCACGCTCGTCACGACGACCGACCTCGCCCGCTTCGTCAAGGGACGCCTGGACCTGCTGACGCGAAACGCGCTGCAGGGCGGCGTGCTCGTGTTCATCATCCTGGTGCTGCTGCTGAGCTGGCGCGTGAGCTTCTGGGTCGCGGCGGGCCTGATCGTGTCGCTGCTGGGCACGCTCGCGTTCATGAACGCGGCCGGGGTCACGCTCAACCTGCTCACCATGTTCGGGCTCATCGTCGTGATCGGCATCCTGGTGGACGACGCGATCGTCGTCGCCGAGAATATCCAGGCCCACCACGAGCGCGGCGAGCCCGCGAAGGTCGCCGCGGTGCGCGGCACGGGCAAGGTCGCCTGGCCCGTCGTCGCGACGGTGCTCACCACCATCTGCGCGTTCCTCCCGCTCGCCCTGATCGACGGCTCGCTCGGCGATTTCCTCAAGTGGATCCCCGTCGTCGTCGCGTGCGCCCTGCTCGTTTCGCTCGTTGAGACGCTCTTCATCCTGCCCAGCCACATGGCCCACTCGCTCAAGGCGCACGACGAGGCGATGCGCCCGGGCAAGGGCGGCGTGTTCCGCCGTCTCGAAAAGCTCGAGGGGCGTCTCGATACGCTCCGCGACGCGTTCTTCAACAAGATCGTCATCCCGTGGTACGTCCGCCTGCTGCACAAGGCGGTGCGGTTCCGTTACGTCTCGATCTGCGTCGCCCTGGGCGCGGTGATCATCTCGTTCGGGCTCGTCGCGGGCGACAAGGTCCGCTTCATCCTCTTCGAGACCGACGACGCCGAGACCGTGAACATCACCGTGCAGATGCCCGTGGGCACGCCCGTCGAACGCACGGACGAGGTCGTGCGTCAGCTCGAGCGCGCCGCGCTCAACCAGCCCGAGGTGATGAGCGCCTTTGCCCAGACGGGCGCGATCGACTCGATGGACGGCGGGTCGCTCGGAACCAGCGCCACCAACGCCGGGCAGATCATCATGGAGCTCTCGCCCGCCGAGTCACGCGACCGCAACAGCGAGCTCGTCATTCAGTCGATCCGCGACGAGGTCGGCGAGATCCCGGGCGTCAAGACGCTGCGCATGCAGGGCGTCGGCGCCGGACCGGAAGGGCCCGCGCTCTCGTTCACCTTCGTGGGAAACGACACCGCGCAGCTCGAGGGCGCCGTCAACGAGCTCAAGGCGTTCATGGACTCCTTCCCCGCGATCTACGGCGTCGCCGACGACGCCGACCGCGGGCAACGCGAGCTCCGCATCAACCTCCGAGACGGCGCTTCAGAGCTCGGCTTCACCCAGGCGAACCTCGGGCGCCAGGTCCAGGGCGCCGTCTTCGGGCTCGAAGCGTTCACGTTCGCGGGCGACCGCGAGGACGTGGACGTCCGCGTGATGATGCCCGAGGACGTCCGCCGGAACCTGCACGAGCTCGAGCAGATCCACGTCTTCACACCCACGGGCGTGCCCGTGCCCCTGGGCGAGGTCGCGCGGCTCGAAGAAGCGCGCACGAACGCGACGATCCGCCGGCTGGACGGGCAGCGATCGATCGCGGTGACGGCGGACGTCGTCGTGGGCAAGAACGCCCCGAACGCCGACGAGATCGCCCAGCGCGAGATCAAGCCCTTCATCGCCGAGATGCTGCCGAGCTACCCGGGCGTGCGCGTCGTCGAGCGCGGGCGTCAGCAGGACTTCGCCGACTCGATGCGCACGCTGCCCATCGGCATGCTCGTCGCCGCGGGGCTCATCTACATCGTGCTCGCGTGGTTGTTCGGCAGCTTCCTCCAGCCGATCGTCGTCATGTCCGCCATCCCGTTCGCGACGATCGGGATGATCTGGGGGCATTTCCTGCTGGGCTACTCGCTCACGTTCCTGTCGCTCATCGGGTTCGTTGCGCTGTCGGGCATCGTGGTGAACGACTCGCTGATCTTCATGGAATTCTTTAACGAGGAACGCGCCAAGGGGCAGTCGGTCGCCGAGGCCGCCTACAACGCCGGCCGCGCCCGCGTCCGCGCCATCGTGCTCACGACCGTCACCACCGTCTTCGGCCTGCTGCCCCTGATGCTCGAGACGAGCTTCCAGGCGAAGTTCCTCATCCCCATGGCGATCACCATCGCATGCGGGCTGCTCAGCGCCACGCTCGTCATCCTCGTCGTGCTGCCCTGCCTTCTGCAGATCATGGACGACATCGTCCACGCGATCCGCGTCTTGTGGACGGGCGACCCGAGCCTGCCACGCCGGAACGCCCGCGTGCCCGACCCCGAGCTCGCGGCGCTGGACTGAGCCTCAGTCCCCGGTCTTGATCTCGACCGTCCCGCGGAGCCCGCCCCGCCCCGCCCCGTCGGGCTCGGGCGGTAGATCCCGATCGTCACGCCGCGCTCGACGTCCCGGTCGTCCACACGGTCGGCGAGGTCCTCGGCGCCGTCGATGGTCCGGCCGTCCACGTCCACGATGATGTCGCCCGGCTCGAGCCCGACGCCCGCCGCGGCACCGTCCGGATCCAGCCGGATGATCTCCGCGCCCGTGAAGCTCCCCACGACGCGCCCGCGCCGGTCGGTCTGCTCGAGCACCCGGTTGCCCGCGTACACCCCGAGCGCCGGCACCTCGCGCGCCTGCGACGCGATCGCCAGCCCGGTGTCCCGGTCGATCACGCGGAGGGACGTCGTCCGCCTCCGGTCTCCCCGGAAGTACTCGACCTCGACCACCGCGCCCGGCACCGCGATCGCGATCGCGTTGCGCAGGCGCGTCGAGTTCTCCGTCGTCCGAGCCCCGAACCGTGTGATGATGTCGCCCGGCTCGAGCCCGGCGTCGTCGGCGGGCCCGTCCTCCATCACCGAGCTCACGCGCACACCGCCCGCGATGCCCAGCTCACGCGCCAGCTCGGGCTCGATCGTCGGCTCGGACAGGTTCCACGTGATCCCGATGTACCCCCGGTCCACGCGCCCGTTCTCGATGATGCGGCTCGCCACGGACCGCGCGATGTCCGACGGGATCGCGAACCCCAGCCCGTTGTTCCCGCCCGAGCGCGACGCGATCGCCGTATTAATCCCGAGCACCCGCCCCTCCAGATCCACCAGCGGCCCGCCCGAGTTGCCCGGGTTGATCGCCGCGTCCGTCTGCAGGAACTCCTGGAACATCGGGCGGCGCCCCCCGCCCGGGCCCGCCTCGAGCGACGGGCGACCCTTCGACGAGATAATCCCGGCTGTCACCGTCTGGTCGAACCCGAACGGCGAGCCCACCGCGAGCACCCACTGCCCGACGCTCGACGCCTCCGAATCCCCCCACGACGCCGCGACCAGCCCGTCCGCGTCGATCCGCAGCACCGCCAGGTCGCTCTCCACGTCCGCCCCGACCAGCTCCGCGTCGTACTCCCGCCCGTCGGCGAGGCGCACGATCAGCCGGTCGGCGATGTTGCCCGTGCGCGGGTCCGCCGTGATCACGTGCGCGTTGGTCACGACGTGCCCGAGCTCGTCGATGATCACGCCCGACCCGAGGCCTGTTTGCTGCTCGACGACGTCGCCGCGCTCGACGATGCGTCCGAACCGCCGCCGCACCTGCTGCACCCGTTCGACGGACGTGACGTGCACGACCGCGGGCTCGATCCGCTCGGCGGCGTGCCCGAAAGCGCTCGACAGCCGCCGCGCAAACGTCAGGTCCTCCATCGAGCCCGGGTCCTGCTGCACTTGAGCGGGCGCGGGCGCCCCAAGCATTGCCAGGGTTGCCGCGATCACGATCGCACACCGTCGCGTCGTCATGGGTTGTTCCTCCACGGTCCGCCGGGCGGCGGCGCTCACGACACGCCGAACTCGGCCCAGCTCGAGCTTGTTTCCGTCACGCGCACCCGTTCGAGCGTCACGCCGGGACGCAGGGAGAATTCCAGCCCCGCGTCGTCTACGTACGTACCACCCGCCGCGATCTGGGTTTCCAGGAACCGGTAGATGCGCTCGGCCATCACTTCAGTCGTCGGGTCCACGCCCTCGAAGACCACCACCCGCTGGTCCGCCTCCTGGAGCGCGGGCAGGTTGGGGTCCTCCGAGTTCACCGCCATCGCGTGGTCGAAGCTGTCAAGAAAGTCGCAAACCGCGAGCTTGACGGCCTTGAAGTCGCAGACCATGTCCCGCTCGTCCAGGGTCTCCGAGCTCAGCACCAGGTCCACCCGGCGCGAGTGCCCGTGCGGGAACCGGCACCGCCCCGGGTGCTTGGAGAGCATGTGCCCCGACTCGATCTCGAACGACTTGCAGACCCGGTACCGCATGGCCGCATGGTATTCCCGCACCCTCAGGTGCCCCGCGTGTTGCCAAACAGTTGGATGTGCAGCCGGTGCCCGTACCGCCAGCCCCGCTCTTGGCACGTCTCGACGACCCACGCGATGTCGCCCGGCTCGGGCACGCTCACGCCCTCGGGCATCAGGATCACGTCATCGGGTGACCAGCCCCCGTACGCTCCGAGCAGCGTCTCGATCTCCGGCAGATCCGCCGGCGACGTCACGACGAACTTGAGCTGCCGATCCGGGTACGCGCCGAGGAGCGAGGTGACGACGCCCGGCCGACGGCGCCGCTCCTCGTGACGCTCGGCCCACGCGCCCGTCGGGTCCCGCGGGTCGCCCGTCGGCGTCGAGTTTGAAAGCTTCGGGCTGATCGAGATCAGGTCGCACGCGAGCCCGTCCTGCCAGACCGTCCCCGCCGTCTCGATCGTCACGTGCACCCCCGCGTCGCGAAGCCCGCGCGCCAACGGGACGATCTCATGGAAGATCATCGGCTCGCCACCGGTGAGCACCGCGTGCGAAACCCCCGACCCCCGCGCTTCGGTGATCAGGTCCGAAACCGACCGCCGATCGCCCGACGGGTCCCAGCTCGCGTACGGCGTGTCGCACCAGCCGCACCGCAGATTGCACCCCGCCACGCGGCAGAACCAGCTTGGCACGCCCGTCAGCTTGCCCTCGCCCTGCACCGAGACGAACGTCTCGGAGATGGGCAGTGTCGGGTTGTCCTGGTCCGGATCGGGCACGGGCAACGGTAGTGCCGGGCCCGCCGGCACGCCCAAAGCTCCGCCCGGCAAGCCCTTGCGACGCCCCGTCAGTGCAATTCATGAAACGATCCAGCCGGTTTTCGGTAGACTCATTCATGATGGCCGGGATGATGGCGACTTCGCTTCGCGTCAGACCCGTCGGCATGACGGTCGATTTCTGTCCCGTCTGCCGGCGCGAGCGCGCCTTCCGCTTCGCCGAGGCGCGCATGCATCGCTTCGCCTTCCTTTTCGACCAGGGCCCCATCGCGCACCCGCACCACGAGCTCACCTGCGGCAGCTGCGGCGCGATCATGGAACGCGCCGTCGAAGAACGCCCCCTCGCGCCCGGGCAGACCGGCGACCCCGAGGTGCTGCCCCTCGTCCGCCAGCGCATCGCCGACTGGGCCGCGATGGAACAACGCCGCAAGGACGGCAAGCTCCGCCCGGACGACCGCGAGGAGATGATCCGCACCGCGATGCTCTCCTTCGCGCGCCTGTACGACGAGCGGCCCGTCGAACGCCTGCACCCGTTCACGAGGCTGACGCTCACGATCGTCGTGATCGCCGTCGTCGCCGGCGGCGCGTGGATGTGGTGGGACACCAGGAACCTCTGGTGGCTCGTCGGCGGGATCGGCGTCGGGATCGTCCTCTCGACCATCTTCATGGTCTGGATCCGCTCGTGCTGCCCGCGGACGCGGGTGCGCACGTGGGTCGCCGCCGCCCTCGCGCCCCTCGACCCATCGGAGGCCGAGGTCGCCGCCATCAAACGCGAGATGCTCACGAGCCGGCTCAAGTCCGGCGAGTGCATCAAGCCCGCGCGCATGATCAAGGAGGTCAAGCGCCAACGCACCAAGAACGGGACGGCGTCCTACGCCCACGCGTGACGCCGACCGCGCGGCCCTCAGGCCTGCTTGATCAGAACCGCCGCGTGCGGCTGATGGTGCTCGCCCGTGAACTTTTTCTCGTAGTTCGTCCCCAACAGCGTCCCCTCGGTCGCCCATTCCGGGCGGTCGAATGGTTGCTCGACGAACGGCGGGCTGGGCAAGCCCTCGCGCTCCGCAACGGCCGACTCGGCCGACGTCCACGCGTCGAAGTGGGCGCGGTCCCACACCCAGAGATCGTCGTGGTCCGTCACCACCCGCAGCTGCCCGCCCGGGATCAGCACCCGCCACGCCTCGCGTAGGAACCCGTGCTGCACCACCCTGTTTTTGTGGTGCTTCTTCTTCGGCCACGGGTCGGAGTAGTACAGGTGGATCGTGCGGACGATCGCGTCGGGCAGGCGCCACTTCACGAAGCTCGTCGCGTCCGCCTTGAGCATGCGGACGTTCAAGAGTGTCCCCGTCGATTTGCGGTGCCGGCGGACCCGGTCCGCCGCGTACCGGTAGATCTCCGACGCCCACTCGATGCCGAGCACGTTCGTCTCGGGCTCATCCGCGGCGTGCGCGAGCAGGAACGACCCCTTGCCCGGCCCGATCTCGATCTCGAAGGGCCGCTCGGGGTGCTCGAACCACGCCCCCGGGTCGAGCCGGGCCGCTTCGGGGTTCGTCAGCAGGTCGTCCGGAAGTGGGGGGATGGCGTCGGGCGCGACGCCGACAACGCCTTCCGCGGGATCCAGGGGCTTGCCGTGTCCGAGTCCGAGCGACATGACCCGACTCTAGCCCCCGGGTCGCCTGATTCGGGATCGTGCGATCCCGCTCGGCACTGCGTGCGTATCAGACGGTGTGCCCGCGAGTTGCGCCCGGTTGTGGACGAGCCGCACGGGGGCATGCCGATACGAGGGGGGAGACCGCCGAGGTTGCGCCAGGAGGGCTGCGCCATGTACGAATCTGACGCGAGTGGGCCGAACGCCAGCGACCTGATCGGGCTCATCGAGTCCCGCCTGGACCGCGAGCAGTACCAGGACCACCACTGGACCGGGTCCTTCTGGGATTACCTGGACCGCTGCGAGCAGCAGCCGGCGATCCTCCGCAACGCCTACCAGCGTCTCTACGACGCCGTGCTCGCGCGCGGCAGCGAGCCCTACAAGCTCTTCAAGCGCCCGTGCGTGCGCTACCACTTCTTCTCCGACCCGTTCGACGACGGCAAGGACGGCATCTTCGGGCTCGACTTTGCGCTCATGAAGCTCGTCGATTTCCTCCGATCCGCCGCCGAGGGCTACGGCACCGACAAGCGCATCCTGCTGCTGCACGGACCCGTGGGGAGCTCGAAGTCCACGATCGCGCGCTTGCTCAAGAAGGGCCTCGAGCACTACTCGAAGACGCCCGAGGGAGCGCTCTATTCGTATTCGTGGATGCTCGACGACCGCTGCGGCGTGACGCCCATGGAGGGCTCGCCGCACGAAGCGATCAAGACGCACGAGCACCCGAGCCCGATGCACGAAGAGCCCCTGCTGCTCGTGCCGATGAACGCCCGCCGGGCGCTGCTCGACCGGTTCAACGAGGCGTGGTCGCCCGAGCACCACCACGGGCGCCTGCGCGTCGAGGGCGAGCCCGACCCGTTCTCCCGCAAGATCTACGCGGACCTGATGCAGTTCTACGAGGGCGACTGGAAAAAGGTGATGGGGCACGTCCGCGTCCGCCGCATCGTGCTGAGCGAGAAGGACCGCGTCGGCATCGGCACCTTCCAGCCCAAGGACGAGAAGAATCAGGATTCCACCGAGCTCACCGGCGACATCAACTACCGCAAGATCGCGCAGTTCGGCAGTGACTCCGACCCCCGCGCGTTCAACTTCGACGGCGAGCTCAACATCGCCAACCGCGGCATCTGCGAGTTCATCGAGGTCCTCAAGCTCGACGTCGCGTTCCTCTACGACCTGCTCGGCGCTTCGCAGGAGCACTCGATCAAGCCCAAGAAGTTTGCGCAGACCTCGATCGACGAGGTCATCCTCGGGCACACGAACGAGCCGGAGTACAAGCGCCTGCAGTCGAACGAGATGATGGAGGCGTTCCGCGACCGGACGATCAAGATCGACGTACCGTACAACATCCGGCTCGACGACGAGATCAAGATCTACCAGAAGGACTTCGGGCCCGAGCGGATCCGAAACGTGCACATCGCGCCGCACACGCTGGAGATGGCTGCGATGTGGGCGGTGCTGACCAGGTTGGACGAGCCCAAGAAGTCCGGGCTCACGCTCATCCAGAAGTTGAAGTTGTACAACGGCAAGTCGATCTCGGGCTACACCGAGGACTCGGTGCGCGAGCTCAAGGAAGAAGCCCCGCGCGAGGGGATGACGGGGATCAGCCCGCGGTACATCCAGGACAAGGTGTCCAACGCGCTGGTCAGCCGGCAGGCGATCGAGGAGCGCACGATCAACCCGTTCATGGTGCTCAACGAGCTCGAGGGCGGGCTCGGGCATCACTCCCTGCTGACCGACGAGGAGACCAAGAAGCGCTACCGCGAGCTGCTGAGCGTCGTGAAGGACGAGTACGAGGACATCATCAAGGCCGAGGTGCAGCGGGCGATCTCCGCCGACGAAGAAGCCATCATGCGCCTGTGCACGAACTACATCGAGTCCGTCCGCGCCTACACCCAGAAAGAGAAGGTCGTCAACAAGTACACGGGCAAGGACGAGGAGCCCGACGAGCGGCTGATGCGGTCGATCGAAGAGAAGATCGACATCCCCGAATCACGCAAGGACGATTTCCGCCAGGAGATCATGAACTACATCGGGGCGCTCGCGCTCGATGGCAAGAAGTTCGAGTACAACACGAACGCGCGCCTCTACAAGGCCCTCGAGCTCAAGCTCTTCGAAGACTCGCGCGACACGATCAAGCTCAAGAACCTCGTCTCGTCGGTCGTGGACGACGAGACGCAGCAGAAGATCGACGTGGTGAAGCAGCGCCTCATCCGCCAGTTCGGGTACAACGAGGTGAGCGCGACGGACGTGCTGAACTACGTCGCGAGCATCTTCGCGCGGGGCGACGCGAAGAGCGACTGACGTGCCGGGTGGGCCTCGCTGCCGATCGAGGCCCCTGACCCTGCCGCACCCCCGATAACGCCGCAATGCTGGCGCGAATGCCCGCGCGATCGGTGCGCGCCGCACGAGCGCCCCCCTTCGGCGCGGCCGCGGGCGCAGTCCGCGTGCGATCGGTCGTCGGCGTGTCATGGTCGTGGTGTCCTCTCGCAGGGGACGCGTCAGCCAACACCAAGAGAAGAGAGAACACGATGAAGACCCTCGCCCTCGGCATCGCCGCTGTTGTTGTTTCCGCCGCCGGCACCGCGCACGCCGGCGTCCTCACCCAGGCCGACCTCGCCGAGGGCGTGTCCTACCAGGAGCTCGCCATCGACGGCGTCACCGTCACCGTCACCACCGACGACGGCGTCACCAAGCGCAAGACCGTGAACGGCGTCACCGGCGTCGGCGTCTCGGGCGGCACGGTCAACGGCGAGATCGACACCCGCGAGGCGCTCAACTTCGACTTCGCCTCGCCCCTCGCCGTCGATGAGATCACCATCGCCTTCCTGTACGACAACGGGCAGTTCGGCGACCACCCCGCCGAGGTCGCGGACTTTGTGACCGACCTGGGGACCTACACCCTGCAGGTCACCGGCCCGACCACCGCGACGTGGTCCGGCGGCGGGATGGTCGAGAACATGTCCATCGCGACCGAAGCGGGCGGCGGCGCCTGGACCCTCTCGGGTGACCTGTTCGGCGGCGCCATCTCCAAGCTCTCGCTCGTCTCGGGCAACCCCGGCTCCCAGGCCACGTACGCCGACTTCTCGTTCGTGAGCCTCAACGCCGTCCCGACGCCCGGCGCCGCGGCCCTGCTGGGCTTGGGCGGGCTCGCCCTCGCCCGCCGACGCCGGGCCTGATCCGATCTCCTGGAACACGCGCGAAACGCCGCACGCCCCCCGCGGGGGGCGTGCGTGCGCGCCCTGACCGAACGTGCGGGTTTGCCGCCCACCATGCCGCGCCGCGGCCCCCGGCGGGTAGCATCGCCGCATGAGCGTGAACACCAAGCAAGCCGACCGACGCCCGCTCCGGTTCGAATCGCTCGACGACGTCCGCGCCGAGCTGGACCGGCTCGAGACCGCCCACAACGGCCCGGGCCTGCGCGTCACGGGCAACTACTCGCCCGGGCAGAACTTCAACCACCTCGCCAAGTGGGTCGAGGTGTACGAGACGCGCGAGTTCGGGCCGCGTCCGCCGTGGTTCGTCCGGCTCTACGGGCGGCTGGTCAAGAAGAAGTTCATCCGCGAGGGCTTCCCGCCCGGGCTGCCCGGGCCGGGCAACAAGCCCCAGCCCGAGCCCGAAGCGTCGTTCGAGCAGGGCGTCGCGCGCTACCGAGCCAAGCTCGACGCGCTCGAGTCGCTCGACCTCGCGCACCACAACCCCATGTTCGGCCCGTGCACGCACGAGGAGTCCATGCAGGTGCAGCTGCGCCACGCCGAGCACCACCTCGGGTTCATCCACCCGGCGTGAGCCGGCTCACGCCGCGAGCGCACCTGACGACTCGAGCGGCTTGCGCAACGCCACGATCTTGTCATCACCGGCGGTGAACTTCGCAGCCGGCTTGAACCCCCGACGCTCGAGCGGGCCCAGGAAGTCCCCGCTCGCGGCGTTGAGGGCGCAGCCAAGGTCGGCGGCCCCCATCCGCCGAGCCGTGCGCTCGGCGCACGCGATCAGCTGCGACGCGACGCCCATTCCCCGCATGTCGTGCTCGACGACGATCCGCGACAAGACCGCCAGATCCTCGCGCGAGAACCACGGGACGACCCTCGTCTCGCCGGGGAGCGCCGGGAACGTCAGGATCGCCGCGCCGATGATGGTCTTGGAATATTCCGCGAGGATCACCCGCGCCGAGTCGAGCCCGCGGAGCTCGTCGAGCGCCGCTGCGCCGGGCATCGCGAACGCGAACGAGCCCTCCACGGCGTTGCGCGCGTAGACCTGCGCAACGACCCCCGGGTCGAAGTCTCTGACGAGCGTCGTGACATGGGGTGTGTCGGTCATGGTTTTCTCGGCGCGCGGTCGCGAGGATCATCGGCGATGCGGCGGCGGGGCCTGACCGGTTCTCACCCCCTCCGACCGGGTGGGGGCGCGGCACAACCCGCCCGTCCCTACCGTCGGGCATGACCAGCGGACCCGCCCAAGGCCGAACCACCCTCCGCGTGCGGTACGCCGAGTGCGACCCCATGGGCGTGGCACACCACGCGAGCTACGCGCCCTGGCTCGAGCATGCGCGGACCGAGCTGCTGCGCGACTCGGGGCAGACGTACGAGTCGCTCGAGCGGGCGGGCGTGTTCCTGGTTGTCACGAAGATGGAGATCCGCTACCGCAGGCCTGTGCGCTACGACGACATCATCGAGGTCCGCACGCGCGTCGAGGGCGGGTCGCGGGTCCGGATTCAGCACGACTACGAGATCGCGGTCATCGAGCGCGCCGGCTGCACCCCCGACCCCGCCGATCCGGCGTTCGGGCCGGGCGGGGTCGTCGCGGTCGGGTCCACGACGCTCGCGTGCGTCGGGGCGGACGGGCGTCCGCGGGAGCTGCCGGAGTGGTTGATCCCCTCGGAGCCGGCCTGACCCCGGAAGTGCGCGATTCTGAAACCCCCGGCCTCGGGGGGCGTACCCTTCTGGAGCGCCCCGCGGGCGCGGGCGGCCCGGGCACGCAGGTGGCCGCCTCACGCGAGTTCGGCCAGGACCGTCGGCCGACGCACCCGAGGACCGGGCCTCGCGACACCCCCCCCGACCGCTTCCCGAATGCCCGGGCGACGTGCGCGGACCGAACCCGCGGAGCTTGGGCTGGCTGCGCTGCCTGTGGGGGCCCCTGACGAGCGAAGTGATGGCGGGCGTGGGTAGCATCAAGCCCGTCAGCCCGCCGGCACGATGAGGTGTGCATCCTCTGATGACCCCGCCCGATCAATCAACCCCGACGCGGGCCCAACGCAGGGCCGAGCGGTTGGCGTGCCCGAAGCGGCGCAAGCGCCGCCGCCGCACCCGCCAGTGCGGGTACGGGTTGCTGGGCCTGACGCTCGGGTTCATCGCGCTGGTGCTGATCCTGACCCGCTCACCGCTGGCGACGCGGCTGATCGTCCCGCGGCTGAGCGACATGACGAGCACCCCGATCGAGGCGGACCGGGTCTACGTCGGCCTCAACGGCAGCATCGTGCTCGAGGGCGCGACGTTCTTCGTGCCCGGCATGGCGCGCCCGACCGAGACGCCCGGTGCCGAGGCGCGGTTCTTCGAGGTCGACCGGGCGGTCGTCTGGATGGACTGGCGTTCGATCTTCGCGGGCATGCCTGTGGTCGAGACGATCGAGTTGGAGCGCCCGCTCTTCCGACTGAGCCACGCGAAGGACACGGGCCGCCTGAACATCGCGGGCTTGTCGTTCCTGATGCAGGACGCCGGGCTGGGCGACGTGCCCGACACGTTCCACCTGCCCGTGCTGAACGCGTCGGACGGCGTGATCGAGATCGGCGAGCACGACGACGCGGGGTACACCGCGCTCAAGCGCATCCCGGTGGTGGGCGATCTGGTCCCGATGGCGCTGCCGGGCGGGCAGACCTTCGGGTTCCGCCTGCGGCAGGTGCCCGACGAGCGCGGGCGGCGCGGCATCGACATCTCCGGGCGCTACGACGCTGACGGGCTCGCCATCACGCTCGAGGAGTTCGTGCTGTCGGACTGGTCGAGCGACGTCGTGCCCACGAAGGTGCGCGACCTGTACGACCGGCTCGCGCTCACGGGCGCGATCGGGGAGACGACGCTGCGCGTCTCGCCCGCGGGCAAGCCGTCGGCGACGATGTCGCTCGAGCGCGTGGGCGTGACGCTGCCCTTCGATCTCTCGGGCGCCGCCGCGACGGACCAGGCGCTGCGGATGGAGGACACGACGGGCACGATCGAGGTGTCGGCGGACGGCGTGCACGCGAAGCTCTCGGGCATGCTCGACGAGCTGGCGTACGCCGTCGAGCTCGACTCGGACGGCGTCGAGCCCACCAGCCCCTTCCGCTGCACCCTGATGACGGACACGCGCCTGAGCTCGGACATGCGGCTGCTCTTCGCCGCGCCGGACGCGGTGCTCGACCCCATCGGGTTCTTCATCGAGCCCGAAGCGGACGTGCAGGCGACCATCCGCCTGGAGCGCCCCGCGGGCGACGGCGTCATGCCCATCCGCAAGACGGGCGAGCTGCGCTTCTACAACGGGACCACGGCGTACCGGAATTTCCCGTACCAGTTCACGAACCTCGAGGGCGTCGCGCGGTTCGACGACACCACCCTCTCGATCGACTCGATCCGGGGCACGCACCCGAACGGGGCTGTCCTGGAAGCGACGGGCACCTTCGCGCCCCTCGGGCCCGAGTCCGAGGTGAACCTGCTGGTGCAGGTCGAGGGCGTGCCGATCGACGACGAGCTCCGCGCCGCGATGTCGAAGGGTCGGCGTCAGATGGTCGATGCGCTGTTCAGCCAGCGCCGGCACGAGGCGCTGCTGGACGCCGGGCTCGTCACGCCGCCGGGCACGGGCCCGGATGCTTTCGCGTTCGGCGGGCGCGCGGACGTGGACATCAACATCCAGCGTGCCTTCGGGACCGAGGGCATCTGGACGCGGACGATCGACGTGCGCGTGCCGCGCGCCGGGCTGGTGCCCGATCACTTCCCGCTGCCCATGATCGCTGAGGACGTCTCGATCAGCATCAACGAGCAGGTGGCGCACCTGTCGGGCGGCGTCTACCGCGGGCTCTCGGGCGGCACGGCGCAGGTCGAAGCGACCGTCGCGCTGGCGGACGAAGACGGCAACCCGATCCGCGACCCGATCCCGAGCGTCGAGATCCACGCGCTGGACATCCCCGTCGATGCGCGCCTGCGGGCGGCGATCCCGGGGTACGCCTCGTCCGACCCCGGCACGCCCGGGACGCTTCGCGACATGCTCGATCGGCTCGGGCTCGAAGGGGAGGCGGACTGCGAGGCGCTCATCGCCGCGCGGCCGGACGGGTCTTTGGGGTACGAGGTGCGGGCGTGGGTGGACGGGTTGACCTCGCGCCCCGTGCCGCGTGTCGGCGCGCCCGCGGGCCCGCTGGCGCTGACGGACGTGCGTGGCACGATCGAAGTGAACGAACGCATCGTCGGGCTCGACCTGACGGGCGGGCTGGTGTTCGACGACGCGGCGCCCGCGCCGGCGTCGCCGTTCACGCTGGACGCGACGATCGGGTACGAGCGGACGAGCCCGGGCTTCGCGCCGAGCAGCGTGTCGGACGCGGACGCCGGGCCCACGGCGGACGGCCCGAGTCTGGACGTGCGGATGACCGCCGAGGGGCTCGACCTCGAAACACCCCTGCAGCACGCCGTGTCCGTGTTCAGCCCGAGCTGGGGCGAGCGCGTGAGCGGCTGGCGTGACGCGTACCGGCCCTCGGGCCGGGTGACGGCGTCGGCGCGGTTCGACGGCAACGTGGGCGGCGACCTGTTCGCCGAGATCGAGCTGTCCGACGTCGAGCGCGCGTCGTGGGGACTGGGCGCGGACCGGATCGACGTGGGCCGATCCGTCGGGTCGCTCGTCCTGCGGACCGGGCCCGAGCCCTGGGTGCGCGCCGAGAGCGTCGCGGCGCCCGTGTGGTACGGGCGCGAGCGCGTCGGCACCCTGCGCGCCAACGGCGTGCTCCCGCTCGTCCGCACGGGCGAGACCCGCCCCGGCGGGTGGGCGTGGGACGAGCTCATGGAGGTCGCGGTGGACGACGCCCGGTTCGAGAGTTCGTTCACACGCCGCGTGATCGCGTCGCGCCTGGACCCCGGGACGCGCGAGACCCTCGAAGACCGACGCCCGACCGGCGCGTACGACCTGCAGCTGCGCCTCCGCCCGACGGGCATCACCATCGGGGCGCACGAGCCCGGGGTGCTCGCGCTGCCCGAGCTGGACCTCGCGGGCTCGATCGGGCCCCGGTCGCTCGCGTTCGATCACGCGGGCGAGCGCGTGGACCTGGGCGCGATGCACGGGTGGCTGCGGTTCGAGGAGGCCGGCGGGATCATCGAGAACGTGCGCGTGGACGCGGGCGCGTGGCGCGCCACCGCCGACGGGCGCTGGACGCTTACCGACACGGGCGGGCGCGTCGAGGCGGCGCTGGATGTCGCGACCGAGGCGGGCGTCCCGCAGGGGCTGCTCGCGCTGCTGCCCGAGACGATCGGCGACGCGGTGAGCGCGCTCGAGATCGACGCGACGGGCCCGGTCACCGCGCGCGATGTCGTGCTCGAGGTCGAGCAGAACGAGGGCGATGACCGGTGGGCGTACGCGACGGTCGGCGCGGTGTCGTTCGAGGACGCGGCGCTCGACACGGGCGTCGAGCTGACCGAGTTGGCGGGCACGATGCGGTTCAGCGCGTCGCGCGAGCCCGGCGCCGGCCGCGGGGAGTACAGGATCGAGGCCCTGGCGGACCGCGGGCGAGCCGCGGGTGTGCGGTTTACCGACGCGGGCGTCGAGGCGCACGAGGGGCGCTCCGCCGGCGAGACGATGATCCCGAGGATCGAGGCGCAGGTGCACGGCGGGCGGGTCGCGGGGTCGGCGCGGATCACCGAAAGAGAAGGCGTCACGTCGTACACGACCGATCTGGTCGCGTCCGGCGTGCGCGCGGCGCCGGTGTTCGACGACCTGGGCGTGTCGCCCACGCCCGACGAGCCCGCCGCGATGAGCGCCCGGGCGGACCCCGCATCGATCCGCGAGGCGCAGGACGCCGATCGGACCAAGTGGAACAACGTGGACGATCGCTCGCGCGGCGTCATCGAGGGCAGCTTCTCGATGGCGGGCGTGGCGGGCGACCCCGACTCGCGCTCCGGGCGCGGCAGCGTGCAGGTCACGGGCGGGCGCGTGCTCGCGCTGCCCGGCATCATGCAGCTCATCGAGTTCTCCAATCTGCAGCCCCCCTTGGGCGAGAGCCTCAGCGCCGCGGAGGCGAGCTTCTACATCGACGGGCCCACCCTCACGTTCGAGCAGGTCAGCGTGTTCAGCCGGTCGGTCGAGATCTTCGGGTACGGCACGATGACCATGCCCGGCAAGGACCTGGAGATGAACTTCAACTCGCGCTCGGTGAACCCGATCCCGGTGGTGAGCCGGCTGCTCGAGGGCCTGCGCGACGAGCTGATCACGACGCGCGTGCGCGGCACGCCGGGCGAGCTGGAGCTCACCACCGAGCAGCTCCCGGGCGCGAAGCGCATCATCCGGTCGATCTTCGGCGACCCGCCCTCGAGCGAGGAAGAGCGTCTGCGCGATGTCGAGTCGCGCGCCCGGCAGGGGCAGCAGCGGGCGCTGCGGTCGGCGTCGCGGGCGGCGGAGCAGGCGGCGATGCCCGCCGCCGACGGCGTCATCGTCCGCGATGAACGCCCGTCCCGGGCGGACGACGACGCGGGCGTGCCTACCCTCGTGGTCCAACCGACCGACGACGAATGACGCCCGCGGGCGCGATGCGAGCCACCATGCCCAAGAACGAATCAACCGCGCGGAGCGAGCCCAACCGGGTCGAGCTCGACCCGCCCGCGACGACGCACCCGAAGACCGAGTCCGCCGCGCCCCCCGAGGCGCCCGAGCAACGCCGCGCCGACGACGGCGAGGTGCAGGACCGCATCGTCGAGCTCATCGACATGGTCGCGCCCGGCGCGGACGACTACGACGCCAAGCTCGTTCGCGAGCTCGTGACGGCGGGCCTCAAGCTCATCCCCGACGGGCGCGGCACGGGCGAGTTGAAGCTCATGGCCGCCGCGCTCAAGGAGATGCGCTACGCCTACCGCGTCTTCGGGCAGTACCCTCAGAAGCACAAGGTGACGATCTTCGGCAGCGCCCGCACGCCCGAGGATCACCCCGACTACCGCGCCGCGGTCGAGTTCTCGCGCGAGATGGCGGCCCGCGGGTGGATGTCCATCACCGGCGCGGGCGACGGCATCATGAAGGCGGGGCACGAGGGCCCCGGGCGCGAGGGCTCGTTCGGCGTCGCGATCCGCCTCCCCTTCGAGACCACGGCGAACGAGGTCATCGCGGGCGATGAGAAGCTCATCCACTTCCGCTACTTCTTCACGCGCAAGCTCATGTTCCTCTCGCAGGCCGAGGCGGTCGTCTGCTTCCCCGGCGGGTTCGGCACGCTCGACGAGGCGTACGAGACGCTCACGCTCGTGCAGACCGGCAAGGCGAGCATGATCCCGATCGTCCTCGTCGAGGGCGAGCACGGCGCGAAGGGCTATTGGGAGTCGTGGGACCGGTTCACCCGCAACGAGCTGCTCGAGCGCGGGTGGATCAGCCCGGAGGACCCCGGGCTGTACTACGTTGCGCCCAGCGCCGCCGCCGCGGCGGACCACATCACGCGGTTCTACCGCGTCTACCACAGCTCGCGGTACGTGCGCGACGACCTGGTCATCCGCGTGAAGCGCGAGCTGAGCGACGAGGCGATCGCGACCTTGAATGACGAGTTCTCGTCGCTCGTCAAGAAGGGCAGCATCACGCAGCGCGGGGCGTACTCCGTCGAGGACGACCACCTGGACCTCCCCCGGATCTGCTTCACGCACACGCGGCATCACTTCGCGGTGGTGCGGAAGCTGATCGACCGGATCAACGAGCTGGGCCCCGGGCCCGAGGGCGGCTGACCATCGCCGCGCGCCGGACGAGCGTGACGCGGGCGGCGCTCGCGGCGGCGTGTGTGCTCGCATCGTGCACGGGCGGGTGCGAGCGCTGGCGCGAACGCCGCGCGGAGCGAAAGCTCGAGCGCGAGCGGGCGGCGGAGCTCGCCGACAAGGAATTCCTGGAAGCGTCCCAGCCCGGCGTGGGGATCGAGCTCGTGCCGGTGCGCGACGCATCGCCGAGGGTCGCCGAGGTGCTCGGCGCGTACGAGACCCGCCCCGTCCCCGCGGACCCGGCGCTGCTGTACCGGTGGAGACTCGCGGGCCTGCGCGTGATCGCGCTGCCGGCGGACGAGGCGGCCGACATCCTCGATCGCTTCGAACGCGCGGGCGTGGGCGACGCACGCCAGTGGACGGAGGTCCCCAACTGGTCGCCGATCGTCGCGGGCCCTTGGGAGGAATCGGAGATCGTGGGGACGGGCGAGCGGGCCGCGCGCGTCGGCGTGGGGCGGACCCGCCTGCTCGCCCGCGCGTGGTTCGAGCCCTGGATCGGTGACGGCGGGATCGAGACGACGATGCGGCTCGAGTTCGTGCCCCAGCGCGAGCGCCCGCGCTCGGCGCGCACGCTCTCGCCCGTGGACGCGCCGGACCGCCCCGGCGGGGAAGCGGACGCCGGGCCCGTGTTCAACGAGCTCTCGCTCACCCTCCGGGCAACCGGCGGCGACGCGTTCGTGATCGTCGGCGCCGGGTCGGACGAGGACTGGACGAATCCGGACGAGCCCGCGCCCGTGGGGGATGCGCCCGCCGTGGGCCCCGAGACGCCCCGCGTGCGCGTGATCGGCGAGTCGATGCTGATCGACCCGGGGGCGGTGATCGAGGAGCGCGACGCGGTCCGCGTGCGCACGCCCGTCCGGGTGCTCGTGGTGATCCGCCCGCGGATGCCCCAGGGGGGTGGGTCGTCATGACGACGGCGTTGGCGATCGGCGCGTTCGTGCTCGGGCTGGCGCTGCTGGTCTTCGGGTCGGACTGGCTCGTCAAAGGCGCGGCGCGGCTGGCGGCCCGGCTGGGCATGTCCCCGTTCGCGATCGGCGTCACGGTCGTCGCGTTCGGGACGAGCACGCCCGAGCTCTTCGCGTCCATCCGCGCGGCGCTCACGGGCGTGGGCGATCTGGCGGTGGGCAACGTGCTCGGGTCGAACATCGCGAACGTCTGCCTGATCCTCGGCGCCACTGCGGCGATCCACGCCGTCCGCGTCGAGCGCGCCGTCATGCGCCTCGAGCTGCCCGTGATGATCGGCATCACGCTCATCGCGGGGATGACGCTCATGGACGGCGTCGTCACGCGCGTCGAGGGCGGGGCGCTCGCCCTCGGGCTCGTCGCGTACGTCGTCTTCGCGTACCGCGTGGGCAAGGACGACCCCGAGCTGTCGGTCGAGATCGGGCACGAGGGCGAGGCGGAAGCGTCGTCGGACCCCGATGCGCCCGCGTGGCGGGACTTCGCGCTCATCGTCAGCGGGCTCGCGGCCCTCGCGGTGGGGGCGTGGCTGCTCGTCTGGGGCGCGAGCTACATCGCGACCGAGCTGCTGGGCGTCTCGACGGCGGTCGTCGGGCTCACCGTCGTCGCGTTCGGGACGTCGCTGCCCGAGCTCGCGGCGTCGCTCCGCGCGGTCCTCGCGCGCGAGCAGGACATCGCCGTGGGCAACATCGTCGGGTCCAACGTCTTCAACCTGCTGAGCGTCATGGGCATCACCGCGGTCATCGCGCCCCTCGACGCGCCCGAGATGTGGCACGTGTGGGTCGTGCTGGGCACGAGCCTGCTGTGTTATCCGGTCCTGGCGCTGTTCAAGAGGGGCAGCCGGGACATCGGGCGGACGCAGGGCGTGCTGATGGTCCTTGGGTATCTGGTCTATGTGGTCTTGGCGTACCGGTTGTCCGGGTGAGCGAACCGGCGCGGCGTGTGAAGGCGTCCGGACGCCTGTCCGATGAGCGATCCGGATGCTCCGCGTGCGAACCAACGAAGCGAGGGCGGGCATGCGCCTGGCGCTGCCCGTGTATCACCCGACCCGCCCGGGCACGGTGCTGATCCGCGGGGGCTTGCCGCTCGAGAAGATCGCGGTGCAGCGTCTGCAGGAGCTGGGCGTGCCCGAGCTGTACATCCGGTGCCCGAAGCTGGCGGAGATCGAGCGGACGCGTTCGCCGGCTGTGGAGGCGGCGCGGGCCCAGATCACCGGGGCGATCTCGGGCGCGTTCGACGCCGCGGCCCGCCGGTTCGACCCCGAGCTGGACTACGGGACCTTCCGCGCCGTCATCACGACGCTCATCACGCGGTTGAGCGAGCAGGACCGGGCGAGCTTCGTCAGCGAGCTCGCCGGCACCGGGGCGCCCGCGCTGCGGCACGCGACGGACGTCGCGATGCTCGCCACCCTCATCGGGCTCAAGATCGACTTCTACCTGCTGAGCGAGCGTCCGAAGAAGTCGCCGACGCAGGCGAAGGACGTGACGAGCCTGGGCATGGCGGCGATGCTGCACGACATCGGCATGGCGCGCCTCGACGAGGGCGCCCTGCACCGGTGGAACACGACGCGCGACGAGACCGACGAACGCTGGCGCGAGCACGTCCAGATTGGGTACCGCATGCTCTCGGGCCGGGTGGATCCGACGGTGAGCGCCGCCGTCCTGCACCACCACCAGCGGTTCGACGGCTCGGGCTTCCCGCTCACCAAAGCGGGCGGGTACGTCCCCGAGGCGCTGTCGGGCAGCGGGATCCACGTCTTTGCGCGCATCATCGCCGCGGCGGACATGTTCGACCGCCTCGTGCACGCCGCGTGCGACCCGGGAAGCGAGGCGTACGAGCTCCAGACCCGCCCGGCGGTCCGCGCCCTCCGGATCCTCCAACGCGAGGACGTCGCGTGCACGATCGACCCCGTGGTGCTGTGGGGCCTGCTCAACGTCACGCCGGCCTACCCGCCTGGCACGATCGTTCGGTTGAGCGACGGCTCGCGCGCGGTCGTCGCCTCGTGGGACCCCGCGCACCCGTGCCGCCCCAAGGTCGCCCGCGTCTGCGAGGGGGAGGCGATCGACATCCTGCGAGACGACCCCGACGGCCGGCCCGAGTTCTTCAAGCTCAGCGAGCGCCCCGAGCTCACCATCGCCGAGTGCGACGGGTTCGACGTCAGCGAGGACAACTACGACATCTCCGACATCGCCGTCCCCGACGGCGTGCTGCCCGACGACGACGCGCTCGCGGCCTGACCCGGCCCGCGTACGCTTTGGCGATGGCGGCTCCCGATCGTGGCATCCTGTACGCGGTCGCGGTCGAGCGCGAGGCCCGCGCCGTGCTCGACGCCTTCGGCGCCAGCTCGCCCCCGCCCGAGCCCTGGTCCGTCCTGCCGATCGGGTCGCGCCGCGACGGGCTGCTGATCACGGGCGTCGGCAAGGCGAACGCCGCGGGCGCGACGGTCCGATGCGTGGATCCACGCCGGCACCGTGCGGTGCTGAACGTCGGCGTCTGCGGTTCCCTGCGGGCGGATCTGCCCGTCCGGTCCATCGTGCTGGGTACGTCGAGCGTGTACGCCGACGAGGGCATCGCCGAGCCCGAGGGGTTCCGGACGCTCGAATCGATGGGGTTCCCGGTGCTCGAAGGCTCGGACGGGTCGTTCAACGCGGACCCGGCGATCGTCGAGCGCTGGCGGGGCGACGCGGACGCGTCGGGCCCGATCGCGACCGTCTCGACTTGTTCGGGGACGGACGCGTCGGCGGCGGAGGTCGTCCGGCGGACGGGCGCCATCGCCGAGGCGATGGAGGGGGCCGCGATCGCCCACGCGTTGGCGCGACTGGGCGCGGGCGTCGGGTTCGCCGAGCTCCGGGCGGTGTCCAACTTCACGGGCGATCGGGCGTCGCAGGCGTGGGATCTGGACGGAGCTCTCGCGCGGCTCACGAAGGTTCTCGGACCCAACCGCTGAACGGGGCAGACGTTCCACCGATGCGGGTGGTGCGATGTGCGCGGTCTCTGCGCGGCGGAGATGGTGGAACGGGTCGGGCGTTCGAGACCGTCATGAAGGGGCGTGCCGTTTGGACCGATCCTCGAACCGGACCGGCCCCGGGTGGACGCCGGCCGTGGTGCGTCATCGGACGGGGAGCGGATGGGCCTCAGAGGGTTGCCAAAGCTCGGCGGGAAGAAGAAGGAGCCGGCGGCAAAGCCGGCGCCGACGCCCGCGAAGCGCGCCGCGCCGCCCGCGCGGTCCGGGCCGCCCCCGATCTCGATCGACTTCGGCGTCGGGGCGCTCAAGGTCCTGCAGGTGAACAGCGCCGAGCCCCCCGGGCTCGTCGCCGCCGCGGCGGTTGATGTTCCTGAGGAACTCCAGAACGACCCGGCCCGCCGCCTGCGTTGGCAGCTCGAGGAGCTGCCCAAGCTGCTCAAGAAGGGCGGGTTCAAGTCGAACCGGGCGGTGTGCGGGATCCCGGCGGGGCAGATGTTCTGCAAGCACCTCCAGATCATCAAGGCGGAGGGCGTGTCGCGCGACGAGATCGCGCGGGCCGCCGTCGCCAAGCAGCTCGGGTGCGACCCCGGCTCGCTGCTGTGCCGGCACGAGAACGTCAAGGAACTCCCGGGCGGGAAGACCGAGGTGATCTGCTTCGCGGCGGCGCGGGAGCTGATCGGCCGGATGATGATGACGCTCAAGCAGGCGCGGGTCGAGCCCGTGGGCATCCACGCCGAGCCCCAGGCGCTGGTCCGCGCGTTGAGCGCGGGCGAGCCGGGGGAGCCCCCGCCGACGTTGTACCTGGACATCGGGCGGGGCACGACGTCCGTGATCGTGGCGCAGGCGGGGAGCATCAAGTTTGCGCGCGTGATCAACTACGGCGGGCTGCAGCTCGACGAGGCGGTCGCCCGCCAGCTCAAGTGCACGATGGCCCGCGCCGGCGAGCGCCGGCTCGAGCTCAACTCGCTGATCCCCCGCGCCGCGTCCGTCGTGGACGCGCACGCGGTGACGGGCGACGCCGAGCCGGACCACACCCAGCCCAGCTCGGGCCCGACGCTGACGCGCGAGCAGCTCAAGCGGGTCGAGCGGGCGATCGACCTGTCCGAGCCGGCGGAGATCCTGACCGACGAGATCAGCATGTGCCTGCGGTACCACCGGGCGTTGTTCCCGGAGGAGCCCGCGCGGCGCGTGGTGTTTGTGGGCGGCGAGTCGCGGCACCTGGCGTTGTGCGAGCACATCGCCCGCAAGCTGCGTCTGCCCGCCGAGATTGCCGATCCGATGGCGCGCGTGGCGCGGACGGGCAAGGAGCCCTCGACAGGGCTGCACATGGAAGAACCGCAACCCGGGTGGGCCGTGCCGCTTGGCATGTGCCTGAGCCCGACGGACCTGTGACAAGGGGCGCACGGATGAACCTCAACCCGAACGCGGGGCAGCAGAACGCCAGCTTCCTGCCCGAGGAATACGTCAAGTCGAAGGGGCAGCACCGGGCCAACGTGCTCATGCTGCTGCTCTTCGGCGTGGTCTCGGTCGGCACGGTGGCGACGTTCATGCTGCTGTACCGCCAGAAGGTCGCGCTCTCGAACGAGGTCCGCCAGGTGCGGGTCGAGTTCGAGGAAGAGGCCACGAAGATCGAGCAGCTCCGGGCCCTCGAGGCCCAGCGCATCGAGATCCTCGAGCAGGCCGAGGTCGTCACCGCGATCATCGACAACGTGCCCCGCTCGGTGCTCACGGCGGAGATCACCCGCGCGATGCCCGAGGGTGTCGCGCTTAAGAAGCTGCATCTGGAGGGCAAGCGCGTCCTCGTCGCCCCCAAGCCCAAGACGCCCGACGCGAAGACGAAGTCCGTGCGGGGCGTGCAGGCGGTCAAGAAGGAGACGGAGACGCCCAAGGTCCTGCCTCCCAAGTTCGAGCACACGATCACGATCGAGGGGCTCGCCGCGCTGAACAACGACGTGGCGGACTTCCTGGCGGGCCTGAAGGAGTCGCCACTGTTCCGATCCGTCGAGCTGCAGTACATCAACCAGACCACGGTCGAGGACACCGACCTGCGCAAGTTCAGCATCGTGATGAGCCTGCGCGAGACGGCGGACGTGACGACCGTCGCGAACGCCGAGGAAACCACGCTCACCGACGGGCCCGATGGTCTCGGCGTGACGCTGACCCCGACCGACAGCGAGTAACCCACCAGGAGCGAACCATGCGATTCGGAGTCCGTGAACTTGTGATGTTCCTGGCGGTGCTGCTGCTGCCGGTGGGGGCGTACTTCGTGGCGTTCAGGCCGCAGAACGTCCAGATCGAGAAGGACCGCGAGGAGCTGGCCCACCGGCGCGAGCTGCTGGCCAAGCTCCGCGCCGAGACGGCCCGCAACGACGATCTGGAGCGCGCCAACGCCGAGATCGCCGGGCAGATCGAGAAGATCGAGTCGCGCTTGCCCACGAGCAAGGGCGTCGATCAGATCGTGCGTCAGGTGAGCTCGCTCGCCGTCGAGGCGGGCCTCGCGCCGCCCTCGCTCAAGAGCATGAAGCCCGTGGCGGCGGCGCGGTACCGCGAGCAGCCGCTCGAGCTGACGACCAACGGAACCTTCGAGGGGTACTACACGTTCCTGCAGAGCCTCGAGCGTCTGCCCCGCATCACCCGCATCGTGGACCTGAAGATGGAAGAGGCCAAGGACGGCGGCATCGAGTTCGCCTTCACCCTGAGCATCTACTTCCGTGAGGACGAGGAGGCGACGTCATGAACGACGGCGACATGATCATGCGCGATCACGCGGACCCGATCGCCCCCTCTCAGGGCGGCGAGGGCGCCAACATCTTCGTCGATCTCGAGGGCCGCGCGGGCCCCGAGCCCGCCAGCGGGTTCGGCGGCAAGAGCGGCAAGTTCGGCAACCAGACCATCGTCCTGCTGGTCCTGCTCGTGCTCAGCGCGGGCGCCGTCTACGGCATGCGCCGCGTGGGCATCGTCTCGGGGATCTCCGGGCAGGCGCTCGCCGTCGAGTATCAGCCCAGCGCGATCAACGCGGAATTCGAGCGGCGCTTCGAGCGCGCGATGGACGACCTGGCCCGCTCGGGCCGCCCGATCCAGGTTGCGCTCGAGGACCTGCCCGACGAGCCCTTCAACATCGACCAGCGCCTGAGCCTGGCGACCATGGCGATCGCGGAGGTCGACCCGGCGACGCTCTCCGAGCAGCAGCGTCTGCGCGCCGAGGCGCAGCGGGCCGAGGAGGAACGCCGGCGGCTGGCGGCGATGCGCGAGCGCATCGACGTCGAGGCGGCGCGGCTCAAGGTCCAGAGCATGATCGGCGGGCGCGTCCCCGTCGCGACCATCAACGGGCAGCTCTGCCGCGCCGGCGATCAAGTCGGCAACGGCATCTTCACCGTCGAGTCGATCACGGGCGAGGGCGTCACGGTCAGCGCGAGCGGCCGACGCTTCCTCGTTCCCATGGGCAAGCCCGCGCAGGAACTCTTCGAGTAAGCCCGATCGGAAGGACGCCGCGTGGCCAAGGACATCGACGACATCCTCAGCGAGCTCGGGATCGCCGGCGGGGGCAAGAGCGCCCCCAAAAAGAAGACGCACAGCGTCGATAAGTCCGAGCGATCGTTCAGCCCGTTGCCCGCGATGCCCTCCGGGCAGCGTCGCTTCGGCGCCGACGGCAAGCCCCTCGACGCCGACCCCGCGGTCAAGGGCAAGCAATCCGCCGAGCGCCGCTCGAGCGTCGGCAGCGCCTCGAGCACCATCTACACGCCCGAGGAGGGGCTCGTCACGTCCGAGCAGGCGGCGACCGACCTCGGGCAGCTGCTCGTTTCGCGCGGGATCGTGAACAACGAACGCCTCGCCGCCGCGGCGTTGGTCGTCCGCCAGACCCCCGGCACCTCCATCGCCGACGTGCTCATCGAGCAGGGCGCCGACGAGGCGGACGTGCAGGGCTCGCGAGCTGATATCGCCGGCGTCCCCTTCGAGCGCATCGACCTCGAGGCCGGGCTCGACGGCGGCGTGGACGGACGCCTCATCCAGCGCCTCGGCGTCGAGTTCTGCAAGGAACGCTCCGTCGTCCCCTTGCGTGAGGAAGGCTCGCGCGTCGTCATCGGCGCGACCAACCCGGACGACGTCTTCGTTCTCGACGAGATCCGCGCCCGCTTGGGCGTCTCGTCGATGAAGCTCGTGCTCGTGACGGCGAGCGACGTGAACGCCGCCCTCGACCTCATGGGCGGCAATTCGAGCGAGGACATGGACCTCAACGACATCCTCGCCGACGTGGACGAGGGCGACGTCGAGGTCGCCGCGACCGACTCGCAGGAGGCGGTCGATCTCGAAGCCAAGGCGGGCGAGTCGCCCGTCATCCGCTACGTGAACTACATCATCCAGCAGGCCGTCAAGGAAGGCGCCTCGGACATCCACATCGAGCCCGGCGAGAAGCGCCTCAAGGTCCGCTTCCGCATCGACGGTCTGCTGTTCGAGTCCATGAACCCGCCCGCGGGCATGAGCGCCGCGATCGCGTCGCGCCTGAAGATCATGGCGAACCTCGACATCTCCGAACGCCGCGTCCCGCAGGACGGGCGCATCCGCTGCACCGTCGGCGGGCGCAAGCTCGACCTGCGTGTCTCGACGCTGCCGTGCGGGTACGGCGAGAAGGTCGTCATGCGTATCCTCGACACCCGCTCGATCCAGGTCGAGCTGGGCGACCTCGGGTTCGACGACAACACGCTCGCCGTCTGGAAGAAGCAGGTCAAGGCGCCGCACGGCATCGTGCTCGTCACGGGCCCGACCGGCTCTGGTAAGACGACCACGCTGTACGCATCGCTCCGGCAGCTCGACAAGAACAAGCTCAACGTCTCGACGGTCGAAGACCCGGTCGAATACCATCTCGACGGCGTCACCCAGACGCAGACGCACGCGAAGATCGGGATGGACTTCGCCAAGGCGCTCAAGGCCCTGCTGCGTCAGGACCCGGACGTGATCATGGTCGGTGAGATCCGCGACCACGAGACCGCGCACACCGCGGTGCAGGCCGCGCTCACCGGTCACCTGGTGCTCTCCACCCTGCACACCAACGACGCGCCGAGCTCGATCACGCGGCTTGTGAACATCGGGCTCGAGCCTTTCCTCGTCGGCGCCGCCGTCAACGGCGTGCTGGCCCAGCGCCTCGTGCGCCGGCTGTGCGAGCACTGCAAGGTGCAGGACGAGCCGAGCGAAGAGATGCGCGAGTACCTGGAGATGCAGGGCCTGCCGTGCGACCAGCTCTGGGCGCCCAGCGGGTGCGAGAAGTGCCGGTCCACGGGATACTCGGGCCGTGTGGGCTTGTACGAGCTGCTGACGATCGACGACTCGCTTCGCGACGTTGTGGCTCGCAACCCGAACGTCGCGGAGTTCCGGCGTCTGTGCCTGGAGCGCGGCATGAGGTCGCTGCGCCAGGACGGGCTCGCCAAGTCCGCCGAGGGACGCACGAGCATCCAGGAAGTGCTCCGCGTGACCGAGGCGTCGGCCTGATCGCCCTATGATGGCGCTCCGAGAGGAGCCGCCATGACGATCGATCAGAGTGTCCCGACCTTCGACCCGCCCGCCGCGAGTGACGTCGGCGCCATGCATTGGCACATCGCGTCGATGGATGAATACCGCGCGATGCACAAGCGCTCCATCGACGACCCCGAGGGCTTCTGGTCGGAGGTCGCCTCCGAGCTGCACTGGTTCGAGCCCTGGGATACCGTCGTCGAGTGGGACCTGCCCGACGCGAAGTGGTTCGTGGGCGGCAAGACCAACCTGTGCTACAACGCGGTGGACCGCCACGTCGCCGACGGGTACGGCGAGCAGATCGGCATCATCTGGGAGGGCGAGCCCTACCCAGAGAACGGGCCCGAAGTCCGCCGCATCACCTACCGCGAGCTGCAGAACGAGACCGCCAAGTGCGCCAACGCCCTCAAGGACATGGGCGTGAAGCAAGGCGACGTCGTCACGATCTACATGGGCATGGTGCCCGAGCTCGCGGTCGCGTGCCTCGCGTGCGCCCGGATCGGCGCCGTCCACTCCGTCATCTTCGGCGGGTTCAGCTCCAGCGCCATCGTGGACCGCGTGCGAGACGCCAAGTCCAAGGTCATCATCACCTGCGACGGGTCATGGCGTCGCGGCAAGGTCGTCCCCCTCAAGGACAACGTGGACGAGGCCTGCAAGGCCCTCGAGGGCACGCCCGACGCGGTCGAGAACGTCCTCGTCGTCAAACGCTGCCAGAACGACGTCGCGACCAACCCGCGCGACGTCTGGTGGCACGACGCCGTCGGCAACGCGTCGGACGACTGCCCCTGCGAGCCCCTCGACAGCGAGGCCATGAGCTTCCTGCTCTACACCTCGGGCTCGACGGGCAAGCCAAAGGGCATCCAGCACTGCACCGCCGGGTACATGGTCCACACCTACCTGACCAGCAAGCTCACCTTCAACCTCCAGCCCGACGGGCAGCACATCTACTGGTGCACCGCGGACATCGGGTGGATCACCGGGCACTCCTATATCCTCTACGGCATCCTGCCCAACCGCGTGAGCAGCGTCATGTACGAGGGCGGGCCCGACTTCCCCGATTGCGATCGGTTCTGGGACATTGTCCAGCGGCACCGTGTGACGCAGTTCTACACCGCGCCAACCGCCATCCGCGCCTTTATGAAATGGGGCGACGAGTTCCCCGCCAAGCACGACCTGGGCACCCTGCAGGTGCTGGGCACCGTCGGCGAGCCCATCAACCCCGAAGCCTGGAAGTGGTACCGCCACCACATCGGGCGCGACGCCTGCCCGATCGTGGATACCTGGTGGCAGACCGAGACCGGCGGGCACATGCTCACGCCGCTGCCCGGCGCGACGCCCACCAAGCCCGGCTCGTGCACGCTCCCCTTCCCGGGCATCGACGCCGCTGTGGTTGATGAGCAGGGCAACGAACTTCCCAACGGCGAGCAGGGCTTGCTCGCGATCCGCAAGCCCTGGCCCTCCATGCTCCGCGGGGTCTACGGCGATCGCGACCGCTTCATCGAGACCTACTGGAGCCGCCTGAAGGGCATGTACTTCCCGGGCGACGGCGCCATCCGCGACGACGACGGGTACTTCTGGATCACCGGACGCGTGGACGACGTGATCAACGTCTCCGGGCACCGCCTGGGGACGGCTGAGGTCGAGAGCTCGCTCGTCGCCCACCCCGCGGTGGTCGAGGCGGCGGTCGTCGGCATGCCCCACGAGATCAAGGGCACCGGCATCGCCGCGTTCGTGACGCTCGGGCCCGGGCACGAGCCGGGCGACGACCTGAAGAACGAGCTCCGCGCGCACGTCGGGAGCGACATCGGCGCGATCGCCAAGCCGGACATGATCAAGTTCGCCGCCGGGCTCCCCAAGACCCGCTCGGGCAAGATCATGCGGCGGTTGCTGCGCGACATCGCCGCGGGCAAGACCGAGATCTCGCAGGACGTGACGACGCTGGAGGACCTGTCCGTGGTCGCCAAATTGGCGTCATCCGACGAGGGTTGACCCGGCGCTCTCGGTGCCACGGGTTGACCCGAAGGGCAACCCGTGCGCGAGGCACGGCGAGCGAGTCAAGCCGTGGCGCCCGATCGCGATCGAGCGTCCGCTTCAGAGATCTCTTCGGCGGGGTATCCTCCGCCCGTGCACGGACGCTGCCTCATCCTGTTGATGCTCTCGGCAACCGCCGCGACCGCCCAGCCCGAACCGTCGGACGCCGATCGGGCGCTCTCCACGGATCTCTCGCTGAACGCGTCGGACCTCGAGCCCGAGCGCGCGTGGCGCTTCCGCGGCGCGCTCGCCTCGCACGACAACGACGGCTCGTTCATCGAGCCCTTCGACGACGACGACCGGCACTACACCTCGGGCTCGAAGATCGACCTCGTGTTCGAGCCCGGGTTCGACGCCGACACCCGCGCGTTCCTCGCGCCCGCGGACAAGTGGCCCGACGCCAAGCTCGCGTTCGGCGTCGTGATCGCCCAGCACATCTACACCGCGTCGGACATCGAAATCGCGAACCCGGATCCCGACGATCGCCCGTACGCCGGCTACCTCTACGCGGGCGTCTACTTCCAGCGTGCGACCGACCACGTGCACGATCACTTCGAGCTGGACGTGGGCGTCGTCGGGTCGTGGTCGTTCGCGGAGGACGCCCAGCGGTTCGTGCACGGGCTGCCCAACCAAGTCGAGCCCCGGGGCTGGTCCACCCAGCTCGCCAACGAGCTCGCGATCAACTTCCGCTATCAGCGGTCGTGGAAGACGGGCGTGGGCGAATGGGCCGGGCTCGAGTTCGACGCGATCCCCCGCCTCGGGTTCGACCTGGGCAACGTCTTCATCCGCGGCAACACGGACGTGACGGTCCGCATGGGCAAGCACCTGCCGACCGACTTCGGGCCCGGGCGGTTGCTCGACTACCGCGACGCGACGGGCGCCTGGACGCACGGCTGGGGCGCGTACCTCTACGCCCGCGCCGGTGCCCGGGCGGTGGGGCGGAACATCTTCCTGGACGGCAACACCTTCGCCGAATCACGCTCGACCGACCCCGAGCGGATCGTCGGCGAGTTCGAGCTCGGGCTCCGTGCGGCGTTGCACGTGTGGGGCGGCGACCTCGAGCTCGGGTACGGCTGGACCGTCTATACGAACGAGTACCGCGCCCAAACCGAGAGCGACACGGTCGGGGCCCTCACCGTCGGGTGGATCAAGCGGTTCTGAACGATCGCCGGTTCCGGGTAGGCTGGTTGCATGCACACGATGAAACTGATGTTGGTGGTCGCCGCATTGTCCGCGTCGCTGGCCGCGGCGTTCGTCCCCCATCGGGCGGGCCAGGAACCCCGAGAGCCCACGCTCCACGAGGCGTACTACGTCACGTCAGGACGCCTGAGGATCTTGGTGCCGGGCAACTGGAGCTGGCGCGAGACCGCCGCGGGCAATGCGGACCCCCGCGCGACGGTCCGGTCGATCACGATCGACCCGGGCGGGCACGGGCTGCTGCGTCTGGCGCAGTACACGACCGACGAGCCCGCGGAGGATCGCCTGGACGCCGCGATCACGCGGTACCTTGAGGGCAACGAGGAGCTGGCGCGGGCCCCGTACGGCCGGTGGGGCGCCGTCGAGGGCGTGGGCGCGGTCGTGCGGTTCGAAGCGCCGGACGGAACCACCCACCGCTTGCGGGTGGTGGTCGATCGGGACGACGACGGGCGGGTCGTCGAGGCCCACCTGCTCGCGACCGACGACGCGAGCGGCACCCTCGATAAGGGATTCATGTTCATCGAGCGCACGCTCGAGATCACCGACCCGGCCGGCGGCTGAACGGGCCAAGAAAATCTAGAAAGTGGATTCCCTCGCCCTTGACGCGGGTTTCTGGATCGTGCACGATCTCCCCTTCTCCAAGGGAGGCCGCATGTCATCCAGCCAACGAGGGGCGTCTCGCCCGTTTCGAGGACGTTCACGAGGCGGGGCCCGGGTCCCGATCTCGTGGTGGGTTGGGGCACTCTCGCTCGGGGGGTCGGCGGGTCTCGCGCTCGCCCAGGATGCGGAGCCCGCGCCGTTGACGCCCGACGACGTGGCGTACCTGGTGCACAACCTCTGGATCCTCGTCGCCGCGGCGCTCGTGTTCGTGATGCACCTCGGGTTCGCGACGCTCGAAGCGGGGCTCACCCGCGCCAAGAACACCGTCAACATCCTGTTCAAGAACGTCGGGATCGTCGCGATCGGGCTGCTGACCTACGCCGTGGTCGGGTTCAACCTCATGTACCCGACGGACGCGCACCCGTGGATCGTTGACGGTGTGCTCGGGTCGTTCGCGCCCGCGGGCCCGGCGGAGGGCGGGCAATCGATCGCGTACAACGGCAAGTACACCTACTGGACGGACTTCATCTTCCAGGGCTTGTTCGCGGCGACGGCGGCGACGATCGTCTCGGGCGCCGTCGCGGAGCGCGTCAAGATCGGGCCCTTCCTCGTCTTCAGCGCGATCTACGTCGCGATCGTCTACCCGATCGTCGGGTCGTGGAAGTGGGGGACGGGCTGGCTCGACTCGTTTCGCGGGGTTGGGTTCTACGACTTCGCGGGCTCGACGCTCGTGCACTCCGTGGGTGGCTGGGGCGCGCTGGCGGGCGTGATCGTGCTGGGCCCGCGCCTGGGCAAGTACGTCAAGACGAACGGGTCCACGCTGATCCGCCCGATCATGGGGCACTCGATGCCGCACGCGACGATCGGGATGTTCCTGCTCTGGTTCGGGTGGTACGGGTTCAACGGGGGCTCGGTGCTCAGCGCGGACCCGGCGTCCGTGTCGTTGGTGTTCGTGACGACGAGCCTCGCCGCCGCCGCGGGCATCGCGGGCGCGATGGCGACGAGCTGGCTCGTGCAGAAGCAGCCAGACCTGACGATGGTGCTCAACGGGGCGCTCGCCGGGCTCGTGGGCATCACGGCGGGCGCGGATGTCATCCCGGTCTGGTCGGCGGTCCTCGTCGGGCTCGTCGCGGGCGTGCTGGTCGTGCTCGCGGTGGTCACGATCGACCGCGCCGGGCTGGACGACCCCGTCGGCGCGATCAGCGTGCACCTCGTGTGCGGCGTGTGGGGCACCCTCGCGGTGGGCATCTTCGCGCCGGGCAAGGACTTCGTCGCCCAGCTCGTGGGCGTCGGATCGATCGGCGCGACGTGCTTCGCCAGCGCGCTGGCGATCTTCGTGGTTCTCAGGATGACCGTCGGCGTGCGCGTGTCACGCGAGGACGAGCTCGCCGGGCTCGACCGGTCCGAGCACGGCATGGAGGCCTACGCGGGGTTCCAGTTCTTCCGCACGCAGTGACCTTGAAAGGGACCACGCATGCATCTCATCATCGCCTACATCCGCCCGGAAAGGCTCAACGACGTCAAGCAGGCGCTCGTTCAGCGGCAGATCCTGAAGATCTCCGTCACCAATGCCCTCGGGTGCGGCGACGAGCAGTCGTACCACGAGAAGTACCGGGGCGCGGACGTCGAGGTCGATCTCACGCCCCGCGTCCGCCTCGAGATCGCGGTGAACGAGGCATACGTCGCCAAGACCATCGAGGGCATCGTCGAGGGCGGGCGGACCGGGGAGGACGGGCGCGGCAGCGACGGCAAGATCTTCGTCCTCGCCCTCGAGGACTGCGTCCGCATCTCCACCGGCGCGCGCGGCGACGACGCGATCGGGTGAGATCGCCAAGCGGGGGCGCCACGGCTTGGCGCGCAAGCCGTGCCCCTTCTTGTCTTCGTCGCATGGTCTGCCCTGCGGGTCAAACCGTGGCACCCTGACGATCGGGCCTTGACGTCGGCGTACACTCGGACTCGATGGAACCGCTCGTCTCGATCGTCATGGGGTCCCGGTCGGATTGGCCGGGCACGATGGAGTTCGCCGCCGAGGCGCTCGATCGCGTGGGCGTGGCGCACGAGGTCCGCGTCGTGAGCGCGCACCGGACGCCCGAGCTGATGGTCGAGTTCGCCAAGGGCGCCGCGGCGCGCGGGATCGAGGTCATCATCGCGGGTGCCGGCGGCGCGGCGCACCTGCCCGGGATGATCGCGTCGCTGACCGCCCTGCCTGTGTTGGGCGTGCCGGTGCAGTCGAAGGCGCTGAGCGGGATGGACTCGCTGCTCTCGATCGCGCAGATGCCCGCGGGCGTGCCCGTGGGGACGCTCGCGATCGGGAAGGCGGGCGCGACGAACGCGGGGCTGCTCGCGGCGTCCATCGTGGCGCGCGGCAGGCCCGAGATCGCCGACAAGCTCGCGGCGTTCCGCGCGCAGCAGACGCAGACGGTGCTCGACAACCCTGACCCACGCGGGGGCGCGTAAGCCATGCCCGAGGGCCCGATGGTCGGCATCCTCGGCGGCGGGCAGCTCGGGCGCATGCTCGCGGACGCGGCAACGACCCTCGGCGTGCGCACCAAGGTGCTCGACCCGGACGAGCACTCCAGCGCCGGGCGCGTCACCAAGCACATCCTGGGCGACTACTCAAGCCCGAAGGCGCTCGCCGCGCTCGCCGAGGGGTGCGACGTCGTCACGTACGAGTTCGAGAACGTGCCCGTCGAGGCGGCCGAGCGGATCGCCCAGACCGTGCCCGTGCGCCCGACGCCCGAGGCGCTGCGCGTGGCGCAGGACCGGCTGAACGAGCGGAAGCTGTTCGGCGAATTGGGCATCGCGTCGCCGACGTCCGTCGCGGTGGACGCCGAGCACCGGATCGAGGCGGCGCTGTCGCGCGTGGGGGTGCCGGCGCTCTTGAAGGCGCGCCGGCTGGGGTACGACGGCAAGGGGCAGTTCCTGATCTCGGGCGCGCACGATATCGCGGACGCCTGGCGCGCGATCGCGGGCGCCCCGGCGATCCTCGACGCGTTCGTCGGGTTCGAGCGCGAGGTCAGCGTGATCGGCGTGCGCGCAACAAGCGGCGAGTGCCGCTTCTACCCGCTCGCGCAGAACGTCCACCGGGGCGGGATCCTCCGCGTCACGACGGCGCCCGCGCCGAACGTGCCCGAGCCCCTGCGGGAGCAGGCGGAGTCCGCCGCCCGCGCGATCATGGAGAAGCTCGACTATGTCGGCGTGCTCGCGGTCGAGTTCTTCCAGATCGGGTCGGACGGCGACGCGCGGCTCGTCGCCAACGAGATCGCGCCGCGCGTGCACAACACCGGGCACTGGACCATCGAGGGCGCCCCCACGAGCCAGTTCGAGAACCACATCCGCGCGGTGCTCGGGATGGACCTGGGCGACACGACGCCCGCCAAGCCCAGCGCGATGGTGAACGCGATCGGGGAATTGCCCGAGGCGTCGCGGGTGGCGGCGGTCCCCGGGGCGGTGCTGCACGATTACGAGAAGTCGCCGCGTCCCGGGCGGAAGGTCGGGCACGTGACGCTCACGGCGGACACGCCCAAGGAGCTGCACGATCGTCTGGAGCGCTACACCCGCGTGGTGGGTTGAGCGCTGTGCCACTGACCCGGCCTCGGGTCAGTGTTCGATTACGTCGCCTCCCGGCACTGACCCGAGGCCGGGTCAGTGGCACGGAGGGGGGACGGCACCATGCTTCACCCGAGGATGTTGTGCTTCGCGATCGCCCAGAGCGCCGCGATGCCGTCGCGCCACCCGATCTTCTTGCCCTCGGCGTACGTCCGCCCGGCGTAGCTCACGGGCACCTCGTAGATGCGCAGGGCGCGCGTGGTGCTGCCATCGGGCAGGCGCATCTTCGCGAGCTTGGCGACGAACTCGGGCTCGACGCCGAAGCGGTTCTCGGTGATCGTGATCCGCGCCGCGACGTCGCGCGAGAAGGCTTTGAACCCGCACTCGATGTCCGTGAGGTTCAGGTTGCTCAGCATGTTGCTGAAGATGGTGATCACGCGGTTGGCGATCGAGTGCCAGTAGTAGAGCACGCGGTGGGTCTGACCCAGGAAGCGGGTGCCGATGACGGCGTCGGCGCGGCCGTCGATGATCGGCGCGAGGACCCTCGCCTGGTCGGCGGGGTCGTACTCGAGGTCGGCGTCCTGGACGATGAGCGCGTCGCACCCGTCCTCGACCGCGGCGGCGAACCCGAGCGCGAGCGCGTGCCCCTTGCCCCGGTTGGGCTTGCCCCCCAGGGCGCGGACGTCGTCGCGGTCGGCGAGCTCGGCGATGATCGCGTCGGACCCGTCGGTCGAGCCGTCGTCGATGAGGTAGAACCGGCGGTCGCACGGCGAGCCGCTGGTGGTGTTGGGCGCGGGGGTGGCGGCGAGGCGGTTGAAGCTCGCGCGGAGGACGTTCCGCTCGTTGTACACCGGGATGATCACGCCGATCCGCACGCGATGAGGGTAGTGGCGCGGCCTTCCCGGTGTCTCTGTACGAGCCGCGACCGGGACGGAGCGGTCTTCACGATCCCAACCCGCTCCCTCCCGGTCGCGGCTCGTGGGGCGACGGCGCTAGTCCCCCAGCAGGATCCGGCGCTGGGGGTTGGAGATCCCGAGCTCGGCGATCTGGGCGGGCGTCCGCCGCACCCGCGAGCGCCCGGCGCGGGCGCCCGACGACCGCCAGACGCGGAAGCGGACGAGCCGGTGCGTTGTCTTGTGTTCGAACGCGTCGGCGGGCTCGACGGTGCGGGCGCCCGCGAACGCGCGCACGTCGTCGGCGGTGGGTTCGGCGTCGGCGGATTCGAGCGTCGGTGCTTGCCAGAGCCCGGCCCACATGCCGGTGGTGGGGCGGCGCTCGACGAGCAACCTCCCGCGCGCGTCGGCGTCGAGGACGGACGCGCAGTGCAGCACCCGCACGGTGGCGCGGGTCTTGGGCGCGGGGATCGAGCCGGTCGTGCCCGCCGCCCTTGCGGCGCACAGATCCGCGAGCGGGCAGGCGTCGCACCTGGGCGCGGCGGGCGTGCAGACGGTCGCGCCGAGCTCCATCAGCGCCTCGGCGACAGCGCCCGGGGACTCGGCGGCGGCTGCCAGCGCGCGCGCGTGGTCGGTGGTCCAGCGTTTGGTGCTGGGCGCGTCTTGCGGGAGGTCGGCGTTGTGCGCGCGGAGCAGGACGCGGACGACGTTGCCGTCCACCGCGGGCTCGGGCCGGTCGAAGACGATCGAGGCGATCGCCCCCGCGGTGTAGTCGCCGACGCCCGGGAGGGCCTTGAGCTCAGTCATGGTTTCGGGGACGCGTCCGGCGTGGTCGGCGACGATCGCGCGGGCGCAGGCCTGGAGCAGCCGCGCCCGGCGGTAGTACCCGAGCCCGGACCAGGCGGCGAGCACGTCGTCCTCGGGCGCGGCGGCGAGGTCGTGGACGGTGGGGAAGCGGTCGAGGAAGGGCGCGAACTTCTCGACGACGCGGGCGATCTGGGTTTGCTGGGCCATCAGCTCGGAGACGAGCGAGCGGTAGGGGTCGCGCGGGGCGGTCCGCCAGGGGAGGTCGCGGGCGGCGCGGGCGAACCAGCGCTCGAGCGCGCGGGCGACGCGGGCCGAATCGGACGAATCCCGCTTTGTTTGGGCCTTTCTCCCCGCCACGAGCCGATGGTACCCGCAGGATCCGCGCCCCATCGCGTAGGATCGGACCGGCGCCGGCGCGGAAGGACGGGCGTTGCCTCTCGAGCGATTCATCGATCTTGTCGGACGGGTGGGGTCTTACCGGTGGTGGGAGGTCCTCGTCGAGTTCGCGCTGATCTGGGTGGTCGTGTACGCGATCGTCCGGTTCGTGCAGGGCACCCGCGCGGCCGGGGCGCTCAAGGGCCTGCTCGCGATCGTCGTGGTGGGCACGATCGTCGTCCGTATCCTGGGGGGGGACGGCTCGTTCGAGCGGATCGCGTACCTCTATGACCGAGCCCTCGCGCTCGTCGCGATCGCGCTGATCGTGGTGTTCCAGCCCGAGCTGCGTCGGGCGCTCATCCGGCTGGGCGAAACGACGTGGTTCCGCACGACGCAGACGGACATCGAGCAGGTCGCCGGCGACATCACGACGGCGTGCGCGTATCTCTCGAAGAGCCGCTTCGGCGCGCTCATCGTCATCGAGCGGACGGTCGGGCTCCGCACGCTCATCGAGGGCGGGACGGAGCTCAACGCGGAGGTCTCGGCGCGGCTGCTGCAGACGATCTTCTACCCGGGCTCGGCGCTGCACGATCTGGCGGTGGTGATCCGGGGGCGTAAGGCGTGGGCGGCGGGGGTGCAGCTGCCCATGGCCGACCCATCGGACATGCCCGACCCGTCGCTGGGCTCGCGGCACCGGGCGGCGGTGGGGATCACCAAGGAGTCGGACGCGCTGGTCGTCGTGGTGAGCGAGGAGACGGGGCTGATCCGCATCGCCGAGCGCGGCGTGCTGGGGCCCGCGATCGACCCGGGCGATCTGGAGCGCGAGATCAACCAGCGGTTGGGCGCCGACGCCGAGCAGCCCGAAGAGGACGACGAGCCCGCGTTCGACGCGAGCAAGCTCGACGGCGAGGTCGATGTGAAGGACGCCGAGCCCGCGAAGGAGGCCGGGTGATGCCGAGTGCTCCGGGGCGGACGACCATCCGGACGCTGATCGTCGTGACGGTGCTCGCGGCGCTCGCGTGGGCGTTGGCGGAGTCGCAGACGATCCAGACCGAGCCGCTGTCGCTGCAGCTGGTGCTCGCCGACGGGTCCGAGGGGCAGTCGGCCCGCGAGGAGGGGCCCGTCGTCCGGGTCGCGCCCGACGAGGAGTGGGGCGGGCTCGTGGAGGTGACGATCGCGGGGTCCGCGGCGTTGACGGACGCGCTGGGCGACCGCCTGCTGGGCACCGTGACGCTGACGGTGGGGGCGGACTTCCCGTCCGAGCCCGGGATCCACGAGATCGACCTGCGCGAGGCGATGCGGGATAGCGAGTCGTTCCGCGGGTCGGGCGTGACGATCGAGTCGGTCGCGCCGGCGCGGGTGCGGGTCGAGGTGGGGCAGCTGGGTGTGCGCGAGCTGCCGGTGGCGGTGGTGGTGCCCGAGGGCGTGGAGCTCGACGGGACGCCGACGGTGACGCCCGGCACGGTCCGCTTCATCGCGCCGCGGTCGGTGCTCGACGAGTACGGGCCGGCGGCGGTGGTGTCGGCGATTGTCGGGGAGCGCGAGCTGGGCCCGCTGGTGCCCGGGCGCGCCGAGACGGTCCGCAACGTGCCGGTGCAGCTGCCGCCGGGGACGGACCTCGGGTGGTCCATCCGGCTCGACCCGTCGCGCGTGGACGTCGGGGTGACGGTCCGGTCGAAGTCGGCGACGCTGACGATCCCGACGCTGCCCGTGCAGGTCCGGATGTCGCCGGCGGAGGTGGGCCGGTGGTCGATCAACATCGAGCCTGCGGACCAGGACCTGATCGACGTGGTGCTGACGGGCCCGCAGGAGCAGCTGGACCGGATCCAGCGCGGGGAGGTCCGCCCGTCGGCGGTGATCTCGCTGAGCTTCGCGGACCTGGAAGCCGGGATCGAGACGGCCCGGGCCCGGGTGGCAGACCTGCCGGCGGGTGTGCGGGCCCAGATCCCCAACGACGCGGTTCGCCTTCGGATCGCTCGCGTGAGCCGAGACGACCCGGCGGTTTCGGGCCCGTGAGACGGGGGAAATCCGGGCGGATGAGAGCTACCGTTGGGGCCCCGCCGAGCCTGGTCGGCAGGGCCCTTTGATCACCGCGCCTTCGCTGCTGGCGGGGCACTTTGGCGGACGCGAGAGGAACCGGCTGTGAAGATCCGAACCGACGAGATCACGAGCGTCATCAAGCAAGAGATCCAGCAGTTCGCCTCCGAGCTCGAGGTGAGCGAGGTCGGACGCGTCGTCGAGGTCGGCGACGGCATCGCCCGCATCTACGGGCTCGCCAAGGCGATGGCCGGCGAGCTGCTCGAGTTCCAGACCGACGAGGGCGCCGTCATGGGCCAGGTGATGAACCTGGAGCAGGACACGGTCGGCGCCGTCATCTACGGCAACTACCTGAACGTGAAGGAAGGCGACATGGTGAAGTCCACCGGTCGCCTGCTCGAGGTTCCGGTGGGTGAGGGGTTGCTGGGGCGCGTGGTGAACCCGCTGGGCGAGCCGATCGATGATGGCGCGGCGATCAACGCCGCGGAGAGCCGCAAGGTGGACATCATCGCGCCGGGCATCGCCGAGCGTCAGCCGGTGCACGAGCCGCTGCAGACGGGCATCAAGGCGATCGACTCGATGATCCCCATCGGGCGCGGGCAGCGCGAGCTGATCATCGGCGACCGGAAGACGGGCAAGACCGCGATCGCGATCGACACGATCATCAACCAGAAGCAGTTCTGGGGCACCGAGGACGCGGTGGTCTGCATCTACGTCGCGGTGGGTCAGAAGGAATCGACCGTCGCGGGCGTCGTCGAGACGCTCAAGAACAACGGGGCGATGGACTACACCATCGTCGTGAACGCGGCGAGCTCGGATCCCGCGCCCATGCAGTACATCGCGCCCTACACCGGGTGCACGATGGGCGAATACTTCATGTGGTCGGGCAAGGAGGGCGGCAAGACGCTCTCGTCGGGTGCCCCGATGCCCAAGCACGCGCTGCTGATCTACGACGACCTGTCCAAGCAGGCGGTGGCGTACCGCCAGCTGTCGCTGCTGCTGCGTCGCCCGCCGGGGCGTGAGGCGTACCCGGGCGACGTGTTCTACCTGCACAGCCGCCTGCTCGAGCGCGCGACCAAGCTCAGCGACGAGAACGGCGCCGGCTCACTGACGGCGCTGCCCGTCATCGAGACGCAGGAAGGCGACGTGTCGGCGTACATCCCGACGAACGTGATCTCGATCACCGACGGGCAGATTTATCTTGAGCCGGACCTGTTCTACAAGGGCGTGCGCCCGGCGGTGAACGTGGGTATCTCGGTGAGCCGCGTGGGCGGTGCGGCGCAGGTGAAGGCGATGAAGAAGATCGCCGGCTCGCTGCGTCTGGACCTGGCTGCGTTCCGCGAGCTCGAGGCGTTCGCCCAGCTGGGGACGGAATTGGACAAGGCGACGCAGAAGCAGCTCGACCGCGGCGCCGCGATGGTGGAGCTGCTCAAGCAGCCGCAGTACGTGCCGATGCCCGTGACGGACCAGATCATCTCGATCTACGCCGGCGCGAAGGGCTTCCTGGACGACGTGCCGCTGGACAAGGTGGACGCGTTCGAGAAGGCGATGCTCGAGCACTTCCAGACGGCGGGCAAGAGCGTCCGCGATCAGCTCGATCAGACCAAGGCGCTGGGCGACGACGTCGTGACGGGGCTCGATGACCAGTTGAAGAAGTTCAAGGCCGGCTGGTCGGCGTAAACGACCGACGAGTATCGAAGATCCAGCCGCCCTCGGGCGGCTTTTTCTGTTTTCTCGCGTGTTCCACGCCGACAGTTGCGCCGCCTCGTTCCTCGCCGGGTGCCCCTGAGCCGGATCCTTGGATCGGCCGTCCGATCGAGGTAGGCTGGACTTCGGAAGGGGGCCGTGATGCATCGGATCATCCTGTCGGCGGTCGCCTGCGTCGGGGCGTTCGCTCCCAGCGCGCACGCCCAGTTCTACGAAGCGTTCGACGCGTCCTTTGAGAACCTCTGGGGCGACTTCACGTTCATCCCCAACAACCCGGGCGACCTGCCGTTCATCGCGTACGAGGGATTGCCCGCCGGCGCGTTCGGCGTACTCGACGGCGCCTCCGTCTTCCACATGTCCAACGCGCTGGACCAGCACCACTACGTCGGGATGGGACCGGACGCGTTCGTGCTCGACGGCACGGAGACGTTCATCGAGGCGCGCGTGAACACGATGTCCCACCCGCTGAGCACCGGGGGCGTGGTGTTCGCGATGCGGATCGTCTCGCCGGGCGGGCCCAGGGTCACGGTGGGGCTCGCGGTGGTGGGCGTCCCGGAGATGGTCTCGTACTGGAGCAGCAACCTGGACGGCAGCTCGACGGGCGGTCAGCTCCCGTTCCGCGATGACACGTGGTGCCGCGTCCGGTTCAACAACACCGGGCCGACGCTGATGGCGCAGATCCTCGACGACGCCGGCACGCCCTACCAGTCGTACGCGTTCGATCACGACCTGCACGACATGCAGATCGCGGGCGGCGGGCTGGACCTGTACCTCCAGGTCGTGCAGGTCGGGTGGGACGGCGACGGGCCCGTCCTGATGGAGGCCGCGGTCGATTGGGTCGAGATCACGTACGAGCCCTGCTTCGCGGACTGCACCGGCGACGGGCTGACGAACATCGACGACGTGGATTGCTTCGTCGCCGCGTTCCTCGGGGGCGGCGTGCTGCAAGCGGACTGCGACGGCAACGGCACGCTGAACGTGGATGACATCGATTGCTTTGTTGCATCCTTCGTCGGCGGCTGCCCGTAGGGTGTCCCGATCCCAAGCCGCCTCGCGGTCATGTACGGTATCCACTCGGATATGCGGCGTTCTCGATCCCGATTTCTTCAAGCCCCGATTTCCTTATGCCAGGTGTGAATCATGCGAGTGATGTGTCGAGCGATGTCAGCCGCGGTTGTTGTCGGCGCCGCGGGCCTCGTGGGGGCCCAGGAGACGACGCCCGTCGGGGCGCACTTCGGGCTGCTGCCCGGCGAGAACATGCCCGAGGACTGGGCGCCGTGCGAGGCGGTTGACGCCGACCTGCGCGGCGGCATCGAGGACCGGCTGTGGCCCGACGGGGTCGTGCCCTACCAGTTCAACGCGAACGTGAATTCGACGAATCGGAACCGCGCGATCAACGCGATGGCGGAGATCGAGGCGGTCTGCAACGTGCAGTTCGTGCCGCGGACCGACGAGGTCGGGTACATCCAGATCAACGCGTCGTCGAGCTCGAACAGCTCGCCCGTGGGATACTCGGGCGGGGCGAACGGGATCCAGATCGCCAGCTGGTCGTGGCGGTTCATCATCTGCCACGAGCTGATGCACTCGCTGGGGATCAACCACGAGCAGTCCAAGCCCGGCCGCGGCGACTACATCACGATCAACTGGGACAACATCCAGGACGGGCGGGACCACAACTTCCGGCTCTCCGGGCTGCCCGTGCTGCCGTACAACTTCGAGTCGATCATGCACTACTCGCGGTGCGCGTTCTCGGTCTGCTCGTGCAGCTCGTGCCCGACGATCAGCGCCAAGCCGGGGTACGAGGCGTTCGAGTCCGTGATGGGCAACCGGAGCTACATGAGCGAGGGCGACGCGGGCACGCTCGCGTTCCTGTACGACGGGCCCGAGATCGGTGATGACGCGTTCGAGCCCAACAACTCGTTCGCCGCCGCCGCCCCGATCACCGCGGGTCAGCACGACCTGGTCATGGGCGAGTGGGCCGGCGACTACTTCGAGTTCACGCTCACGGAGCGGTCGGACGTCACCCTCACGACCACGTGCGAGGAGACGGCGTTCAAGACGACGACGTCGATCCTGGACCAGGGCGGCGCGGTGCTCGCGTCGGACACGAACGGGTGGTGGGACGACGGCAGCCCCATCAATGTCACGCTCGACGCGGGGACGTACGTCATCGAGATCCCGCACGACCTGGGGTTCCACGCCTACTCGATCGATCTGGGCGTCACGCCCAACGCGCTGTGCTTCAGCGACTGCGACGGCACCGGCGTTCTCAACATCGACGACATCGACTGCTACGTCGCCGGGTTCCTCGCGGGCGATCTGGCGGCCGCGGACTGCGACGGCAATGGGGCGTTGAACATCGACGACATCGACTGCTTCGTCGCCGAGTTCCTTGTCGGCTGCCCGTAACCATCGATCCCGAACCGGACCAGGCGCGCCGCTCCCCGATCGGGGGGGCGGCGTTTTTCGTCGGTCGGCGTGAGCAACGAGGCCGCTCCCCGCTCATCTCCTCGAACCACACCCCGCCGGGCACGCCCGGCACACTTGGAGATGCACCATGGCACGCACGCACCCTGACCACACGACCGGCGTCCGGAACGCCACCCTCGGCGTTGCGGCGGCCCTCGCTCTGTTCGCGGGCTCCGCCAACGCCCAGACCTTCCAGCGCTTCAACGGCACCGGCCTGACCGAGAAGGCCTGGGACATCGAGTCCCTCGAAGACGGCGGGTACGTCACCGCCGGCGAACGCACCGGCATCTTCGGCATCCCGGGCGGGCCGCCCGACGTCGCCGACATGCTCGTCACGCGCTACGACGCGACGGGCAAGCCCGTCTGGGCCACGCAGGTTGGCGGCTTCATGCGCGACGTCGCGTACTCCGTCGATCGCACCATGGACGGCGGGTTCATCGTCGCGGGCATGACCGAGTCGGTTGGCACAACCCTCGGGCTCTCGCTCACCAAGCTCGGGCCGGGCGGCACCGTTGCCTGGTCGTTCGCCTACCCGGGCGACGTCTTCGGCGAGCTGACCAACCCCGCGCCCGACGGCACGCCCCCGCAGGTCGCCGTCCGCGAGTCCGAGTCCGGCGACATCATCGCGATCACGAACTTCGCGAACACGGTCGGCGGGCAGGCGGGCGTGTACGTCCGCACGACCCCGACCGGCGCGCCGATCGTCCAGGCGAGTTACATCGACCCCGCGCTCGAGCTCCGCTCGCGCGTCAGCTTCGCGGACCTCAAAGAACTCCCCGGCGGCGACATCCTCATCACCGGGTTCTACGAGCTGCCCGACGGCAACCCGTTCGGCGTCCCCGCCGACGCCGACATCCTGACGATGCGCCTCACCCCGAGCGGCGCGCCCGTCTGGGCGTTCGCCAACGGCGAGCCCATCGGGATGGCGATGGAAGCCGGGTACGGCATCGACATCGACCCCGCCGGCGAGCGCTTCGTCGTCGGCGCCGCGACCGACAAGGGCGGCGCCACCCTCGCGACGGCCCACCTCTGGTTCGACAGCGCGGGCGCGCTGCTCTTCAACAACGACGTCACGGGCACGGCGCCCGCCTACAGCGCCACGCGGTACAACGACGCCGCGGACGTCGCGACCGCCGGGCAGAACTTCTTCCTCCCCGGCGCCGGCATGCACGGCACCGCCGCGGGCGTGAGTTTCGACGCCGGCGGCGCCCCGCTGTGGCTGTACACCTACGGCCCGAACGTCATCCCGCGTGACCGCGCCGCGGCCGTCGCCCCGACAGACGCCGCGGGCGTGTGCGGGTGGATCTTCGCCGGGTGGGAGCGCTACCCGCTCGCGCCGGGCGCCGAGGACCAGCACCTGATCAAGGTCAACGACTTCGGGATGTCCGGCTGCTGCGAGGACGAGCGCCCGCTCGACCCCGACGTTCCCTTCATCGAGCAGCGCCCGCTGCAGATCCAGCAGATCCCGCACCAGGTCTTCGAGCCCTGGGGCGCCTGGGAGCCGATCGACCTGATCGACGTCGTCAAGTGTCAGTCGCCCGACTGCACGCCCTGCCCCGCCGACCTGAACGGCGACGGCGCGCTGAACGTGGACGACATCGACGCCTTCGTCGCCGCCTTCCTCGCCGGCGAGGCGCTGGCGGACCTGGTCTGCGACGGCGTCCTGAACGTGGACGACATCGACGCGTTCATCGCCGCCTTCCTCGCCGGGTGCTGAGACCCGATCACCGAGGATCAACCCGATCATCTTCAGCGGGCGGGGGCCACTCGTGGGCCCCCGCCTGCTTTCGGCGCGCACCCCCTACACTCCCCGCATGCGCCTGCCCGCACGGTTTGTTGACGGTCTCCGCCCCAGATTCGAAGGGCGATCCGTCTGCGTCACCGGCGGGTGCGGGTTCATCGGCGGGCACCTCGTGGACGCCCTGCTCTCGCTCGGCGCCTCAATCACCGTGCTCGACGACTGCTCGAACGCGACCGCCGAGCACGTCTGCGAGCTCATCGACCTCGAGCCCGAGCGCGTGCGGTTCGTCCGCGGCAGCATCCTGGACGACACATCGCTCGCGTCGGCGTTGGCCGGCGCGGACGTCGTGTTTCATCTCGCCGCGATCGGGTCGGTGCAGCTCTCGATCGACGACCCCGAGCGGGCCTGGCTCGTGAACGCGACGGGGACGATGCGCGTGCTCGCCGCCGCGCGCGCCGCGGGTGTCACGCGCGTCGTGAACTCCTCGTCGTCGAGCGTCTACGGCAACGCGCCGGAGCTGCCCAAGGTCGAGACCGCCGCGCCCGAGCCCGCGTCGCCCTACGCGGCGTCCAAGCTCGCGGGCGAGGCGCTGTGCCGGGCGTGGTCCGAGACGCACGGGCTGAGCACGGTGAGCCTGCGCTATTTCAACGTCTTCGGCCCGCGCCAGCGCGACGACTCCGACTACGCCGCGGTTGTACCCGCGTTCGCCAAGGCGCTGCTCGAGGGCAAGGCGCCGACGATCTTCGGCGACGGCTCGCAGACGCGCGACTTCACACCGGTGTGCAACGCCGTCGCCGCGAACCTCCTCGCAGCCGACCGCGACCTCCGCGGCGACGCGATCAACATCGGGCTCGGCACGCGCCTGAGTGTGCGCGAGCTCGCCGAGTCCATGATCGCTGAGCTCGGCGAGCCGGGGACGTCGCCGATCATCGCGCCGGCGCGCTCGGGCGAGGTGCACGACTCGCTCGCCTCGATCGAGCGCGCCAAGCAGGCGATCGGGTACGAGCCCATCATCACGTTCGAGGAGGGTCTCGCCGAGACCGCCGCGTGGTACCGCGACCGGTCCGCGCTGGACGCCGGGCGGAGCGGGCGATGACCCGCCCGCTCGCGTGGGTCTCGGGCATCGCCGGGCTCGTCGGGCTGGCGATCTCGATGCGGTTCCGCCTGCGTGGTCGGTACGCGCGTTGGCGGATGCAGACGGCGTACGGCGCCGAGGGCCCCACGCCCGGGGAGTTCCGGCGCGATGCTCTCCGCGTGGGCGCCTGGAGCCGCCGGGTCTGCAAACTGGGGCGATCCGGGGGTCGCTGAGCGTCGGGCCTAGAGTTGTCCCGGCGCAGCGCCCGCGGGGGGCCGCTGGCGACCGACGTTCGAGACGGAGCCGACCAACATGGCCGATCAAGCCAACACCGACGCCGGCGGGGCCTTCACCCGCGCCTTCCTCCCGGGACTCATCCTCGGACTCGTCGTGGGGGGGCTCGCCGGGGCGTTCCTGCCCGACCTGCTGGGCAGCAAGTCCATCTCGCCGATCGAGCGTGGTTCCAACACCGTCGCCCAGCCGCGCGAGGAGGGCGGGTCCGTCCTCACGCCCGAGCAGCAGGAGGCGGTCGACCGGGCCCGCGAGGACGCCGCGGGCATGATCGACGACGCCGCCGAGACGACCGAGGAGGTCATCGACGACGCGGGCGAGGCGGTCGAAGATGCCGCCGACGACGCCTCGGAAACCGTGGACGACGTCGCCGACGACCTGACCGGCGACGGTCAGCCCTGACGCGGACCCGATGGACCGGGCCCGCGCCGCACGCATCCTGCACCAGCAAGCCGAGACCGCCCGGTTCCTGGGCGTGGACTTTTTGCCGCTGCGCCTGGACGTTCCCGCGCCCGACGCCGCCGAGCCCGAACGCGAGACGGGCGAGTCGTTCGCCGTGGCGCCGCGCCCCGCGGTCCGTTCGGGCGCGACGTATCGGCACATCGAGATCCCCGAGGGCGAGCTGGCCGCCGATCGCGCTCAGGCGCTGCTCGACGAGGTCCGCGCACGATACGAACGCGACGAGCCCCACCAGCACTTCGTGACGGACCACAACACGATCGTCTTCGGCGAAGGCGACCCGCGCGCCGATCTGATGTTCGTCGGCGAGGCACCGGGCGAGACCGAGGACCAGACCGGACGCCCGTTCGTCGGGCGCGCCGGGCAGCTGCTCGACAAGATGATCGTCGCGATGGGGCTCGGGCGCGACAAGGTCTACATCTGCAACGTCCTCAAGACGCGCCCGCCCAACAACCAGACGCCCACGCTCGAGGAAGCCGAGTTGTGCGCGCCGTACCTGCTCGATCAGATCCGCATCGTGCAGCCGCGCGTGATCGTCACGCTCGGCTTGCCCGCGACGCGGCTCTTGCTCGGCACGTCCGACACGATGCGCGCCCTCCGCGGGCGGTTCCACGAGTTCCCCCCGCCCGGCGATGGGCTCATGCCCGGCGCCCACTGGCGCAGCGCCCCCGTGCGCCCGACCAAGGTCATGCCCACCTACCACCCGGCGTACCTGCTGCGTTCCTACACCCCGGAAAACCGCCGCAAGGTCTGGGCGGACCTGCAGCAGGTCATGGACGAACTGTCCGCGTCGCCCGCGGGGTGATCGCCCTTTGAAAATCAAAGTTGAGGAAACCGCGCCGCTGCAGCGGCGTATCGGGTCCGCGTGAGGGGGGTGTCCCTGACCCTCCATTCAAGCGAAACACCCGGGCCGGCGGCGCTGGTTTGCAATTCGCCCGCCGCGTCCGCAGCGGACCCCCACGAGACTCGGTGCGCGGCTCAGTGCCGCGTGCCGGGTTTTCTCTTGGTCACGGACCGAACACAGATTTGATTCGTTCCAAACCGCGAGCGGTTGCACGATCCGGTGCGTCAGGGCTTGTCGTCGAACGAGATCTCGGTCTCGGGATCGATCGTCTCGACCGCGGTCATCCGCCACGCGACGCGGGGCTCGTTCCAGACCGCGAAGTCGAAGCGCACCTTGTCGCCGACGCCGAGCGCGGCGATGTCCACGCCGACGGCGGGCGGCATTTCCATCACCATCGCGCGCATGCCGGGCACGCCCTCGGACGTCATCGCCAGCTCACCCGAACGCGGGTTGACGAACGTCGGGATGTGCTCGTGGTGGATCTTGAACGCCGACGCGGGGTTGTTCGCTTCGGGCAGCTCGGCGACGATGCCGAGAATCCCCTCGTAGCTCCACACCGGCTCGCCCTCGGGCATCTCGAGGTACGCAACCGTCGCCGCTTCGGGCTCGGCCTGCGGGTCCTCGTTGTGGCAGCCGGCGAGCGCGCACGCGAACACGCCGGCGAGCAACGCGGCACGCCGGGTCAGCCTGGTGGTCATCGGAGTCTCCCTCGGGTCAGGAATCGATCTTGAGATACTGCTGCACGCTCGCCAGATCGGGGGCGATGTCGTGGGTGAACGGCATCGTCCACGTCGCGCCCTCGACGCACCGCGCGATGCGGGCGGCCTTCTCACGCGAATGCCAGCGGCGGTTGCCGCGGATGTACACGTGCATCCGCTGGCGGCGGAGCTTCTGGGCCCGGGCCAGGCCACGCTTGATCGCGGGATCGCGGCGCATCAGGCGCTGGATCGTGTCCACGCCGCGCTCGCTCTGCGGCACCTTCTCGATGGTGCACGTGACGGTCTGGCCGGCGGTGAGGGTGTCGATCGCGGACATGGCAAAGCTCCAGAGGCAGAAACAGCCCCGGATTCGCCCGGGGCCGAGCCGACAAGTCTAGCGCTCACCCCGCGTCCGTCCACCGGGGCGCTAGAGTCCTCACCCGGCGAGGCGCCAAGCCCGCCGAACCCCGCGAGGAGCCCCATCCAATGGCCGACCAAGCCCCGACGACGCCCCCGCCCTTCGACCCCAGCGCCGAGCACATGCAGCGGCCGAAGCTGCGCAAAGTCCGCGGCTTCCCCGTCCAGGGGCAAGGGCCCGACGGCAAGCCCGTCACCCTCCTCGGGCTCGCCGACGCCCAGCAGATCTCGACCCAGATCGTCGGGGCGAACCCGGCGTTCCAGGTCGTCCTCCCTCTGATGGACGGGTCGCGCGACCTCGATCAGATCGTCGCCGAGGTCGGACGGGGGCTCACGCGCCAGATGATGGAGTCGTTCGTCGCCCAGCTCGACGGGGCGCTCCTGCTTGAGGGGCCCGCGTTCGAGGCCCTCTCGGCGGACATGCGCGCGAAATTCGACGCCTCGGACACCCTGCCCCCTGGCTCGACCGCCGCCTTCGCCGACGCGTTGGTGCAGCAGGCGTACGAGGGCAAGGCAACCGAGGACCAACTCAAGGCCGAGGGCGGCGCCAAGCTCGATGCAATCCTCGGGCAGTGGATGGATCAGGCGGCCGAGCAGCTCAAGCTCGCCCCCGCCGAGACCATGCCCAAGGCGATCATGGTCCCCCACGTGGACTACCCGCGCGGGTGGATCAACTACGCCTCCGGCTGGGGTCGCCTGCGCGGGCTGGACGCCCCGGACCGGATTGTCATCCTCGGGACCAACCACTTCGGGTCCGCGACGGGCGTGTGCGGGTGCGACAAGGCGTACGAGTCGCCCCTGGGCACGTCGCCCGTGGACGCCCGGCTGATCGAAACGCTCAAGGGCAAACTCGGGCCCGAGGGGGCCGAGAAGCTCTTCGAGCACCGGTTCGACCACGAGAACGAGCACTCGATCGAGCTGCAGATCCCCTGGATCCAGAAGGTCTTCGGGTTCGGCGTGCCGGTCTTCGGCGCGCTGGTCCACGACCCGGCGGTCAACAACGGCGAGTCGTACGACGGCAACGGGCTCGACCTCGACCCCTTCGTGGACGCGATGAAGGCGTCGCTGACCGAGCTCGGCGGGCGCACGCTCGTGATCTCGTCGGCCGACCTCTCGCACGCCGGGCCCTCGTTCGGCGACAAGCAGCCCGTCGCGAGCGAGAACGACGAGGACGAGCAGGCCAAGGCCTTCCGCGAGCAGGTCGCCAAGCACGACCAGGAGATGCTCGCCAAGGTCCGCGAGGGCAAGCCCGACGATCTCGTCGGCGCGATGGCGTGGCAGCAGAACCCGACGCGCTGGTGCTCGATCGGGAACATCGTCGCGGCGATGCAGGTGACCGAGTCGAGCGAGGCGAGCGTGATCTCCTACGCCGCCGCCGTGGACCCCAGCGGGAATGCCTTGGTCTCGTCGGCGTCGGTCGCGATGACCTGATCGGAGGCGTGCGATGGCGGCGCTGGACTGGGCCCAGGTGGTCCTGGGCGGGGTGCTGGCGGTCGCCGGGCTCGTCGTCGTGCGCTCCAGCCGGACGCGCGACGGGGCGCTGACGCCCGATCCGCTTCCGTTCGGGACGTGGTCGCCCAGCGTGCCGACGCGGTACGTGCTCGCGATCACCCTGCTCTTGATCGCGTATCATCTTGTGGCGTATGGGGTTCCGGTGAACTGGGTGCCGCTGCGGGTGCCGGTGGACCGGTTCTGGATGCTCGCGGTGGCCCTCGCCGCGGCGTGCGCGGTCTCCATCGTCGTGGACATCCTGGAGGGGACCGAGCCCCCCGAGGAACCGCCGGGCTGAGCCGCGGCGGGCCCGGGTGTCACAGGCGTGTCACGGGGCGCGGAGAGCGAGGACCCGCGGTCCCCGTGTTTCGTAGGGTGGGCGTGGGCCTCTCCGCCACAGCGGGCGGGCCCGAGCGGTACCATCCGCCCCCCGCCAGCCGGGGCGAGCCGACCGCCAGGCGGTCAGGAGTCACGCATGCCTGCATCGAACGTGTGTTGGGGGATCGAGATCGGCGCGGGCGCCATCAAGGCGCTCAAGCTCGAATCGGACGGCGACTCGTTCAACGTCCTCGACTTCGCCGTCGTGCCCCACGCCAAGGTGCTCTCCACGCCCGGGCTCGACCAGGACGACGCGATCCGCGTCGCGCTGGGCACGCTGACCAACCAGGTTGATCTCTCGGGCGCGCAGATCGCGATCAGCGTGCCGGGGCACCAGAGCTTTGCGCGCTTCGCCAAGCTCCCGCCCGTCGAGCCCAAGAAGGTGCCCGACATCGTCAAGTTCGAAGCGGTCCAGCAGATCCCCTTCCCGCTCGAGGACGTTGAGTGGGACTACCAGACGTTCGTCTCGCCGGACTCGCCCGACATCGAGGTGGGCATCTTCGCGATCACGCGTCAGAGGATCATGGAGCGTCTGACGATGATGGGCGACGTCGGGATGACGCCGGACGTCGCGACGATCTCGCCCGTGGCGGCGTACAACGCGCTGGCGGTGGATCTCGAGTTCACCGAGAAGACGCCGGGCACGATCATCCTCGACATCGGCGCGGTCGCGACGGACATGATCATCGCCGAGGCGGGGCGCGTCTGGGTCCGCACGTTCCCGATCGGCGGGCACAACTTCACCGAGGCGATCGTCAACCAGTTCAAAATCTCGTACGGCAAGGCGGAGAAGCTCAAGCGCGAGGCCGAGCAGACCAAGCACGCGCGGCACGTCTTCCAGGCGATGCGCCCCGTCTTCGGCGACCTCGTCCAGGAAGTCCAGCGCTCCATCGGGTTCTACAAGTCCGTGCACCCGGACGCGGACCTCAAGCGTCTCATCGGGCTCGGCTCGACGTTCAAGCTCCCGGGCCTGCGGAAGTATCTCAAGCAGCAGTTGCAGCTGGACGTCTACCGGCTCGAGCAGTTCAAGAAGCTCAGCGTGGACGGCCCGCGGGCGGGCGAGTTCCAGGCGGCGAGCCTGAACTTCTGCACGGCGTACGGGCTGGCGCTGCAGGGGCTGGACAACGCGGCGCTGAAGGCGAACCTGATGCCCGTCGGCGTGCTGCGCGAGGCGATGTGGAAGCGGAAGGTGCCGTGGTTCGCGACCGCCGCGGGCGTCGCCGCCGCCGCCGCGGGCGCCATGTTCGTGCGCCCGCTGATGGACTCTTCGAACTTTGCGAGCGCCGAGCCCCCCGGGATTTTGCGTCAGGTGGTGCGCGACGCGCAGGCCCTCAAGACCGCCGCGGACGACGCGGGCGTGACCGGGTCGGCGACGCCGGACCTGCGCGCCTCGACGATCGTGAACCTCTTCGAGGACCGCCGGCTGTACGCCCGGATCCTCGACGACACGGGCACGATGCTCGCCGCGGCGGGCACGCGGGCGCCGAACGCCAACGCCCTGCGCGTCGCGTCGATGAACACCGAGTTCGTCGCGTCGGGCGCCGAGGGCGCGAGATCGGCGAGCTCGTACAGCGCGCCCGCGCCGGACCGGTACGTGGACCCGCGTCAGGCGCAGAGCTACAGCCCGACACCCTCCGCGTTCACGGCGCAGGCGGGCGTGGGCGGGCTGCCGGCGGACGTGGCCGAGCGGCTGCAGGGCAAGCGGTACGTCCGCGTCGAGACCGTCATCGAGACGACGATGACCAACGAGGACGCCGAGGCGCTGCTCCGCGGGACGGTCGAGCGCTGGCTGCAGGACAACGAGACACGCGAAGGCGTCGAGTACGACATCGTCGTGTCGGACGTCGCGGTCCCATGGACGTTCGCCCAGGGCGAGACGTCGCGTCCCGGCGGGCGCCCGGGCGCCGCCCGGCCCGGCGGGCGCACCCCGGTCGGTCGGCCCGGGAGTCGGCCCGCGACGACCGGCGCGGGCTCGGCGGACGTGAACCGCATCGCGCCGCTCGACAAGCCTGAAGAAGAAGCGCCCGCGATCACCGGCACGTTCACGGTCGTCTGGTACGCGCTGCTCGACAAGGACGCCCCGACGGGAGATGAGTCATGAAGGGTTTGCTCTCGTGGGTGAAGGGTCACCTGCTGATCGTGATCTCGGTGCTGCTGATCCTCATCCTCCTCCCGGCGGGGTTCGTCGGCGCGGGGATGTGGAACGCCAAGATCAAGGACGAAGCCGAGAAGGCCTACAAGGACCAGGAGCGCCAGCTCACGGCGCAGGAGCGCGTGCAGTACGCCCTGCCCGCGGTCTTCGAGGGCGAGCAGGCCGTCGAGCTCAGCCGCGCGCCGAACCGGCACGTCACCAGCTTCTTCGCCGAGCAGAAGCAGCAGCGGCAGGAGCAGGTCGCCGAGATCGTCGAGCGGGCCACCGAGTTCAACCGGGCCGAGCACGAGGTGCTCGTCGAGGGGCTCTTCCCCGAAGCTCCGTCCGAGCGGGCCGAGCGCGACCTGGTGCGGAACCTGACGCGCTCGCTCGCGGGCGATGATCGGACGGTCAGCGCGTACGACGCGCTCGTGCGCCGGCTCGGGGGTGGGCTGCCGCCCGAACCCGAGGAGGTCGCCGCGATCATGATCGACGCGGAGACCAAAGCGCTCGAGCGGCGCGGCGTCTTCGAGGGCTCGAACGACCGGCTCGAGCCCGAAGAAGAAGCCGACATGCGCGACGAGCTCAGCGCCCAGCGCATCGGCATCTACGCCGGGCACGCGGGCGACCTGACGTTCTACGTCGTGCCCGGGCTGTTCGACGCCGGCGCGTCCGGCGCGGCGTCGGAAGCGGCGATCTCGCCCCGCCCCACGTACGACCCCGCCGCCCCGGTCGCGCCGCTGTCGGTCGCGTTCACCTGGCAATGGGACTACTGGGCCGTCGAGGACGTGCTCCGCGCGATCGCCCGCGCGAACGAGGGCGTGGACGGCCGACCGGTCGGCGTGCCCGACGCGCTGATCAAGCGGGTCGATTCGATCCAGGTGGGCCAGCTCGTCCTGCCGCAAGCCGATTCGTCCGGCGGCGGGCGCTCGGGATTCTCCTCCAACGCCGCCGGCCCGAAGACCTACACCGGGCGGCTGAGCGAGCCATCGTCGGAGTACGACGTCCGGATGGTCTACCTGGACGTCGTGGCGTCGCCGCGTCAGCTGCCGGCGTTCATCGACGCGCTGGCGTCCACGGGGTTCATGACCGTGACGGACCTGGACATCGTCGCGCTGGACCCGTGGGAAGAGATCGAGGCGGGGTACTACTTCGGGTCCGAGCCCGTGGCCCGCGTCCGCCTGGCGATCGAGACGGTCTGGCTCCGCGCGTGGACGGGCCCGTTGATGCCGCCGAGCGTCCGCGAGGCGCTGGGCGTCACGCTGCCCCAAGCCGAGGACGAGACCGCCGAGGACGAGGGCCCGTAAGGGGCTCGTGCGAGAGACAGAACACCCCCCGCGCCGTGGCGCGACGTGAGTTTGCGAGGCACACGATGAAGATCAAGGGCGTGAACCCGATCGAGCGGCACATCGAGAAGATCGTGCTCCTGATCGTCGGCGTCGTCTTCCTGGGCGTTGTCGCGATGCAGTTCCTGGTCAACCCGAACCAGATCGACGTGGGCGGCGGGAACATGGCCAACCCGGGCGACGAGCTCTTCGCCGAGCTCGATCGCAAGGCCAACGCGCTCAAAGGCCAGATCGAAGACCCCAACCCGTCGATGCCCGACGTGCAGCAGGCGAGCCTGCTCGACGCCTACGAGGAGGGCATGTCGGCGCCGGCGTCGGTCGATTCCACGCTCGCCGCCTGGCTCGACCGCCCGTCGGGCCTGGACGACCTCGGCGGCGGGTCCGTTGAGCAGCTGCTCGCGACCGGCGCCATCCAACAGCTGGACGTCCCCGCGCCTACCGCGCCGATCGCGGCGGCCCAGTGGAACACGCTCGACCCGTTCGCCGCGAGCGCCTGGCCCGGGCTGGGCGGGGTGCGCTCGGGCAACGCGCCCGCGGACTTCGTCGGCGTCAGCGTCGAGGGCGTCTTCCCGGGCCCCCAGCTCCTCGAGGCGCTCACCGAGGTCGAGGAAGGCCGCCGCCCCATCCCGCGCAAGCTCTGGCAGCGCGGCGGGATCGCGATCCTCGACGTCCAGGTCGAGCGCCAGCGTCTCACCGCCGACGGCACGTGGACCGCCGCGCAGGCCATCACGCCCGCCGGCCCGGACGCGATGGCCGAGCTCTCGGCCGAGCCCGACCCCGAGGTCGTCATGACGCTCGTGCGGGCGGTGGTCGACGAGCCGGGCGCGATCCTGACGCCCAACTACCCGCCGACGATCTCGGGCGACCCGTGGGTCCCGCCGACCGCGGCGCAGGAGCGCGCCGCCCGCTGGGCGAACCAGGCCGAGGCGGACCGCATCCGCGCCACCATCGCCCGGCTCGAAGAAGAGATCGGGTCCGGCGGGCGCACGACGCGCTCGACCACGACGACGCGCGACCCCGGCAGCGGCCGGAACCCGGGCGGCACGACCCGCACCAGCCCCACCCGCACCAACCGCCCGAACACCGACCGCCAGGACGAAGCCAAGCGCCGTCAGATCGAGCGCCTTGAGGAGCGCCTCGCCGAGCTCGGGTTCGGCGATGAGGACGACGACCCGCGGACGACGCGGACCGTCCGGCGTCCCGCGACCGACCCGGGCCGCTACGTCGACCCGCGCACCGTCGATGACCCGCGTTCGGCGCCCCGTTCGGCGCCGCGCCGACCCGCGGGCCGGTCCGACGCGCCGGCGCTGCTCGGCGCCGAGCTCCCGATCTGGGCCCACGACCTGAGCGCCCGCCCGGGCGAGACCTACCGGTACCGCCTCCGCGCCGTCGTCAACAACCCGCTGTACGGCCGCGAGGCGCTGCTCGACCCGGACGACCCGGCGCAGCAGGCGCTGGCCAAGCAGGCGGTGGTCGAGGGCGACTGGTCCGAGTGGACCGACCCCATCGAGGTGCCCCGACGCAAGTACCTGTTCGTGCGAGGCGTCAGCGAGGGCGGGGCCCTGCGCGGGCAGCCCCGCGTGACGGGCGAGATCTTCGAGATGTACTACGGCTACTACCGGCGCAGCCCGTTCACGCTCGAGCTGGGCGACGCCGTCGCGTCGACCGCGGGGCTGCCCGAAACGCTCGTGGTGATCGACCCGGGCGTGCTCGCTGAGGCCGACGCGGAGCGGGCCCTGGACACCCTCGCCGACTGGGCGGCCGACCGGGACGCCGAGACCCCGCCGGTCCGCCCGGAGCTGCCCGTGGGCCTGGCGCGGGCCCCCGAATCGATTGAGCTCCGGTACGACGCGGCGTTGGTCGACATCGCCGAGTCGCTGACCCGCGAGCGGGACGCCGGGCTGGACACATCGAGCCGAGCCGTGATGGAGGCGGTCTTCCGTCTGCCCGACGGGTCGCTCATGGTGCGCGAGGTCGGCGAGGACGAGGGCCCGATGTACGCCCTCGTGGACGCCTCGGCCGCCCGTGGCGAACGGGACCCGCTCGCCCGCGTCATCCCCGCGGATCAGGGGCTCACCGGGTTCGTGATCATGAACACCGGGCTGGACAACCCCAGTCAGGGGGAGCCCGGCGGGCCGTGAGGCGCCCGGCGGGGGCGGCCTCGCGAAAGTTTTTGAGCGCCCCGGCGCCGAAAGTTTCAAGGCGACAAGGGCGTTTCAAGCCCGATCGCAGCGGATCGGGCCCAAAAGCTTCTCGAGCGGCTTGACCGAGACGGAGACGACGACAAGGATCCCTCCGCCTCTCAACCGAGGCGTGTCTTCAAACCGGGGGATCCCGGGGCGAGGCGAGCCACCTTGACAAGTGGATGACGACGAGCAAGGCCCGACCCGTTTATGGGGCTGGCAGGACGCTTCGGCGTGCCTGGACAGTCCTCCGTCTTGAGGGATCGGGCCAGAAGTAGCAACAGATCGAGTGATCTCGTTAGCGCCATCGCTGGCGCTCGAGTCGGCTCTGGTACCGGTGCAGACCGGGCGGGGCAACTTCAGGCCAAGGTCTCGCGGCCAAAGGACGTCGAATCGTTACGCGTCCGGTTCTGAGGTGATTCGAGCGATTGTTCCTGCGCGTGGGCGTCGCGGTTGGTTCCCGAGAGGGAGGCAAGCGTCGGCGGCGACGGGTAGGTGTGATCAAGCCAGGAAGGGCACACGGCGGATGACTTGGCGTCGAGAGGCGATGAAGGACGTGGATACCTGCGATAAGCCTGGGGAAGCTGGTAACAAGCTGTGATCCCAGGATTTCCGAATGGGGAAACCCGGCCCTTGTGGTCACTGCATGCTGAATGCATAGGCGTGCAGAGCGAACGTGGGGAACTGAAACATCTCAGTACCCACAGGAAAGGAAAGCAACAGCGACTCCGTGAGTAGCGGCGAGCGAAACCGGATTGATGTGAGCCCCGTGAACGCGTTGGAATGCGCGGCCGCAGAAGGTGAAAGCCCTGTAGCGGGAGGTAGCATCTCAGCCCTTGAGTAGGTTCGGGCTCGTGGAACCCGGATTGAACATGGGAGGTCCACCTCCCAAGGCTAAGTACTCCTCGACGACCGATAGTGAATCAGTAAGGTGACTGAACGTTTAAAAGCACCCCTATGAGGGGAGTGAAAGAGTCCCTGAAACCGTGTGCCTACAAGCTGTCGGAGCCCTCCGGGGTGACGGCGTGCTTTTTGCATAATGAGCCCGCGAGTTAGCCTCTGCGGCGAGCCTAAGGACCCACGGTCCGGAGGCGGAGCGCAAGCGCGTCTGACCAGGGCGTTCAGTCGCAGGGGCTAGACACGAAACCCGTGTGATCTACCCATGGCCAGGGTGAAGGTGGGGTAAGACCTGCTGGAGGCCCGAACCGGTTATCGTTGAAAAGATATCGGATGAGCTGTGGGGAGGGGTTAAAGTCCAATCAAACCGGGAGATAGCTTGTTCTCTCCGAAATAACTTTAGGGTTAGCCTCAGGTGGCAACGGTTGGGGGTAGAGCGACTGGATCGGTGGTGGGCCCTACCCGGGTACCCCATCGAACCAAACTCCGAATACCAACCGCCAAGGCCTGGGAGATAGACCGCGAGTGACAATATCCGTGGTCAAAAGGAAAAGAATCCAGACCGCCGGCTAAGGTCCCAGATCACTGCTCAGTTCATAAGGAAGTCAGGTTGCCGTGACATCCAGGATGTTGGCTTAGAAGCAGCCACCATTTAAAGAGTGCGTAATAGCTCACTGGACGAGGAATCTGGCGCCGATAATGATCGGGAATAAGCAGTGAACCGAAGCCGCGGACTTCGTAAGAAGTGGTAGGAGAGCGTTGTTCGTGCGGCGAAGCGATCCGGAAACGGTTCGTGGAGCGCGAACAAGTGCATATGCGGGCTTGAGTAACGATAAAGAGGGTGAGAATCCCTCTCGCCGAAAGCACAAGGGTTCCTGGGGAAGGTAAATCCGCCCAGGGTTAGCCGGGACCTAAGGCGAGGCCGAAAGGCGTAGTCGATGGATAGCAGGTTAATATTCCTGCGCCCGCTGGGTAACGGATCGTGAATGTCCCCCGCCTTACCGGATTGGTAGGCCTTCGGGCCGTGGGGGGTTGAAGCGGTTCCCAGAAAAAACCAGCTTGCCCGTACCAAAACTGACACAGGTGTGCGAGGCGAATAGCCTCAGGAGCTCGAGAGAACGGTCGCGAAGGAACTAGGCAAAATCACCCCGTACGTTCGCAAGAAGGGGGCCCTTCGGGGCGCAGAGAAGAGGCTCTGGGAACTGTTTATCAAAAACACAGCACTGTGCCAATTCGCAAGATGATGTATACAGTGTGACGCTTGCCCAATGCCGGAATGTCACGGAAGTGGGTTAGGTTTATCCGAAGCTCATGACCTAAGCACCGGTCAATGGCGGCCGTAACTATGACGGTCCTAAGGTAGCGAAGTTCCTTGTCGGGTAAGTTCCGACGCGCATGAATAGCGTAATCACCGGAGCACTGTCTCCGCGACCGACTCGGTGAAATAGTAGTGGCGGTGAAGATGCCGTCTACCCGCGGCAAGACGGAAAGACCCCGTGGACCTTTACTGCAGGCTCATATTGGTCACGAGCACAGGACGCGTAGGATAGGTGGGAGGCTTTGAAGTCGGCGTTTCGGCGCTGATGGAGCCGTTGGTGAAATACCACCCTTCTTGAGTTTGTGGCCTAACCCCGATTCCCTTGAACCAGGGCGGGGGACCGTGTGTGCCGGGTAGTTTGACTGGGGCGGTCTCCTCCTAAAGAGTAACGGAGGAGCGCAAAGGTCGGCTCAGCGCGGATGGAAACCGCGTTTTAGAGTGTAAGAGCACAAGCCGGCTTTACTGCGAGTCCGACAGGACGAGCAGTCTCGAAAGAGGGCTCTAGTGATCCTGCGATCGCGCGTGGAAGCGTCGTAGCTCATCGGATAAAAGGTACCCCGGGGATAACAGGCTTATCGCACCCGAGCGTCCATAGCGGCGGTGCGGTTTGGCACCTCGATGTCGGCTCATCACATCCTGGGGCTGAAGGCGGTCCCAAGGGTTCGGCTGTTCGCCGATTAAAGTGGTACGCGAGCTGGGTTCAGACCGGCGTGAGCCAGGTCGGTCCCTATCTGCCGTGGGCGTT
>JAVJSB010000002.1:0-15174 GCA_040219655.1 Phycisphaerales bacterium | reverse complement strand
TCCATCTGGACGTCGCGGAGGGCTTCGAGGGCGCGGCGGGTTTTTTCGTCGGCGGGGACCTTGCGGACGCCCAGGCCGAAGGCGACGTTGGCCTCGACGGTCATGTGGGGCCAGAGGGCGTAGGACTGGAAGACCATGCCGGTGTTGCGTTTGTTGGGGGGGGTGTGGGTGACGTCCTTCCAGGCGTTGTCGCGTCCGAACTTGATCTTGCCGGAGGTTGGGTCGTTGAAGCCGGCGATCATGCGGAGGAGGGTGGTCTTGCCGCAGCCGGAGGGCCCGAGGAGGAAGAAGAGCTCGCCGGGCTGGATGTCGAGGGAGACGCCATCGACGGCGCGGGCGGCGGTCTGGCCGGAGCCGAAGACCTTGACGATCTGGTCGATCTGGATCGCGACGGACATGGGGCGGTAGGGTAGCGGGGACCGGGGCGGGTGGCGATAGACTCGGCTCGATGGGCGATCCGCACGCAAGCGACAGATCGGCGGCGGCGCGGGTGGAGCGCGTCCGGGGGCATCGGGTGCGCGCTGAGCGCGAGCCGGGGGTGGGGGCGGAGCTTGATCGGCTGACGCGGGGGATCCGTAAGCGGACGGACGCTGAAGAGGCGGCGGCGGCGGCGTGGGAGGCGGTGGCCCCTGACGAGTTCCGCGGGCGGGCGGTGTTTGTGGAGGCGAAGCGCGGCGTGGTGACGGTGCGGGCGGCGGACGCGGGGGTGCGCTACCGGCTCGAGGCGTGGCTTCGCGGGGGCGGGCAGGCGACGTTCGCGGGGATCGCGAAGACGGGTGTGAAGCGGGTGCGGGTGGTGGTGTGACGGACGCGGAGGCGTTGGCGGCGTTTCTGGCTGAGCGGCATGTGCCGTGCCCGAGCTGCCGGTACGACCTGCACGGGCTGCGGGGGACGCGGTGCCCGGAGTGTGATCTGGGGTTGGAGCTGCGGGTGAACCTGGAGGACCCGCGGCTGGGGTGGTGGCTGACGGCGGTGGTGGGGCTGGCCGTGGGGGTGGGGTTTCAGGCGCTGCTGCTGGGGTACTTTGTGTGCCTGCATTTCTTCTCGCGGTTCGGGCCGAGCGTGACGGACGCGGCTCCGCTGATGGTTGGGCTGGCGGTCGAGGGGCCGGCGTTGGTGGCGGGGCTGCGGGCGCGTTGGTGGTTCCGGCGGCGGGCCTGGTGGGCGCGCGTCGGGCTCGCGGGATTGTGCTGGGTCGCGACGCTGGCGTCGGCGATCCTGTTCTTCGTGCTCGTGCGCTGAGAAGCGTCAGGGGCAGCCAGCGAGGAAGCTGGCGACGAAGCAGTCGATGTCGTCCACGTTGAGGACGCCCGAGCCGTCGCAGTCGGCGGCGAGGTCCGCTCCGAGGAAGGCGTTGACGAAGACATCGATGTCGTCCACATTGAGGACGCCGAACGGGGCGGCGAGGTCCGCGGGGTTGCACCCGCCGACGGGGACGAGGGTGATGTGCGCTTCGTCCATCTCGACGGGGGCGCTCTTGCCCGTCGCGATCCACTGGTCGTAAAGGACCTGGCCCGCGTCGTTGGTCACGTTGGCGTCGCGGAGGAACTCGATGTATTCGCGCGAGGCGAGCTGGTAGTAGACGCGCACCTCGGCGCTGACGGCGTCGGGCGGGATGGGGTACGAGCTCTCGTCCCAGTGCTGGCCGTCGGCGTAGGTGTGCGCGACGGGCGCGGCCTGGACGGCTTGGAAGCCGGTGTTGGTGAAGCCCATGGGCGGGATTCGGTTGTCTTTGTACACGACGTTGTTGACGGCGAAGTGGAAGCCCGGGCCTTCGGGGATGCCGGTCGCGGCGCTGACAGCGGCGTCCACGCCGATCTTGGTCTCGTAGACGACGGTGCTTTCAGTGTCGAGGGTCGCGGTCGCGTCGTCGTAGGCGCCGAACTCGGCGATGGGCTGCGCGTTGGCGTCGTAGAACTCGACGTTGACCCAGATGCGCCGGCCTTCGGGGTAGCCGCTCGGGAGTTTGTGCCCGGTCATGTTGGTGACGCGGGCGATGAGGTCCGGGCCTTCTTGGCGGACGTCGAGGTCGGAGGCTGCTTCGAGCATCGCGACGGCGCGTGCGACGGACGCGGCGACGGAGTTGTCGTCGAGCCCGGTGACGGCGTCGTCATTGAGGTTGCGGACGGCCTGGACGATCCAGGTGTTGCCGCCGTTGAACTGGTGGGTGGGGAGGTTGTCGCGGATGGGGCGCGAGTTGCGGTTGCACCCGCGTCCGGTGCCGTCGGGCATGTGGCAGTCCTGGCAGGAGCTGACGGCGGTGAGGTTCCCGCCGAAGCGGCCGCCCATCTCGATGGGGCCCTGCGCGAAGGCGCTGGCGGTCCATTCGGAGTAGGTGCGCTCGATGGGGAACATGTCGAGCTTGTCCTGGGTGGGGTGGGGGGTGTTGAGGTCGTTGAGGGCGTAGGTGCCGTCGGGCTGGCGTGAGAAGGCGGGGTTGGAGACGTCGTGGCAGGTGGCGCAGTTGGAGGAGTCGGAGAAGAACGAGGCCTGGCGCCATTCGTGCGAGTTGAAGCTCTCAAGATCGAACGGGCCGCGCCGGCGGTCTTCGGGGTCCATGACGTACTGCCCGGAGTGCGGGTTGACGGGTTGTTCGAGGAGGGCGGCGAGGATGCCGGGGTCTTCGAATGGCTGGACGCCGTTGACGTGGAACGGATCGACCATGCGGTGGCAGAAGTTGCAGTTGATGCCCTCGAAGTCGATGTCGAGCAGGGCGCTGCCGTCGGTGGGGGTGGAGCGTCCGGCGAGCCACCCGCCTGGGGTGTGGCAGCGGAGGCAGAGGTCGCCGGCGAACGCGGCGTCCTGGTTCGCGATGGTCAGGCACGCGAGGAACAAGGGGTCGCGCGCGGACTGGCCCATCGGGCTGGCCGCCCATGGGCGGAAGGGCTCGTGGGTCTCGTCGTACCCGCCGTGGCAGGAGTCGCATCGTGTGCGCGATTCGATCTCGGTGACGAGCCCGCCCGGCTGGGTGCCCGCGCCGAAGAAGTCGGCGAGCGTCGTCGGGACGGTGGTTGTTTCGGAAGGCGGGGGGGCCGGGGCGAAGGCGAAAAGCGTCGCGCCTGTGCCGATGGCGATCGCGGTGGGGATGAGCGCGCCGGGGTCCTGGAACTTCGTCATGGCGTCCTCCTCTCGCCATCGTCGCGGAGAACCCGCGACGGCGGTGAAGAACCACCTGATTATACGAGTAAACGACCTGGTTGTCAGGTTACTCCACGAAAAACGCCTCTGGTGACTCAAGAATCGCGTTTTGGATGCCCAGGACGGGTGGTCAGGGACAGCCGGCGAGGAAGGTGGCGACGAAGCAGTCGAGGTCGTCGAGGTTGATCGTTCCGCTTTGGTCGCAGTCGGCGCTGATGGGGTCGGCGGCGAGGAAGGCGGCGACGAAGCAGTCGATGTCGTCGATGTTGACGGCGGCGTTGGCGTCGCAGTCGGCGACGCAAAGAGGCTCGGGCTCGCCGGCGATGACGTAGACGCGTCCGCGTTGAGGGTTCGCGCCGCCGCCGTTGGTAAGCGACGAGATGGCGAAGTCGGGGTAGCCGTCGGCGTTGAGGTCGCCCGCGCCGACGCAGGACCATCCGAAGAGCTGGTTGTTGGCACGGCGTGTGATGGAGCGGAGGAAGCGGCCGTCCGTGCCCGAGACGAGGAAGGCTCGCCCGGCTTGGGGCGAGAAGGCGGAGGAGATGTAAGAGGCGATGATGAAGTCGGGGACGCCGTCGCCGTTGGCGTCGCCGCAGCCTCGACCGACGCCGAACTGATCTTCTGCCGCGGGCCCTGGGATGGTGAGGATGCGCGAGCCGTCGGCGCCGGAGAAGACGTAGGACTTTCCGGCGTTGTTTCCGTTCTCGTCGTCGCCGAGATCGGAGATGAAGATGTCGGGTGTGCCGTCGGCGTCGATGTCGCCGGGCCCGGAAGCGAAGAGGTTCCCGAAAAAGGCGGCGGTCGCGTCGGGGACGAGGGGTGAGAAGGGGAGTTGGGCACCGGTGGCGCCGTCGTAGACGAATGCAAGCCCGCCGGTGGAGGCGCCGGGCGCGGCGATGACGAGTTCGGACTTGCCGTCGCCGGTGATGTCGCCGATGCCGCCCGCGCCGAGCCCGAAGATGCCGCCGTTGGTGGGCGCGTCGATGATGTGTATGGGTGTGTAGTCGGCGCCTGAGTAGACGTACGCGCGGCCGGTGGTTCCGGGGTTGTAGAAGGCGGCGCAGACGAGGATGTCGAAGACGCCGTCGCCGTCGACGTCGCCGGCGGTGTCGTTGAGGACATTCCCGCAGCCGGCGACGAGGTTTCCGAAGATGTCGCCGGTGTTCTCGCCGGTCCAGGTGTGGAGGAGGGCTCCGGTGGCGCCGTCGAAGAGGAGGGCGCGTCCGGGGCCGATGCCGGGGACGCCGAGTTGAGCGGTGTCGGGGGCGCCGATGACGTACTCGTTGGCGCCGTCGTTGTTGAGGTCGCCGACGCCGCCCATCTCGTATCCGAGCCCGGCGTTTGCGCGGTCGCCGACGTGGGCGCGGATGAGGGCGCCGGTGGCGCCGGAGTAGATGTATGCCTTGCCGGCGTCGTTGCCGCCCTCGTCGCGGATGGGAACGCCGACGCCGATGTCGTTGATGCCATCGCCATCGACGTCGCCGAGGTTTCGGTTGATGAAGCCGAACTGGTCGTTGGCGGACTCGCCCGACCAGCTGTGGATGATGGTGGCGGGCTCGACGAACTGGGCGAACGCGGGCGCCGCGAGGGCGGTCGTGGTGAGCGCGGCGGCAACGAATCGGTGTGTCATGGGGGTCTCCTGGCTGGCCCACGAGGACGACGGGTGTGGTGTCGATGATGCCAGGCGGGGGACGCGCGTGATAGAACGGGATTCGTGCGCGAGGCGGGTCTGGGGGGGTGCGAACCGCGTCGGAGCAGCATGAGGGCATTATCGATGGCCGGCGATCTATCGCGATTCGGATACGCCCCAGGCGAGGCGGGCGCGGAGCGCTCGGGCGGCGCGGGGCGCGGGGCGGAGTTCGCTGGGTCGGACGCCCAGGCCGCGGAACATGGCGTCGGAGAGGTGGGAGCGGCTCGAGAAGCCGCAGGCGTCGGCGACGGCGTTCGAGTCGTAGCGCGGCAACGAGAGCATCTCGAGCGCGCGGCGCAGGCGGTGCCTGGTGAGGCTCTGGTGGATGGTGATGCCCGTGTGCGAGCGGTAGATACGACAGAGGTGAGTGGGGGCGCATCGCGCGGCGCTCGCGATGACACTGAGCGTGAGGCGTTCGCCGAACCGCTGGGCGATGCATGCTTCAACGGCCTGGACCGCTTCGCGGTGGGCTTCGCGCGTGCGCGATGATGTCTTCGGCAAGCGCGGGCCGCCGTCGATCGCGTCGGCGGCGTCATGGAGGATCCGCGTCGCCAGCTCCTCCATGAGCAGGGGGTCCGGGTTGTGCGCGGCGGAAAGTTCGACGGCGCGCTGGGCGAGGAACGTGGTGTGACCGATGATCGCGGAGCTCGCGGGGAATGGTCTGGCCGGGTCGTCGGTCCAGCCAGCGCGCGGGCCGAAGGCGTCGGAGATCGCGGCGGGGTTGAAATAGAACCGGACGGAGCGCGTGGCGTGCGGTCCGACGCGACGCAGACGGAATGTCTGCCCGTGGTTGAATAGCGAGACGCGGTTTGCGCTGGCGACGAACGGGTCCATGCCTTCCTTCTCGACGAGCACGGCGCGCGTCGGGAAGCTGACGCACGGGGGTGCGTCGTTGACCTGGTCGGTCTCCCAGCGTGGGTCGCTCGGCTCGAGCCCGCCCCGGGCGACGGTGACGGTGTCCGAATCGAACATCACGCGCGCGCGGTCCGTGGTGCAGGGAATCGGCGATCGGATCTCGGTTGGCTTCAACGGTGAAGGCTCCCCACACCGGGCGGCGGGGCCCGGCGTGGGGGGCTATTCGCCCGGCGGCGGCCGCGGTTGCGGGTCAGAGGCAGCCGGCGAGGAAGCTGGCGACGAAGCAGTCGATGTCGTCCACGTTCAGGACGCCCGAGCCGTCGCAGTCGGCGACGTCGAGTTCGGCGCTCAGGAAGCCGGCGACGAGGGCGTCGATGTCATCGACGTTGAGGGTGCCGAAGGGGCGGGCGAGGTCCGCCGCGTTGCACGGGACGATTGAGACGTCGAAGGAAGAGACGGCGCCGCGTGAGCCCACGTGGGCGATGCCGTTGGAGACGGCGACGGAGGATCCGGCGCGGCTCGCGGCGGGATCGGTCGGAACGAGGGTGGTGGCGTACGAGCCGATGCGGGCGTCGAAGAGGTGGGCAACGCCGAGTATGCCGTCGGGGCGCTGCTCGAGATCGGCGCCGATCACGACAGCGTTGTCGTCGATCGCGTAGGGCGTGCGATCGAAAGTGTTGGTCCCGAGCGTGCCGTAAGGGCCTGTCGGGGTCAGCGTCGTGATGAACATGGGGTTCGGGGGGTCTGAGAGGTCGTAGAGCGCCGGCTCGCGGATGCTGTCGTGTGCGATCACGGCCCGGTCGGCGTGGGCGGCGAGCGCGGTGCCGAGCCCGCCGGGGCGGGTGAGCTTGCCGAGTTGTTGCCCGGTCTCGATGTCGAAGATGTAGACGGCAGGCGGGCTCTCAGATGGAGCCGCGACGAGCGCGACGTCGCCCGTGATCGCGACCGCGCGTCCGAACGCGTGCGGGGCGGGCGTGCCGGGGTCGGGGTCGAGGGCGTGGAGCTGCTGGCCCGTCGCGGTGTCGTAGATGTAGGCGCGGCCGGCGTTGTTGCGGAACGAGCCGACGATCGCGCGATCGCCGGCGATGTCGAGCGCGACGCCGAATCTGTCGTCCGAGGCGGCGTCGTCGGGCGTGAGGGTGTGGAGCAGGGCGCCGGTCTGCACGTCGATGACGTAGGCGGCGCCCGAGACGATGGTGTTCACCTCGGCGCTGATCGCGCCGACGATGGCGGTCGGGCCCGAGATCGCGGCCTTGTAGAAGTTGGTCACGCCCGGGAGCGGGCCGCCGCCCACGACGCCGAGCGGGGCGCCCGTCGGGGCGTCATACGTCTGCAGTCCGATCGAGGGCGGGTCGTAGACGACGAGGGCGGCGCCGTTGGACCCGAGCCCGAGGCCGAAAATGGGGGTCGCGCCCGTGAGCGTGTAGAGCTCGTCGCCCGTGTCGGCGGTGGCGACAGAGGCGCTGAGCAGCAGCAGGGCAAGGGGGGCACACGGTCGCGGCATCGTCGGTCTCCTCGGGGGATGCCCACGCTACCGACCCGCGTCGCCCGGCTCAACACGGCGATGGGCAAGTTTGTGCGAACTTTCGCCCGATGTGAAAGTAGGAAACGATGAGGCCGCCCCGATGCCACCCGCCATGCACAACACGGACCTGACCCCCGAGCTCCGGGCCCACATGGAGCGGATCAAGGCGAAGGCGGCCGAGCTCGGGCTCGACTTCTTCGAGGTCGTGTTCGAGATGCTCGACTTCGACACGATGAACCAGATCGCGGCGTACGGCGGGTTCCCGATCCGCTACCCGCACTGGCGCTGGGGGATGGAGTACGAGAAGCTGTCCAAGCGCGACGCGTACGGGATGGGCCGCATCTACGAGATGGTCATCAACAACGACCCCTGCTACGCCTACCTGCAGGAGTCGAACTCGGTGACGGACCAGAAGCTCGTGATGGCGCACGTCTACGGGCACGCGGACTTCTTCAAGTGCAACTTCTGGTTTAGCAAGACCGATCGGCACATGATCGACCGGATGGCGAACCACGCGACGCGCGTCCGCCGGCACATCGAGCGGCAGGGGCAGGAGACGGTCGAGCGGTTCCTGGATGACTGCCTGGCGATCGAGCACCTGATCGACCCGCACTCGGTGTTTGTGGAGCGCGACGACGGGGAGGATTTCGGCACGCCGCCCGAGCCCGAGCGGTACGCGGCGAAGGAGTCGATGGATCCGTTTATCAACCCGCGCGAGGAGATGGAGCGGCAGAAGAGGGAGATCGCCGAGAAGGCCGCGGCGGAGCGGGCGCGGTTCCCGCGCAAGCCCACGCGCGATGTGCTGCTGTTCTTGTTGCGCCACGCCAAGCTCGAGGACTGGCAGGCGGACATCCTCGGGATCGTGCGCGACGAGGCGTACTACTTCGCGCCCCAGGGCATGACGAAGGTCATGAACGAGGGGTGGGCGACGTACTGGCACAGCAAGCTGATGACGGAGCACTTCCTGGAGGACGCGGAGATCGTGGACTACGCCGAGCAGCATTCGGGCGTGGTGCACATGCCGGCGGGCGGGTTCAACCCGTACAAGATCGGGGTGGAGCTGTTCAAGGACATCGAGCGCCGGTGGGACGCCGGTCAGCACGGGCCCGGGTGGGAACGCATGGGCGGGATCGGCGAGCGCGAGGCGCACGACGACAAGTCGATGAAGGGGCGCGAGAAGATCTTCGAGATCCGGAGGATCTACAACGACGTGAACTTCATCGACGAGTTCCTGACGCCCGAGTTCGTCGAGAAGCACAGGATGTACCAGCACGCGCGCGACCCGCGCACGGGCGAGCTGAAGGTCGTGAGCCGCGATTTCGATCGCGTGAAGCAGACGCTGCTGTATCGGCTGACGAACATGGGGCAGCCGTTCATCCACGTGGCGGACGCGAACTACCTGAACCGGGGCGAGCTGTACCTGGCGCACGAGTTCAACGGGTTCGAGGTGGACGCGGGCAAGTCCGCCGAGGCGCTGTGCGCGTTGCGGCGGATCTGGGGACGCCCGGTGCACCTGCAGGCGCTCATCAACGAGGAGATGACCCTGACGAGCATCGGCGACCCGGGCGACGATCCGCGGCGCGAGAAGATCGGTGACGAGACGCCGCCGCCGGCGCACGCGATTCGCTAGCGGCGTGCTAGACGGGCGGGCGTGCCGCCCCAAGGATGCCGCTCGGCGTTGGCGCGGGCGCCGATGGGAGTGGCGCCATGCAGGCATTGGTGGCAGCGGTTGTGCTGGGTGCGGTGGCGGCGGGCTGCGTGTCGGGGCCCGACCCGTGGCGCGCCGTGCGGGATCCGAGCGACGCCGGGTGGGACGCCGACGCGCTCGAGCGGGCGCGGGCGCACGCCGAAGAGATCGGCTCGAGCGCCGTGGTGGTGATCGACAACGGCGCCGTGATCGCGGCGTGGGGCGATGTTGATCGCCCGATGCCCGCGCGGTCCATCCGCAAGGCGCTGTACGGCGCCCTCTTCGGGATCGCGGCGTCGGACGGCGAGATCGACGTTGGCGTGATGCTCGGCGGGCTGGGCATCGATGACGTCGGCGGGCTCAGCGAGCGCGAGCGGACCGCGACGGTCATGGACCTGCTCGCGGCGCGGTCCGGTGTCTATCACCCGGCGGCGTACGAGTCGGCGAGCAACGCGGCGCGCCGCCCGGAGCGGGGCAGCGCGGCGCCGGGGGAGCGGTGGTATTACAACAACTGGGACTTCAACGCGCTGCCGAGCATCTACGAGCGCGTCACCGGGCGTTCGGTCGCCGAGGACGTCGCCTTAAGGCTTGCGGGCCCGCTGGGGTTCGAGGACTTTGACCCGCGGCTGGACGTCTTTGAGTGGCTCGAGCCGAGCACATCCGAGCACGCGGCGGTCTGCTTCCGCGTGTCCGCGCGCGATCTGGCTCGGCTCGGGGCGTGCTATCTCCGAGGGGGCGACGGGATCGTGCCAGAGGCCTGGATCGAGCGCAGCATCACCGCGGTGACGCGGTTCGAGCGCGGGCACTACGGCGGCGCGGGCAACGGGTACGGGCTGCTCTGGTGGGTCTACCCGGGCGAGCCGGACGCCCCGCGGGCGTGGGACCGCGTTGATCACCCCGCGGCGTTGGGCGCGGGCGGGCAAGCGCTGTTTCTCGTGCCCGAGCACGATGTGGCGATCGTGCATCTGTGCGACACCCCGCGCGACGAGGCGCTCTCGGACGGGCAGGTGGATGCGCTGGCGGCGATGATCTGGGACGCGCGGCGAGGGAGTGATCATGACGAGCCCGCACTCGGCCCGGTGCGGGTGGAGGCTCTTGGCGCTCCGCGTGGGGTGGTGCGCGAGCCGTGGCAGGCGCCGGACGCGCGCCGGCGTGCGGCACTCGCGGGGCGCTACGCCGTGCGCGGGCCTGGGTTTGCGCTCGAGATCTACGAGCACGGGGGGCGTCTGTTCGCGCGCCCGGACGCCCCGGGGATGGTTGAGCTTGAGTTGTTCGTCCGGCCTGGTGACCCGGGGGGCCCGCTGTTTCACCCGTGGGAACGGCTGATCGTCGAGCCCGTCGTGGGTGAGGACGGTGTGGCGCGAGCGCTGCGCCTGGAGACGCCGCGCGGGCCGTTGGTGGCGGACCGATCGGGATGAGTCAGGCTCGCGGGGACGATTTCGCGTCGCGCGCGCGGCGGAGGATGTTCTCGACCTCTTGATCCGGCACGCGCTGGTCTCCGCGCGCCAGGACGGGGCGGTGGAAGCAATCGGTGCAGGCGCCGATGCAGTCGTGCGGGCGGACGCCGACCGCTTCGAGGGCGCGGCGCTCCTCGGGCGATACGGACCGGATGCAGAATCGCACGGGCGGCTCCACGGGCAAGGATACGGCCCGGTTCGGTCTTCTCGCCCGCGGCGGCGTTTCGTAGGATGGGCACGGGAGGCGCCCAGATGACATCGACGCAGCTGATCGTCGGCGTGCTCGGGCTCGTGCTGGTGGGGGCGGTGCTCATCGCGATCGGCTGGCGCGGGCGGCGGGTGAACACGAACCCCGTGTGCGGCGACTGCTCGTTCGACCTGTCCGACGTGCTGCCCGGCGGCGTGACGTGCCCGGAGTGCGGCGCCGGGCTGCGGCGCGCCGAGGGCGTGCGGCAAGGGCTGCGGAAGAAACGGGCGATCGTGCTCGCGCTCGGGCTCGTGCTCGCGGGGTTGCCGCTCGCGGCGGTCGGGCTCGCTGTGGGCGGGTCGGCCGTGGGGGTGGACTGGTCCCGGCACAAGCCGGTCTGGCTGCTCGCGTGGGAAGCCGAGCGGGGCGGGGCGGCGGCGGTCGAGGTGCTCGCGCGCGAGCTCGCGCGGCGCGACATCGACGGCACGTTCTCGGGCGCCGACATCGAGCGCGCCGGGGAGGTGATCCTCGCGCTGCAGCGGACCCCGGGCGCCGCGTGGGACGACCGGCTGGGTGATTTCATCGAGCAGCAGACGATCCGCAAGGCGCTGGGCGACGAGGTGAAGCGCGCGTTCGACCTGCACGCGGTGCGGTTCACGATGACCGGGCGGCGGCGTGCCGTGCCGGGCGGGCAGCTCGTCTTGCAACCCGAGATCGAGCGGGTCTGCGCGGGCTCGGGGACGCAGCTCAACGGGATGCTCTCGCTCGTGCATGTCGCGTTGGGGGAGAAGACCGTGCATCGCTCGTCTCATGCGGGCGGGGGCTGGGCGAACCAGTTCGGCGGCGTGCACGTCTACCGGAACCCGATGTGGGGCGGCGGCGGGAACGAGCAGGTCTACGGCACGGCGAAGGTCTCGCTGCCTTACAACATCGATCCCGGTGCGTATGACGTGAGCTACACCGTCCGCTTCGCCTTGCAGCCGACGGAGATGGTCCGGGGCGCGGCCGCGCCGCCGCAGGCCGACTTCGAGGCGTACGCCGCCGAGCACCGGCGCGACTTCGAGGGTTCGCTTCGCGTGACGGTGCTGCCCGAGGGGTCCGAGGTGATCGATCTCGTGCCGCCGGACGCGGACACGACCGAGGAGATCGAGCGGGTGCTCGACGCTCGGACGCAGGCGTGGGTGCATGAGTTCAGCTCGATGGGAACGACGATGCAGCTCTCGGTACCGGACACCTCGGCGCTGCCGCACCCGATCGCGGGGTGGGCGACGGCGGAGTGGAACGGGAAGACCTGGCGGGCCGCGCCGGTCGTGCTGCGCGCCAAGGACCCGGGCAGCCGCGGCGTGTCGATCAGGTTCAACAGCGAGTGGGACCGGACACTGCCCGAGGGGTTCGACGCGGAGGAGATCGACTTCGTGATCGTGCCCGACCCCGAGCTCGCGATGGGCACGACGGACATCGATCGGATCTACGGCGGGCCGGTGACGCTGCGCGACGTGCGCATCGAGTGGGGTGATCTCAAGCCCGGGCGGACGAGCAAGCCCAGCGGCGGGTGGGCGTTCCTCCGCGGCATCATGAACTTCGACGAGGAAGACGCCGCGGAGATGACCAGACGCCTGGAGGCGATCAAGGCCCAGCAGGAGGGCGCGGCCGGCGAGGACGGGGCACGCCCGGACGGGTGAGCGCACGAAAAGGGGCCCCCGAGCGGGGGCCCCGTTGGGTCGGGATTCAAGATGTGAGCGGCGTTAGCTCTCGAGGTCGAGCTTGAGGATCACGTCCTTGGCGCCGCCCTCAAAGGCGTTGTCGCGGGCCGCGGTCATCTCCGAGTAGTCGCTCACCGAGCCGGTGAGGGTGACGATGCCGTCGTCGACCTTGACGGAGACGTCGTCGGCGTCCACGAAGGGGCTCCAGAAGAGCTGGTCGTTCACGTCCTCCTTGATCTCGAGGTCGGGCTGCCACGTCCAGGCGCGGTCCGCTTCGAGCTTGTTGACCACGGCGATGACGCCGGGGATGGAGGCGGCGATCATCTCGGCGCGCTCACGCTCGAACTCGGTCTTCACCTCGCCCGAGAGGACGGCGACGCCTTCATCGACACGCGTCTTGACGACCTGGTCGTTGAGCAACGCGTCGCGGAGCAACGCCGCGCGGATGGACTCGGCGACCTGCGTATCGGGCGACCACGAGCCCGGGCGGACGGCGATGAGGTTGTTCACGCGCTGCACGCCCACGGTGTGGCGGGCATCGCGCTCCGCCGCGTTCTTCGCGGCGAGCGTCGCGACGAAGCCCGTCAGCGTGACGGCGTTGCCCTCGACGCGGACCCGCACGTCCGACTCGGAGACCGACGGATCGATGAGGAAGGCGTCCTCGATGGCCTGCTTGATCTCGGCGTCGGTGAAGTTGGGCGCCGCGGGCTCCTTCTTGCGCTCCTCGTCCTCGAAGAACGACGAGACGTAGAGGTCGTCGGCAAGAACGTACTTGACGCCCTCGACGTAGGCGAGCTTGATCGCCTTGAGCCGCTCGGCCGACGAGCCGACGGCACCGGTGAGCATCACGTCGTGCCCGTCCACGCTCACCACGATCGGGGCTTCATCGACCCAGACGGAGTGGGCGAGGCGGCCCTCGACGTCCGCCTTGATCTCGTCCGCCGGACGTTTCACCGGCGTCTGGATCTCGAGCTTGTTCTCGATCGATCGGACGCCGAGCACACCCGCGACAACGGTCTCGGCGAGGTCCTTCTCGGCGAACGACTCGGTCGTGCCCGAGAGCGTGACGTTGCCGTTGTTGATCCGCACGATCACGTCCGACGACTCGGTCGCGTCGTTCATGCGGATCGATTCGTGAATGTCGCTCAGGATCGCGTCGTCGGTCCGCTCTTCGGGGACGACGAGGATCTTGTCGATCACGGAGCGCACGCCGCGGATGGACTGGGCGGCCTTCACCGCGCGCCGCTTCGAGAGCATGGTCTTCACCTCGCCCTTGAGCGTGGCGACGCCGTCGGAGACGGCGACGTTCACATTGTTCGAATCGACCCGATCGTGATAGAACAGGTCGGTCGAGATGGCGTCGGCGATGTGCTCGTCGGTCACGTTCGCCGAGGCGGGCTCGGCGCTCACAGGTCTCGCCAAGCCGGCGCTCATCGCGCAGGCGAGTGCGGCGGAAAGAATCGTCGTGTTCGTGTTCACATGCAGCATCGGAAACCTCCTTGAGGGTCTCGCGGCTGAAGAACGAATGGTGTCGTGGGGCCGGGAAACCCGGTCCGGCGAAGGCGTTCAGCGAAGCGCCCACGCCGGGCTCGACCGCGCCATGCACGCGGGAACCGTCCACATGAGATGACTAGGCGCGCCGCGCGCAGAAGTCAAGTAATATGAAGAATCAGTCCTGTTCGCGGCGCACACCACAAGGGTGTGCGTGCGCGCGACTACACCCGCGCGTCCGCGTCGTGACGGTGCTCGCGGAACCACGCGATCGTGCGTTCGAGGCCTTCCTCGAAGCCGACCTTCGCCTGCCAGCCCATCATCTCCTTGGCGCGGGAAACGTCCAGACACCGGCGCGGCTGGCCGTCGGGTTTGGTCGAGTCCCACCGGATCTTGCTCTCGATGGTTTCTTCCGTTGCGAAGCCGGTGAGTTTCGCGATCAGGTGGACGAGGTCGCGGATCGTGATCTCCATGTTCGTGCCGAGGTTGATGGGCGTGGGGTCTTGCATCTTCTCGGCGGCGGTGAGGATGCCGTCCGCGGCGTCCTCGACGAACAGGAACTCGCGCGAGGCGCTGCCCGTGCCCCACACCTCGATGGAGTCGTCGCCGCGGTCCTGGGCTTCGATGCACTTGCGGATGAGGGCGGGGATGACGTGCGACGAGTGCAGGTTGAAGTTGTCGTGCGGGCCGTACAAGTTCACGGGCAGGACGTAGACGCCGTGCATGTCGTATTGCAGCTTGTAGGCATCGAGCATCTGCCAGGCGGCTTTCTTGGCGACGCCGTACGGCGCGTTCGTGACCTCGGGGTACCCGTTCCAGAGGTTGTCTTCCTTGAAGGGCACGGGGGTGAGGTTCGGGTAGGCGCAGATGGTGCCGGTCTGGACGAACGTGCCGCCCCGGTCGATGAGCCCGCGGGTGCGGGCTTGTTCGATCAAGTGCAGCGCCATCGCCATGTTGGCGTAGAAGTAGCGGCCCGGGTTCTCGCGGTTGGCGCCGATGCCGCCGACCTCGGCGGCGAGGTGGACGACCATGGTCCACGCGCCGCCGAACGCGTCGTCGTACATGCGGCTGACGTCGGCGGCTTCGGTGAGGTCGTAGTCCTTGCGGCGGGGGACGAAGATGGAGGCTTCGGGCACGCCCCGGGCTTTGAGACCTTCGAGGACGTGGCGTCCGAGGAACCCGGCGCCGCCGGTGACGATGACTTTGTGGTCGGGCCAGGCGATGTTCATGGTGGTTCTCCGGGGGGCAAGGGTAGGGACGGGGGCCTGAGGGTTCCGAGCCGCGGGCTTCAGCCCGCGCGGGGGACGGATCGTCCGCGCGGGCTGAAGCCCGCGGCTCGGAACCCTCAGGCCCCCGTCCCTACCCTTGCCCCCCGGAGAACCACCCTGAACATCGCCTGGCCCGACCACAAAGTCATCGTCACCGGCGGCGCCGGGTTCCG
>JAVJSB010000001.1:0-1412832 GCA_040219655.1 Phycisphaerales bacterium | reverse complement strand
CTCGTCGCTCGGCTACCGGCCGCCGGCACCCGAGGCGATCGCAGCAGAGCCGTGCTCCGCTGCGCTCCGCACGCCTCTGCTGCGACATACGGAGAACCAACTACACTGTCTGTAACTGGCACATAAACCGGGGGCAGGTCAAGAGCTGGTCGTGGCACTACGGAAGCTGTCCGAACTCGAAGCGTTCGTGGAGCGGCTGCCGGTGACGGCGGATGGGGTGCGGGTGGTAGAGGGCATGACCCTTTACCGGCCCGAGTATGGTTCACTCGAAACCGTGATGGCGGCAGAGACTGGTGACTACTACGACCCGCACGTTCCCTACTGGCGGGACTGCTACTCCACACCCGAAGCCGCCGAGGCGGCGAAGGAGAACGAACGATGAACGACGAACGCAAAGTCGAACTTGACGCTTGCGAAATGGACGCCGCGATTGGCACTGCCCGCGTCATCCTCAGGCTCAAAGGCAGGCAAGGACTGCGCCGATGGTTGCATCAAGGCGTTCAGTACGCCGGGTGCCCATCGCCTTGCGACTTTTCCATCGAGAGGCGTCCCGAGCCCGAACCCACAAACGAACAGGAGAACGAACGATGACCGACGAACTGCGAGTCACGAAGCTGGTCAAGGGCCTCGGCGCCCCCGAAACCGGAGGCGGCTGGATGGCCGAGCCGATCATGCTGCTGCGGTCGATGTTTACTGACGCCGTGCCCCCCGCCATCTCGAAGTCGCCCGAGGAATTGCAAGAACAGGCGGACTCGGAGCATGACCGCATCGCCGCCCTCGAAGCGATCGTGAAGCGGCTGCCGAAGACGGCGGACGGGGTGCCGGTCGTACCCGGCCACGAGCCGACGAAGCTCTACAACCCCGACTACGCCGGAACCAAGTGGTTTGAGGTAGATGCGGGGGACATCGAGTTCGGTGACAGTGATCGAGAATGGAGTGTCTGTTGGGGCGGATGGGATTACGACTCTACTCCGGTGTCCGATTGGTACTCCACCCGCGAAGCCGCCGAGGCGGCGAAGGAGGACGTGTGATGACGAAACGAAAACTAATCCCACTCGTCGCGCTGCTCGCCCTTGCCGGGTGTGGCAAGGAAGTCGAGCTTCGCGTGATTGAGCAGCGAGAGCCGATTGAGGGCGAGACGTACTTTGTGCTGAAACACCCACACACGCTCGTCGAAGATACGACGACGCGAGAGCGGTACTTCTTGCGAGGCCATTGGGGTGATCCTGGCGACACGTTCACCACAACGCTTCAAGAAGCACACGGATCAAAGGTGATGGCGGCGGGTGGTTGACCCCTCCCCCAACGAACAGGAGAACGAACGATGAACGACGAACTGCGAGTCACGAAGCTGGTCAAGGGCGTGGGCAACCCCGAAACCGGAGGGTGCTGGATGGCCGCGCTCACCATGTATACCGGTCAGGAGTGGTCCGACCACCCCGATTGCGTCTGCCCCGTTGTGCAAGCCCTGTGCATCCGCATCAACGACATGCTGCCGTCTGACGCCGAGCGTGCTCGGCTGATCGGACCCCGCCTCTACGACCCCATCGGCACGGCGTTGCAGAAGCCCGGCGAGCCGTTGCATCCCGACACGATCCGGCGTGCGTTCCTGTGTGCCGATCGTGCGGTGCGAGTGTTCGCGGCGACGCCGAAGAACGGGCTGGCCGACCTCGATCCGATCGTGGATGAGAAGAGCGCCCTCGCCGCCCGCGCCGCCGCCGCTGCCTACACCGCCACCTACGCCGCCCGCGTCGCCGCCAACGCCGCCGCCAACGCCGCCTTCGCCGCCGCCGACGCCGCCGACTACGACGCCGCCGCCTGCGCCGTCACCGCCTGCGACTCCCTATTCGCGCTCCTCGATGATGTCATGGCGATCGGAGATACTCGCCCCGTTGAGCGCGTGCCGATGGCGTGTGAACCCACCGAGTTCTGCAAGACGTTTGCACCTGAAACGGTGGGGGCAGCATGAAACCCGGACAAGCCGCGCACCTTGCCGTCGATCACAGGATCTTCGTCAAAGGCCAATGGGTAATGTCGATGTGGCCGAGGCCGGTGCCGAGGGTTCCCGAGCCCTGCTACTCGCACAGCGACGATTGGGAGCGAGACGAAATGTTCAAGGCGGCGTACGAATCCGCATGGGAGAGGGACTACGGCACACCCGCACCGGACAGGACCATCGACGAATGGCGCAAGCGATGAGCAAAGGAGACACCGTGAGCGACCGCGATCTCAAAGACCAAATCCGGCAGCTTGCAAGCGACCTAGACGCCGCCGGTGAATGGGTGTGGAAGTCGCTGGGCTACCCACTCGACATGATTTCGGATCGCCGCCCGCCGCCCGGCTTGTTTCGCGCCATCATTGACGCGGCACACAAAGACCCCAGCTGCCACGGCGGGAATCTGACCAAGCGAGAAGTAGAATCGTGGTTCCGACAGGAAATCCGCTTCGGACTCGAACGCATGAAGAAGGACAAGCCATGAAACCCACCACCGTCACCCCCATCGGCACCGCCAAGCCAAACGAGGCTGGGCATCGGGAGGCATGACCTGGCGGCGCGTCAGCAAGGCGAACCCCTGCCCGGTCTGCGGCAAGCCCGACTGGTGCATGGTGAAGCCCGACGGGTCGGCGGCAGCCTGCGCCCGCGTGCCCGAGGGCTGCGCGAAGGACCGCGACGGTCGCCCGATCACGTTCCGCGACGGCATGGGCTGGGTCCACCAGCTCGTTGAGACGGACGCGCCGTGTCAGCCGCGCCTGACAAAGAAGCGGACCCCGCGACGCCCGGACCCCGCGATCCCGTTCGAGGCGATCGCCCGGGCGTGCCACGAGCGGATCCAGCACGAAGACATCTGGCCCGACCTGGGCTTGTCGCGCGAGCCGCTCATGGCGATGCGGACCGGCATCGTCTTCCGCGACGCGCTGGCGCGGCTCGACACCCGTTGCCCGGGCCGGTTCGCGTGGACGTTCCCGATGCGGCGTCCGGACGGGTCGGTCTGCGGGATCCGGCTTCGGCACGAGACCGGGGAGAAGCGGTCCATCAAGGGATCGCACGCGGGCCTGTTCATCCCCGTCCCGCGCGGGCGCTCGCGGAGCCTGTTCATCGTCGAGGGCCCGACCGACACGGCGGCGATGTGGGATCTCGGGCTCGACGCCATCGGGCGGCACGCCTGCCGCGGGCAGGCCGAGGAGGCCGCTCAGCTCGCCCGTGGGCGTGAGGTGGTGATCGTCGAGGACAACGACGGCCCGGGGCGTGACGGGGCCCGCTCGCTCGCTGACGACCTGCTCGAGCACGCGGCGTCGGTGAAGGTGATCCGGGCGACGATGGGTGCGAATGATCCGAGGGAGTGGAAGGCGAAGGGTGCCACGCGGGCGGTGGTCGCCGCGGTGGTCAAGAGCGCAAGGCCGTGGACGCGGCGGGAGGCGGTGGCATGAAAGACGGACAGCGAATCAAGTTTGAGCCTGGGACGTTCACGAAATGCGACAACCTGCGAATGAACCGGAGTGGTGACACCGCATACATCACGATGGAGTACCCGCGAAACGAGGGCGAAATCGGCAAGCTGATCCTCGATATTTCGGAGTGTCGAGCAGCCGATGGCATCCGGGTTTCGTACGACTTCAAGCGCGATGGCTGGAAGATCGAGCAGGCGTCCCGGTTCTGTTGGCCATCCGGTGACGAGGTGTGTGACCCGGATTGGCAGGAGGTCGCGTTCGTGAAGGCGTGGGGACGCGAGGACGAGGAATGGGAGCGACGAGCGATGACCGGACAAACCGACACGCCCGACCCGATGTCCCCTGCATGACCGAACCACTCGACCCGTGGTGCGACACGCCCGACCCCGCCGGCTGCGCCATCATCAACGCGATCGCCAAGGGCAATCTCATGCGGCTCTGCCACGACGGCGAGGGCAACCTGTACTTCTACTGGTCGCCGGGCGCTCCGTCCCAGCTCGGCAAGCTCGCGCGTGACATCGGGAAGATCGACTTCACCGACCCCGTGATCGCCGAGTACGAGTCGCTGCCCGAGCTCAAGCCGGACCGCTCGATCGGCGGGCTGTCACCGCAGCAGCTTCGGGACCTTGAAGACCGATTCCAAGGCCCCTGACACTGACCGCACGAGGCATGGGACCCCGATGAGGTGTGTACCTACTCACCCTCTACAGGGCCTTATCCCATGGAAGATCCCGCAATCGTTGTCGCTCTCATCGGCCTGATCCTCACGATCATCGGGGCCGTCTGGCATCTCGGCGGCGTGCTCGGCACGCTCGGCACGAAAGTGGACCACCTCGGACACGCGACCGAGGGGCTCACAAAGTCCGTTGACAAACTGGACGCCAAGCTCGACGACCACGACGGCAAGATCAACGACCACCACGGTCGGATTGAGCGGCTTGAGGAGCAGTCCCTTCGCTCCGCATGACCACGCGGCACGCAATCCAGATCCGGGGCGCTGTCGGGCAACTCTGGGAGCGGTACTGGGCCAACAGCCCGCCGCCGATCACGCTCGTGGACGGCCCGGCCGGCACGGGCAAGACCTTCGCCATCCTGTTCATGCTCGTCGAGCTGGCGAAGAAGTACCCCGGGCTCCGCTGGCCGATCATGCGCAAAACGCGCCAGCACATGAGCGAGACCACGCTCGAAGCGCTTGAGAAGGTGCTCGCGCTCGCCTGCCCCGAAGCGCTCCGCGGGCCGCGCCGAGAGGGCCGCTCGATCTACCGCCTGCCCAACGGCTCGTCCTTCCCGATCATGGGTCTGGATGACCCGGGCCGGGCGCTCTCGGGCCAGTTTCACGGCATCTTCTGGAACGAGGGCGTGCAGTTCAGCCGCACGGACTTCGAGGGCATCATGCGTGCCCTCCGCGGCGATCTCGACGACGAACTCCCCCGCGTCGGCTCCAGCCCGATCGTGCAACTCCCGTTCCCGCCCACGCTCATCATCGACACGAACCCCGACCACGAGAAGCACTGGCTCAACCTCTCGGCGACCAAGGGCGAGATGGAGCGGTTCGTTTCCCGGCACGAGGACAACCCGGCGCTGTGCAGCCCGGACGGGGCGTGGAAGCCCAAGGCGATCGAGTACTTCGCCAAGCTCAACCGCATGACCGGGCCCCGGCTGCAGCGGATGCGGTACGGGAAGTGGACGAGCGCCGAGGGCATGATCTGGCCCAACTGGGACCCGCTCACCCACATCGTCGATCCCGGCGAGCCCGACCCCGACAACAACAGGCCGTGGGGCAAGAACGTACCGCCCTTCCGGTACTACCTCTGCGGGTGGGACTTCGCCGCCCGCGCCCCCGGCTGTTTGCTCGTCGCCGGCGTGGACGACCGACACCGACTCTGGATCGTCGAGCAGTACTACCGCTGCGAGGTGGACGGCCGGTGGTGGACGGCGCGGCACTCAAGCGTCTGGCGGAGGCTCAGGCACCGCATGACCCTCGCCGACGGTGCCGAGCCTGACCGGATCTACCAAGCGAACCAGGACATCGACGGGCGCGTCACGGTCATCGCCGCCGACAAGCGCCGCGAGCACGGGTGGGACATCGTGCGCGACAAGCTCAGCCCCGATCACTCGGGCGGGCCGCAAATCTTCGTGCTCCGCAACTCGCTCAAGGACGAGGACCAGCACCTCAAGGAGCAGATGCTCCCGACGCGGCTCGAAGACGAGATCCCCGGGTACGTCTGGGTCGAGACGAAGGACGGGCAGCGGGTCCGCGAAGAGCCCGACCCCGCCGCGCCCGATCACGCCTGCGACGCGCTGCGCTACCTCGCCACGTTCCACTGGCGGGTCGAGCTCGGGTCCGACTCGGCCCACGACTACGGCGAGATGTCGGCGTGGGACCAGTTCAACGACGACTCGCTCGTGGCCTAGCTCCGGGCCCGGCACCGCCCGCCGCGGATCCGGCACGGCGGCGGCGGGTTCGGCGCGTCTTCGATCTCGGAGTTGGCGTACGCGATGAGAAGTTCGGACTGCGCGTCCGAGGGGCGGGCCGTCACCACGGGCACGATGTCGGTCGAGGCGGAGTACGCGATCCGCTCATCGTTCACCTCCACGAGCCAGTGATAGATGTCGTACAGCGACGTGCCGACGCCCTCGGTGTCCGAGCGGTACCAGGTGTCGATGTCGGCGAGCGGCATGTCGATTGCCGGCACCGCGTCGAGCGTTCGGCGGTCCCACACGGTCTCGGTGAGATAGCACGAGTACGTCCGCAGATCCACGGGCCCGCTGACGTCGTAGGGCGGGTCGGCGTAGTCGTGCGGGCGCGGCCACGCCTCGACCATGACGTTCGCCTTGCCGCCGAGTTCCGTTTGCAGCACCTCCAGCAGGTTGTCCACGACCCACGAGGCGTTGGCCTCCTGCCCGAGCCCCGCGGTCGCGTCGATGGCCACCCTGGCGAACCCGGCCTTCTGCACGAACCGCGCCATGTCCGCCCCGAACGGCCTCAGCCGCTCCAGGTACTGCGCCTCGGTCGAGGCGTCGTAGAGCCCGTCGCCGGTGCTCAGGCCGTACGTCCCGTCGCCCGCGGAGACGACCGACCGGGCCGAACCGAAGTAGCCGTAGACCGGCGCGTAGTCGTCCCGGATGGTCGCCACGAGTTCACAGAAGGCGTGCAGGAACTCGTCCACATACGCCTGGCTCACGCCGCTGCCCGAGCCGTCGTTGCCGAGCAAACGCCAGAGCCGCAACGCATCGAACGGGCGTCCGTCGATCACGTTGTTCGAGTCTCCCAGCGACCCGAACCAGAACGGCACCTGCCCGACCGGGCTGAACAGCATGATCGCGCTGGCCCACTCCGTCACCCGCGCCGCGTCCAGCCGGGCAAGAAGGTTCGATTCGAGCGTGTCGGGGTCGGGGAAGGCGTCCGCGTTGAGCGGGTAGTTGCCGAACCCCCACGGGTTGGGTTCCGACGTCCCGCCGATGAGCCCGAGTTGGGCGACCACGGGCAGGGTGAACGAGGGCGACACCGCCGACGCGACGGCGCGGGCGTGGTGGCACCCCATCGCCCCCGCGGTCTGATGGTCGCCCGACCGCGGGTAGCCCTTGAGGTCGTAGCTGGCCATCGTGAAGCCGAGCGCCCCCGAGCCGAGGTCGTAGTCGGTCCCCTCCCACGGTGCGGCGTCCGGGGTGTAGGTCGTCGCGTCGGCCCCGGTGAGCAGCGTGAGTTCTGTCGCCGACGTCGATGCGAACGTCCCGATCGCCACGCTGTCGGTGATGTTCGCGTTGTCGTTGAACCGCCCCAGGTCCGTCGAGGCGTCCGGTGAGTTCAGGACGCACCCGTCGAACAGGAGTTCGCCGTTGCCGCCGATTGACCACGCAGCCGCCTGCGCCCCGCCAACGTACTCCCATGTGATCGTGCTTCCCACGAGCGTGAGCGCGTCGCTGGCCCCGTTGAATCGCGTGAACCGCACGCGGTCGCTGGACACGGACGTGTTCGGGTCGATGAGTTTGGACCGCCAGTTGTGACCCGTCTGCGCCCCGATCGCGTTCTGCACGAACACCGTCGAGTAGGGCGGCGCGTTCGGGGTGTACGCCTGCCGGGTGTACTCGATGTCGATGTTTACGATCTTGCACTTCGAGGTGTTGACCGCAAAGTCCTGTGCCGGGAAGAACGCGCCGCTGATCTGCGACGTGTCGATGGACCGGGCGGACGTGAACGTCGTGGTGCCGTCTCGCGGGTCAACCGTGCCGATGCCGAACGATGGCCTGATGTACCCGGAATGGTTGCCGGAGACCACGATCGCGTTCGTCCCGCTTGCGATGGTCTGACCGTTGAGGATCTGTGAGCAGTTGCTCGGGCCTTCCATCTCGAAGCGGCAGTTCCAGACCACGACCGACCCGGCGTTGGTGTGCGAGTACATGAACACGCCGCCCGTGCGGTACGGGCCCGCCGCCATCCCGATGATCGTGCAGTCGATCGCCAGCACGTCGAAGCCGCTGCCGGCCGGGTCGGGCTGGACCGCGATCGTCGTCCAGCCAGACGAGTCGTTCGTGCCGTGCGCGAAGACGCAGTTGTCGTAGATCGACACCACGCCCTCGTTGCTGGTGCTGATGTCGCCCGTGAGGTGCTTGAACGCCCCGACGAAGAAGCAGTCCTTGTAGCGGCCCGCGATGTCGTCCGCGGCCGGGATGTTCTTGGAGCAGTACGACTCCCCGGTCGATGAGTCCTGATCCCCGCCGGCAAACACCGCCCCGACGACCTCGTTCCCGTCCTGTCTGCGGATGAGGATCGGGTTGGTCGAGGTGCAGGCGTACAGCCCGGCGGTGCTGACGTTGCCGTTGTCTTTGAGGTAGACGTACAGGAGCGAGTTCGCGGTGTCGCGCCACAGGCAGTTGGCCCCGTTCGTGGCGACGATCATCTCGAAGTTGTCCTCGGTGTCCGCCTCCACGAACGCATCGGCCCGGTACATCGGATCGGTGTCGTCCCGCACCGGCTTGCCCGTCAGCAGGAACAGCTCGTTGTTGCCGGCCCACGCGCCCGAGTAGACCGTCCGCGTCCCGTGCGCCGCAGACGCGACGGTCGAGGTGGACCACGAGCCCGAGGTCAGCGCGAGGGGCTCGAACTTGCTCAGCATGAACTTCGAGTTGGTCGCGCCGTCGGGCGTCCAGACCCTGATCGCAACCTTCGCATCGTCCATGTCGATGATGTCGGCGTCGTCGATCTGGCCGTAGATGTCGGCGTGGACGTTGAAGTTCACCCCGTTGGTGTAGGCACCCGTGCCGACCGCACCGATGATCGTGTTGATCGTCGAGACGAGCTGGTCGCCGGCCGTGTCCTCGTCGCTGGAGTGAAGCGTGATCGGGTCCGCTTCGCTGCCCGTGCCGCCCCCGCCCCCGCCAGATTCCGCGAGCCTGATGTACACCTCGGCCCGACCCTCGCCGGCCCCGACAATGTGGGTCGCGTTGGCGTCGCTCCACGCCCGGATCTGGTAGTCGAACGTGTCGGTCGCCTGCCCGGACTCGTCGTACGGCTTGTCGTACGGGTCCGCCGAGACGGGGTAGCTGCCGCCGCTGTTCACAAGTCGATGCAAGGCCATGTAGAAACTCCAGTAGGTACCCGGAGAATCGGCCTTCCCGGGCCCGTGCGGGCACACGGGCGTCAACCGCGGTTGACGCGATCAGTTGGCGCGAGCGGCCTCCCGGCGCTGCCGACGCGATCTCGAACGCCGGCGACGACGGACGCCAGGCTCCGCATCAAGCAACGGCGTCTCGACTTCCTCGCCGTCCTTGGCCTTGTTCATCATGCGGACCGCCTCGGCGTAGAGCGAATCGAGCTCGGCACCCAACTCCTTGTGCTGCGGGTCGTCGTCGGTGAGCGTGGCGATCTCGGCCCGGATCTCCCGCGTCCGGGTGCGGTAGTCCACGAACCGATCCGCCGCGTCCTGCATGGGCTTCGGGATCTGCTCAAGCGACTCGTCACGGCCCTGCTCGCGGTAGAAATCGACTTGGGCCTTCACCGCCATCGCCTCGTCCGACGCCGCGTAGAACGACCGCTCCCGCCGCCACTCGCTCGGCTCGCCCGCAAACCGCCGGATGACCGGGATGTCCTTGGTGTTCAGCGGGTCGCCGCTGGCGATCCGGCCCGGCAGTTCGAGCGTCCGCTTGAGGAACGCCGGCCCGCCCGACCCGTACGCCTTGAGGAGGTGGTCGATGTTCTCAGGGTTGAAGTCCACCGCGCCGGGCGTCACTTCGTCCCCGCCCGTCGCCCGGTTGAGCCACGCCGTCAGATCGCGTGGGATCGGGCCGACCGAGTTGAAGTACATCTGGCTGTCCGGCGTCGGCTCGCCATCGCGCCGCTCGGGCCGGATCGGGTTGCCCGCGAAGTTGACGTTGGCGAACACCTCGGCGAAGGGCTGGACCGCGCTGGGCGTCACCGCCGGGCCGATGGTCTTGAACGCCCCCTCCTGACTCGTCACGTCGATGTTGCCCCCGATCGGCGAGAAGGCCGTGAGGACCGAGCTGAGCACCTGGCTCGTCGCCTCGCCCGGGCTCATGCCGCGCGACGCCCCGAACGCCTGCCGCCGGGCCGCGGCCGACGTGCTCGACCCCAGCGCGTGCATGACGTTGAACCCGTACGGGAGCGGCATCTTGAGGTAGAACCCGCCCCCCTCGATTTTCTTGATGATCGAACCCACCACTGGGACGTCCTCGGCCCCGCTCAGCGCCTCGCCCACCTCGTCGGGCAGCATGAGGATCCAGTTGTTCGTTCGCTCCCACTCGGGGATCTTGTCCCAGAACAGCTCCCCGTCCTCGTCCTCGTCGGACAGGGCCGAGTTGAGCATGTCCTGCAACGCCCCCATGGCGATGATCGACGCCCCGAGCGCCCGCCCCTTGCGTGAACCGAGCACCGTGCTCAGGACGCGGTGCGAGCCCTGCACGCTCGCGTTGAAGAACAGGTAGAGGGCGTTGAGGACCGTGCTCCCCTCGCCGCGGCGGTTGAAGTTCACCGTCAGGTTCTTCGCCGCGCTCGCCGCCTTCCGCTTCGACACCCCACGGGACCGGAGCTCGCGGTAGAGCGCCAGCCGGGCCCCGTTCTCGATCGCCGTGTTGGTGTCGGCGACGAGGTTCATGAAGCCCCGAGCACCGCGCATCGCCGCCTTGTGCTTGCCCGGGCCGGACATCGCCAGGTCGCGGGCGATCATCCCGGCCCGCTGCTGGATCGAGTGCGCCCCGGACCACCCCGTCAGCCCACCCGCCTCACGCAACTCGACGAACTCCTTGGCCCAGTCGCCGCCGGTGTTCTTGCCGCGCAGCACCTGAAAGGCCCCCCGCGCCGCCGGCAGGGTGTTCTTGGCGATCTTCTTCGCCGCCTTCAGGTCCACGTCCACGCCGGCGACCGCCATCGCCGTTTGCACATCCCGCACGAGGTTCGTCACGATGAACTCGGGGCTGTACGACGTGATCGCCGCGGACCGGAGTCGGTTGAACGTGCCGAGCGTCTGCAACACCTTCCCGATCGACTTCGTGCCCAGCCGGTTCATCGCCCGGGCCAGATCGTCGTTGTGGATCGTGATGCGGACTTCCTCGCCATCCCGCTTCACAATGAAGGTGTTGGGGTCATTCCGGACCTGCGGGTCCGACCCCCACACCACGAGCCCGGTCTTCTCGTCGAACCGCCGCTTGCGGGCGGGCTTGTCGATCTCCCAGAGCACCGGGTCCGGGTTGGCCTCGACCATCTCGAGGAACGCCTGCCCCACCTTGTTTCGCTCGGCGCGGATGTGTGTCGACTCGATGTCGGAGAACAGCGACGCCAGCGGCGAGTCGGCCCGCGTGGTGCGGCCGAGGGCCCGCTTGGACTCGGGGCCCCGGGCTCCGAGCGACCGCCCGACCGGGGCGTGCCGGCGGAACTGGTTGCCGTCGTCGTCGTGCTTGAGCGGGACGTAGTGCTCGAACCGCGTCTGCCAAGCGTCGGCCTGCTCCTGCATCATCAGCCCGTCGGCGACCATCTCGCGCAGCGCCTGCTTGCGGGCCTGCTTGACCTTTCGGGCGATCTGCTTGTACGCCGCGGCCTGATCGCCAGCGTGGGCGCGGTTGACGATCGCCTTCGCCTCGACCGTGCTCATGCCAGAGCCGGGGATGCCCTGCTTGCGGAACTCGGGGTTGATCGACGCGATGTGTTTGTTCCGCTCGGGCGCGTGCAGGGCGTAGAGGTAGGCGTCCACCTGCTGGAGCGTCAGCCCCGCCTGCTTCATGGTGTCGATGATCGGGTCCGCGTACTTCTCGCGGAACGCCCGGTTGCGTTCGCCCGCGACGCCGTGGCTCAACTCCTCCTGCATGTAGGCGTCGGCGGACTCTGTGACCTTACCGCCCTGCTTCTTGAGCGCATCCTGCGTGCGGCGGAGTTGGATGAACTGGTCCTGCACCGATCGCCGAATCTTGTCGGCGACGCTGACCGGGGCGACGTCGAAGCCGTTGAAGAGCGGCGACTGCACGCCGAACTTCTCCTCCGGCGTCATCCCCCGCACCGCGAACAGGTCGAGCTGCCCGGGGTCGTCGCCGATCTCCCGCTCGCGCTTGGCGCGCTCGGCCGCTTGCTCCAGGTCGAGCGGCGTCTCGGTGCCGAACTCCATCTCGCGCTGGCGTCCGGTGTCCGCGTCGAACGTCGGGCGGCCGAGCAGGTCGCGGGGGGTGTCGCCGTCCGACTCGGCCAGCCCACGCCGCACCGCGAACGGCAGCCCCGCCAGCGGGTCCGAGTTCTGGAACGACGGCAACTCCGCCCCAGCGTCCGCGTCGAGCGTGCCCGGGTCGATCGGCACCGCGTCCACGCCCGACAGCCGGAACCCCTCGCCCGACGCGCTGACGGCGAACACCTCGCCGTCCTCCCGCCCGACCACGAACGTCTCGCCCAGCAGCGAGAACGTCGCCCCGTCCGGCAGCGACCCGGCGTTGTCGATGACCTCGCGCTTCGCGTACGCCTTCTTGTTCGCCGGGTCCACGCCCTTGCCCGTATCGCTCGGGCGGAGGCGCTCCTGCAAAAACATCACGAGCTCCGCGTCGGGGTATGTGTCCCGGTAGTCCCTGTACCCCACCAGATCGCGGAGATGCTTGAGCCTCGCCTCGTCCTTGGCCCGGTTCGGGTTGGCGTACTGCGCGGCCAGTTCAACGAGACGATCCGCCCCGAGTTCCGACATCGCGTCCGCCCCGGTGGCTTCGGCGTTCCTCACGTTGCCCTTGAACATCGCCTTGACCGCGTTCGGGGCACCCGCAAGGGCCTCGCGGACCTCGGTCGGGATCTCGCCCCGGAACGAGAACACGCGGCTGCCGGTCAGGTCGGGCACCTCGGCGTCAAGGGCCGTTTCCGGGTCCGGCTCGATGAACCGATCGCTCGCCTCGGCGAACTCCCTGAGCGACCGCGTGACGCTCCTCAGCGAGCGATCTTGGGGCCGCGACGGGCGGACCGCCGGCGGGTCTGCCGTCACCTCCGGCGCGGGCGGGCCCTCGACCTCCGCAGCGGGTGCCGAATCCTCCTGCACCACATGATTCTCGCCCGTAACCCCTTGTCGTTGCTGGGTTGGGGCGTCAACCGCGGTTGACGTTGGGGTGAACTCGCGCCCCAGCAGGGCGTCGAGCCCGTCACGCAGCGCCAGCGCGAGCCTCGCGTCGGGGATCTTCTCGGCCTCCGTCCTGCCGACCTTGATCCCCAGCCGGCGGGCGACCCGCTGGATCAGGTCGAGCACCCGCCGGGCGAGCGTCGGGTCCGCCGCCAGCTTCTCGATCGAGGCGGGGTTGTCGAACGACTGGGCGAGGTAGTCCGCGACCCGCTCGGCGGCGATCGACGGCCCCTCAACGTCCAGCCGGGCGTCGGTCGCCTCCTGCCCGGTGGCACGCTGGAAGCCGTCGGCGTACTCCTGCCGGGCCCGCTGGTAGCCCTCGGGGTCGATCTGCTGGATCTGGGCGTCAAGGTCGACCCAGAGCTCGGGGTCGGCCCGCTCAAGCTCGTGAAACAGCTCGTGGTAGACCAATCCGCGCAATTGCTCTTGCGGCCCGGCGTTGCGGTCGATTACGATGACCCCGCTCCGGTGCATGGCCGGGAGACTCAGGGGTGCGCCATCCGACGATTCCACGAAGCGAACCCGCGCTCCCCGCGCCGCGGCAAACCCGGCAAGCGTCCGCTCGGTCTCCGTGACGGGCTCGACGGCTCGGACGGATTCGTCACCGACAGCCTGGGCGAACCGCCCAAGGGCCACCCGCTCCGCTTCGACATCGGGGATCCGAACGGGCCCGACCGAACCCCCTGGTGGCACTTCCCCCTCGCCCTGTTCTTGTTCCTGTGGGTTGCGACGGCCGTCACCTTCTTGCTCACCGACAGCGCCAACCTCGGCGGCGCGATCGTTGGTGGCCTCTTGGTTGGCCTCTGCGTCACCGTTCTCCTGAGCGTTGTCGGATTCCTTGACGGCCTCGTCCACCCCCGATACTGACTCCACCCGGTCCGCCAGCGCCGCCCGGGCCTCGTCCACTGACGAGAACGCATCGACAGTCTCCACCCCGCCGCGGACCGGACCGCCGATCGCCATCCCAAGCAGCACGTCCTTCCGCACCGGGTCGAGCGTCTCGTACGTTTCCGCAAACCCGTCCCAATCGTCGGTCGCAAACGCTTGGATCAGACTCGCCGTCACCCCCTGCGCACCCTCGGTCAGACCCTCGCTGGACGACGCGACCCCAATGCGGGCCGATCGCGCACCAACGCCGCGGCCTTCGGCAATCTTGGGCAGGAACCGCGTCAGCTTCTTCGTTCTCAGCAAGCCCTCAAGGCCCATTCGCTCCAGCGTTGCAGACGCGATTGTGCCGAGCGCACCCGCCGCGACTGCTTTCTGCTCAGCCTCGGCCCGGCTCGCGCCGCCCTCGATCTCCGCAGCAAGAACGTCCTCATAGATCGCCGCACCCTCGACCAAGCCCAGCGCGGCACCGCCGACGACCGTGCTTCCTCCCGACGCCGCCGTCGCCGCGATGCCGATTCCGAGCGATGTCCCGCCCTGCACCAGTTCTTCCAGGAACGCCTTGCCCGGCGTGTCCGCGGGCGTGAACCCGATCGCCTTCTGGATCTCGCCCTCGACGCCTTCGATCACGTCACCGATCGCCGCCGACTGCGCGAGATCCTGATCGCCCATCCGCAGGGCTTGCTCCATCACCGCCGTGCCCGTGTCGCCAAGAGGACGCCGACGCCCAAGAACCCGGTCGAGAACGACCGCACCAAGCCCGTCTCGCTCGACCCGCTCCACCGTGTCGATCGCCGTCGCCGTCGCCGCCCCGGCCAGCACCTTGCCGGTCGCCCGCGCCTGCCCCGCCGCCGCGTTGATGAACCCAGCGACCTGACCACCAGCCCCGGCCAACGCGGTGCCGATCGAGCCGGTGATGTCCGCGTCGTCGTCGATCTGGCTGTCAACCGGGAGCGGACGATCAAACACCCGCCCGACCAGCGCCCGGGCGTCATCGCGGCCAAGCTGCCGGGGCTCAGGGTCATTTTCGAGCACGCGACCGAGCAGCGCCTTCGCATCTGGCATGGTCAATCCCCCAGGATCTCGTTGACCCGCCGACGAAGCTCGCGCTCGGACTTCGACTCCTCGATAGCCACCGCGATCGCGTCCATCTTTTCGGGCGACGACTCGGCCACCTGCAAGATCCGCTCACGCTGATCGGTCAGCACCCGCTCGGCCTGCTCGTCGGTCATCCCGCCGGAAAACACGCCACCTTCGGCCTGCTTCGCCCTCGGCAGCGAGCCCACATCACCCTCCGACCGCGACGCCGACGGGTCGATCCCCATGAGCAGCGGGGCGAGTTCGCGGATCGTCCCGATGACCGCCCGCCCCTGCTCGGGGTCCAGATCCCCGTACGCGATGCTCTCGCCCACCTTCCGCGAAGCCGTCTCCACGAACGACTCGACCGCCTTCGGCCCCATCAGACCACGCTTCGAGCGATCGTTCGCCTCGTCGAGTTCCTTGCGGGCCTGCGTCAGCGCCGCCCAGTCGTCCTGCTCGAGCTTGTGCTCGCCCGCGTTCGCCTGATAGCGGTCCAGAAGCCGCTTCACCTTCATCGACGCCGCCCGCGTGTCCGGGTCGTCGTTGTAGTCGGCGTCCGCCGCGGTGAGTTCCTGCTGCACCCGGGCGATGCGGTTCGTCCGCGTCGCCATGTCGTCGCGCTGAAGGTGGACCTCCTCCATCGCCTGATCCGCGAGCGAGGCGAACACCTCGACCTCCTCGGGCGACGTCGCGGACTGGAGCCCCTCCATCAACTCGCGGGCGAGCTCGGGGTCCACGCCCGGGGGCGCGGCGGGCCCGACCGGCTGGATCATCGTGCCCAACTCGCGGGCCGTCTGCTCCGCCTTCGCCTTGGCCGCGTCGAACGCGACCCGGCGCTTGACGATGCGGTCCGCTTCGGCCGGCCCGAGCAACGCCATCTCCGCCGCGTCGTCTGGCGCGAAGCCCGCGTCCATGAGACGCTGCTGCAAGACGCGGTGCGTGATGAGCGCCCGCTCGTTCGTCGCCTGCTGCGCCGCCGCGTCCGCCGCCGCCGCCGCGTCCGCTTCCTCGGCCCGCGCCTCGAACACACCCTCGCGGAACCCAAGCTCCCGCTCCCGCAGGTCCAGACTCCGATCGCCCTGCTGAATGTCCGCCTGCTGCCCCTCGCGCCGAAGGTCGAGCGACTCCTTGCCGATCTCCAACTGCTCGCGCGCGATCGCCAGACGGGCGTCCTCCCGCTGGCTCTCGCGGAACTCCGAGAGCAACTGCCCGATGCGATCAGACGCGCGGTAGATCCCCTTGCGCGTCCCGCCCGGCACCCTGTTTGCCACCACACCAGGCATCAGTCGTCACCCCCAAGGAACAGGTCAAGCAGGCCTGTCGGATTGTCGCTGTCCTTCCCGAACCCGCCCAGCAGTCCGCCACCCAAGAAGCCAAGGCCCGACAGGTCGCCGCCCTCGCCCACCGCCCCCAAGATCCGCTCGATGTCCCGCTCGTAGAACCCCGCCCGGCTGAGCCCGAACGACGTCTCGCTCTCGGCCCGGCCACCGAGGAACGACGCGATGTCGCCCGACAGCGACGACCGAGCGAGCGTCCGCCGTTGCAGCAACTGCCCGAGCCGCCCACCGATCCGCTCGTCCACCTCGCCGAGCGCCCGGCTCGTCTGGCCCGCGATGCCCGCCTTGAGCTGCGTGCTCAGCCCGTCGCCCAACCGGCCCGAGCCCGCAAGCTCCGCGTTCAGGTTCCCGAACGCCGCCTTCTGGTTGTCCAGCACCGCACGCTTGGACGCCACGCCGCCCGTCGAGATCGCGGCCTCGGCGTCGGCAAACCCCGCGTCGAACTCGTCGAGCCGGGTCTGCAACACCTGAAACGCCTCATCGAACAGCCCGCGACGTCGTTCGAGCAACTGGCGGTAGATCGATTCGATCTGGTTTGTCCGCTGCTGCGCCGCCGCGTTGGCCGCGCCCGCGCCGCCGTCGTCACCAAACAACGACCCGGCGACGCCGCCGATCAAACCCAGCCCGCCCGCGATGCCTCCGAACAGTCCCATCGTCGCCTCCTACAGCCCAAGGGCCTCACGCACCGCGTCGCTGAGCGTCAGCTTGTCGCCCTCGACCTTGAGATAGTCGCTGTCCACCCGGATCTTCATGCGCCGGTCGCTGTCCAGGTACAGCGGGTCGCCGAACTGGAACGTGGGCGAACTCGTCGCCTGCGGGTCACGCACCTGCCTCGGCTCGGAACCCGACGCGAGCAGCGTCTTGGACGTCCGCCCCGTCTGCCCCGCGCCGGGCGCGAGCCGCGTCCGCTCCCGGTTGTTGCCCATGCCGTCCCGGCTCATTCCAGATCCATTTCTGCCGCCTCCTGCATCACCTTGAGCTTGACGAATTCAAACGCGCCCACAACCTGGGCCCGCGTCAACTGGTCGTCATCCGGCTTATCCCGCCAGCGATCCACGACTTCTTCGATCTCGTCGCAGAACTTCTCGAATGGTCCATCAACTGTCATGACCGCACCCTTCCTGCCTCCGCGACGTCCGCCGCGATCGCCTCTACCGCCCACCGCTCGCCAGCCGTCTCGTTGACGACCTCGATCCACACGCTCTGGCCACGCACCGGGAGCCGGATCGTGTTGTTCCGACCCGTCGCAATCGCGTAGTTCGGCCCAACCTGGCTGCCGATGTCATCGGCCTGATCGCTCGCGTAGAAACGCACCACGGCACCGTTCTGGCCCGCCGCCATCGCAAAGTCGAACCCGCTGAACCGGCCCCGGTCGTGCAGCGATCCCGGGCTCAGGGGCCCGATGAGGCAGTAGCTCGTCATCGCCGTGTCGTTGTCGTCGTCGTCCGCCGCGGCCCGGTCCCACTTGCGGAGATACCCGTCGGCACCCGCCAGCAGCAGCACCCGGTCGTCCGGGTCGTCCCCGTCCATCACCACGCACGCCGTGACGTCCATGTCCGACGTCGGGAAGACGTCCTCCCACCACGAATCCGTCCGCCGCTCCCACACCCACGACTTCTGCGGGGCCACGGACGCCGCGACCGACTCGGGCCCCTCGCTCTGCGGGCCGAACCCGAACACGTTGAAGGTGTTGGGCTTGGTGATGATCGGCGGGTCCGTCCCGGGCCGCACCGTGATCGTCACGAAGTCCGACCCCTCGTTGTCGTCCGAGTCGGTCACGCTCGCCGTGATGACGTGCGAGCCCACGATCAGCACCCGCGAGAAGCTCGCCCCCGTCCCGATCTGCCCCTCGCGCGAGCTCGTCCACACCAGCGACGCCGACAGGTCCCCGTCCTGCTCGTCGATCGCCGTCGCCGCGAACCCGATCGTGCTCGTGCCCCCGTACGCGCCGCCCTCGATCGGGGCCGTGATGTTCACCAGCGGCGAGGTGTCGCCGATGAAGATCGTCCGCGTCGCCGCCGTGGTGTTCCCGTCCGAGTCGGTGACGCTGGCGGTGATGACGTGGACACCCTCGCTCAGCGCACTCGTGGAGAACGACCCGCCCGTCCCGATCGACCCGTCCAGATCGCTCGACCACGCCAGCGAGCCCGTGATCGTCCCGTCCTCGGTGTCCGTCGCGGTGCCCGCGAAGCTGACGCTCGCCCCCACCGCGAAGTCCGCGTTCGCCGTCGGCGACGTGATCGTCACCGCCGGCGGGTCGTTCGTGACCGCCGCGACGACATCGATCGGCACGGGGTAGCAGTGCAGCGCCTCGTCCTGATCGTTCCACTCCAGCCGGAACGTGTACGCATTGAAGTCGAAGACGTCCAGCCGCCGGTCGATGCGGTCGGCCGTCATCCGCTCGGGCAGCCCGCCGGGCCGGAGCCGGAAGATGCCGCCCCGCGAGCCCGCGAAGTAGATCGTGCCCTGCTCGTCCACCGCCCACGGTCGCCCGAAGGCCATGCCCGTGACGTCCGAGATCCGGTCCCACTCGCCGTTGCTCATGGGGTCGCCCGTGAACCGCCAGAGTTCGTGGTCGGTCCCGACGATGAGCAGGTCGTCGGAGTATGGGATCATCGCGTTCACGATGCCGCCCGGGCACACGATGAACGTCGCCTGATCGCGCCTCGGGACCGCCGGGAAGTAGTTCCAGTTGTTCGCGTCGGCGATCTTGCTCATGTAGATCCGGGTGGGCTCGCCCGACGTCCGCGCCAGCAGCACCCGCCCGCGCCACCGCTCGATCAGCCGGGCCAGCCGGGGCAGCTCCCCCGAACTCGTCGCCTTCCAGTCCGTCACCTCGTCGGCGATCGGGTCGTAGACCTTCGCCGTCACGCCGTCGATGAAGTACGCCTTGCCCTCGTAGGCGATGGACCGCACGATCTTGGACTCGCTCGACAGCGCCGACGTGCCGCCCGTGGGCGTGGCCCAGCCGGCCCCGTTCTTCCGGTTGATGTACCCGTTGGCGACGCCGAGCAGCCGCGTCTGACGCGGGGCCCCAACCTCCACCGCCGAGTCCACCAGCTTCACCTTGCGGAGCGTCGATTCGCCCGCGCCGGCCGAGTCCGCCTGGGTCCCGAGATAGCAGAACTCGGGCTCCTTGATGTTCTCGTCCTTGTAGTCCTTGTCGTACGTCAGCGAGTCCATCCGCACCGCGAGGCACTTCTGCGTCGGCGACCCGAACTGCTTGTTCGCCTCCAGCGTCCCGCCGACGTCGATCTTGTACAGCCCCTCGTCGTTGTCGGAGGGGATGTAGACGTTCCCCTCGCGGTCGAAGTCGATCCGCGTCCGCTTGTTCTGCGGGTCGGGCACCGTCACCGCCCACGCCCCGTCCCCGCCGGACTCGCTGAACGTGTCGCCTTGGTCGATCAGCAGCCGGCACATCACGCTCGCGGGCGAGATCGCCGTCACGCCGTCGTCAAGGTTGCCCGACGCCGATTCGCCCGTGGTCCAGACCCGGCCCGAGTCGTCCACCCGCACCGCGTGCCCGACACCCGATCCCGCCTCGGCCCAGCGGAGTTCGCCGCCGCCCGCCGAGAACTTCGCCACGATGCCCTTGGTCTCCTTGAGCAGCTCCAGGTCGCCGTTGTCGGCACCGTCCGGGTCCGTCGAGGTCCCCGAGGCCGTCGGGGCCCCGGTCGCCGAGTCGTACGGGTGCGCCGACGGCAGGACGTCCTGCACCCCGTACTTCCACGCGAGGTAGCCCTCAAGCTTCTCGGCGAGGTCCTCGAGGTCGTACGTCGCGGGCACCTGCGACTTGCTCACCGCGAGGCAGACCCGCTCGATGATGAACCCGTCGTAGAACCCGTCCGACTCGCGGCCGTAGTTGTAGCCGATCCCGGTGTGCAGCCCCGCCCGCTCGCGCGTGAAGCGGATCTCCCCGATCTTCTCGCCGTTGACGCGGTACTGGCTCCGCTCGTTCGACGCGGCCCCGTACACGTCGTCGCCGACATGGATCGTCGTCTCGATCAGGATGTTGCCCGGGTTGTCGTCGCCGTCCGGGTCGGGGTTCCAGTTCGCCCCGATCGGGATGCCCGCCGGCGTCGGGCTGCCCGCCGTGCTGCTCCGGTTGGTGTAGAACCGAGTCTCCTCGGCGTTCGGGTCCGTCTCCGCGCCGGGGTTGCCGCTCGCGGCCTCGTGGACCGACCAGCGGTAGTTGACGTCCCCGCCCTGCACCTCGTACGTCGCCCGGCCTGCGTTCCGCGTCGGGCGCAGGATCATGCAGCGGACCCACGCGACGTCGTTGTAGCCCGGGAGGGCCGACAGGCTCGAAGTCGTCTCGCTCCCGCCCCCGATCGTGGTCGTCATCCCCGAGTTCGTGCCGTTGAAGTACACCCCGGGCTCGCCGCACAGCGCGTCGATCCGATACAGCGGGTTCTGCTTGCCGTCCTGATCCCCGATCCCGAAGAACGCCCGGTCGCCCCAGTAGTCCAGCCAGATGTCCACCTCGTCGCCGTCGGCGCGGCCGGCGATGTCCTCGGCGCGGTGCCACGACCACCGGATGCCGCTGGGGACGTCGGTCGTGTCCGTCGGCGTCCAGTCCACGTCCTTGGTGCCGCACCACGCCTGCCCGCCCACCTGCCCCCGGTTCGCGTTGGGGGGCGACGAGACGAAGACGTTGCCCGACGGGTCCACGTCGAGCTGGATCGAGGGGTTGGGGATCGCCCGCGACCACAGCAGCCGGGGGGCGCTCGCCGCCAGCGCCGTGTAGACCTCCAGCGTTGACGTGTCGAGCTTGTTGGCGATGACGTGCAGCTTGTCGCCGCCGACCGCGATGTCGGGGCACTCGCCGTCGATCTCCAGCGTCCACGCGAGCTCGAGCTCGTCGCTCTCGTTGAGGGTGTAGCGGTAGACCTCGCCCTCGTACCGGTTCGTGTCGGCGTCGTCCGCACCGGCGCAGATGTACAGGTTCCCCGCCGCGTCGATCTCGACGTCGCGGACATACAGGTCCTCGGACGGCAGCGGCACCTGGATCGTCTGGAGCAGCGTGCCCGTCGAGTTGTAGACCTCGACCAGTTCCCGGCCCGCGACCGCGTAGACGTCGCCCACGCTCGACACCGCGAGCGCCACGCACTCCGACGAGCCCGCCTGGGCCTTGGCCCACTCCTCGGTGATGTTCGTGTTCGAGTTGCGGAGGACGGTGTACGTCACCCGCGGGCGGTCGTAGGTCAGCGGGCGGAGATCCTGCCCGAAGTTGTCGCCCTGGATCCGCGACGTGGTGTACCGGCTCGTGCCAGAGCGTTGCGACAGCCGCACCCGGCCCGTCTTCGGGTCGATGGAGCGGCAGTTCTGCGCGTCCTGCGTGGTGAGGGGCGGCTGATCCTCGAAGGCGTACCCGTCCGACAGCCCGCGCACCGGCGTTGGGATGCGCTGCACCTTGGGCATCAGGGCACCTCGTACTCGATGCGCCGCACCCCGCGCCGCCGCGCCCCGCCGTTGAGGATCGGGCCCATCACGGGGTTCGACTCGGTGTCCTGCTCCACCGCCGCCATGAACGTGGGCCCGGCCTTCACCGGCGCGAGCCGGGGCTGCAAGCCCGCGACGTCCTGCTCGTCCCACCCACGCGCGACCGCGAAGAGGAACTCCCAGTAGAGCGTCTCGAGGAACACCGGCAGCACGAGATTGTCGTTGTCGGCGGTCTTCTCGGCCCACCCCGCGAGGTAGGTGATCCGGTAGGCGTCGGCGTCGGTCGTCGATGGCGTCGGGTTCCAGTAGATCCGGGGCGTCGTCGGCCCGTCCCCGTCGCTGTACTCGAAGAAGCACGCGACGGTCTCGCTCGCGTCGAGGATGTCGCGCTCGAACTTCGACCACTCGTCGGGGCTCACGAGCGTGACCTGATCGGCCGTCGTGCCCGTCAACGAGACAAGCCGCCCGAAGTCGGACGGCAAGTCGGTGTACGCCTGATCGGCCGTGACGCCAAGGTCCGCGGCGGGGCGGCGAAGCCAGTTCCAGGGGTGGGACTGCACCAGCTCCCGCCCCGCCGCATTGAGGACCGTTACGGTGTCAAGGACTTCGGGCGCACCGCCGAGGCTGGTGGTGATCGCCGCCTTGGCGGCGGCAACAGTGATCGCCACGAAGCACCCCCGGCCTTACGACGTCGTGTTGTGGGATCCGCGGAACGGCTCGCCGTCGAAGAGCACCGTGCAGAGGGCACCCGTATCGCCGGGGGCCGTCAGCGCTTCCTGCGCCACGCCCACGCGGGCCGCGCCCGCCGATGCGTCCGTGGTCAAGGTGCCGACCTGCCCCGAGACGCCGACGTACAGCGGGTCGCCGACGGCGACGTTGCCCGAGTTCTTCGACACGAGCGCCTTCGCCTCGCCGCCCGCCTGCCAGTAGCCGATCGCGTCGTCCGCGAGCGACTGCTCCAGGAGCACGACGCAGTTGCCCAGCAGCACGTCGCCCGCCGCAGCGGCCCGGACGTTCGAGAGAGCGCCGGAAGACTCCCCCTCGTTGACGCCCGTGGTCTCGGTCGCCGTGTGCGTGAGGTCCACGGCACCGACGTACCCCTTGGTCTTGGCCGAGCCCACCCGGTTGTACAGACGGGCCTTCTTGTTGCGGATCGCAAAGCCGGCGTCGCCGTGCCCGATCTCATCGCTGTAAATGCCCATGATTGGGTCTCCGTAGTTGGTGTTGGTGCGTTAGTTCGGGTAGACGATGCCGTGCCGGCGGTCGGACGAGTACAGCATCTGGATGCAGCTCGTCACCGGGGAGACGATGTACCCGACCTGCCCGTCCGGCTCACGCGACGGACGCTTGCGCATGAAGTGCCCGCCGTGCGAGAAGAACTCGGCGTAGCGGGCGTTGACGAAGCGGTACCGCGGGCCGGCCACAGCCGCCCCCGACTCCGAGACGAGCGTGTTGCCCGAAGCCGCGCGGTACGCGGCCACGGTGTCCAGCGTCGGGTGGTCCCACATGGGGATGCCGCCCACGGTCGGCTTGCCGAACGTCGGGTCGCCCTGCCCCACGGTGCTCATCCGGTCGCCGTCGGCGCGGAACGCCGCCTTGACCTTCTTGCGCCCCGCCGTCGAGGTCAGGATGAACATCGCCCGGTACGTCTCGTCATCGTCGAAGTAGTTCGACATGATCGGGGCACCCGTGAACCCCAGGTCGTCCCGCGTCGATTCCAGCGAGGTGAGCAGCCCGTCCTCGGGGTCCTCGAACGCCGAAACGTCGTAGGTGTTCGTGGTCGCAGCCCAGTCGGTGAGCGTCTGGAAGTCCGCCCACTGCGACGCCGATCCGTCGTCGTAGGGCAGGCCGTACTCGTTGATCGCCGCGAGGATCGAGACGAGCCGGCGGTCGTCGTTGGACGACGTGCTCATCATCGAGTCGTAGTCGGGCACCGCGAGCAGCTCGTCGTCGATCAGATCGACCATCGAGTTCGCCAGCCGCTGCTGCTTCTTCATCTCCACCGAGGTGAAGTGGTCCGCACGCTGGCCCGCGGTCGGGTTCTGGAGGTCGTTGAACTCGAACTCGAACTCGTTGTAGGCCATCTCGTCGATGTACAGGCCCCAGTCCACTTCGAGGTTCGTGTGGGTCTGGGGGTTCGACCAGTCCTGCTTCTTGCCCGGTCGCCACGTCCGCCCGGTCTTCTGACCGTCGCGGAAGACTTCGAGGTTCAGCTTGCGGCCCGTCTTGACGGACTCCTCGCCGCCGCGCCCGACCCGCAGGGGGAAGAGCACGTTGGTCCGCTTGGAATGGTCGTTGAGGAACGTCGAAACGCCGTCCGGACCTTCGAGGAAGGTGATCGGAGTCGAGTCGATCATCATTTGGAGGCTGTCGTACCACGCCATGATGTAGGTCTCCGTAGTGCGGCCGCGGGGTAGGTGCGGCCTTGGTGTAGAGGTCGAAGGAGGGGGAACGAATCAGGTTGTCAATGGTGCCCGCCCCAGGAGAGAGGGCGGGCACCCATCCACGAGAGAAGGATCTACTCACGCCATCGGCATGAGGTCAGCCGTTCCAATACCGCCGCGCCTGAGCCTGGGCCCGCGTCAGCGCGTTGGGGTTGTTCCCGGCCTTGATGATCCCGAGCGCCGACGCCCGGATCTTGTCCCGCGTCGTCTCGGGCTTGGCCGCGGGCCGCTTCCCGCCCGCCGGCAACTGCCCGTTCCGTGTCGCCGACCGCTTCGACCGCTCGTTCGCCTTGGCCACCACCTTGCGGGCCTCGGGCAGCGCCACGATCATCGCCGCCGCCTCCCACGCCTCGGCCGGCGTCTGGAACTCCCTGGTCCCCTTGGCAAGCTGCCGGGCCTTCGCCCGCACCTTCGCCCACGTCGCGTCGTCGCGCAGCCCCTCCATCCCCTCGCCCACCAGCCGCGATCGGGTCTGCTCAGCCCACATCTCGCCCATGAACGACAGCGCCTGCCGGAACTCCGCCTTCTCGGCCCGGGTGGACGCCTCGCCCAGCACCGCGTTGGCCACGTCGAGCACCACGTCCGCGATCGCGCCGCCCTCGTCGTCCCCGAACCCGGCCTCGCCCAGCTTCTTGACCACCGCGTCCCGGTCCGCCTTGGGCGGGTCAGACTTCTCGGCGTCAACCGCGGTTGACGCCTTTGCAGCCTCTGAGGGCGGTTCTTCCTCGTCATCCGCCGGCTTGGACGCCACGCCCGCCGCACGCTCGAACCGATCGGGGTCGGTCTCCATCAGTTCGATCGCCTCTTCGAGCGTGAACCCAGCCGCCTTGAGCTTGGGCACCGCGCGGGCGATCACGTCCTCGGACAGCTCCACCGTCTCGAGCCCATCGTCGCCGTCGGGGTCGTTGCCGTCCTGATCGGGGTAGTACAGCTCGTCGTCGCCGTCATCGACCGGGGCCGTCTCCATGAGCTCGCGGGCCTCGTCGGAGAGGACCTTCTCCGCGTTCTTGCGGATCTCGTCGGCGGCGATCTTCTTCGGGGCCTGACCCGGCGCGCGGGTGTCCTCGACCTCGCTCGCGCGCGGTTCGGCCTTCTTGGGCGTCGCCTTCTTGGCGGGTGCCTTCGTCTTAGTCGTCGTCGCCGTTGTCCCAGACTCTGCTTGCTTTGCCACCCGTGGCCCTTTCAAGTTTCGCGCCAGAACGCTTCACGTCGTCCGGGCTCGTGATGATCGGTCGCCCCTTGTTGTCGTACTGGCAGTGACTGAACGTCGGGTCGTACGGCGCGACCTGCCGGTTGACGTGGGGCTTGAAGCGGTCGTAGACGATCGGCGTCGCCAGCCCGCCCGTGATGATGATCTCGACCGGATCGCCGTCGATCTCGGTGGCGCGGTCGTCGGCCATGCGCTCGACCCGCTCGATGGTCTCGCCGGTGCGGAGGTTGCGGTACTGGTAGGTGGGCATCAGGGCAACGCCTCCTCGCCGACCCATTCCGCCCGCGAGCTTGCGTAATCGACCTCGATAACCCTCCACACGCCCAGGCGGTCGATCTGGCCCGTCTCGGCGTTGACCAGCCCGCGGCGAATCAGCATCCCCGGATAAGCGCCGTCGACGCTCGCGGACCCGTGAGTGGTCGCGTCGTGATCGACGTACCCCTGCGCGGTCTCAAGCGACACCAAATGGACCGCCGCCGCGATCAATGACTTGCACGGGCGGGTGGTATCTTCGTACGCCATCACCCACCCCCTCGCATGTTGATGAACGCCGGCAGCACCGGCTTGATCGTCGCACGGATCGTCCACCCGCCTTCGTGCTCCACCGTCTCGATCTCCATCGGACCCCACCTCACCTTTGAGCGAAGCTCGGGCGGGAGCGACGACAGGAACCGCTCCTGCTGCGCGGCGATACCCCTTGCCAGCGCAAGTGAGGCTTCCTCCACTGGGTCAGGCTTGCAGACGCCCTGCTTGTGCTGCATCGGCATCACAACCACCCCATCGCCGTCGCCCCGAGCAACGCGACGTACACGCCGATCGTGACGCCGGCGAACCAGCCAAGCAACGACCACCGATTCGATTTGCGCCCACCCATCGCGGCCTCAGTTCGCATAGACCTCGTAGATCATCTCCAGGAACCCCGAGTCGATGTCCACCCCGTGCGCCGACGCCTCATCGCTGAACGCCGACGCATGGTTCAGGTAGAGCGTGGACTCCGAGATCACCGATCCCACCGCCGCCACCGACACCGGGATCTGGCCCGTCACCGCCAGCGTGCCAGCCGCCGTGATGTTCCCCAGCGTCTGCCCCGTCAGGAAGTTCTCGAACCCCGCCGTCCCGCTCAGCACGTTCACCGCGCCCGTGGCGATCGTCGTCCCGATGCCGATCTCCCCCGCGGTCGTCTCTCCCAGCGCCAGGTTGTCGCTCAGCGTCAGGTTCAGCCGGAACGAGATCGGGCGGTACAGCCGGGCCGGCATCACCAGCAGCCCCAGCCCGTCGCCCTTGTTCGCGTTGTCCGCGCCCACGTTGAGCTCGACCGACGAATCGAACGTGATCCGGTCACGCACGATGTTCCGCCCGACCGCCTCGCGCGTGATCGTCGCCACGGACGAGATGTCCGAGTGCAGCGTCGGGCGGACGTCCAGCCCGGTCGCGGTCGGGTTGACGCCCCAGAAGTTCAGGTCCGCATCAGTGAGTCGCATGGTTCAGTCTCCGAAGGTCGTGTAGGTGGAGAAGGTGAAGTAGGTCATCCGAGTTGCACGGGCTGCGCGCCCGCTTCCTGCGCCGCCGCCTGCCCCTGCTGCGGGCCACGCGGCCCGCCCGTCGTCCGCGGCGCTTCCAGACCCGCCCGAGCCCCCGCGAGCGTGTCGCTGAGCAGCCGGGGCGGCTGATATTCCTTCGGCTCCACACCCTGCAAGCCAGCAAGCTGGTACGCCAGTTGGAGGTTCACCGGCTCCTGCAACTCGGGCAGGCTCATCTCGTTGGCCAGCGTCCCGAAGATCGCCGCCCAGTCCGCCTCCGGGAACTGCCGCACCGCCGGCAACGCCGAGATGATGAACTGGTTCGCCTGCATCACCCGCGCGAGCCTGAGCGACTGGCCGGGGCGCTCCATCGAGCCCGTCTCGAGCTCGATCTCCAGCGCCTCGAACAGGTCCACCGTCTCGCCCGGCGCATGCACCGCCTCGCCGTCAACACCCTCGGGCCCCTCGTCGCCGCCGAAGAACCCCGTGATGCCGGGCAACTCGGGGTCGTCGAAGCCGACATACGCCCCCTGCTCATGCACCAGATACCACGCCTGCCGCCGCTTCAACTCACGCACGAACGCCGCGAACTGGTCGCGGATGAACCCCGTGCGGACGTCCGTCACGCTGTCCGCGATCGCCGAGGCCGTCGCCGTGACGTCCTGCTGGGCGAGCCCCGCCTGCGTCGAGTCCAGCCCGCTCGACCGCGCGAGGTGGTCCCGCATGATCGCCAGGTGCTCAATGTGCTGGGGCGTGATGCCGCCCAGCTCGATCGTGATCGGCTTGTACGTCTTGGGGTCGAGACCCGCGACCTCGATCACGAACCCGTCGGGCAGCCCCTTGTACCGCTGACCCATCCCCTTGGGCACGAGGATCAGCCGCTTGTACTCGAGCATCGCCCGGCTCGCCGACGACAGGTGGGCGTCGAGCATCTGCTCGTCGTGGTCCGACGCCTGCTGCGGGCTCATCGGGAACATCGTCCCGGGCACCGGCCAGCAGAGCGCGAAGACGTACGGGCCCTCCTTCGGACCCCGGAACGGACGCGGCGCGCGGAGCTCGATGCCCGCGGCCCCCTTCGTCCCCTCCTTGCCCGACCCCTTCGCCAGCGTGTAGAGCGTGCCGTTGTACCCCTCGTCCGGGCCCGGCGCATTGTCGAGCCGGATCTCGGGGATCCACACCTCGTAGACCTCGACCTCGTTCCGCTCGGGGTGGTTCCGGTTCCGCTTCGCGCCCGGGTCGTTGAGCGGCTCCATCGAACGCACCGCGTCCATGTCCCACTCGCCGAATCCCTCGTCGTCCGGGTCCTCGTTGTCCGCCTGGGCGATCTCGATCAGGTCCTCGTGGTCGATAGTCGCCCTGTGGCCCGCGAACCGCGGCCCCTCGCGCGAGCCGATGCGGGGCGAGCGGGCCCGCTGATCCCAGAACACCGTCTCGACGGGCAACTGCTCGTACGCCGGGACGAGGTGTCCGTCCTCCCGCTCGTCCATGTAGACGCGGGCGACGCCGAACGAGAAGTAGTAGTCCAGCCACAGGTGCCGCAGGCCGATCTCGTCCTGCTCCTGCCGGCCCAGCGACGTGAGCGCCGCCGCGACCGCCTGGGCGATGATGTCGAACTCGGGCCCGCGCCGCGATGTCCCACGCACCACCGGGGCGCGCTGCACCGACTGGGGCATCATCAGCGTGATCGCCTGCCGGGTGTGCCCGCTCGTCAGGTCGTCGGAGTGGTTGGCGATGCCGTCGAGGCCGGGGATGTCCACGGACGGGCCGAGGTACCGCTGCACGCGGTCGGGCAGGTCTCGCAGGTACGTCTCGACCGCCCCTTCGGCGGCCTCGACCTCGCGCATCAGGTTGTCGGCGGTGGTGTCAAGGGCCATGCACCCCGCTCATCGGCGGGGGCGGGGCCGTGCGGTCAGGGGGTCAAGCTGGGATTCAGTTGGGATTCAGTTGGGATTCACCCCTGCCCTCCCCGATCCTTAATCTCCTTCACCAGCCCCTCGATCCCGCTGAGCTTCGACAGACCGCACGACCGGGCGATGTCGTCCACCGCCTGCACCAAATCCCGCGTGTTCGTCGCGGCGCTGGGGTCGGCGTTGATGATGGCGAGGGCGACGGAGAGGCGGGCGTTGTCCTCGAACTCATCTCTGCCCGCCTTGATCCCCTCGACGTACCCCTTGCGCCACACATCGGTTTCGGTCCCGCTCACCCCACCACCTCCGCGCTCGCAATCCGCAGCTTCGCCACGTCCTCCGGCCCGTCCGGCTCCGCCACCGCCAGGATCGCGTCGAGCGGGATCAACGCCTGGGCGTCACCCTGCACCTTGCACCCCGTCAGCGCGTCCGGGTGCGACGCCAGCCGCTTGGACAGCACGACGTGATCGCCCACCTTCACGTCCATCTCCCGGTCCTTGGTCCCAGGCCCCACCGCCAGCACCTCGAACAGCTCCACCATCGACGACGACGACGCTTCCGGCAGGGCGACCTTGCTCTCCACCTTCCGCGGACGCACCAGCACGTTCAGCCCGAGCGGCTTGACGTTCTTCATGCCCCCACCTCCGGGATCCCGCACGCCTTGCACAGCTCGGCGTGGACCTCCTTGATCCCCTCGACCTGGCTCTTCGTCACCCGCTTCTCGGGCTTGAGGATCGCCGCGAGCACCTCCACCCGCATCCGGGCGTTCTCCCGGTCCTCGAACAGCAGGCCCGCTGACGTAAGTCCTTGCCCTGACTCATTCGGAGCGTCAACCGCGGTTGACGCCTCCCCCTTGTTCTTGGGGGCCTTGCTCTTGGGCTTCGGGGCCTCCGTCGCCTGCCCACCCTGCGCCCGATCAACCACCTCTGCCATCAGTCACCACCCTTCTCGCTGTCACCAAATGCCTCCGACCACGTCTTGCCGGAGGCCGTAACCTCGCTCATGCGACGATCCATCTCGTCGATGAGCCGCAGGCACTCGCCACGAAGCCACGTTTTGGCCGCCAACTCGTCCTCGAAGGCGTCCAGCATGTTGTTGGCCAGATTGGTTTTTCCGAGCAGCCCGGCTTCAACGCAAACCGCGTCGGCCAGGACACACCCGAGCTTTCCGGGATCGTTCGGCGTCATCACGAGCGGGCGACGTTTCTGAATCAGCCCGGTCACCTCGCCGCCCTCATCCCGCTTCGTCAGCAACATCACCAGCTCGCGACCCTGAACGCTTTCGCCGGGACGAAAAGCCATGAGCAGCGCGTGATCAAGACCCTCGGGAAGCGTCACCCTCGCCGACTTCTCGGGGCCATCCGTGATTTCCCACGTGCGATCTGCCATCAGTCACCACCCTTTCAGCATCCGGGTCCGGCGCGACCGGCCGGTCCCCGCTCACGTTGACTTCGATCACCACACCACCCTCGGCCGACTGCTCGCCGTCCGGGTCGTACGCCACGGCCTTGCCCACCGTCCGATCCAGGTACTCCTTGATCGCGGCGATGTCGCCTTCCTTCGCCAACTCCTTGAGCTTGGCCCAGATGGCGAGGGCGTCCTCGGGCGTCTCCTGATCGAAGATCGCCTTGCGGAGTTGCTGCACCTTGCCCGCGAACGGGTTGCCCGGCCCGGGGCTGTTGTGCCCCTTGACGAACTGCCCCTTGTTGTTTCTGGAGCCGCCCTTTGATGAGGGGGACTTGCCACCCATGCGTTCCGCCTCACGTCATCAGCAACGCGGCCGCGTTCACGCTCGCCGCCGTTGCCGAACCACCCAGACCCGGAAGCAGCCGCACCCACCGGGCGGGGCCCCAGTCACGCGCCCCGATCATGGCGATGCCGTTGTCGGCGGGCGTGTACGTCTCGATCGTCGCCCCCATCATGTTCTCGATCCACGTCCCCGCGACGGTCTTCGTGGTGGCGATGGTGTCGGCGAGGTACTCGCTGCTGGTGAGCTGCGGATCGACGCCGGCCCCAACGCGCGTGCCCAGCGTGAAGGTGCCGTAGGCGACCGAGAGGATGATCTTCTGAACGCTCGATCCGTCGTCATCGGCAGAGGTGTACGAGCCCTTGCCACCCCACGGGATGGCGATCTGGAGCTGGAAGTTGCCGATCTCGTTCTCGGCGTCGGTCCCGAACGGCGCGAAGATGGCGGACTTCTCGTTGGCGAGCGAGACCCACCCGTCCTTGGTTTCGAGCTTGGCGGCGCTGATCGCGGTGGCCTGGGCGGCGGTGCCGCTGACCGTGGCGGTGAGGCCGGCACCGTAGAGGCGCTTGAGGCCCGAGTTTGAGATCCCGATGTGCGGCATTACGCCTCTCCCCGTGATGCGATCTGGCGACGGCGGGCGGACGCGAGCCCGCGGAACAGGGCGGCGATCCCGCCCCCGATGAGCGAGGCGGGCAGGAACCCCATCGAGGTGCCTATCTGCCCCCCCGTCTCAGCACTCTCGGCGATGATGTCGAACGTGGCGGCATGGGCGTCATCGGCGGGGATCGCGGCGACCCGCGCCTTGCCCTCGGCGACCCGTTGCTCGAGCTCGACCACTCGGTCCGTGAGCTTCGTGCGTTCGTCCTGGAGATACAAGAGCTTGAACTCGAGGTCGTTTGCACGCCCCAGATCGTCGGCTCCTCGGGCCGCCGCGAGATCCGCGACTGTCGCGTCGATCTTCGCCCCGAGGTCCTCAGACGCCTGAATGGCGATGTCGAGGGCGGTCTCGGCGGTCTCGTAGGCGGCAACGGCGGCGGCGAGCCGTTCGTCGGCCGATCCCGTGCAGCCGCCGGCGGCGACGGCGCACCCGAGGACGATGGACGCGAGGGCCCGTTTCATGCTCAACCCTTCCCCGTGATCGTGACCTTGGACTTGGCGTCAAGCCGCCCGATGACGGCGAGCACCACGCCGAACCCGAAGGCGACGTAGGTCGCGGCCGTGGGGTCGGAGACGTGCTCGCTGACCCACTGGAAGATGCCAGGCTGCTCGTTGACGATCGCCGCAATCATCGCGGCCCCGATGCCCCACATGGTCTTGGATTTGACGACCGACTTGGTGACGGGTGTTTCACTCATGCCCCCCGCATCGACCACGACCCGCCCATGCCACCACCGCCACCCGCCGACCATGGCCGACCATGGCCGACGATTGCCGCTTCGCTTCCGGCAGGGTTCCGCTTGGGGTTTGATCGAAACGTCAACCGCGGTTGACGCCGTGACGAGCCGGAATCGCCGTTTCGACATTCTGTTTGGTTTCTCACACGGCTTTCGGTAGCCTGAAGTGGGGGGAGCCACGCAACGCATGTCGGCGGAGACGGGACAGGGGATTGGTGCGCCAGTCGTGGTGAGGCTGGAGATTCAGCCGGACGATCAATCCCGCATCGTGATCTCGGTCTCGGCGCACGACCCGCATCGCCAGATTGTCGTTGAGTCCGGCACGACAAAGGGTTACGCTCGCGGTGACGCCCTCACCACCGGGAGCTCTGCCGTGACGCCAGAGACCCTTGAGCATGCGGTCCACCTCTGGATCCGCGAAGCCGCGCAACGAATCACCGAGCGAGAAGCACGCGAGAGCCGCACGACGGTCCTTGTCGCCGCCGAGGCGTGCGGGTGGGAGTCCGCCGGCGACATCACCCGCGACTCGATCGTGACGTGGATCGCCGAAATGCTCGACGCCGGCAAGACGGGCAAGCGGTGCAACAACCTCCTCTCGCGGGTACGGAAGTTCTGCCAGTGGCTCGTGGACACCAACCGCCTGCCCCAGAACCCGGCCGCGAGCATCCCCGCCGCGCGGCACTTCCCCGTGTCCGGCGTCCGATCCTTCACCGAGCACGAGATGCAGCGGATCATCCAGGCGGTCTATGACCGCAAGCGGACGGGCGACCGGCGGTACACCTGCGGGCGGGCCCACGCCTACGTCCTCGCCGGCACCACCGGGCTTCGCAAGTCCGAGCTCTTCGGCCTGCGATGGGGGATGTTCCTGCCGGCGACGCGGAGCCTCGAACTGCCCGGCTGGCTGACCAAGGCCAAGCGGACCGAACGGCTGCCGCTCGAGGACGAGGCGTTCGAAACGCTCTCGCACATGCGTTCGAAGGCTGCCGACGTCGCCCCGTCCGCCAGCGTGTTCGGGCTGGGGCCCGTGGACAACCGCACGCTCTTCGACGACATGGCACACGCGGGCGTGCCGCGGGTGGACGAGCAGGGACGCCCCGCAGCGTGGCACTCGTTCCGCAAGGGGTACCTCACCCTCCGCGCCCGGCTTGGCGACGGCGAGGCCCAACTGAAAGCGCGGGCGCGGCATTCTTCTGGCGGGCTCGCCATGCGGGTTTATGTCGATGCGGCACAATCACTTGGGAGGCTGGAGGTCCTCCCCCGGCTTCGCCCTTTTGTCCAATTTGTTGATTCCCGCTTGACAACCCCGTCGGGTTTGGACGATACTGATGGCGTGACGCATCTGACCCCGATCAAACTCGACAGAGCGGCCCGCCCGGCGGTGGGCGTTGCGGACCCGGATGCGTCACAACATTCCTCCGTTGCGCCTGCCGCCGGCCGGGTTCGCCCCGGCGACGAGGCCACCCAAGCCACGGCCCAGAATCGCGTCAACCGTCACCAGCGGGTTCGAATCCCGCTGGGGTCATTCCGGCGGCTTGCACCGAACCGCACCGAGCAGAGCGAGGGCGCACAAGTCCTCGCTCGCGTTCGTTTTGCGGCGACCGCTTCGGGTCGGTGCCGGTTCGGGCCAGTCGCTCGTGCATGACATCGGGCAGCGATCGAACCCAGTCGGCGGTTTGCCCGTCCGGCGAGACTCCCGCTCGTTGGCTGCTCACGAGCGACTCGATGCGGAGCCGAAAGGCCTCGGCGGCCTTCTTCGGGATCTTGCCCCAAGCGAATCGTGCGCCGACGGCCCGAGCCGTCCACGAACTGGACACGGCGCCCCTTCTCCTTGTCGTCGATCAGGCTTGCCATCTTGTGGCCCTCCAGAGTTCCACACTCGCAGTGGCTATCGGGAGCGCCGCTTGCGCTGCGGTCGCACCTCGTGTCCGTTCGCCGTCACATCCAGCCCGAGGTGCCGCGCGAGCACGTCGAGGTTCGGGCCCGAGATCGACCGGCCCGACATGAACCGCGAGAGCACGCTCTCGGCGATCCCGGTCGCCTTGCTGATCGCGTAGCGAGTCTCGCCGCTCTGCTCGACCGCGAGCCGGATCTTGTCGGTGAACTCCACAGCCGATCATACCTCAACACCTCCATTTGTGCAAGCACTGGCCTCTCGCACGCCCGGGTTGATCTCGCACCGCTCCGCCGGGCGCCCCGTCCTGGCACGCCGTGCCGAGGGCCTGATCCATCCGTGCTCGATCAGGATGTCGATCGCTCCGTTGAGGTCTTCCGGGTGACGGACGGCGTTCGTGCGGCGCGCCGTGAACAGGTCGCGGCGGGTGAAGTCTGGCCTGTCATGCCTCGCGATCCACCGGGCACACTTGCGGGCAAGCTCGAGGTCCGCGTCGGCGCCGACGGCGCTGAGCGCGTGCGTGTGCGCGTCGATCGCCCACCGCCCCCACGCGATCGCGGCGTTCATCTCGTCGATCCCGATCTCGTCGCTGCCAGCGGGCGAGAGCGCGGGGCGCGCCCAGTGCCCGAGCGCAAAGAGCGTCAACGCGATCCGTGCGACGAGCCCGGGGAGCTTGCTGCCGAACTCTGAATGCTCGTTGAGATCGCCGGCGGGCCCGAGCCGGGGTTCCAGCTCCTGCCGAAAGCCCGACATCGCACGGTGCGCCTCAGCCGACAGCCGCACGGTCGTCGGGCGCTCGGGCTTGTGGAGTTCGAGCAGGTGCGTGATCCACCGAGCCCAGGCGTCGGCGAGGTGCTCTGGCAAGGGATCGGGGTGGATCGCGCGAGCCCCGACCCGCCCCGCGGGGCACGACAGCATGAACCGCCCGATGAGCCCGCGCCCCTTCGCATGCGGATTCGAGAGCAGATCGCGGACCGCGACGGGCTGCACCGTCATGGCGACCGAGAGCTCGGGGCGGGCGAGGTGGATGGACCCGCCGTGCTTGCGGTCCATCGAGAGCGCGTCGCCCGCGTGCCCGCACAGGTACACGTCGAAGTTCGGGACGCCGCGTTGGTAGCGCCCCATCATCGTGTCGAACGCGCCGGCTTCGGGCGCGGCGAGCAGCAGGCGCTCGCCGTTGCGTTGCATGAGATCCGCCACGGCCTCGGGCGTGGGCTCGCCCGTACGCAGCTGCGGTGGGCGGGGGACGGTCATCGCACCGACCTCCTCGGCGAGCGTCTGAGCAGCCTTGGACAGCGCCTCGCGGGCGTCGTCGTCGGCCTGCGCGGCGTCGCGGCGGGCCGTCTTCAGGCGTTGCTCGCTGATCCGCTTGAGCTCCTCGGCCCGCGCGATCGTGGGGCGCATCCGCTCGGCCTCGGCGCGCTCCCACTCGAGCACCGCCCCGAGCACCGACTGGAACGCGGCGCTCTTGCGCTCGCCCGAGCCGAGCATCGTCAGCGTCCAGATCGGTGCGGGCTCGATCCATCCGGGTGCGACCTCGATCACCGCCCGCCCGCTGATCGCGAGCGATGTGACCGGCAGCACGAGCAATCCCGGCAACTCGGGTGGCACCTGCAACGCCTCGGCGAGCGCCCCGACAAACACCCCGGCCTTCGCCGACGCCTCGGGGAAGACCCGCTCCAGCGGGAACACCGGCGGGTCGGCACCGTCGGGCAGCGGCATCGGCTCGGGCCACGGGTCGTCGTCGCTTGGGTCCGCCGTCGGGGCTGGTCGGAACGCCTCGCCGCGCGTGGCGGCTTTCTCCGCCTCGTCGAGCTTGTACCGCAGCCGCTCCTCAGGCCACGGGGGCGAGCACCGCTCCCGGTTGAAGTCCCCCATCACCCGCTCGGCGGACGCCCGGTCGAGACCGAACCGGACCGTCTCGCACGCGACGCGGAACAGCGCGTCGTCGCCGCGCTGCCCCTCGATCGAGTCGCGGCAGCGCTCCGCGATGAACGCGCGGCACCGCGCCTCGCGGTCGTCATCGGCGACGGGGTTTCGCGCGTTTCGCGAACGATCCGCAGAACGCTCGGGCCCGCCCTTGCGGGCGCGGACCGCCCGCGCGAGCGACTCCAGGGCTTCCACCAGTTGACAGGGATCGATCTCAATGGGTGGGCCGTCCGTGTCCCACGACACGAACTCCCCCGAGGGGTGCACCGACCCGGGCGCGATGGTCTGCGTCCCGGTGCTGCGGAGCTCCACGATCATGCCGGCTGACGACTTCCACTTGCGGGTCTCGACCGGCGCCGTCACCCGGTACAGCCGGTGCGACCGCGGGCGGGAATCCCGGCCGAACACGGCGGCGGTCTCTGGCAGGTGCTCATCCGCCAGCTCGAGCGCGAGTTCGTCATCCAGATCGACATCGACGACCCACCCGCTGGGCTCGCCCATCAGCACGCCGACGTTCTGCGGATCGTTCGCGAAACGCGCGAAACACGCCTCTCGGTCCAGCCGCAGATCGGGCCATTCCTTGATCCGCGGCGCCTTCTCGCGGTGCGGCACGGGGATCACCGCGAGTCCGCGGTCGAGCAGTTCGAGGGCCGCATCGAGCGACGGGTTGGGCGCGATCACGGCGACACCTCCCCGCTCTCGTGCCGGCGGATCCACCCGCGCACGCTCACCGGATCGAACCGGACGGCGCTGCCGATGCGGATGACCGGGAACCCGCGCAGGCGGACCCAGTTGTTGATCGTGCGTTCGCAGACGCCGCACATCTCCGCGACCTGCCGCGTGTTGAGGAGCAACGGGTGCATGACGACCGCGGGGTCGTCGAACGGCGTGGTCTTGGTTGGAGGCGTCAAGAGACACCCCCGTCCCGCTCCGCCTCGATCCGGTCGAGTTCGACCCGGACGCGGGCCACGTCCGCCGGATCGAACACCCGGGCGTGCCCGACCCACGCGGCGGGGTTGATGCCGCGGGTCTCGATGACGTACTCGACCCGGTGCCGGGGCACCCCGAGGTGCTGGGCGATGCGGGCGACGGTCCAATGGTCGATGCGGTTGATCGACCCCTCTGCTTCCGGTGCCATGACGGGCTCCGTCCCGCGGCGGTGCCATCGGATATCACACATCCGATGAGCACCCCGCCAGAGGGAGCGTGCGATCGCGCGATCGCGCCAAAATCGGGGGTCACGGGGTCAGGAGACAGGTCGACCGCGCACGACCGGAATCAGTCGGGGTTCGGGTTCATGGGGTCGAAGGGCGATTCACCCTCCCGCTCGTCTAGTGGGATATCGCCGTAGACGCGGTCCAACCTCTCGTCCGTCTGTTGCTCTGCTTCTAGCCTTGCGATTTGCTCGTCGCGGGAGAGCACCCCTTCCCAGTCCTCCTTCCCCATCCGCAGCTCCTTTTGCGCGGCCACGAACGGAAGCGACTTCCGAATCCGGTAGAGCGAGCATCCGATCGTGCGTTGGAGCACGTTCTGTCCGATCTTCTGTTGGGCAAGCCTCGACCCCTCCCGATCTCCCTGCTCCACCATCCGCTTCCACTTGTTGTATTGCCCGCCTTGTCTGGATCGCTGGATGTGCTGCCGGACCAGATCATCGACCTTCTCCTGCGTCCACTCCGTTCCATCAGCTGTCTTGACGGGCGCGGCGCTCACATCCGCAACAACTACTTGACTCGTGGCGGCCTCGTGGGAAGGCATCAACTCTTCCAGAACCCGCGCGCACCGCTCCGCCCATTCGTCCATCGCGGCGAGATCACCGATCTCCATGATGCTGCGACCCCAGGTCAGAGGGTCAACATCAAACTCGTCGTCGGGCCAGGCGAGGCACGCCCAGGTCGAGATCGAACCGAGGTACTCCGCAACGTCCGGGTCAAGCGCGAGGCAGGTGAGCACCGCGTACCTTCGCGCCGTTCGGACTCGAGACTTGCGAATCTGCGACCCGGCGCGCCACTTCTCTGTCTTCGCGTGGTAGAGCGCCAGGCGAAGTGGGACCAGCGGCGCCATGTCTTCGTGATCCATGGAGTTCAGCAGATGCGATGGGAGCACGGGCCTCGCCTCGCTCGGCTTCCAGCGTTCGAGCTGCTTCAGATCAACGTCACGATCGTTGAATCTCTTGAGCAACCCCAGGTCCCGCTCATGGGCGAGTGTTTCGAGGCGGGCTTCCTCGATGAACGCCGCCGAGTACGCCGACTCCAACGACTGAATCACCTCCTCAAACGCCTCAGGGTTCGAACGGACGAGCTCGAAGACCCGCTTGATCGCCGGCGGACGGTCGATCACGACCGGGTCACGGTCCACACGCCAGACTCCTCGGAGGAGATCCAGCACGTCATCCAGCTCCGGCAACAGATCGATGAGCCCGGTCGGGTCTGGGAAGCCGGCGAACCGCTGAACGTACTCGTCGCCTGGGTGCTGGGAGGGGTGCCGGTACCACCCGGGGAGCGCATCGTCCAGCCGATCGATCAGGCGAGACACGCGCGATGTGAACCAGTGCGACCTGGGGAGCGCGGGGTCGTCCATCGAACGGGAAACCGCCGGGAGCGCCGCGCGGGCTCGCTCAACGAGCGGGCGGTAGAGCGCATACGCCCCGCGGAAGAGCTCGATCGCGCCAGTCCACGCCGGGTCGCCGAGCTTGCCGCGGATCGGCTCGCCGCGCTCGAACGCCTCGTGCTGGAGTCGGAGTTCGTCCCGTCGCTCAGGGTATTCGATCGGGATGGGCGGGCGTCCGAGCGCCCCGTAGACGTACCCCGCCTCTCGATAGGCGTGGATGAGCGACCCGAACCCAGACCGACGCATCCACTCCAGCGCCTTCCAGAGCTCCTCCTCGGGCGTCCGCCCGGGCTGTTTGAGGTCAAACGATCCTTGTTCGTTCCTGCGTTCCGTCAGCATGGACCGCATTGTACAGCACCAAACGGAAACCACACACAAAGTCCCGCCCCCCACATTCGGGATGCGAGACGGCCCATTTTCGGGGTAGACTCGCCCGCTCGTGACCCAAGGCCCGATCGAACTCGATGAGCTCCGGCGGTTCCTTGGCGGTCGCCCTGACTCGGGCCCGGATTCCGTCGTCCCGACGTTCGACCTGATCTATGGCGAGCTTCGACGCCTCGCGGGTGCCGCAGCGGGCCACGCGGGCGCAGGCCGAGTCCTCCAACCGACCGCCCTCGTCCACGAGGTCTGGCTCAAACTGACGGGCCGCGTGGACCACCTCGAGGACCCCGCGCACTTCTTCGCCCTCGCGGCCCGCGCCATGCGACAGATCGTTGCCGACCACGCACGGTCTGTTCGCCGGCTCAAGCGTGGCGGCGGCGGGGCACGCATCACGTTCTCCGAAGAGATGTTCGAGTCACCGCCCGGCGTCATGGACCTCGGCGATCTCGATGCCTGCCTCGAACGGCTCGAGGCCGAGCACGAGCGTGCCGCCCGGATCGTCGAGCTCCGCGCGTTCGGCGGGTTGTCCGTCGAGTCCGTCGCCCAGCTCATGGACATCTCCGTGCCCACGGTCAAACGCGATTGGCAGCTCGCCAAGCTCTGGCTCGCCCGCGAGTTCGAACGGGGCGACGCATGAGCTCGGACCGCGCCAAACGCATCGCGACGATCGTGGACGAGGCGCTGGCCGTCCCCGAAGGCGAACGCGCGTCGTACATCGCGTCTGCGTGCGACGGCGACGAGCAGCTGGCCGCGGAAGTCGCCGACCTGATCTCGTACCGTTCGAAGGCCGACGACCCGGAATTCGTTCTCGCTGAGACGCGCCTTCCCTCGCCCGGAGTCCCCGTTTCTCAGATGGCAACCGCCGACCTGAACGACGACCCTGCGGCGTCCCGACGCGCGATCGGGCCATATCGCGTCGTTCGTGTGCTGGGCGAGGGCGGCATGGGCATCGTCTACGAGGCCGAGCAGTCCGTGCCGGTGCGACGATCGGTCGCGCTCAAGATCATCAAGCCCGGGATGGACAGCCGCGCGATCATCGCTCGCTTCGAGGCCGAGCGCCAGGCCCTCGCGATGATGGACCACCCGGGTGTCGCCAAGGTCTTCGACGGCGGGACCACCGATGACGGCCGCCCGTACTTCGCCATGGAGCTGGTGCGCGGCGACCCGATCACCGATCACTGCGCGAAGAACGCCCCCTCGCCCGAAGAAACGCTCGGGCTCTTCCTCGCCGTGTGCGACGCCGTGCAGCACGCGCACGCGAAGGGTGTCATCCACCGCGATCTGAAACCGAGCAACATCCTCGTGTCGTACACGGACGGGAAGGCGGCTCCGAAGGTGATCGACTTCGGGATCGCCAAGGCGCTGCACCAGCGGCTGACAGAGAACACGCTGGTGACCGCGATCGGGCAGTTCATCGGGACGCCCGAGTACATGTCGCCCGAGCAGGCCGACCCGACAGCGCAGGACATTGACACGCGCACGGACATCTACGCCTTGGGCGTGGTGCTCTACGAAATACTCACCGGGCAACGTCCCTTCGACACGGAAACGTTTCGATCCGGTTCGTTCGTAGAGATTCAGCGTGTGATCCGCGAGGTCGATCCGCCGAAACCGAGCACACGACTCGAACGCCGGCTCGGGGAAACAAGCTCAGAGAGCCAGAGCAACAATTTCTGCCCATTCGCGCCGCGACAACTGAAGCAGGACCTCGACTGGATCACGATCAAGTGCCTCGCCAAGTCGCGTGAGCGACGGTACCAGACCGCGGCCGCGTTGGCCGACGACATCCGCCGGCACCTGAACAACGAGCCCGTGCTCGCGGGCCCACCAAGCACCACCTATCGGCTCGGAAAGCTCATGCGCCGGAATCGCGCCATGTTCACCGCCGGAACGGTCGTCCTGGCGACGCTGATCGTCGGGCTCGCAGGCACGAGCTACGGCCTGATCGCCGCGGATCGGCGGGCGACCGAGGCCTCCGAAGCCCGCGAGGAACTCGAGCTCGTCGCCGAGTTTCAGGCTTCGCAGATCCGAGCGATCGAGGTCCCGGGCATGGGCGACCGGTTGCGAGCGTCACTGGAAGAAGCCGCACGCGCCGCCGACGACCGCGACCCGGATCTGTTCCTGCAGACACTCGCCACGATCAACTTCACGGATATCGCGCTCCGATCACTCGAGTCGGACGTGCTCGAACCCTCGCAGCGCGCGATCATGGAGGAATTCGAGGATCGTCCGCGCGTGCAGGCACGCCTCCTGCAGTCGCTCGCTCAGACGCGACGCGAGCTCGGGCTGTACGAGTCTGCCATCGAACCGCAGGAACGTGCCCTGACCCTGCGCCGCGCCGAGTTCGGGCCAGGTCACCCGCTCACACTCGAATCGGTGATGCAGCAGGGTCAGCTGTTCCGCGCCATGGGCGAACTCACGAGAGCCGAGGAGCAGCTGCGCCGCGCGGCGGATGGTTTGCTCGAAACCGTCGGCCCGGCGAATCGCGAGACACTCAACGCGATGAACAGCCACGCGCTCGTGCTCAGCTCGCTTGGGCGGCTTGACGAAGCCGAGCCAATCTACCGATCCGTCATCGAGCACTGCGAGGATTCATTCGGCCCCGACGACGAAGGCACGCTCTCGACCCAGAACAATCTTGCGTCGCTCCTGCACTCACAGGGCAAGCTCGACGAGGCCGAGCAGCTCTACAAGCTCGTGCTGGAGAAACGAACACGGCTGCTGGGCCATGATCATGCGCTCACGCTTCTCGTGCTCAACAACTTGGCATTCCTCTACTTCGAACTCGAGCAGTTCGACGACGCCGAGTCGATGTTTCTCAGGGCACTCGATGGCGCCAGGCAAAACTCCGGCTCCGCCCACAGCGAGACGGTCGCCTGCCTCGCGAACCTCGGCGGGCTGACCTGGCGCACCGGCGCCTACGAGCGTGCAGACCAATACTGGAGCGAAGCACTCTCGATCACTTCGACCGAGCTCGGCGCGGATCACCCGCTCACGCTTGATGCACACCACAACCTCGGGCTTCTCCGCATCTCGCAGGAGCGGCAGGAGGAAGCTGTCCCATTGTTTGAAGCCGCGCTCGATGGTCGGCGCAGCGTGTTCGGCCCCGATTCAAGCCCAGCGCTTTCATCGCTCAGCAAGCTCGTGCACGCGCTCATCGAACTGAGCCAGTTCAGCAGAGCGGAATCGCTCGCACTCGAGAATGAACGCCTCCGGCGAGAGACATTCGGAACCGAATCGCGGTACTGGACCACGGCCGCAACGCAGCTGACCAAACTTTACAAGCGATGGAACGAATCGGCTCCGTCCCCCGAGCTCGAGTTGAAGGTCGCACGGTGGAGCGAAACGGCTGGGTCCTCTCCCTGATACTACGGGCATCCGGCCAAAAACCAGTCAACAAACAAGCCTAAGTCATCAAGGTTGATCTGTCCGTCGTGATTGAGATCCGCAGCCCGCTCCCCGTCGAGAAACGCTTCGACAAAAGCGCTTACGTCGTCCAGATTCAGAACCCCGTCGGGCGCATCCGCCACGCCTGTCAAGTCGGCGGGACACCTCGGCACAACAGGCGGCTGGAACTCGTACGCCCCCATGTCGATGACCGGCGCCGGACCAACGCCAGTGTCGGGCGTGCCGGGGTCATCGGTGAATCTGGGATCGTCGCCCAGGTCGGTCGCCGAGACGTTGGGTGAGGCCAGAGGGTTGCTCCCGGCATCAATACCGAGTGAGCCCGATGCCAAGCGGTGATCGCCGGCTGCTCGGTTCACGAAGCTGGGGACACCATCGATGTTGCCGCTGCCTACGGCCCCTGGAGTCAGGCAATGGGCCAACACAATGCTGCCCGATCCGAACGACGGCGTGGTACCGAGCACGATCGAGTTCCGAACATTGAGTTCACCGGTGAAGGATGCCAGCGCGACTCCCAGTGAAGTGTCATCTCCGAGAACTGTGCAGTTTGTCATCTCGATCGTGCCTGTTCCACTGTGCACAACCGCCTCGGCAGTCGCGTTCTCCGCGACCAGACACCCAACCATGATGAGTGACCCACTCGATGCGCCGATCGCGTCGTAGGCGTCATAGCCACCCCTGAACTCGCAGTGCTCGAACTCGAGTGAGCTGGAGTTTGCCGCCACGATATGAGCGGCGCCGTTGAGGCTGTCAGGCCCGCGATTGTCGATAAAGCGAACACGCTCGAACCGCGGTGCGGAACCCGAAGAGCGCACCGCGCCGCCTCCGGTAACGAAGGTATTCACCCCGTTCCGGAGCGTGAGGTCCGAAATGACTGTCGCCGGAGTCTGGAACGTTGATTCGAAGCTGAGTATCGGGCTCTGGTCCGAGCCCCCACCCCCGTCGATGATCGTCCTGCGAGCACTAGCGCCGCGCACGAGTACATCGATGCCCACCGGGAAGACCACGCCGTCTTCCTCCAGGACACCCGACGCAATCTCGATCAAATCCCCATCGGCAGCACCGTTGAGTGCCGCTTGCAATGTGCCGAACCCAGTCCCCTGTGTTCGGTTCTGAACGAGCTCGCGGTAGTCAGGCGTTCCGTTCGCGTCGGTGTCCGCGCCCCGCTCAAAGCAGCGTGAGAGATCCAGGATCTCGGCGCCGCCCGAGCCTGCTGCAACAAGACCAACTCCGCCCTGAACGGCGGCACCGCCGGCATTTCCGGAACTCTGCCACGACCCCAAGCTCACAGGGACACACGGGTCCGTGGCGACATCCAATACCGTCACGCCGACCGAAGAAGATGTCGCGATCGCAAGCCCATACGCAATTGAAACACGATTCTGACCCTCCGGCAGCGTCGCCCTGCCCAGCGGGATCGGTGAAGCCGGCGATGAGATGTCCACGACCTCCAGCCCACCCGATCCGACAACACACGCAAATTCATCGAGCAGCGCGACATCCTTGGGCACGAAGGCCGTCGGCATGCTCGCGAGCACGACCGGGGCGTCGGCATCGGACACATCCACAACCCAGAGCGTGCCCCCCGCGTCATCGCCCACCACGCATGCGAGTCCGTCCTGAACGGCAACTCCGCGGGCATCAAACACGTCCAGCACGCCGCGCTCAACCGGCGCCGATGGCACACCGACATCCACGAGACGGAGCCCCGCGCTGCCCGCGGCTGCGAGCACAATGTCACCCTCGATTTCAAGCCGACCGACAGCATCCGTGAAGGGCATCGTCGTCGCCAGAATCGGTGAATCTGGATCGCTTGCATCAACAACCCGCAAGCCGCCCGATCCTCCCGCGACAAAAGCGAAGCGATCCTTGTGCACGACATCAATCGCTTCAAACGCGGAGGTAGATCCTTGACGCCACGGATTTCCAGGCGATCGCACATCAAGCACGCTCAGCCCAGCCGAACCGTTCGCGACGTACGCGACGTCATGCTCGTCATCCAACGACACGGACGCCGCTTCGCCCGGCACACTTTCAGAACCAAGCTGAGACGCGAGCTCATACGCCCGCCACTCTGAACCGAGCGAGTGGAGCACGCCGTTGTCGACCTTGTGGCGCCGACTTGTTCCAGCGTACTGCCTGGAGACGGCCGGGTTCGAAGGATCGCTCAGGTCGATCTGCAAAATCTCCTCACCCACGCCCACATAGGCGTAGCTCCCGCGCATCGCGATGTCGCCGGTGAATGTCGCGGGCGCGATTGAGAGTGCCCCAACCCGAACGGGGTTTGCGGGATCTCGAACGTCGATCACGTTGAGCGTGTCGGCCGAAAGCGCCCAGTAGCAGAGCAAGCCGTTCGCCGATCCTACGACCTGAGGTTGTTCTGCATCACTGATCTGGCCGATTATGTTCATATCCATCGGATCACTGACATCGACGAATTGCACCGCCGGAGTCAGGCCGCCTACAGCGACATAGCAGATCCCCCCATCCACGACCATGTCCCGCGGGTTGATCACGCTGGGATTGTAACTCAACAAGCTGGTTGTTATGACACCGGCGTCATACGCGGCCAGGCCCCCGCTTACCCCCAGTGCAAAGACTGTGTCACCCTCGCGTTCAAGGTGAAATCCGTCGATCGGACTGAATCCGAACCGAACTGGATCTGTCGGATCACGGATGTCGTAGAAGTTCAAGCCGGCCTGGAGCGCGACAACCGCGACAGCACTCCCTGCCACAACGCGCCCTCTAAAACTGATTCCGCCCGGCGCCGGATCTGACGTACCCACCAAGCTGGGACTCTCAAGATCACTGACGTCGTACACCTCAAGTACCAAATCTCTCGCAAGGAAGGCATGCGACCCGTTGACGTCCAAGCCAACGAAAATGGTGGAGAACGCGGAACCCGTATACGCGAGTTGAGTGTCGGCGATCACGCAAGAGTCAGAACCGAATGCCCCGAGTTCACCTCCGCGCGCGTTCGTTGAGTCACTGAAGTACAGCCCCGGCGCACCGGTGATCCCGGGGCCGCCGAAGCAGTAGATGCCGGGATCCTCGCCCAAGTCGAACGCCTTCAGCCCGAGCGATCCGATGGCCCACTCCAGATACAGGAACGGGTAGTTCACGCTGCCGGAAGTGACGTTCGCATAGGTCTCCAGCAGGACGCCGCTCTGGTAAAACGAAACCGTTAGGTCCATAACCTCGTTCGGCCCGTCGTAGAGAGCGTAGAACCCAGCGTCGGCACGGATGACGCCGTCGCCATCCAGATCGATCACGGATGCCTGGATGGTGACGGAATAGCCGAAGTCTCCGGACTCTCCGGTCACCCAAACCACATCGAGGCCGACGCACGCGCCCAACGGCCCCGACTTTTCGTCGGGAGTGTTCACGGCACGATGCGACGGCACATTCAGCGGGCGAGCGTGAGGGTTGGGCACTCCGGGCACCAATCCCGTTTGCGCCGAAGCGGGGAATGCCGCGAACATCATCACCAGAACACCCGTTCGCAGCGCCCAAATGTGGTTGCGCCAAGCAGCCAGCTTGGATCCCAAGAACGCTGCGTGGCATGTTGCGGCCTTGTTGAAAGCGATGAACACGCTCATGGTCCCACCACCCTGTTCCCACGGTCAATCATTCTGGGCTCAGGTGCCGTTACGCTTAAGGTCGCGCCCTCACTCAGAGGCTGATCAGATCCGGGATTCAAGACCGCGATCGTGCGCGGCCCCATGACGGCGATATCTGCCGGGAGCAGCGCCGCATTCAGCAGCCCCCTGCTGACAAACTCCGTCTCACGCGCCGCGCCATTGATCAACACGGTCGCCCCTTCGCGGAAGTTCTCGCCGACGATCGATATGTTCATGATCCGTGCTCCCGACGCGGCCCCGTCGAAAGCAGGGCTTCCCGCGGCAACCTCAGCAGGGTTGATGTAGTCGATTTCCGGCAGGCGGTAGCGGATCCGGAAAAGCATCGGCGCCGACTCGCCCCCACTCGGGATGATGTCCTGGAGGACGAGATCATCCGGGATGGTGTCGTCGTCAGAGTCTGTAGTCCGATCTGGGACACCATCAAAGTCAGAATCCGTCCACAGCTCTTCGAAGTAGTACGTCCCATTCGAAGGGGTCACGACGGTCACCTGCACATTCCCCGGGTGCTGCACGGCCCACACCGGCACGAATGCCCGAAGCTCCGAAGAGCTGATGTACGTGGTGTCGAGCTCGAAGCCGTCGAAGATCACCTTGGATGCTGCGTTGAAGTTCCCTGACTTTGGCTCCTCAAACCCGTTGAGATACGGGACGTTTTTGGGCCCACCCACGACGAGCACGAACCCGTCCTCGCCGGGCTCCAACTCGCCGCCCGGCTCGATCTCGCTCGGGCGGACCGAACTCGCAACGGGAATGGGTGCGGCGATGTCGAGCACGACGGTCTCACTCATCCCGCCGCCGGGCCCGGGGTTGCAGAGCATGACGTCCACCAGCCGGGGGCTGTCGTAGTCGTCGTGTGCGAGGCGGAGGTTGTGGATCCCGTTGTCCACGGGCTGCACGAAGCGCGGAAGGGGATCGCCCCCGAACAGCACCGATGGGAACCCGGGCATTTCGTTGAAATTGAACGCTGGGAAGTAGTCCGTCGCAGACATACCGCCCGCGGTGGACGAGTTCCAGAGATCATCGCGCATCTTGATGTAATAGTCGCGGCGGGCGATGAACGTGTCCGTGCCCAGAGGAGTCTTTTTATCGATCACCTGCACCGGAACATCGTTCAGACTCGGGTCTGCCGCCCAGAGGTTCGGGTTGACCGTGTCGAGTCGGGGAACCGGATACTCGATCGGGATGTCGATGGCCGCCGAGCACCCCTCGTCGTTTTCAAGCCAGATGCGGGCGACACCCGGCATGAGGCGGAACCGGTTGGGGATCTCGAGCAGCGCGGTCCGTGAACTGAGCACGGAAATCGCCAGTTCTTCCTCGCGTCCCTGGAAGCTGATCTTGGCACGCGTGAACTCGGTTGGATTCCCCGGGTCATCGCTGAAGTTGTCGCCGTATAAGAGCATCCGCGAGATCCCGTTCGCAGCCAGATTGAACGACGACACGCGGGGCGAGGTCTGGTCATAAATGATCAGATCGAGCTTGGACCGGCTCGACGCGACCAGGATCGGTTGCATGAATGGCTGGGCAGCAACAACGAATGGTGCAAGCACGATCGGCGCGATATCCACCGTCCAGGAGTTGTCAAACACATTGAGATCTCCCAGCGGCGGAAGATCCTGCTGCGCACACAGCACACAATCATCGAACTCGAATAGGTCCCAGCCCTTGAACTGGAACGCGCCGTCGTACCGCAGCGTCTCCCACCGCACACCGGGAACAAACGCGATGTCCGTTTTGTTCTTGAACCGCATCGTCGCCCAGACCCTGGGCGTCACGAACGCCTCGGTCGTGTTGCTCATGTCGATCAGGAGGTCCTCGCCAAGATTCTGGGTGATCGAGTGCGTCGCACCCGTCGCCGGGTACCGGATGTCGTACGTGACCTTCGGCTGCACCTGATCGACGGTGATGCCCTGCTTCGCATCAAGATTGAGCTGCAGAAAGGCCTGGAGCAGCGCCACCTCGAGCCTCCCGTATCCTTCCGGCGCCCCGGGGAAATCGTCCGGGTAACAGAATCCCGCTGGTGGGAGCTGCGGGTTCGCCTCAAGGAAGATCTCGGTCACGTTCGCCTCACCGGTCATGAACCGGTCCGTCGCGAACGTACCAAATCCGTTGCTTGATGCGTTGTACGAACCTTGCGCCAGCATTTGCGGCGTTTTGACCTGGAGCGAATAAGCCCCACTCTCCACCTTGAACCACTCTCCGGTCTGCGGCAGGCCCGCGAACCCGAGCAGGTCTTGAACGTTCAAGCCGGGCAAATAGTCTTTCGGTAAGCTGAACGCCTCGTCCAAGAGAACCTCGTCGAGCAGGTTCCATCCCGAGTCATACTGAAATGCCTTCGCTTGAACATCGGCGTACAACGATGCGCTCAGCGACCCGGTAATCCCCGCGTTGAACTCGGGCGTGAAGCAGCTCACGAGTCGTGCCGCGTCGTTCACACGCCACTCTGATGTCACCGGCACGCCTACTGAGTCCGGGCGGATCGTGGTCTGGCTCGGGACGGTCCACGTCAGGTCCAGCGGCAGGTGGATGTCCGCCGAGCCCCCGTTGAGCTCGACCTTGTACCCGAGCGAGATGTTACCGGCTGTTGCAAAGCGACCACCACCGCCGAACTCACCGAACAGGAACGTTTCGTAGCAGTCCTTATCGCCCTCGTCGATGTTCCACCCGAGGTTGAAGAAGTCGTCCTCTTCCTCCAGCAGCCCAACGCCCGGCGCCCAGATGCTCCGATTTTCGATCACGAGATTCGGGCATGCCATGTTCTTGGTCGGCGGGAACAGGTTGGGCTGTGACAATCGGAGGAGCCGTGCTGTTGACGTGCTCCCAACCTGTCCCAAAGCACGGACGATGATGTTGTCGCCGGCATCGACCAGGAACGCATGAACCTGAGCATTATCAAAACCGGTGTACGACTTCTCCCAAATCGTGCCGAGCCCATCTTTGTTGAGCTTGCCGACCCAGAGATTGTCGACGCCCGCCGCGATGTACGGGTTTCCGAATCTGCCGACCTCGATGCGCCCGCTGCGCAAGAATGAACCATCGCCAACCGCCAACTCACGGGTGGCGCTCACCGTGCCGTTCGCGTCGACACACGCGACCACTGGACGCCGGGTGTCTATGTTTGCACCAAGCAGGAACACGGCCCCGGCCGTCTGATCCAAGGCCATAGTATAGAACTCCACCGGCACGGATAATCCCGTCGTCCACAGGTGGGCGCCATCGGGCGCGAAACAAGAAAGCGTCTCCTCTCCCATCACAAAGACTCTGTCACCTGATCCCACCAGCAGCTGTGCGCCAGTCGTTCCCACCGCTGGGTCATAGTCCCTTGATCGACAAACGGTCTGCGTCCAGAGCTCCTCACCAGAAAACCCGTTGAGCTTCTTGATCACAATTGCGTTGTTCGCCGCGCACGGGTCGCCCCGCTCCACGCGATAGTACATGACGCACACATCTCCACGAGAATCCAACGCGAAGTCATTGGCCGCGATGGTTCGGATGAGGGTGCCACCGAGGGAGCTGATAAACTGTGTTCCCGCGTCAGTAAATCGCGGCGACTCCCATTCCACGCCGCCCGTGAACTGGTTCAGCCTCGCCAACACCAACGCGTCTTCAGACCCGTCGCTCACGGGTGGGAAATCGCCGATCGAAACGATCGGCGCTGAATCGGGCGTGATCTTGACTTTGAGCCCGCCAAAGCCCGCGTTCGCCGAGACGGAGCTTTGCCACACCACGCCGCCACCGGGGGTGACCTTCACCACCACTTCTTCCTCGCCAAACTGCCCGGGCCCCTTGCGCCCGTGCGCGTAGTAGAACCCATCGAGATCCGCAGCGACGGTCTCGCTGACCATCGCCTCGCCGCCAGGAAGGACCGCCGTCCACTGCGGGCTCGGTGGGCCCGAAGCACCTGCAATGTTGTAGCTCCGGATCACCCCGAGCGAGCCTTGCGCCCCCGGAACGATCAGGTTGCCGAAGAGATCAATGAGCCCGTTCTGGACGCCGATGTCCGCACCCTCTGGCGTGTCCACCACCCAATCTTCGGTAAACAGGGACCCGCGCGTCGGATCCGGCGTCGTCTCGTCGCGATCGATGAGAGCCCGGAGTCGCTCAAGCCGCACGTCCTCCTGCGCCGGCGCCGGCGCCGAGATGACTCCAATCAGAAAGCCCACCACCAACCACCGTGAAATCGCCATCGAGAAACCTCTCATCGCATGCACCAGTCAGGCGCTGCCGTCAATGCCGGCATCTCAGCATCGTGTGATCGCATCAGTCTCGCGTGCGGCTATTCGCAAACACGCCCCGCTCGGCGGGCTGCCCGTACAACTCCGGCGTCAAGTAGAGCCCGCGTTCACCCTCGGGTTTCTGCACCTCGACCGGCGCGCCGCGCTGCTGCACAAACGCATCGTTGCGGCGTGAGGTCACCTGCCACGAGACTTCGAGCCCCGCGGGCCCGCCGGCGACGACGAACGCGTTGCCCGCGATCTTGCTCGCGACGTGCAGGCTCGGAGCCGGGGCTCCGATCGCCGTGAGCTGGTACCGGTGGTCGGTGTTGATCGCGCCGAAGTAATCCGGCAGGCGGACCACGGCCCGCCCGTCCGCGCCGAGCACGATCGTCCCGCTGTACGTGTTCAGCGGTTCGGGTGCCTCCGAGCTGTAGTGCAGGAGCATCGCGTTCGCCGGATCGAGCGGGTGGTCGATGCAGAAGGACTTGGTGCCCGTCGCGGCCATCCGTCCGTTCGAGAAGACCCCCCAGGACGACGTGTTGGACGGGTCGTAGGTGCCGTAGACGCCGTACGTCGTGCCGCTCTCTGAAGTAGTCTCACCCCGCACGGCAAAGCCGCTGCCGATGATCGAGTCGAGCCCGATGGTGAGACCGGATCCGAACTGGTCGATCGCGATGCCCGTGCCGTCCGTCTCAGAGGAACGGACATCGAGCCAAGCCTGCGGCGAGACCGTGCCGATGCCGACCGCGCCGGTATCGCGGAAAGTAACCGCATCGCCGATACCGCTATGCCCTATTCTCAAGTCGTCGGTACCGATCGGTGCCGTGATGTAGGACCAGGGCGTGAGCCCGGCCGCATCACCCCCCGAGTCGAAGAGCATGGTCGCGGCTCCACCGTTCCCGCCAAGCCCAATGCTGCTTCCGAACGGGTTGCTCAGATGCAAGTTATGTGTGAGACCGAAGAGCCACGGCCCACTCCCGATGCCGACGAGTATCGTTCCTCCGCCGAGATCCCGGGTGATGATGCCGCGGGTGCGCAAGGCGAACGGCGTGCTTTCGAGGGCCTGACGCCCAAGGACATCGCCGTCTACCTCGATCTCGAGCCAGAGTTGGTCGTTCGCGTTCCAGGCATCATCACCGAAGTCCAGCGACTCGGAGAAGAGGCCATCGCTGGGCGTGACAGCACGGATGATATCCGTCCCAATCTGCGTACCCCCGTTCTCGGCGTCGAACAGCCGGAATGTCGCGGTCACCGTGGAGTCAACAGGCCCGCCGGCGTCCGTCAAGCGTCCCTGATACGTGAACGAGGACGGCTGCGGTGCCGCGTTCACTCTGGGCGCGGTGCCCACCAGACACAGCAACGCAACAATCGAACGAGTCGAACTCTTGAACAGCATAAGACTACTCCCCTTGGCATTCCGCCCGATTCGGCGGCGCCGCGCTCGCGCCGGGTTCATCACGAGCAACCCGCGAGGAACGAGATCACAAACAAATCGATGTCGTCAAAGTTGAGCACGCCGTTCCCGTCGAGATCCGCGATCAGATCCGATGCGAGAAAGCCGGCGACGAACAGGTCGATATCGTCGAAATTCAGGGTCCCGTTTTGATCGAGATCCGCCGGGCAGGCCAGCACGCCAACGAACGCACCGGACCAAAATCCGGGCTCGATGGTGAGAGGGAATCCCACGAGGTTACCGCTCGCTTCCGCCTGACCGATTGTTCCAACCAGGCGATACACGGATCCGGTGAGCTCACCGCCGCCCGCGTCGACTGAATACCAATCGATGCTGAACGGCTCGGCGGTTCCGGACGGGGCAAGGAAAGCACAACAAAGGCACCACACTGGCTTCATCGAGACTTCCCCCTGAGGTGGGAACGGAAGGAACCCACCAGTCGTAACGCCATCGATGTTCCAGAGGGATCACCAAGTGCTACAAACCGCACGCCTGAACAGCTTGTCTCAATGCCGCCGAAGCGTGATCCTCCCAGAGTAGTGTCGGCTGCACGGCTGAACCAATCAAAATCGGCGGACTTTCACGATCCGAGGGACACGAACATCGTGCGAACGCGATCATCTGGGGAGTCGTTCCCCGGCAGCCAGCTCTGGGCAGTTGTTCTCGCGCAACTGTTGCGGGCATCGATGCATTGGCGCAGGATCACAAGGTCCGACCGGTGGTTCGCGACTCATGTATTGCTTCAAGGAGCGCCCCGAGAGACGTGACGCTCTGAGATGCAAAACGCCCATGCCGGCATGCGTTCTGTGAACTGACGCGCTTGCCATCATCGGTTCGTGGGCCCGTGCTGGACTCCCACGGCCTGTTCGCCTGATTGGACCTGCGGAGCGATGCCAGCCCCTCTGGTGTCAGCCGGTAGCTTCGCTTGGGTTTCGCGCCTTTCGCGAACGGATCGGGGAACATCGAACTCCTCCCTTCCTTGGACGATTTGCTGATACGCGAGGTTTGCTTGCAGTGCCCGGACGGTCATGTGAGGACGCCGGAGTCGATTCCATGCTTCTACCTGCCTGCGGAACACATCCATTGCGGCTCCGATCGCTCCGCTCAGGGCTCTCACGTCGGTGGGCTCGTTCCGATCTGAGAACCGCCGAATCAACTGCACGATGTGGGCGTGCTGCAGCAGCATCTGGGCCGCGAGCAGCTTCTCCGCCGGGGACTCCGGCTTCATCCCCTTGACGAACCGCTCAATTTCGTCAAGAGCTGTGGCTTCTGCCTGAGGTTCTCCGAGCCGGCTCAGCAGCGTCTGGTAGGTCGCCCCGTTCAACAGGATGTCATGCATGAGCTCGACGGTGTCGAGGGAGGGAGCGTCCTCGTCTCGAAGCCGCTTCGGTCGTCCTTCGGCGTCCAGCCCCACCCGCACGGATTCGACGCTCTTTGGTTCTTTCATGCTCAAATTCCTCCCCCGCGATGCCCTTGACGGGCCGTTGAGTGGGCTGTCCCTCCTCCAGCTCGCGTGGTACCCGCGAGGTTGCAGCTTGCCCGAACCAACCACGCCACTGCGTGCCGCACGACGGGCGGAGTGGTTGGGTCCAAGTCGAGCCCGCCGCGGGGAAGTGCGCCGGATTCTGCGCCGACCGAATCACCACCCGCTGCGAAAGCCTGGGTTTCGTGCGACTGTTCGAATCCCGCTGGGGTCACTTCCGCGGCACGCCTTGGTGTGCGCTCCACTTCGGATCCGGTGGGCGCCGCCCGATCCGAATCATTGCTTCGGGTCACCCGTTGAAACCCATCACGCGGGCTTGCTCAAACTCTGAGGCGGATCGAAGCCTCGTGCGCGGCGAGCCCTTCCATAGATGCGAGCCGTCGGGTGTCATGCATGAGCCCGCCGGCCTGTTGCCGCTCGTCGATGCGCAGCCATGTCCGCAAGCGGAGCAGGCTCGCGACCGAGAGCCCCGCGCGGAATCGGGCCGTCCCGCCGGTCGGGAGGGTGTGGTTGGGCCCGGCGCCGTAGTCGCCGAGCGCTTCGGGCGTGCCCGACCCGATGAACACCGCGCCGGCGTGGCGCACGCGCTGCGCGACGCCCGGAGCGTCGGCCACCATGATCTCGAGGTGCTCCGGCGCGATGCGATCGGAGACTCGGATGGCGGCGTCGATGTCGGGGACAAGGCATGCGAAGCCGTTGCGCAGCGCGACCCGCGCGGTCGCCGCGGTGGGCAGGCGTTCGAGTTGATCCTGAAGCTTGCGCTCGACCTTATGACGCAGCGCGTCGGACGTCGTGACCAGGCATGCCCGGGCGTCGTCGTCGTGCTCGGCCTGGGCGAGCAGGTCCGCCGCGACGAGCCGTGCGTCCGCGGTCTCATCGGCGATGATGAGCAGCTCGCTCGGTCCCGCGAGCATGTCGATGCCGACAACGCCCGAGACGAGCTGCTTCGCCGCGGTCACCCAGCGGTTGCCCGGGCCCACGATCGCGTCCACCGGGTCGAGCCCGTCGATGCCGTAGGCGAGCGCCGCGATCGAGTGCGCCCCGCCGACGGCGAGGAACGCGTCCGCGCCCGCGACCGACGCCGCGGCGAGCATCACGGGGTCCGCGCCCGGCGAGGCGACGATCACCCGATCGCACCCGGCGACGCGCGCCGTCACCGCCGTCATCAGCACCGATGAAGGCAGCGGGTACCGACCGGCGGGCGCGTAGCACCCGGCGGATTGCACCGGCTCGACCGTGTGCCCCGCGCGGCCGCCGGGCACCGGCACGTCGATCTCGCCGATGGCGTCGAGCTGCGCTTTCGCGAACGACTCGATCCGCGCCGCCGTCCGTTCGAGCACGCCGAGGTCGTCCGGGTCGAGCGAGCCCGCCGCGGCGTCCATCTCGGCCCGCCCGAGCACGAGGGCCTGGTCCGTGCCGCGCTCGCCGAACTGCTCGGCATAGCGGCGGACGGCGTCGATCCCGTCCACGCGTACGGATTCCACGATGCCCCCCGCCGCTCCAAGCGTCTCCGGATCAACCGGCGCGCGGCGCTCACGGCTGACCTCGTCGGCGGACACCACACGGAGCAGTGGGCTGGGGTTGGTGTGCGGAGTCATCGCTTGGCGTCTCCCGGTCGTCGTGTCACCTTCACCGCGCGGCGGTCGAGCTCCCGCCCGATCTCCGCCAGCCCGACGCCCGCCCGTGCCGCGGCAACGAGCGCGAAGAAAACCGTGTCCGCCGCCTCATGCGCGACGTCCGCGGGCGCGCTCGCCTCGGCGAGCTCGGCGGCCTCTTCCTGCAGCTTGCTCGCGAGCAACGCGGGGTCGTCGAGCAGGCGGCGTGTGTACGACCCGGGCGGCGCGGTCTCGACCCGCTCTTTGATCACACGCTCCAGCGCCGACAACCCCGTGTATGCGCCGAAACAGGTGGCGCTGCCCGTGTGGCAGAACCCGCCGCCCTTCTGACGCACGGTGAACCGGAGCGCATCGCGGTCGCAGTCCGTGTCGATCCGAAGCAGCTCCTGCTCATCGCCGGAGGTCGCGCCCTTGTACCACAGCTCGTTTCTGGAACGCGAGAAGTACACACCGCGCCGCGACTCGATGGCGGCGCTGAGGCTCTCTCGGTTCGAGTAGGCGAGCCCCAACGCCACGCCGCTCTCGTCCACGACGACCGTCGGCCAGAGCCTGTCGGGGCGATCGGACGTCATGGGCGCCGCGAACGCGTCGGCGAGCGAGATCGCGCCCGAGTAAAGCGCCATGCCGACCTGCGCATCGGCGCCGGCGCGGTCCGCCAGGGCGATATCTTCGGCGACCCTCACGCCTCCCGCGATCGTCACAGGAACCGGCGCGGCCCGCTCGACGAGCTGGGCGACACGGTCGAGCGGCAGGCCCGTCATCCGCCCCTCACGCTCGACGAACGTCAGCAGAAACCCGCCAACGTATTCCTTGAGCTCGTCGATGCGGTCCTCGACGCGCCGCCCCGTCCGCTCGGCCCACCCGCGGACGACGACCTCGCCGTCCACGGCGTCGAGCGCGGCGATCACGCGCTCGCGCGGGAGCTCGCGAAGCACCTCGGGCGTCGCGGCGGTGCCCAGGATGACCTTCGAGGCGCCCGCGTCGAGCCAGCGGACCGCGGTCGCGACGTCTCGGATGCCGCCGCCCACGCGGCAACGTGCCACGGTCAGCAGCTCGCGGACGACGTCTTCGTTGGACCCGCTCCCCATCGCGGCGTCCAGATCGATGACGGCGACCTCGCCCACGAGCCCGAACGTCCGCGCGATCGGCCGGGGGTCGCCCGCGTCGATCTCGAGCCGTTTCCCGCCGACGAGTTGGACAGCATTCCCGCCCTGCAGATCGATCGATGGGATGATCATGCCCGCACCTCCACCCCGCCCGCGGCGAGCCGTTGCTTGAGCTGCCCGACGGTGAAATCGGACTCGTGGAAGATCGACGCCGCGAGCACGGCGTCCGCGCCGGCATCCAACGCCTCCACCATGTGCTCGGGCGTGTTCGCCCCGCCGGACGCGATGATCGGGATCCGCACCGATTGCGCGACCGTGCGGATCAGGTCGAGGTCGTACCCGTCGCGGGTGCCGTCGCGGTCCCAGCTCGTCAGCAGCACCTCGCCCGCGCCGGCGCGCTGGGCACGCTCGGCCCACTCGATCACATCGAGACCGGTGCGCTCGGCGCCCGAGCGGACGACAACCCGCCAGCCGGCTCCCTCTGAAGCCGCGTCGATCGCGACCACCACGCACTGCGTCCCGACGCGCTCGGCGAGCTCCCCGATGATCTCGGGCCGGTCCACCGCAGCGGTGTTCAGCGCGACCTTGTCGGCACCCGCCCCCAATAGCGCCAGCGCGTCCTCGATCTTCCTCACACCTCCGCCGACGCACACAGGGATGGAGATGGACGCGCGGACCGCGTCGAGCGTGCGCAGACACGCGCCCCGCCCCTCGGGGGTTGCCGAGACGTCCAGCACCACAAGCTCGTCGGCGCCCTGGTCTTCATACACCCGGGCACGCTCGGCGGGATCGCCCGCGTCTCGCAAACCCGAGAACCGAACGCCCTTCACGACGCGCCCGTCTCGCACGTCCAGGCACGGGATGACCCGTCGCGTCAGCATGCCGCGGCCTCCTTCTTTGATTCGCCCCAGCGCTTGATCACGCCAAGCCCCCACGCGCCGCTCAGCTCGGGGTGGAACTGGCACGCGAGCACGCCCGAGCGCCACATCGCCGCGACGAACGGCCCGCCGTGCTCGCTCATCGCGGCGTCCCACCCGTTCGGCGCCGATCGCAGGCGGTACGAGTTCGCAAAGTACGCGTAACCGGGCTCGATCACGCCCGAGCCCGCGGGCGGCGCGACGCGGTTCCAGCCGAACTGGGGGCACGTCGTCCCTTCCGGGAACCGCGTCACGCGGGCGTCGAGCAAGCCCAAGCCTTCGACGCCCGGGGACTCCTCCGACTCAGCCGCGAGCAGCTGCAGCCCGAGGCACACAGCGAGGGTCTTTCTCCCGCTCGCAACGCGCTCGCGCAACGCCTCATCGATTCCCTGGCGCCGCAGCGCCGCCATCCCCGCGCCGAACGACCCTACGCCGGGCAGCACCACCCGATCGCTCGACGCGATTCGCTCGGCGTCGCTCGCGATCTCGGGCGCGAGTCCGCACCGCGCCAACGCCGCGCACACCGAGGCGGTGTTCGCCACGCCCGTCTGCACCACCAGCACGCTCATCGGAGCACCCCCTTGGTCGATGGGACGCCCACATCACCCGGCACGACCGCGATCGCCTTGCGAATCGCCAGCGCGAACGCTTTGAACGCCGACTCGGCCCGGTGGTGGTCGTTCGTCCCGCGGATGACATCGACATGCAGCGCGCACCGCGCGTTCGACGCGAACGACTCGAAGAGGTGCGCGAGGTTCTCGCACGCGACGTCGCCCAGACGCTCGCGCGAGAGCCCGAGGTCGATCGCGGAGGCCGCCCGCCCGGAGAAGTCGACCACGACGCGGGCCAACGACTCGTCCAGCGGCGCGTAGGCCGACCCGAACCGCTCGATGCCCGACCGGTCGCCCAGCGCCGCGTCGAACGCTTGCCCGAGCACGATCGCGGCATCCTCCACCGAGTGGTGGTCATCGACCTGCAGGTCGCCCTGCACGCGCAGGTCGAGCCCGATCCGCGCGTGCCGGGCGACGGCGTCGAGCATGTGATCGAGAAACCCGAGCCCGGTCTCGATGCGCGCGGCCCCGCCCGAGTCGAGATCGAGCGTGCACGAGACGCTGGTCTCGTTCGTCTCGCGGGTGATGGTCGCTCTTCTTGCCTGGGTCATGGCAACAGGCCCTCCAGTTCTTCGAGGTCGCGAATCACGCGGGCAGCGCCAGCGCGTTCGAGTGTTTCGATGCCGGGTTCGGTGTCCTCCCCGGGCGCCATCACGCCGACGGGCACGACGCCGGCGCCCCGGGCCGCGACGACGTCGTCGGGCGTGTCCCCCACCATCCACGCCCGCGCGACGCCGAGTTCTCTCAGCGCTCTGGACACCGGTTCGGGCGATGGCTTCGCGGGCGCGTCCTCCATCGCGACGAGCGAGGCGACGAGCCCCCGCAGGCCCGCCCGATCGAGGAACCACTCGGCCTCGGCGCGCGGACGCCCGGTGACGATCCCGAGTGGCAGCCGCGCCGCGAGACGCTCGATCACACCAAGGCTCGGGATGAGACGCTCGTGCTCGCGCACGCCGGGCTTGGTGTCCCCGAGATAGACCGATTGGAACCGCTCGACGACCGCTTCCAGCGGGGCGTCCACGCCGCGCTGTTCGAGCAGCCGGCGCGTGAGCACCCAGTCGTTGTTGGCGTCGCCCGCGGCTTTCGCCCGCGCGATCGCGCCCGGCTCGAGCTCGATACCGAAGGCACGGGCCGTTTCTTCGATTGCCAGCCGGTAGGAGCCCGAGACGTCCGCGAGCACGCCGTCGAGATCGAGCAGGATCGCCTGAGGGTCCGCTGCGGTTTCGATCGCGCGGACAAGCCTCGTCGCCGCGTCCTCGTTGCCCGGCAGGGTGATCCGGCAGAGTGACGGTATCTCGGACCGTTCCAGCCAACGGGTTGCAATCCCGAGCGATCCGAGCGACTCCCAGACCCACCGCGCCCGTGGCGATCGGATGGTGACGAAGTTCGCCTGGGTCGTCAGCGGCTCAAGCTCAAGGCGATCGCACGCCTCTGAGACCTGGCGCCGCTCGCCGTTGACGGCGTCGAGAAACGCGCCGCGGGGCCCCTCGCTCCACGCCGCGCGGGCCGCGGCGATCGACAGGCCCGACACGGCGTACGGCCCGCCCGCTGCGCGCAGCCAAGAGGCCATCGGCCGAGGCGCCAATGCGTACCCCACCCGCAGCCCCGCGAGCCCGAACGCCTTGGAGAACGTCCGAACCATCACGACGTTGTCGAGCCCCAGCAGCCCCGGCGTGGGGTCCTCGTGGGCGAACTCGACGTACGCCAGGTCCACCAGCACGAACGCACCGACCTTGCGCGTGTCTTCTGCGATGCGTCGAATCGCATCGACCGGGATCACGCCGCCGGTCGGGTTGTTCGGGGACACGACCGCCACGAGCCCGACGCCCGGCGCGATCGCGTCCCGGAACGGTTGCTCGGGGAACGCGCCGTCCAGCCATGGCACGGATTCAACGCCCGCGCCCGCGAGCCGGGCGCTCCGCGCGATCATCTCAAACGAGGGCGCGTGCGCCAGCAACGCCCGCCCCGGCTCGAGCACCGAGCGGCAGACGCGATCGATCGCGTCGTCGCCCCCGTTCGTGAGAACGACGCGCACCGGATCGATGCCCCACGAGTCGGCGATCTCGCGTTCGAGCGGGCGCGGGTCCGGGTAGCGGCGCATCGCTTCGGTGCCGCTCGACGCGATCGCGTCGAGCACCAGCACGCTCGGGGCGGCCCCCTCGTTCGCGTCCAAGCGCAGGTCGGTCGCCCATCGCGGCGCGGGCGGCTCGTACGCGGCGCATCCGCGCACGCGCTCGGCGGGCTGCAGCGGCGCTTCGTTCACGTCAGGGAGCGTGTTCACGGCTCGGTCCCCTTCAGAGCACGATCTGCTCGGGGTTGGTGACGATGATGTCCGTCCCGCCGCGCGCCTTTACCGCGGGGATCACCTCAGACAGCGACTCGCGCGGCACCGCGACTTTCACCGCGTACCCACCCTCGCCGCGCAGCGTGGACACCGTCGGCTCGCGCATGCACGGGAGCGCCTCGATCACGGCATCGAGCCGGTCCGCGGGCACGTTCACCTCGAGCATCGCCCGCCGCCGCGCTTCGAGCACGGACGACACGAGCATCGCGAACCGCTCGATGTCGGCCCGCTTGCCCGCGTCCTCGAGCGCGGTGGGCGAGGCGTACAGCCGCGTCGTCGAGGCCATGATCTCGTCGATGATGCGGAGGTTGTTCGCCGCGAGCGTGGCGCCGGTCGCGGTGTTGTCGATGATGCAGTCGGCGTCCTCAGGCGGGAGCACCTCGGTCGCGCCGAACGAGCGGAGCACGCGGGCGTTCAACCCGCGCTCCGACGCCCACCTTTCCGCGATCGAAACGTACTCGGACGCGACCACGAGCCCCCGATCCGGGAGTTGGCCCGATTCGAGGATGGACTCCGGTGCCGCGGCGACGAGCTGCACAGGATCCAGCCCCGTATCGACGAGCTCCACGAGCTCGGCGCCGCTCTCGGCGACCCAGTCTGCCCCGGCGAAGCCGGCGTCGCGGGCGCCGATCGCGAGCATCTCGACGATCGCGCGCGGCTTGAGGACCTTCGCCTGGAACGACCCCAGCCCGATCGACGGGCGGTAGTCGCGCGATGTGGCGCCGACGCGGATGCCCGCCTCTCGGAGCAGGCGCACGACGCCGTCGTACATGCGCCCCTTCGGGATCGCGAACCGGACGGACGAGTTGTCTTGTTGATCTGGCACGGGGAGCTCCTGTCCTGGAGCCGGCACCGTCCGACGCGCCCCGGGGTGGTCCCGGGACGAAAAACGCCGGCTCGGGGCCGGCGTTGCGAGGTCGTCTCTGCGTCGATCCGTCAGAGAGCCACCACCGCTGCCGACCGCGTCGGATGGGCATGCAGGTGGTGGTGGTGGCGGATCGAGGCGTTCATGGTGTCACGGAGGGTATCGCCGACGGTTGGTGAGTCAAGGCCGGAGTGTTTCGACGCGTCCGGTCCGGCCGATGCACCCGCGCGAACAATATCCGCCGGCGAGGCCGAGCCCGCCGCTCACCCGCCGTCGCCCGGCAGCCGACCCCGCAGCGCCTCAGCTTCTTCCGGCTTCCCGAGTTGCTCGCAGGCATCGGCGAGGACCGCGACGATCCGGAGGGTGAGCTCGGCACCGGGCCCGAAGGCGTCCTCCGCCGTCGTGAGCGCTCCGCGGGCGGCCGCCTCGGCCCGCTCGGGGTCGCCGGCGTCCAACCGAGACCGGGCCGCCCCGAGCTGCGCGTTGAGGACCATCTCCTCGGCGGGCCCGTACGCCGCGGCCAGCGTCGGGGCGGCGCGCTCATAGACCGCGGCCGCCTCCTCGAACGAGCCTTGCTCCCGCAGCGCGGACCCGAGCCCGAACTCGAGGTTCGCTGTCAGCGGGTGCGCCGGCCCGAGCGCGGCCCGAGCATGGGGCAACGCGTCGTTGAGGAGCCGCTCGGCCTCCTCGGCCTGGCCCGTCTCAACGAGCAGCGAGGACAGGCTGCGCGTGCACGTGAGCGTCCCGGGATGCTCGGGCCCGAAGACCTCGCGGCACGCCGCAAGGGTCGTCCGGTAGAGCGGCTCGGCTTCCTCGTAACGCCCCATGCTCTCGAGCAGGAATGCGAGGTTGTGCTTTGTGACGAGCGTCTCGGGGTGCCCGACGCCGAGGGCCTCTTCCTCGGCGTCCAGGATCTTCCGGTACATCGGCTCCGCTTCGTCGTAGCGCCCGAGCCCCTCGAGCGCCGCGGCGACGTTGTTCAACGCCGCGAGCGTGAGCGGGTGGGACTCGCCCCGCGTCTTGAGCCGGTGCTCGTACATCTCGCGGTACAGCGGCTCGGCCTTGTTGTACTGCCGGGTCTCGAAGTAGACCCCCCCGAGCGCGTTGCGCGCCGCGACGGCAAGGTCGTGATCCTCGGGGACCGCGTCGCGTACGCGCTCGAGCGCCGCGATCGCCTCGTCGAACCGGGCGGCCTCGCGTTCCAAATCGGAGAGCCCGATCACCGCCGACAGCGTCCGCTCATCGTCGGGCCCGAACGCTTCTTCCGCGTGCTCAATCGCCGCTTCGATATGGACCCGGGCGTCGTCCAGCCGGCCCATCGTTCGGTAGAGCGACCCCAGGTCGTCGCGCGCAAAGACCGACAGCTCGTGCCCGGGTCCGAGCGACGCCTCAAGTTGATCGACGCCGAGCAGGAGCTCGCGCTCCGCCTCCGGGTACGAGCCGATCGCGTTGTAGATGTTCCCGAGCGTGGCATGGACAGCGCCCGAGATCTCTGGACGTTCGGGGAACGACGCATCCACCTCGGCGGCGGCGGTGTCCACGACCTCGCGGACGGTGACGTCCGCGCCCTCTTTGCCGGGGACGATCGCCGAGAGGAGATCAAGGTGCATGAACCTGGAGACCTCGGTGGTGATCGCCGCCTGCGCGCGCGCCTCGGCACGCTGCTCGTCGGCGATGGCACGCTGCGTCACGGCCTCATCGAGCGCGAATGAAACGACACCAAGGGCCCCGAGGACCGTCAGGCAAACGATCGCGGAGGCCGCGACGAGCGTCTTGTTCCGGCGCGCGAACTTGCGGAAGTGGTACGACGCCGTCGGCGGGCGGGCGTTGATGGGCTGGTCGTTGAGATGCCGGCGGATGTCTTCGGCCAGTTCCGCCGCGGACCCGTACCGGTGCTCGGGCTCCTTCGCCAGCGCCTTGCCGACGATCGTCTCCACGTCGCCCCGGCACCGCGTGTCGAACGACCCGAGCCGCGCGGGCTCGTGCTGGCGTACGCGGTTGAGCGCCTCGAGCAGCGGCGTGCCGTCCACGTCCACCGGGAGCCGACCCGAGAGCAGCTCGTACAGAATGACACCCAGCGAGTACACGTCCGCGCGCGTGTCGATCCTGTCCGCGTCGCCGGCGGCTTGCTCGGGGCTCATGTACGCGATCGTGCCAACGAGTTGGCCCGCCTGCGTCGCGATCGACGCGGGCGACATCTCGTCGTCGATCAAGCGGGCGACGCCGAAATCGAGCACCTTCGGTTCGCCGGCGGCGTTCACCAGGATGTTCGACGGCTTGAGGTCCCGGTGGACCACGCCCTTCTGGTGCGCGTGCTGCACGGCGTCGCACACCTCGGCGAACAATTCGAGACGTTCGCGCCGATCGAGCCCGTGCTCGCGGGCGTAGTCGATGAGTGTCTTGCCCTCGACGAACTCCATCGCGAAGTATGGCTCGCCGGTCTCGCTCGTGCCCGCTTCGAAGATCTGGGCGATGCCCGGATGCTGCAGGCGCCCGAGCGCCTCGGACTCGAGCGCGAACCGCCGCAGCAGGTTCTCGCTGAGCAGCCCGGACCGGATGAGCTTGAGCGCGACGCGGCGTCTGGGCGATTGCTGATCCGCCTCGAAGACGATGCCCATGCCGCCCGCGCCGATGCGCCGGAGAATGGTGAACCCGTTGATCTCAGGCGACGGCCGAGCACGATCGATCGCGCCGGCCGACACGAGCGGCGGACTCTCGAGGCTTGACCCGATCGCCGAGTCCGCGGCGATCATGTGCCGCACCTCGGAGACGATCTGCTTGTCCGCCTCCGCCGCCTCATCGAGGGCCCGCTCGCGCTCGGGGGGATCGAGGTTCATCACGCGCTCGAAGAGCGCCTCGACGCGTTCGAAGTGTGACGGCTCACCCGGCATCGGGGCCCCCATCGCTCGGCAGGATGCGCGACGCGAGCCACGCCCGCGCCATCCGCCACTCCCGGTCGGCCGTGGCGCGGGAGATGTCCAGTACCTCGCACGCCTGGACGATCGAGAGCCCGCCGAAGAACCGGAGCTCGACGAGCCGGGCCTTGCGTTCGTCCATCTGCGACAGCTCGTTCAGGGCATCGTCGATCGCGAGCACGTCCTCGGGCTCGAGCGTCGGCGTTGCGGTCGGGTCGCTGGGGAGGGCCTGCTTCGCCGCCCCGCCGCCGCGCTTGAGCCGGTTCGTCGCGCGGGCGTGGTCGATCAGGATCCGGCGCATCGCGACGGAGACGGCGCCGAAGAACTCGCGGCGTCCGAGCTGCCCCACCGCCGTCTCATCCACGAGCTTCATGTACGCCTCGTGCACGAGCGCGGTGGGCTGGAGGGTGTGGTCCGCGCGCTCACGGCCGAGCTGCGCCGCCGCGATCGTGCGGAGCTCGTCATAGACCAGCTGGAAGAGCTGGCTGGACGCGTCGCACTTGCCGTCCGCCAGATCGCGGATGAGCATCGTGACGGACGAGCGGGTTGGATCGGTCGGCTCGGACACGGGCGGAGTGTACCCCCGGACCCGTCGATGCCGGCCGGCCGGCCGCGAAGCCCGGGCGCCCGGTCTCCCGGACGCCCGGCGCCATTCAAGAGCGTGCGTCGATTCCGACGCGATCACGGGCAGCCGTTCAGGAACGACTGCACGAAGGCGTCGATGTCGTCAAGGTTCAGGACACCGTCCGCGTTCGCGTCGGCGACGCAGCTCGCCGCCGTCGCGGGCTGAACCTCGTACGCACCGTGGTCCACGAACAGGCCGAGGATCGAGAGCCCGGCGGGCGTCTCACTCGCGGTTACGACGCGGGGGTTTCCGTCGAGGTCCGTCGGCGCTGCCTCGGTGCTGAAGAACCCGGCGTTGCCCGCGTCGATGCTCGGCGACTCATCCATCAATCGGAAGTCGCCGGCGGCAGCGTCCACGAACAGCGGGTCCATGTCGATCGTCCCCGAGCCCGCGCCCCCATCCACGTTCGAATACTCAAGCGAGGCTGGCCCGGTGAATTGATCGGGCGTGTTGCCGCGGACGATACAGTTCCTGAAACGCCCCGTGGCGCCCGTGCCAGAGGTATACACCCCGCCACCACCAGACCCGGAGAACGCGCCAAGCGCCGTGTTGCCGTAGATCGTGCAGTTCAGGAACCGCGAGTCGGGACCGCTGAGCATGATGATCGCGCCGCCCGAGGAATTCGCGGTATTGTTCGCGAAGAGACAGCTGGTCGCGAGCACCTCGTTGGTGGTCTCACCCGTGATGTACATCGCGCCGCCATCGTCGGCGACGGGGCCTTCGGTCTTGTTATTGACGAACGTGCACCGTGTGTAGGTCGCGGGCGAGGCGTTGTGGTAGACGCCGCCGCCGTCCTGCGTCGCGATGTTGCCATCAAAGAGCGAATCGTACACGTCGCCTTCCGCGCCGGTCACCCACCAGATCGCGCCGCCGAAGGTCGCGGTGTTCGAGTCGAACACGCAGTCCTCGATCTGATACCGGGCGTCGGTGTCCGCGATGTGCAGCGCGCCGCCCGCGTAGTCGGCTTCGTTGCCGGCGAACGTGCACCCGCGGAGCACGATATCGCCGCGGACGGTCTGGATTGCCCCGCCCGCCGACTGCGATGTGGACCCCTGCGTGCTGTTGTTCAGGAACTGCGAGTCCTCGATCAGCAGCTCGTTGTCCGAGAAAACGATCGCCCCGCCATCGTCAGGCGCGACGTTGTTCTCGAACACGCACCGGCGGATGGTGAGCTTGTTGCCGATCGAGCGGACCGCGCCGCCGTCGATCGCGGCGAGCCCGTTGCGGATCGTCAGGTCCTCGAGCGTCAGGTTGTCGCCCAAGAGCTCGACCACGGTGCCCACGAACTGCCCGTCGAGCACGATGGTCTGCCCGGCCGCGGCGCGGATCGTCAGATCGTCGTGCGAGACGATGTACGTGTTCTGGTAGTTCCCCGCGTCGGTCAGGATGATCGTGTCGCCGTCCACGACCGGGGAGAGCGGCGACTCGAGATAGAACGTGAGCGTCTCGTTGGACGGGCCCGGGACGGTGTAGTCGGTCGCGTAGGCGGTGCCCGAAGCGGCGATGAGAAAGCCGGCGAGCGTCATGGAGCGTGTCATGGTGTGATCTCCGTGTGTGGTTTGGATGCCGATCACGAGACACGGCGACACAAGAGCTCGGCGCGCCTCACCGCCTGCTCCGGTTCTTCCGTGTTCAACCCGCGGTCGCGACGCACGGGACCTCCGACCGCACGAGGCGCGGCGGCCTCGTCCGAACCGCAAATCGGCCCCCACGACCCGCTCCGGCCGGTTATCGGAGGTCTGCCTGCCCCGTCGTTCGGCTTGGATGGACCAGCGCCCGGCCCGCTCGCCGGCCCCGCCACGCCGGCTTGACCGGGCCCGCGGGCGGCCCGATAGACGGCGAGTCCAGTGCGAAGCCTCCCGCGAGCGGCGGGCCGGCTGATTGCGAAGGGCCCCCACGTCTTGCCACCCGCCCCCCTCCCAGCCCGCGAAGCCCAACGCCTCGAGGCGCTCCGGTCGTGCAACGTGCTGGACACCACCATGGACCCGGCGTTCGATCGGATCACCGAGCTCGCGGCGGACCTGCTGGACACACCCCTCTGCTTCGTCTCGCTGATCGACGAGACCCGGACGTGGTTCAAGAGCGCGAGTGGCATCGACGTGACAGACGCCCCACGCGGCGACACCTTCTGCTCCTACACGATCCTGGGCGATGAGACGCTCGTGATCGAGGACGCGACGAAGGACCCTCGCGCCCACGACAACCCGTTCGTCACGGGGGAACACCACGTCCGCGCCTATGCCGGCCACCCGCTGATCCTTTCGGGCGGCGAGGCCGTGGGCTCGCTGTGCGTCGTCGACACCCAGCCGCGCACGTTCACGGATCGCCAGCTGGCGCACCTCCGGTCGCTCGCCGGGCAGGTCACCAAGCTGCTCGAGCTACTCCGCGAGCAGCGGATCGCGCGGGACGCCACCATGGAAGCGCGGTCACTCCGCGAGACCTTCGAGCACCACGTGCTCTTCTGCGAGATCGATCGATCGGGGACCGTGACCGACGTGAACGACGCGTTCTGCGAGGTCACCGGATACTCGCGCGGCGAACTCGTTGGATCGCCCCACGAGATCATCAGCTCCGGCCTCCACCCCGCCTCGTTCTGGGCCGAGATGTGGGACTCCATCGGGACGGGGACCCCGTGGCGCGGCGAGGTTTGCAACCGCTCGAAGAGCGGCGATCTCTATTGGGTCGATACGACCAACATCCCCTCGTTCGGATCGGACGGCCGCATCGAGCGGTTCTATTCGATCGGGCTGGAGATCACGGAGAAGAAACAGGCCGAATCAGAGAACCTCCTGCTGGGCACGGCGTTCGAGCGCTTTCCGGACGCCGCGATCATCACGAATCCAGAGGGCGTCATCGTGAGCGCGAACCCCGCCGCGGTTTCGCTCTGCCGCCGGCACCGGGTCGATCCCAGCGTTGGCGCGCAGCTTGAGCTCTTCTCGCCGCAGCGGACCGGGTCGCCCCTTCTGTCCCGCCTCCTCGTCACCGCCCGAGACGGCGAGCAGTTTTCCGCACGCAGCCCGATCCAACTGAACCTCGATATCTCGCTGCCGGTGCTCACGAAGGGCGCCGTGCCAGAGCGCCCTGCCGACTGGCTCGACATCTCCGCGACCCCCATCCTCGATGCGGTCGGCTCGGTCTCGCACGTGCTCATCATCGCGCGCGACATCACACGCGAAGTCGAGCGTGAGCAAGACGCCCGCCTCCGCGCCGAGGGCGCCGAAGCCCGCGCCAAGATCGGCTCGATCCTCTCGAGCACGCGCCCCATCGGCGAGCGCCTCCACGCGGCCGTTGAGGTCGTCCTCAACATGACGCAGCTCGATGTGCAGAAAAAGGGCGGGCTCTTCACGCTCGACCCGGGCGACAAGTACCTCCGCATGCGCACCCACGTGGGCGAGTTCACCCACGAGTTCCTGCAAAACGAATCCCAGGTCAAGCTCGGCTCGTGCCTCTGCGGCCGCGCGGCGCTCTCCGGCGAGATCATCGTCAGCGACAACTGCTTCGAGGACGACCGGCACGAACACTCCTGGCCAGGCATGAGCGCCCATGGGCATTACATCGTGCCCCTGATGGACTCCGGCAAGTGCGTCGGCGTCCTCTTCCTGTACACCGACGTCAACCCCTCACGCTCGGCGGCGCGCCTCGAGGCGCTCGAACAGATCGGGCAGCTCTTCGCGAACACGATCGTGTCGGAGCGCAGCGCCCAGCTGATCAGCGCCGCGACGCGGCGGTTGCAGGAAGCCCAGATCCGGTTCGAGCTCGCGCTGGAAGGATCGCGTGACGCCATCCTGGACTGGGATATCCCGTCCGGCAAGGTCTACTACTCGTCGCGATGGGCCGAGCTGCTCCGATGCGACGACAGCGAGGTCGCACCGACGATCTCCTCGCTGCTTTCCCACATCGCGCCCGAAGACGTCGCCGGCGCCGAAGAAAGCCTCTTCCGGTTTGTGGAGGAGGGCGAAGATCACTTCGAGCTCGAGTTCCGGCTCGTCACCGACGACGGCGCCGCGACCTGGGTGCTCTTCAGGGCCGCGGCGATCCGAGACGACTCAGACCGCGCACTCCGGATCACCGGCTCCGTCGCCGACATCTCCAAGATCAAGAACGCCGAGGAACAAGTCCGCCGGATGGTCCAGCAGGACCAGCTCACCGGACTCGCGAGCCGGTCGCGGCTGATGGAACGGCTCGAGGCCGCGGTTGCCAAGGCGCAGGGCACCCACGAATCGTGCGCCCTGCTCTTCTTCGACTTTGACCGGTTCAAGGTCGTCAACGATTCGCTCGGGCATGACGTCGGCGACGAGCTGCTGTGCAGCATCGCGAACCGCCTCCGCTCGGAGATCCGTGCCGAGGATCTCGCGGCGCGGCTGGGCGGCGACGAGTTCGTCATCCTCCTCGAACGCATCGAGAGCTCCGAGTCCGCCCGGGCCACCGCCGAGAAGCTGCTCAGGATCTGCGGCATGCCCCACACCGTCCGGGGGCACCGCCTGGTCTCGACCGCGAGCATCGGGCTCGTCACGTCCGAGCACTCCTCGGGCTCGGCGCCCGAGATGCTCCGCGACGCGGACGCCGCGATGTACGCCGCCAAGGCGAACGGGCGCGGCTGCGTGATCGAATTCGACAAGGCGATGCACGACGCCTCCCTCGACCGCCTCGCCCTGGAGGACGACCTGCGACGCGCTCTGGAGGACCGGGCGTTCGAGCTGCACTACCAACCGATCGTCAACCTCGAGTCGGGCCACACCGTCGGCGCCGAGGCGCTGCTCCGCTGGACGCACCCCACCCGCGGCCCGATCTCCCCCGCCGTCTTCATCCCCATCGCCGAGGAATCCAACCTCATCCGCGACATCGGCTGGTGGGTGATCGACGAGGCGTGCGCCCAAGCGCTCGACTGGAAGACCCGCGGCGTCATGCCGCCCGAGTTCCGGCTCAGCATCAACGTCTCCAAGGCCCAGCTGCTCTGCCCCGACTTCACCGACCGCCTCACGCGACGCGTCCGATCCCACGGGCTCGAAACCACCGATCTCAAGCTCGAGGTGACCGAGACAACGATCGTGGACAACCGCGCCGGTGTCTCGTGCGTGCTCGACGAGCTCCGCAGCCGGGGGTTCGTCGTCATGATGGACGACTTCGGGACCGGGCACTCCTCGCTCAGCGGGCTGCACACACTCCCCATCGACGAGCTCAAGATCGATCAGTCGTTCATCCGCCACGACAACGCGAGCCGCGACATCATCGCGATCACGTCGTCGATCGTCACGCTGGCGGACCACCTCAGGCTCCGCACGGTCGGCGAGGGGATCGAGTCCGTCCATCAGATCGCGCTGCTGCAGAACCTCGGCTGCCACTACGGGCAGGGCTACTACTTCTCCAAACCCGTGCCCGCACCCGAGCTCGAGCAATGGATCCACGAGAACCGCCGGGCCCGCGCCGCCTGACGCGTCAGGCCGGGTCGCCCGAATCCATGTACGTGCCCGTCGCGCTCCACGAACGCTCGAGGCGATCGATCTGCTCGAGCGCCCGGGGCCCGAGCCGACGCGCCACGTCGATCACGAGCAGCTCCGCCGCCGCCACCGTGGGCAACGAACTGTCGAACGGCCCCACCGCCGGCACGCGCAGCTCGCACCACACCGACGCGGCCGACGCCAACGGCGACAGCGGGCCGTCCGTGATCGCCAGGATCTCCACGCCCGACCCCGCCAGCGCCTGCGCCGCGGCCACGGTGTGCCGACGGTACCGCGCGAAGTCGATGATCACCGCCGCGTCCCCGCGCGACGCTGTGCTCAGATCCCGCCCGACATGGTGTGCCTCCACGAGCCGCACCCCCGAACGCAGCATCGCCAGCCCGCTGTGCAACGCGTGCGCCCCGGCGAGCGAACTCTCTCCGGACAGGATCCACACGCGCGGCGCCCGCACGATCGGCTCGGCCAACCGCCCGAGCTGCGCGTCGTCCAGCGTGGCCAGCACGTCCGCGATCGACTGCCGCATCGATCGCCGCGCGTCCGCCATCGCTTCGCCCTGCCGACGCAGGCGGTCGCCCGGCCGCGAGAGCTGCTCGCTCACGCCGTTGCGGGCCCATTGCTGCAGCTGCGCGTACCCCTCGAACCCGAGCTTGGACGCGAACCGCGAGACCGAAGGCCGGCTCGTGCCCGCCTTCGACGCCAGATCCGAGACCGTCCCGAAGACCAGCAGCGACGGGTCCGATGAGACTTCCTGCGCGATGCGGCGGTCGGTGGGCGTCAGCCGATCGCCCGCGTTCGCGATCAGTTCGTCCACGCTCTGGTTGGAATCGGGGCTGGTCATTCTGTTGCAATCCGGACCCCAGATTGTACAATCCGTTACAGCATTGCCCAGCAAATCGTGACCGAGGGAATCCGTGATGATCCAGCCCCAGCCATACACCCAGACAGACCGCGAACGCGAGTTCCTCGAAGGCGTCGAGGACCCCCAGTACAAACGCGAGATCATCAACGGGCTTGCCCCGTTCTTTGACGACAAGGCCCCCGACGACATGCTCGGGTTCTACTCCGAGGACGAGGTCGTTCAGCTCCGCGTGCTCAAGGGCACCGAGCGCGACGTCGAGAAGCGGATGCCCGTCAAGATCACCCGCCACTACTACGACATCGCGCGCCAGAGCCCGGCCATCCAGCGGATCGTCAAGGCGAACCCGGACGAGACGGAGAACCTCGAGGGCTCAGAAGACCCCGGCAACCAAATGGACTACGCCCCCGTCGAGGGCCTGCTGCACAAGTACGAGATGGGCCTGATGTACGTCGTCTCGACGTGCTCGGCCCACTGCCGGTTCTGCTACCGCGAGGAGCTCATCGCCCGCAAGGAGGTCAAGCGCCTCGACGGCACGGTCAAGAAGAAGGGGCTCGCGAAGATCCCCGAGATCATCCCGTACATCCGTCAGCACAACGCCGCGGTCGCCGCAAACGGTGGCGTCCACCCCGAGACGGGCCGCGAAAAACTCCGCGAGATCCTGCTCTCGGGCGGGGACCCGATGGTGCTGAACAACGGCAAGATCGCCGCCTGGCTCGCCGCCCTCGCCGAAGCGGGCGTCGAGCTCATCCGCATCGGCACGAAGGAGATGGCGTTCTACCCCCAGCGGTTCGACGACGCCTTCCTGGGCATGCTCGACCGGTTCCACGAGGCGTACCCCGAGGTCGGGCTCAACATGATGCTCCACTTCGAGCACCCAGACGAGATCCTCGCCAAGGACGACGACGGCGAGTACCTCCGAAGTGCCGAGGGATTCCTCCAGTGGATCCCCGACACCGGCAAGGCGATGCGCGGGCTCGCCGAGCGCGGCTGGATCAGCATCCAGAACCAGGCACCCATCATCCGCGGCATCAACGACGACCCGATGGCGCTCCGCATCCTGCAGCGCGAATTCAAGCGCGCCGGCGGCGAGAACCACTACTTCTTCTGCGGCCGCGACATCGTCGCGTACAAGGCCTTCAACCTCCCCATCGAGAAGGCCTGGCAGACCCTCAACGAATCGCAAAAGGGGCTCAGCGGCGTCGAGAAACACGCCCGTCTCTCCATCACCCACTACCGCGGCAAGACCGAGGTCGCGTCCGTCACGAACGAACCGATCCCCGGGCTCAAGGGTGCCGAGAACGGCGTCGTGATCTTCAAGCTCCTCCGCAACGCCGCGGACGCGCCACACCTGGGCAAGGTCTGCATCGTCGGGCGCAACCCGGACGCGATGTGGTTCGACGACTACGAGGACCGCGTTCTCTTCGATGAGGCCGGGCTGTTCGACTACTCGCGGGTGTCTACGCCCGGCGCGTTGCCCACGAGCATGGCGAGCATCACCCCGGGCCGGAGCGGGTGCGGGGGATGATCAACAAGCAGGTCGCCTCCGCCGCCGAAGCGGTCGCGGATGTCTTCGACGGCGCCATCGTGATGATCGGCGGGTTCGGCGAAGCCGGCAGCCCGGTCGAGCTCATCCACGCGCTCATCGACCTGGGCGCCCGCGATCTCACCGTGGTCAGCAACAACGCCGGCAGCGGTGAGGTCGGGCTCGCCGCGCTCATCAAGAACGAGCGCGTCGCCAAGATCATCTGCTCCTACCCGCGCACCGCCAACTCGACGGTCTTTCCCGAGCTGTACCACGCGGGCAAGATCGAGCTCGAACTGACGCCGCAGGGCACACTCGCCGAGCGCATCCGCGCGGCGGGCGCGGGGATCCCGGCATTCTTCACCGCCTCGGCGGTGGGCACGCCGCTGGCCGAGGGCAAGGAGCCGCGCTCGTTCGACGGGCGCGACTACATCCTCGAACGCGCGCTCAAGGCGGACTTCGCGCTGATCAGGGGCAAAACCGCCGACCGGCACGGGAACGTGCTGTACAACAAGACGGCGCGCAACTTTGGACCAATCATGGCGATGGCGAGCGAAACCGCGATCGTCCAGGTCGAGCAGGTCGTAGACGCCGGGATGATTGATCCCGAGATCGTCGTCTCGCCCGGGATCTTTGTGCAGCGTGTCGTCGAGATCGCCGAGCCAGCGCACGAGTCGGCGCTCGTCGCCGCGGGGGAGGTCTACCCGTGAGCACCGCACCGACCGCGATCGGGCGCACGCGCGAAGAGATGGCCCGCCGACTGGCGCAGGACATCCCCGACGGCTCGTATGTGAACCTTGGCATCGGCATCCCCGAACTCGTCGCGAAGTTCGTGCCCGACGGGCGCGAGGTCGTCTATCACACCGAGAACGGGCTGCTGGGCATGGGCCCCTCGCCCGAGGGCGCGGGCGACCCCGAGCTCATCAACGCGGGCAAGCGGCATGTGACCGCGATCCCCGGGGCGTCGTTCTTCCACCACGCCGACAGCTTCTCCATGATCCGGGGCGGGCACATCGACCTTTGCGTCCTCGGCGCTCTTCAGATCGCGGCCAACGGCGACCTGGCGAACTGGTCCACCGGCGCCCCCGACGCGATCCCCGCGGTGGGCGGCGCGATGGATCTCGTCGCCGGCGTCAAGTCGATCTACGTCATCACCCAGCACTGCACCAAGGACGGCGAGCCCAAGCTCGTGGAATCGTGCACGTTCCCCCTCACGGGGTGCGGCGTGGTCAATCGGGTCTATTCAGACTTGGCTGTTGTTGATGTCACGCCCGAGGGCTTCCGCGTGGTCGAGCTGAGCCCGGGGGTCGAGTTCGAATACGTGCGCGAGCGAACCGGCGCTCCGCTGTTGCCGCCCGATGCGGATCAATAACATGACGACCGACACAAACACGTCGCGCAGCGCCGAACTCTACGAGCGTGCCCAGCGCGTCATGCCGGGCGGCGTGAGCCGGAACACCGTCCTCCGTGCGCCCCATCCCGCGTACGCCGATCGCGGCGTCGGGTGCCGGCTCATCGATCTGGACGGCGTTGAGCGCATCGATTTCTCGAACAACATGGCGTCGCTGATCCACGGGCACGCGTACAAGCCGATTGTGGACGCCGTGACCGAGCAGCTCGCGCGCGGGTCGGCGTTCATGCTCGCGACCGAAGCGGAGGTCCGCTTCGCCGAGCACCTCTGCGGCCGATCGCCCGCGTTCGAGCGTGTGCGGTTCATGAACTCGGGCACCGAGGCGATCATGGTGTCACTCAAAGCGGCCCGGGCCTTCACGGGCCGACCCATGATCGCGAAGGTCGAGGGCGCGTACCACGGCGGGTACGACTACGCCGAGGTCTCGCAGGCGCCCAACCCGAGCACCTGGGGGCACGAGGACCGCCCGGCGTCCGTCCCACTGGCGCACGGCACTCCGCGGTCAGCGCTCGACGACGTCGCCATCCTCCCGTTCAACGACATCGAGCGATCGATCGCGCGCCTCAACGAGCACAAGGACGATCTCGCCTGCGTGCTCATCGACCCGATGCCCCACCGCGTCGGGCTCAACCCGATCGAGCCGGCGTACGCCGAGGCGCTCGACCGCTGGGCGAAGCAGCACGGGGCGCTGCTCGTGCTCGACGAGGTCATCACGTTCCGGACCGAGGTCGGCGGGCTGCAGTCGCGCTACGGCATCGCGCCCGATCTGACCGCGATGGGCAAGATGATCGGGGGCGGCTTCCCGGTCGGCGCCGTCGCGGGCCGCGCTGAGGTGATGGACGTCTTCAACGCCACCGCGCCGACCATCCGATTCCCGCATTCCGGCACATTCTCCGCGAACCCGGTGACGATGACGGCCGGCCTGGTCGCGATGGAGGCGTTCGATGTTCCGGCTGTCGCGCGGCTCAACGCGCTGGGCGATCGATTGCGGGAGGGCATCGCCGCCGCCATCAAGAGAACGGGCGCGACCGGATGCGTCACCGGGACCGGATCGATGTTCCGCCTGCACATGAAGCCGAAGCCGCCGCGCAACTTTCGCGAGGCCTACGCGACCGCCGAGGAGAACGCGCGGCTCAAGACCATGCTCGACCACCTCTTCGACGAGGGGTTCCTCATGATCAACACCTGCTCGGGCACGCTCTCGACGCCGATGACAGACTCCGAGATCGATGCGCTGGTCGGCGCGATCGAGTCGGGATTCGCAAAGATCCAGCGCGGCGCCTGATCAGGCGCGTTCGAACACCGTCGCCAGCCCCTGCCCGACGCCGACGCACAACGCCGCGAGCCCGCGCTTGGTCTGCGCGCGGCGCATCTGGTGGATGAGCGTGGTCGCGATCCGGGCGCCGCTGCACCCGAGGGGGTGGCCGATCGCGATCGCGCCGCCATTGACGTTCACGCGCGTTTCGTCCAGACCTAACTCACGGATACACGCAACAGACTGGGCGGCGAACGCTTCGTTGAGCTCGAACAGCCCGATGTCGTCGAGTGAAAGACCGGCCCGTTCGATCGCCTTCCGCGTCGCCGGAACCGGTCCGATGCCCATGTGCGCCGGGTCCACGCCCGCCGAGGCGCTCGGGCCGACGAACGCGATCGGCGTGAGCCCGAGCCGCTCGGCGCGGGAGGCCTCGACGATCAGCAGCGCGGCGGCCCCGTCGTTCACGCCCGACGAGTTCCCGGCGGTGACCGTCCCCTTGTCATCGCTCGCGAAGACGGGACGGAGCGTGCTGAGCTTCTCGAGCGTCGTGTCCGGACGCGGGTGCTCGTCGGTGTCCACGGTGACGGGGTCGCCGCGGCGTTGCGGGATGGAGACGGGCACGATCTCGTCGGCGAACAGGTCGCCGTCGTGCGCGGCCTTCCACCTTTGCTGGCTCGACAGCGCGAACCGGTCCTGGTCCTCGCGTGAGATCCCGTGGGCCCGCGCGACGTTCTCCGCCGTCTCCCCCATCGAGTACGGGTGGTGCCGCTCGGAGAGCTTCCGGTTGATGAAGCGCCACCCGATGGAGGTGTCGTGCAGCTCCTGCGAGCGGTCGAACCGGGACTCGGCCTTGCTGAGGACGTACGGCGCGCGGCTCATTGATTCGACCCCGCCGGCGACGAAGACGTCGCCGTGCCCCGCCTCGATCATGCGGGCCGCGATGTTGATCGCCTCGAGCCCCGAGGCGCACAGCCGGTTGACCGTCGCGCCGGGCACGGACTCGGGGAGTCCCGCGAGCAGCGCCGCCATGCGCGCCACGTTGCGGTTGTCCTCGCCCGCCTGGTTGGCCGCGCCGAGATAGACGTCGTCGATGAGCGCGGGATCAACACCGGTGTCGTTGATGACGGTGCGGATGACGTGCGCTGCGAGGTCGTCCGGGCGGACGCCCGCGAGCGCCCCGCCGTACCGGCCGATGGGCGTGCGGACCGCCGCGATGATGGCTGCTCGTCGCATGGGGCCCGATGGTAGCTCAGGCCGGCTCGCCGCTCACGGCACCCGCCTTCTTCCGCCCGGCGAGCTCCTCGCGGATCTCCGACACGCGCTTCTCGTCCAGGCCGTACCCCAGCATGATCAAGATGGCGAGCACCGTGCCGACGATGGGCACCGCGATGTACGAGAGCCGGAGGCCCGTGAGCGCCTCGGTCGTCTGCGATCCGAGGCCCGGGTCGAAGCCCACGCCGCTCATGATCACGCCCGTGAGCAGCCCGGCGACGGCGAACCCGAGCTTGACCATCCACCAGTAGACCGCGCCGAAGACGCCCTCGCTGCGCGACCCGGTCCGCAGCTCGTCGAGGTCGCAGACGTCCGCCGTCATCGACATCATGATCGTGAACAGGCTGCCGATCCCGAACGAGAAGAAGGGCAGCGGGAGGAACAGCATCCACGGGTTCTCTGGGCTGAAGCACCACCAGAACAGGAAATAGCCGAGCACCGAGATGCTCTGCGAGATCACGAACGCCTTGCGTTTGCCCAGCCGCTGCGACATGACGGTCACGACGGGGATCGCGAGGAAGGTCGTCGCCAGCGCGCCGGCCGAGCCGTGCCACGCGGGCCAGCGCCCGGCGCCCTCGGGCCCGGTGTCGCCCGCGAACATGTGATGCACGATGATGTAGTACGCCATCCCCGCGACCGTGTTGAAGCTGCCGAAGATCAGGAACGTCGCCAGACAGATCCGCACGAACGGACCGTTCTTGAACGCCTCGGTGACCCCCCGCAGCAGGCTCGTGAGGCTGCCCCCGATCCCCGCGAGCGACAGGCGGTCCTGCGTCTCGGGATCGACCGGCTGCGTGCGGCAGAAGATCGCGGGCGTGATGCCCAGCAGGATGCACCCGATCCCGACGTAGACCGCGAGCATCCGCGCCCCGTGCACGCCGTTGGACTCACCCGTGACCGGGTCGGGGAAGTACGCGGGGTCGTAGATGATGATCCAGAACCAGGGGGCGATCACCCACGCCCACTGCCCGATCCACTGCGCCACCGCCATGAGGCGCGTGCGCTCGTGGAAGTCCGAACTCATCTCGTAGCCCATGGCGACGTAGGGCGTCGCGAAGATCGTGAGCCCGACATAGAACAGCAGCGCAAAGACCAGGTAGTACCAGAAGTTGTACATCACCGACTGGTCGGCATCGAGCTGCCACATCAGCGCGAAGGAAACCCCCGCGATGAGCGCGCCGATGAAGATATAGGGCCGACGCCGCCCGAACCGGGACTTGGTGTTGTCCGTGATGTACCCCATCAGCGGGTCGGTGACCGCGTCGAGCACGCGCGGCAGGAACGCCAGCACGCCGGCAAGCCAGGGCTTCATGCCAAGGCTCTGCACGAGCACGACCAGGAAGACCGCCATCGCCGCGGGGAAGAGCTGGTTGCCCAGCATCCCGATGCCGAACGCGATCTTCTGCGTCGTGGGCACCCGGTGATCGGGATTCGGCGGGCGCGGGCTGGTCGTCATGGTCAGAAGTCCCTCGGGCGGCGAGTATAGGGAAAGTCCTTGCCTCCGGTCCCCACCGGCAACCCCTGGGGTGCAGCGGGGCTCCTCGCTTCGTTGGCACGATCGGTGGCTGCTGACGCTGTCGCGCGCTGGAGACCTCGGCTCTCGGTCCCGGGCTTTGGGAAGGCGGCCGGCCGTGGGCGACGGGAGCGCGGACGATCGCGTCAGTCTGAAGCGGGCCGTCGAACGAGACCACGGAGCGTGAACGGAGCCGACAAACGGCCCTTGCCGCGCAGTGAGCCGCTTGGCATCGCTATAGGCAATGGAATTGATTCAAATTATCGTTCTTGTCTATTTACGATTCGCCTCCTTTCCTTGAGCGATGTGATGCCCGGCTCGGGCTGCCAAGCAAGGGAGGTCGCACCATGGACAGACTTCGGAACATCCTCGTCGCGACCGACCTCTCTGACGGGGGTACGGCGGCGCTCGTGGAGGCGGCGCGGCTCGCCAGACTCGGCCCTTCGGATCTTCACGTGCTTCACGTGGCGAACGACGAGACGGGGGCCGAGCTGCGGCAGTTCCTCGGAGCCGGAGCGCCCGCCACGGACGACATTCTCCGCGCGAGGTCCGAGGAGTTTCTCCGCGAGCAGCTCGCCGAGCTGGGGATCGCGCCCAAGTCCGTCACGGTCATCCTCGGCACACCGATCCAAAAGATCGTCGAGGCGGTGGGCGACGTATCGGCGGACCTGCTCGTCGTTGGCGCGATCGGCTCGTCCGGGCGGAGCACCATCGGGACCACAGCGGTCCGGTGCGTTCGCAAGGTGCCGACGAAGGTGCTCATCGTACCGCCCAGCGGGGGCGGAGCATTCGAGAGGACGGTGGCGTGCGTTGATTTCTCGGCGCTCTCGCCGGTCGTCGTGCTGCAAGCGGCGCGCGTGGGCCACCTCGACGGCAGCCGAGTCTTCGCGATCCACTGTTACCAGCTGCCGTGGGAGCGGGCGCGCTGGGGACCGCCGCCCAAAGACGCGGCCTACGTCGGAGGGCAGTTCCGCGAGGTGTTGCAGCGGCGCTTCGAGACCGAGCTGCTGCCGCACGCACACGGGCATCCGATCGAGTTTCACCCGACGGTGAACGCCGACTTCAGCACGGGCATCGTGGGTTTCGCACGCGATCACGATGCGGACCTCGTGGTCCTGGGGACCACGGGTCGGACGGCGCTCGCGTACATGCTGCTCGGGACGACCGCGGAGAAGGTGATGCGATCGATCGGGTGCGCCGTCCTCGCGGTCAAACTCCCCGGGGACGGTGTGAAGCCGATCGGCGGGAAGGACGAGCCGACGCCGTGACGACTTGGGCGTTGTTGATTCTGATCATGACCGCGGCGTTCGCGCCGGGGCTGTGCCGTGTCTCGCGCCGGTTCGGCGGGTTGGTGGTCGCGGCGATCCCGTTCGCGCTGGGGTGCTGGTTCGCGTCGGTTGCGGGCGGCGTGTGGGAGGGCACCCCGGTCACGCAGAGCGTGCGGTGGCTGCCCGAACTGGGGATCGATCTCGCGTTCAGGGTCGATGGGCTCGGCCTGATGTTCGCGCTGCTGATCTGCTTGATCGGCTCGGGCGTGCTGCTCTACGCGTCGTCGTACCTCGCTGCGAGCCCGCGGCTTGGCGCCTTTCTTGGGGTCCTGACCGCGTTCATGGCGGCGATGCTCGGGCTCGTGCTCGCGGACAACCTCATCCTCCTCTTCGTCTTCTGGGAGCTCACGAGCATCACCTCCTTCCTGCTCATCGGGTTCGAGCACGAGCGGGAGGGTGCGCGCCGGGCGTCGGTGCAGGCCCTGCTGACGACGGGTCTCGGCGGCCTGGCGCTGCTCGCCGGAGTGGTGTTGCTCGGGCTGTCGAGCGGGACGTGGACGATCTCAGAGCTCGACGGGGAACGCGTGCTGGCGTCGGGCTTGCACACCCCGATCGCCGTGCTCGTGCTGCTCGGCGCCTTCACCAAGAGCGCCATCTTCCCGTTCCACTACTGGCTGCCCAACGCGATGGAGGCCCCATCGCCCGTCAGCGCTCTGCTGCACTCGGCAACGATGGTCAAGGCGGGCGTCTATCTGGTCGCCCGCTTGAACCACACGATGGCAGGCCCCCTCATCTGGGACGAATCGCTCGCGTTGCTGGGCGGCGTCACCATGGTGCTCGGCGCATTCCTCGCGACGCGGCAGGACCAACTCAAGAAGATCCTCGCGTACTCGACGGTGAGCTCTCTCGGCACGCTCGTGATGCTCCTGGGACTCGGGGCCGCCAAAGCGGCGGCGACCTACCTGCTCGCGCACGCCATCTTCAAAGGGTGCCTGTTCCTCGTCGCGGGGTCCGTGACCAAGGCGACGGGGGAGAAAGACCCGGAGCGGCTCGGCGGCCTGGTGACCCGTGCGCCGGTGCTCGGCGGGTCGGCGCTGGTTGCGGCGCTCTCGATGGCGGGGATGTTCCCGCTGATCGGGTTCGTCGGGAAAGAACTCGTGCTCAAGGCGGGGCTGAGCCATCCGGAGTGGGCGGCGCTCGCGACGATCGGTGTGGCTGTCTCGGGGGCGCTCACGGTCATGGCGGCGCTCATCGTCGGCGCCCGCCCCTTTGTGCTCTCACCCGGCGCGGGTGTCCGGGTTGTCTGGAGCAAGGCCCCCGGTGTGCGGCAACTCGCTGCGCCGGTGGCGCTGGCGGCCGCGGGCCTCGTCGCGGGCCTGGCGCCCGCGCTGTTCGCCGAGCCCCTCGTCGGCGGGATGGTGGCCTCGATCGACCCGGGTGCCGGGGGCGAGGTCCGGCTCCGCTGGCTCGAACTGCTGTGGCCCCCGAGCACGGCGACGGTTCTCAGCCTCGGAGCCCTCGGCGCGGGATCGCTGCTGTTCGTCGCACGCCGACGGTATCGCGCGGCGACCGCGCCGCTCGCTCGGCTCGATCGCTTCGGGCCGGCGCGCGGATACGGCGGCGCGATCTCCGGGCTGACCGCGCTGGCCAAGTGGCACACGCGGTTCATGCAGAACGGCAGCCTTCAGGTGTACGTGCGCGTCATGCTGCTGTTCGTGACGGGCGTCGTCGGCCTTGCCCTGTCGAGGAGCCTCGACTGGTCCGCGTTCCCGGGCGTGTTGGATGCGTTCAGCGCCTTTGAGCTGATGCTCGTCATCGCGCTCGCCGGCGCCACCATCGCGGCGATCATGCAGAAGACGGCGCTGGCGACCATCGCGTGTCTGAGCGGCGTGGGATTCGTCCTGGCGATCCTCTTCGCGTTGTTCGGGGCACCGGACCTCGCGATGACGCAGTTCTCGGTCGAGACGCTGCTGCTCATCATCTTTGTCCTTGTTCTCTTCCACCTGCCGCGGTACCGAGACCTGAGCAGCCGGGCGTCCCGTCTCTGGGACATCGGGCTGGCGGGCGTGTTCGGGGTCGTCGTCTCGCTGTTCGTCATCGCCGTGCTGGATGGCGAAGCGCCGGAATCGGTCGCGGCGTTCCACGCCGAGAACTCGGTCCCGGGGGGGTTCGGGCGCAATGTCGTGAATGTGATCCTCGTTGACTTCCGCGCTCTGGACACGCTGGGTGAGATTTTCGTGATCGGCGTCGCCGGGGTCGGCGTGTACACCATGCTCTGCCTCCGTTCGAGGGGCGGGGAGGAGTCCGCGTCATGAGCTCAGTGATCTTCCGCACCTCGACGCACGTGCTGCTCCCGTTCATGCTGACGCTCTCGGTCGTGGTGCTGCTGCGCGGGCACAACGAGCCGGGCGGCGGGTTCGTGGGCGGGCTGCTCGCCGCGAGCGGATTCGCATTGCACGCGATGGCGTTCGGGCACCGGTCGGCGCGGGAGACGCTCCGTGTCGATCCGCGCGTGCTGATCGGGGCCGGGTTGCTCCTCGCGGCCGGCAGCGGCGTGCTGCCCTTGGCGCTGGGGCATGAGTACCTCACGGGCCTGTGGATGTCGGTGCACCCCCGAGGGTTCCCCGAGCCGCTCAAGATCGGGACGCCGCTCGCGTTCGACATCGGGGTGTACCTGCTCGTGCTCGGCGCGGCGTTCCTCATGATCGTCACGCTGGAGGAGTATCGCCATGATGCTGATCCTGTCGCTTAGCGTCGGGCTGCTGTTCGCGGCGGGCGCGTACATGCTGATGCGCCGGAGCCTCGTCAAGCTCGTCGTGGGCCTGGTGCTGCTCGGGCAGGCCGCGAACCTGCTGATTTTCGTCGCGACGCGTCCGCTGCGGGGTCGGCCGCCGTTGGTCGAGCCGGGCCAGCAGACGCCCACGGCGCCGTTCAGCGACCCGCTGGCATCCGCGGTCGTGTTGACGGCGATCGTGATCAGCTTCGGGATCGCCTCGTACACCATCGTGCTCGTCAAACGCGCGTACCAGGACGTCGGCACCGATGACCTTGCGGAGTACACCACAACCGATTGCTGACATGCTCGTGACACTCCCCATCCTGGTGCCCCTCGCCGCGTCGGCGCTGTGCCTGTTGCTGTGGGGCCGGAGCCGCCTGCACCAGGCGATCGCCGTCGGCACGACCGTGAGCATGGTCGCGATCGCGGTCGCGTTGTTGCACCGTGTCTGGGTGGATGGGCCGCAAGCCGCGGCCATCGGGGGCTGGGCCGCGCCCTACGGCATCGGGCTCGTGGCGGACCTGCTCAGCGCGATCATGGTGCTGCTCACGTCGATCGTCGGCCTGGCGGCGACGGTGTACGCCGTGTGCGGCACGACGCCGGCCCGCGCCGCCAACGGACACACCGCGCTCGTGCTGGCGATGCTCGGCGCGATCTCGGGGGCGTTCGTCAGCGGCGACCTGTTCAACATCTACGTCTGGTTCGAGCTGATGCTGCTGTCATCGTTCGTGCTGCTCACGCTCGGCGGGGAGCGGGCGCAGCTTGAGGGCGCGATCAAGTACGTCACGCTGAATCTGCTGTCATCGATGGTCTTCCTGGCCGGCGTCGGGCTGATCTACGCCTCCACGGGCACGCTCAACCTGGCCGACCTGGCGCTCCGCCTCGACGCGATGGAGGACCCGCGTCGGGCCACCGCGCTGGCGGCGCCCTTGCTCGTCGCGTTCGGGATCAAGGCGGCGGTCTTCCCGCTGTACTTCTGGCTCCCCGCGTCGTACCACACTCCCCCGCCGGTGGTCAGCGCCTTGTTCGCCGGCCTGCTCACGAAAGTGGGCGTCTACGCGCTGATGCGGGTGACGACGCTCGTGTTCGATCAGGAGCGGGCGCTGATCGCCGACGCCGTGCTGCTCACCGCCGGGCTGACGATGGTGAGCGGGGTGCTCGGCGCGATGTCGCAGAACGACATCCGGCGCATCCTGTCGTTCCACATCGTCAGCCAGATCGGGTACATGCTCATGGGGCTCGGCCTTGGCCTGCGCGCTATGGGCGAAGCGGACGAAGGGCCGCCGCCCGAGACCGCGGTCCTCGCGCTCGGCGGCGCGATCTTCTACATGATCCACCACATCGTGGTCAAGACGAACCTGTTCCTCATCGCCGGCGCCGTCCAGGCCGAGCGCGGGACCGGTGACATCGGGCGTCTCGGCGGCTTGGTTCGAACGCACCCGATCCTCGCGGGGCTGTTCCTGTTCTCGGCGCTGTCTCTTGCCGGGATTCCGGTCCTGTCCGGATTCTGGGCCAAGCTCGCCCTCGTGCGGGCGGGGCTCGAGGCGGGCGCGTACCTGATCGTCGCGGTGTCGCTGGCGGTGAGCTTGCTGACGCTGTTCTCGATGATGAAGATCTGGGTTCGGGCGTTCTGGGGCCCGCCGACCGAGGTCGCCCTGATCCGTCACGGACGCTCGTTGTCGATGTTCGGTCCCATCGTCGGGCTCGCGCTGGTGACGCTCGCGATCACGCTGGCCGCGCCGTGGGTGTTCGATCTCGCGACCCGCGCAGCAACCGCGGCGCTCGACCACGCCGGGCCGACCGGCCTCGCGTTGCCGAGCGCGGAGACCGACGGGAGGACCCCGTGACCCTGGGCATCAACCTCCTGCTTGCGCTCCTGTGGGCCTCGATCATCGGCCCGCTCTCCCTGCCCAACCTGGCGGTCGGGTTTGTGCTCGGGTACTTGGTGCTGCGCGTCGTGGCGGGGCGCGGCGAGCAATCCCGGTATGTGCGCAGCGTCCTCGCGACGATCCGGCTCGCGGTCTTCACGGTGTTCGCGCTGATCGTGGCGAACATCCGGGTCGCTCGCTACACCGTCTCGAGCATCGGTTCGTTGCAGCCGGCGGTCCTCAGCGTGCCGCTCGATCCCGGGGTCACCGACGCGGAGGTGACGCTGCTGTCAATCCTGGTCACGCTGACACCCGGCACGCTTACGCTCGATGTCATCGGCAAGAACGAGGCGATGCTCGTCCACTTCATGCACGTTGAGGACCCCGCCGAGTCGGTGCGTGACATCAAGGAGGGATTCGAGCGCCGGATCCTGGAGGTGACGCGATGATCGCACCACAAGGCGAACCGGGGCATTGGTTGTTCGTGATCGCGGGCGCCGTGCTCGGCCTGGGCATCCTCGCGTCGTTCTGGCGGCTCGTGCGCGGACCATCGCTCGCCGACCGCGTGGTCGCGCTCGACCTGATCGGCTACCTCGCGATCGGCGTGATCGTGGTCCTGTCGATCGTCACCCAACGGGACTCGTTCCTCTTTGTCCCGGTGGTCGGGGCGATGATCCTGTTCCTCGGCACCGCGGCGTTCGCGATCTATCTCGAACGGAGGCACGGATGACGCTCTCGGATGTCGCGACGGTCGTGCTGGTGCTCGTGGGGTCGTTCTTCGCCACGCTGGCGGGGGTCGGCATCATCCGGATGCCCGATCTCTACACGCGGATGCAGTCATCGACGAAGGCGGGAACGCTGGGGGTGGCGTGCCTGGTCGCCGCCGCCGCCACGCACTTCGGGACCGCCGCCGTCCTCATCGAGGCATGCCTGGTGATCCTCTTCCTTTTCGCGACCGCGCCGATCGCATCACACCTGATCGCGCGGGCCGCGTTCGGCGCCGGGACGCCGCTGTGGGAGCGAACCTCGCGCGACCGGCCGACCGAGACCAACGAGGCCTCGTGAGGGCAACGGGCGCACGGCCGATCCGGCGCGCCGGGGCCCGAGCCGCTACCCACCGAGCGTCCGCCCCGCCGCCTCCACGATCGCGGTGAGGCCCGGATGCGCCACGCGGCGATCCATGGTGATGATGTAAATCGTCTCCGAGATTTCATCGAGCTGCCGCACCAGCCGAACGCCCATGCGCTCTTCGAGTTGGCCCCGCACGGCCATCGGCGCGAAGAACAGCCCGTGCCCCGCCTCGGCGAAGGACTTCAGCAGCGCGCTGTCCTCGATCTCGGCCACCACACGGGGGTGCAGATCGTTCTCGTCGAGCCAGGCGTCCACAGACTGGCGGAGGGTCGAAGTCTCAAGCGGCAAGAGGATCGGGGCCCCGTTCAGCGATGCCGGGAAGTCAGGCAGCACACGCTCGGCCAGCGCCGGCAGGCCGAACAGACCGACAGGGCTCGAACCGAGCGCGTGGTAGTGCACGCGGAGGCGCGGAGCCTTCGGCGGCGGGGAGTCGGCGAGCACCGCGTCGAGCCCCGAGACCACCAACTCGGCGAGCAGCCGATCCGTTTTGCCCTCGCGGCACACGAGATGCACGGGATCATCGCCGGTCAACGCCGGCTCGAGCACGACCCGCGAGAGGATCTTTGGGACCACGTCGCTGATGCCGACACGGAGGCGGGGCTGCCGCCCGGCCGATTGGCCCTGCATCACGCTCTCGAGCTCTTCTCCCAGCTCAAAGATGTCGTTCGCGTACGACTCGACCGACCGCCCCATCTCGGTGAGGACCATCCGCCTGCCGGTGCGGCGAAAGAGCTCCGCTCCGAACGCGCCCTCAAGGTCGCTGATCTGCTTGCTGATCGTCGGCTGGCTGAGCCCGAGCTTCTGGCACGCCGCGGTCACGTTGCCGGTCTTCGCAACCGCCCAGAAACACCGGAGATGGTTGTAATTCAGGCGTTGCACGTGTGAGACCCATCACAAGCAAAGAAAACCGATGCGAGGCTGTTGTCAGCCACGATGAAAACCGCCACCCGGATCGCGCGGCGTCAGACCCGAACAGTCCAGCAGGCGATCAAGACCTCCCGGGCGTCACCGTCGGTGAAGTGCCGAGGGAGGACAACCCGCGACCCGTGAGCTCTTCGCGACGCTCGCGCGCCATGCCCGCTTCATCTCGATCCCTCGGGGAAGACTCGCTGCCGATGACGATCCGGCAATGAGCGCTCCGTGACCCCCCAACAGTATTCGATCCGACGGGCCGTGCCTTGCTCCGCGCGGACGATCCGCAGCGTTCATTGGGCACGGTACATCCCCCGGGTGGGGGCGCCGAGATCGCCGTGCGCCGGTCGAGCGGGCGGTCCTGGCGGGCTGCTGCGGTTCAACCACCAGCGGGCCGCCAGATCACCGCCTCTCGGCGCGTTCCGATCGGCTCGATGGGAGTGGTTCGCGTTTCAGCGCGACCGCGTCGGGATGGACGCGAGAGAATGGGCAGAGGCGGACTTGAACCGCCGACACCGGCATTTTCAATGCCGTGCTCTACCAACTGAGCTACCTGCCCGTCGCGGGTCCCGAAGAGCCCGCAGCAGGGGCAAGCGTACCCGCCTCATCGCCCGCGTCAACCTCGCCCGGCCTCCGCGATAAGGGCCGGTGGACCTCCACGAGCAGCGTGTCGTCCTCCGGGGGCGACCCGCCCCGGTGGCTCGTCACGACGTCCAGCAGGTACTCCGCCCACGTCCCCAGACGCTCGGCGTGCCCGTCGGCCAGGCGGGCGGCGACCGTGTCCCGGAAACCCGCGATCCGCATCATCCGCCCGTCGAGCCCCCGGGCCTCCACAGCCCCGTCCGTGTAGACGATCAGCGAGTCGCCCGGGTGGAACGCCAACGAGACCTCCTCGGGCTCGTACTCCTCCGTCCGCGACGCCCCGAGGACCAAAGCCGTCGAGCCCAGCTCGCGGATCGTCCCGTCGGCGCAGACCAGGAACGCCGGCGGGTGCCCGCCCGAGGCGTACTCCAGGACGCCACGCTTAAGGTCCACCCGGAGGCACAACGCCGTCGCGTAGATCGAGTGGCGGGCCAGCGTCAGGTTGATGTACCGGTTCAGGTTCGCCAGGATCTCGCCGGGCGAGGCGTCCGGATTGTCGGCGAACCGGAGGTCCAACTCGCCGTGCAGCCGGTTGACGGTCAACGCCGCGGGGATGCCGTGCCCGGTGACGTCCACGACGACGACGGAGAGGGACTCGAGGTTTCCGTCCTTGTCGCGGACCTCCTGCGCATGGAGGTAGTCACCCCCGATCTGGCGCATCGGCTCATACTTGTACGTGAACCGCAGCTCGCCCTTGACGACGGGCGACGGGAAGAGCGCCTCGTGGATCTGCCTCGCGTAAGCGAGCTCCTGGCGGAGCATGCCGTACCGGTCGCTCAAGAAACGGTTGGACGCGCGGACGAGCCGCTGCGAGTGCTTGTACCAGCACAACAAGACGCCCGGCGTGAGCGCAAAGAGCAGGGCGATCGAGCTGGCGATGAGCGGGCCGGTCCCGTATCCCTCGAACACAAGAGCGCTCACGACACCCAGCGGGAAGATGATCGCGATGGGCAGCAGCGACTCGCGCACCCGCCACGGGAAGACGATGCACGCGACGAGGTGACTGAACCAGAAGCTGCTCAAGTTGTAGAACGGGATGTCCGCGGCTCGGGCGCTCAGGAACATCAGCCCGTCCACGACGATCAACGCAATGCTCAGCCGGACCACGTCCTGCGTGGACAGACGCTTGCCGAGCACGAGCACGAGCGCCGTGATGTACGCCGCCAGCCACGAGAGCGTCAGCGCGCCGAACAGCACCTGCTGCCAGCCGAGCTGCACGCCGAACCACTGCATGCCCCCCTGCGCGATCGAGTTCGCGATCAGCACAATGATGCCGATCAGCCCGAGCCCGCCCCAGATCGCAATGAACCAGACGAGCCGACGCCGCATGAGCGTGTCGGTCTCGACGCGGAACGCGTGATGGAACTCGGAGGTCTCGTGCCCGCGGCCGGCCTGCTTCACGGCGCGCCCTCCCCGCGGTTCGCGCCAGGCACCCACAGGACATCCGCCTTGCCCCGGTCGTTCGCGTGCCGCGCGAGCACGAAGAGCAGGTCGCTCAGCCGGTTGAGGTACTTCACCGCCTCCGCGTTCGTCTGGGCCCGATCCAGATCGACGAGCGCCACGACGATCCGCTCGGCCCGGCGGGCGACGGTCCGGGCGACGTGCAGCCGCGCCGCCAGCTCGGTCCCGCCGGGCAGGACAAAGCTCCGCAGCTCGCCCAGACCCTTGTTGAACCGGTCGATGAGCCCCTCGAGACGCGCGGTCTGCCCCTCGGTGACCCTGAGCTTGGCGCCTGGCTCCTCGCCCTCGGTGATCGGGGTGCAGAGGTCCGCCCCGACGTCGAACAGATCCTGCTGGAGGCCCACGAGCACGGCGTGCTCGTCCGAGCCGGGCTCGGTCGCCGCCGCCGCCAGCCCGACCGCGGCGTTCGCCTCATCGACGGTGCCGTACGCCTCGACGCGCAGATCGGTCTTCTCGACGCGCGAACCGTCCCCGAGGCCGGTCTTCCCGGCGTCGCCGCTGCGTGTGTAGATCTTCGTGAGCTTGACCATGCGTCGGACGGTAGTGTAAGACACAGGACCCCGGAGGAGCACGGATGCCCATCGATCGAGGACTCAAAGCGGTCTGGACCCCCCGCGGCGTGGCGGACCGCTCGCTGCCCCTGGTCGAGCGGGTCCTTGCCGCACGAGGGATTTTGGGAGAAGAGGCCGCCGCATTTTGCGCCCCCTCCCTCGCCGGCCTGCACGATCCCTCGGCGATCCCCGACCTCGACCGCGCCGCCGAGCGCCTGCTCGACGCCGCCCGCGGGGTCGAGCCGATCGTGATCTACGGCGACTACGACGTGGACGGCATCACCGCCACCTGCATCCTCTACCACATGCTCCGCGAGCTCGCGCCAGACGCGGACGTCCGCACGTACGTCCCCCACCGCCTCGACGAGGGGTACGGGCTCAACGGGAGCGCCATCGAGCAACTCGCCGCGGACGGCGCCCGCGTCATCGTCTCCGTCGATTGCGGCGTGACGGCGATCGAGCCCGCCGCCAGGGCCCGCGCGCTCGGCGTCGATCTCATCATCACCGACCACCACAACCCGCCCGAGTCGGACGCCGACCTGCCCGACGCCTTCGCCGTCGTCCACCCCAGGCGGCCCGGGTCCGCGTATCCCTTCGGCGAGCTCTGCGGCGCCGGCGTCGCGTACAAGCTCGCCTGGCGGCTCGCGACCCTCGCGTGCGGATCCGAGCGGGTCTCGCCCGAGCTGCGCGAGCTGCTGGTCGATCTGCTCGCGCCGGCGGCACTCGGCGCGATCGCCGATGTTGTGCCGCTCGTCGATGAGAACCGCGTGATCACGCGCTTCGGGCTCACGCGGGTCAAGCCGAGCCGGTTCGAGGGGCTGCGGGCGTTGGTCGAGGCGTCCGGGCTCGCCGACGACACGATCGACGCGATGGCGGTCGGGTTCCGGCTCGCGCCGCGCCTCAACGCCTGCGGCCGGATGGGCCACGCGCGAGACGCCGTAGAGCTCTTCACCACGGCGACCGGCTCGCGGGCCCGTTCGATCGCTGAGATGCTCTGCCAGCTCAACGACGAACGCCGCGCGACAGAGCGGCGGATCGTGGATCAGGCCGCCGCGATGGCCGAGGACGCGGGGATGACGGGCGAAGACCGCCGGGCGATCGTCTTGGCGCATCCGGACTGGCACCCGGGCGTCATCGGGATCGTCTGCTCTCGCTTGGTCGAGAAGTATCACCGCCCGGTGATCCTGCTCGGCGATCAGGGCGACACGCTCACCGGCTCGGCGCGGAGCGTGCCCGGGTTCAACCTGCACGCCGCGATTGGGGCATGCAACGAGTTGCTGACCAAGTTCGGCGGGCACGACATGGCCGCGGGTCTCACGCTGCCCGCATCGAACCTCGACGCATTCATTGAAGGCTTTACCGAGCACGTCAACGGCGAGATCGCGCCCGAGGATCTCGTCGGGCGCGTGTCGTACGACTGCGAGGCGGACCTGTCCGAGCTCACGCCGGATGCGGTGAAACAGCTCGAAGCGCTCGCCCCGTTCGGCGCCGGCAACCCGAGCGTGCGGTTGCGGGTCCGGGCCCGGCTGACCACGCCGCCCGAGACGTTCGGCAAGACCGGCAACCACCTGTCGCTGCGCCTGCGGGACGCGGCGATGACCGGCCCGGTGCTCCGGACGGTCGCGTGGCGCTGGGCGGATCAGGCGTCGTCGTTCGCCTCGGGGACGGACGTGGACACGGTGATCTCGCCGCGCTTGTCGCGGTGGAACGGCCGGGTGAACGTGGAGCCCGAGCTGGTGGACGCCGCCGCGGCGCGGGCGCCCGCCGTTACTCCGTAGTCGCCGGCACCGAGGCGAAGACGCCCGCCTCGGCCTGCTCGAGCATCATTGAGTAGCCCGGGTTGTTCGGCGCGAGGGTGACGGCGTCGGTGAAGGCGTCGATCGCCTGCTCGGACTGGCCCGCATCGGTCAGCAGCACGCCGTAGAACGCGCGGAGCGACGGGTCGAGCGGGTCGGCGTCGATCGCGGCGCGGGCCGCGGTGATCGCCTTGGGCAGGTTGTCCGCCGCGCGGTGGTACAGCGCCCACAGCGAGTAGCCCTCCGCCCGCTCGGGTGCGAGGGACACGACGCGCGACGCGCACTGGCGAAGCGACCGCTGGTCATCAATCAGGTAGGCGATGTTGCCCAGACCGACCCAGGCTTCGAGGTCGTTGTCCCCGTCCTCAGCCGCGAGCAGGTCCTTGTAGATCCCGCGGGCCTGGACCGGCTGGTCGAGCGCCACGAGACACCGGGCCCGCATGTGCTGGAGGTCGCGGCGGTCTCGGTTCTCCTCGGCCCGAAGCAGGCGCGACAGGTGCCGGTCCGCCTCGGCGAACCGCTCGGTCGCGATCTGCGCCCGGACGAGATCCTCGAGGATCACGTTGTCCTCGGGCGCGAGCATCGAGGCTTCCTCGAACATCGTGACGGCGCGGTCCGGCTTGTCCTGGATCATCGCGATGTGCCCCAGCGCCTGGCGGACGCCGGGGTCGTGCTCGAACATCGGGTCCGACTCGAGGTAGACGCGGGCGTCGTCGATGCGATCGAGGTCGATCATCATCTCCGCCGCGGCGACCGCGTACGCGGGGTTGTACCCGTCGAGCTCGCAGGCCTGCTCGTAGTGCGAGACCGCCTTGGCCGGCTCGTTCAGGCGCTCGTAGATGATCCCGAGGTAGTAGTGCGCGTCGGTGTCCATCGGGTCGATCGTGTTCGCCGTCAGCAGCGACTCGAGCGACGAGCCCAGCTGCCCCTGCTCGAGCAGGATGCGCCCGCGGAGGACGTGGCTCTTCACCACGTTCTCGTTGAGCTTGAGCGACGCGTCCACCTTCCGCAGCGCCTTGTCCAGGTCGCCGGCGAGGTACGCCTGGTGGGCCATCTGCCACTCGGTGCCCGCCTTGATGATGGACATCTTCTCTTCGGCGAGCGTGGCGCCCTCGCGGGTGTATGACCCGGAGCCCGTGCACCCGCCGACGGCGAGCACGAGTCCGAGAACCGAAAGCGTCAGGACGCGGGGATGACGGGTGCGAGCGATGCTCATCTTCGTTCTCCAGGAGGGGGGAAACACCGCGCGCCCGCTCTCGCGGACGCGCGGGATCGGTCTTGAATCAGCGGTCCGAAGAATCGAACCCGGCGTTGTCCACCGGCACCGACGAGAACTCACGCCAGCGGACGCCCTGCGACTTCGACGTGTCCTGCATCGGCCAGGGGATCTGGACCACGCCACCCGTGGGCAGCGGGACGACCAGGAAGCCCCCGGACGCGCCGGTCGTGGCCGGGTTAGCCGCGACGGGGTTCAGCGCCATCGCCGAGAACGGCGACACCGGCTCGTCCTCCAACGAGAACTCGACGGTCTCCTCGGGCGTCGCGACGCGGACCGGGGCGGACGCCGCCGGAGCGTCGTCCATGATCACGTCGAGCACGTCTTCGGAATCGGCCTCGAACCCTCGGGTCTCGCCGAACGCGAACCCGTCGTCCTCGAGCGCGTACTGGGCATCGAGCTCGTCGGGCGTCATCGTGAGCGGGTCGTTGGTGACGACCGGCTCGCCGAAGAGCTCGATCGCGGGCTCGCGCCCCCCCGCCTGCTCATCGACCACGACCGGGTGGGACGGGTCGGTGATGTCCTCGATCACGATGGTGGCGCCGGTCGAAGGATCGGTCGTCGTCGCGGCCGGGTTGTCCATGGGGACCTCGACCATCTCGACGCTTTCGAGCGCTTCGTCAAACTGCGAGTCGAACCCAGCGTCCTCCGAGGGCGCCCCGTCGGCGAACTCAGCGAACTGTTGGTCGTCGAACTCGAACGCCTCCGGCCCGCTGTAGGCCCAGTCGTCCGCGTCGGCGAGCTGCACCGGCGCTTCGTCGGCCGGCGACTCCCAGTCCCACGATTCCGTCGCCACCGCGACGTCCTCGGTGTTGTCGAACGACTCGAACGCAGCAGTCTCCTCGGCCGCATCGAACGAGTCGGACTCGTTCGCACGCGCCGAGGTCCAGTCCCGCGAGATCACGTTGCCCTGCGAGTCGATCGACTCGATCGAGATCACGCCGTTGTTGCGGGGCGTCGCGTTGAACGCGACCTCCGGCTCGACGATCGCCGTCTCGGGCTCCTTGATCGCGACTTCCTGCTCGGGGACCTCGAACTCCTCATCGGGGAGCTCGAGTTCCGGCTCGACGATCGCGACCTCGGGCTCGACCTTCGCCGGCGACGGGCTCGACCAGGCCTGCGCCCAGTCCGAGTCGTCCTCGGTCACGTCAGCCAGCTGGTCGTACTCGGGAGAAGTCCACTCGTAGACGAAGCCGGCGTCGTCTTGAAAGGTGTCGTCGTTCGACGACAGCTCCTCCCCGTCGACTTCGGCGACCTCAACGTCCTCGGAATCCTCGATCTCGATCCACGAATCGTCGGTGTCGGCGTTCGCCTCGGTGTCCGCCTCGGCATCGACGTAGTCGAACACCTCGTACGACGCGGGCTCCTCGTCGGGAAGGATCTCGACGATGTCCACGTACTCGCCGTCGCTCAGCGTCGCCCGCGACACGGGCGGGGCGACCCAGTTCTCGTCCTCGCTCACCACGGTGGACGAGTTGTCCGAGCTGGGCTTCTCGATGAACAGCGGGCGGAAGTAGCGGCCGTCCGCCTCGACGCCGGGCATCGGCTCGAGCAGCTCGCGGTGGAAGATGCCCTCCATCAGGCTGCGGCTCGGGCGACGCTGCTTCGTGTTCGTCAGCTCCTCGAGGAGGACCCGGGCGTCGGGCGACATCGGGGCGAGCCCGATCGCCTTCTTCACCTTGAAGATCGCCATGTCCGTCTCGCCGTTGTCGGCGTGGCGGCGGGCCTCGATCAGCAGACGGCCGACGCGGCGGTCACGGCTCCACGGGAGCGTGCCCGACCGGGCGCCCATCCGCGTGTTGTCCACGTAGCTCGACGCCAGGCGGCCCGACTCGTCCATGAGCGCGTCGCTCACGATCGAGGGCGTCACCAGGAAGATGATCTCGTTGCGGCGCGTCGAATCGTCGTGCCCGCGGAAAGCCGACCCGATCAGCGGGATGTCACCCAGCAGCGGGACCTGGCGGCGCGTCGCCGTCGTGGTCTCCGTGAAGAGCCCGCCGAGCACCGCGGTCTGACCGTCGCGCAGCAGCACGTTCGTCGTCAGCTCCGTCGTGTCCTCGTCGGGGATGGTGACGGTGTTGTTGTTGTTGTCCGAAACCTCGCGGAGCTGCGCGCTCGAGACCTGCGGCTTGAGCTCCAGGCGGATGCCGCCGTCGTCGGCGACGAAGGGACGCACGCTCAGCTGCGTGCCCGTGTCCAGGAACTCGACCGTCTGGGTCGTCGCGGTCTCGGTGGTCGTCGTGTTCAGGTACCCGACCTTGGTGCCCACCAGCACGCGGGCCGGCTGCCGGTTGAGCGTCAGGATCTTCGGGTTCGACACCACGGTGACGTCCGTCACCTGGTCGAGCACGCGCAGGAAGACGGCGACGTCCTCGTTCACGATGCCCGCCTTCAGCGTGGACGGGCCCTCGACGTTGCCCACGTTCGAGCCGATCGCGGCACCGTTGCCGTCCGCCCCGGTCGCGTTGAGCGCGGTGCCCGCGACGTTCTCGCCGGCGCCCGTGATCAGGCCGTTGGCGACCGAGAGCGGTCCGCCGGTGCCGACGAAGTCCAGGAAGTCCATGTCGTTGATGATCGCGAAGTCCACGCCGAACGCGTTGGCCTCGTTGAGGGTCGTCTGCAGGATCGTCGCCTCAACAAGAACCTGGGTCGGACGCGTGTCGATCTCGCCCAGCAGCGACTCGATCGCCGCCAGGTTCTCCTCGTAGTCGAAGACCACGAGCGTGGCGGCGGACGCGAAGTCGTCGGCGCCCACCGGGGCGCTGCTGCCCATGTCGAAGTCCGGCGTCTCGGCGTTCGCCGAGATCGACCCGCCCTCGGAGAGCAGGCTCTTGGCAAACTCGCCCGCGTCCACGGCGTTGAGGTGGTTCAGGTGGAAGACCCGGTGCTCGCGCTTCCGCGCCGCTTCCTGGATCGCTGCCAGCTCCTCGCGGGTGTAGACGTAGATGAAGTTCCCGCGCTCGATGTACCCGAAGCCGTTGACGTGCAGGATCGCGTCGAGCGCTTCATAGAACGACACGCCGTACAGGTCCGCCGTGACCGACGCCTCGACGTTGTTCGACGCGACGATGTTCCGCTGGCTCTGGATGGAGAGCAGCTGGAGCACGCGTCCGAGGTCCTCGTTGTTCACGTGGAGATCAACGAGGTCGTACTCGCTGACGCTCACGTCGAAGTTCAGGTCGCCGATCGGACGCTCCTCGTCGGGCGTCACCTCGGTATCGAACTCCGGCTCGATCATCTCGGGCTCGTCCGAGAACCCGCCGAGCCCGGTGTTCTGCGCGAGCGCCTGGGTCGTGCCCGCGAGCATGGTCAGGGAAAGCGTCAGACGAGCGATTCGGCCTGAGGTCAGGCCAGCCGTCCGGCGGTACGTCGAGTCAAGCGTCAGCATGGTTCGTCCTCAATCGGGTCCTGCAGCCCGTTCAGGTGCGATCCACCCCCGCCCGATGCATCCCAAGCGGCGAGGAAAACAACCGAACCTCCGGGTTCGGCACACCTGCGCAAGGCTTTTCGACATTCCCGCATGGGGACTTTGGGCTGATCCACAGGATCTCGCGACACCGCTCGGGCGCCCGCCGCGTCCGGGAATCAGCCTTCCGACGGCGCGTCCGGCCCGTCGGGCGTCTCGCCCGCGTCCTCGTCGCGCTTCTCGGACGTCGCGCCCTCGACCGCCCCGGGCGAATCCGAGCCGCCCTCGGGTTCCTCGGGCACGGCGTACGCCGAGCGCGGCATCGTCGTCGTCAGCTTCAGCTTCGAGTGCAGCAGGATGCCCGCCAGCGAGCCGAACAACGCGAGCGCCCACAACGGGGTCCGGGTCCGGCGTCCGCTCGTGCTCGGCTTCGACATCTTCAGCTCCTGCTCCATCACGCTCAGTCGATCCGCTCGACCGTCACACGCCCCGTGAAGGGCGCCACGTTGATGCGGTACCGAGCCTGCGGCCCGACGATCTCGAGCGACCCGCCCGTGCTCAGGCCCGTCGCCCCCGCCGCCGGCACCGGGCCCCCGATCTCGTCGAAGATCAGGTTCGACCCGCCGTTGAACGACACGTTCTCCATGAACGCCCCGCCGAAATCCATCTCGTCCAGGTCCACGCGGTACCGCTGGTCGATCCCGTGCGGGTCGTACAACGCGTCAGCGTCGGCGTCCAGGGTCGACCCGTTCACCTCCACCAGCGTGTACATGTTCGCGTCCTCGTCGAACATCACCGCCCGCTGCTCCTGGTAGGACAGCGCGTCGGACTGCGCGAACGTGATGTCCGCGACCACCGTCCGCACCGCCGCCTGCGTGCGCAGCACGTTCGTGCTCCCGAACGACGGGATCACCATCGTCCCGAGGATCCCCAGGATCGTGATCACGATCAGCAGCTCCACAAGCGTGTAGCCGCGGCGGTGATTCGGGCGGTTGTTCATGGCGGACATCATGGGCTCGTTTCCTCTGACCCCTGGTTCAAGGCCTCGGCAGCGGCGTGTCCGCCGCATCGAAACCGCCAGCCCACAGATCACCCGTCGTCGTGTTGAAGATCCAACCGAAGTCGGTCTGGTACGCCGTATCCGGCGCCGCGTCCGCCGCCGCGTACACCCGCCCCTGGTTCGTCTGCGGGATGTACCGGTTCATCGGGTTGGCCTTCATGTAGTTGCCCGACGTGATCAGCTCACCCCAGGTGCCATAGCCCGTCGTGATTGTGGGCGGGCGCCCCGCGTTCTGCGCCATGTACACCTCGACGACACGCCGCGTCTTCTGCAGCTCGTACAGCGTCGAGTTCACCTCGGCCTCGTCCGTCGCGCTCGTGAAGCGCGGCACGACGACCGCCGCCAGGATCCCCAGGATCACCACGACCACCAGGATCTCGATGAGCGTGAACGCCCGTGACCGTCGAATCCGTGTCATCAGGCTGTTCATCGCGATCCCCCGTTCGTCGTGCGTCTGCGTCTTCAATGGCGTTGGGCCCCTTCCGGGGCCCAAGTCGCCAGATCAGTTCCATCCGTCCGGCTCGGATCAGTCGTCGCCGAGGTAGTCGGCACCCGCGGCGCGGATCAGGCCGTTGGACGAGTCGTACAGCCAGCCGTCCGTCGGGTCCGCCACATCGGCGGCGGCGTCGGCGGCGGCCGGGTCGGCGACCGTGAACGCGGTCACGTCCGAAGCGTTCGCCGCCGGCGCGAACGGATTCAGCGGCGGGCTCTTCAGGTAGTTCTCGCCGATCATCGTGTCCGCGGTCGAGACGTCGCCCCAGCCGTCGGTCACGAGGTCCGGGTAGTTCCCGTTGTTGCGGGCGGCCCAGAGCTCGAGCTGCGTCTCGATCGTCGAGGTCTGCGTCAGGGCGTTGCCCGTGCGCGACTCGTTCGCCGCGCTGGTGAACTGCGGCACGACGATCGCGGCGAGGATCCCGAGGATCACGACCACGATCAGGATTTCGACAAGGGTGAACCCCTTGCCACGGTTCTTGCGGTTCGTCAGCATGCTGCACTCCTTGAACACTGCGTGTACCACTCGCGCGAAACAAATCCCCGGCGACCGCCGGGCAGTGGTTCGGTTTCATCCCGTCGCGCCGGCGAGCCCCTCCTCCGTGGCTCGCCCGCCGCCGGGCCCAGACCCGCGGCCTGGCAGGTACGACCATCGGATTCAGAATCCACCGCGTTGAGCCCCGAACCGCTCGGATCTCCCCAACCCGGGTGGGCTGTGCCGCCTGCGCCGGCTGACCACGCGCGCACGAAAAAGGCCCGAGCGCTCTCGGGCCTTGCGCCCCCGCTCACGCGGGGTGCGGTCTGGGTTTATCCGGACGGGTCAGCGCTCGCCGATGCGGGCCCCGATCTGGTCCCCGCCGCCCAGGATCATGGGCAGCATGCTGTCGTTGGGAAGCCCCAGGGCCCCCACCGTCGCGACGGCCTGCGTGCTCAGACGCTCGTCCTCGTCCTGCGCCAGACGCAGCAACCGGCGGACCAGGCGGTCCTCCAGCAGGTTGCCGTACCGCTTGCCCGAGTCGGCGACCTTCTCCAGCAGCGCCACCTTCTGGTCCAGATCCGTCTCGTCCAGGGCCCGCTCCATGATCGCGACCTGGGCACGGTTCTCATCGACGTGCGCCAGCACCTCGGCGACGTCCAACGCGACCCGCCCGCTCCGCGACTCGAGCACCTCGATCAGCGGCGCCGACGCGTCACGCACGTCCAGCACCGTGTTCTCCGCGACCGCCAGGTCGCGCAGCACCGCGAGCGAGCGGTCCGCGAACCGCGCCGCCTCGTCGTCCGTGATCGGCCCGCCCGACGCCCGGAGCACCAACGCCGACACCGTCTCCGAGATCTGCGAATCGCTCACGCCCGACCGGCGGATCGCGACCGACTGGTCCCGCACGAACCGCCGACGCATCGGCTCGATCTCGGCCGGCGTCAGCATCGTCAGCACCGGGCTCACCGCGAGCGCCTCGTCCGAACGGATCCGCCCGATCGTGTCGATCGACGTCTCGAGTGGCAGCGACATCACGATCAGGTCGATCCCAGGGCGCTCCGCGATCGCCGCCTGGATGTCGCCCAGCCCGCCCTCGGCCGGCGGGAGCACCTCGTACCCGTCGGCAACGAGCACCGAACGCAGCCGGTCGTAACCCTCACGGTCACGCCCCGTCAGCACGATCGCGTACCGCGCCGAGGCGTCTTTCACCGCGCCCGCCAGCAGCGGCACCACGCGCTGCGACCCGCTGAACGTCACGCGCGGCTGGGCCAGACCCAGGGCCAGCGCCGCCTCGTACTGCACGCGCCGGTTCGGGTACCGCAGCGCCTCGAGCATCGGCCCGCCCGCGCCCTCGCCCCACAGCGTCCGCGGGCCGGCCGTCTTCTGCACCGACGCGATCGAGCGCAACGCCAGCGGCGTGTCCCGGTCCGCCAACGCCCGCGCGACGACGCGGTTCGTCGTCTCCGCCCCCGCCCCGATCGCGAAGTACTCCGCGCTGCGCCGGTCCGGGCCGTACACCGGGTTCGTGTAGCCCTCCGGCGAGTCGATCTCACGCGAGAAGTTCGCCGCGATCCACAGCGCCATCACGCCGCGGTCGGTCGGGTCCATCCGCAGTGACCGCTCGGCGGTCCGCATCGCCATCGCCTCGTGGAACACCTCGGTCCGGATCGCCGTCATGTTCAGGCCCAGCCCCGGGTCGTAGTCCCACAGCAGCTGGTACGGCTCGCCCAGGAAGCTCGTCAGCTCGACCCGCTCGTTGTAGAACGACTCGCTCAGCAGCGCGAAGAGCTCGGCCACCGACGCGTTCGGATCGCCCTGCAGCCGCCCGATCGCGCGCGCCGTCGCCTGGCGCACGCCGTCGGAGCGGGTGGACTGGTGGACCGCCGTCAGGTACGGCAGGCTCGTCCGGTACTCGATCAAGGCCAGCACGTTGGCGATCGCCTCCTGCCGCGCGGGATCGACCGCTTCGAGCGCCGTCGCGAGCGGCAGGATCGACTGGCGCCCCAGATCGACCATCACGCGCTGCACCTGCGCCTGCAACGCCGGGTCGTCGCCCTGCAGGAAGGACTCGAGCAGCTGCGGCATCGCGTACTCGCCCGCCGCCACCAGACGCTCTCGCGCCAACGTCCGGGCCCGCAGCCCGCCCGTCAGCAGGTCGATGTTCCGTTGGATCTCATCGGGGTGGCGCGCCCGCGCCAGCTTGCCGTCGCGGAACAGTCGGTCCAGCCCCGCCGCGACCTCCTCGACCGATTGCACCCGCATCGCCTCGGCGACGGAGCGTTCGAACCGGTCCAGTTCGCCAGTCCGCTCGACCAGGTCCACGAACTCCATCGGCGACAGGCCCGAGTCGAGCAGCTCGCGCCCCAGCGCCTCCGCCGCGTCGTACCGCGCGATGCGCACGAAGTGGATGAAGTCGCGCAGCGTCTCCTCCTGCGTCCGATCGGGCGCGGCGGTCGCGCTGTCCTGCGCCAGCGCGGGCGTCGCCGGCACGGCCAGACCCGAGACCGCGGCGAGACTCAAAACGGAGCACGACACTCGGGCAACGATCGCTCTGCATCCGGGCACGGGCATCTCCTCGTCTGACCCTCGATCGGGCACAGCGGTGAATCTGTTGGGCGGGCACCATCGCATACCGGACCCGCCGCCCGCCGCGAGCCCTCCGAGGCTACTCCATACGCCGACCACGCCCCTCCGGATGCCGGAGGGAGCGGCCAGGAGGCGACTCTATCGGGCCCCTGCGAACCCTGTCAACGCCCCCGGACCCCCGATCCACCTCCCGGGAGGTCCCCAAACCCCCAGAGAGTCCGGGAACCGGTTTGTGTTACCTCTTTTGAGCGGCCCTTAAGCGACGCCCCGGTCGCTCCGATGGTGAGGACGTTGCTGAACAGGCCGAGCGAGCAGGCCCCCCAGCCCGCACCGAGTCGAGGTGAGCCGTATGCCTATCGAGAAGGACGTTCTGACCACCGGCGAAGTGGCGAAGATCTGCAATGTCGCCCCGCGCACGGTTTCCAAGTGGTTCGATTCGGGCTCCCTCAAGGGCTATCGGATCCCGGGCTCAAAGGACCGCCGAATCCCGGTGGCCGAGCTCTACCGCTTCATGAAGGCCCACCAGATCCCCATGGACGGGATCACCTCGGGCTCCACCCGCGTCCTCGTCGTTGATTCCGACGCCGAGGTCGTGGAGGTCCTCGAACGCGTGCTCACCGAGCAGACCTCCTACGAAGTCAAGACCGCCACCAGCGGGTTCCAGGCCGGTCTTGAATGCGAACGCTTCCGCCCCCACGTCATCCTCATGGACGTCCACCTGGGCGACACCGACGCCCGCAGCCTCGTCGGGCTCATCCGCTCGAACGGGCAGCTCCAGATGTCCAAGATCCTCGCGATGTCCGGCAAGCTCACCGACGGGCAGGCCGGCTCCCTCCGACAGTCCGGGTTCGACGGCTTCCTCAAGAAGCCCTTCCAGGTCCGCCAGGTCGTGGACGCCATCGAGAACGTGACCGCGATGGCCGCCTGAGCCCGCCGCTTGGTGGGGCCGGGTTCCAACCGGCCTCCGATCCGAGATTCGCGCCGCCGCGGGGCCCGAACCCCGCCCGGCAACAAGCAACGCCTCAGACTCGCGAAGAGGCCCGCACGGACGCGGGCTTCTTTGCGTTTTGGGCCTTACTTCACGCTCGCCATGTACGCCGTCAGGATGTCCCGCGCCGCCTTCAGGTCGCCCGTGTCGATCATCTCGGTGACGGTGTGGATGTACCGCGTGCCGACGGTGATGCCGATGGCCCGCGCCCCCGCCGCCGCCTGCTGCGCCGCGGCCCCGTCCTGCCCGCCCGCGGCGAGGATCGACCGCTGGTACGGGATCTTCTTGCGCTTCGCGATCGCCTCGACCTCGTCCACCAGGCCCCTGTCCGCGATGAAGCTGCCGTCTTTGATGTGCAGCGCAAACCCCTTGCCGTGGGTGGTCACGCGCTCGTTCTCAGGAACGCCCGGCGTGTCGCACGCGAGCGTCACGTCGATCCCGAGCCCGATGTCGGGCTGCACGGCGTAGCTCGCCGTCTTCGCCCCGCGGAGCCCAACCTCTTCCTGCACCGTGAAGACCACGACGATCTCTGCCTTGTGCCCGGCGCCCGACTTCTGGAGCTCGCGCACCGACTCGATCCCGAGCCAGCACGCGACGCGGTTGTCCAGCGCCTTCGACACCACCTTCTTGCCAATCTCGATCGCGGGCTCGTCCATGACGATGAAGTCGCCGACCTTGATCTTGCTCTTCACCTGGGCCGCGGGCAGCCCAATATCGACGAAGAACTCCTTGACCTCGGGCACCTTCTTCCGGTCGTCCGGGCTCGAGATGTGCACCGGCCGCCCGCCCGGGTTCATCACGCCCTTGTAATCCCCGTTGTCCGTGCAGACGAGCACGCGGCGCGAGAACAGGTTCCGCGGATCGAACCCGCCGGCGGGATTGATCCAGATGAACCCGTTGTCGTCGATCGCGTAGACGAAGAACCCGATCTCATCCATGTGGCACAGCTGCATCACGCGGGTCGCGCCATCGACGGGCTTGGGCTTCGCCCGCGACTTGGTCCCGCTCTTCCGCACCGCCCGCGGGTAGCGGGTGCAGATGACCGAGCCCATCGGATCGACCTCGACCTCGTCGAACAGCCCGTCGATCTCTTTGAGGATCAGGTCGCGGACGCGGTCCTCGCGTCCGGGGACGCCGGGCGTCTCGCAGAGTCGCTTGAGCAGGTCGATGTTCACGGGTCGTCTCCCTCGGGTTGAGAACTTCGCTGGGTCGAAAGCCTAGGAGACCACCCGGCGGGCCATACGCTTTCGCATGGCCCACCCGTCCCCCTTGCACGACCGGCATACCGCCGCCGACGCGATGTTGTTGCCCTACGGCCCCCCGGAGTCGCCCATCGACGTCCCCGGCGCCTTCGACGCGCTCGAGCTTGAATACGCCGCCCTGCGAAAGGGCTGCGTCCTCGTCGATGCCCCCCACCGCGCGACCATCGAGGTCACGGGCACCGACCGCCTGACCTTCCTCGACGCGATGATCACCCAGCGGACCCGCGATCTCGCGCCGTTCACGACCCGCCGATCGTTCTGGCTGACCAAGCAGGGACGGATCGTTGCCGACCTCCGCCTCACGCAGCTGCCCGACCGGATGCTGATCGATGTCGATCCGTTCGCGATCGACGAGACGCTCAAGACGCTCGACCAGTACCTCTTCGCCGAGGACGCCGAGCTCGTCGACGCGACCGCGAGCCTGCACCCCCTGTGGCTGATGGGCCCGACGAGCGCGCGCTGGCTCGAGCTCGCCGCCGTGCACGCCGAGGGCCCCGCCCCCGCCGACCTCGAACCCGACCAGGCTTGCCTCGTCCGCGTCGCGGGCGCAGACGTCGTGGTCGAGCGCACGGACCTGGTGGGTGACCTCGGGTTCGAGCTGACCCTCCCCGCCGACTCCACCGCCTTGGTGTGGGACGCGCTCGCCGAAGTCGGCGTCCACCCGCCGATCAACCCCGAGACGGGCCAGCCGACCGCTGAACCAACCCCAACCCAGTCCGAGATCCGCGGCCGCCCCGCCGGGTGGCTCGCGATCAACACCGCCCGCATCGAAGCGGGCGTCCCTCTCTTCAACGTCGATTTCGGCACCAGCTCCCTGCCGGGCGAGTCGGGCGTGCTGCGCGACCGCGTCGATTTCAAGAAGGGCTGCTACCTCGGGCAGGAGATCGTCGCCCGGATGGACTCCCGCGGCGCGCTCAAGCAGCGCGTCGCCGCCGTCCGGTTCGAGGGCGCCGAGGTCCCCGCGTCGGGCGTGCAGCTGCACGCCGAGGACGACGCGCCGGTCGGCGTCGTGACGAGCTCGACCCTCTCGCCCATGCTCGGCTCGGTCCCGATCGCGCTGGCGACCATCAAGCAGGCCGCGCTCGAGCCGGGCACGAAGGTCACCGCCCTCACGCCCGCCGGCCGCGCGACGGGCGTCGTCCAGCCCGAGCTCGCCCAGTGGCGCCGCCCGAACGCCTAAGCGTCATCCCACCACGGTGTTCCGGTCGTCCTCGCCGAACCACTTCTCGATGATCGCGTGCTCGAACGCGTCCTCGCCGGTCTCAAAGTCCTCGTCGGTGTACCGCACGCGGGCTTGCCCGATCGCGATCTCATCGCCATCGCGCAGCGGCACCTGCCCGTCGGCCGGAGCGCCGTTCACGAGCGTCCCGTTCGACGACCCCAAGTCCTCGACCGAGTACGCGTTCGCCGCCTTGTGAAACTGGATCCGGCAGTGCTTTCGGGAGACCGAATCGTGCACGACCTGCACGTCGCACCCCTCGCCCCGCCCCAGCTCCACGGTCCGCCCGCGCAGCGTGTGGTGCTTGGCGTCCGCGTGGCTCGTCACAACGATCAGACTCGGCATCGCTCATCCCTCCGTGCCCCCCGGCGACGAATCCTACCGAGAATTGGATGCAGCGCGCCAAAAAATGAGCTCAAAGTCACCACCAACCCGCGCCATCCGGACACGCGTGAACGTTCCCCCGCCGAGCACCGGCATGAACGCCTCGGCCGCCCGCGCCGCCGCCCCCGCGTCCCCCGCCGGCACGTGCACGACCGCCTGATCGACGAACCCACCCTCAAACGCGGAACCAAGCACCCCGGGCCCCGCCTCGAGCAGCACGGACGCGATCCCTCGCTCGCCGAGCTTGCCCAGCACCACGCCCCAATCCCGCACGCCTTCGCGCAGCACGACGACCTCGGGCCCATCATCGCGGAGCATCGCGGCGTCCGCCGGCATCCGTCCGCGCGAATCGAGCACCACCCGCACCGGCGTCCGACGCACCCGCCGCACACCACGCACATTCAGCAGCGGATCGTCCGCCAGCACCGTCCCGATCCCGGTCACGATCGCGTCCACCCGCGCGCGCAGCCGGTGCACCCGCCGCCGCGCCGATTCCCCCGAGATCCACCGCCGCCCCTCGTCGCGGACGTCCAGCTTCCCGTCCAGCGTCTGCGCCCACTTCGCGATCACCCACGGCCGCCCCGTCCGCACCCGGTGCACGAACGGGTCGCTGATGCGCGTCGCGTTCGCGCTCGCGTCGGAGACCTCGCACGGGATGCCCGCGGCTTCCAGGATCGCGCACCCGCCGCCCGACACCTCCGCGGGGTCGTGCCGGGCGCACACGACCCGCCCAATCCCCGCCTCGATCACCGCCTCCGTGCACGGCGGCTGCTTGCCCGTATGACAGCACGGCTCGAGCGTGCAATACAGCGTCGCCCCGCGCGGGTCCTCGCCCAATTCCCGGCACCGCGCGATCGCCTCCCGTTCGGCGTGCAGCCCGCCGAACCGCTTGTGGTGCCCGATCGCCAGCACCCGCCCGTCGCGCACCAACACCGCGCCCACGAGCGGGTTGGGCTCGACATCCCCGACCGCGCGCCACGCGGCCCGCGCCGCCATGTCCAGATACCGCTTGTGCTCGTCGCCGCTCACCCCAGACGCTAGCACCAGCAGACGACCCCACGAGCCGCGACCGGCAGGGAGCGGAGATTCTCCCAATGCGAAGGACCGCTCCCTCCCGGTCGCGGCTCGTCGGTACCCATCGTGCCGTGCAGGCCTCAGGCGATCCGCACCATCGCGCGCCGGTCATCCGCCGACACCGCGTCGCCCGCATCATCCAGCCACCGGCGTGCGTCCTGCACGTACCCCGCCGTGGGTTTCAGCTCGGGCACCCGCGCCGCCCAGTACCGGTTGAACCGGATCATCGCCAGCTCTCGCATGAGCTTGGCGAGCATCGACGCGAGCGCGACGGGGAAGTGCGCGTCCTCCGCCTCCGGCACGAACTGCACGCCCAGGCGCTCGCCCACGCGGTAGCGGCTCACCCGGTTCGACCGCTCGAGCTCCTCGACGCCCGAGCCCCAGACCCGGCGCATCAGATCACGGTAATCGAGCCGCCCACTCTGCCGGTCGCACACCACGCGGACATGGTCGTCCCCGCCCCACCGCTCGCGGAGGCGCACCATGTGCTCGACGAGCGCGACCTCCGTCGCCGCCCCTTTCGAGCCCGACCGCTCGACCACGCGGTTGAACTCCCCCACCCCGATCGCCCGGCAGCGCAGGTCGAGCACCTCGATGCCCGCGCGCTCGAGCGCCTTGTGCATCACGTTCACCGCGATCGAACGCTCACCCTCGGACCAGTCCAGCGGCAACGCGATCGGGTCGCCCCGCTGCCACGCGCAATCCTCCAGCGCCGTCCCGGTCTGCGCGCGCAGGGCGTGATCGTCGCCGAGCTCCCAGCCCATCGCGCCCGCGAACGCCAGCACCCCACGCTCCAGATGACGCAGCGGGTGGCGCGTCTTCAGCGCGTTCGACCCCTTGAGCGCCTTCGAGTCCGCGATCGCGAGCCGCCCGCCCCTCGCGTCCTTCGCCGTTCGGCACACCTCCGGGGCGAGCAACGACCACACGTCCGGCGCGCCCGATTCGGGGTCCCAATCACGAACGCGGATCGCCGTCATGCCAACGCACAGCGGGCCGAGCATCGGCCCGAACCCCGCCTCGTCCATCCCGCAATACACCAGTCCCACGCCCCGAGCCTACCGCGGCACGCACGGCTCGTCAGCCCCGGCGTTTCCCGCCCACCGTCAGCTCGACCTTCCGCCCGCGTTTGCGCTTCCCCCCGAGCACCCCGACCCGGCGCAGCAGGAAGAGCAGACAGACCGCGGCCGCCCCGGTCACGATCCAGAACTGAACGTCGCCCACGGGCATCACGCCATCCCCGTCGCGGTGAGCGCCTGATGCGTGACCAGCGCCGCCCCGTACGCCAGCAGGCTCATCCACCCGAGCTGGAGCATCGCCCACTTCCACCCGCCCGCCTCGCGGGCCGTCACCGCGAGTGTCGGCAGGCACTGCATCGCCAGCACATAAAACACCAGCAGCGACCAACTCGTCGCCGGCGACAGCATCACGCTCCCGTCGTCACGTCTCGCCGTCCGCAGTCGATCGAGCACGCCCTCGTCCTCCGCGTCGTCCGATCCGGCGACGACGACCGAGAGCGTCGAGACGAACACCTCGCGTGCCGCGAAACTCCCGAGCACCCCGACCGTGATCTGCCAGTCGTACCCCAGCGGCGCGAACACGGGCTGGACCGTCCGCCCCGCGCGCCCGAGGAACGTTGAACGCCCCGCGTGCCGCGCTTCGAACTCATCCGCTTCGGCGATGAGCGCCTCGGCCGGCTCCCCCTCAACCGACGCGGCCTGCGCGCGCAGCTCAACAACCTCCGCCGGCGGCTCGGCGTGCGGGTACTCCCCCGCCCACCACAGCACGACCATCATCGCGACGATCACCGTCCCCGCCTTCTTCAGGAACGACATCGCCCGGTCGTACGTCGTCAGCAGCGCTGATCGGACGCTCGGACGCCGATAGTCGGGCAGGTCGATCGCCATCGGGCGACCCGGCCCGCGCAGAATCGTCCGACGGAACAGCAACGCCGTGAACAGCGCCGCGATCGCGCCGAGCACATAGCACCCCGCGAACGCGACCGCCGCGAGCCCCGGGCGGTCCGCGAAGAGCAACCCCGTGAGCAGCACGTACACGGGAATCCGCGCGCTGCACGAGAGAAAGGGCGCCACCAGGATCGTCGCGAGGCGCTCCTGCCGGCCGGGCACCCCGCGGCACGACATCACCGCCGGGATCGCGCACGCGTGCGCGCTCAGCATCGGCACGAAGCTCTGCCCGGGCAGCCCGAACGGGCGGAACAGCCTGTCCATCAGCAGCGCCGCCCGCGCCAAGTACCCCGTCCCCTCGAGCAGCGAGATCAGAAAGAACAGGATCACGATCTGCGGCAGGAAGATCACCGTCGCGCCGACGCCCCCGATGATCCCCTCCGAGAGCAGCTCGGAAACCGCTCCCGCGGGCAACACCGACGACGCCCACCCGCTCAACCGCGCAAAGACCGCGTCGACCAGGTCCATCGGCACACCGGCGAGCTTGAAGATCGTCCAAAAGATCGCCCCCATCACGATCGCGAAGACCAGCGTGCCCGACACCGGGTGCATCAGCACCCTGTCGAGCCGCTCCGTCATCGCGTGCGAGCTCGCGGGCGCAGCCGCGTCGCGCGCCGAGGACCCGACGCGCTCGGCCCAGGCCCACGCATCGCCCTCCGCGTTCACGGGCGCCGCGTCGGCGAACGCCGCAATCAGCGCGGGCACGCCCGCGCCTGTGCGCGCGCTCGTCGGCACCACCGGGCACCCGAGCTCCTCGGCGATCTCCTCGGCCCGCACCACGACGCCCCGCTTGTGCGCCAGATCGTGCATGTTCAACGCAACGACGACCGGCGCGCCGGACTTCGCGATCTCCGCCAGCAAGCGCAGGCCGCGCGTCACGCGCGTCGCGTCCACGACGACGCAGACCGCGTCCGGCGGGCGGCCGCCGAGCGCGTTCCCTTCGAGCGCGTCCCGGCAGACACGCGCCTCGGATTGGCCCGTCTCGAGCGTGTAGACGCCGGGCAGGTCGATCAACTCGATGGGCCGATCGTGCTCACCCCTCGCGCGCCCGACGCGGTACTCCTGCGTCGTGCCCGGGAAGTTCGCGGTCTGGTGCCGCGCGCCGGCGACGCGGTTGAAAAGGCTCGTCTTGCCCGTGTTGGGATTCCCGATCAGCGCGACCCGGCGGGCCGCGGGGTGTGGGTCGCGGTGCGGCGTGCCGGGCGTCGTCTGCGTCGCGGACATCCGACCGCGCTCACACGCCGCCGGCGCTGACGAACACGCACTCGGCCAGACGCCGCTCGATGCCCAGCCGGCACGGGCAGCCCCCGGGCTCGTCCGCCGCGACGACGCACGTCCGCCCCGTTCGACAGACCCGCACCCACGCGTTCGGGCGCAGACCCATCGACTCGAGCATCACCACGTCGTCGTCCCGGGCCCGCACGGCAACCACCACGCCCGTCTCCCCTCGGCGCAGCGACGCCAGCGAGGTCTCGCCCGGGGTCTTCGTCTGGGCAGGGGCGGCGGTGGGCATGCGGCGTTCTCCCGCCCGGGAGAGCCCCGGGCCAGGGAACGCTACACCAGTTGAGACTGAATCTCAACTCCGACCCCGCGCCTGTTCGGCGCATGAAAAAGGTCATTAGCCCTTTGGTGCATCGTGGCCCGGATCACCGGGTCGCCCCGCCGGTGAGATCCGAGTAGGTCAGCCGCTTGCCCACGATCTCCCGCATGGCCCGCTCGAACCGCTCCCATTCGGTCAGATCGCGGACGTTGAACCGAAACGTCGCCTCATCGACATAGAGCTGGAGATGCCCGGGAGTGGGCTTGATGTAGGTCCCCTTGAATGCCCTCCTCAGGCAGTTGAAGTAGTTCTCGCACCCATTCGTGTAGACCTCTCCCCGGGCGTACTCGCCGGCGGTGTGGTTGACCGACTCATGGGAGTAACCGGCGGCGCCGAGCCATGAGTACACGCTTGACCCGTCGGTGAACACGCGGGAGCCGTGGGCGACGTTCTCGCCGATGACCTGCTCGGTCGCGGCGCGAGTCTCTTTCTCGATCACCTGGGCCCGGACCGTGCCCGTGGCGCGGTCCCTGATCGCGTGGACCGTGGCCTTGCCGAACGACGGGCCCTTGTTGAGAAACGCGACGCGGCGGCGCTTGGGCATGTACTTCACGACCCCGCCGACCCACGTTGAATCAGCCTCGATCGTCCCGGTCAGCTTGCCCTCGGGGGCCTGCGCCAGAATGTGCCGGACCCGGTGAAGCAGGTGCCACGCGGACTGTTGCTTGCACCCGATGGTCCGGGCGATCTCGCACGAACTGACCCCGTTGCGGCAGTTGACGATCATCCAGACCGCGACGACCCACTGGTCGAGCCGAAGGTGCGTGGCCTCCATGATCGTGCCCGTGGTGAGGCTGAACTGCTTCCGGCACCCCTTCTCCCGGCACTGGTGGCGGTCCCGGCTCTTGATGTAGCCGACGTTGACCGACCCGCACTCCGGGCAGCACGGGCCCTCGGGCCATTTGATGGAATGGACGAAAGCCCGGGTGGTCTCCGGGTCGAAGTACCGGATGGTGCCCATGAGCGTATTTGGCGTCTTGTTGGCAGCGACCATGAGGCCACCCCTTCCGCGATGCGGCGGGATGAGCTACAATGGGCCTACCACGGTGCCTTGGCGCTCAACTCGCCTTGGTGTCGCCCGGCGGGTGTTAGCGCACCACGCCGGGGTTAGGCCGGGCCGGGGTCTTTCGACCCCAAGCCCAGTGAAAGAGCTGGCCGGGTGCGTCCCGGCGCCGGATCACCTGCCCCCGCTGCAACGGGGGTTTTCTTTCGCGCCTCGTGGGGACCGGCGGGCGTGATCCTCGCCGTCGGCCCCGGCGACCCTTGTGGCCATCCTGACCTCCGTTTCCCGGGCTTCCAGCCCGGCGACGCGGATGGTATCGCAGCCTAGAGGCAGCGTCAAGTTGCCACGAGACACTTTTGTCGATTTGTCTCTGGACGCCTCGGGCATGGCGGGGTATGATGCCTTGCCAACACTGGAGATCAAGCCATGAGCCGGAGCAAGGCTTACCCGACCGCCGACCTCGCCGCGTGCGTTGAGCACGCCCAGCAGATCTGGGATGAGCACGAGCGCAAGCAACTGACGCTGGAGGAGGCCACGCAGGCCCTGGGATACAAGGGCGTGTCTGGGCCCTCTCGTTCCAAGATCTCGGCCATGAAGCAGTACGGTTTATTGGACGAGGGAGCGGGGAATGCCGTCAAGCTCTCGAAGCGGGCGATCGACATCCTCCACAAGCCCGCGGGAGACCCGGCGCGTGCCGCCGCTCTCCGGGATGCCGTCCACGATGTCGAGATCTTCAAGCGACTGCTGGCCTCCCACGCTGATGCGAGCGTGGGTGCCGTGTCGTCGCATCTGCTTACCGAGGACGGGTTCACCAAGGTCGGGGCTGACCGGGCGGCCAAGTCGTTCCTGGAGTCGATCAAGTTTGCTGGGATCGGAAATGGTGATACACTGTCTGGGAGCAATGGAGACAAGGATGAATCGGTTCCCGGCGAGGGCGACTGGGTTCAGTGGACTTCACAGGGGGTCGCCCAGTTCGCCGCTCCGCGCCTCGTGAAGGGCTTCTCGGAGGACGGGCAATTCGCGTTCGTGGAAGGAACGCAGACGGGTATTCCGATGGGTGAGCTGACGAAAGAGTTGCCACCAAGCCCCGAGGTTCGACCGCCGCCGAACCCGTTTGCTTCGGCTGGGCAAGGTCAGGCCGAGACCCCGCCTGCTGGGTCGAAACAAGATGTGTTTACCCTCGACTCAGGCGAATCGGTGACGGCTCGCTGGCCAGACTCGATCACTCCGGACGACTTCACGGACATCAAGGAGTGGTTCAAGATTCTGGAACGGAAGATCGGGCGATCGGTCCATCGACCTGATTACGACTGATCCCATGAAGGCCCCGCCAAGCGGGGCTTTTTCACGCGCCAATCCCGATGCACCAAAGGGCTAATGACCATGAAAAAGCCCGGCTCTCGGGAGAGCCGGGCAATGCGGATGAGAGGGCTCGAACCTCCACGGGGTTTTACCCCCACTAGGACCTGAACCTAGCGCGTCTGCCAATTCCGCCACATCCGCGGCGAGGGTGACTGTACGCCCGCCCCCCGCGGATCGACAAGGCAGCGTCGGCGCTTGATGCGATTCAGGCGCCGGCGGGCTCGAGTTCCTCGGCCGGGGCTTCCTCGGCGGGCTTGGCCGCCTGCTGCCGCTGGGGCAGCCGCTTGTCCAGGATCGCCTCGCGGATCTCGTCGAACAGCTCGGGGTTCTCGGCGAGGAACTCCTTGGCCCGCTCGCGGCCCTGGCCCAGGCGGATCTCGCCGTAGGAGTACCACGCGCCCGACTTCTGGCAGACCTTGTCCTCGACGGCCATGTCGATCAGGTCGCCGGTCACGCTGATGCCCTCGTTGAACATGATGTCGAATTCCGCCTGGCGGAAGGGCGGGGCGACCTTGTTCTTGACGACGCGCGCCCGGACGCGGTTGCCCACGGCGACGTCGCCGTCCTTGATCGAGCCGGTGCGGCGGATGTCGACGCGGACGGACGAGTAGAACTTGAGCGCGCGCCCGCCGGGCGTCGTTTCGGGCGAGCCGAACATCACACCGATCTTCTCGCGGATCTGGTTGATGAAGATGACGGTGCAGTTGCTCCGGGCGATGACGCCGGTGAGCTTCCGCATCGCCTGCGACATGAGGCGTGCCTGCAAGCCGACGACGGCGTCGCCCATATCGCCCTCGATTTCCGCCCGCGGGATCAGCGCGGCGACCGAGTCCACGACGACGACATCGACCGCGTTCGAGCGCACCAAGAGCTCGCAGATCTCGAGTGCCTGCTCGCCGGTGTCGGGCTGGGAGACGAGGAGATCGTCGATGTTGACGCCGATCTTGCGGGCCCAGGAGGGGTCGAGGGCGTGCTCGGCGTCGATGAACGCGGCGACGCCGCCCTTCTTCTGGGCGTTCCCGACAACGGTGAGCGCGAGCGTGGTCTTGCCGGAGGATTCCGGGCCGAAGACTTCGACGATTCGGCCGCGCGGGATGCCCTTGCCGCCGAGGGCGAGGTCGAGGCTCAGCGCGCCGGTGGAGATGCCGGGGATGGCGAGGTAGGCGTCCTCGTCCAGGCGCATGATGGAGCCTTTGCCGAACGCCCTGTCGATCTGGTCGAGCGTGCGCCCGAGGGAGGCCTTTTTCTCTTTGGCACGGGCTTCGTCGGTGCCGGGCGCGAGGCCCGTGTGGCCGACCTTGGACTCAACGGTGGCGTCTGCCTTCTTCTTGGCCATGGCGATGGCCCTTTCGTGTTTGCCGCGCGGAGCCTCGGGCGTTGTTGGGGATGGGCCGACCACCGCGAGCGGCTCGCCCTGAATCCCCTCAGCCGTGCGGGCGCACGGGGAACGACGCGGGACCCCGCCGACCCGGGTCCATCCGGGAACGGTCAGAGGCCGGGGGCGGCGTCGCACGCGGGCCCGGCAGGGGGGACGATACCAGACCCCGAACGGGATGTCAACGGCGTGCGGGGTCTGGAAGGGAAAATCTGCACATCCCGCATGCCAACCACAACACGTTGTTCTTCAGGCATTTACGGCGACGCGTACGGTGCTGTGATCCGGAACTCATGCACCAACCGCCCACCCATGTGGCTCGCCTGGACCAGACGGAGGTTCGCGCCGAGGAACCCGACGAGGATCACCAGCCCCAGCCCGATCAACAGCCCCCGCTTCTTGGCGAGCTTGGCGGACAAGAGCGCCCACGCGATGAACGCGATGGTCACAAACGTCGCGAACAGGCGCGCCTGCCCGCCGGCGACGTGGTGATCGGCCATCAACTTGTCGATGTCCGGGTCGAGATCGCCGGTGGTGCGCCAATACACCTCGGCGGCTTCGCCCGAGTAGTACGCCCCCCACGTGCCGACGGTGCCGATGAGCAACAGCAGCACCGTCGCGATCGTCCACGCGGGCTTGCGCACAAAGACCGCGATCAACATGAACACCGGCGCGACAAGCAGCAACCCGATCGGAAAGTGCACGATCAGCGGGTGCGCCGCGTCCCAGTCTGGAAGAGGTGGCAACATCTGGTCCTGATCGGCCCGTGCGGGCTTACTCCTGCAGCGACCGGGCGTAGAACGCCTTGAGGTCTGTGCTTAGCTTGTCGAGCGAGGGCAGGTGGACGTACATCATGTGCCCCGACTCGTAGTACTCGATCTCGACGTTGCCGCGGAGCTCCTCGCGGAGCATCAGGTGGTCGAAGGTGTAGTCTGTCGCGAAGTAGGGCGTCGCGAGGTCGTAGTACCCGCTGGCGACAAAGACCCGCATGCTCGGCACCCGCTGCATCGTCTCGCGCAGATCGTCAGCGACGTTCGTGTACCGGTTGTCCCCCACGCCCGCGTAGGACCAGGGCCAGACGCTCGTGAGGATTTCGTAGCTCAGGTCGGACTCGAAGCCGAGCTCACGGCGGACGTAGTCGTTCAGAGACTCGGTGTAGATGCTCTGGATCGCGGCGTAACTCGGATCGAACTCATAGCGCTCGCCCGCGTCGTCGCGGTCGGCGGCGACGAACCGCGAGTCCAGCCGCCCCACGGTGATGCCCTCGTCGCGCCGGAGTTCCTTGGGGAACCGGGGCATGCTGACGCGGAGGTTCGTATCGAGGACGTACTCGGGCGTGAGCCCGGTGTAGCGTGCCACGCGCTGGGCGATCACACGCTTGTCGGTATCGGGCAGCGCGTCGCCCTGCGCCAGCGCCAGCAAGTACTCGGTCTCGGCGAACCGCTCGACCTCGCCCAGGAACTCCGCGACCGGGCGGTTCTGATACGCGGGCTCGAGTTGGCCGTGGAAATGAGCGGTCGCGGCAAACGTGGGCAGGAAGAGCCAGTGCGGCAGGTCGTTGCCGATGTTGAACCGGATGGTCTGGAAGTTGAGGACCGCGGAGACGAGCACAACGCCGTTGAGCGCGATGCCGTGGTTCGCCTGCAGCTCGCGGCTCAGCGCCGCGGCGCGCGTCGTGCCGTAGCTCTCCCCCGCAATGAACTTCGGGCTGCCCCACCGGTCGTGATCGCCCAGCCAGCGCCGGATGAACTCCGCGACGGATTGGACGTCGGAGCGGACCCCGTGGAAGTCCTTCTCGCTCGTGTCGCCCTCAGACCGGCTGAAGCCCGTGGAGACCGGGTCGATGAAGACCCAGTCCGAGACGTCCAGCAGCGAGTATTCGTTGTCGATCACGCGGTGCGGCGGGGCGCCGGGGTTGCCGAAGTCGTCGGCGTGCTCGACGCGCTTGGGCCCGAACACGCCCAGGTGCAGCCAGACCGAGCTCGAGCCCGGCCCGCCGTTGAAGCTGAACGAGACCGGGCGTCCGCGCGGGTCGGGCATCTCGAAGATGTCCGTGGGGTTCACCCCGGCGTCGAGCAACGCGTCGATGCGTGCGGCCTCTTCGTTGCCTTCGAGCTGGATCGTGACGTCCAGACGCTGGAGTTGCTCCTCGTCGAGTTCGAGGTGGCACCGGGTCTTGAGCCCGGGCTTCACGCCCGAGATCTTCCGGTACGCGATGAAGAACATCGACGCGGCCGGGGCGTCGGCGGACTCGCCCTCGACCATCGCGATCGTGCCGGCGGTGGCGACGTAGTCCACGCGTTCGCCCGCGACGGTCACGCTGTGACGCGTCGTCACGGCGTCGTCCGGGTACCGCACGAAATCGGCGGCCGGGGCGTCCTGCGCGGACACCGCGGGAACCGCCCACACCACACACATCGCGGCGAACGCGATCACGAAACAAAGTCGTTTTCTCATCTTCGGGTCCTCACAGCCAACGATTATGCCGTCGCGGCATTCTCGGTGTTACCGGCCAGGTACCGGTCCAGGTCGTCAAAGTCCTTGTCCAGACACTTCCGCATCGCGCCCTTCATCATCGCCCCGGCGATCGGACCAACAACTTTCGCGAAGAGCGTGACGGGCTTGGATGTCATCTCGATGTCAAGCCTTGAGCCGCCGCCCTCGGGCGTGAGCGTGTGCTCGAAGCGCATCTCGCACCCGCATGATGTCCCGCCGAGCGTGTACGAACGCCCGGGCTCCATCGCGGTGAACTCCATCTCCTCGGTCGCCTCGCGCCCCATCATGACGCGGGTCTCGCGGAAGCGGGTGCCGACACGGGTTGGTCCATCGGTGAGGCGCTCGGTCATCGCGATCCCCGTCATCATCTCGGGCCACGCCTCGATGTCGAGCAGTGCATCGAAGACGCGGTCGGCGGGCGCGCCGAAGGTGTAGGTGTACGAAAGGGTCCCCATTGGTGTCTCCGTCGGGCCGCCGCGTCCGGCGATACCCTTGGTCCCAAGACTACCCGATGAGGAGCGATCCCCGAATGCCCGAGCCCGAGACGAGCCCGCTGCGCCTCGCAACCGCCGAGTTTCTTGCCCAGGAGGACCACATCCGCCTGGGCGGCGGGCCCAAAGCGATTGAGCGCCAGCACAACAAGGACCGCCTGACCGCGCGCGAACGCGTCGCCAAGCTCGTCGATGAAGGCGCCGGGTTTCAGGAGCTCGGGCTCTGGTCCGCCTTCGGGATGTATTCCGAGCACGGCGGGGCGCCCGCGGCGGGCGTCGTCACCGGGGTCGGCACGGTGCAGGGCCGCCCGCACATGATCATCGCGAACGACGCGACGGTGAAGGCCGGCGCGTTCTTCCCGATGACGTGCAAGAAGATCATCCGGGCCCAGCACGTCGCGAGAATGGCGCGCCTGCCCCTGATCTACCTGGTCGATTCGGCGGGCGTCTACCTGCCGCTGCAGGAGGACGTCTTCCCGGACACCGACGACTTCGGGCGGATCTTCTACTTGAACTCGGTGCTCAGCGCCCAGGGCATCCCGCAGATCGCGGCGATCATGGGCTACTGCGTCGCCGGCGGCGGGTACCTGCCCGTGTTGTGCGACACGCTGCTCATGACCGAGGGCAGCGGGCTCTACCTCGCGGGCCCGGCGCTCGTGAAAGCCGCGATCGGTCAGGAGGTCACCGATGAGGAGCTGGGCGGCGCGAGCATGCACGCCGCGATCTCGGGCACGATCGATTTCAAGGAACCCGACGACGACGCCTGCCTCCGGCGCGTGCGGAATATCGTCGGCAAGTACCCCGACACGCCCGCGACGGGCGACCCGGGGCACACCCCCGCGCGGAACCCAGAGGACGTCTACGACATCTTCACCGACAAGCCCGGCGCGCAATACGACGTCGAGGAGATCATCGCGACGATCGTGGACGCCCGGACCGAGCCCGACGACGGCGCCGCCGGCGGCAAAGGCGAGAAGATCGCGCCCGACTGGGACGAGTACAAGCCCGATTACGGGCAGTCGCTCGTCTGCGGGTACGCCCGCGTCGGCGGGCACCCGGTGGGCATCGTCGCGAATCAGTCCAAGCTGAGCACCCGCCACATGCCCGGCGGCAAAGCCGGCCCGAGCACCGCGACCAACATGCCGCGCGTCATCTACGACGACTCAGCAGACAAGGCCGCCCGGTTCATCATGGACTGCAACCAGCGGAAGATCCCGCTCGTCTTCCTGCACGACACGACCGGGTTCATGGTGGGGCGCGACAGCGAGCAGGGCGGCATCATCCGCGCCGGCGCGAAGATGGTCAACGCGATGAGCAACTCCGTCGTCCCCAAGCTCGTCGTCATCATGGGCGGCAGCTACGGCGCGGGCAACTACGCGATGTGCGGGCGCGCGTTCGAGCCCTACCTCAGCTTCGCCTGGCCCGGCTCGCGATGCTCGGTCATGGGCGCCGCCCAGGCGACGGGTGTGCTCGCGACGATCGAGGAACGTAGCCGCGAGCGCAAGGGCGAGGCGATCGACAAGGAGACGCACGAGCAGATCCTCGCCGCCGTCCGCAAGAGCTACGACGAGCAGCAGGACATCCGCCACGGCGCCGCCCGGGGGTGGGTGGACCGCATCATCGAGCCGCACAAGACACGCGACGAACTGATCGCCGCCCTGGATTCCACGGTCGGGTGGGACTGGGACGTCGAGTTCAAGACGGGCGTGCTGCAGACGTGATGCCCGATCGCCCCGGGCGGGATACGGTCCGCCCGGAGGACCGGACACCATGACAAAGCCCGCCATCGTCTCGCTCATCGCCGCCTCGCTGCTCGCTGCGCCCGGGTGCGTCGTGCAGGACATCCACGACCAGATCGCGACGTCCAACGAGCAGCTCAACAGCATCAACGAGTCGTTCGCGAAGGTCGAGAAGGCGAACGAGATGCTCGCCAGGCTTGACACGCAGCTGAACTCGCTCGAGTCGATGGAGTCGAGCATGGCCGAGATCGACCAGAAGTTGGGCGGCGTGAACACCGAGCTCGATTCGATGGACGAGCGGCTCACGACGCTGCAGGTCTCGCTCGAAGCGGTGGACCAGCACCTCGCGTCGCTGCGCCGGACGATCAACAACATCGACTCGACGATCCCGTTCCTGAAGATCTCGGGGGATGACGAGGTGGAGGCGGAGGGGTTGAACGAGTCCTCCCAGGAGCCCGGTCAGGACGGCTGACGGACCCGCGGCGAAGGCCCCGCCAGAGCGTGCCCGAGTGGCACCGCGCCGCGGCGGGATCAGCCTCTCTCAAGCCCGCGGTACGCGGTCAGCCACCACCACGCGTCCACCCAGCACCCGCCGACGGTCGCCGCGACGAACCCGGCGGCCCAGCCAATCATGCCCCGCTCGGTCTCGGCGCCGAAGAACGCAATGGCGCACCCGATCATCAGCGCGAGCATCGCGAATCCCCAGACCCACGCCGCCCACACCATCCATGACGGGAGGACCCGGAACGGTGCGCTGAAAAGCTCGCGGACGGTCACCGGGCGGCGGTTCGCTGATGCCACACGCTCCATTTCCAATTCGACGGTGCTCATCTCGACCTGTGTCATGCCGCGCCCCTTTCCTGCTGAGCATGCCAGCGAATGCGCGGCGCCGGGTTTCCCGCGACGCCGCGGTTCTTTGGATCGGGAGTGCCGACGGGTCAGTTGATGCTGATGCGCCGGGGGCCACCCTGCACGGACTTGGGGAGCCGGAGCGTCAGCTCGCCGTCCTTGAGCTCGGCGGTCGCGTCGTCCTCAACGACCGCGACCGGGAGCGCCACGCGGCGCGAGACCGAGCCGGTGCGGCGCTCCTTGCGGTAGAACTTCTCGTGGCGCTCCTCGGACTCTTCGTTGCGTGACGCGCTGATGCTCAGCACGCTGTCGTGCACCTCCACGGAGATCTCGTCGCGTGAGAACCCGGGCATGGAAGCACGGACAATCACGTTCTCGGCGTCCTCCGAGACGTCGATCGCGAGCGTGCCCTCCTCGATCCCCGCGAGCCCGCCGGCGAACCCGGCGAACGGGTCGCGAGCGAAGACGGAGTGGAAGAGCCGGTCGATCGGATGCACCGCGTTGTCCGCGTCACGCCGGGTAACGATGGCCTGTCCCATGGTGGTCCTCCTTCGGATTGCCGCCGCGATGCTCACGCGGCGATCGTGGTCCGAGAGTCCAGAGGCAACCCGCGTGCCAGCGATGGGCGGGTGCTTTCGCGGGCAGAAACAAGCGAATTCCGTTCCTTGATGGTGTCAGGTCGCGCTGGCCGCGGGCATGCGGGTGCCAGACTGACAGCCCGCTCGCCCCGGATCGCCGCGTACCATCGGACCCATGCCAGAACGCGTCCGCATCACCGACGTCGCGCCCCGGGACGGGCTGCAGTCCGAGCCGCGCCCGATCCCCACGGAGGACAAGGCCTCGCTCATCGAGATCATCGCCCGCACGGGCGTTGATGAGATCGAAGCGACAAGCTTTGTCAGCCCCCGCTGGATCCCTCAGTTGGGCGACGCTCACGATCTCTTCACGCTGCTCAAGCACCGCGACATCCCCGAGTCCGTCACGCTCTCCGCCCTCGTGCCCAACCAGAAGGGCATGGAGGAGGTCTACCGGGTGAACGCGGAGGAGGAGAGCCTCGCCGTCGCGAAGATCGCCGTCTTCACGGCGGCGTCCGAGACGTTCTCCAAGCGGAACACCAATGCGTCGATCGAAGAGACGCTCGAGCGTTTCGCGCCGGTCGTGAAGATGGCGCACGAGGCGCCGGGCGGGTCGATGCCCGTGCGCGGGTACGTCTCGTGCGCCGTGAAGTGCCCGTACGACGGCGACGTCGCCCCGTCGCGCGTCGCGGACGTCGCCCGCCGACTCATCCAGATCGGCGTGGACGAGATCGACCTGGGCGACACGATCGGGGCCGGCACGCCGGACACGATCGCGCGCGTGATCAGCGTCGTCCGCGACGCGATCGGGGAGGGCCCGACGATCACGCTGCACCTGCACGACACCTTCGGGCGCGCGGCGGACTGCGTGCGTGCCGCGCTGAGAGAGGGCGTCCGCTCGTTCGACGCCGCGAGCGCCGGGCTGGGCGGGTGCCCGTACGCCTCGACGCCCCACCGGCGGGCGCCCGGCAACATCGCGCTGGCGACGCTGATCGACGTGGTGCACGCCGAGGGGTACGAGACGGGCACGGACGCCGACGCCGTCCGCGCCGCGGGCGAGGCGGCGACCAAGCTCCTCGAAACCGAGGCGTCGGCGTGATCCGAGTCGATCGCGACGGCGATGTCCGCGTGATCACGCTGGACAACCCGCCCGTCAACGCGATGACGCCCGAGATGCTCGACGCGCTGCGCGCCGCCATCGATGCCGATGACGACGCGCGGGCCATCCTGCTGCGCGCCGATCACACGTGCTTCTCCGCCGGGTTCGATCTCAAAGCGGTCGCGGACGACGCCGCCGACCAGCCCGTCCTCGCGGCGCTCCTCCGCGGGCTGTCTTCCGTGGTCAGATCGCTGCGATCGAATCCGGGCCCGGTGGTGATCGCGTCGCACGGCGCGGCGCTCGCCGGCGGGTGCGCCTTGCTGGGCGGGGCGGACGTCGTCGTCTGCTCGCCGGACGCGACGTTCGGGTACCCGGCGGCGCTGATCGGCGTCTCGCCCGCGGTGTCCGCGCCGTTCCTCCGGTGCTCCGTGAACGACGGCGACGCACGGCGGCTCCTCCTGGACACGAAGACGATCGACGCCGCAGAAGCGCATCGCCTGGGGCTCGTCCATCACGTCGCCGAGCCCCTGCGCGATGAGGCGATGCAGATCGCCCGCGCGCTCGCGAGCAAACCCGCCCACGCCGTGCGCGCCACGAGCGACTGGATCACGACGATCTCGGGCCCGACCGACGAGCTGGCCCGCCGCGGGCTCGACGCGTCGCTCGCGTGCGTCGGCACCGAGGAAGCACGAACCCGCATCGAGAACGCCGCGAGGAGACGATGACCAAGCTCGCCACCCTGACCACCAACGGCCCCACCGCGACGCTCGCCCTGAACCGGCCGGACGCGCGCAACGCGTGCTCGATCGAATTGCTCGACGCCGCGCACGAATGCGTGGACGAACTGGGCGACGCCGCGGGCGTCCGCGTGCTCACGATCACCGGGACCGGTCGCGCGTTCTGCGCCGGTATGGATCTCAAGCAGGTCATCATCGACGAAGCCAAGGGTGGGTGCGGCGACCCCGAGCTCCCACGCCGGCTGCTCGGTTCGCTCGGGAGATTCACGCTCCGGCTCCGTGCGCTGCCGTGCGTCACGCTCGCGAAGGTGAACGGCGCGGCGATCGGGGGCGGGTGCGGGCTCGCGTGCTGCTGCGACATCGCGATCTCGCACGCCGACGCGAAGCTCGGGTTCCCCGAGGTCGATCTCGGGCTGTGCCCGGCGGTTGTCGCGCCGTGGGTTGTGCGCAAGCTCGGCGCGGGGCGGGCGCGCAAGGTGCTGCTCATGGGGGGCGTGATGTCCGGGACCGACGCGCTCGAGGTCGGCATCGTCGATCAGCTCGCGCCGGATCGCGACGGACTGGACGCATTGGCCGACGTGGTCGCGGATCGGCTCGCCAAGGGCGGCCCGCACGCGCTCGCGGCGACCAAGAATCTGCTCAACGAGCTCGACGGTTCGCTCGACGCCGCGCTCATCGAACGCGGCGCGGACCTGTCCGCGTCCGTGCTCGCGCGGCACGAGGCGCAAGAGATCCTCGCCGCACGCGTACGATAACGCGTGAAACCGCTTTCCAGAACCCGTCCGAAGGGGCACCGCGGCGCGTGGTGCGCCTATGATGGTGGCGTCGTCGGGATGATCCGGCGTCATAGGCCGCGCGCGTGAGGGACGCCGCGGCGCCGGGACATCCAACCATGGCGATTGAGCCTCTGCCAATCCTGACAGCTGGTGACGCGGTCGCCCCGGGTGTGTCCATCGTCCGCCTCGAGCAACCCGGGCGTCCGGTCGTCGTCATCGACGCCGCGCTGCTCGACCGGCTCGACGCGACGCTCGACGCGCTGCCAGCCGATGCGGCGGGCGTTGTCTTCGCGTCGGCATCCGAGCGCGTCTTCGTCGCCGGGGCGGACCTCAAAGCGATCATGGCGCTCTCTGACGGCGAGCTCGACGACTACCTCGCCCGCGGGCAGCGGATCTTCGGGCGCATCGCGTCGCTGCCCTGCCCCACCGCCGCCGCGATCAACGGCGCGGCGCTCGGCGGCGGGCTCGAGCTCGCGATGCACTGCGACGGGCTCATCGGCGCCCCGGGCGCCAAGCCCTACCCCGTCGGGCTGCCCGAAGCCGGCCTCGGCATCTGCCCCGGGTGGGGCGGCACGAACCTGCTGCCCGCGCGGATCGATCCGCTCAACGCGATCCAACACACGGCGGACGGCAAGACCATGCTCTACGCGGACGCCGTCGAGGCGTCGCTCTTCGACGCGACCGTCGAAGACGCGAGTGATCTCGTGAACACCGCGGCAGAGTGGGCCTCCAAGCAAGACACGCCCGAGCGCGACGGCGCGCCGAGCCGGTGGATCGGGCGCGACGCGGACACCGTTCGGCGGGCGCTCGATGATTCGGGCATCGAGACAACCGCGACGGGCCGCGCCGTGGCGGCGTGCATCGCCGCGGGGCTCGGCAAGGGCTGGCAGGCGGCGCTCGACGCGGAACGCGAGCAGCTCGTCGCGCTACGCGGGACCGAAGCGGCCCAGCAATCGATCGAGGCCTTCTTCGCCCGCGCGAAGGCGGGCAAGGCGTAGCGGATTCTCCGGCGTGTTCGGATCGCGCCCGGGCGAATCGCCCCGCGACCCGCCGCCGATACTGAACAATGAACGCCGGGCACTGCCGCCCGGCGAGAGAGGACGGACCGATGGCGGACCTCAAGAACCTCAAGGGCGTCTCCGAGCGGGACAAGAAGATGATCGCGGACGCCGAGCAGCTGCTCGGGCCCGAGCCCGACGCGATGGGCGCGGTCAAGAACCTCTTCTGGGGCCAGCTCCGCGAGGACCTGTACTTCCCCTACCCCGACATCGCCAAGACCGCGCCCGACGAGACCGCCGAGTGCGACCGCCTGCTCGCCGAGCTCGAGGTGTACCTGCGCGACGAGCACCCGTCGATCGAGATCGACCAGGAGCAGTGCATCCCAGAGTGGGTCATCCAGAAGCTCTTCAAGCTGGGCGTCCTGGGCATGACCATCTCCAAGGAGTTCGGCGGGCTCGGGATGGGCATCACCAGCTACAACCGCGTGCTCGAGATGATCGGCAAGTACTGCGGCTCGACCGCCGTGCTCGTCTCGGCCCACCAGTCCATCGGGTGCAAGGCGCTCATGCTCTTCGGATCCGACCGGCAGAAGAAGGAGTGGCTGCCCCACCTCGCGACGGACTGGCTCAGCGCGTTCTGCCTGAGTGAGCCCAACGTCGGGTGCGACGCCGGCGGGCAGGAGACACGCTGCGAGCTGAGCGAGGACGGCGAGCACTACATCCTCAACGGCGAAAAGAAATGGGCCACCTCCGGCGCCATCTCCGGTCTCTTCACCGTCATGGCCAAGCAAAAGATCGACGGCAAGGACAAGGTCACCGCCCTCGTCTGCACGCCCGACATGCCCGGCATCGACATCTTCCAGAAGAACCGCTCGAAGTGCGGCATCCGCGGCACATGGCAGGCACGCATCAAGTTCACGAACGTCAAGGTCCCCAAGTGGCACCTCCTGCACAAGGAGGGCAAGGGCCTCAACGTCGCGCTGACCTGCCTGAACTACGGCCGCTGCACGCTCAGCGCCGGCATGATCGGCGGCGCCAAGCGCGCCATGGACCAGTCCATCAAGTGGTCGCAGACGCGCTACCAGTTCGAGCGCCCGCTCGCTGACTTCGAGCTCGTCAAGCAGAAGATCGCCCACCAGGCGGCACTGTGTTACGCGATGGACTCGGTGCTCTACATGACCACCGGCATGCTCGATCGCCACGACGATGACATCATGCTCGAGACCGCGATCTGCAAGGTCTTCTGCTCCGAGATGGGCTGGCGCTGCGTCAACGACGCGATGCAGATCATGGGCGGCGAGGGCTACATGACCGAGAACGAGGTCGAGCGGATCTTCCGCGACTCGCGCATCAACACGATCGTCGAGGGCGCCAACGAGGTCATGCACTCGTTTGTGTTCGCCTACGGCGGCAAGCAGCTCGCCGAGAAGATGCTCGGGATCAAGGAGATGGCCGAGTCCGGGCGCTTCACGCCCACGATGCTCCGAGCCGCGATCCCGCTGGGCCTCGAGGTGTTCGGCGGCATCCGCCGGCGCTCGCCCTCGATTTCCAAGATCCGCCCCGAGCTCGCCGAGCCGTCGCGGAAAGTCTGTGAACTCATCAGCGAGTTCACCTACCGGTTCAAGCGCGCCAGCAAGACCCACGACGCCGAGATCATCAACCGCCAGGCGATCCAGGCGCGCCTCGGAATGGCGGCGCTCTACCTGCACGCCTGGCTCTGCACGCTCAGCCGCCTCGACCACGATCTGCGCGCCGGGCGCAATGGGACCGAGTTCACCCGCGACCGGGCGGCGGCGACGCACTTCTTCGACATCGCCGAGCTCGAGATCCACGCCGCCTTCCGCGCCCTGGAAGACAACGCGGACGAGTCCATGCTCGCAGCCGCCGACGCGGCGCTGGCGCACTCGTCCACGCTGCCCGACGAGCACTTCAGCATCCCCGAGCGCACGCCCACCGAGGCGCGCGGCAAGGGACGCACCGTCAACCAGGAACACATCAAGCAGTTCCCGGGCACCGGGCTCGGCGATTCCGGCGGCACGGGTCGCGAGCACATGCAGGAAACCATCGACGCCATCCACTCCTAACCCACCTACCAACACGGACGACGCCCCTCACCCGAAGGACCGCCATGCCCATCCGCACCGTCTACGAAGCGAAGATCGAGCACCTCCAGATCCTCGATGAGGAGGGCAACCTCGACAAGAAGCTCGCCAAGGGCACGCTGACCGACAACCAGGTCATCCACCTGTACGAGCAGATGCGCATCTGCCGCGAGCTCGACGAGGTCGCCTTCAAGCTCCAGCGCTCAGGGCGTATGGGCACCTACCCGCAGAACAAGGGTCAGGAAGCCAACGCCGTGGGTTCCGCGCTGGCGATGAAGAAGGGCACCGATTGGCTCGTCCCCGCCTACCGCGAGAACGCCGCGCTCTTCATGCACGGCCTGCCCATGCACTACGTCCTCGTCTACTGGATGGGCGACGAGCGAGGCAGCAAGATGCCCGACGGCGTCAACATCACGCCGCTCTCGGTCCCCATCGGCACCCACATGCTCCACGCGACAGGCATCGCCTGGGCCCAGAAGATCCGCAAGGAGAAGGACGCCGCCGTTATCACCTACTTCGGCGACGGCGCCACGTCGGAAGGTGACTTCCACGGAGCGATGAACTTCGCCGCGACGCAGCAGGTCCCCGTCATCTTCTACTGCCAGAACAACCAGTGGGCGATCTCGGTGCCGCGTGAGAAGCAGATGAAGTCCGAGACCGTCGCCCAGAAGGCCCTCGCGTACGGCATGCCCACCCTCCAGGTGGACGGCAACGACATCTTCGCGGTGTACAAAGCGACCAAGGACGCTCGTGCCCGCGCCGTCAAGGGCGGCGGGCCGACCTTCATCGAGGGCGTGACCTACCGCCTGGGCGACCACACCACCGCCGACGACGCCCGCCGATACCGCGATCCCAAGGAAGTGGACGCCTGGGTGCAGAAGGACCCGCTCATCCGGACCCGTTTGTACCTGGAGTCCGTCGGCAAGTGGGACGACAAGAAGCAGAAGACCCTCGAGGAGCAGGCCAAGAAGATCACCGCCGAGGTCGTGCGCACCGCCGAGGAGATCGAAGCGCCCACCGCGGCGGATATGTTCGACTCCATGTACGCCGAGCTCCCGCCGCAGCTCATCAAGCAGCGTGAGACCATGCGGACCAGCTCGATCGGGCAGCACCCCGAGCAGGCCGGGCTGAAGGCGCCAGCGGAGCGGGTGTGATGCTCGTCAAGCTGATCGATCACAAGGGCAAGGAGCGGTACATCAACCCGATCTACATCAAGTCGATGACCGCCAAGGGCCAGCTGGAGACCGAGATCGAAATCTCGGGCTGGTCGTCCAAGGTGCGCGTCAAGCAGCCGGTGGACGAGGTCGCGCTGGCGGTGAACGCCGCGATGCCCGACGCCGCCGCCTACATCGCCGCGCAGGAAGACGAGAAAGCAGCACAGGACGCCGCCACCGCGGCGACGGTCGTCATCGGATAACGAACGGAATCTCACGGGCGGGACGCCCGTGCCACTTGGATACCCACCATGCCAGAACTCACCCTCGTCGGCGCCATCAACCAGGCCCTCGACCAAGAAATGGCCCGCGACGACCGCGTCGTCATCCTCGGCGAGGACGTCGGGCACAATGGCGGCGTCTTCCGCGTCACCGACGGCCTGCACGCCAAGCACGGCGGCGACCGCGTCGTCGATACCCCCCTCGACGAGTCCGGCATCATGGGCACCGCCATCGGGCTCGCCATCGCCGGCATGCGCCCCGTCCCCGAGATCCAGTTCGAGGGCTTCCTCGGGCCCGCCTACGACCAGCTCGTCAACCACGCCGGGCGCATGCGCACCCGCACCCGCGGCGCCGTCACCGTCCCGCTCACCGTCCGCGTCCCCGTTGGCGGCGGCATCCACGCCCCCGAGTGCCACTCCGACTCGCCCGAAGCGATCTACACCCACTCGCCCGGCATCAAGGTCGTCATGCCCTCCACGCCGTACGACGCGAAGGGTTTGCTCCTCGCGTCCATCCGCGACCCGGATCCCGTCCTCTTCTTCGAGCCCAAGCGCGTCTACCGCTCGTTCAAAGAGGAAGTCCCCGAGGACGACTACACCGTCGAGATCGGCACCGCCAAGGTCGTCTCCGAAGGCGACGACATCACCGTCGTCACCTGGGGCGCTCCCGTTTTCCAGTGCCTCAAGGCGATGGACGAGCTGCCCGAGGACGTCTCCGTCGAGCTCATCGACCTGCGCACCTGCTGGCCCATCGACGTGGACACGATCGCCGAGTCGGTCGAGAAGACCGGGCGGTGCGTGATCGTGCACGAAGCCCCGCTGACCGCCGGGCTCGGGGCCGAGATCTCGAGCCTCATCCAGGAACGCTGCTTCCTGCACCTCCAGGCGCCCGTCCAGCGGGTCGCCGGCTTCGACACCATCATGCCCTACTACAAGCTCGAGCTCGACTACCTGCCCGAAGCCCCGCGCATCCAGAGGGGCATCGAGGAGTGCCTCGCCTACTGAGTCCGGCCCCCCGACGCCGGCTCCCTAAACTGACGCAACGCCCCGCAAGGAACGACCATGGCCCACGCGAAGTCCACCGATCCCAACGTCTTCATCCTGCCCGACCTGGGCGAGGGCCTCGAGGAGGCCGAGCTCATCTCGTGGAAGGTCGAGGAAGGCCAAACGGTCAACGAGCACGACATCCTCGCCGAGATGGAGACGGACAAGGCGTTGGTCGAGGTGCCCTCGCCACGCGCGGGCACCATCGCCACCCTGCACGGCGGCGCGGGCGACATCATCAAGGTCGGCGCGCCGTTGGTGACCTACGAGGGTGGCGCCAACGGGCAAGTCCAGCAGCCGACGCGCACCGAGGAGCCCCCGCCCGACGACGAGACCCCCGAGTCCGAGGTCAAGACCATCCGCTCGGGCAAGAAGCAGCCCACGAAGAAGGCCCCCGAGCCAGCCCACACCGAGGCTCAGTCCTCGGACGAGGACCGCGAGGACGCGGGCACCGTCGTCGGTCAGGTCGGCGCCGACACGTTCAACGCCCCCGAGGGCAAGGCGCTCGCGACGCCCGCCGTCCGCCGGCTCGCGCGTGACAAGGGCATTGACATCGACACCGTCCGAGGCACCGGCATCGGCGGCCGCGTGACGAAGAAGGACATCGAGAACGCCAGCGCCGGTGGCGCCCCGGCACCCGCGAGCCGGGGCGTCCCCGCCCCGGATCTTCGCGCCGCGCCGACGTCCCCCGACCTTGCTTCCGGAACCGCGGCGGGGACGCCCCGGCTCGCGCCCCCTCCCGCGCAGAAGGTGGACATCCCCGCGGGCGCCGAGGTCGCGCGGGTCCCGTTCCGAGGTGTCCGCCGAAAGATCGCCCAGCGTCTGCGCCAGAGCGTGGACACCGCCGTCCACTTCACGGTCATGGACGAGGCGGACGTCAGCGAGCTCGACAAGCTCCGCAAGCAGCTCGGCGCCGCCTCGGGCGAGAAGGTGAGCTACCTCCCGTTCGTCTGCTCCGCCGTCACCCGGGCCCTCACCGGCCAGTTCGGCGCGCTCAATGCGACGGTGGACGAGGAAGCCGAGGAGATCGTCCAGCACCGCTCGGTGCACATGGGCATCGCGACGGACACCGACAACGGGCTCATGGTCCCCGTCGTGCCGGACTGCGACCGCCTGGGCGTCCTCGAGATCTCGCGCCACGTCGCGCACCTCGCGTCGAGCGCGCGCGACCGGTCCATCCCGCGCGAGCAACTCTCGGGCAGCACGTTTACGATCAGCAACGTCGGGTCGTACGCCGGCCGCTTCGCGACGCCCGTGATCAACGCCCCCGAGGTCGGCATCCTGGCGGTGGGCCGCACCCGCGAGGGGATGGTCACCAAGAACGGGTGGTTCCGCGTCGGCAAACTGATGCCGCTAAGCCTGGCGTGCGACCACCGGGTCGTCGATGGCGCGACGGCGGCGTTGTGCCTCGCCGAGGTCGTCCGCCTGCTGCAGGACGCCCCGGAGAGCCTCCTCGCCCCCGCCCACTGAGCGGATTCGGGTGAATCCGAGATCGCGTGTCAGGGCGGTCACGCGGCCCGCGGTGCCATACTGAACCCCCGCCGGCATCGGGCTGGAACCCGCCGGCGCGCCAAGATGGCTGATCCAGCAGACACGACGGGAGGATCCCCATGCGCCCACGCCATGCACTCGTCGCCGCGTTGTCCTTGATGCTCGCCGCCCCGGCCTTCGCCGCGGCGCCCGAGAAGCAGAACAACCGCCCGCAGAAGACGGCGCAGCGGACCGCCCGCCCCGCGCCCAAGCCCGTGACGCGTCCCGCCGCACGCCCCGCGCCGAACCGCGCGGCACGCCCGGCCGCGCGTCCGGCGCCGAGACAGACGACGACGCGCCCCGCACCGCAACGCCGCGAGCAGGCGCGACCCGCGTCGCGCCCGGCGCAGCGCTCGATCAGCCGGCCGCAGACGAACCGCCCGCAGCGCGACACCGCCCGCCCGTCGAGCCGCCCGATCACGCGACCCTCGGCGCGCCCCACCGACCGCCCGTCCACCCGGCCGCAGACGCGCCCCGCGCCGCGTCCGACAACGCGGCCGACCACGCGCCCCGCAACGCGCCCGCAGATCGATCGCTCGCGCCCGATCACGACACGCCCCGACCGGGGCGTCCGCACCATCCGACGCCCGGCGGTGAACGATCGCGATGCGGACCGGACCACCACACGCCCGGGCACGCGCCCCGGCACGCGCACGTTCACGCGACCGACGGATCGGCCCGATCCGAGCACGTCAACGCGTCCGGGCGTGCGGCCCAACCGACCAGCCGAGTCTCGCCCCGCCGAGCGCCCCGTCACGCGCCCCCAAGAACCGCGCCCGAACACACGCCCCGCGCCCGACCGCGGCGCCCAGAAGCAGCGCCTCGCCGAGCGCCGCCAGCGGCTCGGCGAGCGGCCCGACCGCCCCGGCATCCACCGGGGCGACGAACTCAGGGGCCGACGCGGCGGCGACCGCGGTGGACACACCGATCACGACGGCCACGACGGCCACCGCGGCAAGGACAAGCACCACCATCACCACCACTACTACGACCACCACCATCATTACTACTCCCACGGCTATAGCCACCACTGGACGCACTACAGCCTCGGCCTGTGGATCTCGTTCCGCGCCCACCCGTTCTACTACTGCCCGACCTACCGCGAGGTGAGCTACGTCTACGTCTCGCCGCGCTACACGTCGCACCGCTATTACGGGCTGACGACCAAGGGCACGAACGCCGACCGCGCCATCTCGGCGCTCGAAGCGGGCTGGTCCCTCCTCGAGCAGGGGCGCTACACGAGCGCCCGCAGCGCGTTCGCCCGGGCCGCGTCGTATGAGCGCGACTGGGGCCTGCCCAAGATCGGGTACGCCATCGCGCTCGCCGCGTCGGGCAACGACAGCTCCGCGCGCCACTTCATGACCACGGCGTTCGAGGAAGACCCCTACGCCGCCCTCGAAGTCCCGTATTCGCCCGAGCTCGACGAGTTGCTCATCCTGCTCGACGACCACTACACCGACCGCGCCATCCGACGCATCAGCGAGCGTGATTCGTGGTTCATGGCGGCCGCCTTCCGCCTGATGCTGGGCGACGCCGACGCAGCCGCCGACGCCGCGTTCGCATCCGAATCGGTCGGCGGGCAGTCCTACGCCCTCGACGGGCTGTTCGATGTCCTCGCGGGTTCCGAGCTCGCGGACTGACCGCACGCCGCGCGGGCCAACGCCCGCCCGGCGTATGGCGCGCCCAGCGCGTACGCTGCCCGCATGACCACATGGAACTGGCAGATCCTCCGCGCCGGCCCCCTCCTCCTCGACGGCGGCGGCATGTTCGGCGTCATCCCCAAGCCCGTCTGGTCACGCTCCATCGACTGCGACGAAAAAAACCGCGTCGAGGTCGCGCACAACTGCGTCCTGCTCGAATCCTCCGAGACGGACACCACGCTCGGCCGCCCCCGCCGCGTCCTCATCGAGACGGGCACGGGCGACAAGATGGACCCCAAGATGTCCGCCATCTTCGGGCTCGAACCCGACAAGAGCATCGACCGGCTCGTCGAAGCCGTCGGCGTGGACCCCGCCGAGATCGACCACGTCGTTGTGACCCACCTCCACTTCGACCACGCCGGCGGGCTCACCCGGCGCTGCCGCGCAGGCGAGACCCCCGACTGGACCGCCCAGGGCAAGCAAGCGTCCGGCGACGAACCCAACGTCAAGCTCACCTTTCCGAACGCGACCGTCTTCGTGCAAGACCGTGAGTGGCGCGACGCGATCGCGAACGACGCCGTCATGACGCGGACCTACTACCGCGACCATCTCCTGCCGCTCGAGGCGCCCCTGCCCGACGGCTCGCCCCGCGTGCGGCACGTCCGGTCCGCGTCGCCCTTCACGCCCGGGCGTGTCCCCCACCGCGACGAGCTGCCCGATCACAGCGTGGACGAACGGTGGGACGAGGTCCTGCCCGGCCTCCGCGTCTTTCTCACCCCCGGGCACACCTGGGGGCAGCAGGCGGTCGCGTTCGACGCCTCGGACGGCGGCACCGTCGTCTTCGTGCCCGACCTCATGCCCACCGTCCACCACGTCGGGGCGGCGTATTCCCTGGGCTACGACGTCGAGCCCTACACCGCGATGATCACCAAGCGGTGGTTCCTCGCCGAGGCGGCCGCCCGCGGGTGGACCCTCGTCCTCGACCATGAGCCCGGGCACCCCATCCAGCGTGCCTGGGCGACCGAGAAGGGCTGGTTCGAGCTCAAGCCCATCCAAACCGCGACCTGACGGACCGCCCCGCCGAGCCCTCTACAATCGATCAGCCGTGACGAGCACCCAGACATCCCGCCCCGAGCCCGCCGTGGAGGCGGACCGCGCCCCCATCGCGGACGAGTCGCTCGGGCCCGACGCGCCCGCGGAGGACACGCAAGGCAAGCGGAAGAAGCGGCGGCTCACGCTCTTCGAGCGCCTCGAAGCCTTCGTCTCGCGCCTGAGCACACGCAACAACTTCTGGCACCGCGTCTGCTCGATGATCTGGCTGCCCTACGCCTTCAAGTCTGGCATCACGATGAAGAAGCTGGACGGGCAGACCTTCAGCGCCACCCTCCCCTTCCGCCGCTTCAACAAGAACTGGTACAACGCGATGGCGGGCGCGGCCCTCTTGGGCAACGCCGAGATCGCCGGCGGGTCGTACGTGTTCCAGTTCTGCGGCTCGGACTACACCGTCGTCTGCAAGCACCTCGAGTACAAGTTCCTCCGCCCCTGCTTCGGCCCCGCCGAGTACCGCATCACGCCGCGCGACGACATCGAGAAGCTCATCGCCGAGGGCGGAGAGTTCAACGTCACCGTGGTCATGAACGTCGTGCAGGTCCTCCCCACCACAAAGCCCAAGGACCCGGACCGCAACATCACGCCCGGGCGCCTGAACGTCGGCCGCGAGAAGCGCGTGGGACGCGTCACCGCGACGTTCCACGTCACGCCCAAGGCGCACCACAAGGCGAAGAAGCAGGCCCGCGCCGCCAAGGACTGACGCGTCCCCGGGTACACTCCGCCGCGTGACCGACCCGACCCCATCGCGAAACCCGCTCGCCGCCCTCCCCTGGGCGCTCTACCTCGCCTGCTCGTGGACGTGGTGCATCGGGATGTTCCTGCCCACGCTTCTCGTGCGCGACGCGGGCAAGCTCGGGTTTGTTGTCTTCATCGTGCCCAACGCGATCGGCGCCGGGCTCGTCGGGTGGGTGCTCGCGGGACGCGCCCGCGCGTTCTTCGAATCCAAGCGCCCGCTGATCTTGTGGTTCACCGCCGCGACGATCGCGTTCCACGGGTACTGGATCGTCTGGCGCTTCGCCGAGCCGATCGCAGGCAATCTGCTCGAGTTCACCCTCGGCATCGTCGTCTCGGCATCGCTGGTCCTCAACGCCATCGCGGCGACCCGGAAGGTCCGCGGGCTCGCGGCGCTCCTCACGCTCGTGCTCTCGCTCGGCGCCGCCTTCGGCCTGCTCGCCTATCCCGCCGGCGCCCCGATGCTCGCGGGCACCGCCGCCGACCTCGCCGGGCTCGCGGTCGTTTGCGCGCTGGGCTTCGGGCTGTGCCCGTACCTGGACATCACGTTCAACAAGTGCACGATCGAATCCGCCCGGCCGAGGCTGGCCTTCACCCTCGGGTTCATTCTCTTTGCGCTCGTCCTGCTCGTCGTCACCCGCGGCCGCGCCTGGCTCGGGCTCACCCTCCCGAACCTCTACATCAGCGAATGGCTGCTCGCCGGGCTCGTCGGCGGGCACTTCGGCGCGCAGACCACCTTCACCGTCGCCGCCCACATCGAGGCGGTCCGAACCACCGCGCGCACGCGCGTCCGCTCGGCCGAGGGTGTCGGGTGGATCGTCGCCCCCGCGCTCATTGGCCTCACGCTCGGATGGATCGCGACCCAGTCCTGGATGCCGGGCATCGCAGGGATGTCCGCGCCCGAAGTCGGGTACCGCTCATTCCTCGGGCTCTACGGCCTCGTCTTCCCCGCCTGGCTCATCCTCACCATCGGCAATCGCCCGCCTTTCAGCACACGCACGCTCACCGCGCTCGCGATCGTCTGCGCCGTCGCGCTCCCCTTCTTTGCCTACGGCTTCATCTGGCTCGAAGAGGTCTGGCTCATCCCGGGTGTCGCGGTCGTGCTGCTCGGGCGGCTGCTCGCCGACCAGCGTCAGCCCAGCGCCTGACGCGCCGCGTCGCGCACCATCGGGTCCTCGGCGTCATCCGACGCGATCGTCGCGAGGCGAGCGCGAAGGTCCGGCAGATCGTTCGATCCGAGCGCGTTCCCCGCCGCGATCGCCGCGTTCCGGCGCCACATCGCCAGCGTCGCGCGCTTCATCGCGGACTTGCTCAGCACCCGCGACCGATCCTCCGCGCTCCACCCCAGCACCTCGAGCAGATCGAACCGATCCGCGGGCCGGCGCGTCGGTTCGTACGCCCTGTGCCGCGCCGCGCCGCCCTCGGGCAGCTGCCCGGGTTCTCGCGGCGAATTGTGCGGGCAGACCTCCTGGCACACGTCGCATCCAAACACCCAGTCCCCCATCGCCGCGTGGAACCGTGAATCGATCGGCGCCCGGTGCTCGATCGTCAGATAGCTGATGCACCTGGTTGCGTCCACCGAGTACGGCGTGATCGCGTCCGTCGGGCACGCGTCGATGCACCGCGTGCACGTCCCGCAGTGATCTGTCACCGATTCCTGCGCCTCGGGCTTGTCGAGCGCGAGCGTCGTCACGAACCCGCCCAGCAGCAGGTAGCTGCCGATCTTCGGGTGGATCGTCAGCGTGTGCTTGCCCGTCCACCCGATGCCCGCCCGCTGCGCGAGCTCGCGCTCGAGCACGGGTGCGGTATCCGTGAACGCGCGGAACCGCTCATCCGGGAACCGCTCGCGCAGCGCATCGCACAGCGTGTGCAGGCGTTTCTTGATCACGTCGTGGTAGTCGTCGCCGCGCGCGTACCGCGCGATCCGCCCCCGCCCGGGTTCGAGGGGCGGGTCGTCGGCGTCGGCGCGTGCGTGATACAGATCCGCGACCATCACCGCCGACCGGGCGCCGTCGAGCAGTCGTGCCGGGTCGGCGCGCACCTCGACGTTGTTCTCGAGCCACGCCATCGTGCCGTGCTTGCCCGCGTCGAGCCACGCGCGGAGCTCGCGCTCCCACCGGGATGGTTCGACCGACGCGACGCCCGCCGCCGCGAACCCGGCGTCGCGGCACAGCGACACCACCGCGTCGCCCAGCGACCCGTCGGGTTGCAGTCCTGCATCAGTCATCGGTCCGCGGTCAGACGCCCGCCATCGCGCGCGGACGGATGCGCCCGGGCGTGCCCGCCGACGCCCAGCGGTAGAGCTTCTCCGCCGCGTCCACCAGCACGGCCTCGGGCCCGGGCAGGTGCGGCATCCACAGGCGCGGCCAATCGAACACGACCCACCCGTCGTAGCCCGTCCGCGCCAGGTGCCCGATCGTCTGCTCGATCGGCTGATCGCCCTGCCCGAGCGCGACCGGGCGGCCCGCGACGGTGTCCGTCACGCGCACCGACTTGAGCATGCTTCCAAGTGCCGCGATCCCCGCGACCGGGTCCTCGCCCGCATCTACCGCGGGTGCGATCGCGTACGTCGCGCCGAGCTGCTCGGGCATCGCGCACGCCTCGACGAGCTCGGCGAGATCCGCGCCGCGCGCCCACGAGCCGGCGTTCTCGATGGCGACCTTCACGCCCGAGTGGCGTGCCGACTTCGCCGCCGCCGTCGCCTTCTCGATCACCCGCCGCGACCCGCGCGCCCGCGTCTCGTTCGGCCCGTACTCGAACCCGAACACCCGCACGTACGACGCCCCGGCGCCCCGCGCCACCCGCACCATCGACTTCGTTTCCCGCACCGGCTTGTCCAGGTCCTGGAACGCCCGCCCGATGATCGGCGGGAAGACCTTCTGGTCATACCGGATGCTCGTGGACACCCCCACGACCTCCACGCCTTCCTCTTCGAACAGCTCGCGGACCTTCTCCCCCGCTGTGTGGCACGGGTCGCACGCGAGCGTCGGATCGGCGTGTCCCAGGGTGCGCAGCTCGACGCCCCCGAACCCCGTATCGCGGGCCAGACGCGCCACGCGCTCGAGCGTCCAGGTGGGGCAGGCGACGGTGCTGAAGGCGAACTTCATCGGGCGAGACCTCCTGAGACCGCCATCGTACGTCCCCCGCCCCTGCGCCGCTCTAGACTCGCCCAAGGGGACCCCCATGAACGAGCACCGCGAATTCGAGCCCGGCGTCCGCACCGACCTCTCGTCCGGCATGACCTACGCCGGCTACCTCGGGCTCGACAAGCTCCTCGACGCGCAGCACCCGCGGTCGAGCCCGCCCCACCACGACGAGATGCTCTTCATCATCATCCACCAGACGACCGAGCTCTGGTTCAAGCTGATCATCCACGAGTTGTCCGCCGCCGTCGCCCACGTCCGGGCCGACGAGCTGGAGCCCTCGTTCAAGATCCTCGCCCGCGTCAAGCACGTGCAGGCCCAGCTGCTGGACCAGTGGTCCGTCCTCGCGACGCTCACGCCGAGCGAGTACTCCGAGTTCCGCGGGGTGCTGGGGTCGGCGTCCGGGTTCCAGTCTCCGCAGTACCGCACCGTCGAGTTCCTGCTGGGCAACAAGGACGAGCGGATGCTCAAACTGCACGAGCCGGACTCGGCGGCGCACGCGAGACTCAAGTCCGCCCACGAGAACCCGAGCCTTTACGACGAGTTCCTCCGCCACCTCGGCCGCCGGGGGCTGCCCATTCCCCAGGAGGTGCTGAGCCGCGACGTCACCCAGCGGCACGAGTCGCACCCGGGCGTCGTCGAGGCGATGCGCCTGGTCTACGCCGACCCCAAGAAGAACTGGGACGCCTACGAGATGTGCGAGAAGCTCGTGGACCTCGAAGAGCAGTACGCCCTCTGGCGCTTCCGGCACATGAAGGTCGTCGAGCGCGTCATCGGGTACAAGACCGGCACCGGCGGGTCGTCGGGCGTCCCCTTCCTCCGCAAGGTGATCGACCACCGGTTCTTTCCCGAGCTGTGGGAAGTCCGCACGCACCTCTAAGACGCCCTGAAACGGACGCCCGCCGAATCCGTATCACCTCGCACACCTCTGATCAGGAGAGCGCGATGATTTCGAGAACCGCCGGGACCGCCCTCGCCGCCGGGCTGACCGCGACCGCCCTCACGGGCTGCATCGGGTACAACAGCACCGACTGGCCGCCGAAGTACCACGCGACACGGACGCTCGTGATCCCCGCGAGTGCGGCCGAGGTCTCGGTCGAGGGCGACTCGCAGTTCGGCGACCTCGATCTCGCCGCCCACGCCCACCCCGCGCCCTCGTACGACGACGCCGACCAGCCCTTCCCGAGCGCCGGTGCCGGCGAGGTCGCCATGCTCGCGATCGTGCGGTCCGACCGCGAGGAGCGTCTGGCGGGCGTCGAGCTCGCCCCCCGCTGGCTGGGCGACACCCTGATCCTCGACATCGCCTGGCCCGACGGCAAACGCCGAAAGAACGAGGGCGCCGACTGGATCGTCCGCGTCCCCGAGGTGGGTTCGGTCACGGGCTCGTTCGACTTCGGCGACCTGACGATCATCGAGCCCGCGGGCGCGATCGATCTGGACGCGGACTTCGGCGACATCACGATCCTCACGCCGCACAGCAACATCACGCTCGACGCCGATTTCGGCGACATCCGCATCGAGAACGCCGCCGGGCTCGTCGACATCAATGCCGACTTCGGGGACGTTGATGTCAGCCTCACCGACGACAACCCCGGGCCGGTCTCGATCGAGGCGGACTTCGGCGACGTCGCCCTCCACGCCGGGCCCGCCTTCGCCGGCGAGATCGAGATGGATACCGACTTCGGCAAATCGCGGCTCGTCGAGCGCGGGCCCAACGCCCGCACGATCAACGCCAATGGCTCACTCAGCACGACCCGAGGCGACGGGCCGCGGTCCTCCATCCGCACCGACTTCGGCAGCGTCACCGTCACCGTCCGCGAGTAGACTGTCCGCGTGCCAGAGCCCGCCGACACACCGCCAACCGTCGCTCGCATCCGGGAATCGGTGCGTTCGATGGGCCCCGGGGCGCTCACAGAGAGCGGGCTGCGCGACCACGTCTTCCCGCTCTTCTCGCGCGTGCTGGCGCGCACGCCGGACGGGATCTACCTCGCGAACCACTCGCTCGGGCGCCCGATGGACGCGGTGGAGGACGACGTCCGCGAGGGGCTGTCGCACTGGTACGCCGAGCTCGGGGGCGCGTGGGACGCCTGGATGCGCGAGGTGGGCGACTACCGCGCGCGGATCGCGGCGCTCATCGGGTGCGACCGCCCGGACGCCGTCGTCCCCAAGACAAGCGTCGCCCAGGGCGTGCGGGCGGTGCTCAACTCGCACCCGACGACCGAGCCCTGGACGATCGTCTCCACGCGGGGCGAGTTCGACTCCGACGACGCCGTGCTCAAGTCGTACGACCGGCGCGGGCGGGCGAGCGTGAACTGGGTCGAGCCCGACCGTGACGGACGGTTCGACGCCGACACGATCATCCAGACCATCGGCGCGGTCTTTGAGCGTGTGAGCGGGCCCAAGCTCGTGCTCGTCAGCGCGGTCTTCTTCGTGAGCGGCCAGGTGCTCGAAGGGCTCGATCGCGTCGTCGCCGCGGCGCACATCCACGGCGCGGTCGTCGTCGTGGACGCGTATCACAGCGCGGGCGCGATGCCCGTGGACTTCGACGAGCTGGGCGCCGACTTCATGGTCGGCGGCAACTACAAGTACACCCGGGGCGGCCCGGGCGCCTGCTGGCTCGCGATCCACCCGCGACACCTCACGGGCGAAGGCCCGACGCACGAGGAGACGCTCGCGACGCTTGATACCGGGTGGTTCGCGCTCGCCGACCCGTTCAGCTACGCCCGTTCGGACGACGCCCCCCGCGCCGCCGGCGGCGACGCCTGGCTCGAAGCGACCCCCGCCATCCTCCCCTTCTACCAAGCCCGCTCAGGGCTCGAGCTCACGCTCGCGATTGGAACCGGCCGGCTGTTCGCCTACAACCGCGAGCAGCAGGACGCGCTCGTCGCCGCGCTCGCCGAGCGCGGCGTCCGCCCGATCAACGACGATCCGCGCGGCGCGTACGTCCCGATCGGCGCGCCCGATGGGCCGGCCGCCGTCCGCGCCCTCGCCGAGCGCGGCGTGGACGTGGACGCCCGCCCGTGCCCCTCGGGCAACCGCTGGATCGTCCGCTTCTGCCCGGACCTGCTCACGACCCGCGACGAGCTCGAACGCGTCGCCCAGATCGCGGGCGACGTGCTCGGGTGATCACGCGGGCGCTTCGGCGGGCAGCGTGATCACAAAGTCCGTGCCCCGCCCGGGCTCGGAATGGACCGCCATGTGCCCGCCGTGCGCGCCGACGATCCGCCGGCTCGTGGGCAGGCCGAGCCCCGTCCCGCCCGACTTGGTGGTGAAGTAGGGCTCGAACATGCGAGCGAGGGTCGCCTCGTCGATGCCGGGCCCGGTGTCCGTGACGTGGAGCTGCGCGTACCCCGGTGTGCTGTGCGCGCGGATGATGATCTCGCGCGGGCCGTCGCCCGTCATGCTCGCCATCGCCTGGGCCGCGTTGATCACGAGGTTCAGCACGGCTTGCTTGACGTGCCCCTCGTCGGCGTGCGCGGGCACGGGGCCCGCGGGCAGGTCCGCGCGCAAGCGGACGCGGCTCGCTTCCGCCTGCGGCGTGTAGAAATCCACCAAGTCGTTCACGAGGTCGCGCAGGTCGATGGGCCTGGGGTCGATCCGCATCTCGCCGGCGAACTCGAGGAAGTCCTGCAGGATCCCGCCCAACCGCTCGGTCTCGTGGCGCAGGGCGTCCGTCCGGCGCGCGAGGCGCGCCCGCTCGGCGTCCGGGATGCCCAGATCCCGCACCGCCTCGGCGAGCAGCTGGGCGTTCAGCCCGATCGTGCTCAGCGGGTTGCGGATCTCGTGGGCGAGCCCGCCCGTCATCGCGCCGACCTCCGCGAGATGCTCGGACGCGCGCGCGCGGCGCTCGGCGTCACGCGTCCGCGCGATCGCACGCGCGAGCACAAGCCGCGCAATCAACCCAGCGCCCGCGACGCCGAGCACGAACGTGACGATCGGCCACACCCACGTCATGCCGCGGCGCTCCGGTCAATGCATCTCGGTCTGTCGGTCCTGCTCACCGTCTGGGCGAGCGCGAGTAGGTGCGCTTGGGCACGACGATGTCGGCTTCCGGCTCCTCGACAGCGGCGGCGCGCGTCGAGCGCCACCCCTTGTCGGACTTCTCGGCGTCGTACTCGACCGAGCAGCCATCCTTGAGCGCGCGGAACCCGTCGCCTTCGATCACCGTGTAGTGAACAAAGATGTCCTGCCCGTCGGGACCGATGATGAAGCCGAACCCCTTGCGGGAGTCGAACCACTTCACTTTGCCCTCGATGCCCTCGAGTCGTTCGGTTACGCCGTCGCCCATCGCCGCCCCCCGTGATCCCAGGGAACCCCGTGAATGACCCATCGGCCCGCGGGCGCCACGCCCGCGAGACCGCACAACGGATCACCCGCGCGACCGACGACGCCCAGATCGTCGTCCGGCCGACCGGAATCCCTCCCGAAGGCGCCTCATGCAGCCAACGGGACAGTCCCAAAATAACAAACTTCCGCGCGGCGTCAACGCGCCTTGTCACACTGGGCAACTCAAACCATGACATTCAAACGACTTCTGAATGAAACAGGGCGGGGGAAACCCCCCGCCCTGGGTGTGCTGCCTCGGAATGGTTCCGACGATCAGTCGGCGACGGCTTCCGCCGGCTCGTCGGACTTCTCGTCGCTCTTGGGCTTGTCGCCCTCCATCGCCTTCTTGCGCGAGACCTTGATGCGGCCCTGATCGTCCACCAGGATCACCTTCACCTTGATCACGTCGCCAACCTTCACGACGTCCGAGACCTTCTCGACGTACCCGTCGGCGAGCTCGGAGATGTGGCACATCGCGTCGGTGCCCGGGCCGAGCTCGACGAAGGCGCCGAAGTCCTTCGTGCTGACGACCTTGGCCTCATAGATGGTGCCGACCTTGACGTCCTCGCAGATCGCGGAGATCTCGGCTTCGGCGCGCTCGACGGACGGGCCGTCGGGCGAGGCGACGATGACGGTGCCGTCGTCGTCCACGTCGATCGAGACGCCGTACTTGTCCTGCAGGGCGCGGATGGTCTTGCCGCCGGGCCCGATGAGCTTGCCGATCTTGTCCGGGTGGATCTTGAGCGTGATGAGGCGCGGGGCGTAGGGCGAGATGTTCTCGCGCGGCGCCGGGATGACCTTCTCGATCTGCTCGATGATCTCCAGACGACCCTTCTTCGCCTGGACGAAGATGGTCTCGATCTGCGCGGTGCTCAGCCCGCGGGCCTTCAGGTCGAGCTGGATGCCCGTGATGCCGTCGCGGGTGCCCGAGACCTTGAAGTCCATGTCGCCGAAGAAGTCCTCCTCGCCGATGATGTCGGTGACGAAGACCTCGTTCTCGCCGTTCTCGTCGGTGAAGCGCCCGACGGAGATGCCGGCGCAGGTGTTGCTGATCGGCACGCCCGCGTCCATGAGCGCGAGGCAACCGCCGCAGACGGACGCCATCGAGGACGACCCGTTGGACTCGGTGATGTCCGAGACGAGGCGGATGGTGTAGGGAAAGTCCTCCGGGCTGGGGAGGACGCCCATGAGCGAGCGCTCGGCGAGCGCCCCGTGCCCGATCTCACGCCGACCCGGGCCCATGATCCGCCCGGCTTCGCCGACGCAGAAGGGCGGGAAGTTGTAGTGCAGGACGAACTTCTTGGAGTACTCGGGGGTGAGCCCGTCGACGATCTGCTCGTCCTTGCCCGTGCCGAGCGTGCACGAGACCATCGACTGGGTCTCGCCGCGCTGGAACAGCGCCGAACCGTGCGTGCGGGCGAACTGCCCGACGCGCATGTGCAGCGGGCGGATCTCGTCGAAGCCGCGCCCGTCGGCGCGGGTCTTCTGCTCGATGATCAGCTTGCGCGTGATCTTCTTCTCGAGCGTGCGGAAGGCTTCGGACGCCTGCTTGCGCCGCTCGGTCGTCCTGTTGAAGACCTCGGGGGTCGAGGAGTCATCGATGGCGAAGTGCTCGTCGAGCATCTTGGTCTTGATCGCCCGGACGGCGTCGCCGCGCTCGTGCTTGCCCTTGATCTTGCGGGCCTCGGTGAGCTCGGCCTCGCAAGCGCTCTTGACGGCCGTCATCACGTCGTCGGGGACGACGTTCATGAAGTCGCCCATGCGCTTCTCTTTGCCGACCTTGGCGACGAGCTCCTCGATCAGGTCGAGGACCTCGGAGATGCCCTGCTCGCCGAACTTGATGGCTTCGAGGACGTCCTCGTCGGGCACCTCGGCGGCGCCGACCTCGATCATGTTCAAGCCGTCGCGGTGACCCGAGAGCACGAGATCGATGTCGGAGAACTCGAGCTGGGACACCGTCGGGTTGAGCACGAAATGCGGGTTGTCGTTCTCATCGAAGATGCGCCCAACGCGGACGGTCGCGATCGGGCCGTCGAACGGGCAGTCGGAAATGGACAGGGCCGTCGCGGCGGCGCACCCGGCGAGGATGTCCGTGTCGTTCTCCTGGTCGTGGCTCATCACCCAGCACTGCAGCTGGACTTCCTCGATGAACCCGTCGGGGAAGAGCGGGCGGATCGGGCGGTCGATCATCCGCATCGTGAGGATTTCCTTCTCGTTCGGCGCGCCCTCACGCTTGCGGAAGCCCCCGGGGAACTTGCCCGCGGCCGAGGTCTTCTCGCGGTAATCGACCTGCATCGGGAAGAAGTCGAGGCCCGGGCGCGGGTCGGCACGCATGCAGGTGCCCATGACCGACGACTCGCCGTAGGTGAGGATGACGCACGACGTCGCGAGCTTGGCGACCTCGCCCGTCTCGATCCGCATGACGCGGCCGGCGATGGTCTTTTCGACGACAATTGGTTCCATTGGAATGTCCTTCTGCGCGGGGTCCGCCCGCGTCGCTCGGGGTGTGCACGGACCGGCGCGAGACCCTCGCCGAGGGCTCGCGCGCGTCGTGCTTCGAACCGCCGGGGTGGGTCTGCACGAGTGGCAGAGGCGTGGGGCTGTGGATTTCCACAGCCCGGCGCCCACTGCCGCTCGACCGGCGCCCGGCGAACACGTGACTTGTCGGCCCGGGACTGCCCCGAACCAAAAAACCCGCGTGCCGGTGGGGCACACGGGTCTTGGGGTTACTTGCGCAGGCCGAGACGCTTGATCGTCTCGCGGTACTTGTCCGGGTCGGTCTTCGCGAGGTACCGCAGGAGTTTGTTCCGGCGGGAGACCATCATCACGAGCCCACGCCGGTTGTGCTTGTCGAGCTTGTGGGCCCGCAAGTGCGTGGCGATCTGGGCGATGCGGCTCGTGAGCAGCGCGATCTGGACCTCGGGCGAGCCCGTGTCCGACCCGCTGCGCGCGAAGTCCTTGATGACCGATTCTTTGAGTTCCGGGGCGAGGGGCATTGATGTCTCCCAGCGTCGCGAACGCCCGTGGCCGACCGGATTTCCGCATCCGGGGGGTCAGGTGGCGCCGTCCAGCCTCGAAAGGAATTGTGAGCCCAACGTTAGGCCGAGGGCGGATCGGCGTCCATCAGGGGGGTCGCCCGAACGCCCCTGGCAGCCCGCAATCGGCGATATTCGCCCGCGGCGAGTTCGGTACCATCCGCGCATGAGCGATCTGAAGCTATCTGAGCGGGTCTCGACCCTCAAGCCCTCGGTCACCGTCGGGTTCACGAACCGGGCGAAGGCCCTCCGGGCGTCGGGCGAGGACGTGCTGATCTTCGCCGCGGGCGAGCCGGACTTCGACACGCCCGAGGTGATCAAGGACGCCGCGATCGCCGCCCTCAAAGCCGGCGAGACCAAGTACAAGCCCATCCTCGGCGACATGCCCACCCGCGACGCGATCGCCGCCAAATTGCGCGACGAGAACAACATCCCGGGCGTCACCGGCGAGCACGTCGCGATCGGCGCCGGCGGCAAGCACGTCCTCTACTCCGCCATGCACGCGCTGTTCGATCCGCCCGCACCGGGCGAAGCGCCCCAGGAGCTCCTGCTGCCCACGCCCGGGTGGGTGAGCTACGCCCCGATCGCGACGCTCGCCGGCGGGGCCGTCCGCGAGATCCCCGCGACCGTCGAGAACGACTTCAAGATCACGCCCGAGCAACTCAAGGACGCGATCACCCCGAACGCGCGCGTGCTGGTGCTCAACTCGCCCAGCAACCCGTGCGGCACGATGTACTCTGAAGCCGAGCTGCGCGCGATCGCGGCGGTCGTCGCGGACGCGGCGGCATCGCTCGCGCAGAACCTGGTGATCATCACCGACGAGATCTACGAGAAGATCGTCTTCGGCGGGATCCCCCACTTCTCGATCGGGTCCGTCCCCGAGGTCGCCGAGCGGACGTTCACGCTCAACGGGCTCTCCAAGGCGTACGCGATGACGGGGTGGCGCATCGGGTACGGCGCGATGCCGGGCGACTTCGGGCTCGCGCTGACCAAGGCGATCCAGAAGCTGCAGGGGCAGATGACGACGTGCATTACCAGCTTCAACTACGCCGCCATCCGCGAGGCGCTGACGAACCCGTCGGTGCCCGACGACATCGAGCGGATGCGGACGGCGTTCGCGTCGCGGGCGAAATTGATTGAACAGCGGCTGGCGGAGATCCCGGGCATCCGGTGCCCGAAGCCGACCGGGGCGTTCTACGTCTTCCCCGACGTGAGCGGTCTCTACGGCAAGACGAGCGCCGGCGGCGCGACGATCGGATCCGCGAGCGACCTGGCCGAGGCGCTGCTGAGCGAGGCGAAGGTCGCGTTCGTCCCCGGCGAGGACTTTGGCGGGTGCGGGCCCAACCACGTCCGCATCAGCTTCGCGTGCTCCGAAGCGACGATCAACGAGGGGATGGACCGGTTCGCGAGATTTGTGGCGGGGATGAAATGACCCACGAGCCGCGACCGTGAGGGAGCGGTCTTGCAACCCCAGGCGCCGCCGAAGTCACCGCTCCCTCACGGTCGCGGCTCGCTCGGACCGTGCCACTGACCCGTCTTTGGGTCAGTGCCTGGAGCGGTGCTCATAGCAGGAGCAGTGACCTGAGGACAGGTCAGTGGCACGGGTGCCGTGGAGACGCCGAAGGCTTCTCCACGCGTTGGGGGCTGCGGATCGTGGAGAAGGCTGCGCCGTCTCCACGGCACCCGGCGACCAGCACTGTCTTCACGACACCGAGTTACACCTTGAGCAGAGTAAAGAGCGATTCGCAACTCTCGATGAATTCGCCAAGCGCCTGGTCAGTGATGGGGAACCCTGGGTCACCAACAATCATGAGCAGCGATTTCGATTTTTGCACGTAGTCGAGCTCTGGGTGGTCCGCGAGAAACTCCTGAACCGGGAGCGGGACCGCATCGTGCTCCTTGGAATAAAAGTACCACGAGTAGTCCTCATCGGATCGGGGCACGCCGATCTCGGCGCCCCAGTTCCATGCTTCATTCTGGAGTTTCCCGGAGATGATCCCGTAGTTGTTTGAATTCAGGATCGAGTCGCTGAACCAGAATCCGACGACGCGTCCACCATCGGGGAGTGTTCTGTTTGGTGACAGGGTGTTGACGAGTGCGACGAGCCTTGAGACCCCGGAGTCTTTCAACTCGAGCCTCGGGTTAAGCTTGAGTGTGCTCGCGCCTATCTCGAGACCAAACTTCTGGAGCTTCAACTCGTACCAACGGCACGGCGGCAGCGAGACCCAGGGGCTGGTCTTGGCGAGGGTGTAGAAGGCGGTGTAGCGTTTACCCTTTTCCTCGCGGAGCAGCAGGATGCACATGACGACGATCGCGACAAGAGTCAGTATTAGTACGATGAGGCCGATCGTGGATCTCGAGAGTGCGATCATGATCGTGAGCGGAAGCAACTCAGTCATCGGCACGGCTCGATCACCCTACAAGCACTGTCGTCATGGGCCGACCAGGCCACGCGCGAAGTCAATCTATGCCTGATTCACTCAGGCTGACCCGCACGTCGCCGTCGGTGCTCTCCACCCCCACCCGCTGATCGCGGACGAGGGTCAGCAGCGCCAGGAACAGCCCGATCATCTCGCCGCGGGTTCGACCCTCGAAGAGCTCGCGCAGCGTCATCCGCGGACCCGAACCGCCCGCCGGCAGACGCTTGAGCCGATCGACGATGTCCTCGGCGTGCAGCTCGATCGGCGTGTCGTCGGCGATCACCTCGTGGTCGCCCAGGCGGTCGAAGTTCACGGAGCTGACGATCGCGCGGAAGGCCTCGACGAGGTCGTGCAGGTCGGTGTCCTCGAGGTCGTAGTCGCCCATGTCCTCGATGGCCTGGTCGAGCGCGTCGCCCTCGACGCCGGCGGGGGCGGCGGGGTAGCGCTGCGACCACTCGGTGCGGCGGCGGTCCAGCTCGTCCGCCGCGTCGCGATGGCGCTTGTACTCGAGCAGCTGGTGGACGAGCTCGAGCCGTGGGTCTTCATCATCGCCCGGCTCGGGCTCGTCGGGCTCGTTCTGGTCCCGGTCCGGGTCGTTCTGGCGGTCGAGCCAGCGGGACTTGATCTCCATGAGGGTGGCGGCCATGACGAGGAACTCGCCGGCGAGGTCCACGTCGATCCGGTCCACGTGCTCGAGGTGGTCGAGGTACTGGTCCGTGATCGGGGCGATCGGGATGTCGTGGAGGTCCACCTCGTGCTTGCGGACGAGGTAGAGCAGCAGATCGAGCGGGCCCTCGAAGGTGGCGAGCTCGACGCGGTAGGAATCGGTCTGCGGGGTCTTCACGGCGTCAGTCTACGGGGCTGCCCGAATGGGGGCCCGAAAGGGGCTCGAATGGGCCCACCGGGGCGCGGGGGCGGGGCGGACGCGATACCATGGGGGTTCCATGAAGATGCAGCCCAAGGCACGGAAGTCGGACCTGAACCTCGGCGTGGTGGCGGCGATCGCCGTGGCCGCCCTGTTCATGCTCGTGATCGGGTGGTTCACGATCAGCGGGCGGATCGGGTCGGCCAGCGCGGACCCGATCGCGGACACCGCCGAGCCCGCCGACGACATCCCGGACATCACCGACATCCAGGGGATGCAGGGCTCGGACATGTACATCGAGCTCACGAGCAAGAAGGACCCCGACACCGTGGTCGGCGTGCTTGAGGCGGCCTCGTTCGAGCCCGTCGGGCCCAACGAGCGGTCCGTCGAGGATCCCATCGCGTGGTTCTACCTCGAGGACGGCCGCTTCGCGTTCGTCGAGGCGGCGCGGGGGCGGTTCTTCATGCCCACGCCGAGCTCGCCGCCCGAGTCGGGCGTGCTGCAGGGCGCCGAGGGCGCGCCCGTGCGGGTGATGGTGTTCGAGAAGACGCCCGACGGCGAGCGGCCGGACGTCGCGTCGATGCCCCCCCTGCTCACCGTCGAGTTCGACCAGCCGGTCGAGTTCGACATGCGGCACATGCGCGTCTCGACGATCGGCGAGGTCATCGCGTGGTCGCCCGAGCTGCGGTTCGAAGCCAAGCACCTGACGGCGATGTTCAACGAGGTGCGCAACCGGCTCGAGCTGGTCGAGTTCCGCGAGGGGCGCCGGATCGTGTACACGCCGCTGAGCCCGGAGGACCGCGCCGATCTCGACCGCGTCCGCGGCGTGGTCCGAGACGAGCCGAAGCCCGAAGCGACGGCGCAGCGCACGCCGCCCGCGAACGAGACCCCGACCCAGCAGCCCGCGCGGACGAGCACACTCGTGGTTGCGTCTCAAGACACGCCCGCGGCGTCCACGCAGCCCGCGACACCCCCGACCGAGACGGTCGCGGGCGCCGAAACCGACGCCGGGCCGGCGGTTCAAACCGATTACTACCGCGCCGAATTCCAGGACGGCGTGCAGGTCATCAGCGGCACGAACCGCATGACCGCGGACACGATCGACCTGTTCGTTCGGATCCTCGACAACCAGCTGCCCGAGGACGCGATCGCCGAGCTCAAGTTCGCGATGGAGGAGGACGCCGCGGACGAACCGGAGGCGACCGCCGCGGCGGCCGAGCCCGAGCCGGTTCGCGCGGCGCCCGCAGAGGACCCCGTGCTCGCAGCACTCGGCATGGACTCGGACAGCCCCGACGCGCCCGCCGCCGAGGCATCGGATGACACAACCGAGATCGCGACGAGCGCGACGGGAGAGATTGCGTCGCCGGTCGAGTTCGAAAGCGACGGGCGTTCGATCGTGCTCACGTGGACGGGCCCGCTGCAGATCCTCCCGCTTTCGGACGGCGAGCCCGGCGAGCTCGCGCGCGACGATGTCTACATGCACATGACGGCCGAGCGGTCCGGGCTCGTGGAGTTCAACGACTCGGAATCGGGGTTCAACGGGCACGCGGTCTCGCTCGACTACGGGTTCACGCGCGGCGAGCTGGTCTTCTCCGGTCCCGGCGGCAACGTCGAGCTCGCCATGCCCAACGCGGGCGAGCTGAACGCGAGCCGCATGCACGCGAATCTCGCGACGGGCGACATCCACGTCCGCGGGCCGGGCGTGATGCGCGTGGATCAGGCGACCGACGACCGCGCGACGCGTCAGCAGATCCGCTGGTCCGAGCAGGCGGACTTCGCGTTCGACGTCGTCGCGGGGGCGCTGACGAGCGACCTCACGCGCGCCTCGTTCGCGGGCGAGGTCGAAGCGGTGGACGGCGACGCGGCACTCGAGGGCGCGTACATCGACGCGACGTTCGTCGCGTCGTCGCGCGGCACCCGGCGCCTCGCGTCGCTCGACGTCGAGCGCGGCTCGGCGGACGACGGCACGGGCGGGTCGCTCGAGGCGGACGCCATCCGTGTCGATTTCGCCGAGGGCACGCTCGGGCACGAGATCGATCCGACGCGCCTCGTCGCGACCGGGTCGGTCCGCGGGCAGCAGGACGGCTCGGCCATCGCCGCCCAGTCCGTCACCGCCACCATGGACCGCGGGCTCGACGGCGACCTCGCGCTCTCGCACGTGCTCATGGAGGTCGGCGCCGAGTACCGCGGCGCGGACGGGACGTACGCCTCCGGCGAACGCATCGACGCGGACGCGATCGGCGAGGTCATCCGCCTCACCGGCTCGCCCGCGCGCGTCGGGCAGAACGCGACGGGCATCTCGGGCCCCGAGATCCTCGTGGACGGCCGCAACCGGCGCGCGAACGTCATGGGCGCCGGCTCGTTCGAGCACGTCATGCTCAACGACCTGGGCGAGCCCTCCGACGTGCTGGCGACCTGGAACGAGGGCATGTCGTTCGATGATTACTCGGGGCGGGTCGAGGCGTACGGCAGCGCGTCGGTCGTCTCCCGCCCGGACGCGCTGACGAAGGACACGGTCTCCGCCGAGCGCGTGCTCATCGAGCTCTCGCCGTTCGACGGGGGCGGCTCGTTCTCCGAGGGCGACGACGCAAACCGCAGGCTTGTCCGCGCGACGGCGTTCGGTTCGACGAACGCGGACGGCGGCGCGTCGCCCGCGAACGTCGAGTCGCGGGTGTACGCCGCCGACGACCCCTCGCGCGTCGAGCAGTTGTTCTACCTGGAGGGCATGCAGCTCGTCGCGGACAACGAGCAGGAGCGTCTGACCGTCCTGAGCCCGGGCAAGATGCTGATCCTGGACCGGACCGAGTCGGGCGCGACGTCTCCCGAGCCCGCGGGCGAGGGGGGCGTGCTCGCCGAGCTCGCCAACGCCGGGCCCGGGCTCACGCGATTTGAGTGGCACGGCGGCATGACGATGCACCGCCCGACGGGCACAGCGACGATGCGCCGCACCGTCCGTGTGCGTCATAAGAACCTCCGCGCGGGCGATTTCACCGAGCTGCACTGCGAGAAGCTCACGGCGCAGATCACCGAGCGGGGCGACGCGGCGGACAGCGCGCAGCCCGACGCCGTCAAGGGCGAACTCACGCAGGCCGAGGCGGCGGGCGCGGTCTACTTCAAGTCCGGGCAGCGCGAACTGATCGCGGACCGCCTGCTCTACGACGCCATCGGCGGGCGCGCCATCGCGACCGCGGCGCCGGGCAACCTCGTCTCGATGTTCGACGCCACCCGCGGCACGCCGATCTCAAGCCGCACGCTGAGCTGGGACCTTGTGCGGGACCGCATCGAGATCGAGCGCCTGAGCCCGGTCGTCACGCCGGGCAACCTGCCGTAAGTCAGGATCAGGATGACGAGCGATCGACGACGCGGTAGGTCTCGCGCTCGCCGCGCCCGCGCAAGGGGTAGTCCTTGCGGAGCGGGTGGGCCGGGAACTCACCCCACGTGAGGATCCGCCGCGGGTCCGGGTGGTTCCGGAAGCGGATGCCGAACATGTCAAAGACCTCTCGCTCGGGCCACTCGGCGCCGGGCCAGATGTCGCACGCCGAGTCGAGGTAGAGCGCGGGGTCCTCCTCGATGCCGTCGGTCGGGATCGACGGGTCGAGGTGCGTCTTGACGCACAGCTTGTCGTCGCGTGCGAACGAGCGGAGCAGGTAGACCACCGCGAACCGCCCGAGCGTCTCGGCCGGGTAGTTCAGATAGTCGATGCCGATGACATCCGACAGGAAGTTGAAGTCGCACGCCGCGTCATTCTTCAGGTGGGCCAGCACGGCGTGCAGGTCGCCCGGCTCGACGATGAGCGTCGATTGCCCGCGGAACTCGGTCCCCCGCAGGCGCTTGCCCGGGAAGGCGTGCTTGATGTTCTCGAAGGCTGGGTGATCGAGCTTTGGGGCGTTGGTGGTCATGGGGTCGGAGTGTACGCCGGGGCGCGGGCCGTGCGCGTCCGAGAACCGGAATCTGCCGCCCCGGGCCGGTCCGCCAGGGTTACACCGTCCAGCGGGCGCGGTCAGGCCCCCGATACCCCGGGTCCCTCGGAGGATCCCGCCCATGCGCCGACGCTGGCCCGACACGAACAACGAGCTCCGCACCCCGGGCCGCGGCGCCGAGCCCCGCCGGCTCACCCAGGGGCAGGTCATCGAGCGGATCCTCGAGCTCAACCCGACGGCCCGGCAGTCCTTCCTCTCCCGGTTCACGCCCGATGAGCTCCGGTCGTACCTCGACCACCTCACGACGGCCGCCCAGCCGCGCGGCGAGGCGTCGCGGTGGGTCCGCCCGGGCGACACGAGCGCCATCATGAGCTGCTCGGACGCCTTCTGACGCGGGCGAACCCTGCGCCCGCGCGGGCGTGATCCGCGCCGCGCTCGGCAACGACTGCGCTGACGCGCCGAAAGTCCGATTTCTCCTTATCGCGTTCTGGGCGCGGGTGCGCCCGCGGTCCGATCAAACGGACGCGCGTGTTCTCGGTCCTGGACCGACGCACGCGCGCCGCGGGGCGAGGACGCCCCCGCGGGGTCTGTCGGCGGAGCTCGGCGGGCCAGCCCATCCGTTCATTCACGCCCGGCCGGGAAGGGTGGAGCCCGCCGGCCCAGGCACGAGCGCCATCGCGGCGCCGATCTGTAGTCCAGGGAGACTCCGCCCATGACCCCCACGAATGACCGGTGCCGGCAATCGGCGACCCTCGTCCTCGCCGCGGGCCTCGCGCTCGCCGGCGGGTGCACCTTCTCCACCAACTCCGCCGAGGGGTACAACCCCGACCCGACCTACCAGTCGTACCGAGCGAGCCAGACGGCGAGCAACACGCCCGCCCGCGACGGCACGTTCTACACCGACGAACGCCTCGCCTACGACACGCCCGCGACCCGCTCGCCCTCGTCCATCGGTGGCTTGCAGTCCAACGCGACGAGCACGTACGAGGCGACCCGCCCCGTCTACAACGGCGAGCCCTTCGCCGCGACACCCGACTACGGCGTGACGGGCCCGGGCGCGATGATCGACTCGTCCGCCCTCGCCGAACGCGGGGACATCGAAGGCCTGACCAACAACACCTGGGCCGACGTCGGCAGCGGGTGGAAGATGGTCAACGCGGCGACCAGCGCCGAGGGCCGCTCGTACCACCCCCGCACGTTCCGCAACCTCGAGAACGACGGCACCCTCTTCACGAACGACCCCCGCGCCTCGCGCCAGGCGCAGTCGGGCGACCTCACCGCCAACCTGTACGACCAGGTCCTGGGCAACGCCATTCCGCGCGAAGCCAACTTCGCCGATCAGGGCAAGAACACCGAGAACGTCCGCCAGGTCACGTTCACGAACTTCGGCGCCGACTTCGACCCGATGGTCTCGCGCGACGGGACCAAGATCCTCTACTCGTCCACCCAGCACCGCGAGACCGCGGACATCTACATCAAGCAGATCGACTCCCGCGTCGTCACCCGCCTGACGTCCGACCCCGCGCAGGACGTCATGCCCTCGATCTCACCCAACGGGCGCTACATCGCCTTCGCGTCCAACCGCTCGGGCACCTGGGACATCTACATGATGCCCACCTCCGGCGGCACGCCCGTGCAGCTCACCAACGACACCACCCACGACCTGCACCCGTCGTGGTCGCCCGACGGCACCCGCCTCGTCTTCTCGCGCCTGGGACAGTCCTCGGGCCGCTGGGAGCTGTGGGTCATGGACATCGATTCGCCCTCGGGCTTGCAGTTCATCGGGTACGGCCTGTTCCCCGAGTGGTCGCCGGTCAGCGGCACCGGGCGGAACATGACGGACCAGATCGTGTTCCAGCGCAGCCGCGAGCGTGGCGACCGGGCGTTCAGCGTCTGGATGATCGACTACACCGAACTGCCCGGCAACGCGATGCGCGAGACCGAGCTCGTCAGCTCGCCCACGCACGCGCTGATCAACCCGAGCTGGAGCCCGGACGGCGACTTCGTCCTCTACGCCGCCGTCCCCAACGCGCAGTCCAACGGCGCGAGCCCGATGGGCTCGCCGCAGCAGACCGATGTCTGGATGATCGGCAACGACGGGCGCGGGCGCGTGAAGGTCGTCGGGGGCTCCTCGGTGAACCTCATGCCCGTCTGGGGCTCGAACGACCACATCTACTTCGTGTCCGATCGGAACGGCGTGGAGAACCTGTGGTCGCTGAGCGTCGCCGAGGCGGCCGCGACCGCGAACGCCCAGCGTCCGAACGCCCGCTCGCGTCAGAACACGGACTTTGCGACCGTGCCGACGTTCCCGGGTGCTCCGGGCGCTGATTGACCGATAGACCCCACAGGAGTCTGGGGAGATGAGACGCGGTGCGCCGGCGAACCCGCCGGCACGCCGATTGGCAAGGGCCCGCGCGGCGGGCAACCGGGGCACGGACGCCTCGGGGCTCTGGCAGGGACGCCATGACACGTGAACAGTCCATGCTCAAACGGCATCGCGGGACGCTGGCGGTTGTCGCCGCGCTCACCTCCCTCCTCGGCGGGATGCTGGGCGGGTGCGCGCCCAAACGCACGCTTTTCCCCCCCACCGCGCTGATCGCGCCGTACGACACCACCAAGGGTGACGCTCTGTGGGCCGTCATCCCGCCCCGCAACGAATCGGGGACCACCGCGGTGGACACCCGCAGCGTCGGCGACGCGATCGTCCAGGCATGCGAGTCGGCGCGCGGCGTCCGCTGCCTGCCGCTCAACCGCACGATCGAAGCGATGCGGGCGATGCAGCTCGAACAGATCCGCAACCCGGCGGACGCCGAGCAGCTCGCCGTCCTGCTCGGCGCCGACGGCGTGATCGCCGGGTCCGTCACCGCGTACGACCCGTATGACCCCCCGATCATGGGATTGTCACTCGCGCTGTACGCCCGTCCCGGATCGCTGATCGCGCAGCGTCGCGACGTGGTCGATCCGTACGCGATGACGCGATCCTACAGCGACACCCAGTTTCAGGGGAGCAACTTCCAGGGATCCCCTGTCACGGTGGCGTCCGAGATATTGGACGCTCGTGACCATTCTGTGCTCATGGCGCTGCGTGACTACGCCGAAGGAAGGTCCGACAAGGACAGCGCCCTCGACTGGAGGGTGCACGTGGCGAGCATGGACTTGTACACCAAGTTCGCGGCCCACCAGACGGTGCGCCGGCTGCTCGACGAGGAATGGCTCCGCCTCGCGCGAGAGGTGAGCCAGCAACGCAGATCCCCCTGACGGGCGCACGGGTGCCTGTCAAAGAAACAGGCGACGAGCGACCGATGAGCAAGATCCAGCACAACCGGAACGACGATCGGACCGGACGCGGATGTGATCGCGTGCTCGGACGGGCGGAGACCCGTCGCTGACCCCCCTGCCGGAGGCGCCCGAGCCCGCACCCTGGAGCATCCCCGATGTCGATCCTCCCGATTACCGCCAGCTTTCAGAGCTACCTCACGGACGAGCGCCACTTCTCGAAGTACACCGCGCGCTGCTACGGCGCGGACCTGCGCCAGTTCGTGGAGTACCTGAGTGACGAGCACGGGCTCGATCCCGCCGACGCCGCCGAGGCCGACGAGCTCCGCCGGCGTCTCGAGCCCGGGCAGACCGCCGGCGCCATCACCAGCCAGACGATCACCTCGATCATCTGCGATGCCGACGCGGACCTGATCCGCGGGTTCCTGAGCCACCTCGGCGAGCAGAACTACTCCCCGGCGACCATGGCGCGCAAAATCGCGACCCTCCGCTCGTTCTACAAGTGGGCCGAGCGTCGCGGGGCGGCGGGCACGAACCCGATGACCCTCATCCGCACGCCGCGCCAGACCAAGCGTTTGCCCAAAGCGATCACGATCGAGCAGGTCGAGCAGCTCCTGTCCGCCCCGTCGGACACGGACGTGCTGGGCCGCCGCGACCGTGGGATGCTCGAGACGCTGTATTCCACCGGCATCCGCGTCTCGGAGCTCGTCGGTCTGAACTTCGAGGATCTGGACCTCCAGAACGAAGCGCTGCACGTCCGCGGCAAGGGCCGCAAGGAGCGGATCGTCCCGCTCGGTTCGCACGCGCTGGCCGCGATCGCGCGGTACGTCGAGATGCTCCCGACCGACCCGCGGTTCGAAGAGCCCTGGCAGACCCGCAACAACGGGGGCGTGCCGCTCTTCCTGAACAAGCACGGCAACCGCCTGAGCTCGCGCTCGGTCCGCCGGAAGCTGGACAAGTACCTCCGCTCGGTCGGGCTCGACCCGTCGATCTCGCCGCACACGCTGCGGCACTCGTTCGCGACGCATCTCCTGGACAACGGCGCGGACCTCCGCAGCGTGCAGGAGCTGCTCGGGCACCAGTCGCTCAGCACGACGCAGGTGTACACGCACCTCTCGGCGCAGCGCGTGCGTGATACCTACGACGACGCGCACCCGCGGGCGGAAGCGGGCTGAGGCCCGTGTCAATCCGTTGACGCACCACCAAGCCCAGGGGTCGCGATCCCTGGGCTTTCTTCTGCGCCCAACGCGTCGTGGAGATCGCGGACGACCCCGCGACCCGGGACTTCGAGCCCGGGCGCGATCTGCGCGAGGGGCCCGAGCACGAACATCCGCTCGTGCATCCTCGGGTGCGGGAGGGTGAGCCCGGGCTCGTCGATCACGCGGTTGGCGTAGAGCAGCAGGTCCAGGTCGAGCGTGCGGGGGCCCCACCGTTCTTCCCTGTCGCGATCGCGGCCGTTCGCGCGCTCGATGTCGAGCATCGCGTCGAGGAGGGCCCGGGGTTCGAGGGATGTCTCGATGACCATCGCGGCGTTGAGATAGGCCCCCTGCCCCGCGGGCCCGATGGGATCGGTCTCGACGTACTCCGAGAGCGCCATCGTGCGGGTGGTCTCGAGCTCGGCGATCGCGAGCACGCCCGCGTCGAGGTGCTTGGTCCGATCGCCCAGATTGGACCCGAGCGCGATGGCGGCGAGGTGCGGCACGCCCAACGGTAGTCGAAAAAAAACACCGACCCAGCACGGGGCGGGTCGGCGTCGCGCGGGCTTGGTTGTCTGCGGGGCTTACTCGACGGGTTCGAGCTCGCGCATCCGGTGCTGCATGTGGGCCTTCAGGCGGGCCAGGATCGACGAGTGCATCTGGCTGACGCGGGACTCGGAGAGGTCGAGCGTCTGACCGATCTCCTTCATCGTCATGCCCTCGTAGTAGTAGAGGACGACGATGAGCCGCTCGGCCCGGCTCAGGCCCTTGGTCATGAGCTCTTTGAGATCGGTCCGCTGCACGTCGGTGACGGGGTTGGTCTGGGTCGTGTCCTTGATGACGTCGATCTCGCGCATCTCGCGCGAGCCGTCGGAGCTGAAGCACTTGCGGGTAATGCTGGTGACGGAGACGGCCGACGAGTCGCGCTTGTACTTGTCGAACTCTTCGTTGTCGATGTTCAGGCGTGCCGAGACCTCGGAGTCGGTCGCCTTGCGTCCCGATTCCATCTCGATCGCCTGGCGTGCCTGCTCGACCTTGGCGGTGCGGTGGCGAACGAGGCGCGGGACCCAGTCCATCGAGCGGAGCTCATCGAGGATGGCGCCGCGGATGCGCGGGGCGCAGTAGGTCTCGAACTTCACCTTGCGGTCGAGATCGAACGCGTCGATCGCGTCCATCAGCCCGAAGAGGCCGGCGGACATCAGGTCCTCGATGTCGACCTCGTCGGGGAGGCGCGCGTAGATGCGTTCGGCGTTGTAGCGCACCAGGTGGAGGTACCGCTCCATGAAGTAGTTGCGGAGTTCCTTGGTGGGCTTCTTCGCGTACTCGCGCCAGTTCTTTTCCATCGGGCGATCGTCGAAGGGCGACGCGATGCCCGAGGGCTCGGCGTGCCGGGCGCCGCCTTTGCCCGAGGAACGTGAAATACGAGATGCCGTTCTCATGGCCGCCATGGTCCACTCCTTAGACCGCCGACGCGCCGTGCAGAATCACTCGCGAGCGAGATCCCGGTTCCGCGACCGTGCGGCGATGGGATGGTGCTGCGTGTGTGCCCGGTTTGTCGTTCGCCGAGACCGTCCTTGGCCCGGCGTCGCGAGTATACCGAACGAGCGGGCGTTGTGTGCGGTGTGTGGTGCGGGGTGATCATGAAGTTCAGGCCGCCTGTGCGGACGGCGCCGGTTGCTCGGGCTCGAGGATCTCGACGTCGGCGTTGCCCGGGGCCCGGGCGCCGGCCGGCCGGGGCTTGGCGGTGTCTTCGGGGACCGGGTTGTCGGCGACGTGCTTGGCGACGTGCTCATCGACCGCGACCATGCCGACGCGGCCCAGGATCGCCCCCAGGATCGAGCAGATCAGCAGGGCGGCGAGGGCGCGCCAGAGGGTGTCGCTGGGGTCGGCGTTGCTGGCCAGCCCGGCGACGCAGGCCGCGACGAACGCCGCCAGCCCAAGCACGCCCGCGATCAGCCTCGGAGGTTGAAGCACCGGTCCCGTTCCTCTCCCGCTCGGGCACGCCAGAAGAGCGCGCCGTCACGGGTTATCGAACCGACGGCGGCATCGGTTGAGATTGTCCGGCAAAATTGTTCAAGTCGGACCCGCGGACGCACGCGAACGGCGTGCCGAACTCGGTCGGAGGGTGCCGCGGGGCCCCAAATCAGCGCCCGGCCCATTCGATCAGCGAGCGGGCGAGCCTCGACATGTCCTTGGAGGCGCTGCAACGCGGGGCGCTGAGCATGTACGGCTGGCGCTTGCGGACGGCGAGACGGACTTTCTTGTCCAACCGGACCCACCCGATGAGGGGGAGGCGATAGTTGAGGAACCGCTCGGCGACGCCGGCCATGCGGGCGTGGACGTCGTGGGCTTCGCGCTCGTTCTTCGCCTGGTTGACGATGAGGCCGATGGTCGGGCGGCCCGCGCCGTCCACAGCCTTCGGTCCCGATGTGGACCGTGTCTGGACAAGTACCTTGATGAGCGCGTAGGCGTCGGCGATCGAGGTCGGCTCGGGGCTCGCGACGATCAGGCCCAGGTCGGCGGCACGCATGAAGCGGCGAACCGAGTCGCCCAGGCCCGCGCTCGTGTCGATCATGACGAGGTCGCTCTGGCGCTCGACCTCGATGAGCCTGGAGATGAGGACCTCCTGCTCGGACTCGTTGAGCTCCTCGATGCGGCCGAGCCCGACGGAGCCCGGGACGAGCTTGAACCCGCCGGGGGCATCGATCGAGATATCGGCGAGGGAGCGGGCGTTCTCGCCGACGACGCGTTCGAGGCGTTCGGCGGGCATCATGCCGCAGAGGACGTCGGCGTTGGCCATGCCCAGGTCCGCGTCGAGCAGGGTCACCTTTCGGTTGTGCTTGGCGAGGGCGATGGCGAGGTTGACGCAGGTAGTGGTCTTGCCGACGCCGCCCTTGCCAGACGCGATCGCAATGACGGGCGCGGAGCGCAGGCGCGGCTGGGACTCGGGCGCGGAGGACCGCTGGCGGTCGAGCCTGCCGACGAGCGCACGGAGGCGCGTCGCCTGGTCATCGCGGGGCGCCGAGCTGGGGCCGAGCTGGGTCACGCGGGGCTCCCGGAACCGGGCTTGGGTCCGTCGAGGACGAGCCTCGCGAGCCGGTCGGGGCGGGCGGGCTCAATGTGGTCGGGCACTTCCTGGCCCGTGGTGACGAAGCTGAGGGGCAGGCCGACGCGCCGGCAGAGCCCGACGATGACGCCGAACGTGACGGCTTCGTCGAGCTTGGTGAGCATGCAACGGTCCGGGCCCAGCGGCATGAAGCGCTCGGCGATGCGGGTGAGCGTGTTCACGCTCGCGGTGGACGACAGGACCAGATGGGTCTCATCGGGCTGGGCGGCCTTGATGAACGCATCGAGCTCGCCGAGGCGGCCCGCGTCGTTCTGCGAGCGGCCGGCGGTGTCGATGAAGATCGTGTCGCACTCCTGCAACTCGTCGATCGCGCGGCGCATCTCCTCGGGCGTGTTCACGACCTGGATGGGCAGCCCGATGATGGAGGCGTACGTCCTCAGCTGCTCGACGGCGGCGATGCGGTAGGTGTCGATGGTGACGAGCCCGACCGAGACGCCGTATCGCAGCTTGTACGTCGCGGCGAGCTTGGCGACGGTGGTCGTCTTGCCCACACCCGTGGGGCCGATGAGCGCGATGCGGCGCGGGCTGAGCGAGCCGGCGTTCGGATCCGACGCGCGGCGCTGGGCGAGCGACGCGGGGCGCTCGAGCTTGACCGGGATCATGTCCGCCAGCAGGCGCAGCACCGTCTCGCGGACGACCTGCGGGTCGGCGAGCTCGCCAGAGTCGAGCTGGTCGCGGGCGGCGGCGGCGATGTCTTCGGCGAGGTCCGCGTCCACGTCCTGGTCGATCAGACGGGCGTAGATGTCGAACAGCGGGCCGGATGTCGCGCCGGGTGTCACCTTCGCGCCGGACTGCCCCACCGCGACCGCCGTCTGGCGGGCGGACTGGAGGACTTGGCCCATCATCTTCTTGAGCTCGGCGACCTCGTGGGCGAGGGCTGAGTCATCCTTCGGCGCGTGCAGCGCGGCGATCGCGGGGCGGGGTGTCGTCGCGACGGGGTGCGGTGCCGAGGGCTGCGGGCGTTGCGTGGGCGCGGGCTGGGGGACCGGCTCGGGCGCTGGGGCCGCGGGCTTGGGGGTGGGTTCGGGCTTGTGAGCGGGTGTCGGCGCCGCCGCGGTGGGCGCGGGCTTGGGCGTTGGCCGCGGCTCGACCTTGGGCCTGGTTCCTGATGGGAGCTCGACGCCCGTCGGCACGACGACCTGCGGGGGCTCGGGCTTGGACTCGACGGACGCGGCGGGGCGGGGCGCGCCGGGGGTGGCGGTGTAGGTGCCCGCGGTGGTCGGGCGAGCGCCGGGGCGCGGCGCGGGCGAGCCGTTGGCGGGTTCGCGCGTCTCTGCGTTGGAGGCGGTGATCTCGACCATCGGCTTGCCGCCGATGCCGAGCAGGGCGCCTGCCTTGAACGAGCGGGTGTGGAGGATGACGGCGTCGGGCCCGAGGTCGCGGCGGACGTCGGCCAGCGCGTCGGCCATGGAGTTGGCGCGGAAGGTCTTCAGCTTCATCGTCCGTCCTCTGGGCGTCGTGCCCTCGATTCGGCGCAAGGTACCCGCTGGGCGAGGTTTCGGCCAGTCGTGCCCCAACCCGGGCACGGCGACATCGAGCCTACGCCGCCGGCGAGCCCGCCGTCGCGCTCGCGTTGCGCTCCGAGGTCACGGGGCCCACGAGCGCGAGGGACTCGACCTCGAGCCCGGGGATGATCTCGTTGTACCCAAGCACCGCTGCCAGCGGGACATGTGCTTCGAGGATCTGCCGGACGACGCCGCGGACCTGCGGGGAGGCGACGACCACGGCGTGGTGCCCGCCCGCCGTCACTTTCTCGAGTTCCTTGGCGATCGCGGCCGCGATCTGGGCGGACACCCGGGCGGGCATCGAGACGGTCGTGCCCTGCTGCCCGCGGTCCACGTACGCGTCGATCTGGTCTTCGAGGGCGGGATCGAGCGTGACGCAGACGAGCTTGGTGCCGCCGTCGTCGGTGAGCGTGGCGTACTGCTGGCAGATGGCGCGGCGGAGCCCGTTGCGGACGTACTCCGTGAGGATGTCCAGGTCCTTGGTCTTGTCGCCCCAGTCGGCGAGGACCTCGAGGATCGTCTCGACGTCGCGGATCGGGACGCGCTCGCGCAGGAGGTTCTGGAGGATCTTCTGCAGCTCGCCGAGCTTGACGATCGCGGGGACGGTGTCCTCGACGAGGCGGGCGGCTTTCTCCTTGGTGACCTCGAGCAGGTTCGCGACTTCGGCGCGGGTGAGCAGCTCGTCGGCGTGCGACTTCATGATCTCCGTCAGGTGTGTCGCGAGGACGGAGGTGGGGTCGACGACGGTGTAGTTCAGCGCTTCGGCGCGAGAGCGGGTGTTCGGGTCGATCCACCAGGCGTCAAGACCGAACGCGGGCTCGACGGTCTTCTCGCCCTGGATCTCGCCCGTCGCGAGCCCGGAGTCCATCGCGAGCAGACGCCCGGGCTCGGTGCGCCCGGACGCGACGACGGCGCCGCGGATCTTGACGCGATACTCACTCGGGCCCAGCTGCATGTTGTCGCGGATGCGCACGGGGGGCATGACGAGCCCGATCTCGGCGGCGAGCTGGCGGCGCACGGCGCTGATGCGCTCGAGCAGCTGCCCGCCCTGGTTGGTATCGACGAGTGGGACGAGGCCGTACCCGACCTCGAGCTCGAGGGTGTCCACCTTGATGAGGTCCTCGACGGGCTGGGTCTGGGGGACGGCGGCCTTGGCGGCCTGCTCGGCCTGATGGCGCTCCTGATCCTCGTTGACGCGCGTCGCGCGGCGCATCGCGAGCGAGAGCACGACGAGGCCGACGGACGTCGCGAGCAGCGGGATCGTGGGCAGCGGCGTCATCGCGAGCAGCGCCAGGAACGACGCGGTGATCCAGAGTCCGCGCGGCTGGGAGGAGAGCTGGCTCGTCAGCTCCATCCCGAGGTCTTCCTTCGAGCCCGAGCGTGTGACGATGAGGGCGGCGGCGACGGAGATGATGAAGCTGGGCAGCGCGCTGGTGAGCCCGTCGCCGATCGTGAGCTTGGTGAAGACCTGGGCCGTCTGCCCCGCGGGCCAGCCTCGCTCGAGGGTGCCAACGGCGAACCCGCCGGCGACGTTGATCGCGGTGATGATCAGCCCCGCGATGGCGTCGCCCTTGACGAACTTGGAGGCGCCGTCCATGGCGCCGTAGAAGTCCGCCTCGCGGGCGATCTCTTCTCGTTTGTCCTTGGCTTCGGCTTCGGTGATGACGCCGTTGGAGAGCTCGGCGTCGATCGCCATCTGTTTGCCGGGCATGGCGTCGAGGGTGAACCGCGCCGCGACCTCGGCGATGCGGCCCGCGCCCTTCGTCACCACCATGAACTGTACGATCATGATGATGCCGAAGATGATGATGCCGACGAACAGGCTGTCGCCCGCGACGAAGGTGCCGAACGCGCCGATCACCTTGCCCGCGACGCTCATCGCGCCCTCGGGGCTCGTCGCGTCGGCGGTCAGGATCAGCCGCGTCGAGGCGATGTTCAGGACGAGCCGGAGGAGCGTCGTCGCGAGCAGGAGGGAGGGGAAGACCGAGAAGTCGAGCGCCCGCTGCATGTAGAGCGTGGTCATCAGGATGATCACGCCCAGCGAGATGTTGACGCTGATCAGCAGGTCCAGCACCAGCGGGGGCAGCGGGACGAGGATGACGATGAGCAGCAGCACGAACGCGATGGGCACGAGCAGCCCGCGGTGCTGCGCGACGCGCCGCATCCACGCCGGGAGCATCAGCGGTTGGGCGTCAGAATTGGCGGCGGCGTTGGCCATCGGGTGCGGGTCTCAGTCCTTCAGTTCGCGGTCTGGGCGCGGCGTGCGCGCTCGTCGATCTTGTAGACGTACGCCAGGATCTCGGCGACCGCCTCGTAGTGCTCGGGCGCGATCTCGTCGCCCACCTTGGCGCCCCGGTAGAGCGCCCGCGCGAGGGGCGGGCGGACGACCATGGGCACGTCGTTGGCCTGCGCGACCTGGCGGATCCGCAGCGCGACGTAGTCCGCCCCCTTCGCGACGACGGTCGGCGCCGCCATCTCGTCGGGGTCGTACTTGATCGCCACGGAGAAGTGCTCGGGGTTGTTGATCACGACGTCCGCTTTCGGGACGGACGACGCGATCTGCTGCATCACGATCTCCTGGTACATCCGGAACCGCTTGCCCTTGATCTGCGGGTCACCCTCCATGCTGCGGCGTTCGTCCTTGACTTCCTGCTTGGTCATCATCAGGTCGCGTTCGTGCTGCCAGCGCTGGTAGAGGTAGTCGAAGATCGCGATGAAGATGAGCAGCAGGCAGAGGATGAGGGCGAGTTCGACGGCCATCCTGGTCACGAGGCGCATCGCGTCGCGTGCTTCGAGCATGGGCAGCGCGCCGATGCCGCGCAGGCGGATCGCGATCGCGAGCACGGCGACGGCGACCATCATCGCGAGCTTGACGAAGTTCGTGACGGTCTTGACCTGCCCTTTGAGGCCGAAGATCCGCTTGAACCCGCCGATCGGGCTGAGCTGCGAGAGCTTGGGCTTGATGGGCTTGAGCGTGAAGAGGACGCCGACCTGGATGAACTGGGAGAGGTAGGCCGCGAGGAACGCGGCGATGAAGATCGGCGCGCAGATGAGCCCGGCCTGCCCCATCGCGAAGAGGAAGCTCGGGCCCATCGCCTCGGGCTGGAAGGCGTTCTCGACGCGGGTGAGGTCGAGCAGGGAGCCCATGACGGCCAGGAACCGCTCGTGGATCCACCAGCCGCCCATCGCGACAAGAAGCGTCGCGAAGAGGAGCATGACCGCCCCGCTCAGGTCCTGGCTCTTGGCGATCTGCCCACGCTGGCGCGCCTGATTCAGGCGGCGCGGCGTGGGCTTTTCCGTTCTCTCGCCGAGCTCTCCGTCAGGCATCGGAGCCTCCCAGCGTCCGGGCCCACTCGATGACGGCGTCCACGACCTTGTGCATTTCTTCGGTCGAGACCTCGTCGATCGCGACGATGACGGCGGCGATGGTCAGCAGGCCCGCGACGATCTTCGCCGCGAACCCGACGGACATGACGTTGATCTGCGGCATCGTCTTCATCATGAACCCGATGGAGACGAGGATCATGACGATGACGGCCGTCACGGGCGTCGCGATGCGCAGCGCAAACTCGAACGCCGACGAGAGGATGCCCGCGAGCAGGTCGAGGGGCATGACGTCCATCGAGAAGACGCCGGGCGGCATGGATTCGAACGTGCCGAGCAGGGCGATGAAGGTCGCGTCGAGCCCGCCGAGCGCGACGAACCCCGCCATGCCCATGTAGAAAAGCAACTGCCCGAGCACGCCCGACTGCGTGTCGAGCTCGGGGTTGTACGCCTCGGCGAGGGCGAGCCCCATCTGGTAGCCCATGACGTAGCCGCCCATCTGCAGCGCGATGAGCGGGATGCTCACCAGGAGGCCGATCGTCGCGCCGATCATGATCTCGGTGACGAGCAGGGGCACGAGCGTGACCAGGTCCGGATCCGGTGCCGCGCCGGGGCCGAGCGTCGGGTAGACCGCCGCGGTGAACGACAGGGCGATCATCACCCGCGCCTGGCGCGGGACGTTCGCGCTCGACAGCAGGGGCGTGAGCACGAAGAGCCCGAGCAGTCGGAACATCACCAGCATGAACGGCGCCGCGTGCACCAGCAGCGGCTCGAGCGAGACCATCGCCGCCCCCCGGGCCCGAGTCAAAAAATCAGAACAGCGACAGCATCTGCGCCGAGAACTCGACGAGCCGCATCACGATCCAAGGCAACAGCAGGATCGCGACGCCGACCATGCCCACGATCTTGGGCACGAAGGTCAGCGTCTGGTCCTGGATGCTCGTGACCGACTGGATGAGGCTGATCACGAGCCCGATCGCCATGCCCGCGATCAGCATCGGGCCGGCGATCTTGAGCACCACGATCAGCACCTCACGGACGGTCTGGACGATGGTTTCGTCGTACTGCATGCGCGGGCCTCCGTGCCCATCGGGGTCGTCGCGCCGTCCCTGGCGCGGGGATCCCGGGCGGGTCGCCCGGGTGTTGTCGTTTGATCATCAGGGGGATCAGCAGCAGCATCGCGCCGGCGCCCGCGGCGTCGGGCGGCGCGACCACGAAACTCTCGAGCAGGCTCCCGATCACCAGCGTCCAGCCGTCCACCAGCACGAACAGCATCAGCTTGAACGGCAGCGAGATCAGCACGGGCGGCAGCATCATCATGCTCATGCTGATCAGCAGGCTCGCGATCACCATGTCGATCACCAGGAACGGCAGGTAGACGCGGAAGCCCATCAGGAAGGCCGTCTTGAGCTCGGCGAGCATGTACGCGGGGATCAGCTCGGTCGTCTTCACGTCCGCCCGGGTCAGGTTCTCGGGTTCGGAGGTATCGACGCCCTTGTAGTTGAGGATCATGTAGAGGCTCGACCAGTTGTCGGTCGCCTCGATCTGGTCGAACATGTAGTCCCGGAGGGGCTGGATGCCGCGCTCCCAGAGCGTGTCGTAATCGCGGATCTCGCCGTTCTGGTAGGGCACGACCGCCTCGTCCCAGACGCGTTCAATCGTCGGCTGCATCACGAGCGCGGTCATGAACAGCGCGAGCCCCGTGACGACCTGCGAGGGCGGCAGGGCCTGCGTGCCCATCGCCTGGCGCAGCAGCGCCAGCACCACGATGATGCGCACGAAGCACGTCGTCATGAGCATGATCGACGGGACGAGCGCCACCACCGTGAGCAACAGCATGATGTTGAGCCCGACGCTGAGCCCGCCCTCGCCCGAGCCATCGGTGCTGGCTCCGGGCATGGCGTTGCCCGCGTCGCGGAACATCGCGATCGGGTTCAGGCCCGCGGGCGCCTGGATCGGGTTGACGATGGGCTGGGCCGCTTCGGCACGGTCCGGGCGCACCGGGCCGACTGGCTGCGCCGAAGCGCCGGCGCCCGCCCAGGCGAGGGCGACTGCTCCGACGAGCAGCCACACGATGGCCCGGGCGCGCGGCGTCATCCGGGCTGGCCTCCGCGCATGGAATCCAGACGGCGCCGCAGCGCGCCGATGGGGTCACGCCCGGCCGGCGTCGTGCCCATGTCCTCCCAGAGCTGGGCGCGTTCCTCTTCCGTGCCGCCGACGGTCTGGCGAAGGTCCTCGGGGTCGTAGTCGGTCTGGAACGAGGGCTTGGGCTCGGCGACGGACGCCGCGGTGGGCTCGGGCATGAACTCGGGCGCGGGCGTGCGGCTCGCGGCGGGGCCGGACGCGGGGACGCCGCCCGCGCGGTCCATCGCGGCGCGGAACGCGTCGTTCATGGAGTCGCCCGCGCCATCGCGCACCTTGACGAGCACGGAGGCGACGTCCTCGGGGTCGGTGAGCTCGCACAGGGTGGTCATCTGCTCGGGCCCGCCGCGCGGGTTCGTCTGCGTCACGAGCAGCACGCGCCGGTCGAACTTCAGGAGCATCAGCGTCTGGCGCGGGCCGACGGGGTAGCGCGCGAGCACCTCGATCAGCCCGGCGGGCGACTTCCCACCCGACGAGGTCATGAGCGAACCGCTCGAACGCGACAGACGTGTGTAGACGAACGCGAGGACCATGATGAGCGCGAGCACGATGCCCAGGGCCGCCAGTGTCTGGCTCATCTCCTGCCACCAGGGCTTGTCGGCCGCGGCGGCGGTGTCGCCCAGCGCGGGCTGGGCGTTGTTGGTGCCCAGCAGCCGCGGCGACGACTCGGCCTGCGCGGGGGGCACGTACGGCACGACGGGCGAGGCCTCGGCTTGCGTCGCCGGTTCAGCCTCGCTCTGGGTGATCGCCGGCGTCTCGATCGCCGCGAGCGCCGAGTCCGTGTCGGTTTCCGCTTTCTCGGGCGCCGCGGGGATCTGCTGGGCGGCGTTCACGCGCGACGGGTCGCGGACGTCCCATGCCTGAGGTGGCGTGCTCGGCGCGATGCCGTCGATCTGCTCGGCGGGGATCTCCACCACGGGCCGGTCGGGCGACACGCGCCCGAAAACGCGGTCGTCGTCCGACTGGGACTGCGCGATCGCGGGGGCCACCGCGAGGGCGAGCCAGAAGGAGCAGACGGAGATGGTCTTGGTGAAACGGGGCATCGTGCGCTCCGGGTGAAATGGGGCGAAGTCCTCGCCCGGCTGGGCCCGCGTCGGGCGGGCCAGAGCCTCACCCGACAGATCGTTCGTCGTCCTCTCGGGACAGAATCTCGTTAATGCGGACACAGAAGTTGTCGTTGAGCACCAGCACCTCGCCACGCGCGACATACCGGTTGTTCACATAGACGTCGACAGGGTCGCCGGCGAGTTTATCCAATTCCACGACCGCGCCGGAGTCGAGGCGCAGCACATCTTCAACCAGCATGCGCGAGCGCCCGAGCTCGATGCGCACCGTCAGTGAGACGTCCGACAGCAGGTCGATGTCGTGGATGGAGCCGGACTGTTGGCCGGCCCCAAAGTCTGGCATGGCAAATGGTTGCGCGCCCTCGGCGTCGTCGTTCCCGCCGCGGGTGGCATCGGCGGCGGCGGCGGCGGTCTCCTGGGCTGACCGCGCGGCTTCCTCCAGGGCGTCCGACGCGTCACGATCGCCCGCGCCGTCCGACAAAGGCGGCGGGTCGCCCAGATCGGCGTCGTCACCGAGCGGCGCGTCGTCGTCCAACGGGGTGTCGTCGCCCAGGGGGGTGTCCGGGTTGTTCAGATCTTCGTCGGGCATCCGTGCCTCGCGTGATGGGGCCGCAACGCGGCGGCCGCCGGCGCACTCCGCGCCGGCACCGCAGGCATCGGCAACACCTGCCCGGAAGGTCCAATATGGGCGCATCTTCGGCGTCAACCCGCGCCCGATCGCGCAAGAACCGCCCACCGCCCGGGCGAACCGGCGATCAGATGTCCTCGGGGTTGCCCTTGAGCTTGGCGATGATCACGCGCTCGACGATCGGGTCGTCCTGGCTGTCCACGCCGAACACCTTGTGGACGAACGTGGTGAGTTGCCGGCTCAGGGTCTCGAGCCCGGGCTCGCGGAGGTTCCGATCCTCGGCTCGGCGGAAGATGAGGGCGATGCCCTCCTTGATCTCCGCGGCGTCGCGCTCCATCACCGCCTGGACCCGCGGCTCGTTTTTCTGACGGACCTTGAGCCAGATCTCCGCCTGCCAGCCCCAGACGCGGCCGGACTGCATGTTCTGGAACCGCTCTTCGGAGAGCAGGATCTCGACCTGCTGCTCGCGGTCGAGCTCGTCGAGCCCCTGGATCTCGGCGGCGGCTTCGCTGGGGCCGGATCCGAGGATGCCGACCGCCAGGTATACGAGCACCCCCTCGGCGAGCATGAGCGCCAAGACGATCAGCAACGGGAGCTTGGAGGGCTTGGACGGCGCCGCCGCGGGCGCCTGCTCCTGGTTTGCTTGCTCGTCGGCCATGGGGTTCTCGGCGTCAGGGCGTGGCACGCGTGTAGTTCGGGTCGGGGTGAACGTCGCTGACCGTGAGGCCGGTCATCCACACCTGAGCTCGGCGGTTGCCGGGGGGGATCTCGACCGAACTCGTGCCGAGGGTGGCCGGCTCGGTCGCCCCCGCCGACGTGACCCGCAAGATCGCCTCATCGACCGCGCATTCTCGGACGAGGAAATCGCGGACGGCGTCGGCGCGTCGGTAGGCGAGGTCGTCGTGGTCGAAGCCGCTGAGCAGCTCGCCGTCGCCCCACGCGTGCCCGACGATGCGCACGATGTACTGCTGCCCGCGGAGGCGCGGCGCGATCTGGTTGCGGAGCTCGGCCTTCGCGTGCTCCGAGAGCTCGTCGGATGCCTCCTCGAACGAGAGCGACCCGCCGATCGCGAAGAGCTGGCCTTCCTGGATCACGGTCACGCGGTCGTGGCGCCCGGTGACGTTGGACTCGTTGTGGACATTCGTCTCCATCTTGTCGTCCGAGCGTCGGGCGAGCTCTTCCTGGATGGAGACGGAGGAGTTGTTGGCCTGGGTCTGGTTGTCGTTGACGCCCAGCCCGCCGCGGAAGCCGAGGGCTTCCTGGATCTTCTCGAGCACCTCTCGGAACTCGCGTTCCTGCTTGAGCTCGCTGAAGGCGGCGAGGAGGATGAAGAAGCACAGGAGCAGCGACATGAGATCGCCGTAGGTGACCACCCACTCGGGGACCTCGTTCCCGGATGCCTTCTTGCGCTTGGGCACGATCGGCCTCCGGGTGTCAGGCGGCCTCGGCCTGGTCCTTGTTGAGCGCGTCGCGGACGGCGGGCGGCAGGTACGTCATCAGCTTCGCCTCGACGGTCCGCGGGTTGTCGCCCGACTGGATGCTCATGACGCCCGCGATGATGATCGTCTTGACGAGAACCTCCTCGGCGTCCTTGGACGCGAGCTTGTCGCCCACGGGGTTCGAGAAGAGGTTCGCGATGAGCGCGCCGTAGAGCGTCGTGATGAGCGCGACGGCCATGCCCGGGCCGATCGCCGACGGGTCGTCCATGTTGTTGAGCATGAAGATCAGGCCCATCAGGGTCCCGATCATGCCGAACGCGGGCGCGTAGCGTCCGATGGTGTCGAGCATGCGCTTGCCGTCGGCGTGCCGGTCCATGAGCGCTTCGAGCTCGGTCTCCATGATGGTTCGGATGAGCTCGGGGTCCGTGCCGTCGACGGCCATCTTCACGCCGCGGACGATGAATGGGTCGCGCATGTCATCGATCATGCCCTCGAGGGCGAGGATGCCCTCGCGGCGGGCGACCTCGGCGTACTGCACCATGTCCTGGATGGTCTGCACCGCGTCGCCGGGCTTGCCGAACACGGACTGCAGCACGATCTTGTGGATCCCGAGCGCCTTGGCGAGCGGGAAGCTGAGGATGATCGTGCCCGCGGTGCCGCCGAACACGACGAGCATGGATGGGACGTTGATCAGCGACGCGGGGTTGCCCCCGCCGAGGATGATCGACAGCAGGACCGCGACGACGGCGATGACCAACCCGATGACCGTCCCGATGTCCACCGCTGGAGCTCCTCCCGAGAGCGCGCGTCGGCGTCGTGCGAGCGTCCGCGCCGGACGCCCATTGCTGCAAGAGAATCGGACCCTTCCTCAGACCACTTGACCCGGGGCGCCCGAGCCCGGGGCGGGTGGGTCCGGTCACCCGGCCCGTTCGCGCGGCTCGCCTGCCGCCCCCCCGCTGCTCGGGGGGTTCCCGCACAGGTCGTCGGGCAGGTCGATCGGGACGCTGCGTCGGAGCAGCCGGCCGTACTCGATCGTCTTGCGCACGATGTCGCCGGGCGGCTCGCGGACGACCATCCGCTCGCCGGTGATGAGCGTGACAATGGTGTCGGGGTTCGCCTCGACGGTTCGGATGAGCTCCGCGTTGATGACGAAGCGGGTGCCGTTGAGTCGTGTGACGCCGATCACGCGCGTCCCTCCCGGTTATCGGCCGAGCACCAGCAGCTGCTGGATGAGCTCGTCGGTGGTCCGGATCACGCGGGCGGACGCGGAGTAGCCGGTCTGCACGAGGATCAGGTCGGTGAACTCTCGGCCGAGATCGACGTTCGACTGCTCGAGCGCGCCGGACAGGATCGTGCCGGTCCCGAACTCGCCGGGTGTGGCGAGTTGGGCGACGCCCGAGTTGGGCCCGACCGAGAAGTTGTTGTTGCCCGCATCCACGAGACCTTCGGCGTTCGCGAAGTTTGCCAGCGCGACCTGCCCGAGCGTGCGCGTCGCGCCGTTCGAGAACTCGCCGACGATCAGGCCGTCGGTCTGCACGCCGAACGACTGCAGCGTGCCCGGCGGCAGCCCGTCGCGGAAGACGTTGTTGATCGTGCTCGGCGCGTCCGCGAGCGCGGTCATCAGCCCGTTGTCGCTCGAGAGCGGGATCTGCAAGGCCAGCGGCGACAGGGCGCCCGTGCCCTCCAGATCCACCGTCACGGTGATGGGCGTCGTGTCCACGACCTGCCCGAAGGCGTCGAACTCGACGGTGCCGGTCGCGATGTCGATCTCGAGATCCGAGTCCTGGTCGGACTCGACGTAGTAGCGCCAGGTGGTGCCGCCGGTGGTGCCCTTGTCTTCGAGGACCATCGAGAACTGGATCGAGACCTCACCGCCGAGCGAGTCGTAGGCGAGCAGCGTGGTGCGGACGGCCTCGCCGTCGGCCTCGGCGGTCTCGGTCACGACGAACGGGGCGCGGATGACGGTGCCGTCCGTATCGATCAGGCGCAGGTCGGACGCATCGAAGTCGAGGTCGTTCACGGTGCCGGTATTTCCGGTGACGGTGATGACGCCCGTCGCGGGATCGACGGCGACGCCCGGGGTGACGCCGTCGGGGTTCGTGCCCGCCGCGGCCTGGATGCCCAGCGCGGCGTCGATGAAGTCCATGAGGTCCTGGACGGTGGTTGCCGCGGTGATATCGAGTTCCGCCGCGGGCAACACGCGGTCGCCCTTGGTCACGCGTCCGCCCTGCCCGGAGAGCTCGAGCGTGTCGCCGTCGGCGAACAGCGCGGTGCCGGACCCGAACAGCTCGGGGTCCTCGATGTCCGTGAGCAGCGTCGTCGAATCGATGAACGCGCCGCCGGTCGTGAAGAGCCCGGTGGTCGCGGTGCCCATGATGTCGATGGACGAGCCCTGGCTGGGCAGGTCGCCGCCGGCGAAGAGGTTGCCGGCGACGGAGGTCGTGGTGGACGCCGCGGCGATCTGCACGCGCCCCAGCGGGATGTTCAGGTCGGTGAGCGCGCCCTGCACGAGGTTGAAGTTCTCGTCCACGCCGTAGCCCTGCAGGCGTTCGCCCGAGAGGGTGACGAGGTTGTCCTCAAGGTCCTGCCGGAACGACCCGGCACGTGTATAGAAGGTACGCCCCTCGCCCTCGACGACGAAGAAGCCCGAGCCGTCGATCGCGAGGTCGCGGAGATCGCCGGTGGACGCGAACGCGCCGACGTTGAAGTCGCGCTGGACGCCGGCGATGCCGACGCCGAGCCCGATCTGCGTGGGGTTCGTGCCGCCCACGGCGTTGGAGGGCGCCGACCCGATCGACTGGGTGCGCGCCATGAGCGACTCAAAGAGCATGCGCGAGGACTTGTACGCCGTGGTGGAGACGTTGGCGATGTTGTTGCCGATGACGTCGAGTCGGCGGGCGTGGGCGTCGAGCCCGGTCAGCCCCGTGAACAGCGCGGTGGTTGATGCCATGGTCGTGTCCTCGAACAACACCGCCCGGTCGCGCCGGGCGGAAGGGGTCTGCTACTCGTGCTCTCGGTTGATGCCCAGGGCCTTGGTCACGCTGGCGTTCGCGTGCAGCGCGAGGTGCGCCAGCCCGACGCGCGCCTCGGATTCCTTGGGCGCCGCCGCGCCGATGACGGCGTCCACGTTCGGGATCGCGCCGAGCTCGTCGAGGTCCTTGGCGTCGATCACGCGGCGGGCCTCGACGTCCAGCACCAACGCCTTGCCGTCCAGCACGACGACGGCGCGCTCGGCGCCCTCGCTCGTGGCGCGATCGGCGGCGAGCTCGAGCCGCGCGCGCTGCTCGTCGCTGAGCTCGAGGCCCAACGCCGACTCGATCTCGACGGGCAACCCAGACGAGACCGCGCCGCTCCGCGCCGCGTGCAGCAGATCGGCAAAGCCGGGCCCGCCCGCGGCGCGGGTGTCCGCCTCGCTCCGCGTCGGCGCGGTGGTGCGCACGCCCGAGGCGAGCGCCGCCAGAAGATCGGTCCCCGCCGGGCTCACTCGAACTGCTCCTTGAGCTTCTGCACCAGCTGATCGATCCGATCACCCGTGGTCGAACGCGTCTCGACCGCGCCCGCGGCGTCGCTCGAGCTCGAATCATCCGAGCTGTCGCTGCCCGCGCCGTCCACGCCATCGGGCGAGATTGTCGGCTCGGTCGCATCGTCGCCCGACGAATCGTCCGAATCGCCCGACGCACCGTCGGCGCCGTCGTCCGATCCGTCGCCGAGGTTGACCGCGCCCGCGACCTCGTCGATGTTCGAGAACGAGACGCGCGAGCCGTCGAAGAGATTCAGCACCGGTCCGTCGGCGGTGTTCGTGACGGACACGACGACGTCCGCGACGCGGCGGTTGTCGATCGAGATGCCCGAGACGAGCGACCCGATAAGCAGCGAGGCGGCGGTGAACTCGTTCTGGTTGACCAGCTCGCCGAGGTTCTCGCTGAGCTTGATGTCGGACTCAATCTGGTAGAGGGTGCTGAACTGGTTGAGCAACGCCTCGGTGTCCTGGGGCTCCAGCGGGTCCTGGGCCTGGAGCTCGGTCAGGATGATGTTGAGGAACTCGTCGCTCGAGAGCGCCGAGAGCCCGGTCCCGCCGGCCGACGTTGGGTTGCTCGAACCGCCGAGCGAATTAATCGCGCTCACGGGTCCACCTCCCGCCGCCCTGAGTGTGCGCACCGGTGCCGCCGCGAGCGCGATGCGCTACACGTCACCGATGGCCCATTCTCAGGCGATCGTGTCCAAGCCGAGCCGGGTGTCCGAGGCTGCGGGCGTCCGTGCCTGCTCTTCGGCGCCGGGTTCGGCGTGTTCGTCTGTGTGTGCCGGTCGCTCCGCGTCCGGTTGCCCGCTCCGCGGGCGATCGTGCTGGCGCTGGGCGTGATCCTCCGCCGTGCGCCCGTCGCTGCCGGTCTCCGATCCGGCATCGCGCGTGTTGTCGGCGTGCTGCTGGCCCTGGTGGGCACGCCCGGCGTCCGTGCCGGGCCGCTCGCCTCGCGCCGCCTCCGGCGGCGTCTCTGCCGAGCGCATCTCCACGCTCATGCGTTCCACCCGCACGCCCTTGGCTTCCAATGCCTCGCGTAGCGTGGACATGTTCTCGGTGAGCAAACGGCGTGCCGATTCGGTCGCCGCTTCGAACTTCGCGTTCGCCACGCCGTTCTTCAGGTTGAGCTCGACCTTCACCTGCCCGAGCGCCTCGGGCGTGAGCTTGAGGGTGACCGTCCCGCCGCCCGCCTTCAGCACGGACGCGAGCCCGCGTTGCAGCGTCGCGAGCGCGGGACGCTCGGCGCCGCCGCGCTGGTTCGTCGGGGTCTCCCGGAACGTCGCTTTCGTTTGCACGCCGGGCTGCTTGCCGCCCTCAGCGCCGCGAACCGCGACGGTCGATGTCGCACGAGCCTGCTGGGCGGTCGCCGCGACGGACGCGGACACGCCCGCGACGGCGGGCGCCTGGCCCGTCGCCGGCTTCGCGGCGGCGGTGTTCGAGGACGCCGCCACGGACTGCGTGGAAACCCCCGCGGCGTCGGGCGTTGCGGGCGCCGGTTGCCCGGCGGGCGCCGTATTCGTCGGCGCGGGCTTCGCCTCGGCCGCCGCGGGCGAGTTCGTGCCCGCCGGCGTGGTTGAGCCGGAATCCGCCCTCGCGGGCTTGGCGTCCTTGCCCACCGACTCGCCGCCCACGTTCGGACGGAAAGGCTCGGCGTTCGGCTCGGGCGTCCGCGCCTTCGTGCCGCGGGACGCCAGCTCCTGCGCGTTGATCGACGCGACATCGACGCTCGCCGCGTGCGTGATCTCGGCCCGGATGCCTCGCGCCGAGACGTTGCCCTCCCGCAGCGCCCGGACGCCCCCGGTCGGCCTGGCTTCACGAACCTGGACGAACTCGATCTGATCGTCCGCGTTGATTTTCTCGGTGTCCTGGTTCGGGTTCGCCGCCGGCGTGTCCGCCTTCGCGTCCGTGGCGTCCGTCGCGTGCCGATCATCCTCGACGGCGTCCTCACGCTCGGCGTCGTCGGTCTCGTCGGACTCTTTCGTTTCCTTGGGCGCTTCGACGGGCTCGGGGCGTTCGTCGATCGACTCACCGAAGACCGCGTCTCCGAGCACCAGGTCGAACGTGCGCGTCGGCGTCGGCAACGCCTGCGCGTTCGGGGTCAGAAACTGCTTGGATTGGGTGCTTGCCGCGTTCGAGATCGCGTGTGTCATCCGCTCGAGTCTCCCGGCGGCAGGTCACCAATGCCCCGCTGCCGGATGTCCTCAAGCAACTTCGCTGCCAAGTCGGGCTGCCCGTTCTTGACCCACTCGGAGAAGACCTTGGACCGGGTCCGGTCCTCCATGGCATTCAAGTACGACACGACCTCGATGTCCTTGCCCGCGTCGAGCATCGCCTGGAGCGACTCCATTGCCTCGCCCGCCTTCATCGTCTCCAGAACCACGAGCGATCGGCGGAACTGGTCGCCGCCTTCGAGGTCCGCGATGGTGCGGCGTTGGTCGTAGAACGCGGCTCGCTCGGCCTCGAACTCCGCCCGCTGGGTGTCGAGCAGCCGGCGCTCGCGGCTGAGCGCCGCCTTGAGGTCGTCCACCTCGCGCTGCATCCGCTGCAAACGCTCCTGGTCCGCGTCTGACTGCGAGAGGCGTTGGTTGAGGCGCTGCTCGGCACTCAGGACGGGCGATCCGTCGGCGATCCGTGATTCGCTGTCGATCTCGGCGGGGTCCACCAGCTCGCCCTCGCCGTCGAGCTCGCTCGCGAACAGCACGTCGCGGATTTCTTCGATCGACTCCCGATCGAGCCGCCCGGTGTTGAGCAGCCACCCCGCGCCGGCGAGGATCGCCATGAAGTTCAGGAACGCGAACGCTGACACGATGGTCCAGATCTTCTTCATGCGTCACCCGCTTCCGGGGAGGGTTCGTGCTCGTTCCTGGCAAGCCTCGATCCGATCTCGTCGAGCTCGAGGCGTTCGCGCTTCGCCTGCTCCGCCTTCCACGCCTCGTACTGGCGGTCGCGGAGCAACTCGACCGCGCGGCGTCGGCTCGTCGCGGTCATCAGCGAGCGGCGCGCCAACTCGAGCTTGGCGAACACGCCCGCGAGCTTCAACGCCGCGTGCTTGGACCGGCGCATCGCGTCCAGCGACGCGTGCGCCTGCCACCGTGCCCCGGAGACATCGATCGCGCCGCCGATCAACCGGTCCCGCAGGTCCTCGCGTTCGCGCGAAACCGTCTCCTGGCACGTCCGCAGTTCGTTCTCGAGCCCGACCCGCTCGCGCTCGAGCTGGGCGACGACACGCTGACGCTCGCGTTCCTCACGCTGGCGCATGTCGAGCACGGGCTGGAGGCGGAAGACGAAGCCCTTCACGCGTCACCCGGCTTCCGATTTGCCGACCCGCGGGCGCCCGCACGCTGCTTGCCGAGCTGCTCGATCATCTCGCTCGTCTGCAGCCCGAGCTTGATCATGATCTCGCGGGACTCTTCGTGCTTGCCCTCTTCGCCGCGGCCCTGCTGGAGGAGCGACTCGATGGGCTTGTGGAACTCGATCGCGACGTCCGACTCGGGGTCCGAGCCGGAGGCGTACGCGCCGATCTGCACGAGTTCCTCGACCTCGCGGTACGCCGCGAGCACGCGGAGAACCTGCTGCCGGCCGTTGCGGTGGCGCCCGTCGGTGACGTCGTCGCACACGCGCGAGACGGAATCGAGCACATCGATCGCGGGGAAGTGCCCCCGCTGCGCGAGCTTGCGCGAGAGCATGAGGTGCCCGTCGAGGATGCCGCGGGCGGCGTCGGAGATCGGCTCGGTCGCGTCGTCGCCCTCGACGAGGATGGTGTACATCCCGGTGATGGACCCCCCACCGCCGTCCGACGTCGAAACCGACCCCGCGCGCTCGAGCAGCAGCGCCATCTCATTGAACACACTGGGCGTGTACCCGCGCGTTGCGGGCGGCTCGCCCACGCTCAGCCCGATCTGACGCTGCGCATGCGCCAAGCGGGTGACGGAATCCATGACGAGCAGCACGTCGCGCCCGGTATCGCGGAAGTACTCCGCCGCCGCGCAGGCGAGCTTCGCCGCCCGAAGCCGCATGGGCGGCGATTCGTCGCCCGTGGCGCACACGACGACGGACCGCTTGAGCCCTTCTTCGCCCAAGGCGTGCTCGACGAAGTCGCGCACCTCGCGGCCGCGCTCGCCGATGAGCGCGATCACGCTCACGTCCGCGTTGGTCGATCGCGCCATCTGCCCGAGCAGGGTGGACTTGCCGACGCCGGGCCCCGCGAAGATGCCCATGCGCTGCCCGCGCCCGATGGGCGTCATCAGGTCCACGGCCCGCACGCCGGTGAGCAGCTGCGTGTCGATCGAGCGCCGCTGCATGGGCCCGATGGGTGCGGGATCGAGGTCGCGGGTGGATCGGCAGACGAGCGGCTCGCCGCCGTCGATCGGGCGACCGAGCCCGTCGAGGATGCGTCCGAGCATGGGCTCACCCACGCGCGCCGAGCGTGACGTGCGCACGAGCTCGACGGTGTCGCGCGCCCGGATGCCCGACGCCTGCCCGAGCAGCATCGTGACGGTCTGCCCGCGCCCCGAGCCGACGACCTCGCCGAGCACGCCGCCACCGATGCGCACGAGCGACCCCACGGGTACCGTCAGGTCGTTCACGATCACGGTGAGCCCGCGCACCGCGGACACGCGCCCGACGATGCCGACGCTCGGCGTGCGCTCCAGGCGTTCGAGCTCGGGCGTGAACAGACTCACGCCGCGTCACCGATCTCGCCGGTGTCTTCATCCCTTGCGTTCGGCGTCGCCTTCGCCCGCGTGGCGGGACGGTCGGGCAGCAACTCACGAACGATCCGGTCGAGCTGCGTGTCGATTCGCGCATCGACGAGTCCCGCGCCCTCGGTGAGCGCCGTGCACGAGCCGCGCGGCACGCGGTCGTCGGTCTCGAGCTCGACGTGGTCGCCGCCGGTCATCGTCGCCATGAGCTCGGGCAGCACGTCGCGGGCGAGCGCCTCGTCGTCCGGGTGGACCCGGACGAACAGGCTCGTCGGGCGGGCGTGCGCCTCGAGCACGGCTTTGATCTGCTCGACGACCGCCGAGGGATCGAGTTCGACCGATCGGCGGACGACCTTGCACGCGATCGCGCACGCCAGTTCGAGCACGTCGTCGCGGGCGCGGTCGAGCATGTCATCGCGCGCGGACCGGAACGCGCCGAGCGCCTCGGCCCACCCCGCGGCGAGCTTGTCGAGCTCTTCGCCGCGCTCGGCCCGGGCCTGCTCGCTTCCCTCCGCCTCGCCCTTCTCGAGCCCCTCGGCGTGCCCGTCGCGGTACCCGCGCTCGTGCCCGACTTCCTCGGCGCCCGCGATCAGGCGATCGCGCTCGGCCTGCGCTTCCTGCACGACGCGCTTGGCGTACGCCTCCGCCTCCTCGCGCATCTGCTGGGCGCGGAGACGCACGTCCTCCATGTCCATGGGGACGGGGTCGTAGACCATCCCGTGCAGCTCGGTTCGACGGATCAGCGCCACGAAGACCTCACACGATCATCTCGGCTTCGCCGCCGCGCCCGGTGATCATCACATCGCCCGATTCCTCGAGTCGGCGGACGACATCCACGATGCGCTGCTGCGCCGATTCCACGTCGGACATCCGGACCGGGCCCATGTACTCCATGTCCTCCTTGACCATCGCGGCGGCACGCTCCGACATATTGCCGAAGATCTTCTCCTTGAGTTCGTCGCTCGCGCCCTTGAGCGCCACGCCCAGCTCGGAGTTGTCGATCTCCTTGAGCACCGCCTGGATGCCCTTGTCGTTGACGAGCATGATGTCCTCGAAGACGAACATCAGACGCCGGATCTCTTCGACCAGGTCCGGGTCGTCCGCCTCGAGCCCCTCCATGATCGCACGCTCCGTCGCGCGGTCGGCGAGGTTGAGGACCTCCGCGACCGTCGGGACGCCGCCCGCCTTCTCCATGCTCTGCATCAGCATCGAGCTCAGGCGCGACTCGAGCCCCTGCTCGACCTCGCGGATGACCTGCGGGTTCGTCTGCTCCATGTTCGCGATGCGCTTGATCACCTCGATCTGCTTGGCGATCGGCAGCCCGGCGAGGATCTCCGACGCCTTGTAGTGCGACAGGTGACAGACGATCAGCGCGATCGTCTGCGGGTGCTCGTCCTGGATGAACGTCAGCAGGTGCTCGGACTCGGCCCGCTGCAGGAACGCGAACGGCGTCTTCTGCACCTGCGTCTGGATCTGTCCGATGATCCGGTCGGCCGACGACGGGTCGAGGCTCCGCCGCAGCAGCTCCTTCGCGTAGTCGAGGTTACCCTCCGCCGCGGCGCCCGTCGCGACCGACAGGTGATAGAACTCTTCGACGACCTCCATGCGCAGCTTCTGGGGCACGCTGCCGAGCCCCGCGATTTCGCGCGTGACCTCCTCGACCTGCTCGGGCGGGAGCTTGCCCAGCACGGTGGAACACCCGTCGGGGCCGATCTCAAGCAGCAGGATCGCCGCCTTCTTGATGCCCTCGAGGTCCTTGGCGGACTCCGGGAACTTCGCTGTGTTCGACCGCGCCATCGGTTCGGAGGTTCCTCGTTAGGGCTGCACGCTGACCCACCGCGAGACGAGGTTCGCCGCGGACTTGGAGTCTTTCTCGATCATCTTGAGCACCTGCTCGCGCATCTTGGTGATGCTCACGTCGTCCTCGTTGAGCTCGATGCCCTCCATGGGCGTGTCGCCCTCGGTCACCTCGCCGACGAGGTCCGAAGGCGTCTTGAGCGCCGGGGGCATGCCCGCGATCTCGTTGGCGCTGGGCAGTTCGGGCCGCTTGCCCGACTTTCGCACGAGCACGAACATCATGAACAGCGCCACGAGCGCGAGCGACCCGACGACGACGATCTCGACGAGCCCCGCGCCCGACACGCCGCCCGTCCCGCCGCCGCCGACGAGCGTCGCCATGAACCCCCCGCCGCCCGGGCCCCCGAGCGAGCCGGCGTTCTGGTACGCGGGCAGCGACGCGACGGTCTGGATCATGTTCACCGAGAGTTCGCCGGGCACGGGCTCGCCCGCGGCGCCGACCCCGACGAGGTGGAGTTTCACCGCCGACTCGATCGAGGGGCGGATCTGCTCGAACCGGTCCTCGATCTCGGCCTGGGTGGGCGGCTCGGGCTCGGCGCCGTCCGCCGCGGCGATCGCCTTGGACTGCGCCACGAGCGCCTCGACCCAGTGCTGGGGCACGCCCACGCTCGCGGCGAGGTGCTTGGGCATCCCCCGCGGATCGACCACGCTGCGGCGCTCCGTGCCCGGAAGCACGCGGAAGGTCGAGGTCGCGTCGGCCATGTCGAGGCTGGTGCCCTGCGACCCGCCGTAGTTGATGTCCGCCTGCTGGTTGGACCGCACGCCCGGCTCGGCGGCCCGCGTGGACGCCGCCTGCGTCTCGGTCTTGTCGGTCGTCGCTTCGAGGATCGCCTCCGTGCCCGAGCCCTTGGGCAGGGCCCGCTCGGTCGAGCTCTGCACGCGGGTGACGTCCACCTGGGCCGACACCTGCACGCTCACGCCCGGGATGTACGCCAGCGCGCTCTCGATCTTGACCTGGGTGGTCTTCTCGACCTTCTGCTGGTACTCGAGGTAGGTGCCGGCCGCGACGTCGTCCCGGTCCGTCGCGGTCCGCGGGCGCCCGGTCGAGCCGTCGATGACCTGCACGTCGTGAACGCTGAGCCCGGACTGGGCCCCCGCGACGAGCCGCGCGACCGCGTCCACCGTCGCCTGGGGAAGCCCCGAGCCGTCGCGGGTGAAGACGGTCGCGGAGGCCGTGGACTTCGTCGCCGCCCGCCCGAGCCCGGTCGAGGGCGGGGTGTCGATGATCACCGTCGCCGACTTGACGTTGTCGAACCCGGCGATGACGCGCCCGAGCTCGTTCTGCAGCGCCAGGCGGTAGCGCTGGCGGTTCATCTCCTTGGAGGCCTTCCAGTCCTGCACTTCGATGAGGTTCTGGAAGAGCAGGCGGGTGTCGCCGGGCAGCGTGCCGGCCTCGCCGAGCACGGTGACCGCGGCGTGCCGCTGGTTCGCCGGCACGAACACCTGCCCATCCTCGATCGACGCGTCGATCCCGGCGGTCTGCAGGGTCTGCACCAGGTTGGCGTTGGGTTCGTCGGCCATCAGCGAGACCATCGAGGGCCTCGCCGTGTACTGCACGACCAGGAACAGCGACATCATCGCGATGACCGCGAGGCTGCCGATCAGCAGCTTCTGCGTCGCGGTCATCTGCCCGAGGGAAGAACGGACGTTGTCGAGCAGTTGACGCAGCATCCCGATGTCGCCTCGGCTTCCTGCCTGAATCGCGCACTCCGTGCGCGGCCGAAACGATCACACACCGCCCGGCACGACCAAAGTCGGTCCATCCGGCGCTGGCGCTTGATATCCGAAGTGTTGTTTCTGCGCCCGCGCGCGCGGTCGGGCACAAACTGCGCACACGCCTCAGAATCCGCCCGCGCGTGAGCGCCAGGCCCGATTCATGTCCCGCCCCTGGCGGGGTCAGACGCGGATCTGCTTGACCTCTTCGTACGCGTCCATGACCTTGTTGCGCATCGCCTGCAGCATCTTGAAGGCGGTGTCCGCCTTCTCAGTTGCCAGGATCACGCCCTCGAGGTCGTCCCGCTTGCCGGTCATCAGGTCCTCGACGGCGCGCGAGGCGTCCTGCTCCAACTCGTTGACCTGGTTCAGATTCTGCTTGAGCAGGTCGGCGAAATCCGGCCCGGACCCCTGCGGGCCCTTGGCGCCGCCTCGCTGGGGGGGCACATAGCCCGCGCCGCCCGTTCCCACCAAGCCAACCGGATCGTTCATCGCGTCAACCTCCGAGCCCGCAGCCTACCACGCGCGGACCGCGCCCGTCATGCCAGCAAACGCAACGCCTGTGCCATCATCGATTTCGTCGTCTCGGCGGCCACCACGTTCGCCTCGTACGCCCGCGCCGCCTGCATCGCGTTGATCTGCTCGACCGTCGTGTTGATGTTCGGCACCTTCACGTACCCCTCCGCGTCCGCGTAGGGCGAGTCCGGCTGGTACCGGCTCTCGAACGGGGCCCGGTCCAGCTCGATGTCCGCGACGTGGACGCCCAGCTGCCGCCCGGCCTGGGTGGACGCGCCGGGATCGCCGGGCGCAAACATCGCCGTTCGCCGCCGGTAGGGCTCGTACCCGCCGTCGGCACGGAGCATGGTCCGGGCGTTCGCGATGTTCGCGCTGATGACTTCCAGCCGCGTCCGCTGGGCGACCATGCCGCTCGTCGAGATGTCCAGTGCGCCGTACATGCTTGTTCCCTGTCAGGGGTTACGCAACCCGCTCACCGATCGCGGCGTGCAGACGCTGGGTCTGCACGCGCATGAAGTCCGCCGCGACGCGATAGACGTTCGCGTTCTCGACCATGTCCTGCAGAAGCCGCTCAAGGTCCGTGGAGTTCCGATCGTGCGCGAGCACGCCGCCCGTGTGCGTCTCGGGTCGCAGCTCGAGCCCGCCCCCCCTGGTTGGGCGGACCTCGCGGGTGCCCTCGAAGGGCAGGTCCCCCACCATGCCGCCGTTGAACGCCCGCCGGCGGGCGACCGCCTCGCCGAGCGACCGCTGAAATTCGCTGACCGAGACGTCCTTGGGCTGGAAGTTGGGGGTGTCCCAGTTCGCGACGTTGTGGGCGATGACGCGCTGCCGCGCCCCCGCGAAGCGCATCATCGCGTCGAGGGTCGGGAGAGCGCCTGCGCTGTTGAGGTCCTTGATCATCACCGGTTCCCCGTAAGCAACCCCCGGGCCAGCCCGTCAGAGATTCGCCGAGACGAGCTTCTGCTCCTTCCACTTCTTGAGCTTGAGGCCGAGCGTGCGGACCCCGATGCCCAACGCCTTGGCGGTCTTGGCCCGGTGCCCGTTGAACCGTTCGAGGGTCTGGACGATGGTCTCGCGTTCGAGGTCGGCCAGCGTCCGGTCGCCCGGCTGCCACTTCGCCTCGACCTCGCTCGCCGCCGCGGGCGCCGGCGATTCCGGCCGCGGGTGCAGCGGGCGCGCCTTGAGCACGCCGGGCGACCGAGCCGCGGACAGCAGCCACGGCTCGAGCAGCTGACGGTGCACCACCGGCGACCGCCCGCCCGACACGCCCGCGCTGAGCACCACCGCACGCTCGCAGATGTTCGCCAGCTCGCGCACGTTGCCCGGCCAGGCGTACCCCTGCAAGAGCTCGATCGCGCCGGGATCGAACGCGACGGGGCTCGTCCCCTCGCGGGCCGCGATCAGCCGCGCAAAGTGCTCGACCAGCGCCGGCACGTCCTCGGCCCGCTCGGCGAGCGGCGGCAGATGGATCGGGAGCACGTTGAGTCGGAAGAACAGGTCCTGACGGAACTCCCCGTCCGCCGCCGCCTTGGGCAGGTCGCGGTTGCTCGTCGCTACCACACGGACGTCCACGCCGATGGTCACGCTCGACCCGACGCGTTCGAACGCCCGCTCCTGCAGTACCCGCAGCAGCTTCGCCTGAATCTGCGGGGAGACTTCAGAGACCTCGTCGAGCAGCAAGGTCCCGCCGTTGGCGAGCTCGAACCGCCCCTTGCGAAGCTTGTCCGCGCCCGTGAACGACCCGCGCTCGTGCCCGAAGAGCTCGCTCTCCAACAGCGACTCGGAGAGCGCCGCGCAGTTCACGGCGAGCATCGGGCCGCTCACGCGCCCGCTCACCTCGTGGATCGCCCGCGCGATGACCTCCTTGCCCGTGCCCGACTGCCCGGTGATCAGGACCGTCCCCTGGCTCTGGGCGACCGCGCGGACCTGCTCCTTGACCTTCCGCATCGCGGGCGAGGCGCCGATGATCCGGTCGAGCCCGTGCAGCGTGGGCCCCGCGGGCGCCGCCGCCCCGCCCCCCGAGCGCAGGATCGCGTTCTCCCGCACGAGCCCGGCGTGCTTGATCGCTCGCTTCACCGCGATGATCAGCTCGTCGCCTTCGAAGGGCTTGGTGATGTAGTCGAACGCCCCGCGGCGCATCGCCTCGACGGCGGTCTCGATCGTTCCGAACGCCGTCATCAGCACGATCGGCAGCTCGTCGTCGATCTGCTGCACACGCTCGAGCAGCTCGAGCCCGGTCATGTTGGGCATCTTCAGATCGGTCACCACCGCATCCGGGCGGCGCTTGGCGATCGTGTCGAGCGCCGCGACGCCGTCCGACGCCGCGATCACCTCGAACCCCGCGCGGCTCAGCGTGGAGCCCACGCTGTCACGCATCATTTCCTTGTCGTCCACGACCAGCACCGTCGCGCTCATGCGTTTCTCCCCGGCGTCATGCCGCCCTGGTCGGCGTCATGCCCGACCGCACGCGGATCTCAGCCACGCGCTCGTTGTCATCCGTGCTCGAGGGCACGTCCCCCGCGCCCGCGAGGGGCACCCACATCTCGAATGTCGCGCCGGGCGCGCCCGGCTCGTGCTCGGCGTTGTTCCAGACCGACACCCGCCCCCCGTGCGCATCCACGATGCGGTGCACGATCGCCAGCCCGAGCCCCGTGCCCGCCGCCCGCGTCGTGAAGAACGGGTTGAACATCCGGTCGATCACGTCGGGCCCGATGCCGTCGCCCGCGTCGCGGACGCTCAGGACGCACCACGCGGCGCCCTCGTCGTCCGTCTCCGTGCGCGCGTCGAGCGTGATGCCCGCGTCCTTCCGTCCCGCCTGCTCGCACGCCTCGGCGGCGTTGCGGACCACGTTCACCAACGCCTGCACCATCAGCCCCTCGTCGCACGCGACGCGGACCGAGCCCCGCGCCTCATCGCCGCGGCAGACCGGGCCGATGACGTGTCGACACCCTTCCACCGCCCGATCGAGCAGGTCCGACGCGTCCGCGGGCGCGACGTCCACCTTCATCTCGCGCGCAAAAGTCAGCACGTCCGTCACGACCTCGTCCAGCCGCGACACCGCCGAGCGGATCTTCTTTGCCGTCTTCCGCTCGGGCCGGTCGGCGAGGTCCTGCTCGAGCAGGCGGGCGTAGAGCCCGATCGACCCGAGCGGGTTGCGGATCTCGTGCGCGATGCCCGCCGCCATCTCGCCCAGCGCCGCGAGCCGGCGCGAGCGCTCGAGCCGCTCGTTCGCGCGGCGCAGCTCGACGTTCAGGCGCTCGACCTCGGCGCGCAATCGCGCGTGCGTGCCCTCGAGCTTCCGTGTCACGTCGTTGAACGACGTGATCAGGTCGGCGAGGTCCGTCTCGCTCAGCCCGGCCGCCCGCGTGATCGGCTCTCCCGTCGTGTGCTCGGTCGTCGGCGCTTCCATGCTCACCCTTCCCGATCCTGGAACCGCGGGCGGTTCACACCCCGCGCAGGCCCGTACGCGCTCACCGCCGCCCGCGCCTTGCCAACGCCCGCGATCCGATCCGCCAGCTGATTCCGGTTGGACTCGAGCGCCCGGCGCTGCTCGGCGTCGCGCTCGCCCACGCGCTTGCCGATCGCCTCGATCTCATCGAGCGCCGCGCGCACGTCATTCCGGACCGCCTCTTCGAGCGATCCGCTCAACTCGTCCCACCGCCGCACGACCGGGTCCAACTCGCCCGCGACGGCACCGATCGAATCGACCACGCCCTGCCGCTCGCGCAGCAAGGTCAGCAGCCCCTCGACCTCGTCCGCCTCGATCAGTTCCTGCTGGCGCTCCCCCATCGCGTCGAGCTCGACGCACAGCCGCTGCAGCCGCCCGATCAGCGTGACCAGGCGGTCCTCCCACCCCGGCTCGCCGGGGCGCACGGGTCCCGCGGGAGCGGGCACGCCCGACATGTCCTGCGGTTCGGTGGTCATCCTTGACCTCGCTGGGCGCTCCGCGCCCCGGTGTTCACTCTTCGCCCGAAGCGGTCTCGTACAGCTGCGCGCTCGACTCCAACCAACGCTCCCAGTCCGCCCGGTCCATGGGCAGGCTCGGGTCGTCCCAGACTTCTTCAGGCAGGCTCATGAAGAACCGCCTCGCCCGCTCGTTCGCCGTCTGCGCCCGCTGGAGGTCGCCCTGCTCGACGTACGCGCTGACGATCTGCACCATCGCGACCAGCGACGCCGGGTCGTCCGGGTACCGCTCGCGCGCCGCGTCGTAATGCGCGATCGCCTCCTCGTACGCCCCGAGGTCGAACGCGCAGTCGCCCATATAAAACAAGCTGTTGCGGCGGTGCAGCTCGTCCAGCTCCGTCAGCGACGCGGGGTCGCGCCGGTCGAAGTAGTCGGTCACCCCGCGGAATCCGTCGATCGCCTCGTGCCGCAGGCGGATGATCTGCTCCCGCCGAGCCTGCCGTTCCGAGTCGGGCATCGGGCCCTCGAGCGAGCCCTCGATCTCGTCGGCCAGCTGCCGCTGCGCGTCGGCCAGACGAAACCGCACGGCGCCCGTCTCGTCGCTCTCGGGGTACCGGGCGAGCGCCTCGTCGAACCGCTCGATGGCGCGCTCGAACTCGCCCGCGCGGTGGTAGAGCGTGCCCAGCTCGACCAGCGCATCGCGGTACTGCTCGGTCTCGGCCGTCCCGACCGCGCCCGACAGCGCCGACTCGAGCAGCCCGCGGGCCTGGCTGTCGTTCGTCTCGTCCGTGTCCAGCAGGTAGCACTGGGCGAGCGGGACGAAGCTCCGCACGCCGAACGGGCCCACCTCGCGCCGCGCGCCGGTCTGCAGGTCCGCGACGAGCCCCTCGTAATACCCCGACGCGGTCTCGTAGTCGCCCTGCGACTGAAACGCCTGCCCGAGCCGGAACCGCGCCTCGGCGGTCCGCGGGTCCGACGGGACGCCCGTCGCGAACGCGCGGTACGCCTCCTGCGCCCGCTCGAGCTGCCCGGACCGGTCGAACTGCGTCGCGGCCTGCCACAAGGCGTCCGCGTACGCCTCGTCGTCGTCGAGCGCGAACCGCTCGGCGAGCGAGCGGTAGTGCGCGCCCGAGCGCAGCAGATGCCGCTGCGTCTCGGCCCGCGTGGACGCGTCCATCGATGCAAGCACCCTGGACCGCTCGGCGTCGCTGAGCGAACGCCCGCCATCGCCCGAGGGCTCGCCCATCAACGCCTCGGCGCTCAGGCGGTGCCCCTCGGCGATCGCCCGGATCACGCTGGGTGGCTCTTCCCCGGATTCGTACAGGCTCGACGCCAACGCCGCGAACCGCAGCGCCGGCTCAAAGTTCCACACCGTCGTCAGGTCGAGGTACCGGTCCAGCAGGCTCTCGGCCACCCGCTCGATCGTGGGCCCGCCTTCCGGGCGCGGCACGCCGGTCAGGTAGTTCACCAGCCGCTCGTACGCCTCGAACGACGCGTCGATCGAGTTGAGACCGGCGAGCGTCTCGCCGAGCCCGAGCAGCGCCCCGCCGTACGCGGGCGTCCCGCCGAAGTCCTCGTCGATCGCGGCGTACACGTCGCGGGCCTCGCTCAGGTCGCCGCGTGCTTCGTGCACCTGCCCCAACGCGAGCAGCGCAAAGGGAACGGACGGGTCGTCCGGGCCCACCAGGTCGAGCACCCGATTCGCGTGCGTCTCCGCTTCCCGCGGCGCGCCCGCGGCGAGATACGCCTCGGCGAGCTTGAGATGCAGCTGGGCCGCCCCGCGCGGGTCCGAGCCCGCGTCGATCCGAGGCACCGCCGGGAGGAGTCGCTCGATCGCCTGGTCGGCGGCGCCCTGGCTCATCTGCACGTCGGCCCGGCGTGCCAGCGCCCACACGCGGTCTTCGTCACCCAGCGCCGGATCGGCGAGCATGTCCGTCAACAGCCCGATCGCCTCGCCCTCGTACGAGACCGGCGAACGCATCCACGCGTCCACGACGCGGCGCTCGATCTCGGCGCGGAGTTCGCGCCGGTCCGCCGGCAACGCCTTGGCACGCGCCAGCGCCAGCGCGTGCTCGCCCTGGTTAACATACGTCATCGCGAGGTGGTGCACGTCGATCGGGCCCAGCGTCTCGCCCGCCTTCTCGGCGCGGAGGTACTCGCGGACGATCGACTCGTGGTTCTCCGCGACATCGAGCCCGAGCTCCTCCTGACCCTCGTAAATCGCCCGGGCGACGAGCGTGTGGTACTTCCGGCGGGTCTGGATCGGTACGTCGTCCGGGGTCGTGCTCAGGAACGAGAAGACGCGCTCGTTGAGCACGCGGATCGCCGCCTGGTGCTCATCGCGGTCGATCAGCGACTCGGCCCGCGTCAGCGCCCCATCGAACGTCGGATCGGGCTTGTTCGCGATGGAGTACGCGATCCCACCAACCAGCAAGGCCCCCGCCGCGAGCAGCGTCGGCACCTGCCACAGCCCGCGCCACCCCGAGCGGACCGCCTCGACGGGGTCCTGCCGCTCGGGCGGCTCCGACCCGCTCGGCGTCTCGCCGGTCGCCGGCGCATCTTCCGGCGCGACAGACGCTTCGGTCTCGGGCTGGGTTTCGGTCGCCGTCTCGGACACGGGCATCCCTTGCGCTTGAGGACCGACGCGCCCCGGCGGCGCGTGCAACGTCCGGTCCGGGTGTTATCGGGGAAACCCGCCGAGCTTCTTGACGAGGAAACGCCCCCGAGCGCAGATTCTGCCGCGCACCGCCGGCGCTCTCAACCGTCCGTGGGCGCTTCGGGCTCCGCTTCAACGTCGATCACGACCACGACGCCCGCGATCGCGTCGCCCCGGTGCGGGGCATCGGGCTCGAACAGCGACAACGCCGGGATCGGGGGCAGGAACCACTTGATCGCGTTGCGGACCACGGACCGCCAGATCCCGGGCCCGTCGCCCGACCCGTCGCCGCGCACCGCCCGGCAACCGAGCAGGAACTTCCCGAACGTCCGCCCGAACACCGCCTCGAAGAGCGACCCCACCGCCCACCCCACCACGAGCACGCCGGGCAGCGCCCACCAGCCGACGGGCTGGAAGATCACCGTCAGCGTCGCGATGTCCATGATCGAGACCCCGAACACGCGGGCGACCACGAACAACGCGACCAACAGATCGACGAACGTCGCGGCGAAGCGGCGTCCGGGCTCGGCCAGCGCCGTCGTAGGCGGCAGGACGAGCTCGCGCGACCCGGCGGGGCGTATCGCGATGAGCAGCACCGCCGCCGCCACGACAACGAGCAACGCCGCGAGCACCCGGAACTCGCCCTGCGAGACCGGCATGATGGGGATCGGCGGGCCGTCATAGAACACCTCACCCGTCGCGAGGCTGAGCTCCATCATCCGGTACCGCGCGTCCTCTCCCGGCTCGCGCCAGATGAGCGCGAAGCGCCCGCCGTCGAGGCCGATGGGCGTCATCGCGGCGTCGGCCGGCGGGTCCTCGAGCCGCGCGATCAGCTGATCGCCCGTCGCGTCGTGCGTCCGGATCGCGACCCGGCCCTCCTCGGGCCGGACCGACACGATCCGCGCGCCGAGCCCGTAGAGCCGGTCGCCGCGCTCCAGCCGGACCGGCGGCATCGCGACCCGCGTCCAGCCCTCGGCCTCGAGCGCCCAGAGCTCGCCGGTCGCCGAGAGCACGCCGGGCGCGGCCTGCCAGCGGACGATCGCCGCGGGCTCGACGCCCTCGGGCATCGAAATCAGATCCCACCCGTCGCGCGTCATGCGGGCGAGCTGGAAATCGTCTCCGTCGCGGACCAACGCGGTCGGCCCGAGATCCGAGCCGACAAACCCGACGAGCGTGCCCTCGGGCGTGGAGGGATGGGCGTCGAGCCGGCCGTCCGGGCTCAACGTCCACAGCCCGCCGACCGCTTCCACCGCGCGCCCGGAGAGCACCGAGTGCCGCTGGCCGTCGCGGAACGCGAGGTAGACCCGGTCCCCGACCGCCGCGCACGCGACGGGCATCTCCTTGAGCTCGCGCGCCGAGCGCACCGAGCCCGCGGCGGCGGGACGCTGCGTGAGCGCCCGCGGCGGCAGATGCACCAGACGGGCGCCGTCGTCGAGTTGGATCACCGCCCACGCGTGCCCGGGGGCCGCGATCGCGCCGTCGCCGATCCCCTGCGCCCGGGCGCAGGCGACGAACACCAGCAGCACACACACCGCGAGCGTCGCGATCCGGGCCCGCATCACCCGCCCGGCGCCGGCTCGGTGGCGTCGGCCCAGAACGCCGGGTCGTCCACGTCCTGCAGCGTCTCGACGTTGTAGCGCGACCGCAGGCGGTCGAGATCAAACGCGACGCGCGGGATCGACCGGTTCTGGGGCTCGCTCATCGTGATGCGCGCGAACCCGTTGAACCCAGGCGTGCGCACGACGACGCGTGTCGCGACGCGCGGCCGGCGGGTCGCGTCGCCGTCGATCCGCGCGATCTCGTAGTGCGACAGCTCCGCCTCGGCGACGGTGTTCAACTCCCGGTCGGCCAGCACGATCCGCTCGGGCTCGAACGTCTCGGGGTTCACCCACACCCAGCGGGACCCCCACCGCGCGGGCACCGTGAAGACCGCCCGCGTCCGGTCCTTGGACCACCCGACGCGGCGCGTCCCCTCGGGCAACTCCGAGATGCCGAGCAACTCGATCAGGTCCAGCGGGTGCACGGGCAGCCCGAGGGCGGCGGCCTTGTCGGGTGTCGCCTCCTCGTGCCGACCGATCAGACCGATCTCGTTGCCCTCGTCGAGCGCGTCGAACCACCAATAGAACGCGTCGTCGGACCCGAGGTGCAGGAACGGCTTGCCGACCTTGCCCATCGACAGCGCGAGCTTGTTCGGCTGCTCGATCTGCAGATGCCCCTCCGCCTGCTCGCGCAGGCGCTTGCCCGCGGCGTCCTCGCCCTCCACGCGCACCACGGCCCGCGCCCAAAGCCGGTCGAGACCGTCCACCCGCTCGTTGTACGCGGCTCGGATCTGCTCGTAGCTCGGCGGCGACTCGTTCGGGCCCGCGCTCACGCTCTCGCCCGGCGTATCGAGCGACGTACAACCGGAGAGCAACAACACCATCGCAAGAATCGGCAGCGCGAATCGGATCACGCGTCGCTCCCGTCTTCGTTCATGATCACATCGAGCTGCTCGGCGAGCTCCGCGGCGCGCTCATCGCTCAACCCCGGATCGATCACCTCTGTGATCGGGTGCTTCTCACCCGACGCCGTCTTGCCCGGCACGCGGACGCGCATCGTGCCGCGTGTGCCCTTCTTCGCGTCCGCGGGCGTGCCGCCCTCGTACACCAGCTTGCGCTTGCGGATGAGCACGAGCCCGATGAGATATCGGAACGCGAGGCGTGTGTCGTCGTCGTCCGAAACCTCGCGCTCGAAGATGTCCATGAGCTCGCCGTCATCGATGAGCGGCTTGGGCTTCTCGTTCGGGTCGGGGACGACGCTCCGCCAGGCGGCGAAGATCGGGGCGCCCGGGCGGGCGCCGTCGTCCCACGCCTTCGCGCTGAAGTCGGCGCGGGCGAGCGTGCCGTCCGGGGCCTCGACGACGACGGCGACGAACGCGTCGCCGGGCACGAGGGCATCACCGGTGTGGCTGCAGGTCCCGATCGGGTGGCCGATCTCGTAAGGGCTGGAAGACGTCCGTGTCATGGGGGCAGTGTAGGGAAGGCGGGCGGGCCCGAACGCCCGTACATAATGCGTACAATCGGACGTGTTTGACGGGCCGTTGGAGCCCAAGCCCGCTACGGGCCGAGACTTGAGCTAGACTTCGGGCTCATCCGAAGGGGTGCCCGCGGCGAATCATGCCTGACCAGGCTTGGCCGCGCGTCCCCGTTGACAGGTGCGTTGAGCGAATGAACAGCGTCGTCACGATCTTGCCCGACCCCCCCGAGCCCCCGGCACCGATCGGGCTGATCGCGGGCGGCGGGCGGCTCCCGATCCTGGTGGCCAAAGGGCTCCGCGAGGCTGGGCACACCGTCCACGGGCTCGGGCTCGCCAGCCAGTACGACGACGAACTGCCCGAGCTGTGCGACTCGTTCCGCGACGTCGGCGTCCTCCGCGTGGGCACCTGGGGCAAGGCGCTACGCCGCACGGGTGCCCGCCACGCGATCATGGTCGGCAAGGTGGACAAAGCCCGCCTGATGCACGACCGATGGAAGCTCGTCCGCAACGTCCCTGACGTGCGGACCGTCGTCGCGTGGTACCGGCATCTCCGGCACGACAAGCGCTCGCACGCGGTGCTCGCCGCGATCGCTGAGGAGCTGGACCGGCAGGGCGTGTCGCTGATCGATTCGACCTCGCCGATCCCCGATCACCTCGCCGAGCCGGGCGTGATGACCGCGACGCGTCCGTCCGCGGAGCAGCTCGCGGACGTCGAGTTCGCCTGGCCGCTGCTCACCGAACTGCTCCGCCTGGATATCGGGCAGTCGCTGTCCGTCCGCGAGCGGGACGTGATCTCGGTCGAGGGCGTCGAGGGCACGGACGGCATGATCGAGCGGACCGGCGGGCTCTGCCGGCGTTCGGGCTGGACGCTGATCAAGGGTGCCCGCGCCGGGCACGACCGCCGGTCGGACGTCCCCACCATCGGGCTCCAGACCATCGAGAACCTGCACCGGCATGGCGGGCGTTGCCTCGCCGTCGCCGCGGGCGACGTCATCATGCTCGATCGGGACCAGACGATCCAGCGTGCCGACGAGCTGGGCGTCGCGATCATCGGGATCTCCGTCTCGGGCGCCCCGATGAACACGAGCATCGAAGCCGAGCCCAAGCCCGTCGCCGTCCACGCATGACCCCCGCGGACGCCGCGCCCGATCCTCAGAACCCATACGTCTCCCGCGGCGGGCTCAAGCTTGCCCACGCCCTGGACGCGTTTGCGCTCGAGGTCGCCGGATTCGTATGCGCCGACCTCGGGTGTTCGACGGGCGGGTTCACCGATTGCCTGCTGCAACGCGGCGCGGCGCGCGTGTTCGCGGTCGATACGGCGTACGGACAGCTGGCGTGGAAACTCCGCAACGACGAGCGCGTGACCGTCATGGAGCGCAGCAACGCGTTGCACACCGATCCGCCCGAGCCCGTGGACCTCGTCGTCATCGACCTCGGGTGGACGCGCCAGGACAAGGCGATCCCCGCGGCGCTGCGTTGGACCAAACCGGGCGGGCGGGTCCTCTCGCTCGTGAAGCCGCACTACGAGGCGGACAAGTCGCAGCTCGGCGCGGGGGGCGTGCTCGACCCCGACGACGCCCGGCGACTCGCCGAAGCGGTGCGCGACGAGCTGCCCGCGTTGGGTGTCGAGGTGCTCGGGTGGGCCAAGAGCCCGGTGCTGGGCGGCGCCGCGGGCAAACGCCGCAAGCGCGGCGCGGGCAACCCGGAGTGGCTCGCGCTGCTGCGCCGATTTTCGGAGCGGTGACCGAACCCGGCCCCCCGGGCCGCGTACCCTCGCGCGGGAGGTCACCATGCATCTGGAAATCAACGCCAACGGGTTCGAGCTCACGCCGCCGATCGCGGATCATGTCCGCGAACGGGTCACGCAGGAGCTCGCCCGGTTCGAGGGTCGCATCACGCGCGTCGAGGCGCACCTGGGCGATCACAACTCGCACAAGAAATCCGACGACGACAAACGGTGCATGCTCGAAGCGCGCCCGCGCGGGCTCGACCCGATTGCCGTGACGGCCGAGGGCGCCGACCTGTACACCGTCATCGGCGAGGCCGCGGGCAAGCTCCGTCGGGCCCTGGCCACGCGGCTGGGCAAGCTCGACGACGCCTCGAAGACCGCGCCCTGACACGCCCCGGCGAGGTCGCTCACTCCGCGGGTCGCCAGCCCTCGAGCACCTCGTCGGCGTCGTGCAATTGCAGCCAGAGCGCTTCGAGCAGCGGCGCGAGATTCATCGACGCGCCGCCCGACACCGCGATGACCGGCTGATCGGCACCGAGGCGGAGCTCGCCGCGCAGGTCCTGCAGCGCTCGCTGGGCCGCGTCCTCGCCGCCCAGCAGGTCGATCTTGTTCAGCGCGATCACCTCGGGGCGCTCGGCGAGCTCGATGGAGTACTCGCCGAGCTCAGCCCGGATCTTGCGGTAGTTGTCCGCCGGTGATGAACCGTCCAGCGGCGCGGCGTCGAGCACGTGCAGCAGCACGCTGGTCCGCTCGATGTGGCGCAGAAAGTCGTGCCCGAGCCCGGCGCCCTGCGCGGCGCCCTCGATCAGCCCGGGGATGTCGGCGACCACAAGCCGGCGCGCCGCGTCCAGCGGCGCGATGCCCAGCTGCGGGCTCAGCGTCGTGAACGGGTAGTCGGCGATCTTCGGGTCCGCGCGTGTCAACGCCTTGAGCATCGTGGACTTGCCGGCGTTGGGAAGCCCGACGAGCCCGACGTCCGCGATCAGCTTCAGCTCGAGCCGCAGGTCGCGCTCCTCGCCCGGCTCGCCCGGCGTTGACGTGCGCGGCGCCTGGTTGGTCGAGCTCTTGAAGTGCTCGTTGCCGAACCCGCCGCGCCCGCCCGCGGCGACCACGAACCGGTCGCCCGGACCCAGGTCGCACACGAGTTCGCCCGTGTGCTCATCGAACGCCTGCGTGCCCGGGGGGACCTTGATCACCCGGTCGGACGCGTTCGCGCCGTGCTGTTGTTTCTTTCGTCCCGCCTCGCCGTCCTCGGCGCGCCAGAGGCGAACGCCGCGGAAATCGAGCAGGGTGTTCACGCCGGGGTCGGCAAGGAAGACGAGGTCGCCGCCCTTGCCGCCGTCCCCGCCGTCGGGCCCGCCCTTGGGCAGCCCCTTGGCGCGTCGGAAGGAGACGTGCCCCCCGCCGCCGTCGCCACCTCGGACCGTGATTCGTGCGCGATCGACAAACACCGGCGGACGATAGCCGCCCGACCGGGGTTTCCAAGCGTTCGCGTGATTCCCGGGCTCAGGCGGCCCGGCGGAACCGCCCGCCGGTCAGGTGCCGGACGAGCCGGTCCCGATCGCCCTGGCTGGCGTACTGCGCGACCTCGACGCCGAGCTTGGCGTCGCAGACGCTGTCCTGGTCGCACCAGACAACCCGGGCGGTCATGCCGACAGACGCCTCGTCGTCGGCGGCGTCCGCGTCGAAGCCGAGCCGCACCGTGGAGCGGGGCAGGTCAAGCTTCATCTCGACGATCGACCCGGGCTCGAAGGCGTGGTCGAGCTCGAACCGCACGCCGCCCTCCGAGACGTCGTAGACGTGCCCGAGGTGCCACGGCCCGCCCTCGCCCCGCCGGCGCACGGCGACGGCGGTGTACCCCGGAACAAGCGCAAACCGCTCGAACCGGCGGCGCTCGACCGGGTTGGTGCTGGCGTTCGATCCGTCGGCGGGCGTGCTCATGGCGTGCTCCTATGGGTACCGCACGCGAGGTATCGGCACACACGGCCCAACGCTCCACGAAGAGCGGCACGCTCTCGGACGTTCGTGTTATCGGGTCTCAGCGGGCGCGGCGCGGGCCCGACGCGATCAGCTCGACGTGGATCGGGCCCACGTCGGCACCGGCCTCGTCGGACATCCGCTCGCGCAGGTCCCGCGGCATCGCGTCCACGATCCGCTCGGCGAGATCGTCGGGCAGGTCCAGCACGCGGCCGTCCGCGAGCGTCAGGTGCACGTGGTGCGACGTGTCCGCGTCGTACCGCGACGGGCCGTTGCCGACCGGGCTCGCGATCCGACGCGCCAGCCCGTGCTCCGCGAGCGCCTCGAGCGTGTTGTACACCGTCGCGAGGCTCATCCCGGGATCGCGATCCCGGACCAGCCCGAGCAACTGCTCCGCCGTCGGGTGGGCCCTGGACGCCCGAAGCGCGTCGTAGATCACCTCACGCTGACGCGTGCAGCGGATGCCGCAGCGGCGCAACACCTCACGCGCGGGTGTGGCGGGAGGCGAATCGCTCTGTGCGTGGGGATGGCCCATGTCGAAACTATACGGTTTTCGATGCCGCCAGATGCACCCGATCGGGTGAATCTCCGCTCAGACGCCCGGATCAGCCCGTATCTGCGCCGGGCGCCCGGATGCCCATCCGCTTGTGGACGATGCCGGCTTCGTCGAACTCGTCTGATTCGATCGCCCATCCGAGCCGGTCGTAGAACCCGATCGCGGTCTGCTGGGCGTGGCAGTAGAGCCCGTCGAGCCCGAGCCCGCCGCGCTCGTCGGGGGCGAACGCGAACGCCTCGATCGAGACCATCAGCTTCCGCCCGATCCCCTGCCCGTGCATCTGACGATCGACGGCGACCTGGAGCACCTTGCCCACGGTGCCGGCGTCCGTCGGAGCACCGGGCGCTGTGAGCCCGTCCCCGCCGCCGGGCAGCAGCATCGCGACGCCCACGACCCGCGGGCCCTCGGGGTGGTCGGCCAGCGCCACGAAGTGGTGGCACTGCTCCTCGCGCCCGGGCGACTCGTCGAGGTAGTCCTCGTAGCTCCACCCGACGGGGTCGAGCAGGACCCGCCGGCGCAGGTCCACAGCCTGCGCGAACAGGGGGTCGTCCATCGGGATGCGCCGGACGGTGATCATGGGCCGGACAGGATACGCGGTCGGGCGAAACGCGTCGTGCCACGCTCCCCCGTCCTGACGGGGGAGCTGTCGGCGCAGCCGACTGAGGGGGTTGATCGCGAGCTGCGGAATGACGAAGAAGACCCCCTCCGCCTCGCTCGCGCTCGGCACCTCCCCCGTCGGGACGGGGGAGGATGGGCGCGCCTGATCATTGCGACACGTAGGATCGGGCGATGGGCCGCGAGACGCCGTGGGAGGACGAGTACACGCTGCTGTGCGAGCGGTGCGGGTATGTCGTGGAGGGGCTGGACCCGGCGGGCAACTGCCCGGAGTGCGGCAAGCCGATCGCGGAGAGTTTGCCGGAGCGGAGGGTGGGGACGGCGTGGCAGCGGAGCCCATCTCTTGGAAGTGCAGCATTGACTGGCATCCAGACGCTGCTCACCCCAATCTCGACGTTGAATCGAATGCAACCGGAAGTTGGACTTCCAAAGCGACGTCTTCTGAGCAAGTACGCGTTGTTGGCGGCTCTAGGTGTACCGATCCCGCCGCTTGTTGGTGCGTTTATTGCGATGACGGTGTACGGCGCGGGAGACTGGGGAATTGCCGGCCAGTTCTTAGCGATGGTCTTGGTGATGGGTGGGCTGATTGCCGCAGCCGTGACTTTCACGGCTGTGTTTATCCTGACGTCGATCGAATCAAGAGGTCTCAGGTTCATCGCGTCGCGCCGCAACTTTCGACTCACGCCTGCCCACGCAGTAGCGATCACCTCGCACGCTGGCATCGGGTGGGTGTTGGCGTTTCCAAGCGCTTCTGCGGCTGTCGTCGGTATGATCTTCTCGTTGGCGATCGCCGGCGTCGATTCCATCGCGGTGGTCCTGATCGGTTCCGCGGGATTCCTCGCCGGCTTCCTCTTCTTCGAGACCTTCGCCTGGCTCGGCCTCCGCCGGTGCAAGTTCGCCAACCGCGCTCGACCCCCCGCCGAACGCTCCTAAAATCACACGGAGGGAGGACCCCTCCGGACGGGTGGGTCGATGGCATTCGTCGCCAAACATCCCGGGGTGTCGGCCGAGCGTGCCGCGGCGCACGTGCGTGACGAACTCGCGGCGGCCCACGGGCTGCTGTCCGGTGGGCGCGCGGGCGACGCCGAGATCGTCCACGACGCGCGCCGGGCGATCACGCGGGCCCGTGGCGAGTTGCGGCTGATCGCGCCCAAATTCTCAGAGGTTCGGCGGCAGATCGACGGGTCGCTCCGGGCGGCGCTGCACGAGCTCGCGCCCGCCCGTGACGCCGAGGCGACCCTCGAAGCCTGCGCCGCCCTCCGCCGCCACGCCCGGTGCGATCAGGAGCGGGCCTCGCTCGAACGCTTGGCGGCGCGCGTCGCCCAGCACGCCTTGCGGGCCGACTTGGGCGAGGCGTGCGGGCACCTCGACGCCGCCCGCGAGGCGTGCTGGCGCTTCGAAGGACTTGTCATCGACCACGCGGACCCCGACGGGGCCCTCGCGCGGTGCTATCGGCGGTGCCGACGGCGCCTCCGCGTCGCCCGCGCCACCCGGTCGGCCATCGCCCTGCACGCCTGGCGCCGGCAACTGCGCCATCTGCGGACGCACCTGACGCTGCTGAGCGAGTCCGACCCGGGCAGCGAGCCCCTCCGCGTCGCGCGGGCCCGGGCGCACCGGTTGGCAACGACGCTCGGCGACCACCACGACCTGACGCTCGTGCTCCGGGCCGCCCGTTCGCTGCCGCACAAGCGGGACCGCAAGCGCATCCGGCGGGCGGTGCGGCGGCGCGAGCAAGCCCTGCGAAGAAAGGCGTTCGCCCGGGGGCGCCGGCTGTTCGCCGACCGCCCACGCCGCGCGGTCGGGCGCTGGCTCGGATCGGCGGCGTGACGGACCCTTCGCGGTGGCCATGACCGATGCGAATCGCCCGGCGAACCGCGGACGAACTCCGACTCGTACCATCCCGCCATGACCCCCCGCCGACCAACCCGCCAGATCGTCCTCGGAGACGCCCGAACCGGGCTCGTCCGCGTCGGAGGCGGCGCGCCGAGCGCCCGGTTCCCGCATGCCTCCCCCACCGCGGCGCCCGAAGACGGCGGGCCCGCGCCGGTCTCGGTCCAGACGATGACCGCCGGCTACACCCACGACATCGACGCGTGCGTCGCGGAGATCCACAAGCTCACCGCGGCCGGGGCGGACGTCGTCCGCGTCGCCGTCCCCGAGAAGAAGGACACCGCGGCGCTGCCCGAGATCCTCAACCAGACCACCGTCCCGATCGTGGCGGATGTGCACTTCCACTACAAGCGCGCCCTCGAAGCCGTCGAGGCGGGCGTCCACAAGATCCGGCTCAACCCGGGCAACATCAACGATCGCGCGCAGGTCCGCCAGGTCATCGAGGCCTGCAAGCAGGCGAGCGACGGCAAGGGCATCCCCATCCGTGTGGGCGTGAACGAGGGCTCGATTATCGAGCGCAAGGACAAGCAGGCGCGCGCGAAGGAGCTCGGGGCTGTTTTTAGCGACCACAAGCACGGGTACCTCCTCGCGATCATGATCGCCAAGCTCGAGGAGTACCTCGACATCTTCGCCGAGGCGGAGTTCGACGACATCGCGATCAGCGCCAAGTCCATGGACGCGACGCTCGTGATCGACGCGTACACGGAGATCTCCAAGCGCTTCGAGTACCCGCTGCACCTCGGCGTGACGCACGCGGGGCCCAAGGAGACCGGGTGCATCCGCTCGGTCGTGGCGCTGGGCACGCTGCTCGCCAACGGCATCGGCGACACGATCCGCATCAGCTACGCGTCCGATCCGGTGTACGAGGTCGAGGACGGGCTCGAGCTGCTCTGGTCGCTCGGGCTTCGCGAGCGGAAGGGCGCCGAGCTCATCGCGTGCCCGACGTGCGGACGGATCCAGGTGGACCTGTTCACACTCACGCAGGACGTGCGCAAGAAGCTGGCGGATGAAATCAGAGTCCCGATGAAGGTCGCGGTCATGGGGTGCGTCGTGAACGGGCCCGGCGAGGCAGAAGGCGCGGACGTGGCGGTGTTCGCCGGCGACCGGAAAGGGATCATCTACGTCCAGGGCGAGCGCGTCGCGACGGTCGGCGAGGACGAGATCCTCGACCGATTGCTCGACGAGTGCAAGACCTTCCAGGGCCGCGTCGAGTCGGGCGAGGTGAAGCTCGGCGAGAAGAAGGTGGACATCGTCCCGCCCGATCCTGTGGGCGAGCTCGGATCGGGCTGGGAGAAGATGGCCGCCGAGCGCATCCACGGCGGCACCGACCTGACCATCGGGAAGACCTGATGCGCCCCGCGCGATGGGCGCGGCGGGTGGCGCTGTTCAAGCACACACGCTGGATGTTCGCGGGTCGCATGGGTGCCCCCGCGGATCTCGTCTGCACGCCCGAGGAAGCGGCACGGCTCCGCCGGCGGATGCGCCGCACGCCCGCGCCGATCGATCGCCCGGTCGTGGTGATCTCCGGGTATCTGGACCCGGGGCTGTACGCGGGGGTGGTGTCGCGCGAGCTTCGGCGGCTGACGTCGCACGACCCTGCCGACTTCCACGTCGCCCGGTTTGCGCTGCACGGCGCGATCGAGCCGATGGCCGAGCGCGTCACCGAGAAACTGCGCGCGATCGGCAGCGAATCCTTCGACCTCGTCGGGCTCTCGATGGGCGGGCTGATCGCGCGCCGGGTCGCGGCCGTCGTGAACGCGGCCGGTGATCGCCGCGTCGAGCGCGTCTTCACGCTCGGCACCCCGCATCGGGGTTCGACGCTCGCCGAGCGGATCGCGCCGACCGAAGCGGCTCGGCAGATGCGACCGGGATCCGAGTTCCTGCGAGCGCTCGACGCGGCGCTGGGGCCCTCGGGGATCGAGCTGGTCGCGTACCAGATGGAAGAGGACGCCGTGATCGGCGACGGGCGTGGCGTGCCCGAGGGTCACCCGGGGATTCGGCTGCCGCGCCGCGCGGGCGAGCCGCACCTGCACATCATGGGCGACCCGATCGCGATCCTGGACATCGGCCGGCGGCTGCGCGGCGAATCGCCCATCCTGAACCCAGACCCATCGTGAAATCGACGGGCGGGCGAGCCGAATAAGTTTGCGTATGCTAACCTTCCTCCCCATGCCCCGACGCCCCCGGAAGTCCCGGATCGGACCCCGCGCGGTCGTGATGCCCGTGGTGATCTCGGCGCTCGTGTCTGGCGCGGCGTGCATGCACATCCACCGGGACAACCCGGCGTACGCGGCGTCAAACGCGGAGGTCCGGGGCGCGATGGCCGAGATGGAGCGCGACCCGGTCGGGCTCGAGCGCCCGGTGCTCGTGCTCTCGGGGTATCGCTCGCCCGCGGGCGCAAGCCGGGACCTCGCCGCCGAGATCCGTGAATTGACCGGCGCCGACGACGGGCAGGTCGCGTCGATGGCGTACATGTGGGCCGACGACATCGAGCCGTTGGGCGACCGCGTCGTCGAGTTCGTGGACGAACGGTGGCCGACCGACCACCCGGTGCGCACGACCGAGGTCGATGTCGTCGCGATCTCGATGGGTGGGATCGTCGCGCGGTGGGCCGCGAGCGAGCGCGAGCCGGGCGTGCGTCGGCTGAACATCGGCACGCTCTACACATTGGGCACGCCCCACCGCGGCGCGGTGATCGCGGAGCGGATCCGTCCGGACGAAGCCGCGACACAGCTGCGCGCCGGATCGGGCATGCTCGGGTATCTCAACGAGCAGCTGGAGACCGCCGACTACGACATCGTGCCCTACGCCGTGCTCAACGACTGGATGGTCGGCGCGACGCGGACCGCGCCGCCCGGCGAGGACCCGATCTGGGTGCCCGGGCGCGTGTTGCTGAGTCACTTCCTGATCTCGCAGGAGGATCGGATCGTGGCGGACGTGGCGCGCCGGCTGCGCGGTGAGGCGCCCCTCGCGTCGCCGAGCGAGCCACCCCGAGATTGACGGTCAGTCGTCGCGCTGCTGCATCTCCCGCATCTGGGCCATCTGCATCTGCACCATCGACGACACAAACGTTCGGAACGCGGCCGCCTGCTCGGGCTCGATGCCCACGTCGGCGGGGTCCGCGGTGATCGCGGCGTGCCAGGTCGTCCCGACGGGCTCGAACCCGAGGGCGCGGATCCGCTCGTCCAGGTCGTCCAGGTGCGCGGCGCCGTAGAAGACCGCGAGCGAGCGCAGCGCCGGGTCGTCGGCGAACGCGTCGCGGACGTCGTCGATCACGATCTGGTTGCGCCGGTGGAGGAGCATGTCCGCCATCTCGTCGCCCAGCCCCGCGGCGAGCACGGACGCGTCCGCGCCGCCCAGCAGCTCGACGAGCATGACGCGGAACATGAAGCTCGAGCGCGGCGAGTTGCCGATCACGCCCAGCACCGACCCGATCACCTTCGCGATGCCAGACTCACCCGAGAGCATGGCGAAGAGCGGGTCGTCCGACGCGGCGTCGGCCGCGGGGTCGGCGTTCAGGTCGCCGAGCATCGCGCCCGGCTCGACGCCGAACAGCTCGGCGAGCGTTGCGTCAGAATTGTGCCAGCTCTCGGGCATGTAGTCCATCTCGTCGAGCTGGAACGCGAGCCCGGCGGCCTCGGCGAGGCGGGACTGGATCGCGTCCTCGGCGGGGTCGCGCTCGTTGCCCAGCCGGATGTCGCCCGTGCGTTCGAAGTCGGCGTCGGCCCCTGCGCCGCCCGGCTCGCCGTCGGCGCCGAGGGAGGTGAAGGTGTACGTCCGTTCTTTCGTATCGATATCGAGGGTGATCGGATTGCCCCAGCCGTCGGTCATGGCGGTGATCATCGTGCGCCGGCGGAAGGGCGGGTAGGACTCGAGCCACGCCTCCGCGGTGCGGGCGCGCCCGCCGGAGCGGTAGCCCGAGAGCAACTCCGCCGCGGCGTCACGCATCCGCGCGCGTGTGAACCGGGCGCGGTCCCGGTCGGACGCGTCGCTCGCGATATCCCGCCACGCGGGCCCGACACCTTCGTAGTGCACGCGCTCGTGCTCGTTGAGAAGATCTTCGAGTTCCTCGTAGTACGGCGCGTCGCCCACGTGGGTGACGCCAACGAGCGTGACGCGGCGGCCCGCGTCGTCCTCGAAGACACGCGACGCCGTCTCGAGCGCGACCACGCCCCCGTCACGCTCGGTCGTGCGGATGTACGGGTCGGCGGCGTCGGCGCTGGCAAGCGCGATCGCGAGCGCGATGAGGGCAAGTGGGGCGCGCATGAATGGGGTCCTCCTGGCGGGTTGTATGCCGCGAGGCGCCGCGAGGTTTCAGCCAGCGCCGGGGTGGAGCTTCTCGGCCAGGGTGTGCACGACCGCCGGCTTGGGCGGGCGGGCCGACCTGCTCGAGGCGTCGATGGCCCGCTCGAACGCCCGCCTGGAGATCAGCAGCGCGCTCGCGTGGATCTCCGACGCCGACGACAGGGCGTGCAACGCCGAACGCTCGCGCTCGTCGAGCCCGAGCAGGCGGGACATCCGCCGCACGGCCCGGTCGGCGTGATCCGCCCGGTCGCGGGTGCGGCGGTAAAGAACCACCGCTCCCACGATTGCCACCGCGACCAGCGCCGCCAGCAGGATGGTGCCCCACGGGACCGAGCCGCCGGCGGGGTCTTGCGTGATGAGTCGGGGCGCGACGAGCGAGAGCGGTTCGATCATGCCGACACCTCCAGCGCCGCGGGCGCGGCCGGCTCGATCTGCGAGGCGGCGGCGGGCGCGTCCGGCTCGCGTGCGGGCGTTGTCTCGATGAGCACCCGCCGGACACACCGCAACGCCCGAGATCGGACGTCTTGCGATGCGTCGGACCGCGCGATGGCGCTCAGGCGGTCGAGGACAGCGTCGGCGCCCGGCGCTGGCGGGCCAGACCGGCGCCCGGTCAGCGCCCGCTCGGCGACCCAGACGCCTGCGAGCCGGTGCTCGGACCGCGCGTCATTGAGCATCTCGAGCACGTCGTCGAGCCCGCCGGGCGTCGCGGCGTCCAGCTCGGCGCGGACCGCGGCGCCGCGGACGCGGTGATGGCTGTCGGACTTGAGCTCAACGAGCGCGCCCAGCCTCCCACGCGACGAGCGAACGAGCGCTTCGAGCGCGTTGGCTCGCACGCGGGCGTCCGTTGCTCGGAGCGCGCCGGCGAGCGCGTTTCGAGCGGGTGCCGTGGGGATTGCACTCAGCGCACGGGCGGCGGTTGCGGCGACGCGCGGCCGGGCCCCGTCGCCGAGCAACGCCGCGAGCTCTTGCTCGAACAGCGCCGCGGCGCTGACCGCGATCAAGAGGCGGATCGTCCGGACACACGCCGCCACGTCATCATCGCCCAGGCGTTCGCGGGCGGCAACGATGAACGACGCATTGTCCTCGGCGAGCCATCGCCGGGCGACGACGCGGCTGCCCGGCGACTCGGGGTCCCACGGGTCGGCCCGGCGCGCGTCCGCCGCGGCGACCGAACGCACCGCCCGGTGCGGCGAGCGGGCCAGCTTGGTGACAACCCGCGCACGCCGATCGTCGCCCGCGTGCCGGGGCGGGCGCATGGTGTCGGGCAATCCGGCGCACGACCAACGCAACGCCGCGCTGCGGGCGATGCGCGCGTCGGCATCGAACGTGAAATCGGCCAGGTCCATCGGGTCGCACGAGCGCGCGGCGCGGTGCCGCGCGATCGGGTCTGGATCGCCCAGGCACGGCGCCAGCGCGGCACGGCGGGCGGGCCTCGGGAGCCCGAGCAGCCCCGGCAACAAGGCGTACCCGCGGCGGGCGTTCGGCGCGAGCCGGGCCCATGCGTTCGCGTCGGGCAGCAAGCCGCCCCGCGCGATGCCCGTGGCCGACTTTGCCAGCCGCACCGTCGCCACGCCGAACGCCGCGGCGCGGGCCGGGCGGAGCACGAGGTGAGCGTTCTCGAGCATCGCCTCGTGATCGTCGTCCGAGTCTGATTTGGAGAGGCGCTCGAGGGCGGCATCCGCGAGCGGGCCGCCGGCAACCCACCGCAGACTCCGGGCGCGCAGCTCGGGCGATCGCGTTGTGCGGACGAGCGTGCGGAGCGCCCCGACCGCGGGGTGACCGGGCGTCGTCAGCAAGGCGACCAAACGGCGCTGCGGCGCGGTGAGCGCCGCAGGCGGCGTCTTCAGGTCCGCGAGCAGAAGCGCCGCCACGAGCACGTCTCGCCCCCGGTGCGCATCGCCGAACGACCAGGCCGCCTCCGCGACGTGCTCGACGACGACGTCACGCGGCGCGGCATCGGTCAGGACTGAAACCGGCACGAACACGAGGTCGGGCCCGAGCCGGGCGTGATCGATCCCGGCGACACGGATCGTGAGCGAGAGCAGCGCCCGGTCCGCCGCGCGCGACACGTCGCGGTCATCATCAGTGAGCAGCTGGCACGCTTCGCGGGCGCTCGTGGCGTTGCTCGAATCGCGGATCAGAATCGCGGCGGACTCGCGCTCGAACGGATCGCTCGAGGCGGCGGCGCGATCGATCGCGCGCGTCCAACGCCCACGCCCCACGGCGAGCGCGGCGCCCTTCAGGTCCGAGGGCACGCGCTTCCAGACGCACGCGAGGGCGGCGAGCGCGTCGTCCGCCGTGCGCACGGCCGGTGACGCCAGCGCGCGGCGGGCGTGGTCCCAGACGCGGATGCCCGTCGCCGCGGGCGGGGTCGGCGCGTTCGCCGCATCGAGCAGCGCAAGCACGAACGCGGGGACCTCGGTCGGGGCGGCGGCGGGGATGGCGTGGCGGAGCGCCGCCGCCCGCTCGGCGCGCGGGAGCGTGCCCAAGACGTCGGGCCGAGCGTCTTGGCTCGACCGGGGCGCGGGGTCCGGGCGCGGCGCCTCTCCAAACAAAAATCGAACGCGTTTCGGGCCCGGAGAATTCATGCCTCTGATCCTACTTGTTGTGGACGAGTGGTGTCCAATCCGTATATGTTGGGGGCGATGGGTGATGTCATCGGCTGAGACCGAAAGGCGAAGACTTTGTTAGGAGACACTCGTGTGTCTGCCTACACTCATCGGTTTGCCCAGGTTCAGAGCCGGAATTCAGGACGTGCCGGGTCTGGCTGAGCCGCAACGAATGGCGGGGGCAACGCGATCTTCAGTGGTTCGGCCGGGGGCACCGGCCGCGTGACCGGGGGAAGGACTCCATGAACTCCACCACCAGATCCACGGCGCTGCAGACGCTGCAGCTTCATCTCTATCCCAAAGCGCTCCACCCGGAGCTGTTCGAGTTTCAGGGCCGGCGCGTCGTGACCTACGGCGCGTACGAGCTTGAGGCGTGGATCATGCCCAGCTCGCACGTCGTCCGCTTCGGGTTCGAGCGTGCGTGCTACACCGAACTCGTGACGGACCGCGACAACGGCCTGCCCGATGGGGCGAGCGAGACGTTTTTCTGCGCGGGCGAGCGGGATTTCGAGAAGACCTTCCAGGGCGACGGCATCACGTATATGACGTCCGTCCAGACCGAGCAGCTGGGGGACAACCTGTACGCCTCGACCTACGACGAGCTCCGCGACTTCTCGCGCGAGGTGGACGGGCTGACGCACCTTTGGGACGACGGCGGGCCCTGCCTGTCGATGCTGGACATCCAGCGCTACGACCAGGAGGTGCACGTGCAGGCGTACCACATGATCGCGCGCGGCGGGGTCGTCTTGCGAACGCAGTCGCTGTTCGAGCACGCCTGAATCAGACATCCCACGCGGCGGGCGGGCCCCCTCACGACGCCGAAAGGCATCGTTCACCGGGATGGCCGAGAGCTCAGGCACGAGGCAGGGTTGCCCGCTGCGAACGCACCCAACCGGCCCCGGATCCGTTCCGGGGCCGTTGTCCTTTTGAGCCGCGGGTGTGAGCACGCGGGCAGATTCCGCGACTGAATTGAGAATCTGGTCCGCGTGCTCACGCCCGCGGCTCGGAATTCGGGCGGGTTCCGATGACGACTCGGGGGCCTCCGGCCGATAGACTGGGTGCGATGGACACGACGCGAGCGATCGAGCGGGCGGTTTCGAGCCGCCGAATTACCAAGCCCCGCTGAGGGGCGGGCGGTCGCCGACGCCCGCCGCGGGGGGCCTGACGCCCGTGGCGATCCGAGTCCAGACGCACCGACTGACACCGATACGATCCCGCTCCGCGTGCCGAGTCCGCGCGGGCGATGAAGCCGAAGGGGCCGCGCGATGTCCGACACCGCCGAGAAGCCGAATTACAAGAAGACCCTGAACCTGCCCAAGACCTCGTTCCCGATGAAGGCGAACCTGGTGCAGAACGAGCCGGCGACGATGAAGCGCTGGGGCAAGCTCGGCGGGGGCCAGGGCCTCTACGCGAGCATGCTCGAGGCGCGGGCCGGTCGCGAGCGCTTCGTCTTCCACGACGGCCCGCCCTACGCGAACGGTTCGATCCACCTCGGGCACCTGCTCAACAAGTGTCTGAAGGACTTCGTGGTGCGCTCGCGGACGCTGATGGGGTTCGAGACCCCGTACGTGCCCGGGTGGGACTGCCACGGCTTGCCCATCGAGCACCGCGTCATGACGGACCTGGTCGAGAAGGGCAAGGCGGACAAGCTCAACGCGCTCGAGGAGGGCCCGCGCCGGATGGCGGTGCGCAACGAGTGCAAGAGCTACGCGAGCAAGCAGATCAAGCTGCAAGCGGGGCAGATGCAGCGCCTGCTCACGACGGCCGATTACGAGAACCCGTACCTGACGATGACGCCTGCCTACGAGGGCGCGGTGCTCGATGTCCTGGCGGACCTCGTCGGGCAGGGGCTCGCGTTCAAAGCGCTCAAGCCCGTGCACTGGTCGGTCGCGAACGAGACCGCGCTCGCGGATGCCGAGCTCGAGTACATGGACCGCGAGGACCTGTCCGTCTACGTCGATTTCGAGGCGGCGGACGGCGCCGCGGTGTACGACGCGTTCGGCGTCGCCGGGGACGATCGGCCCGGGCAGACGCCCTCGTTCATGATCTGGACGACGACGCCCTGGACCTTGCCGGCGAACCTCGCGGTCGCCGTGCATGAGAAGTACGAGTACGCGCTCGTGAAGGTTGACGGCAACGTGACGGTGCTCGCCGCGGAGCTCGCCGAGAAGGTGCTCCAGGCGGGCGGCGCCGAGGACGTCCGGGTGCTCGCGAAGGCCCCGGGTTCCAAGCTCGTCGGGCTGCGGTACAAGCACCCGTTCATCGACGCTGCTCCCACGCCCGAGGGCGATCCGGACGCGGACACGTCCAAGTGCTACTCCGTCGTGCACGCGGCGTACGTCACACTCGAGGACGGCACCGGGCTCGTCCACACCGCGCCCGGGCACGGCACGGAGGATTACCAGACCGGGCTCGCCGAGGGCATCCCGACCTACTGCCCCGTGCAAGCCGACGGGACGTACGACGGTACCGCGCCCGAGTGGCTGCGCGGCGTGAGCATCTGGGACGCGAACGAGGAGGTCGCCAAGCGGCTCGAGCAGTCGGGGCACCTGTTCCACTCGCACCGGTTCATGCACAGCTACCCGCACGACTGGCGCTCGAAGACGCCGGTGATCTTCCGGTGCACCGAGCAGTGGTTCGTGGGCGTGGAACGCCCGACGAAGTGGGATGGGAAGTCGCTGCGTGACCTCGCGCTCGACGCGACGCGTGATCCCGAGGCTCGGTTCGTGCCGGCGTGGGGCCGCAATCGACTCTTGGGCATGCTCGAGAGCCGCCCGGACTGGTGCATCTCGCGCCAGCGCGCGTGGGGGTTGCCCATCCCCGCGTTCATGCTGCCCGACGGGTCGGCGTTCATGACCGAGGCGAGCACAAAGGCCGTGGCAGAACTCGTGCGCGAGCGGGGATCGGACGTCTGGTTCACCAAGGACCCCGCCGACCTGCTCGCGAAGTACGACGCGAAGGCGGACGCCGAAGCGCCCGAGGCGGTGCGATCGGGCTCGGTCTCACTGGATCAGCTGACCAAGGGGTCGGACATCCTCGACGTCTGGTTCGAGTCCGGCGCGAGCTGGAACGCGGTGATGCGTGAGCGGTCGGAGGGCGCCGACTTCCCGGTCGAGCTGTACCTGGAAGGGTCGGACCAGCACCGCGGGTGGTTCCAGCTGTCGCTGCTCCTGAGCCTCGCGATGATGGGCCGCCCGGCGTACAAGACGCTGCTGACCCACGGGTTCATGGTGGACAAGGACGGCAAGAAGCTCTCCAAGTCCGCCGGGCACACGATCGAGAATCTCTTCGATAACTACGGCGCCGACGTGCTGCGCTGGTGGGTCAGCTCGCTGGCGTACGAGAACGAGATGAAGGTGGACGACGCGTTCTTCAAGCTCGCGGGCGAGAGCTACCGGAAGGTCCGCAACACGCTCCGGTTCATGCTCAGCAACCTGAGCGACTTCGAGCCCGAGTTCGACGACGACGGGCGCGTGGCGCTGGGCAACGTTCCCCCCGCGTCCCTCGAGGCGTGGGTGCTCGGCGAGTTCGACACGCTGCGAGCCAGCGTACTCAAGGCGTACGAGACGTACCAGTTCCACGCGGCCCACAAGGCGCTGTACAACTTCTGCAACGCGACGCTCAGCGCCGAGTACCTCGCGGCCGTCAAGGACCGGCTCTACTGCGACACGCCCGACTCGGTCCGTCGGCGTCAGACGCAGCGCACGCTCTGGGCGCTCACGGACGGGCTGTGCAAGCTGATCGCGCCCGTCCTCGCGCACACCGCGGACGAGGCGTGGCTCGAGCTCACCGGCAAGTCCGACACCAGCGTGCACCTGCAGACCATGGGCGGCCCGTTCGGCGTCGAGGTCTCCGAGCACTGGGGCTTCGCGCACGAGCTCGCGGAAGACGCGATGCGTGCGCTCGAGGCGGCGAAGGCCGAGCTCGGGCTCGACAACCCACTCGACGCCGGGCTCAAGCTGCCCGACCCCGACGGGAAGCTCGACACGTTCGAGCGGTCGGACCTGGCGGATCTCTGCGGCGTGTCGCGCGTCGAGACGTACTCCAAGGAGGGCGAGCCCAAGGTGACGGACCTTCGCGACCAGCCGCGCTGCGAGCGGAGCTGGAAACGCGACGGCACCGTCAAGCCCCGGTCGGACGGCGGGCTGTTGACCGAGCGCGACGCGCACGCCGTGGGCGTGAGCTGACCGCGGGTCCGAGAACGGGTCGGGCGGTTCCGGATGTCGGCTCTGGTTGACCCGGATCGACGCGCCCACCCGAGTTGGTGTGGCCCGGCGTCAACGCGGTGGGCGATCCCGCCGACCTGGGTGGCATGAGTGCAACACCCGACGACGCGCGCCGTCAGAACGACAAGAAGCTGGGCACCACACGGTCCGCGCCGCCCCCGGGCGGGGCGACGAACCCGTGCGGCGGGCCGTACGCGGCCGACCAGCTCACCGTGCTCGCCCACGACCTCTCCGGCATGATCGACGGGTCGATGCGCTGGCTCTCGCTCGCCGCCGACACGCTGCCCGAGGACAGCGGCGCCGCGTTCGAACGCGTCGAACGCGCCCGCGCCCAGATCGCGACGGTCCGCGACACCCTCGGACGCATGGCCGGGCTCGTGGACGGCGCGATGAAGAACGGCGCCGTGCCCATCGGTTCGCCGCTGCTGGGTGAGAACCAACGCGTGAGCATCGGCGAGGCCATCGACCACGCCGCGGACGTGGTCCGACCGCTCGCGTTCGAGTCGAACGTCGCGCTCGAGCTGTGCATCGACCAGCAGTCCGGGCGCGCCCCCTCGGGCATGCTGTACAGCGCGATCCTCAACGGCATGCGCAACGCCATCGAAGCGATCGGCCGCGCCCCCACACGGGACAACACCACCTGCGGCACGGTCACCGTCACCAGCTCGATCGACGACCGGGGCATGCTCGTCGTCGAGATCGCCGACGACGGCCCGGGCGTCGATGACCCCGAGCGGGCCTTCCAGCACGGGTACTCGACCAAGAACCCGGGCAGCGGGCTCGGGCTGGGCCTGAGCCGCCAGCTCGTCGAACAAGCGGGCGGTTCGATCACGCTGGGCAGGGGCCCGAACGGCACGGGCTCGGTGCTCCGCATCGAGGCGCCCGTCCCCGCCTGCGACAACCGCCTGATCGGCGGCACGGGCGAGGACGTGGACGAGTCGTGCGAGGCGGAGTGAGCGTGGGAAACAAGTCACGGATCTTGATCGTGGACGACGACCCGATCGTCGCCGAGAGCCTCTCCGAGCTGCTCTCGCGGGAGGGGTGGTCGTGCGCCAGCGCGTACGACGCGGAAGAAGCGCTGTCCATGCTCCACGGCGCCGGCGGCAAGCCGTTCCACGTCCTGCTCAGCGACATCGCGCTGCCCACCCGGTCGGGCTTCGACTTGCTCCGGGATGTTTCTAAAAAGCACCCGAGTGTTGCGTCGATCGTGCTGACGGGCTACGGCACGGTGCAGTCAGCCGTCGAGGCGCTGCGCCTGGGCGCGGTGGATTTCCTCACCAAGCCGATCGTAAACGACGACCTGTTCAAGGCACTCGACCGCGCCAAGCGGCACCAGGCGCTGCTCGAAGAGAACACCCGACTCCGCTCGCGCCTCCGCGAGCCCACCGGGCTCGACGGCATCGTGGGCACCGACCACCGGATGCAACGGGTCTACGAGACCATCCAGGCCGTGGCGCCGAGCAAGACGACCGTGCTCATGTCGGGCGAGAGCGGCACGGGCAAGAGCCTCGTCGCCGGGGCGCTGCACCGCCTGAGCCCGCGGTCCGACGGCCCATTCGTCGAGATCTCCTGCGGGTCGATCCCGGAGACGCTGCTCGAGAGTGAGCTCTTCGGGCACGTCAAGGGCGCGTTCACCGGCGCGCACGCGGACAAGAAGGGCAAGTTCCTCGCCGCCGACGGCGGGACGATTTTCCTCGACGAGATCAACAGCGCCAGCGCCGGCATGCAGCTCAAGCTGCTCCGCGTGTTGCAGGAACGGAAGTTCGAGCCCGTCGGGTCGAACCAGACCGTCGAGGTGGACACGCGCGTGGTGCTCGCGAGCAACCAACCGCTGGAGGAGCTGGTCGCGTCGGGGCAGTTCCGCCAAGACCTGTACTACCGGATCAACGTGGTCAAGGTGGAGCTGCCGCCGCTGCGCGACCGCATCGCGGACATCCCCCACCTCGCCGAGCACTTTTTGGAGGTGCACGCCGACGAGCTGGGGCGCACGATCACGGGGTTCACGGACGAGGCGATGGACACCCTCCGGCGGTACTCGTTCCCGGGCAACGTGCGCGAGCTGGCGAACATTGTCGAGCGCGCCGCGGTGCTGACGCGCGGGCAGACCATCGGCATGGGCGATCTGCCCCCGCACGTGGTCGATTCCGACGCGGGCGCGCTCGCGCCGAGCCTGAAGCTGACCGAGGGCGGGTGGTCGGGCGAGACGCTCGCCGAGGCGCTGCTGGACCCCGAGCGACGGATCATCCTCGCGGCGCTCGCAGCCCACGACTGGAACCGCCAGAACACCGCCGACGCCTTGGGCATCAACCGCACGACGCTGTACAAGAAGATGAAGCAGCTCGGCGTGGACACCGAGGAACGCCGCGCGGGCTGACGGCGCGGCGAAGCCGGTCTCGCAGTCAAACAACAAGTCCCCGAACGACACCCGGGGCCCGCCGTTTCAAAGCGGGTGACCGGAGTCGAACCGACGACATTCACGTTCGGCAACCGACACGGTTGCAGACTTATCTGGGCCTCACCAGCGTGTCACGGCTCATGTGGCCCAGTGTGTCGACGCCGTCTCAGCACACGCCAAGTCCGCACGAAAGACCGACGGAAAGCCTCAGGGCCGGTCGAGCAAGTTCATCCAGTTGAGTACGACCGAGATTGGCGTGTCGCCTTCGCCTCACGCTCGAAACGCTCCAGCCTCGCCGGGTCCGAGGCCAGCTGCGCGGGCAGGACATTGATCGCAACCTGCCGGTCGAGACGAGTCTCGCGCGAGGTACACCACACCCATGCCTCCACGCCCGATTTTGCGCCGGATGTCATATGGCCCGATCCGTTCGTTCATCACATTCGCTCTTGGCGGCTGTTCGCATTCCGCCACGCTCTGTTCTGTCCTCGAAGGTCATGCATCGGGCGTATCAGGGTTTCCAGTTCACGATGGCACGAAAGACCGGGATCTGATCCTCAGCTTCGAGATTCGATCGAAACAAAATGAATGTGCCGTCGGGCATCGGAATGAAATCCCATACGCCTTGCAGATCGATGAGCACCTCACGCCGAGCAGTGACGACCAACGCCGGCTCCGTTTCGATCTCGGCCGCGAAGAGCGCGTTCCTCTGGGTACCAACGCCCCTGTAGTACACGGTCCGCCCGTCGGACGACCACTCCGGCGAGCGACCGCCGGACTCGGACACCGGGTAGATCGGCTCGGACTCCGGGTTCTCAGCGTTGAAAGGCCGCACGTACACCTCATGCCGCCCGGTGCCGTTGGCCTGATACGCAACCCAGCGACCGTCGGGACTGAAGACGGCCAGGGATTCGTTGGCCGACGACGCGTAAAACGCCCGCCCACTCTCGCCGTCGCCCACATCATAGAGGTAGATGCCCGGTTCGCCGGGTTCCGTGTACGTGGACACAAGCAAGTGCCGCCCGTCCGGACTGATCGAAAGATCGCCCCCGATAAACGCGCGATCTCGGGGTAAGAGCTGCTCGGAAAGCGCACCGGGCATCGCCTGCATGGACATGATCTCCGAGTTCGGCGGGCTGCGCAGCGAGTAGTACGCCGCCCGTCCATCGGGCATCCATGTCGGTATGAAGGCTGTCTCATCACTCGGCGTGATCGGACGAGTCAGCCCCGAGTTGCGATCCAGAATCCACAGCCGACCCCGAGGCAGGTCCAGATCCTCAGAGTACGACATCAGCAGACGGTTCCCGTCCGGAGAAAGCGAAATGCGGCTGTAAAATCCGATTCGCCCCGGCGCATCATAGAGCGTTCGAATCAGACGCCCGTTCACATGGACGGAGTCCACCGAGATGCGCTGACTGTCCTCATCGAGGGGCACATACACCACCCGCTCACCCCCGCGATCAACCGCGTACAGATTGACATCCGTGAGCACGCCACGGGCCGGTCCGCTGATCTCGCAATCATCCCGGTCGAACGGTGCACTCCAGATCGCGTTGTCACGCTTGAACATGAGCGACCCATCGGCCAGCACCGCCGGATCTTCGGCATCCCTGATCAGCAGGCTGCACGCCCCGCTCTTGAGATCGATCCGTATCAGCCCTGAGAAACCCACGGTCCGGTTCTCTGAATCCGCAATAATCGCATCGGAATCCGGCGACGGACGCACGAGGTAGTTGAAGTTCCAATCCTCCACGCCGGTGAGGTTCACCATCAACTCGGGCGAACCGCCCGAAGTGCTGATCCGGTACAACGCGCTGCGATCACTCGAGATCGCCAGGATTTCTTTCTCGGAGAGATACCCGGCGCAATTCTTCAGCAAGCCATTCTGCACGATCTCGTACAGCTTCACGGCCGGCCCGCCCGTGACCGGGACCGATACGAACTCCGATGCCGGACGCACCGCATCCTCAACGCGAACAAGAAGTGATTGCCCGCTCGGCGAGAACTGAACGAACCCCGTCGCGCGATCCGTACCGGGCAGCTTGCGGAAACGTGGCTCAGACAACCCACGCACATACACCGCAAACGTGGAAGATTCTGCCTCCTCCACACGCTCGCGCGCGATCATCGCCACCGTCTGTCCGGAGGGCGAGAGCGCGATACTCCCGATCAGGTCGAAACGATCCGAAACCGGGATCGCCAGGTCCAGCGTCTCGGGCTGCGGATCTGGCTTGAGCAGCCAACCCATCCCCGATGCGATCAGGCCAATAAGTACCACGGCAGCAACAGCCCGCCCGATCGGTATGCCGCGACGTCCACCGCCGCCAGCAGTCACCGGCTCATCACTCGACCGCAGCAGCTCGATCCGCACATCCCCGATGTCCCGGTACCGCAGGTTTTTGTCCCGCTCCAGACAGCGATCAAGCACACGCTTCACGCCATACGGCACAGCCGCCGGCAACGCGTCCAGATCAAACTGCTTGTGCAGCACGGCCCCGATCGAGTCCGTCGCCGTCTCGCCGTGGAACGGGCTCGCGCCAACGAGCATCTCATAGAGAAGCACCCCGAACGACCAGATGTCCGTGCGCTTGTCGACCCGACGCCCACGCGCCTGTTCCGGGCTCATGTACGCCGCGGTGCCGAGGATCGCGCCGGCAATCGTCGGCGAGTGCTGCGGCTGCGGGGTGGTCATGGTCGGGCTGTCGAGCGCGCCGGTTGATGACTGACCGCCCTCGTCGGTCCTGGCCAAGCCGAAGTCCAGCACCTTTGCCTGACCTTCCGGTGTCACGATGATGTTCGCGGGCTTGAGGTCGCGGTGGATCACCCCCGCCTCGTGCGCCGCTTCGACGCCCGCCGCGATCTGCACGGCCAACTCGACCGCGTCCTCAACTGGCAGCGGTCCGCGGTCCAGCATCTCCGCCAGCGACTCGCCCTCGACGAACTCCAGCACGAGGTAGCGTGCCCCGTCCTGTTCCTCGACGCCGTGGATGCCGGCGAGGTTTGGGTGATTCAGGGTCGCGAGTGTCTTCGCCTCCCGCTCGAAGCGTTCAAGCCGAGCCGAATCAGAAGCCAACTCGGCGGGCAGCGCTTTGATCGCGACCTGACGATCGAGGCGGGTATCGGTGGCGAGGTACACCACGCCCATGCCGCCACGGCCCAGCTCGCGGGAAACCTCATATGGGCCGAGACGGTCGATCAAGGAGAGGGCTCCTGCCGGCTACCGGGGCCCGCGACGTCGCGCAAGGTGTCAAAGAAGTTGGTGATGATCCGGATCTCGTCGGGGATCGCGTCGTCCGCGACCTCGATGGCCAGCAGCCGCGTTTCATCGGGCGAAAGGGCGTACGAAAGGCGGTCGGCCAGGACCGGACCCTCAAAGACACGCGATCGCTCGCCAACGGGGCGGCCCTGGTCCATCTCGATCCGCATGATCGACCGCCCGACGCGGTAGTAGAGCGACGTGCCCAGCGGTCCCCACTTGGGGCTGGTCCCGCCCCCTTGCGAGATCTGCATGGGCTGGCCCGCGCCCGAGATCGGGATGACATAGATCTCATCGCGCCCGGAGATGTTGGACGTGAACGCCACCCATTGCCCGTCGGCCGAGATGGCGCCCTCGCCCTCGTCGTAGCGTGTGCTCACGACTGATCTGGCGTCGCCTTCGGCATCAACGATGCAGAGATCATCTCCCCTGTCTGCGGTTGTCGGTTCGATCGCGATGAGTCCGTTGGGGCCGGTGGATGTGCCCCAGAGGCCTGTGTCACTCTTGTAGACCAGCTCGGGCGGGCTGAGCCCATCGGGCGCAACAGACCAGACGGCCCAGTTGTCCTGCCTGTTGGAGCTGAACAGGACCCGGGTCGCATCATCCGACCACATCGGGTGCAGATTGTTCCCCTCGTCGAAGGTGAGCCGACGAGGGACACCACGCGCGAGATCGATGACGGCGATATCCCCGCCGCCGCCGACGAGCGCCTGGGTGCCGTCCGGCGAGATCGAGAGGTTGGCACCGAGCTGGAACCCCGTCCGGTCGTCCTTGCCGATGATCTCTTCGACGGTGCCGTCCTGCTCAACCCAGACCAGACTCCGATCGTTCGGTGTGCCCGGCACGTAGGCGAGCGTGCCGTGGTCCGAGACATCGAACACGCAGCGGGTCGCGTTCCCGAGGTGGAACACCGATGTGAGCACCTGGTTGCGCTCGTAGCCTTCGAAGTCCGCGCCGCGCTCGGGATCGAACGGGACCGCGATCAGCGTGCCCCAGGCCTCAAGGATGAGGTGGCCCGAAGCAACCCACCGCGCGGGAGGTTCAAACCCGATGTTCGGATCGTCGAGGACCGGCAGCACGACGCCGGTCTCGATGTCGGTGATGCGACCACCCCCGATGTTGGCGCTCCATTGCGTGAGCAGCACCTTGTCGGTGCCGGGGATGTGCTGCGGCCAGACGTGCGCGTAGGTCCCCGGGATGTCGCTCAGATCGGTAATGGCAACGGGCGGGCCGCCGCCGGGCGGGATACGCCACAAGGGCGAATCGATCCCGGCAGAATAGATCACCGAGCCGTCGTCCACAGCGCTGATGCCGACGCTCGCGGTGGTCTTTGCGACAGACACCGGTGATCCGCCTTCCACCGAGGCACGGAAGAGGCCGTTCTGCTTGAAGAACAGGACGGATCGGCCGTCGGCTGAGAACGTCGGGTTTTCGGCATCGCGTGAGTAGGGCACCTCGATCAGATCGAATCGGTCGAGCTCACGGATGTAGAGCCGACCATCTCCCATGTCGTCTTCGGCGCAGAACGCGACGCGCTGGCCGTCGCGCGAGATCGCGATCGATCCCTTGATCTCGTAGCCCGCGGGAAGCGGGATCACCAATTCGAGCGTCGGGATTTGCGGCGTACTCCTGATCTCAGGCCGCGCGGCAAGCCAACCCAAGGCAGCAATTGCGAGCAGAAGCGATACGCCCGCAGCGATCTTCCATGGTCTCGCGCTGGCACCTTTCTCGTGAGTCTGGAGATGTGCGTGATCTCCCCCCCGCTCGAGCTCGATCCGCACATCGCCGATGTCGCGGTAGCGGAGGTTGCGGTCGCGGACGAGGCAGCGTTCGAGCACGCGGCGGACATTCGCCGGCGCGCCCGGCGGCAGCTGGTCCAGATCGAAGCCCTTGTGCAGCACCGCCCCGATCGAGTCGCTGGCGGTTTCGCCGTGGAAGGGGCTCGCGCCGACGAGCATCTCATACAGCACCACGCCGAAAGACCAGATGTCCGTCCGCTTGTCCACCCGCCGACCGCGAGCCTGCTCGGGGCTCATGTACGCCGCCGTACCCAGGATCGCCCCCTCGATCGTCGGCGAGTGCTGTGGCTGCGGAGTGGTCATCGTCGGGCTGTCCAGACCCCCAGTCGACGACTGCCCGCCCTCGTCGGTGCGAGCCAGACCGAAGTCAAGCACCTTGGCCTGGCCGTTAGGCGTGACCATCACGTTCGCGGGCTTCAGATCGCGGTGGATGACCCCGGCCTCGTGCGCCGCTTCAATGCCCGCGGCGATCTGCACGGCGTACTCGACCGCCTCGTCCACCGGCAGGGGGCCGCGGTCGAGACGGTCAGCGAGCGACTCGCCCTCGACATACTCCAGCACGAGGTAGCGGGCCCCGTCCTGCTCCTCGACGCCATAGATCCCGGCGACGTTGGGATGGCTCAGCCCCGCGAGCGTCCTGGCCTCGCGCTCGAACCGCTCCAGCCGTGCCAAATCGGAAGCAAGGTGTTCGGGCAGCGCCTTTATCGCCACCTCACGATCCAGCCGCGTGTCCCGCGCAAGGTACACCACCCCCATGCCGCCACGGCCGACCTCGCGAACCACCTCAAATGGACCGATCCGCTCCAGCATGCGCCAAGCATAGTGTCACGGAGGATTCAAGAACCCTCCACAGTGCGATTGCTCGTACGATCTCGTCATGGAACGAGGGGTATCAAATCTGAGCCGGCGACCAATCTCGGTCATTGACCCTTGAGAACCAGTCCGATCCGTGAGTCTACCGGCCGAGGGTCAGTTCCTCGTAGGTCGGTCGACCGACGCCGACCGGCCAGTGCTGGATCCGACCGTCTCACGCCGGCATGCCTCGAGCATCCGCAAGGGCGAGACATGGCTGCTCACCGACCTCACATCGAGGCACGGCACGGCGGTCAACGATCGGAAGCTCGAACCCGGGTCACCCACACCGATCGAAGACGGCGAGGTCATCGCGGTCGGTTCGTGGCGTTGCCGTTGCACCTCGGGCACGAACCGATCTGGCGTGAGGACACCGTTCGCGCCGCTCCCCGCGCAAGCCGCGAGCGTGAGCGCGATTCCCGCCCAGCAGGTGGGCGGAGTCGCCCAGCGCGGTTTCGATGTGCTCATGCTGATGGCCGCGTGCCAGTCCCAACTCCGGACACACCTGCTGTCGCCCGTCACGCTCGCAACGGCGATGGCGTCGGTCAACGCTGATCTCCATCAGCGAACCGAGACGTCCAAGTTCGTGACGCTCATCGCCGGGATTCTTGACACCGATCGGCGCGCCGAAGAGCTCGTCGATGCGGGTCATGGTCTTTGCGTCTACGCACCGGACGAGAGTCAGCCGAGACGTATCGAGACGACGCCCGGATTCCTGCTCGGCGTGGTCGAGACGGCAGACCGCGAGATCCACGAACTCCGCTTGCAACCCGGCTCATCGCTCGTGCTGTTTTCAGACGGCGCTGTCGAGCAAACAAACCCCGACGGAGACCAGCACGGCATCGAAGGCGTGCTGACTTCTTCGACCGGAGCATCCGGGCGGGAGCCCGTTGTAAAGCGGCCTCTGGAGAGCGTGCGCTAGCACGCGACGGGTCCACTTGCCGACGATCTGACAATCGCCGCGATATGGGCTGAATAATCCGAGAGCCAACCAGGCCCCCTTCGATGAGATCGCACCAGATCGGCCCATTGCCCGTCCGACGACGTAGTGCAAAAACGAAGAAGCCCCCTAAATGCCTTCTTTGCAGGGCGTTAGAGGGCTTCTTCGAAAGCGGGTGATCGGATTCGAACCGACGACATTCACGTTGGCAACGTGACGCTCTACCACTGAGCTACACCCGCGGGATGTCGCCAGCGGTCGGCTGGCAGGGACAAAGGTAGGCCAGATCCCGCCGGTTGGTCAACGAGTTTGGGATTTCAGACGACCTGGAGGTCCGCGAACCGGGGTCCGCGGGCCGGTTATCCCCCGGCGCGGGCCGAGGGCGTCCCCAGCCGGGCCCGCCCGACCGCCCCGATGACCTGCTCGGCGGTGTACGCGCTGGAAACCCAAGGCTGCGTCCCCTCGTTCGGGCTCAGGACCGCGAGCGTCGGGATGCCCGTCCGGTTCAGGCTCTTGAGGGCCCGGTCGCCCTCCGGGTTCGACCCCGTCAGATCGACCTTCACCATCACGACGTCCTCGGCGTGCAGCACCGTCCGCGTCGGGTCCACGTCCAGAACCGCCCGCTTGAGCGCCTTGCAGTTGATGCACCACTCGGCCGTGAAGTCCATGACCACGACGTTGCCGTCCGCGAGGGCCCGATCGACGAGCGCGGGTGAGAATTCGTTCCAGACGGTCTTGAGGATCGCGCCGTCGCCCGACGCGCCCGCCGCCGCGAGCTCGGCCTGGCGCCGCTCGTACTCGCCGCGTGCCGCGGCGGTCTCGGAGGTCGCGACCCACAGCCCGCCGCCGGCCAGCAGCAACGCGAGCAGCGCCATCGCGCCGCGCATCACGGGCCTTTTCGTGATCTGCACCGTGCGGTAGAGCAGCCACAGCCCCGCCGCCGCGCCGAACCCGCCGGCGATCCACCAGTGGAGCTGCTTGGCGAGGTAGGGCTTGGTTGTGACGAGCGCGATGAGCCCGGACCCGACGAAGTACGCCGCCGCCGCCAGCAGCAGCAGGCCCATCACCTGCTTGACCAGCTCGGACGCGGGCCCGGTGCGTGGGAGCTTCTTGACCAGCCCCGGGAAGGCCGCGAGCACGAGATACGGCGCGCCCATCCCCACGCCCATCGCGGTGAACAGCGTGACGACGAAGACGGCCCCCTGCGTCGCCGCCGCGGGCACGAGCGCCCCGGCAACAAACCCGAAGCAGGGCAGGCCCAGCACCGCCGTCATGATCCCGAAGACGAACGAGCCCCACGCACTGTCCGCCTTGGGGTTCACCATGTAGACCTTCTGCGGCAGCGTGATCTCGAACACGCCCATCAGCCCCACCGCCATCACCGCGATCACAGCGCCGATGCCGACCGTCAGCCACCAGATCCCGAAGATCCGCGACGGGTCGGCGAACCCCTGCAGCGCGAGCACGGGGATCGCCAACGCCGCCCAGAACGCGACGACGCCCAGGAACATCCAGAGCCCCAGCGCCATCGCCCGGGCCCGCGACTCCCCGGCGTGCTGGCTGAGCGTCATCACCTTGATCGGGATCACGGGCAGCACGCAGGGCGTGAGGTTCAGCACCGCCCCGCCGAGTGCTGCAAGCAGCCCGATGACGATGAGCCCGACAAACCCGCCGCCCTGGGGCACGGGGATACCGAAGAAGCTGCCGCTGGGCGCCGCGGCGGGCGCGGGCTCGGTCGCCGGCTCGGGGTCCGCGGTCGGCGCGGCGTCGAACCCCGCGGGATCAAACGCGGCGAAGTCACCCGTCAGGTCGGACGCCGGGGCGTCCGCGACGACCTCGACCGAGACCGTGTGCGTCTCGAACTGCGGCATCAGGCAGATCGAGTCGTTGCACGCCTGGTATCCGAGATCAAAGACGAGCTCGCCGACGGCGCCGACGGGCGCGTCCGACGCGATCTGGATCGGGATGTAGATGACCGCACGCCCGTCGAAGGTCAGCACCTCCACCGTGCCGCCCGAGCCGGAGATGTCCGGCACCGGTGCCAGGTGGGGCGTGGGCCACTGCACCGCGCCGACCGTCACCCACTCGGGCACGGAGTTCGCACCGGCGGTCGTCGTCACCGCGAAGTCGGCGATCTCGGGCGGGAGCACGTCGAGTTCCGCCGCGGGCCAGGAGTGGTACCCCTCGGCGTGATCGAGCACGAGGGCCACCACCGCCCGCCCGCCGGGCGGGACCCGGTCGGCGTTGATCAGGGCCTCGGTTGTCACCGTGGGCGGCTCGTCGCCGAACCCGAACCCGGACTGGCCCGAGGCGACCGGAGCGGCCATCGCCAGCACCGCGGCGATCCAGCTCATCGCCCATGAGACGCGTCGATCGTGCATGGATACCTCGGGTCTGGGGTCCGTCTGGGAGTCCGCCCTGCCACGGGCGTCGGGCAGGGCAACGCCCCCCGGCACCCGGATTGTTCCCGCCCGACCGGGCCGCGGCACCCTTCAAGGGCCCGGCGCTCGATGTCCGATAGCCAGTGCGAGGCGTCCCGCCCCCGCGCGGCGGCGGCGCGCGCCAGCCTCGGAGGCCCCCGCGTCCATGAGTGAGCAGCTCGGCCAAAGCGAGATCGATTCACTGCTGAGTGGATCCTTTGACCTCGCCGAGCCCGACTCGGACGTCCGACTCATCTTCACCCGCGACAAGCGCGACACCACCGACCTCGAGGTCTCCGCCTACGACTTCAAACGCCCCGAGCGCGTCTCCAAGGACCAGATGCGGGCCCTGCAGACCCTCCACGAGGCGTTCGCCCGAAACTTCGGCGCGGCCCTCTCGGGCTTCCTTCGCACGATCGTCGAGGTCCGCGTCGCGACGTGCGAGCAGATGACCTACGGCGAGTTCATCGCCGGCCTGCCCAACCCCACGAGCTTCAACCTCATCACCGCCGACGATCTCGAGGGGCAGATCTGCCTCGAGATCTCGCCGCTGATCATCTACCCGATCATCGACCGTCTGCTCGGCGGGACGAGCGAGGACCTTTTCATCCCGCAGCGTCCGATGACGCAGATCGAGGCGCGCCTCGTCTCGAACATCACCAGCCGCGGGCTGGCGGCGTTGAGCGAGGCCTGGGACGGCATCCGCAAGCTCGAATTCTCGGTGAGCACGACCGAGTCGAACCCGCAGCTCGTCCAGATCGTGCCCCCGAACGAGGTGGTCATCGTCATCGGGCTCGAGACGCGGATGTCCAACCGCGCGGGCACCATGAACCTGTGCATCCCCTACAACGTGATCGAGCCGATCATGGGCGAGCTGGCGGCCCAGAGCTGGTTCGCCGTCGAACGCACCCACCGCGACGAAAAGCTCACCCAGACCATCACGTCGAATCTCTCGCGGGCGCCCGTGAACGTATCGGCCGTCATCGCCGAGACAACCATCACCCTCCGCGACCTCGCGGAGATGCAGGTGGGCGACCTGATCGCGACGAACCGCCCGGCGGATCACCCCGCGGTCCTGTGCGTCGAAGGCGAGCCCAAATACTGCGGGTTCGTCGGGCGATTCAAGGGCGCCCGGGCGATCCGGATCGACCGCGAGGTCCGCCCGGGCGACCGGCTCTAGCCGATCAATTTCCGAAATCAGACCCCCACCAACCGCCCGCTCGGTTGATTCTGGGTGCCGAGCCCATCTAGAGTTGCCGGTACGAAGTGGACGCCACGCGTCCGGAGTGATGCCCATGCTTTCGGTTCTTCGTCATGCTGCGTGATCGGGCCCTCAAGCCCGAACGGTCCGGGCCCTTGCCCGGGCGGGGCATGCCCACCACCCGTCGCCGGGAGGCGCCGATGCGGTGATGGCAGGCCCCATCCCGTCCCCCCGACGTGGGAGTTCCCCGTCGAGGCGCAGCGTGACGACCGTGAGCGGGCTCCGCTTGCGGTCGTTGGCGTTTTAGAGCACCGCGTCATCGGACGCAGACAACCCGTCAACCTGACAAGTCATCAGGACAGGCCCGCCGAGCCGGGCGACAACTGGAGCACGACCCGTGAACACCTCCGAAATGATGCGCATCCTCGATTCGATCGCCCGCGATCGGAACGTCGACCGGCAGCTGCTGATCTCGGATCTCGAGCAGGCGATGGTCAGCGCCTGCCGCAAGCACTACCAGACCCTCGACACCGAGGAGTTCGTCTGCACCATCGACCCGGTCTCGGGCGAGATGAATCTGACGCGCCACGGCGAGCCCATGCAGATGGACCCCGAGGCGTTCGGGCGCATCGCCGCCCAGACGTTCAAGCAGGTCATGATCCAGCGCTTCCGCGACGACGAGCGGGCGTCCATCCTCGACGAGTACTCGACGCGCGTCGGCACGATCGTCACCGGCACCGCACAGCGGTACGACCACGGCGCCCTGATCGTCCAGGTGGACCGGGCCGAGTGCGTCATGCTCCGCAGCGAGCAGATCCCCGGCGAGCAGTTCAACCCGGGCGACCGCGTCCGCGCGATGATCCTGGACGTCAAAGACACCGGCAGCCAGGTCAAGATCTACCTCAGCCGTGCGCACCCGGACCTCATCAAGCGTTTGTTCGAAGTGGAAGTCCCCGAGGTCGCCGAACGGATCATCGAGGTCAAGGCGATGGCCCGCGAGGCCGGGTACCGCACCAAGATCGCCGTCAGCTCGATCGACTCGAAGGTGGACGCCGTCGGCGCCTGCGTCGGCGTCCGCGGGTCGCGGATCAAGAACATCGTGGACGAATTGAACGGCGAGAAGATCGACATCGTCCGCTGGAATGAGTCGTCGCAGATCCTGATCGCCAACGCGCTCAAGCCCGCCGAGGTCGCCGAGATCAGCCTCTGCTTCGAGCTCGGGCGTGCGACGGTCGTCGTCCGCGACGACCAGCTGTCGCTCGCGATCGGCAAGCGCGGGCAGAACGTCCGCCTCGCGGCCCGCCTGACCGGCTGGGACGTGGACATCCTCACGCCCGAAGAGTTCAACAAGGGCCTTGAGATCATGTCCGAGACCCTGGGCTCGATCGAGGGCATCACCGAAGAGCACATGGACCGCCTCGCGGCGCTGGGCATGGTCAGCGTGTTCGACGTGGAAGAGGTCGGCGTCGAGGTGCTGATGACCGAATTGGAGATCGACGAGCCGGCGGCGCTGCACGCGATCGAGATCTGCTCGGCTCGGGCGAAGGAAGTCGCCGAGCAGCAGCAGAAGGAAAAGGAAGAGGCCGCCGCGCGCCGCGCCGAGGAACAGGCCGCCGCCGAGCGGTTGCTCTCGGGCGAGGCGATGCCCGACGACCCGGACATGGCCGCCGCCGCGATCCTGGGCATGGGCGCCGCGCCCGACGCCCCCACAACCGACTCCCCCTCGGACGAGTCCTCCGACGACGAGTCGGCGCCCGAACCCACGCAGGACGACGACGCACGCGCGGCGGACATCCTCGGGGGCGGCAGCTAAGCACGCGCGACGCACAGGCACGAACGCGCCGCACGGGCGGCGCTCACGCCGGTAGAGAAGACCGGCAGACCGATTGGAGCAACGTTTGGCACGACGGGTATTCGAGGTTGCGAAAGAGCTGGGCGTGAAGTCCAAGGCGGTGGTCGAGAAGTGCCACGCCGAGGGCATCCCCGCGGACGTCATCAAGAACCACATGTCCACGGTATCGGCCGGTCTCGAAGCGACGATCCGCGAGTGGTTCGCGTCCGAAGAAGGCGACCACACCGCCGTCGAGACCACCGAGAAGGTGGACATCGAGAAGGTCCGTGAGACGCGGACGCGCTCGCGCAAGGCGAAGTCGGCCGAGACCGCCGAAGAGGACAAGGGTGCCTCGACCGCCGTCGCCGAGCCCCCCGCGGGCGTGTCGTCGGCACCGCCCGCGCCGGCGAAGACGTCCGCCCCGCCCCCGCCGCCCGCGAAGAAGGTCGCCGAGGGGCCCGAAACGCCGGGCGAGCCCGAACCCAAGGATGACACGGAAAGCGTCGTCAAGCCCGAGGACCCGGCCAAGCCCACCGAGCCCTCCAAGCCCGCGCCGATGAACGTGCCGAACCGCCCAAAGGTCGTGGCACCCGCGGGCCCGCGCCTGGAAGAGATCAAGAAAGAGAAGATCAAGCTCTCGGGCCCGAAGGTCGTGCGCGTCGAGGCGGCCGAGCAGGTCGATCTCCCGCGCCCCCGCGCCCCGCGCGGCCCGCGACCCGGAGGCCCGGGCGGGCCCGGCATGGGCATGGGCGCCGGCGTGCCCGGCGGACCCGACGGCGGACGCTCGCCCCGCGGACGCAACGACCGTCGCCGAGGCGACGACGGCGGACGCCGGCGCGGCCGCGACTCGGGCGGCGGCGGCGAGGGCTTCACCCAGCAGGACCTCGCCGAACGCGAGGCGCGTCTGCAGCGCTCGGGCGGCTACCTCAAGGCTCGGCGCCAGCAGCTCAAGCGCCAGCAGAGCGCGAGCGATCGCCCGCAGAACGCCGCGCAGGGGGGCGGCAAGGTCGAGATCCAGGCGCCCTTCACAATCAAGGATCTCTCCGCCGCGACGGGCGTGAAGGCCGCCGACATCGTCAAGAAGCTCTTCATGCAGGGCGTGATGGCGACCATCAACTCCGCCGTCGAGGTCGAGAAAGCCCAGGAAATCATGATGGACTGGGAGATCGAGCTCGAGGTGACCGCGGCGAAGAGCGCCGAAGAGAAAGTCGCCGAGCAGTTCCAGGACCGCGAGAAGGTTGACGAGCGTCCGCGCGGGCCCATCGTCACGATCCTCGGTCACGTGGACCACGGCAAGACGTCGCTGCTCGACCGGATCCGCAACGCCAACGTCGCCGAGGGCGAGGCGGGCGGCATCACCCAGGCGACCAGCGCCTTCCGCGTCCCCGTCAAGGCGGGCGACACCGAGAACCACGTCGTCTTCATCGACACGCCGGGCCACGAGGCGTTCACCGCGATGCGCGCCCGCGGCGCGAACGTGACGGACATCGTCGTGCTCGTCGTCGCCGCCGACGACGGCGTCATGCCCCAGACCAAGGAATCGATCAGCCACGCGAAGGCGGCGGGCGTGCCCATCATCGTCGCGCTCAACAAGATCGACAAGCCCGAAGCGACCGACGCGAACATCCAGAAGATCCTGGGTCAGCTCGCCGAGAACGAACTCAACCCGACCGACTGGGGCGGCGACACCGAAGTCGTCCGCGTCAGCGCGCTCAAGAACGAGGGCATCGACAACCTGCTCGAGATCCTCGGCCTCCAGGCGGAGCTGCTCGAACTAAAAAGCGACTTCGGCGGCGCCGCCCGCGGCACCGTCATCGAGTCACGCCCCGAGGAAGGCCGCGGCAACGTCGCGAACATCCTCATCCAGGACGGCAAGCTCGCCGTCGGCGACTTCGTCGTCATGGGCCGCGCGTTCGGGCGCGTCCGCGACATCACCGACGACCGGGGCAAGCGCATCAAGGAAGCCCACCCGCCCATGCCGGTTCAGATCTCGGGCATCGACATGCTGCCCGACGCGGGCGACAAGTTCTACTGCGCCGACACGCTCAAGAAGGCCGAACAGGCCGCCGAGCAGCGCCGCCACCGCGAGCGCGAGGAGCAGCTCGCCCAGCCCAAGGCGACGCTCGACTCGATGTTCAGCCAGATCGCCGACAAGGACCTCGCCGAGATCCTCATCGTCCTCAAGGCGGACGTGCAGGGCTCGGTCGATGTCCTCAAGCACGAGATCGAGAAGGTCGCCAACGAAGAGGTCAAGTGCCGCGTCATCCACGCGGCGGTCGGCGGCATCACCGAGTCGGACATCCTGCTCGCCAACGCCTCCAACGCCGTCATCGTCGGGTTCAACGTCATCGCGAACGCCAAGGGGCGTCAGCTCGCCGAGGCCAAGGGCGTCGAGATCCGCAACTATCAGGTCATCTACGACATCGTGGACGACATGAAGAAGGCCGCCGAAGGCCTGCTCGCCCCCGAGCTCCGCCAGGAGGTCCTGGGTCACGCCGAGGTGCGTCAGGTCTTCAAGGTCTCCAAGGTCGGCGCCATCGCCGGCTGCTACATCACCGACGGCGTTGTGCAGCGCGAGGCGCTCATCCGCGTCACCCGCGACGACGTCGTCATCGAGAACGACCGGAAGCTTGAGCAGCTCAAGCGCTTCAAGGACGACGCCAAGGAAGTCCGCTCGGGCATGGAATGCGGCATGAAGATCGCCGGGTACGACGACATCAAGGAGGGCGACGTGCTCGAGTGCTACAAGCAGGTCGAGGTCGCCCGGACGCTGTGATCCAGGATGTTTGAGAGGTCACCCCCGAGGTCAACATGGTCGTAGGCATCATGCAATTCGAGCTGCTCGTTCCCTGGGCCGAGTCGCTTAAGGACAAGCGCCGCGTCGTGCGCTCGGTTAAAGACCGACTGCACCGCCAGCACCTCGTGTCCGTCGCCGAGGTCTCGCACCAAGAGATCCACAACGTCGCCGTCCTGGGCGTCGCCGTGGTGAGCGAGACCGGCGCTCGGGCCGCGTCCGTGCTGGACCGCATCGAGCAGAAGATGCGCGGGCTGCCAGACGCCGAGTTCGGCGACTCGTGGCGCGAGATCGTCTCAGACCAGACCGGCGCGCTGGGCGAGCCCGACGCCGTCGCCGAGCCCAAGCCCGCGATCGAGCAGACCATCACGGATGAGGACATCGCCGCGCTCGAGCGTGAGATCGAGTCGGCACCCGAGATCCGCACGCCCGGCGTCCGGAGGCCCACGCGGTGACCCGCCGGACCGACAAGATCAACGCGACGCTGCTCCGGGCGATCCAGGAGCGACTCGCCCGCGGGCTCGCGGACCCGCGGGTGCGTGGGCTCATCACCGTCACGGCGGTGGAGTGCACGCCCGACCTGGAGCGCGCCAAGGTCAAGGTAACCGTCATGCCCGCCGAGCACGAATCACTGACCATGCACGGGCTGAGGGCCGCGACGGGCAAAATCCGGCGCGACGTCGCCGACAAGGTCGCCCTGCGCCTCATGCCCCAGCTCGAGTTCCAGATCGACGAGGGCCTCAAAGAACAAGCCCAGGTGATGGCGCTGCTCGCCAAGGACCGCGCCGAGCGCGAGGCCCGTCGGGCCGCGAGCGAACAACCGGACGCCCCCCAGGACGCGGAGACCAACGCGTGAGCCCGGACCACGCCGACACCATCAAGGAACTGATCGTCGAGCTCGCCGCCGAGCACGGCGCCGAGCCGGCCGATCCATCCGCCGACCTCTGCCCCGACGGGTGCGACGGCCCGTTGCACGAGCTGATCTACTCGTTCCTGCTGTGGGAGTCGAGCCACTCGAAAGCCGCCCGCGCCATCGCGTCGCTCCAGGAAGCGGTCGTCGATTACAACGAGCTCCGGATCTCGTACGCCGAGGAGATCGAGCCCGTGCTCGGCGCTCGGTATCCGCGGTCTGCCGAGCGCTGCGCCCGGATGCGTGCCGCGCTGAACCAGGTGTACGTCCAGGAGAACGGCATGACCCTGGCGCGCTTGCGCGAGCTGCCCAAGCGCGACGCGCGGCAGTATCTCGCAGACCTGGAGGGCGTCCCCCCCTTCGTCGCCGCCCGCGTCGCGGCGTTGTCGCTGGGCGTGCACGCGTTCCCGGTCGATGAGCGCATCGCGGCGATCGCGATCGACGCCGAGATCGCCGAGCCCGGGATGGACCACGACGAGATCGCCGGTCGGTTCGAGCGCGGGCTGCGTGCGGGCGAGGCGCTGCCCGCCTACCTCGTCATCGAAGCGGCGCTCGACGCGCCCAAGTCCCGCAAGAAAAAACCCAGAGCCGGCTCGTCCCGGCGATAACGCACCCGGAGCAATCGCATGGCCGGTCACAGCAAGTGGGCGAACATCCGCCACCGCAAGGAGCGCCAGGACAAGAAAAAGGGCGCGATGTGGTCCAAGTGCTCCAAAGCCCTCATGGCCGCCGCGCGCCAGGGCGGGCCCGACCCCGATACCAACCTCGCCCTCCGCTACGCGATCGACGAGGCGAAGTACGCCAACATGCCCAAGGACACCATCAAGCGCGCCATCGAGAAGGGCGCCGGCGCCGGGCAGGGCGACGACTTCCAGGAAATCACCTACGAGGGCTACGGGCCCGCCGGCACCGCCATCATCGTGGACTGCCTCACCGACAACAACACCCGCACCGTCGGCGACGTCCGCAGCATCTTCAAGAAGGGCGGCGGGTCGCTCGGCACCTCGGGCTCGGTCTCGTACATGTTCCAGACCAAGGGGCAGATCATCGTCGCCGCCGAGGGCGTGGACGAGGACAAAGTCATGGAGCTCGCGATCGAGGCGGGCGCCGAAGACGTCCAGACGCCCGAGGGCGACGACGGCGCGTACACAATCATCACCGAACCCACCGAGTTCCTCGCCGTCAAGGACGCGATCGAGGGCGCTGGCATCGAGATCGCCGAGGCCGGCATCGTCAAACTGCCGGACAACACCGTCGCCGTCCAAGCCGATGACGCGCGCAAAGTGATGAACCTCCTCGACGCCCTCGAAGACAACGACGACGTGCAGAAGGTCTATTCGAACGCCGACATCCCCGACGACGTGCTCGCCGAGTGACGCGCCCGCGCGAGTTCGGCTAGCCTGCCCCGCATGAAGGGCTGGGCCGGGTTCGACCGCACCGAACGCTACCGCTACACGCTGGGACGCCGCTGGTCCGACACCGGCGGCGAGGTCTGTTTCTGCCTGCTCAACCCCTCCACCGCCGACGCGCGCGTGCTCGACCCGACGCTCACGCGATGCCTCGGCTTCGCCCAGCGCTGGGGCTTCGGGTCGATGACGGTCGTCAACATTTTCGCGCTCCGCTCGACCGATCCCGCCGGGCTGTACGAATCGGATGACCCCATCGGCCCGCGCAACGACGCGGCGATCCGCCGGTCCGCCGCCCGCGCCGACCGCGTTGTCGTCGGGTGGGGCAACCACGGCGACCTGCTCGGGCGCGGCGCCCGCGTCGCGCGCGTCCTCTCCGATCTCTGCGAACCCCTCTGCTGGGACGTCACCAAGCCCGGGCACCCGAAGCACCCGCTCTACCTGCGCTCCGATCAGCCGGTTCGGCCGTTCGACGCCGCCGCACTCGATCACATGCCCGGAAGCGTCAGCGCCTGAGCCCAGGCTTCCTGCGCCGCGTGCAGCCCCGCGTCGACATCACGCAAGCCACGGAGATCGATCGTCACGGCATGCACGCCCGCCACCGCGAGCGCCGCGGCGTACGCCGTCACGTCGAGCTTGCCCCCCGCCGATCCCACCGCGCAACGCCCGATCCCGGAGACATCCGCGAGGCGCGCATGCGCGAGCTGTGCGCCCAGCCGCGCCGCAAGCTTCGCCGGGCTCTCGCCGCCCACGATCACGCTGGGCGGGTCGATCCCCGCGAGCACGTGCGCGCGCGACGCGTCGTCACGCGCCGGGTGAGCGCAGTCCGCGAGCGTCACGCCCACGTCCGCCGCCGCGTCGTTCAGGTCGGCGACCATCCGGTCCGGCGCTTCGGCCGGCAGAACGACGGCGACGGTGCGCGCGTCCGCGTCGCCCGTCAGCCCGGCGAGGTCCGCCGCCAGCTCGCACGCCCGCGCCGTCGCATCCGCCGCCCGCTGGGCGTGGACCGGATCCGTGAAATGCTCCGCGGGGATCAGCAGATCGACCCCACCGAACGCGAGCCCCGATCGCCGGATCGACGCCGCGAGGTCCCGCCGCGCCGATCGATCGAGCGCCCTCGGGCGAACGTCGGGCTTGGTCGCGTCCAGGCGCACGCCGCGCAGGCCAGACTGCGCCGCCCATTCGATCAGCGCCCGCGTGCCCGCGGAGCCTTCCGGCGACCGCTCGACGCCCGCGAGCGAAACGTGCGTCGAAATGCCCATGCCCAGCGCGTCCACCCCCCATTGTTGCGCGCCCGCTCGCGCCGCGCGTACCATCGCCCGTGAGCCTCTCCGATTGCCCCGCAAACCCCGTCGGCGCACTGCGACGCACCGCCGAGACGACGCACCTGCTCGCGATCGCCGTCTGGTTCGGCGCGGTCGCGATGTCCGCCGTCGTCGCGGCGGTGGTCTTCCCCCTCATGCGCGACCTGGACCCGACGCTCGGCGCCTACCCCGCATTCGAGGGCGACCACGCCGTGCTCGCCGGCGGGCACGTCGGCGCCCGCGTCTTCCTGATCGCGGACATCGTCCAGTTCGTCTGCGGGCTCATCGTGCTCGCGACGACGATCGCGTTGGTCGGGTTCCTGAAGCTCCCGACGCGCCGCTGGAGCTCGGCGATCCGAATCACCGCCGTCGGCGGAGCGGTGCTCGTCGCGAGCTACCACGTCATGGTCCTCGCCCCGCGGATGGACGACAACCTCAAGTCCTACTGGACGCTGGCCGAGCACGGCGAGACCGAGCAAGCCGAAGCCGCCCGCGCCCGCTTCAGCGCCGACCACCCCACCGCCAGCCGCACCCTCTCGGGCACCGCGGCGCTCCTGCTCGTCGCGTTCGTCTCCGGCGCGTGGTCAGCCCAAGGACGCGAGCGGGAGGCGGGCTGATGGCCAAGCGCCCCCACCCCGGCGCGGACAACCCGCGCGGCCTGACAGACATCCCGATGCGCATCGAACGCGCCGACCCGAAGGACAAGCGCCGCGCCAAACGCCTCGCCGACGCCCTCGCCCATCACTACCCCGACGCGCACTGCGAGCTCGATTTCACATCGCCGCACGAGCTGCTCGTCGCAACAATCCTCAGCGCCCAAGCCACGGACGTGGGCGTGAACAAGGCGACCCCCGCGCTGTTCGAGAAGTTCCCCACGCCCGCGCACTACGCCCAAGCCACGCCCGCCAAGATCGAGCCCTACATCAAGACGATCGGGCTCTTCCGAAACAAAGCAAAGTCCGTCCACGCCGCGATGAGTTCCGTCGTCAACGACTTCGACGGCGAGATCCCGGGCACCATGGAAGAGCTCCTCACCCTCCGCGGCGTCGCGCGCAAGACCGCGAACGTCGTCCTGGGCAACGCGTTCGGCGTCAACGTCGGGTTCGTTGTGGACACCCACATCCAACGCCTCTCCTGGCGCTTCGGGCTCACCGAGGACGCCAAGACACCCCCGCCCAAGGTCGAGGCGCGGCTCATGGCGCTCTTCCCGCGCGACCGGTGGTGCGACCTGAGCCACCAGATCATCTTCCACGGCCGCCGCGCCTGCACCGCGCGCCCGAATTGCGCGCACGATCACCCGATATGCAGGAAGTTCGGCGTCAACTGCCCGACGTGACGCTCGGGCGGCTCACCCGCCCGAGTTCTGACGCTGCTGGCGGGCCTGCTCGGCCTGCCGGCGGATCTCATCAACCCGCGCCTCGATCTTCGCCCGGAACTCGGCCGGCGGGAAGTACTCGTGCTCGTCATCCACGTTCACAAGCACCGTCGCGTAATCAAGGATGATCGGCTTCTCGTCGCCCTCGATGTGCTGCGTCTGCCGCGTCGGGTAGAGCACGCCCCCGATCTCCGTGTAGTTGGCGTGCCCGACCTCGACCAGCCGTGCCTCGAGGCTGCCCGACTCCCCGAGCCGCGCCACCGACGACTGCTCGGCGACGAACAGCCCGGTCGCCTGGTCGAAGAACAGACGCCGCGCCCGCCCCGCCTCCGAGACCGCGCGGACCGCCCACACCGGGTCGCCCTTGTACTCGCCCGATCCGACCGTCTCGTACTCGGTGTACCGGTCCTTGTATCCCGCTTCGCCGTAGAACTGCGCGGACTCGGCGAGCTCAACAAGCCGCGGGCCGTAAATCGGGCGCGGCTCCCCGCCGTCGATCGACTCCCACCCGTACTCACCGGTGTAGTAAATGTCGAGCTTCATGCCCAGCGGCTCGCGGATCTGGATGTGGATCTTGTCGGGCGCGTCGGCCCAGACCTTCAACCGCGCCGTGCCTCCGAAGGGCGCGCCCTCGAACGTCCCCTCGATCCGTCGGTTGCGGATCGACCGGACCGCCCGCTCGCCTCCGATCGCCTCGATGTAGCGCTCGAAGATCTGCTCGGCGGGCGGGTTGGCCTCGGCCGCTGCCGGCTGCGACGCGCGGGTCAACCCGACCGCCGAGGCGCCGGCGAGCACCGTGGCGAGCAGGACCCCCGCGAACACGCCGCGACGAGCGATGGATACCTTCATCATGATCCTCCGTCCTGGGCCGCATCGGCCAGGGGTCGTACCGGTCCCGGGGTTCGTCGGTTCGCGCCGAGCGGGCAGGCCAGAAACAAGCCTCCCCGGATCAGGGAGCCCACACCGGAGCAATACACCCGCCGCGATTCGAACGCGGAACCTCTGGCTTCGGAGGCCAGCGCTCTATCCAGTTGAGCTACGGGTGCTCACATCGGCCATGCCGACGGCGGAGTCTACGATCGCCCCCATTCGATGGCAACGCAACGCCCCGCACCAATCCAGACCCCCCTCGCGGGCGTCCTGACCATCACCTTCCTGGGCAGCCTCGGCACGGGAGGCGTCACGAACGGCGTCTTCTTCCTCACCGAGTCCGCCTTCGCGTGGGACCGGACGCTCAATTACGCCCTCGCGCTGTTCATGGGGCTGATCTACATCGCCGCCGCCCTCGCCGCCGGGCCCATCACCCGGGCCGCGGGACGTCGGAACCGACCGATCTCGTCGCGCTCGATCTTGATGCTTGCCCTCGCCGCGATCGGTGTCTCCTGCTTCCTCCCCAGCGCCGTCGCGTGGATCACGGGAACACCGCGCGCGTGGACGATCTGGGTCACCGTCGGCGTGTTCAGCCCGGCGACCGGGCTCCTCTGGCCGGGCGTCGAGGCCTACCTCTGCGGCGGGCGACGCGGGCGCTCCCTCCGCCACGCGATCGGGTCCTTCAACATCGTCTGGGCGTCGGCGCTCGTCATCGTTTTCTGGGCGATGGGCCCCCTCGTCGCGACCAAGCCCCTGTGGGTGCTCGCGGGCTTGGGCGTCGCGCACCTCGCGTCGATCGCGGCCCTGCTCGCCTTCCCACCCGAGCCCGGGCGGCACCTCCAGGAGCTCGACACACCCCACGAGATCGACCCCGTTCGGGCGCGCAAGCTGCTGGTCCTGTTCCGCACGCTGATGCCCGTGTCCTACCTCGTGCTCGCGACGCTGAACCCGTTCTTCCCGCGGGCGGCGGAGGATCTCGAGATCGCGGTCGATTGGCGCACACCCGTCGTCAGCACGTGGATGATCGCGCGGGTGGGCGTGTTCGCGCTGCTCGGCGGGTGGCATGGGTGGCACGGGTCGCGGGCGATGCCGGCGATCGGGTGGGGGATCCTGATCGCCGGGTTCGGCGCGACGGTCCTCGCGCCGCCGCTGGGCCCGGGGGCCGGCGTGTGGGTGTTCGTCGCCGGGCTCGCCGCGGTCGGCGCGGGGATGAGCATCATCTACGTCGGGTCGTTGTACTACGGCATGGAGGCGCACGACGCCCACGTGGACGCCGGGGGCGCCCACGAGGCGCTCGTCGGGGCGGGGTACACGATCGGGCCGGCGTGCGGGCTCGGGGCGGTCTGGGCGACCTCGGGCTCGCCAGAGTCGTTCGAGCCGGCGCTCCTGGGCACGATCGTGGTGATTTGTGTTGTGATGTCCCTCGGAGGGGTGGTTCTGAGCCGCCGAGCGGGCCCGAGGGGTTGATGCAACGGGTTCTGCGGCTTGGATCGAACAGTCGGGCGGTCAACCGCGTTCCTGTTCGGGCGTATACGAGGGTGTGGCGTGCCGGATGTGCCGGTGGATCGTCACCCGAGCGTCTGCGCCGGCCCGATAGTGGGCTTGGAGCTCGCGGGGGCGCGGTAGGCTGATCCCACGGATCGGGGGTGCCGATCCGGGGGCGTAGGGAGACGCGGGCGAGAACGCCCACCGGCAGCGCGTGAAGCCGGCATGGACGCAAAGACAGGAGCCACCATGACGAATCTGAAGCACCGCATGACGCCCGCGGGGATCGCCTCGCTCGGGCTGGGGTTGCTCTTGATCGCCGGATCGCCGACCGCGATGGGCGGCGAACCGCAGAGCGTCGCCGCCGTCTCCGAGCCGGTGTCGAACAACGTCTGGTCCGCCGCCCGCAAGGGGCAAGAGACCGAGTTCACCGCCGCCCTGTCGCAGACCGTCGCCGAGCGCGAGGCGGAAGTCAACGAGTCGTTCCGCACGTCGGTCGATCTGCTCGAGGCCAACTTCGAGAAGCGTGAGCAGCAGCGGGCCGAGCGGCTCGCCGAGGTCAACACGGAGTTCGAGGGGTACCTCGACGAGGCGCGGGTGGAGAACGACCCGATCGACATCAGCCACGCGCTGACGTCGGCGGTCGAGATGCAGCTGCTGATGCGCGACGACGACAAGCTGTTCGCCGACGCGCGGGTCGCCGAGCTGATCGAGCGTGCCGAGCAGGCCGCCCGGGGCGCCGAGAGCCGCGGCGACTGGCTGATCGCCAACGAGTTGTACTACCGCCTGGACACACTGCTCGACAAGGAATCGAAGTACGACGAAGCCATCGCGCGGATGAGCACGCGTCTGAACATGATCCGGATGTACGCGCCCGAGCGCCTGTGGGAGCTCCGCAACGCGCGTCGCATCGCCGAGGACGAAGAGCCGCTGCCCCCGTACAACCCGTACGGCGACGACTACCGCGAGAAGCTCCAGGGCATCAAGCCCCAGATGATCTACCGCGCGCTGCTGCGCGCGGCCGGCGCGCACGTCTCGGTCAAGAACGACGAGAACCCCAACGGGATCACCATGGGCACGCTGCTCGACGGCGGGCTCAAGGCGCTCGAGACCATGGCGGGCACCGCCGACCTGCACCCGATCTTCCCCGGGCTCGCCGACGCGGGCAACCGCGCCCGCTTCCAGGACACGCTGCGCGGGCTCCGCCGATCGCTGGCCGACATGGGCGACAACGTCGATCTCCGCGAGATGCGCCGCGTGCTCGAGCGCACGCTGCAGGCGAACCAGGACACCATCCGGATCTCGGAAGAGGCGATCCTGCACGAGTTCGGCAACGGGTCGATGGGCGTGCTGGACGATTACACGGCGGTGATCTGGCCCGACGAGCTCGCGCGGTTCCGCCGCTCGACCCAGGGCGAGTTCATCGGCGTGGGCATCCAGATCGCGCTGGACGAACTCCTGAACATCGAGGTCGTCACGCCGCTCGAGGGCACGCCCGCGCAGCGGGCGGGCATCCGCACGGGCGACGTGATCAAGAAGGTGGACGGGCTCAGCGCCGTCGGGCTCGGGCTCGACCAGGCGGTCGAGGTCATCACCGGCCCGCCGGACACCAGGGTCACGCTGACCGTCGAGCGCGAGGTCGAGGGCGCCGAGGGCGACGAGACCGAGGAAATCGAGTTCACGCTCGTCCGCAAGCGGATCGACCTGCCCAGCGTCAAGGGCTGGCGGAAGACCGGGCCCGGCGACCACGACTGGGACTGGTTCATCGACCCGCAGGGCGGCGTCGGGTACGTCCGCCTCACCGGCTTCACCGAGGACACCACGCGGGACTTCGACCGCGCGATCGCCGCGATGAAGCAGCAGGGCCTGAGCTCGTTGATCCTCGACCTGCGGTACAACCCGGGCGGGCTGCTCGACCAGGCGGTCGAGATCTCCTCGCGGTTCGTGCCCGAGGGGCTCATCGTGCGGACGGAGACCGGCTCGGGCATCCCGACGGGCGAGCCCCTCTACTCGACGCGTCCGTCGCGGGCGCGCTCGCTGGCGGACCTGCCGGTCGTCGTGCTCGTGAACGAGGGCTCGGCGTCGGCGTCGGAGATCGTCTCGGGCGCGGTGCAGGCCGCCGCCCAGAAGGGCCGCGTTCAGGCGCTCGTCGTCGGGCAGCGCTCCTTCGGCAAGGGCTCGGTCCAGAACGTCTTCTCGCTCTCCGGCGGGGCCGCGGCGATGAAGCTGACGACCCAGTACTACCGCATCGACTCGCCGCGCCTCATCCACCGCGTCCCGGGCGCGACGGAATGGGGCATAGATCCGGATCTCGAGGTCGAGATGCTGCCCGAGCAGCAGGTGGACGCCCTGCTGCTGCGCCGCAACTCCGATGTGCTCCCGCTCGACGAGAACGGCGACGTGATCGCGGACGCCGAGCGCCCCGACCCGGACACCCTGCTCACCGACGGCATCGACCTGCAGGTCCAGACCGCCCTGGTCCTCCTGCAGAGCCAGAACGCCGACCCGGCGCTCCAGGCGGTCACGATCGAGCAGTGATCTGACCCGCCCCGGCTGACACCCCACGACGCCCGGTCCTCGGACCGGGCGTTGTTCACGCGCCCGGGCGGGGAGGTGTTCGGGATGTTCGCGGCGTGTTTGTCGGTGGGCGGGCGGGTTCCCTACACTTGCCCGCAGGCGGGCTTGCTCCCGCGCCCGCCCCGCTCTCCTGATACGAGGACCACGCCATGGCCCAGGCATCCGCCGCTGAGGATCGCACCGCCCGCAAGCGGAAACCGGATTCGTTGTCCGCCAAGCTCTCGGACGAGACCATCCTCGAATGGCTGCGCCAGATGCAGCTCATCCGCGAGTTCGAGTCGCGCACGATGCAGGCCTACCAGCAGGCCAAGATCGGCGGCTTCTGCCACATCTACACGGGCCAGGAAGCCTGCGCCGTCGGCACGATCGCGTCCGTCGAGCATGAGGACCCCGTCGTCCTCGCCTACCGCGACCACGGGCACGCGCTGGCGCGGGGCATGGACCCCAAGGCCTGCATGGCCGAGATGTTCGGCAAGCTCGAAGGCTGCGCCAAGGGCAAGGGCGGGTCCATGCATATGTTCGACCGCCCGAACCATCTCTTCGGCGGGCACGGGATCGTCGGCGCGCAAACCCCCCTGGGCACCGGGCTCGCCTTCGCGATGCGCTACCGGTGGGAGGTCCTCGAGAAGGGCCCCAAGCGCGTCGCGCTGTGCTACCTCGGCGACGGCGCCGTCGATCAGGGCGCCTTCAGCGAAGCCATGAACCTGGCCAGCCTGTACTCGATCCCCGTCATCTACATCATCGAGAACAACGGGTACTCGATGGGCACCGCCATCAGCCGCCACAGCGCGAACTCCGACAAGCTCACCATGCGCGGCGAGTCGTTCGGCATCAAGTCCGTCGAGATCGACGGGTTCAACATCCTCGACGTCTACGACGACTTCAAGCCCCTTGTCGACGAGTGCCGCGACCTGCAGCGCCCCGCCTTCGTGGACCTCAAGACCTACCGGTACCAGGGGCACTCGATGTCCGACCCGCAGAAGTACCGCACCAAGGACGAGGTGGACGAGTGGAAGGGCAAGGACTCGATCGCCGCCCTGGTGGACTACTGCATGAACGAACGCGGCTGCCTCGACGAGGACGCGTGGAAGGACATGCAGAAGGAGATCAAGGACCAGGTGCTCGAGGCCGTCGAGTTCGCCGAGAACGCGACCGACCCGGTGCCCGCCGACGAGCTGGCGACGGACGTCTACGCGAACCCGCAGCCGAACCTGAGCCCGACCGAGGACTACCACCACGGGGCCAAGAACCCGTTGATGTGATCACATGAACTGGAAGGTGATCATCGGGGTCCCGGCGATCGTCATCGGAAGCACCCTCGTCGTGCTCGCAGGTTTCTGGGTGTACAGGAAGATCAAGGGACCGCCACCCCCACGAGAGCCAACCAAGTACGACCTAGACAGAATCCAATGGGACTTTCCAACGATCATCGCAGCAACGACCGCCGCCATCGCGACAACCGCGGGTGTTGGGACGCTTGTGATCAACTTTCCGTCATCGAATGCAATCCACTATGTCGCGCTCCTGATCGTGGGAGTCGCATGGGGCCTCTTCCTCGGCGTGCGTTGGCTCGTACGCAAGCTCGCTATGCCGCCATCTGACGAGAACTGACATGACCACCCTCCCCATGATCGAGTCGAAGATCCACCCCGCCGTCGGCGAATGGGAACTGCCCGAGTTCGTCTCGGAGTCTGATCTCCCCTCCCGCGACGGCGACCGCGTGATCCAGTACCGCGAGGCCCTCCGCGAGGCGATGAGCCACGAGATGCGCAGCGACGAGCGCGTCTTCCTCATCGGCGAAGAGGTCGCCGAGTACAACGGCGCGTACAAGGTGTCGCAGGGCATGCTCGACGAGTTCGGGCCCAAGCGGATCATCGACTCGCCGATCTCGGAGAACGGGTTCGCCGGCATGTGCATCGGGGCCGCGATGGCGGGCCTGCGCCCGATCGTCGAGTTCATGAGCTGGTCGTTCTCGCTCGTCGCGGCGGACCCGATCCTCAACAACGCGCCCAAGATGCTCTACATGTCCGGCGGGCAATGGGGATGCCCGATCGTCTTCCGCGGCAACGACGGCGCCGGCGGGCAGCTCGGCTCCACCCACTCGTGGTGCGTCGAGGGCATGTACGCCAACGTGCCGGGCCTGAAGATGGTCATCCCGTCCAACCCCTACGACGCCAAGGGCCTGCTCGCCACCGCGATCCGCGACCCCGACCCAGTCTTCTTCCTCGAGTCCGAGCGCATGCTGGGCGACAAGGCCCACGTGCCCGAGGAGCAGTACTACATCCCGTTCGGCCGCGCCCGCCACTGCCGCGAGGGCGACGCGTGCACGCTCATCAGCTGGGGGCGCCCGGTGAACTTCTGCCTGGACGCTGCCGAGAAGCTCGCCGAGGACGGCATCGAGTGCGACGTGCTCGACATGCGTTCGATCCGCCCGCTGGACATCGACTCGGTCGTCGATTCGCTCAAGAAGACGAACCGGATCGTGATCGTCGATCAGTCCTGGCCGTTCGGCGGCGTCGCGTCCGAGGCGATCAGCCAGATCATCGAGCACGCGTTCGATCATCTGGACCATCAGCCCGTCCGCGTGAACACGAAGGACGTGCCCACGCCCTACGCCAAGGGGCTGGAGTACGACTACCTGCCCAACCCGGACCGGATCGCCGAGGCCGTGCGGGGCGTCGTGAACGCCTGACGCTGGACCGCGCCGTCCCCGCGTGCCGACATACTCGGCATGACGACACCCGCTGAGATCGTCGCGAACGGATGGCGGAGCAATCATCTGCACGCCTTGGACGATCACCCGTTCGTGATCGCCGCGCCACCCAAGTGCGGATGCCGGACGGTCGTGCGGTTCATGCTCCGTGCGTCCGGCATCGACGACACGCCGCTGAGCAACCACCAGGCCCAGCAGCGGGCGCACGACGCGACGCGGCTGTCGCGGTTCGAGCCCGCCGAGCGCCGCGCCCGGCTCGAGCGCGGCCCGGTGCTGGGCGTCGTCCGCGACCCGCTCAGCCGGATCGCCAGCGGGTTCGCCGACCGGATCGTGCGGATGCGCCGGTTCGAGCTCAACGCGCCGCTGTTCGACGCCATCCGCGGGCCCGGGCACGACCCCGACGTCGGCGTGACGTTCCGAGAGTTCGTGCATCACCTCGCCGGCGCGCGCGACCAGCAACTGGACCAGCACTGGCAGCCGATCGCGCACATCTTCGCCGGGCTCGCGTTCGACCGACTCGTGGACCTCACCGGGCTGGCCGGGTTGCTGCGGGAGCTCGACGCGGCGCATCGGCTCAGCGCTTCGCCGCCGGCGTACGAACCGCCGCGCACCGAGAGCTCCTGGACGGGCGAGATGCTGACGGACGTCCCGTCGGGCGAATTGCGCGCGCGGGGCATCGTCCCGCCCGCCGCGGCGCTGTACACACCCGAACTCGGCGCGCTCGTGCTCGAGCGCTACGCCGACGACGCGGCGTTGTCGAACGCCGTACCGTTGTCGCGGGCCGGGTGAGCCCGCGGAGGGCGAGCCGTTGCCGATCGAGCTGACGACGCTGCTGGTGTTCGCGGGCGCGTCGCTGATGCTCAATCTGACGCCCGGGCCCGATCTCTTGTACACGCTGACGCGGGCGTCTTCCCAGGGCGCTCGGGCGGGCATCGCCGCGGCGCTCGGCAACTTCGCGGGCACGCTCGTGCAAACGACGCTCATCGCGATCGGGCTCGGCGCGCTGCTCGCCCAGTCCGCGGTTGCGTTCACGACGCTCCGCTGGGTCGGCGCGGCGTACCTGGCCTCTGTCGGCATCCGGATGATCCTCGCGAGCTCCTCGGCGAGCACGCCCGACGCCGCCGCCCGCCGTGAGCGTTCGTTCCGCCGCATCGCGGTCGAGGCGTTCCTGATCCACACGCTGAACCCGAAGGTGGTGGTCTTCTTCCTGGCGTTCCTGCCGCAGTTCGTGGACGCGGACCGGGGGTCGCCGACGCTGCAGCTGGTGCTGCTGGGGCTCTGGTTTGCGGTGCAGGCGAGCACGGTGCTGACGGTGCTCTCCCTGATCGCCGGTCGGGCCCGCCGGGCGCTGGCGGTGCGGACGGGGCTGGGGGTCTGGCTCCGGCGGGTCATCGGGGCGGTGTTCGTGGGGCTCGGGGGCAAGCTGGCGCTGACCGCCTGAGCGGGCGGGAAGTCGCCCCTCGAGTGCCGTACAATCGCTTTCGCATCCTGCCCGTCCGACCCCGAGCCCTTGGGGCACGCCCCCACCGACCCGGAGCGCCATCCATGCCGATCGAGATCACGATGCCCCGTCTCTCCGACACGATGGAGCAAGGCACGGTCGTGAAGTGGAACGTCAGCGAGGGCGACTCGGTCTCCTCCGGCGACGTCCTGGCGGACATCGAGACGGACAAGGCGACCATGGAGCTCCAGTCATTCGACGACGGCACCGTCGCCAAGCTCCCCGTCGCCGAGGGCGAGCAAGTCGCCGTGGGCACGGTGATCGCGATCCTCGCCGAGGAGGGCGAGTCCGCCGAAGACGCCGCGAAGGGCGCCGGCACCTCCAAGCCGGCGGAGAAGTCCAAGAAGGAGTCCGGCTCCGATTCGGATTCTGAATCGAGCTCCACCGCCACGGCGACCGCGTCCGAAGCGCCCGCGAGCGCCCCCGCGCCCGCGAGCAACGGATCGTCAAGCAACGGCGCGTCGTCGTCCGGTGGCGGCCGCATCTTCGCGAGCCCGCTGGCCCGCAAGCTCGCCGCCGAGAAGGGCGTGGACCTCGGGTCGCTCTCGGGCACGGGCCCCTCGGGTCGGATCGTGAAGCGCGATGTCGAGTCCGCCGCGGGCTCGGGCGCCACCGCGCCGAGCGCCCCGTCGGGCCCGCTCGTCGCCGGTTCGGTCAGCGCCCCGCCCGCGTTCGTCTCGGACGGCGGGCTCGAGGACCGCACCGTCGAGCTCTCGAACATGCGGGCGACGATCGCCAAGCGGCTCGTCGAGTCCAAGACGACCATCCCCCACTACCAGGTCACCGTCAGCGCCCGCCTGGACGCCCTCATGGAGCTCCGCGAGCAGCTCAACGCCCAGCTCGAGCCCCAGGGCGTCAAGCTCAGCGTGAACGACTTCCTCGTCCGCGCCTGCGGAATCGCGATGCACGAGCACCCGTTCGTGAACAGCTCCTGGGTCGAGCAGGGCCCCAAGATCCAGCTGCACGGGCGCGTGAACATCGGCGTCGCCGTCGCCCTCCCCGAGGAGCGCGGCGGCGGGCTCGTCGTCGCCACCCTGCGCGACGCCGACCGCATCGGGCTGCGGCAGATCTCCGCCGAGACCAAGCGCCTCGCCAAGAAGGCACGCGAGAAGGGCCTCACGATCGAGGAGATGTCCGACTCGACGTTCACCATCTCGAACCTCGGCATGTTCGGCGTGGACCACTTCACGGCGATCGTGAACCCGCCCAACGCCTGCATCCTCGCCGTGGGACGCGCGATCCAGAAGCCCTTCATCGAGCGGAACGACGAGGGCGAGCCCGAGCTCGTCATCGGGCATGAGATGGCGATGACCATCAGCTCCGACCATCGCATCGTGGACGGTGCCATGGCGGCCCAATACCTCAACTCCGTCAAGCAGCTGCTCGAGAACCCGGCGACGCTGCTCGTGTGATGGCCCCCGACCCGGACCCGACCAAGCGCCGCGCGACGCCGATGATCCTCGGCACGCTCATGATCGTCGCGGCGATTGCGCTGGCGATCTTCGCCGCGGGCGTCGGCGTGGGTTTTCTCTACGGCGGGCTGTCCGAAGAATTCCTGAACGCCGCCTCGCCCGGCGAGCACGAGATCGACGCCGACGCCGGCTCGTACCAGCTCATCCGCCCGGCCGACGCGCGCCCGGACGACGCCGGCACGCTCACCGTCCGATCGCTCGACCCGGACGCCGCCACCATCACGCCCGCAAAGCCCGGGAGCTACATCGAATACAACAGCGTCCGGTACGACCGGCTCGCGTTGATCGAGCTCCACGAGGACGGCCCGGTCCCGATCGCCCTTGAGGGCGACGCCGCGCACTTCCCCGTGTCCGTGCGGCGCGAGCAGATCGCGTGGATGTCCACGGCGGCCGCGGTCACCGCGGTCTTCGCCGTCCTCCCCGTCGGGCTCTTCGTCGCGGGCGTTGTGCTCATCGTCCGCGAGAAGCAGCGGCAGACCCGCGAGCTCGTTGACTTCGTCTCCGGCGTTCGCTGACCCCACCCGATTCCGCGAAGAACCGCCCTCACGCCGCGCCAGGGGCGATCCGGAACACGGGGCTCGAAATCCCCGTTCTCCATGTCACAATGAGAGCGGCAGCCATGACACGCACCGACACCCAACTCCGCATCGGGCCCGAGACGCCCCGCAACCCGACGGACCTGCTTGAGCAGGCCCGGGCCGAGGCGCGCCGGCGCGAGGAAGAGGACAAGCTCGGCGCGCGGGTCGCCCGCCGCCTGCTGCTGGCGTTCATCGCGTGCCTGATCATCGGCGTGCTCTGCTTCGTCGTGGTGCCCAACTACGCGGGCATCACGATCCCGCCGATCGTGCCGCTGCTGAGCTTCGGCGCGATCGCGGCGGGTGCCCTCGTCACGATGCCGCGCGATGAATCGGCGCCCAAGGGCGACGCGCGCGATTGCGACGAAGGCAACCCGATCGGGTGCTGCCCCGGCCCGCGCCCGCTGCGGACGTTCCGCGACGAGCGCTGATCGCGCTCACCCCTTCTTCGACCGCCTCCGCTTGAGCTCGGCGTCGATGAACCCGCCGATGTCGCCGTGCATCACGAGATCCGGGTTCATCACCTCGTGGTTCGTGCGGTGGTCTTTCACGCGGTTGTCGTAGAAGACGTACGAGCGGATCTGCGTGCCCCACCCGCGCTGCTCGATCTTGCCGCCCGAGGCTTCGAGAATCTCGCGCTCGCGCTCTTCCTCGGCCATCTGCTCGAGCTTCGCCTGCAAGATGGCCAGCGCCTGCTTGCGGTTCTGCGGCATTTCCTTGTGCGTGCTCGACACGACCTGGATGCCCGTGGGCTTGTGCGTGATGCGGACGGCCGTCGCGACCTTGTTCACGTTCTGCCCGCCGGGCCCGCTCGAACGCGCGAAGACGACGATGTCCAGATCCCGGTCCGGGATCTCAAGCGCTTCTTCTTCGAACTCCGGCGTGACGTCAACCGTCGCGAAGCTCGTCTGGCGCTTGCCCTGCGCGTTGAACGGCGAGACCCGCGCCAGCCGGTGCGTGCCCCGCTCGCACGCGAGGTTCCCGAACGCGTACGGCCCCTTGACGTGCAGCGTCACCGAATCAAGCCCGACCTCGGAACCGTGCGACTTCTCGACCTCCTCGACCTTCCACTTCTGCTGCTCGCAGAAGTAGAGGTACATGCGCAAGAGCATCTCGCACCAGTCGTTCGCTTCGGTGCCGCCGTCGCCGGCGCTGATCGTGAGGAAGCAGTCGCGGTGGTCGTGCTTGCCGCTGAGCAGCGACTGAAGCTCGACCTTGTCCATCCGGCGCAGCAGCTCCGCGAGCTGCGCGTCCGCTTCGGCGAGCAGCTCGGTGTCGCCCTCCTCGCGGCTCATCTCGTAGGCGAGCTTGGCGTTCTCGAAGTCCTCGATCACCGAGCGCAGACCCGAAACCTGGGCCTTGACCGCTTTCATCTGTGCGACGGTCTTCTGGGCCGCGTCCGGGTCATCCCAGAAGTCCGCGGCGCCCATCTTCTCCTCAAGCCCGGCGAGCTTGGTCAGCTTGGTGTCGTAGTCAAAGAGAGTCGCGGATGGTCAAGATCCGCGCCTCAAGATCGGCGATCACGTTCTGGTGGGCTTCGAGCTGCATCGTGGACTCCTACATGAGCGGGGATGGTAGTCGAGCAACCGACCATCGTCCGCCCCGTACCATTCGCCGATGGGCGACCTGTTGCTCGCAACCGCCACCCAGGACGCCGCCCCGCAGCTGCTGCGGGCGTGGACGATGCTGCTCCTGCTCGTCGTCCTGGGTGTCGCGTCCGTCACCGTCCTGTGGGTGCTGTTCGTGATCCGGCGTCACCGCGCGGGCAAGCCCAGGCGCAAACGCCACGTCACATCGCAACTCAGCGCCTGGGACGAAGCCGCCACCCGCGTCGAACCATGGGAGGGCCCGGACCCCGCGGACTTGAACTCACTGGACGACCCGGACGGACCCGCGTCACCCGCCTGAGGTCAAACGCTCGACGACGCGCGCCGCGTGCTCGTGCCCCAGGCGTTGGGCGTATCGCGCCAGCTCGAGCGCCCGATCCGTGTTCCCCGCGCGCTCCGCCCACAGCGCCGCGTCGAACGCGACCTGCGGGTTCTGATCGTCCGCGGCGTGGGCGCGCTCGTACAGCTCCGCCGCCTCGCCCGTCCGCCCGAGCATCCCGAGCGACTCCGCCGCGGTCTTGGCGTACTCGGGCCGGACCAACACATCGGGGTCGAGCGCGAGCAGCACGCCCAGCGCCTGCTCGGCCTGCCCGGCGCGCTTCATCGCGCGGGCCTCGATCAGGCGCCACGCCGGCTCGCCCGGGTCCGCGTCGCGCGCCCGGCGCGCGTGCTGCATCGCCAGCTCCGACCTGTTCGACCGCAGCGCCAATTCGGCGAGCTGCCCCCACGCCACCGCGTTGCCCGGGTCGAGCACCGTGACGCGCACGAGGTTCGCCTCGGCGGCCTCCGTCTCGCCCAGCGCCGACTGCGCGGTCGCGAGATACAGCGCGTACTTGGGCTCGGCGGGGTTCGCCGTCTGCGCCGCGACGAAATGCTCGACCGCCAGCTCGGTCTCACCGATCGATCCCGCGATCGTGCCCGACTGGAACTCGAGGTCCGCCGTGCGGGGCCCGATCGCCAGCGCCGCGATCATCTGGTCGTACGCCTCGCGCATCCGACCGGCATTCACCATCAGCTCCGCGAGTTCGATCCGCAGCTGCTGATCGTCGGGGTACTGCGCCACGCCCTCAGCAAGGACGGCCTCCGCCGCCGCCGGGTTCCCCTCGCGCACGTGCTCGCGCGCCGCCCGGACGATCACCTCGAAGGTGTCCGGGGGCGCCAGATCGGGCCCGCCCGAGCTCCCGTCGCCCGGGCGTTCCTCCGCCGTCGCCGGCGCGGGCCCGCCCAGCGCCGACCAGAGCGCCCACCCGGCGACACCCAGCCCAACGATGAGGACCACGACGAGCGCCAGCCCGCCCGCTCCGACCTTTCCGGTTCGTGTGTGTGCCATCGGGGAACGGTATCGGATGCCCTACCATCGCGTCTGAAACGACCCCGTTTGAGCGATCGGAGCCGCGACCGTGACCCAGGCCGCCGACCAGACCCAAGCCAAGCCCGCCCCGCTGGGTAAGACGTACCAGCCCGCCGAGACCGAGCCCGCGATGTGGCAGCGCTGGCTCGACGCCGGCGCTTTCAAGGCGGACCCCGCCCGCGTCACCTCGGGCCAGGCGGACCCCTACTGCATCCTCATCCCTCCGCCCAACGTCACCGCCGCCCTCCACCTCGGGCACGCCCTCAACAACACGCTGCAGGATGTCCTCGTCCGCGCGCACCGGATGATGGGCTTCGAGACCCTCTGGATGCCCGGCACCGACCACGCCGGCATCGCCACCCAGACCGTCGTCGACAAACGCCTCAAAGCCGAGGGCAAACCCGCGCTCGCGGACTACAAGAAGAAGGAAGCCGAGGGGGGCAACGGACGCGAGGAGTTCACCGCCCTCGTCCAGGCCTTCAAGGACGAGTACGAAGAACGCATCACCGACCAGTTCAAGGCGATGGGCTGCAGCTGCGATTACGACCGCCAGCGGTTCACCATGGACGACGTCTGCGCCCGCGCCGTCCGCGAAGCCTTCTTCCGCCTGTTCAAAGACGGGCTCATCTACCGCGGCAAGCGCCTCGTCAACTGGGACCCCGTCACGCAGACCGCCCTCGCCGACGACGAAGTCGAGAACCGCGAGATCGACGGCGCGTTCTACTACCTCCGCTATCCATTGGTCCACCCCCCGATGGGCGACTACGGCGGCATCGGCGACCACGACCCCGTCACCTGGGACGAGCTCGCCGCCAAGGGCTACCCCGGCGCCGACCAGCACCCCGAGGACGAGCCCGCGTGGGTCACCGTCGCGACGACGCGCCCCGAGACCTACCTCGGCGACACCGCGGTGGCGATCAACCCGAAGGACCCGCGCGCCGAGTCCCTCCGCGGCATGCTCTGCGAGCTCCCCCTTGTCGGCCGCCGCATCCCGATCATCGAGGACGATTACGTCGTCCTCCCCGTCTCCCTCGGCGGCGACGAGAACGACCCCAAAGCCCAGATGGCCACCGGGTTCCTCAAGGTCACCCCGGCCCACGACCCCAACGACTGGGAGCTCGGCCAACGCCACGCCGGCGACATCAAGTCACGCTGCTCCGCGATGGAGCACGTCATCAACGTGATGGCGCCCGACGGCAGCATCTCGGCCGACCACGGCTGGGTGGACTTCGAGACCTACGGCCACAACTCCGGCGCCGAGGTCTTCGTGGGTTTGAGCCGCGAAGACGCGCGCCAGAGGGTGGTCGATGAGTTCAAGGCCCGCTCGATGGGCGAGGGGAGCCTGCTCGAAGCGGTCAAGCCCCACCGCCACGCCGTCGGGCACTCGTACCGGAGTCACGTCCCGATCGAGCCCTACCTGAGCGACCAGTGGTACTGCAAGGTCACCGACGACCGCCTCCGCGGCACCGCCCAGCGCGCCCTCCGCCCCGACCAGCGCTCCGAGCAAAGCCTCCGGGACTGGCCCGAGTCCGCCCCCGGTGGCCCGGCTCGCCGAGCCGGGTCTGCCAAAGCCGGGTCTTCCCGAGCCAGGTCTGCCCAGCCCGGGCAACCCGAATCAGACCAGACTTCCACCCTGCTCCCACTCCACACGCTCGCCGCCTTCCACCCGGATCAGCCGCTTGGCACCGCCAGCCTGAACGCCGCCCCCATCGATTTCGTCCCGCGGGACCCCTTCCCGAAGGCCCAGCCCAGCCCGACCGATCTCGGGCACCACCGGCGCGACCTCCCGCACCTGACGCTGCCGGACGCGACGTACTTCATCACCTGGAGGGTCGGCCCGGGCCGCACGCTCGACCCCGCCGCCCGCGCGGTCGTGGTCGAGAGCCTGACCCACCGGCACGCGGACTCCGCCGAGATCCACGCCGCGGTCGTCATGCCCGACCATGTCCACCTGCTCGCCCGGATGCGGAACGGGATCGAGCTCGGCGCGTGGATCTCGGAACTCAAACGATTCACGGCGCGGCGGATCAACGAGCTCGAGTCAACCTCGGGCTCGCTCTGGCAGGACGAGCACTTCGACCGGATCGTGCGCGACGAGACCGAGTTCGCCGACCACCTCACCTACATCGTCGACAACCCGGCCAAGGCCGGGCTCGCGCAGGGGCGGCAGGGGTGGGCCCACACCCTGCTGAGCAACCCCGTGGTGGAGGCGTTGACCGCGGGGGGACCCGGCTCGGCGAGCCGGGCCACCACCCCCGGCGACGGGCGCATGACGTTCCACCCGGCCCGCTACGCCAAGACCTACGAGACCTGGCACGACAACCTCCGCGACTGGTGCATCTCCCGCCAGCTCTGGTGGGGGCACCGGATCCCGGTGTGGCACAAGCGGTGCTGGCTCGACGAGTCCACCTGGGATCAGCACCTAAACCATCAACAGGGACCGTGGACAGCGGACGACCTGACGAGCTTCGGCGACGTGATGATGGACGTTGTCGATGGCATGTCCGTCAAGTTCATCCGCGTGGATACTGGAAGGGGAGCCGACCCGTCCCGGATGGTGCCGTTGGAGCCGGGTTACGAAGGCGAGTATGACATCTATGTCTGCGCACGCTCGCAGGAGCTAGCAAAGCACTGGGACCTCGAGAACGCGGGATTCACTCAAGACCCCGACGTCCTCGACACCTGGTTCTCCAGCGCCCTCTGGCCCCTCTCCACCATGGGCTGGCCCGACCCCGCCGCCGCCGCGCGCGACACGGGCCTCTCCGACTTCCCGCAGCTCCTCGACGCCTTCAACCCCACCAACGTCCTCTGCACCGCCCGCGAGATCATCACACTCTGGGTCAGCCGCATGGTCATGTTCAACCGCCTGTTCCTCGGCGGCGACCCAACTGGTGGCCGAACTGGTGGCCCGGCTCGCCGAGCCGGGTCTCCCCCACATCAAGCCACCTCCGCAGACCCCCGCTCGGCGACCCAGACTCCCTTGCACCCACCCGGCTCGGCGAGCCGGGCCACCACCCTCCCCTACAAGGACGTCTTCATCCACGCCATGATCCAGGACGGCGACGGGCGCAAGATGTCCAAGTCCCTCGGCAACGGCGTGGACCCCCTGGACATCATCCACTCGCACGGCACCGACGCGATGCGGTTCACGCTCGTCCAGATGACGACGCAAACGCAGGACGTGCGGATGCCCGTCGAGGAAGACCCGGAGACGGGCAAGAACACGTCGCCCAAGTTCGACGCCGGGCGGAACTTCTGCAACAAGCTCTGGAACGCCGCCCGGTTCGCGATCGGCATGCTCGATTCCGACCCGCCGCAGCCGGGCATCTCGATCGACCCCGAGCAGCTCTCGCTGACGGACCGGTGGATGCTCAGCCGCCTCGCCGGCGCGACGAGCGCCATCAACGGCGCGCTCAAGAACTACCAGTTCAAGGACTACGCCGACGCGCTCTACGACCTGCTCTGGCGCGACTTCTGCGACTGGTACCTCGAAGCCGTCAAGCCCACCATCCGCGACGACGCGAACCAGCGGGCGGTGCTCAGGCTCACCCTCGACGCGATTCTGCGCCTCCTGCACCCCGTCGCGCCCTTCATCACCGAAGCGATCCACGAGCGCCTGCGCGAGATCCCGAGGCGCGAGATCGACGGGTTCGCGTTCGCGACGACGAAGTCGGACGCGACGCTGTGCCAATCCGGCTGGCCCGCGCCCGGGGCGTCGCTGCGCGACGAGCCCGCCGAAAGAGCCTTCGGGCGCATCCAGGCGCTCGTCACGACGATCCGGGAGGTGCGGGCGTCCAACCAGGTCCCGCCCAAGCGCCGCATCACGCTGCACGCGACCGAAGCCCTCGCGGCGGACGTCGCCCGCTGGTCCCCCCTCGTCGAGACGCTCGCGGGCGTGGAAGCGATCACGACCGACGCGCCCGACGGCGCCGCCGCGGCGTTCACCTTCGAGGCCGCCGAGCACAAGCTCTCCAACCTCGCCGACGCCGTGGACGCGTCCGTGGAGCGCGAGCGCCTGAGCAAGCAACTCGCCGACCTCGACAAAGCCATCGGCGGGCTCGAGGGGCGACTCAACAACCCCGGGTACGTGGACAAGGCCCCCGCCCACCTCGTCGAGCAGACCCGCGGCGAGCTCACCCAGAAGCAGGCCGACCGCGACGCCGTCCGCAAGGCGCTCGAGGAACTCGGATGAGCGGGCGTCGGGCGCGCTCCATCGGGTCGCTCGCGCTCGCGTGCGCCGCGCTCGGCGCGTGCTCGGGCCCGGGCGGCCGCTCGCCCACGACGGCGGCCCGCGCCGCCGAGCTCACGCGCGCGGGTGATGTCGTCGCGATGAGCGCCCGCGCCGACGCGCGCACCGGCGTGATCTCCGCCGAGGCGTGGAGCTTCGAGGGCATCCCGGGCCAGAAACTCACGACGCCATCGTTCGAGCTCTACACGACGATCAAGTCGTCGCTGCTGCTCGATCGCCTCCCCGCGTTTCTCGAGCACGCGCTGAACCACTACACGCGCGCGATCGTCCCGCTGCCCGACCCGGCAAAGCGTCTCGAAACGTTCGTCGTCGCGACCCGCCCGCAGTGGACACGCGTGACCCGCCGCCTGATGGGCGCGGACGCGGCGGTCTACCTCCGCATCACCCGCGGCGGGTTCGCCGCCAAGTCGCGCGGCGTCTACTACGACATCGGCTCGGACGAGACGCTCGCCGTCGCCGCCCACGAGGGTTGGCACCAGTACACGCAGTCCACGTTCAATGACCCGCTGCCCGTCTGGCTCGAGGAGGGCGTCGCGACCTGGATGGAGGGCTTCAAGTGGGACGGGCCCGCGCGTCCGCTCCCGCTGTTCAACCCGTGGGAAAACCCCGAGCGCTACCGCGTGCTCCGCCGCGTCGCGATCGACGGCGGCGTGATGCGCCTCGATCACCTGCTCAGCGTGCGCCCCCAGGACGAGATCGCGACGAGCAACGACCGCGCGCTGCGTTACTACGCGCAGGTCTGGGCCTTCACGCACTTCCTCTACGAGGGCGAGGCGGGGCGCTACCGCCCGGCGCTGCAACGGATGCTCACCGACGCCGCGACCGGCGACCTGTACGACACCGTCCGCGCGCGCCTCGGCGAGCGCCCGGCGCGGGACGCCCGCGTCCGCCGCGTCGGGCCCGCCGTGCTCGCGGCCTACCTCCCCGACGTCCGCATGGCCGACCTCGATCGGCAGTACCAGTCGTTCGTCCGGCGCGTCGCGCACCCATCGGCGATCCTCGACCGCGACGCCGCGAGCATCCCCTGAACAATCAGTTCGACGCGACCGCCTCGGGCTCAACGTCCGGCGGCACGCCGAGGTAACGCAAGCCGCGCTCCATCACGCGACGCACCACCGGGCCCGCAACCCAGCTGCCGTAGTGCTGGCGGTTGCGCACGAGCGTCGGGCCCGGGTCGTCGATCACCGCGATCACGACCAGCCTTGGGTTCTCCAGCGGCGCGCCCGCGAGGAAGCTCGACTGGTGCTGGTTCTTGAGGTACCCGTTGAACCCGGGCGGGCGCTTGCAGCCCTCGGGCGTTGAGATCGCGACCTCGCTCGTGCCCGACTTGCCGAACATCGTGTACGTCGGGTCGCCCTCGTCTTCGAAGCGCCGCGTCAAGCGATCGTCCATGTTCGCCGCCACGCCCGCGAGGACGGTCCGCACGTGCGCGACGGTCTCGGGCTCGAAGACGCGCTCGAGCACCACCGGCCCGCCCACCACGCCCTCGCGTTCGTCCTCCCCCACCGCCGTCAGACGCAGTTCGGGCAGCGTGCCGCCCATCTCGCCGGGGCGCGCGATCGCGCAGAAAGCCCGCGCCATTTGCACAGGCGTCACGCCCACCTCGTACCCCATCGCGACGGACGTCTGCGTGTACTTGTTCCAGCGCTCGGGCGGCGTGACGAGCCCCGCCGTCTCGCCCGGCAGTCTCGTGCCAGTCGAGCGCCCAAACCCGACATCCACGACTGCCCGGCGCATCTGCTCATGCGTCAGACGCTCGGCGAGCTGCGCCATCCCGATGTTCGAGCTGTGCAGCAGCACCTCGTCCCACGTCAGGTTGTCCTTCGGATAGACATCCGTGATCCGCCGCCCGTACGCCGTCCGCCAGTACTTCCCCCCGGTCTCGACGATGTCCTCCGCGGGCAACACACCGAGCTCGAACGCCCGCGCCCAGACCAGCGACTTCATCGTCGAGCCCGGCTCGTACACGTCCTCGACGCACCGGTTCCGCCCGAGCGACGGATGGATCAGCCGCCCGGGGTCCTCGCGCAAGAACCGGTACCGCGGGCGGTCGCGCGGGTCCGCCGGCAGGTCGCCGTGCGGCTTGACGTACGCCTTCGCGCCCTCCCGGTCGTGCTCCGGGTCGCGCACGAGCCAGGGGAATTCCATGAGGTCGTCGATCGCGCGGTAGATGTCCGCCATCGCCAGGATCTCGCCCGTCGTCGGATCGACGACGACGATGCGCCCGCCCGCCGCGTCGGCCTCCTCGACGCCGCGTGTGAGCTCCTCGACCGCGATGCGTTGGATCTCGACATCGATCGACAGCCGGACGGGGTTGCCCGGCTCGGGCTCCCGCCATTCCCCACGCTCAACCCATAGCGGTCGCCCGCGCGCATCGCGGACGTACCGCAACCGACCGCCGCGCCCGAGCAGCTTGTCATCCAGCGCCCGCTCGGCCCCGATGAGCCCTGAGAGATCGATCGACCGGTCGGCGAACCCGACCTTGCCCACGATCGCCGCGACCTCGTCGCCGCCCACGTACTCGCGCTTCGGCCGCCGCTCGATCCAGACGCCGGGGATACCCAGCTCGCGGACCGCGTCGGCGGTCTCGAGCTCGATCGTGCCCCCCACGGGCACGTAGCGCACCAACGCCGGGGGCTTGGGCGTCCGGGCCGTCACCTCGTACGTCGGGCCAACCTTCTCCGCGGGCGTCGGCTCCGCGCCGATGCCGATCTTGCGTTGCAACAACTCCACCACGCTCGGCGGCTCGTCGGCCGGCACGACGTCCACGCCCATCCGCGCGCGCGCCTCGGCGCGCTCGTCGTTGAGGATCAGCCGCTCGATGAGCTCCGCGCCCAACTCGCCCGGGTCCTCCCCGAGCACCTGCGCGAGCTGCACGACCGCCTCGTCCGGCGGGTCGGGCAGCGCCGTGGGGTCCACGATCGCCTGGTACGCGAACCGCGTCAGCGCGAGCGGCCGCCCGCGACGGTCCAGCAACGCCCCGCGCGGCGCGGCGAGCGAACGCCCCGACTCGCGCAGCTGCACGTGCTCGGCCAGCTGCTCGCCCGGCGCGATCTGCAGCTGCCCCACCCGCGCCAGCAGCGTCCCGAACACGAGCGTCACCGACACCCCGAGCAGGATCGACACCGCGTCGATCCGCGACCGCGGCGCGCTCACGGCGTCACCCCGGGCTCGGGCGAGACCAGCTCGTCCCACACCGCCGACCCAAGCACATCCCTCGGCGGCAGCGTCGCGGGGTGATCACTCGACGACGTCAGCCCGTCGATCGCCCCGCGCTCGTTGAGCCGGGCGAGCATCTCGCCCACCGCCGGCGGCGTGGTCTGCGACGCGATCTCGGCGCGCAAACGCAGCAGCCGCTCCTCGTGCTCGCGCAGGCGCAGCCGCGTCTCCGTGAGCTCGTGCGCCGCCTGCAGCCGCGATTGACGCATCGCGAGCGTCCCGCCGCCGCAGGCGCCCAACGCCAGGATCAACGCGACGAGCTTGGCGAACACAGGGAGTCTCCGACCGGGTGCGGCTCAGCGGGCCGGGATTGTCAGCTTCATGCCGACGCGGATCTCGTCGGCATCGTCGATCGTGCCCCGGTTCGCCGCGACGATCTCGTCCGCCCGACGCGACGACCCGAGCAACTCCGACGCGATCGCGCCCAGCGTGTCGCCCGGACGCACGACGTACGCGCTCGGGCCCGACCGGCGCGGCGTCACCGTCTCGCGCGGCATGTCCACTGCCTGCAGGATCGGGATGTCCAGCCGCACCCCGATCGTCAGTCCGCCGTCGGCCGACACACGCCCGGGGTTCGCCTGCTGGATCTCACGCCAGCGGTTGCCGTTGCCCAGGTACCGCTGCGCGAGCTTGTACAGGCTGTCGCCCGCGACGACGCGGTGCGTGACCGACCGGGGCAGCTGCTCGCGCGTCGGCACGATCGTCTCGGTGTTGCTCGGGATCTCGCTGCCCGTCGCCGAGCGCGCGTTGATGGTCCGGTTCTGCGGCACGGCGCTCTCGCCGATCCGCTGCCACGCCGTCTCCGTCGCGTCCGCCCACGCGCGGAACCGCTCGGTCAGCGTGTCCGACGCGTTCGAGCCCGCCGGCTCGTTCGTCGCCAGCGCTGCATCGCCCTGCTGGATCACAAGAGGGTCCGGCGCGGGCTTGGTGTTCTCGATCCGGGTCGCGACCGGCGGCGCCTGGTCGAGCCCGCGGCGCTGGGCCTCCTCGATCGCGCTGTTGAGCAGCGTCCCCGAGAAGGCGACCCGGTCGTCCGTCGCCGGCGCGTCGGTCGTCGCCGCCTCGTCCAACTGGGCGGACCGGGCCCGCGACAGGTGGTCCGACACCAACACCCCCACCATGAGAATGAGGGTGAATCCGATGATGAGCGCGAGCTTGTTCTCTCTGGTCACGGCTGCGTCCCTGCGGCTCGTGGTGAGCGGGAAGGCGTCGTGCCCCCCGAAACGATTTCAACCCCCCGACCCGCCCTCCGGCAAGATCAGGCGCACCGCGCGCAGCTTGGCCGACCGGGAACGCGGGTTGTCCGCCACCTCCGTTTCACCCGCCTGGACGATCCCCCGCGTCACGTGCTCGGCGAGCCCGTCCGAGACGAGCGATGCGAAGCAGCGCTTCACCGCGCGGTCTTCCAGGGAGTGGAACGCGATGACCGCGACCCGGGCTCCCGGCGCCAGCCACCCGTCTCCAGACGGGGCGGACGCCGCCCCCCGCCGAACCCCCGCCAGAAACCGGTCCAGGCTCCCCAATTCGTCGTTCACCGCGATCCGGAGCGCCTGAAACGTCCGGGTCGCGGGGTGAATCCGGGGGCCCGACCCTCTGGTCGGCGGGATCGCCGAGCGGACGATCTCCGCCAGCTGCCGCGTGGTTTCGATCGGCGAATCTTGCCGGGCCGCGACAACTTTCCGCGCGATGCCCCGGGCGTGCTTCTCCTCCCCGAACTCCCGGATCAGGTGGGCCAGGTCCGCCTCGGGCAGCGTCCGGACCAGGTCCGCCGCCGTCATGGGCAGCCCCGGGCCCAGCCGCATGTCCAGGGGCCCGTCCGCCCGGAAGCTCAATCCCCGCTCGGGGTCGTCCACCTGCGTGCTGGCAAACCCGAGGTCCGCCAGCACCAGATCCGCCCGGACGCCCCGCTTCGCCAGCTCGCGGGGCAGATCCGCGAAGTTCCCCTCGACCCGGATCACCCGCTGGCCGTCCCCCATCGCACCGACGAGCCGATCGACCGCCCGGTCGAGGTTCGCCGGGTCGAGGTCATTCAGGACCACCCGCCCCCCGGGCCCGATCCGCGCCGCGACGTCCGCCGCGTGACCGCCGAGCCCCGCGGTCGCGTCCACATACGTTTCCCCCGCGCGCGGCGCGAGCACCTCCAGCACCTCAGCGGGCAGCACCGGCACGTGCCCAAGTTGTCCCGAACCTTCGTCCATCCCCGCAGCCTACCCCGCCCGTACCATCGGCCCATGCCCGACCCGGCCGACCCCTGGGTGATGATCGCGACCGCGGCCAAGCCCGCCGAGGCGCACGAGATCGCCTACGCCCTCGACCTGCGGGGCATCTCCTCCAAGCAGATCAAGCTGAGCCGGGGACTGCTCAAGGGCAAGTCCGTCGCGGTCCTCGTGCTGACCGACGACGAGGAGCGGGCCCGCGAAGCGCTGCCCTTCATCTACCAGGGCATGACGGTGCGCGGCAGCCGGGCGACGACCGAGCGCAACGCGTGCCCGTACTGCGGGTACGACCTGTACGGGCTCCCCGCCAACCGCCCCTGCCCCGAATGCGGCAAGGACCTGAACACCCCCGAGGCGCAGGAGCAGGCCCGGCGCGCCGGCGGGCTGTAGGCCAACGCGCCGCCCGGGCGGGGTGCCACGGGTCGACCCGGAGGGCAACCCGTGCCCATCGTCCGCCTCGCACGGCTTGCGAGCCAAGCCGTGGCACCCACACATCGTCGATGTACCGATAGGTGCCGCTCAGCCGTTTCCGGGGAAACCCGGGTCGAGGAACCGGCCGTTCTCGTGGAAGACCTCGCCGTCCGCCGCGATCGTCCCGCCCGGATGCCCGTTCCGCGGGCGGAGCTCGCAGACCATGTCCCAGTGCAGCGCCGACTCGTTGGTCGATCCACTCTCGGGATACCCCGCGCCGACGGCGGCGTGGAACGTCCCCCCGATCTTCTCGTCGAACAGCGTGTTCTTCGAGTAGTCCTCGATCGCGTAGTTGGTCCCGATGGCGATCTCGCCCAGGTTGCGCGCGCCCTCGTCCTGATCGAGCATCGCGATGAGGAACGCCTCGTTCTTGCGCGCCGAGGCGTCCACGACGCGCCCGTCCTTGAACGCGAGGCGTACGCCCTCGACCTCACGCCCATCGACGACGGTGGGGAACGAGTAGTTCACGTGCCCTTCAACGCCCTGCGGCCCGCAGAAGACCTCACCGTCTGGGAAGTTCTCGCCGCCGGAGCAGTTGATCCAGATCCCGCCGTCCACATCGACGCGCAGATCCGTGCCGTCGTGCCCGTCGTGCGGCGCAACCTTGAAGTGGACGTCCTTCTTGGTCTGGAGGAACTCGCGGACGCGTTCCTGCCGTTCGTGGATTTCACGCCACGCCGCGGCGGGGTCGGGCAGGTGCAGGAGCCCCGCTTTGAAGACGAACCGTTCGTACTCGCGGAGGGACATCTCCGCGTCCTGCGCGCTCGCGAGCGTGGGATAGAGCGTCCCGCACCACCGCAGGTCGCCCGACGCGGCGCGTTCGAAGAACCGCTTCATGTAGGGCGTGGCGGATTTGGACCGGATCGCGGCGCGCTCGGGCGCGACGCGCGACAGCGACCGCGTGTTCACCTCCGCCCACAGCCCGATCCGCACGTCGATCTTCTCGACCGCGTCCATCCGCAGCGGGCTCAGGTACGCGAGCTGCTCGTCCGACCCTTGCTCCATCAGGATGTCGTTGAGGGACTCCGAGCGAGACTCCCAGAAGGGGTGCCCGCCCGCGGCGAGCACGCGCTCGTAGATCGCCTCGACCAGCGGCATCGCGATGGGGTCCGCCTGGATCATCACCAGGTCGTCCTTCTTGACGCGGGTCGAGTAGGTGACGATCACATCGGCCAAACGGTCCAGCATGGGGTCGCGCACGGGGTTTCCCTCCTCGGGGCTGAACGCCCCGGCGGGCGAGCGTACCCTGTGACGGAGGCGCACGCGGGCGGCGTGCCTGATCGCGCCGAGGACGAGCAGCCTCACACTCACGGAGTCGCCATGCGTGCCACCACCCGAATCGGAATCATCCTCGCGGCCTGCGCCGCGATCGCTCTTGGACTGTCGCTTCGCACCACCACCGCCCAGGCTACGACCGAGGACGGGCGCGGCATGATCGCGACGGTGGACGTCGTCCAGCTGCTCGAAGACATGCTGCAGACGCCTGAGTATCTCGAGCCCCGCGAGGCGATCCGCGAGGACATCCAGAACGAGCTCGCCGAGGGCGAGCAGCAGCTCATCGCCCTCGAGGCGCAGCTCACCGCGATGACGGACCGCTCGACGCCCGAGTTCCAGCAGGGCGTCATGCGGTTCCAGCAGCTCCAGCAGAGCCTGCAGGACATGACGCAGGCGAAGGCCGCGGAGTACGACCAGGCCAGCGCGCGCCAGGCGGTCGCGATCTACGGTCGTGTCAGCGCCGCGGCGGACACGGTCGGGCAGCGCCTCGGGTACCGCTACGTCATCGCCTCGCGCCCGACGGACGCGAACATGAACCCCGAAGAGGGCTTCAGCGCGATCGCCCAGCAGGTGCTGGCGCGTCCGATGGTCTTCGGCGCTGAGAACGACGACATCACCGCCGCCGTCCGCGCCGAGCTCGGCATCCCTGAGCAAACCGAGGACGACGCTGCCGCCGACGCCGCCGACGAGAACGCCGGCGGGTGATCACGCCCGTTCGCGGGCCCGCGATTCGATCAACCCGGACAACCGCTCGACGAGCGCGCGTTTGACGTCGTCCATCGGCGGGCAGGCGTCGCCCAGCTCGGCGTGCATGGACGTCACCGGGCGATCCGCGAGCCCGCACGGCACGATCAGCTTGAAGTGGTCCAGGTCCGTCGTCACGTTGATCGCGAGCCCGTGCAGCGAGACCCATCGGCGGACGCGGACGCCGATCGCCGCGATCTTGCGCTCGGGGTTGCCCTGGTCGTCGGGCAGCCAGACGCCCGTCGCGGTGTCGTCCCGGACCGTGTCGAGCCCGAACGACGCGAGCGTGTCGATGATCGCGCGCTCGAGCAGGCGGACGTGCTCGACGGGCTTGAGCTTGAGGCGGTTCAGATCGACGATGGGGTAGCAGACGAGCTGCCCGGGCCCGTGGTAGGTGATGTCGCCGCCGCGGTCGGTTTGTTGGACGTCCACGCCGCGTGAGGCGAGCATCTCCGGGGTGGCGAGCAGGTGCTCGCGGGCGGAGGGTCGCCGCGAGACGGTGACGACCGGGTCGTGCTCGACGAGCAGGAGCCTGGCGATCCCGGGAGCGTCTGATTCTCGGGCGGCGAGGATCGCCTCGTGGCGCTCGCGCTGGATCTCGTACGCGCGGGCGTAGGGCAGGCGGCCGAGGTCTTCAACGGGGATCACGGGCACGGATCGATGGTACGGCTACGATCCGGGCTCGATGCCGAAGATCCACCCAACCGCGATCGTTCCGGACTCCGCGAAGCTCGCGGACGACGTCGAGATCGGGCCGTACTGCGTGCTCGAGGGCGACGTGACGCTGGGCCCGGGCGTGCGTCTGGTCGCGCACGTCTGCCTGATGGGCCCGATCACGATCGGGGCCCGAACGAGCGTGTGGCCGTACGCCTGCCTGGGCTTGCCGCCGCAGGACGTGAAGTTCACGCGTGACTCGGTGACCCAGGGCGTGGTGATCGGGGAGGATTGCATCCTCCGCGAGCACATGACGATCCACGCGGCGACGCAGGAGCACCCCACCCGCGTGGGCGACCGGTGCTTTCTCATGGGCACGACGCACGTCGCGCACGACGCGATCCTGGGCAACGACGTGACGTTCGTGAACGGCGCGGGCGTCGCGGGGCACACCGTCATCGGGGACAAGGTGATCCTGTCGGGCTCGTGCATCGTGCACCAGTTCGTGCGGCTCGGTCGCCTCGCGATGATGTCGGGCGGGACGGGCGTGTCGGCGGACGTGCCCCCGTTCTGCGTCGTCAACGAGCGGCAACGCCTGGGCGGCGTGAACCTCGTCGGGATGCGCCGCTCCGGGTTCGATCGGTCGGAGATCACGGCGGTCCGCGGGGCGTTCCGCGATGTCTTCCGGCGGTCGCTGACCAAGCCCGAGATGCTCGAGATCCTCGACGAGCGGGCGGCCCGGTCCGATGCGATCGGCGAGATGGCCGAGTTCGTGCGCACGGCGAAGCGCCCGATCTGCCCCGGGCGGGACAAGCCGCCGCGCCTGGGCGTGGCGAGCGAGCCGGAAGTCAGCGAGGCCTGACCCTTCCGGCGCGCCGGCGGGCCCGGTAGTCTGGAGCGCCCATGACGTCCCCCCCCTCTCCAACCAACGACGCGGCCCCCCGCCGCGACGGGTTCGCGCTGCGCGTGCTCGCGAGCGGGTCTCGGGGCAACTGCTCGGTGCTGGTCTCGGGCGGGTCGCCGCGCCGGGTGACGCTGATCGACGCGGGGCTCAGCCCGTCGCGAACCCGGCGGCATCTCGCGGACGTCGGGATCCTGCCCCACGAGGTGGACGACATCGTCTTCACCCACCTGGACTCGGATCACTGCCATCCGGGGTGGGTCTCGGCGCTGCGGGGGCGTCTGTGGCACGCGCGGGTGCGGCTGCTCCACAGGCACCGCGGGCGTGCCGAGCGGATGGGCATGCTCACGAGCCCGACCGAGCTCTTTGATGAGGACGGGTTCGAGCTCGGCGCGACGCGCGCGCACCCGGTGGTGATGGCGCACGATTCGCTGGGCGTGGCGGCGTTCCGGTTCGCGCTCGACTCGGACGCGGGCGTCGCCGAGCTCGGGTTCGCGACGGACGTCGGGCGGGTGACGAGCGGGCTGATTGAGCACATGCGAGGCGTGGGCGTGCTCGCGATCGAGAGCAACTACTGCCCGCAGCTGCAGCAGTCGTCCGGGCGGCCGGCGTTTCTCAAGCGACGGATCATGGGCGGATCGGGGCACCTGTCGAATCAGGAATGCGCGGACGCCGTGGCGCGGATCGAGCCGCGCGAGCACGTCGTGTTCCTGCACCTGTCGCAGGAGTGCAACCGCCCGGCGCTCGTGAGCGCCGAGCACGCCGGGGGCGACGTGGCGTTCACGATCTCAGACCAGCACCGCCCGACGCGGTGGGTGCCGATCCCGGCGTTGCCGCCCGTGGCGCGCACGGCGCCCGTGGTGACGGGCAACCTTTTCACGCAGTCGCGGCCCGGCTCGGTGGCGTGAGCGAGCGGGCGAAACATCGCGCGCCGGTCCGCCAGCCCGTGTCACTCGACGACCGGGACGATCGTCAGCGGTCGCGTCGCCGGGAGCTCCTGCGCCGCCGAGCGAAGCGGGTGTGGACGAAAATCCTCGATACGCTCGGGATCCGGCGCACGATCGTGGTCGATGGTGTGCGGTACCGCGAGCGCACGCGCGACCCGCTGCGGCGAGCGCTGAGCCGGCGCGGCACGGGCGTGAAGGAGTACGACGTCCGCTTTCCCGCGACGGCGCAGCGGAAGCGTGCCACCATGCTCATCCGGTGCACGAACGAGCGCCGGTTTGCGGACATCGGGCCCACACGCCGGCCCACGCTGTACGACGCGATCGAGAACGTCATCCGCCCGGGCATGCGGGTCTTCGAGATGGGGTGCTCGACGGGCGCGGGGTCGGTGCGGCTGTGCGAGATGGTCGGGCCCTCGGGGGGCGTGGTCAGCGTGGACTCGGACCGGGAATCGATCCGGTTCGCGCGGTTGCGATACGTCGAGCCCCAGCTCGCGTTCGAGATCGGAGGCGTCGAGACGCTCTCGGGCGAGCTGGACGGCGCGTTCGACGCGGCCATCCTCGTTGATGCCCTCGAGGGCGACGAGGACGCGACGGGCGCGACGCTCCGCGAGGTCTGGCGGGTGATCGCGCCGGGCGGGTGGATGGTCGTCTTTCAGCGGGTGCTGGCGCCCGAGATCGATCGGCTGACCGGGAGCCTGCGGGCGGCGTGCGGCGAGGACGCCCAGATCCAGGTCGGGCGACCGATGGCGGACGCGACGGTGCGGATCGCGGTCCGCCGTCCCGTGGGCGAGGCCGTCGAGCCCAAGCCCGACGATGATCACGACGACCCGTGGTCCGAGACGCCCCGGGGGGGCGAACCGGACCCCCCGGCCTAGGGTTGCCCAATGACGGATGAACCAACGAAGCGTGACGCCGGCTCGCCCGGTGATGAGATGATCGCCAAGGCGCGCGCGTCGCGGGTGAAGACCCCCGAGCAGCGCGACGCCGCCCGGGCGTTCGCGGTCGAGTGCGCCCAGTCCCTGCGCGACGACAAGTGCGAGGATGTCGTGATCCTGGACGTCTCGGACGTGTCGCAGGTGACCGAGTTCGTGGTCGTGGGCTCGGGCACGAGCGAGCGGCAGATGCGCGCGGCGCTCTCGAGCGTCAGCGAATGGGGCGACGAGCGTGGCTTCCGGGCGCTCGGGTCGCAGGGCGACGAGCGGGGCACCTGGCTGCTCGCGGACTTCGTGGACGTCGTCGTGCACGTCTTCGAGCCCAACACCCGTGCGCACTATGACCTGGAGATGCTCTGGGGGGACACGCCGCGGGTGGACGTTCCCGACGGGCCCGGGCCCTGGGCGAAGCGGGCCAGGGGCGGGGCGTCGGCGTGAGCGAATCGGTGCGCGTCAAGCTCGGCGACCGGGGGTACGACGTCGTCGTCGGGCCCGGGACGCTCACCGAGCTCGGGACGCGGACGCGGGCCGCCGTGGGCGACGACGCCGGGCGCGCGTTCGTGGTCATCGACGCGGGCGTGCCCGACGCGAGCGTGGCGTCAGCGACCGAGTCGCTGAATGCCGCGGGCTTTGATCTGCGCTCGCACACGTTCGACCCGACGGAGCGCGTCAAGTCGATCGAGACGGTCCGGGCGATCCTCGAACAACTCGCGGAAACCGGGCAGGACCGATCCGAGCCTGTGGTCGCGCTGGGCGGCGGGATCGTGGGCGACGTCGCGGGGTTTGTCGCGGCGACGTACCGGCGCGGCGTGCCCGTCGTGCAGTGCCCCACCACGCTGCTCGCGATGGTGGACGCGTCCGTCGGGGGCAAGACGGGCGTGAACCTGGAACTGCCCGGCGGGCGGCTGTTCAAGAACATGGTGGGCTCGTTCCACCAGCCCGGGTGCGTGATCGCGGACGTGGGCGTGCTCGCGTCGCTCGCGCCGAGGCACGTGCGGGCGGGGTTCGCCGAGTGCATCAAGCACGCGATGATCGCGCAGAGCGTGTCGGGCGCGGACCTGATGGGCTGGCTCGAGGCGAACCTCGACGCGGCGCTCGCGGGCGACGCGGGGGTGCTGAGCGAGTTGGTGCGTCGGAACGTGGCGGTGAAGGCGGACGCCGTCGTTTCGGACGAGCGGGAAACGGCGCCGAGCGCCGTCGGCGGGCGGGCGCTGCTGAACCTCGGGCACACGTTCGGGCACGCGATCGAGACGCTGCCCGGGATCTCGCCCGACGCATCGGACGCGTCGCTGGCACCGCTGCACCACGGGGAGGCGGTCGGGCTGGGCTTGATCGCGGCGTGCGCGTGCGCGCGGTCGCTCGGGATGGTGGATGACGCGTGGGCCGCGCGCGTGCGGGCGGTGGTCGAGCGGGCGGGGCTGCCGATGTCGGTGCGGGGTTTGCCGGGCGATGACGAGCTCATCGAGCGGATGGGGCACGACAAGAAGGTGCGCGCGGGGGTGCTGCGGCTCGTGCTGCCCGAGGGCGCGGGGCGTTGTCGGGTGGTCGATGCCCCGGATCGCGGCGCGATCGTGGCGGGTCTGGGCTCGATCCGGGGCTGACGCCGTTCGGACCCCACACCTTGGGGATGGCGGGCGGGCGAATCAACAATGTTGGAGGGGCTCCAAGGGCAGCCCCGATAAGAGCTTCGGCGTTGCGGCACGGGCGGGGGGTGTCTCCCCGGTTCGGATGTCGGCGATGGCGAGGGCTTGCGATGCGCACGATCGCGATCATCAATCAGAAGGGCGGGTGTGGGAAGACCACGACCGCGATCAACCTTTCCGCTGTCTTCGCGCGCAAGGGGTTCCGCACGCTGCTGGTGGATATGGACCCCCAGGGGCACTGCGCGGCGGGTTTGGGGATCCCCGAGTCGTCGATCGAGCGGGACGTGACGGACGTGCTGCTGACGCCCGATTCGCGCCCGCTGGACGCGGAGAAGGTCGTCTGGCGGGTGACGCGGGGGCTGGATCTGGTGCCCAGCCGGATGCGGCTGGCGGGCCTGGAAGCGAGCCGGGGCGGGCTGGCGAGCCTGCCCGAGAAGGAACACCGGCTGGCCCGGGCGATCGCCAGGCTGAACGAAACGACCGGGCCCGAGCCCATGCCCAGGCCCGAGCCGGGCGAAGAGCCCAGGCCCGGGCGGTACGACGTGTGCCTGATCGATTGCCCGCCTTCGATCGGGCTGCTGACGTTCAACGCGTTGGCGGCGGCGCGTGAGATCCTGGTGCCGGTCGAGACGAGCTACTTCTCATTGCAGGGGGCGACGAAGCAGGTCTCGACGGTCCGGTCGATCGCGCGGCGGCTGGGCGTGCGGATCCGCCCGCACGTGCTCGCGACGATCCATGATGCGTCCATCCCGCTGGCGAAGGATCTGCTGCGCGAGCTGAAGGATCGGTTCGGCTCGACGGTGATCCCGTCGGTGATCCGGCAGGACCCGGTGCTGAAGGAGGCGGCGTCGTTCGGTCGCCCGGTGATCGACCACGCGCCGGACGCGCCTTCGGCGGAGGACTACCTGTCGCTGTGCGAGTGGCTGGTCGAGCACGCGGACATCGAGCGCGGCGATCTGGTGGACGACGTCGAACCGGGGCCCGTCGAGGTGCTCGCTCCCGAGCCGAGGGTGCCCGAGGTCGTGACGATCACCAAGCCGGAGCCCGCGGCCGAGCCCGAGGACCGGGCACCCTCGCGGCTGGCGAGCCGGCTGGAAGAGCTTTCGCGCCGGGCGCGGGCGATGCAGGGGCCCGTGTCGAAGCCCACGCCCGCTCCTGAGGCGGCGCCGGTCGCGCCGGTCATGCTGTCGCAGGGGCCCGCGGATTCGTCGGTGCTCCCGATGGTCCTGCCCGGGCGGGCCCCGGTCCGCCCGATGGCGGCGCCCACGGCGACGCAGCCGACGACACCGGAGCCTGTTGAGCCGCCGATCGTGGAGACGAGGTCGCGGACGTTCCCGTCGGCGCCGACTGCGCGGCGGGTGAGCCCGCTGCCGGCGCCCAAGCCCGCGGATCGCCCCGAGGCGGCGGCTGGGGTGGCGACGGGCGACGCCGCGACCGCGACGGCGGCGCCCCGGACCAAGCCCAGCCTGCGGGCGACGCTGGGCAAGCCCGTCGTGCTTGAGCTGGTTGAGACCGAGCCGGTCGAGGTGCTCGATTCGGTGCGCCGGCTGTTCGGCTGCCGGGCGACGGCGAAGGGGGCCCTCTTCGTGCAGCCCGCGACGATCGGGACGCGGGTGCAGATCGCGGGTGAGTTCAACGGGTGGCGACCGGAGCGGGCGACGATGGTCCGCAACGAGGGGCTGGGCGTGTTCGAGCTTCGGCTCGACCTGCCGCCCGGGGCGTACCGGTACCGTCTGGTGATCGATGGGCGCTGGTGCACGGACGAGCACAACCCGGAGCGTGTGTGGAACGCGTTCGGGGAGGCGGACAATCTGCTGCGGGTGCCGCGCCGGTCGGCGTGAGCGAAGGCCGGGCTGGGTGGGTATTCTGAGATCGAGCCGTTGCGGAGGATCCGCTGAGCCATGGATGAGCGAACCGGCAATTCGAAGCATCATCGCGCGTCGGGGTTCCCGAGGCTGAGCGGGCAGGGTCCCGACGGCGGGGAGTACGACGCGCTCGCAGAACTCTTCCTGGGCGACCCTGAGCTGGGCCCGAGCCCGGCGACGGGCGGGCGGGGGCTTCGTCCCGAGCCGCCGCGCGGCACGCCGAAGGGCGAGGTCGTCTCAGAGGGTGGTCCCGCGGCGAAGCACATTGCTGAAGTCGAGCCCGCGACGCGGCGCGTCGAGGCGGTCTTGCTCGGGCACCTGCCTGTGCGGGCGTCGATCTGGGTGCGGCAGTACGCGAACGCGGTGGGGACGACGCTGAACCGGCCCGTCGGGCTGGTGCGGATGTCGTCGGAGGGGTGCAGCGTGGAGCTGATCGGCCCGGGCGCGGAGCGTGTGCCGCTCGAGGACGCGGGGCCGGCGGACGACATCGAGGACGCGGTGCGGTCGGTCGCGGCGCTGGCGGACCGGTGGATCGTTCGCGTGGACGAGCTGGACGAGCAGTCGCTGGCGGAATCGTCGGCGATCGAAGAGGTGACGATCCTCACCGGGTCGGACGAGGCGGCGGTCGTTGCGTCGTACCGGCTTGTGAAGTCGCTGGCGGCGACGTGGGACCGCGTGTTCGGGACCGAGGGCGGGCCCGAGCTCGGGCTCGCGATCATGGGGGCGAGCGGCGAGCAGGCGCTCGCGGCGGGCGAGAAGCTTGAGCGTGCGGCGGGCTCGTTCCTGAACCGACCGGTGCGCGTGACCGCACGGGTGCCCAAGGTCGGGGTGTCATCCGCCGCGACGATCTACCGCGGGTCGGACGTGATCGACTTCGAGACGGTGATCGAGGCGATCCGGTCGATCGAGCCGGCGCCGTTGCGCCTGACGGACGAGGCCGAGCGTGCGCTCGATGAAGTCGAAGCCGAGCCCGTCGAAGCGATCGAGCCCGCTCTGGATGATGCGGAGGAGGAAGAGATCGTCTTCGAGGCGGAAGCGCCGGAGGACGCGGCCGAGGAACCCGTCGCGGCGATCGAGCCCGGCGAGGCGCGCGCGGACGAGATCGAGACACCCGAGCCGGCGGAGAACGCCGAGCCCGAATCGCCGGCGGTGACGCCGGAGGAGACGACGATGACGCCCCCTGAGCAGCCGATGATCGTGACGCGGCACGTGTCGGACATCGCGCCCAAGCGGATCGAGCCGGCGGCCCGCGCGGCGACGCCGGCGCCCGCGTCGCTCATCGAAGGGCTCGGCGTGCTCGAGTCCGAGTGCCCGTACGCCACGGGCGTGACGCTCGCGGCGGACGAGCTCGGCGCGCTGCACCTCATCGCGGATGACTCGGACGGATCGGACGAGGCGGTCCGCCAGCTGACGGCGGCGGCGACGTGGGCGTCGGCGCACGGGAAGCTGCTGCGCAAGGCCGAGCCGGCGCTCGGGGACTCAAGCCGCGAGCCGGTGCGGCACCTGCTGACGAACGACTCGAAGCGCGTGCGCAACCTGCTGGACACCGACCTGCGGGTCCACCTGGTGACCGAGGTTTCGCTCGGCGGGCAGCGCGGGCGCGTCGCGGTCGAGATCAACTGAGCGCGTGTCTGCGGTCCGGCATCCGCCTCGCGGGCCTGAGCGCAGAAGAAACCCCCGCGGGTGCGGGGGTTTCTCGGTTCACGGTTGGTTGATCGGGATCAGGCGGAGTTGGCGCGGCTGACGCGGATGTCGGCGAGCGGGCGCGGGTTCTCGATCTGGGCCTTGTCGATGACGTACTCCGCGCCCTGGTTGTCCAGATCGGGCAGGTCATAGACAAGGTCGATCATGATCTCTTCCATCACGGCACGCAGAGCGCGGGCGCCGGTGGCTCGCTTGGTGGCCCGCTTGGCGAGCGTGTCGAGGGCGTCGTCGGTGAAGACGAGCTTGGCGCCCTCGAGGTGGAAGAGGTGCTGGTACTGCCGGACGATCGCGTTCTTGGGCTCGGTCAGGATCTGCACGAGCGCCTCGGTCGAGAGCGGCATGAGGGGCGTGATGACGGGCAGGCGGCCGACGAGCTCGGGGATGACGCCGAACTCGACGACGTCCTCGTTGCTCACCTGGCTGAGCAGCCAGTTGCGCTCGGCCTGCTGGTCGGCGAACTCGCGCTTGGACTCGTCGTTCGCGCCGGCGCCGAAGCCGATGCGGGACTTGCCGAGGCGCCTGCGGATGATGTCCTCAAGGCCGACGAAGGTTCCGCCGCAGATGAAGAGGACGTTCTTGGTGTCGAACTGGATGTACTGCTGCTCGGGGTGCTTGCGCCCGCCCTGGGGGGGGACGTTCGCGACGGTGCCCTCGAGCATCTTCAGGAGGCTCTGCTGGACGCCTTCGCCAGAGACGTCGCGGGTGATGGAGACGTTGTTGGAGGTCTTGCCGACCTTGTCGACCTCGTCGATGTAGATGATGCCGCGCTGGGCCGCCTCGACGTCGAAGTCGGCGGCTTGCAGGAGTTTCAAGAGAAGGTTCTCGACGTCCTCACCGACGTAGCCGGCTTCGGTGAGCGTGGTCGCGTCGCCGATGGCGAAGGGGACCTTGAGCAGGCGGGCCATGGTCTTGGCGAGCAGCGTCTTGCCCGAACCGGTGGGGCCGATCAGGAGAATGTTGGACTTGTCGAGCTCGATGCTGCCCGCGTCGTCGGACTCGGCGTGGAGGAGGCGCTTGTAGTGCGAGTGGACGGCGACGGCGAGGGATCGCTTCGCCTGCCGCTGCCCGATGACGTACTGGTCCATGAACTCGACGATCTCGCGCGGCGAGGGGATCTCCTGGAGGGCGCTGGCGATCGAGGAGACGCGTCGGCGTTCCTGGCGGAAGATGTTCTGGCAGAGGTCCACGCAGTTGGAGCAGACGTAGACCTCGTTGGGGCCCTCGACCATGGGGCCGACCTCGCGTGAGGTCTTGCCGCAGAAGGAGCAGGTGGTGACCTTGCGTCCGCGGAAGCCGCCGTTGCCGCCGTCGTCGCCCCCGCCGGAGCCTCCGCCCCCACCGCCTCCGGTGGGCTTGGACGAGCCCGCGTCGCCGGAGGACCCGGAGGAGCCGGAATTGGCCATGGCCTGGGGATCGGGGATGTCACGGCCGAGGGGCTGGTCTTTGGTCATGTCGTCCTCGCGGGGGCTCTGAAACGAAACGGTTCCACGCTGTGCCGACCCTATCGGCTGGGGGGCTGCCGGCACTGGACCGGAGTCGCGCGGTGTCCGTGACAGGGTATTCGACCGATCCGGTTCGAACCATCGTGACGGCGAACCCGCGACCGCCGAGCGTGGATCGGACCGGCGCAACCGGAACATCTTCCCTGATTTGCCAGCCGGCGCGGCGTGATCGGCCGCCGCGGGCGTTCCCGGACGCTCAGGGTTCGGGGTCCGACCGGCCCGCGAGTTTGTTCGCGATCGACTTTTTCGCGGCGGCGAGTTCCTCGTCCGTCAGGTCGCCGGCGGCGTGCATGCGCTCCAAGTCCTCGAACAACGAGCGGGCGCCGGGGTTGTGGCTCTCGGGGGTGAGCAGGCGTTTGCGCAGCACCATGATCGCGTAGCCCGCGATGAGCACGAAGACGATCAGGATCGCGATGCGCGGCAGGACGCTGAACGCCGAGGACGCGGACTGGGCGAGCGTGATCGGGGGCATCCCCGAGTCTACGAGCTGCGCGACGCGATCGCCTGACGCAGCGGCAGGAGCAGGCTCGTGACGAGTCGCTCGTCCACGATCTCGAGCCCGCGCAGCGCGAGCGTGTCGAAGCGCGGCTGGAGGTCGTCGAGCGAGGACACGGGCTGGTAGTGCCGCATCGTGAGGTAGACGGAGATGGGCTCGTCGCGGCGTTCGGCATCGCGCTTGCCGTTCGATCGCGTCTTGACCTCGAAGTGGGCCTCGATCTCGGAGCCCTCGTCGATGGTGAGCCCGATGAGGGGCTGGCAGTCGATGGCGGTGCCGACGGAGCCGTCGATGAGCCCGCCGAGGGGCGAGTCGCCGTAGAGCGCTTCGGCGACGATGCGGTCGTGCCCGCCGGCCGCTTCGAGATCAAACCCGAAGAGGAGCTCGACGTAGTCGATGTCCAGCGGGCTGATCGAGAGGTAGTACGGCGCGACTTCGAGCAGGCGGCGGTGCAGGCCGAACGCGTCGTCGTCGGTCGTCGGGTTCACGACGCCCGAGCGGACGGAGTTCGTGCGAAGCGCGAGCCAGCGGTGCGGCGTCTCGCTCTGCGGGCTCTCCAGCGCGAGCTCGTCCTTGTAGCGCCGGAACGACGTCATCGAGGTGAACTCGCGGCGGACGCGCTCGAAGAGCTCGAGCCCCGACTCGCGCGATCGCGGCAGGTCGAGCTTCACGGCGATCTTCTGGTTGATGTAGAAGTCCGAGCAAAGAGCCCGGTAGCTGTCGGACACGGCGGGCCTCCTTCCCTGTCCTGTCGCTTCCTGCGAGATCGGAGTGTAACGAGACCGGGCGCGGCGGTCAGGATCCACGGGTTTTCAACATCGCGTCCTTGAGCAGGGGCTGCGGGCGGAGATACGTCAGCGAGCGCCAGGCCCATTCGGCGGGCCCGAACCGGAAGGCGCTGAGCCAGAGCATGCTGAACACGATGTTCACAATCCAGACGCTCAGGACGACCGCCCAGAGGAAGGGGAACTGGACGGTGGCGTACAGCCCGCCGCCATAGGAGTAGAAGATGGTCGTGCAGATCAGGGTCTGGAGGAGGTAGTTGGTGAGCGCCATCCGCCCGACCGCGGCGAGGGGGATCGCGATGAACTCGAGCGCGCGCGACTTCGCAACGAGCACGACAACGCCGACGTACCCGAGCGCGAGCGGCGAACCGACGAGCTGCGCCACGGTCATCCAGTAAAACGACGCGATCGGCGAGTCGAGCCCGCGGAGCCACGAACGGACCACGACCGTCAGGATGAGACCGATCGTGATCCCGAACGCGGCGAGGGTCGCGTAGAAGTGATTCGATCGGGCGCCCGTGAAGACGCCGGTGCGCGTCAGCCCGATGCCGACCATCATCAGGCCTGTGATCTGCCAGAGGAAGGTGAAGGGCATGATGACGTACCAGGGCAGGAGGACCATCAGGCGCATGACGAACTGGTCCAGGTAGGTCCCGTTGGCGTAGGCCGCGATGTCGTCGGCGAGTGGGACGCCGCCCATCTGGTCTTCGGTCATGTGCCCTTGCTGGATGGCCCAGTCGCTCAGCGCGGTGATCGCGAGCATGACGATGGTGCCGAAGAGATACGCGAGCGAGCCGGTGATGAAGAGCGTTCGCGGAGACCAACGGCGGACCCACCACACCGCCGCGAGCCCGGCGAACGCGTACCAGACCAGGATGTCGCCGAACCAGAGTCCGAAGGCGTGGACGAACCCGATGGCGAGGAGCACGCCCATCCGCGTGTACCAGAGCCCCGCGCCGCGCGAGAGCCGGCTCGCGCCGCCCGCGTCGAACTTTCGGCTGAAGAACACGACGCCCGCGCCGAACAGCGACGCGAACAGGAACATGAACTTGCCCTGGAACAGCACCTCGATCAGCCACAGCGAGATCTCGTTGGCGCGATCGAACAGCACGGGCGTCTCGGGGTCCGCGATGAGCGCGGCGTCCGCCATGCCCTGCGCGCTCGCGATCGCGGACCAGGGCCAGGCGAAGGCGAGGATGTTCGGGCCCAGGATGCCCAGCAGGGCGAACCCCCGCAGCGCGTCCATCGAGAGGAGGCGATCGCGCCCGGCAACGGGGCGCGGCGTGTCGGGCGTGGTCACGGCGTGGTCAGCCATCGGAGGATCTCCTGCGTGTCCGTGAGGTCGTCCACGACGCGGTCGGCGCCGGCGTCGCGGAGATCATTCGCGCTGACGGACCCGGTCGCGACGCCCAGCGCGCGGCAGCCGTTCATCCGCGCGGCGCGGACGTCGTGGGTCGTGTCGCCGATGAGCGTGACCTGCTCCATCCCGAGGGTCACGCCCGTGCGCGCGGCGTGGCGCTCGACGCCGACGGGCGGGAGGTGCTCTCGCGCGGGCGGGTGGTGCGGGGAATCGTCACCCCAGACGTGGACGGTGAAACGATCGGGGTCGATGCCCGCCGCGCCGAGCTTGAGACGCCCGGATTCCTCGAAGTTGCCCGTGAGCACGCCCAACGCTTCGCGGTGCCCTTCGGCGTCGAGGGCGTCGAGCAATGCGATCGCGCCGGGCAGGGCGCGGGCGACGCCCGGGGACTCGAACGAGCGCGTCAGGCGCGCGACGTACGCCTCGCGGAGGTTGGCGTGCGCTTCGGGCGTTGGCTCGACGCCGGATCGCTCGAACATCATGTTGAGGATCAGCGGGTCGAGCTGCCCGCCGAAAGCGATGCCGTCGGCGTTGAAGTGATCGCCGAAGAGGGATTGCCCGGCCTCGACCATGGAGCGCAGGCCGACGCCCCTGGACTCGAGCAGCGTCATGTCGATGTCAAAGAGGATGAGCACGGCGGACTCCGTCAGCGTCTGATCTCGAAGCCGGTCTCGCCTCCGACGGTCGGGAGGTCGTGCGCGGACTCGCGTTCGATGTTTCCGGACTTGGCGGCGCGGATGTCGGTGAGGGCCGCCTCCACAGCGGCGGGCGTGCCCTGGATCTCGAGCTGGACCGTGCCGTCCGGTTCGTTGCGGACCCATCCGGTGACAGGATGAGCCTCGGCGCAGCGCTTGGCGGTGGCGCGGAAGAAGACGCCCTGGACGCGTCCTGCATAGTTGACAGCGCGGCGGATCACGGGGGATTTGTATCCCGATATTCGGACCCGTGGAACGGGGCTCGCGTTCTCGGGCGTCCCGGAGGCATGAGAACCGCGTGCGGACGTCGGAATCGGCGGGCCGGTTTCCCGATTCATTGATCCGACCGGAACACGTGCTAGTGTTTGCCCAGTCTTCCGGCGTCGAACCCCGGGTCGCCCTCGCCATTCGCCGCGAGCGACCAAACGACACCCGACGCCCGAGGCCGCCCCTGTGCAGACCGCTTCTCGCGGGATGCCTGTCGGAGACGTGTGGGTCGGGCTCGCGAGGCCAAGCGGTGCCGGGATTCGGCAAGCAGCATTCGGTTCACGGACGACGCCCGCGATCGGTGGGCGGACATCGGCGCGTCGCGCAGACGCGATCACGGAGGGTTGGCTCATGACGGGCCGCGACCATAACGACGACGTGCAGCGCGTCCGCGACGCGTCGGACATCGTGGCGGTCGTGGGCGAGGTCGTGAGCCTCAAGCCCAAGGGGCGCGAGTACGTCGGGCTGTGCCCGTTCCACGACGACCGCAAGCCTTCGATGTACGTCGTGCCCAACAAGCAGATTTTCCACTGCTTCGCCTGCGGCGCGGGCGGGGACGTCTTCTCGTTCGTGCAGCGGTACCACGGGCTGGAGTTCGGCGAGACGCTCAAGATGCTCGCGGAGCGCTCGGGCATCGAGCTGACGCCGCGGGGCAGGCCGCCGCGGGAGCGGCACCCGAACGAGCCGGACAAGGCGGCGCTGCTCGACGCGAACCAACGCGTCGCGGCGTTCTACCGCTCGCTGCTGACCCATCCCGAGCACGGCGTGCGCGCCCGCGAGCTCATCGAGCGCCGCGGGATCGCGCCCGAGATGGTCGAGGCGTTCGGGCTGGGGTGCTCGCCGCACATGTGGGACGGGCTCGCGAAGTTCGCCAAGAGCAAGGACCTGGACGAGCGGGCGCTGCACGCGCTGGGGCTGCTCAAGCGCCGGGACAACGGCGAGCCCTACGACGCGCTCCGCGACCGGCTCGTCTTCCCGATCCACCAGGCGCAGACGGGCAAGGTCATCGCGTTCGGCGGCCGCCGCATCAACGACGAGGACGAGCCCAAGTACCTCAACAGCCCGGAGTCGATGCTGTTCGACAAATCGCGGACGCTGTACGGGTTGCACCAGGCGAGCCGGGCGATCCAGAAGCAGGGCGTCGCGGTGATCGTCGAGGGGTACACCGACGTGATCGCGTGCCATCAGGCGGGGGTGACGAACGTCGTCGCGACGCTGGGCACGGCGCTCACGCCGGGGCACGCGGCGATGCTGCGCCGGCTGTGCTCGACGGTCGTGCTGCTGTTTGATGGTGATGACGCCGGGCAACGCGCGGCGGACCGGGCGTTCGAGGTGCTCTTCTCTGAGACGATCGATCTCAAGATCGCCACGCTCGCCGGCGCGACGGACGCGAAAGACCCGGACGAGCTGCTCAAGCGCGACGACGGCGGCGAGGTATTCGGCCGTGTGATCGCGGGGGCGGACGACCTGGCGCTGTGGCATTTCGCCAGGCTGCGCGAGTCGTTGAAGGACGCGGGCCCGGCGGCGCGGACGCGGGCGGTTGAGGAAGAACTTGCGCGTCTTGTGTCGATCGGGTTGACGCGGTTGCCCCCGGTTCGGAAGCAGTTGATGGTGCGGCAGATCGCGCAGGCCGCGGGCGTGGACGAGGCGACGGTGCTGGCATCGATCCCGGGGGGTCGCCCGCGCGGCGGCGCCCGCGCGGACGCCGAGCCCAAGCCGGCGCGGCGCGAGCCGGACGCCCGCGAGCTCGCGCTGGCGTGTTTGCTGTGCGATGGGTCGCTGTGGGTAACGCTGGGCGGGGACCATCGGGACCGGCTCGCGGCGCACGCCTACCGTTCGCCGATGACACGGGCCGTCGCGGACGCGGTGCAGAGATTGACCTCCGACGGCATCGAGCCGGATCTCACGGCGGTGCTCGACGACCTCGCGCACGAAGCGGCGGAGAACCCGGGGTCGTTCGACCCGATCGGGGCGGCGGCGTGCGCGACGGGATTGCACCGCGGCGTGTCGATGCGAACCGAAGGGAAGAAGGACAAGCTCGCCGAGCTGCTTTCGAGCTGCCTCGAATCGATCGAGATCGAGGACGCGCTGGGCGGGCCCAAGGCGGACCCGCTGGCCGAACTCGGCGAGCAGCCACCGGCCGCGGACGGCGCGCCGGATTCGGCGTTGGACCGGCTGAGCCGGCTTCGGTCCGTGCATGAGCAGTATGGGAAGAACCCGAGGGCGCGGCTCGCGGGTGGCAGGACGTCCGAGCATTCGTGAGGCTCGGTCGGGAGTGGGGACGAGCGCGACGAGGCGCTCTGTTGTGTGTTCAGGGAGCAGATCCGTGCAGAACGAACTTCATCCCGCGGTCGTGGACCTCTTCGAACTCGCCACCCGGCGCGGGTGGTTGAGCTACGAGGAGCTCAACAACACGCTGCCCGACGAGATGGTGGATCCGCTCCGGATCGACCGGCTGCTCGTGCTTCTGGACCGGACCGGCGTCGAGATGATCGACGAGATGGAGTTCCGCGGGCGCCTGTACCGCGAGCGCCGCGAGGGCAAGGGCGGGCAGACGCTCACCGTGACGCGTCAGTTCCGCGCGATGTCCGTCGCGGGCGGCGAGCGCGAGACCGTGGTCTCCTCCGTCCGCACGAAGATCAACGCCGAGCACCACGGCTCCGCGACGCAGGCGCTGAGCCAGGCCGAGCGTGACGTCGCCGAGGCGGCGGCGATGGACGACCAGACCGCCGCGCGTGAGATCGACGAGGCGATCAGCTCCGAAGAATCGACCGGGCGTCGGATCGACGACCCGGTGCGGATGTACCTGACGCAGATGGGCACGATCCCGCTGCTGACGCGCGACGAGGAGATCCGCCTGGCCAAGAAGATCGAGGTGACGCGGATGATCTTCCGGCGTCGGTGCCTCGAGTGCGACTACATCATCGCGCGGGCGATCGAGATCCTGCGTCAGGTGGACGCGGGCGAGCTGCCCTTCGACCGGACGATGCGGATCTCGACGGCCGAGGAGAACCACAAGGAGAAGATCGCCGCCCGCATCCCGGCGAACCTGGGCACGATCGAGCGCCTGGCGGAGATGAACCGCGAGGACTGGGACGAGATCGAGGCGCTGCGCGGCAAGCGGGCGCGCGGGAACGCCGCAAAGATCCGCGACATCCAGGCGCGGATGGCGTCGCGCCGGCGCCGGATGGCGTCGCTCACCGAGGAGCTGTGCCTGCGGACGGGGCGGATTGTGCCTTTGATGCGGAAGCTCAAGTCGATCAGCGCGAAGATGTCGCAGCTGAGCGCCGAGATCGAGCGCGCCAAGGGGTGCGACGACGTCTCGGACGAGGACCTGTACGTCATGAACGAGGAGCTCGAGGGCCTGCGGGCGCTCGTGCTCGAAGAGCCCGAGGAGATGGCGGCGCGGATCGAGGCGATCAGCACCGTCTTCTACGAGTACGAGCAGGCGAAGCGTGATCTTTCTGGTGGCAACTTGCGGCTCGTCGTCTCGATCGCCAAGAAGTACCGCAACCGCGGCCTGAGCTTCCTGGACGTGATCCAGGAGGGCAACACGGGCCTGATGCGCGCGGTGGACAAGTACGAGTACCAGCGCGGCTACAAGTTCAGCACGTACGCGACGTGGTGGATCCGCCAGGCGATCACCCGCGCCATCGCGGACCACGCGCGGACGATCCGCATCCCGGTGCACATGATCGAGACGATGACGCGCCTGCGGAACATCCAGAAGTCGATGCAGCAGGAGACGGGCATCGAGCCGACGATCGAGGAGCTGGCCGAGAAGGCCGGGCTGCCCGTCGCCGAGACGCGGCGGGTCATGAAGATCTCCAAGCACCCGGTCTCGCTCGACCGCCCGGTGGGCGAGAGCGAAGACTCGTACTTCGGCGACTTCATCGAGGACACCTCGCAGGCGTCGCCCGACGAGGCCGCGGCGCAGGACATGCTCAAGCAGCGGATCGAGAGCGTCCTCAAGACGCTCACCTACCGCGAGCGCGAAATCATCAAGCTGCGCTACGGCATCGGGGACGGGTACACCTACACCCTCGAAGAGGTCGGGCGGATCTTCAAGGTCACCCGCGAGCGCGTGCGGCAGGTCGAGGCGAAGGCGATCCGCAAGCTGCAGCACCCGGTGCGGGCCCGCAAGCTGCAGGGGTTTGTGGACGGCTCGACGAACCGCGAACAGCGTGCCGCCGATCAGCAGCGGGTGGAGAAGCAGGCGCAGACGTCCTAGGCACAACGTCCTGAACCAGGCGTCCCGTCCCAGGCGGTCCGCTCGAACACAAGCAGATTGGTCGCGCTCCAGCGCGCGGGGACGCCCAGCGTCGCGGCGGCGTTGTTCGCCCGCAGCAGCGCTGACCGGACGGGCCCGTTCACGCGGCGCTGGATCTCGGAGCACTCCGCCGTCCACCGGCGCCTCAGGGTGAGCCCGCGGCGAGCAAGGAACGCGGCGACCGCGTCGAGGTCGAACCGCCAGACCCACAACCGCTCGTCGTTCATGTCGTACCAGCACCCCGGGCCGAGCTCGCGGCGCTCGAGCTCGAGCGGTTTGCGCATCACGAAGCGCCCCCACCGCTCGAGGGTGTGATCGAAGGCGGTCGCGTTGGTCAGGTGCAGGGCGAGTCGCCCGCCGGGCTCGATGATGCGCGCGAGGTTCGCCAGCGCCGCCTCGGCGTCGGGGATGTGGATGACGACGCCCCAGCTGAACACGTGCCGGCGGCTCGCGTCGGGGATGTCGAGCGCGGTGAGGTCCGCCTGACGGAAGCTGATGGAGTCGGCGACGCCCGCTTGGGTTGCCCGGCGCTGGGCTTCTCCGAGCATCGTGTGCGAGAGATCGAGCGCCTCGACGCGGTGCCCGAGCTTCGCGGCGCGGATCGCGTGCACGCCCGGGCCGCACCCGGCGTCCGTCACCGGCCCGCCCGGGGGGACCCCGAGCGCCCGGATCATGCGCGCCACCTGCCGGTCGTACAAACGCTCGGCGATCGGGTGGTAGTAGTCCGTGTCCCAGTCCGAGACGGTCGCGTCCGTCTCGAAGACGCCGGCGTGCGGGCTCTCGTGTTGGGCGGCGGGCATGGTCATCGGAGATCCGGAGTCTTCACAGTCTGACACACGCGGCGCCGCGTGCCCGCCGAACACGCAACCAACGCCCGCGCGCCGTCCGGTCGTGCGGCCCGGCGTGCCCGAGAATAACGCCGAGACCATCGGGGGGATCGTCGCGGCGTGCGGAACGCTGATGTGGTCGGGGCTGACTCAGCCGCGGCGGCGACGCGCGGCGGCGAGTCCGGCGATCGCGAGCGGCGCGATCGTGCCCGGCGTCGGGGTCACGCCCCACACGCTCGAGTCGCCCAGCCTCTGGATGTGCGCGGCGACGCGGAACGCCCCAGAGTCGCCCGAGAGCCCGCCGAGGACGTCGCCGAACGTGGCGCCGCCGGCGAGGTCGAACAGCACGCCGAACGACTCCCCGGGGTTCAGCGAGTTGGCGACCGGGTTCGGCGTGTCAGGATCTGCCGAGAAGAGGTTGCCCGCCCACGCGCCCTTGAGGATGCCGTTGATCGAGCCCGGGGGGTTTGGCGGCGTCGAGGGCCCGCTGTACTCGACGGACGCGTTGTCCTGGATCACGCCCCCGGTCAGGAAGTCGTTGTTCTCGACGTAGACCGAGGTCACGTCGCCCTGGACGGAATCGTTGCCGAACGTGAAGAGCACCTGCCCGCCGCCGAGGTCATCGACCTCGACCCAGACGTCCAGGCCTGAGACGTCCACGCCGTCATCGTTCTCGAAGATCGCGAGGTCAAACCGCGGCCCGGCGACCGCCGAGAACCCCGCCGACAAGACAAAGGCGAACGCAGCAACGCGCAAACAACTGGTAGACATGGACTTACCTCCTGCACACGGCTCGAGCGTACCGCCCAAAGCCTTTCCCCTGCTAGAGCGTGCCACCGATTTGGGCTTTCGCCAGCGAGGGTCCGAGAACTGCGTCGAAATCGCACGGCAACCGCCGCCAATCTCGGGCGTCCTTCGAAGTTGGCGTGCCAGAAGGGGGGCCGCATGTGCAGCCCCCCCCGGCGGTGCTCAGGATGTCAGTCGAGCTCAGGCCCGGCGGCGGCGGACCATCAGCAGCCCGCCCAGGCCCACCAGCGAGGCGGACGCCGGGGCGGGGACGACGGTCCAGAGGCTGGCGTCGTTGTCGCCCACACGCTGCACGTGCGTCGCGATGCGGAAGCCCGCCGGGTCGCTCGTCAGTGCCGAGAGGATGTCGGCATAGGTCGCCGTGCCCAGGTCGAACACGAACGAAACCTGCTCGCCCGAGTTCAGCGAGTTCGGCACCTGGCCCGGGTTGTCCGGATCGACCGAGTAGATGTTGCCGCCCCAGACACCGCCCAGGACGCCGTTGATCGAGCCGGCGGGGTTCGGCGGCGTCGCGTTCGGGCTCATCTGCACGTCGGCGTTATCAACGATGTTGCCGTTGAGCAGAGCGCCCGAGGAGAACGCGGTGTCCTCGAAGTAGATCGAAGTCACGTCGCCGGTGGTCGAGTCGTTGCCGACCACGAACTCGATCTGGCCGCCCAGGTCGTTCACCTCGACCCAGACGTCGATCAGGCCGGTGTCCACGCCGTCGGCGTTCTCGTACACGAACATGTCGATCCGCGGCCCCGCCAAGGCGGGCGCGGCACACGCGATCAGGGCGCCAACGGCGGCGAAGGTGCGGGTCTGCATTGATCTCTCTCCTCTTTGATGTGCCCAGCGGGCGATGTCTCTCTGAGGAGAAGATGCCCCGACACCGCGGCCCTGCCCAGCGGGTTGGGTGATCGCGGGAGATTGGGGGTGGGGTTGTGCGGGTTGTGCGAAACGCGCAGGGTCCCTTCCCCCCTCTCCCCTTGGGGGAGAGGGCCGGGGTGAGGGGTCTTCCTGTTCTCCGTCTTCTACCGAGCAGCCGCGCCAGGTACGCTGCCCTGTGTGCCCCACCGCGACCTCAACACCAGCCGCGCTCGCGAACTCCGCCGCGACACCACACCGCCCGAGCGTGTCCTGTGGTCCATGCTCCGCAACCGAGGCCTCGCCGGCCTCAAGTTCCGCCGACAGCAATCGATCGGCCCGTACGTCGCTGATTTCTACTGCCCCGAGGCACGGCTTGTCGTCGAGATCGACAGCCAAGTCCACGATCGGGCGCACGATGACCGCCGCGACGCGTCGATGCGTGCGGAGGGGATTGAGACGATCCGCATCACGGCGGGCGACTGCGCGTCGAGCCTCGATGGCGTGCTGGTTCAGATCCGGCGTGTCGCGGAAGCTCGGATTGAAGATCTGAGGAAGGCGGAGAAGGGGTAGACCCCTCACCCTGCCCTCTCCCCCAAGGGGAGAGGGTGCGAAGGAATCAACGCTTCGGCGGATCCGGTAGTCGCAGGTCGAGTACGTATAGATCCGGGTCCTCGCCATCCTGCCACGACTTGCCCGCGATCATCAGGACGCCCGCTTGAACGAGTTGATTGACGATGTCATCGGTGGCATCGTCAAACTCACGCACAACCCGTTCGGCCTCGTGGCAATCCTGGTAGTCGCCCACGAAGCGGACCTCGTCCGTTCGGTGCTCCAGGAGGTACCATGTCACGAGCGCGCGAGCTGCGGGGTGCTCCGCCCATTCACTCGGCTTGTCAAACGGGAGATGGCCACCACCGATGCGCTGCCGGCGCGTGTAGTTCACAAGTTGAACAAACTCACCCATATCACAACTCCGGCGCAAACCCTCTTCGCATCGTGTTCTCGCTGCAGGCCCGCGGTTCGACGAACTGGAGGAGGTAGTCCTTCCCGCCGGCCTTCGAGCCCACGCCGGACATGCCGAACCCGCCGAAGGGCTGGCGGCCGACGAGGGCACCGGTGCACCCGCGGTTGATGTAGAGGTTCCCCACGCGGAACTCGCGTTTGGCGCGCTCGATGTTGGTGGGTGTGCGGGTGAAGACGCCGCCGGTGAGCTTGTACTGGTGCCCGTTGGCCATCTCGAGGGCCTCGGTGAAGCTCGACGCGTGCAGCACCGCGAGCACGGGCCCGAAGATCTCCTGGCGCGCGATCGTGTGCTCGGGTTTGACGCCGGTGAAGACATGCGGCGGGACCAGATCGGCATGGAACTCGCCCGGGAAATCACCCGCGCCGACGAGCTCGGTGAGGCCCTCGGCGCGGGCCGTCTCGATGAACGTGCGTATGTTGCCCGCGGCCTCGGCGTCGATCACGGGCGGGACGTCGGTCCCCGGGTGCGTCGGGTCGCCGCAGACGAGGGCCTTCGTCGCGCCGGCGAGGCGCTCGAGGAAGATGCGCATGTGCGCACCGTCTGGGCCTTCGGGGTCCACGACGATGCAGCGCGAGCAGGCGCTGCACTTCTGCCCGGCGTACCCGAAGGCGGAGTAGCGGACGCCGAGGACGGCCTCGTCGAGGTCGGCGGAGCTATCGACGATGATCGCGTTCTTGCCGCCCATCTCGCAGACGACGCGCTTGACGTGCAGCTGCTCCTCGGGTGTCACGCCGGCCGCCTCGATGATGTTCAGCCCGACCGCCTTGGAGCCCGTGAACGCGATGATCGCGACCCTCGGGTCTCGCACGAGCGCCGCGCCGACGGTCTCGCCCGGGCCGGCGAGGTATTGGATCGCGCGCTCGGGCGGATCTCCCGGGAAGACTTGGCGGATGGCGGCCTCGAAGATGTCGTACATCACGCGCGCGATCGACGGTGATTGCTCGGCGGGCTTGACGACCACCGTGTTGCCGGTCACGAGCGCGGCGGCGGTCATGCCCATGCAGATCGCGAGCGGGAAATTCCAAGGCGAGATGACGGCGCACACGCCGCGGGGCTGGTACCAGGTCTCGTCGAGCTCGCCGATGAACCTGCCGAGGCGCCTGCGCTCGAAGAGCTGGACCGCTTCGCGGGCGTAGTAGGCGCAGAAGTCGGTGGCCTCGCAGACGTCGGCGTCCGCCTCGCGCCAGGGCTTGCGGGATTCCCTGCAGACAAGGGCGCTGAGCTCGTCGCGGCGGGCGCGCATCATGTTCGCGGCGCGGATGAGCACGCGGGATCGCTCGACGGGGTCGGTATCACGCCAGGCGGGGAACGCCGCGGCGGCGCGCTCGACGGCGGCCTTCGCGTCCGCTTCCGTCGCGTTCTGCTCGACGGGCCGGACCTCGTGCTCGTGCACCGCGCGGGCAAAATGCTCGTGCTGGGAGTGGTCGGCGAAGTCGCGGACCGCTTCGGTGAAGAACGGCCGCGAGTCGCCCAGCCCTTCGACCGCAACGGAGAGCTGGTGCCGCTCGGGGGCGATCTCCTGCAGGTTGCGCGCGGGCTCGGTGTCCGCCGCGTGCGCCGGGGCGGCGAGGAGCGCCTCGGGCGTCGCCTCGTCGAGGAACCCGGCTTTCAGCCAGCTCTCGTTGGAGGTGTTCTCGAGCAGGCGGCGGACGAGGTACGCCATGCCCGGGATCATCTCGCCCACGGGGACGTACTCGCGGACGCGGAGGTCCATCTCGGCGGCGGCGTGCTTGAGCTGGTCCGCCATGCCGTGGAGCATCTGGAGCTCGATCGCCTCGCGCGGCAGGCCGCGCCGGTCGAGCGCCTCGATCGCGTGCGCGATCGATCGCACGTTGTGCGAGCCCAGCGCGAGCTTGATGCCGCCCTCGCCCGGCTTGCGGGGGCAGGCGTCGAGCAGGATCTCGGTCATCTCTTCAAAGCAGGCGTCGGTCTCCCACTTCTCGCCCCAGACGGGGCAGGGCCAGCCCATCTGCTCGGCGTGGATCGTCTCGAAGTCCCAGTACGCGCCCTTGACGAGGCGCACCGTGACGACACGGCCCGATTTGCGCGCCCACTCGGCGAGCCGGCGGGCGTCGTCCGGTCCCGAGCGGAGGTAGGCCTGCATCGCGATGCCCGCCTCGAACTCGTGCGACTCGCACGCGGTCGTGAACGCGTCGAGCGTGAGGTCCTTGAGCTCGAAATGCTCCATGTCGAAGTTGATGAGCACCCCGTGCTTCTTGGCGGCATCCAGGATCGGGCCCACGCGGGTCATCAGGTCCGCGATGGACTTGTCCGGGTCGATCGGGTCGAACTGCGCGCACAGGCTCGAGAGCTTGATCGAGACGTTCGTGCGCGGCACGACGCCGAGGTGGTCGCGCTCGAGCTGCTCGTTGGCGGGCCAGTCCTTGGTCTCCGCCGCAAGGTTCTCGACGAGATCGAGATACTTGTCGCGGTACATGTCGGCTTCGTCGTCGGAGACGCACGCCTCGCCGAGCAGGTCCACGGAGAAGCAGATTTCGTCCTTCCAGAGCTTGCGGAGGCGCGGCAGGGCGCTGGCGGCGTCGGTCCCCGCGATGAACGTCTGCGCCATCTGCGTGATCTGCCCGGAGACGGTCCGCGTGAGCAGGCCCTTGGCGGCGCCGCCCGCTTTTACGGCGGTGCCCAGGAAGGGTGGCAGCTTCACGCCCGGCTGAGTGAGGTAATCGACCAGCACCTCGTGCACCGTCTCGGGCGTGGTGAGCACGGGGAAGGTGTCCACGAACCGGAAGAGCTGGACCTTGAAGTTCTGGTCCTTCATGGACCAGTCCATCAGCTTGTCCTGATAGAACTTGGCGCTGAGCAGCCCGGCTTTGTGGCCGCGGGCGCGTTTGAGCATGCGTTCGCCGATCTCGAAGATCCGCTGCTCGATCTCCTGGTCGGGGACGTTCATCGCGGGAAACGGCGCCGCGGGCGGCGCGATCGGGCGGCTCTTGCGCGAGAAAATGGGCATAACGATCGGGCTCCCTCGCGGGCGACAGGCAGCCGCCCGCGCGAGGATCGTAGCGACGACCGACGCCGTATGATCGTCGCTGTGAGCACCCCCACCGCCATCACGATCGGGACATTCGACGGCGTCCACATCGGGCACGCGGCGCTCGTGCAGCGCTGCCGCGAGCATGTGGGCGTGGACGGGCGCGTGATTGTGCTTTCGTTCGACCCGCATCCCACGGCGGTGCTGGCGAAGGACCGCGTGCCGCCGCGCCTGACGACCCAGGCCCGCCGGGTCGAGCTGCTGAAAGGCCTGACGGACCGGGACGGGCGGCCGTGCGGGGCGGACGAGGTCGTGATCCTCGAGCCCTCGCGCGAGCTGCTCGCCCAGTCACCCGAGCGGTTCATCGAGGGCGTCGTCGAGCGGCACCGCCCGAGCGTGATCGTCGAGGGCCCGGACTTCGGGTTCGGCAAGGGGCGGACGGGGTCGGTCGGGACCCTCCGCGAACTCGGGCCCCGGTTCGTGTTCGAGGTGGACGTCGTCGAGCCCGTGCAGCAGGCGCTGCGCGACCAGACGCTCGTCCGGGCGTCGAGCACGGTGGTGCGCTGGCTCGTGGGTGAGGGGCGCGTGCGGGACGCGGCGCTGGTGCTCGGGCGGCCGTTCGAGCTGCCCGGGTCCGTCGTGAAGGGTGACCAACGCGGACGCGAGATCGGCATCCCGACGGCGAACATTGTCAGCGCGTGCATGTCGCCGGGGGATGGGGTGTACGCCGCGATCGCGCACCTGCCGGGCGGGCGGACGCACGCCGCGGCGGTGAACATCGGGGAACGCCCCACGTTCGAGGGGCTCGCCCATCGCATCGAGGCCCACCTGCTCGACGTTGGGCGTCCCAGCGGCGACGCGGCGTGGGCGCCCCTGCCCGGGCTGCCCGAGTACGGGTGGGACATCACGCTCGAGCTGATCGGCTGGGTGCGCGATCAGGTGCGGTTCGGCTCGCCGGGCGAGTTGGTCGCGCAGATCCAACGCGACATCGAGCGCGTGCGCGCGATCGTCGGGCCCGTCGGGCCGACACGCGGCGGGCATCTGCAGGGGGCGTCCGCATGAACGAGGGCTGGACGACGAACACGACGCCCGCGGAGCTCGCCGCGTGGCTGCGCGATCAGCGGGCGGTGGTGATCCTCACCCACACCAAGCCCGACGGGGACGCGCTCGGGTCATCGCTCGCGCTGGCGCGCGCGATCAACCGCGTCCGGGCGACCAGCGGGGCGGCGTCCGTCGCGGAGTGCTGGTACGCGGGCCCGATGCCGCCCTGGGCGCCGGCGCTCATGGGGGAGACGAAGTGCCGCGTCATCGAGCCGGGCCAGCCCGTGCCCGGGGCGCTCGATCCGTCGGCGGTCGTTGTGACGGACACCGGCGCGTGGCAGCAGCTCGACGCGTTCGCCGAGTGGCTGCGCCCGCGGGCGGCGGACACCGCGATCATCGACCACCACCTGAGCGGAGACGCGGACGTCGGCGAACGCAAGCTGCTGGACACCGCCGCGGCGGCGGTCGTGCAGCCCGTCGCGCTGGTGTGCCTTGAGCTTCTCGGGCTTGAGAGCCCGACCGAGCTGCCGACGGACATCGCCGAAGCGCTCTACACCGGGCTCGCGACGGACACGGGGTGGTTCCGGCACTCGAACATCGACCGGCGCGTGATGCATCTGGCGGGCGACCTGCTCGAGACGGGCGTGAACCACGGGCGGCTGTTCGAGCTGATCGAGCAGCAGGACCGGACGAGCCGCCTTCGGCTGCTGCGCCGGGCGTTGGACTCGCTCGAGATCGTGCCCGAGAAGCGCTTCGCGATGATGAGCCTGACGAAGGCGGACTTCGACGAGGCGGGCGCCGCGCCGGGCGACTCGGGCGGGTTCGTGGACATCGCCCGGTCGGTGCGCGACATCCGCGTGACGGCCGTCCTGACCGAGGCCGAGCCGAACGCGCCCGAAGGCCCGGTCACCAAGATCTCGATGCGTTCCAAGAGCGAGCCGTATGAGGGCGATGAGCCCGTGGACGTCGCGGCGGTCTGCCGAACGCTGGGCGGGGGCGGGCACGCCCGGGCGGCGGGCGCGCGCCTGCGGATGCCGCTCGCGGAAGCGAAGGCGAAGCTGCTCGAGGCGCTCGGTTGAGCCCGTCGCGTGACGACAAGCCGAAACGCCCGGCGCGGGGGATGCGGTCCAAGGTGGACCGGGCCTTGTCGAATGCCGGGCCGCCGGGCCGGGGCATGCCGAGAAAGAAGCCAGCGTCGAAGAAGGGCCCGCGCCCGGGCGAGCGCCCGCCGCTGCGGCTGTTCACGACGACCCTCTGGGAGTATCCGAGCCAGCACTACGACGACAAGCTCGGCCGGACCGAGCAGGGCTCGAAGGACTACGTCGGCGCGACACCCAGTTGGGTGATCTGGCAGCTGCTCCAGCGGTACACCGCCGAGGGCGACACCGTCGTCGATCCGATGTGCGGCTCGGGGACGACGCTCGATGTGTGCGCCGATCTGAAGCGGCGCGGGATCGGGTTCGACCTCAACCCGCAGCGACCGGAGATCACCCGGGCCGACGCCCGCGAGCTGCCGCTGGAGCCTGAGAGCGCCCAGTTCGTGTTCGTGGACCCGCCGTATTCAACGCACATCGATTACTCGGACGACCCCGATTGCATCGGCAAGCTCGACGCGGGCAAGCCGGGCGAGCACGGCGCGATGGGCGAGGCGTACTACGGCGCGATGGAGGAAGTCATCGCGGAGATGGACCGCGTGCTGGCGCCGGGTGGGCACGCCGCGATTTATGTGTCCGACTCGTTCCGCAAGGGCAAGAACAAGAGCAAGGGCGCGGGGCGCGGGCGGTCAAAGTCCGACGATGTCTTCATGCCCATCGGGTTCGAGCTCTTCGCGATCCTCCGCGATTATCTCGAACCCGTGGACCTGGTCTGCGTCGTGCGGCACAACGCCAAGCTGAGCCGTGGCAACTGGCACAAGGCGGCGGAGGAGGAGAACTTCTTCCTCCGCGGGTTCAACCACCTCATGATCGCCCGCAAGCGCGGGTGATGCGGGCCCGGGGCTCAATCCACGAGGGCGTGCCTGAACTTCTCGTTGTTCTCCTCCACCGCGCGGTGGGTCTGCTGGTAGTGGGCGAGCGCTTCGGTGAAGAGGAACTCGTCCTGCGTGATCACGATGTAGCCGTGCTCGTGGTCCCACGCGATCATGCGGCGCTGCTCGTCACGTGGCAGATCGCGGTACACCGACGGGAACGCGTACCACTTGAAGATCCGCGTCTTGTCCGGATCGAAGACGCGGTGGTGGAAGCGGTAGTTCATGTACTGCGCGATGCCGACCCAGGCCATGCGCTCGATGGCGTCCTGGTCGACCATGAAGTCGCCGTTCGCGTCGATCTCGACGCCGCCTCGACCGTTTCGCTTGGGGATGACGGGGAGGGCTTCACCGATCACGTGGAGGTTGAAGGGGGGGCGTCGGAGCTGCTCGGCGAACTGGATGTAGTGCTCGCGGCAACGGAGGGGCGCCGAGGCGTCGATCCCGAAGCCGGTCGCGCCGGCACTCATGAGCCCGCCGAGCGTGACGCGCGTGGCGTGCAACGACTCGGCGCTGTCGTCACCGAGGCGGTAGAGCTCGTCTTCGTAGTCCTCGTGGTACCCCCGGAGGTCACGGGGGTCGGTCATCCACGAGCCGATGAAGTAGTAGATCCGGATCTCCTCGTCGAATTCCTCGAGGATCGCCTCGTTGATTCGCTCCTGCATCGCCAGGCGCTTCTCGGCGGGGATGGCGAGCCAGCCCGCAGCGGGCACGTGGCTGTTGCCGTCGGTCCCCATCGGGCGGTTGACCCAGAATGCCCGGGCGCCGAGCGCGTACCCCCTGCGGATCTCGGACATGAACCAGTCGAGCCCCTCGGCGCCGCGCCAGTTGCCGCGCACGCCCGCCTTGTTCTCTTGCGGGTGCTCGCGCCGGTCACGCTCGGCGGAGAAGCAGTTGAGGTACCACATCGGCTCGCGCGGCATCGAGCTCAGCGGCGCCGTGTCGTACAGGCCGATGAACCCGGACTCCCGGTCGATCTCGCGCCTGGTCTGCGATTCGTCTTTCTCCCCCGCGCCGGCGAGGCCCGTCGCGGCGCAGAACAACCCAAGCGTGCACAATCCGGCTATGCCTCGGAGCATCGTGACCCTCCTATCACACCTTCTGAGCGTTGGCGTGGTTGTCCCGGCTCCGTCGGGCCCCCGAAACGGTCGGACGCCGACGGAACGCTCTGGAAGGAGCGATTACGCCCGGCGGGATGGCCAGCGGACTGCCCGCGGAGCGCGTCAAGCGGCGCGGCTCGGGGCGATGCGGCAATCCGCGCCGGTCAGGCGGGCCCGCCCGCGGCGCCGTCCGAGAAGCTCGGCGCCCGCAGATGTTCCCACGGCCCGACGCGGGCGGCGTACCTCGCGTGCCGCCCCGCGGAGCTCTGGTACACGCCCTTGCCGACCTGGTCGGTCCGGAGGGTTGCCGCCTCCCGTTGGGCACCGCCGACGTCGAGGCAGGCGTCGTTCCATTCCAGCCCCAGGGCATCGATCAGCGCGCGGGCGTGGGACTCGTGGTCGGCGACCATTTCTTCGTACGTCAGCTCGTGCAGCCTCGGGGCGCGGTCGAGCTCGCTGAAGACGCGCCCCCAGTGCGCGATGAGCGCCGCGTACCCCTCGTAGTACGCCGCGAGCCACTCGGGCCGCTGCGTGAACGGCGAATCGTACTTGAAGTTGCGGAAGTAGCAGCTCAGGCAGACGTCGCGCGGGTCGCGGCGGCAGTGGATGATCGTGCCCCTCGGGAACATCGCCGCGAACAGGCCGAGCATCGGCACGTTCATCGGCATCTTGTTCGTCACGCGCTGGGCGCCCAGGCCCATCTTGTTGAGCACGCCCGAGTACAGGCTCGCCGCCTCGGTGGTCAGCGCGGGTGTGAGCGCGTCCGGGCGGAGGTCCGCGGGCAGGCCGGTCTTGGCCAGCAGCATCCGGTAGACCTGCCCGAGCACGGTCATCTCCCCGCCCATCGTCACGCCCGGGTGCCGCCCGACCGTCAATTCGGCGAGCGTCGTGCCCGAGCGGGGCATGCCGACGATCAGGACGGGCCGCTCGTCGTCGCTCGCGCCGTCCTGCAGCGCCCGCACGAGCTCGGGCGTCCAGGCTCGCCGCAGCTCTTCGAGCGAGCCGAGCCACTTCTCGGGGTCGAACGTCTCGTCCTGGCTGCGGTTCGCCGCGTCGTACATCTCCCACGCCTCGTCGTACCGCTCGGCCTGGTCGAGCAGGTCGCCCAGCAGGTAGAGCATGCGGGTCCTAGTCTTGGCGTCGATGCTCTCGTTGTCGAGGTGCCGCTTGATCCGAGCAACGGCGACGTCCTCATCGCCCGTCCGCATCGCCAGCAACCCGAACGCCTCGTCCAGCCCGGGGTCGATGATGCCCATCCGGTCGGCCTGCTCGACGCGCTTGCGGGCCTCGTCGTGACGCTTGGCGCGGACCAGGCAGTCCACCAGCAGCGCCAGCGTCCGTACGTTGCCCGGCTCGAGCTTCTGCGCTCGCTCGCACGCCTGCGCCGACTCGTTCACCCGCTCGAGCGAGTGCAGCGACATCGCGAGCATCATCGGGATCGAAGCGTCCTTCGGGCGCAGGGGCTCGGCCTGCCGAAGCGCGTCGATCGCCTGCTCGTACAAATGCGCCTGGGCGCAGGCGAACCCGAGCTGCCGGAGCGCCCCGCCCCGGATGACGGGGTCCTGGGCGATCTTGGCGGCGTGGCTGAAGTCCGCGATCGCCGGCTGAAGACGCCCCGATTGGAACGACACCATCCCGCGCTGGTAGTGTGCCGCGGCTTCCCTCTGATTCGGTGTCGGCGCCATCGTCAGCCTCCGTCTGCATGGGACAGGTCCGCCTCGTAGCGATCGACCAGATCCCCCAGCCCGTCCATCAATGGGCCGAGATGCGTCGCGTAGTTCTTGTGCCGCCCCCGCGAGCTCGCGTACACGCCCTTGCCCACCTGATCAGCGCGGAGGGTCGGCGCATCGACCGATCCTTCGCCCGTGCCGTCGTCGGATCGCTGCCCGACGAACGCCTGCAGCCGGGCCGCCCACCCGTCGGCTTCCGCCACAACGCGCTCGTAGAACACCTCGAGCATCGGCGGGCGGTCCAGCTCGGCGTACACCGCACGCCAGTGGTCCATGATCTGGGCGTACTGCCGCGTAAACGCCGCCAGCCATTCGAGGCGCGTCGTCCACGGGTGGTCGTGCATGAAGTGCCGAGAGAAGCAGCTCACGGCGACGTCCCGCGGGTCGCGTCGGCAGTGGATGATGTGCGCGTTCGGGAAGAGCGCCGCGATAAAGCCCAGCTGCATGAGGTTCAGGGGCATCTTGTCCGCGACGCGCTCGGCCGACGCGTCCGCCTCGGTCAGGGCGTCGAGGTACCGCGACGCGGCGTGTCGCATCTGCGGCTCGGTCAGCCTGGCGTGCGTGTCGTGCAGCTCGCCCCCGAGCTCGTCGCGCAGGGCGTAGACCACGTCGCGCATGCGGCGCAGCTCGCCTGCGCGGGCGATCGCCGGGTGCCGCCCGAGCAATTGCTCGGTCAGCGTCGTCCCCGAGCGCGGCATGCCGACCACGAAGACCGGGCGCGCCGAGTCGCTCCCCCACCGCTGCAGCTCGCGGATCCGATCGGGCGTCCACGCGGCGATGATGCCATCGACGCGGGCCTGGGCCGCGTCGGCGTCGAAGGTCCCGCCCGCCTCGGCGTTGCTGCGTGCGTAGGCCTCGAACGCCTCGTCGTACCGCCCCTCGGCGTCGAGCAGGTCGCCGAGCGCTGCGAACATGCCGGGCTTGAGCTCCCGGTCGATCCGGTCTTCGTCGCGCAGCCTCGTGAGGTTCTCGATCGCCGCCTTGCGTTCGTCGGCGTCGCGCATCGCGAGCGTCGCGCGGGCGAGGTCCAGGCGCGAGTTCTCGAGGCCCTCGGCCCGTGCGCGGTCGAGCAACGCCTGCGCCTCGTCCGGCCGCCGCTGACGCATGCGGACCTCCGACAACGCCGCCATCGCCTGCGCCCGGATGCCCGGCGGCGAGTCGAGCAATCGCTCGTACGCGTCGGCGGCCTCCTCGTTCCGGCCCGACAGGCGCAGCGCGTGCCCGCGGATCAGCTTGAGATCCCAATCATCGGGCAGGCGTTCCAGCGCGCGGTCGATCGCGGCCATCGCCTCGTCGCGCCGGCTCGAGTACACGAGCGACGCCGAGAGCATCCGCAGCACCTGCGGCAGCCTCGGATGGCGCTCATACCGATCGACGAACTCCTGAAAGAACGGCGCGGCCCGCTCGTACGCGCCGGCCCGGTAGGCGGCGGTCCCCCGGTCGAGCAGCACCTGCGGCGGTCTCGGCTGCATCCCCACCCGCCCGAACTCAGAAGCCGAGGTCCAGATCGTCCTCGGACGTGCGCTCGTCCTCGGTGATCGCCGGGCGGATCTTTTCGAGCATCGCGAGCAGCCTGGACCGCTCGTCCTCGTCCATCCGCTCGGCCAGCGCGATCAACGACTCGGGTGTGATCAGCTTGCGGACGCTCGTGCCATCCGGCAGGCGACGCACCGCCGCGCCGGGCTCGGCGCTGAGGAACCCGGGGTTCTGCTCGAGCAGGTCCGCCATCTTGCGGAGCATCGCGGCCGCCGTCGTCGGCGCCACCCCGTGCGCCACCCGCGCCCGCACGGGCACCAGCGACGGATCCGGCGGCGAGCGACGCAGGATCGTCCCCGTCACCACGTGCCCGTCGTCGTCGGCGACGTGCATCCCCGGGCGGTCCAGCGTCTCGGCGTTGTGCGCCGCGAGATAGATCGCGGTCTGGCGCTCGGGGTCAGAAGTCTCAATGTCCGGCGTGTCGTCGCTCATGAACCGCCCATCCTACCCGAACCCGGAGCCCCGCGGAATGCCCGCGCGATCCACCCGCCCCCGATCACCAGATCCGTGTCGGCAGGGTCGTACAGCACCACCGCCTGCCCCGGGGCGACGGCCCGGACGGGTTCGTCGAAGCGCACCTCGAACGCCCCCGTGCGGCCCGAGGGCCCGCCGGCGGGCTCGTCGAGTACGCGGAACGCCGCGGGCACCGCGTCGCCGTTGTACCGGCACTTGGCCATGCAGCGCGTCCACGCGTCGCCCGCGGGCGGAGCCGCGGTAAGCCAGTTCGCCTCGCCCGCGAGGCACCCATCGACGAGCAGCTCATCCGCCCCGCCGACGCGGACCTCGTTCTCGCTCGGGCGCGTCTCGACGACGTAGATCGGGTGCCCGAGCGCGACGCCCACGCCCCGGCGTTGCCCGATCGTGAACTTGTGGTGCCCGCCGTGCTCGCCCAGCGCGTTGCCCTCAGAATCGCGGATGACGCCCTTGCCGCGCGCGTCCGCCGCGAGCTCGGGTCGGCGGCGTTCGACGAGCCCCGCGTAGTCGTCGTCGGGCACGAAACAGATCTCCTGGCTGTCCGGCTTGTCGAAGACCGGCAGGTCCAGCGCCCGGGCGATGCCGCGCACGACCGGCTTGGGCAGCCCGCCGACGGGCAGCAGCATCTCGTCGAGCTGGTCGCGTCCGACGCCGAAGAGGACGTACGACTGGTCCTTGTCGTGGTCCACGCCGCGCGCCAGACGGGGCATCCCCGCGTCGTCGCGCACGATTCGCGCGTAATGCCCGGACGCGACGTGCGACGCCCCGATCTCCCTCGCCTGCTCGTGCAGCTTGCCGAACTTCAGCCAGTCGTTGCACCGCACGCACGGGTTGGGCGTGCGGCCGTTCGCGTACTCGTCCACGAAGTAGTCGATCACGCGCCCGAAGTCGTCGCGGAAGTTGATCGCGTGAAACTCGATGCCGAGCGACGCCGCGACGGTCCGCGCGTCCGCGGCGTCCCCCACCGAGCAGCACCCCCGGTGATGCAGCTTTACGCTCCCCGTGTCGCACGCCTCGGCGACCTGCTCGCCCAGCGTGCCCAGACGCATGAAGCACCCGACCGCGTCGAACCCCGCCCGCACCGCGAGCGCCGCGGCGACCGACGAGTCCACCCCGCCCGACATCGCGACGAGCACCCGCCCGCGCTCGATGCCCTCGAACGCGCGCTCGGCGATCGCGTCGATCTCGTCGATCGGGACCCGCACGTCCGCGTTGTCCGGGGAGATACCCACGCCGGACGATACGCGGCTGCCCGTGCTCAGCGCTCGGGGCCCTCGGGTTCGAGCGGGATGGCTTCGCCGTCCGGATCCGCGGGATCGGGCTTGAATGGCCTGGGTGCGGACGGATCGGGCCCGGATCGGGGCGTGGGCCCGCCCGCCGCGTGCTGCTCAGATCCGAACCGTGTCGAGAACCGGATGGTCTTGTCCCTGTTGGCCTCGCCGTCTTCGTCGTCGGCGAGCGGGAGCGGGGCCTCGTCCTCGGGCGCTCTTCTTGGCACGTCTCGGATCGGCAGGGGTGTCGCGTCGGCGTACGACTCGCCGCACTCCGGGCATGCGCCGCCGAAGGGCATGCCCTCCAGGTCGTACCCGCAGCGCCGGCATTCCATGTCGTGCACGACCGAGGGCGCCGCGAGGCGCTTCGCCTTGCGCTGGGCGACGCGCGCCGCGGACCCCTCGGCGTACCGCTGGTTCTTCACGGCCCACTGCACCGCGTTCGCGAGCTGCACGATCGTCACCAGAAACACCACCACCGAGGTGAGCCACGCAACGAACAGCCAGAGCCCGAAGAACCTCAGCACGGGCACACCGAAGCAGACCGCCATGCCCGCGCCGAGCACGCACATGAACCACGCCGAGGCGCGGAGCCGCCCCGCCGCCGACTCGTGCGACGCCCAGTCCGCGATCGCCGTGAGATAGATGCTCAGCGGGATGTACCCCACCACGCCCGCGAGCAGCGACAATCCGGCGAGCACGCCGAGAATGGTCGCGACCGGCGTCCCCGCGGTCACCTGCATCCCGAGCCACAACAGCACGGACCCGACGACCAGCGGCAGCTGCATCCACCGCGCCACGGCGCGAAGCTTGTCCGAGTCGAGCACCGCGTCGGGCCTGGTGTCGTCGGTCAGCGGCCGCTTGGTCAGCGCGATCCACGCCCCCAGCGCCCAGACCCCGCTCCCGATCGGCGCCGCGGCGGCAAAGCACAGCGAGAAGGGCAGGATCGGCAATGACGCCGCCATGATCCACAACCCCCGGCACAGCGTCCGCAGGTACGACGGGGCGGCGTACGTCAGATTGTCGCGGTAGCGCGACGCAGTCTTCCCGCCGATCTTCCGCCCGCACTCGGGGCACGTCCCGCCCTTGCTCAAGCCTCGAAGGTTGTACCCGCAGTTCGGGCACTCGCGGTCCTCGTTGATCCGCGCGTCGTCAACGGGATGAGCGGTGGGCCCGGTCACGGCGCGAGTGTACGGACGGGCGTCGCGGTCGGTTCTTCTGGGTGCTCGTTCAGACGTGCAGGGCGCCCGCCGCGACGACGGCCGAGCGGAACATCGCGAGCCCGGGCGTGTCGCCCGCCTTCGCCGAGTCGTCGAGACGCGTCCAGAACGGGTGGTGCGTCCAACTGAGGTAGCGGTCCGGGTGCGGCATCAGCCCGAAGAGCCGCCCCGACGCGTCGCACACGCCCGCGATGTCCGCCGTCGAACCGTTCACGGGCTCGGTGTACCGCAGCGCGACCCGGGCGGTCCGCGCGAGCCCCTCGGCGTCGTCGGTCACGATCCTCCCCTCGCCGTTCGCAACGGGGAGCTTCATGACATCCGCCGCGGCGCTCGGGTCGAGGTCCGCGGTCCAGATGCAGGGCGACGCGGGCTCGACCGCGACGCCGACCCATCGGTCCAGGAACCGGGCCGAGTCGTTCCGCGCGAGCCCGATCGAGGGCGTGGGCGGCTCGTCGGGCCAATCGGCGCCAGGCTCGGGCCCGGGCAAGAGCCCGGACTGCACCATGACCTGGAACCCGTTGCAGACGCCGAGCATCGGCACGCCGCGGACCACCGCCCGCACGAGGGCGGGCCAGAGGTAGCGTCGGACCTTGGCGGCGAAGATCCGCCCGGACGCGATGTCGTCGCCGTAGCTGAACCCGCCGGGGAACCCGATCAGGTCGTAGGCATCGAGATGCTCGGGCCGGGCGCAGAGGCGGTCGAGGTGGACCAGATCGACGCGGGCGCCGGCGAGCTCGAAGGCGCGGCACATCTCGGCGTCGCAGTTCGTGCCCGCCGTCCGAAGCACCAAGGCCCGCGCGGTTGCGCTCATGCCCTCAGGATACCGCGCGAATCGCCCCGAAGACATCCCCGGGACAGGGCTTCTTTGGATCGGCGGAACCACCCGGAGCGGGGCGTATCATCGCCGGGCCGACGTTCGGCCGGACGCGAAGACCTGAGGGGGCCTCCCGATGCCGAATGTCCACCCGTTCCGAGCGCTGCAATACCGCGCGGGCGACGTCAGCAGCCAGATCGCCCCGCCGTACGACGTGCTCGACGCCGAGGCGCGCGACGCCCTGCTCGCCAAGAGCGCCGACAACATCGTCGGTGTCGATCTCCCGCATGTGCCCGCCAAGGAACTCGGCCCGCCCGAGGCGTACCGGGACGCCGCGGACAAGCTCGCGGCGCTGATCGACGCGGGCACGATCGCCGCGGACGACCAGCCGGTCATGCTCGCCTACCGCCAGACCTACGAGCTCAACGGCAAGCCCGCCAAGCGCTGCGGCATGATCGCCTGCCTGGACACCGTCCCCTTCGGACCGCGCGAGGGCGGCGGCGTCCTGCCCCACGAACAGACCTTCGGCGGGCCCAAGGAGGACCGCCTCGCCCTCATGCGCGCCACCAAGACCCAGACCAGCCCCATCTTCGGGCTCCACCAGGACGAGCAGGGCCGCGCCTCCGACCTCGTCCGATCCGTCATGGATTCCCGAGAGCCCGACCGGCGCGCGACGACCGGCGACGGCGTCCTCCACGAGATCTGGACCGTCTCGGACGACCAGACCATCGCCGCCTACCGCGACGCGCTGGCGGGCGAGGACGTCTTCATCGCCGATGGGCACCACCGGTACACCACCGCGATCAACTACATGAACGAGCTGGGCGACATCCCCGCCGACCATCCGGCGCGGAAGACCATGTTAGTCCTCGTCGGCATGTCCGACCCCGGGCTCGCGATCGGGCCGACCCACCGCGTGCTGGGCGGCATGTCCGATTACTCGTTCGACACGTTCCAGGAAGAGGGCGGCGGGTACTTCAACTTCGAAGCCATCGACAACGACCCCCGCAAGTTCGAGGCGCAGATCAAGTCGATCGCCGAGCGCGAGCACCGCAACGTGATCGGCGTGTACGACTTTGACACCGGGCTGTGCTCCGTCGCCTGGCCCGCCGACGACGACCTGCTGATCGACGACTTCCCCGACAAGCCCGCCGCGTGGCGCACGCTGGACGTCGCGATCGTGCAGCACGTGATCGTCGAGAAAATCTGTCAGCCGGAACTCAACAACGGCGAGCCCGTCAAGTGGGCGTTCCCCCACACAATCGACGAGATGCTCGACCTCGGGCGCGGCAAGGAGACCGGCAGCTCGATCTCGGGCGGGGGCAAGCCCCAGCTCGCGCTGGTCGTGCGCCCGACGCCGCTGGAAGCGGTCCGCGAGATCTCGCGGGCCGGCGAGCTGATGCCGCAGAAATCGACGTTCTTCTTCCCGAAGCTCGCGACGGGGCTCGCGCTGAACCCGCTCGCCTGATCAGCCGCCGATCGAACGCTCGAGCCATCCGAGGTAGTCGTCGGGCGCGAGTGCGCCGGTCACCTTCGCGGTGATCTCACCGTTCCGGATGACGTAGGTTGTCGGGATGCTCGCCGCGCCGAGCTGACGCGCCTCGTCGGGGTGCTTGTCCACATCGACGTAGACCGGGATCGCGCGCTCATCGATGAGCGACGCGACGCGGGCATCCACGAGGGCGCCCCGCTTGAGCGCCTGGCACGGCGGGCACCAGTCCGCGGTCGCCAACGCGATCACGGGCCGCCCGGTCTCGTTGCTCTGTTCGATCGCCGCGGCGAGGCGTGTCTGCCCCGCGAACGCCCCGGGCGTCGGCGCGGGCGGCCGGAACGTTCGCCACCCGATGAATCCCGCGAGCGCGACCAGCGCGACCACCATCACCACCATCTCGAGCTTGCGCATGCGGCCTCCAGTCGTGCCCGGGCAAACGCCCCACTCCGAACGCCTATTCCACCGCCCCGGTCACATCGGGTCCGCGTGGTCCGGGTCGAGCTGCTCGATCATCCGTTCGATGTATCGCCAGGCGTTGAGGACTTGGCGGATCTCCGAGAGCGTCGGCGAGCCGGGACCCTCCGAGAGCGCGAGCTCGAAGAGCTCGCTCACGTCCGAGATCGATGCGTCGCGCCGCTCGGCGGCCCAGCGATCCCATTCGGCGTGCCCCTCCTTCGTCACGCACTCCGCCTCAGCCCGCTGGCGGACGTCCATCATCTCCATCAGGAACCCATCGGGGAGGGACCGGTCGTCGCTCGCCGCGGGCCCGCCGAGTACGGCGAGCAGCGCGTTGGCCCGACGCTCCGGGTCGGCGAGGGTTGCGCGGGCGTCGTTGAGTCGGGCCGAGGCGCCCGCGGCGTCGGCGGCGGTCTCCGGGTCCGCCAGATCCGGGTGAATCGACGCCGCCCGCGCGCGGTACGCGCGATCGATCGCCGCCCGGTCCAGATCGAACCCCGGATCGATTCCAAGCAGCGTGAACGGATCGTCAGACACAAGCCACTCTACGCCCGCGCGTTGACATCATGCCCCGGGCACCAGAACATGGCCCGATGGAGGCGGCTTCGCCCAACGCGCACATCGGCATCGCCTCCGTCTCGGGAGAGGGCGGGGCGTTGTGCTACCGCCAGATCCTTCGCGAGGCCGCCCGCCGGCTGGAGCCGCACGAGCACCCCACCGTCTCCGTGCACAACTTCCCGCTGGCGCGGTACGTGGACGCCGTCCGCCGCGACGACTGGCGCGAGGTCGGCGCGATGCTCCGCGAGTCGGGCGAGAAGCTCGCGTCGATCGGTGCCCAGGTCATCGTCGCGCCGGACAACGCGACGCAGCACGGCGTGCACCTCGCCGAGGTCGGCTCGCCCGTGCCCTGGCTGAACATGACCGAGCTCGTCGCCGGGGCCGTCTCCGCCGAGGGCCGAACCAAGGTTGGCGTCGTCGGCACCCGCACCGTCACGGGCGGCGCGGTCTACCAAACGCACCTGGGCCTGCAGGGCGTCAAGGCCGTCGCCCCCTCGCCCGAGGACGCCGAGGCGATGGACACGATCATCTTCACCGAGCTCGTCTACGGCCGGTTCGCGCCCGCGAGCCTCGAACGCATGCTGGGCGTCGTCGAGACCTACCGCAGGGACGGGTGCGACGGCGTCATCCTCGGGTGCTCCGAAGCGCCCCTCGTGATCACGGGAGACAACAGCCCGCTGCCCGTGTACGACGCGACGGAGATCCTCGCCCGCGCCGCGATCGACTGGATCGGCGCGCCCAAGCCCTAGGGGGCGCGCTCGACGGGCAACCCGGCGCGGTCCCACGCGACGAGCCCGTCGGCCAATAGCTTTACCTTCTTCTTGCTGTACCCGATCGCCATCATCCGCTTGGCCATCGCGCGGGCGATCGCCGAGCCCGGGTCGTTGCCGTACACGATGAGCGTCCCGTACCGATTGATCGCGGGGTCGGTCCCGCGGTCTGTGTCGTCGGCGGTGAGCTGCAGGTGCCGCGCGCCGGCGATGTGCGCCGCGTCGTACATCGCCTTCGATCGCGGATCGATGAACAGCGCCTCGAGCGGGTCGGATTGGCTCCTCGCGTGCAGGCGTGCCGCATCGGCCAGGGCGATCGTCTTGATGTCCCGGTCGCTGACCTCCTTGCTGCACCCGGACCCAAACACCTGGCAAACCGCCAGAACCGAGGAGAGGAGAATCAGCGTCGAGGCCCGCTGGCGGGCGATTCCGACGCGTCCGTGCATCTTGGTCATCATGGAGGGAGAATAACCGGATATCCCCCGAGCGTTGTCTCGGGGGACGCGCCCCCCCGCGCAGGAGATCCCATGGGCCGACGCTCCCCCCGAACCGCAGCCTGGCTGAGCCTCACACTGGGTGCCGCAACGCCCGCGGTGGCCCAGCCCGCCGCGTTCGGCGAGCCCGAAGCGCCGGACCCCGTCCGGGCCCGCCTCGTCTCCGAGCGGACCGCGCTCGTCCCGGGCCGGGTGAACATCCTGGGGATCGTCTTCGACATCGACGAGGAATGGCACATCTACTGGCCCGGGCAGAACGACACGGGGATGCCAACGGCGTTCGACCTCGATCTTCCCGAGGGGTACGACCTCCGCGACCCGGTCTGGCCCGCGCCGCACCGGTATGAGTCGCCCGGCGAGCTGCTCGACCACGTGTACGAAGAGACGACGCTGGTGATGCTGCCCGTGCTCGTGCCGTCGGGCGCGGTCCGCGGGGAGACGGTGACGATCACGGCGAGCGCCGAGTGGCTCATGTGCCGCGAGGCGTGCATCCCGGGCTGGACCGAGGACCTCGAGCTGGAACTGCCCGTCGTCAACTCGCTGGCCGAGACGGAGCGTACCGCGGACGCTGAGCTCTTCCGCGTCGCGCGGCAGCGTTCGCCGCGGCCCGTCGGATCGGCGCTGGGCGGGATCTCGATGGACACGCGCGATTCCGCCGCGGGGCGCACCGTCACCTTCAACGCGCACCAGGCGAACAAAATCGCCTTCTACCCGCACGAGACGTCGTCGTCCGTGCGCAACCTGCTCGACGACGGCGCCGCGGCGAACGGCACACTCGAACTGATCGTCGAACGCCCGAACGACGAGAAGACGCTCGTGGGCGTGCTCGAGGTGTGGGGGCCGGGCGATTCGCCGCCCTCCCGCGTCTACCGGATCAACATCCCGCTGGAACCGGACGAAGCGCCGGGCGAAGCGGGCGGCTGAGTTTGTCTACCCGACGCGTTCCGTCCGGGCACCAGCCCGGCGCGCGTCTGAACCGAGTCAACTGAAGGAGAAATCACCATGAACCGCATCACGAAGACCGCCGTTGGTGTTGGCCTGGGCCTCGCCGCCGCGGGCGCCATGATCGCCATGACGTCCGGGCCTGAGAACGGCAAGGCCTACGGCGCCAAAGCGCCCGAGAAAGCCCGGATCGGGCACGCGGCCCCCCACTTCGTCCTCGCCGACCTCGACGGCAAGGAGCACGCCCTCAAGGACATCCTCGAAGCCGAGGAGACCAAGGCCGTCGTCCTCGAGTGGTTCAACCCCGAGTGCCCCGTCGTCGTCGGGCACTACAAGAAAAACACGATGGCGACCGTCGCCGAGAAATTCGACGGGCAGGGCGTCGTCTGGCTGCGCATCAACTCGGGCGGCGAGGGCAAGCAGGGCTACGGCGTCGAGAAGAACAAGGCCGCCGCCGAGAGCTGGAAGATCGACGGCCCGATCCTCGTGGATGCGTCGGGCAAGGTTGGCAAGATGTACGACGCCAAGACCACGCCGCACATGTACGTGATCGACGACGCGGGCGTCCTCCAGTACGCCGGCGCGATCGATGACTCGATGCGCAACCCGACCAAGAACTACGTCGAGCTGGCGCTCACGTCGGTGCTGGCGGGCGAGACCGTCGAGACCGCCGAGACCCGCGCCTACGGGTGCGGCGTCAAGTACGCCAACTGATCCGATCATCCGCATCGCATCAACCGTGTGAGGGGCCCGAGAGGGCCCCTCGCCGCTTTTGGACCCCGCGAGCGCCATCGGGTCGATCCGATCGCCCGATCGCGCCGATAGGATCCGACGATGATCAACCTCCCCGGCATCCTGGGCACGCTCGCGGACCTGCTCGTCGTCGTGATCGGCTTCGGGCTCATCGTCTTCGTGCACGAACTCGGGCACTTCATCGCGGCGCGCTGGGCGGGCATCCGCGTGCTCACCTTCGCGATCGGCTTCGGGCCCGCGCTCGTGAGCTACCGCAAGGGGATGGGCGTCCGCCGCGGGTCGAGCGAGGCGGAATACGAGCAAGCCCAACGAGCGTGGCGCGAAGGCATCGGCAAGGTCGACCCAAACACACTGAGCCCGACCGAGTACCGCCTCAGCGCCCTCCCGCTCGGCGGGTACGTCCGCATGCTCGGGCAAGAGGACCTGAACCCCGACGCCGTCTCCGACGCCTCGGACAGCTACCAGAACTGCAAGCCCTGGAAGCGGATGATCGTGATCTCGGCGGGCGTGGTGATGAACGTGGTCGCCGCCGCGGCGTTGTTCATCGCCGTCTTCATGGTCGGCCTGCAGGTCGAGCCGCCCCGCATCGGCACGATCGCCCAGGGCTCACCCGCCGCGAGCGCCACCGCGGTCGCGCCCACGGGCGAGCGCGTCGGGCTCGAGCCGGGCGATACGGTGATCTCCGTGGATGGCGAGGAGCCCCACCGGTTCGACGCGGTCATGATGGCCGTCGCGATGTCCGACCCCTCCACGCCGACGCGCGTCGTCGTGCAGCGCGAGGGCGTCGGGCTGCTCACCTTCGACATCGAGCCCGAAGCGAGCGAAGCGACCGGGCTGCTGGACCTCGGCGTCGGGCCCGCGCAGACGCTCACGATCGAGACCGGGCTGAACGACGCCGAGCGCGGGCTCATCCGCGACGCGCTGGACCGCTCGCCGCTCCGGGGCGTCGAGCCCGGGATGACCCTCCAATCCATCGACGGCGATGCGGCGACCTCCGTTGCCCAGCTCGTCGATGCATTCAAGAAGTCCGCGGGCGATCCGATCGAGCTGGTGTTCGCAAACGACGCGGCGCGATCGTCCGTCACCCTGCACGCCGACCCCGAGTTCCAGCTCGCCCTGGCGCCCCTCAGCACGGGCGGCACGGCGATGCACGAGCACCTGCTCGGGCTCGCGGGCGTGATGATGGTCCACCCGGACGCCCCGGCCGACCTCGTCGCGCAGGGGCTCAAGCCCGGCGACGTCTTCGAGCGCATCGGCGCCGCCGAGTACCCGAGCCTCCCGCGCGGCATGGAAGCGATCCGGTCGAACGCGGGGCGCACGATCGAGGTCGTCGTCCGCCGAACCGGCGCGGACGGCTCGGCCGAGCGTGTGACGCTCAACCCGAGAGTCTCGCGACAAGGGCGCATCGGGTTCCCGCCCTCGGACACGGCATCGACGTCGAACCTCGTCTCGCTCCCGATCGCCGCGCTCGCGGACATCGCCGGCGAGGACCTCCCGCCCCCGCCGGCGATCAATGTCATCACACGCCCCGGCACCCGCATCACGAGCGTGAACGGCACGACCACGAACACCTTGGCCGATGTCCGCGAAGCGCTCCGCGCCGCGACCTCGGATGCGCCGGGCGGCGGCGCGACCGTCACCCTCGGGCTCACGCTGCCAACGCCCGGCAACCCGGACGCGACGGCGACGTGGGAGCTCTCCGCCGATGAGGTGGCGGAACTCCACGAGCTCGGGTGGCTCACCCCCTTCTCGACGGCGCTCTTCGCGCCCGAGCGGATGACCCTGCGCGCCGGGGGCCCGGTCCAAGCCATCGGGCTTGGGCTCGAAGAGACCAAGCGGGTGATGGCCAAGACCTACCTCACCTTTGCGCGCCTCTTCCAGGGATCGGTCAAGGTCGAGCACCTCAAGGGTCCCGTCGGGATCGCGCACGTGGGCACCCGCATCGCCAGCCGCGGGCCCGTGTGGCTCATGTTCTTTATGGCGCTCATCAGCGTGAACCTCGCGGTGATCAACTTCCTCCCCCTGCCCATCGTGGACGGCGGGCAGTTCCTGATGCTTCTCTACGAGCAGTTCCGGGGTCGCCCCGTGCCGATCCCCGTGCAGAACGCCGTGACGCTCGCCGGGCTCGTGCTGATCGGCGGCGTCTTCCTGCTCGTGACGTTCAACGACGTGCGCGCCCTCTTCGGCATCTGAATGCACGACCTGCTCGGACTGCTCGCGCTGCTCGGGATCGGGTTCGTGGTGTTCGTTGGCGCGATGATCGTGCACACGGCGTGGTCGCTCACCCACCCGCCGCGCCGGACATACGCCAGCGCCGTCTCGAGGAACATCCCGGGCGATCCGTCCGAGCTCGATGAGCCGCTCGACTTCGAGGACCGCACGATCAGCCTGCACCACGAAGAGATCCGGTGCTGGATCATCAAGGGCCGCGCGCCCGCGGGCCCGGCGGTTGTCGTGTCGCCGGGATGGGGCGACTCGCGGATCGGGGCGCTCGTGCGTCTCGAACCCCTGCTGCCCCTCGCGTCGCGCGTCGTCGCGGTCGATCCCCCCGGGCACGGCGACACGCCGGGCGCGTGCGATCTTGGCGCGCAGCAGGCGTCGATCCTCACGGCGATCCTCGACACCGTCGCGCCCGAGGGCCCGGTTGTCCTGATGGGATGGTCGCTCGGCGCGGGGGTCTCGATCGAGGCGGCGGCGACGCACGACGACGACCCGCCGAACGTTGCCGCGACGCGCGAGCGGATCGTCGGCGTGATCGCCGAGGCCCCCTACAGGCTCGTCCGCACGCCGGCGGAGCGCGTGATGCGCGCCCGCGGGATGCCGGTCGCCCTGAACCTCTCACCCGCGCTCGCGCTGATCGGGTTCACCGAACCGGTCGGCCCGCGCTGGCGGGGGTTCGACCGCGAACGCTGGGCGTCACGCCTCGCGTGCCCGGTGCTGGTGCTGCACGGGACAGACGACCCGGTGAGCCCGATCGAGGACGGCCGCGCGATCGCCGCCGCCGCGCCCTCCGGCACGATCATCGAGACCGAAGGCGGCGGGCACAACGACCTCTGGACCGAGCACCGCGAGCGCCAGATCGACGCGGTCCGCCGATTCCTCACCGAGACGATCCTGCGCGAGCCCGCCCCTACGATCCCCGCGTGACCACCGCCCCACTGCCAACCAGCCCGACGGTTGACGCGATCGCGGTCGATCGGCGCGCGAAATCGTTCACGACGCGCTCGATCAAGCGTGAGAGCAAGATGGACGCCCTCCGGCTCGCGCTGAGCATGGTCGATCTGACCACCCTCGAGGGCGCCGACTCGCCCGAGAAGGTGCGGAGTTTGTGCCGCAAGGCCGTCCGCCCGTTCGAGCGCGATGAGGAACTGCTCGGCGAGCGCCTGCCGCACGTCGCGGCGGTCTGCGTCTACCCGGCGATGGTCCCCCACGTCGCCGAACGGCTGAAGGGCACGGGCGTGAAGGTCGCGTCCGTCGCGACCGGGTTCCCCTCGGGGCAGTACCCGCTGAGCGTGCGGATCGCGGATACCGAGAAGGCGGTCGCCGACGGCGCCGACGAGATTGACATGGTGATCAACCGCGGCGCGTTCCTGAGCGGACGCTACGGCGAGGTCGCCGAGGAGATCCGCGAGGTCTGCGCCGCCTGCGGCGAGGCTCATCTGAAGGTCATCCTCGAGACGGGCGAGCTCGAGACGTACGACAACGTCCGTCGGGCGAGCGACATCGCGATCGCGAACATCCGCCCGGGCGATTTCATCAAGACGAGCACGGGCAAGGTGAGCCCCGCCGCGACCATGCCCGTGACCCTCGTCATGCTCGAAGCGATCCGCGACGCCTATCTCGACCAGAACCTGGTCATCGGCATGAAGCCCGCCGGCGGCATCCGCACCGCCAAGCAGTCGTGGCACTACCTGTGCATGGTCAACGAGACGCTGGGCGGGGCGTGGCTGACGCCCGAGCGGTTTCGGTTCGGCGCGTCGAGCCTGGCGAACGACCTGCTGCGGGCGATGGTCAAGCTCAAGACGGGGCGCTACCCGGCGGGGTACGACTTCAGCGTCGCGTGACCATCACGCCGCGTCGCGCAGCATCCGGTCGTAGCGCTCGCGCGACTCCGGGTCCTGCAGCACGCGGTAGGCCTTGCTCACCACGGTGAACTGCTCGGCGGCGTTCGGGTCGTCGTTCGCGTCCGGGTGGAGCTCCTTGGCGAGCGCCCGGAACGACGTGTGGATCTGGTCGTTGTCCGCATCGCGGGCGACGCCCAGGACCGCGTACAGGTCGGGCACCTCGACGCCGACCGAGGGGCGCGGCGCGGGCTCGCTCGCGGGTCCGTCGCCGCCGGTGACGAACCCGTGGACGGCGAACTCCTCGATCGCCTTGCGGTGCTTGGGCTTGAGATCAACGAACTCGACGCCGACCTCGCACGTGCGACCCAGCAGCGACTTTTTCTTGATCCAGACGATCCGCCCGGTCAGATTCAATTTCTGGGTGCTGCCGCCGAGGATGAACCGCTGCGTGTCGCCCTTCTTGTAGAACGGTTTTTCTGACATGCGGAAGCGCATGCCCGACCCGGACAGGTCGATGATCTCGCCCTGATTGCACGTCAGCCCGTGCGTGCGGTAGCGGGCGTATTCGCGGATCTGGTAGTGGCCTGGATCACCCTTGGGCAGCATGCTGGGTGAATCGGTCCGATCGGGCCCGCGGTCGCGGGCGGGCGGACCCACCCCGGCGTCCCGAGGCGTCGCAGCCCGCACGACCCGCCCAGACGGCCCGGCGGGCGGCGATTCCCGCTTCGCTGGCTTGCCCGTCCCGAACCCTACAATGGAGGCGTGACTTCCGCCCCGCCCTCTCCGACCGCTGTCATCCGCCCCGGCGCGGGCCCCGCGCGGCTCGATTTCGCCTCGGGCATCTTCGACTACGCCCCGGCGCCGGAGTCCGTCCGCCCCGAGATCGCGGACCACTACGGCCTGTACATCGGCGGCCGGTTCTTGGACGCCGAGGGTGGCAAGCGGTTCGCCACGACCAACCCGGCGACGGGCGAAACGATCTGCGAAGTCGCCGAGGCATCCGCGGCGGACGTGGACCGCGCCGTCGCCGCCGCCCGCGAGGCCCTGCCGGCGTGGCGCGCCCTGCCCGGGCTTGAGCGCGGGAAGTACCTCTACCGCATCGCGAGGCGTCTGCAGGAGCGGGCCCGCGAGATCGCGGTCCTCGAGACGATCGACGGCGGCAAGCCGATCAGAGAATCCCGAGACGTCGATATCCCGCTCGCCGCGGCGCATTTCTTCTACCACGCGGGGTGGGCCGACAAGCTCGCGTACGCCTTCCCGGGCGCGGACCCCGAGCCCGTGGGGGTGTGCGGTCAGATCATCCCGTGGAACTTCCCGCTTCTCATGGCGGCGTGGAAGATCGCGCCCGCCCTCGCGTGCGGGAACACGGTCGTCCTCAAGCCCGCCGAGACCACGCCCCTGACCGCGCTGCGGCTCGCCGAGATCTGTGACGAGGTGGGCCTGCCCGCGGGCGTCGTGAACATCGTCACCGGCGCCGGCGCGACGGGCGCGGCGATCGTCGAGCACCCGGGCGTGGACAAGATCGCCTTCACGGGCTCGACCGAGGTTGGCAAGCGCATCGCCAAGGCCGTCGCGGGCACCGACAAGACGCTGACCCTGGAGCTCGGCGGCAAGAGCGCGAACATCATCTTCGAGGACGCCTCGATCGATCAGGCGGTCGAGGGCATCATCGAGGGGATCTACTTCAACCAGGGGCACGTCTGCTGCGCGGGCTCGCGTCTGTTCGTGCAGGAGTCGATCGCGGACCGCGTGACCGCCAAGCTCCGCGACCGCCTCGCGACGCTGCGTGTGGGCGACCCGCTGGACAAGAACACGGACGTCGGCGCGATCAACTCGCGGGCGCAGCTCGACACGATCGAGCGGTACCTGCAGATCGGGCGCGACGAGGGCGCGACGCTGCACGAGGTGAACGGGTCGGCGCTGCCCGACGCGGGCAACTGGTGCCGGCCGTGCTTTTTCACAGGCGTGCAGCCGAGCCACGCGATCGCGCGCGAAGAGATCTTCGGGCCCGTGCTCGCCGTGATGACCTTCCGGACGCCCGCCGAGGCGATCGAGCGGGCGAACAACACGCCCTACGGGCTCGCCGCGGGCGTATGGACGGACAAGGGATCCAAGATCTTCGAGGTTGCGAGCAAGCTGGACGCGGGCGTCGTCTGGCTGAACACGTACAACAAGTTCGACCCCACGAGCCCGTTCGGCGGGTTCAAGGAATCGGGGTTCGGGCGCGAGGGCGGGCGGCACGGGCTGCGCCCCTACGTCCGCCTCTGAGCGTGAAAGGAATCCGACATGGAGCACACGATGGCCGAGCCGACGCAGTCGCCCGAGGCGCATTCGTTCGACATCCGACCGCTTGAGGAATCCGACAAGGGGTGGGTCCGCGACGCGTTGAAGCGCTACTGGGCCTCCACGCGCCAGGTCACGAAGGGACGCCTGCACCAGGCGGACGAGCTCCCCGGGTTCGGCGCCTTCCGCGACGGCGAGCCCGTGGGAATGCTCACGTACGAGATCCGCAACGGCGAGTGTGAGATCATCACGCACAACTCGCTCGCCGGGCACGGCGGGATCGGCTCGTGCCTGCTCGCCGAGGTCCGCAAGCTCGCCCGCGAGAAGGGCTGCTCACGCCTCTGGTGCATCACGACGAACGACAACATCCCCGCCCTCCGGTTCTACCAACGCCGCGACTTCGAGATCGTCGCGCTGCACCGCGACGGCATCGTCGCCGCCCGCAAGCTCAAGCCCGAGATCCCCGAGGTCGGCATGGACGGCATCCGCATCCGCCACGAGATCGAGCTCGAGTACAAGCTCTGAGAAAGGCCTGAGGCTTGAGGCCTGAGGCTTGAGGAACACCTGTCCATGTCCGACCGGCTCGGTGTCATCAAGACGTACAAGCTCTTCATCGGCGGGACGTTCCCGCGCACCGAGTCCGGGCGATCGACGAGAGTCACCGACCCGCAGCGGGGCGTCGTCGCCCACGTCTGCCACGCGAGCCGGAAGGACGTCCGCGACGCCGTCGAGGCGGCCCGCAAGGCCCAGCCCGGGTGGGCGGGCGCGACGCCGTACCTGCGCGGGCAGATCCTCTACCGGCTCGCCGAGATGATCGAGTCGCGCCGCGCCGAGTTCGTCGAGGTGCTCGCGTCGGACGACGCGGGCCGCGAGGTGGACGCCGCGATCGACCGGGTGATCGCGTACGCCGGGTGGACCGACAAGTTCTCGCAGGTGTGGGGCGGTGCGAACCCCGTCGCGGGCCCGTACCACAACTTCACGGTGCCGGGCCCGGTCGGCGTCGTCTTCGCGATCGCGCCGGACGAGCGCCCGCTGCTGGGCTTGCTCTCGATGATCCTGCCGCCCGTCGCGATGGGCTCGACCGCGGTCGTGCTCGCGAGCGAGACGAACCCGATCCCGGCGATGGTCCTCGCCGAGGCGCTGGCGACGAGCGACGTGCCGGGCGGGGTGGTGAACATCCTGACGGGCTTCCGCGCCGAGCTCACCGAGCACATCGCGGGGCACCGGGAGATCGACGCGGTGCACGCCGCGGGGGTCGACGCCGATCAGCGCCGCGTGCTCCGCGCGGGCGCCGCGGAAAACCTCAAGCGGGTGACGGTGCGCGACACCGCCGGCGAGGCGTGGTTCGACGCGTCCTGCGATAGCCCGTGGTGGATCGAGCCCTTCGTGGAATCGAAGACGACCTGGCACCCCAGCGCGACCTGAGCGGCCCCGTGCCACCGACCCGCCGTCGGATCAGGGATCGCGAAGGACCGACCCGGAGACGGGTCGGTGGCGCCTGAATCTCATCTGGTCTTGTCGTCCGGGCGGGTGGTCTCGAACGCCCGGATGCACAGGTGCGCCCCGACGCTGAAGAGCACCATCAGCACGACCGCCCCCATGACCACCCCGATCGCGCGCGCCATCGAGGCGTTCGGCCCGAGCTCGGTTGTCAGAGCGCTCGCGTTGGTCCGCTGCAGCCACGCGGCGATCAGCACCGCGGGCGACGCGATGAGAACGCCCTTGATCAGCATCCCCCACGAGCGTTTGGACCGCAGCAGCACCGCGATCCCGCCCAGCGCCGCGATCGCGCCCCCGAACCCGACGTGCGCCAGGATCGCGAGCTTGACCATCCGCGTGCCCTCCGCCGACGACACGTTCGCGTTCGCGTCGAGGTAGAGCCCGAACAGCGCCGCGGCGACGAACGTCCCCGCGACGCACAGCGCCCCGAGCCCGAACCCCTCGCGGAAGCGCCCGAGCCCGAGCATCACGCCCAAGACCCCCGCGATCGCCGCCACGAGCTCGAACCCGAACATCCCGAGCACCGGACGCTCGAACCCGACGAGGGCGTAGACCGCCCCGGCCGCGGCAACGCATCCCGCCGCCAGCGACGCGAGCAGCACACCCCATCGGATCGGCGTGGGGGCCGGCGGCGGGGTCGGGTCGGCCGACTCGGTCTTGGCGTTGGTCTCGGGCGTCTCGGTCATCGGCAGATCCATCGGGTCGTCGCGGGGTCGGGAGTGAGCCCGAACCGGGCCGGAGCGGGTGATTCGGGGGGATCGTACCCACCCGATCGGCGGGGTCGGCGGGGCGGCAGATTGTGCGCCCAAAGGCGCGGATCCGGCACAAGTCAGGCCCGAGAACCGCCGAAGTTGCCCGTGCGGGCCGCGGGCCCGCCGCGCAGGGGCGCCAGGGGTTGACCCGACCCCCTCCGCGAGCCGATCTCTAGAAGCAACGTGTCGGAGTCTCCCATGCCCGAGAGCGCCCGCGCCATCCCGACGCTGGAGTCCCCCGCCGATCGCGCGCGGGGGCTGTTCACCGCGGTGCTCGAGAGCTGGGCCGGCGACTGCCTGCGTCTGCGGGCCAAGGGCCTCGACCGTCCGAGCTGGCGGACGCACACCGCCGGGCTGGACCGCCCGCTCGGGGTGCGCCGGCCTACCGGGGAGACCACCCCGACACGACGGGCGGCCTGAGCGCCCGGGAGATCACCATGAGCGGCATTACCACGGGTGTCGGTATTTTCAGCGGGATCGACTCGGCGCAGCTCATCGAGCAGCTGCTCGCGGCGAACTCACGCCCCAAGCTCCTCGCCGAGCGGCGTTTGTTCCAGCTGCAGTCGCAGCAGGCGGCGTACCTGGACCTCAACTCGTCGCTGTCCGCCCTCCGCAGCGCTGCGCAGACCTTCCGCACGCAGCGGACCTTCAACTCGAAGGACGCCGTCTCGAACAACGAGGTCGTCTTCACCGCCTCAGCCGGCTCGAACGCGCAGAACGGCTCGTACTCCTTCATCGTGGACAAGCTCGTCTCGACGCGCCAGGTGCTCAGCCGCGGGTTTACCGACACCGACCTCTCGGGCATCGGGCTCGACTCGCTCAGCGTCGAGGACTACCGCGCCCGCCTCGACCGCGAGACCGCCCTCGCGGACCTCAACGGCGGGACCGGCATCTCGCGCGGCGTCATCACCATCAACGACGTCGAGGTGGACCTCTCCAAGGTCGCCACCGTCAAGGACGTGCTCGACAAGATCAACACGACCGTCGGGCTCGACGTCACCGCGTCCGTCTCCGGCGGGTCCATCGTGCTCACCCACGACGACCCGGGCGAGGCGGTCACCGTCGAGAACGGCGTGGGGTCCGAGGCCGCCACCTCTCTGGGCATCGAGGGCTCGGCAACGGGCGTCCTCACCGGCTCGAACGTCTTCGGGCTCAACGACAACACCGCCCTGCGGGCCCTCAACGATGGGCGCGGCGTCTCCATCAACCGCACCGTCGGCGAGTACAACCCCGCCACCACCGCGATCGGCGACTTCACGATCGACGTGGGCGGCGAGCGCGTCACCGTCTCGCTCGGTGAGATCCGCGAGTTCCAGGTCAACGACGACGGCGATGACGAGCTCGTCGTCATCGACGGCGCCGTCGCCACCATCGGGGGCACCATCGACCGCATCAACGAGGCCCTCGCGACCAACGAGAACATCTCCGACGTCACCGCGACCTACGACGCCGAAGCCGGCGCGATCGTCATCGAGAACGCCAGCGGCCAGAACATCACCATCGCGAGCATCAACGACACCACGACCGCCGAGGACCTCGGCATCGTCGCGACCGCCGCGGCGGGCGACATCACGGGCGCCCGCGTCCTCGCCGGCCTGAACTCGACGCTCGCGTCGAGCATCAACGGCGGCGCGGGCATCGGGGGCTCCGGCGACATCACCTTCGATCTCGCCAACGGCGAGTCGTTCGGCGTGTCCGGGCTCGATGCCGCCGAGACCCTCACCGATGTCGTGAACCTCATCAACGCCGACGGCCGCGTCACCGCCTCGCTCAACGCCAAGGGCACCGGGCTCAAGATCGTGGACAACACGCGCGACGCCTCGAACACCGCCGACCTCGTCATCTCGGGCGTGGGTGGTGCCGGCACGAACACCGCGATGAGCCTCGGGCTTGAGGGCACATACACCACCGGCACCGCGACGGGCTCGAACCTCCAGCTCGCCTGGATCGGCTCGGGCACGCGCCTGGCGGACCTCAACGCCGGCGCGGGCGTGGGCCGCGGCGAGTTCAGCATCACCGACTCGCTCGGCACGACCGACACGTTCGACGTCGATGACGACATGAGCATCCAGGATCTCATCAACGACATCAACGACTCGGGCAACCTCGGCGTGACCGCCTCGCTCAACGCCACCGGCGACGGCATCCTGATCACCGACACCGCCGGCGGCACGCTCGAGATGGAGATCGAGGACCGCTCGGGCACCGCCGCGCGCGAGCTCGGCATCGCCGGTGTCGCCTCGGGTGCCGGGGCCGACAACTTCATCGACGGCTCGTTCGAGCACGAGATCGAGTTCGAAGCCGGCGCCACCCTCGAGGACATCGTCCGAACGATCAACGAGGCGGGCGTGCAGATCTCCGCGTCCATCATCAACGACGGCGCCGGGGGCACCCCCTACCGCCTCTCGATCGCGGGGCGCGACGCGGGCACCGCCGGGCGGTTCATCCTGGACACCGAGGGCATCGACCTCGGGCTCAAGGTCCTCGATCAGGGCAACGACGCCCGCGTCTTCTTCGGGTCCTCGGACCCCGCGCAGGGCATCCTGATCACCAGCTCGTCCGACACGCTCGACGGCGTCATCTCGGGCGTGTCGATCGACCTGAAGAGCACGTCGGCCGACCCCGTCGAGCTCTCCGTCTCGACCGACCTCGAGACGATCGAGGGCTCCGTCGAGGCGTTCATCGAGGCGTACAACGCCGTGCTCGACCGGATCGACAACGCGACGCGCTACGTCGAGGAAACCAACGAGCGCGGCATCCTGCTCGGCGACGGCACCGCCAACTCGCTCAAGCAGCGCATGTTCACCGCCGCCATCGCGTCCAACTCCGGCTTCTCCGAGGCCTACGACACGCTCACGTCCGTCGGCATCAACGTCGGCGAGGGCGGGCGACTCGACTTCGACCGCGACGACTTCCGCGCCGCCCTCGACGACGACCCCGACGCCGTCCGCAGGCTCTTCACCACCCGGACCATCGACCCGGACGGCAACACCACCACCGTCTCCCCGGGCATCACCGCCTCCAATCCCAACGGCGACACCCAGTTCACCGCGCTGGGCGTGATCAACCAGATCGAGGAGTTCGCCAACGACTACGTGAACTCGATCGACGGCGTCCTCACGCTGCGGAACGAGTCGATCGACTCGCAGATCGCCCTGCAGCAGTCGCGCATCGAGCTGTTCGACGCACGGCTCGAATCGCAGCGGCAGGTGCTCCAGCGGCAGTTCCTCGCGATGGAGCAGTCGATCGCCGCCGTCCAGACCCAGTCCGCGACCCTCGGGTCGATCTCCCTGCTCGGATAAACCTCACATCCGGCTTCAGCCGCCCCCCCGGAAGGCCGATAGCTGCCCTCGATGGCCGACGCAGCAACCACCAACGCGTACCTCCGCACCCGCGTGCTGACCGCGAGCCCGGAGGAGCTCCGTCTCCTGCTCTTGGAGGGCGCCCTGCGGTTCGCCAACCAGGCGAAGGCGGGGCTCGAATCCAGGGACTTCGAGGGCGCCCACGCCGGCTTCCGCCAGTGCCGCGACATCGTGCTCGAGCTGCTCACCACGGTGAAGCCCGAGCCCGACCCCGAGCTCGCCGAGCGGGTCCGCTCGCTGTACACGTTCATGTACTCCGAGCTCGTCACGGCGAGCCTGGAGAAGGATGTCGAGAAGCTCGGCAAGGTCATCGAACTGCTCGAGTACGAGCGCGAGACCTGGGTGATGCTGATGGACCAGCTCGCCAAGGAGCGCGGCGTGAGCGAGCCCAAGCCCCAGGCCGCATCGCCCGCCGACGGCGGCGAGCGCGCCCCGCTGAGCATCCAGGCCTAACGCCCGCTCAGCCCGACCGCCAGGTCATCCATCACGAGCTTGAGCGAGACGTTCGACCCCAGCAGCCGCTCCGCGCGCCCGACGAGGTCGATCGCCCGGACCGCCGGCATCGCCGCCTTGGGCTCGGCGAGCTGCCCCCGGTACCGCCGCGCCACAAGCGCGAACATCTGCGACGCGCCCGCCCGGTTCGCGGCCTCTTTCGACCGGTTCTCGCCCGCACTCGACCCCTCGCTCACCCAGTCCTTCGCCCACGAATCGACGAGCTCCGCCATCGTCGAGCCGAGCGTCAGGGGCAGCTCGCCCCGGTCCGCTTGCTCGAGCATCGGGCTGAGCGTGCGGTGCCAGGCGTACAGCCCAGTCTCTCGCGCGCGGACCAGCTTGCCCGGCGAGCCCTCGGCGTGCCCGATCAGCCACTCCAGCTCGGCCCCGCCCGCGTCGATGCTTGCCCGCTCGACCCACCGCGCCATCGCCTCGTCGTTTAGGGGCGTGAACGCCACCCGCTGACACCGCGACCGGATCGTCGGCAGCAGCCGGTCCTCGCTCGACGTCACCAGGATGATGACCGTGCCCGGCGGGGGCTCCTCAAGCGTCTTCAGGATCGCGTTCTGCACCGGCGCATTCGTGGGCGAGCGATCCATCAGCTCCGCCTCGTCGATGATGAACACCTTGGTCGCGCGCGGCGGCGTCTCGTGCGACATCACCGGCGCCAGCTTCGCCGGGCGGATCAGGTGCTGATCGATCACGTCCTTCGGGATCGTCGCCAGCTTCGAGTCGCGCACCCTCGATTCGCTGCTGAACCGGGCGAGCTCCTTGACGATCACGTGCAGATCCGGGTGCGTCCCGGCGCGAAGCAGCGTCTGCGTCTCGCTCGCCCGGTCGGGCGCCAGCTCGCCCGGGCCAATGAGCGTTTCCTGAGGCGCCGTGGTCGGGTCGAGGACCATCGCCGCGAACGCCATCGCCGTCGTGAACTTCCCGACGCCCGGCGGCCCGTGGAAGATCCACGCGTGGTGCAGGCGGTCGGACTCGACCGCCGCCCGCAGCACCCCCACCGCCCGATCCTGCCCGATGACCTCTCCGAGCGGGATCGGCGCGGGCGTGCGCAGCTCGTGCTTGGGGTTCGGCGCGTCGAGCGTCTTCGAGGCGGCCTTCTTGGACCGCTTCTTGCCCGTCTTCTTGGTGGTCTTCTTCGCCACGCCGTCAGCGTAGCGGCGTTGGGTCGCTCCGGGACCGTGCCACTGACCCGGCCCTGCGGGCCAGAGCCCCATAGGATGCACCACGCCGACCTCTGACCCGAAGACGGGTCAGTGGCACGCCCATGCCCGAGACGACCCGGAGAAGCCCGCGATGTCCACGCCGACGTCTGAATCCGAGCGCCCGACCACCGACGCCGGCCTGACCGCCGACGCCATTCGGCGTCGCTTCGTCGCCTTCTTCGAAGCCCGCGACCACACCCACTACCCGTCCAGCCCCTCCACACCCTTCGACGACCCCTCCCTCATCGACACCTTCACCAACGCGGGCATGAACCAGTACAAGCCCATCTTCCTGGGCACCGTGGACCCCAACTCGCCCCTCGCCAAGCTCAAACGCGCCGTCAACTCCCAGAAGTGCATCCGCGCCGGCGGCAAGCACAACGACCTCGACGACGTCGGCAAGGACACCTACCACCACACCTTCTTCGAGATGCTCGGCAACTGGTCCTTCGGCGACTACTTCAAAGCAGAAGCCATCGCCTGGGCGTGGGAGTTCCTCACCAAGGAACTCGCCCTCCCCGAAGACCGCCTCTACGCGACCTACTTCGGCGGCGACGCGGACAGCGGGCTCGAGCCCGACCACGAAGCACGCGACCTGTGGCTCAAGGTCCTCCCCGCCGACCGCGTCCTGCCCGGATCCATGAAGGACAACTTCTGGGAGATGGGCGACACCGGCCCCTGCGGCCCGTGCAGCGAGATCCACTACGACCGGATCGGCGGACGCAACGCGGCGGACCTGGTCAACATGGACGACCCGGACGTCCTCGAGATCTGGAACCTCGTCTTCATCCAGTTCGACCGGCTCAAGTCGGGCAAGCTCCGCTCGCTCCCCGCCAAGCACGTCGATACCGGCATGGGGCTCGAGCGCATCGTCAGCGTCGTGCAGGACAAACGCTCGAATTACGACACGGACATCTTCGCGCCGCTGTTCGCCGCGATCCAGAAGTCCGCGAACGCGCGCCCATACGCCGGCAAGGTCGGGGCCGACGACTCTGACGGCGTGGACGAGGCCTACCGCGTTATCGCCGACCACGCCCGCACGCTCACGATCGCGCTGACGGACGGGGCCGTGCCCAGCAACGAAGGCCGCGGGTACGTGCTGCGGCGCATCCTGCGCCGGGCGGTCCGCTACGGGCGCCAGAAGCTCCACGCGCCGTCTGGGTTCTTCGCGTCGCTCGTGCCCGTCGTCGTCGAGTTGCTCGGCGGGGCGTTCCCCGAGCTCAAGCAGGACCCCAAGCGCGTGCAAGAGCTGATCGCCGACGAAGAGGCGAGCTTCGAGCGCACGCTTGAGAAGGGCATCAAGCTCTTCGACGACATCGCGGGTGAGACATCCGGCACCGTCTCCGGCGAGGACGCCTTCAAGCTCTACGACACCTACGGCTTCCCCGTGGACCTCACCGTGGTGATGGCCGAGGAACGCGGGCTGAAGGTGGACGTCGCCGGGTTCGAGCGCGCCATGGAAGAGCAGAAGGCCCGCTCCCGCGCCGGCGGGCGCAAGGACGGCGGCGGCGACAAGCTCGCGCTGTCGGCCGAAGAAACCGCCAAGCTCGCCTCGCTCGGCATCGCGCCCTCCGACGACAGCGCCAAGTTCGCACCGCGCGAGATGCGCGCGCGAGTCAAGGCGATCTGGGACGGGCGCTCGTTCGAGGAGCACGCCGACACCGGCTCGCACGGCGCGAACCACGTCGCGTTCATCCTCGACAAGACCTGCTTCTACGCCGAGATGGGCGGGCAGGTCGCCGACAAGGGCAAGATCACCAACGGCAAGGGCGGCGAGGTCCGCGTGGAGTCCGTCAAGGCGTTCGGCGGGTACGTCGTGCACGCGGGCCCCGTCGTCAAGGGACGCGTCTCGCTCGGCGACGACGTCGTGCTGCACGTCGATCAGTCGCACCGAAGGCATGTCGCGTCCAACCACACCATGACGCACCTGCTCAACCACAAGCTTCGGCTGGTGCTCGAGGGCGACCCGGACCAGAAGGGCTCGCTCGTCGCGCCCGACCGGTTGCGGTTCGACTTCTCGCACAACCAGCCCGTGAACGCGGCCGAGCTGGGCGAGGTCGAGCGCCTCGTCCGCGAGGACATCGACGCGGGGCTCGGCGTGGACGCCCGCGAGGCGTCGCTCTTGGTTGCCAGGGGCATCCCCGGGCTGCGGGCGGTGTTCGGCGAGACCTACCCGGACCCCGTCCGCGTCGTCTCGATCGGCGCGACGGTGGACGACGTGATGGCGTCGCCCGAGAGCGACAAGTGGGCGGGCTACTCCATCGAGTTCTGCGGCGGGACGCACCTCGCGAACACCCGCGACGCCGAGGCGTTCTGCCTGGTCTCCGAAGAGGGCATCGCCAAGGGCGTGCGCCGGATCACGGCCTTGACGGGCGTGCCCGCGAAGGCGGCGATCCAGGCGGGCGAATCGCTGGCGAAGGAGATCGCCGCCGCCGCCAAGCTCCCCGACGCCAAGCTCGCCGAAGCCGTCACCGATCTCACGGGCGAGCTCGATCAGCTCACGATGTCCGCGGCGCTCAAGGCCCGACTGCGCGACGAGGTGGGGTATCTCGCCGAGCGTGCGAAGCAAGCCGCCAAGGCCGCCGCCGCCGAGCGCGCCGGGCAGGCGCAGTCGATGGCGCGCCAGATCGCGTCCGCCGCCCAGTCCTCGATGGAGCCCGTCGTCGTCTCGACGATCGAAGCGGGCAGCGACCGGAAGGCCCTCGAAGCCGCGGCCAACACCGTCGCCAGCGCCTGCCCCGCGCTGGGCGTCATGCTCGTCTCGCCCGACGAATCCGAGGGCAAAGCCGCGATCATGGCGGTCGTCCCCAAGGCCCTCGTCAGCCGCGGGCTCAAGGCGGGCGATTGGGTCAAGGAAGTCGCCGCCATCTTGGGCGGCAAGGGCGGCGGCCGCCCGGAGCAGGCCCAGGGCGGCGGGACCGACCTGTCCAAGCTCAGCGAGGCCATCAAGCACGCCCGCTCCTACGCCCACAAGCAGCTCTCCTGATGCCCGACGACCCGCCCAGATCGCGCGGGCCCGCGGGCTTCAGCACCTCGCAGGTGAAAGCCTGGGTGATCGCCCTGAGCATGGTCTACGGCACGATCGGGTTCGCCCTGCTGGGCTTGCTGATCGACTGGCTCGCCGGCACGAGCCCCTGGTTCGTCATCACCCTGGCGATCCTCGGGCTCGTCGTCGGGATGTACCGCTTCATCCGCGAGGCGCAGGACCTGAACCGGTCGTCTTCGGGCCCCCGGCGTCGGGGCTGAGGGGCGGGCACGAGCGGGCGAGAATCATGCCCGCCAGACAGGAAAAACGGCCCCTCGCGGGCTCGCCGGACGACGCGAGCGAAGCTACGCTTCCCGTCCCCGGACGCACGCCGTGGACGCCCGGGGTGCCTTGATCCAGACCGGAGCGTTCCGACGCCTGATGCGTGACTCCAGCGATCATCCTGCCACCCGCCCCGGCGAGGGCGTGACCGCGCCGATCGGCAAGATCGCCGGCGTCGTGTTCGGGGTGATCGCCCTGTCCACCGTCGCCGCGGCGGGCATCGCCGCCACCACCGCGCCGGACGCCCTCCCCGCGGCGATCGCGGGCGGCGTGTCGGCGATGGTCGGGGCGATGCTCGGGCTGCTCCCCATGGTCATGGCGGGCGAGGTCAAGCCCTTCGCGCTCGCGATGGCGTGGATCTTCGGCTCGTCAACGCGAATGGTCGTCGCGGCGGGCGCCGCGCTCGCCGCCGTCCTCGCGGGCGGCCTCGATCCGATGTGGACGCTGGGCGCCATGCTCGGCGCCTGCCTCGCGGCCCTCGCCGCCGAACTGCTCATCATCATGCCCGTCGTCGGCGCCAGGCCGAACACGGAGGGGGCCCATTGATGGACGCGCTCACGCTCGCCGCGGACAACCCGCTCAACCACGTCGTCAACCACTGGTTCATCCGCATGGACGGCTGGTGGATCTGGTCGGCGAACCAGACCAACCTCGTCATCTCCGCCCTGATCGTCCTGATCGTCGGCCCGTGGGTCGCCGGCAAGATCGCGACCGGCGCCGAGTCCGACGGGCACGAGCGCTACGTCACCCGCAACCCGTTCGCCCACGCGATCGAGGTCATCTGCGTCTACCTGCGTGACAAGGTCATCGAGCCGCTGCTGCACGAGCGGACGGCCCGGTTCCTGCCGATTCTGCTCGCCCTGTTCTTCTTCATCCTGATCAACAACATGCTGGGGCTGATCCCGCTGATCGACATCCAGACCCTGTTCGCCAAGGACATGGTCAAGGCGGGCCAGGCGCCCGTGGGCGGCACGGCGACGCAGAACCTGTGGGTCACGGGCGTCCTCGCCGCCTTCGCCGCTGTTGTCATCAACCTCGCGGGCATCAAGGAGCTCGGCGTCGGGGGCTACATCAAGCACCTCACCGCCGAGGCGCCCATCTTCGTCTGGCCGATCATCATCCCGATCGAGATCCTCGGCACGTTCATCAAGCCGATCGCGCTGGCGATTCGTTTGTTCGCGAACATGACCGCGGGGCACACGCTGCTCGCGGTGGTGTTCATGCTCGTCAACGTCGCGCTGGGCGGGGGGCTGGCGATCGGGCTGGGCGTGGGCGTCGTCTCGGTGCTCGCCGGCATCGCGATCTGGTTCCTCGAGATCTTCGTCGGGTTCCTGCAGGCGTTCGTCTTCATGTTCCTCACGACGGTGTTCATCAGCCTGCTGAGCCACCACGGCGAGGAGCACGACCACGAGGCGGAGGCCAAGGCGGTCGCCCAGGCGGGTTTGGCGTAAACGACCTTTTCGGCCGAGGGCGCGGGGAGGCGTCCAAGGCCGGTGAAAGCCGGAGCTTGAGCCGGCGTGGAATCCCTCCCCGACAGTTGGTTCACCGGGGGCGAGACCCCTCGTCAGAAAGGAAACACGAGGCAGCCATGAAGAACATGATTAAGAACATCGCGGTCGCGACCGGCGTGCTCGCCCTCTTCGGCGCCAGCTCGGCGATGGCCCAGGACACCACCGCCGCCGCCGACATCGCCGAAGCCGCCAACGAGGGCATCGGCAAGGGCCTCGGTGCCCTCGGCGCGGGCCTCGCCGTCCTGGGCGGCGGGCTCGGCATCGGGCTCGTCGGCAAGGGCGCCGTCGAGTCCATCGCCCGCCAGCCCGAAGCCGGCGGCCCGATCGGCACCAACATGATCCTCGCCGCCGCCCTCATCGAAGGCGCCACGCTCTTCGCGGTCGTCGTCGGCCTGCTCACCATGATCCTCTGACCCGCGCCGGGTCTGAACGATCCACGCCCTTCGTTCGACGAGAGTCGGGCGGGGGGTTTGCCCTGCCACACGCCGCCCGCGGCACCGACCCGCGGCATCCACGGAGTGCACGCATGAACCGCTTCGCTCGATTCCTCGTTCTCGCCCTCGCGGCGTTCCTAACGCTCGGCCTGCTCGCCGCCCCGCTCGGCGCCACCGCCCACGCCGCCGACGACCCCGCCGCCTATGGCGACAGCGAGCACCAGGGGCCCATCGCGACCGTGAAGCAGGGCCTCGCCCCCGCGATCACCGCGCTGATCGCCTTCGCCGTCGTCCTCGCGGTGATCTACGTCGCGATCTGGCCCAAGATGGCCAAGGGGCTCGACGAGCGGGCCAACAAGATCAAGGACGAGATCGCCGCCGCCGAGCGCGCCCGCAAGCAGGCCGCCGACGCGCTGGACGAGTACGAGAAGAACCTCGCCGAGGCCCGCGCCGAAGCGAAGGCGATGCTCGAGCAGACCAAGGCCGAGCAAACCGAGCTCGCCGCCCAGCTCAGGGCGAAGGCGGACAAGGAGCTCACCGAGCTGCGGGACCGGGCCCGCCAAGACATCGAGTCCGCCAAGCGTGCCGCCGTCAACGAGCTCTACGCCGAGTCCGTCACGCTCGCGTCCAACATCGCCGGCAAGATCCTCCAGCGCGAGGTCTCCGCGGGCGATCAGCAGCGGCTCGTCGAGGAGTCCCTCGCCGAGATGAAGGCGTCCAACTAAACCGGGGAGGCACGCATGCCGCTCGTTGAATCCAAGCCCGACGCCCTCGCCCGTGTCTACGCCGCGAGCCTCTTCGAGCTCGCCGAAGCCGACGGCGGGCGGCCGCGCGCCGAAGAGATCCTCGGCGAACTCGAGGACATCCTCGAACTCGCCCGCGCAAACCCGGGCTTCAGCGAGTTCCTCGCCTCGCGCGTGCTGACGAGCAGCAAGCGGGGTGCCTCGCTCAGGTCGATGCTCGAGGGCAAGTGCCAGGACCTCACGCTCCGGTTCCTGCTCCTGCTGAACCAGAAGGGCCGCCTGGGTCACCTGCCCGCGATCACCGCCGCGCTGGACCACACGGTCCAGGAGCGTTTCGGCCGCATCGAGGTGGACGTCTTCACCGCGACGCCCATCGGGTCCGACGAGGTCACGCTCGTCAAGAACCGCCTGCAGGCGGCGTTGGGCAAGGAACCCATCATCCACCCCTACACCGACGAGTCCATGATCGGCGGCATCAAGGTCCGCGTGGGTGACCAACTCATCGACGGGTCGATCTCCACCCGCCTCCGCCAGATGAAAGACCGCCTCACCCGCAACGGCGGCGCCACCGTCCGCGGCAAGATCACCGACATGATCGACGACGCATCCTGAAACACCGCATCCGCGCCCGAAGCGCGGGGAGCAGACCCCCCATGCCCAAGAAGACCATCGAAGCCGTCGACGTCGCCGGCAAGCGCGTTCTCGTGCGCGTCGATTTCAACGTCCCCCTCGACGGCACCACGATCACCGACGACCGCCGCATCGTCGCCGCCCTGCCCACGATCAAGTCGATCATCGATCGGGGCGGCAAGGCGATCCTGATGTCGCACCTCGGGCGCCCCGAGGGCACGGGCGTCGAGCCCGCCCTCTCGCTGCACCCGGTCGTCGAGCGCCTGAGCGAGCTGCTGGGCAAGCCCGTCGCGTTCCCGAGCCACGACTGCGTGGACGCCGACGCCGCCGCGGGCGTCGCCGCGATGAACGACGGTGACGTGCTGCTGCTCGATAACCTCCGCTTCCACAAGGCCGAGAAGAAGGGCGACGCGGACTTCGCCAAGAAGCTCGCCGCCTACGCCGACGTCTACGTCAACGACGCCTTCGGCACCTGCCACCGCGAGGACGCCTCGATGGTCGCCGTGCCCAACGCCGTCAACGGCGAAAGAGTCTGCGGCTTCCTCGTCGAGAAGGAAATCAAGTACCTCTCCGAAGCCCTCGCCGACCCGAAGCGCCCGTTCGTCGTCATCCTGGGCGGCGCGAAGGTCTCCGACAAGCTGCCCGCCATCGAGCACCTCCTGACCAAGGCCGACTCGATCCTTGTGGGCGGCGCGATGGCGTACACGTTCGTCAAGGCCCTCGGGCACGAGGTGGGCGACTCGCGCGTCGAGACCGACAAGGTCGCCGACGCCAAGCGGATCATCGACGCCGCCGCCCACGCCAGGGTGGACCTGCACCTGCCGACGGACCACGTCTGCTCGACGCAGTTCGCCGCCGACTCGGGCGACATCGAGGTCTTCGAGGACTCGATCAAGCCGGGCTACATGGGGCTCGACATCGGCCCCAAGACCCAGGGCCACTACGCCGAGGTCATCGCCCACGCCAAGACCGTCGTCTGGAACGGGCCGATGGGCGTCTTCGAGATGCGCCCCTTCCGCATCGGCACCAAGACCGTCGCCAAGGCCTGCGTCGAAGCGACCGAGAACGGCGCGACGACCATCGTCGGGGGCGGCGACTCCGCCGCCGCCGCCGAGCAGTTCGAGGTCGCCGACAAGCTCTCGCACGTCTCCACCGGCGGCGGGGCGAGCCTGGCGATGCTCGAGGGCAAAGCCTTCGCCGCGGTCGATCTGCTCGACGAGGCGTAACCTCTGGGCGTGACCACCGACTCCCGCTTCGGCATCAAGCCCGGCCGCGTCCTCGCGTCCAAGTACGTCGTGGACGAGTTCCTCGGCTCCGGCTGGGAGGGCGAGGTCTATCTCGTCACCGAGCAGCTCACCGGCGCCCAGCGCGCCGCCAAGCTCTTCTTCCCCGAGCGTAACCCGCGCAACAAGTCCGTGCTCTTCTACGCGCGCAAGCTCGAAAAGCTCCGCGACTGCCGCATGGTCATCCAGTACCACCACTCGGAGAAGCTCCGCCTGCGCGGGGAGGACGTCCACGTCCTCTTCTCCGAATTCGTCGAGGGCGCCATCCTCGCCGACTTCATCAAGGAACAGCCCGGCAAGCGCATGCAGCCATACGCCGCGATGCACCTGCTCCGCGCCCTCGCCGCGGGGCTCGCCGAGGTCCACGAGCGCCGCGAGTACCACGGCGACCTGCACACCGGCAACATCCTCGTCTCACGACGCGGCGTCCACTTCGACGCCCGCTTCGTCGATCTCTACGACTGGGGCCGCGCCACCAAGGCGCACATCCAGTCCGACGTCATGAACCTCGTCCGCGTCTTCCACGAAGCCGTCGGCGGCTCCAAGCACTACGCGGGCCAGCCCGCCGAGGTGAAGCACATCTGCGCCGGGCTCAAGAACTCACTCATCGCCACGCGCTTCCCCGACGCCTGGGCCCTCGTCCGCCATCTCGACACGTTCGAATGGGACGACTGACCCCGACCGCGCCGCGCGCTTTCAAGCCTCAAGACTCAGGACTCAGGACTCAGGACTCAGGACTCAGGACTCAGGACTCACCCAGGTCCTGCTCAAGCACAATCCGGTAGCGCGCCTTGCCCGCCCTCAGATGCTCGAACGCCTCGTTCGCCTGCGACATCTTGAACGTCTCCGTCTTCGGCACGATCGCGTGCCGCGCGCAGAACCCGAGCATGTCCGCGATCGTCGTCGGGCTGCCGATGGGCGACCCGCTCACCGACTTCTGACCCATGATGATCGGGAACGCCGTCACCGGGATCGGCTCGAGCACCGCCCCCACCACGTGCAGCCGCCCCTTGGGCGACAGCGCCCCGATGTACGCGTCCCAGTTCAGCGGCACGTTCACCGTGCTGATGAGAAAGTCGAACCGCCCGGCTTCCGCCTCGATCGCCTTGTCGTCGCGCGAGTTTACGCACCGGTGCGCGCCGAGCTCCTTGGCTTCTTCCATCTTCGCGCCCGTCGAGGTGAACGCCGTCACCTCGCACCCCCACTTGTTGAGGAATCCCAGCGCCATGTGCCCGAGCCCGCCGATGCCGATCACGCCGACGCGGTCCGTCGGCTTGACCCCGAACTGCACGATCGGGTTGAAGACCGTGATCCCGCCGCAGAACAGCGGGCCCGCCGCCACCGAATCCACGCCGTCCGGGATCGGCACCGCGAACGCCGCCTCGCACCGCACCCGGTCGGCGAACCCGCCGTGGCGCCCCACGATCGTGCCCGCCATCTCGGCGCACAGGTTCTGATCGCCCCCCATGCACTGGGCGCAGTGCATGCAGCTGCCCGACTGCCACCCGACGCCGACGCGCTGCCCGATCTCCAGGTGCGTCACGAGCTCGCCCTTCGCGACGACCGTCCCCGCCGCCTCGTGCCCGGGCACGAACGGGAACGCCGCCATGCCCCACTCGTCGTCGAGCATCGAGAGGTCCGAGTGACAGATGCCGCAGTGCGTGACCGCGACGTCCACTTCGTTCGGGCCGAGCTCGCCCAGCTCGTACTCGAACGGCGTCAGCTCGCCCTTCGCCTCGCCCGCCGCCATCGCCTTGACCGTGGTGCCCATCGGGAATCCCCCTGTGGTTAGAACGTGTTCTCGAACACAACCTCATCGAGCGCCAGCTGACCCGGCTTGGGCCACGGGTCTTTCGTGCCCTTCCCGATCGCGACCATCGGCCCGATGACGTGATCGTCGGGCAGGTTGATCAGTTTGGACACCGCTTCGAGGTCAAACCCGATCATCGGGCAGCTCTGGTACCCCATCGCCGTCGCGGCGAGCATGATCGTCTGCATCGCCATCCCGATCGACCGCTGCGCCTCGTCGTGCTGCAACTGCTCGCGCCCCTCGTGGAATGGCGCCATCCAACCGCTGAGCAGCTCGTTGATCTCCGCCGGCGCGTTCTGCCAGTACCGATTCGGGTCCTTCTTCCACGCCTTGCGGTCCGCCGTCATCAGGATGAGCAGCGACGCGTCGGTCATCTGCGCCTGGTCGTTGCCCGCTGCTCGGATTCTCTTCCGCAGTTCCGGGTCGCGCAGGATCACGAACCGCCAGTGCTGGATGTTGAAGCTCGTCGGCGACTGGATCGCGGCGTCGAGGATCTTCTTCTCCTCCTCCGCCGTCAGCCGATGGTCCGGGTCGAAATGCTTGACCGAGCGCCGGGTGTAGATCGCGTCGAACGTGTCCATGCGTGCTCTCTCCTCGGGTCCCCGCTGTGCCGAGGATATACCTCTAGACCGACCGGTCTATTCATTCGCCGATCGAAGTTCATATCCCGTTGGTGCCACGATCTTTGCGCGCACTCTTATCTGCGATCGAAGAGCTTCTCGAGCTCCGCGATCGTCAGCCGCACCGTCGTCGGCCGCCCGTGCGGGCAGCTTCCCGAGCGCTCCGTCCGCGCGCGCATCTCCATGATTTCACGCATCTCGTCGTCGCTCAGCGCGTCCCCCGCCTTGATCGCCGCCTTGCACGCCATCATGTCGAGCACCTCGTGCAACGCCTCCTCCGTGTCCGGCGCCATCCCGTCGCGCGCAAACCGCTCCAGCAGGTCCTTCACGAACTCGTCCGGCTCGACCCGGCGCGACTGCAGGAAACTCGGGTACGCCTGCACCCCGATCGAGCGCGGCCCGAGCGCCGTCGCTTCCACACCCACCCGCTCGAGGAGCGGCGCGAGCTCGTCAAGACGCGACACCAACTCCTCGTCCGCCTCGATGACCGCGGGCGTCAGCAGCCGCTGCTGCTCGAGCCCCCCGCCCGCCGTGACGCGCGCGAGCAGCTTCTCGAACATCACCCGCTCGTGCAGCGCGTGCTGGTCGATGATGACCACCCCATGCTCGTCTTGCGTGACCAGGAAGCTGTTGTGAACCTGCAGGACCCGATCCGCGCGCCGAACCGTGCCCATCGATTCGGACGCGTCGTGCGGCGGCACGGGCGCCGGCGATCCGCCCGGCGCGGGCTTCGCCTCCGTGTACGACTCGCCGAGCACCTCGGGCCCCTGCGCCAGCGCATCGCGGAGCGCCTCGGCCGACCCCGTCGGCGCCCATTCACGCGCCGGACTCGGCGCGCTCGGCGGCAGGATCCCCTCGCCGCCGGCCGGCCGATTTGTCCCGAGCCGGCTGAGCACCGTCGGCGTGAGGTCCGCCCGCTGCAGCGCCTCGCGCACGCTCCGCAGTACCGCCTGGTGCACCATCGACTGATCGCGGAACCGCACCTCGAGCTTCGCCGGGTGGACGTTCACGTCGAAGGCCGTGGGCGACATCTCGAGCATCAGCACCGCCGTCGGGTGCCGCCCGGGCTCGATCAGCCCGCGGTACGCCTCCCGCAACGCGTGCTGGATCGACCGATCGCGGATCCACCGGCCATTGAGAAAGACATGCTGCGCGCTCGCCGTGGCGCGCGCGATCGCCGGCAACCCCGCGAGCCCCCAGATCAGCACGCCCCGGTCGTCGTCGAACCGGTCCCAGCTCACCTCGACCAGCTGACTCGCGAGCTCCCTGCCCAGCACCGCCAGCGTGCGCTCGCGCGGCGACTGCCCGGGCGCGACGTCCAGCATCCGCCGCCCCTCGCCCTCAACAACAAACCCCACCGCCGGGTGCGCGAGCGCGAGCCGGCGCACCCAATCGACGCACCGCGTGCGCTCGGTCGTCGCGGTCCGCAGGAACTTCCGCCGCGCCGGCGTGTTGAAGTACAGGTTCCGCACCTCGAACACCGTCCCGACGGGCCCGCTCGCGGGCCGGACCGGCTCGGTCTCGGCGCCCTCCGCTCGGATCTCGTGGGCCGAATCGTCGTCTTTCGTGCGCGACCGGATGCTCATGCGCGCGACGGACGCGATCGACGCGACCGCCTCGCCCCGGAACCCCAGCGTGCCCACGCGGTCCAGGTCCGCCTCCTCGCGGAGCTTGCTCGTCGCGTGCGAAGCGAGCGCCAAGGGCAGCTCGTCGGCGGTCATCCCGCACCCGTCGTCGACGATCCGGATGAGCTCGATCCCGCCCTCGGTGAGCTCGACCCGCACCCGCGTCGCCCCGGCGTCGATCGCGTTCTCGACCAGCTCCTTCACGACGCTCGCCGGGCGTTCGATCACCTCGCCCGCGGCGATCTGGTTCACCAGGTGCGCCGAGAGCCTGCGGATCCGAGCTGTCGCGACCCCGTCCATGGACCCCCATCCTACGAGCGCGCGAGCCGGGGCGTCCCCGCCCGGGATCTACTACCATCCGGGCATGACCGACTCCGTATTCAGCAAAATCATCCGGGGCGAGATCCCCGCGCACAAGATCTACGAGGACGACTTCGCGATCGCGATCCTCGACATCAACCCGCTCAGCGAGGGGCACGCCCTGGTGATCCCCAAAGAGCCCGCCGAGACGCTGCACGAGCTCTCCGACGAGCACGCCGCGGCCGTCGGACGCATCCTCCCCCGCATCTGCCGGGCGCTCAAGAAGGTCACCGGATGCGAGGCGTACAACGTCCTGCAGAACAACGGCGCCGACGCCGGGCAGGAAGTGCCCCACGTGCACTTCCACGTCATCCCGCGTTTCCCGGGGCGCGGCATCCCCGTCTCGGGCAAGCCCGACAAGGACAACGGGCCCGGGCTCATTAAGGAATGGCACCCGGGAACGCTGACGCAGGAAGAGGCCCGCGAGATCGGCAAGCAGATCAAACGCCTGCTCTGAGCGCTAGCCCGACGCGGACCAACGCGACGCGATCTCACGCGGTGAGAGTCGAACCGCCGCGCTCATCGACCGCACCAACCACGCGGCGAGCTCGATCCGATCGACCCCGACACCGAGCTGGACCAGCGACACCGCGGACTCGGCGAGCTCGTCGGGCCAACGGTCCTGCGCGACGTTCGTTCCGATCCCGATCAGCGTGAGCCCGTCGCGCCGTTCGATGAGCACGCCCGCGATCTTGCGCGCGTTCCCCACGTCGTCGATCGCGAGCACGTCGTTTGGGCGCTTGAGCCGGAACGTCATGCCCGGCGCGACGGCGGCGAGCGCGTCGCGAGCCGCGATGCCCCCCACCGCCGCGAGCTCGCCCGGGTCGCGCGGGTCGTCGGGCAGCGCGAACGTGACGGCAAGCCCGGCATCCGCGGTATCCGCCCACGTGCGCCCCATTCGCCCGCGCCCGGCGGTCTGCCGACCCGTCAGCACGAGCAAACCCGGACGGCCACCGGCGTGCGCCGCCGCGGCATCCTGCGTGGACGCCGTCTCCGCGATCACAACCACGCGATCGACGCAGCAATCGGGCGTCTCGGCGATCACCCGCTCGATCCGGTCGGCCCACTCGGTGAGCGGCGCGGCCATCACGCGCCCGCCGCGTCGAGCCCGACGTCCAGGCTGACCGCCTGGTGCGTGAGCCCGCCGACCGAGATGCGTTCGACGCCGGTCTCCGCGATCGCGCGGATGGTGCCGAGCGTCACGCCGCCGGACGCTTCGAACGCGGGCGTTGATACAGATCGCGTCCGCCGCGCGCACGCCTCGCGGAGATCGTCGGTCGAGAAGTTGTCGAGCAGCACAAAGTCGATCAGCCCGGGCTTGATCGCGAGCACCGCGTCGAGCTGGTCGAGCGTGTCCACTTCAACCTCCACGAACTTGGGCGCCGGGTCGAACGATCGCGCCCGAGCCGCGGCGTCCGTGAGACGCGTGGTGAGCTCCGCGGGCGCAAGCCCGGCGAGGTGGTTGTCCTTGATCAGGACCGCGTCGCCCAGGCTGAACCGGTGCGCCGTGCCCCCGCCGCAGACGACGGCGTACTTCTCGAAGGCGCGCAAACCGGGCGTGGTCTTGCGCGTGTCGCACACAACGGCGGCCGTGCCCTCGATCGCGCGCGCAAACGCCGCGGTCCGCGTCGCGATGCCAGAAAGGCGGCCGACGAGATTGAGCACGGTGCGCTCGATCAGGACCACCTCGGCGCGCTCGCCGGCGAGCGTCCCGCCGAGCGAACCCTGATCGACCGCGTCGCCGTCGTTCGCGGCGGGCTTGAACGCGACGTCAACGCCGAACGCATCGATGACATCGGGGACCGCGGCGAGCCCCGCCGCGACGCCCTGTTCGCGGAACCGGATGTCGAACCGCCCGGTCGCCGACCCGAGCGCCATCGCGTGGGCCGTCACGTCGCGTCGCGTCGGGTGCAGGTCCTCATCGCGGGCGAGCTCGAGTAGGCGGCCGATCAGCCCGGACGCGCGCAGGCGGGCGTACATGGCAGCGGATGATTCGGGCATGGAATCCGGGCCTGGCACGCCCGATCGTACGCGCGTCCTACCATCCCGCTCGGCTCGAAAGGAGGCCCCGCGTGCCCGAAAGGCTGCTCGAAGGCAAGGTCGGACTGATCGTCGGCGTCGCGAACGACCGCTCGTACGCATGGCACATCGCCAAGGCGATCACGGACCACGGCGGCACCTGCGCCTACGCCCACATCCCGGGCGAGAAGAACGAACGACGCACGCGGAAGGCCGCCGAGAAGGTCACGAATGACCCTTGGCTGTTCCCGTGCGACGCGGGCTCGGACGAGGACCTCGACAAGCTCTTCGAGGCGTATCAGGCGAAGTTCGACAGAATGGACTTCCTGGTGCACTCGATCGCGTTCGCGGAGCGCGAGTACCTGCAGCCCGGGATGTTTGCCGGGACGCCGCGCCAGGCGTTCCTGCAGGCGATCGACATCAGCGCGTACACGCTCGCGGCGATGGCGGACCGGGCCAAGGGCATGATGCCCGCGGGCGGGTCGATCATGTGCATGAGCTACTACGGCGCTGAGAAGGTCGTGCCCGGGTACAACGTCATGGGCGTCGCGAAAAGCGCGCTCGAATCGACGGCGCGGTACCTTGCGGCCGAGCTCGGCGAGCACGGCATCCGCGTGAACTCCATCTCGGGCGGGTACCTCAAGACGCTGGCGTCGTCGGCCGTCGGCGGGACCGACGCATTCGACGAGCACGCGAAGACGCGCTCGCCGCTGCGGCGCGGGGTGGAGGGCGCGGACGTCGGCGGGACCGCCGTCTACCTCGCGTCCGACCTCGCGTCGGGCGTGACGGGCGAGACGATCTACGTCGATTGCGGCGTGAACACGATCGGCGTCTGACCCCGGAAGTCGGGGTTTCGACCGGCCCAGTTCCCATCGGCCTCTACCACATGTAGGGGCTGGAGGGCCCGGTAACCGCGAATTATGCTCGATGTTGGAGCATCCGGCGGGGTGGATCCGATTCTTTGGGTATGACCGGCGCGATCAACAACCTCGCGGCGTCCGCCGCGGGCGCTCCCCTCACCTCGGCCCAGGCGGGCAAGAGGAAGAAGCAGGAGGAGGTCCGCAAGGCGCGGGCGGAGCGCGAAGACCGGTTCGAGCTGCACGAGGTCGAGCAGATCGAGCAGCCCGAATCGCCCCGGCGTGCGGAGGACGCGACCCAGGAACAGACGCGCGAGGACCACGAGACCCACGGGCTCGGGTACGGCGCGGACGGGTCCAAGCACGGTGGCTCGCGGGCGAATCTCGATCTGAACGCCTGAGCCCCATGCAGGGGCGGGTTACTTGCCGCGGAAGAACCGCGTGACGCCGTGGACGACGACGGCGCGTCCGATGGCGGCGATCGACTCGGTCAGCGGGACACCCTTGGGGCAGACCTTGACGCAGTTCTGCGCGTTGCCGCAGTCCGACACGCCGCCGGGGCCCATGAGCTCGTCGAGGCGTTGGCCCTTGAGGTTCTTGCCGGTCTCGTGCAGGTTGAACAGGCGGGCCTGGGCGATGGCGTGGGCGCCGATGAACGCCGAGTCCCACTCGGACTCGTCGGGCTCAAGCGTGAACTGCGGGCAGGCTTCGAGGCAGCACCCGCAGCTCATGCACTCGCTGATGGCGTAGCGCGTGGACTGCGTGTCCTGGCTCTCCTTCGGGCCCGGGCCGAGCGAGGCGGTCGAATCGATCGGGACCCAGGCGTTCACGCGCTTCAGGCTGTGGAACAGGCGGGCGCGGTCAACCCAGAGGTCTCGGATGACGGGGAACTTGCTCATCGGCTCGAGGGTGAGCACGTCGCCCTCGCCGGGGGCGTACTCATCGATCAGGCAGGAGCAGGACTGGCGCACGGTCCCGTTGATCACCATGGTGCATGAGCCGCAGACTTCTTCGAGGCAGCCCGAATCCCAGACGACCGGGGTCGTGCGCGTGCCGTCGGCGGTGACGGGGTTGGCCGCGATCTTCTGCAGGACGCTGATCACGTTCTCGTTGGGCGAGACCTCGACCTTGAACGACTCCCATCGGCTGGGCTTGCCCGGGCCCTCGCAGCGTTTGACCTTGACGGTGATCGTGCGCCCGGCGACGGCCTTGGCGCGGTTGGCCTTGCGCCAGGTGAGGGTCGATTCGTGTGCGTAGGCGAGGGTCATGGGTCTCCGCTCCGGTTACGCGGGGATGGGCGTCTTGTTGGTCTTGGCGGCGGGCTGGGTCTTGCCGTAAGTCCGAGGGCGCGGCGCCACGAGCTTGGCGCGGACGTCGACGAACTCGACGTCCGACCTGCCCGACTCGGGGTTGTACTTCGCGACCGACGTCTTCCAGAACTTGTCGTCGTCGCGGTCCTGGAAATCGGTCCGGTAGTGGCTGCCGCGGGACTCCTCACGCAGGAGCCCGGCCTTGGCGATCGCCTCGGCGAGGATCAGCATGTCGCCCGTGGCGCGGGTGAAGCTGAGCGACTGGTTCGTCCAGGTCGCCGTGTCTGACAGCGTGATCTTGCTGAAGCGGTTGCGGAGCTCGTCGAGCTTGTTGAGGCACTGCTCGAGGCGCGGGCCGGACTTGACGACGGTGGACGCGGCGGTCATCTCCTCGCCCATCTCGCGGGCGATGGCGTAGGCGTTCTCGCCGCCCCCGCTCCCCGAGCCATTGCCGGCGGTGTTGATGAGCGCGTCGTGCTTGTCCTGCTCGGCCTTCTCGGCGCCGTCGAAGGCGGACTGCGGAACGTCCGCCGCGGCGCGGGGGGCGTTCTTGACGGCGTTGGCGACGCTGAGCCCGTTGTAGAGCCCGTCGAAGATGCAGCTGAGCAGCGCGTTCGCGCCGAGGCGGGTGGCGCCGTGGTAGGCGAAGTTGACCTCGCCGAAGGCGTAGAGGCCCTCGATGTTGGTCATCATGTTGTTGGGTGCGCCGTGGGCCATGCCCTTGCCGGTCTCGGTGCCGACGGGGATGGCGTCGCCCGGCTTGTGCGCGGGGCGGGGCGTGTCGGGCTCGTAGCTGCCGGCGGTGTAGGTGGTCCACATGCCGCCCATGGTGTAGTGGACGGCGGGGAAGATTTTCATCGGGGTGAGGCGCGGGTCGTCGCCGGCGAACTTCTCGTAGATCTCCATGATCCCGCCGAGCTTGTTGGTCAGGTAGTCGGGATCTTTGTGGGTGAGGTCGAGGTAGACCATGTTTCCGCCGCCGATGCCCATGTGCTCGTTGACGCAGACGTCGAAGATCTCGCGGGTCGCGATGTCGCGTGGGACGAGGTTGCCGTAGTCGGGGTACCGCTCTTCGAGGAAGTACCAGCGTTCGCCCTCGGGGATATCCGCGGGCTTGCGGGTGTCGCCCTTGGTGCGGGGGACCCAGACGCGGCCGCCCTCGCCGCGGGCGGACTCGGACATGAGGCGGCACTTGTCGGCGCCGGGGATCGCGGTCGGGTGGACCTGGATCATCTCGGCGTTGCCGTACCACGCGCCGGCCTGGTAGCACCGGCTGGCGGCGCCTCCCGTGCAGATGACGGAGTTGGTCGATTGCCCGAAGATGAGCCCGTTGCCGCCGGTCGCCATGACGGCGGCGTCGGCGCGGAAGGCACGGATCTGCATGGTCCGCATGTCCTGCGCGACGGTGCCGACGCATCGGCCGTTCTCGTCGAGCACGGGCGCGAGGAACTCCCAGAACTCGTACTTGGTGATCTTCCCCTCAGCCTCGAATCGGCGGGTCTGCTCGTCGAGGGCGTAGAGCAATTGCTGGCCCGTCGTCGCGCCGGCGAAGTGCGTGCGCTTGAAGAGCGAACCGCCGAAGAGTCGCAGGTCGCGGAAGCCCTCGGCGGTGCGGTTGAAGGGCACGCCCATCCGGTCGAGCAGGTCGATGACCTTGGGCGCCCAGTTCGCCATCTCGAGGACGGGCCCCTGGTCGGCGAGGAAGTCACCGCCGTAGATGGTTTCGTCGAAGTGCTGGTATTCGGAGTAGCCCTGCTGGCGTGCGACCTCGTTGCAGGCGTTGATCCCGCCCTGGGCGCACACGGAGTGCGATCGTTTGACGGGGACCATGCTGAAGAGATCGACGGGGACGCCCGCCTCGGCGATGCGGACCGACGCCGCCAGCCCGGCGAGCCCCCCACCCACGACCGTCACGCGTTGTTCACTCATGGCTACCTCGTGTTCGACAGGAGCGGGTGGTGCGATGCATCATCCGCCGAGGTCCGGGTCGGGCTCGGCGTTCTCGGGCTCGCCGGCGTGCTCGGCGGTCTCGACGGCGCGGGCCTGGTCGTGATCGAGCACCAACGCCGCGCCCAGGGCGCTCCACGCGGCCCCCATCAGCCCGACGCCGAGCAGGAAGCAGACGACGCCCCAGCGTCGCTGGGCGGGCACGGAGATCGTGACGCCCCAGGTGATCGCGGCGGTCCAGAGCCCGTTGGCGAAGTGGAAGACGAGCATGCTTACGCCGAGGAAGTAGAACAGGCTGACCACGACGCCCATCGCGGTGAACCCCTCGGTCGAGCCCTGCAACGCGGCGGCGAGCGTCGAGGCGCTGTAGTGGTGCGACCATTCAGCGCCGCCGGGCACGAGCCACGTCCACTGCCATCGGAGCGTCGCGACGTGGTAGAAGATGAACGCGATGCCGAGGTACCCGCTCCATCGCTGCAGCGTGTAGCGCCAGTTGTCCTGGTAGGCGTAGCGGCCGGCGTTGCCCTTGCCCGTGGTCGCGTAGTAGACGCCCAGCAGCGAGTGGAACGCGATCGAGACCCAGAGGGTGATCTCAATGAGCAGGAGGTGCGGGACCTGCTCGTTGATCCATGTGACCTCTTCGTGGAAGTACTTGACGCCGCCCTCGGCGATGCCGAGCCCCTCGCCCTTGCCGCGCAGCGCGAACCGCCCCCAGGCGAGGGAGCTGTTGGTCGTCAGGTGCGCGATGAGGAAGACGCCGATGGGGACGATGCCCGTCAGCGAGTGGAGTCGGCGGAGCAGGAAGTGGTGCTTGTCGAGGAAGCCTGGGTTGTCGCGGCCGGTTGTGTCGCTCACGGGTGCTCGCCCTCGGGATCATCCGCGGAACCCCGGAACGGGCCCCGCAACGTCAGTCTACCCCCATCGGTCCGACCGGTCGCTCGGCCCGAGTGTTCAGCCGCCGGGCGTCGGGGGCGGCGTGGCGCCGCCGAGGTCCACCGCGCCGGTCTGCGGGTCGATCTTGCCCTCGGCCTGCGCCTTCTCGAGCGCCTTGACGATCTCGGTGAACTGCAGGCGCAGCTCGTGGGTCGTGCCGTCGAGCATGGACTTCTCGTCGTCGGAGAGGTTGCCCTTGGTCTTGTCCTGGATGAGCCCGAGCATGTCGATGTGGAGCTTGGCCATGTCGAGGGCGATCATCGCCTTGCCCGTCTGGGGGTCGGGGAAGGCCCCGAGGTACATGAGGGCCTGGGTGGCGAGCATCTTGATCAGGTCGTCGAAGGTCAGCTTGTCGGGGACGCCGCCGGGCCCCGATTCGGGGCTCTGGGCCTTGGATTTGGCGTCCTCCTCGGCGAGTTTGGCCTTCTCGGCCTGCGCTTGAGACTTCCAGTCGTCATCGACGATAATCTTGGGAGCATCCTCGGCCATTCGGGCACCGCCTCCGTTCGGGGGTTTGAGTCCAGCCCGATCCTAGCGGCCTCCGGCCCCCGGAGGCCCGCGCATGCGGGTTCACGTGTATGAACGCTCTGACGCACGCTCACCGGCGCCCGGTCCGCCACGTCACCATGCGAGCTCTCGTCGTCGCCCTGGCGGCGGGGCTGCTCGGCGGGTGCGACACGATCTCCAAGGAACTCTCGGGCGAGCCGGGCCGATCCGCGGTGGACCTCGGCGCGTTCGCCGGGGGAGCCGACGCGCCCGCCGTCGCCCGCCCGCCGGCGGACGAGATGGCGGTCGAGGCGGGCCCATCGGCGGGCCCGGTGCTGGCGGCGGCGCCGCGGACCTCGCCCAGCACGTACACGCTCCGCGCCGACCCGGGCATCCCCGGGTATGTCCCCGCCGCGCCCGTGACGGCGCCCGAACTCATCGACGCGAAGGTTGGCGACATCAACGGCCGCCCGATCTACGCGAGCGAGTTCTTGCGACCGCTGGAGGCGCGGTTTGTCGCCGAGGCCGAGCGCATGCCGCCGCGGCAGTGGATCGTCATGGTCAGCCGCGAGATCCGCCGGGCCCTCGACCTGATGGTGACCGATGAGTTGCTCCGCGCCGAGGCATTGGCGGGGCTGAACGCCGAGCAGCGGCAGGGGCTGCGCGCGTTCCTCGAGAACGTCCGCCAGGACATCATCTCGGAGAACCTCGGGTCCGAGCGTCTGGCCGAGCGCCGGCTGCTCGAGAACGAGGGCAAGAGCCTCGAAGAGCGGATGCGCGACGAGGAATCCCTGACGCTGGTTCGGCTGAACCTCAGCAAGGAGATTGCGCGCCGGGTGCACATCTCGCGCCGCGACATCGAGCAGCGCTACGAGCGTGATTACCTGATCTACAACCCGCCCCCCACCGCGACGTTCCGTCTGATCCGCGCGTTCTCCGACGAGACGGAGACGATCGAGGCGATCAAGCGCGAGCTCGCGAAGGGGACGCCGTTCGTCGAGATCGCGTCGGGCGAGCTGAACTCGTTCCGGCCCGATGAGGGCGGGCAGCAGCAGATTCTGATCGAGGGCTCGTTCGAAGAAACCCAGTTCTTCGGCGCCGAGCCGCTCAACGAGGCCGCCCGGGGCATGACCCGGGGGCAGGTCGTCGGGCCGATCGAGTTCGGGACGCTGACGGGCTGGCTGCTGCTCGAGTCGATCGAGCAGGAGTCGGTGTCGTTCTACGACGCGCAGCTGAAGATCAAGGAAGAGCTGACGATCGAGCGGCGTCAGGAAGAGCTCGACCGCTACATCAACCGCCTGATCGATCGGGCCCGCGTGAGCAACCTCGACGAGATCCATCAGCGGCTCGTGCAGATCGCGGTCGATCGGTTCGCGCCGCAGCAGGGCTGAGCGTGCGGCGCCGGATCGCGGCGATGATGCGGGGCGATCGGGCGCTCGCGCCGCACCGTGCCGCGGGCGTCGCGGGCGAGCGGGCGGCCGAGCGGCACCTGAGAGAGTCCGGCTACCGGCTGCTCGCGCGGAACCTGGACCTGGGCGTCGGCGAGGCCGACCTCGTCTTCGAAGCGCCCGACCGGCGCACCATCGTGATCGTCGAGGTGAAGGCCCGGATCGCCAGCCCCGACGCCCCCCGGCCCGAGTCAAGCGTCACCCGACACAAGCAGCGGAAGCTCGCGCAGCTCGCCCGGGCGATCGCCAAGCGCCCCGAGTTCGCGGATCGCCCGGTCCGGATCGACGTGGTGGGCGTGGAGCTCGACGAGCGCGGGCGAGCCGCGGTCGAGATCAGGCACCACGAGAACGCGGTGGGCGTGTGACTCAGTCGGCGCCGCTCGCGACGGCGGCGTCGGCATCCGCGGCGGCGCGGTCTGCTTCCACCTTCTCGCGCCGCTGGGCGTTCTCGCGGCGGAAGCGGTCCATGTCGAAACGTGTGGGCAGGATGACGCTGAACATCGACCCGCGCCCGACCTCACTTACCAGCTGCACCTCGCCCTGCAGGACGTCGGTGAGCTCGGCGACGATCGCGAGCCCGAGCCCGGTGCCCGCGTGCCTCTTGGTGTGCCCCTCGTCGAGCTGCTGGAACTTGCCGAAGATGCGCCCCTGTTCTTCGGGCGCGATGCCGGGCCCGTCGTCGATGATCGAGACGCGGACGCGCTCGCCCGGGGCACCGTCGGGCCCGCCCTCGGGCAGACGCTCGGCGCGGAGGGTGATGGTCCCGCGCCCGCCGTCGCGGCTCGTGAACTTCACCGCGTTGGACAGCAGGTTGAAGATGACCTGCTGGAACTTCTTGACGTCCGTCTCGATCACGGGCAGCGTGGGCTCGACCTCCGACTCGACGACGATGCCCTTGCGGTTCGCGAGCGGGTAGATCAGCCCGATGAGCCCCTCGCACACGTCGCCCAGCACCATCGGTTCGGGGTTCACCTCGACGCGGCCCGCCTCGATCTTTGCCATCTCCAACAGGCTCTCGATCATCTCCAGCAGCGTCCGGCCGGCGGTGACGATGTTGACCAAGTACCGCTCGCGCTTGCGCATGGTGTCGGGGTCGGGTGTCTCGGGCTCGCCCGCGGCGGCGGCCGCCGTCTCCCGCCGCGCGATCTCCAGCAACAGTTCGGCGAACCCGATCACCGAGTTCAGGGGCGTCCGCAGCTCGTGGCTCACGCTCGCGACGAAGTCGCCTTTGAGTTTCGCGGACTCGTACAACGCGACGTTCGCCTCTGTGAGCTCGCTGAGCTTGACGTCCATCGCGGCGTTGATCGCCCGCAGGCGGTCCTGGCCCTTCTGCAACTCGGCGAGCATCAGGTTGAAGGTCTCGGCGAGCTCCTCGAACTCGTCGCCCGACCGGATGTCCGCCCGCGTCTCGAGCGAGCCCTCGCGGACGCGCTCGGCCGTCTGCTTGAGCTGCTCGACCGGCTCGAGGATGAGCCGCGACGCGATGAGCGCGAACACAACGAGCGCAAGGGCGAGCACGAACGAGCCCGCCGCGATGACCAGGAACACGTTCACGATGAGCTGGAGGGCTGCGCCGTCCGATCGGCGATCGATGATGGTGAGCCCGCTGACGGACCCGTCCGCGGCCCGCTGGGCGCGGGCGTAGACGTAGACGCGAGCGCCGCCGTCCCAGCGGGTCTGCATCCAGTCCTGCCCGGCGTCGTCGCGGTCGAGCTTTCGAAGGGCGGCGCGGACGGCGCGGTCGTCCGAGGCGGCCGCGACCGCCGAGGCGCGGTCGAGCACGCGGACGCGGGCGGCGCCGAACTGGGCCTCGACCTCGCCGTCGCGCGGCATGGAGGCCCAGGCATCCGCGAGGGCCCGGGACTGCTCCATCTGCCCCGCGCCGACCAGCGCGTTCATCCGGAACAGGGGCACGAGCAGCGCGATGCCGATGATGAGCGCGGACGCCGCCCCGAACAGGAGCAGGCTCTTGCTCGCGAGCGGGAGCTCGTGGAACCAGGCTCGGACGTCTTTGAGCTGCACGGGCAGAGTCTATCGGGCCCCGGCGGGAGTGCCGCTCAAAGCCAGGAACCCCAGCACCTTGCACCGCCCGCGAGCCTTGGGATGCCGGGTCGGCGGGCGTACACTCGCAGTCCCATGACCGGCCCGGCCGTCCATCTCGAGACCTTCGGCTGCCAGATGAACGAGCTCGACTCGGAGCTCGTCGCCGGTGCCCTCGGCGCGCTCGGATACCGGTTCGTCCGCGACGCGCGCGAGGCGGACGTGATCCTCTACAACACCTGCTCCGTCCGCGAGCGGGCGGAGCAGAAGGTCTGGTCGCGGCTTGGTGAATTGAAGAAGCACAAGGCGGGCAAGCCCGAGCTCGTGGTGGGTGTGCTGGGGTGCATGGCCGAGCGGGACGGCGCGGCGATGATGGACCGCCACCCCGTCGTGGACGTCATGTGCGGGCCGGCGGAGCTCGACAAGCTGCCCGCGCTGATCGACAACGCGGTCCGCACACGCCGGAGCATCCTCGAAGACGACCCCGACAGGGCGGCGCGGCGCTCGGCGAAGTCCGTCGCGCTGCAGGGCAGCGCGTCGCGTCGGAGCTCAACCCTGGCGGCGGCCGGCGACTCGCTCGAGATGCTGGACCTGTCGCGGGCGGTCTCGCCGATCGACGCGAACGCTCGCAAGAGCGCGTACGTCCGGATCACACGCGGGTGCAACAAGTTCTGCACGTACTGCGTCGTGCCCCACACGCGCGGGGCGGAGGTGCACCGCCCGCCGGATCACATCGTGGACGAGTGCAAGAAGCTCGCCGACGCGGGCGTGATCGAGGTCACGCTGCTCGGTCAGACAGTGAACCACTACCGGTTCGAGCACGGCAGCGCCGTGACGATCGACGGCGTGGTGCAGCCGCAGAAGGGCCGGACGTACAAGGGCTCGCACAACCGCGACGCCTTCGCGGGCGCGCAGACCACGACGTTCGCCGACCTGCTCGCGCGGATCCACGACGAAGTCCCTGCGATCGAGCGCCTGCGATTCGTGACAAGCTACCCCCGCGACTTCGGCGACGACGTCCTGGAGGTCATCCGCGATCACCCGCGGATCTGCCGGTACCTGCACGTGCCCGCGCAGTCGGGGTCCGACCGGATGCTCAAGCTCATGAACCGCGGGTACACCGTGGGCGAGTACTTCGAGTTTCTCGACAGAGCCCGGGCGTACCTCGACCAGCCCGAGATCGGGCGGCCGCTGATGATCTCGGGCGACGTGATCGTCGGGTTCTGCACCGAGACGGACGAGGACTTCGAGCTGACAAAGCGGATGCTTGTCCGCTCGCGGGCGAAGAACCAGTTCATCTTCAAGTACTCGCCCCGCCCGGGGACGGTGGCGTTCGACAAGATCGCCGACGACGTGCCCGAGCAGGTGAAGCGGGCGCGGAACAACGAACTGCTCACGCTGCAGTCCGACATCTCCGACGAGATCGCCCGCGAGCAGGTCGGGCGCGAGTTCGGCGTGCTCGTCGAGGGGCTCAGCCGGGCCGAGAAGAAGAAGCGCGGCATCGACGTCAAGCCCGGCACGGGCATGGTGGAGATCACCGTGGGCGGGCGCTCGTCGGCGTTCGGCGGGTCTGAAAGAGCCCCGAGCGTGAGCGACGGGCTGACCTCAACGGGTGCGCGGCCCGTCGCTCACGCTCCGGGCTCTTTGGTTCAACTCTCCGGGCGGACGGACACGGACCTGATCGTGCACTTCGACGTGCCGACGTCCGGCGACCGGGCTCCCGAGGACTGGATCGGGCGGATCGTGCCCGTGCGGATCACCGAGGCGACGGGCCTGTCGCTCTTCGGCGAGACGACCGACGCGGGCTGAATCGCTTCAGTGGTGGTACCCGCCGCGATGACCCCCGCGATGCCCTCGGTGATGGCCGTGGTGGCCGCGATGATGTCCACGGTGGTACCCGTGATGCCCGCGGTGGTGAGGGCGCGGGCCGTGGTAGCCGTGCCCGTGACGGACGGACACCGAGTGCCACCCGCACCCGCCGGCGAAGAGCGTCGCGCCGAGCGCGGCGGCGCCGGCGAGGATGATCCGTTGGGTTCTCTTGGAGCGCATACCGATCGCCGCCTTCCTGCGAAAGGGCGCGGATTCTCCGCGCCGGTGGTGCTGATGTCTTCGCGTGGCACGGGCTCAACTCGCCGCGTGCCGTCGCGACGATACCGCCGCCGGGCGGAGTCGGCTGACAGGATTGCCCGGATGCGTTGACGCGCCGATCAGCGCTCGTAGAGGTGGGCGCAGGGCTCCTGGCGGGCGCCGTCGGCGGTCGCAACGGCGAACGAAGCGCCGGACCACATCGCCGCGGACCCGTACGCCCCGTCCTTTCGGAGCGCGTACATCACGACGTTGAAGTTCGGGCGCCCCTGGTCATCGACGAGCCGGCGTTGCCGCTTGGACCGCGTGGCGATCTCCTCGAGCACCGCGAGGCACGCCTCGGTGGGCGACTTGCCCTCGCCCATGTGCCGCACGGCGGAGTAGGACCCGCAGGACTGAATCACCGACTCGCCGCGCCCCGTCGCGCCGGCGGACCCGATCTCGTTATCGACGTACATCCCCGCGCCGATGATCGGTGAATCGCCCACGCGCCCGGGGATCTTGTAGCTCAGCCCGCTCGTGGTGGTGACGGCGCTGACGTTCCCCGCGGCGTCCGTCGCGCCGCAGTGGATCGTGCCGTAGGTGAACGGGATCGGATCGGTCGCGCCCGCGTCCGCGGCGCGGCGCTCGCGACCGTCGGGCGTCCAGTCCATCTGATCGTCGTCGAGCCAGTCGTCGTTGGGCGAACTGGACCGCTTCCAGCGCAGCCACGCCTCGCGGGCCCTCGGCGTGAGCAGGTTGGTCGGTTCGAACCCGTGCGCGATCGCGAACCGGCGGGCGCCCTCGCCCACGATCAGCACGTGGTCCGTCGTCTGCAGCACCTTCAGCGCGACCTGCGCGGGGTGCAAGATGTCGCGGATGGACGCGACGGCGCCCGCCTTGTGGGTAGGCCCGTGCATCACGGACGAATCGAGCTCGACGACGCCGTCTTCGTTGGGCAAACCGCCGAGCCCGACGGTCATGTCGTTGGGGTCGGCCTCGACGATGCCGACGCCCTCGACGACGGCGATCACGGGATCGACGCCCTCGCGGATCCGGTCGCGGGCTTTCGCGACGCTGCGCACGCCGTTGCCCGAGGCGATCGCGCAGAGCCCACGGTGGTCGTCGCCCGACGCGACCCTGCGGGCGCGCGTGCGCTCGGCGAACGCGAGCTTCGGGATGGCGACGAGCGTGCCCGCGGCGGCGGCGGACGCGAGGAACGATCGGCGTGAAGGGTTCGTCATCGCCCCGGTATACCGCCGAGGGACCGCCCTGCCAAGCCTCAGCTCGCGGGCACGCCGCGGGCGGCGTCGGCGAGCAATTCACGGGCGGTCCGCGCGGTCGCCGCGGCCTGCACGTCCTTCACGATCCGCCCAACCTCATCGCGCCCAAGCTTCGCGCCGGCGCCCTGCTCACGAACCAACGCGAGCGTGCGGATCGCGAGCAGCGTGTTCAATGCATTGAACGCGACAATCCCGGGATCGAACCCCGCGGTCTCGAGAATCCCGACGTACCGGCACGCGGCGTCCAGATCCGTCGCGGCGATGGAGAAGAGCTCGCGCCGGTCCGCGTCGTCGGGCAGGAAGCAACGCCCGTCGTCCGCGTCCATGTGCTCGTCGCGGAGGATGTTCACGAGCTGTAATCCCTCGCCGAACGTGCCGGCGAGCTGGTCGAGCTCGGCCCGGGCGCGCGGCGGGGCACCCTCGGGCGCGGCGCGCCAGAAGAGATCCGTGCAGAGCTCGCCGACAATGCCCGCGACGTAGTAGCAGTACCGCTGCACCTCGGGGATGGTGCGCGGCGCTTGTCCGCGCTCGAGGTGCGCGGCCATGCCGTCGATGGTTCGGATCAGGTGCTTGGCGATCGAGCGGGCGGCGTCCGGGTCCAGCTCGCGCCACGCGCCGAGCACCGCCGACGACTGGTCGAGCAGCTCGGCGTACCCGTCGTGCGTCTCGACGCCCGCCCGGGGAGCGGGCGGCGTGAAGTTGTGCTCCGACGCATGATCCCCCACCGCGATCGCCAGCCCACGCAAACCCTCGATGCGCTCGGGCAGGTCCCACCACGGCTCGTCCTCGAACGTGTCCGCGACCCGGAAGAGCAGGTAGGCGACGGCGATCTCCCGCTGGGTCGGCATCGGGAGCATCGGGATCGACAGCGCGAACGTCCGGCTGGTCCGCTCGAGCAGGCTCGCGACGAGGCTCATGCCGGCGCTCCCACCAGGTCGGGCTCACGGATGATGGGGCCCACGCCGAGCTCGTTCATGACGAGTCGAGCCGTGATCTGGCTCGACAGGAAGATGACGGGCAGCCCGGACCCCGGGTGCGTCCCGCCGCCCACGAGCCACGCGCCGTCCACGTACGGCAGCTTGTGCGGCGGGCGCTTGTGCAGCATCTGGTCCAGCGAGTGGGCCAGGTTGAACGTCGCCCCGTGCGTGATGTTGAGCCCGCGCCAGTCGTCGGGCGTCACCTGCCGCTCCGCGCGGATGCGGGGCTCGAGATCCACGCCCAGCACGTCGCGGATGCGCCCGAGCAGGTTCTCCCGGACCCGGGGCGCCTCGCGGGACCAATCGATCGGCGACCGCCCGTTGGGCGTGGGCAGCAAGAGGTACAACGCCGAGTCGCCCGCGGGCGCGAGCGACGGGTCCGTCCGCGCCGGGTTGCAGACGTAGAAGCTCGGGTCATCCGTCAGCGTGCCCGCCGAGCCGTTGTTGCGGCCGATGTCCTCGAGATTGCGCTCGTAGGCGGGCGCCGTGCGGATCGTGTGGTGCGGCAGATCGACTTCGCCCTCGATGCCCAGGTAGAGCATGTAGGTCGAGCAGGAGTACTTTCGGTTGTCGATCTGGGCATCGGAGTCCTTGCCGCGCAGACGCTCGGGGATGAGGTTCTTCATCGCCCAGGTCGCGTCGGCGTTGATCACGGCGTGTTCGCACGCGGCGACCTCGCCCGCCCGGGCACCGCCCAGACGAACGCCCGTGACGCGCCGCCCGTTCAATGCAAGCCCCTCGACGGGCGTGCCGGTCTCGATGCGGCCGCCCATGTCCGTCAGCACGCGCGCGAGCGCGGTCATAAGCGCGTTGCACCCGCCGCTGGGGTGCCAGATGCCGTACTCGTACTCGATGAACGGCAGGATCGTGAACAGGCTCGGGCAGTCGTACGGGCTCATGCCCAGGTACTTGGACTGGAACCCGACGGCGAGTTTCGTCGCGGGATGCTTGAAGTACTTGCTGTTGAGATCGTTCACCGTGAGGTGGGGCTTAATGAGCGGGAGCGCGCGGGCCGCGTCCGGGCGGACCAAGTCCAGAGGCGAGCGGATCGGGCGGCGCAGGATCGGCTCGGCGGCGTCGAGCTTCTTGCGGTTGTGCTCCACGAACGCCCGGAAGTTCCGCCCGTCGTCGGGGTGGATCGCGCTGAGGCGTTGCGCCATCGCGTTGAGGTCCTGGGTCGTGTCAACGGTGATGTCCGGCGCGCCGGGCTGCCCGATCACGAGGCGGTACATCGGGTCGAGGCGGTTGAGCTCGACCTCGTCCTCGAGCCTCCGCCCGACGGCGCGGAAGATCTCGTCGAGCACGTGCGGCATCAGGAAGAACGTCGGGCCCCGGTCGAACGCGTAGGTGCCGCGCGGCGACGGGAGTTCGATGCGGGCGGTCCGGCCGCCGAGGGTGGGTTGGGACTCGTAGACGGTGACGTCGAGCCCAGCGCCGGCGAGCAGGACGCCCGCCGCGAGCCCCCCGGGCCCCGCTCCGATGATCGCGATTCGTGCGCCCATGCCTCGCCCGTACCATCCTCTGGGGCACGCGCCCCCCTCCGCCCATGTTCGGTGCCTGACCCCGGACCGATTCGGATCCCGCAAGAATACAGGACCCCACGATCCCATGCGATTGCCCTCTGATGCCGATCTCGCGTGGGTCCGCCGATTCCGGCGATCGGTCGCGGCGCGGATCGATGACCTGACCGCGATCGCGGGCGACGAGCTGGGCCGGGATCCATTCGAGACGGTGACAAGCGACATCGTGCCCCTCTTGTCCGCGTGCCGGTGGACGGAGAAGCACACCCGGCGGGTCTTGCGCCCCAGGCGCGTGCGCGGGAAATCGATCTGGCAACTCGGGCAGCGGCACCGCGCGGTTCGGGCACCGCTGGGCCGCGTGGGCATCATCGCGACGTGGAACTACCCGATCCAGCTCATGGGCGTGCAGCTCGTGCACGCGATCGTGGCGGGGAACCGGGTGGTGGTCAAGCCGTCCGAGCGGACGCCGCGCACGCAGGCGTTGGTCCTCGATCTGGCGCGCGAGGCGGGGTTATCAGCGGACAGACTCTCTTGGACTGACGCGACCCGCGAGGCGGGCGAGGCGATGCTCCGCGAGGGCTCGTTCGACCACGTCGTGTTCACCGGATCGACCGAGGTCGGGCGCGCGATCGCGGGGACGCTCGCGGAGACACTGACGCCGAGCACGCTCGAGTTGTCCGGGTGCGACAGCGCGGTCGTGCTTCGCGACGCGGACCCGAAGCTCGCGGCACGGTCGATCGCGTACGCCCTGACGCTGAATGGTGGGCGCACGTGCATGGCGCCCCGCCGGGCAATCGTCAGCGAGGGCGTGCTCGACGCGTTCGTCGCGGAACTCGCGACCGCGTTGGACGCCCGACGCGAGCAAATCGCGCCGGGAACGGACGGGCCGGAGTTGGCCCGCGCCCACGCGTTGCTCGAAGAGTCGGGCGCTCGGGCAATCGGTTCGGGGTGGGCCCGCGCCGGGGTGGGATGCGAATCGGACTCGTCCCTCGCCCGCGGCGAGCACTTCGGGCCGGTGCTCGCGATCGTGGGCGTGTCGTCGGACGGGGCGGCGATCGAGCTCGCCAAGTCGTACCCCCAGCGGCTGGCGACGGCGGTCTTCACGCGCTCACGCCGCCGCATCGACGCGTCGGACCTCGGGTCGGGCATCGTGACGATCAACGACTGCGTGATCCCGACGGGGCACCCGGGCGTCTCGCTCGGCGGGACCGGGCCCAGCGGGTGGGGCGTGACGCGGGGCGAGGCGGGGCTGCTCGCGATGACCCGGGGGGTGAACGTCTCGGTGACGTCTGGGCGGATCCGAACGCCGACCGACCCGCCGAGCGACGCCGTCGCGGGGCGGGTGACGCGATTCGTCCGGGCGTGGTACGGTCGGTGACTCCAAACGACGCCGGGCGGCGAACCCGGGGGGAACCCATGCAGCACACCAACGGCACGAACGGTTCGGACTCGAGGCAACACGTCGCGGTGGTCGGGGCGGGGCTCGCCGGGCTTGCGGCGGCGGTCGAACTGATGACCCGCGGCGCCCGCGTCACGCTCATCGACAAGAACGAGCACCTGGGCGGCAAGATGAACGTGACCCAGGAGGACGGGTTCACGTTCGACATGGGCCCCACCATCCTGACGCTGCCCGAGGTCCTCAGCGGGATCATCCGGCGCGCCGGCGGGAACGTCGCCGATTACATCGACCTCGTCCGCCTGGACCCGCAGTGGCGCTGCCATTACGAGGACGGGACCGTCATCGACGTCCGCGACGAAGAGCACGCGATGCGCGCGCACCTGGATGACGTGCTCGGCGCGGGCGCGGGCGATCAGTACGCGCGCCTGCTCAACTTCAGCCGGCGGATGAACCGGCTGAGCCGCAAGGTCTTCTTCTACCGCGACGTCGGCGGGATCGCGGATGTGATGCGGGGGACGAAGGTCGGCGACTCGCAAGTGATGTCCGACGCGATGGCGATGCGGCTGCACGCGACGGTCGCGCAGACGGTGCACAAGCACGTCTCGGACCCGCGCCTGCGCCAGCTGATCGAGCACTTCCTGCAGTACGTCGGGTCGAGCCCGTTCCTGGCGCCGACGATCCTGACGATGATCATGTCCGCCCAGCAGGACCAGGGGTGCTGGTACTCGATGGGCGGCACGCGGATGGTCGCCCGCTCGCTCGAACGCCTCGCGACGGAGAAGGGCGTGAAGATCGTCCGAGGGCAGCGTATCGAGGAGATCCTGATCCGCGATGGGCGGGCGGCGGGCGTGAAGCTCGAGTCGGGCGAGACGATCGACGCCGACGCGGTGGTCTCCAACTGCGACGTGCAGCGGACCATGCGGGACCTGCTGCACACGCCCGCGGCGAAGCTGCGGCAGCGGTCGCTCGCGGAGAAGCACACGCCGGCGTGCTCGGGCGTGGTGCTCTACCTCGGGCTCGACCGGCAGTACGACCACCTGGCGCATCACAACTTCGTGTTCAGCCGCGACTCGGCGGTGGAGTTCGACGACATTTACGGCAAGGGCATCCCCGCGCGGGACCCGACGCTGTACATCGCGGCACCCTCCCGAACGGACCCTTCGCAGGCGCCGGCGGGCGGGGAGGCGTTGTACATCCTGATCCACACGCCGTACATCCGCCCCGGGTCGTTGCAGGGCGAGACGGACGCGTTCCTGCGCGCGTACCGACCGGTGGTGATGGACAAGCTGTCGCGGTTCGGGATGGCGGACATCGAGGACCGGATCGTGGTGGAGCGTTCGCTGCTGCCGCGTGGGATCGAGCGGATGTACAACGCCGAGGGCGGGGCGATCTACGGGCTGGCGTCGCACGGGAAGCTCGCGGGCGGGTTCAAGCCCAAGAACACGTCGGGCGTGGTGGACGGGCTGTACCTCGCGGGCGGGAGCGCGAACCCCGGGCCCGGGGTGCCCATGGTGCTGATGAGCGGCGTGACGGCGGCGGACGTCGCGGCGCGTGATCTCGGGCTCGCGTCGTTCGATCTCACGGAGACGAGCGCCGAGCCGGGCGAGGGCGAGTGGCGGCCCGCGCCGACGCACGCGACGGCCTGATGGCGACGCCCACGGTGCGAGCGGGGCTCGAGCCGGCGAACCCGTCGCCGCGGTTCCGGCGGTTCTTCGCGTGGTACTCGCGGCGGCTGTTCAGGAAGAAGTTCGGCGCGGTCCGGCTCGCGCCCGGGAGCGCGGACGCCTTTGAGCGCGCGGCGGCGCACGACGGGCCGGTTTTGTTCGCGCTCAACCACACGAGCTGGTGGGATCCGCTGCTCGGGCTCGTGCTGACCGAGGGGTTCCTGGCGGACCGCCCGGCGTGGGTGCCCATGGAGCTCGATCAGCTTCGCAAGTTCGCGTTCATGAAGCGGCTGGGGATCTTCGGGATCGACCCGGACCGCCCGGACGCGATGGGGCTGCTCGTCTCGCACGCGTTGGAGCTGGTCGGGGCGAACCCGCGTGCGGTGATCGGGATCACGCCGCAGGGGACGTTCGCGGACGTGCGGGCGCCGATCCGGATTCGGCCCGGGGCGGCGGGGATCGTCGCGGGGTGCCCGGGGATGCTCGTGCTGAGTGTCGCGTGCGAGTACACGTTCTGGCACGAGCAGAAACCGGACGTCTTCGTGCGGGCGCGAATCTGCGAGCCCCCCGAGCCGCGAACCACTCCGTCCTGGCACCGCGCCCTCACCCGGGCGATGCGGGAGAACCAGAAGGGGCTGGCGGACCTCGTGATGACACGCGACGAGCGCCAATTCGATGTCTGGCTCGGCGGCGGCAAGGGCGGCGCCCACCCGGTGTACGACGCGGTGCAGCGGGCGCGGGGGTCGGACGCGACGATCACGCCGAGCGAGCGCGGGGATCGGCGATGAGCCCGCTCGCGTGGATCATGGCGGCGGGCGCGATGTGTGCGTTGCTCGCGCTCGTGATGTGCGTGGTCAATCTGTCGCTGTTCCGCCCGGCGCGGGATGAGCAGGCCGGGGACGATCTCGTCTCGGTGTGCATCCCCGCGCGGGACGAGGAGGCGAACATCGAGGCGTGCGTCCGGGCGGCGCTGGCGAGCGAACACGGCTCGGTCGAGGTGCTCGTGTACGACGACGAGAGCACGGACCGGACGCCCGAGATCCTGACGCGGCTCGCGGCGGAGGACGGGCGGGTGCGTGCGGTGCCGCGGGTGCCGCTGCCCGAGGGGTGGAACGGGAAGCAGCACGCCTGCCACCGGATGAGCGAGGCGGCCCGCGGGTCGTGGATGCTCTTCACGGACGCGGACGTGCGCCTCGAGCCGGACGCGGTACGGCGGGCGCTGGCGTTCGCGAAGGGGACCGACTCGGACCTGGTGTCGACGTTCCCACGGCAGATCGTGGGCTCGGTCGGCGAGCTGCTGCTGGTGCCCATGATGTTCTTCGTGCTGCTGAGCTATCTGCCGTTCGCGCGGATGCGGACATCGCGGTCACCGGGCGCGAGCGCCGGGTGCGGGCAGTTCTTGTTCGCGCGGGCCGAGGCGTACCGGGAGACGGGCGGGCACGCGGCGTTCAAGGACTCGATGCACGACGGCATCATGATGCCCCGCGCGTTCCGCCGGCGCGGGTTCCGCACCGATCTCTTCGACGGGACCCGCGTGTGCAGCGTGCGGATGTACCGCGGGTGGCGCGAGACGTGGCGTGGGTTCGCGAAGAATGCCTTCGAGGGGCTCGGGTCCGTCGTGCTCCTCAGCGTGATCAGCGTGATGCACCTGTTCGGGCATGTGATCCCGTGGGTGGTCGCGCCGGTGTTGATCGTGACACGGGCCGACGACGCGGCGCTCGCATGGTCGGTCACGGCGGTCGGGGCGGGGGCGATCGAGCGGGTCCTGCTCGCCGTGCGGTTCCGGCACTCGGTGGTGCTCGCGTTGCTGCACCCGATTTCGATTGTTGCGATGACGGCGGTCCAGTGGTGGAGCTATGTGCTGCACGTGCGCGGCGAACGATCGTGGCGCGGGCGGACGGCGGGCGGGCCGGTGATCCAGGACGAGGCCGCCGAGCGGGTCGTGATCGTGGACAAGGACGATACCGAGCTCGGCACGGAGTCCAAGATCGCGGCGCATAAAGGGTCAGGCGTGCTGCACCGGGCGTTCTCGGTGTTCGTGTTCGATTCCGCGGGCCGGGTGATGCTGCAGCAGCGGGCGGCGAGCAAGTATCACTTCGGGGGGCTCTGGACGAACACGTGCTGCGGGCACCCGCGCCCGGGCGAGCGCGTGGAAGACGCCGGGGCGCGTCGGCTGGACGAGGAGATGGGGTTCACGACCGCCCTCGAGCGCGGGGGGAGCTTCCTGTACGAGGCGCACGACGCGGCGTCGGGCCTGAGCGAGCGCGAGCTCGACCACGTACTGATCGGCGTGAGCGACGACGAGCCGCGGGCGAATCCGCACGAGGCGGACGGGTGGCGACGCATCACCCCGGCGGACCTGGACGCGGAGCTTCGGGAGCATCCCGAGCGGTTCACGCCCTGGTTCGCCCGGGCGTGGGCGATCGCGCGGGAGGCGTCCCGGGTCGTCAGCTGACGGGCGGGCCCAGGTCCGCGAGGCGTTCGAGCAGATCGCGGTGCGGCGCAACGCGGAAGTCCGAGACCACGCGCTCGCGGACCGTGCCGTCCTGATTGATGACAAAGGTCGCCCGACGCGGGAAGAGGGCGAGCGGGCCGGCGACGCCGTAGCCGCGGGCGACGCGCTTGTCGGGGTCGGCGAGCAGCGTGAAGGGGAGGGCGTGGCGCCTGATGAATTTCCCGTGCGACCCGAGCCCCTGGGCGCTGATGCCGAAGATGCGATAGCCCGCGGCGAGCACGTCCGCGTGGCGGTCGCGCACCATGCAGGCCTGCGCCGTGCAGACGGGCGTGAAGTCGTGCGGGTAGAAGTAGAGGACGACCGGCCCGATCCCGAGCTGGTTCGAGAGCGTGACGGGCTGCCCGGTGGTGCTCTCGAGCGTGAAATCGGGCGCCGTGTCGCCGGCGTCAATCATGGGCTGCTCCGGGCTCGCTGAGCACGCTGACGGTGCGGGCGTTCAGGAAGGTGATGCCGAAGACGCGGACGGTGTCGTGCTGCTCGGACGCGACGACGCCGAGCCGCGTCGGGCCCGCGTCGACCCAGACGCGCTGGTCGAAGCGCATCTTCGCGGGCCCGATGGCGAAGCGGAGTTCGATGTCCAGCGCGTACGCGTCGATGGGGCCCGCGGGCGTTTGTACGGACTGCGCGCCGACGGCCGTGACGGTCGCGGTGCCCGCGCCCGGGTTGTTGGGGATGCCCCGGCCCGATGACCGCACCTCGAACGGCTCGGCGATCGGCTCGCCGGGCGTCGCGGCGGCAGGCAGGAACAGGGCCGGCGGGTCGAACGTGCTCTCGATGCCCGAGGCGCGCGAGCGCTCGATGCGCCACGACCCGTCCTCCGCGAGCACGAGATGGGTCTGGACGAGGGTCTCGCCCGATGCGATGTCCTTGATCTCGAGCGTGGCGCGGTCGGGCGATGCGGGCGTGATCCGCCGCTCGGCGAGCGTCGTGCCGGACGCGTCGGCCCGTTCGAACGCGTCGATGCGGGCCGCGTCGCGCGGGAACCACGCGGCTGAGAACGGCTGGGCGGCGTCGAGCGGGCCGACCGCGATCCCGGAGGGCCGGTCCTCCCAGTCGGGCGGCGCGGCAGCGGCCGGCGCTTCGATGCGGACCGGCGCGTGCACACAGCCCGACACGGCGTAGCAGGCAACGAGGGCAATCAGGAGGGCTCGCACAGCCCATTGTTCGCAGCGAAGACGTGCCAGATGCTCGGGCTCGCAAGTTGCTCGGCGCGATCACGCCCGGGTGGCCGCGTTGTCGCCGATCCCCAGCCGGGCGGCCCACCAATCGAAGAGCGGGCCCGCGTCCGCTCTTGGAACGCCGAAGGCGTCGATCGAGGCACGCGCGAACGACTCGAGCACTTCGGGAGGGTGTTCCGGGCGATCGGTCGCGTGGGCCCGGCGCAACAGGTCGGCGGCGGCGTCCCAGGCGGACGCGTTCGCGGGGATGGGCAGCGCGAGCGCCTGCTTCGCGCTGAGCTTGATCGCCTGGGCGGTGAGCCCGGCGCCGGCGTACCGGCGCAACGCGAGCGCTGCGCCCACGGGCGACGCGAGGGCCACCGCGACGCGCCAGAGGTCCGCACGCGATCTGGGCTGCACCGTGATGAGCGGGAGGCTGGGCACGAGCCGACCGGGCTCGTCCACGTACACCTCGATCACTTTGGTCTGCGTGGCGAGGATGATCTTGGGCACGAGGCGGCGATCGATCCACTCGGACAGCGCCCCTTCGGCGCGCATCCGGGCGCGGTCGATCCGCGGGGCGTCCCAGCCCCGTTTGAGCAGCCGCGCCGGCCGGCGCGACCAATCGCACCGGGCCAGGTCGATCAGGCCGGTGGTGACGATCGGGGGGTACCGTGCGTCAACATCATCGGTGTGGTGATCCAGCGCGTCGCTCTCGACGAGGAAGCCTTCGAGCCCGTAGTACTGGTCGCGGAAGTCGGCGGTCGCATCGGCGAGATCCCCCACCGTTCCCGCGGCGTGATGCTCGAACTCGGGGACGCCGAACGCGGCGGCGGCGAGGTGGGCCCAGGTCTCCTCTTTTCGGAGCGCATCGCAGTCGATCTCGACGCCGCCGATCGGCTTGCGCTCGATGGTGCTGGTGCGGGCGAGCGCGCCGCGTCGGGGCCCGCCGAGGTGGATCGTGGGCGCGCACGTGAACACGCTCGCGCCCTCGAACACTTGCTCGGTTGCGATCCAAAGATGGGTCAGCGCCCCGCGTTCGAGCACGGCGGTACGGACGGGGCGGGCGTCCTTCGCGGCGAGCAGGGACTGCGGCTGGATCATCGCCACGCGCCCGCCTGGCCTCGTCAGGCGGGCGGCGAGCAGGAGGAAGGCCGAGGACTGGTCGGCGTATCCCTTGGCGATCCCACCGGTCGTCGCGGCGATGATCGCCGCCGAGATGCGCGCGGTCGCGGTCGCGGACTCGAGTTGGTTCAGGAATGGCGGGTTCCCGATGACGACGTCGAACCCGCTCTCCGAGTCCGGTCCGGCGAAGACCTCGGGGAACTCGAGATGCCAATGGAAGAACTGGCGGTCGGACGCGATCCGCTCGATCTCATCGCGCATCCAGGCGGGGATCGTCTCGGGATCGCGTTCGAGGGCGCGGAGCGTGCCTTCGGTAATGGCGTCCCACGCGCCGGGGGATCCCTCGATCGCGTCGGGTCTGTCGGTGTCGTGCAAGCGCCAGGCGAAGGCGGCGCACCAGGCGTCTGCAACGAGTTTGGTATGAGAACCGTCCGCTACGGCGTGCCGCCCTTCGGATCGCTCGGCTCGGTTTCGCCTGCGGTAGTACGACGCGACGGGCTTCGCATCGCCGCCGCGCGCGGTGAACGCGTCGTCCGGGATGCCCCGCGCCAGCACTTCGGGCGTGGCGCCGAGCAGCGCGTCCCCGACCCGCACGCGGTGATCGAGGGAGGCGAGCGGCGTTCGGGGGTCGGCGGCTTCGAGCCAGAGCCTGACCGCGCCGATCGTCGCGGCGATGGGGTCGATGTCCACGCCGAAGAGGCAGTTCGCGATGACGTCCCGGACGGCGGCCGGAGAGCCGGGGGCGCCTCCGCCGTCCCGTTCGGAGCGGGTTCTCTCGAGGTGCGTCGCGAGCCGGCGCGCCGCGCCGATGAGGAAGTGCCCCGCGCCCGCCGCGGGGTCGCAGACGGTGATCCCGAGGATGGCTCGCTCGCGCTCGGTCGGCGAGGCGGCGGCGCTCAGCCGATCGGCAACAACCGGCTCCAGGGCGGTATCGAGCACGTGCTCGACGAGCTCGGGCGGGGTGTAGAACGACCCGCGGACGCGGCGGCCGCTCGCGCCGACCGACCGCCACGCGAACGAGCATGCGTCCACATCGACGACGGGTTCCAGCTCGAGCAGCCGCTCGTAGATTAGACCCAGCACCGCGGTCCCGTTGATTTGTCCGTTGGCCTGCGACACGACGGGCTCGAGCGCGCGGACGGCACGAAGCAGGTCGTTGTTCCGCAGGCGGACCGCGCGGCCGCCACCTGGGTGGGGCTGCCCCGGCAGGTCGGGCGTTGATGCGCCGTCCCACAGGCGCGAGGGCTCGCCCCGCGACGTCACGTCGGACGCGCGATCGGGAGTCGCGAGCACCGATGCGAGGCGACCAAAGCCGTCCCAGAGGTCGGACGCGTCGGGGTCCGGCTCGCCGGCCGCGAGCGATCGGAGGCAGCGCGCCGGGATCGGTCGGAGTTGAGTTCCGTCCTCCGCGTCCGGTTGGCAGAGCAGCCCTCGGTCGTCGGCGATGAAGACGAAGAGGAGCCGGTACGCGATCCACGCGAGTTGATCTCGGTATGCGCGGTCCGACAGTTCGCATGCGCGGAGCGATGCCCGCAGCGCGGCGTTGTGGGGGTGCGTCAGGAACCCGTTGCCGAGCGCGACGACGGCGTCGGCGAGCGCCGCGGAGATCTCGCGCGTGGCGGATTCTGGCGTTGCTCGGTCGGCGTGCGGGGCTATGGGGCACCCCTTGTCTGACCGTGTGCGGCGACGCGGGGTCATGCTCAAGAGCGGGTGATCGGAGTCGAACCGACGACATCAAGCTTGGGAAGCTTGCGTTCTACCACTGAACTACACCCGCCAGTGGGGTCGCGTCGCCCGAGGGCGGCGCGGGAGAAGTATAGACCCGAGCGGGATGGCCGTCGCCCTTGGGGGGAGTCTCGCTCAGTTCGCGGGCGCCGCGGCGGGCGACTGGTTCATCGCGGCGGCCAGGTTCACCGCGTCCGAGCGGGATCGGCAGGCGCGGCACGCGGCCCACCCGGACTGCCCGAAGCGCTGCCAGACGAACCAGCGCCCGAGGTCGTCGGCTTCGGCGCGGAAGCGAGGGTTTGGGGCGGAGGGGACAGCCGAGGCTTGGGCGGCCCGGGCATCGACGCGTTGCTCCTTCATATCGCGGCCTTCCTGCGCCGATCTCTGGCGCGCCGCTCTCTCCCCAACGCGCCCAAAGTACCGGATCGCCACGCCGAACGCACGCGCGACGTGTCAAACTCGCGCGATGGACGTGTCGCGGACCCAGGTCTCGCGGCCGTCCGCGAGGCGCACGCGGACCCACCCATCTTGGTGGCTGAGCACCACAAGTTCAACACCCGGAAGGAGTTGCTGCTCGAACGAGCGGGGGTAAACGACATCGCTGGGCCCGGTTCGGGCGTCGGAGGGGCCGCCGACGATCACGGCTCGCTCGACGGCACGGTCGAACGCCCGCTCGGCGACGAGCGAGCCGAAGAGCGTCAGGGCGATGACGGCGAGGAGCAGCGCGGAGACGTGCCCGACGCGGCGGGCCCCGAGCGCGAGCGCGATCTCGATGCCCCAGGCCGCGCCGAACGCGATGACCGCCCCGAGGAAGAGCGCGTGACGCGGGACGCGGCCGCGCCACCAGAAGACCGCGGACTCGGTTCGAGAGCGCAGGCCGGGCGTGATGGTCGTTCCGACGCGCGAGCGCGCGTAGGCGAGGCTGGCGGCGGTCTTCTCGTCTGTCGGGTCGAGCCGCTCGGCGCGGAGGTAGCTCGCGATCGCGAGCCCGGTCTGCCCGGCGAGCAGGCGGGCATTGCCCGCGGCGCGGTGGAGCTCGACCGAATCGATGCCGTGCTCGGTGATGATTCGTTCGTAGCGGGCGGCGGCCTGCGCGTAGAGCTCGGGCGCGAGCTCGGGGTCGGCTTCCATGGCGCGTTCGGCGTCGTCCATCGCGCTCTCGGCGCTGGCGAGCATCCCGTCGAGCGATGGCTGGGCCGGCGCGGTGGCGGTGACCGCGGTGAGGATGAGCACGATGAATCGCCAGGCGATGGTCATCGGGCGCCCCCCATCTCCTGGCGGAAGGCGGCGGCAAGGGTACGTTTCGCGCGCGCCGAGTCGGGCATCGATGGCGGGAGCCCGCCGAACCGGGTCGCCTCCTCGGAACCGATGAGCTCGACGAGCTGCGCCCGGGTTTCGTCGGTCAACGACAGCGCGTCGCAGTCGGCGGCGGTGACAGCGGTGAGGTCGCGCCCGAGCAGGTCTGCGACGAGACGCCGCGCGCCGGCGGCGACGCCGTCGGACCGTGCCGCGCGGCGCGCCTTGCGGAGCGCGGCGCGCCGGCGTGCAGCAACCGGGTCGCGCGAGCGCGACACGGCGCCCCACCCGACCACGCAGAGCCAGCCCACGGGCGGCGCGAGGATCGCGCCGAGCCACGCCGGCTCGGTGGCGCGGGCGATCGGGTCGAACCCGTCGGTGGTGAGCAGCCCGGGCCCGCGCTCGTGGGCCCAGAAGGCGTCGCCCGCGGAGTCGAGCGGCAGGCGGGCGCGGGCGGCGGGCACGCCCGTGCGCAGCGCGTCCGCCGCGGTCGTCTCGCGGACGGCGCGGACCTCGAGCGGGATCGGCTCGGCCCGCGCGACGCGGTAGACGCCTTCTTCCACGTCGAAGTACGGCAGCTCGATCGCGGGCAGCTCGGTCACCGATTCGGAGGTCGGGCGGATCGTGGTCCGGAAGACGCGGCGTCCTGGGATCTCGGAGGGCACGAGCTCCCACCCGTCCGCGGCGAGCTGGAAGGCGTCTGTGAAGCCCTCGATGACGCTGAGGTCCGGGCCGTCGGTGACGCCGACCATGGGCTCGTCGCCCTCGATGCGGACCTCGAGTTCGATCGGGTCGCCCACGTTCGCGGAGAGCGTCGAGACCGAGGCTCGCACGCCATAGCGGCCGACGAGCCCGTTGAATCCGGGCGGCTGGCCCTCCGTCGGGAGCTCGCGCACGCGGACGGGGATCGGGTCGGACGTCGAGATCACGCGCACCCGTCCGCGGCCGCGCACGACGCGATCGAACACGACGCCGACGGGACCGAGGTCGTACGTGCCCGCCTCGACGGGCGTGACGAGCAGCTCGAACGAGAGCGTGCGGACGACGCGGCCGTCGAGCGAGGTGCGCCCGAAGCCCATGGAAAGGTCTTGGCCGAGCACGGTGCCCATCCGGGTTTCCTGCACGCCGGCCCAGTCCGGGCGGGCGCGGTTCTCGAGCACGCGCATCGCGTCGGGGATCGAGGTGACGTCGAACGACGGGTTCTCGACATCGGGCTGGAATGCCCAGGTGACGCGGACGCGGACCGCCTCGCCGACCCAGAGCTCGGTGCGGTCGAGCTCGGCGGTGATCGGGTAATCGGCGCTCACGTCCTCGGGCTGCACCGCGGTGAGGGTGACCCGGTTTGTTTCATAGGGCTCGCCCTCGACGACGACCGTCGCCGGCCCGAACTCGAACTGCCCCTCGCGCTGCGGCGAGACGACGTACTCGAAGATGTACGCGAGCGAGCTGCGGGTGACGCGGCGGCCGTTGATGATCGACGTGAACGAAGAGGACCGCTCGCGACCGCCCCGGAACTGCCCCACCACGCCGTCGGGGAGCTCGAGTTCCGGAACCTCCGGCGCGTTGGAGCCCGAGACGGTGATGAGATAGCGCACGCGGTCGCCGACATACACGCGGCGGCGGTCCGCCTCGGCGGACACCGTGATGTCGGGCGCGGCGTCATCCTGGGCGCTCGCGGCGGGCGCGAGTCCCAGCAGCGTGAATAGAACGGCGAGCAGGATGCATGCGGCTCGGGTGGTCACCAGTCACGCTCCACATAGACGGGCCGGGCGATGCGCGAGCGGCGTTGCTCGCGCGCCTGGCGTTGCTGTTCCTCGCGGTCGATGAGTCGGTCGGCGATCTGGTCGCCGGGGTCTTCGGGCTCCTCGCTCGGCTCGCCCTCGTCGGACGGATCGCCCTGCGATTCTTCGGATGACTCGTCGCTGGGCTCGGAGGGCTGCATGGACTCGGACGCCTGGGCGGCGGACTCCGCGGCTTGGCGGAGTTGGTCCGCGGCGCGCTGCTGCTGCTCGCTTGCTTCGAGCGGGTTGCCGGCGTCGAGTTCCTCCTGGGCCTGCTGCTGTGCCCGTTGCGCTTCCTGCGCTTGCGCGGCGGCGTCCTCGAGCTGCTCGGCGAGCTCGGTCTGCCCCTGCGCGCGGGCTTGCCGGGCCTGCTGGGCGAGTTGCTCGATCGCGCCCTGCGTGCGCTCGGAGAGATCCTGCTGCGCTTCGGACCCCTCCTGCTGTTCGGGGGGCGTGTCGGACGCGTTCGAGTCGGCTTGCTCCTGCTGTTCGTTGGCGAGTCCGGCAAGGTTGTCGGCGGCTTGCGACGCCTGCTGCTGCTGGTCCTGCATCATCTCCTGCAGGTCACGCAGTTCCTTGATCTCGCGGCGGAGACGCTCGGTGTTCTGCGCCGCTTCGAGGTCGTCGGGCGCGACGTCCAGGCACGAGCGGAACGCCTGCTCAGCGAGCGTGAGCGCCTCGATCCGGTCGTCGATCGTGGAGGCGTCCTGCCCCGGCATGCCGGGGAGGATGGGAGGCGGGGCTTGCTCGAGCAACGCGTGCGCGAGCATGAACCGCGCCTCGCGCCGGACGGTCGGATCGGTCGCGCGGCGGTCCGCCCGGCGGAAGCGCTCGATCGCGGTGTCCAGCGTGTCCGACTCGAGGAACGCGCGGCCCGCGTTGAGATCCGCAACGGCGCCCAGCGATGCGTCGCCCGCTCGATCGGCGGCGTCGCTGAGGATCGCCGCGGCGTCGGCGGGCTCACCCGATTCGAACTCGGTGATTCCGCGCTCGATGGCGGCGCGCAGCATGGCGGGCGGGAGCGGCTCGGGTTTCTCGGGCGCTTCAGTCGCGATTGCGAGACCGGCGCTCAGGATGAGGAACGCGAGGGCATTCATCGTCTCCGCCTCCGATCGGACAGGACACTCTCGATCACGAGCAACGCGAACGCGGCGACCAGCGGCATCCAGAACCGCTCGGTATAGCGCATCCGCTCGACGGTGCCGAGACTCCGGGCCGCGTCGTCGGCCGTCAGGTCACGGTACACGTCGTCGAGCCGGATCGTGCCCGTGCCGACGTTGAGCATGACCCCGCCCGCAGATGCGCCGGCGATCTCCGCGAGCGCCCCGGCGTCGAGCGCGGAGCGCACGCGTCGCCCGGCGTGCACGATCGGCTCGCCCGTGGCCGGGTCTGGCACGAGCGAGCCCTCGCCCGCGTCGCCCACGCCCAGCGCGATGATGCGGATGCCCGCGCGGCCCGCGGCGGCGGCGGCCTCGACCGGGAAGCTCTCCTGGTCCTCGCCGTCTGTGATCAGGATGATGTCACGCGTGACGGGTCCGGCGTCGGGCGATTCTTCGTCCACTTCGAACACGTCCGACATCGCCTTGCGGATCGCGTCGCCGATGTACGTCCCCCCGATCGGGGCGCTGCGGGGCGAGAGTTCGTCGAGCGCCATCTGGAAGAAGGTCCGGTCGTTCGTGAGCGGGCACGCGACCACGGCGGCGCCCGCGAACGCGACGAGCCCGACACGGTCGCCCGCCAGGTCCGCCGCGAGGTCGGAGATCCAGAGCTTGGAGCGTTCGAGCCGGCTGGGCGCGAGGTCCTGGGCGAGCATGCTGCGCGAGACGTCCACCACGAAGACGACGTCGCGCCCGTGCTGCTCGATCTCGACGGGCACCGGGTCCGTCTGAGGGCGGGCCAGCGCAAGGGCGAGCAGCCCGAACGAGACCGCGACGAGCGCCACCCGCGTCCACCGGCGCGGCGTGCTGACCGAGCGGGCGATCACGCCGAGCATCTCGCGGTCCGCGAAGCGCAAGAGCGCCCGGCGGCCCGATCGGATGGACCACGCGCCGATCGCCAGCGCCGCGGGCGCGGCCCACGCCGCGTGGACCCACGCGGGGTCTCCGAACACCATCGGGAGCGCGCCGGTCATGGGATCCTCCGCAAGAGGGTCCAACCGAGCAGGGACTCGAGCCCGAGCAGCGCGAAGGCGACCGCCGCGAATGGCATGAAGCGCTCCTCGTACTCGGTCTGCTCGTCGATGATGATTTCGGTCTTCTCGAGCTCGTTGATGGCGTCGTAGACGGGGCGGAGCTCGGCGAGATCCTCGACGGGGAAGAACCGCCCGCCGGTCATCTCGGCGACGGTCGTGAGCTCGCGTTCGTTGACTTCCTGGCCGAGGTTGAGGGCGCGCCCAAAGGCGGAGCGTGTGACGCCGCCGCGGATGCCGATGATGTAGACGCGGATGCCCCACTCCCGAGCGAGCTCGCCGCCCTGGCGTGGCGTGAGCTGGCCCTGCGTGTTCTCGCCGTCGGTGAGCAGGACGATGACCTTGCTGGCGAACTCGGCGTCCGGCTCGCCTTGCTCGGCGCGTGATTCGGCGTAGGCGTTCTCGGCGTCTCGGAGGCGTGCGCAGGCGAGGGTGAGGGCGTCGCCGATCGCGGTGCCGCCCTCGTCCTGGAAGATCGGGATCTCGACGCGTGAGAGGATGTCGAGCAGCGCGCCGTGCTCTCGGACGAGCGGGCAGAGGGTGTCGGCGTAGGTGCCGAAGGCGATGAGCCCGACGAGATCGTTCTGGCGCCCTTCGAGGGCGTCGCCGTCGCCCGCGACGAACTCGGCGACGACCTGTTTGGCCGCCTCGAGCCGGGTGACCTCGCGGCCGTCGAGCACGCCCGGGTCGTCCATCGAGCGCGAGCGGTCGAGCACGAGCTGGATCGCGATGCCCTCGGTGGAGCTTTCGGTGCGCGAGCTGACCGTCTGCGGGCGTGCGATCGCGACGACGAGCAACGCCAACGCGATCAGTCTGAGCACGAGCGGCAGCGCCCGCAGGTGTGTCCGCCAGGTCCCGCCGACGGCGCGGGCGCGCTCGACCGCCGAGAACACGGCGCTGGGCGAGCGCCGGCGGGCGCGCACGACCGCGATCGCTGGGATGAGCAGCAAGCCGAGCAGGACCCAGGGCCAGGCGAGCTGATCGATCACGCCGAGCCCTCCGGTCCGCGCTCGAGGGCGTCGATCGCCTCGTTGAGCAGCGACCGCGCCCGATCGTCGGACATCGGCATCCGGCCGTACCGGGCTCGGTCGAACGCGTCGATGATCTCGCGGGCCGCGTTGGACTTGACTCGGGATCGCCGGAGGCACTCGGCGACGGCGGCGCCGATGCGGTCCGCGTCGGTCGTGCTCGATCGGGCGAGGGCGCGGAGTTGATCCGCCGGGCTCGGGTCGGCGGGCTTGGTTCGTCGGGCGGCGAGCCACCACCCGGTCACGCCGACGATCACGAGCACGATTCCGCCCCCGACTGCAATCGTCCGCAACCGCGAGTCGTCCGGCGCGGGGGGATCGGGGCGCACCATGCCGACCGGCCCGGCGAGGTCACCGTTGTCATCGGCGGCGAGCACGGAGCTCACCTCCACACGCAGCGGCTCGGTGCTCACGACGCCCCGCTCGCCCGAGGGCATCGCCCACTCGAGCGTGACGGGCGGCAGCTCGTACGTCCCCTCGAGAAACGGCTCGAGCACCACGCTCGAGCGACGCACCGGGCCCGCGTCGGTGAAGGCGAGCGGCTCGTCCGTTCTTGAAATGACCGTCCACCCGGTGCTCGCGGGGTCAAACGTCGGCGGATCGATCTCGGCGCCGTCGGTCGCGTCCGCTTCGATCCGCACCCGCAGGCGGTCCACGGTCCGCATCGCGTCCCGGTCGAGCGTGACCACGAGCCCCGCGGGCCCGGACCGGGCGCTCGTCATGACGTGCGGCTCGGGAACGGGCGGCGCGGACCGATCCTCACACCCCGCGAGGATGAACGTCGTCGCCAGAAACAGCACCGCGCCCACCACCCTCATCGGCGGTGCTCCCGAACACGGAAGTACGCGAGCAGGTCGTCGATGAACGGGCGCTCGGTCGAGAGCGTCACCCGGTCCACGCGCGACCGGCGGAAGGATCGGTCCAGCAGCTCGTTCATCCGGGCGGCGTCCGCGCCGAACCGCTTGCGGGCGCGGCGGGACGACGTGTCGAACACGCGGAGCTCGCCGGTCTCGGGGTCTTCGAACTCGATCAACCCCACGCGGGGGAGCTCGCGCTCGCGGGGGTCTTCGATGGTCAGGGCGCAGACCTCATGGCGGCGGGCGAGCCGGCGCATGGACGCCGCCCACACGGGCTCGGGCTCGCCGCGCTCGGTGGTCTCGGGTTGACCCAGGAAATCGGACAGCACGAACACGATCGCCCGACGGTGCAGCACCCGGTCGAGCATCTGCAGCGACGCGTCCAACCCCGCGGACCCGTGCCCCGGCTCGGCGTCGAGCAGTTCGCGCAGCACCCGCAGCGTGTGCCCGCGCCCCTTGCTCGGCGGCAGGTACAGACGAACGTCGTCGTCGAACAGCATGAGCCCGACGCGGTCGTTGTTGCGCGCGGCGGCGGCGGCGAGGACGGCGGCGGTCTCCACGCTCAGCCGCGCCTTCGATTTCCCGACCGACCCGAACACCCCCGACGCGGACAGGTCCACCGCGAGGATCACCGTCAGCTGGCGCTCCTCGGTGAACCGCTTGACGAAGGGTTTCCCCGCGCGGGCCGTCACGTTCCAGTCGATGGTGCGCACGTCGTCGCCCGGCTCGTACTCGCGGACTTCGGCGAACTCGATGCCCTCGCCCTTGAACGCGGAGTGATACTCCCCGCCGAAGACGTCATCGACGCGCCTTCGCGAGCGGATCTCCAGCCGCCGGACCTCTTTCATGAGCTCTTCGGTCAGCATCCGGGCACGCTCCTTCAGGGCACGGGGATGTGGTCGAAGATCTCCCGGACGATGTCGTCGGCGGTCACGCCCTCGGCCTCGGCTTCGTAGCTGGGCACGACGCGGTGCCGCAGCACGAGCGTGCCGACCGACTTGATGTCCGACGGTGAGACGAACCCGCGCCCGCGCAGGAGCGCGTGCGCCCGGGCGGCGAGGATCAGCGAGATCGTCCCGCGCGGCGACGCCCCGAACTCGATCAGACGCGGCAAGTCCAGCCGGCGGTCCAGGCGGTACTCCGCCGGGCGCCGTGTCGCGTGGATCACATCGACCGCGTACTGCTTGATCTTGTCATCGACGTACACCGCGTCCGCCACCTCGCGCGCGGCGAGCACGTCCTCGGTCGTCAGCACGCGCTCGACCGACAGATCAGGCGACGACGTGCCGACACGGTCGAGGATGCCCAGCTCCTCGTCTCGCGTCGGGTAGTCGATGCGGACCTTGAGCATGAAGCGGTCCACCTGCGCCTCGGGCAGGCGGTAGGTGCCCTCCTGCTCGATCGGGTTCTGCGTCGCGAGGACGAGGAACGGGTGCGGCAGCTTGTGGCGTTCGTCGCCGATCGTGACCTGGCGCTCCGCCATGGCTTCGAGCAGGGCGGACTGGACCTTGGCGGGCGCGCGGTTGATCTCGTCGGCGAGGACGATGTTCGCAAAGATCGGGCCCTTGCGAGCGCTGAAGGTCGCGTCCGCCGGGGAGTAGATCATGGTGCCGATCAGGTCCGCCGGGAGGAGGTCGGGCGTGAACTGCACGCGGGCGAACCTGGCGTCGAGCGTCTGAGCGAGGGTGTTGACGGCGAGCGTCTTGGCGAGCCCGGGCACGCCCTCGAGCAGCACGTGCCCGCCGGTGAGCAGCCCGATGAGCAGGCCCTCGACCATGCCGCGCTGCCCGACGACGACGGTCTCGACGGCTTCGACGAGCCGGTTGAGGTCGGGGCTGATCGATTCGATGCGTGCGTCGATTTCGGATGCCGTCGCGCCCAAATTCGGGGTCCTCCGTGATCGCGTGCGCCGGGTGGGCCTGGGATGCTCTTATGGGTACGCCGCCCGGCCGGTTGCTGATCGCGCCGCCGGCCTGGCGTTCACCTTACTTCCGATGCGCGATCCGGGATGTCCCGTCAGCCCCCGGGCGGGGGCGGGGGCGGCGGGGTCTGCCCGGCGGGCTGGCCCGAGCCGCCCTGGGTCTGGATCTCGCCGTAGCGCTCTTCATAGTTGCGGACGAGCTGGCCGAGCTGCATGACGAGTCGCTTGGCACCCGCCCAGCTCATCACCGTGCGGTGCCCGATGGCGAAGACGATCGCGGGCGAGCCGTCCTGGCTCTGGGCGGGCACGTGCAGCCCGGCGTCGAGGAGGACCTCGTCGGCCGTGGGCGTCGTGCGGAACATGTTCGCATAGGCGGTGTTGGTCTTGGACTCGTCGATCCGGAGCTGGACCTGCTGCTGCGCGGGGTTCTGGTCGGCCATGGGTCTCGATCCTCACTGGGCGCGGCGTCGGCGCGGGGTGGTCGGTCCGCCCGTGTCACAACGGACGGGATGAACCATAGGCGATGCGGGGCCCCAGACGCCCGTTTTTGGTGGCGGGATGGCATCGACCGCCCGGCCCGATATGGTCCTGTGTCCGCGTAGTGTGTCCGACTCCAACGAGAGGGAAAGGCGATTCGCATGGCAGCGCCGGGATCATCGACAGCGGAGCTGAAGTCGGGGGCCCGCCAACGCTCGGGCCAAGCGGAATCCGGGCGGCTCGTCGTCGTCGCCAACCGCCTGCCGGTGCGGCGCGTCCGGGACGACGAGGGGGACCGGTGGGTCACGAGCCCGGGCGGGCTCGTCGCCGCGGTCCACCCCCTGCTGCGGGAGCGCGGGGGGTCCTGGGTCGGGTGGGACGGGACGGCCGGCAAGGGCCCGGACCCGTTCGACCACGAGGGCTTCCGCGTCCATCCCGTGGGCGTGTCCGCGGACGAGCTCGAGAATTTCTACTACGGGTTCAGCAACGAGACGGTGTGGCCGCTCTACCACGACTGCATCCGGGCACCGCAGTATCACCGGCGCTGGTGGCGGGCGTATCAGCGTGTGAACGAGCGGTTCGCCGACGGGGCGGTCGAGGCGGCGGGCGAGCACGACACCGTCTGGATCCACGACTACCAGCTGCAGCTCGTGCCGGGTCTCGTCCGGGAGCGCCGGCCGGGCGCGCGGATCGGGTTTTTCAACCACATCCCCTTCCCGCCGGAGGAGCTGTTCGCCAAGCTGCCCTGGCGCCGGCAGATCCTGGAGGGGCTGCTGGGCGCGGATCTCGTCGGCTTTCAGACGAAGCTCGCCGCGAAAAACTTCGCGCGGTCCGCGCGGCAGCTCACGAGCGCGACGGGCACGGACACGACGCTGCAGTTCGAGGGCCGAACGATCCGCGTCGGTGCCTTCCCGATTTCGATCGACGCCGGTGCGTTTGAAGAGAAGGTGAATGAGGAGCGCACGCGGCGGGCGGCGGAAAAGCTGTCGAGTGACTTCGGCGGGCGGCGTGTGATCCTGGGCGTCGACCGCCTGGATTACACGAAGGGCATCGACGTCCGGCTGCGCGCGTATGAGGAGATGCTCAGGCGCGGGCGGGTCAAGGTCGAGGACGTGATCTACGTGCAGATCGCCGTGCCGACGCGCGAGAAGGTGGACGAGTACGCGGATCTGCGTTCGAGCGTGAACGAGCTGGTCGGGCGGATCAACGGGACGTACGCGACGATGGAGAACATCGCGGTGCACTACGTCTACCGGTCGCTGCCGTTCGACGAGCTCGTCGGGTGCTACCGGGCGGCGGACGTGATGACGGTCACGCCCTTCCGCGACGGGATGAATCTGGTCGCCAAGGAGTACGTCGCGACGCGGACGGACGGGTCGGGCGTCTTGGTGCTCAGCGAGTTTGCGGGGGCTGCCCTTGAGCTCAAGCAGGCGCTGTTGGTGAACCCGCACGACGTGGACGGCATCGCCGACGCGCTGGAGCGGGCGCTCGCGCTCGACGAGGCGGACGCGCGGAAGCGGATGGCGTCCATGCGGCGGATCGTGCGCGCGCACGACGTGTACGCGTGGTCGGACGCGTTCCTCGGGAGGCTGGGGCGATGACGGGGGCGATGGAAGGGGTGGGCGCCGACCCCGCGTTGAGCGTGCACCTGGCGCGGCTGGCGCGGGTGCCCGTGCTGCTCATCGCGAGCGACTACGACGGGACGTTGTCCCCGATCGTGAGCGATCCTGCGGCGGCGATGCCGGACCGCGAGTCGATGGTGGCGCTCAAGGGGCTCGCCGAGCTGCCCGGCACGCACGTCGCGGTGGTGTCCGGGCGGTCGTTGGCGGATCTCGCCGATCTGACAGGGGCGCCCGACAACGTGCGGCTGGTCGGGTCGCACGGGTCGGAGTTCGACGTGGACTACGCGCGGTCGCTCGCCCCGGAGGTGCTCGAGCGGCGCGCCAAGGTCCTGTCGGCGCTGCGCGAGATCGCGTCGCGCGACGCGGGGCTGAGCGTGGAGGAGAAGCCCGCGTCGGTCGCGCTGCACTACCGGAATGCTCCGGCGGATGTGGGCGAGCGGGCGCTCGCGGACGCGCTGTCCGGCCCGGGATCGGCGGAGGGCGTGCAGGTCAAGCGCGGCAAGATGGTCGTCGAGCTCGCCGTCGTGCACGGGAACAAGGGGGCCGCGCTCGAGACGCTGCGTTCGCGCGTCGGCGCGTCGGCGGTGCTGTTCGTCGGCGACGACGTGACGGACGAGGACGCCTTCGCGACCCTCGCGGGACCGGACGTGGGCGTGAAGGTGGGCGACGGGGAGTCCGTCGCGGCGTTCCGCGTCGGCACGACGCGCGACGTGTCGCGGTTGCTCGCCGAGCTGTGCGAGCTGCGGGCGCTGTGGGCGGCGGGCGCGGAGGCGGTGCCGATCGAGGACCACGCGATGCTGACCGATCAGCGCACGATCGCGCTGGTCGCGCCGGGCGCGCGCGTGGTCTGGATGTGCCCGCCCCGGATCGACGCGTCGGCGTTGTTCGCGGAACTGTTGGGCGGCGAGCCGGCGGGCCGGTTTGTGGTGTGCCCGGCTGGCGACAACGTGCCCGAGCCTGACGTGGGCTACGAGCCCGACACGTTCCACCTGCGCACGAGCTGGCCCGGGCTGACGGTCACGGACTGGCTTGATTGCTCGGGCGAGCGCCCGGCGAACCGCGCGGGGCGGACCGATCTCGTGCGCGTGCTCGAGGGGTCCGGGCGGGCGCGGGTCGAGTTCGCGCCGAGGCTGGACTTCGGCCGCGTTCCGACGCGCCTGGAGACGCACGAGGACGGGCTGGCGGTGGACGACGCGTTCGATCCGATCGTGCTGCGCTCGCCCGGCGTCTCGTGGGAGATCCGCGACGAGGGGATGCACCAGACCGCCGTCGCTGAGATTGATCTTCAAGAAGGCGAACCGGTTGTGCTCGAGATGCGGTACGGCACCGGGTCGCTGCGGGCGTCGCGGACGCCCGTCGAGGGGCGATCGGCTGAGTCGCGCCGGTATTGGTCGGACTGGGCGGCGGGGTTGTCGGTCCCGGGGGTCGCGCCCGAGTTGGTGCGCCGCAGCGCGCTGGTCCTGCGCGGGCTTTGGCACCGCCCGACGGGGGCGATCGCGGCGGCGGGGACGACGAGCCTGCCCGAGTGGATCGGGGGCGTGCGGAACTGGGACTACCGGTACTGCTGGCCGCGCGACGCGGCGATGGCGGCGCGGGCGTTGGTCGATCTCGGGTCCACGCGCGAGGCGCTGAAATTTCTGGACTGGCTCATGCTCGTGATGGACCAGGCGCCGGCGAAGGACCGCATCATGCCGATCTACACCGTCGCGGGCGGGATGCTGCACGCGGAGGCGGAGATCGGTGAGCTTTCCGGGTACGCCGGCTCGCGCCCGGTGCGTGTGGGCAACGCCGCGTCTCGGCAGGTGCAGTTGGACGTTTTCGGGCCGATCGTCGAGCTCGTGCACCGGCTCGTCGAGGTGGGCGCGGCGGTGACGTCGGACCACGTGCGCGCGGTCGAGGCGGCGGTCGAGGCGGTCATGCGGCACTGGGACGAGCCCGACCACGGCATCTGGGAGATCCGCGCGCCCAAGCGCCATCACGTGCACTCGCGCGTGATGTGCTGGCAGACGGTGCGCCTGGGCATCGAGATCATGGAACTCTTCCGCGGGAAGACGCGGCCCGAGTGGGCGGCGTGCCGCGACGCGATCCGCGCCGACGTGCTCGAGAACGGGTGGAACGAGGGGCTCGGCGCGTTCACGACGGCGTACGGGCACGACGACTTCGACGCCGCGGTGCTCACCGTCGGGCTCACCGGCATGCTCGAATCCGACGACCCGCGGTGGACGGGCACCGTGGAGGCGGTCGAGGAGCACCTGCGCGGCGGTCCGACGGTCTGGCGGTACCACACCGACGACGGGCTGCCCGGCGCGGAGGGCGGGTTCAACCTTTGCACGGCGTGGCTGATCCAGAGCTACGTGTTGTGCGGGCGGGCCGCCGACGCGCGCGAGCTCTTCGATTCGTACGTGACGCTCTGCGGGCAGACCGGGCTCATCCCCGAGGAGTTCGACCCCGTGAGCGGGCGTGGGCTCGGGAACCACCCGCAGGCGTACTCGCACATCGGGCTGATCGAGTCGGCGTTCGCGATCGACGAGTTGGGCGCATGAGGAGGCGGGCGCCGGCGTGGCGCCCGCCTCGTCTTGCGCGTCTTCGGTTCGAACCGCTCAGTGGTCCTCGACGCCCACCTCGACGGTGACGCGGCGGGCGACCCAGAGCTCGACCGTGCCCCCGACGCCGGCGCGTTCCTTCGCGTCATTGAGGCGTTCGGTGGTGGCGGTCTCGCCGTCGATGGCGAAGATGACGTCGCCGCGTTGCAGGCCGCCCCGCTCGGCGCCCGAATCGCGGACGACGCGGTTGATGAGCAGCCCTTCATGCGAGTCGAGCCCGAGCAGGGCGCGGGTCTCGGAGTTCGGACGGGCGTCGAAGAAGCCGATCACCTTGCGGCCCTGGGGCTCGGGCGGGAGCAGCACGGAGTCGATCACATGGATCACGCCGTTGGACGCCTCGATGTCCGTCGCGATGATGCGCGCGTCGTTGGCGCGGAGGGCCCCCGAGTCGAACCCGACGCGGACGGCCTCGCCCGCGAGGGTGCCGGCGTCGGCGCCGCCGATCACGTCCGAGGCGTAGACGCGCCCGGGCACGACGTGGTACTGCAGGATGCGGGCGAGCTTGCCGCGGTTCTCGGGCTTGAGCAGCGACTCGATGGTGTCGGCGCCGAGCTTTGCGAACGCCTCGTCCGTCGGCGCGAAGACCGTGAACGGGCCGTCGCCGGTCGCAAGCGCGTCGGCGAGCCCGGCGGCCTTGGCGGCGGCGATGAGCGTGCTGAATGAGCCCGCCTTCGAGGCCGTCTTCGCGATCGACGCGTCCTCGGGCGTCAGCACCGTGTCGACGACGTGGATGATGCCGTTGCTGGTGCGGATGTCGGCCTTGACGATGGTCGCGTCGTCGGCGAGGAGCTTGCCGCCCGCGAACGAGAGGTCGATGCGCTGGCCGTTGACGGTGTTGATCGCGGGCATGCGCGCCAGGTCCGCCGCGGTGAACTCGCCGACGATGACGTGGTAGGTCAGGATGCCCGAGAGGGTGGGCGTGCCCGGCTCGTTGAGCAGCGCGTTGATCGTCTTGTCGCCCAGCTTGGCGAACGCCTCGTCTGTCGGCGCGAAGACGGTGAAGGGCCCGTCGCCCTGAAGCGTCTCGACGAGTTCCGCCTTGGTCAGCGCAGCGGCGAGCGTGTCGAACTGACCCGAGCTCACCGCGGTCGACACGATGTCGTTGTCGGCCTGCGCGGGCCCGGCGGTGGTCATAAGAATAGACAGCGCGGTCATCCCCGCGCACAGCAACGTCGAGACGCCCATGGCGTGCTCCTTCCGTAGGTCCCCGTGTGGTTGGTATTGCCCGGTGCGACGCGTGCCGCGGGGCGACGCGGTTGGGTTCGGGTGTCGTCGCCGGGTGGATTCCGACGCGATCAAGTTTCGCGCGCGGCTGAAACTTTGGGTCGCGTCGTCGGGGTCAGGCGAGCTTCGCCCGGCGCTCGATCAGTCGGATGAGCAGGCTCAGGGTGACCGCCATGAGGGCCGCGGGGACGGCACCCAGAAGGGTCAGGCGGGTGTCGTTGCGCGCGAGCCCCCGGGCGATGAAGTCGCCGAGCCCGCCCGCGCCGATGTAGGTCGAGAGCGTGGCGATGCCCACGGTGAGGACCGTCGCGGCGCGCACGCCCGCGATGATGACCGGGGCGGCGAGCGGGAGCTCGACGATGCGGAGGCGTTGCCAGGAGGACATGCCGACGCCGTCGGCGGCCTGGACGGTCTGCGCGGGGACGCCGCGCAGACCGGTGAACGTGTTGAGAACGATCGGGAGCAACGCGTACAGGACGAGCGCGGTGACCGCGGGCGCGAGCCCGAGCAGGCCGTAGATCGCGAAGAAGAACGCGAGCATCGCGAGGCTCGGGATGGTCTGCACGATCTCGGTGAACGCGAGGACGGGCCCGCGCGCCGCGGCGACGCGGTGGACCAGCACGCCCAGCGGGATGCCCAGGGCGATCGCGATCGACGTGCCCAAGGCGGTGAGGATGAGGTGCTCGAGGGTCTTGCGACCGAGCTCGGCGCGGCGGGACCAGGCGAGCTGAAAGACGTTCTTGGGCGTGCGTGCGCGTGCCGCCGCGGGGCCAGCATCCTCTGGGATGCCCAGCACATTGTCGATCCATTCGCGGGCGACGGCGGCGGGGTCGCGTCGCTGGACGTCCACGGCGTGGTTCAGGGCGCGCATGGTGTCGTCATCGATGGCGCCCGCGAGGAGCGCGAGGGCGTCTCGGATCTCGGGGTGGGCCGCGAGCGTGTCGGCGCGCACGACCGGGGCGGCGTCGTAGGGCGGGAAGAAGCCCCGGTCGTCCTCGAGCACGCGCAGGTCGTACTCGTCGATGCGGGGGTCCGTGGCGAAGGCGCAGATGACATCGACCTGCCCGTCGGCGAGGGCTTGGTACATGAGCCCGGGGTCGAGGTCGGACGTGGCGGCGAAGGCGAGGTCGTAGACGCCGCGCAGGCCTGGATAGCCGTCGGGGCGCTCCATGAATTCCGAGGTGAAGCCGGCGCGGAGGTCGCCCGCGTCAGCGCGCAGGTCGGAGACGGTCGCCCAGCCGCGCTCGTCGGCCTGGTCGGCGCGGACGGTGATGGCGTAGGTGTTGTTGAACCCGATGGGGGCGAGCCACTCGAGGTCGTACGCATCGCGGTACGCGCCGGCGGTGGCCTGATACGCCCGCGCCGGGTTGGCGATGACGGGCTCTTTGAGGACCGTCAGCAGCGCGGTGCCGGTGTACTCGACGTAGAGGTCAAGCTCGCCCGAGATGAGGGCGGCGTGGCAGATGTCGGTCCCGCCGAGCCCGAGGCGGCGCTCGACGCGGAGGTCGGTTGTTCGCTCGATGAGCTGGGCGGCAAGCTCGGCGAGGATCTCCTGCTCGGTGAAGTTCTTCGAGCCAACGCGGACGGTGGGCTGCTGGGCCCGCGCCGGGAGGGCGACCAGCGTCAGCAGGATGACCGCGACGAGGCGTGCAACGATGGTCATGCGCGGTCCCCCGCGATGAGCCGCGCTTGCCGGCGCGCCTGGTCGAAGAGGTCCGAGACGAACGGCGTCGCGGGGTGTGCCAGAAGGTCGTCGGGCGTGCCGATCTGCTCAAGCTTGCCGGCGTTCATCACGGCGATCCGGTCGCCCAGCCGGAGCGCCTCGAACAGGTCGTGCGTGACGAAGACGATGGTCTTGGCCAGCTCGGTCTTGATGCGGATGAGCTCGCCCTGCAGCTGGTCGCGGGTGACGGCGTCGAGCGCGCCGAAGGGCTCGTCCATGAGCAGGTAGTCCGGGTCGGCGGCGAGGGCGCGGGCGATGCCCACGCGCTGCTGTTGCCCGCCCGAGAGCTGGGCCGGGGGGCGGTCGGCGTACTCGGCCGACGGGAGCCCGACCCGATCGAGCAGCTCGTCGGCGCGCGCGCGGCGGCGCGGCGCGTCCCACCCGAGCAGCCGGGGGACGATCTCAACGTTGCGTGTCACGGTCATGTGCGGGAAGAGCCCGATGTCCTGGAAGACGTACCCGATCGAGCGGCGGAGGGCGAGAGGATCGACGGTGCGCGTGTCGGCGCCGTCCACCTCGACGGCGCCCGAGGTGGGCTCGACGAGGCGGTTGATCATCTTGAGCGTGGTGGTCTTGCCGCACCCGGACGATCCGAGCAGGACGACGGTCTCGCCGCGCTCGACGGTGAACGAGACGTCATCGACCGCGGGCGCGGCGCCGCGCTCGAAGCGCTTCGAGATGTTGCTGAGAGAGATCATGGGATGCCGCGTTCACCCTAGCGGGTTCGCGGCGGGCGTGAATGCCGGAGGGGGGACTCGAACCCCCACGGGTTTTACCCCGGCGGATTTTGAATCCGCTGCGTCTGCCAATTCCGCCACTCCGGCGCGGAGGGGCAAGTGTACGGCTCATCCGCCCCGCAGGAGGTTCACGGCGATGATGAACGCCGCGACCGCCGCGGCGACCGCGAGCGTCAGGCTCAGGATCTTCCAGACCGAGTACGGGCGGTCCCCCACCACCTCGCCGGTCTGGGCGTTCACGATCACCTGGTAGGTTTTCTGCTTGTAGCGGTACGCGCTGACCCAGACGGGCAGGAGCACGTGCTTGAACGTGATCGCCGAGTGGTGCATGGCCTTCGTCGAGATCCGCTGCTCGTCGCCCCCGATGTCGGCGCGGATGGTCGCGTCGATGGTGGGCTGCATGAGCCCCTCGGCGGCGACGAACCCGGTGGGCAGGTCGACCGCGTAGCTCTCGGAGCGGAACCCCGCGAGGTACGCGTCGTCGTACAGGCGGAGCTCATCGAGCTTCCACGGGCCGGCGTCCTCGACCAGGTCCGCGGGCAGCGAGGTGCTCGCGGGGACGAGCAGGTCATCGAAGACGTTGTGCACGCGCCCCGAGACGGGGTACCAGCGCGTGCGGCGCTCTCGGCGGGTGCGCGTGACGGTCTTGCCATTGACGGACGTGGTGTACGGGACGGTGACGTAGTAGTGCTCGCCGCGCTGGCCGGTGTAGTCGGTGGAGGTCTTCGAGTCGTAGGTCCAGTAGGGCAGGTAAATGCCCGCGAGGCGTGCTTCGAGCCGGCTCTTGCTCTTGAGATCGCTCGGCGCGAACCAGCGTTTCTTGATCCACGACTGGTACGCCGACCGCGCGACGGATCGCTCGACCTTGAACGGGACCACGGCGCCCGGCTTGATGAGCTTGGACGACCGGCCCGTCGCGACGACGTCCGACCCGCAGAAGGGGCAGGCGTGCGAGGTGACGTTGTCGGGCATCTCGACGTTGGCGCCGCAGGTGTCGCAGTGTGAGACGATCTGATCGATCGACTCGGCGCGCTCGGCGAGCTTCTCGAGGTGCGCACGGAAATCCAGCTCGAGGATCTCCGTGTGATCGCCCGCGATCTCGTTGACCGCCCGGCAGTAGGGGCAGGTCAGCGTGTCCGTCCCCGGGGCGAAGGTGAGCCTGCCGCCGCACGAGGCACACGGGAACCGGCGTTCGTCGAGGGCGGCCGGCGCGGCCGGGTCGGGTTCACGCTCCGGGTTGGGACCCGCGGCGTCCATCACCCGTCAGAGGGACCCGGGATCGGGGGCGGCGACCCGCCGGGGATCGGCGGGGGCGTCCGCGCGACGAGCGACGCCACCTCGGGCACCTCCAGTGCTTTGGCCCACTGCGCCATGCCCTGTTTCCACACGAGCGTGTCGGGCTTGACCTCGCCCGCCGCGACACGCTTGGCGAGCTCGTCCATCGAGAGCGGGCCGACCTGTTGCCCGTTGATCGCGACGAAGACTGGTGCCGCGCCCGGGATCGGGGGCGGCGAGCCGGGCTGCGCGCCCGGGCCCATGGCGCTGGCCATCTGCGACGCCATCGCGAACCCGGCGCCAAGCCCCATCGCGTCGCCCATGCCCCCGCCGGGGTTCTGGGCGGCGTCGCCGATCGCCTCGGCGGTCTGGTACTGCGTGTACTTCGACAGGTCCCCGATGATGCCCATGCTCGAGCGCTTGTCGAGCGCTTCCTCGACGTTCGGGGGCAGCGAGATATTCTCGACGAGCAGCGTCGTGAGCGTGAGGCCGTACTCCGTGATCTTCGGCGCGATGCGCTCGGTCAGGAACCCGCCCAGCTCGTCGTAGCTCGCGGCGAGGTCCAGGATCGGGATCCGGCTCTCGCCGAGCACGTCGGTGAAGCGGCTCACGATGATGTTGCGGAGCTGATCGACGATGCCGTCCGCGCTGAACTGCGCGCCCGAGCCCGCGACCTGTGTGACGAGCGCCCCCGGGTCGGTCGCCTGCATGGCGTACGTGCCGAACGCGCGGAGGCGGACGGGCCCGAACTCCGCGTCGCGGAGCATCACGGGGTTCTGCGTGCCCCACTTCAGGTCGGTGAAGCGCTTGGTCGAGACGTAATAGACGTCCGCCTTGAAGGGCGAGTCGAAGCCGTACTTCCACCCGAGCAGCGTCGAGAGGATCGGCAGGTTCTTGGTGTCCAGCTCGTGGCGGCCCTCGCGGAAGACGTCCGCGATCTTGCCCTGATCGACGAAGACCGCGGCCTGCCCGGGGCGGACGATGAGCTGGGCGCCGTGCTTGATCTCGTTGTTGTAACGCGGGAATTTCCAGACGAGCGTGTCCGAGGTGTCCTCGGGCCACTCGATGATGTCGATGATCTCGCCTTTGAGCTTCTTCCAGAACGACATCGGTCCCCCTTCGGTTGCGGGTGCGTGGCGTCTCCCATGGTATTCGACGGTGCCGCGGCGCGCGCCGGCGGCGTCGAGACCCGCGGGATTGTTGGGGATCGGGCGTCCGCGGTTTCGCGCGGGGACCCGCGCGGCCTCATGGCGGCGGGCCGGAACCGGGTCAGAATCCGGGCGAAATCAGGGCGACTGGATTCGAACCAGCGACTTCCTGCTCCCAAAGCAGGTGCTCTACCAAGCTGAGCTACGCCCTGCGGCCCGCGGGGTCGGCCCCGCGTGCGACCATGGTACGGGCGCTCGCCCGCCCGCGGATCACATGGGGACCTCGCGGAGATACACGATCCGCGGCGCATCGCCCTCGTTCTTCACGTTCGAGCGGTCCACGACCATCACGTACCGGCGGGCGTAGGAGGGCACCAGCGGGTCGCCCGGGCGGAGGTCCGAGACGTCCGACTCCCGGTAGCCGTGCACGATGTACCAGACGGCGTAGACGTCCGACGAGACCGTGATGCTGCCCAGCACGTTGTTCGCCAACGCCAGCTTCTCACCGAGGTCGTCCTCAAGGGCGTCGGGCTCAGACCCGTTGTCGTAGACGTCCGACTCGAACGACGCGTTCTCCGAGGAGCCCACGGAGTAGACCTCCGCCTCGTCGCTGTCGAGCCCGATGGCCTGGATCGAGTTGTGGCGGTAGGCGTCGAAGTTGGCATTGGGCGTTGGAGCCGCGCCGGTGATCAAGAAGGGATCTTCGTCCGAGAGCGTGACGGCGAGCACCTCGCCCGTCGAGCGGAAGCCGGGCGACTCGCGCAGCCCGGGCACGCCGGTGACGACGCCGCGGGTGACGTCGCGCGTGTAGTTGGTCGCCGCGAGCTCAGCAAAGTCCGTGTACCCGAAGAAGCCGTTGGTCGGCAGCGGGTCGAACCGGAACTCGACGGACGTATTCACGGCGGTCGGGCCGGGCAGGTCCGGGTGCGACGCGCGGCGCCACACCGGCTTGAGGCGGTCGCGGTACGCGACGATCGACGCGGCGATGTCCGGCGAATGCGACACATCCGAGAGGTTCGGCACGGCGGAGTTTGACGACGCGCCCGTGGCGTGCTGGGCCGCCCACCACTCGCGACGCGTCGCGAGCGTGTTCGGGCCCGTGACCTCCTCGAACGACTGGAAGCTCGGGCTGAGCCCGGGCAGCAGGCGCAGCGTGGACGCGGGCGCCGTGTTGATGTTGATCGTGCCCGGCACGACGCGCGTGAGCGTGTGATCGCCCGGGTCATCGAGCGGGCGCTTGGGCGCGTGCATCCGCACTCGCCCGAGCACGTCGAGCGCCATGGGGATGCCCGATCCCGCGCGGAGGTCGGTCGCCGGCCCGAGCGGCGCGGGCGTGAACCGCCCGTCACCGTTCTCGTCGAAGAACGAGACGTAGTCGTCGATCGCGAGTTGGAGGTTGGGCAGGACGTAGCGCCAGTCGCCCGTCCCCCCCACCGATCCGTCGCCGTCCACGTCCGACCAGTCGTTGACGAGCCCGACGTACGGGTCGTCGATGGCGAGGGCGGCCTCGGCGTCGTCGTTCTGGTTGTACGACGGGTTGTGGCCCGTCGGCACGTCGTACCCGAGCGCGATCGCGAGCATCTCGCTGAGCGTCAGCCACTCGGCGTCCACGTCGTAGAGGTTCTCCTGGTTGACGCGCAGGGGCGAGGGTGCCTGCACCGGGCCCACGCCGATCGCCGTCAGCAAGTCCGCGATCCGCGCGGGTGCGCCGCTCGGGCGCGACGGGAACAGCTCGGGCTGGGGCGAGGCCGCCGAGCCCGAGTTGTAGAGCGACTGCGACGCGACGTTCGTGCCGATCGAGGGAGTCTCGAGGTCGTCCATTGATGCGGCCATCGTCTCCATCGGGCTCGTGCCGACGGTGAAGAAGTCGCGGAACCGATGGAAGACGCCCGACTCGGCCTGCGTGACGAAACTCCAGAGCTTCTGCCGGCCCGCGTCCGCCGACGGGCAGGTGATCTCGGCGGTCGTGTAGCCCGCGACCGAGCCCGCCGAGCCCGCGGGGCCGACCGATTCCTTGGTGTTCGTGAACTGGGCGGACGCCCCCGAGAACAGCGCCGGGCGCGGCGCGATGACCCACGGTGCCATGATGCCGGGCTCGTTGTCGTACGAACCGCCGCGCCGACGGATCGAGCTGCCGATGACGGCGGTCCACCCCGTGTTGTCGTTGCGGATCGCGCGGATCGAGCCGCCCCCGGTGCGGCGCCAGGGCTGGAACATCTCGCAGTCGATGGCGGCGTTCGCCGCGAGGGGGTTGCCGTAGACGAGCCGGATGTCCTCGTCGAGCGCGACGGTGCCGGTGATCGCGCCGCCGGCGCCGAGGCTCGTGAAGAGGTCGAGGTTCGTCGCCGACAGGCCGTCGGGATCCCACAGGCGGTCGGCGAGCAGGTCGTTCTCGATCGCGTTGAAGCGCGGCGGGTTCTCCTCGTCCAGCTCGGCCTCGCTCGCCAGCGCGATGACGCCCGGGCTCGAGCCCGCGACGCCCGAACGCTTCCACAGGCGCACCACGCCCGTGCGCTGCAGACGCTCGGTCTGCCCCGCGATCGCGGGCACCGGCGTCGTCGGGACGTTGTCCAGCCGGCGGAAGGTCGTCGTCGGCGCGGGCCCGTTGACCGGGCCCAGCAGGTGGCCGATCTCGGGGTCGAACTCGCGGACGCGGACGGGCGCGTTGCCGTCCACGGTGAGCTGCTGCTCGATCCAGCGTTGCCCGGGGCCCTTGCCCTGGAAGGCGGGGTCATCGAGGATGCCGCCGTCCTTGGTGTCGGGCGTGCCGTCCGGGCCGTAGAGGTACTGCGGCTGGTTCTGGAAGGCGTCCACGACGAGGGCTTCCCAGCGTTGTTCGATGGTCTTGAAGTCCCAGACGCGGGTGCTGAGGTCGGGCCCGGTGTCGGTCGGGCGCTCGCCGTGCTCGAGCACGTTGTTGGCCAGGGCGTAGAAGATGCGCGATTCGCGCGCGGGGATGGAGACGGAGACGTACTGCTCGCTGGGCGGGTACTCGTCCTCGGGCGTGCCGGGGACGACCTCGCCGGGGGTGGCGTCGGGGATCGGGTTGCCGCTGGCGTCGATGCCCTGCCCGTCGCCGAACTCGTTGTAGCTGCCCAGGGCGTAGAAGCGCCCGGCGAACTCGGCGTAGTAGTCGGGCTGCCAGCGGTCGCGCTCGTCGTTGAAAATGAACTGGTCGCCGTCCGCGTCGTCGTTCCAGGTGATGCCGATCGTGACGGGCACGTCGAACGGGTTGGACAGCTTGAACGCGATGAGGTGCATCAGCAGGTCGTGGTTGCCCTCGGCGGGCAGCGTGCTGATGGTGATGGGTCCCACATCGGTGTCCCGAACGATCTGCGGCGTTGTGCCGGTGAAGATGAGGTCATCGGTGCCATCACCATCAAGGTCTACGACGTCGAGCGTGCCGCTGGGACTCTCGTCATCGCCGTCGAGTGTCCCGTCCCCATCGACATCGATTCGTGGGACATCCGTGACGATCGCGAAGGTCGCGACCTCGGTGAGGAAGGGCTGGGGCTCGACGCCGAAGACGTTGCGGGCGCGTCGGCGGTCGTCGGTGAGGAAGCCGCCGCCCGTCGTGCCCGCGAGCCGCCCGACGCCCGCGTCGAGCGTCTGGCCGTCGGTGTACCAGGGGAACAGGCGGTCATCGACGTCCTGCGATTCCTGCTGGTCGAGCGCGTCGCGGATGCCGTTGTCGAAGATCACGGTGCGGGCCGTGGGCGATTCGTCGGCGTCGTTGAGGTCGGCCGCGTTGACCGCGAGGTGCGCGCTGATCGCGAGGGCCTGCTCGGCGGTGTTGTACCCGTAGCTGAGCGTCCACGCGGGGTCGCGGTTGGGCGCGGGGTTGAGGTTGAGGTCCTCCATGTCCTGCAGCCAGGCGATCCAGTCGCCGCCGTTCTGGGTCCCCGCGTAGGGCGCGAGGGCGCTGACGAAGACGCCGTAGAGGCTGCTGGCGTCGCCGAGCACGCCGCCGAGCGTGCTGGGCACATCGCCGGTGGTGAGCGTCTGCCCGGGGGTGACGCCGAGCGAGGGCACGAGCGGCGCGGCGCCGTTGTACGTCGTCAGCCGCAGCCGCGGGGAGAGGGCGAAGAGCGCCATCGACTCGGGGTCGATCTGGCCGCGGGCATCGGGGAACCCGCGTCCGTTGTTCGAGCCGCGCAGGCGGCCGTCGCCGTGCCCGAAGCGGTCGAACGAGAGCGACCGGTTCGAGAGCAGCGGGCTCAGGCGGCGGGTGGTATCGCGGGAGAACTCCGCGCCGTCGCCGGCGCGCCCCATCATCGTCTGCTCGAGCCGCGTCGTGACGGCGGGGTCGTTGATGCCGCGGTACGTCAGAAGCTCGCCCAGGTCTTCGAGGGTGAACACGCCCGAGCCGAAGTCACTCGACCCGCCGACGCGGTCGGCCGAGCGGGTGATGTCGTTGAGCCCGACCTGCTCGAAGTAGTCTTCGCGGCGTTCGCCCTTGTCGCGTTCGTCGGTGAGCAGCGTGCCGCCCGGGTTGTCCACGCGGCTCGGGAAGCGCACGCCGTCGTACTCGAAGGAGAAGTTCGAGCTCGCGACCAGTCGGTACTCCTCGGCCGGATCGGCGCCCGCGAACGCGTCGCTCGCGAGCCCGTAGAACCGCGCGTCGAGCGGGAGCTCGCGCTCGATCGAGAGGCGCAGCGCGTCGTAGGCGTACGCGCCGGCCAACTCGCCGACCTGCAGCTTCTCCTGGTCCATCAGCAGATTCGCCCCGCCGATGTAATCGGGGAAGTTGATGTAGTAGCCCGAGACCGGGTCGTCATCGGCGTCCAGCGGAACGCGGGCCGATGGGCGGTAGGTCTGCACGGGGTCGCCGCCGAGCGCCTGGCCCGACCGGTCCTCGATCGGGAAGTCGAGATTGGCGAGGCTCAGCCCGGACCCGACCCACGACCCGCGCACGAACGCTTCGCCCGTCGAGTCGTACCGGCCCGACCACTCCATGCCCTGGTCCGACATGGTCAGCAGCCGGCGGAGATCGATCTCGACTGGCGACAGCCCGTACGGCTGGTCAACCGTCGGGGCGTAGAGCAGGTCGCCGGCGGTGTTCAGGTTCACGAGGGCCGAGAGGTCCATCGCGCGGGCGGCGAAGAAGACGCGGTAGTCCGGGTTGCCGTCCAGCTCGATGATGTTGTCCGGGTCGGACGCGTCCACGAGCTCGGCCCAGCGGGAGTCGGCCATGCCGTCGCCGTCCGCGTCGGCGTACTGGTACGGCGCGTAGTCCGGGCTCGACCAGTCGGCGACCTCGCCGGACCGGTCGCGCATGATGAACTCCTGGTTCATCGGGAAGAACATGTACCGCTGGAACATCGTCCAGACGGCGGGCGTGTTGAGCAGCTGCGCGCCGCCGACGCCGGGCAGCGGGTAGGGCTGGTCGGCCCCGGGCAGCCAGACGCCGCGCCCCAGCGGGTCGAACGCCTTGATGGTCGTCTCAACGCCGTTGACCTGGTCGGGCTCGAGCAGCGTGAGCCCGTAGGTCATGCCCGCGCGGGTCGCGTTCGTCACCGGGTCGGGGTAGGTCCCGACGATCGGGCGGGCGTCGAACCCGCCGATCACGCGCGGGGCGAACGGGTTCGACTGCGGGCGCAGGTTGAAGAGGTTCACGAACCGCCCGTCGGGCGCGAAGTTCGAGATCTGCCACCAGTCGCGCCGGTCGAGCCAGTAGCCCTCCACGCGGTTGTTCGAGAAGACCCGGCCCGTCTCGGTGAACGACAGCGGCTCGTTCGGCGCCAGCTCCTCCGGGCCCAGGTACTCGGGCTCGGTCGAGCCGAGCCAGGGGTCGTAGGGCACCCGCGGGTCGGTCTTCGCGGTCAGGCCCGGCGCGACCTCCGTGTGCCGCCCGGAGCGTGTGAACAGCTCGTAGTCCTGCACGCCCGCGATCTGCTGCGAACGGACGGAGAAGTCGGTGAACGGGTAGTCGAACGCCTCGCGCGCCGAGCGGAGGTTGGACGCGTCCGGATCGGTCCCGGGGATCAGGTACGTATCGAACCGGTCCATCCCGATGGTCCGGGCGACGAACGAGCCGACCTCGAACGAGGCGGCCTCGTTCTCAGCGCGTTGCGTCACGGCGCGGGCCGACTGGGTGTCCGACTGACCGATCGAGATGTAGATCGCGCCGAGCACCGCGACGAGCGCGAGGATGCCGATGACGATCAGCAGGGCCGATCCGCGGCGGGCGTGGGCGTTCGGGGTCGTGTGTCGGTTCATGGTTCACACTCCGGTTGCGTGAGCGAGCTCGCGGCTCGCCCGTGTCGCGACGGTTCGTCGCGTTCTCGGCTGTCGGACGGCGGGCCTCCCCGCCGACGCGCGGCGCCTCGGCGCCTGCGCGGTCTTAGAACGCGCCCCGGTCGTCGCTGGGCACGTCGAAAATCACTTCGATGGTCGATTCGATCGACGGGTCAGCCGCGTCGGCGAGACTCATCGTGACACGGATCTGCGTGGGCCACTTCCACGGGATGGGCGAGAACCCGCCCCCGTTGCCCGTCGGAGGCACCGCGCCCTCCGGGATCCCGCGCACGTACCCGAACACCGCCGTCTCCAGCTCCGCGGGCGGCGGCGTCGAGGCGTCCAACGCCCCCTGCCCCACGATGATCCCGCGGTTCGGGTTCTCCGGGTCGGCGTTGCCCGGGTCGGGCGTGCCGCCGCGGGGCTGGTACCAAAGCACCGTCGGGCGGTCCTCGCCCGCGACGATGCGCCCGTCGCCGTTGGTGTCGATCGTGTACCGCTCGCGCCCGAACCAGACCGTCTGCTTGTACCGCGGATCGCCCGGCGTGACGTAGTACGGCGACGACGACCCGTGCGTGTCGTCGAACACCCACCCGTACGTCCACTCCACGATGAACTCCGTGCAGCGCGGCACGAACTCCCAGCGCGTCAGGATCTCCTGGTCCGCCTGGTCGTAGATCGCGCGGATGATGTCCGTCGGGTCCGACGTGTCGATGTCCGAGCCGGCGAGCGGGTTCGTGGGGGACGGCTCGTAGCGGATCCGCGCGCTCGTCCGGTTGCGGTGCGCCTGCGCGACGCCCGCGCCGCTGATGAACGTCTCGGCGAGCACCTCATCCGAGTGCGGGCCCGCGGCGCCGAGGCTCGCCGTCGAATCCGGCGCGACGGGCAACGCGTTGACCATCATGTGCCACGGCTTGTTGTCGCGGGCGAACGTGTTCGGGAAGTACAAGCCGCTCCGGGGCTGGCTGAGCACGAACTCGAACTCCTCGAAGTTCTCGATCCCGAACCCGCCCGAGCCCTCGCTGGTCTGGTTGACGTTGAAGTCCGCGCCCGTGACGATCGCCTCGATCTCGGCGAGGCTCGTCGTCGCGATATCGACCAGCCCGCTGGACGTCCGCGCCGCCGCCACCTCGGGCAGACCCGCGGGCGTGGGCGAGATCGCGAGGGTCAGGTCGTCGTAGGCGATGTCCACGACGCGGGCGAACTGGTTGCCCGTCGCCTGATAGGTCCGGTTCTGCAGCGGGTCGTACTCGCGCAGGTAGCCTGGCAACGCGGGGTCGCCCGTCTGGCCGATCAGCGGGTTCAGCTGCTGGGCCGCCCAGAAAATGCTCGACACCGCCGGCTGCAACGCGACCTGGAACTCCCCGTCCGTCACGCCCGTGCGCAGCCCGTTCTGATCGTCCGAGCGGTTCACGGGGTAGCCGTACAGCCCGTCGGCCCCGAAGTCGGGCAGCGCCTGGGCCAGGGGGTCGGCGGGAGGGATGAGCAGCGTGACGTGGCGCAGCAGCGACCAGTCCACCGCGTACCGGTTCGGGTTGATCAGCCCGGGGACCTCCGGGTTGTACCCGAGCCGGTCCACCGCAGCCTTGCCGGCGATGCCGTAGCCCTGCATCGTGTCGTCGAGGCGGGGGGACTCGTACGTGCCCGGGTAGTTGCTGTCCTCGTCGGTGAGCGGGTCGCCGTCGTCGTACTTGCGCTGCCCGTGCCCGTACCAGATGCGGGCCTCGCTCGCGCTGGCGATGAACCCGGGCTGGACGGGGGCGCGGGCGGACTCGAAGTCGCCGCGCGCGAAGAACATGATCTGATCGACCCGGCGCGGGCGTGGGTTCGCGTCGCCCGGGAAGTTTGAGACGTTCAGGCGGTCGGTGTACCCGTCGCCGTCGGCGTCGGCCACGGCGCCGTCCACGTTGATCGCCCATTCGTTGCGGATGACGAGGAACCCGTCGCGGGTCATGCGTTCGAAATCGCGGCGCATGACGCGCTCGATCTGGGCCGTGAGCTGGTTCAGGCGGCTCTGGCGCTTGCCCGCGCTGATGGTGTCGCCGACCGACGAGAAGATCGTCGCCACGGAGACCGCGACGATGGCGAACGCGCCGACCGCGACGATCAGCTCGATGAGGGTGAACCCCCGGCGGGTTGTGTCGGTCCATCGGCGCATCAGTTGTCCCCCACCGTGAAGATCTCGATCGCGACGGGCGTCTGGGGCGTGTAGACGATCACCCGCTGGTCTGTGCTCGGGAACGGCGGGTTCACGACGATCAGCCGCCGCCCCGCGCCGTCGGACTCGAACCCCTGCACGGTGCGCACGACGCCGAGGTCGTCGAGCAGCAGCTGCCCCTCGCGTCCGACGAGGGTCTCGATGAGCTTGGAGGCGGCGCCGGGGACCGGGAACCGGTCCGCCGGGAGGTCCTCGCTGCCGCCCGCGCGCTGCGGGCGGATGGAGAGTTCGCGGAGGCGCGAGTACTCGCCCGTGCCGTTGCCCGTGGGTCGGCGCTGGTTGTCGTTGGCGCCCTCGGGCGTCTCGCCGATCGGGACGGCGGCGGGCTCGACGTTGCCGCCCGGGCGGAGACCCTCGCCCGTCAGCACGTTCGCCAGCCGCTTCCCGTCGGGCACGCGGATGCCCGCGTCCAGCCGGCGCAGGAAGATCGCCACCTCAAGCGGCGATGCGTCGGCGGTCCGCCGCACCGCGATGTCCCAGACGAACTGGGGCGAGACACTGCCGTAGACCGACGGGAACAGCCGCGCGCTGGTCGGGATGAACTGGTCGGGCTTGTCCGGACCATCGCTGACGAGCGTGACGTTGCCGTCCTGATCGATGCGGACCGTCCGCTGGCCCTGCGCGTTGAGGCCCTGCTTCTGGAAATCGAAGACCCACTGGCCGAGCCCGCTCGGCGGGGAAACATTGGGATTCAGATTCGGGTCCGACCGGCGCACGACCTTGGACCAATCGACCATGTCCGTCTCGCCGACGAGCTGCGCCTTGACGCTGGCGACGGCGCTGGGACCGCGCATCTCGTTCGCCGCGTCGCGCTGCTGCGACACGACGACCGGGAAGACCGCCGCGAGCCCCAGGAGCCCGAACCCGAGCACGAGGATCGCGATCAGGATCTCGACGAGCGAGAACGCGCGCGCTTGATGGTTCGGCGTGAGCGTGATCATGGGTCGAGCTCCAGGAGTTCGCCCGTGTAGGGGCTCAGCGAGAAGAGGGACGCCTGGGGCTGATCGTCGGGGACGCCGTCGTCGGGGTCGAAGTTGACCTCGCCGTCGCCGATGAGCTGGTCCGGGCGGCCGCCGCGCTCGGCGCCGGGCCCGCCGTTCGTGTCGCCCGAGATCCACGCGTTGATGTTCTGACGGATGATGTCGGGGTCGAACCCGGCGCGGAAGAGCGACTCGTCCAGCCCGATCTCGGGGCGCCGCTCCGTGTACGGGTGGTAGAGCGATTGGGTCTGCTGGTTGAGCCCGTTGGCGCCGATGCCCGCGGCGAGCCGGCGCTCGTCGGCGAGCGCCAGGCGCGACACCGGCCGCACGAGGATCGTGTCGTTGGATTGGCTCCCGATGAGCCGGGACCGCTCGCGGAAATCTTCGTCGTTGTAGAACGATGCGTTGGCGTCCGGGTTGGCGTCCTGGATCGCGCGCGATGCCCAGACGCGGAGGCTGTCGGCCTTGTCCACGCGGGTCCAGGCGTCGCGGGCGGTGGGGTTGTACGCGCCGCGGTCGGCCTCGCTCGGGCGCGGATCGACGAGCACCGCCGAGCTCCGCGAGCTCGACAGGGCGCCGGTCTGCGCGTCGAACCGGACCATGAACGACTGGCGGCCCGTGGCGCCGCCGTCCGAGACCGCCTCGCGCCGGTCGTAGAACCCGGTCTCCGGGAAGACCCAGTTGCCCTGGACCTTGGTCAGGCTGCCCGTGTCGGTCCCGCCGTAGAGGTCAGAGTTGTACCACTCGGCGATCTCGCTCCCGCTGTTGAGCGAGTCAAGCATCATGCCGCCGGGCGCAAAGCCGCGGACGTTCCAGTTCGCGGGCAGCGCGATCGACTCGGCGAGCCCGGAGGGCACGAAGACGTCGCGGTTGATGAACTGCCCGAAGAATCCGTTGAACGGCGGCTCGTTGATCCCGCCGACCCCGTTCTGCCCGAACTCGTCAGGTACTTCGTCCTTGAACGTCCCGACCTGCTCGGCGGGCACGATGCGCATCTGCCCGCCCGGGTCGAAGACGAAGACGATCGCGCCGTCCCCGCCCTGCGACGAGCGGAGCGCGATGTCCCGAGCGACGGTCACGCTGCGGCGCAGCGAGTTCTCCGCGAGCGAGCGCGTCGTCGAGTAGGTCATCGCGTTGAACGACGGCACCGCGACGGAAATGAGCAGCACGATGATGCCCACCACCACCATCAGCTCGACGATGGTGAACGCGGGGCGTCGGCCACGCTGACTGGATGTCTGGTTCGTGCGCATCATTGCTCGATCATCACCACGTTGTCTTCCTGGGCCCGCGCGCGGACGCGAGCGATCTCGTCGGGCGTCTGGGCCGTGCCGGACCGGTCGAGGACGCTCATCGGCTCGGTGCCGAAGAACCCGTCGGGCCCGGCGCTGACGATCGCCCACCGCGCCTTGCGGAGTTCGGTGTTGCCGCCGGTCGCGTCCACCTGCTCGCGGGCCGTAATGCCCGCGGGGAGGCCCGAGAGCTCCCCCTGCTGCTGCGCGTAGGCGATCATGTCCGACAGGACGAACGGGACGTTCGTGTCGATCGCGTTCGTGCTCGCGCCGAGCGTGCCGCCCAGATCGTCGAGCACGCGGCTGTTCCGGCCCGGCTCCCAGCGGTAGTACCGGAAGGCGTTGCCGTAACGATCGACGTACGCCGTCCCGAAGGGACGCCCGGTGAGGAGCCCGCCGGCGCCCTCGCCGTGGTGCTCCTGGATCTCCAGGTTGCTCGAATACCCGGTCACGATCTCGACGAAATCCTGGGCGGAATCCATGTACGCGTCGCGGGGGGTGCGGGCGCCCTGCCCGGTCACGCCGGCGAACGTGCCGTCGCGGGCGGGCGCGGTGAGCCCCGGCCCGTCCACACCGTCCACGGACCGATCGAGGATGCCCGAGAGGTAGATCGGGAGGGCGAACTTCGAGTAGCGCCGGTCGCTCGTGACCCCGCTGCGCGAGAGCTCGAACACGACCGCCTCTTCCGCGATGTTGCCTCCGGCGGGCCCGTCGCCGTCGTACAGGCGCCCGCCGCGGAGGAAATCGATGTCCCGGCTGTCGGAGTACACGGCGACGGATGCGATCTCCGCGCCGAAGGTGCTCTGCATCAGCGGCAGGTTCTCAAACCCGCCGCCGTCGTAGGGTTCGATTGCGCCGTCCTGATAGGCCTTGTCGAGCAGCGACGGTAACGGAGGCGGGTCGTCGAGCATGAGCGGGTTGCCGTCCGCCACGAGCGGCACGATGAACCCGTTGTCGCCCTCGAACTGGTCGATGCCGGTGCCCATCGCGCGGGCGGCCTGCAGGTCCGCGACGCCCTGGGCGCTGCGGAAGACCGCCCGCAAGCCCGCGAGCAGCAGCGCCATCAGGATCGCGATGATCAGGATCACCACCAGCAGCTCGATGAGCGTGAACGCCCGCCGACCGCCGGACCGACCTTCAAGATTGTGCGTGTGCGTGCGCATCGCGCCCTCCGGGTCAGCCCTGCAGCGACTCGATCATCTTCACCATGGGGAGGAACATCGCCAGCACGATGACGAGCACCATGCCGCCGAGCACCACGATCATCAGCGGCTCGATCAGCTTCGTCAGCGACTGCACCGCGACGTCCACCTCTTCGTCGTAGTTGTCCGCGATCTTCAGGAGCATCGCGTCCATCTCGCCCGTCTCCTCGCCCACGTCGATCATGTTCACCACGATCGCGTCGCAGGTCTTGGACTCGCGCAGCGGGCCCGCGAAGCTCTCGCCCTCGCGGATCGAGTCGTGCACCTTCATCAGCGCCTTCTCGTAGATGTAGTTGCCCGACGTCTCGCTCGTGATGGTGACGGCCTCGAGAATGGGCACGCCCGCGCTGATCAGCGTGCCCAGCGTCCGGCTGAAGCGTGCGATCGAGGACTTCTTGATCAGGTTCCCGAAGATCGGCGTCCAGACGATCATGATGTCCGTGACCGCTTTGCCGGGCTTGGACAGGCGCACGATCTTCCACACGATCGGCGTCAGGATCGCGATGCCGAAGATGACCGCCACGCCCTCTCCCGGGAACCGCGACGTGGGCAGCGTGCCCGCGAACCACGCGCTCGTGTTCATCAGCCACAGCGTGATGCCCGGGAGCTCCACGCCGAACTCGGTGAAGATCTCCGCGAACTTCGGGATGATGAAGATCATGATCGCGCTGAGGATGATCAACGAGATGACCACGACCACGATCGGGTAGATCATCGCGCCCTTGATCTGACGCTTCAGCCGCTGGCTCTTCTCCATGAAGTCCGCCAGGCGCTGCAGGATGATGTCGAGCACACCACCGATCTCGCCCGCGTTCACCATCTTGGTGTAGAGCTTGTTGAACGCCTTCGGGTTTTTCGCCATCGCTTCGGAGAGCGACGACCCGCCCTCGACCTCCTCGCACACGCTCAGCAGCACGTTCTTGAGCGGGCCGGGCTTCTGCTGCTGCTCGAGGATGTTCAGGCTGCGCAGCAGGGGGAGGCCCGCGTCCTGCAGCGTCGAGAGCTGGCGCGTGAACAGCGTCAGGTGCTTCGCGCTCACGCCCCCGATGGAGAACCCGCCGCCGCTCTTCTTCTTTTTCTTCTTCTTGGCGCCGTCCTCGCCCCCACCCTCGGCGGTCTTCTTGCCCTTCTGCGGGCGCACCGACGTCGGGAAGTACCCCTGGGCCTTGATCTTCTGAACGGCTTCTTCGCTGTTCGCCGCGTCGATCGTGCCCTTCTGGCTCTTGCCAGCCGGGTTCAGCGCTTCATAGGCAAAGGTCGGCATCGCGTCACCACTCCTCGGCGCCTCGGCGCCGGAACTCGCTCATCACTCTTCGGCCAGCGTCTCGCGCATGACCTCGTCGATCGTCGTCTGCCCCTCGTAGATCGCCAGCAGACCGCACTCGCGCAGCGTCCGCATGCCGCGCTTCCGCGCGTGCTCGCGGAGCACCGCCGTCGATGCTTCCTTCATCACGAGCTCGCGCATCTCGTCGTCCATCGTCATGAGCTCGAACAGCGCCATGCGGCCCTTGTACCCGCCGCCCACGCCCTTCGCATTCGGGCCCGGGCGGCAGAACTCACGACCCTTCACGTCCTCCGGGCGCAGCGAGAGCTCCATCAGCTCCTCCTCGCTCGGGATGTACGCTTCCTTGGTCTTCGGATCGAGCGTGCGCACCAGACGCTGCGCCACGATGCCCTCGATCGTCGCCGTCAGCAGGAACGGCTCAAGCCCGAGGTCCACCAGGCGGATGATCGAGCTCGGCGCGTCGTTTGTGTGCAGCGTCGAGAGCACCAAGTGACCCGTCAGCGACGCCTGCACCGCGATCTGCGCGGTCTCCAGGTCGCGGATCTCACCGACCAGAATCACGTCCGGGTCCTGACGCAGGAACGAACGCAACGCCTTGGCGAACGTCAGGCCCACCTCGGGGTTCACCTGACACTGGCACAGCCCGTCGATGTCGTACTCGACCGGGTCCTCCGCCGTCAACAGCTTGGTCTCGATCTTGTTCAGCTCGCTGAGCGCCGCGTACAGCGTCGTCGTCTTGCCCGAGCCGGTCGGGCCCGTCACCACCACGATGCCGTTGGGCTTGCGGATCAGCCCGCGGAACGTCTCCAGGTCGTCCTCGCGGAACCCCACGCGGTCCAGCTGCAGCTGCACGTTCGACCGGTCGAGCACTCGCATGACCACGCTCTCGCCGTAGATCGTCGGCAGGACCGCCACGCGAAGGTCCACCGGCGTGCCCCCCACCGTCAGCTCGATGCGGCCGTCCTGCGGCAAGCGCCGCTCGGCGATGTCCAGCGACGCCATGACCTTCACGCGGCTCGTGATCGCCGGGCCGAGGTGCTTGGGCGGCGGCACCATCTCGTAGAGCACGCCGTCGATGCGGTACCGCATCTTGAACTCGGTCTCGAACGGCTCGAAGTGGATGTCCGACGCCCGGTCCCGGATCGCCTGCAGCAGCACGAGGTTCAGCAGCTTGACGATCTGGTTGTCGCCCGCCGCCTCGAGCTCGGCGTCCAGATCGATCGAGTCCGCCGAGTGCGCCGCGAGCGACGCGAACTTCTCGTCCTCGGCCAGCCCGCTCATCACATCGACCATCGACTCGGACTTCGAGAAGTGCTCGGCGATCAGGCTGTCCACCACGTCCGCGTCCGCGACGACGGCCTCGACGTTGAAGTTCATCAGCAGCCGCAGGTCATCGACCGCCTGGAAGTTGTCCGGGCTCTTCAGCGCGACCTTGAGCTTCCTGCTGCCCGGGTCGTACTCGATGGGCACGCACTGGTACGCCTGGACGTTCTCCGCCGGGATCGCCCCGACGAGCTCCTCGTCGGGCTCGAACCCCGTGAGGTCCACGTACTCCATGCCCGCCTGCCCGGCGAGCGCCCGGTCCACGTCCTTCTGGGTGCAGTACCCGAGCTCGATCAGGATCTGCCCGAGCAGCACCTTCTGCGAGCGGCTCTTCTGGACGCCCAGCGCCTCGTGCACCTGCTCGCGCGTCACCACGCCCAGCTTTGTGAGCGCTCGCCCGAGCCGCCGACCTTTGAGTTCAGAAGGATCCATGGTGCTGCGCACTCCCGGGTCTCAGCGGTCGCGTGCCATCCGACCCGTGCCCCGGGTCGGCCCACGACCGACCCGTTCCCGCCGGCGGATCACCGCCCGCGGTCTACGCGGTTCTCGGACGCTCGCACCAGGCCCCTGGCACCACAGCATCCGCGAGCCGCGCTCAGCAAGAGTTTCGCGACACACGCCCCCTTGGTTCAAGTCATTGAGGGTCCAAATGGGAAAAACAAAGAGAAGACACGTGGATTTTGTGTCTTGATATGGGCCTAGTCCGCCTTTGCTGCCGCCTCGTCCGCCGCGGCATCCTCGTCGTCCAGCTCCGGCCGACCAATCACGCCGCCCGCCTGATGGACCTTGTTTCTGAGGTCAGTTTGATTTTTGCACTTATCGATCATCTCGTCCGCGGCGATCATGCCCTTGCTGTAGAGCGACCACAGGTGGTCATCCAGCAGCTGCATGCCGTACTTCTTGCCCGTCTGGATCATCGAATCGATGCGGAAGGTCTTGTTGTCGCGGATCAGGTTCTGGATGGCGGGCGTGATGACCAGGAACTCGTAGCCGGCGACCATGCCCTTGGTGTCGACCCGAGTCATGAGCACCTGGGAGAGCACCCCGATCAGGGCGGTTGAGAGCTGGACGCGGATCTGGTTCTGCTGGGTCACCGGGAAGGCGTCCACGAGGCGGTCGATGGTCTTGGCGGCGCCCGTGGTGTGGAGGGTGCCGAAGACCAAGTGGCCCGTCTCGGCGGCCCGGACTGCCGCCTCGATCGTCTCGAGGTCACGCATCTCGCCGACGAGGATCACGTCGGGGTCCTGCCGCAGGGCGCGGCGGAGGGCCTCGGCGAAGCTGGGCACGTCGTTGCCCACTTCACGCTGGTTGACGATCGACTTCTTGTGCTGGTGGTAGTACTCGATGGGGTCTTCCATCGTCACGATGTGCCGGTCGTAGTTCTGGTTGACGTAGTCGATCATCGTCGCGAGCGACGTCGTCTTGCCCGAGCCGGTCGGGCCGGTGACGAGGAACATCCCACGCGGGCGTCGGATGAGATCCTTGGTCATGTCGGGCAGGCCGATCTGTTCGAAGGTGAGCAGGCGGTTGGGGATCTGCCGGAGGACGATCGCGATATCGCCGCGCTGGCGGAAGACGGAGACGCGGAAGCGGGCCGCCTCGCCGTAGGCGAAGCCGAAGTCGGTGCCGCCCTCTTCCTGGAGTTCCTGCTGGTTGCGTTCGGGCGTGATGGACTTCATCAGGCCGACCATGTCGTCGGAATCGAGGACCTTGGTCTGGAGGTTGCGGAGCCCGCCGTGCAGGCGCACGGTGGGCTGGCGCTTGGTGGTGAGGTGAAGGTCGCTTGCGCCGCTCTTGACGACCGTGTCGAGCAGGCGGTCGATCTGCATGGTGGACATCGCGTCAATCCTCCGAGCCCGCGCGCGGGCGTCTCAATCAGTGTCCCTCGGCGACCTGGCTCACGCGGGCGATCTCGTCGGGCGTTGTCACGCCGCCGAGCACCTTCCGCCGCCCGTCGAACACGAGCGGGCGCATGCCCGCCGCCTCCGCGGCCTTGCGGATCCGCTCGGCCGGCGCGAGCTTGAACGCGAGGTCGCGGATCTCCGCGTTCATCTGCATCATCTCGAAGATGCCCTTGCGGCCTTTGTACCCGCCCGGTGCCGCGTCGCACGGCACCGCCTTGTAGACCTTCCCGAGCGCCTCCTCCTCGGTCAGCCCGATCAGGTTCAGGTACTTGTGGTCCAGCTCGCCCTTCTCGGCGAGTTGCTTGGACCCGTCGTAGAGCACGCGGATGAGCCGCTGGGCCATCACCGCCTGGATCGACGACGCGACGAGGAAGGGCTTGATGCCCATATCCACGAGGCGCGTGATCGCGCTGGGGGCATCGTTCGTGTGAAGGGTCGAGAACACAAGGTGGCCCGTCAGCGCCGCCTGGATCGCGATCTCGCCCACCTCGCGGTCGCGGATTTCACCGACCAGGATGATGTTCGGCGCTTGACGCAGCATCGAGCGGAGGATCGCCGGGAACGTCAGCCCGATGTCCTCGCGTACCTGGCACTGGTTGATGCCCTCGAAGTTGTATTCGACCGGGTCCTCGGCCGTGATGATCTTGCGGTCCGGTCGGTTCAGCACATCGAGCGCGGAGTACAGCGTCGTCGTCTTGCCCGAGCCCGTCGGCCCGGTGACGAGGAAGATGCCGTTGGGCCGGCGGATGATCTTGTTGAAGATCTCCAGGTTGTCGGGCTCGAACCCGAGGTTCACCAGTCCGATGCGCACGGCGTCGGGGCGCAGGATACGAAGGACGACGCTCTCGCCGTGGTACGCCGGGCAGGCGCTGACACGGAAGTCGATCTGCACTTCCTCGGCGTCGCCCTGACCCGAGACGCCGCTCTCCTCGGTGCCGACAACGATCTTGATGCGCCCGTCCTGCGGGACGCGCTTCTCGGCGATGTTCATCCCCGCCATCAGCTTGAAGCGGGAGAGCACCGCGTTCTGCATGCGCTTGGGCAGGTTGTCGCGCTCGATGCAGACGCCGTCGATCCGGTAGCGCAGACGCACCCGGTCGCCCATCGGCTCGATGTGAATGTCGCTCGTGCGCATCCGCACGGCCTCGCGCAGGATGCGGTCGCACAGGCGCACGACGGGTGAGTCCTCGCTCGACACGTCGATCGACTTGTCCATCGAGCGGTCGACCGAGCGGTCGATCGTCCGGTCGATCGAGTCGGTGACGAGGGATTCGTCCGGCGCGACCTGCTTGTCTTCCTTCTTGCCCCCGCCGAGCGAGCCGTCGATGAATGCTCGGATCTGCGAGCGCGTCGCGAGGTGCGGCTCGATGTCCATGTTCAGGCGGAACCGGAGGTTGTCGAGCAGTTCCAGGTCCATCGGGTCGTGGACGATGAGGCGCATCTTCCCGTTCTGCTTGCCCAGCGGGAGGACGAGGAACTTCTTGATGATGCTGTCGTCGAGCTGGGACTTGTCGATCTGGTCGGCCATCCCGCTCGCGGCGAGATCGACGAACTGCATGCCGAACTGCTCGGCGAGCGCCTTGGCGACCTCGGCTTCCTTGGCGAACCCGAGCTCGACGAGGGCCTCGCCCGTCCGCTTGCCCGATTTCTTCGCCGCCTTGGCCGCCTGGTCCGCCTGGGCGGCGTTGATCACACCGTTGCCCACGAGGATCTGACCCAGCTTCTTGCGCGATCGTGCCATGCTGCTCGTTCGACCTTTTCGTGCGACCGCGGTCGGGTCGGCTCTCGCTCGTCCTGGGCGTCCGACCCGCCCGCGGCGTGGTCAACGACCCCCGCCCACGGGCTCCGGGGGCTGATCGGGGGAGGGACTATACGGCGAACACCCACGACCTTCTGGAACGCCCCCCCATACGATCATGACCCCGCCGCGGTTGCCCCGCGCCGGGCATCCCTCCCGCGAGCGCGACGTGACGACCCGAGCCAGACTCCTCATCACCGCCGGCCCGACGCACGAGCCCATCGATGCCGTGCGCGCGATCGTGAACCGGTCTTCCGGCCGCCTCGGGTGTGCGCTGGCGGACCACGCCGCCAGCCAGGGCTGGGATGTTCGCGTTTTACTCGGTCCGACGGCGCTCCGCCCGGCATCGGCGGGCGTCGAGACCATCCTCTTTACAACGACGGCGTCGCTCCGCGAACGGCTCGCAGAGCACTTGGCGTGGTGCGACGTGCTCGTGATGGCGGCGGCCGTCGCGGACTACCGCCCGGCGGAGCCGGTCACCGGCACGAAGCTCCGCCGAACCCCAGGAGAGCTGGTTTTGAAGCTCGAGCCGACGCCCGACCTGCTCGCTGAGGCGTCCGCGAGAGCGCGGCCGGACCAGTTGCTCGTGGGGTTCGCGCTCGAGCCCGCGGAGTCGATGCTCGCGTCCGCCCGAGCCAAACTCGAACGCAAGGGCGTTCACGCGATCGTCGCGAATCCGCTCGAGACGATGGACTCGGACGACATCGAGGCAACACTCGTTGGCGCCCCCTGCAGCGGGTTCGAGGCGAGCGAGCCCACGCCCGGGCGGATGACCAAGGACGCGTTCGCGGCATGGCTGCTCGAGCGGATCGAGCGGGCCCGCGCGGCGACGCGAGAAGGAAGCACCGATGCGTGATCAGACCCGGGGCGGCGGCCCACGACGTGACAACCCGCGCGGCCCGTTCCGGGGTGGACGGGGCGGCCCGCCTCACGATTCACGCGGTGGTCCTCGGCGCGACCAGCACGGCGGGCCCCCTCCGCGCGGCCCGCGACGCCCGCCGCCCTGGCCCGACGAGATCCCGCCGATGCACAAAGACCGGTCGATCGTCGTGATCGACAAGACGCCCGGGCTGCTCGTCGCCGGGCCCAAGTCCAAGTCGGGGCAGACGGTCGTGAAGCTGGTGGCACGCGCCATGAACACGCGCGCAACCCCCACGCCGGCGAACCAGCTCGATAAGGAAGCGTCCGGCGCGGTGATCCTCGCCGCGTCGCCGCGCGAGGCCTCCTCGTTCGAGATCGCGCTGCACCGGGGCGCGCGGAACTGGATGGCCGTCGTCGTCGGCGAGCCGCCCGCGGAGTCGGGCACGCTCGTCTCGCGCCTCCACGTGTCGTCGCGCGGCGTGATGGAGCCCGTGCCCAGCGAAGAGCTCGGCAACGAGTCCGCGGCGCGGGCGGTCCTCCATTACCGCGTCGTCGCGTCGGGCAACGGGATGGCGCTGCTCCGGATTCGCGGCGAGACGGACGTGCCCGGGCAGGTCCGCGCGCAGCTCGCCGAAGCGGGGCTGCCCATTGTGGGCGACAAGATCTTCAACGCCGAGCGCGACGATCTGGGGCGTCTTGGCTTGCACCTCGCCGAGCTTGTGTGCGATGATCCCCGCGAGCACCGGGGCGTGCCGCGCACGTTCCGGTTCGTGAGCCCGACGCCCGCGGAGTTCTGGACGGCCCTCGGTCTCGATGCACCGAAGCACGCGCGCCAGCCAGCGCCGCCCGAGAGCGGCCCCAAGGACAGCGCGGACGCCGGGTGGGACCACGTCGCCGAGTGGTACGACGATCTGATCGAGAACCGACGCTCGGACCACCACGACGAGGTCGTCCACCCGGGCGTGCAGCGGATGCTCGATCTCAAGCCCGGCGAGCGCGTGCTCGACATCGCGTGCGGGCAGGGCGAGCTGGCGGCGCTGCTCGCTCGGTCCGGGGCCGACGTCACGGGCGTGGACGCCTCGCCCGCGCTCATCGAGCGCGCCCGCGAGCACGCGCCCGAGCGTCTGACGTTCATGCAAGGCGACGCCCGCGAGCTGGCCGGGCTCGACGCCGCGTCCTTCGACGCGGCGGTGTGCGTGCTCGCCCTCATGAACATCGACCCGATCGAGCCCGTGTTCGAACGTGTCCGGGCGCTGCTCAAGCCCGACGGGCGTGCGGTGTTCGTCGTCATGCACCCGGCGTTCCGGGTGCCCAAGGCATCCGGCTGGGCGTGGAGCGATCGCGAGGGAAAGACCGTGCAGCGGCGCATGATCGAGCGGTACAACACGCCGTTCGGCGCGCCGATCGTGATGAACCCGGGCGAGGTTGCGAGCGGCGCCGAGCCGATCACGACCACGTCGCACCACCGCCCGATCGGGGCGCTGGTGCGCGCCGCGAGCGCCGCCGGTCTCGTGGTTGACGGGCTCGAGGAGTGGTCGTCGAACCGGGAGTCTGAGTCGGGTCCGCGCGCCGAGGCGGAGAACGCCGCGCGGCGCGAGATCCCGATGTTTCTCGCGCTGCGCGTGCGGCCGAGCCGGGACGGATGAGCAAGCCCCGATCCCAGCTGATCGCGGGGTGCATGTCCGGCACGAGCTTGGACGGGGTGGACGTTGCTGTGGTCCGCGCCGAGGGGAACGGGCTTGAGGTGCGGGTGACGCCGATCGGGTTCGCCAGCGTCCCGCTGGGCGATCTCGCGCGCCGGCTGCGGGCGGTCTCAGAGGGCGATCCGTGCGGCGCGTCCGCGTGGGCCGAGCTGTCGGGTGCGATCGGTGCTCTGTACGCCGACACGATCGCGGCGGCGCTGTCGGACGCCGGGGTGGGGGCGTCGCTCGATCTGTGTGCGGTGCACGGGCAGACGCTTCACCACGCGCCGCCGAATTCGGTCCAGCTGATCAATCCGTGGCCGATCGCGCTCGCGTTTGGATGCGACGTGGTGTGCGATCTTCGGGGCGCGGACCTCGCCGCCGGCGGACAGGGGGCGCCGATCACGCCGATCGCGGACTGGGTGCTCTTCCGTGACGCGCAGCAAGACCGAGCGATCGTGAACCTCGGCGGGTTTTGCAACGCGACGTATCTGCGCGCGGGCGGGTCGGTCGAGGACGTGCGCGCGGGCGATGTGTGCGCGTGCAACCAGGTGCTTGATCGCGCCGCGCGGCGCGCCCTGGGCGAGGCGTATGACGTTGAGGGGGGGCGGGCGATGTCCGGAACGCCCGACGCTCGCGCGACGGACGACCTGATGTCGGAGCTCGAACGCCAGGCGGGCTCGGGGCGGTCGCTGGGGTCCGGCGACGAGGCGGCGGCGTGGGTTGATCGGCACGCCGCGCTTCTCGCCGCGGATGACCTGCTGGCGACCGCCGCCGCGGGGGTCGGCGGGGCGATCGCCCGACAGCTCGCGCGGCACGCGCCGGGGGCGGAGGTGCTGCTCGCCGGTGGCGGCGCCAAGAATGCCGCGGTGGTCCGCGCGATTCAAGATCAATCCGAGTCCCCCGTGCGGCGGACCGATGACCTCGGCATCCCGGCGTCGTATCGAGAGGCCATCGCGATGGCGGTGCTCGGGTCGCTCGCGCGCGACCGCGTGGGCATCACGCTGCCGCGCGTGACGGGGCGGGTGAGACCCGTGGTGAGCGAGGGCGTATGGATCCGGGGGGCGCGATGAGCGAGCGGCTCCCACCCGATCGTGCCGCCGTCCCGACAGAGGCGAGGCACCCGGAGACGGGCAACGCCGCGACAACGCGCGCGTTCCTTGATCACATGGCCGCCGCGGATCGGCAGGCGGTCCAGGCGGTCGGGCGCGAGCTCGACACGATCGCGGCCCTGGTGGACGACATCGCCGAACGCTTTGCGCGCGGCGGGCGGGTCATCTACGTCGGCGCCGGAACGTCCGGGCGGCTCGGTGTGCTGGACGCGTCGGAGTGCCCCCCGACCTTCCTCGTGCCGCCGGATCGCGTTATTGGGATCATCGCGGGCGGCGACGCGGCGCTGCGGCAATCGAGCGAATCGCTCGAGGATGATCCCGACGGCGTCGGGCCTGAGTTGGACGCGTTGGGGGTCGGACCGCTCGACACGGTGATCGGGATTACCGCGGGTGGGACGACGCCGTACGCGCTGGGCGCCGTGCGCCTTGGCGCGGCGGCGGGCGCGCGCACGGCGCTGATCACCTGCGGGATCACACCGGATGACCCGCGGCCGGACTTTGTGGTGAACCCTCGAACCGGTCCGGAGGTGGTTGCCGGTTCGACGAGGCTCAAGGCGGGGACGGCGACGAAGCTCGTGCTGAACATGATCTCGACCGGGCTGATGGTCCGGCTCGAGAAGGTGTACGAGGGGCTGATGGTCGATGTGAGCGCGACCAACGATAAGCTCCGCGACCGGGCGGCACGGGTGATTACGATGCTGACCGGACTGGGTCGTGAGGATGCGTTCGACCTGCTTGAGCGCGCCGGGGGGCGCGTCAAGCCCGCGGTGATCATGGACCGGCGGGGCGTTGGTCTTGCAGACGCCGAGCGATTGCTTGAAGAACACGCGGGCAGCCTCCGGCGAGCGCTGGAAGCGGGTCAGACGCGGAAGTAGATCCGGTTGCGATCCAGCCACGCGCAGACGAGCCACCACAACGCGATCCACAAGACCGCGAAGGCGAGCCCGCTGATGACGGCCGACCCGGGCAGTCCGCCCAGCCAATGCGCCACCCACGCGTTGACGGCTCCGGGCAGCGTGTTGCCGGACCCACTCGGGAGTTCGAGCTTCCAGCGGCTGAACGCGAGCTTGTAGGACATCTCGGCGCCGATGTAGAGGGCGAGCGCATTGACGCCGAAGGTCCGCCAAGGTCTGGCGACCCAAGAGAGCCCGCGCACGTCGATGACCCAGAACGACGCCGCGAGGAGGAGGGCGGCGGTCCCGCTCGCCATCAGGCAATAGGCGGGGCTGAAGAACCACTTGCTCATGGGCACGGTCAGCGGTCCGAGGAGCCCGCCGCCCGAGGCGTCGTAGCCGGCGCTGAGGATGAACGCGATGACGATCGCGCCGGCGCCGAGCGCCGCGACCCGCGCGGCCCGCGCTCGCGCGGCGCGGGCATGATCTGTCAGCGTGTCCACCGCGAGTGCGCCCGCCATGGCGATCGCGGCGGCGGGCAGCCACTGCTGCGCCATGCCGAGCCAGCCGACGAGGTACCGGGCCCAGGGCGTCTCGGCCCCCGAGAGATGCTCGCGGTTCAGCAACCGCTTGACGTCGTCGAAGTGGGTGAACGTCCCGAAGCCGGTCGGCGCGCCGTCGCCGCGCGGGGCGAGGGGGACCGGCCCATTCTCGAGCACGCCGCGGGCCCAGTCGGCGGGGATGCCCAGCATGAGCGCCCACTTGGCGATCAGCACCCCGATGACGAACGCCCACCAGGCCTTGCGCGGCAGCATCCCGACGAGGACCGACACGAAGTACGCGGCACCGATGAGCTGGAGGATGTTCCAGCTCAGCAAATCGGTCCAACTCGCCGGCCGATCGAGCCACGACGTCGCGTGGGTGAGCAGCACGCCGAAGAGGTAGATGACGACCGCGCGCCGTGCCGCGACGAGGATGCGCCGCGCCGGCGGGATCCCCCGCCCACGCCCGGATCGCATCGACAGCGGGACGGCCGCTCCCATGATGAAGAGGAACCAGGGGAAGACCAGGTCCGTGAAGGTGGCGCCCTGCGTCGGGTCGTTCCAGGGGACGTGGGCCAGCTGCATCGCCAGCGAGCGCACGACGCCCGTGCCCCACTGGTCTTCGCCCCATGTCGCGTTCACGAGCAGCATCGACACGATGACGAACCCGCGGAACGCATCGAGCGAGTCCAGTCGCTTCCGTTCGGTCTGCTCGGTCATCGTGGTCCCGCCTGTTGAGGCGCCTCGTCCATTGCTCGCAGCGCGTGTGCCGTGGGCGCCATGAGATCGGCGAACGTCTGATGCGCCCGCACGACCGTCGCCCGCCCCTCATCGATCAGGATTTCGGCGGGCAGGGGCAGGTCGTTGAAGGTCATCGCCATCGACATGCCGTACGCGCCGGCGGTGAACACGGCCAGCAGGTCGCCCTCGCGCACTGGCGGCATCGCCCAGTCGCGGGCAAAGATGTCGCTCGACTCGCAGACCGGGCCGACGACATCGACGCGCTCCAGACCCGCGTCGCTGTCGGGCGGAGCGATCGGATCGAGCGATATCGGCGCGTTGACGGGCCAGATCATGTGCTGCGCGCCGTACATCGCGGGCCGGACCAGCGCGTTCAGCCCGGCGTCGCAGACGACGATCACCCGCCCACCCGATCGCTTGACGCGCCGGACCCGCGTGACCAGCACGCCGGCCTGCGCGACGATCTCCCGGCCGGGCTCGACGATGAGCTTCATGCCGTCGCGCACGCGGCGGCCGAAGGCGCGGCGAAGCGACGCACACCAGTCGGCGTCGGTCGGCGCGGGTTCACCCAGGTAGGACACGGCGATCCCGCCGCCGGCGTCGAAGACCTCGACCGGGATGCCACGGGCCTCGATCGCGTCCATGAGACGCGCGATGACATCGAACGCTTCGTCGAAGCACTCCATCGAGTCGATCTGCGAGCCGAGGTGAAGATGGAGCCCGCGGAAGCGCACGCCCGAGAGACCGCGGGCCCGCTCGGCGAGGTCGAGCGCCTCGGCGGGCGTGACGCCGAACTTGCTGCCTGTCGCGCCGACCCGGACTTTGTTGTTCGCGCCGGCGGTCACGCCCGGGTTCACGCGGATGGCGACGGGCGCCTCCACCCCGACCTCGCGCGCGACGCGCGCGATGGTCTCGAGCTCTTCGGCTGACTCGCAGTTGAAGAGCCCGATGGGGCCCCGGGTCGCCGGGTCGCGCCCGCACAGCGAGCGCGCGGGCTCGCCCGCGAGGGGGCTGTGGGATCCGTCGAGGGCGGCGCGGATCTCGTGCTCGCCCTTGGCAACGCCCGCGAAGGTGACCTTGGGCATGGGGACGCCCGCGAGCCACGCGCGCTCCAGCTCGCCGACGGTCACCACGTCCATCCCCGACCCGCCCTCGACGAGGGTTCGGAGCACGCCGAGGTTCGGGCATGCCTTGACCGCGAAGCAGACCTCGGCGCGCACCGGCGACAACGCCGAGCGGATCTCCCCGAGCCGCTCGCGGATGCCCTCGGCGTCGTAGACATAGCACGGCGACCCCGTGCCCTCGACGACGTCTCGCACGCTCAAGCCCTGGCACGTCAGCGCGCCGGCGTCGTACGCGAACCCGCCGGACGCGACGCGGGTCTTCGGGCGAATCGTGCTGGGCGGCGTTTCAGTCATCGCGCTCCCAGGGCCAGGCGAGGGGAACGCCCGCATCGCGGAGGCGCCGCTGCAGGGCGTCGGTCAGGTCGGCGCTCTCAAAGACGCGAGCCGGCGCTGTGTCGTCGTGCACGCACAGCGCGGCGAGCGCGCCCGCGGCCTCCCCGATCGCCCACTCGACCGGGTGCAGCCGCGTGCTCCCGTTCGCGACGTGGCTGACGCCCAGGCACTTGCCGGCCGCGACGACGTTCCGCACGCGAACCGGGACGAGCGCCCCGAGCGGCACGCGGAACGGGCACGCGGGCACGTACACGCTGTTGCGACCTGAAGTCGATGGGTGCAGGTCGATCGGGTAGTGGCCGATGGCGACGGCGTTGGGGAACGGCTCGCCCGCGCCGAACTCGGTGGCGTCCTGGTTCGGGTAGCCGCCCTCGGCGCGCTGCCTGGTCCCGACGTGCGCCTCCGTGAGTGTTTGCATCGCCCGCAGCCGGCGGGGCTCGCGGATGTACGGCGCGAGGGCGAACCCGTCCTGGCTGCCCAGCACATCGCCGCGGAGCATCAGCCCGGGATACCCGTGCCCGTCGTCGTGCCGGGGTGCCTGGGTCTGCATCCAGTAGAGGAAGCAGGCGGCCTGTTCTTTCGCCGCGAGCTCGGCGGCCGCCCGGGACACCCCGTCCACGCCCAGCAGCGGTGCACCCCAGAAGTCCATTTGGACGACGTTGAACAGCGACACATCGGCCCGCGCGTCGGCATGGATCGACGCGTTCACGATTCGGCGGTAACGCCACAACTCGAGCTCGCCCGGCGCCGGCTCGTCGGGCCAGGGCACGAGCGGCAGGTGCACACGGCCCGCCTCGTTGTGGCTCGGGACGGTCCAGTCGAACAGCCGCCCGGGCCAGCAGGGCGTCATCTCGGGCACGTATGACGACCAGCGATCGAACGACGCGGGCCGGTCGATCGTGTGGTGCTCGCCCGGGCGGTGCTCGACGGCGAAGCACCACGTGATCGCCTGCTGATCGAGCGGGTCGGACTCGACGCCGGCGGGCAGGTCGTCGCGCGCGTGCAACTCGCCGAACACGGACTGGGCCTCGGCGCCGATCGCGTGCTCCACGCCGGCGATGTCGAGCAGGTCGCCTGTCTCGGTGGCGTCGAGCACGAACCGGGCGCGGACGAAGACCGCGCCCCCGGGCGTATCGAACTGCACGGACTTGACGGCGTCCCGGTCCGTCTCGGCGCCGACGGGCGCGGCGCGGTGGAGCACGACCAGACCGTCGCGGCCGTCGTCGGCCTCGTCGAGCATCCTTGTGAGAATCGCGTGGCCGATGCGGGGCTCGAAGCAGAGCCGGCTGACCCATCCGCCGCCGGGGTTGAGGCGGTCGTCGCCGCGGGCGGCGTCCGTCAGTGCCTCGCGTGTGCGGTACCACGCTCGTATTCGCGCCCGGAAGTCGGCGTAGCTCGCGTTGCAGCCGACAAAGCCCGGCGGCGCCCCGGGCCCGCCCCCCTCGACCCAGGGATTCTCATCGGGCGGCACGCCCTGGCTGGTGAGCTGCCCACCGAGCATCGCGGTGGGTTCTGTCAGCACGCAGCGGACACCCGCGCGTCGCAGCGCGATCGCTGCGGCAACGCCGCCGCACCCGCCGCCGACGACGAGCACGTCCGTCGCGATCTCCGTCGGGTTGGCATCAGGACTCGCCAACGATCACCCCTTCACCGAGCCCGCGAACATATTCGGCGACATGAACCGCTGCACCGCGAGGAAGACCACAACGATCGGCACGAGCGCGAGCACCGACGCGGCGTACGCCACCCGCGGGTTCGTCGAGAACGTGCCCAGCAATCCGTTGATCGCGACGGGGAGCGTGTACTGCTCGGGCGATTGCAGGATGACGAGCGGCCAGAGCAGATCGCTCCAGGCGAAGATCACGCTGAAGAGCGCGAGCGTCGCAAGCGTGGGGCGCGTCAGGGGCAGCATCACGCTCCACCAGATGCGCAGGCTGGAGGCGCCGTCGATCACCGCCGCTTCCTCCAGTGAGTCGGGCACCTGCGCGAACGCCTGCCGGCACAGGTAGATCCCGAACGCCGACACGCTGAACGGCATGACGACGCCCAGCAGCGAGTCGTACATGCCCAGCCCCGCGGTGATGCGGAACATCGGGATCACGATCACCTGCTCGGGCACCATCATGGTGGCGAGCACGACCATGAACAGGACTTTCCGGCCCGGAAAGTCCATCCGGGCCAGGGGGTAGGCCGCCAGCGCCGCGAGCAGCACGCACAGCCCGGCGCGGGCGAGCGTGGCGATGATGCTGTTCATGATCGGGCGCGCGAGCCCGCCGTCCTTCCAGGCCCGCGCGAAGTTGTCGCCGGTGAACCAGGTTGCGGGCTGGGTGAGGGCGCCGGTGTCGTCGTTGATCACCTGGTCGAGCGGCATGCCGACGGCGTGGCCGGCGGGCTGGAGCGCCCCGAGCACGAGCCACAGGCCGGGCCCGACCGCCAGCGCTGCGAGCAGCCCCGCGCTGACATACAGCGCCGCGCTCATCCATCGCGGCCGCCGCTCCCACGCTTGCCCGCTCATGGCTTGCTCCTCGTCAGCCGCAGGTTGATGAGGCTGAAGACGAGCAGCACCGCGAACAGCACAACGCCCGCGGCGGAGGCGATGCCGAAATTGCCGTCCCCGAACGCGGTCTCGTAGACGTAGGGCACCGCGGTCTGGTGCTCGAGGGGCACGCCGCGCACGGTGACGAAGATCTCGTCGAAGACTTTGAGCGCCGAGATCGAGCTGATCACGATCACGAGCGTCATGATCGGCCAGATGCCCGGGAGCACCACGTTGCGGAACACGCCCCACCGCCCGGCGCCGTCCAGCGCCGCCGCCTCGCGCAGCTCGCGCGGCACGTTGAGCAGCCCCGCGAGGAAGATCATCATGTAGAACCCGAACCCCTTCCAGGTCGTCACCACCATCGGCGCGATCAGCGTCCACGGGCGCTCGGTGAGCCACGCGGGCGTCGCCCACGGTGTCTGCGGATCCAGGGTCGCGTTGAGCACGCCCACCACCGGCTCGGCGAGCGCGCTCAGCAGCCCCGACTCTTCGTTGAAGAGGATTCGCCACCCCACCGCGGCGACGATCGTCGGCGTGACGACGGGCAGGAAGAACAGCAGCCGAAGCGCCGCGTGCCCGCGCACCCGCGCATCGATCACGATCGCGCACGACAGACTCAGCACGATCAGCACGGGCGTGACGAGCAGGTACAGCCCGCTGTTGGCAAGGCACCACCAGAACCGGTCGTCCTCCCACAATCGAATGTAGTTCGCGAGGCCCGTGAACTCGTACGACTGCTCGAAGGGGTTGAAGACGCCGAGCGAGTAGACGATCACCTGCACAAACGAGCCGACGATGAACACACCCAGCACCGCCATGGCGGGGAGCACGAAGGCGTAGGGCACGAGCAGGTTCCTGGCCGCCCGAGCGCTCATGACGCGGCTTCCCGTGCGAGGTTGGTCCGCGCGGGCGCCGGGATGGCGTCGGGCGTCGCGGGGGCCGCGCCGGACGCGGCGCGCCGCGCGTTCATCTCAACCAGCCGTTCGTCCCATCGGGACTCGATGCCCGCGAGCGTTTGCTCGATCGGCGCGTCGCCCAGCAGCGAGGCCTTGATGCCCTCGTTGAAGTCGCGTCGCATCGCAGGCCACGCCTCGATCGCGGGCGTGAACGCGACCGCCGACGACAGCGTCCGGGCGACCGTCGCCCGCGCCCGGCCGATCAGGGCATCGCCCGCTTCGGACTCCGCGCTCGTCGGCCCTCGGAAGAATGGGTCATCGAGCGACCCGGGCGTGCTCGGCAGGATCGGCGCCAGCCGGCAGAACTCGAGCTGAGACTCGGGCGACGTCAGGAACCACGCCCATTCTGCGGCGAGCCCCGGATCGCGCGCTCGCGCGCTCACGCACACCGGCATCACCGCGATGTGCGCACGCCCCAGCGCCCCGGTCACGGGCGGGAACACCTCCGTCGCGTCGTACACGCGCCGCGAGACGTCGCGCACGCGACCAAGGAAGTTCGCCCCCGTGTTCACCAGCGCCACGCGCTCGTTCTGGTACACGTCGATCAGGTGCTCGAATCCGCGCGTCGCCGCCTCACGCGGCAGGGCGCCCTCGCGGTACAACTCGGCCCAGGCTCGAAGATACTCGACGATGCCCGACCGCGTCAGGTCCGCGCGCAGCTCGCCGCCATCCGCGACACGGAACGGCGCCAGCCCCTCGGCCAGCAGCATCATCGGGAGCTGCGAGTCCGTCCCGATCGGCTGCGTGAACAGGGTGCTTCCCGTCTCGCGCTGGTACGGGTTCGCCTGCGCCATGAGCCCGCGCCAATCGCCGGCGAGCGTGCCGGTCGCGTCCCCCCCTTCGGCGAGCAGCCCGCGGTTGACGATCAGCGCCTGCGTCGTCAGGTACCACGGGAGCGCCAGCAGCGCGCCGCCCAGCCGCCCGACGTCGAGCGCCCCGGCGTGATACCGACCCGCGGGATCACCCGGCACGAGCGCCCCGACGTCCGCGAACGCCCCTGCTGCGGCGAACCGCGCGAACATCATGTCCGACAGGTTGACCACGTCCGGCGCGCGTCCGGCGGCGGCGGCGGCGAGCAGCTTCCGCTCGATCGCCTCGAACGGCACATCCACCCACCGAACCGTCACGCCCGGGTGATCCGCCTCGAACGCGGCGACGCGCCCGAGGATGTACGCCGTGAACGTCGGGCGGAGCGAGATCGTCCAGAACTCCACGACCCGACCCGAGCGCGACGGCCGCGCGCACCCGGCCAGCGCCAACGCCGCCGACCCGCTCACCGCGGTCTCGAGGAACCGGCGCCTCGTGAGCCCGCCCGATCCGCTCACCCGTCGTCGTCCGCGTCGTCTTCGAGGTCGTAGTCGGCCGGCGACCAGAGCACCTCAAACGTGCTCCGCCCGCGCTCATCGTCAACGAACAGTGCGTTCGCTTCCCACCCCTTCGCGTGCCCGTCGGCGAACACCATGTTCGCCCGCCCGCGCAGCTCGTACGTCTCGGCCCGGCGCGGCGGGTGGCGGTAGTACGGGATGTAGCTGTCCGGCAGCCCAACGCTCTCCATCTCGGGAGCGCCGGTCTGCCCGCGCGAGGGCCAGGCGTCGCCGGGGAAGTCGTTCACGCCGTTGGCGCCGCCGAACCGCTCGCCCGGCAGCCCCTGCGAGCCCATCGTCGAGAGCGTGAAGTACCGCATCTCACGCGCCGCGGTCAGGCCCTTCTGCTGCCCCCACGCCTCACCGATCAGCATGTGCTTGGTCGAGAAATCGACCTGCGCGTTCCAGGGCTTGCCCCGGGATGATTCGGGCGAGCTCGACGACGCCCAGTAGTTCATCGTGTACGACCGGCCCGCGTCCGGGTGCTCCGGGCATGTGAAGACCTCACCGCCGACGGTGTCCTGGGCGAGCGACGTGTCGTCGAAGTTCTCGTTGCCGCCGAAGTTCGGGATGTACTCACCGATGATGTCCACGTCGTACCAGCTGTCCGCGCGGTCGCCGCCGCTGACGCCCACCTCGTTGGGTGGGTAACGGTCCTTGTAGTCGTTGGCGTACATGACCATCGCCTGCCCGAGCGTGCGGAGGTTCGTCGCGCAGACGACCTCCCGCGCGGTGTTACGCGCGCGGCCCAGCGCCGGGAGCAGGATCCCGATGAGCAGCGCGATGATCGCGATCACCACGAGCAGCTCGATCAGCGTAAAGGCATGACTCGAGGACGTTCGCTCCTTCATGATGCACCCCCGCCGCGCCTGATCTCGCGCGGCACCGGCCCGACCGACTCGCGCTCCCGAAGCGCGGCCCGCCTGGGCCTTGGAACGTTCAATCCCTCCGGATCTCTCACCCAGTCCGACAGCACCTTCACCGCGTCGCGCCCGAGCTCCTCGAGCGGTTGGGCGAAGGTCGTCATCGGCGGCGAGAGGTGCGCCGCGCTCGGCGGGTCGTCCACGCCCGTGACCGACAGGTCCTCCGGGATCCGCAGACCCGCCTTCTTCGCCGCGGTATAGACGTCCAGCGCCAGGTAGTACCCGCCCGCGACCACCGCCGTCGGGCGGTCCGGCCGCGCGAGCATCTCCGTCAGCCGCTGCGTGCCGGATTCCTCGAGCGTCCAGCCCCGCGTCAGCAGGATCAGCGACTCGTCCAGTTCAAGATCGCACGATGCGCACCCCGCGCGGAACCCCCGCTCGCGGTCGATCGAGTTGCTCGCGGGCGACTGATCGCCGACATACCCGATCCGCTCGTGCCCGTGCCTGGCGAGCAACGCGACGGCGTCGGCCATCATCCCGACGTTGTCGGTATCGACCCCGACCACGGAGCGGTCGTCGCGCGTGCCCGCGCCGATCGCGACGACCGGCGCCCGGTCGCGGGCCTTCTTCTTCGACGTCGCCCCGCCCCCAAACTGGGGCCGGCGCTCCAGCTGCTCGGGGAACGGGTTGACATACAGGAACCCGGAACACTCCTTGCGCCAGTCCTCGCCGTAGCGCAGCAGGACAAGATCGATCCCAAGCTCGGCGGCGGTGTCGCGCACCCCCTGGAGCACGCGCCCGTGATAGGGATCCGCGAGCGTGGATTCTTTCTGGAACACCAGCCCGAATCGGAGGTCGCCCGCGATGTGCTCGGGCTTGGCGAAGTCCTCGTGCACGAACGTGCCGCGCCCCTGCCCGCGCCGCAGCACGCCGCTCGCGACAAGCTCATTGAGCGCGCGGTGCACCGTGACGAGGGAGACCTCCAGCTGCTGACTCAACACCTTTGTGCTCGGGAGCCGATCGCCCGGCGCCAGACGCCCCTGCTCGATCAGGTCGTGCACGCTGTCACGCACGGCCTGATACAGCGGGGTCCCCGGCTTGGCCGCGACCGGATCGAGTCCTTCCAATCCTGGCATAAGCCACGCCGGCGGCTCTCGACGCCGGCGCGGGGGAATCACATCAGATCACCGACGGCGACGCGTCGCCGCGAGACCGCCCAGCCCGAGCATCGCGATCGCGCCCGGCGCGGGCACGCCCGTCACAGAGTCGAGGTCGTACCCGAAGCGGGTCTCATCCCAGAAGTACGAGGCCGACCAGTTGTTCGTGACGACGAACGAGCGGTCGATCCGCGTGTTGGTGTCCATCGAGAAGGTGCCGACCGAACCGCTCGCCGCGGCCGACGACGTCAGGGAGCCTTCGTTCGACAGGTCCGCCGGGTTGACCCAATAGTCCACCTGGTCGGTGCCGCCCGAGGCGTTGACGACGAGCTTGTAGATGACGTGGTACGTCGTGTTGTCCGCGACGTCCGCGATCAGCACGGTATCCTCGAGGTCTCCCGTGGCGCCGCGGGCGCGGAGGATGAGGTCCTTGGAGTCCGCCGCCGCGCCGGCCGCTTCGCCGCGGAACCCGGCGAAGAGCCCGAAGACGTTGTCGGTGTTCGAGTTCTCGAACGCGCCCTCGTTGAAGAAGTTGGTGAAGCCGACGACCGCGTGCTCGCGGCCCGACGTGTTGTTGAACACGCCGCCCGAGTTCACGAAGAAGCTCATGTAGTACGTGTCCTGGTGCGTGTAAGTGTCCACGCGATGGTGACCCGCGCGGTAAAAGTCCGTCGAGCTGGCGATGTACTTGCCCTTGCCGTCCGACGCGTCGTCGTACGCGGTCGCGCCGTTGGTCAGGGAGATGGAGTCCGCCTGCAGGTTCGCGGACCCGACCGACCACGCCGCGCTGCCCGCGCCGGTCCAGCCCGGGTTGATGTTGGGATTCTGCCCGTTGAGCCCGCCCGCGGCGTAGTCGGACGTGTTGTAGCTGTCCGCCGCGATGAGCTGCGCCTGCGCCGCGCCGGCGAGGCCGGCGACCAGGAGTGCCGAAGCAATGGTCTTCTTGTTCATGACGTCTTTCTCCTCTTTCTTGTCTCTTGCGATCGCACGAAAGTCACGCGTGCCCGGGCGGCCCCACGAGCGGACGTGAGCCCAAGCGGTGGTAATTCTATAATTACCACCCTCTCGGCGAAACCCCCACGACGCCAATTCCGCGTCCGATCCGACATTGATTATTGAGAAAGTGTTTTCCTGGTCGGCTGAGGAGCTTCTTCGCCGTCACGTCGCGATCTCAATCCACGCCCCATCGCGGGCCGCCGATTCGTTCCCGCCCGTCATCACCGCCACGTTCTCGACGATGCGGTCGAGGCTCGCCGGCGGGTCGCGCCCCTCGAAGAAGCCCACCATGCCGTCCACCAGGCGGTCGTAGACCGGCGCGAAGTCAACCTTGAACGTGTGGATCCCCTTCGTGCCGTGGATGGTCGCGCCGAAGTCGTACGCCCCGCGCCGCTCGAGGCGCAGCCGGGCGTACCGCCCGTCGGCATAATCGAGATCGACAAGGTGCCGATCGGGCGTCTCGATCGCGCTCACGCGCTTCACCCCCGGGCCCCAGACGGCGTCGATCATCTCGATTGTGTGCACGCCGTAGTGCAGCAGGCCCGGGGCGCCATCGTTCAGCTCGCCCGGCCCGAACGCGTCGATCGCGACGATCTCGCCCAGATCATCGCGAGGGATCGCGTCCAGCTCGGTGATGAACCGAAGGCTCGAGGCGGAGTAGCACCGGGCGTTGTTCGCGCTCGCGAGATCGCGGATCGCGCGCGCCTCGTCGAGCGTGCACGCGAGCGGCTTGTCCACATACGTCGCCAGCCCGCGCTCCAGCGCGGGCGCGGCGCCCGGCAGGTGCTTGTCGCCGCTGACGGACAGCACCAGCACGCCCTGCACGCGCTCGAGCAGCTCGTCCATCGACCCGACAAACTCGACGCCCAGGTCCGCGCTGGTCCGGCGCCAGTTCGCGACGTCGTCCGGGTTGGGCCAGTCGTGGTCGCCGTCGTCGAAGCACGCAACGACGCGGCAGGGCGAACGCCCGTCCTTGTGCCGCTCGGCGATCCGGCGAGAAAACTCGGGCAGGTGACTTGAGTCCGCTCCGACAACGCCAAGGTCCATGGCCGATCCCTTTCTGGACGGCGCGCGACGAGCCGTGTCAGACCCGCGCGTCGCCCCCGTTTTGCAAGCTCGCGCGTTCCGCGATCAGGACGCGTGTGACGTTCTCTGCCTGCCCGAGCGTCACGGGCGGCTCGGACGCGCCGCGGGCGATCGCGTCGAGAAACGCCCGGACCTCGCCCTCCCATCCCGATTCGTCGGGCAGTGGCGGGGCGATCGTAGACCCATCGTCCAGGTGGACCGACAGCTCCGGGTCGCGCCCGAGCTGGAAGTCCGCGACGGCGCGCTCGAACTCGACGATCAGGCCCATGCGGAACGCCCACGCCGGGCTCGAGAGCCACCCGCCCTGCGCCACGACCTGCGACGGCCCATCCGCAAGACGGTAGATCGTCGTCAGGTGCCTCGGCGACCCGACGCTCGTCACCGACTCGGGCATGCCGAACGCGTGGACGACGAAGTCCGTGTCGTGCACGTGCAGGTCGAACATCGCGCCGCCAGACCGCGATTCGTCGCTGTAGAAGGACTGCCCCCAGGTCGGCGGCGCGCCGAGACGCTCGAACCGCGCGGCGAGCACACGCCCGTACCGCCCATCGTCGATCGCGTCCTTGACCCACGCCCACGCGGGCCAGAACCGCATGCACATCGCCGGCATGCACATCCGCCCCGCGTCGCGGGCGGCGTCCGCCAGGGCGCGCACATCCTCGGTCGTCAGCGCCACGGGCTTTTCGACCAGCACGTGCTTCCCCGCGCGGAGCGCGCGCGTCGCGACGGCCACGTGCGTGTCCGTCGGCGTGCAGACGCTGACCGCGTCCAGCCCGGGCGTCGCGAGCATCGCGTCCAGGTCGGGCGTCGCGTTCAGTTTCCTCGGATCGAACAGCGTCTCGGGCTCGGTGTCGCCCATGTTGCCCGACGCCTCCACCCGCCCGCTCAGCCGCTCGTCGCTCGAGTCGCACACGGCGACAAGCCGCGCCCCCGCGGCCCGGTAGGCCCGCAGGTGCGTCTGACCCATGAACCCCAGCCCGATCACGCCAACGCCGATGTCGGATCGATCGCTCACGGGGACCCCTCGATCAAGCCGCCGATCAATTCGCGGGCCGCGACGATGTCCTCCACGCGCGTATCACCCGCCTCGCGCTCGATGAGCAGGTTGGCGGACGGCGTACTCCGGCGCGCGATCGACATGAACCGCGACCAGTCCACGGCTCCGTCGCCCGCCCGCACCTCTTCGCCCCAGGCGCCCGGCGTGTCGGTGGGCAGCGCGTCCTTGATGTGGATCTGGACGACGCGCGGCGCGAGCCGTTCGAGCGCGTCGTGCGGGTCGCCCATGCCGTAGAGGATCATGTTCGCCGGGTCGAAGTTCACGCCCGCGCCGTCGATCTGATCGAGGTATTGCTCCAAGGTGCCGGCGGTCTCCTGCCCGGTCTCGAGCCCGACGCGGACGCCGCGCTCTCCGAAGACCTTGACGAGTTCGCGCAGCCGCGCGACCATGGTGTCGCGCTCCGGGTCGTCGGGTGATTCGGGGAGGTGACCCGCGTGGAACGTGACGAGATCGAGCCCGAGCGCCTGCGCGACTCTCGCGTTCCCGTGGGCCGCGTCGAGGTTGGCGCTCCAGGTCGCGTCGGGCCGAACGCCGCCGGTCCGCGCGATGGATTCGAGCGAGGTGTAGTCCTCGCCCTCCATCGTCATCATGCCCGACAGGATCACGATCCCGGCCTCGGCGGCGCGGTCCCGCAGATCATCGAGGGCCCACCGGCCGGTCCGCATCGGGTCGAGGTGAAGCTGCATCGCATCGCAGCCCGTGCGCCGCAGGCGCGCGACGAGATCGCCCGGCGATTCGGGCCGCAGCGACCACGAGCAGACTCCGACGGCAGGGGGCAATGCAGAAGTCTCCAAAGGGGGCGGGGAGCTTACCGCGCCGCGGCGGCCGCGTGCGTCTGGGCGGCGGGCTCGATCGAACCGTCCGCCTCGCTCGGGCGCCACTGCACGAACCCCTCGATCGCCTGATACTCCGGCATCCCGAGCCTGTCGTAGAGCTCGGCGGTCGCGCGGTTGCGGTCCTCGGCGCGCTGCCAGAACTCACGCGGGTCGTTCGGGCCCGGGAACAATGCCCGGTCCTTCTGCGACTGGTGCTTGAAGATCGCCATGCGCTTCCGCTCGACCTCGTCGGGCGAGAGCGGGACGGCCATCTCGATCTCTTCGGCCCCCCACTCCTGCCACGCGCCGCGGTACAGCCAGACGTCGCAGTCCTTCATCCAAGGCTCGGCGGCGAGCCGGTGCAGCGCCGTCGTGATCGCGGCGAGGCACGTCCGGTGCGTGCCGTGCGGGTCGGAAAGATCGCCCGCCGCGTAGATCTGATGCGGGCGCACCTCCTGCAGCAGGCCCATGACGATGCGGATGTCCTCCTCGCCCAAGGGCTTCTTGCGGACCTTGCCCGTCTCGTAGAACGGCAGGTCGAGGAAGTGGATGTTGCCGGGCTTGACGCCCGAGTACTTCGCGCCGGCGCGCGCCTCGGCGCGCCGGATCAGTCCCTTGATCGTCTGCAGCTCGGCGCTGTCCACCTGCCCGGGCGTCTTGAACTCGATGAACCCCTGCACCTTGCTCGCCAGCGTCGCGGCCTGCTCCTCGGCGAAGCCCATCGCGTGCGACAGCTCGGTCACAAAGTCGGCAAACTTGGCGGCCTCGTCGTCGAAGACCGCGATGTTGCCCGACGTCTGGTACGCGACGTGCACGTCGTGCCCCTGATCGCACAGGCGGATGAACGTGCCCCCCATCGAGATGACGTCGTCGTCCGGGTGCGGGCTGAAGACCACGACGCGCTTGGGGAAGACGTCGTCGCCGTTGGCCACGTCGACGCCCTTGCCCGGGACGAACCTGGGGCGTCCGGCCTTGCCGCCGGGCCAGCCGGTGATCGTCTTCTGCAGCTGCTTGAAGGTCTCGATGTTGACCTGGTACGCCCCGCCCCGAGCAGCGAGGAGCTCCTGCAGCCCGTGCTCGTTGTAGTCCTCGTTGGTCAGTTTCAGGATCGGCTTGTCCACCGTGTTGGCCAGCCAGATCACGGCTTTGCGAACGGTCGCGGCGTCGTCCCAGCTCAGGCCCGCGTCCGCGATGCGCCCGATGAGCCAGGGCGTCTTGAAGCGGGTGAGCTCCGCCGCGGCGGCCTGATCGAGCACGAACCGGGCCGACCGGTGCTGCTGGAGGAAGCTGGCGGCGACCGAGCTGGACACGTCGCCCTCGACGGCCCGCCGAACGACGGGCGCCTTGTGCTCGCCGAACGCCATCAGGATCACGCGCGCGGCGTCAAGGATGGTGCCGACACCCATCGTGATCGCCTGGCGCGGGACGTTCCACTCCCCGTAGAAGTCGCTGGCGGCATCCATCCGCGTCACCCGGTCGAGCGTGATCAGCCTCGTGCGCGAGTCGCGCCCGGAGCCCGGCTCGTTGAACCCGATGTGCCCGGTGCGCCCGATGCCCAGCAGCTGCAGGTCGAGCCCGCCCGCCTCGCGGATCCGTTGCTCGTACGCGGCGCAGTACCCATCAATCGACTCGAGGGCCGCCTGCCCGTCGGGCACGTGGGTGTTGGACTTGTCGATATCAACCCGGTCGAACAGGTGCTCGTCCATAAAGCGCCGATAGCTCTGCAGGCTGTCGGGGATCATGGGCCAGTACTCGTCCAGATTGAACGTGATGACGTTCTTGAAACTCAGCCCCTCCTCACGGTGGAGCCGGACGAGCTGGTCGTAGACGCCCGTCGGCGTCGAGCCCGTCGCGAGCCCGAGGACGGCCGTCTTGCCCTCGCGGGCGCGGTGCTCGATCAGCTCGGCGATCTCGAGCGCCACGGCACGGCTGGCTTGGGCCGAGGAGGTGTGGACGGACACCGGGATCCGCTCGAGTGCGGAATCGGCTCGGTCCGGTCCGAGGCGATGGGCTGGCACGGCGGACCTCCAGGGGTTCTCGGACCCACGGGAATCGCCTCCAATCCCGCCTCAGGGCTTGCGGGGCGGCCCGATGGTCGATAATTCTATAATCTAACCACATCCCCGACCATGTCAACGGCCCGGGCGACCGCCAGCCCGTCCGCCGCCGACGCGAGCCCCGATTCCGATGCCGAACGACCGTCGCGGACGGCCGCGGCGAACGCCTCCAGCTGCCGAGCGAAGCGAACCTCATGCGTCTCGACCCGGATTGTCTCCGTTGCCCCGTCGGGCCCCGTCAGGACGAGGTCCTCCGGGTGCTCGTAGTCGTAGAAGAGCATGCCGCCCGTCCCGACCAGGCGGACCTGGAACCGCGCGGGCTCGAGCCATCCCGCCAGGATCACGCCGGCGACCCCGGCGTGCTCGCCCTCGGCCGCCCGGACCAGCACCGTCGCCGACGACTCGCCACGCCCGGGCCAGTCGTGATCGGTCACCGCCCCGACCGTTTTCGGGACACCGACCAGGAACTGGAACAGGTCCAGCGAGTGGCACCCCGTGTCGATGAACGATCCGCCGCCCGAGACGGCGGGGTCGGAGAACCAGCGCTCGCCCATCGGCGGGTGGTGGAACGCGAACACGTTCTCGAATCGCGTCAGGCGACCGATCCGCCCCGAGGCGACGATCGACCTCATCTCGAGGACGGCGGGCGTGAACCGGTGGCAGTACCCGATCCCGACCGCCCGCTGGGCGTGTTCGTCGGCGAGATCCACGATCGCGCGCCCTTCCTCCGCGGTGCGGGCGATCGGCTTCTCCATCAGCACGCTCAGCCCGGCGCTCAGCGCGGGCTCGATCACGTCGCGGCGGACGGCGGGCGGCGTGCACAGAAACAACGCGTCGGCGTGCAGCTCGCCCGACGCGATCGCGTCGAGCATCGCCCCGGTATCAGAGAAGCCCTTCGCGCCGGTGAGACTCGTGAACTCCGTGAGCGCCTCAGCGCTCGGGTCTGCGGCGCCGACGATCTCGACGCCCTCGATCCCCTTCGCGGCGTTGGCGTGCGTCTTGGCGATCCCGCCCGCCCCGACGAAGACAAAGCGGACGGGCGAAGCGTTGGCGTCGGTGCTCATGTCAATGATCCTGAAGCGGCGCCGGCGGCGTGCCGGCGCTCGGGCAACATGCTAGGGACGCCCGCGCACCGCGCGATCAAGGGGGCTCCGGAATGATCCACGGGTTTGTGCAACGTCTCACGCGGGCCGGAGGACTCGCGCTGATGGGTGCCGTGCTCGGCTGCGCGCCCGACGGGCACGCCGCGCCGCCCGAGGTCCGCGGCACGTGGCTGACCACCACCGCGAACGACCACATCGCCACCCCCGAGAAGACCGCCGAGACGATGCGCCGCCTGCGCGAGATCGGGCTCAACACCGTCTACGTCGAGGCGTGGAAGAACGGGTACACGCAGTATCCATCCGAGGTGCTCGAGCGCGTCATCGGCGTGGACCGCAGGCCGAACCTGATCAAGCAGGACCCCTCCGATCTCGGCGCGCCCGCCGAGGCCCGCGACCTGCTCGGCGAGTGCCTGCAGGCCGCCCACGCCAACGACCTCGTCTGCATCGCCTGGTTCGAGTACGGGTTCATGGCGGCCCACAAGGACACGCAGAACCACCTGCGCGAGATGTACCCCCACTGGCTGAGCGAGGACCAGGAGGGCAACACGGTCGCGCCGAACGGGTTCGTCTGGATGAACCCGCTGCACCCCGAGCCGCGCCGCTTCCTGCTCGACCTCGTGCTCGAAGCCGTGGACAAGTACGACCTCGACGGCGTGCAGCTCGACGACCGGATCGTCTGGCCGTACATCACGATGGGGTACGACGACTACACCGTCGCGATGTACCGCAACGAGCACGGCGGCGCCGCCCCGCCCGAGGACCCCCGCGACGAGTCCTGGCGCCGATGGCGGACCGAGAAGATCAACGAGTACGCGCGGCAGTTCGTGCGCGAGCTGCGCGAAGCGCGCCCCGATCTGATCGTTTCGCTCAGCCCGGCGCCCTACCCATGGTGCTACGAGAACTACTGCCTGGAGTGGCCCGAGTGGGCGGCGTGGAAGCCGGGCAACGCCGAGGGCGTCTGGTGGGACGAATTCATCCCCCAATGCTACCGGTACGACTTCGACGCGTTCAAAGCGACGTGGGACCAGCAGGTGGGCAACCTGCGCCGTGCCGGCGCGGCCGACCGGGTGAAGGACATGCTCGCGGGCGTCCTGACGACGGGCAGCCGGCCCGACCCGGTGCCCTGGGCGGACCTCAAGCGGGCGGTCGAGCACGTGCGCGCCACGGGCGGGGGCGGGCACGTGTGGTGGTTCAGCCGGGGCGTGCTCGATGTCTACCCGGACGAGATCGCGGCGTTCTATGACGTGGACAACGAGGGGCACGCGCCCCACCCGCGGGCGCCGGGCGATTGAACGAATTTCGTTGGGGCGGACGCCCCATGCTTCTAAAATCCCGCCCTGAGGTCGGGAAGCCGGAACGGGAGAGCAGCATGCGTGTGTGCAAGGCGTGGGTCGGGTCGCTGGTGGTCGCGTCGTTCGTCGCCGGTGCGGTCGCCGAGCCGATCACCGTGACCGAGATCGACCGGCGCGAGCAGGGCCGGGACATCCGTGGGTGGGTCGCGATCGTTGATCTGACGGACCCGTCGGTCGAGCTGGTCGTCACCGCTCCGACGCCGGGCCCGGAAGAGGCCGTGCTGACACGGACCGATCTGTGGCGTTCGGCGAACAACCTCACGCTCGCCGTGAACGCGAATTTCTTCGGTTCGTTCGGCGACGGAACGGCCGACATCATCGGGCTCAGCGTGACCGACGGGCAGGTCGTCTCGCCCGTGCGGGTCTTTGAGGGTCAGCCCGACCCCGTGTTCGTGCTGAAGTCCGACGGGACCGCCGTCGTCGATCGGCTCGACTCGGCGGTCCTCCCCGTCGCCGTCGATGCCGTCGCGGGTGTCGGCGGGTCGAGCACCGATTCCGACCCGGGAACACTGCTGGTCAGCGATGGGGTGAACACCGGCGCCACCGCGCGCGTCCAGCCCGCCTCGCGCAACCCGCGCACCGCGATCGGAGTCAACCAGGCGGGCACGCAGGCGATCATCATGGTGATCGACGGCCGCCAGCCAAACCACTCCGACGGCGTCACGCTGCCCAAGCTCGCCGACCTGATGATCGAGTTCGGCGCGTGGGACGCCGTCAACCTCGACGGCGGCGGGTCGAGCTCCTTCATCTACAACGACGGCGAGAACCATTTCGAGAACCGGCCCTCCGATGGGCAGCACCGCGCCGTCGCGAACCACCTGGGCGTGCGGATCTCGACCGCCGGGACGGGCGGCGTGCAGGACGACCGGCCCATCCGCGGCGCGTGGTGGCGCCCCGAGGGCACGAACACCACGCTCGAGCAGCGCCTGGCCCAGCTCGCCGAGTCCGGCATCACGGACCTGTTCCTCGAGACCTTCTACCACGGGCTCGCGACGAACGACTCGGACGTCTTCAACGATCGGTTCTCGTACGACTACCTCGCCGAGACCATCGCCCGCGCACCCAAGCACGGCATCCGCGTGCACGCCTGGCTGGAGGCGGCGTACTGGTCATTCTCCGGCTCGGGCAACTACATCCTCGACGCCAACCCGGACTGGAAGGTCACCGACGACGAGGGCAACACGAACATCGGGGACCAGCCCGGGCAGATCTTCGTCAACCTCGGCCACCCCGGCGTGCAGCAGATGCTCAGCGACTACTGCACCGAGCTCGCGACGAACTACCCGATGCTCTGGGGGCTGCACACGGACTACCACCGGTTCCCGCTGGACAACGATCTGGGGGACAACCAGATCGGGCCCTACAGCTTCGACGCCTGGAGCCGGACCGAATTCCAGTCCCAGTTCGGCGTGGACCCGCTGACCAGCGCCCGCCTGCCCGGCGATCCGTTCTACGACGAGTTCGTGGCGTTCCGCCGCGACGGCATCGCGCAGGCGGCGCGCGTGATGAACGATGCCATCCAGGCCGCCGACCCGGGCAAGCTCTTCTCCGGCGCGATCTTCGCGACGGCGATCGCCGACCGGTTCGGCAATCCGAACCCGTCGCAGTTCGTCAAGATGCAGGACTGGCCCACGATGGCCGCGAACGGGTGGCTGCCCATCGTCGTCCCTATGGCGTACGGGTCGAGCACGACGAGCATCCGCAACGATCTCATCGCCGCGAACAACCAGAAGGGGCCCGCGAAGGTCGCCGCCGGGCTCGCGATCATCAACCCGACCACCCGCCCGGGCGTGACGGACCAGCTCAACACCGTGTACGGCGAGAACATCGACTCGTTTGTCTGGTTCGAGGCGAACGTCCTGACCAGCTCGTCGGCGCGGCGGCTCGAGCACAAGAACTACCTGCTCGCCAACGGCCCATTTCAGGCGGCCGACTTCGATCAGAACCTCAAGGTCGGCCCGGAGGACTGGGCGTTCTTCTTCTCGCTCTACACGGGCACGCCCTTCCCGACGGGGCTGCCGCTTGACCTCGACGGCGACGGGCTGCTCGGGCCCAGCGACGAGGCGCTCTTCCTCGACGCGTTCCGCAAGTTCCGCTTCGGCGCCGACGGGCGCGTCGGGCAGCGCGAGTACGAGGCGGTGCTCGCGTCGTTCACGCCCGCCGGCGAGACCTGGCCCGACCATCTCTATGACCTGACCGGCGACGGCGTCGTGGACTGCGCCGACGTGTCGCGCCTCCGACGGATCCTGACCGACGAGGTCAGCCCGATCACGAACCCCGACCTGGACGCCGACGGCGACGCGGACGAGGCCGACCACGCCGTGATGGCGGGCTGGATCGAGTCCGCCGATCCCCGCGCCGATCTGAACGCGGACGGCGCGTGCGACTACTTCGACATGCTGCTCTACGTCGGCGCGACGGCCGACCAATGCCCGTGAGGCCCCCGATGACCAGACTCGCCGCGATCGGCGCCGCGCTCATGGGCGCGGCGGTTCTTGCCTCGTGCTCCGCCTCGCCCCGCGCGGGCCTGCCCGCCCCCGCGCCCGGCTCGTGGGCCGACGAGCCCATCCGGGGCGTGTGGGTCACACGCTGGGACTACCGGACCGAGGGCGACGTCGCGCGCGCGATGCACGACATCCGCTCGCTGGGCGTGACCGACGTGTTCTGGCAGGTGCGCGGGCAGGCCGACGCGTTCTACCCGTCCCACCTCGAGCCCTGGGCCGAGGAGATGCTCGACGCGGAGGGCAACCCGCCCGCGTTCGACCCGCTCGCCATCGCGGTGCGCGAGGCGCACGCGAACGGGCTGCGGATCCACGCGTGGATCAACGCGATGCCCCTTTGGCGCGGCACGACGCCGCCCAAGAACCCGGACCATCCGTTCCACGCCAAGCCCCAATGGCGGCTCACCGACCCGAGCGGTGAGTTGCAGCCGCTCAATGACCATTACGTCATCGTGAACCCGCTGCGCCGGGACGTGCGCGACCACCTCGTCGCGGTCGGGCGGGACCTGGTCACGCGCTACAACATCGACGGGCTGCACCTCGATTACATCCGATTTGTGACGGACGCGATGGACACGTCGCGGACCTACCCCGCCGGGGACTCGGCCCGGGCACTCCTGCGTGAGCGCACGGGCTCGGACACGCTCGACACCCCCGAGCAGCGGCAGGCGCTGCGCGATCTGATTGAAGAGTCGATCACGCGAGTCGTCGAGCGGATGGACCGCGAAGCGGCGGGCGCGCGAGATGGCGTGATGCTCACCGCCGCCGTCTGGCGCCGGCCCGACCTGGCGCGCGACCAATACGAGCAGGCGGCGGCGGACTGGGCGAACCGCGGCGTTGTGGACGCCGTGATACCCATGATCTACACCACCGACCACGAGCGGTTTGGTTCGGACCTCGCCGCGTGGCGCGCCGAGTGCCCCGACGCCCGCATCGTGCCGGGTGTCGGGATCTACAAGCACGATCACGGCGACCTGTTCCGCGCCCAGTCCGAGCACCCCGAGTTCGTCGCGTTCGCGTACTCGTCGATGTTCACCAGCCGCGCCTCCGATCAGGAGCCGTCCCCGCGCACCCTCGCCGAGCGGGTGTCGCTCCGCCGGGCGGTGCGCGAGCGGGCCGAGCCTGATCGATGAGCGCGTCCGTCGGGATCGACATCGGGGGATCGTCCGTTAAGGCGGTCCTTGTGCGCCCGGGTCGCCCCGACACGCTGGCGCAGAGTCAGCCGTACACCCGCCCGGACGCCCGGACGCTCAGAGCGTGCGTGGCGGACGCGGTCGCGAAGCTGGACCCATTCGAACACGATGACGCGCGCTTGGGGCTGTCGGTCCCCGGCCTGCTGGACGACGCCGGGCGGGTCACGCTCGCCGTGAACGTGCCGGGGCTCGTCGGGCTCGACCTCGCATCGATGGCCCGGGATCACCTCCCCAAGGCCGAGGTCACGGTCGTCGCCGACGCGACTGCGCACGCGTGTGGGTACTGGACGCGCACGCGCGCCGCGGGTCGGATGCTCGCGCTCGTGATGGGCAGCGGTGTCGGCGCCGCGGTGCTCGACGACGGGCGCCCCGTGACGATCGAGGGCGCTTCCCCCGGGCACATCGGGCAGGTCGATGTGGGCGCGTGCGGGCTCGACGAAACGCCCATCGGCCCCGACGGCGGACGCGGCTCGCTCGAGGCCTTCGTGAGCGCCCGCGCCCTGCACGAGCGCTTCGGCGACGACATCAAACGCGGGCTCCGCGACGCGCCCCCGCACGACCCGGCGCTCCGAGCGCTGGCCCGCGCGATCCGGATCTGCCACGCGATCTACCGCCCGCACCGCGTCGCGCTGCTCGGCGGGGTGGGCATCTGTTTCGCCGAGCGGCTCGACGCCTTGCGCGGGTTGGTCGCCGCGGACCTGACGAGCATCGCCCGATCCGGGTGGTCCCTCGAATCAGGATCCGACATCCACGACGGCGCCCGCGGGGCGGCGCATCTTGCGCGAAAAACCGATCATATTCCAAACACAAAGCCGATTTGAGCCGAGTTCGGCCCAGGGGCTTTGCGAAATCGGGAATAGTTATATAATCCCGATCAACCGCCCACGGGCGGCACATCACCAGGGAACAGTCGAGGGAGACCATGAAAAAGACAATGCTCGCCGTGCTCGCAGGCATGGCCACGACCACCGTTGCGCAGGATGTCACCTTCACCGCCCGCGTGTTCGACAACTCGCTCTCGGGCGGGACCGCGATGGATCCGTATAAGGACATCGACGCGTTCAGCAGCGCCACCACATCGTTCCTGGTCGGCAACAACCCGATCAGCATCGCCTACGACGGCGCGAACGTGTACATCGGCGGCAACGTGAACGGCTCGCCGGCGCAGATCTCGATCGCCGAGATCTCTGACTTCTTCGGCGCCGCCGGCGCCAAGGCCGTCCCCGGCTCGGAGATCATCCAGGCCACCGACCCGATCGGCGGCGGGCGCGGGTGGACCGGCATGGACTGGTCCGACGACTTCGGGCTCATCGCCTCGCTCGACCGCGGGAGCGCCGCGGACCCGGACGATCAGATCTTCCGCTGGCAGCGCAACGCCCCGACCGACTTCTCGCAGACCCTCCAGGTCTCGATCCCGGGGCTGCGCGGCGTGTCGGGCATCTGCTACGACTACGGGTTCGACGGCAGCGGGTTCCTGCTCTCCGACGCCACGATGGGCCCGGCCGTCGTCGTGCCCGAGCACGGGCGCGGCGGACCGTGGGGGATCGACCCCATCACCATGGCCGGCGCGGACGACATCTACACCCCCGACAGCGCGTTCTACAGCATCTTCGTCTCGGGTGACCAAGGCACCGCCTGGCGCGACTACGACATCCACCCGACCAACGGGCTGGTCGTCGGGCGCACGAACAACATCGCCGTTGTCGGCGACCGCAACAACGGCAACGGCACCGACAACCTCCGCCTGATCACCCCGCCCGGCGGGCTCGGGCTCTTCACGACCAACCAGAACGTCGAGATCATCCACAACCCCGCCTGCGGCGTGGACATGATCGTCATGAACGACCGCCCGACCTCCGGCACGTTCCTGGACCTCCCCACCGCCGTCCGCTTGTACGACACGGCGGGCAACGAGCTCACGTACGCCGTCGAGTTCCCCGACGGCACGCCCGTGACCTTCGCGAACACCTCGACGTTCTACAGCTTCTTCTGGGATGAGGCGCAGCAGCTGCTGTTCATCTGCGACGGGACGAACCGCGACATTTACGCCCTCGAGCTCTCGTGCCACGCGGGTTGCCCGTGCGACCTGACGGGCAACGGGCTGCTCAACCTGGACGACATCGACGCCTTCGTCGCGGCCTTCCTTGGCGGCGACTTGGCGGCCGACTTCGACGGCAACGGCACCGTGAACATCGACGACATCGACGCGTTCATCGCGTGCTTCCTCGGCGGTTGCCCGTAAGCTGACGCTCCCTCGCGGGGAGGCGCCGTGACCAGTGGCGCCTCCCCGTTTCTGCAAACCGCGGGCCCCCCGGCGACGGGGGGCCCGCGTGCTTTTCGACTTGCCGATACGATTGGCCCACCGTGCGCACCGTGCCGATTGCCCTCCTGCTCGCGTTCGTGACCGCCGCCGCGCCCGCCCAGGACGCGTCGCCGCGCGAGAGCGAGGCCCTGTTCGCCGAGGTGCTCGCCTCGACGCCCAGACTCCGCGGGCTCGCGGCTGAGCCCGAGCGCTACCGCCTGCAGATCTGCTTCGCAGAGATCGTCGAGAATGGCGATGATCCGCCGCGCCTGCGCCGGTATGCGTACCGACCCGACGCGGAGTACTGGTACCCCGCGAGCACGGTGAAGCTCCCGGGCGCGGTCGCGGCGCTCGACGCGCTCGAGTCGTTCGAGGGCGTCACGCCGGACACGCCGCTCCGGTTCGCGCCGCTCTTTGCGGGTGAAGATGGACACGAGCACGACGAGTCGAACGCGCAAGGCGGCACGATCACCGCCCGCCACCTGGTCCGCAAAGCACTCATCGTCTCGGACAACGGTGCGTTCAACCGCCTCTACGACATCGCGGGGCAGCGGGGCCTGAACAACACGCTCCGCGCGTATGGGCTTGCGAACCCGCGGATCGTGCACCGGCTCGCGTCCGCCCGCGCGCCCGACGCCCACCGCCGGGCGCCCGCCGTCACGCTCGGCGACACCGGTTTGGTCATCCCGGCGCGGCTCGACCCGCCCGGCATCGACCCCGGGCTGATGACGCGCTGGGAGAGCTGGCCGACGATCCCGCTCGGGCGCGCCTGGCAACGCTCGGGCGAGGTCGTGCACGAGCCGTTCCTCATGGGCGGGCGCAACTTCATCCCCCTGCGCGATCTGCTGAACCTGACGGCCATGGTCGTGCGCCCGGACGTGGACACGGGCCTGCCCGGCATCGATCTCGAGCCCGACAGCCGGGCATTGCTGATCCGGGCGATGACGCAGCTGCCCCGCGAGAGCGCCAACCCGGTCTACGACCCGAGCCGGTTCGATGACTACTGGGCGCACTTCTTCCTGCCCGGGCTGGAGCGCGCCGCGCCGCGGCACGAGCTGCGCGTCGCCAGCAAGATCGGGCTCGCCTACGGCTTCAGCTCGGAGGTCGCCTATATCGAGCACACGCCGTCCGGGCGCGCGTTCCTTCTGGCGATGGCGCTGTACACGAACGACAACGCGACCCTCAACGACGGGGTCTATGAGTACGAGCTCGCGCACGCCGCCATGGCGGACGTCGCCGAAGCGCTCGCGCGCCGTGTGCTCGATCTCCCGGAGGGCGAGGTCCTCGCCCCGGCGCCGTTCACGCACGAACACGTACCGCTTCGAGGCGAGGCCGCGGTGAACCTCGCGGCTGGAGAGATCTTCGAGTCCGAGACGTTTGGCGCGCGGGCGGTGTCCGAAGCGGTCGCGTCGTGGAACGCCGACGTGGGCCCGGGGGCCGGCGTGGCGTTCGAGGTGCGCGTCAAACGAACACCCGACGGGGTGTGGCAGCCCTGGCTCCGGCTGGGCCACGCGGGCGCCACGCCGCCCGAGGGGGTCACGCGGGGCAAGACCGCCAGCGTGGCCATCGACACGCTCACCGCGATCGATGGCCCGTGGTCGGACATGCAGTTCCGGGCGATGGCGCACGGCGGGCCCGTCACGCTCCACCGGTTCGACGCCGTGCTCACCTCGGACGCCCCCGCGGCGCGCCGGGTCCGCGACGAACGCTCGGCGGGTCGCGTCGAGCACGCCGTGCCGTTCCTCCCCAACGACTGCGACGACGCCGACCTCGCGTCGAGGCTCTGCAGCCCGCTCAGCACGCGGATGCTCCTGGCGCACCGCGGCGTCGAGGTCGGGCCGATCGAGCCCCTCGCGGCGCGGGTGCACAACGATGTCCACGACCTCTACGGCGTGTGGCCGGACGCGATCCAGGCGGCCTTCGAGGCCGGAGCGCCCGGGCGGCTCGCGCGGTTCGCCGACTGGCACGCGGTGCGCCGGCATCTCGACACCGTCGGGCCGCTCGCCATCTCGATCCGGTTCGAGCCCGGCGAGCTCCGGGGTGTTGCGTACGACGGCGCCGGCGGGCACCTCGTCGTGCTCTACGGGTTGGACGAGCAAGGCGACGCGCTCGTGCTCGACCCCGCGTTCGGCGACGAGCCCGAAGCCCGCCGCACCTACCGGCGCGAGGACCTCTCACGCGTCTGGCTCAACGCGAGCAAGGGCCTCGCCTACGCGCTGCTGCCCCGGGGAGAACATCCATGACTGAGAGCGCCCTCGATCGGGCCATCGGGCGGCTGATCTGGGTCGGCGTCCGCGGCACAACGCCGGGCGACGCCGTGCTTGAAGCGGAGATCGACCGCTGCGCCGCGGCCCACGTCGGCGGCGTCATCCTCTTCGACGTTGATGTCCCCAAGCGCGATCGGCTGCGTGCCGAGGGCCTGAGCGAACCGGACGCGCGCCTCGGCGCCCCAAGAAACATCCTGTCGCCCGACCAGACCCGCGGGCTGGTCGAGCACCTCCGCGCGCGCCTCGGCGACGACCTCATCGTGAGCGTGGACCAGGAGGGCGGGCACGTCTCAAGGCTGAACGCGCGCCGCGGGTTCGCCGAGAGCCCTTCGCCCGGCGCCTTCGCCCGGCTGGACGACGCCGCGCGCCGCCGCGCCGCCGCCACGCTGGCGCAAACCGTCGCCTCGGCGGGCTGCGACCTGAACCTCGCGCCGTGCGTGGACGTCGCTGTGAACCCCGACGGGCCCGGGCACACGGCGTTGGGCCGGTCGTTCGGCCGAGACCCCGAGCGTGTCGCCGCGCTGGCGCGCGAACAGATCGAGGCGATGCGCCGAGCGGGCGTCCACGCCTGCCTGAAGCACTTCCCGGGGCACGGCTCGGCCCGCGGCGACACGCACCTCGGGCTCGTTGACATCACGGACACGTGGATCCGGGACGACGAGCTGCGCCCGTACCAAGAGCTGAAAGATCTCGCCGACGCCGTGATGATCTCCCACCTCGTGCACCGCGGGCTCGACCCGGAGCGCCCGTGCAGCGTTTCGCCGCGCGTCATCGACGGGCTGCTCCGCGCCGAGCTGGGGTACGACGGCGTCGTGGTCACCGACTCGCTCGACATGCGCGCCGTCAGCGAACGGTTCGCGCCGGGCGAGGCCGGCGTGCTGGCGCTCCAGGCCGGCGCCGACGTCGTTCTGGAAGCGAACAATCTCGCCAAGCCCGCGCCCTGCCCCGCGCCCGAGATCCACGCCGCGATCCGCGCCGCCGTCGAGGACGGCAGGCTCGACGAGCGGCGCGTCCACCAGAGCGCCGAACGCATCGTTCGGCGGCTGGCCCGCCCGACTGGAGCCTCCGCGTGACCCTCTCGACGCTCGACTGGATCGTCATCATCGCGTACGCGGGCGTCCTTGTGATCACGGGCGTGATCTTCAACCGCCGCGGCGCGTCGGACACGGGCGACTATTTCCTCGGCGGGCGCCGCATGCCCGTCTGGGCCGTCGCGATCAGCGTGGTCGCGACCGCGCTGTCCGCTGCGACGTTCGTCGGCGGTCCGCAACAGGCCTTCGCCGGCAACCTGACCTACCTCGCGAGCAACATCGGGATGATCCTGGCGGCGGTCCTCGTCGCGTGGCTCGTCATCCCCGCGTTCTACCGCGCCGAGGTCGCGACGCCCTACGGGCTCCTCGAGTCGCGCATGGGCCGCGGGGCGCGACGCGGCGCGGCGACCGCGTTCCTGCTGGGGCGCGTCATGGCGAGCGGCGCGCGCATTTACATCATCGGCATCCCCGCCGCGCTTATCTTCTTCGGCGAGCCCGCCGCCTCCGAAGCGATTCCGCCCTGGCAGATCATCGCCGCCATCGGCGCGATGACCGTCGTCGGCATCGCCTACACGCTCGCGGGCGGCGTCAAGAGCGTGATCTGGACCGACGTCATCCAGATGGGCGTCTTCGTCGTCGCGATCGGCGCGAGCATCTGGCTCCTGCTCGATCGGATCCCGGGCGGCGCCGGCGCCGCGTACGACGCGCTCGCCACCGCGCAAGCCCCCGATGGCACGAGCAAGCTCACGCTCTTCGACACGTCGCTCAACTTCACCTCCAACTACACCCTCCTCGCGTGCTGCGTCGGGTTCGTGCTCATGGGCGTCGCGAGCTACGGGCTCGATCAGGACATGGTGCAACGCATGCTCACGTGCCGCTCGAGCCGGCGCGGCGCCGCGTCGGTCATCCTCGCGAACCTCGCGTCCGTCCCGATCGTCGCGATGTTCATGACGGTCGGGCTGCTCCTGTTCGTCTTTTATGAGCGCCCGGACGTGATGGGCGATCGAGCCCCGGCCGCGGCGATCGACGACTCGCGCCAGGTCTTCCTCCGGTTCATCCTCAACGAGTTGCCGGGCGGGCTCAGCGGGCTCATGTTCGCCGGGCTGTTCGCCGCGGGACTGAGCAGCCTCAACAGCGGGCTCAACTCCATGAGCTCGACCGTCGTCAACGACTTCTACCGCGATCTCGTCCCCGGGCGCGACGAGGCGCACTACCTCCGCGTGGGCCGGGTGGGTGTTGTTGCGTGGGGCATCATCCTTGGTGGGTTCGCCGTGGTCTGCGTCTGGTGGCAGCGTGCGGGCGAGCAGACGCTCATCGACTTCGCGTTGGGCGTGATGACCTTCGCCTACGCCGGGCTGCTGGGCGTCTTCGCGACCGCCGTTCTCACGAAGCGTGGCTCGGAGCGCTCGGCGATCGCCGCCCTCATCGGCGGGTTCCTCGTCATCCTCGCGCTCAACCGGCCCGCGCTGGGACTCGTGCTGGACGTCGATGCCATCGCCGAGCAATCCGCGTGGGTTGACAGCGCCTGGAAGCTGGCGTTCCCTTGGAAGCTCGCCATCGGCGCGTCGCTCGCGACGATCATCTGCCTCATCGGCAATCGCCCCCCGGAGGCCGACCCGTGCTGACGCCCAACCCGTTCTCCGAGGGCCAGATCCGCCGCGCAATGGCCGCGCTCGGGCGCCTCGAGCAGCAGACCTGGTCGGTCGACCCCCAACCGCTCGAGACCCACGCCACCGAGCCGACACGCGAGCTCCTGACGTTCGAAGAGGGCACGGCCCGCCCGACCCGACGTGTCGAGCGCCTCCCCCACCACTGGGGCAAGATGTTCGACCAGCGTTGGTGCCTCATCAAGCTCGGGCGCGCCGCGACGCGCGGCGACTGGATCCACTGGCCCGGGCAGGGCGAGGCAACCTTCTACCACCAGGGCGTCCCGTTCGGCGGGACCGACATGTCCCGGTCGCACGCCCGGCTACCCCAAGGGGCGACCGAGGTCTGGGCCGAGTGCGTGTGCGAGAACGTCGGCATCTGGACCCCCAAGGGCGAGGACGTGGATCCGTGGGGGTGCCGCTTCGATGGCGTTTTTCTGGCGCGCCGCGACGACGACGCCTGGCGCGCCCGCGTGGACCTCCGATGCCTGCTGGACCTGATCGGCGTCGAGCTGTCGGCGAGCGGCACGAAATCCGAGGCGGACCAGGTCCCTTGGGGCCCGCGCCCCCGGCTCGACCGCGCCACGCCGCTCGCCCGAGATCTGATCGCGCGCGTCAACGTCGCGATCGATGCCTACGACGCGCTCGGGCCCGCCGCCCTCGCCGCCGAGCTCGACGCCGTCATCGCCGACTTCCAGGGCGGCGACCCACGGATGAGCGTCGTCCTCACCGGGCACGCGCACATCGACTTGGTCTGGCGCTGGCCCGAACGCACCGGTGAATTCAAAGCCGTCCACTCGTTTGCCAACGCGCTGGGTCTCATGGACGCCGACGACGCGTTCGTCTTCGGGTACTCCCAGCCCGCGAGCTACGAAGCGGTGCAGCGCCGCTCGCCGGCGCTGATGGAGCGCGTCCGCGAGCGGATCGCCGAGGGCCGATGGGAGCCGACCGGCGCGCTCTGGGTCGAGTCCGACACCCAGCTCGCCTGCGGCGAGGCGCTGGCACGCAGCTTCCTGCTCGGGCAGCGCGGCTTCGAAGACCTCACCGGCAAGCCGAGCCCCGTGGTCTGGCTGCCCGATGCGTTCGGCTTCTCGGGGTGCCTCCCGCAGCTCGCGCTCGAGTCTGGCGCCACGGGCTTTTTCACGACCAAGGTCCACTGGAACGACACGAACCGGTTCCCCCACGCGGCGTTCGTGTGGCGCGGGACCGATGGGTCCGAGCTCCTCGGGTTCGTGCCCGGGACGTTCGATTACAACGGCGAGGCGACCGTCGAACGCGTGCGCGAAGCCGCCCTGCAGCAACGCCAGAGCGCTGTCTTCCCGCAGTCGCTCGTGCCCACCGGCGTCGGCGACGGGGGCGGCGGGCCGACCGAGGAGATGTGCCGCCGCGCGCACACCCTCGCCGACCTCACGGGTCTCCCGCGTGTGCGCTGGGGGCGCATCGACCGCTTCTTCGAGGACCTCGCCGCCGTCCGATCCGAGCTCCCCGTCTGGTCGGGCCCGATCGACCTCGAGTACCACCGGGGCGTGCAGACGACCGGGCACGAGCTCAAAGAAGCCTTCCGCGACGCCGAGCGCGCCGTGCAGGGCGCCGAAGCCGCCGCCGTCGCGACGGGCGCCGGGCCCGTCGACGCCGCGCTCTGGAAACGCCTCGTCTTTGCGCAGTTCCATGACTACATCCCGGGCAGCTCCTGCGGCGAGGTCTACTCGGAGCACGTGCCGGAGCTGCGATCCATCGCCGAACGCGCCCGCGCGTTGGCCGGCCAATCGCTCGGCGGTGGGTGCGACCAATTGTTCAACCCGATCGCCGTCGAGCGCACCGTGCTCCACGAGGGATCGCTCTACCGCCTGCCGGCCCTCGCGAGCGCGACCGCCGAGGACGCCCGCGTGACCGACGCCCCCTCCGTGCGCGCGACGGAATCAGCGCTCGAGAGCGATCGGGTGCGCGCGCGATTCGACGGGCTTGGTCGGATGACCGATCTCGCGATCGACGGGCAGAACGTCCATTTCGCCGGGCCCGCCGGTGAGCTCCTCGCGTTCGCCGAGCGCCCGCACGCGTTCGAAGCGTGGGACATCGACCGAGCGAGCCTCGAGCACCCGCTGCCGAGCTCAAACGACGCCACGGCGCGGGTCGAGCGGGCGTCGGGGGTCGAGGCGGCCGTCGCGTTCGAGCGCGCGATCGGGCGGCGCAGCCGCGTCGTGGTGCGCTACCGCGCGATCGCCGGCGAGCCCGTCCTCCGCGTCGAGTACGAATTCGCGTGCGACGAGCCCGACCTGCTCGTGAAGGCGGTCTTCCCGACCGCCTACCGCGGCGCGATGGCCCGCTACGGCGCCCCCTTCGGCAGCGCGCTGCGCGGGCAACGCCCCGGGCGGACCGCCGACGATGCGGCGTTCGAGGTCCCCGCCAGCCGCTGGGCGACCGTCTGTCACGACGGCGAGCGCGACGGGCTTGGGGTCATCAGCGAATCCAAGTACGGCTTCGGCTGTCAGTCGGGCACGATGCACGTCTCACTCATCCGCAGCGCATTGGTCACGCCCTGGGGCGTCCAGCCATCGCTGCGACGCGACGACGCCGGGCCCACCCACTTCGACCAAGGTCGGTCTGTCGTGCGTGTTGCGATCGGGCGCGCAGGCCAGGACTTGCCCCGATCCGACCAGCCCGCCATGCTCGCCGAGTCGCTGTTCGCCGACTGCATCCCGCACGGCCCCGAAGCGCGCGGCGCCGGGCTCGCCGCGATCGGGGGCGACGCCAACATCATCCCCGCCTGGGCCAAGCCCGCGGACGCGGGCGACGGGTGGGTGCTGCGGGCCCACGAGGTTCTCGGACAGCCCGGCATGCTGGAGTTGCAGCTCGCCGCCGGGTGGGAGTCCCGCGCGGCCGACCTCCGCGAAGGCCCAACCGGGCCGTCGGCGACGCGATTCGAGGTCCGCCCGAACGCGTTCGCCAGCGTGCTGATCCGCCCGACCTGAACGCGGTTTGTGCTTCGATTTTCGGGCACAAACGGCTAGACTGACACCTCCGAGGAGGAGACCGCGATGAGAGGCCCCCTGTGTTTGAGCGCCCTGGCGACCATGGCGGCGGCTTCCGTCGCCTCGGCGCAGTCCGCGACCGTCCGACTCATCCCCGATTCGGTCACGATCGCCCCTGGCGGGTCCGCGACGATCGCCGTCGAGCTCTCGTTCACCACCGGCGGCGACCCCGGCGGGGCGTTCGGGCCCGCGGGTCTCTACGGGTTCGGCGGGTTCATCGACGCCTCCGCCTCACCGCTCGGCACCTCGTCAGAAGGCGTCCTGGCCAACGCGGCCCTCACGCTCGGCCGCGTGGAAGACCCCGGCGACGGCGCTGCGCTCGCAACCGCCGCGGCCGGCCTGCCCTCGGGCCCCATCACGACGACGACCGTCCCGCTTTACACGTTCGATCTGCGGATCCCGACCGACGCGCCGGCGGGCGACTTCGACGTCGAGTTCTCGGGGGAGGTCGTCCTCAGCCTCGGCGATGAGCTCGAGATCTTCACCACGATCCCCACCCCCCGCCGCGGGTTTCTTCTCAGCGTCCCAGCGACGATCACCGTCGGGGCGGCCTGCCCGTGCGACCTGGACGCCAACGGGGCCCTCAACGTCGATGACATCGACACCCTCGTGACGTCCTTCCTGGCGGGCGACCTCGCGGTTGACCTTGATGGTAACGGCCTGCTGAACGTCGATGACATCGACGCCTTTGTTGCCTGCTTCCTCGCCGGCTGCGGGTGAGCCCGCGGCGGCTATCATGTGTTGCAGTCGCGGGTGTAGCTCAATGGTAGAGCGTCAGCCTTCCAAGCTGAATGTTGACGGTTCGAGTCCGTTCACCCGCTTTGGCTCTGACGGTCCGCAAGGGCCGTTTTTGCTTGGAGTTGCGCGCTCCGAGGCACGTTCCACCCGCTCGTCTTCGTTGCGCCGCGACGCGTCAAATCGCGCTGTTTCGCGCCCGAACTGCGGGGTTTGTAGCGGGGGGTTGCATTCTGCACCCACGGCTTGGCGCACCGACGATTCGGCCGGTTCGATCGCAGGCATTGCTTCGACCGCGCGCGACGTGTCCACGACATCGAGCACCGTGTAGTGACGCAGCGTTGTCTCGTAGCTCGCGTGCCGCATGATGCGCTGGGAGTAGCGGGCGAGCGAGAGGGTAAACAACAACTGCCACGTGCTTCGGCTTCCCGCCAAAGCGAATGACCGATTCCGAGATGTCAGCCCGCTCAAGAGCTCACCATCACCCTCAGACCCCCTCGATGCAGGCGGGCCAGGAGATTGTGCGCCTCCTCAAGCGGCTTCGAGGCGGTGTTCAACAACCCGGATCACCGGGTATGCCAGCCGGGGATCGCCCCGAACACACCGCCGATGCAGCCTGATGCGTGGTTCAACTCCTCCTCTCTGCCGATATACGACTGGCTCTGGCAACGTAGTCCGTTCTTCAACCTCCGACGGCGTCAAGGTACCATGCGCCGCATGGGGCCGGAAGTCGTTGTGCCATCCTCGATAGGCATCGAGCTGACGCTGAATCCGGCGCGTGCTCGGTACCAGGAACGCCCGCCGCGCCCAGGGCTTCAGATCGCGAAACACCCGCTCGACCTTCGCGTTGAGGTGCCATGTGTGGACCTGGCAGGGCGTGTGAGTCATGCCGAGCCTGGAGACGGCGCGTCGAAACCGCCCGCGGAACTGGCTCCCGTGATCGGTCACCAGGAAGCGCGGCGCTCCCCCGCTGCTCTGTTTCACCGAATTGCTCACCAAATCGGCAAGGTCGTCAGTGCGCGCCCTTCGACCAAACACCTTCAACGCGACGATGCGCCTGCTGTATCCATCCACGATCGCGGCAACCTCGACCTTCCGCCACGCCGATCGGACCGTCGTCATGTCGAGGTGCCAAACCCGCCCCGGCTCGGTCGGATGCTGGACATGTTTCGGCGCCTTGGTGACGCGCTGATCTGGGTACGACCGAGGCGGTCGCGTCGGTTTCTCCTCCAGGATCCGCCGCACGGTCGTCCGGCTGATGCCGATGCCCGCTCGCATGATGTGCCGCGCGATCGTGCGGCTGCCGAACTCGGGCTCGGGGAATGCGTCACGCAACTCCCGCACCAGCCAACGCACGCCCCCACGCAATCGATTCCACGGAGGCACTCCGAGCATCCGCTGCGACCCCAGCCTGTCATCGACGGCCCTCTGCCAGTTGCGGATTGTGTTGGGATGGACCACGAACCGCTGACCAGCCAGCTTCGCCGACCAACCCCGCAGCCGCATCACCTGCAGGATCTCGGCTCGTTCCTCGGGCGCGTAGTGCGGGCGCTGTTTCGACGCGCGGCGCTGCCGTTGGCTCCGGAAGACCGCAAGCTCGCGCTCGAGCAGCGCGGTCTCGTGATGCAGGGTGTCCCGCTGTGCCATCAGCCGGATGAGTGGCGATGCGTGCGAGAGCAATCTCGCCCGCGCCGCGACCGCCGAGCACGCCAGCAGCGTCGCCACCGTGTCCGCCACCGCCCACATCGATCGATCCGACTTCGCCAAACACCACCTCCCCAGAGCATGTCAGGGTCTTTCGCCCGCGACATGCGCATGTCACTGCCTCATAGGCACTTAGTACCCTTTGCACCCCCTCGCGCCCTAACAAATCGGACATGCGCAAGGGGGCGCACAAACTCCTGGCCCACCACGGACAGGGGGATCGAGAGGTATTCAGCCGGAGATCATTGACAGATAGAGCTCAGACCAAATGACAAACGCTTCCCGGAGGAAGCGTCGCGGAGACCACGGTCTATATCAAGGCTCGCCCTCCGTTGCAAGCGTGCAGAGTGGCTCCGCCGTGAGTTTCGTAAAGCGGGTGTGCTGTGAGCAGTTTCTGAACGAACTCCACAAGCCTACCAATCACTCCAGCTTCAACGGCGAGTTCGCGTACATCTACGACACCTGAGGCCGGATCCTCACCGAGCACGGCAAGAACAACACTTAGATTTTACCGCCCTCGGCCTTCCAAGCTGAATGTTGACGGTTCGAGTCCGTTCACCCGCTGCTCAGGATCTGCCAGGGTCGCCGGAGTCGGTCCATAGCGCGGGCGTATCGCCTGGATCCCGAGCACCCACGGGCGCAGCCGAGCACTTGAACCCCGCGCCGGTCATTGAGGACGAGTGCCGCCCCCGCTGCTGATCGCCTCACGAAGACTCACGAGCCAGGGGTCGTCAGCTTCGAGTACGGCCGCCATTCGTTGTTCGGCCTGAGCCAGGTGCCCAATCGCCTCTTCCCGTTCACCGACCTGAAGCAGCCACGTGCCAAGGAGCGCGTTCCACATGGCCGCCTCAAGCGAATCAGACTGCCCTTCTGCGGCAAGGGAGGCAAGCACTTCCCGCGCAATGCCGATCCGATTCTCGTTGAGCGCATCAGCCACCGACGCATCTTGAAAGATCTCGAGCCGAGAAAGCGACCCGAGGACGGCGAGATACTCTCCCGGCTCCACGTATCGGGTTGCACCAAGAACGCCCATCCATGTCTCGATCCGCTCTCGCGCGTCCGCCACGCGCTGCTTCTGTGCGTCGTATCGCTCCTGAAGCAGAGCAACTTGCGCTTGCAGTTCGCTCTCGCGCAACGCGGACGCCGCTTCGGCTCGTTGCAATCGTGCCGACGCAACCGCCTGTTGCACGGCCACGGCGAGCCCAGCGATCAACAGCACGGCGATCGCCGATGCCGCGCTCTTGATTGGATGTCGGCGGACCACCATCGCGAGACGCTTCGTGCTCGTCGGCCGCTGCCAATCGATGGGGCGATGATCCAGCCACGCTCGAAGGTCGGATCCGAGCGCTTGTGCCGAGCCGTAGCGTTCGGTAACCGACGGACAAAGGGCCCGCTTCACAACCCGAGCGAGGGCATCAGGCGTATCCGGCCTCGACTCTCGAGGGTCGCGCGCCGGCCCGTCGGGGGATTCAAGGCGATCGATGGCCGCCCGAGCGCTGTCACCGTTCGGGAACTGTCCCGTGAGCAGCCAGAAGAGCAGCCCGCCCAGTCCGTAGACGTCGGCGTACGGCGCGTCCGCGCCGGGTTCACAGCGGTACTGCTCGGGCGCCATGAACGCGAGGCTGCCGCGGCTGCTGTAGCTCCGGCTCACGTCCAAGGGAAGACCGGGCTCGCGCGCCACTCCGAAGTCCGTCACACGAGCCGCTCCGGATCGGTCGACGAGCACGTTGGACGGCTTCAGATCTCGGTGCACGACGCCCGCGGAGTGCGCGGCTTGAAGTGCGTCACACAACTCAACCACGACACGCACGGCATCTCTGATCGCGATGGGCCCGGGCTTGCTGCGGACCCAAACATCGAGCGCGACGCCATCCACGAATTCAAAGGCCGCAAACGGCCGACCCGACTCGTCCCGCCCGTGGTCCGTCACCCGAACGACACCGGGGTGCGAGATACGGCGTGCGCGGAGCGCCTCCCCGTTGGCGCGCTCGCGTTCTTGCTCGGCGATCGGCTCATGGCCGAGCTTGAGCGCGACGAGGCAGGGCCGTTCCGGGTGGGAGAACAGCCGATCGACAGCCGAGTAGACCGTCCCTTGGCAGCCCGCGCCGAGGAACTCCCGAAGCTCGTATCGTGGCCTGCCGTCGTAATCGGGAGGGCCGAAGCCGCTTGGGAGATCCAAGATCGCAGATTGCCGTGCCGCCCCGGTGCCAGATGTCTCCATCAAGGCGCCGAGAATCGCCGCCCGCTGGATGTGCCGGCTGAGCTCCGGGTACTCGGCGGCGAGCGATTCCGCCACCCGGACGATGTCTTGTCCGGGATCCTGTTCAATGGTCACCTGGATCGCAGCGTCGAGAACGAGATCAGACTCACGCGTCCACGGGGCCACGTGGAGGATCTGCTTGAGCCCGATCCCCCCAGGTGCGTCCTCATCGCTTGCGAGTCCGCGGATGAGGTCCGCCACCTCGTCTTGGCGATCGGGACCGCGCCCGCCGAGATATTGGCGGAGCCAGGCCTCGTTCGCGGGCTCGCGCTCTCGATGTTGATTCATCGCTCGCCCTCCGCGAACTGGACTTTCCGCGAGAGCTTTCTCACCGCAAGCCGGTATCGCTCGCGGGCGAGGCCCTCTGTGATCCCAACGTGGCTGGCGATTTGCCGGTGAGAAGTTCCGTTCATCCGGAGGCGGACAATCAGCTGATCGCGCTCGCTCAGACCCGCGGATTCGAACAAACTTCGGGCGGAGTGCTCCAGCTCGACTTGGGATGTTCGTCCCGCAGGCGCGTCCGCATGGAGGTGCTTGCGGTAGCTGCGGCGTGAGCGCCGAACGATTTCCAGCGAAGCCCGCTCAGCGACGCGATCGACGAATTCAAAGAGCCTCCCAGGCCCGGTCGCGAGCAGCCGACCCGTGGCAACCACGCGATCGACGCGGCGTGTGACGGTCGAGAGCAGATCATCCGTGTCCGCCAACCGCTCGGGCTGACGCCGGAGCCGCCAGCGGTGCCGAGCTCGGATGAGCCCCTCGTTCCGCCTGACAAACTCCGCGGCCGCCCCCCGGTCCCCGTTGGCGACCAAACGCGCGAGTGCCTCATCGTTCAGTCCTGCCAGGCCGGCACCAGGTTTTTCTTGCGTGCCGCTTTGACACATTTCTTTGGGCGACATCGGCCCCTCCGGACCCATCGCTCCGCACGCAGCGGGCGAGCAAGGGAAAGGAGACTCAAGTGCGTGGGAATTGCTCACAGCGTACCGATCGGCGCGGCCGGTTCAAGGGCCACATTCTCGCGGCAGGTGCCGCGATACTCGCCTCCCCATTGGGGCATACACCCGTGCTGGGGCACAATTCTGTGGATCTTGAGCCCGGCGGAGGTTCGGTCGGCGTCTTCCCCCAGCGTGTTCTCCTGCAGATGATGCTCGAATCGCTTCTCGACGCGCTGGCCGAGTCGCTCGACGAGAGCGGCGTCAACGAGCCCGGGGTCAGCGACAACCTCGATGCGACCGCCGAGGATCTCCTGTTCAGCTACGGCTCCAAGGGCGTCGATCCTGGCCTGAGCTCGATCGAGATCGCCGAGTCACTCGAGACGGCCCGAGATGCCGAGGCACTCATCACCACCGAGACCCTGGGGCTCGATCCCGGTTTGAAGTCGGACCTCCTGCAATCGCTCGAGTGGATTCAGGACGATCTCGAGGCGATGCAGCCATGACCCAACAGAGCAACAACAACTCCGGGACGAGGACAGACGGCCGCATGTCTCCAGCCTCCGAAGTGTCAATCTACGACGATATCCGCGATCGACTCAAGCAGGTCTTCGAACACCGCACGTATCGCGAGATCGGCGATCTCACGGGAGTCCATCCCGAAACCGTACGGCGCTACATGCTTGAGGGACGCTGCTCGGTCGCGTTCCTGAATCAGGTCGCCGAATGCACGTTGACGAATGGCGACTGGCTGCTCACGGGGCGCGGGTACCGTCAGCTCGAGAAAGATGCTCGCGACATGAGCAGCTATGAGTTGCTGGCGCTGCTGACCGAGTCGCAACGCAATCTCGAAGAGCAAGTCGCACGGGCCGACGAAGAGATCGCAGCCCTCCAATCAGAGATCGGCGCCATCAAGAGTGCCGCGGCGGCGACGGACCCGAATCGAGCGGTTCGGATCAGGCACGCTGAGGACTAGGTCACGTCTGACGGCTCTGATTCTCGGCGCATGACCGGGTTGCGCCCCGCGTGATCTTCGGCGATATCGCCTGCCCGACGGGAGCCACGGGCCGGGCCTCCGGGATGGACGCCGGATGCCGCCGAAGCAGCGAAACGAACGCACCGACGAGCAGCGAGCGTTGATCGAGCCGCTGATGCCAGGGCACAAGCCCGGCGGCCGGTGGAGATTGTGCCACGCCGTGTAGGCGTCCAGACGCTTCTGAATCGCCTTTTCACTGGAGACCATGAAGGTCGCGACCGCGAGCAGGGTGCGAAATCGAGCCCAGAAGCAGGGTTGGAAAGCGAGGCCCGGCGAGGCCGAGCTTGTCGCCATGGCCTTCGGCCGCGAACGCCAGCCGTGACGACAGGACGGCGGCCGAGGAACAGCGTTCGTGAGGAATGACAGACGCCGGCGGAATCAACGCCGGTACGTGATCCTCGCCCGCGTCAGGTCGTACGGGCTCATCTCAACCGTGACGGTGTCGCCCGGGAGAATGCGGATGTAGTTCTTACGCATCTTGCCGGAGACATACCCGATGATCTCGGATTGCTTCTCATCCGGCAGCCGAACACGGAACATCGCGTTCGGGAGTGCCTCGACGACGATCGCGTCGACGGTGAATTTGTCGTCCTGTTTGCCCATCAGGTCCTTTCTGGTCCGCCACGGGGGCGCTGATGCCCCGTCGAGCCCGGCCCGCGCCGGCGCCCTCCGCGCACGGCCATTCTAGCCCGCCAAGCGCCGCCTGAGGGGATCGGTCGAGCGGACACACCGGGCGGGTCAGGGCGTGTCGCCGCCCGAGCAATCCGAGACGACCTGGTCCACGAACTCCTCGAGATCGCTGAAGTCGACCACCCCGAACGGCGCGACCAGGTCCGCGATGGGATCGCCGTTGATGAACGCCGCGATGAACGCCTCGATGTCATCGAGCGTGAACCGCCCGTCGCCATCGATGTCCACCTGGCACTGCCCGTCGCCGATCGACAGCGCGAGCGCGACCGCGTTCGCGGCGTTGATCCGGCCGTACCCGAGCTCGGGCGTCCATCCCTCAGCCCCGACGGGCTCGCAGGAGTTGATCAGGACCCACGTCACTTCGTCGTTGGTCAGGTGCGGCGCGACGCCGCGCACGAGGGCGGCGACGCCGGCAACCTGCGGCACGGCGAACGAGGTCCCGGTCTGACGCTTGTAGGTGTTCCGCTCGTGGGTCTTGTCCCACGTCGTCAGGACGTTCACGCCGGGCGCCACGAGCGTGATCTCGTCGCCCCGGGTGCTGTTGGCCCACAGGCCGTCCTGGTTGTTCGTCGCGCCGACCGCGATGGTCTCGTCCATCAACGCCGGGAACTGCACGGCCTGCCCGTTCACGTTCCCGGTGGACGCCACGAGCACCATGTCGCGCCCGTGCGCGTACTCGATCGCCGCGGCCATCGCGTCGGAATAGAACGGGAAGCCGATGCTCATCGACGCGATGGTCGCGCCGTTGTCCGCCGCGTGGACCAGCCCAGCCACGAACTCGACCTCGTACCCGAACCCGAACGAGTTGAAGATCCGAACGGGCATAATCCGCGCGTTGCCGGCGACCCCCGCGATCCCGATGTTGTTGCCCTGCTCCGCCGCGATCACACCCGCGCACCCCGTCCCGTGCGAGAACACGAGGTCGCCCGTGTCGTCCGGCGAACCGTCGGCCGTGTTGATACCCGGGACCAACCGCTGCCGCAGGTCCGGGTGCGTCTCACTCACACCGGTATCCAGCACCGCGACCACGACCGGCTCGATCAAGCCTGAGGCGAGCGACCACGCGGGCGGCGCATCGACATCCGCGTCCTGCGTGCCCACCACCCCGGCGATGTCCTGCCCGACATTCCGCAGCGCCCACTGCTCCGGGAAGAGCGGGTCGTTCACGGGCTGCACGCCCGGCACGTCGATCGGGTCCGCGACGGTGTTCTCAAGCTGCGGCGCGGAGTCCATGGTGATGTCGCCCGACACCTCAACCAGCGGGCCGCCCAGCTCGGGACGCACCACCGAACCGCGCAAGGGCGCCGGGACCAACGCGCACACGTCGGCCGCGCTCACCCCGGGCTCGAGCGTGATCACGTAGAAGCGGTCGAGCCCCGTCTCCGCCGCGAGCGCCGGGTCGGCCGGGTTCGGAACGAGCGGGGTCACCGACGCCGCGAACGCCCGGACCGCCGCCAGGCCCTCCGAAGCGAGCGGATCAATCAGTGCGCGGTCCGACCGCACCGCCGACGCTTCGAGCGTCACGACGAGCCGTTCGACGCGGGGCGTCGGATCCGCAGGCACGGCCAAGGCGGGCCCGACGAGCCCGCCGACCAGCCCGATCCCACCGGCAAGGCCGGCCAGGGGGCCACCCGCGAAAGACAGCCAGCGCCAGGGATGTGCCACATCATCCACGAGCGTCTCTCCTCTACTCCGTTCACTCGCCTCTACAAGGCGTTCGCGCAGTGTAATCAACAACCCGATCGGAGGGAACGAGGTCCGCGAATAAGAGTTCTTGAGCGAGCTTGACCGAGTCGCAACGATCGCGCCACCCCTGACGGGACGAAAACCCATACGTATTCCAAACACCGACTCAGGGCGCCGGCGAGGCCGCCCAATCAACTTTTCTGTCAGTTCGGTGGCGAGACCGAGACTTTTGGGTTTGACACCCGCCCGTGAATCCAACTAGACTCCATGGATGTCCGAATCCGGGCAGAGAGCAGAGTGAGAGATGTCTCCAGATTAAGAACCTCGGGCCCGGTGCGACGTCTCGTGGTCGGGCAGCTTCGGCGAGAAACCGGAACCGGGGTTCGCGAACTGAACGCAAAAGGAGAGCGGAGAGATGATCAGCCTCAAGAAAATGAGCACGGCCGCCGTTGCCCTGATGGTCGCCGCCGGTGCCGCGACCGCGGGCATCGACAACGCCGTCAACATCGGCATCGGTATCAAGGACGCCTTCGGGACCGGCCAGGACTACACCTGGAACATTCAGGTCCAGGGCGAGTTCCTCGACGACAACACCTACGTCGCGCGGTTCGACTTCGCGGACGCGACCGGCCTTGACCTGTCGCTCTGGGACAACCTGACCGGCAACGAGTTCGTCGAGTACCGCGCCGAGGGCACGAACCTCCGCAGCGGCGGCGCCGCCCAGACCGTGAACCTCGGGTTCAACGTCATGGCCGGTTTCCTCAACACCTCGTTCACGATCGACGCTGCGGACGTCGCGTTCGCTCCGCTCGACACCGTGACCGGCTCGGCGTCGGCGGCGGTCTCGCTGACCTCGACCAACTTCGGTGTGGACGCCACCCTCAGCCCCGACGCGGCCGGCGCGTACAACGCGTCTTACAACAGCGGCACCGCGTTCACCAGCCTGTTCGGCGGCGCGCTCACCGCGACCTCGCTGAGCACGCAGAACTACAACGATTCGTTCTCCGGCCCCATCGCGGGCTCGGTTGGCGACATCGACGCCGCCTGGGCCTTCACGCTGTCGGCCTTCGACCTCGCGTCGGGCACCAGCACGTTCACCGTCGTCCCGGCGCCGGCCTCGGCCGCCCTGCTGGGCCTCGGCGGGCTCGTCGCTGTCCGTCGCCGCCGCTGATCCGCGGCTGACCTGATCATCCACCGTCCCGGGCTCACAGGCCCGGGACGGTCTTCGCGAGAGAGAATCCGAACCGGGCACGCGCTCGGATCGGTGAGAGTTGAGAGAACCTCAGCGCCGGGTCGCTCCCGGTGCTGGCGAGGCGGGGCCTGCAGGCCACCGGGGACGGAGACCCCGACCGCCGAGCACTGACCAAGGAAGAGAGACACGGTCATGCCTGTCAACAAGCGCTCCTGTGTGTGGGCTGGGCTCATTGCCGCGGGGCTCGCGGTCTCGACCGCCCAAGCCATCACGCTCCCGACCAACGTCATCACCGTCTCGGCCTCGACCGGCGGTCTGAACGGCTCGGTCGATATCGACATCAGCGACGCCACGGTCTTCGGCGATGCCCTCCAGTGGGTCGCCGCGTCGAACATCGACATCATGGACGGCGGCGCGGTCGTCGGCACCATCAACCAGGGCACGTCGATCGTCATGGGTCTCGTGCCCACGCCCCCGGCCGGCGACGCCTCGATCCGCATGACGTTCAACGTCATGGCGAACAACAACGCCGACACCGTCTTCAGCATCTCAAGCGGCAGCCTGACCAACCTCGGCTTCACCAACGCCGACGCCCTCGCCACCGGCGGCATCACCGTCACCGACAGCAACAACAACGGCGCCGAGCTCACCGCCCTCAACTCGGGCGGCTCCCGCTTTGCGGACTTCGGGTACAACAACGGGCTCCTCTTCGCGAGCCTGATCGACGGGTCCTCCCCGACCGACCCGGACGTCGGCAACCTGTCCGCCGGCATCGGCGGCTCGAACTCGGACTCCGAAGATGTCGCCGGCCCGGGCGTGTTCCTCCCGATCGGTGCTGTCTCCGAGATGAACATCCAGTTTGACTTCCGCCTCACCGCGGGCGATCAGGCGTCGGGCACGGCGTTCTTCGTCGTCGTCCCGGCACCGGCATCGGCAGCCCTTCTGGGCCTCGGCGGACTCGTCGCCGCACGCCGTCGCCGCTAACGCGACGATCACTCGACTCTCGACCAACCGGCCCGTCCCCGACGGGCCGGTTGTCATTTTCAGCCGCGCGCGAAGCGCCCGCGCAGGTCGAACTCGGGCGCCGTCCCCTCCATCATCGCCCGAGCCGCGTGCCGCGCCGTCCGGTGCCCGAGCGACATGCCGTGCCCGGTGAACCCGACGCACGCCCACACGCGATCATCCCCAACCGGCCCGACCAGCGGCAGCCCGTCCGGCGAGAAGCCCATCACGCCCGCCCAGCGGGCGACAACGCCGAACCCACCCGGGAACAGCGTCGCGGCCATCGATTCCAACCGCGCCTGCACCTCGGGCGTGCTCTGCTCGCTCGCGCAGCGTTCAGCCTCCGCGTGGTACTTGCGGGCCCCCCCGAACACCACCGTCCCGTCAGGGCCCGGGCGGATGTACTCCGACCCATGATCGAGGTAGTACGCGCACGCCAGCGATGCGTCCGCCGCGACGTTGGGGCGCAGCGCGAGCATCTGCCCGCGGTTGGGCTCCACGACGCCGGCGAGCTCGGGCAGCAGCGCCCCCGCCCACGCGTTCGTGCAGACCAGCACCCGGCCGGCTCGCACCTCCCCGCCCGAAGTCTCCAGCGTGACCCCCCCCGGCGCCGCGCGGATCGACGCGACCTCAACCCCGCAATCGACCTCCGTGGACTCGAGCTTCGACGCGAGCATCCCGACGAGTTCGACCGGGCTGACGACCGCGTCGTTCGGGTTGACGAGCCCGACCGACGCCCCACCGCGCGCCCAGACCGCGTCGTCGATGTCGCCCGACTCCACGACCCGGACATCGAAGCCGTCCTCGCGCAGCAGCTCCGCGGACCGACGGAGCTGGGCTTCCTCCTCGGCGTCCGCGCCGAGAAGGCACGAGGGCGTCGCGCTAAAGCTCCCGAGCTCGCCGGCGCCCAGCGCCCTCAGATCCTCGAGGTTCTGCTCGGTCCACCGCCAGAGCGTGCGCGCCCGTTCGCGTCCCCACGCGTCGATCGCCTGCGCATAGTTCTCCGCGGCGCCGCGCATCAGGAAGCCCGCGTTCCGGCCGCTCGCGCCCGCGCCGATCGCCCGCGACTCGAGCACGACCGCGCTCACGCCCATCGATTCGAGCTCGATCGCCGCGGAAAGCCCGGCGATGCCCGCCCCGATGACGGCGACCTCGCACGACCGCGCCTCCCGCGCGCTCAGACGCTGCCAGAGCGAAACGCTCACACTCAGCCCTTGAGCCGCCCGACCATCGTCGACGCCTTGACCTCCACACCCTTGACCGCGGACATCAGCGCCTCGCGGTTCGGGGCGTAGTTCATCGCGGTCGCCAGGTCCACCCACTCCTTCTCGACGAGCTCGGCCAGGGACTGGTTGAACGTGTGCATGCCGTCCGTCTTGTTATTCGCGACGACGGCCGGGATGTCCGAGTCGCGCTCGTCGCGGATGATCTCGCGGACCGTCGGGTTGGTGCGCAGCACCTCGGTCGCCGGCACGACGGGCACATCCACGACGTCCCGGTTCGCCGGGACGAGCTTCTGCGCGCAGATCGCCTTGAGCGTGCCCGAGAGCGAGCTCCGGACGAACGCCCGCTCGTCCTGCGGGAAGAACTCGAGCATCCGCCCAAACGCGCCCATCGTGTCGGACGTGTGCAGCGTCGCGAAGACCAGGTGCCCCGTCTCGGCGGCCTGGATGCCGCTGAGCACCGTCTCCTGGTCGCGCATCTCGCCGATAAAGACAACGTCAGGGTCCTGTCGCACCACGAACCGCAGCGCCGTGTGGAAGTCTGCAACGTCGATGCCCACCTCGCGCTGCGAGATGATCGCCTTGTCGGGCGTGAACCGGTACTCGACCGGGTCCTCGACGGTGATGATGTTCACCGGGCGCGTGTGGTTGATCTGGTCGATCATCGCCGCGAGCGTCGAGCTCTTGCCCGAGCCCGTCGTGCCCACGATCAGCACAAGCCCCTCGCGCTCCTTCTCGACGATGTCGCGGTACGTCTTCGGCAAATGCAGGTCGTCGTACGTCGGGATCTCCGCACGCACGCGCCGGATCGCCGCGTGCGTGTGGTTGCCCGACCGGAGCATGTTGATCCGGAACCGGTCCCCCGCGCTGGGCCCCTCCGCCAGGTGCCACGCGAAGTCGAGGTTCCCCGTCGCGGCGAACGTCTCGAGCTGCTTCTCGCTCAGCAACGGGTCGAGCAGGTGGTCCGCCTCCTCCTCGCTCACGGGATCGGAGTCGATCGGGTGAAGCGCCCCGCCCACGCGGTAGACCGGCGGGATGCCGACCTTGATGTGCAGGTCCGACGCGTCGAGCCGCTTCATCGCGGACAGGAGTTTCTTGATGTTGATCGCACCCTGGATCATCGGGACTCCCTCGTGAAATCAGGTTTACGCCTAGGGAGTCTATACGAAACGGCCGCATCTCCAAAGACCGGACTACCTGAGCAAGTTGTTCGTGTCGAGCCCCGGGGAGCCGTTCAGGAGGGCCGCTGTGAATGACCCGCGGTTCGAGGCATTCGCAGCCGCGGGATCAAGCAACTCTCCGACTCGCAGATCGAGAAAGCCCCAGAACTTCGGCGTAAGAAACACCAACTCCGAACCAAGTGTCACAGCATTGAAGCCATTAACACTTGCGCGGGGATCCCGCCCATTGTCGCGAAACGCACCGTTCTCGCCAAGCAGTTGAGTCGACCCCGGCCCCGCCTCGCCGATCTCGATATTCGACGTTCCCTCGAAACCCTCTACAGCGGCGAACTTCTGGCCACCGAAGTCCGCCGATCGGAGTGTGAAGCCGGATTGCAAACCAATGTCCTCGGCGACGAGGCCCGTCCGGTCCGAGAACGCGTTGATCGTACTCATGACTTGCTGCAGTGTCTGGCCCGATGTAAAAGACAACCGCTTCGCCCCATCGGGGCCAAACAACGAGATGCGCACATCACCGTCGTCCGTGTCCTCGACCTTGCCGGTGGGGAGTCGGAAATACAGCCGCCCTTGCTCGGCGGCCTGGATGATATCGACGTTTACCTCGACGGTTTCATCGGGGCTGAGATTGATGTCGTAAAACTCAGCCCGCACCACCTCCGGAGTAACCACCTTGACGCTCTGCCCACCAAGCGCTCTTCCCTCGCCCAGGCTGCGAAGCTCATCTCGCACATCGTCCAAACGAGTTTGATAACCCACGGTCTTCGACGCAGACTCGACGCCCGCCGCGCGGAGCCGCCCCAGGATCGTTGAGAGCTCGCCGAGCTCGCGCCCGATGCCCGAGAGGTTTGCGACGTCCGACGGGCGTGCCGCGCCGCCGGCCGCCCCGGTCGCCAAGGGGCGGCCGACCGTGAACGGCCGCGTCTGAATCAGCGGGTTCGTCTGGCTCGTCGTCGCGATCGGCGTGGGCATGGCGGGTCTCCTTCGCCATCCCGCATCGGCCCGCGCGCACCGCGCCCCCGACAATTCACCGTTCAGATTCGTCTCCGTCCGAGAATGTCGCCGCGGACAATCAGTCCGCGTCCACCAGCTCGATGCACATGCAGCTGCTCGGGATTTCGACGGGCGAGCCCTCCCACACCTTCTCGAACGCCGCGTGCGCCCGGGCGGCGCCCGCCTCGTCGCCCTTGCCCGCCAGCGCCTGGCTCATGCCCAGCAGCGACCACCCGTTGTTCGGCCATTTCTTCAGATCATCGCGGTACACCCGCTCAGCGTCGTCCCAACGCCCCGCCTTCACGTACACCGCGCCCAGCGTGTGCCGCACGGGCTGCAGCCAGACCGGCGGCTCGCCGTACCCGATCGCGTCCTCGATCAACGCCGCCTGCTCGAGCATGTTCGCGGCGCTCTCCAGGTCGTCCTGCTGCAGCGCGATCTCAGCCGCGACGAAGTAATCGCTCACGAGCAGCAGCTTCGTCGTATCCGCGAACCACGTGCCCGGCGCCTGCGGGTTTGGGACGCTCTGCATCAGCTCGCGGAAGCGCATCTGCTCCCGCTTCGCAGCCTCGAAGTCCTTCTTCGCCGCGAACGCCACCGCCCGGTGCGCCCGCCACATCGCGCGGGTGATCCCCAGATACTCCGGCGGCGCCGGCTCGGCGATCAGCTCGTCCCACCGTCCGAACCGCTTGAGCACGTCGTACTTCCCGCACATCGAGACGCCCACGAAGTCCGCGAACGGCTCGAGCATTTCAGGCGGGAACTGGTCCCACATGTCCTGGGCCGCGGCGAGCGCCTGCTCCTCCTGCCCCACCATCATCGCGCTGAACGCGAGCATGTGCGCGTTGTGCGCCATGTACCCGTGCTGGATGCCCTGGTCGGGCGACTTGACGCGGTACTCGTCGTCCGCCTTCATCGCCTTCGCGTTCTGCTCGATCGAGTCGTGCCAGCGCCCGGTCTGCACGTAGATGTGCGAGGGCATGTGCTGCATGTGACCCGACGAGGGCACGAGATCGCACAGCCGGTCCGCCGCGGGGAGCGCCCGCGCCTTGTCGTTGCTCGGCTCGAGCGCGTGGATGTACAGGTGATTCGCGCCCGGGTGGTACGGGTCGCGCTCCAGCACGTGCTCGAGCGCCGCGACGATCTGATACGTCTGCTCGCGCGCCGGCTCGCCCGAAGAGGAGTACAGCTGCCACGGGTACCGAACCATCATCGCCTCGGCCGCCATCGCGCCGATGTCCGAGTCATCGGGGTACTTCCGGTAGAGCTCGCCCATCCGATCGGCGAACGCCGCGTTCAGCTCCGCCCGGTCCTCCGGGGGATCCTCGGCGTACCGGGCCGCGAGCGCCGCGATCAGGTCGCGCTCCAGCTGCGATTCGTCGTCGATCTCGTCCATCGCTCGCTGCAACGCCTCCCACGCCACGGCGCTCCGCGACGGCGGCATCATCGGATCGTTGTAGTTCGGCCCCTGCGCGTACGAGATCCCCCACCACGCCATCGCGCACCCGGGGTCGTACTCCGTCGCGCGCCGGAACGCGAGCACCGCCTCGTCGTGGTTGAACGCCCACAGCCAGTTGATCCCCTGGTCGAAGAACGCCTGCGCGTTCTCGTTCGAGGTCGTGACAGAGCGCTTGTACGGGCCCATATCCTCAAACATCTGCCCGCTGCCCATCGCGCCGTACGCGGGCGGCCCGCTCGCCATGTCCTCGCCGCCACCCAGCGCGCAGCCGCCGAGTGGGAGCGCGGCGCCGACGGAGACCGCCACGCCGAGTGTGATCGCACGAACGAACCGAGACCGCGTCGCGTTGCCGAGCATGAGATGTCCCCCTTGGCGCGCGTGAATCGGCGCCCCGCGCCGAGTCTACCCGCGATCGGGCCGCCATCCGACCATCACGTCGTTGACATTCGTCCCCGTCGGCCCGGTGCGGATGAGCCCGTCCACCGCATCCAACGCCCTGTTTGAGTCATGCCGGGCGAGCGCACCGTCAAAATCGATGCCGGCTTCAGCAAGTTCGTTCGCGGTTCGATTGGTGACGAACCCGCCCGCGGCGTCCGTGGGCCCGTCCACGCCGTCGGTCCCGAAGGACAGAACACACGCGTCATGCTCCCCCACGATCGGGCGTGTGGCGGCGAGCGCGAGCTCCTGATTTCGCCCGCCGACGCCGGTCGCCGACCCGACGGTCACCGTGGTCTCGCCGCCCCAGACGATCGCCGATCCCGGCGAGCCGCCACGCACCGCCCGCCCCAGCGCCCGTCCGACCTCCGCCGCCTCGCCCTCAACGCCCGATCTCGCCTCGACCCGGTACCCGTCCCGTTCCAGTTTCTCAACGAGCGCCGCGACGGCGATCGCGTTGTTCGCGATCACGCGGTGCGCGACGTTCACAAACACCGGGTCGTGGGGCTTGGGCGTCTCCGGGCGTTCGCCCCGCGCGCCGGCGCGGAGATGCCCGACGACCGCAGCCGGCACCCGTGCCCCCCGGCGCTCGATCGCGTCGAGCGCGTCTCGGAACGTGCTCGGGTCGGGCGCCGTCGGGCCCGAGCTCACAACATCGAGCCGATCGCCCATCACGTCCGACACGACCAACCCGACCACGCGCGCCGGCGCGAGCATCGCCGCGAGCCGGCCCCCCTTGATCCGATCGCAGTGCTTCCGAACCGCGTTCAACTCGCCGATCGTCGCGCCCGCGCGCAGCATCGCGTCGGTCGCGGCCCGCACATCGTCCAAGGTCAGCCCCGCCGCGGGCGCGGTGAGCTGGGCCGACGCCCCCCCCGAGATCAACACGAGCACCGACGCCCCCTCACCGACCGATTGTGCGACGCGCTCGACCTCGTCGGCCGCGCGCAAATTCCGCTCGGTCGGCAGCGGGTGGTCCGCCGCGAACGCCCGGACGGGCCGCCCGCGCGGGTCGAACGCCTCGACATGCGAGGGCACGGCGACAACCACGCCGTCCCGGACCCGGTCCCCGAGCCGGGCGACGGCCACGTTCGCCATCGCGACGGATGCCTTGCCGTACGCGATCAGGGTGACCGGCCCGTCCGGCAGGAGGTCATCCGACCACGCCCGCTCGACCGCCGCGCCCGGTTCGGCCGCCTCCAGGATCGTCCGGACGATCGAATCCGCCATGGCACGCCAGTCCGCCATCATCTCGCGAAATCTTGTACCATCGAGCGACCGCGCGTGTGTGCTCCGCGCCGAACCCGAGAGGAGCCCGCCGTGTCCGACATGCCCCCGACGAACGTGCCGAGTGCCGGGCAGGAGCCGCACCGGGCGACATTGGTCTTTGTGCTCGGGCTGCTGGGGATCCTGTTGTGCCAGCTGCTCGGTCCCTTCGCCTGGATCATGGGCAAGGGCGACCTGGCGAAGATGGAATCCGGACGGATGAACGCCGAGGGCAAGGGCCTCACCCAGGCCGGCATGATCTGCGGCATCATCGCGACCGTCCTCCTGTGCATCTCGATCCTGATGACGCTGCTCTGGGTGGTGTTCGTCATCGTGCTCGGCGTCGGCGCCGCGGCGGCGGGATCGGGCGCCACCCCCTGACCGATGCCCCTGAGCGTCCGACGCGTCCGACGCGCGAACCTCCCCTGGGCGTGGTTCGCGGTTCTCGGCGTCTGGGCCGGGGTCGTCGCGATCCTCTACGCCGCGACCAGAGGCCGCGACGATGCGCCGCCTCTCTGCATGCTCCGTCGCACCACGGGCGTTCCCTGCCCGACCTGCGGCGGCACGCGCGCCGCCTTCAGCCTCTTTGACCTCCGCCCGCTCGACGCGCTCGCGCACAACCCGCTGCTCACGCTCGTGATGGTGCTCGGCGTGACGTACCTCGCCGGTCGCACCCTGGCGGCGCGCGGCATCCACATCGACTGGACCCGCCGAGCGCGGGCGACCGCGTGGATCATCACCGCCATCGCCCTGCTCGCGAACTGGGCGTGGGTCCTGCATCGCCATTCGATCTGACGCACCCAGAGCGCGACGCGGATATCCTGCTCTGTCCCAGCAACCCCAGACCACCACGGAGGGTGGCCCATGTGTGCAGCCGCGCGCCCGAAGTCGGGCGCCAAAAAGAAGACCCGCGCGACCGCCGAATCCATGGCGGCCTCCCAGCGCGAGATCTCCGTTTCCGAGTTCTTCGCCAAGAACCGCCACCTGCTCGGGTTCGACAACCCCCGCAAGGCGCTCCTGACCACCGTCAAGGAAGCCGTGGACAACGCCCTCGACGCGTGCGAAGAAGCCAGCATCCTGCCCGACATCACAGTGAAGCTCGAAGAGCTCGTCGCCCCGCCCAGCCCGTCCAAGCCCGGACGGTACCTCGTGACGATCACCGACAACGGGCCCGGCATTGTCCGCAAGCAGGTCGAGAACATCTTCGGCAAGCTGCTCTACGGGTCCAAGTTCCACAAGATGAAGATGTCCCGGGGGCAGCAAGGCATCGGCATCTCCGCCGCGGGCATGTACGGCCTGATGACCACGGGCAAGCCCATGATCATCCACACCAAGCCCAACAAGAAAAAGCCCGCCCACCACATCCAGCTGGCGATGGACACCACCAAGAACAAGCCCGAGGTCACCGTGGACGTCGAGACCGACGACTTCCCCGAAACCTCATCGGGCACCGGCACGATGGTCGCGATCGAATTGGAAGCTCGGTACCAGAAGGGCAAGGCCTCCGTCGATACCTACCTCGAGCAGACCGCGATCGCGAACCCGCACGCGTCGTTCACGTTTATCCCGCCCGACAAAGCCTCGGAAGACCCGACGCTCGAACCGGCCACTCCGAGCCGCGGGCGTGAGCACGCGGAGATTGAGAACGCCTCAGAATCGGGTGAATCTCCGCGTGCTCACGCACGCGGCTCGGGTTCGACCGACGACATCGTCCGCACCACCGAGCTCGCCGACCGGATCGAGTTCCCACGCACCATCGACGAGCTGCCCGAGGAGACCAGCGAGATCAAGCCGCACCCCTACGGCGTCGAGCTCGGCATGTTCCTCCGCATGCTCAAGCAGACCGAAGAGAAACAGCTCGGCGGGTTCTTCAAGCGCGAGTTCTGCCGCGTCACGCCGGGCGTGATCAAGGACGTCACCGAGGCCGCGAGCACCAAGGGCAAGTCGATCACCGGGCAGACGTGGCTCAAGAACGTCGATCACGCCGCGGCGGAGAAGCTCTACAAGGCGCTCCAGGAGGCCAAGCTCCGCGCGCCGCCCACCGACTGCCTCTCGCCCATCGGCGTGCGCCAGATGCTCGCGGGCCTGCTCAAGGGCGTGAAAGCCGAGTTCTACGCGGCGTCCACACGCGCACCCGCGGTGTACCGTGGGAACCCGTTCCAGATCGAGGCCGCCATCGCGTTCGGCGGCGACCTGCCCGGCGACCAGACCGCCCGCGTCATCCGCTTCGCCAACCGCGTGCCCTTGCTCTACCAGCAGTCCGCGTGCAGCGCGTTCAAGGCCGTCGTCGATACGTCGTGGAAGAACTACGGCATGACCCAGCCCCGCGGCGCCGCGCCCGTCGGCCCGCTCGTTGTCATGATCCACATGGCGAGCGTCTGGGTGCCGTTCACGAGCGAGTCCAAGGAAGCCATCGCCGACTACGATGACATCCGCAAGGAGATGAAGCTCGCGCTGCAAGAATGCGGCCGCAAGCTCGGCACGTACATCCGCAAGCGCCAGAAGATGCGCCGCGAGGGCCAGCGCCGCGACGTCTTCGAACGCTATATCGGCGAGATCTCCAAGGCCTGCAACGCCCTGGTCGGCGTGGACACCCAGACGCTCTACGACGCCCTGCTCGAGCAGGCCCGCTCCAAGACCGCGATCGCCGACGCCCAGCTCGACGAGGACGGCAACATCGTCACGGACGACTCCAACGGCCGCCTCGACGACGACGACGGCGTCCTTATCGTCCGCACCGACGACCCGGACGACGACCCCACCAACGAGCCCCCCGCGTCAGCGGGGGGACGCCCCGAGCCCAAGCCCGCGAAGAAGCGGCGGGCGAAAGCGGCCGCGAAGCGCCAGCCGGCGGGCTCCAAGCCCAAGCGCGTCACCAAGAAACGCCCGAAGAGCAAGGCGCCCGCCAAGGGCATCAAGAACAAGGGCAAGCCCAAGCCGCGCGTGAAGCTGGGCGAGAGGAACCTGTTCGAGGGCTGATCATGATCAACCGCGACGGTGGGCTGTGGCGCATCTCCTGGCGAGAGAAGGACGGCCAAATTGAGGCGTGGGTCACCGATCACCCGCACGTCCGCGCGGTCGCATCATCGTGGGACGAGATAGATGACGCGATGTTCGATGCGGTCTCGGAACACCTTCAGGCCGGCGAATGGGCTTCCGACTGGGACCCACCCATCCCCTGCGCAGATGCACGTGCGACGACGATTCGATCCCACGTGCTCGTCGTTCCGGAAGGCACGTACTCGATGGAATGCGAACCCGAATCGCTCTGGCAGGACGGCCTCTGCAGCGATTGCTGCCGCCCACAAGGTCCTCGGACGGATCAGACTTTACGATTCCGCATCGGCGACATCGCGGATGTGTTGATGCACCAAGGCTATGGAGAGAAGCGGTTCACGCTTCAAGACGCACCTCTGCTGTTCTCGAACTCCACCGTTGACGCACTCACCGAGGCGGAACGATCGACCGCTGAATGGAGACCCGCCAAGCGTTCCGGCTTGGGCACGAGGAAGTTCTACGAAGCGATTCCCAAGGCACAAATCAGATCCGTAGGCATGATCAACAAGCCCGAGATCATCGGATACCGATGCACGAAATGCCCCGGCCGGTCGTTCTCGTATCACGAAGGCATGGGGATCTATACGACGGTCTTCCGTGCCGCCGACATCCCAGGACCCGATCAGGCCGCATGGCTGGATGGCGAACTCGCCTTGCCGATCGATCGCTGGCGAGCACTCCGTGACTCCAACAAGATGCGGATGGTGCTCAGCAACTCAATTCACACGATCACAGACGAACTCATCGACAACGACGTAGAAGCCCGCCTTCGGAAGGGCTGGAAGTCCTGACACGCTCGGACCAACTCATGGCCAAGAAGAAAACCACCAAGACCCCCGCCGCCAAGCGGACCTCCAAGAAGACCAAGAAGAAGATCGCCAAGCGCCGCGGCACCAAGCCCGTCGCCCCGGTCTCGCGCGCGGAACGAGACAAGCACACCATCAATCGCCTCCACGGGCTCGCCGACGGCGTCGTGGACGCCGGGCTCAGCGGCGACGAGCCCCGCCTCGCCGTCCCCCAGCGGACCGCGTCCAACACCCGGTGGGACGAGAAGAACCGCATCCTGCGCATGGGCGACGGCGTCGCCGACCGGCGCCTGTTTGACCTCAAGAACGCCCGCACGTTCATGCAGACGCTGCTGCACGCCCAGGGCATCGGCGAGCTCATCGACGCCGACAAGACGCTCTCCCTCCGCGGGATGTTCTACAAGGGCCTGCACACCATCGCGGGCACGAAGGCCGAGAAGACCTTCAACGACCAGCGCGAGTCCGACGGCGTCCTCGAAGACCTCGAGGTCTCCCTCGGCTCACTCCGCGAAGAGCTCCATATCTTCGCGAAAAAGCGCGGCACGATGGTCGGCAACATCACCGTCATCGACTCGGGCGACACCATCGACTGCCGACGCATGGGCTCGGGCGGGTATGCCATCCCGTCCATCTGCGAACCGGACGTCATCCAGTTCGAGAAGGTCGAAGCCGACTTCATCCTCCACGTCGAGAAGGACACCGTCTGGCAGCGATTCAACGAGGACAAGTTCTGGCGCACCCACAACTGCATCCTCACCGAGGGCTCGGGACAGCCCACCCGCGGCGTGCGGCGTCTCCTTCACCGCCTGCACAAAGAGCACGGCCTGCCCATCATCTGCCTGCTCGACTGCGACCCGTGGGGGCACTACATCTACTCCGTCATCAAGCAGGGCAGCATCTCGCTCGCGTTCGAGTCCGAGCGCCTCGCGATCCCGGACGCGAAGTTCCTCGGCATCCGCGCCGACGACTACGAACGCTGCGAGCTCTCCGACGACGTCAAGATCAGCCTGAACGAGCGCGACATCACCCGCGCCAAGCAGATCGCCGACTATCCGTGGTTCGCCGGGCACCGCGGCTGGCAACGCGAGATCAAGAAGATGCTCTCCAACGGCTTCAAGATGGAGGTCGAATCGCTTATCACCAAGGACATCAGCTACGTCTCCGAGACGTACGTCCCCGAGCGCCTCGCCGCCCAGGACTGGCTGGAATAGGGCGATCTGGCAGGATTCCGGAAGGGACCGACCCGGCCGCTTGGTATCCTGCCGGGATGACACGCACGCCCGCCGCCCGCCGCGCCTTCACGCTCATCGAGCTCCTCGTCGTCATCGCGATCATCGCGCTGCTCATCGGCATCCTGCTGCCCGCGCTGGGCAAGGCGCGCAACTCGGCGCGGAACGTGCTGAGCCAGTCGAACATGCGCTCGCTCGGGCAGAGCGCCGGCAACTACGCCTCCGACGATTCCGATCTCATCTATTCCTACACCTGGAAGTCCGGCGAGGAATACGAGGTCATCGGCCAGGGCACCGTCGTCCCGGTTGACAACCTCCGCGGGCAGCAATTCCAGAACAAAGACATCCTCCGCAGGCTCACGGGCCGCATCGACAACCCGGCGCTCAACGGGCCCGGCACCGGAAAGATCCTGAACTTCCAGGGGCGCATCCCCGCGCGCCGCGCGACGCACCTCGTGCTCTTCGACTACCTCACCGCCGCCCAGCCCGAGCCGATCGCCGCCTCCCCGCTCGACCGCAACCTCGTGCAATGGCAGTCCGACCCGCTCGACCTCTCGACCGTGCCGTACCGCGACGGCATCCCGTCCAGCGGGCTGTACGACGAGGACTCGAACTGGGTGCGCCCGAACACCTGGCAGCGCTGGCCGTACGCCTCGAGCTACCAGACCGTCCCCTGCGCCTGGTCGCCCGACGTGATGCCGACGTGGTACCCGGTCGCCGAGACCCCCCACCGCTTCGGCGGGAACTGGGACGTCCCGCTCGGCAACCGCCGCTTCACCACCGTCGCCTTCCCCTCGGGCAAGGTCCACCTCTTCGAGGAGAACGACTACTTCAGCGCCCGCGAGGGCATCCCCTGGATGTACCCCGAGGCCCGGTGCAACCTGCTGTTCTTCGACGGGTCCGTCCGCGGCGAACGCAGCGCGGACTGCAACCCCGGGTGGAGCGCCGCCACCCCTGATCAGCTCTGGTCCCAGCGGTACGTCCCGCTGGACACCTTCCCGCTGCACTACAAGCGCGACCGCAACGCCCAGCTCTTCCAGTACTGGCGCTGGACCCGCATGGGCCTGCGCGGCATCGACTTCGGCGGCGGGGAGATCAACCTGCCCGCCGACGTCCGCGACGACCCAGATTACCCCGGGCCATAGCAAGTTCAATTTGGTATCAGGTGGGTGCTCGTTTATCGGCCTCTAAGCACGGCGCGCGACATCTACGTACGCCGGCACCAGTGCTTCTCTCGCCGAGAATGCACCCGGAGTCCAGTTGGGCCTACACGGATCCGATGCATTCATCATGGCGTCAGTGCCGGGAATATCCGCTGGTCCGATCTCTCTAATCAGCATTGGACTTGGCACGATTCTGGCTGTCGCAGCCCCCACCTCCATCGTGGCCACATCGATCCGACACGGATTCAGCGTAACCGCGGGCGAGTTCCAGTTTCTGGTCGCGATCTTGACCGGGCTACTTGTGCTTTCGATTGGTGTCGGCTTGCCTCTCGGAGGTTACTTAGCTCGTCGCCGCAATCCGATCTGGCAGGATGCTTGCGGCGCGACCGGATTCTGGCTCGCGTTGACTACATTCTTTGCAGCGTTCCTCGCAATCGGGCACTGGACCACCAACGGCAACGAGTCCCCAGTCTACGAAACACTGTCACACGAGTGGGACAGGTCTCGACAGAGTACAGAGTTCTCACGTCTGTCAGAGGACGAGCAAGCAGAAGTCATCGGCGAGAAGATGTTGACGCTCTGGGCGAAGAGAACATTGTCCGATCGTGACGCGACAACCGAGCAGATGCAACTGGCCCGCCAGATTCTCGACGAGAACTGACACGCTGCTTGGATCCCTCACCTGCCGCATCGGATGCAGATGCTCACTCCAGCATCCCCGTCTGCCACATCATGAAGATCCGCTGGTCCGCGACGTCCCGCACGCGCAGGTGCAGCGGCTTGCCCTGCCCGTGCCCGCCCTCGCGATCGACCCACAGCAGGATCGGGTCCGCCTCGGGGTCGCTCGCCGTCGCCGCCTGCATCGCCGCGGCCATCTTCCGGGCGTGCATCGGGTGCACTCGGGTGTCGTTCTCGCCCGCGGTGAACAGCACCGCCGGGTACTTCGTCCCCGGCGTGATGTTCTGGTACGGCGAGTACGCCCGAAGGAACTCGTACTGCTCCGCGTTCTCGGCGCTGCCGTACTCGGGCACCCAGTAGCGTGCCATCAGGAAATCCTGGTACCGCAGCATGTCCAAGAGCGGCACCGCGCTGATCGCCGCGGCGAACAGGTCGGGACGCTGCGTCACCGCCGCGCCCGTGAGCAGCCCGCCGTTCGAGCCGCCCACGATGCCCAGACGCTCGGGCCGGGTGTACCCCGAGTCGATCAGCCATTCCGCGGCGGCGATGAAGTCGTCGAACACGTTCTGCTTCTGATCGAGCATGCCCGCCTCGTGCCACGCGGCGCCGTACTCCCCGCCCCCGCGCAGGTTCGCGATCGCGTAGACCCCGCCCGCTTCGTACCACGGGAACATCGTCGCGCTGAAGCTCGGCGTCAACGAGATGTCGAACCCGCCGTACCCGTACAGGATCGTCGGGTTGTTCCCGTCGAGCGAGATGCCCTTCTTGTGCACGAGGAACATCGACACCCGCGTGCCGTCCTTCGAGTCGTACCAGACCTGCTTCACCTCGATCTGCGAGGGATCGACCGGCACGTCCTTCGCGCCGTCGTGCCACATCGAACGCTCGCCCGTCGCCAGATCGACGCGGTACTTCGTCGTCGGGCGGTTGTAGCTCGCAAAGCTCAGGAACGCCTCGGTCCGGTCATCCCGCGTCACCAGCCCGGCGCTCCCGATCCCGGGCAACGGCAGGTCGCCCAGCGAATCGCCGTCGTACTCGAACAGCGCGATGCGGCTCTTCGCGGCGTCCATGTAGTTCACGCTGATGATCCCGCGCGCAAACCCGACGCCCTTGATCACCAGGCCCTCGTCCTCGGGCACCACGTCCTCCCAGTGCTCGTATCCCGGGTTGTGCATGTCGATCGCGACGACACGCCCGTTGCTCGCACCGATCGAGGTCTCCATCAGCAGCGTGTCGCCGTCGTAGTACGAACTGCCCGGACGCCCGCTCATGCCCATCACCATGGGCTTGAGATCCATCTTGCCCGTGCGCATCCACTCGGTCAGGTCCGCGGCCCACAGGTCCACGCCGTTCGTCCCGGTCCAGTACCCGATCGTGATCCAGCGCGCATCCTTCGAGATGTTCGCGAACGGGCCCCACGTGCCCGCGAGGTACTTCAGGCGGTCCGCGTCCAGGTTCTGATCGCCGTAGAAGAAATCCAGGTCGTGCTGGCGGAACAGCACCCGGTCCTGCCGGTGGTGCGTGCCCAGCTTGTGGAGCTTCTCAACGCCCGAGTAGGCGTCGTCGAGATCCTCGAGCGCGGAGTAGAAGAACCCCGACGAATCGGGCAGCCACCGCGTCAGGTTCACCTTGCCCGGGATCTCTTCCGCCAACCACTCGCCGGTGTCCACATCCATCACGTACAGCGTCGAGTTCTCGTCGCCCGCGGCGTACATCCCGAACGCCATCAAGGACCCGTCCGGGTTCGGCGCCGTCCAGCTCACCGTCGTCAGGCCCGACGGGTCGATCTGCTCGGGGTCGAGCAGCACCCGGTCCTCGCCGTCCAGCCCATCGCGCACATAGATCACGCTCTGCGGCTGATCCCCCTCGCGCTTGCGCGTGAAGTAGCGATCCCCGTACGCGACGGGCGAGCCGATGCTGGGAACCTCCATCAGCTCGCGCAGACGCGCCTCGAGCTGCCGCCGGCCCGGCAGGCTGTCCAGCACGTCCCGCGTGTACGCGTTCTGATCGTCCGTCCAGCTCGCGACGTCGTCGGTCAGCTTGCCCATGTTCTCGGGGTCCGCGTTGTCCCCCTCGAGCCAGCGGAAGGGGTCGGTCAGCGTGTCGCCGTGCAACGTCTCCGTGACGGGGCGCTGCTCGGTCTCGGGCGGCGCCGCCACCACCGAACCCGCGAGCACAAACACCGAAACCGCCATCCCACAGGTACTTACACGCATCACGACAACCTCCAAAGAGCGGACCAAACCCCCACAGCATACCACCGGCGTGCCCGCTCCGATGCGACGGCGGGCCGGCTCGCCTTACTGCACCAGCCCCTTGGTCAGGCGCATGAACGCCGTCTCGAGGTTTACCGCTTCCTCGCTGAACGACGTCAGGCGGAAGCCCTGGTTGATCAAGATGTTGGGCAGATCCGTGAACCGCGCCCCGCCCGTCTCGTCGAACGAGACATGGATGATGCGTTCCGGGCCCGAGCCGTTGGCAGCGGTCCCGTCGCCGTCCACGATCGAGATCTTCTGCACGCCGGGCACCTTGCTCAGCGCCTCCGCCGCCGCGTCGGACCGCTCAGCCACAGAGAGATGGATCACGTGCCCCACGCGCGCCTTCTTGAGGATCTCCGAGACCGACCCCGAGAACAGCAGCTGCCCGCGCTCGATGATGCCCACCGAATTGCACAGCTCGGCCAGCTCGTGCAGGATGTGGCTCGAGATCAGGATCGTCTTGCCCATCCGCTTGAGCTCCTTGAGCAGCTCCCGGATCTCGATCCGCGCCCGCGGGTCCAGTCCCGACGCCGGCTCGTCCATCAGGAGGACCTTCGGGTCGTGCAGCAGCACCCGCGCGATGCTCAGGCGCTGCTGCATGCCGCGCGACAGCGAGTTGACCTCCGCCGTCTGCTTGTACGAGAGATCCGTCAGCTCTAAGACGTCCGCGACGACCTTCTTGCGCGCCATCCCGCGGATGTTGTACGCCGACGCGAAGAACTCAAGGTACTCGTGGACGACCATGTCCTCGTACGCGCCCATGAAGTCCGGGACGTACCCGATCAGCGGGCGGATCTGCCGGTTCTGGTAGCCAACGGTGAGCCCCGCGACCTGCGCCTGGCCCGAGCTGGGCTTGAGCAGCGTCGCGAGGATCTTGATCGTCGTCGTCTTGCCCGCGCCGTTGGGCCCGATGAACCCGTAGCACGCGCCGTCCGGGATCGTCAGGTTCAACGCGTCCAGCGCCGTCAGGTCGCCGTACCGCTTCGTCAGGTTGATCGTCTCGATCATCGCCACCGCGGTTACCCTCCGTCCTCGGCCGGCACGACGCTCGGCACCGTCCACTCGGGCGGATCGCCCGCCAGCGGATACACCCACGTGATCACCGTCCGCCCGTGCATCGGCACGTCGCGCTCGTTCACCCGCAGCGGCACCGGGCTCGCCTCCGCGCTCGCGGCGCTCTCGGGCGTCACGAGATGCCCCACAACGATCACGCACGGCTGCGTGAACCACCGCCCCAGGTCCCACCCGTGCGATGCGACCCGGCGCGCGACGACCTTGTCCCGGTCCTGCCGCGACCCCAGATCCGCCGGCGGGAACTGGGAGAAGAACCGGACCGCGGTCAGGCGGTCGACCAGGTCCGTCCCGCCCGTCACGCCCGCCGATCGCGCGCGTCCCTTGAGCAGGTCATCCTTGAGGAACGCGTCGCCGAACTCGGCCGCGACGGTCACCGCCGCCAGATCGAGCGGCTGATCGGGCGGCCACACCCCCGGCGGGCTCGCGGACCACACCTGCGAGACCATCGCGTTCGCCTCAAGCTGCGTCGTGCGCGCCCCGCCCCGGATATCGCGCTGCGCCCCGACGATGATCACGCGGACCTCTTCCAACTCGCCCGGCAGGTTGTGCACGAGCGTGCCGTCGGCGAACACGCCCGATCGGTTCTCCCGCGGGCGCAGCACGATCTGGGCATCCCCACCGATCTCCCGCGCCATCGGGCGGATGGACCACCCGTTGTCGCCCGCCCAATCGACCCGGACCTGCTTGACCGTCTGCCGCGTGGGCACGGTGATCGCGTACGGGTCGCGCGCCGAGACCTGGTACCCGCGGTTGTCCGGGAAGTTCTGCGCGGGCCCGATGGAGAGCCCGGGGGCTGTCCACGGCGCGACGAGGTCGCCCGAGCCGCCGTCCCCGATGCGGATCTCCGCGTCTCCGTAGCTCGGCACGAGCAGGCTCACCCAGCTCCGCGCGCGTTGGACGTCTTGCCCGTGCACCTGCTCGAAATAGGTCACGTGCGTGCCCGAGACCTGCTTCGGGCGCAGCACCGCCGCACCCGTCCAGGCGATGACCGTGAACACGCCCGTCGTGAGCACAAAGACCACCCACGCGAGGTGTTTCTGCTTGCGCTTCGCGAGCGTGAGGTAGCCCGCGGGCCCAGCGATCACCCAGTAGGCGATGAAGAGGACGACGCCGAAGAGCAGCCCCGCCGCCGCGCGCCCGGACTTGGCGATCGCCCCGTCCAGGTCGTCGTCGAAGACCCGCGCCTCGCGGCGCTGGATCGCGTTGGCTGTCGGGGTGTCGTCGAGTTGTTCCTGGGTCAGCACCTCGCCGCGCCGGCCCAGGATGCGGTGCCAGAACCGCGCGGGCTCGGGCATCCGCCCCGCGCGGAACGCGGTGGTCATCAGGTCCACACCGATCACCGTCACCGCGCCCGACCCGATGGTGCGGCGCATCGCGATGCACCAGCCCTCGGGCGATTCGAGGATCGGCGTCGCGTCGCCCGGCGCGGCGCCGTCCTGCGGGACCAATTCGTGCACCACCGCCGACCCGGGCATGGGCACGGACATGGAATCGGTGAACAGCGGGCGGTACGCCGCGAGATCGACCCCCTCGTGCCGGATGGGCACCCGCATCTCGGGCAGCAGCCGGCGCAACCGGTTGGACGCCTGCCCGATCCACTCCTGCCCCGTGGACGGGAGGACGACGATCAGGTGCCCGCCGCGCTCGACCCATCGCTCGATCGCCGTCGCCTGCTCGGGGGTGAGCAGCCCGGGGTCCGTCCGATCCGCGCCGCGCCCCCAGACGAGCGCGTCGAGCACCTCGAGCCCCTGCCACCGGTCGGGCAGCATGCTCACGCGCACATCGGTGGTCACCCACAGCAGATCGTGCGCCGTCGGCGGCCAGGTCACGCTCGGGATCGTCGTGCGGTACGCGTCGAGCCCGAGCCGGTCCTGGTTCACGACGCCGATGACGGAATCTTCCGGGCTGATCGTGCCGCGCCCGACGATGACGGGCTCGGTGACGGACCCGAGGATGCGGCCGGCGCGCATGATCGAGTCGGCGCCGGCATCGATCGCTTCGTGCGCGCGGACCGTGATCTCCTCGGCCCGCGCGATGTCGTAGGGCACCCACAGATAGACCCAGAACGCCTGCGGGACGCCCGGGTTGGTCGTGATGACGTTGTCGTACAGCGGCTGGTCGCCGTCGGGGTCCGTCGCGCGGACACGCAGCACCACGTTCCGCTGCTCGAGCCCCAGGTCGTTGAGCCTGACCTGGATGCCCGCCCAGGACCCTGGGCGGAACTGCCCGCCCACGCCGAGCTGGAGGATGTCGATCTGGACCTCGCCGAGCCCGGGCTGGTTCGGATCAACGTCCTGCGCGCGGGCGGGGCCGACGAACATCAAGAGCGTCGCCAGGAGGCACGCGACCCCCGCGTGCAGCGGGGGTCGCCAAGCTCGGGATCCGAGGATCGCCATGCACCATTGTTGGTCGGTCACGGGGCTTCGGTTTCGGGTTTGTGCGGATTGCTCCCCGAGATCGGGCGGGCAGCCGCCAGGCCCGATCAAGCCGCGCCCGGATCGGGCCGATCGAGCCAGCATGCCCGACCTGCCCGTGCTCGCCTGGATCGCGATTTCGCTCATCTCGATGGGCGTGTGCGTTGCGATGCTCCGCGCCTTGGGCAGCACCGCCGCGGCCGCGACCGAGTCGCACGATCTGCGCGTCGAGGTCATGGAGCTCCACCTGGAGTACAAGCGCCGCCTGATGGAGCTCAACGGCGGGCACGAGGGCACCGAGGACGACCCGATCGAGGGCGTTCCGCTCGAAGAGCTCGAGAGCGAAGACGTCATGCCCGCGTGACGCGCACCGAGGCCAGCGCCTCGGGGATCAACGCGTGCGTCCGTGCGCCGAGGCGCCAGCAGTCCAGGTCGAACTTCTCGTTGGGCGAGTGCACCCGATCGTCCTCGAGCCCGAAGCCGGCGAAGATCGTCTCCATCCCCAGCTCGCGCTTGAGCAGGCCGGCGATCGGGATCGACCCGCCCGTCTTGATCAGCGCAGGCTCGACGCCCGCGGCCTGCGCCAGCGCCCCCTGCACGGCCCGCAGGGCCGGCGAATCCGTCGCGACGGTCGCGGGGTCCCCGCCGTGGTGGTCGATGAACTCCCACCGGCACCCGGGCGGCGTGCGCTCGCGGGCCCACTCGAAGAACGCGTCGCGGATCGCGAGGGGGTCCTGGTTCGCGACGAGGCGGAAGCTCACCTTGGCGCGCGCGTGGTCGGGGATCACGGTCTTGGCGCCGGGACCGGTGTACCCGCCGATGATGCCGTTGATCTCCGCCGTGGGGCGTGCCCACTCGCGCTCGATGAACGAGTACCCCTTCTCGCCGACGTTCGCGTCGGGCCCGAACCCGATGCCGGCGAGCGATTCCTCGACCTTCACATCGAGCTTCGCCCACGCCTCGCGCTCGGCGTCCTCGAGCGGGAGCACGTCGTCGTAGAACCCCGGGATGGTGACGCGGCGGTCGGCGTCCCACAGCTGGGCGAGCACCTTGGTGAGCTCGTTGAGCGGGTTCGGGATCTTGCCCCCCCACGCGCCGGAGTGCAGGTCCTGGTTCGAGCCGTGGAGGATGAGCTCGGTGTACGCCATGCCGCGCACGCCGTAGGTGATCGCGGGCCGGTCCGGCCCGAGCATGCCCGTGTCCGAGATCAGGCAGACGTCGCAGGCGCCGAGCATCTGCTTGTGCTGCTCGACGAAGCGGTCGAGGTTGACCGACCCCGACTCTTCTTCACCTTCGAGGAGGACGGTGATCTTCATGCCCCCCGCGACAGGCCCGCCGGTCTCTTTCCACGCGCGCATCGCTTCGAGGAACGTGTGGACCTGCCCCTTGTCGTCGCAGGCGCCGCGGGCGACGAGGCGTTCGCGGCCGTTGTCGCCCGTCTCGACGACGGGCTCGAAGGGGGGCGAGCGCCAGAGGTCCAGCGGGTCCGGGGGCTGCACGTCGTAGTGCCCGTAGAACAGCACGTGCGGGCCCTCGTAGTCATCCGCGCCGGCGTTCGTCGCGAGGACGATCGGGTGCCCGGACCCGGCGGGCTCGCCGGTCTCGTGCAACTCGACGTCGAACCCGGACGCCTTGAGGTGGTCGGCGGCCCACTGCCCGGCGCGGCGGGTGTCGTCCTTGTACGCCGGATCCGTGCTCACGCTCGGGATGCGGAGCCAGTCCTTGAGGCGCTCGAGGGCGTCGGACTCGTGTTGGGCGATCCAGTCTGCAGCGCGGGTTCCGCTCATTCGGGCCTCCTCGGGTCAGGATATGGGCGGGGCTGGGCTTGGGTTCACGCCGCGCGCAAAACGACCGCAGCCCGGCCGAAGCCGGGCTGCGGGTTGGGTGCGTCATCCGGGCGGATGCCCGAGTTCGGCGATTAGCGACGGCGACGCGCCGCGGCGAGACCGCCGAGGCCGAGCAGCGCGAACGCGCCCGGGGCCGGAACGCCGTTGATCGTGATGTTGTCGATGCCCATCGGCTCGGAGCCGGAAGGCGTGCCCTGCCAGCTCACACGGATATCGACGGTGCCCGCGGCGACCCCATTGAACAGGGTCGAGGTGTAGGTGTCGAAGGCGCCGGTGGCGGCGTCGGACTTGTCAAGGATCGAGACGAAGGCGCCACCATCGATGGCGAGGCGGAGCGGATCGTCGTCAGAGAAGACGAAGCCGCCGTCGAACGCGCGGTAGGTGTGGAACGCGGCCTCGTCGGTGCGGGCCTCGAAGATGGTCTGGTAGGTGCCACCGTCCGTGCGGGCCTCGATGAGGAAGCCATCGGTGGACGACGCCTCGAAATCGCCGAGGGCGGCGATGTCGATGCTGATGTCGGTGATCACGGCGCCCGCGCCGAGGTTGAACGACCAGACGGCGTTGTTGAGGCTGTTGCCGTTGCCGTCGATGTTGCCGTCCATGTCGTTCATGCCGAAGAACGCCGAGGTGTTCTGCCCGGCCAGGCCGAGCGTGTCACCAGCGAAGGCACCGGCGCCCGAGACATCGGCGACGGAATCGTCGGCCATGTCGAAGGGCATGCCCGGACCACCGTTGACAGCCGCGCCGACGCGCCCGAACACATCACCCGCGGTCCCGCCGCCGGCGTTGTAGTCGAACACGTTGGCCGTGCCCGACAGATTGATCGCGCCGCCGTCGAAATCCTCAAGTCCGAGGATGTCGGCGTGGGCGATACCGCAAGCCGCGGCGAGCGCGGCAATAGCCATCTGAGTCTTCATGGTTCTGCTCCTCTTTCTCTGCTCTCGTAGGGAACCCAAATCTCTCTCTACACGACTCCGAACCGGCACGAACCGCCAGCCGCGTGCGATCCGGGTCAGGAACGGCACGATGCTCACGCGGGCAAACGCCCGATTCGACGCGGTAATCCTAGTCAGGAAATCGCCGAGCGTGGTTCGAGAAGCGTTTGAGATGCGCTAAGTGATTGTGTAGACGGACCCAGCGGAACGGCGTTCTTGGGCCCCAAAACCGCGATTCGGTCCGGCGAGCAGGCAGTCCGCCCAGTTTAACAACCCCGCAAGAGGGGGCCTGACACGGCGGTTTGAAAACGACCGCGGGGCCGCCGAAGCGACCCCGCGGGGATGGTCGTGTCTGAAGGGCGATGGAGCGTGGGATCAGAAGATCGTGGCTTCGGACTTGTTGCCCTTCTGGCGTTCCATGAACTCGTTTGCTTCCTCGGTCGCGTTGATGCCGTTCCACACGCTGCCGGAGGGCCACCAGGGGTTCGGGTCGGTGTACGACTGTTCCTGCGTCATCCCTTCGACGTGCCCGTCCATGAAGGTCACGTTGATGTTGTTGGTGGGGTGGCGGTAGGAGAGCAGTTGGTTGTCTGGGGTGACCACCTCCGACGAGAACGGGCGGCGACCGTATGCGGTCGAGCCTTCGATGATCGGGTTGTTCGAGTAGAACGAGCTGAAGGAACTCGGCTCGTTGTCAGGATCGAAGTCAAGGCCCGAGCTCCGGGACATGTACCGCGTGCCATCGGCGAACATGACCTTCCCAGAGAGCTGAATCCCGATGCGATCGAGGCGCGGGAAGTAGCCCTGATCGCGCTCGGCCGGCTCGCTGCGGTCGGCCCAGTTGAGTCGGAACGACCCGCCACCGAGCAGTTCGAATGACTTGGACGCGTGCAGGTAGTAGATCGAGGTCGGCGCCAAGTAGCTGACCTGGCGGATGCCGCTGGTCTGGGTGATGAGGTCGAACTCATCGAAGTCAGCGACGCTGCCGCCACCGGGGTAGACCTGATCGTTGTAGACGGTCGCCGCGGCGCAGCCCCACTCGTTGAAGAGCTGGGCCGTCTTCTGGGCGCGGTTCGGAGAGAGCTGGACCTGGTCGCCCATGATCGGGCTGAGCCAGTCAAGTGTGGTCGTGGGCGTGGACGGATCGAGATCATCGCCCAGCAGTTCCTCGGGGTCCTTGGACCCGGGCGCGTTGGACCCCCACTTGTACGGCGCGAGGTTGGTCGTCGCCGACGACAGCAGGTCGTTGTTCTCCAGCGCGTACTGCGACTGGAACTGACCGATGCTCCGCATGTTGGACCGGCACACGATCGAGCGGGCCGTGTTGCGGGCCTGCCCGAGCGCGGGAAGCAGGATCCCGATCAGCAGCGCGATGATCGCGATGACCACCAGCAACTCGATCAGCGTGAACCCGCGATGAAACGCCTTCTTCGGCATGTCAGCAACTCCCATCGTTCTCCCCCACTTACCCATCCAGAAGGGGCGACCGATACTTCGTGGCCGAGCCCGTTCGTACGTCCTGCACAATCCACGACCCGGTGTCGATGACGGACGCGGGCGTGACTTGCATCGACTCGATCGCCGGGGCGTAGACGTCCCGCACCCGCCACGAGCCCTCGTCATCCTGGGTGATCGGAATCAGCGTCCGCTCGCGCGTCTCCGGGTGCAGCGCGGGGATCGCGATGCCCCGGCGGCCCGACACGTCGGCGTAGTACAAGTCGCCCGTCCCGATGTCGATCATGTAGATACGGTCGGGCGTCCGGATCTTCGAGCCGCCCACGACCATCCACACGATCCCGCCGCCGACCACGAGGATCGCGAGCACGAACAGCACGGCTTGCCATGGCTTGACTTCGCCCATCGGTCGCTCCCGGGCTCTCCGAGCCCGATCGTGTCTCACCGCGCCCGGGTCGGTTCGGCCGACCCGCTCGCGCCCGCTGGTTGCTGGCAGGGCACGAGTTTAGCCGCCCCGTGTGAGGACGCTCAAATCCGCGCCGTCAGGAACCGGCGCCCTCGTCGGCCGGCGCCGACGCGGCGGCGGCGCCCTCCACCGGGCGGACATCGACACTGACCGGGTAATGATCCGACGCGTACCCCTCGAACGTGGGGACGTCACGCCAGTTCACGCCCTCCGGGCGCGCCGGCGAGCCGAGCACAAATGCTGACCCCGGAACGATTTCCGGCTTCATCGCCGGGTTGACGAGGATGAGGTCGATCGCTCGCCCGCTCTCGTGGGTGACCCACGCCGGCGCGGGCTTGGAGCGGTGTTCAACCACGTTTGTGAAGCCTTCGTCAAGATACGTCTTGACGCTCTGGTCGGTCGCGAGGGCGTTGAAATCGCCGAGGATGACGAGGTTCGTCGTCGGGTCCGCCGACTCGATCGACTCGAGGGTCTGGGCGAGCTCGGCCGTCTCCTTCTCGCGCCAGTAGCCGGCGTGCCGGCCGGACTTGTGGTGGACCACCGCGAGGGTGAAGCGGTAGGGCTCGGCGTTGCCCGCGGCGTCCGACGGGACGGTCACATCGACGAGCAGCGGGGAGCGGCGGTAGGTGATGGGCTCGCCGGCGTGCCAGTTGCGGGCGTTGCCGTACTTCTCCGGGTGCACCCCCCCGAGCTTCTTGCCCGGCCAGTTGCGGGGGTTGCTCAGCGGGAAGCGGGAGAGGACGCTCTGCTCGATGCCGCGGGCGGTGCCCGCGTCGATCGAGATCACGTGCTCGTAGCCCATGTCCGCCAGGTACGCGTCGCGGAAGGCGAGCAGGGCGGCCTCGGACTCGACCTCCTGGAGGCACAGGACGTCGGCGTCCACCCGGCGGATGACGCGGGCGACGGATTTGAGCTCGTGCTCGGGCTTCTCGTCGTCGATGTCCTCGTTGTCGCCCGAGAGGGCCGGGTCGTCGATGTCGTCGAAGAGGTTTTCGACGTTGTACGTGGTGACGCGGATCGCGTCGGGGGAGGTCTCGGGCGCCTGGGCGACGCCGAAGCGGCGCATGGCGTCCGCGGCGGCGTATTCGTACTCAGGCTGGGCGGTGCAGAGACTGCCCGCCGCGGCGAGCACCCCGATCATCACGAATGTGCGCATCTCGATCTCCTCGGGCCAGACGATCTCCCCACGGTTCGGCGTGGGCGGCGGGCGGATTCTACGATCCCCCGTGCGGGTCATCCTCGCCAACCCGAGAGGCTTCTGTGCGGGGGTCCGCATGGCGATCGACGTGGTCGATCAGGTCCTGGACCTGCTGCCCGGCGAGACGATCTACGTCTACCACGAGATCGTGCACAATCGGCACGTGGTGGACCGCTTCAAGGACCGGGGCGTCGTCTTCGTCGAGGACGTCGCCGACGTGCCCGAGGGGCGGATCGTCGTGTTCAGCGCCCACGGGGTGTCGCCCGCGGTGCGGGACGCGGCCCGGAAGCGGAACCTGACAGCCATCGACGCGACCTGCCCGCTCGTGACCAAAGTCCACGCCGAGGCGATCCGGTACGCCAAGCAGGGGTATCAGATCCTGCTCGTCGGGCACAAGAGCCACCAGGAGATCGTGGGCACCGCCGGCGAAGCGCCCGACGCGACGCAGGTCGTCGAGTCGCCCGACGACATCCCATCGCTTCGCATCGACGACCCGGACAGGCTCGTCTACCTCACGCAAACGACGCTCTCGACGGACGACGCGGGCGTGATCATCGACGCGCTGAAGGCGGCGTTCCCGAGCATCAAGGCGCCGCCGAGCGAGGACATCTGCTACGCGACGACGAACCGGCAGCACGCGGTGCGCCAGATCGCGCCCAAGTGCGACCTCGTGCTCGTTGTCGGGTCGAGCAACAGCTCGAACTCGGTGCGACTCACAGAGATCGCCCAGAACGTCGGCACACCCGGGCGGCGCGTCGATGACGTCTCGGAACTGGACCCGGCGTGGTTCGAGGGCGTGGAGAACCTCATGCTGACCGCGGGCGCGAGCGCGCCCGAGGATCTGGTCGCCGAGATCTGCCGGTGGTTCGTGGACCGGTTCAGCGCGACGCTGCACGTGGCGGACGTATTCGAGGAGACCGTCGAGTTCGGGCTCCCCATCACGCTCAAGCGATTGATGGAAGCCCACGACGTGGACCACAAGGACCGGCGGGTGCGCGTCGAGCCCCCCACCGTCACGGCGGGCGAGTACGGCGCGGCGCCGGTGGCGCTGACGATCTCGACGGGCGGAGCATCTTGACCAACAGTTTGAATGTCGCCGTCGCAGTCGCCTGCCTGCTCATTGCTGGGTGCAGTCCATACCGCATCGATGCGATGGCGCAAACGATGGATGGACAGCCGGCTGCGTCACGGTTCACCGTCAGAATGGAACACACAGTCTATTTCATGGATGTGTGGAATCACTACCACGACACCGCAAGGTCGGGCGCGGATGGGCACGCAGTACTCCGTTTCAAGCATGCGAACTTCCCCGGCACGCTCGCAGTTGACCTATGGGCTCAGGACTCGAACTACAACTATTCGTGGGATCGAGCGCTCATCCCTGTGGACGAACTTCCGTTTGAGAGTGACTGGATCACACTGGAAAACTCAGACGTTCGCACTCGTCACACGCAGCGAGTCGGTGATCCCCTTCCAGAACCAGATCGGCAGATGCGGCAGATCAAGATCCGGGTCACAGAAGACTGACCGATGCGTCACCCCGAGCACCACATCTTCGCCCACACCCCCGACACCCTCGCCGACTGGTGCCTCGAGCGGTCCATGCCCAGGTTTCGCGCCAGGCAGATCCTCGAGTGGGTCTACCTCAAGGGCGTGATCGACCCCGCGGAGATGTCCAACATCAGCGCCCGCGACCGCGAGACGCTCGAAGCGGAGATGACGTTCCTCTCGGGCCCCACCGTCGCGCATCAGTTGGCGACCGACGGCACGCAGAAGCTGCTCATCGAGTGGCCCGACGAGCTCACGCGTATCGACGCGGGCGAGGCGCACGTCGAGCACGAATCGCGCCTGCCCATCCTTGGGCAAGCGATGCCCTACTCGGACACGGCTCGCCAGACCGAGTGCGTCATGATCCCGTCGCAGGACCAGGACCAGTCGCGCAAGACGGCGTGCATCTCCAGCCAGGTCGGGTGCCCCGTGGGGTGCAAGTTCTGCGCGACGGGCATCGGCGGGCTCGACGGCAACCTCAGCGCCGGGCGGATCGTCGAGCAGGTCTGGCGGCTGGCGCGGTTGCAGGGCGTCGGACGGATCTCCAACGTCGTGTTCATGGGCATGGGCGAGCCGCTGGCGAACTTCAGGCCCGTGGTCCACGCCGTGCGCACGCTCGCGGCGCCCTGGGGGATGGGCATCGGGGCGCGCAAGATCACGGTCTCGACGGTCGGGATGCACAGAGCGATCGAGAAGCTCGCCGACGAGATGGAATTGCCCGTCACGCTCGCGCTCTCGCTGCACGCGCCGAACGACGCGCTGCGGCGGGAGCTGATCCCGTGGTCGGAGTTCACGACGATCAATGAGCTGCTCGCGGCGTGCGACAAGTGGTTCCGCAAGACGGGGCGTGAGATCACGCTCGAGTACATCCTGCTCGCGGGCGTCAACGATCAACCCGAGCACGCGGCGGAACTCGCCCGCCTGTGCACCAAACTGCGGGCGAACGTGAACCTCATCCGGTACAACGAGGTCGATGGGCTCGCGTTCGAGCGCCCGGCGAGCGCGGCGGTGCACAAGTTCCAGCAAGTCCTCCGCTCCCATGGGGTTAACGCGCACATCCGGGCGAGCCGGGGGCGCGATATCGCCGCGGCATGCGGGCAGCTGCGGCACGAGCACGCGGGCTCCTGAGCGTTTTGCGCGTTTGTTGTTCGATTCCCCGGATTAAGTGTGATCGGGGACAGCGCCTGCCGCTCGTTCAGGTACGCTGAATCAGTCCCCGGGGGGAGCGTTTATGCACAGTCCCCAGCGGGCGCCGCGGCGTCTTGTCGTCGCCGCGCTGAGAGACCACGCACGCACACAGGAGAGATTCATGTTGACGACGATGACGTTGGTCGCCGCGGCGGCCGCGACGGCGGCCGGCCCGAGCCAGACCGAGCAGTATCAACCCAGCAGCGTCGTGACGACGCAGGTCAGCGACGGCGTGGTCTTCACCACCCGCCCCTTGGACCCCAACGTGGCCCGCCCCGACGTCGAGCGGTTCCCCGACGGCGTCGGGCAGGGCGTGCTCTTCCCGAGCAACTTCGGAAAGCAGGACCTCGCGCCGATCTCCCGCCCCGCGGGCCCGATCGGCTCGCGGGCGGCGTTCAACGACGCCTACCCGGGCTCTCCGCTTGAGACCTTCGAGGCGTACAGCGGCACCGGGTTCAACCGACTCGACCGCGACACGCTCGACAAGTCCACCGACAACGCCTTCTTCAATCCCGGCGACATCGACGCGGGGCTTCGGATCACCGTCGCGAGCAGCACGCCCGGCAGCGACCCTGCGAACTTTCTGATGGCCGACGAGGCGAACACCAACTACTCGTCCGCGACCGTCACCTATGGCAGCCCGCAGGGCCCGCCCGACATCATCATTGATTTCTTGGTGCCCTCCACGGCGATCGGGCTGGATGTGGTGGGCAGCCCCGCGGGCACCGCCGCGTCCGTCGAGGTGTTCAGCGGGGAGACGTCGCTGGGTGTGTTCCCGGTCAACGCTGCGGCGGGCCCGGGCACGTTCTTCGGGTATGAGTCGTTCGGTGCGCCCATCACGCGCGTCGAGATCGACGGCGGGAGCTTCAACGGCGTGGACAACATCGCCTACTCGCGCCTGTGCGAGAACTTCGAGGACGCCGACCTCGCCTCCGGCGACTTCCTGCAGATTGTCGGCGACGTGATCGACCGGGACACGAACGACGGCGTGTTCTCGAGGGGCGACATCGCGCCCTTCTTGAGCGTGATCCCTGAGACGTCGGGCAACATGTTCATGACGACCAGCGGGTTCGCGAACTACACCTCCGACGCCGTGACCTATGGCAACAACAACGCCGCCGGGCACGAACTCGAGATCCTCTTCTCCAACGGCGCGAGCGAGATCGACTTCGATCTCACGGGCAACCCGGACGGGTCCGTCGCGACGATCTCGCTCTTCTCGGTCGGCAACTTCGTCGCGTCGGCGGACTTCGCCGGCACCGGCGCCGGCACGAACGTCGGCATCTTCTCGCCCGACCAGCCCATTACCCGCATCACGATCGACAACACCGGCACCGGCGGGTTCAACGGCGTGGACAACATCTGCTTCGACCCCTGCGAGACCTTCGAGGAGTTCGTCCTCGACCCCGGCGGGCTCGACAGCACGCTGCCCCAGACGATCGACGCGAACACGTCCACGGCGACGGTCCCGCTCGGGTCCATCGCGGCGGGCCTGTCGATCACCACGACCGGGAACAACACGGTCTCCGTGACGACCGGGTTCGCGAGCTACACCACCGACGCGCTGAGCTACAACAACCGTCAGACCGGCCCCGAGCAGGTTGTCGAGTTTGACGGCGGGGCCTCGTTCGTCTCGCTCGATGTCCAGGGCAACCCGCCCGGGACGGTCGTGAACGTCGAGGCGTTCGCCGGGGCGGCCTCGCTGGGCGTGATCCCGGTGACCACCGTCGCCGGCGGCACACCTGTGTCGTTCTCGGGCGATCGCATCACGCGCCTAACTCTGGATAATCCCTCGGCCGCCGGGTTCCACGGCGTGGACAACATCTGCTTCGTGCCGTTCTTCTGCTTCTGCGACTGCGACGGCAACGGCACCATCAACATCGACGACATCGACTGCTTCGTCGCCGGGTTCCTCGGCGGCGACACCGGCGTCGCCGACTGCGACGGCAACGGCAGCATCAACATCGACGACATCGACTGCTTCGTCGCCTGCTTCCTGGCCGGCTGCCCGTAAGCGATCACGATGCACCAACCGTGGGCCCGGGGCTTCCCCCGGGCCCTTTTCGTTGCGCCACCTTATGATCGCCGCGGCATGCCCGAAGACCGCTCCTGGCTCAACCACTTCGACGCATTCAGCGCGTTCCACTGGACGACGCTCGCGGTCTGCATCGCGATCATCACCGGGTGGTGCGTCGTGGGCCGCGCGCTGCGGGCGCGGGACGCCTCAGACGCGGGCGACCGGGAGCGCCGATTCCGCCACGCCCTCGCGTGGGCGTTCATCGCGTGGCAGGCGTTCGCGACGGCGTGGCGGTTGCTCCCGATGAACTTCGACATCAACGAGTCGATCCCGCTGCACCTGTGCCGGATCGTCGGGTGGGTCGCGCCCATCGCGATGCTCACCCTGCACTGGCGCTGGCGGGCGGTGGTGTTCTTCTGGGGCATCGGGCTGAGCACGCAGGGGTTCTTCACCCCGATGTGGCACGACGGGCTGGCGAGCGTCGCGTTCTGGCTCTACTGGGTCGGGCACGTGATCATCATCGGGTCGGGCGTGTACGACCTCGCGGTGCTGGGCTACCGCCCGCGGCTGCGGCATCTCGGGTTCGCGAGCGTCGCGGGCGTTGGGCTCACCGTCGGGATCGCGGCGTTCAACGTCGCCTGCGGCACCAACTACTGCTACCTCGGCAAGGGCGACTACGAGGGGACCAGCATCGTCGATCACCTGGGCGACTGGCCCGCGCGCCCCGCGATCATCATCGGTGGGTCCGTGTTCGTGTTCGTCGTGTTGTACCTGATCGCGCGCGGGATCGAGCGCCTCGCCGGCGGACGCGCGACGCCGGAAGCGACGCCCGCATGATCTTCTCACCCACCCAGTTCGCGGCGTTCACCTCGGCGCATCTGATCGTCGCATCAATCTGCTTTACGCTCATCATCGGGTCCGCCGTGCTCGGCCGTCGATGGCGCGGGACGCGCAGAGAAACACGCCTGCGGTTCGCGTGGATCTGGTTCACGATCGCATGGCAGTCGATGGCGGTCGTGTGGTACCTGCTGCCGAGCCACTTCGACCCGCACGTCTCGCTGCCGTTGCACCTGTGCGACGTCGCGGCGTGGCTCGCCCCGTTCGCGCTGTGGTCCAAGCGGCGCTTCCCGATGGCGCTGCTGTACTTCTGGGGCGTCGGCCTGAGCACGCAGGCGTTCTTCACGCCCGTGCTCCGGCAGGGCTACGCGACGATGGAGTTCTGGATGTTCTGGGTCGGGCACCTGCAGATCGTGGGGTCGGCGGTGTACGTCGTCGCCGTGCTCGGGCTCAGGCCGACTTGGAAAGACCTCGCCCGCTCGATCGCCTGCAGCGCCGTCGTGCTCGGGGGCGTCATCCTGGCAAACGAGTTGATCATCCCCGCGGCGTTCGGGTGCGAGCCCTCCAACTACTGGTATGTCGGCAACCTCGACACCGGTGCCCGGACGATCATCGACGCGCTGGGCCCGTGGCCCTGGCGGATCGGGTGGATCGTCCTGCTCGGTTCGACCGCGATGACGCTGGCGTGGATCCCCTGGGCGATCGCCGGCGCGATCAAGCGCACGCGAGCCGGGACCCGATAGCATCCGCTCATGGTCGCCCTCTGCCTGGCACTGATCGGAATCGCGTTCGCGATCGCCTGCCCGGCGTGCTGGGTCGCGATGCGCGTCGGTCGCCGGATGGGCGCGCACGGCGACGCCGCCGTCGCCGGACAGGTGAAGGACGCGCCGCGCCGCATCCCGAACACCGGGGGCGTCGGCATCTACCTCGCGATCGCCGTGCCGCTCGTCATCGGGCTGGCGCTCGCGTGGCTCGTGGACGGCGGCTCGATCGACCTGCCCGCGTTCCTCGCGCCCGCGGCGGAGCACATCCCGGGCGTGATGACCCGCGCGCCGCTCGCCCTCGCGTTCCTCGGATCGCTCACGCTGCTGCACGTAATGGGCCTGATCGACGACCGGCGTCCGCTGGGCCCGTTCGCCAAGCTCGTGATCATGGTGCTGCCCGCGGTGGTCGTCGCCTGGCCGCACCCGGCGCTGGACACGCGCCTGATGACGATGCTCGACGCGAGCACCGGCGGCCCGTGGGTCTCGATGCTCCTCACCGTCGTCTGGATCGTCGGCGTGACCAACGCGATGAACTTCATCGACAACATGGACGGGCTGTGCGGGTCCGTCGCGGCGATCGCGGCGGCGTGCTTCCTCGGCGCCGCGATCGTGAACGAGCAGTGGTTCGTCGCCGCGATGCTCGCGCTTGTTGTCGGCGCGAGCGCCGGGTTCCTCGTGTGGAACGCCCCGCCCGCGAAGCTTTTCATGGGCGACTCCGGCTCGCTCGTCCTCGGGTACACGCTCGCGTTCCTGACGGTGCGCGCGACGTACGTCGGCGACGCCGGCACCGCGGGCTCGGGCGCGTGGTACGGCGTTTTCATGCCCATCCTCGTTCTCGCGATCCCGCTGTATGACTTCGCCTCCGTCACGCTCGTCCGGCTCAGCCAGGGCAAGAGCCCGTTCGTGGGCGATCTCCAGCATCTCTCGCACCGTCTCGTGAAGCGTGGCTTGAGCAAGCGAGCCGCGGTCGCCGTGATCGCCGGCTTCGCGCTCGTGATCGGGCTGGGGGGCGTTTCGCTCGGCTCGCTCGAACCCTGGCAGGCGGTGCTGGTTGTCGTGCAAACCACGGTGCTGCTCGCGGTCGTCGCGGTCTTCGAATGGCGCTCGAGCCCGGGGGACGAATGACCGACACGCCGCGCGAGCCCGAGACGCGGGCGACGCCGCTCGCATGGATCGCGGCGGCGCTCATCGCGCTCGCTGCGCTCGTCCGCGCGGGCGTCACCTGGACGCCCTTCCCCCACTGGGATGGCGACCCGTTCACCCAGGGCGGTGCCCTCGTCGCCATCGGGCCCGCGATGATGATCGCGCTCGACCTCGCCGCGTGCGCCGGGGCGGCGATCGCGCTGGCGGCATCACCCCGCGTGTCGCGGCTGGGTGCGGGGCTGTTCGCGATCGGCGCGGCGGGCGTGCTCATCCACATCGCCCGGTCCGTCGAGCACGCGGGGCTTGGGTCCGCGTGGATCGCGGCGCTCGCGTGCGGCGTCGGCGCCTGGCATCTCGGGCAGTTCACAGCGGTCCGGCGCGCCCTCACCGCCGCGGCGTTCGGGTTCGTCGGGCTGCTGCTCGCGAAGGGCGCGCTGCAGTACTTCGTCGAGCACCCGCAGACCGTCGCGCACTTCCGCGAGACGCGCGACGCGTTCTTCCAGGCCCGCGGGTGGGAGCCCGATTCACGCAGCGCCCTGATCTACGAACGCCGCCTGATGCAGCCCGCCGCGACCGGGTGGTTCGGCCTGTCGAACGTCTTCGCGACGTTTATGGCGGCGGCGACGTCGGTGTTCGGCATCGCGGGGGCTCGGGCGATCCGAACCGCGACAGCGCGAAACGCCGCGCTCGTGCTTCTGTTCTCGGCGATTGTGTGCGCCGCCGCCCTCGCGATGACGGGCTCGAAGGGCGCGTGGGCCGCGGCGGCGCTCGGCCTGATCGTCGGGTGCCTCACGCTCGTGCCCGCGAAGACGGTGCGGCGCGGGCTGCCCTGGGCGCTCGCGGCGATCCCGCTCGCCACGCTCGCCGCGGTGTTCGGACGCGGGCTCATCGGCGAACGCCTCGGCGAGCTCAGCGTGCTCTTCCGCTCGTACTACCTCGAGGGCGCCGCGCGGGTCTTCGCGGGCAACCCGCTGGTCGGCGTCGGCCCCGCGGGGTTCAAGGACGCGTACGTCCTCGCCCGCCCGCCCTTGAGCCCGGAGGAGGTCACGAGCTCGCACGCGGTGCTGATCGATTGGGTCGCAACGCTCGGGCTCTTCGGCGTCGCGTGGGCCGCGCTCTTGCTATTGGTGGGCTGGATCACCGGGCGCGAGCGGATGCTTTCGGCCGAGACACCGAGCTCGGACGATCAGTCGGCCCGCCTCTTCACGCTCGGCGTCGCGGTCCTTGTCGTCGCGTTCTCGGGGATCATCGAGCGCGAGGCGATCACGCCCGAGAGCGCCGCGATGCGCGCCGGCGGGCTCGTCGCGTGGCTCGCGATCGCCTGGGCGGTCACCCGCGCCATCAGTGAGCGCGGCATGCTCGCCCACGCGGCGTGCGTCGGCGGCATCGCGGCGATGCTCGCGCACGCCCAGCTGGACCTCGCGGCGGTCTCCGAGACCGCCGCCCCACTCTTCATGCTCTGGGTCGGCTGCCTGGTCGGAGGATCAGACATTCCACGTCAGCAACCAGGGCCCCTCGCGCGATGGGCAAGCGCCGCGACCACCGCGCTCGCGGCGGTCCTCCTCGGCGCGCTCGCCCTGCCGCCGATCGCGCGATGGGAAGGCCATCTCCGAGACGCCGCAGAGCCGGCTTCGATCGTGGCGGACACGAACCTGTCACTGCAGAGCGCCGCGACCCCCGCGCGGGCGCGCATGATTCTTGAGCAAGCGGCAGCGCCCCTCGGCGTGTCCTTGCAATCGGCGGGCTCGGTTCGAGCGGCGTTCGGCAGGATCATCAGTGCCGCGCAGGACGCCGCGGCGGCCGACCTCGAGCGAGCGCTCGCCGCCCGCCCCCACCACTACGGCACGCGGACGGCGCTTTCCCGCGTCCTGCTCCAGCGGGCCCAGACCGCCCCGCCCGACGCTCGCCGAGCCCTCAACGACCGCGCGGTCGCCATTGCGGAGGGCGGGACCACGGCCAACCCGGACTCGGCCTCCGCCTGGATGTGGGCGGGCACGGTGCACGCCGGGCTCGCCGAGCAAGCCGAACTCGACCCCGCCCGTCGGGCCGATCATCTGCGGTCGGCGCGCGCCTTCTGGGAATCCGCCGCGGATCTGGACCCGCGCGGCCCGTCCGCTCCGGCCCGCCTGATGGCGGTGTGCGAAACGCTCGGCGATCTCGACGCCGCCCGCGCCTGGGCTCAGCGGGCCCTGCAAGCGGACGCCAACATGCGCCTGGACCCCCTGAAGCAGCTCACGCCGAGCGAGCGGGCGATGGCCGAGCGGCTGACGTCGGGAGGCTGACCACTCGGGTCGGCGGGCCGGATCGGGGTGGGAACCCGCTTGATTGTGAACGTCCGGGGCGCAACGATTGTGCCCAGGGTGGCCCGTCCGCGGCCGACGCCCCTGGCTGTCACAGTGTCTGGTCCGAGGCCGATCCGCCGGCGCGTCGCCGAGCGGTACAGGAGGCTCCACCATGCAGGACGATTCGGACCCAGACCCGGCGTGAGCCCGGCCCGGGCTTTGCCGGAGTCCGGGCGCCACGAGACCGATACCAGAGACCGGGCGCGGCCATCATCTGGCCCCCGGGATCGAGCCCAACAACCAACCGACGCCGCCCCCGCCATCCAGGCGGGCCGGGTCGTTCACCCGCAGACGAACCAACACGAGAAACACTCGAGGACCACAAAGGACCACCCATGGCCACCGATCTGAGCAACATCCGGAACATCGGCATCTGTGCCCACATCGACGCGGGCAAAACCACCGTCACCGAACGCATCCTCTTCTACACGGGCAAGAACTACAAGCTCGGCGAGGTGCACGAGGGCACGGCGACCATGGACTTCCTGCAGGAAGAGCAGGAGCGCGGCATCACGATCCAGTCCGCCGCGACGACGTGCCCGTGGATCCACAAGGGCAAGGACTACAAGGTCAACCTCATCGATACGCCCGGTCACGTGGACTTCACCATCGAGGTCGAGCGCTCGCTCCGCGTGCTCGACGGCGCGGTGGCTGTCTTCGACGGCAAGGAGGGCGTGGAGGCCCAGTCCGAGACCGTCTGGCGTCAGGCGGACCGGTACCTCGTCCCCCGGATGTGCTTCATCAACAAGATGGACAAGATGGGCGCGAACTTCGAGTACTCGTTCAACTCGATCAAGAAGCGCCTCGGCGCGAACGCGATCGCCGTCCAGATCCCCTGGGGCGCGGGCGACGAGCTCAAGGGCATCATCGACCTGCTCGAGATGAAGGCGTTCGAGTTCGAGACCGACTCGCAGGGCGCCGTCGTCACCGAGAGGGAGATCCCCGAGGAGCTCCTCGCCGAAGCCGAGAAGTGGCGCCATGATCTCATCGAGAACGCCTCGGCCCTCGACGACGAGCTCACCGAGCAGTACCTCGAAGACGAGAGCTCGGTCACCCCCGAGCAGATCAAGAAGGCGCTGCGCAAGGGCACCATCGCCCGCGAGTGCTACCCCGTCTTCTGCGGATCCGCCCTCAAGAACATCGGCGTCCAGCGCCTGCTCGACGGCGTCATCGACTACCTGCCCAACCCGCAGGAAGTCCCGCCCGTCAAGGGCACCGACCCCCGCGACGAGGCCAAGGCCCTGACCCGTCCGCACAACGACGACGCCCCCTTCAGCGCCCTCGTCTTCAAGGTCGTCTCCGACACCCACGGCGACCTCACCTACATGCGCGTCTACTCGGGCAAGCTCGTCAAGGGCACCCGCACCCTCAACCCGGGCAACAACAAGCGCGAGATCGCGTCGCGCATCTTCGAGATGCACGCCAAGGACCGCATGTCACTCGACGAGGTCGGCGCGGGCAACATCGTCGCCGTCGTCGGCATCAAGAACTCGATCACGGGTGACACCCTGTGCGACCCGGACGAGCCGATCGTGCTCGAGCGGATGACCTTCCCCGAGCCCGTCATCTCGATGTCCATCGAGCCCAAGACCGCCGACGACAAGCGCAAGCTGTCCGAGGCGCTCGTCACCATCCGCCGCGAGGACCCCTCGTTCCGCTCGGAGTACAACGACGAGACCGGGCAGACGATCATCGCCGGCATGGGCGAGCTGCACCTCGAGATCATCAAGAACAAGCTCGTGCGTGACATGAAGATCGGCGTCGAGGTCGGCAAGCCCCGCGTCTCCTACCGCGAAGCCATCCAGGGCACCGCCCAGAACTGCCGCGGGCTGTTCAAGAAGCAGTCGGGTGGTCGCGGCCAGTTCGGCGACTGCACGATCAACATCATGCCCTACACCGCCGAGGAGGCCGAGGCCGACGGGCTCAAGTTCACCGACAACGTCGCCTTCGAGAACAAGATCGTCGGCGGTTCGATCCCCAAGGAGTTCATCCCCTCGGTCGAGGCGGGCGTCCGCCAGACCGCCAAGTCGGGTGTCACCGCGGGCTACCCCCTCATCAACATCAAGGTCGAGCTCGTGGACGGCTCGTACCACGACGTGGACTCCTCGCAGGTCGCCTTCGAGCAGGCCGGCCGCCTCGCGCTGCGTGAAGCGGTCGCCAAGGCCAAGTCCGTCCTCCTCGAGCCGATCATGAAGGTCGTGATCACCACGCCCGAGGACTACCTGGGCAACGTGACGGGCGACCTGTCGTCGCGTCGCGGCATGATCTTGGACACCGAGGACAAGGGCATGGTCAAGGAGATCCACGCCGAGGTCCCCCTGTCCGAGATGTTCGGCTATACGACCAGCCTCCGCGGCATGTCGCAGGGCCGGGCGGCGAGCGCCATGGAGTTCGCCAAGTACGCCCCGATGCCGGCGAACCTCCAGAAGGAAGTCATCGAAGCCGGGGCGTAAACACCCGACTTAATCCTGACACGCTTCCGAGCGGCTGCCCTTCCTGGGCAGCCGCTCTTTGTTGCGCCAGGTTGCGCCGCACTCCGGACAGATGCTGAGGTGACGCATCAGGTAGCCGCACGACGCGCACCGGTTCACCCTTCGCATCGCACGCACCACGGCGTGGTGCTGCACGCCCGATCCAAAGTGGTGCCTGACGCCGAACTGGAGTACAAGGACCCCGATGAACAGCGCGAACACCACAGAGACCGCAACGCCGCGCTGAAAGACAGGCACCGGCGGGTACACCGCCGCGACAAAGGCGAACGCGAGCAAACTCGCAACCACCGCCGCCCCGCCGGCCCTGCTGGGCCGCCAAGCACGACGCGGCTTTGCATTCCCCGCGACGTTCTTCTGCGCCCGCCGGAATCGATGCAAGATGCTCGAGATCTCGTCCCATTCTTCATCCGACAACCGGATCTCGTGCGACAACCGGAACGGCCAAGCTCCGCAGCGATAGACCGGAGCGGGCTTGCCTTCGGCATCCCGAATTGAATCCCGCAACGGCCGCACTATGCCCGACCTTCCACACCGCCGCGCACTTGGGGCGGGTCTCCCGCCACCCAGACCCGTGACCGCAACTCGCGCGGCAGCATCCGGGGCCCGATCCCCGTCCGATAGACCGGGACCCTGCGCCCGGCGTCGTCCGGCATGTGCTTTCGCAACCACCCCATGGGTGAGCAATCATTGCCCCCCGCCTATCCTGCCATCCGCGTTCGTGCGGCTGGCTGGGTCGGCCGATGATCGCGGGGTAGGGTGGAACGATCACCACACCGTCAACCGCACCCGGTTTCAGGGTGCCGCGAGTGAGCGCATGCCTGACCGGAAGAAGTACCAGACGATCCTCCTCTTCGGCGCCCCCGGCGCGGGCAAGGGCACCCAGGGGCAGATCCTCGCCCAGATCCCCGGGTTCCACCACATCTCGACGGGCGACATGTTCCGCACGCTCGATCTCCACTCCGACCTGGGCAAGGTCTTCTACGAGTACTCGTCCAAGGGCGAGCTCGTCCCCGACGAGGTCACCATCAAGCTCTGGCAGCAGTACGCCAAGGCGCAGGCCATCCTCGGTGTCTTCAAGCCCTACGAGGACCTGCTCGTCCTCGACGGCGTGCCCCGCACCAAGAAACAAGCCGAGCTCATGGAGGAGTACATCGACGTCCTCGAGGTCGTGCACCTCGTGTGCCACGACATGGACGCGATGATCAAACGCCTCCGCCGGCGGGCCCTCAAGCAGAACCGCGCCGACGACGCGCGGGAGGACGTCATCCGCAACCGCTTCCAGGTCTATCTGGACGAGACCCGCCCCGTGCTCGAGCACTACCCCGCGGAGATCGTGCAGGAAGTGGACGCCGTGGGCTCGCCCGGGGCGGTGCTGCAGCACATCCTCGAGGTCGTCGTGCCCGTGCAGGAAGAACACTTCGCGAACCAGCTGGATCAGTAAGCTGCGAGGCGGACGCAGCGTCAGGGCCGCCCGCGCCGACCCCGGCGCGTGGGGGGCGGCTGTTGCGTCTGCTGGTCGTCGCCGCGCACCGCGGTGCCGCTGATGTTCAGCACGAACCCCTGCGAGGCGATCTCCGGCGGCGCCGGATCGGTCGTCCACCCGTAGAGCGCGGGCACCGTGTACGAGCGGACCGTCGTGGGCGGGTGGAAGTGATGCGACACGGGGATGAGCGTGTCAAGCTCGTCGTTGGTGCCGAAGTACTTCCACGGGCGGTTGAGGTTGCGCGAACGCGAGCTCGATTGCTTGAGCTCGACGATGTCCACCGGGATCCAGAGCAGCTGCCCCTTGCCCTCGTTGGCGCTGGGGTCGAACAGGGCGAACTCGACCCACGTGCGGTTGCGGTCGGAGCTGGAGAGCTCCTGGATGTCCTCGGACTCCTCGCGGTACCCGATGACGAGCCGCGCGGGCAGCCCCGCGGCCCGCATGACCGCCGTCAGCAGGATCGCCATGTCGTTTTCGGAGCCCTCGCCCGTCGTCGCGGTGTCATCCGCGTGCTGCACGTAGTACCCGACGTCCTGCTGGCGCACCTGCCCGCCCCCGTAGCGGCTGTCGGTGCCGCCGTCGACGCGGGCGCTGATCACGAGCCCGTCGTCGCTCGGCACGTTCGAGATGGTCGGACGCACGATGCGCACGTGGTCCCACACGCGCTTGGTCAGGTACTTCGCGAGCTCCGCGGGCGGGATCTTCGTCGGGTCCTCGTTGTTCGTCCACAGCCGGACCAGGTCGTTCACCGGGCCCTCGTTGTCGTACGCCGAGCGCAGCTCGGACACGAGCTGCTGGGGCTGGAACGTCGAGTCCGCCTCGGGCGGCCAGGCGTCGGGCCAGGGCAGCTGTTTCGCCAAGTCTTCGTCGTACACCGTCTCATAGCTGATGACGTCCTGCTGCTGCCGAACCCGGAACCCGTCGGCGCGGACGGGCCCCGCCTCGTACCGCGCGTACATCGTCTGCCCCTGGTAGGGCCCGATGATCGTCGGGGTGTTGTCCAACTCGCGGCCGTCCACGAAGAGCTGCCCCCGGACCGAGTCGGGGACCGCGATCGCGCTGCCCGTCGTCGTGATCGTGGGGAGCACCACGACCATCGAATCGATGTCCCACTGGTGGACGAGGTAGCTCGACCCGTACCCCCCGTCGTTCGTCTGCACGTTCCGCGTGTGGGCGCTCAGGGTGACCTGGATCTCGACGGTCTTCTGCTCGGGGTCCTTGAGGCGGATCACCGGGTGATCCTGGGGCTTGGGCAGGTCGCGCTGCTGCGCGGTCGCCGCGCCCGCCGAGACGCTGAGCCCGAGGAACGCCGCCGAGACCGCCAGATGCCGCATGAGATTCCCTCCGGTTGGTGCCCGATTCGAGTGTACGGGCGGGCCGGGCGGGGAGATCCATCCATCCCCGGTTCATACCATTGAGGCGTGGGCGTTCCGCCCGCTTCAGGAGCACACGACATGAGCGCGCCGACCACGACGTCCACCCGCATCGAGAAGGACTCCATGGGCGAGATGGAGGTGCCCGCCGACGTCCTGTACGGCGCCTCGACCCAGCGGGCGGTGCTCAACTTCCCAATCTCGGGAAGGCCCGTCCCCGAGGCGGTCATCTTCGCCTACGCGCACCTCAAGGCGGCGTGCGCCGACGCCAACAACGCCCTCGGCAAGCTCGACGACGGGCGCTGCGAGTCCATCGACAACGCCTGCCGGGCGATCCTGCGCGGCCTGCCCGACCACGGCGGCATCGCCCGCCAATTCCCCGTGGACATCTTCCAGACCGGCTCGGGCACCTCGACCAACATGAACGTCAACGAGGTGGTCTCCAACCTCATCTGCCTCGAACGCGGCGCGGCGATCGGATCGTCGAAAGACGCCGAATACCTCGAGAACGGCGGCGTCCACCCCAACGACCACGTCAACATGGGGCAGTCGTCCAATGACACGTTCCCGACCGCGATGCACATCGCCGCGGCGATCGCGATCAAGGAGCGTCTGCTCCCCGCCGTCTGCCGGCTCGAGCAGGGCCTGCGCGCCAAGAGCAAGGCGTGGGACGACGTGATGAAGATCGGGCGGACGCACCTGCAGGACGCGACGCCGATCCGATTGGGTCAGGAATTCTCGGGGTACGCCGCCCAGATGGCGCACGCCGAGGAACGCCTGCACCGCGCGCTGCACACGCTGGGCGAGCTGGCGATCGGGGGGACGGCGGTCGGCACCGGGATCAACACGCACCCGGAGTTCGCCGCCAAGGTCGCCGCCGAGCTCACCGAATCCACGGGCATCCACTTCCGCGAAGCCGCCAACCACTTCGAGGCCCAGCACGCCAAGGACGCGATCGTCGAGACGTCCGGGCATCTGCGCACGATCGCGGTGAGTCTGAGCAAGATCGCCAACGACGTCCGCTGGCTGGGCTCGGGTCCGCGGTGCGGGATAGGGGAGCTCAAGCTGCCGGCGATCCAGCCGGGCTCGTCGATCATGCCGGGGAAGGTGAACCCGGTGATCTGCGAGGCGGTGGTGATGGCGGCGTGCCAGGTGATCGGCAACGACGCCGCCGTCGCGACGGGCGGCCTCGGGGGCGTGGGCTCGCTGCTCGACCTGAACGTCGCGATGCCCATGATGGCGGCGAACGTGATCGACTCCATCGGGCTGCTCGCCGAATCGTGCAACGTCTTCCACGACAAGCTCTTGGAGGGGCTCGAGCCCGATCGTGAGCGGTGCCAGGCGTTGATCGAGGGATCGCTGGCGATGTGCACGAGCCTGGTCCCGGTGATCGGGTACGACGCGTCGGCGAAGCTGGCGTACCGGGCGTACGCCGAGGGCAAGACGGTGCGTCAGCTGGCGTTGGAGCAGAAGCTCGTGCCCGAGGCGGAGCTCGCCGAGCTGCTTGATCCGGCGTCGATGACGCATCCAAATCCGTAGTGGAGCGGGGTGGCGAGGGCGAAAACCCACGTGCTCCTGCGAAAAGAACGGCGGGAAGTGGGGAAAAAACGGCAACCGCGGGGGTTTCGGAGGGGAATAGGCTGATGGATCGCCGGGGGATCGGCAGGCCCGATGCCCCCCACGACGAATCGACCCCGCGCCCGAGCAATTCGGGCAGCACAGCCGGGGTCGGGCGAGTTCGGCCGATATACTGCGACGGTCGCAGGAATCGGCACGCTGCGGCGGCCACGATCAGGGGATGTGGGCGGGGAATCCCGGACGAGCGATCGATGCGGCGACCGGAGACCCCGGTCCTAATCAGGCGAGGATTGAACCGATGCGAAACGCCACGTTGAAGGCATGTCTGACCGTCGCGTTGGGGGCCACCATCTGCTCGGGCGCGAACGCCGCGCCCGACGGACGCGTCCCCATCGGAACGCTCGGCAAGGCCCAGAACCGAGAGTTCGGGCCGCAGTTCTTCGACACGAAAGCGGGCATCTGGTGGTCGTGCGGCACGGACTGCTCGGTCACGAACGATCGCTCGCACATCAGCGGCACGCCGTGGAACGTGGTGCAGGACAGCAGCGCGTGCTATCCCGGCACGAACATCATCATCCCCTACCGCATCGTGACGGAGGGCTGGTTCGGTGATCCGCCGGACGCCGATGTGCTGATCCCGGACGAGGCCGACCCGAACGACCCCCCGTTCCCCGGGTTCCCGATCGAGGACATGGCGGTCGCCCCGGAGAACATCCAGGTGATTTTCAACGCCCTCGAGACGGTCGAAGCGGTGTGCGACGTGCGGTTCGTATTCCGCGACCCGCGGGACACGACCTGCCACCCCAACGGGCAGCCGAACATCCTCTTCATCCAGTCGCTGGACGGCCAGGAGCCGTTTTACGCGGGGATGTTCGAGGGCAACACGTCGTCGGTCGGCATGCAGACCCCGCCGTTCTTCCCTGAGTGGACCTACTACGACGAGGACGACGACCCCGAGCCGGGCGACACCCCGATGGGAGAGATGGACACAACCTGGATCGGTCAGATCATCAACATCGAGAGCTGGACCGAAGGCGTCATCGTGCACGAGGTCCTGCACGCGATGGGGTTCCTCCATGAGCACCAGCGGGCGGACCGGGACACCTACGTGACAATCTTCGAAGAGAACGTCAACGAGGAAGACCTGAGCCAGTTCACGATCTCGAACAACCCGGCGAACCAGTTCGGCGACTACGACTTCGAGTCGATCATGCACTACTCCCGGTTCGCGTTCTCCGCGGACGGCGGCGAGGTCATCCGCGTGAACCAGCCCTGGTTCGCCGCCTACGCCAACGTCATCGGTAACCGCGGCTCGATGAGCGTGGGCGACGCCCAGTCGCTCCAGGCGCTCTACGGCGCCCGGAACTGCCCGTTCGACCTGGACATGGACGTGGACGTCGATCGCGACGACCTCGACCTGTTCCTCGGGTTCTTCATGGACCGGGACGCCCGGTCGGACGTCAACGGCGACGGCCTGATCAACGCCGGCGATTTCTACGACATGGTCGACGCGGTCTTCGGCGGCGCCGAGTGCTTCGTCCGCCCGCCGCAGCCCATCGGCAACTCGGGCACGTTCGACCCGTTCTGATCCACCCGCGTACGAATCAACCGTCTCACACGACCGACTGACACGAGACACGAGGCACACGGATATGCAGTTCAAGACGCTCTCAGCCACGCTCGCCGCCGCATGCCTGGCGCCCGCCGCGTTCGCAACCCCGGCGTCGCACGGGCAGTCCCAGGCGCTCGACTTGCCGTACGGGCACGCCCAGGCGCTCGAGATCATCGAGAACGGCGAGGCGATTCACAACCGCTCGCGTTCGCTCCCCGCGGGGTTCGAAGGATGGACCCGCGAGGAACTCGCGTCGCTCGCGATCTTCAACGGCGACGCGCCCGGGATCGGCACGCTTGTCAGCGCCGTCAACGGCGGCAAGGGGATCTACCGCTTCTTCGGCGAGTGCCGCTCGGAGCTCCCGGGCGCCACCGGGGACGACATGACCCGCGGGTTCGGCAACCGCCGGATCTGGCCGCGCGGCGAGATCATCTGGGACTGGTCCCAGGAGATCAAGGACGTCTTCAACGACGGCGAGCCCCCGATGAACCTCTTCGAGACCTTCCAGGAGCTGGCGGTCCCGAACACCATCCTCGTCCAGCTCTTGATCGAGACGGTCACCGAGGAGCGCATCAAGTTCATCGCGTACGACGCGGCGGTGCACGAGTACTTCGTGCTCATCAACGCGAACGATCCCGAGGGCGACTGTTTCAATGTGGCGACCGTCGGGTTCGCCGCCAACCCGGACGGGCAGACGTACGACGTCTGCGCCTGGGACTCGCTGGGTGTGATCCTCCACGAGTTCGGGCACACGATGAGCCTCTACCACGAGCACCAGCGCTTCGACCGCGACGACTTCATCCAGTTCAACGCGACGGCGGTCGAGCCCGGCTCGCTCTCGCAGTTCCAGAAGATCGACTACGACCCGGGCATGGTCGGCCCGTACGACTACGGCTCGGTGATGCACTACAGCCAGTTCGCCTTCGCCCTGCCCGGCAACCTCGCGGGGCCGACCATCGAGCTCCTCCGCGGGCCCGCGTTCGAGTGGCTGAACAACAACCCGACGGTCATCGAGAACCTGAACATCCTCTTCGCGCTCGACACGAACGACCCGGACTACGAGGACCAGCTCTTCGACGCGCTCGAGCAGGCCGTGGGCAACGGCGAGGGCCTGAGCGACGGGGACATCGCGAACATCTTCGAGATCTACGGCTCGCCGGGCGATCCGTACCCGTGGGTCTTCGACCCCGCGCGGGCCTGCCCCTTCGACATCAACGATGACACGAAGCAGACGATCGTGGACCTGGTCCTCTTCCTCGACATGATCAACGCCGGCAGCCCGTACGCCGACGTGAACGGCGACGGCGTGACGGACTACCTGGACTTCGTGTTCTTCTACGGCTTCTGGACGCCCGGCTTCTGCCAGATCGATGGCCGGCCCAAGCCCCCGACCGGTCGCCCGGTCATCGGCACCGGCCCCAACTGATCGGGCCGACTCGCACGCGACCTTCCGCGGGGCGCCCTCTCTGGGGCGCCCCGCTGTGTTTTTGGCCGCACCGCGCGTCTGAAACGCGCCCGCTCCAGAACGCGCGGACGCGGGGGGTACACTGGTGGGTTCAGGGCGGCGACCGCCCGGGGAGGAACGACCCATGAAGAAGATCCTGCTCATCGTCTTGCTGCTCGTCGGCCTGCTGATCCTCGGCGTCGTCGGGCTCGTCGCCTTCGGGCTGACCAAGATCGACGACATCGTGAAGGAAGTCATCCAGCGGGGCGGCACGTACGCCACCGGCGTCGAGACGACCGTCGATACCGTCGAGGTCGGGCTCTTCGACGGGACCTTCGCGATGGACGGCTTCAACCTTGCCAACCCCGACGGGTACGACTCGCCCCACTTCTTCCACCTCACGGGCACCGATGTCGCTGTCGATCCGCAGTCGCTGAACCAGGACGTCATCACCGTGCCGTCCGTCACGCTCAGCGGGATCGACCTGTACCTCGACAAGTCCGGCGGCGACGGGAACTACAACTTTGTGCTCGAGAAGCTCGAGCGCTTCGAGTCGTCGGGCTCGGACAGCGCCCCCGAGAACTCGGGCGGCAAGAAGGTGATTGTCAACTCGCTCGTCATTGACGGCGTGACGACGCACGTCACCGGCGTGCCCGGGCTGTCGTCCGTGACGGGCGACGTGACCGTCAGCGTGCCGCGCGTCGAGCTCAAGAACGTGGGCTCGGCCGAGGGCGGCATGACGACCGCCGAGCTCATCAACCTGGTGGTCAAGACCGTGATCGCGGCCTCGGTCGAGGCGGGCGGCGGGATCATCCCCGCCGACATGCTCACCGACCTGCAGGGCGGGCTCTCCCAGCTCGTCTCCCTCGACGCCCTGGGCATCGAAGCGCTGGGCGACCTGGGCGACCTCGACGCCATGGGCGGCAATGTCCAGGAGGCGGTGGACAACGCCGTCAACGACGCGTCAGGCAAGGCGCAGGAAGCCATCGACGACGCCGCGAACAAGGCCGGCGACGCCGTCAAGGGTCTCTTCGGCGGGGGTGGCGAGGACGACGACGGGCCGTAACGCATCCCCACGTCGTCAATGGAGCGGAGGAGACTCGAACTCCCAACTTCCAGCTTGCAAAGCTGGCACTCTACCAGTTGAGTTACCGCCCCGGGTATCGCTGGGCGTGATGCCCCGGCAGGCGAGTCTAGCTCAGCGGCCCGGCACGATCCGGGGCTGCTCGCGCAGCGACGGGGCGCGCTGCGGGAACGGCGCCGCCGGGACCAGCGACGCGCGCTCGATCGCTGGCGGGTCCAGCGGACGGTCCGACGCGTCCGTCGGCACGCGGGCAATCGCGTCCAGGACGTCCGCCCCGTCGATCAGCTCGGCGAACGAGGTGTAGCTGCCGTCCAGCCCGCCCGTGCCGGCGCGGCTCAAACAGATGAAGACCTGCGAGCCCGCGGAGTTCGGGTCGCCCGATCGCGCCATGGAGAGCACGCCGAACCCGTGCGGCAGCGTTGAGGGCTCGAGGTCGATGCGGTACCCCGGCCCGCCCAGCCCCGTGCCCGACGGGTCGCCGACCTGCACGACAAACCGGGCGCCCGTCTCGAGCTCGTTCACAACGCGGTGGAACACGACGCCGTGGTAGAACCCGCCCTCGACGAGATGGCGGAAGTTGAACGCCGTGTTCGGCGCCACGTCCGGGCGCAGCCGAAACCGCATCGTGCCTTGGGTGGTCACGAGCTCGACGTCCCGCTCGGGGTAGACGCGCAGGGCGCTGAAGGTGCGCGCCGGCGAGCCGTCGCCGGACGCCTGATTCCGCACGCCGTCGAACATCGGGATGCCCCGAGCGGGGTCGTGGGTCGGCTCGAGCGTGCCCGGATCGACCAGGCGCGCGGTGTCCGGGGTGAGCCGGGGGTCGAGCACGAGCGGGGCGCCGAACGGCTCGGTCCCCGCCATGAGCTGGGCGTACAGCACCCTGGGGGTGTCGGTGGTCCACAGCCGCGGGAAGAGCCCGACGAGGTCCACGCGGCCCGCGGCGCACGAGGTCTCCGCCACGACCTGGCCCGATCGCGGGTCATAGAGCCTGAGGCGCAGCGACTGGGCGGCGTCGTTCGGCGCGGTCACCGTGATCGGCACGCGCTGCCCGTAACCGTAATACAGCCGTTCGGCCGCAAGCTGCGCTCGTGCCGAGGCGGGCAGCGCCACCACGAAGAGCAGGCCGACAAGGCGCGCGAAGAGTGCGGATCGATTCACGAGGCGACCTCCGAACAGGTGAACGAAAGCGGGTGGTGTGAGGATCGGGCGGTGCGGGGTGGGTTCATGAGCCCGGGCGGGTCATCCGCCGTTGGCGTTTGGGGCGTTGGTCCCGCCGCCCCCGATATCCCCGCCGTCGAGCTCGCCCCAGAGTCGGTCGGCGATGTCTGAGTCGCCGTCACCGTCGCCGCCCGCCATCGACAGGATCGACGCGATCGTGCCTCGCTCGTCGGCGAGCCACGAGACTGAGAGCCCGGCGCTGAGGACGTTCAGCCCGCCCTCGTGGTTGAGCTCTTCCAGCGAGCGGAGGCTGTCGGAGACGATCGCCGCGTTCTGATCGATCAGGTGCAGGCGGGTCGATTGGTTCGGGCCTTGCCCGCGGAAGTGGTAATTGGAGACGATCTCGCCCGGGGCGCCCGTCCAGTGATCGGCGTACTCCTCGAACCGGAACTCGCCCCGGTGGCTCGGGCAGTAGTACACCTGCGGGGCGGAGAGGTACCCGCCGGCGAACAGCAGGCCCAGACCGTCCCAGCGGTTCGGATCGGGCTCCACCTGGCGGGAGTTTGATGTGTCCGCGACGATGCGGACTGTGACCATGTCCTGCGGGCGGTAGGACTCGTCCGTCCGCTGCGAGATGTCGCCGGCGTCGCCCAGGAACACGCTCGCGGGGAGCTGGCTGTCGGACTGATCGGCATACATGTGGACGCCCAGCCCGATCTGACGCAGATTCGAGCCGCACACGACGCGGCGGGCGTGCTCACGCACACCCGCGAGCGACGGCATCAGGATCCCGATCAGAAGGGCGACCACACCGATCGCGACGACGAGCTCGGTCAACGTGAACGCGGACCGACGGCGTGGCGTGACGCGGATGCAGGCATTCTGTCGAAGGTTTGCCACGATCAATCCCCCGGCCCGGCGGGCGGGCGCGAGACTTGCTTCCCCGCACACATGATATCGGGTGCCCGCCCTTCTCACAACAGCGAAGCGGGTGTTCTCGGAACACCCGATCGTTTTCCGAACTCCTGTCCGGGTTGGCAGAAAGATCGCGCATGAGAATGTAATTTCTGGCATCCTGTCGCTTCCTTCTGCGTAGAGGCCTCGGGCCGACGACGTGCTGTCGGCTCCCTGGGCCGCTCGTGAACCCGGGTTGCATATGGGAATTGGACAGTCGGATGGCATGTCACCGCGACGCTCGCCCAGAAGCGACGGCGCGGGGGGTTCGCCCGAGCCACGCCGATCCGAACAAGGCAGGATCGATCTCGATCTCATGCAGCGTGTCGCCGCCAACGAGGAAGCCGCCGTCGCGGAGCTCTACGACCGGTTCGGGTCGCTGGTGTTCCGCATGGCGTTGCAGACGATGCCGACCCGGGCGGAGGCTGAGGACGCGGTGCAGGAGGTTTTCGTGCGGCTTTGGCGGACGGCCGAGCGGTTCGACCCGACCCGGGCCGCCCTGGTCACCTGGGTGATGCTGATCACACGTCGGCACCTGGTGGACAAGCTCCGCCGGACGCGGGCGCGGGTGAAAGCGTCGGGGCTCGAAGAGTTTCAGCCCGGCGACCCGGACCAGCCGCCGCGCGGGACGGACATGGAGCGCCGCGAGCAGTACGCCGCGCTGCTCGAGAAAATCGACACGCTGCCCGAGCTTCAGAAGACCGTCGTCACCCGCGCGTATCTCGGCGGGCAGACGCTCCGGCAGATCGGCGAGGAATTGGACACGCCGCTTGGAACGGTGAAGTCTGCCCTCAGCCGCGCGTTGGTCAGGCTGCGTGAGCGGTCTGGCGAGGAGTTGACAGCATGAGCACCTACGAGCTGATCGAACAAGCCGTCCTCGACGCCCTGGGCATCCTTGAGCCCGAGGAGCGTGACGCGTTCGAAGCGGCGCTCGCCGGGGCCGCGCCCGACGTGCGCGCCCAGGTCCGCGAGGAACAGGAACGACTGCTCGATCTCGAGGACTTGCTCCCGGACGAGTCGCCCCGCCCCGAGCTGCGCGATCTCGTGCTCGCGGCGGTCCGGGCGGCGATCACCGACGAGGAGAAAGCGGGCACGCCCGTCGTCGCGAAGCTGTCGCCCGGCTCGGCGCCGGTCGTGCGTGAGCCGCGCCCGGCCTTCCGCCCGGCGAAGCGGGTGAGCCGCATGTGGCGCGCCGCCGCCGTGGCGCTGGGCGCCGCGTTCATCGGCATGTCGGCGATCATGCTCGAGGTGCAGGGGCTCTACTCCGAAGCCAGCTCACGCGCGACGTTCGACGAGGTCTACGAGTCCGCCGGTTCCGCGGCGAACAAGATCCTCTTCGGCGCCGAGTGCACGAAGGTCGTCATGACGTCCGTCACCGACGCCGACGGCGCGAACGGCCCGCAGGCGGCGGTCTGGAAGGACCCGGACTGGGACACGGCCCGCCTGCTGCTCAACCGGGTCAAGACCAACCCGGGCGAGAACCTCCGGCTCGTCGTCATCGACGACAGCGGGGAGATCGTGGAAGAGGTCCGCCGGTTCCAGAGCACCGGGGAACTCACCGAGATCCGCGTGCAGATCAAAGACGTGGGCCCGCAGCACAACCTTGCCATCTTCCGCGAAGATGACCAGTTGCTGATGCGTTCGTTCCTGTCCGAGATGTAACGCCGGCTCAGGCCGCCTCGTCCCGCGGGTCGCCCCAGCGGGCTTCGTCGAGGATCATGTCCACACGAGCGCTGCGCTCGAACTTCGCCTTGGAATCGCGCATCCGCCGCCAGAGGAGGTTGCCGCCGACGAGCGCGAGCAGCGCCGTCCCGCCGAACATGCCGCCCGCGGTGATCAGACGCGTCTGATCCAGCGGGTCGGAGCGGACGCGCGACGCCTGGTCGACGACCGTCGTGGCGCCGTCGGAACGGCGCGAGCGGTTGTGGTTCGCCTGGCTCGCCAGCGCGACGACGTAGGTGTCCAGCACCCGCTCGGTGCGGGCCCGGCCCGAGTCGCGCAGCTCGAACTCCACGATCCCCTCTTGCGGCGACTGCACGTCGAGGTTCGACGACACCATCGACCGCAGCGCCCCGGCGGTGCTGTACGACTCGATCCCGCGGCGCTTCATGCGCTCGGCGACGCTCTCGAGGAACGCCGGGTCCGCGGTGACCCCATCGACGTACGCCCGCCAGCTGTCCAGGTCCGCCTCGGTGAGCTCTCTCGAGCCGGCATCGGCGCGGACGACCGCGGTCGCCGCGTGCTGGCCCGGCGCGACCACGCCCGAGACGAACCAGCTGGCGCCCCCGAGCACACCGAAGATGACGACGATCGCCGTGAGCATCAGCATCGCGGCGCTGCGTGACTCGCGGTTGGCAAGCTTTGCCTCGGCGTCCGCGACGGACTGGTACGCCTCGGCCAGCTCGGCCCGGCGCGACAGGATCTGCTCGACCTGCTCGAACCGGTCGCGGAGCGCCTGGGTCGCCGTGTTCAGCTTCCGCGAACGATCGCGGAGCAACTCACGCTGCTTGCGCAATCGCTCGCGGCGGCTGCCGACCTCGCGGTCGTCGCGCGGGCGGACCTCCGCCTCGGCGAGCTTCCGTTGCAGCTCTTCACGCTGCGCGTCACGCTCGCGGAGCCGGTTGTTGAGCTTCTGGATCGTCGCGGCGTCCTCGGCGGCGCGGGCCTCGTCCACGCGCTCGGCCCGCTCGAGCGTCTCGCGCGACGCCTGCAGCTCCTGCTCGAGCGTCTCGATCCGCTGCTGAAGCTCCGCGGCCTGCTCGTTGCCCTCGAGCTCCGCGAGGCGAGACTCGAGCTCGCCGGCCCGCTCGCGCTCGGCGTGCAGGTCGCGCGTCGCCGCCTCCAGATCCGCCTGGAGCGATTCGAGCTGCACGGACTGCTCACTGCCCTCGCGGGCGCTGGCCTCGCGCAGGCGTTCGGCGAGCGCCTCGGCTTCTTCTGCCCGGCGCGTGGCGGCTTCCAGCTGTTGGTGCAGCTCGCCCGCATTGGACGCATCCGACTCTCGAGCCGCGGAGACCGACTCGAGCTCTTCGCGCGCTTGCGTGAGCATCTGCTCCAGATGCTCGATGCGTTCGGTCGTCGCCGCCGCCGCGGAAAGCGCCTCGTCGCGCGCCTCGGCGAGCTCGACGAGCTCGGCCCGCAGCCGCTCGGAGTTCTCCCGCTCCGTCGCGACCTTCTCCGCCGCGCTCTCGGATGTTTGCGCGACCTTCGCCTGCGCGACCTCGAGCTCGGCTTCGAGGTGATCGATCCGCCCGCGGGCCTCTTCGAGCTCTTCGTTCCCGCCCGTCGCCCGGTCGAGCTGGGCGTTCAGGTCCTTGATCTGCTCGCGGAGCTCGGCGCACTCGCGGCGGGCCTCGCCCAGCTGCTCGGTCGCCCCGCCTGCGCGGAGCATCGCGTCGCGGGCGGCGACGAGCTCGGCGTCCGACTTCTCCGCCTGATCGCGCAGCTCGGCGATGATCCTCTCACGCTGCTGCAGCCGGTTCTCGAGTTCCTCCAGCCGGTCCGACGAGACGTTCATCTCACGCAGCCTCGCCTCGCGCTCGATGAGCTCGGCGTCGCGACGCTGGGCTTGCTCCAGCCGATCGTCGATCCCCGCCTGCAGTTCTTCCAGCCGCGCCTGACGCTCGTCGATGCGCGCCCACCGCGCGTCGGCCTCCGCCTGGATGCGGGTCATCCGCTCCTGCAGCTCGGCCCGCTCGCGCTCCAGCCGCGCGGCGAGGTTCCGCGTCTCGTGCTCCTGCGCCTCGAACCGCGCCTCGCGATCGCTCAGATCGCGCAGCTTCGCCTCGATCTCCTCGTGCTGGGCCTGGAACGCCTGCTCACGCTCGGCGGTCGATTCCTCCCGATCAGCCAGCTCCTTGGCGAGCTGCTCGAGGTGCTCGCGGTCCGCGGCGACCTGCTCCCGGTCGGCTTCGAACGCCCGGCGCTCGGCGTCGAGCTGTTCGGTCGCTTTCCGGTGCTCGTCGTGCATCCGCTTGAGCTGCGAGATCCGCTCCTCGACGCCAGCAATCATGCCCATGACGCTGTCGCCCGGGCCCGGCTCATTCTCGGACGTGAACTCCGGCTCATCGCGCAGATCAACCAGGTCATGATCGTCGGGGTGCTGCGGTTCCATGCGTGCTCTCCGCGGTTTGAGCCGCCCCGGCCGGGGCCGAAACGGCGTGTATCCCGCGTATCGGGCCGAACCCGGGCCGACTGAACGCGGCGAGCGGTCGCCTGCCGATGCGCGTTCCGGTTAGAGGCTTCCCGCGGGACGCCCGATGGAATAAACTGAACCCGCCCGGGGTGGTCCCCCGGCGAGCGCCCCTCGCGGCGCGATCAGAACGTCCGATTCACCCGAACCTGAGGGATTGATCCATGAGCATTTCCGGAGCCCTTCTGGGCAAGACGATCGGCGGCATCGCGGTGACCGCCCTGGCAGCCTTCGGCGGGTACAACTACGCGACCACCGGCTGCGTGACCGGCATGGGCTGCGGCACGGGCATCGACGCCGCCGCCGTTCTCCCCGTCGCCGACGCCTCGACCGAGGGTGGCTCGTGCTGCTCGCTGACCGAGGACGCCGCGGAGGTCACCCTCGTCGCCAACGAGACCGCCGACTCCTGCTGCTCGCTCAAGGACGCCGCCGAGGTCACCCAGGTCGCCGACGAGGCCAAGGACGCGTGCTGCTCGCTTGCGAGCGCCGAGGTCACCCAGGTCGTCGACGAGGCGAAGAGCTCGTGCTGCTCGGAGGGCGCCGACGCGGCCGCCTCCGTCTCGACCGTCGCGCTTGAGACCGAGGCCGCCGGCGCGTCCTGCTGCTCGGCCGACGCCGAGAGCTGCGGCGATGCCTGCCCGGACGAGGGCTGTGACAAGGCCGACTGCTGCAAGAAGACCGAGGGCTGAGCCCGCCGGTCAATCCGATCGAACCCACACGCGGGGTCGGCACACGCCGGCCCCGTGTTGTCGTCTAGAGTCGGCGGCCATGGCGCGGCTCGCCCTCCAATCCGGCGCCCTGCACGCGGAGATCGACGCCGCGTGCGGCGCTTCGATCACCGACTTCTCGATCGAGGGACCGGCGGGTGACCGGTTCCCCATGATGCGCCGGGCCCCGGGCCTGCTTGAGTCCTCGTCACTCGCGTCGTGCTTCCTGCTCGCGCCGTGGTCCAACCGGATCGCGGACGCCGCGTTCTCGTTTGACGGGCGCGACCACGTCCTGCGCCCGAACTTCCCCGACGGCACCGCGATCCACGGCGACACCCGCGACCGCCCGTGGCGCATCACGGACCGCACGCCGGTGTCCGCCCGCTTGGTCTTCGACAGCCGCGAGCATGAACGCGTGAACTTCCCCTGGCCCTTCGCGTGCGTCGTGCGGTACGAACTCCGCCCGGACGCCCTCCGGGTCGATCTGAGCGTGACCAACCTGGGCGGCGAGCCGGTCCCCGCCGGGTGCGGGCTGCATCCGTTCTTCGTGCGCCGGTTGTTCAGCGACGCCGACGAGGTCCGCCTCCGCGCGCCCGTGGGTGGTCGGTACCCCTGCCACAATCAACTCGCCGAGGGCCCCCACCGCGACGACGACGCCTGCGCGCGCCTCCGCGCCGGCGGCCCGACCGAGCCCGGGCTCGACGACTGCTTCGGCGGTTTCGAGGGCCGCGCCCAGATCACCTGGCCCGCCAGCGGCGTCTCGATGACCATCGACTGCTCGGACGCGCTCGACCACCTCGTTGTCTTTACGCCCACACGCGATGGCGATGCCCTCCCGTGGTTCTGCGTCGAGCCCGTCACGCACGCCAACGACGCGTTCAACCTCGAAGGGCGCGGCGTCCCCGCCGGCTCGCGCACGCTCGACCCCGGCGAAACACTCAGCACCACCACGACCTTCCACGTGCGCACGGAGTGACCCATGGCGACGTTCCTCATCAAGACCGAGCCGGGCGACTACTGCTACGACGATCTCGTCCGCGACAAGCGCACCCACTGGGACGGCGTCACCAACCCCGCCGCCCAGATGCACATGCGCACCATCAAGAAGGGCGACGCCTGCCTCTTCTACCACACGGGCAAGGAGAAGCGCATCGCCGGGCTCGCGAAGGTCGTCAAGGGCGCCTACCCGGATCCCGACAAGCCGGGCGAGACGAAGGCGGGCGACCCGAAGTTCGTCCTCTTCGACATCGCGCCCGCGGGCGCCGCGACGAAGGACTGCACCCTCGCGGACGTGAAGGCGGACGGGCGGTTCGACGATTTCGCGCTCGTCCGCGAGCCGCGCCTGAGCGTGATGCCCGTGCCCGCGAAGATCGACGCGGCGTTGCGCAAGATGGCGGGGCTCTGAGTCTCAGTTCACCGGCGGGCCGTCCGGGTTGTGCTCGTAGTCTGGCGCGCCGGCGGCATCGTTGAAGTGGCTGAGGACGAAATCGAGCCGGCCCGTGCGGTACAGCTCGGCGAACATCCGCACCGCCTCGGGCCAGTAGTGTGTGCCCGATTCGCGTTCGATCTCGGTGAGCGCCCGCTCCGCCGCTTCGGGGCCCACGTCCGTCCGGTACGGGCGGACGCTCGTCATCGCGTCGAACGCGTCGATCACCGCGAACACGAGCGCGACCACGGGGATCTGCTCGCCCTTCAGGTGATACGGATACCCCCCGCCGTCCCACCGCTCGTGGTGGTACCGCACCAAGTCGAGGATCAGCTCATCGCGCACATCCAGATCAAGCAGGCGGGCGTACCCGGACACCGGGTGATACGTCACGATCTCGAACTCGTCCGGCGTCAGTCGGGCCGGCTTTTGCAGGATCTCGCTCGGCGTGTCGAGCTTGCCCAGGTCGTGCAGTGCCGCGGCGTGGGTGACAAGGCGCAGGTCGTCGCCGTCCATCCCGATCTCTTCCGCCATCGACCGCGCGTACAGAACCACCCGCCAGGTGTGCGCCGCGGTCGATCGATCCTTGACCTCGATCTGGCGCACGAGCTCGGCGACGGTCTCCGGACGCACGCTCAGCCCTCGGTCGGCGCGGCCGGCACCGTTTCTTCCGCCGCCGGCGCCTCTTCTTGCACGCTCGGGAGCTGACGCATCAGCACGGGCTGCATCACGCCGCTCGAGCCGGCGAGCAGGAACTGCATCCCCATCGCGACGAGAATCAGCCCCATGAACCGTGTGAAGATCCGCTGGGCGTCCTGCGAGATGAACCGCCCGAACGTGAGCATCAGGAACAGGCACAGGCCCGTTGCGAGCGTGCCCGCCGCCACCGCCGCGAGCGCCGCCCACGGGATCAGGGACGACTGATCCGGTGGCGCGGCGAGCACGATCACCGCCGTGATCGACCCGGGGCCCGCGACCAGCGGCATCGCGAACGGCACCAGCAGGTTCTCACGGATCTCCTTCTCGTCCGCCAGACGCTCGTGCTCCTCGCTCTTGCGCCCCTGCAGCATGTTGAGCCCCATCAGCCCGAGGACGATGCCGCCCGCGGCCCGGAAGGCGTCGATGGAGATGCCGAACACGTTCAGGACGTGCTGCCCGACGAACGCCGCGCCTGCCAGGATCCCGAAGATGAACACGCACGCCCAGACGCCCGCGACCCGCTGGCGGTGCGTGGGCAGGGGCGAGACCATGTTCTGGAAGATGGGCGCCGTCCCCACCGGGTTCATGATCGCAACGAGCGTGACGATGGCTTGGACGAGTTCGGCGCGCACGGCGGGATGCTAGACGGCGGAAGGCCCGTTCTCTCGATACCAGGCGGCCGCGGCGGAGCGGTCGTCATCCATCCGCCCCGGCGCGTGCGCCGCAGCGGCGTCGAGCAACGCCGCCACCAGCCCGCCCGGCTCTGGCGCCCGCGCCACGACGCGCTCGACGCCCGAAACGCCGAGCATGGCACCCGCCTGGTCCGCCGCTTCTGTGATGCCGTCCGTGTAGAGCACCACCGTATCGCCCGCGGCGAGCGAGACGGCGTCGCTCCCGTACGCCTCGTCGCCCGACACACCCCAGGGCAGCCCGTGCGTGCCGATCCGCTCAAGGTTCCCGCCGGCGCGCCGCACGAGCACGGGCGGGTGTCCGGCGACGAGCGCCTCGACCCCCCCGTCATCTCCGAGACGCACGACCGCAGCGGTCACGAACGTGCCGGTGTCCAGCAGCCCGAAGAGATGGCGGTTGATGGACCCCGCCGCGTCCGCGAGCGATCCGCCGCGAGCGAACTCGGTTCGGATGATCCCCTTGGCCAGCGCCATGACGACGCCCGCGCGCACGCCGTGCCCGGTCACGTCCGCGATGACGAGGTCCGCCGTGCCGTCGGGGCGTTCGATGAGGTCCACGAGGTCGCCGCCCATCGTTGAGCTGGGCGCCGAGATGGCGGCGACCGACCACGGGCCGGTGCGCCGCGCGATCTCCGGGACGAGTTGGGCGTGGATGCGCGCGGCGGTCTCGAGTTCCGCCTCGGACCTCGCCGCCGCTCGCTCGACGCGCGACACGAACTGGATCATCAGGGCGTACCCGATGATCAGGCTCGCGAGCGACTCGACGCCGAGAATGCCGAGCCGCGCCCGCACGGTCAGGCTCCCGAAGTTCTCGAATCCTCCGAGCTCGTACATCGCGCGGAAGACGTTCGGCGGGCCGAACGCGCTGACGAGCACCGCGATGGGAATCACCCAGAACGCGCGCCGGATGAACGCGAGCGCCCACAACACCGAGATCCCGCCCGACACGCCGATGCCCACAAGCCCGACGAGGAAGTTCGCCTCCCCCGAGGTGAGCACGGCCATGATCATCGGGCCGAGTGTGCCGAACGTGAAGAAGACGCTGAGCAGGTCGCGCGTCGTCTCCCCGCCCGTCGCGCCCGGGGTGCGCGGGATCGACAGAAGCACGAGCGCAAGCCCGAGACCCGCGACGATGATGACGGCGATGATCTGCGCCGGGTCGTCGGCACGCCCCAGCACAAGCATGAGCACCGCGAACGCGACGGCCCCCACCGCGATCAGCGCCACCCCCACGCACCGCAGCCAGAACCGGGTCCGCGCCCGCATCGGGACCTCCCCCCGGCCGCGCTACGCCGATCGCCCGGAACGCCCGAGCAGCGTGTCGAGCGTCGAGATGCCGCCACCCTCGGCGAGCATCTCCGCCTGCGCGTCCGCCAGGTAGCTCGAGCGCACCAGCGGGCCGGAGAAGACGACCTTGATGCCCGCGGCCTTGCCCTGCTCCTCCATCGCGAGGAACTCGGACGGCTCCACCCAGCGGTCCACCGGCAGGTGGTTGCGCGTGGGCTGGAGGTACTGGCCGATGGTGATGATGTCCACGGGGTCGCCGCGGCCTGTTCCACCTTGGGCAGGGTCGCGCGGGTCGCGCGGGCCGGCGTGGTCGCTGGTCAGGCGCACCAGGTCGTCGAAGAGCTCGCGGACCTCGCCGGGCTTCTCGCCGATGCCGACCATGATGCCGGTCTTCGCGACCGCGCCCGCGGCCTTGAGGCGCTTGAGCAGCTCGATGGAGCGCTCGTACCGCGCCGCGGGGCGCACCGCCGGGTGGCAGCGCTTCACGGTCTCCATGTTGTGGGCGATGATGTCGGGCTTGGCGTCAATGACGAGCTGCAGCGCGTCGGGGTCGCCCTTGAAGTCGCCGATGAGGACCTCGAGCGACAGGTTGGGCGCGGCTTCCTTGACGCGGGTGATCGTCTCGGCCCACAGCGCCGCCCCGCCGTCGGGCAGGTCGTCGCGATCGACCGACGTGATCACGAGGTGCTTGAGGTCGGTGCCGCGCAGCGACTCGGCGACCCGGCGCGGCTCGTCGAGATCGGTCACGGGAGGCTTGCCGGTCTTGATGTTGCAGAACCCGCAGTTGCGGGTGCAGACGTCGCCCAGGATCATGGTTGTCGCGACGCCCCGGGCCCAGCACTCGCCGATGTTGGGGCAGCTCGCTTCCTGGCACACGGTGTGCAAGCCGTGCTTGTCCACGTTCGCCTTGGTCGCGATGAAGTCGGGCCCGCCCGGGGCCTTGGCGCGGAGCCACGAGGGCTTCTTCTTGGGCGCCAGGTGATGGGCGGAGGCGGACCCGTTGTTGAGCACCATCCCCGTCAGGGAGACGACCGCCCGGGCGTTGCGGGCGGGGTCCCCGCCGAGCGGGCGGGGGTGCCGTTCGAGCACGCGCGAGGCGCCGGGCCGGTCCGGGTTGGTCGTCTGTGCGGTCATGGCTGAACGGATCGTAGGGGTCGCGACGGGCGAACCCCAGCGTGGGCGGGCGGGTACTCCGATCGAGGCCGCGCCCGGGCGGCGCGCCCGCAGGATCGGCACAAAGGTGACAAAAGTCCCCCCGCAACCCGGTCGGGATTCACGGGGGGGTGCGGATGGGACGATAGTGAGGACGATTCGCCGTTCGATGCGTGGATTGGCGCCCGTTCTCGGACGAACAAGCTTGGAGACGCTAAGTTAAGCGGCACAGCAGCAGTCCGCCGGGTCGCAGGCCCGGCACGTCGGGCGCCAAGGATGGATTCACGCCTCACAACGCCAGGAGAATGCCCGTGATGCAACCCGCTTCGAACACGAGCCAGCGCCGGACTCTGGGCCGATCGCTGCTGACCCTCGGGTTGGCCGGCTCGCTCCTCGCGACGATCCCGGGCTGCACGAATTCCGATTCGTTCATGGACCCCTCCGTGACGGGACGCTGGGAACGCACCCCGACCAAGGTGCCGATCCTGACCCACCTCGCCGCGATCGAGGACGAGGACACCCAGTACGTCGAGATCACGGACATCACGCCGTCGGACCTGCTGCCCGAAGCCGAGGCCTACCGCGTCGGCCCGGGTGACTTCCTCAACATCACGGCGTTCGACCTCATCCAGCGGAACGTCCCCGAGCTCCTGCAGCGGACGGTGGACGAGAACGGGTACATCGAGATCCCCCAGCTCGGGCGGATCTTCGTGAACGGGCTGACCGAGCCCGAGGTCGCCCGCGAGATCGAGAGCTACATGGCCGACATCATCAACGACCCCGATGTCTCGGTGGTCGTTGCCCAGCGTCGCCAGCAGCTGTTCCACCTGATGGGGGCGGTCAATCAGCCCGGCCCGTACCTGATCCCCGCGTCGGACTACCGCCTGCTGCAGGCGCTCGTCTCGGCGGGCGGGTTCCCCGAGTACGTCAAAGAGGTGTACATCATCCGCCAGGTCCCCCTGACGGACGAGGCCCGCGGGCGGGCCCCGGAGTCGCCGGGCGATTTCTCCCGCCCACCCTCCACGCAGTCCAACAACACCGATGACCCCGACGCCGAGGACCTGCTCGACGTGATCGACGACCTGTCGGCCCCGTCGGTCGTGGGCGCGGGCGGCGAATTCGACCGGGTCCCCTCGTTCGAGACGCTCGAACGGGCCCGCCTGGCCGAGCGGGCCGAGTGGCAGCCCGAGCCGATCATCGATCTGATCGATCCGAACGACGACAACGAGCCGCGCGGCGACATCGCCGGCGTCGGCGACCCGAGCCGCCCCGCCCAGGCGCCCCGCTGGATCTTCCGCGAGGGCGAGTGGGTCCGCGTCCGCCCGGCGGGCGAGGTGGCGGTCACCCCCGCGTCCAGCGAGATGGACCCGATGGACGTCGCGAGCGGGCTGGTCACGCAGCGCGTGATCCGCGTGCCCGTGAAGCCCCTGGTTTCGGGTGACGCGCGGTACAACGTGATCGTGCGCCCGGGCGACGTGGTCCGCGTGCCGCCCGCCCCGACGGGCAACATCTACATCGACGGGCAGGTCGTGCGTCCGGGCGTGTACCAGCTGCCGTTCGTCGGCGGGCTGACGCTGCAGCGTGCCCTGACCTCGGCGGGCGGGCTGAACGGGCTCGCGATCCCCGAGCGGGTCGATCTGACCCGCATGGTGGGCCCGGACGAGGAAGCGACGATCATGCTGAACCTGCGGGCGATCGCCGAGGGGACGCAGCCTGACCTGTATCTGAAGCCGAACGACCGGATCAACGTGGGCACGAACTTCTGGGCGACGCCGCTGGCGGTCATCCGGGGCGGGTTCCGGGCGAGCTACGGGTTCGGGTTCCTGCTCGACCGGAACTTCGGCAACGACGTGTTCGGGGCGCCGCCCACGAACGTCGGGAACTGACCGGGCCTGACATCAGACGGATCTGTGCCGGGGGCGCGTCCGACGACGCGCCCCCGTTTCTTTCCAGGATTGGCGGGGAGTCGGGCGCGGTCTAGGCTTGCAACCGCCCGTCCGGAAACCCGGACGAGCGCCGCCCGGTTCGGGCGGAGCGATTCGGACGGATCCGAGCCGCGAAGACCGATCGAACACGGCGTCCCGACGGGCGTACGGGTTGGTTCGGCGGTTGTGGTGCCGACATCCCGGGTCGATCGGCCCGGGCTCGATTCCAGCGACGTGCAGGCCGATGGTGACCTCCGCATGACGAGTGCCGTCTCAACCCAGACCAAAGCCCCCACGGACGCCTCGTCGTCGGCGTGGTACGCGTCGCCCGGCACGCTCACGGCGATCGCGCTGGTCGGGCTCGGGTTCGTGGGGCTGTTCTTCCGCTGGTTCATGTTCCAGCACAAGCACTCGTGGGGACACCCCCAAGACTGGGGGCACGCCTACCTGATTCCTCTGATCGCGGGGTACCTGGTGTATCAGCGTCGGGAGGCGCTGGCGCGGGTGTCGCCGGCGGCATTCTGGCCCGGGCTGGCGCCCTTCCTGCTCGGGATCATGAGCTACTTCTACGCGGTGGTGCAGGTGCGCAACCACATGATCCAGGGCTTCAGCATGCTGCTGTGCCTGTTCGGGCTTGTGCTGCTCCTGCTGGGCCCGCGGTCGATGCGGTATCTGTTCCTGCCGATCGCGTTCCTGGCGTTCGGCATCACGATCTCCGAAGCGATCATGATCCAGCTGACGTTCAAGCTGCAGCTGCTGGCGAGCCAGGGCTCGTGGGTGATGCTGAGCCTGATCGGGGGCCCGTTCGACTGGTTCAGCGTGGACCTGCAGGGCAACACGCTGACGATGCTCTACAAGGGCGAGTCGATCCCGATGAACGTCGCGGAGGCGTGCTCGGGGATGCGGATGGTCGTCGCGTTCTTCGCGCTGGCGGTCTCCGTGGCGGTGCTGGCGTGCAAGGACTGGTGGCAGCGGATCCTGCTGCTGCTGCTGGCGGGCCCGGTGGCGGTGTTCATGAACATGGTGCGGGTGACGGTGCTCGGGCTGGCATCGCTGGGCGACGCGGACCTGGCCGCGGGCGAGGCGCACACGCTGATCGGGACGATCCTGCTCGTGCCGTCGCTGCTGCTGTTCCTGGCGATCGTGTGGGCGTTGAACCGGGTCGTGCGCGAGCCGGAGGGGGGCGTGTCGTGAGGTCCTCGAAGCGTGGTCAGACGGTCGCGTTGGTGACGGTGCTCGGGGTGCTCGGGGCGAGCGCGATCGGGATGGGGGCGGCGATCAAGGCCTTCGGGATGCACCTGCAGAAGAAGGCGATCTACCCCGAGGGCAACCGGGTGGTCTCGAACATCCCGCGTGAGACCGAGGGCTGGATCGCGGTCGGGCCCGACCGACTCGAGAGCGCCGAGGTGCTCGACACGCTGGGGACGCAGAACTACCTGAACCGCAGCTACCGGCAGAAGAACCCCGCCGAGGGCGAGCGTCCGGAGCGGCTCGAGCTGCACCTGGCGTACTACACGGGGATGATCGACACGGTGCCGCACGTGCCCGAGCGTTGCTTCGTGGGCGGGGGCCTGCAGCAGACGAATTTCGCGGAGGTGCTCGACGTCCCGATGGACACGTCCGCCTGGTCGGTGGACGATCGCGTGCCGGCGGAGTTCGCGGGTGAGTCGGGCGCGCTGTACGCGACGCGGCTGGGGTACGAGTTCGCGTCGGCGCCGGGGAGCACGGTGCGGCTGCCGCGGGACGTGACGCCCGAGCGCCCGCTGCGGATGCGGGTGAGCTCGTTCCAGCAGCCGGGCGGCGGGTCGTTGCACGCGGGGTACTTCTTCATCGCCAACGGCGGGACGGCGCCCAACGCGAACGACGTGCGCAAGCTGGCGTTCGACCTGACGAGCGACTACGCGTTCTATCTGAAGGTGCAGGTGACCTCGGCGACGGTGGATTCGCCGGAGGAGTTGGCGGCGGCGGCGGGCGACCTGCTCGACGGGCTGCTGGGAGAGATCATGCTGTGCGTGCCCGACTGGGTCGAGGTGCGCGCGGGCAACTATCCGGAAGATAACCCGCGTCGCGGGGGCGGCGCGTGACGGCCGACTGAGGCGTCGAAAGGAAAGAGGACCATGGCTTCCAACGTGAACATGAAGTTCGTCGCGATCCTGACGGGCGTGATCGTCGCGCTGTCGGTGGTTGTCGGGGCGGCGTTCGTGAGCACCAAGCTCAAGAGCGCCGACGAGCTCGAGGCGATGGGCGACAAGGCGATGGCGGCCGGGGAGTACGACGACGCCCGCCTGTACTACTCGAAGGCGGTGAACAAGGAGCAGAACAACCTCCGCCGTCTCGAGAAGTGGCTCGATTCGATCGAGCAGTGGAAGCCGGAGACGGAGACGGAGTACACCGCCGCGTTCGACCGGACGTTCATGGTGGCGCACCGGGGCATCGCGGAGGCGGACCCGCTGAACCCGGAGACGCAAGCGAATTTCCTTGAGTTGCTGCAGAAGAGGAGCTCGTTTTACTCGGATGTGCGCGGCGCGGGGAACCGGCTGATCCAGGCCGCCGATCTCGCAATCTCGCGGTTCGAGGACAACCCCTCGGCGCCCGAGGGTTGGGAGCGGCTGAAGCGGTACCGGGGCATGGCGATCCAGCGGATCATGTCCTCCACCGGCGCCGGCGTGTCGGCCGAGGAGCGGACCCAGGCGATCGAGGACCTCGAGGCGGCGATCGAAGCGGACCCGACGGACGGGGAGGCGTTGATCACGCTGGCGCGGATCTGGGTCGGCGACGCGGAGCGGCTGTACGACGCGGACCGGCCCGAGGAGGCCGACGCGATGTACGCGCAGGCGTTGCAGCGTGTGGACGAGTTCCGGCGCGGCGCGCCGAACGAGCCGTGGAGTTCGGTGTTCCGCCCGATGATCGAGTTCCAGCGTGAGCTGAACCGCCGGGTGTACGGGCTGCTGAGCGACGAGGCGCGCGAGGTGCGGCGGGAGTTGATCCCGCAATTCCGGGGCGCGTTCGACGAGGCGATCAGCACACTCGAATCGATGGGGGGCGATGTCACGGAGTCGCAGATCGGGTCGGCGCAGCAGTTCGAAGGGGCGATGGACCCGGACGGCGGGCTGCGTCGGACGCGGGCGCTGATCGATCGGGCGATCGAGGCGCAGCCGGACCGATCGGACCTGCTGCTGTACGCGGCGCAGATCGCCGAGCAGGTGGGCGACCGGGACGAGGCGCTCGAGTGGTACGAGGAGGCGGCGGGGCTGCCCGATCTGCCGATGAGCCTCGACGGGTTCCTCCGGTTCACGGTGCGCCGGATGGCGCTGGTATCGCAGGCGGACCTGCTGATCCGGCAGGCGCTCGAGCAGACGCAGCTCTCGGAGGAGGATCGCGAGGCGAAGCTCACGCGGGCCGAGGCGCTGCGCAGCGAGTACGCCGAGCGGGTGACGGCGGATGACCCGAGGCTGCTGTTTATCGACGGGCTCTTGCAGGTCGCGCGGCAGGACACAGCCGCGGCGCTGCGGTCGTTCCAGCGCTACAACGAGCTGACGGGCAACTCGGACCCGCGCGGCCTGTGGCGCGAGGGGCAGTCGGCGGCGACGCTGGGGCAGAACGGGCTCGCCGAGCGGGCGTTCGAGCGGCTCATCGATACGAACCCCAGCAACACGACGGCGTTGTATGCGCTGGGCGAGGTGAAGCTGGCGCTGCAGAAGAACGTCGAGGCGGAGGCGCTGTTCGCCCGGGCCGCCGAGATCGCGCCGGAGAACGAGGGATACCGGCAGCGCGCGGAGATCGCGCGCGCGGTCTCGGACCCGGACGCGGCAGAGGACCCGGTGGTCGGCACGCTGATCCGCTGGCAGAAGACCCGCCTGGGAGACGCTCAGACGCCCGGCGACCCGGTGGCGGCGCGGCGGATCCTCGAGCAGGGGCTGATCGACCACAACCAGGACCCGCGCATCGTGCAGCGTCTCGTGGGCGTGCTGCTGTCGGAGGATGACATCGCGCGCGCCCGGGAGGTCGCGAGGGCGGGCGCGGCGGCGAACCCGGACGACACAACGCTGCCTCTTCTGGTTCGCGGTCTGGAGAACGACACGATTCTCGAGGCGCGGCTGTGGATCATCGAGCAGGCCGACGCCCCGGAGATCGAGAAGGCGATCGAGCGGATCAATGTGTATCAGTCGGAGGGCGACACCGAGGGGGCGCTCGCGGCGTTGGACGCCGCGGAGGCCATCGACCCGAACGACCCGCGGGTCATCGAGGCGCGGTTCGGGCGGCTGCTGACGGAGGAGCGGTACGCGGATGCCGAGCGGCTCGTCGAGCGGGCGACGGAACTCGACGCGGACAACATGGGCGGGCTCTCGTATCAGGCGCGTCTCGCGTCGGCGCGCGGGCGGTTCGAGGAGGCCGCGGAAATCATGCGGCAGGCGATCGAGCAGGGCGCGGCGCCGGCGCCGGCGTACCGGCTCCTGGCGCTGCAGCAGCGTGCGGCGGGACGCCCGGCGGATGCGGCGACCACGCTGGAGCGTGCCCTCGAGATCGCGCCCAACGACGTGCGGACGATCAACGATTACCTGAGCACGCTGGTCGCGATCGGGCGGCTCGACGACGCGCTGGACGCGGCGCGGCGCTCCGAGCGGTTCGGGCGCGGCAACGCCGACTTCCGGAATAACTGGCTGAATCTCGAGGCGGCCGCGGGAGGCGACGCCGGGCGGGCGCTGGCGATCCAGCGGCGTGAGCGGATCATGGAGACCGAGCCGAACGACGTGGCCAACGCGGCGCGGCTCGCGGGGCTGTACATCGACGAGCGTCGTTGGACCGAGGCGAAGGCGATCATCGACCGGCTGCGCGCCGAGGAGGACTCAATCGGGCTGGTCACGCTGCTGGCGACGTGGTACGCCGACCAGGGGCGCCTGCAGGTCGATGGCACGGTGCGCAACGGGATGGACATGGCCCGGTCCGTGTTCACGGACTACATCGTGCGAATCCCCGAGGACGAGATGACCGTCACGCCCTGGATGGCGATGGCGACGTTCCTCATCGAGCGGGGCGATCTGCCCAGCGCGTTGCTCGCGCTCGAGGAAGCGTCGGAGCTGCAGAGCGAGGACCGGGAGGTGGACAAGCTGCTTGGCGATCTGATGCTCGAGCGCGGGCGGTTCGCCCAGGCGCACGAGGCGTACGAGCGGATCGTCGAGGCGGACGCCGACGACGCCCGGCAGACGTACCTCCAGCGGTACATCGAGGCGAGCCTGCGGCTCGGTCGGTACGACGAGGCGCTCGCGTCGCTCGATCGGCTGAACGAGCCGGCGGCGAGCTCGCTGACGGCGTTGCTCCAGCGGGCCGAGGCGGTCGGCGGGACCGGCGATCAGGCCGCGGCGACCGACCTGCTCACCCGCGCGGTGAACGAGAACCCGGACCGCCCGATGGCGTTCATCCTGCGGGCCCGCGCCGTGCTGGCGCAGGGCGGTCGGGTTCAGGACGCGCTGGCCGATCTGGACAACGCGTTGCGGATCGATCCGAACTCGACGCGGGCCCGCCGCATGCGCGCGGGCGTGTACTTCCGCGACGGGCGGACCGAGGACGCGATCCGGGATCTGCGCGAAGTGGTCCGGCAGGACCCGGCGCTCACGGACGTCGCGTTCGCGCTCGTGCAGGAGCTGCTGTCATCGGACCGTGAGCGCGACGCGATCAGCGTGGTTGACGAGGTGGTCCAGAAGCGGCCGCAGGACCTCCGCGCGGTGGTTGGATTCGCGTCCATCTTCGGGTCGCGTGAGATGTGGGACCGTGCGTCGCAGCTGTACGAGACGGCGTGGACCCGCAGCCGGAATCCCTCAGCGGGGGCGCGCCTGATCGACGCGCTGCTGCGTCAGGACAACCCGCGGGTGACGCGGGCCCGGGCGGTGCTCGCGGAGATCCGCGACGTGGTGCCCGATGGGGCGGAGAACCCCGGGATCCTGGCGCTGGAGGCCTCGATCGCGGAGGTGGCGGGCGAGAGCGCCCGCGCCGAGGACCTGCTGCGTCGCTCGTTCGAAGCCGCCGCGGGCGATCCGCAGGAGGTGTTCAACTGGAGCACGAACTTCGGGCAGGTCTATCAGGACCGGACGGCGGCGGAGAAGGTCTCGACGATGCGTTCGATCCGCACGGGCCTGACGGACGCGGCGGACCGGCGCTGGCTCGACCTGCTGATCGGGCGGCAGCTCGTCGCCGACGATGCGACGCGCGAGGAGGGCATCGGCGTGCTCGCGTCGCTGCGGCGTGAACGTCGGGACGACACCGTCGCGCTGGTCGCGTTCCAGACGGAGGGCGCGGCGCACTACGCCGCGGAGAACTGGGAGCGCGCCGAAGAGGTCTGGAAGGACGGGCTGAGCCAGTTCCCGACGGACGCGGAGATGTCCAACAACGTGGCATTCGTGCTCGTGGACAAGCTGGGCGACGCCGATGGCGCGCTCGATTACGCGCTGGCGGCGGTCGAGAACAGCGGCGGGCGCGCGGCGATGCAGGACACGCTCGCGACCGTCTACATCGCGCTCGAACGGTTCGACGAGGCCCAGCAATCGCTCAACGCGGCCGAGCAGGTGGCGCAGTCCAACAAGGACCGCCTGGACATCCTGGTCAACCGGGCGAAGCTCGCCATCGCGCAGGGCGAGTCCGGGCGTGCCCGCCAGATGCTCAACGACGCGTTGGAGGCGACCGTGCCGCTTGGCGCGGAGCGTGAGAGTTATGAGACCCAGATCCAGGAGATGCTGGAAGAGATCGGCACAGACGGCGACTGACCTGACCGATTCGACTGAAGCACCGCCCGGCATGACGCCGGCGCACACGACCGGAGATGCGACATGACCCCCACGCCCCCTCCTCGTCCCGGCGCTCCCCGCCCCGGCGGCCCCGCGCCCGGTCAGCAGGCCGCGACCGTCGACCCGGTCAAGCTCTTCAAGAAGTACAAGATCGTGCTGGTGGCGGCGTTCGTCTTCAGCATGATCGTGGGCGTCGGGACCTACGTCGTCTGGCTCAAGTTCTTCCCGAGCTACACCTCGAACGTCGTCTTCGAGGCGCAGCCGGCGGACACGAAGACCGAGCAGATCAACGAGGCGAACGTGGACCGCGACGAGATCGAGCGCTTCATGCGCACGCAGACTATTGCCATGACCAATCAGGACGTACTCGAGGCGGTGCTCAACGATGGGCGACTGCGCACCGAGGCGTCGCAGTGGTACAACGCTCGGCTGACGAAGGGCGCTCTGGACAAGCGCAAGGCGCGCGAGGATCTCGAGAAGTCGATCTCGGCGACGATCATCCCCGAGACCTACTTCATCGAGATGCGGGCCAGTGCCGGGGATCCGGTCGAAGCAACAGCCCTCGCAAAGCTCACGAAGGAAGCCTACCTGAGGACCGTCAACTTCAGCAAGCGTTCGGATATTGACAACCGCCGCGACTCGCTGTCGCGCCGTCTCGACGAGCTGAGCACGGAGATCCAGGACCTCTCATCGCGGCGTCAGCGGATCGTCCGCGATGAAGAGCTGGACACGATCGACGCGGGCCGGTCCGAAGCGAGCGAGAAGCTGGCGGCCGTGGGCGGTCAGCTGCTCGAGGTCCAGCAGACGATCAAGGCCGTCGGCGTCTCGCTCGAGCGATTCGAAGAGATGCTCTCGAGCCCGACGGGGATCCAGTACACCGACACGCAGCGGGCGCAGGCCGAGCAGATGCCCGAGGTCGCGAACCTGAACCAGCAGATCACGACCCTCGAGGCCGAGCGGCTGACGATGCGGGCCCAGGGGTTCATGCCCGGGCACCGGAACATGCGTCAGATCGAGTCGTCGATCCAGGCGTACAAGCAGAAGCTGGCCGACAAGAAGGAGCAGAAGCTCCGCGAGATTTTCGACGCCGAAGTGGACGGCGTGCGCCGCACGATGAACCAGCTGCGGGCCCAGGAGGACGAGCTTCTCTCCGAGCGTGAGGAGCTGCGCACGAAGCTCACCGAGCTCACGGGCATCCTCACGGAAGTCGATGACATCGAGAAGCAGATCGACCGGATGATCATCGCCCGCGCGGACGCGGCGGACCGGCTGGACACGCTCGAAGCGGCCGCCGACCTGAACACGGTCGCGCGCATCGATGTCTATCAATCGGAACGGCTCCCGACGGACGTGACCTGGCCCAAGTATCTGGTCATCCCGGGGATCATGGTGCTGATCTGCGGCGCCACGGCGGGCCTGATCGTCGCGCGTGAGTTGTTCGACCAGCGCATCAAGGGCGCGTCGGACGTGGCGATGATCCCCCGGACCAAGGTCATGGGCGTCATCCCGGACGCGACCGAGGACCCGTCCGCGCCGGCGCGGGTGGAGCTCGCGTTCGCGGACCAGCCGCGCGGCGTGCTCGCCGAGAGCTTCCGTCAGCTGCGCACCACGCTCGTCAAGCAGATGACGCGGGCCGGGCACCGGTCGCTCGTGGTCGTCTCGGGCCAGCCCGGCTCGGGGGCCACGTCGGTCGTGACGAACTTGGCGCACGCGTGCGCGGCGTCGGACCAGAAGGTGCTCGTGGTGGACGCGAACTTCCGCCGCCCATCGCTGCACAGGGTGTTCGAGGTCGAAGAGACCAACGGGCTTGCGGATGTGCTCGCCGGCGAGAAGACGCTGCCCGAAGCCGCCCAGACGACGGCGACCGCGAACCTGGACGTGTTGAGCGCGGGCTCGCGGGACCGGCGGGTGTTCGAGCGACTGGGCACGGAGGCGATGGCGTCGCTGCTGAATGAGGCGGCGGCGGACTACGACCTCGTGCTCATCGATGTCGCCCCGGCGATCGTCGCGGGCGATGCCATGGCGGTCGCGAACAGGGCGGACGCCTCGATGCTCGTCGCCCGCGCGATGCGTGAGAAGCGCGGCATGGTCGCCCGCCTCAAGAACGAGCTGTCCGACTGCCGGGCCGAGTTCATGGGCGTGCTCGTCAACGCGGCGAAGTCCGCGGCGGGCGGGTACATGCGCAAGAACATCCGCACCTCGCACGGGTACCAGGATCAGAAGCCCGAGGTCGAGCCGGCGGCGCCGTCGGCGGCCTAAGTTCCCCCGGCGATCTCGCTCGCCGACGGGAGGACGCCGACCATGCCCAAGACGCCACACCCACCCCGAGGGATACCCCCCGGGGGTGGGCGCGCGCTCGTCACGGGCGGCGCGGGCTTCATCGGATCTCACCTCGTCGAACGCCTCGTCGCGCGTGGCGACGACGTCACCGTGATCGACGACCTCTCCACCGGCAGGCGCGACAACCTCGCCGCCGTCGAGACCGGCGTCCGCTTCATCGAGGCCGACGCGTCCTCGGCGCTCCCGACGCTCGCGGGCGACGCGCCCTTCGACGAGGTCTATCACCTCGCCGCGGCGGTCGGCGTCGATCTCGTTCTCAGCGACCCGATCGGCTCGATCGAGCGCAACATCGATCTGACGGCGGACGTCCTCCGCTTTGCCCACGAACACGGCACGCCCCGCACGCTCGTCGCGTCCAGCTCGGAGGTCTACGGCAAGCCCGGCGCCGCGGTGTTCAGCGAGGACGACGACGTCCACTACGGCCCCACCACCACCACGCGCTGGTCGTACGCCTGCTCGAAAGCGATCGACGAGTATCTCGCCCTCGCGTATCACGAGCACCGGGGCGTGCCGACGGTCTGCGTCCGACTGTTCAACACCGTCGGCCCGCGGCAGGTCGGGCGCTACGGCATGGTGCTGCCCCGGTTCGTCACCGCGGCGCTCGCGGGCGAGCCCCTCCGTGTGTTCGGCGACGGGCGGCAGACCCGGTGCTTCTGCGACGGGCGTGACGTGGCGGACGTGCTGCCCCGGATGCTCGCCGAGCCCGCGTGCTACGGGCGGGTGTTCAACCTCGGGTCGGACGCTCCGATCACGATCGCCGAGCTCGCCGAGCGGGTCATCGCGGTGCTCGGGTCGTCCTCGACGATCGAGACGGTGCCCTACGGCGACGCCTACCCCGGCGGGTTCGAGGACCTCCGCCATCGCAAGCCGGACCTCTCGCGGATCCGCGACGCGGTCGGGTTCGAGCCCACGCGGACGCTCGAGGACACGATCCGGGATGTCGCGGCGTCGATCCGCGCCGAGGGGGTCACGCCGTGACGATGATCCCGCCCATCCCGACTGACATCGCGACCGCGGAGGTCACGACGCGGCTGCAGTCGATCGACGCGCGGATCGCGGCGTTGCAGGAGGAGCGGCTGGCGCTGGAAGACATCGCCGGGCTGCGGCCGCCGCTGGCGCAGTCGGCGCTGGACGTCTTCCAGGGCTACATCGGGGTCATGGTCGTGGCGTTCCTCGTGACGCTGCTCGCGACGCCGATCGTGCGCAAGCTCGCGATCTCGAACGGCGTGATCGACCACCCGGACGAGACCCGCAAGCAGCACCGGATGCCGATTGCCTATCTCGGCGGCGTGGCGGTGCTGCTGGGCCTGCTCGCGGGGGTGCTCTTCAGCTACCTCGCGCCGGGCGTGATGCCCGGGCTGCTCACCTTCCACGAGCAGAGCGCGGCGAACAAGATGGACGGCATCTTCCCGCACGCGGTGCCGCTGTGGATCGTCGCGGGATTCAGCGTGATCGCGATCGTCGGGCTGATCGACGATGTGCACGGGGTGTCGCCGCGCGTGAAGATCGGCGGGCAGCTCTTCGGCGCTGCGTGCCTGGCGTGGGGTCAGATCGGGACGGACGTCGCCGCGGGCGTGCTCACGCCCACGCTCGGCGCCTGGATCGGAAACCCCGAGCTCACCTGGACGCTCGCGACGATCCCGGACACCGTGCCGATCGTCGGGGGCCCACTCGAGTTCGACCTCATCTACTGGACGGGCACGGGCATCATCGCGTTCTTCGTGCTCGGGGCGTGCAACGCGTCCAACCTGATCGACGGGCTGGACGGGCTGCTCTCGGGCGTGACGGCGATCGCGACGATCGGGTTCACGCTGCTGGCGATCCATCTCGCGATGATCGACGACGGGTGGCTCGACGGGCCCCGGCTGATCCTGTGCCTCGCGGTGCTCGGGGCCTGCCTCGGGTTTCTGCCGCACAACTTCAACCCGGCGAGCATCTTCCTGGGCGACTGCGGGTCGCTGCTCCTGGGCTATTGCTCGGCGGTGATGATCCTGTCGCTCGGCGCGACGGGGAAGACCTACCTCGTCGCGGGTGGGATCATCATCTACGGCATCCCGATCGTGGACACCGTGCTCGCGATCATCCGCCGAAAGATGGCGGGCAAGAAGATGTCCGACCCGGACTCGGACCACCTGCACCACATGCTCAAGCGGGCGCTGGGGGTCAAGGGGGCGGTGCTGGCGCTTTACGCGATCGGCACGGGCTTCTGCATCCTGGGCGTCACGATGAGCCAGACCAAGGCCCGGTTCGTGTACGGGCTGGCGCTGCTGTTCGTGAGCTACATCGTGGTCTACGCGATCAAGATCGCGCGGCGGAAGCAGTTCGAAGAGGAGGCGGCGGCGATCAAGGCGGGCGTCGCCCCGCGTTCGGACGCCCCCTCGGGCGGGTCGCCCTAGATCGCCGAGCAGGGCGCCTGATCCGCAAAAACCCGCGTCGGATGGCTGGAATCGTGCCCACGGGCGGGGCGGCGTTGGTTTATACTCGCGCCGCCATGGACGGTCGTACCCCCTCGCCAGCCCGCGTCATCGCGCTCATGAACCAGAAGGGCGGCGTCGGGAAGACGACGACGACGGTGAACCTCGCCGCCGCGCTCGCCGAGGCGGGACGCTCCGCCCTCGTCCTCGACCTCGACCCGCAAGCCCATGCAACGCTCCACCTGGGCGAGACACCCGGGCAATCGGAAACGACCGGCACGGTGTATGACATGCTGCTCGACGCGGACGTCGATCCTCGGGCCTGCATCCGGCCCGTCGGGGAGAACCTCTGGCTCGGCGCGAGCGAGACCGATCTCGCGGCTGCCGAGGCGGAACTGGCGGACAAGGACGGCCGGCACACCCGCCTCCGCGGCGCGATCGAGCGGCTTGGCGAGGCGCACGAGTTCGTGCTCATCGACTGCCCGCCCTCGCTCGGGCTGCTCACGATGAACGGGCTCGTCGCGGCGCGGGAGGTCATCATCCCGATGCAGGCGCACTTCCTCGCGCTGCAGGGCGTCGGCAAGCTGCTCGAGACCATCCAGCTCGTGCGTGAGCAGCTCAACCCCGAGCTGACCGTCGCCGGGATCGTCTTGTGCATGCACGACGGGCAGACGACACACGCCCAAGAGGTCGTCGCGGATCTTGAGGCGTTCTTCGAAGAATCTCGCGACAGCGGCAAGCCGTGGAGCGACGCGAAGGTGTACGCCCCGGCCGTGCGGCGGAACATCAAGCTCGCCGAGTGCCCGAGCTTCGGGCAGACGATCTTCCAATACGCCCCCTGGGCGCCGGGCGCGATCGACTACCGCAAGCTCGCGGCGAACGTGATCGAGGAGTGGGACGCTCAGAAACGCCCGACGGGCGACGATCTGAGCGAAGCCGAGATCACCGTGCTCCGCGGCGGCGGGCTCAACGCCCCGAACACGGCGCCCCCTGAGACCGGACGCTCGGCGTGAGCAAGATCCAGCGCGCGGCGCGGGCCGCGTTCGTGCTCTACACGATCGCCCTGACGGTCGCGACGCACTGGCCCGGCGTGACGATCGAAGGGCCCGTGCCTCGTCCGGACGTGTGGGTGCATATCGGTGCGTTCGGCGTCTGGAGCACGCTGCTCATGCTGACCGGATGGCTCGGAGCGCCGACCGCGCGGACCGCGGCGATCGCGATCGTCGTCGGCGCCGCCTGGGCGGCGCTGGACGAGCTCACCCAGCCGATCTTCAACCGGCACGCGGCGTGGTCGGACTGGTTCGCCGATGTGGCGGGCGTCGTCGTCGGGACGATCGTCGGCGCCGCCTTCGTGCGCCGCCGCACCCGACGCGATCGGGGAGAATGATCCCGCGATGCCCGGCGAAACGCCCAAACCCGAAGCCCACCACGCGATCGGACGCTCCGTCCTGAGCGTGTCGGGGCTCACGGTGCTGAGCCGGATCCTCGGGCTCGCTCGGGACGTCACGACGGCGCGGATCTTCGGGGACACGGTCGTTGGTTCCGCGTTCGCCGCGGCGTTCGCGGTGCCCAACCTCTTCCGGCGCCTGTTCGGCGAGGGGGCGCTCTCCGCCGCGTTCCTGCCCGAATACACGCGGCTGAGCGATGGCGACCGGGACCAGGCCGGCGCGTTCGCGTCCGTCACGGCCGCGCTGCTGTCCGTCGTCACGTGGTCGATCACGATCATCGCCGAGCTGGCGCTGCTCTTGGTGGTTTTGATCGCGCCGGGCGACGCGGACCGGCAGTACTCGCTGCTGCTCGTGATGGCGCTGCTGCCCTACATGCCGCTGATCTGCACGGCGGCGATCCTCGGGGGCATGCTGCAGGCGCACGGCAGGTTCTGGCCCTGGGCGGCGTCACCGATCCTGCTGAACCTGTGCATCCTCGGCGCGAGCGTGCCCTTCTTCTTCGTCGATGGCGCCGACCCCCGCGCGTGGTCGTTCGGGATCGGGGCCGCGACCGTCGTCTCGGGCGTGCTCCAGCTCGCATGGTCGTGGGCGATGCTCCGCGGGCGCGTCGCGTGGACGCGGGCGTTCTCGAGCGCCAAGCCGCGCGCGATCGCGATGCTCAAGCGCATGGGCCCGGTGCTCATCGGGCTGGGCACGCTGCAGGTGAACGGGCTGATCGACACGTTCATCGCGATGTACCCCAACTGGGTCGGGCCCACGCTCTTCGGTCGCGCCTACCCGCTGGACGACTCGAGCAACGCGATCCTGTTCTACGCGCAGCGCCTGTACCAGTTCCCGCTGGGCGTGTTCGGCATCGCCGTCGCGACCGTCGCCTTCCCGGCGCTCAGCCGGGCGTGGGACGGCGAGGACCGCGAGGGGTTTCGACGCGTGATCGCGCGGGCGATCCGGCTGAGCGTCTTCATCGCGCTGCCCGCGGCGGTCGGGCTCGTGCTCGTCCGCGACGACCTCGTCCGCGTCGTCTACTCCGGGTTCGGGGGCGGGTTCAGCGCCGGGGGCGTCGAGCGGGCGTCCGCCGTGCTGCTCGGGTACTCGTGGGCGATCTGGGCGTACTCGATCAATCAGGTGCTCACCCGCGCTTTCTTCGCGTCGGGCGACACGACAACACCCATGCGTATCGCGATCGCCATGGTCGGCGTCAACATCGCGCTGAACCTCACGCTCATCTGGCACTTCCGCGAGGCTGGGCTCGCGTGGTCCACCGCGATCTGCGCGACACTGCAGGGCGCGGCGCTCTGGCTCGCGGCGCGGTCGAAGCTCATCCGGGGGTCGCTGCTGCACGCGCCAGGCGCCCGTGCGATCGGGCGGTGTATCGCGGTCACCGCCGTGATGGGCGGCGCGGTCTATCTGATCGGCTTGATCTGGACCATCGGGTACGGGGCGTGGGGATCGCACGCCGCCCGGCTCGGCGTGGCGTGTGTCGCGGGGGTGATCGTCTACGGTGTGGGGTCCGCCCTGTTCCGCGCGCCCGAGATCGGCTGGCTGACACGCCGAACGCCCGACGGATAAACTACGGGCTCAACCCATTGGAGCACACGACATGGAAACCGAATCGAAGAACCGCTCGAGTGTCGTCGCCGCCCTGCTCGTCGCCGGCTGCCTGGCCGTCATGGGCGTCTCGCTGACCGGGTGCAACGCCGTCGAGGGCCTCGGCGAGGACCTGCAGGAGTCCAGCCACAACGTCCGCGACGCGGCGAGCGGCGACAACGACTGATCCGACGGGAGCCCCCGTGCCCCGGGTCGATCTGACCGACAAGCCGATCGTGATCACCGGCGCGTCCTCGGGCATCGGGGCCGCGGCGGCGATCGCGTGTGCCCGCGCGGGCATGCCCGTCGCCCTCTTCGCACGCCGCGAAGACAAGCTCGAACAGGTCGCGAAGCGCGTCCGAGAGTCGGGCTCGCGGGCACTCGTCGTCGCCGGGTCGGTCGATGAACCCGGTTCGAGCGAGCGCCTGCTCGACGCCTGCGAAGCCGAGTTCGGCCCGTGCTACGCCGCCCTCGCGAACGCGGGGTACGGCCAAGAAGCGCCGTGCTCGTCCATGGCGGACGCCGACGTGCGCGCCATGTTCGAGACGAATTTCTTCGCGTGCCTCGATCTCGCCCGCGCCGCGGCGGCCCGGTTCGTCGAGCGCCAGCGCGGGCACGTGCTGCTCACATCCAGCTGCCTGAGCAAACTCGGGCTGCCCTACTACGGGTGCTACAGCGCGACCAAGGCGTGCCAGGATCACTTCGGGCGCGCGATGCGGCACGAGCTGGCGCCCGCCGGCGTCGCCGTCTCGACGATCCACCCCATCGGCACAAAGACGGAGTTCTTCGACGTCGCCCACGAAAAGTCCGAGGGCGGCACGACGCTGATGGACCGCGGCAAGCAGCGCTTCATGCAGCCGCCCGAAGCGGTCGCGGACAAGATCGTCCGCCAGCTCCGCAAGGGCGTGGGCGGCGAGGTGTGGACGAGCCGAACGGCGCGGCTCGCGTTCGCCGCGGCGGATGCGTTGCCCAGACTCACGGACTGGGGGATCCGGAGGGCGATCGCTCGGCGTGGGACTGACGATTAGCGCGCCAGCAGCACCACCGCGTGCGCCTCGATCGCGCGCCCCTCCCCTACCGCGTCCACGCGTTCGTGGCTCTTGCCCTTCACGTTCACCGCGTCCTCTCCCACGCCCAGCAGGCTTGCGAGGTTCGTGCGGATCGTGCGCTTGTGCACCCCGATGCGGGGGCGCTCCAGCACAACCGTCGCGTCGAGGTTGACGACGCGCCAGCCGCGGGCGGTGATCTGGCGGACGGCTTCGCGGACGAAGTCCGCCGAGTCGCGCCCGGCGTTCTCCGCGGCTTCGTCCGGGAAGAGCTGCCCGATGTCCTCGAGCCCCAGCGCGCCCAGCAGGGCGTCCGTGACGGCGTGGTAGAGGACGTCGCCGTCCGAGTGGGCGACGGGGCCCTTGTCGTGCTCGAGGGTGACCCCCCCCACGATCAGCGGCTGCCCGGGGCCCTCGGGGGCCCGAACCTCGAGCCGATGGAGGTCGTACCCATGCCCGACCCGCAGCCCCGGCGGGGGCCCGGATTGGGGGCTCGTGCCGGGTGTTCCGGGGCTCTGGGTCCGGTCTGTGGGGTTTGTGGCGTCCGGGGTTTCAGCCATGAGCCAAGCTTACCGATAACAGGGTGGCGCCCCCTGCCCGAGTGGGCGGCGGGTAGGATGCCCGGACGATCGCCGATGGACGGCGCCGGAACGGAGACCTCGCCGATGATCACCCGCTCGACCCTTTCCCGTGCTCTGACCTGCTCCGCGGTGCTCGCCTTGTCGCTGAGCGCCGGGTGCTTCGGGCACCGCCCGGGCGGCAACATGTCGTCCAACGATTTCTTTACCTACGAATCGACGCCGCACATGCCCCTGAGCGTCTCGCTGGTGGACACGCGCGATGGCTCGGTCTTCTGGGCCGTGGACGTCCCCGTGGGCCAGAAGCTCGCGCTGGGCTTCCACGAGGAACGCTCGCGCCAGGCGGACATCGACACGCCCGACCTGATGCGTTGGGAGATCTATTCGGCGTCGCTTCGGACGAGCTCGCTGCGCAACGCGATGGCGGTCCCGCCGGCGGAGGCCCGCCGGCTCGAGATGGTCGTCCGCGAGGGCCCGGAGTACCCGGTCGCCCCCAACCCGACGGTCCGCGTCGAGCCGGTCGCGACGTCCTACGGCGGCACCCCGATGCCGCAGGTCTACTCGGCCGCCTCATCCACGGGGCGCCAGGGCACGTACGCCTCGGAGGAGCGTCCGGCGGTGGACGGTAACGACCCGACTCAGGCGGTCGTCATGCCGGGCGAGCTGAGCGACCGCGACGGCGTGTACTACTCGTCTGTCGAGGACGAAGAGGACTGATCCCACCGACAACCCGAACCTTGCCCGACCCCTTGGGAAAGCCCCGGGGGGCTGTTTCGTAGAACGCTTCTGAGAGCGCGTGGAGGCAATCCCGCCACGAGACTTTCCGCCTCTAAGCGACGGCTGGTGGTATGATGCCCGGTTCCCCGGCGTGCGACGCCCCCGGGGGGGACCACGCCGGGCGTCGCGGATCCGAGGTTTCATGGTGTCTCGAAGCGGTTCACGCGTCACATTGGCGACGGTTGCGAAACTTGCCGGGGTCGCCGAATCCACGGCGAGCCGGGTGCTGAACGGGTACACGCGAAACTTTCGCGTCCGCCCGGAGGTGCGCCAGCGCGTGCTCGATGCGGCGCGCGACCTGAACTACAAGCCCAACCCGATGGTCCGGTCCATCTCGGCGAAGAAGACGAACCTGATCGCCGTGGTCGGGTGGGCGTCGGACGGCGTGAACCGAACGGCGATCTCGGCGGCCGTCGCCGTGTGCAAGAACGCCGGCAAGCACGTCTGCACCACGTTCCTCCAGCCCGACAACTCCGGGCACGAGCTGCCCAGCTGGCGCGTGGACGGTGCGCTGGCGCTGCAGGTCCGGCAGGAGCAGGACCTGGAGGAACTCGAAGCCCAGGGCATGCCGTACGTCTCCATTAACGGGCTCTCGGGCCCCAACGGCGACTCGGTGACGTTCCACGAGGCGAACGGGATGGAGCAGGCCGTCGCGCACCTCGCGGACCTGGGGCACACGAAGATCGGGTACCTGTATCTCGAGCAGTCGCGCGTGAACCCGCGCGGGCTGCCGCACGGGTCCGTCGCGGCGCGGCGGGACGGGTACCTGGAGTCGATGGACCGCCGCGGGCTCGCGCCGATGCCCGGGTGGGACCGGTTCGAGGTGCCGTTCGACACGTACATCCGCGAGTTCGTGGTGGGCGAGGGAGCCACCGCGCTCGTGGTGTACGACGACGTGATGGCGCTGTACGCGATCCAGGCGGCGAACCGGTTCGGGATCCGCGTGCCCGAGGACCTGAGCATCGTGGCGTTCAACGACGAGCTGCCCGCACGGATGGCGACGCCGCCGCTGACAACGGTCGCGCTGCCCGCGGAGACGGCGGGCGCAAAGGCGGCCGAGCTGCTGCTTGAGCGCCTGCGCGCCGAGGACGACGAGCACCTGCCCACGCGGAACGTGGTGCTCGATCAGAAGCTGGTCGTGCGGCAGTCCACCGTGGCGCCGCGGTCAAGCTGAGCCGGAGCCCGGGATCGGGTGCCCGTGCGGGTCGATCGGGCCCGACGCGGGCGGGTCGATGGGAGCGCCCGTGGGCGTGCGCGCGTGCTCGAGCAGCTCGGCGGGGTCGTGGACGTGGTCGGGTCGCATGCCCGCGCGCTCGACGAGGTAGGTTTCCCACAGCCGGTGCGAGCGGATCATCGCGGCGCCCCGGTCGCGGCCGAGGGTGGTGAGCATGACCCCCGGGCCCTCCCGGGCGACGAGGCCCGCGGCGGTCGCGCGTTGGACGGCGCGCGCGGATCGGTCCGCGCCGCCCAGCAACGCCGCGAGCTGCTCCATCGCGACGACGGGCGTGCCGAGCTCTTCGGCGCGGAAGAGTGTCCCGAGGAGATCTTCGTCCGCGACGCGGGTGGCGAGGGCGCGGCGGCGACGGGCGCGCGCGATGACGCCGTGCGTGGGCGAGGCCACGACCGCGCCCGCGAGGATGACGCCCGCGACGCTCGCCATCGCGCCGGCGATGTTGACCGAGCCGGACAATCCGACCGCGGGCGCGCCGAACGCGCCCGCGGCGTAGGCGACGCCCGCGATGACGACCGCGCCGACCGCGCTCATCAGCACCTGCGTGTGCAGCCGATCGGTGAACATGCGGGCCGTCGCCGCGGGGCAGACGAGCATCGCGACGACGAGGATGGACCCGACCGCTTTGAACGACGCGACCGTGACGATCGCGACGAGCACGGCCAGCGCGTGACCGATGAGCCGCGAGCTGAACCCCAGGCTCGTCGCGAGTTGCGGGTCGAACGAGGCGACGCGGAGCTCTTTGAAGCACAGCACGACCACCGCCGCGACCAGCCCCAGACTCCCGAGCAGCATCCAGAGCTCCGGCGGGATCAGCGCGAGGGCGTCGGCGCTCAAGGGTGTCCGCAGGTGCTCGTCCGTCACGGGCCAGACGAGTGTCTCGAGCTGGCCGTAGAGGACACAGTCGGCGTCGAGGTCCACGTGCCGCGCCGCGGCGCGTTCCATGAGCACGACGCCCCCGGCGAACATGACGGAGAAGACCACGCCCATGGCGGCGCCCGGCTCGACACGCCCGAGCCGGCGGACGAGTTCGACCAGCAACACGGCGACGATACCGGCGATGCCCGCGCCCACGAACATGGGCAGCCCGGCACGCGAGCCCGTGACGAGGAACGCCGCAACGATGCCGGGCAGGACCGAGTGCGAGATCGCGTCGCCCAGCATGCTCTCGCGCCGAAGGACCAGGAAGTTGCCGACCAGCGCGCACGCGAGCGCCGCCGCGAGCGCGGCGAACAGGGGGACCATGTCCACGCGCAGGAATGTCGCCATCGCGTCGCTCACGCGTCGGCCCCTTCCAGCTCGGTGTGGTCGGGCAGACGCTCGGGCAGGGCGCCCCGCGAGGCGAGGGCGTGCTCGAGCAGATCGACGATGTCCGCCCCGAGGGCGTGCTCGGCGTGGTCGGCGGAGATGTCGACGTGCGACGGCGCGACGTCCGCGTAGGTCAGCAGGTACTGCTCCCACAGGCGGTGGTTGCGCGTCACGCGCCGCGCTTCGGCGGTGCCCCGGTCCGTGAGCCGGACGCGGTCTGCATGCCGCTCGACGTGCCCGGTGAACGCGAGCACGCGGGCCAGCGTTCGCGTTCGACCCGGGGACGCGCCCCGTTGGGTTGCGAGCGACGCAGCGGGGACCCACGGGTCGCCGGCTCGGTCGGCGAGTTCATAGATCGCCCGCAGCGTGTGGTCACGCGCCATCTCGAAGCGCAGCCGGGCGGACCGACACGCCGCGGCGACGAGCCCGCGGTTCGGCGCGAGGATGAGGCTCATCGCGAAGATGCAGCCGGAGACCAACACGATGACGGACCCGGCGGGCAGGCGCTCGAGCACGGTGGACGCGACGGACCCGCCGTAGCCCCCGAGGGCGCCGAACAGGACCGAGAGCGCGAGCATGCGGCGGAGGCGGTTCGTCCACAACCGCGCGCTCACGGGCGGGATCACAAGAATCGCGACGGCGAGCACCAGCCCCACCGCCTGCAACGCCACGACCGTGACGAGCACGACGAGCGCCATCAACAACAGATCGAGCCGATCGACGGGGATGCCCGTCACGCGCGCGTGCGACTGGTCGAACGACGCGTACGCAAGCTCTTTGAGAACGAGCCCGATGAGCACCGCCGCGACGCCCGCGGCGATCGCGATCACGAGCACGTCCGACCGGCTCATCGCGGCGGTCTGCCCGTAAATGAATGTGCTGAGCCCGGCCTGCTGGCCCGAGTCAGATTTCTGGATGACGCTCAGCAGCACGATGCCGAGCCCGAACATGACGGAAAGGACGACCGCCATCGCGGCGTCCGGACGGATGCGCCCGGTGCGTGTGAGCGCGTGGACGAGCAGGACGCCGAGCACGCCGGTGATCGCGGCGCCGGGCAGGAGGATCGCGAGCGACTTGCCCGAGGCGCCGAGGGCGACCGCGACGAGGAACGCAGCGGCGACGCCCGGCAGGCTGGCGTGGGCGAGGGTGTCGGCCATGAGCGCGCGTTTGCGGAGCATCGCGAACGAACCGACGAGCCCGCCGGCGGCGCCGAGGACGGTCGTGCCCAGCGTCACGACCGTCGCGGTATACCCGCGCTGCAGGGTGAGCGCGTCGAACAGTTCGCGCCAGGGGGCGTCCGCGATGGGCGCGAGGGCGGTCATGCCCCCTGCGAGCCGATGGCGTGCCCGGCGCGGTCGAGTGTGGTGAGGCGGCCGCCGTACGTCGCGCGGAGGTTGTCGGGCGTGAAGACCTCGCCGACTGCGCCCGTCGCGACAACTCGCATGTTGAGCATGATGACGTCGTCGAAGTACTTCTCGATGGTTTGCAAGTCGTGGTGGACGCACACCACGGTCTTGCCGGCGTCGCGGAGGTCACGGAGGAGAGCGACGATCGCGCGCTCGGTGGCGGCGTCCACGCCGGCGAGGGGTTCGTCCATGAAGTACAGGTCCGCTTCCTGCGCGAGCGCACGCGCCAGAAAGACGCGCTGCTGCTGCCCGCCCGAGAGCTGGGCGATCTGCCGGTCGGCGTACTCGAGCATCCCAACGCGGTCGAGGCAGTCACGGGCGGCGTCCTTGTGTGCCCGGGAGACGCGCCTGAACCACCCGATCTTGGCGTAGCGTCCCATCGCGGCGACGTCGAGGGCGCTGACCGGGAAGTCCCAGTCCACCTCGTCGCGCTGGGGGACGTACCCGATGCGCTGGCGCTGGGCGCGGTAGGGCTCGCCCCAGAAACGGACGGCGCCCGTCGCGGCGGGGATGAGCCCGAGGCACGCGCGGATGAGCGTGCTCTTGCCCGCGCCGTTGGGCCCGACGATCGCGACGAGACGCCCGGCGTGGACGTCCAGGTCCACGTCCCACAGCACGGGCTTGCGGTGGTACGCGACCGTCAGCGCGTGGATCGAGACCGGGCTCGTGGGGTCGTGCTCGGGGTGGGCGTCGAACGGGCGTGGCGTCGGGGGTGGGTTCATGGGCCGTCTGTTGCATCGACCGGCGGCGCCAGCGCGCTCGAAATCGTGCGCACGTTGTGGTCCAGCATGCCGACGTACGTCCCCTCGGGGGTGCCGGGCGGGCCCATGGCGTCCGCGTAGAGCTCGCCCCCGATGCGGACGGCGTGCCCGCGGGCGGCGGCGCCGTCCACGAGCGCCGAGATGTTGCGGTCCGACACCGTGGACTCGACGAAGACGGCCCGGATATCGCGGCTGACGATGAGCTCGATGAGGCGCTCGATGTCGCGCACGCCCGCTTCGGACTCGGTCGAAATGCCCTGGACGCCCACGACCTCGTACCCGTAGCGGCGGCCGAAGTAGTTGAAGGCATCGTGGGCCGTGACGAGCACGCGGGAGGGCTCGGGGACCGCCGCGAGCGCCGCCACGGAGCGCGCGTGCAGCCCGTCGATCGACGCGAGGTAGGCGTCGGCGTTCGCGGCGAACGAGTCGGCGTGGTCGGGATCGAGCTCGGCGAGCTTGTCGCGCATCACCACGACCGCCGAGCGCCAGGCGACGGGGTCCATCCAGAGGTGCGGGTCGTAGTGCCCGTCGAAGCCATCGGGCGCGAGCAGCTCGGATTCGTCGATCAGCTCGGTGACGGCGAAGACCTTCCGCCCGGCGGAGGCGGCGCGGATCAGGGCGTCCGTCATCTTCCCCTCGAGCAGCAGCCCGTTGTAGAACACGACGTCCGCGGACATGAGCTGCGCCACGTCCGACCGGGTTGGGGCGTAGAGGTGCGGGTCCACGCCAGGGCCCATGAGGGTGACGACCTCGGCGTGGTCGCCGGCGATGGCACGGGCGGCGTCGGCGATCATGCCGGTGGTGCAGACGATCGTCCGCGGGCCGGCGTGCGGGTCGGATTCGGGCGCGCAGGCGCCGAAGAACGCGAGGAGGATCGTGAGCGCGCCCGCCAGGGGCGCGGCGAGTCGGGGGGGTGTGGTCATGGGGAGGGCTCCGATGTAGCCAAGGCTACGTTATCGCCGGCGGCACGTCAAGCGGGCGGGCGCGGGTAGCATCCCGCCTATGGCACGATGGGAACGGATCAGGTCGGTGTGGGTGTTGGCGGCATTGGTCGTTCTGGGCGTGCTCGCTGGGCCCGGCTGGTCACAGGGCGAGGCCCCGCCGAACGAGCCGACGCCTGAGCAAAAAGAGATCCTGCCGAACCCGGCGCTGGCGTCGCCGCTCACGACGGTCGAAACGTTTCTGAAGGAGATGTCCGCGTTCACGCGCACGAACGACCGCGCGTCTCTCGAGCGGGCGGCGGCGTGCTGCGACCTGTCCAAGATCGACGTGACGCGCGCGGCGCGGGACGAGGCCGTCGCGAAGCTGTACAACGTGCTCCGGCGCTTCGGCCCGCGCGACCCAGGCCACGAGCCGGGGCCAGACGAGCTCGAGAGCGGGCGGTGGCGGTACTTCCCCGGGCCCGAGGAGCGCGACCCGCTGTGGCGGAAGTACCAGTTCGAGGTCGATCTGCGGATCTTCCTCGTGCGCGACGCGGCCGGGAACTGGCGGTTCGGCCCGGACACGACGGACCGGATGGACGAGGTCTGGCGCGCGGTGGAAGAGGAGCCGGCCGTGCTGCACGGCTCGGACGCGGCGGTGACGTTCGGGCAGCGCCTCCGCGCGATGATGCCGCACACGCTGCGGACGGGCACGTTCGCGGGCGTCGAGTATTGGCAGTGGCTGGCGATCCTGATCACGATCATCGCGGGCGTCGTGCTCGACTACGCGGTCCGGCTGATCCTCGCGACGGCGTGGAGTCGGAACCGGGCCAAGCACAAGAAGGAATCGGACAAGGAGGTCGTGCGCAAGGCGGTGCGGCCGTTCGGGCTCGTGGCGGCGGCGGTGTTCTGGCTTGTGCTGCTCAACCTGGGCGGGCTGCCCCTGCTCGTGACGAAGATCCTGGTCGTCGCGACGAAGATCATCCTCGGGTTCGCCGGCGTGTGGTCGATGTTCCGGCTGACGGACCTGATGGCGCACGTCGCGCGGGACCGGGCGAGCCGGACGCGGACGAAGATCGACGACCTGCTGATCCCGCTGGTCGAGCGGTCGCTGAAGGTCTTCTTCTTCGCGATGGGCGTGATCTACATCGCGGACTCGTTCGACGTCGAGATCCTGCCGCTGCTGACGGGCCTGGGCATCGGGGGCTTGGCGGTCGCGTTCGCGGCGAAGGACACGATCGAGAACTTCTTCGGGTCCGTCGCGGTGATCCTGGACCGCCCGTTCGAGGTGGGCGACTGGGTCATGATCGGCGAGGTGGAGGGCACCGTCGAGCAGATGGGCCTGCGCTCGACGCGGATCCGGACGTTCTACAACTCGCTCGTGACGATGCCCAACGCGAGCCTCGTGCGCGCCACGGTGGACAACTACGGCAAACGCCGGTATCGGCGGTTCAAGACGTACATCAACGTGACGTACTCGACGACGCCCGATCAGATCGAGTCGTTCTGCGAGGGCATCCGCGAGTTGATCCGCCTGCACCCGTACACCCGCAAGGACTTCTACATCGTCCAGCTGAACCAGTTCGGCGCGCACTCGCTGGACATCCTGCTGTACACCTTCTTCGAGTGCCCGGAATGGAACATCGAGATGCGCGAGCGGCACCGGCTGATGCTCGACATCGTCCGCCTGGCGGACCGGTTGGGCGTCGAGTTCGCGTTCCCGACGCAGACGCTGCACGTGTTCAAGGAGGAGCACGGCGTGGAGCACGTGCCCGCCTCGACGCCGGACAAGACTTTCGAGCAGCGGGCGCACGAGCGGGCGCTCGCCGAGGTGAAGGCGATCACGTCCGAGCAGGGGTGGATGGACGATCGGCCGGGCGGGGTGACGTTCGACGGGCCGAAAACAAAGGGGTGAGCGGGCCCGGGCGTCCGCCAGCGTGCCGCCGACGCGGCCGTCGGTTCGGTCGGAGTCCGGTAACGGGCCCGGCGGCTGGATTCGTTCGTGGAATGATTGAACGGCGCCACAACGCGCGGTAGCTTGATCCTGACGCCGCGGGCTCGGGGGGGCCGGCGGCGGGAGGAGATGGAGGTCCACCATGCGCGTTCTTTCGTTCATCGCCGCCGGTGCGCTCGTGGGCGCTTCGGCGGGCGCTCAGGTCATCAACTTCGAGCGGACGCAGTCGGGCGCCGTTCCGACGGATGACGCGAACATCACCATCGCCACGCCCTTCATCGTCGAAGGCCCGATCGTGCCCGTGGAGGTGCGGATCGGCGTCGATAAGAATCTCGATGGCGTCCGCGACACCGCGCTGAAGTTCGAGCGGTTCGGGGAAGACGGGAACGACGCGTTCAGCAATTTCCTCATCGGTGCGAAGGACACCGCCGATCTAGACTTCGGACAGCAGCTCGGGGCCTGGATGGCGCGCAGCGCGGGCAGCGTGGCCGAGTATCCGATTCTCATCGATTACTCGGCGCCGGTGACGGGTGTCTCGGGCGAGATCTGGGACATCGAGGGCCGCGGCGACTCCGAGGAGTTCGAGCAGTGGCTCGTCGAGGCGCTCGATTCGTCGGGCAACGTGCTCGCGTCGGCGCTGAGCCCGGCGGGCATCGACGACCTGCTGCCGCTCGACGGCGAGCCCTGGGTCTTCTCGCTCGCCGCCGAGAGCATCATCCGGGTCCGGATCACGTTCGTGGGCGATGCGGCTTTCGCGGGCTTTGTGTTCAACAACCTCAACGCGACGGCGGCGGTGGAAGGCCCGACGTTCTTCACGCACCAGCCCGACTCGCCCGTGAGCGACCCCGGCGGTGTGTCGGAGGCGACGCTGTATTGGGACGAGCCGATCACGATCCGGACGGAAGACGTCACGGTCGTGTCGGACAACGGCGCCGGGCTGCCGGTGCCGTTCAAGGTCCTCGGGTCGCGCACGCAGGTGACCACGATCATGTTCACGGGCGTGCCCGGGGGCATCGACACGGGCGTCGCGGTGCCGCTGACGGAGGGCGCGTACGAGATCACGGTGCTCGATTCCGCCCGGGCCACGGCGAACAACTACCCGATCGACGGCGACGGCGACGGCGTGGCCGGGGGCGACCTGACGGTCTCGGTGGTCAGCAGCTGCCTCGCCGACTGCGACGGCAACGGCATCCTGAACCTCGACGACGTGGACTGCTTCGTCTCGAGCTTCCTGAGCGGGTGCGACTGAGCCGGGCGAGCGTCACTCGGCGAGCATCGCCTCGACGAACCCCTCGGGGTCGAAGGGTTCGAGGTCGTCGGGGGTCTCGCCGACGCCGACGAACTTGACGGGGATGTCCGTGGCGCTGCGGATGGCGACGACGATGCCGCCGCGGGCGGTGCCGTCGAGCTTGGCGAGCACGATGCCGGTGACGCCGGCGCTCGCCTTGAACTCCTCGGCCTGGCGCAGCGCGTTCTGCCCGCTGGTCGCGTCCAGCACGAGCAAGACCTCGTGGGGCCCGCCGGGGATGCGCTTGTCGATGACGCGGCGGATCTTCTCGAGCTGGCCCATGAGCCCGGCCTGCGTGTGCAGGCGCCCGGCGGTGTCGAGAATCAGAACATCCACATCGCGCGCCACGGCGGCGTCGCACGCGTCGAACGCGACGGACGCCGGGTCGCCCCCCTGCTGCCCCTTCACGACGTCGATGCCGAGGCGCTCGCCCCAGATCTCGAGCTGGCGGACAGCGCCCGCGCGGAAGGTGTCGCACGCGCCGAGCAGGACGGTGCGTTCTTCGTCGCGGAGCGCTTTGCAGAGCTTGGCGATGGACGTGGTCTTGCCGACGCCGTTGATGCCGGTGACGAGGATGACGGTCGGTCCAGAAGTCGCAAACGCGAGCGTGCGGTCCTGCTCGGGCCACCAGCTCTTGAGCTGGCGCTTGAGGTGATCGAGGACCTGGTCGCCCGTCTCGATCTTGCCGGCTTTGAAGTCTGTTCGCACGCTCTCGACGAGCTCGCGCGCGCCCTGCACGCCGACGTCGGACTCGATGAGTCGGCGTTCAAGGTCTTTGAGCAGCTGCTCGTCGAGGCGTTTGCCCGCGAGGAGCGAGCGGAGCCCGCCGCCGAGGGATTCGCGGGTGCGCGCCAGGCCCTTCTTGAGCTTGTTGATCGCGGACTTGAACAGCGCCATATTCCGACTCGTTCTCAGTGGGGCCGGTTCTCAACCGGCCCGTCGCCCACTTGACCAACCTCGCTGGCCGGTTGCAAACCGGCCCCACCATCCGATAGCGCGCGTTGGAGGACCTTTCCGAGCACGGCGTTCACGAACGCGGGCGAGTTCTCGGTGCTGAATGCCTTGGCGAGCTCGACCGCTTCGTTCACGACGGCCTTGGGCGGCGACTCGCCGTGGGCGATCTCGTACTGGGCGAGCCTGAGGATCGCCCGGTCCACGCTGGGCTGGCGCCCCGCGGGCCATTCGGGCGCGAGCTCGAGCGATACCGCGTCGGACGCCGCCCGGTGCTCCCACGCGGCGAGCGCGATCGCGAACGCCTTGTCGCGGTCGGCGGTCTCGAACGCCGCGTGCGGGTCCACGAACTCCAGGCCCTCCTCGGCGAGCGAGTCGAGATCGTCGAGCGAGGCGCGGATGAGATCGGGCTCGGCGGCGCTCGTCGCGTCGAGCTGGCACAACGCGAGCAGGGCGAGTCGGCGGATGTCACGCGGCGTCGCCATCAGGCGCCGCCCGCTTTGTCTTCGGGCTGGTGCTCGAGCGTGGAGCGGACCCCCGGGTTGCGCGCTTCGGCACCCTGGCGGATGTCGGCCATGGCGCGCATGGTGCCGAGGACAGCGGCCATCGCTTCGGCGCCCTTGTTGCCCTTATCGCCACCGGCGCGGGCCATCGCCTGCTCCGCGTTGTTGGCGGTGATGACACCGAACCCGACGGGCACGCCGGTGCGCGTCGTCAGGTTTGCGAGGGCGGTGGCGACGGCGTTCGAGATGACCTCGTCGTGGCTGGTCTCGCCCTTGATGACGCACCCGAGGCAGACGACGCCGCCCCACCCCTTGAGGCGGCTGACGACCCCCGCCATCGCGGGCAGCTCGAAGGTCCCCGGGACTTCGAAGATGCCGAGGCGCCACTCGCTGCCGCCGCGCCGCGTGTACTCGGCTTTGGCGCCCTCGAGCAGCTTGCTGGTGACGGTGGCGTTGTACTTGGAGACGACGACCGCGATCGCGGGCATGCCCGCGCCGGGCGTCTTGGTCTGTTCGGCGGGGTCCGGCTGGGGTGGCATCTGGGTCACGCGGCGATGGTAGACGCCGGACGCACCGGCGGCGGGGCTCGCCTCGGTGCCATCCGCGTCGCGGCGGCATTGCACGGGGTCATCCCGCAGGGGCGTGGCACGCGCGGGCGATCCCATACCATCCCCCCGTGCGCGAGCTGATCCGGAAACTCGAGCCCGTGGTGCAGCTGACGCGGGTGACCGCCGCGTTCGGGGCCGTCGCGAATATCTGGTTCGTCACGCTTTGGACGCGGGTCAACCCGGACGAGGGCCCGGTGATGGACGACCGCCAGTTGTGGCTCTTGCTGCTGGGCGGGGCGGCATCGGCGATCGGGCTGTGCGCCTTCGGGGCGGCGCTCAACGACTTCATCGACGCGAACCGCGACCGGGCGATGGGGCTGGACAAGCCGCTCGTCTCCGGGAGGGCCTCGCCCGAGATGGCCCTCAGCGCCGTCGCGGGGACGCTCATCCTCTCGGCACTCGGCGCGACGGCCTTCGGCATGCCCGCGGTGATCGTGACGCTGCTGCTCGCCGGGGCGGCGATCGTGTTCAACACCGCCGTCCGGTTCGTGCCCGGGGTGGGGTTTGTGATGCTGGGCGGGATCGCCGCGGCCCACATGATCACGCCCAACCTGCACCTGAAGTTCCTCGCGCCGGTCTGGCTCGTCCTCACGCACACGGCGCTCGTCGCGGGTGTGACGCACTGGCTGGCGCGGAAGAGCCCGCCGGTGTCCAAACGGGCGGTGTTCGTCGCGATCGCGGGATGGGTGTTCCTGACGCTGCTCATGGGCGCGCTCGCGTGGCGCCGGACGGACGGCGTGGGCGTTTGGCCGGGCTGGGTCCCGCTGTCGGCGGCGGTCTTCCCGGGGTTCCTCGGGCTCGTCTTCGCGGCGCTGGCGATCCGACGCGCCACGCACCTCGCGTCCGGGTCGCGGGCCGCGGAGAAGATCCAGCGGTACGGCGCCCTGTGGATGCCCCTCTACGGGTGCGCTTGGCTCGCGGGCGCGGGGCACTTCGACGCGGCGTGGCTCATGGGCGTGCTCGCGCTCGCGGGGTTCGCGGGGATGGCGGCGCTGCGCGAGGCGCACGCCGTGCTCGAGCACCCGGTGGGGTATCGGCGCTAAAGAAGAGACGGAGAGACCAAGAGACGAAGTTTGGCGGGTTGTGGCGGCGATCGGTCTCCGCCTCTCTCCGTCTCTTCCTAATTCAGATCAAGCGCGAAGAAGATGGTCGTAAAGACCAGGTCCGCGACGACGATCGAGACGACGCACTCGACGACGGTGTAGGTGGTCGCCTTGCCCACGCCCGCGGCGCCCCCGGTGACCTTGAGCCCGTTCGTGCAGGCGATGATGCCGATGAGCATGCCGAAGACGGCACCCTTCACGGTGCCGGTCCAGAAATCCACGAGCTCGGCCTGGGCGAGCGTGTTCTTCATGTAGGTGTCGTACGGGATGTCGAGGACCATCGTCGAGACGAGCAACGCGGCGAAAATCGCCATGAAGCTTGAGAGGACGCCCAGGACGGTCATCGCCAGCGTCGCAGCGGCGACGCGGGGCACGACCAGGAACCGCACGGGGTTCAACGCGTGCGCCTCGAGCGCTTCGATCTCCTCGGAGACCACCATCGTGCCGATCTCGGCCGCGATCGACGCCCCGGCGAACCCGGTGAGCACGATCGCGCCGATCAGCGGGCCCAGCTCGCGCAGGACGGCGACGCCGATGATGTTCGCGAGTTTGTCGCGCTGCCCGAAGTCGTCGAGCGGCGGCGCGAGCTGCAACGCGAGGATGAGCCCGACGGCACCGGAGACGAGCGAGACGATCAAGATCGATTGCACGCCGATGCGGCAGATCTGGCTGACCAACGCCGCGCGCCCGACGCGGACCTTCTTCTGGGTGAGGGCACGCCAGATCCAGACGGTCGCCTGCCACTGGAGGATCATGACGGCGCCGATATGGTCGAGGGTCTGGAGGGTCTTGCCGCCGAGTTTTTCGACGGGCCAGAGCAGCAGCCCGACGCCGACGCGCCCGGAGCGCCACCCGCGTCTGTTGTTGGGGTTGGGTGCGCTCACGCGTCGGCCGCCTTGCCGCTGGTGTGCTTCCGGACGCTCAGGCTGAGACGGCCTGGTCCACCGATTCGACGATCGTGAAGAAGTGGTGCAGCCTTGCAATCTCGAAGATGGCGCGCACCTTGTCGTTCATGCCGCAGAGCACCATCTTGGTGTCGCCGGACTTCGCGGCCCGCATCGCCTCAACGAGCGTCGCGAGCCCGGACGAATCCATGTAGTCCACGCTCTCGAGGTTCACGACCATGCGCCGCGGCTTGCGCGATTGCACGTCGTGCAGCGTCTGGCGCAGCACGGGCGAGCGGCTCATATCGACGTCGCCCTGCGGCGAGACGATCACCGCGCCCTCGTGGGCCTCGGTGTTCACGCTGACGATTTCGGTATCACCCATTGCCATCACTCTAGCGGGCCTGCGGGCGTGTGCTCTGGACGGCCCGGGAGGCGGCCTCGGTGATGACGCCGGGCTCGCTCGGGCGGGGGGCCCTCTTGACGAGGGTCAGCCGCATCCCGACGCCCCCCTCGCGTTTCTCGTAGGTCGCCTCGTCCATGACCTCGCGGATGATGTGGACCCCGAGCCCGCCGGGCTTGATGTCCGTGAGGCTGCGTCCCTGCATCTGGGAGGGATCGACCTGTTTCGCCTCGTCCTCGATGGCGATGCGGATGCCCTCGGCGGCGCCGTCGTGCTCGAGGGGCCAGATCGAGATCCAGATCGGGCGGTCCAGGGCCCGGCCGTACCCGTGGCGGATGACGTTGCACAGCGCCTCGTCCACGGCGAGCGCGATCTTGGAGCAGTCCAGATCGTCGAACCCGAGCCGCTTGGCAACGGTGCCGACCAGCTCGCGCGCGCCGCTCAGGTAGATCGGGTTGCTGAGCAATTCGACCCGGATGTGCGGGCGTGATTGTCCTGCGGGTGCCGTCATGGGGCGTCGCTCCCCGAGGTGAGCTCTGTCCGCCCGAGCCCGTCGGCGTATTTCTTCCATCGGTCCACCGCCGCCCGACGCTCCCACACGGGCGCCGCGTGCTGGTAGCCCAGCGTCTGGCCCGTCCGGCGCTCGAGCGCCTGGATCGCGAGCAGGCGGGCGGCGGGGTCCGTGCTCTCCAACTGCCCGATCAGCCCGCTGAGCGTCTGCTCGTCCGAGGCGTCGGCGGCGCCGACAATCGCGTCCAGCCTCTTGTTGGGAGCCGGCGCGTCGAATCCCGCTTCTTGCGCGGGCAGACACCCACCAACCGCCAGCAGGCAGGGCACGATGACAACATTCGTCCTGGTCATCCGCATGGGTTCCGACAAGCTGCGAGTGTAGCGGCCCGGATCGGGGGCTCTCGTAAGGAGGTGCTAACAAACAGGATGCGCCGGGAAGCGGCTGCCGGCGATGGTCTCCCCCATGATTCGGCTTGGTGGGGTCCTATCCTCCCCATTCTCGGTTTCGTGCCGCTTAGCGACCCCCCTCCCGTGGATGGACCCGCGCATGACCGACATGGCCGCTCCCGCCCAGACCTCCCAGAGCGCCGACCCGCACACGCAGGTCGTGCCCGTGATCGATTTCGGGTCGCAGACGGCCCAGCTCATCTGCCGGCGGCTGCGCGAGGCGGGCGTCTTCTCGGTGCTGCTGGCGCCGAGCGTGACACCCGAGCAGCTCCGCGCCATGAACCCGCGCGGGATCGTGCTCTCGGGCGGGCCCGCGAGCGTGCACGCCGAGGGCGCCCCCACCATGGATCCCGCGATCCTGGACATGGGGATCCCGGTGCTGGGCATCTGCTACGGGATGCAGCTCGCGGCGCACCTGCTGGGCGCGCGGGTGCAGGCGTCGCCCAAGCGCGAGTTCGGGCGCGCCCAGGCGCGGATCACGACGCCCGACCGGATGTTCGACGCGATCCCGGACGCGACGCAGGTCTGGATGTCGCACGGCGACCAGATCGACCATCTCGCCGAGGCCGCGCTGGAGCCGGTGGCGGAAACGGACTCGTGCGCGTACGCCGCGGTTCGGTCGAAGGACCCCGCGCGCCCGTTCTTTGGGGTGCAGTTTCATCCCGAGGTCACGCACACCCCGCACGGCGTGGATCTGTTCCGCAACTTTCTGTATGAGGTCTGCGGGTGCGCCGGCACATGGAAGATGGCGGAGTTCGCCGAGACCGAGTGCGAGCGCATCCGCGAGCGTGTGGGCGAGTCCCGCGTGATCTGCGGGCTCTCGGGTGGGGTTGATTCGTCGGTCGTCGCGGCGCTCTTGCACAAGGCGATCGGGGATCGTTTGACGTGCGTCTTCGTGGACAACGGGCTGCTGCGGTTGAACGAGCGGGAGCTCGTCGAGCACACGTTCCGGGACCATTTCCAGGTGGACCTGCGCGTCGCGGACGCCGAGGCGGATTTTCTGGGCGACCTCGCGGGCATCAGCGACCCGCAGGAGAAGCGCCGGCGCATCGGGCACCGGTTCATCGAGGTGTTCAAGCACGCGGCGCTCGAGATCGAGGACGCGCGGTTTCTCGCGCAGGGCACGCTCTACCCGGACGTGATCGAGTCCGGGCACGGGCACGCGGGGATCAGCGCGAACATCAAGCTGCACCACAACGTGGGCGGCCTGCCCGAGGACCTCGGGTTCGAGCTCGTCGAGCCGCTGCGGGAGCTGTTCAAAGATGAAGTGCGGCGGCTGGGCCAGGTGCTCGGGCTGCCCGAGTCGATCATCTGGCGTCATCCGTTCCCGGGACCGGGGCTCGCCGTGCGGGTGCTGGGCGAGGTGACCAGGCCCAAGCTGGACGTGCTGCGGGCGGCGGACGAGATTTTGCTCGAGGAGATCACCGCGGCGGGGTTGTATCGCAAGACGAGCCAGGTCTTCTGCGTGCTGTTGCCGGTGCAGTCGGTCGGCGTGATGGGCGACGGGCGGACGTACGAGAGCGTGGTCGCCGTCCGGGCGGTGGAGACGCAGGACTTCATGACGGCGGACTGGGCCCACATCCCCCACGAGGTGCTCGGGCGAATCTCGAGCCGGATCATCAACGAGGTAAGCGGGGTGAACCGGGTGGTGTACGACATCTCGTCCAAGCCGCCGGCGACGATCGAGTGGGAATAACCCTTTCCGGGGCCCGTTGACACCTGGCCGGCGTTCGCCGGTAGGCGGTGAAGTTCCAGACTGACTTTGAGCTCAGACTCCCAGGGAGATTGCACATGAAGAAGCAGCTGATCGCAGGTATCGCGTTGGGCACCGCCGGGCTTGTCGGGCTCGCGGGGTGGGGCACGTCCGAAGCCGCGTACGCGGAGACCGAGGCCGCGTCGCAGGCCGAGACCTACACGGTGGACAACGTGCACTCGTTCGTGATCTTCAAGGTCCGGCACGTCGGGGCGGCGAACTTCTACGGGCGGTTCAACAACCTCGACGGCACGGTCGGGTTCGAGAACGGGCAGATCACGTCGGCGGACATCACCGTCGAGGCGGAGTCGGTGGACACCGGCAACCGCGGACGCGACGACCACCTGCGCAACGCGGACTTCTTCAACACCCGCCAGTACCCCGAGATCACGTTCAGCGGCACGAGCACCGACGGTGAGACGCTGACAGGCGAGCTGACGCTGCACGGGGTGACGCGCGACGTGACGGCGACGATCCACGACGTCGGCACCGGCGAGATGCGCGGCACGGCGAAGATGGGCTTCGAGGCGCGGTTCACGATCAAGCGGTCGGACTTCGACATGCGCGGGTACCTCGCCGACGACCTGTCGGACAACGGGCCCCTGGGCAACACGGTCGAGCTGATCGTGGCGATCGAGGGCAACGGGTAAGGGCCGCCCGCGTGGGGGACCGCCCGTGACGATGGAGACCAAGCTTGCGCTGTTCGCGGGCGTGATCCCGGGCGCGATCTCGCTGCTCGTGCTGGCCGTGCTGTGGCGGTGGCGCGGGCGGGGCGCGGGTGATGGGCCGTTGTGGGCGGCGCCGGTGCTCATCGCGGTCGCGGTGGTTCTGGGCGACTCCTCGAAGTTCGGGCTGCCCGAGCTGTGGCCGGACTCGAACACGTACCGGTTCCCGCACGCGGCTGCGGTGCTCGCGCTCGCGGGGCTGATCGAGGCGCTCACGCGGCTGCCCGCGTGGGGCACGCTCTTCGTGCGCGCGAGCGCGTACGTCGGCGTGTGCTGCATGCTCTGCGAGGGGTACCACCCGCAGGTGCTGTCAACGGGTCAGCTGGTCGGACTGATCGGCATCGCGTCGGTCGGGATGGCGCTCGTCGCGCACGCGGCGGACCGGGGGGCTGCGGCGTTGCCCGGATGGCGCGGGCCCGCGTTGCTCGCGGTCCTCTTCATGGCTGCCGGCCCGCTCGCGTTGCTGGGCGGGCTGAGCTACGGGATGCACCTCGCCACGGCGATGATCGCGCTCACGGTCGCGGCGGCGATCGCCGGGGTGGTCGCGCCGAGGCTCACGCTTTCCAGCGGGGGTGTGACAGCGCTCGTGGGCATGCTCCTGGCGCTGATCCTGGGGATGGGCGTGCAGTCCGAGCCGGTCTCGGTCGGGTCGCTGATCGCGCTGGCGCTCACGCCGGCGGCGATCGGGGTCGCGGCGTTGATCCCCGAGCATCGGCGGCGGGCCCGGGTCTGGTTCACCGGGCTGTGCGTGCTCGGGGGGCTCTCGCTGGCGTTTGGACAACTGCTGACGGCAAGGGCGCAGATCGAGCGTGAGCGCGCGGACGACCCGTACGCCGCCTACTACGGGTAACCTGCCCCCGCGATGGCGGTGGGTCTGCTGATCTCGGAGGGGCCGATCGGGCTGCGGCACCCGCGCGAGGCGGACCGGGCCGAGTGGGTGGCGCTCAAGCGCGCTAGCGCCGAGCACCTCGCGGCGTGGTCGCCCATTCAGGACGAGGGCGACGACCTGGACGCCCAGTTCGACCGCGTCATCGACGGGCCCGACACCGACACGACGCAGCGGCACCTGATTGTCCGCGATGGGGCCATCGTCGGGATGGTCGGGCTGACGCAGATCTTCCGGCGTTCGTTCTGCAACGCCATTCTCGGCTACTGGATGGGCGCGGCGCACGCGAACCGGGGCATCGGGACGGTCGGCGTGCGCCTCGCGGTGCGGCGGGCGTTCGAGCAACTCGGGCTGCACCGCGTGGAGGCGAACGTGATGCCGGGCAACGTGCCCTCGATCCGGCTGGTCCGCTCGCTGGGCTTCCGGTTCGAGGGGTACTCGCCGAGGTACCTCCAGATCGCCGGCGTGTGGGAGGACCACACGCGCTGGGCGATCACAGAGGAAGACTGGGACGCGGGCTGAGCGTCAGCCGCCGCCCGAGGTGTCGCACCCGGAGAGGAAGAGGTCGATGAAGAGGTCGATGTCGTCGATGTTGAACGCGCCGTCGGCGTTCAGGTCGGCGGGCCCGGCGCCGTCGAGGAAGAAGCCGACGAAGAGGTCGATGTCATCGACGTTGAGGGCGCCGTCGCCGTTGTAATCGACGGGGCAGTCGACCTTGGGGTTCGCGTCGCCGGCGCCGGAGAGGATCATGTCCACGTCCCAGGGTTGGGTGGGGTCGAGCCCGAGGTCGTAGTCGAGCGGGAAGCTCGGGGGCAGGGGCAGCGGGATCGGCGCGCTGAAGCCGATCGGGGGGAGGATGGCGTCGAAAGCGCCGGAGTCGTCGGACTCGGTGACGACGCCGCTCTCGACGCGGATCTTGAGGTCGCCGCTCTGGCCTGCCGCGACGTGCGCGGGTGGGATGCGGATGACGAGTTCCCAGTCCGTGCCGTCGGACTGGAAGCCGGTCGGGCCCCAGGTCGTGACGCCCGTGTCGGAGCCCTGGAATGTGATGCCGAGGAGGACCGAGTCCACAACATCGCCCGTGTTGGTGTTGGTGGCGACGATGTGGATGGGGTCCCCGATGAGCGTGGCGGCGGACGCGCCGGCGCCGCCGCCGACGGTGTCGGAAAAGAGGTTCACGCCCCACTGGATGGAGCCCGAGGCGAGGTGGCGGTTGCCGTTGACCCAGAGGGCGGTCGTGCTGAAGCCGTAGGCCTCTGAAGCGCGGGAGTTGGAGGTGGTTGCCGTCGCGCCGCCGGACGAGCCGATCGTGCCTGAAATGACGAAAGGCGGCGTGGTGCCGAAGGGCGCAATGTCCCACTGATTGCATGCGGTGCCCATCGCGCCGGGGACGATCGCCTGTGTGCACGCAAACGAGTTCGTGCCTGTGGGCGGGAGGGTGAAGGTCTCGTACTGGCAGGCGACGGGGACGCCGAAGAGACCGGAGTTGAACGAGCTCGGCGACGCGAAGGTGTCCGTGCCGAAGGGGTCGAAGTCTGGGAGCTGGGTGTTCGAGACGTACTGGCTGTCCTCGAAGACGCCGGCGCGGGCCCACGCATGGCGGAAGTCGGAGACGCTCACGGTGACCGCTGTCACGGAGACGCCCGCGGTGAACCCGATGGTGTGGGTCACGGAGTAATCGACTTGCTGGAAGGGCTGTGCGGTTGCGATCGGCGCCGACCCGGCGAGGGCGATCGCGACGATGGCGCGGTGCGTGCGCTGCTGCGTGCTCATGGGATGCTCCCTTCTGGCACGCGTCGGGCCGACCGGCCCGTTTGGATGGCGTGCCGACAACGAGAGGAGCGGGCGAGGGCCGACGGACTCACGCGGAATCCCGAGAATCACCCGGATCGGGTGGCCCGGCCCCCTCGGGGCGTCTCGCGCCGGCGCCCCGGCGGGGGACGCGCACCTCGGGCATCGGCGCGCCCGGCGGACGCGAGATGATCGCGCTCAGGTCGGGGCGGTCCCGGTCCTCGCGGGGCTCGGTCTGCGTGCCGATGTGGATCCAGCCGGCGAGCCGCTCGTCGGGCTCGAGCCCGGCGGCGCGGAGGACGCGCTCGTCGGAGGCGGTCCACCCCGTGAGCCAGACGGCGCCGAAGCCCATCGCGTGGGCGGCGTGCAGCAGGTTCATGCAGACCGCGCCGCAGGTCATGAGCTGCTCGAACTCGGGGATCTTGGGCTTGCGTGGGTCCTCGGGGCGGGCCCGGCACACCACGGCGACGATCATCGGGGCCGACTCGAAGCGGTGGCGGCTCTTGGCGATCGCGTCGGGCGGGGCGTCGAGGTAGTCCTCGGCGAACGCGCCGCCCACGGCCCAGGCCAGGCGCCGGCAGGCGGCGTGGTCGAGCACGATGAACCGGTACGGGACGAGCATCCCGTGGTCGGGCGTGCGCGCGGCGAGGCGGAGCATCTCGGCGAGCTGGCTTGCGCCCGGCGCGGGCGCGCTGAGGAGCGCGGGGGACGCCGACCGTCGGGCGCGGAGGAACCCGAGCGGGTCGGACGGACGGGCGTTGGGGTGGTGCGTCATGACGGTCTCGCTCCCGTGGGGGCGCGCATGAAAATGCCCCGCGGGGCGGGGCAAGCGGAACGGGAGGGATTCGAACCCTCGGTACGGGTTTACCCCGTACACCGGATTAGCAATCCGGCCCCTTCAGCCTCTCGGGCACCGTTCCGGCAGCCAGCCGGCTGGAGGGGGAGGGTAGGTCCGACGCGGGCGGCAAACAAACCGGGGGCGGGCCCCGGCGCGGTCGCCCGGCGGGGATCACCCTTCGTCGTTTCGGGTTTCGATGAGGGAGCGGAGGTACTTGTTCTCGCGGCGGGTCGCTTCGAGATCGAAGACGAGGTACTTGACGCTCAGGCGGAGGTAATCGAGCGACTCCTGCAGCTCGCCGATCGTCTGCTTCATCTTCTCGTGTCGCTTGCGCGACTCGGCGGCGAGGGTCTCGAGCTTCGGGCGCTCGGACTCGGGCAGCGTGTCGATCTGGGTCAGGAGCTCGCCCAGCTTGGTCTGGAATTCGTTCTCGGTCATCGGTGGTTCCTCGTCTGCTCTTTCAATTGATCGAGGCTCAGCCTCGGGGCGGGAGGATGCCCGTCCGTGGCTCCTCAATCAACGGGCGCGCCGGCGCGTGCCAGACGCGGCCCCCTCGGACGGCCGTCCGAGAAGAACCCGGTTGGCGGCGTCCTCGCCTGCAAAGAGCGTCGGTCCCCGACGCGGACCCGGGCTCACCTCCGTGGGGGCACCGGGTCGGGATGGGCGGGCGCGTTGACCGGAGTCAACGCCCGCGGTTCACGCGCTTCAACGCCTCGCGGGCGGCGTCGGGCGCGCCGTTGACGATCGGCGCCAGCTCCGCGGGCGCCAGGTCCTTGCATTCTCGGACGAGCTTCTTGAGGTGCGCGTCCAGGGTTCGTTTCCAGCGCTCGAAGGCGCTCTCGAGGTCGTGCCGGCTGAAGAGGGTCAGCGGGTCGGCGAGACCGGTCCGGTCCGTCGCCCAGGCGATGAGGTCGCCGGCGGACGAGCCGTATCGGTACTGCCCGAGCGTCGCCTTGAGGCGTGCCCCTGGCGCGGCGAAGGGGTCGGTCGCGGCGTCCGGGAGATTGCCCAGCGACCGCTCGGCGGTCTCGCGCGTCACCGGCTTGTGCTCGGCGATCGCGGACGACTCGGCGCCCACCGGGCGGAGGTCTACGAAGGCGGTCGAGATGGTCTTGAGGCCCTCGCGGTCGAAGCGGATCTGGAGGCGCTGGCAGACGCGGCCGTCCTGACGCGCGGGGGCGGCGGAGATCACGAGACCCGTCCCCCACTCCGGCTTGGCCGGGTGCAGCACGCGGTCGCCCATGGAGAACGTGGGCTCGGTGGCGGCGGAAGACTGGGGCATCGGGAACTCTCGGATTGCTGTCAGGACGCCCGTGCGGGCCTGAAACGGTCATATCCCATCGCGATCGTGCGGGCCTGTCGGCTCGCCCGTCGGGCGGATGGGGTCTACACTGTGTGGTTCTGGATGGGCCTCCGGCCCGGGACGGACGCTCGCGCGTCCGGCAGGATGATAGGCGATCGGGCGGTCGGGTGCACCCCCCAGCCTCAGGACCAGCCTCGGGAGACCCCCCGATCCGGCGAGCCCCGCCTTTCCAGGGGCCGATTCGCGAAGGAAGTCGGATGATCGAAGCTCTGAAGAGTGACGAAATCGTGGCGAAGGCGGGCGGACGCTTCAAGCTCTGCACGCTCATTCAGCGCCGGCTCGAGCAACTCATCGAGGGGGCCCGCCCGCTCGTGGAGCGCGAGGGACGCTCGGACCTCGAGCTCGTGATCGAGGAGATCCTGCAGGACAAGATCACGCTGACCTTCGACGCCGTCACACCGGTGGACGGCTCGGCCCCGGCGCCGGCGCTGGCGGGCGCGGACGAGCCCCTGCTCTGATCGAACCCGCGATCCAGGACGCCCCCGAGAGGGCCATGCATTGACCAACGACCCGACCACGCCCGGCGATCCGCTGGACCCGATGTCGCTCCGCGCTCACGTCGAGGGCAAGCGGATCCTCGTGGGCGTGACGGGTGGGATCGCGGCGTACAAGACATGCACCCTCGTCAGCCGGCTCGCGCAGGCGGGCGCGCTCGTCACCGTCGTGATGACCGAGCCGGCGACGCGGTTCGTCACCGCCCTGACGTTCCAGGCGCTCTCCGGGCGCCCCGTGTACACGAGCGCGTGGCAGCACGTGGAATCGCACGACCCGCAGCACATCGCGCTGGCGCGGGAGACGGACGTGGCGATCGTGGCGCCGTGCACGATGGACTTCCTCGCGTCGCTCGCGTTTGGGCGCGCGAACAACGTGGTCACGCTGATCCTGTCGGCGATCGATCGGACGAAGACCCCGGTGCTGCTCGCCCCCTCGATGAATGAGGTGATGTGGAACCAGCCCGCGACCCAGCGGAATCTCAAGCAGGTCCGGGCGGACGGGTTCGGGATCGTCGATCCTGGCAGCGGCTGGCAGGCGTGCCGGACCGAGGGGCAGGGCCGGATGGCCGAGCCCGAGGAACTGGCGTCGGCGGTCGCGGCGGCCCTCGCCGGCGGGTAGGGCGGCTACACTCTTTGCCCGCACGGGCGGATGCCCGCACCTGGAGAGGTGGCAGAGCGGTTGAATGCGCCGGATTCGAAATCCGGTATGGCCTTCGGGTCATCGGGGGTTCGAATCCCCCCCTCTCCGCTTTCCTTATTCGATATCTTTTGGCCGCTCGACAAGCTGGCCAGAGATCGGCCTTGGGCCGCGTGAACGCGGGTTTCTTTGAGCCTGCCGAGTCTCTCCCAAGAACACAATCGAAGATCCGACCGCACAAGCGGCGTGGGTCTCTGCGCGGCACATCGGTGGTTACCAAATGCGTTCAGTTGGGGAGTAGCGGGCGAGCGAGAGGGTGAACAACAACCGCCGCGCGCCTCGGCGCCCAGCCAAAGCGAATGACCTGTCTCAAGATGTCAGCCCACCCGAGAGCCCACGATCACGGCTTCAGCCCCCTCGATGCAGGTGGGCCAGGAGATTGTGCGCCCCCTCAAGCGGCTTCGAGGCCGTGTTCGGCGACCCGGATCACCGGGTACGCCAGCCGGGGATCACCCCGGACACACCGCCGTTGCAGCCGGATGCGCGGCTCTACACCTCCCCTCTGCCGGTACGCCACCGGCTCAGGTATCAAATCTCCAGCTTCTACCTCCGACGGCGTCAAGGTACCATGCGCGGCGTGGGGTCGGAAGTCATTGTGCCATGCTCTGTAGGCATCGAGATGACGCTGGATGCGGCGAGTGCTCGGCACCAGGAAGGCCCGCCGCGCCCACGGCTTCAGGTCGCAGAAGACCCGCTCGACCTTGGCATTGAGATGCCAGGTGTGGACTTGGCACCGGACGTGAGTCGCACCGATCCTGGAGACGGCGCGCCGGAACCGCCCGCGGAACTGGCTGCCGTGATCGGTCACGAGGAAGCGCGGCCCTCCCCCACCACTCTTGTTGGCGGCATCCTCAACCAGATCGGCAAGATCCTCCGTCCGAGACCTTCGGCCGAACGCCTTGAGCGCCACGATCCGCCTGCTATACCCGTCCACGATCGCGGCGATCTCTATCTTCCGCCACGCCGAGCGGACGGTCGTCATGTCGAGGTGCCATACCCGACCCGGATCGGTTGGGTGCTGCACGTGCTTTGGCGCCTGGGTCACTCGCTGGCCTGGATACGACCGCGGCCCCCGCGTTGGTTCCTCCTCCAGGATCCGCCGGACCGTCGTCCGGCTGATACCGATGCCCGCGCGCAGAACGTGCCGCGCGATCGTGCGGCTTCCGAACTCTGGCTCGGGGAATGCGTGACGCAACTCCCGCACGAGCCAACGCACACCACCGTGAAGGCGGTTCCAGGGCGGGGCGCCGAGCATCCGCTTCGACTTCAGCTTGTCATCGACCGCGTTCTGCCAGTTCCGGATCGTGTTGGGGTGAACGACGAAGCGCTGCCCCGCCTGCTTGACCGACCAGTTGCGCAGCCGCATCACCTGCAGGATCTCCGCCCGCTCCTCGGGCGAGTAGTGCGGGCGCTGTTTGGCGGGTCGGCGCTGCCGCTGTCTTCGGAACACGGCGAGTTCACGCTCGAGCAGCGTGGTCTCGTGGTACAGCGCATCGCGGCGGGCCATCAGGCGTACGAGTGGGGACGCATGGGTCAGCAACCGAGCCCGAGCCGCGACCGCCGAGCATGCCAGCAGCGTCGCAACCGTGTCTGCAACAGCCCACATCGATCGATCCGGGTTCGCCAAACACCACCTCCCAATGGCATGTCAGGGTTGTTCGCCGCAGACACTCGCAAACCCATGTTGTACAGTGATTTAGTGCATCTTGGCCCCCCTCGCGCCCTGACAAATCGGACACCCCTGAAGGGGCGCACAAACTCCTGGCCCACCACGGACAGGGGGATTGGGAGGGACCCGCCGAGGGATCATTGACTGACCGAGTTAAGGCAGAATGACAAACGCGGCCCGGAGGCGGCGTTGGGAGACCGTCCGATATATCCGGGCTCGCCCTCCGCTCCCTCCGTTTCGAAAGGGCCCCGCGTTCGCGGGGTCTTGCTCGTTTTGAGGATCGGGTCGGCGGCGGCTGGCCCGTTGCCCGCAGAGTCGCTGCCGCGGCAATGCGCATTGCGTTACGGGCGGACGCGGTTGAGCTGGGTCCACCCGGTGCCGCTGCCAAGCGTCTGGTTCGTCATGATGACCTGGCCCTGCCCGTTCATGTAGGCGTTGTTGTACTGGTTCGGGAGCTGGACCACGTTGCCGCTGGGCGTGCGGTAGTCCTCGACGTCGCGGATGTAGTTGATGAACTGATGGTGCAATCGGTCGTTGGAGGCCTGGCGCTCGCGGACGGTCTCTTGGTGGCGCTTGAAGGACTCCTCCATCGCCTGGCGGGTGATCCGGTTGCGCTCGTTGATGCCGTCCATGACGGACTTCTGGATCTGGGCGCGCATGTCGATGACGGTCGCGAGCCACTTCGGGTCCGGGCGGACCGAGAGGCTGGCGGCGTCCGCGATCGCTCGGTTCGGCGAGCCGCCCGCGGGGCTGCGCACGGTCCGCATGTCTTCGACGCCCCACCGGGCCATCGTCGCGACGGATCCCATCCCGACCGGCATCTGCGTGATGATGACGTAGCCGGTGACGAAGACGTCCTCTTCGAATCGTTGCCCGCCCTCGCGGTACGTGACCGTGACGCGGTCGGCGAAGGGCGACATCTGCATTTGCCCGCCGCTCATCTGGCGCATCGTCTGGCTCTGACGCTCGATCGACTGGATGGTCGGGCCGAGGATCTCGCGCATGGTGGCGATGACCTCGGGCATCTCCTGGGCGTTTGTCACGCGGACATCGGTCGCGTTGGGCCGCTGGCTCGGCATCAGCATCGACTGGACGAAGTCACCCGTGGACTGGGGCATGGGCATGAACGTGAGCCCCTCGGAGGTGATCTGCCCGGGCTGGGGCGGCGGGCCCGAGCCGGGCACGCCCATCTGCGCGTTGATCTGGAAGATGTCAGACCAGGTGTAGTTGCCGCCGGGGTAGTACCCGAACGCGGCGCCGTCCGGCGCGGTGACGTGGAGGTCGAGGTGGACCATGTCCTGGTAGAGCTGCGGGGGGTTCCACTTGACCCCGCCGGTCTTCTGCCAGCCCTCGGGAACGAGCAGCGTGTGCGACGGGGCGCCGCTCATCTGCGGATCGGTAAGGGTGACCGGGTTGAGCGTCACCTGCCCCGGTGCCGCAAGCGCCGCGGGCTTGGCGTCGGGCGCGCCGCGGCGTGGCGCGGCGCGCGTCGCTTCATCCTTCTGGACGCGAAACTCGGAATACCCCTCGAGCTCGTTGCCCAGGCGGCCCGAGATGGAATCGCCCGACACCGTGATGTGCATCTGCTGGGGGCCCATCGTCGCCGACTCGCCGGTCTGCCGGACGGTGACTGTGGTCTCGTCGGCCCGCAGCGTGCCGCGCCCGTTCTCGATGGCGCCGACGAATCGGCCCGCCGCGCGAACGTCGATCGCACGCCCCCAGTCGTCGGTCATCTGGGCCTCGACGACGACGTCCGCGGCGTGCCCGCCGTGCGATCCCTCCGCGAACGTGATCGTCATCGGGCATTCCACCGCCTGCCCGAAGTCGTCTTGCTCGGTCAGCATGCCGGACCAAGACCCGGCGGGCGCGCCCGGCGATGGCGCGGGCTGAACGCTCGGTGCGGCAGTGGTGAGCGTGTATGACGACTCGCCCGTCGTGAAGGTGTAGCCCCGCTGATCGTCGCCCTTGAGCGTGAACTCGAAGTCGTTGCCATTCGCGCGGAACGACCCGTCGAGGCGTGCGGGATCGGCATACCGCCCGGTGAATGGGTACGCCGCCTCGCCGAGCGTGATGCGGCCCGTGACATCCGTCGTCTTCGGGTCGAACCCTTCGAGGTCAACGACGAGTCCGTCGCCCTGGAGCCGCGTGGGGAGTTCGAGCTGCGGGCCGTGGTATTGCGGGCGAGCGGCCTTGTCGAGCGGGTTCGGCTCGGCTTGCGCGGCCGACGGGACGGCGAGGGCCATGCACGCGAGCAGGATACCGACGCCGAGGGCGCGTCCGGGCGAAGCGTTCCGAATCGTGATGCGGGGCATGCGGTGCGTCCTCTCAGCGCGCCTGGACGCCGCGCGGGCGCCCGGCGCCGGGTACCTCTCGTTCGCCCGGTCGTCGGCGCCGAGGGCGACGTCGCCGGGTCGGTCCAGCATACCCGACGCCGGCGGGTCGAAAAGCCCTGATTCTGGCATCGTTGGCACGCTCGCGGCCGACCTGTGCTCGGCGCGGCGGCGGGCAGTGGTTCAGACGTACCCGCCCGGGTGCGCCGACATCCACCGCCAGGCCGACGAGACGATCTCGTCGAGATCCGTCACGTCCGCTTGCCATCGAAGCTCACGGTTGATCCGCGACGGGTCGGCGTAGAGCGCGACCGCGTCGCCCTCGCGCCGGCCCGCCTCGCGGATCTCAAAGTCCACGCCCGAGACCCGCTTCACGCTCTCGAGTACCTGCCGAACGGAGTACCCGCGCCCGATGCCGGCGTTGTACGCACGCACTCCCGAATCGACGCATTCGAGCGCGCACACGTGGGCGTCGATGAGGTCCTCAACGTGGACGTAGTCGCGCACGCACGTGCCGTCGTTCGTCGGGTAGTCGGTCCCGAAGATGGACATGTGGTCGCGTTTGCCCAGCGCCGCCTGGATCGCGACGGGGATGAGATGCGTCTCAGGCGTGTGGTCCTCTCCGAGCAAGCCCGACCGGTCGCTGCCCGCGACGTTGAAGTAGCGCAGCATCGAAACGGTGAAGCGCCGGCCCTCCAGATCGCACGCGTGCGCGACGTCGCGGAGCACGAGCTCCATCATCAGTTTCGTGCGCCCGTACGGGCTCGTCGGCGCCTGCGGGCAGGACTCGGGAACGGGCACCATGCCCTCGGGCGGGTCGCCGTACGTGGCGCAGGATGAGCTGAAGACGAACCGTTCGATGCCCGGCGACGCGACGCAGGCATCAACCAGCGCCACGCCCGCCTGCACGTTCTCCCGGTAGTACCGCGCGGGGTCCGTGACGCTCTCGCCGACGTACGCGAGGGCGGCGAAGTGCATCACGGTGTCGATCGCGTGCTCGTCGAGCACCCGCGTGACGAGCTCGCGGTCCCCCACCGATCCCTCGACGAAGGTGAGGGGAACCGCGGGGTCGTCCGCCCCGAGCAACCCCATGGGCTCGCGTCGCCCCCGGACAAGGTTGTCGAGGGCGACGACGGCGTGCCCGTCGCGGATCAGCCGCTGGCACGCGTGCGACCCGATGTAGCCTGCCCCGCCCGTCACCAGCACGTTCATGAAGACTGCTCCCGAGATCGCCCGTTTCGCCCACGCCGGGGGAGATCCGGGCTAGCCTACTCCCCCACCCGGATCGGAGATCGGCTCATGCTGCTGTACATCGACACCGCTTCCATCGACGAGATCAAGCAGGCCCATGACCTCGGCGTGCTCGACGGCGTCACGACCAACCCCTCCCTCATCGCCAAGGAGGGCGTCGATTACACCAAGCGCCTCGAGGAGATCTGCGAGGTCGTCAGGGGCCCGGTGTCGGCCGAGGTGATCGCGACCGAGTCGAGCGCGATGATCGCCGAGGGCAAGGACCGGGCGAAGATCGCGTCCAACATCGTCGTGAAGCTGCCCATCACAACCGACGGGCTCAAGGCGTGCAAGGCGCTCGAGGACGAGGGCATCCGCACGAACATGACCCTCTGCTTCCAGCCCATGCAGGCGATGCTCGTCGCCAAGGCGGGCGCGATGCTCGTCTCCCCCTTCATCGGACGCCTGGACGACATCTCCGTGGACGGCATGGACCTCATCGCCCAGATCCGCGCGATCTATGACAACTACGGGTACGAGACCAAGGTCCTCGCCGCTTCCATTCGCCATCCCAAGCACATGGTCGACTGCGCCCTGGCCGGGGCGGACGTCGCGACCGTGCCCTTCAAGGTCATCCAGCAGCTGCTCAAGCACCCGCTGACCGACTCGGGGCTCGAGAAGTTCCTGGCGGACTACAAGGCGGCGTTCGGCTGAACCCGGTAGGCTCGCCCGCATGATGGACCGACCACTCGCGATCGCCGCGTGCATGACGCTCGCGCTGCCCGCGCTCGCCCAGCCAGCCCCCGAGTACGCGCCCGAATCGGAACCCGGGATTCCGGAGGTCCGCTCGCGCGCCGACTTTGATGCCCTTTCCCCCGAAGAAAAGAAGATCTACCTCAGCACGCTCGACCCCGTCCGCATCTCCCTCTCGGGCGGCGCGACGTACACCGCCAGCTCCTTCGAGGACATCGCGGGCGACGTGGACGTGCTCCGCATCGACACCGATCTGACGTTCGACATCCTTGCCGGCGAGGGCAGGAACCTCACCATCGTGCTGGGTCAGGAGCGGTCGTTCTACGACTTCGACGACGCCGCGGGCATCATCCCGGCAGCGCCCGCGGACAACGACCCGATCAGCGACGCCCAACGCGTCTACCTCCGCCCGACGTTCGACGTGATCGATGACTCGGGATGGGGCTGGTTCCTGACCGGCTCGCTCGAGTTCGCCGGCGAGCCCGGCGCGGTCTTCGACGACTCGTTCACCATCGGCGGGGGTGGCGGGGTGACCTACCAGGTCGCCGACGGGCTCCGCCTGGGCCTGGGCGTGCTCGGCTCGACCCGCGTCGAAGAGTCCGGTCTCGTCATCCCCTTCCCCATCATCGAGTGGACGATCGCGGAGGACTGGTCGTTCAACCTGGGCCGGCGAAACGCCGGGGCGGTGCTCGCCTATCAGGCCCGCGACGACCTCTCGCTCTCGCTCGGCGTCTCATTCGGGCAGCGCGAATACCGCCTGGACGACGACAACGTCGTTTCCAACGGCGTGCTGATCGACCGGGGCGTGCCCATCACCCTCGCCGCCGCGTGGAAGCCCTCATCGAACGTCACCCTCACAGGGCGTGCCGGCACGCTCGTCGCCGGCGAGATCGAGTTCACCGATTCGCGCGGCAACCGCCTGAACCGCGAAGACCGCGACCCCGGGCTCATCGTCGGATTTGATCTCCGGATCGCGTTCTAGCCCGCCCCGCCACGGGCCGATGGCAACAATCCGGTATGCCCACGCTGCCCTCCAATCCGACCGTTGCGATCGTCGGCGCGACCGGCGCTGTGGGCGTCGAGTTGTTGGGCAGCATCGAGCAGCGCGCGTTCCCCGCGGCGTCCGTCCGCGCGCTCGCGTCGGCCCGGTCGGCGGGGATGAAACTCCCGTTCGCCGGCGACGAGCTCACCGTCGAAGAGCTCGGGCCGGGTTCGTTCGAAGGGATCGACGTGGCGCTCTTCTGCGCGTCGGGCGCGGTCTCGCGCGAGCATGCCCAGAACGCGTTGGACGCCGGGGCGGTCGTGATCGACAACTCGTCGGCGTTCCGGATGGACCCCGCCGTGCCGCTGGTCGTTCCGGAGGTGAACGCCGAGGCGATCGGCGACGCGACGCTCATCGCGAACCCGAACTGCTCGACGATCATCATGGTGACCGCCGTCAACGCGATCGAGCGGGCGTTCGGGATCGAGCGGGTGTGCGTCGCGACGTACCAGGCCGTGTCGGGCGCCGGGGCGCCGGGGCTCGAGGAGCTCGAGCGGCTGACCGCCCAGGCCGCGGCGGGCGCGGAGCTCGCGCCGGAGTTCTTCCCGTTCCCGTGCGTGCACAACGTGTTCTGCCATGAGTCCCCCACCGACCCGGTGACGGGTCGGAACGTCGAAGAGCAGAAGCTCATCGACGAGAGCCGCAAGATCTGGAACCGGCCGGACCTCCGCGCGACCGCGACGTGCGTGCGCGTGCCCGTGCCCCGCGCCCACGCCGAGGCGGTGAATCTCACGCTGCGCGAGGCGGTGACCGAGCCGGCGTTCCGCGCGGCCCTGGACGGCGCCCCGGGCGTGCGGATCGTGGACGACCGGGCGAGCCCGCGGTTCCCGATGCCGGTGGACGCCTCGGGCGGCGACGACGTGCTCGTCGGGCGGATCCGACCGGACGAATCACAGGGGCGCACCGGCGACGCGTTCGTCGGATGGGATTTGTTCTGCTGCGGCGACCAGCTCCGCAAGGGCGCCGCCCTGAACGCATTGCAGATCGCGGAGTTGTTGCTGCCCCGCTGAGTCGATCGCCGTAGGGTTCGCGCCATGCCACTCGAAGCCCCATCGCACATGCCCGAGCCGGACCGCCCGCCCCGGCGCGCCCGCCCGGCCCCCACCGCCGACGCCCTGCCGCATGAGATCGTCGTGCTCAAGTTCGGCAGCTCGATCCTGGCATCGGAAGCAAAGATCGCCGACGCCGTGCACGAGGTGTACCGCGAGGTCCGCAACGGACGCCGCGTCGTCGTCGTGTGCAGCGCGATGGGCGACACGACCGACCGGCTCGCCCAGCGGGCGGGCGAGATCTCCGACAAGCCCCACCCCGCGGCGTACGCGGCGCTGCTCGCCGTGGGCGAGTCGCACAGCTCGGCCCAGGTCACCCTCGCGATCGAGGCCGCGGGCATCCCCGCGACACTGCTCGACCCCGCGCAGATCGACCTGCGCACGACGGGCGACCCGGTGAACGCCGAGCCCGAGTCGATGGCCGCGGGTCCCGTCAGGCACGAGCTGAACATGGGCAACGTCGTTGTTCTGCCCGGGTTCGCGGGGCGCGACAGGCGCGGGTTCACGACGCTGCTCGGGCGCGGCGGGTCGGACCTCACGGCGCTGTTCGTCGCGCACTCCGTCGGCGCCGCGCGGTGCCGATTGGTCAAGGACGTGGACGGGTGGTACGACGCCGACCCGAAGCAACCCGGCGCTCGCAAGTTCTCGACGCTCACGTACGACGACGCGCTCGCGTCGCCCGCAAAGGTGGCGCAGCCGAAGTGCGTGAAGTACGCCGCGGATCACGGGCTGATCCTCGAGATCGGAGCGCTGGGTTCGGAGACGCCGTCGGTGATCGGCGCGGAGGAAACACGCAAGGTGCCCCAGGGCGGCCCGCGCCGGCCCGTGCGGGTGGCGCTGCTCGGGCTCGGGACGGTGGGCGGCGGCGTGATGCGGCACATGCTCGCCGAGCCCGCGATGTACGACGTCCGCAGCATCCTCGTGCGCGACCCGTCCAAGTACGCCGACAAACTCGAGCACCCCGAGGTCCTGACGACCAGCATCGACGACGTCTTCGCGACCGACCCCGAGCTCGTGATCGAGGTCATCGGGGGCACCGGGCTCGCGGGCGAGCTGATCAACCGGGCGTTGGACGCCGGGTGCAACGTCGTGACGGCCAACAAGGCGCTCATGGCGCGCGACGGCGTGGCGCTGCGGGCGCTCGCGAGCGAGCGGGGCGTGATGCTGCTCGACTCCGCCGCGGTGGGCGGGGGCGTGCCCATGCTCGAGACGGTCGATCGCATCGCGCGCGACCACGAGATCGCCGCGATCTCGGGCGTCCTGAACGGGACGACCAATTTCATCCTCGGGCGGATGGCGCGCGGGACGACGTACGCCGAGGCGCTCGAAGAGGCCCAGCGGTTGGGGTACGCCGAGGCGGACCCGACGGCGGACGTCGCGGGGTTCGACGCCGCCCAGAAGCTCTGCCTGCTGTGCCGCCTCGCGTTCGACCCGGAGATGCCCGAGTCCGCCGTCGAGGTCAGCGGCATCGAGTCGCTGGCGGATGGGGCCCCCGCGCTCGAGCGTGGGTTCGCGCGCCGGCTCGTGGCGCGCGCCTCGCGGCGCGACGACGGCACGATCGGCGCCCGCGTCGCGCTCGAGACCGTCCGCGAGGGGTCCGACCTGGCGCGGGCGCGCGACGAGTCCGCCGTCCTCATCGTCCATCTCGCCGACGGCCGCCGCGAGACGGTGATCGGCCGCGGCGCGGGGCGCTGGCCGACCGCCGAGTCGGTGTTCGCCGACGTCGCCCAGGCGGCCCGCCGGATCGACGCCCGCGCGTAGCTCGGTTCTGATCGGGTTATCGGGGTTCGGCGGCATCGCTCGTGCCGCGGGTCGGGCCCCGCTCGGCTGGGCAACCGCACCCGGCGCCCGCCGCGGCGGTCCCGATCGAGCGCTCGCCACGGCCGGCCGATGCCCGTTCCATGAGCGTTCTCACCAAGGACACCCCCGCGGGCGATCTGGGCCCGCTTTCGCCCGAGCACTTCGTGCAGCTGCGCCAGTCCAACCGGCGGGCCCGCAAGCTGCGCGGCGCGTCGAGGTTCGCCTCCGTGTCGGGCTGGACCACGATGTTCGCGGGGATCCTCACGCTGCCCTTCGCGATCGGCAACGGCACGCTGCTCGCGCTCGCCCTCGCGCTGTGCGCGATCGGGTACCACGAGTTGGCGCTCCGCCGGTCGCTGCGCAAGCTGGAGGCGTCCGCCCCGGGGATGCTCGCGCTGAACCAGCTCCTGCTCGCGGGCGTGCTGATCGGGTACGCGGTCTGGAAGCTCTTGAACGCCGAGGGCGGCGCCGGCATGATCTCGACCGCCTTCGCCGACCCCGCCATCGCGAACGAGCCGGCGCTGGCAAACCTGACGACCCAGATGGAATCACTGCAGCAGACGGTCGTGTACGGGATCTACGGCGGGTTGATCCTCGCCGTCGCCCTCGTCCAGGGGCTCGCGATCCGGTACTACCTGTCGCGGCGCAGGCACCTGCGGCAGTTTGTGTCAGAGACGCCCGCCTGGGTGATCACGCTGCACCGCGCGGGCGTGATGGGCTGAGCTAACGCCGGATCTCGGCCTCGTCGATCAGCATCTGAATCTCGCCCCGGTTCGGGATGGACGCGACCGACTCGCGCCGCGTCGTCGCGAGCGAGCCCGCCGCGCTGGCGAACAGGAGCGCATCCCGGAGCGCCTCCATCGGGGGCGGCCCCTCCACCGCGGACGCGCCCGCCCACGCGGCGCCGAGCGCGCCGATCGACGCGTCGCCCGCGCCCGTGGTGTCGAGAACCTCCACCTCGTGCGCAGGGATGTGATAGCGCTCGGTTCCCTGGATCACCGCGGACCCCGCCGACCCGCGCGTGACGATCACGACGGGCACACCCAGGCCCTCGAGCGCCCGCTCGAGCGTCGCCACGTCCGCCGCGTCGTCCACGCCCGCGAGCGTCCGCGACTCGTCCTCGTTGGCGACCACCACGTCGGTGAGCTTGAGCAATTCCGCCGGCACGCGCTGCGCCGGCGCGACGTTCAGCACCACCCGCGCGCCGCCCGCCCGCGCGATCTCCGCGGCGCGCGTCACCGCGGCGGTCGGCACCTCGAGCTGCGCCAGGAGCACCCGGCACCCCTCGATGCGCTTCCGCGCCTCGCCGATCCCGCCCGGGTCGAGCTGCTCGTTCGCCCCGGGCACGACCACCGCCGTGTGCTCGCCGTGCGCATCGACCGAGATCGCCGACGCCCCGGTCGGGGCCGACCAGCTCTCGGCCACGCCGACGTCGTTCACGCGCTCGCGCTGCAGGATCGCCCGCAGCTCACGCCCATTCGCGTCGCGCCCGACCCGCCCGATGAGCGACACCTCCGCCCCCGCGCGGGCCGCGGCAACCGCCTGACGCAACCCGCGCCCGCCCGGCTCGGTCCGCACGGACCGCCCGAACACCGTCTGCCCCGCGCGGGGCAGCGCGTCGCACGCGACGACCATGTCCATCGTCAACGCTCCAACGACGCAGACCGCGGGTGGTGGTGTCATGGTGTGCTCAAATGTTTCAGAGAATCTCGAGGATCTCGAACCGCTTCACGCCGCGCGGCGCGTTCACGCGGATCGTCTCGCCGATGCGGGCTTTCATCAACGCCTCGCCGAACGGCGAGTTGGTCGTGACCTCGATGATGTCGCCTTCGTCCTCGCCGGTGGTTTCGCCGACGAGGCGGTAGAGCTCGGGCTCGTCGTCGCGCCCGCCGACCTCGCGGAGCTTCACGGTCGAGCCGATGAAAACGACGTCCGCGGCCTGCTTGTCATCGGAGACGAGCTGCGCCTTGGCGAGGCGCTCCTCGAGACGCTTGATCTCCGCCTCCTCGAGCCCCTGCTGCTCGCGGGCGGCGTGATACTCGGCGTTCTCCTTGAGATCGCCCAACGCCCGCGCCTCGGCGATCCGCTCGGAGATCACGGGCCGGTTGTCGAGCAACTCCTTGAGCCGCGTCTCCAATCGGTCCTTGTCCGCCTGCGTGATCACGTCCATCCGAGAGCTCCTTGCGTCGTCCCTGCGGCGTCGGGCGGGGCCCGGCGCATCATCAATTGGTAGGCGCTGTGCCCGACCGGGCGATCCCGAGCCCGAGAACGCCGGTCCACGCCGTCCCCGCGGCGATAAACGTAAAGCCCAGCGCCCGCACGTGCTCGGCCCCCCCCTGCACGATCAGGCCAGAAGCCTGCCGATCCGCGACGAGCCCGGTCAGCGCCGTCACAGGCGAGAACGCCGACGCGCCCGGGCCCGCCAGCCCGAGCGCCATCGCGATGGGCGCGCCCGCCGCGATCAGCACGAACCCGATCGCCCACAGCGTGCGCGCGATCCCACGCTCGGGCTTGCGGTCGATTGTGCCCAACGCGAACGCGAGCACCGCGCCCACAAAGAGGCTCCACGCCGCGACGATCCCGCACAGCGTGAACACCACGCCCGGCGACCACGCCGCCAGAAACCAGAACCCCTGCGGCAAGACCAACGCAAACACCGGCAGCACCACCACCGGCAGGTCCGTCGCGACTGCCCGGGCCGGGTGGTCCGGGCGGCGCTGGCTCAGCCGCACGACGGGCCAGAGCACGCACGCGCCGACGGTGCAGACGACGAGCATGCTCGTCGCGGCGGGTCGCGTCACGCTGGGCGAGATCGCCCGCGCGGCGCTGAGGCTCGCGAGCATGAGCACCGTCGCCGCCATGAGGTACATGAGCCACAGGATCGCGAACTGCCGGGGCTCGCCGCGCCGGTGCGACCAGTCGGGCTTCCCCTTCGGCGCCTTGCCAAAGAGGTCGCGGTCCACCGGCTTGGGTTGTTGCTCAGCGGGCGAGGACATGACCAAACGCTACGCGCTCACCTCTCGCGGCGGACAACGAGCACGTTCGGGCCGAAGATCTCCACGATCCCCATCCCCCCGTCGATCCGGCCCGTGCCCTCGAGCATCCCCTGCAGCCGCGTGAGCTTGATGTCCGTCGGCTGCTCGCCCGGGCGGAACACGCCCGGCGCGGCGCCCCAGACGATCCGCGTGTCTTCATCCGTGATGATCGAGAGACGCCGCCCGGCGCCGAGATCGACGCCCACGACCTGCGCCATGATGTCATCGTGGTCGTTCAACAGGTCCAGCAGCGCAAGCCCCGCGGCGACGTCATCCCCCTGCCATGCCTCGCCGCTCAGCGCCGGCGCTGGCCGGCTCGGGTTCGTCAGCACGTGCACGCCCGACGCGCCCGCGCGGTACTCCAGCGGCAGCGCGATCCCCTCCCACGAAACCAGCCGCTCGCGGTCGCCCGAACGCACGACCGCCGCGGGCAGACGCCACACGCCGGCGATGTGGATCGTCCCGTCGCCCCGACGCCGAACCTTCGGGGGCGCGGCGTACCACCCGGTCGCGTCCAGCGCGCTGCACACCTCGCGTAGCGCCGCCGGATCGAGCACGCCCCCGCCCCGAGCGGCATTCAACGCGATCGCCCGCAACCGGTCGCGCTCGGACGCGGGCATCCACGTCGCCGAGTCGTCACCCACGGCCGCGCCGTCCAGCGCGGGCCAGCTGAACGAGACCTCGACGCTCGGCGGCGTCGCGATCTCCGCGGCGTGCGCGTCGAGCCGATCCAGCCCGACCCAGCCCCCCGCCGTCAGCGCCAGCCCGCCCAGCACCCCGACGGACGCGATGATGATCCTCCGGCGGACCTCCGGGTCCATCCCGGCGTGCTTCTTCGACTTCTTCTTCGCCATTCCTGGCTCCCTACCGAGCGAGTTCGACGAGGCGCCCGCACAGGGCGGGGAGGTCCATCCCCTCCGCCGCCGCGGCCTTGGGCACCAGGCTCGTCGCCGTGAACCCGGGCATCGTGTTGATCTCCAGGAACATCGGCTCGCCAGCGGGGTCAAGGATGAAATCCGCCCGCGCCAGGTGCCGCACCCCCAACGCCCGCGCCACCCCCTCCGCGAACGACTTGACCCGCCCGTCCACACCATCTGGGAGGTCCGGGTTCACGACATACCGCGTGTCGGTGCGGGCGTACTTCGCCGCGTAGTCGTACGTCCCCTCAGCAGGCGCGATCTCGACCACCGGCAGCGCCCGCATCGCGCCCTCCGCCCCCACGAGCCCGACCGTCAGCTCGCGCCCGCCCACGAACCGCTCGACCATCCACGCCCGCCCAGGATGCCTGGTGAGCCCGTCCCGAGCCGCGGCGTGCGCCCGGTCCCACTGATCCAGCGACTTGCAGACGTACAGCCCGACGCTCGAACCCTCCGTGTTGGGCTTGACCACCACGGGCAGCTCAAACGGGCACGTGGCGTCAGAAATGTCCAGCGACCCCGCGCCAGCCGTCGGCACGCCTGCTCCCGCCGCGGCAAGCTTGGACCCCAGCTTGTCCATCGCCCGGCGCGCCGCCCGAGGGCCCGACCCGACGTACGGCCGCCCGGCGCGCTCCAGCATGTCCTGCAGGGGCCCGCCCTCCCCGAACGGGCCGTGCAGCACCGGGAACACCACATCGCCCGGCATCGCTTCGAGCTCGGCGTCCGTCACCCGGTCGATCGTGCGGTACTCGACCTGGAACGCCCCGCCCTGCGCGAGCGCCCCGGCGACCGCCTGCGAACTCGTCAGGCTGATCTCGCGCTCCGCGTCCGGCCCACCACCCAGGACCAGCACGCGGATCATGACGATCGCGTCCAGACGACGACCTCGCGCTCGAGCGTCACGCCGAAGGTATCGCGCACGCGCGCCGCGGACGCGTCCATGAGCTCGATCACGTCGCGGGCGCGCGCGTCCTTGGTCGTCACGATGAAGTTCGCGTGCGCTTCCGAGACCGCCGCGCCGCCGACGGACGTCCCCTTGCACCCCGCCCGATCGAGCAAGAGCCCGGCGGAGACGCGATCGTCCGCGTCGCCGATCCCTTCGATCGTCTCGGTCAGCGTCGGGTTCTTGAAGCAACACCCAGCGGACTTGTCGGCGAGGGGCTGGGTCTGCCGCTTGTACGCCATCGCGCGCAGGCGCTCGGCCTTCAGGTCTTCCGGGTCGCCCGGCGTGAGCTGAAGCTCCACGCCCGTGATAATCAGGTGGTTCAGCCCGGACCTGCGGTACCCGAACTCGATCTGCGACCGGTCGAAGACGTGCTCGCGCCCGGCGCGGTCGATCGCGTGCACCGCGGCGACGGCGCCCCCGATCTCGCCGAAGCTGCCGCCCGCGTTCATCACCACCGCGCCGCCCACGGTCGCCGGGATGCCCGCGAGCCCCTGGATGCCGCCGAGCCCGCGCGTCGCGCTCGCGCCGATGAGCTTGGGCAGGCTCACGCCCGAGCCCGCGAGGATCCGCGCGTGCCCCCGATCCCAATCGATCGCGCGGAACGCGTCGGTCTGCAGCGACACCACCACGCCGCCCACGCCCTCGTCATCGACGAGCAGGTTCGCGCCGTCGCCGAGCACGCGGAGGTCCGGGTCGATCTCCAGGCTGCGCCGGATGTCTTCGACCGAATTGGCGCGCACGAAGGTGTCCGCGCCGCCCCCGATGCCGAACCACGTCGGGATCCGCGCGTTGGGCGTCGCGTCGAGCTCATCCACAAACGCGTTCATGACCCGCCGACCCGCACGAATTCGTGCCCGACCTTCCAAACCGGCCCGGCGCCCATCACGAGGACGACGTCGCCGGGCGAAGCGATCGTCTGGAGGTGCTCGACGATCGCGTCGAACGGGTAGAGGTGCATCGCCCGGACGCCGCGCGTGCGCAGGCGGTCCACAAGGTCCGCCGCGCTCACCTTGTGTCGCTCCGCCTGCGAATCGCGGACAAAGTAGATGTCCGGCACGATCACGACGTCCGCCTGCTCGAAGCTCGTCGCGAACTCCTCGAGCAGGAACCGCGTCCGCGAGTGCTGGTGGGGTTGGAAGACCGTGATGAGCTTGCCGCCCCGCTCGGCGGGGTCGTCCGACTGGCGGACCGCCTCGAGCGTGCGCGCGATCTCGGTCGGGTGGTGCCCGTAGTCGTCGTAGACGCGCACGCCTCGGACGTCGCCCAGCATTTGGAACCGCCGATCGAGCCCGGCGAATGCGCCGAGGGACGCGCTGAGCTTGCCCGCGTCCGCGCCGAGGATGACACCCAGCGCAAACGCCGTCGCGGCGTTCGTCGCGTTGTGCTCGCCCGGCATGCGGTTGACCCACGACCCGAGCTCGCGCCCGTCGTGCGAAACGGTGACGCGGCGCGAGGCGGGGTCGAACCCGATCGAATAATCCGCGGCGGGGCTGAACCCGATCGTCTCGACACGGCAGGCCAGCCCGGCGGCGACGTGCGTCCGCTGCGCGCCCTCGTGCGCGATGAGCAACCGCCCGCCCTCCGCTTCGTCGGGCACGAGCTGGGCAAAGCCGCGGAACGCCTCGACGATCTCGTCGAGCGAGCCGTAGATGTCCAGATGGTCCGGCTCGATCACGCCGATGGACGCGACCGTCGGGCGGTGGTTGTGGAACGATCGGTTGTACTCGCACGCCTCGGCCAGCAGCGCGCCGGGCTTGCCTGCCCACGCGCCCGCTCGGATCGTCGTCGAGCCCAGGCGGAACCCCGTGCGGCCGCCCGCGGGCGTGAGCGCGCCGGACTCGAGCTGGGCGCACGTCGCGCCGACGATGACCGCCGGGTCCAGCCCCGCGTCGGTGAGGGCACACCCGAGCATCGCGGTCGTCGTGCTCTTGCCGTGCGTGCCCGCGATGGAGACGCCCGTCCGCCCCGCCTGCAAGCGCCCGAGCGCCTCGGCGTACGACAGCACCGGGATGCCCCGGTCGTGCGCCGCGGCGACCTCTGGGTGGTCCTGCCCCACCGCTGCTGACGCGATGAGCACGTCCGCGTCTTCGCGGAGCGCCCCCGCGGACTGGTCGAACCCGACCGCGATCCCGGACGCCGCCAGGGCGTCCGTGACGGGCGTGGGTGTCATGTCGGTCCCGCGGACGGGCACGCCCGACGCCGCGAGCAGGCGCGCGAGCGCGGACATCCCGCACCCCCCGATGCCGACGAGGTGCGGCGTCGTGCCCCCGATCCCCAAGGGGTCGCACGGGACTTCGGTCGCGCGGGGGCGGAGTTGGGTGTGCGCGTGCGGATCCATCCGGTGATGAGCCTATTCGACCCGAGCCCGCCGCGCTCTGCAGCGAAGAACCCCCGCGGACGCGATCTTCCTCGCTCCCCCGTCCTGACGGGGGAGCGGTCGGCGCGAGCCGACTGAGGGGGGCTTTGCGCTGGGCATCGCGAGACGCCAAGACCCCCTCCGCCTCGCTCCGCTCGGCACCTATCCCGGCGGGACGGGGGAGGATGGTTTGTGCGCTAGGCTTGCCTCCCATGCCGCCCGAGCTCCCGTACAAACTCGCCTGCCTGTGCGACCTCCGCGACAAGGACGGCCGCCTGCTGCTGCTGCACCGCAAGAAGGCGCCCAACAAGGGTCTGTGCTCCCCCATCGGGGGCAAGCTCGAGATGGGGCAGGGCGAATCGCCCGCCGAGTGCGCCCAGCGTGAGATCCGCGAGGAAGCGGGCATCGAGGTGCCCCTCGACCGCCTGCACCTGATGGGCCTGATCGCCGAGACGGCCTTCGAGGGCGAGACCCATTGGCTGCTCTTCTACTACCGCGTGCTGGGGCCGGTCGAGGTGCCCGAGGGCCCGATGGACGAGGGGGAGCTCCGCTGGCACGCGCCGGACGAGCTCGACGGGCTGCCCGTCCCCATCACCGACCGGGAGATCATCTGGCCGCTGGTCGCGCAGCACGAGCACGGCGGGCCCCCGGGCAGCGCGTTGCCCGGGTTCTTCGCGGTCCACATCGATTGCCGCGGCGACGATCTGAGGTGGAACATCGAGCAGTCGCTGCCCGCCGGCGGGCCCCTGCCGGGGACCTCCCGCTGACCTCTATACTTGGAGCGTGAGGATGGACCCCCACCAACGAGCCGGTATCCGTGCGCTCCAGAGCCCCCGGATGATCATGCGGATCCTGTGCGCCGCGCTGTTCGTCGTCTCGAGCGCCCTCGCGCAGGACGCCGCGACCAGCGGCACGCCCGCGTCGATCCCGACGTTCCGCCAGGCGGACGACATCGCGATCATCGTCATCGAGGGCCCGATCGACGAGTGGACCGCCCATTCCGTGGAGCGCCGCATCAGCGACGCCGAGGCGGGCGGCGCCGACGCGATCGTCTTCGAGCTCGACACGCCCGGCGGCGGGGTCGGCGCCGTCCTCCGCATCACGAACGCCATCAAGGGCTCATCCGTCGCGAACACCGTCGCGTGGGTCCACCCGGACGCCTACTCCGGCGGCGCGATCATCGCGCTGGCCTGCCGCGAGATCGTGATCTCCGACCCCGGCGCCGTGGGCGACGCCTTCCAGGTGATCCCCGCGGGCGGGCCGTTCGGCGGCGGGCTGCGCGCCCCCACCCCCGACGAGCGCACCAAGATCCTCCCCGTCATCATGTCCGACGTCGTCGATTCGGCGCGCCGCAACGGGTACGACGAGTGGCTCGTGCAGGCGATGGTGATCGACGGCGTCGAGCTCTGGCTCATCGAGGACGCCCAGACCGGGCAGCGGTACACGATCGACGAGGACGAGTACCGCGCGCTGTTCGACGAGGCCCCCCCGCGCGGCCGACCGATGCTCGCGGGCGTGACCGGCGGGCGCTACGAATCGACCCGCGAGGGCCCGCAGGCGTCCTCGCCCGTCGCGCCCCCCTCGGCGCCGCGCGACATCCCCACCGAGGAAGAGGCCGACGACGGCGCGCCCGCGGCGGACGAATCGTCCGAGCCCGACGACATCTTCGGCGATCTCCCCCCCACCCCCGAGGGGCAGAAGTTCCGCCCCGCCGGGCGCAATCTGAACGACATCGCCGACGCGTTTGAGGACGAGAGCGTCCGGCAATCGCTCGAGATCACGAGCGAAACGCAGCGCCCGTACTTCACGACGATTAGCGAATCGGAGAAGGATCGGTACACGCCGCTCGGGTATGTGTGCGACGGCACGAACGCGGTGATCCTGCGCACGGAGGACGCGATCAACCTCGGGCTCGCCTCGCGGGTGATCAACACGGACGAGGAGCTCCAGGCGTTCTTCGGCGCCGAGAGCCTGACGCGCCTGCAGACGAGCTGGTCGGAAAGGGCGGCGGCGTTCCTGGCGAGCCCGGGCATCCGCATGCTGCTGATCGTGGTCTTCCTGCTGTCGTTGTTTGTTGAGATGGTGTCGCCCGGGATGTTCGTGCCGCTGCTGATCTCGCTGGTCGCGCTGGCCGGGCTGATGGGCCCGCCGATGGTCGTCGGGATGGCGGGCTGGTGGGAGGCGCTCGCGATCGTCGGGGGCATCGCGCTGCTGGGGGTGGAGGTCTTCGTGCTGCCCGGGATGGGCCTGTTCGGCGTGATCGGGATCGTCTCGATCTTCGTCGGGCTGGTGGGCACGTTCATCCCGGACTCGGGCAGCGGGCTGCGGTCGAACCCGGGCGAGCTCGCGTGGTCCGCGGGGATGGTGCTGCTGGCGCTGCTGACCGCGGGGATCGGGATGTTCTTCATCACGAAGCACATGGGGTCGTTGCCGATCCTCAACCGCCTGGTGCTTGGCGCGTCCAGCGACGAGCCGGAGGGCGCGTTCGCGATGATGGCGCCGCCGCAGAGCGATCTTGTCCCGGTCGGTTCTGAGGGCGTGTCGATCACGCCGCTGCGCCCGAGCGGGCAGGCGGAGATCGAGGGCGAGGTCTGCGACGTGGTGTCCGACATGGGCTACGTCGAGCCCGGGCAGCGCGTCCGCGTCGTGCGGGCGAACCGGTTCAGTCTCGTGGTCGAGCCGATCGAAGGCACGGAGGGCTCGGCGTGAGCGACCCGATGCTGCTCTGGGGGATCGCGCTCATCGGGGTGGCCCTGCTGCTCATCGCGGTCGAGGTCTTCGTGCCCTCGGGCGGGCTGATCGCGGTGGTGTCCGGAGCGACGGCGATCGGGGGCGTCGTCCTCATGTGGCGTTCGGACCCGATGTGGGGCGTCTCGGGCCTGCTGACGGTGATCGTGCTCGGGCCGGCGGTGTTTTTCTATCTCATGAGCATCCTGCCCAACACGCGCGCGGGGCGGATGCTGATCGGCGCCGAGTCCGAGGAGGATCGGGCCGCGCGTGAGCTCGCCGAGCAGCGGCGGCGGGACGAGCAGGCCGCCCTGATCGGCGCCGAGGGCGTGGCGCTGACGGACCTTCGGCCCGTGGGCAAGGTGAAGATCGACGGCAACCGGTACGACGCGCTGGCGATCACCCGCGCGATCGACCAGGGCTCGCGCGTCCGCGTGACGGACGTCACGATCCACGAGCTGAAGGTCCGGCCCGTCGAATAAAGGCGGCTCGGGAGGGCGGTATACTCCGCGTGCCCCCCTGACGGGTGCGGAGGAACGCCATGCCTGGTCCAGCCTGGATCGCCATCATCGTCGTCGTTGCCCTGATCGCCCTGGTGATCCTGTTCATCCTCGGGCAGTTCATCAATCTCTACATTCAGGCGTTGCTCTCGGGCGCCCGCGTCCGCATCATCGACCTGATCGGGATGCGCTTCCGGAAGGTGGACGCCCGGACGATCGTGATCTCCCGCATCCGGGCCGTGAAGGCAGGCATGGACATCTCGACGAACCAGCTCGAGCAGCACTACCTCGCCGGCGGTCGCGTGCCGAACGTCGTCTCGGCCCTCATCGCCGCCCAGAAGGCCCGGATCGAGCTCGACTACGACACGGCGTGCGCGATCGACCTGGCGGGGCGTGACATCCTCGACGCCGTCAACACCTCGGTGAACCCCAAGGTCATCGACTGCCCCAACCCGCAGTTCGGACGCGCCACGATCGACGCGGTCGCGAAGGACGGCATCCAGCTCAAGGCCCGCGCCCGGGTCACGGTCCGGACGAACCTCGCCCGCCTCGTCGGCGGCGCCACGGAGGACACCGTCGTCGCGCGTGTTGGTGAGGGCATCGTCTCCTCGATTGGTTCGGCGGGCTCGCACAAGGAAGTGCTCGAGAACCCGGACCGGATTTCCAAAGCCGTGATGTCCCGCGGGCTCGACGCGGGGACGGCCTACGAGATCCTGTCGATCGACATCGCCGACGTGGACGTGGGCGAGAACATCGGCGCGAAGCTCCAGGAAGACCAGGCGCAGGCGGACAAGAAGGTCGCCCAGGCGCTGGCCGAGAAGCGCCGCGCGATGGCGGTGGCGCAGGAGCAGGAGTACGTCGCCGAGGCCCAGAAGAACCGGGCGCTCGTCACGCTCGCCGAGGCGGAGGTGCCCAAGGCGATGGCCGAGGCGTTCCGCTCGGGCAACATGGGCATCATGGACTACTACCGCATGAAGAACGTCGTCGCCGACACCGACATGCGGAGCTCGATCGCCAACCCGCCGGACAATCGCCCGACCGAGTCGTGAATGAGCGGACCTGAGGCTTGAGGCCCGAGGCTTCAGGACCCAGGACTCAGGACTCAGGACTCAGGACTTCATTCTGTGTCCGTCTCGACGGTCGCGACGGCGTCGTCGCGCTGGCGGACCTCGTCCGAGCCCGCCGCCTTCAAGAGCAGCAAGGCCACGGTGCGTCCGCGGGCCGCGTCGTCCGCCCAGGGGGACGCGGGCGTGTCGTCGCGCTCATCGCGGGCCGCGGTTTGCTGCGGTTGTTCTTCGCGCGACGCCGGTTCATCCGCGATCACCGTCCGGTGTGCCCGCGTGGGGTCGGCGAGCACGCCCGAGAGATCGATCGGCTCGGCGGGCGGTTCGCGCGGCGGGAGCTGCACCAGCGGGCGGGCCGCGGGCACACGCACGCCGTCGATCATCGGCGCGGGCAACGCCGCGGCGTTCGAGCCCGCATAATTTGAACCGGCGCGCGGGTTGAGCGCCGTTGCGCTCATGTCAACGCGCTGCGCGAGCACGCCCGTCCCGGGCACGGGCGGTCCCGCAGCCGTCGCGGGCTCGGTCGCGATCATGCCGAACCGGTCGGCGTACCAGGTCGGGGTGTCCCCGATGACCCACGTGGTGCCCGCGGGGATCTGCGATTCGACGCCGTTGGGGCCCAGGCCGTACTCGGATCGAGGGAAGACGGCGCGGAGCGCGCCGTCCATCCGGGCGAACGCGGACCCGCGGCCGGTGTTGATCTGGTACACCTCGTCGAACCCGGTTGGTTGGCGCAGGTCGATCGGCAGGACCTGCATCGAGCCGGCGAGCGGGCTGGAGTCCACCGAGCCCGCTTCGACGGGCTGGAGCGCCTCGACGCCCCGGGCCCGGGGGTCCACCTGGGCGCTGGCGACGCCCGCGACGAGGAGGCCGCAGGCGATCGGGGCGAGTCTGTGGGCGTTCGTGCGCATGCGTCTGCCGTTCCCATCGGGTGTTCGGGCGGCGCGATCGAACAAACCGCGGCCGATTCGTCAGAGTTTACCGGACCGAGAACAGCCGCACACGCACCGTGAGCGTCTTGCCTTCTTCCAGCTCGTCGATCTGGGCGCCCGTGGCGGTCCACTGGTAGATCGTGTTGAGGACGATGGAGTCCACCGCGGCGTCGCCGGACGATCGGATCTCGAACGTGCCGTCCGGGCGTTCGATGCGGGCGAACTCGGCGAGCTTGACCACGGCGGGCCCGTCCGCCCCGCCCGGGCGGTCTTTGGGGCGGTGGAACGTGATCTCGATGAGCGCGGGACGGGGCAGCCTTCCCAGCATGAAGTGCGTGGGCCAGCGCGGGCGGACCGGGCGGATCTCGATGCCCTGCCCCACCACGGGCGAGGTCCACTTCTCGACATCGACCGTCGCGATCTTCGCGGTGGCGTCCGACTCTCGCTCGGAGGGCCTGCCCGGCGCGTCGCCGGGGCCCGTTCCCTGCGTCGGGCCGGTCCCTGCGTCGGTCTGCGGGGTGGTCGGGGTCGGCTCCGTGCGGGTGGGCGTCGCCCGCTCGATCGCGTCGAGGACCGGGTCCGGGGTGTCCTCGGACTGCTCGGCGGGGCCGGTGGGCTCGGCGGATTGGGGCGCGTCGGGCAGGATCGCCTCGGGCTCGCGGGGTGCTTCGACGGGGGCGGCGGGTGATTGCTCCGCTTCGGAAGCGGCGGGCGATTCGGTCGCGGGCTCGGGTTGCGGGCTCGGCTGGGTGGGCGGGGACGCGGGCCCGCCCGCGGCGTCTGTCGCCAGGGCCGCCTGCTGCGATTCCGCCTCGTCCGGCGCGATGTGCTCGGGGGTCGGGTCCCGGATGCCCAGCCAGTCGATCGTGGCGCGCGGGGGGACGTCCAGCCCGAAGCGGATCTCGTCGGGCGACCGCTCGCGATCGGGCGCCGGCGCGTGCGCCACGCCCGCGCCAGCCGAGACGGACACGAGCAGCCCGACCAGGAAGACGTGCAGCGCGAGGCTCACGACGAGCCCAAGGGAGATCCAGCGTCCGCCGCCGGGCTCGGTCATGACGATGCCTCCGCCTCCGCGGGTCGGATGGTCGGCGCGGTGTCTTCGGGTTGCCCGACGACGCTGAAGCGGGTGATGCCGGCGCCGGTGAGCACGTCGGCGACCTCGATGAGCCGCCCGGCCCGCCCGCCCGCGTCCACCGCGATCAGGATGGGAACCTCAGCGCCGGCGCCCGCGTCCTCGCGGCGCTGCGCGACGGCGTTGGGCAGATCCTCGATCGAGACGGCGCGCCCGTCCACGAACACGCCGCCCGACTGGTCGATCGCGACGGTGATCGACTCGGTGCGCTCGCCCGCCCTGCCCGCGGTGAGCGCGGGGAGTTCGACGTCGAGCACCTGCGCGCGCACCATGAGCACCATCGAAAAGACGAAGAAGGTGAGCAGCAGGAAGACGACGTCGATCAGGGGCGTCAGCTCCAGCCGAAGCTCGGGCATCGATCGGCGCACGCGACGCATGACAAGAGTCTATGCGGCGGGGGCTCAGCGGCGTTCGCGCTCGTACGAGCGCCCGCCCCACTCGGTTTGGGCGCCTTGTTCGAGATCGCGGGCCGCTTCGAGCAGGATGGACGCCGTCAGGACCCCGCCCAGGGGGGTCAGGGGGATCGTCCAGAGGGGCGTGTGCCCCGCGCGAAACGCGACGGCGAGCGCGAACGCCCACGCGACCAACCCCAGCACGGGCGTCCCGATCGCGGTCGCGCGCAGCGGCACATCCCCCCCGGGCACAACGAAGAGCCCGGCGAGCAGGCACGCGAACGCCGCGACGGGCAACGCGGTGAAGATCCCGGCATGACGCCACGCCGCGCGCCGAAGGCGGGTGGGGCGCCGGTTCGCCGATTCGGTGTAGATGCGTTTCCAGCCCTTGCGGTACTGCGCCCAGGTGTCGTACATGGCGCAGCGGACGACGCCGTCGGCGAGCAGCAGGCCCGCGGGGCGGCGGTGCTGCTTGAGGGCGCGGGCGAAGGCGATGTCTTCGAGCAGCGCGTCCTTGCAGCTCTCGTGCCCGCCGATCGCGCGGTAGGCGTCGGCGCGGAAGAGCATGAACTGCCCGTTGGCGAACGGACGCCGCTCGTCTGGGTCGCGGCGGTTGGCGCGCAGGAGCGGGTATTGGCGCGCGAGCTCGAGCGTCGTGGTCGGCTGGGCGGCGAGCTCGTACCACGCCCGGTGCCGCTGGGTGCTGAACAGGCTCAGCATGTCCAGGTCGCGCTCCTCGGCGAGCGCGATCGTCGCGGACAGACCCTCGGGCTCGAAGACGCAGTCGGCGTCGGTGAACAGCAGGTGGTCGGCCCGCCGGGCGTGCTCGGACCGCTGGACGCCCTGCCAGACGGCGTTTACCTTGCCCGCCCAGTCGTCCGGGCAGGCGTCGTTGAGGATGATGGTGAAGCGGTCGTCATCGCCGACCGCGTCGCGGGCGACGCGCTCCGTTGCGTCCGTGCAGCGGTCCAGGACGAGCACGAAATGCGCGTTGTTGTGGTCCTGCTTGCGGAACGAATGCACGAGGGCGGCGATCGAGCTTTCCTCGTTGTGCGCGGGCACGACGACGCAGACGGACCCTCGGGGCGGACTCGAGCGGGCCAGCGCGATCCCCGCGCGGGCGGTGGGCAGGGCGTTGAGCTCGCGGAGGATGCGGTACGCCGCGACGGACCAGAAAACGAGCAACATGACCGCGCCGAAGACGAGCAGCCCAACCGGGATGACGATGTACCAGGGCGTCATGCGTCGAAGGGGTAAGGATAGGGATCGCCGCAGGCTCGGGCGGGTACACTCGCGCGATGCCTGGCGGAGAGCCCAGCCGGTTTGTCCGACGTGAGCCGCGCGATCCCGCGGGCCATCTGGGCGCGTTCCCGAGCGAGTCGGCGTTCGTGCTGTCGCGCGACGCAGCGCGCGAGGTGGACCGCGTCGCCGTCGAGCAGTTCGGCGTGCCCTCGATCGTGCTGATGGAGAACGCCGCGATCGCGCTGGCGCAGCAGACGATCGCGCTGATGCTCGAGGCGGGCGTGCGCGACGCGACGGTCGTCTGCGGCCCGGGGAACAACGGGGGCGACGGGCTCGCCGTCGCCCGGCACCTGCACAACGCGGGCGCGGACGTCCGCGTCGTGCTCACGCCGGGGTCTCGAGGGGGCGATGCGGGGATCAACCTCGAGATCGTCGAGCGCATGGGACTCGAGATCGTCCGGACCGACGACGGGGTGCTGGCGGAGGGTCCCACGCCGGGCGTGGTGGTCGATGCGCTCTTCGGGACCGGCCTGACGCGGGACGTGGAGGGTGCCGCGGCGGCGCTGGTCGGGTGGATCAACGACCAGCGGGCGCGCGGCAGCCGGGTGATCGCGGCGGACGTGCCCACGGGGATCGACGCCGATTCGGGCGCCGTCCTCGGATGCGCCGTTCGGGCGGACCGGACGGTGACGTTCGCGGGCGCGAAGCCCGGGCTGGTCACGCTGGACGCGCAGGAGTACGTGGGCGAGCTCGTGATTGCGCCAATCGGGTGCCCCCGCGGGGTGATCGAGGCGCTGGGGACGCCGATTGACCCACCCCCGGGGGGCGAGTCCTGACGGGGCGGCGCGGGCGACGTACGCTGTCGTTGGCCCCCGAGGGCCCGCGAGGAGCGTTGCGATGCCCGTCCGCATGCAGCTGTCGAGAATCCTGATCCGCGAGCTCGTGGACTATCAGATCATCGAGCTGCGCGAGGTCATGGAGAACGGGCAAGCGAACGATGAGGCGCGGACCTTCCCGATCGTGATCGGATTGCCCGAGGCGCAAGCGATCGAGCGGCGATTGGCGGGCGTGCCGATCAAACGCCCGCAGACGCACGATCTGCTCGCGAGCGTGGTCGAGGCGCTGGGGGGCGAGATCGAGTCGATCGAGATCACGCACCTGGAGGAGCACACGTTCTTCGCGCGGCTGAACATCCGCAACGCGCAGGGCGAGACGATCGACATCGATTCGCGCCCGTCCGACGCGATCGCGCTGGGCATCGCGTCGGGCGTGCCGATCTTCGTGGACGAGGACGTGATCGACGCCGCCCGCCGGCAGGAACCGGGCGAGCTTTGACCGCCGACAACAGCGCCATCCGAGATCCCGATGCGTTGCCCGATGACGGGGGCACGCACGTCGTCGCGCCGCGGTACCTGACGCAGGACGTGCCGGGGATCTGGGGTTCGATCAAGCAATACCCAGAGGACTTCCTCGTCGATGAAATCCCGCTGTACCAGCCGTGCGGCGAGGGCGAGCACATCTACATCTGCGCCGAAAAGCGCGGGATGAGCACGGTCGAGATGATCGGGGTGCTGGCGCGGCACTTCCGGGTGAACCGCCGACAGATCGGGCACGCGGGGCTCAAGGACAAGCACGCGATCACGCGCCAGATCGTGTCGATCCACGCGCCTGGCAAGTCGCCCGATGATTTCCCGCTGCTCGAGCACCCGCAGGTCCGTATCCGCTGGGCGGACCTGCACACGAACAAGCTGAAGCGCGGGCACCTGACGGGCAACCGGTTCTCGATCCGTGTGCGCGGCGTCGAGCCGCAGCGCGTCCGCGAGGCGCAGCGGTCGCTCGCGATCCTCGAGCAGACTGGCGTGCCCAACCGGATCGGGATCCAGCGGTTCGGGTACTTGCGGAACAACCACGCGGTGGGCCGGGCGATCATTCTGGGGGATGCCGAGGGGGCGCTCGGGCTCGTGCTCGGGCCGAACGAGCGCTCGCCCGGCGCGCAGGCGACGTCGCGCGAGCTGTACGCCGCGGGCGACTACCGGGCGGCGTACGAGGCGTGGCCCAAGGGCTACCGGGCGGAACGGCAGGCGCTGCACGCGTTGGCGGCGGGCGCGTCGCACGAAGAGGCGCTTCGCGAGATCGACCCGACGGCGGCGAGCTTCTTCATCAGCTCGTTCCAGTCCGCGGTGTTCAACGCCGTCTTGAACAAGCGGGTGGAGGCGGGGACCCTCAACGAGTTGCTGCCGGGTGACGTGGGCTTCGTGCACAAGTCCCGGGCGACGTTCGTGGTCGACGCGGCGGACGCGGCGTCGGAGGAGACTCGCGGGCGCGTCGAGCGGTTCGAGCTCTCGCCCTCGGGTCCGATGTGGGGCGCCGAGATGCAGCGTGGGACGGGCGACACGGACCGCGTCGAGCTCGGCGAACTCTCGCGCATCGGCGTGACGCCCGCGGACCTGGATCGTGCGAGCGCGCTCTCGCTCGAGATGCTCGAGGGGGCGCGCCGACCGATGCGGATTCCCGTGGCGAACGTGGACGTCGAGGGCGGCGTGGACGAGCACGGGAACTACGTGCGGTGCGCGTTCGAGCTGCCGCGCGGGTCGTTCGCGACCACGGTGATGGATGAGATCATGAAGATCAACCCGCTGGAGGCGCAGCAGGGTGGGTGATCGGCCGATCGAATTGGTGTGCTTCGACTGGGGCGGGGTGATCCTGCGGATCTGCCGCGGGTTCGCCGAGGGCGTCGCGGCGGCGGGGCTCGACCTGCGATCCGGGGCGGACGACGCGGACATGTATCACGTGCGGCGCGAGGCGTCCATGCGCTATCAGGTCGGGGCGATCGACGAGGAGGCGTTCTTCGCTGAGGTCGCGGCGACGATGCGCGGGGCGTACTCGTCCGAGGAGATCGCGCTCGTGCACGACGCGTGGCTGATCGGGGAATACCCGGGGGCGGACGCGCTGGTGCGCGATCTGCACGACGCGGGGCGCGTGAGGACGGGCATGCTCTCCAATACGAACGCGCGGCACTGGGCACGCCGCGAGCGTGACTTCCCCACCGCCGGCACGCTGCACCACCAGCACGCGAGCCACGTGATCGGGCACGCCAAGCCGGACGGGCGGATCTACGAGGCGTTCGTGCAAGCTGTAGGCGTCGCCCCCGCGTCGATTCTGTTCTTCGATGATCTGGAAGAGAACATCGACGCGGCGCGGGCGGCGGGCTGGAACGCGGTGCGGGTTGATCACGAGGGTGACACCGCCGCGCAGATGCGGGCCGAGTTGGAACGCCGCGACCTGCTTTAGCGACGGGCCTTCGAGGATCATTCCTCAAGATCAACGCGGACGTCGAGGCGTGCCGTGACGGGCTGCTGGCAGGCGTCGTCTGTGCACGCCTGGAAGGTGACGCCCAGCACGGGCTCGCCGGGCGTGGCGCCGACGCCCGGCGCGTGCTCGATCACGACGGGGAACTCGATCCGCCCTGTGTGGACGTTCACCGTGCCCACGGCATCGACGCCGATCGACGCGCCTTCGGGGTAGTCGGCGTAGACCGCGACGCCCGAGCCCGACACAAGCCCGACGCGGAGGGGCACGAGCCCTTCCACGCCCGGGTCCGCGGCGACGATGTGGAACGGGGGCTCGATCTGCAACGCGAGGTTCACGACGGCGGGCGAATCCGGGCCCACGCGGATCTCGTCGGTATCCGCGAGCACCGTCACCGGGGGCTTGGATCGTGATTGGGCGGTGTTCGCCGCGGCGTCGAACTCGATGAGCCCCGAGAACCGGCCCGCGTCGTGCATGAACCGGAGCAGGCGCCGCGTCGCGTTCACGGCGCCGACGGGGTTGTCCGCGATCGCGGCAGAGGCCCCGCGCAGCGCCCGGGCGGCGCGGTCGGCCCACGCCCGTTCGTCGGTCTCGATCGCGAGGTCGTGCAGGGCGCCGATCATGACGCTCGTGCCCGATGGGACGGCTCCGTCGTGCGTCGAGCGGGCCCGGACGAACAGGTCACTCTGATCGGCGCGGGTGTCGTGGAGGATGAGCGCGTCGTCGGTGACGACGCTGAACGCGTCGATCGCGCGCTCGGCGAGGTCGATCGCGGATGCCAGATACTCGGTGTGCTCGGCAAGCGGCGAGCGGTGCAGCGCGATCAGCCCTTCGATCATGAACGCGTGGTCCTCGAGGAACGCGGGCGTGTGGGCCCGGCCGGCGCGGGACGATCGGAGGAGGGTGCCGCCCGCGTCGCGCATGGAGGAGAGCACGAAGTGCGAGGCTCGTTCGGCGGCGGCGACGAACTCGCGCTCTCCCAGCGCGTCGCCCACCGCGACGAGCCCGGCGATCGCCAGCCCGTTCCATGCGGCGAGGACCTTGTCGTCCAGGTGCGGCTGCTCGCGTTTCGATCGCTCGGCGAGCAGCGTCGCGTTGATCGCGTCGAGCCGGTCGGCGTCGTTCCCGAGCCGCGACTCAAGCCGGAGCACGAACCGCGGCGGCTCGGTCGCATGATGCGGGTCACGGAAGTTGGGCGACGCGTCGAGCCCGTACACCCGCGCTGCAATCACGGCGTCATCCGCGCTGAGCGCTTCGCGGATCTCTTCGGGCAGCCACAGGTAGTTCAGCCCTTCACGGTGGTTCACCTCCGCGTCCTGGGCGCTAAAGAAGCCGTTCGCGCCGGGGTTGGAGGCGTCCGTCATCTCGCGGAGGAGGTACGACGCGGTTCGGCGGGCGGTGCGCTTGTACTCGTCGTCATCGAAGACCGCCCCGGCGCGGGCGTAGAGCCCGGCGAGCTGGGCGTTGTCGTAGAGCATCTTCTCGAAGTGCGGGACGGTCCAGTGGGCGTCCACGCTGTAGCGGTGGAAGCCGCCCCCGACGTGGTCGTGGATGCCGCCGAGCATCATGGCGTCGAGGGTTTGGCGGATGGCGGCGTCGAGGGCGGCGCGGGTGTCGTCCGCCGCGGTGTGGCGCGCTTCGAGCAGGAGCTCGACGAACACGGGCTGGGGGAACTTGGGCGCGCCGCCGAACCCGCCGTTCGTGCGGTCGAACGACGCGAGCAACGCTTGCACCGCGCGCTCGACCTGCGGGCGGCCGACGCCGACGGGCTCGCGCGCCGCGCTGAGCGACTCCGCGACCGCCTCGGCAAGTTGGTTCGCCGTCGCGAGGACCTTGTCGCGCTGGGTGTTCCAGGCGTCCGAGATGCCCTCGAGCACCTGGGTGAACGAGGGCCGCCCGTGGGCGGGCTCGCCGGGGAAGTACGTGCCGCAGTAAATAGGTTTGAGTGAATCGGGCTCGATGAAGACGGACATGGGCCACCCGCCCGAGCCGGTCATGGTGACGGTGGCGGCCATGTAGATCTCGTCGATGTCCGGGCGCTCTTCGCGGTCCACCTTCACGCAGACGTACCGATCATTCATGACGCGGGCGGTCGCGTTGTCCTCGAAGCTCTCGCGTTCCATGACGTGGCACCAGTAGCAAGTCGAGTATCCGACGGAGAGGACGATGGGCACGCCGCGCTCGCGGGCGGCGGCGATGGCGTCGGGCCCCCACGCGTACCAATCGACGGGGTTGTGCGCGTGCTGGAGGAGGTACGGGCTCGTCTCGCGCGCGAGCCGGTTGGTGTGCGTGGGCATGCGCGATGCTAGGGCGCGGTCAGCGGCCGACCACGCGGATGAACGCCGCGTCCAGCGATCCCGCGGGCGGGGCGAGCACGGCGGTCGGGGCACGGCGCAGCCGGCCGACCTCGGGCGCCATCGCGGCGTGGACGGACGAGCGGAGCGCGGCGTCCGCCGGGAGTTCGCTGAGTTCGACCGAGACCCACGCCGTCCGTGTGCGCGGGTCCAGATCGTCCACGACGCGCGTGAGGTGGTCGGCGTGCGATTCGAACGCCTCGGCGAGCGCGTCGGCGGCGGCGCGGCAGGCGGGCTCGGCGGCGCCGGTGGTGATCGCCACACGCAGGGCGCGGAGCTGGGGTTCGAGCAGGTCGCGCGCTTCGAGCAGGCGTTCGGCCGTGCACCCGAGGAACGCCGGGAAGGCGACGCGGGCGCGCCGGCGGGCGAGTTTCACCTCGGCGCGCTCGGCGATCGAGTTGGGCTCGCACCGCGCCGCGAGCGCGCCGGTGCGCGCGCAGAACGCGTCGAGCGCGGCGGTCACGGGGACGGCGAGCCCGGGGTCGGGCCCGCCCCGGAGCAGGTCCGACGCGATCGCGTCGAGCCAGAGGCGGTCGTCCGCGTCGCGTCCGCGGTGCAGGAAGGGACGAAGGGGCGTGAGGTCGTCTCGATCGGCGATGTCTCGGACGACGTCGTGCACGCCGCGGGCGGGGTCGTCGCCGTCCAGGTCGCCGCGGAGGACGCCGTCGAGCCACAGCGGGACGGACCAGCGCCAGCGATCGACGAGCTCGACGAACCGGGGGATCGACTCGGCCTTCCGCCGCGCGCGGGCACGGTCCGGCTCGCCCGGGGGCGTGGGCACGATGGTGACGACGCGGTCGGCGATGAGCAGCGACACGACCGCCGCGGGTGACGGGCCGGCAAGGTGGTACGGGCTGAGCCCGATCGTCAGCGGACGCTGCGGCGCGAGGGTCACGGGCCCACCTCGTCGTCGTCCTCGCCGGCGTTGTGTTCCAGCTCGAGGTTCTCGACGAGCCACCGGTGCATCCGCCCCGCCTGCGTGGGCAGCGCGAGGAACACGAGCTCGTGCCCGACGGGGAAGACCCAGCGTTCGGGCTTGCCCGCGCGTTCCCAGAGCTGGTCGCCGAAGACGGCGGGCACCGCACGGTCCGACGAACCGTGGATGATGAGCGTCGGCTTGCTCGTGAGCGCTTCGGCGAGGTGGTGCCCGTCCAACGCAGCGTGCTCGAGGTACGCCATCGCGAGGGCGCGCTGTTCGTCCTGTGTGGGGTCGCGCGGGTCGTCGAGGTCGCCCCACTGGGCGTGGACGGCGTCGATGAACGACGCATAATTCGACGCGAGGTTGATGCCCAGGAAGTTCACGCCGCCCGCGATGAGCACGCTTGCGTCGTACGCGTCGGGGTCGTAGGCAAAAACGGTGGGCAGCGCGATCGCGCCGCCGCTCATGCCCAGGAGCACCGTCGGCTTGTCGGCGAGCTCGGGGCGGAGCGTGTGGGCGTGCTGGACCGCGGCGCTCGCGGCGTACGCACACTCGGCGGCGCGGTCGGTGAGCTCTTCGGCGAAGATCCGCGCGGCACCGGACGGATCAGCATCCACATGCACTTCCAAGCGCTCGGTGAACCGGGACGGGTGGCTGAGCATCCGCAGGACGGACCACCCCCGGTCGCGCATGGACTTGATGAGCGATTCGATGACGGGCTCGGGCGTGCCGAACATGCCGGGCATCAGGACGATGGTGCCGCGTTGCGTCCGGTCGCCTTTGAGATTCTCCGACGGGTCGTAGAGCCCGAACCAGGTGCGTTGGAGCTCGACGCCGGGCACGCCGCCCCAGGTGCGCGTGACCTTCGCGCTGACGAACTTGAACATTTCCGCGGGGTCCGCGTCGGTGAACTCGGGCACGGGCGGCGGGTCGGGCTCGGAGTATCGGCGGTCGCGCACGAACAGGAACGAGCCCGGGCCCTCGGTTCGAAAATCGAACCCCGAGGGCGCGCCGAACGCCTTGCCGAGCGCGGCGGCGTCGTCGTACTCCACCTTCCGCGAGCGCCACGCGTGGTGCTCGCCGAGCCAGACGCCCTGCCAGATCGAGAGCGGACCCTCGAGCGGCACGATCACGCCGCGCTGGTTGTCCCGATCCCCGAACCGGTCGGGCCAGGGCAGGTCGCGCTTCGGGATTTCGGGGCGGGTCTCGGCGGCGGGGACGGCGTGCGTCACGTCCGCCACGCTCGCGCGCTGGATCTGCACCACGCAACCGCTGAGCATGGACACCACCGCGAGCACCGGCACCGCGACCACGCGCGTTCGGCGGGCGGTTTGGCGGGCGCGGTCCATCCGTGGTCCGTTCGGGCGGGAGATCGCCGGGTTCCGTCGCGGGGCGCGGCTACCGTCGCACGCGCCCGTCGCCCGATGATACGGGACCGAGCCCGCCCGAGGAACCACGCGTTGTCCAGCGAACCGAACCATCACGATCCGTCATCGGACGAATCCAACGTCCCCTCCCGCATCTCGCCCGCGTTCGGGCTTCGCGCGGCGTTGGGTGGGGCGCTCATGGGGCTCGCGAACCTCGTTCCGGGGATCAGCGGCGGGACGATGCTCGTCGCCGCGGGCGTCTATCGGGCGTTCATCGACGCGATCGCGGACCTCACGCGGCTCCGCATCCGACGCAGCTCGATCCTCGTGATCGGCATCATCGCGGGGGCGGCGCTCGTCGCGATCGGCGGGTTCGCGAGCGTGGTGGCGTACGGGCTCGCGGAGTTCCGCTGGGGGATGTACGCCCTGTTCATCGGGCTCACGCTGGGCGGGGCGCCGGTGCTCGCACGGATGGCCAAGCCGTTCAACGGCGCGGTGTGGGGCGGGCTGATCGCGGGCGCCGCGGTGATGGGCGGGCTCGTCTGGATCCAGTCGGCGAGCGGCGGCGCGGGATCGTCGTCCGGCGGGTGGGCGATGCTCGTGGTGGGCGGGGCCGCCGGCGCAAGCGCGATGATCCTGCCGGGCGTCTCGGGCGCGTATCTGCTTCTGCTCCTCGGGCAGTACGAGCGGATCGTCGGGGCGATCAAGGACGGCATCAAGGCAGCGATGGACGCGGATATGGACGGCGTGCTCGCCGCGGCGGGCGTTGCGCTGCCCGTGGGCATCGGCGTGCTCGTCGGCATCATCGTCGTGGCGAACGTGCTCCGGTTTGTGCTGCACCGCTACGAGAAGGCGGCGCTGGGCGTGCTGCTCGGGCTGCTGCTCGCGGCGCCGCTGGGGCTGTACCCGTTCAAGCGGGCCGTGCCGCCCGAGGTGGGCGATGTGGTCGATGGCGAGCCCGTGACGGCGGACAATGTCAACGAGATGCGCGACCCGTCCAACGCGAAGGACTGGCGCGAGGAGACGTTCACCCCCGGCGCGACGCACATCGCCGGGGCGCTCGGGCTCGTCGCGCTTGGGTTCGGCGTGACGATGGGCGTCTCGCGTCTCGGGCGCGGGCGCGATGCGGGCGAAGACGATGGCGACCGCGCGGGCTGAAGCCCGCGGCTCCGATGAGCTTTCCGAGCCGCGGGCTTCAGCCCGCGCGGTCTTCGGGGTCACGCGCGACCGATCGGCTCGCCCAGCCGCCGAGTTTGTCGCCGCCGCGTCTGATGATCCACACGAGGATCGCAAGACCCGCGCCGATCATGAGCACGCTGAGCCATTGCCCGCGGCTCAGGCCGAGTGCGCGCCCGAGTCCGGCGTCGGGCAGGCGGACAAACTCGGTCGCGATGCGGAGCACGCCGTAGGTGATCAGGAACCAGCACCCGACGACGCCGGGCAGGCGCGGCTTGCGCGCGATGAACCAGAGCACCGCCGCGAGGATCAGCCCCTCCGCGAGCGCCTGCAGCAACTGCGACGGCGCCCGCGCCGAGATCAGCGGCTCGATCCGCTCGCTCACGACCGAGTTGCCGCGTTGAACCGCCTCGATCAGGCGCTCGTACCCCTCGTACATCACGGCGTCGAAGGCCTCGGGATCGCCCAGCAGCGCCTGCTCGTTGGCGTCGAGCCGGGTGACCGCGAGCTGCTGGATCTGCGCCCACTGCCCGTCGGTCTGCGGCAGATCATCGGGCGGGAACTGGGTGATCTCCTGCACGAACCGCACGGACCACCAGGGCCCGGGCTCGCCCGGCTTGGCGACGACCGCGCCGAGCAGCTCGGCGTTCACGAAGTTCGCCAGCCGCCCGAGCATGAGCCCGAACGGGCAGATCATCGCGAGCACGTCCATGACGTGCAGCGGCGGGCAGCGCCCGACGACGTGGCCTTCGTCGTTCTTGAACCCGCGGCTGATGCGCCAGGCGGCGACGATGACGCCGAGCATCCCGCCGTGCGATGCCATCCCGCCCCGGTTCAGCGCCAGCACGTTCCAGAACGGGAACGAGTCCGTGAATCCGAGCAGCGACTGGTCGTAGACAAGCACGTACCCGAGCCGCCCCCCCACCACGACGCCCACGATGCCGAGCATGATCGCGTCGAGCACGCGCTCGCGCGGCACGAGCGTCGCGCCGCGCCCCGCGAGCCAGCGGAACAAGGCGTACGCGATCACGAACCCCGCGACGTACGCGAGCCCGTACCACCGGATGCCGACGTCACCCGAGATCCGCCAGACCCACGGCGACAGGTCGTGCAGCCACGCGGCGTCCGTCGCGGGCAGCGTCACGACGCGTGCTCCGGGACCGTGATGCCGAAGAACCGCTCGGTGTTCGCGTTGATCTGCTCTTGGAAGGCGTTCCACCCGACGCCGCGGAGCTTGGCGAGAAACTCGGCGGTGTGCCGGCTGAACGCGGGCTCGCACGGGCGCGTGCCGCGGACGGGCTCGGGCGAGAGGAAGGGCGCGTCCGTCTCGACCATGATCCGGTCGTCGGGCACGAGCTTCGCCGCCTCGGCGACACCTTTCGCGTTTCGGTAGGTGACCACCCCCGTGAACGAGATCATCGCGCCGAAGTCGAGCACCATCCGCGCTTCGTCGGGCGAGCCCGTGAAGCAGTGGAAGACGTACCGAGACCGGTCGAGCGTGCTCGCCCGCAGGATCGGGATCAGGTCCGCGAACGCCTCGCGGCAGTGGATGACGACGGGCAGGTCGATCCCGTCCGCGGCGCACGACTCGATGAACGCGAGCTGCTCGGCGAGCACGGGGTCCTGCACCGCTCGGTTCGGCTCAGGGTGGTGGTTGTCCAGGCCCAGCTCACCCCACGCGACGCACTTCGCGTGCTCGGCGACACGGCGGATCGTGTTCCAATCGTGCGGCGTGTCGTCCGAATGGCACGGGTGCACGCCGGAGGTGCACCAGACGTTGTCGTGTTCCTCGGCGACGCGGAGGGCGTCCAGGCAGTCGCGGGTCGTCGTCGAGATGGTGATCGCGCCCGTCACGCCCGCCGCCGCGGCCCGCGCGAGCGTTTCGTCGATCCGCCCGGCGTAATCGGGGAAGGTGAGATGGCAGTGCGTGTCGATCACGCCCCGATGGTACGGGCGCGCGGGCGGGCTCGTAGACTCCGGGCATGGACGACCCGCCGAGCCTGCCCGCCAGGTCGAAGGACGCGCACAAGGGAACCGCCGGCACCGTCGGCATCGTCGGCGGGTGCGCCGCAGCGGACCAGCCCCGCATGATCGGCGCACCCGCGCTGGCGGCGCTCGGGGCGCTCCGCGCCGGTGCGGGCCTCGCGAAGATCGCCGCGCCGGGCCCGATCCTGACCGACGCGGTCTCGATGTGCCCGTCGGCGACGGGCATCGCGCTGCCGACGGACTCGTTGGGCGACATCGTCGCGCACGAAGCCGCGGGCGTGCTCGATGCCCTCGCGGACGCCGCGGACTGCCTCGTCGTCGGGCCCGGGCTCGGCTCGGGCGAGGGGGTCGCCGCGTTGGTCGTGCGGGCGGTGGGTCAGCAGGAGGCCCCGGTCGTGCTGGACGCCGACGGGCTCAACACGCTCGCGGGCGTGGCGCACTTCGCGAGCGAAATCCGTGCAAGGCTGATCGTGACGCCCCACCCCGGCGAGTTCCGGCGGCTGGCCGAGCCCCTCAAGATCACGCAGCGCCCGACGGACACGAATGAACGCCCCGCGGCGGCCGAGCGGATGGCACAGGCGCTCGGGTGCGTCGTGGTGCTCAAGGGCGCCGGGACGGTCGTGTCCGACGGGCACCGGACGTGGACGTGCGCCCACGGGCACCCGTGCCTCGCGACGGCGGGCACGGGGGACGTGCTCTCGGGTGTGATCGCGGGGATGGTCGCGCAGTTCGCCGCCCCGCCACCGATCGCGCCGGGGGTGCCGATGCCCGTGAACCCTGCAAAGCCGTTCGATCTCTACGAGTGCGCGCGCGTGGGCGTGCTCGTGCACGCGCGGGCGGGCGAACGCTGGGCGCGTCGGCACGGCGCGAGCGCCGGGCTCATCGCGACGGAGCTCGCCGCGGAAATCCCGGGTGCCGTCGAGGCGGAGCGCTCGGACGCCTGATCAGTCGTCGAGCCGGCGCGGCGTGGCGCTGGCGACCAGGCGGATCGTCGGCGTCTCCATGTTCGCCGAGATCGTCGCGTCGCCCATGGTCTCGGGGCTGATGATCATGTCGATCGTCGCGCGTCGCAGCCGCGGGCCCACGTCGTACTCGAGCGTGAAGCTCAGGTCCGCCAGGCCCTCGAGCAGCGGCGCCTCCTCCGAGTCCGAGTAGATCCCATCGACGTACGTCGTGATCACGTACCACAGCTGCCACGGGCCCGCGTCGCCCGCGCCGACGCGCCGCTCGATGGTCGTCACGCGCTCCGTGTTCGTCGCGGCTTCGCGGAACGAGACAAACTCGATCCGGTCCGACTCGATCACGGGCGTCGTGATCGGGTTCACGGGGTAGGGCCCGAACTCCTCGCCCGTGCGGATCATCGCCGTGACGCGCTGCATGACGATGCGGGCCACGACGTTCGTGGACGCCGACTCGTTCGTCACCTTGTAGCTCTTGAAGCTGGTGTCGAACGCGGCGAGCGTCGCGGTGAGCAGCGTCGCCGTGATCGTCAGCGCGATCAGCAACTCGACCAGGCTGAAGCCTCGCGTGCCGGCCCGGCGAGACCGGGTTCGGCGTGATTGGTTTCGGCGCATCACAGGTTCCCTTCCTGGTAGGAGGCGGCGACGGCCGGGGCGCTCAGGGGCAGCATCAGCCCGCTGGGCAGCGTGATGTCCGTGTCCTGACGGATCCGGATGCGACCGAACCCGTTGAACGGGACGGCGGTCGAGCCGGGCGGCTGGGGCTCGGTGTGGGGCACGTCGAACAGCCCGTCGCCGTTCGTGTCCCACCCAACGATCTTGATGCCGCCCACCTCGGGCAGGTCGTCGGGGTTCATGGACTCCATGTCGCCCTGCGCTTCGCCGAAGTACCCGATCGAGGCGTTGAACCCCGCCGGGTTGCCCAGCGGCGCACCGAAGACGTCGAGCAGCGGCGCGGTGCCGTACTCAGGGTCGAACGTGAGCAGCAGCGTGCCCTGGATCTCGGTGTTCCCGCGCGCGTCGAGCACGCCCGCGATGATGGCGCCCTTCAGCCGCACGTCCTGCTCGGCGGGCGAGTTGAACGAGCCGAGGTCCACCGAATAGTTCGGCAGCATCATCGAGCTGCGGGCGAGGATCTCGTCGTCGCCGCTGTCCGGGTTCAGGAACGAGTTGTCCGGCTCGTCCGGATGCGTCTGGGCGAAGCCGGTCGCGCCCGTGAACTGCAGCTTGTTGCGCACCTGCGTGTAGTTCGTGGGTGTGTCCGCGACGATCGACCCCACAAACAGACAGTCGTGGAAGCGGATGTTGTTGGACAGTTCCTTGGTATCGATGATCCGGTTGCCGTCCACGACGAGCGGGTCGGGCAGGTCGGAGTACGCGACGCCGACCAGCGTGCCCTGCTCGGACTCGCGGACGTCCGCCTTGTCGAGCGGCGACTGGGTCTGCAGCGTCATCTCGACGTTCGCCTGGGGCGGGCGGGCCGTGTCGGGCAGGATCTGCGGGGCGTCCCACTCGGGCTCGTCCCCGTCGTCGCCGTAGGTGTACCGGTCGTACCGCTGCTTGGGGTAGCCGTCGCCGCCGATGATCAGCGCGCCGTACTCCGACCACAGCGGGTGCGTGTTGATCGAGTAGGACTGGACGTACGTCGCGCCGACAAACGTGCAGTCTTCGAACAGCGCATTGAGGCCCATCGGGATGCGCACGTTGCGGAACACCATGTTCCGGAAGACCGGGCGGTAGTACAGGTCGGCGAAGGTCGGCGCGTTGAAGGGCGAACGCTCCCAGTAAGCCGCCGTGTAGTTGTCCGGGCGGCCGTCGGCGTTGAGATCGTCCCAGACCGCCTGGTAGAACGGGTCCGTCGCGCCCCCGGGGTTGAGCGAGCCGTCCCACAGATCGAGCTGGGCGAGCGTGACGCCCAGCTGGTCGGCGACCTGCTGCCAGAAGTCGTCGCCGTCCGCGGCATTGATGATGTCGTTCTCCGCGTCCACGAAGCTCGACGCGTTGATGTTCGGGATCTGCGTGTCGTCGGCGCCGAAGACGAGCGGCGCGGCGCCCTCGCCCGTGCGCACCGGGCCCTGCAGCTTCGGGCGGTAGTCGCCCTGGTCCGAGATCCAGTCGGCGCTCGTCGCGGTGAAGAGCATCGAGCCCGCGATCTTCGCGTACTGATCCATGGCGTCGATCACGCCGTCGCGCCACCCGAGCTCCTGGTCGGGAAACGAGGCGACGCTGGCGTCGTAATCGAGCGGGAACTCGCTGCCCGCGTCGAACCACCCGTCCGAGTCCGTGTCGTCCCAGCCCGAGACGCCGTTGCGGTTCCGGTCGGGCAGCGCCGTGTCGATGAGCAGCGCCAGGTCGTCGTCCACGGGGTCCGACCCGTTGACGAACTCGGGCGTGAGGAGCTCGGCGGGCGTGCCCGCGGTCAACGCCGCCGACAGCACCACGCGCCCGTCACCGTTCGCGTCATAGTGGCGGATGAAGACATCGAAGTCATCGACGAACCCGTCCTGGGTGGCGTCCTGATAGGCGCCGTCGAGGGTGCCGTCGCCGTCGAAGTCCGCGTCCGTCGGCATCGCGCCCTCGACGGGGTGCCCGACGCGCAGGCGGTTGTCGCCGTCCACGTCGATCAGCGCGATCTGTGCGTAGAGATTGTCGAGCTTCGCGTCGAGCAGCGGGTCGAGCCCGTAGAAGTCCGAGCGGGTGACCACAGGATCGCCCTGGTCGAAGCTGGTCTCGTCGTAGCGGGCACCGATGTCACCCTCGATCGAGACGTTCTTGCCGATCAGGATGCGCGCGTGCGAGATGATCGCGTACTGCACGCTCTTGGCCAGCGCGTAGTCCTTCATGATCGTGCGGCGGATCGGCTGCCCGTTGCGGCCGTAGTCGAAGACGATGCCCTCGACGATGATCCGGATGCCCGACCAGTCCGCGAGCGGCGCGTAGCGCACCTGGAAGCTCGGGGGCGGGTTGGGCTGACCATCCGGCTGGTTCTCGAGCGCCACGGCCGGCGTGATCACCCAGCTGTCGGTCGCGTACACCGACGCGTCGATGCCCGACGGCGCCGGCCCGATCGCCGCGTCCTCGACGTAGCCCAGGCCCACCAGGATGTTCTGGTCGGCGTTGTGGTGGTTGATCAACGCCTCGGCGATGCCCGAGGGCGGGCCCGATTCCGGGTACCCGCTCGGCGCGTCGCGGACGGTGTGGATGCCCATCGCGATCGCGTCGCCGGTCCAGGCCGCCTCGATCACGGCGGGCGTGATGTCGGACTCGGACAGCAGGAACCGCCCCGCCGCCTCGTCCAGGCGCGCCTCGGCGATCTCCATGCCCGTCTCGGCGGCGCTCATGGCGCGCATGACGTGCAGGTGCATCGCCGCCGTCCGGATGTTGCCCGTGCTCGACACGCTCATCGCCGCGATGAGCGACCCGAACAGGATCAGGAACATCATCGCGAGCACGGACGCGACGCCGCGGCGGACCCGCGTGCGGCGTTGCTTGCTCGGCTTGGTGCTGCGCATCGTCATCTCCTCGACCCCGCTCAAGGCACGACCCAGCTCACCGTGGTGATCAGCTCACCCTCGATGTCGTTAATCCCCTGGTAGTACACCTCAACCGACACGCGCAGCGGGAACGCGTCCACCGCGGGCCCGCCCGTCGACGAGCGGTCCTCCCAGTCGGGCACGACCGTCGCCGTGTCGAACGGCTCCACCTTCTCCACGATCACCGTCTGCGTCCAACCCTGCATGGGCAGGTCCTGGTTGTCGGTGGTCATCATCTCCTGGCCGGCGATGGTGATCTCCGGGATCACGTTGCCGAAGGCGTCGATCGGCCCGGGCAGGTCGCCGTCGTCGAATCCCGCGTTGCCGATGTAGGAGAAGCTGATGCCGTCGAAGTCGTCGAGGTCGTCGAAGTCCGAGACATCGACCTCGCCGATGTTCGGGCCCCACCCGTAGAGCGTGCCCGCGCCGGGCGACCCGCCGTCGATCACGATCGACGCGACCGGGTCGTGCTTGGGCAGGTGACGGGTGTACTCGCGGATCTCGTTGGCGAGGAACGTCGCGCTCGCGGCGTGCGAAGACCACAGGTTGGCCCGCACGAACGCCTGCTGGGCGTCCACCATCGCGAGCACGCCCACGCCGATGATGATGACCGCCATCGCGGCCTCGATGAGGGTGAACCCTCGGGCCTTGGCGCGTCGGACGAATCGCTTGTTTCGGGAACTCATCCCGTCTCCTTCCGCAGGATCCGCCGCGCGTCGGCCCCCCACCCGATGGGCCGCCGCGCGGCGTCCGCGCCCGGATGGGCGCGTCCCACAGAATGTTCGGTTAGGAGACGAGCTGGCTCATCTTGAAGATGGGAAGAATGATCGCCATCGCGATGAAACCAACGATCCCACCCATTACGAGGATCATGATGGGCTCGATCATTCCGGTAACCGTCTTGATGTTGTCCTTCAGCGCCTTGGCGTAGTACGTGCTGATCTCGTCGAGCACCTCGCCCAGCTTGCCCGACTCCTCGCCCGCCGAGATCATCTGGACCACCGCCTTGGGCAGCAGCCCGTCGTTCAGCGGCGCCGCGATCTTCTTGCCCTGCTTCACAGACGAGTGCACCTTCTGCCACATGATCTTGAACAGACGGTTCCCCGAGACCTGCCCGGTAATCGTCAGCGTGTCGAGCATCGGCACGCCCGCGTTGATCAGCTGCCCCATCGTCTGCAGCGACCGGGAGATGTACAGCGACCGGAACATCGCGCTGAGCACCGGCACCGTGAGCTTCGTCCGGTCAAGCCAGAACGCCCCCGTCTCCGTCTTGATCGCCGCGATGAGCAGCCCGCCCACAACCGCGACCCCGCCCAGCAGGAACGGCCACTGCGCGACGATGAACTTCGACAGGTTCATCAGGAACACCGTCGCGATCGGCAGCACCTCCTCCTTGCCCTCGAAGATCGAGTAGAACTTCGGCAGCACGAAGGTCAGCAGGAAGACCGTCACGCACGTCGCCAGGATCCCGATGATCGCGGGGTAGATCGACGCCCCCACCACCATCTTCCTGGTCTCGATCTGCTGCCCGATGTACCCGGCGATCCGGTCGAGCATCTCGCTGAACGAGCCCGACATCTCCGACGCCTTGACCATGTTCACGTACAGGGGCCCGAACAGCTTCGGGTGCTTCTCCAGCGCCTCGGAGAACGACTTGCCGCCCTCCACGTCCGTCCGGAGCTGCTCGATGACATCCTTGAACTTCACGTGCGTCGTCTGGTCGGCGATGCCCTCGAGGGCAGAGCGCAGGCTGATGCCCGCGCGGATCATCACCGCCAACTGGGTCGTGAAGTCCAGGACCTGCTTCTGCCCCGCCTTGCGCGAGTTGAGCTTGCCCAGCGAACTCAGCGCGCTCGTCCGCTGCGTCTTCTCGGGCGTGAGCGACAGGATGTGGGCACCCTGGTTGCGCAGGATCGCCGAGGCGGTCTGCGCGCTGTCCGCGGCGATCACGCCGCCCTGGGTCTGCCCGTTCGACGCACGGACCTGGTAGCGGTAGTTGCCCATCGGCGCCTCCGGTCAATCACGCAACGAGCTGACGCTCGAGCTTGTCGGGGTGGACGGCCTGCGCCAGCGCATCTTCCTTGCTGATCGTGCCGTTGAAATACAGCTCGGCGATCGACGCGTCCAGGCTCGTCATACCGATCGCCCGGCTCGTCTCGATGATGTTCGGGATCTCGTGCACCTTGCCCTCGCGGATCAGGTTCCGCACCGCCGGCGTGCACAGCAGCGTCTCCACGCCGGGGATCATCCCCGCACGGTCAGACCGCGTGAACAGCGTCTGCGACACCACCGCCTGCAGCGTGGTGGACAGCATCGACTTGATCTGGTTCTGCTGGCCCGCCGGGTACATGTCGATGATGCGGCTCACCGTCTGCGACGCGTTCACCGTGTGCAGCGTCGAGAGCACGAGGTGGCCCGTCTCGGCGGCCGAGATCGCCAGCGACGCCGTCTCCAGGTCGCGCATCTCACCCACCAGGATGATGTCCGGGTCCTGTCGCAGCGCGTGCTTCAGGCCCGACGCGAAGCTCGACATGTCGCGCCCCAGCTCGCGCTGCTCGATCAGGCACTTGTCCGACTCGAACAGATACTCGACCGGGTCCTCCAGCGTGATGATGTGCTTGGCGTACCGCTCGTTCATCGCCTGGATCATCGACGCCAGCGTCGTGGACTTGCCCGAGCCCGTGTCCCCCGTCACAAGCACCAGCCCGCGGGGCAGGTACGTCAGACGCGCGATCACCTCGGGCAGGTTCAGCTGCGCCAGCGGCGGGACCTCCGTCTTGATCTGACGCAGCGCCATCCCCATCATCCCGCGCTGGTAGTGCGCGTTCACGCGGTAGCGGCTCAGCCCGTCGATCTCGTACGAGAAGTCCAGGTCCAGCTCCCGCGCCAGACGCTCCTGCTGGTCCGGGCGCGTCATCTTCTTGAACATCGCCTCGACCTCGCTCGGCGTGAGCCGGGAGTCGCCCAGCGGCGTCATGACCTGGTGCACCCGCGCCGTCGGGGGCTGCCCGGCGACGATGTGGACATCGGACGCGTCGGCGTCGTACGCCGTGCGAAGAATTTCGGTCAGATCCATCGCGGGGTCTCCCAGGCTGGGCGCGGTCGGAGCGCTCCTCAGGTCTGCCTGAGAATCGGCCCGCGCGGGCCCCCGGTTGAACGCCGGTCTCGGGGATGCTGGAGAGGTGCTGACGCCTGGTGGGGTCGCAACGGTCAGCGGGCGATCCGGCTCACCCCGCGTTCGCCCGCAGCGCCTGCCGCGCCGCCACCGCCAACGCGTCCGCCCGCTCGTTATCCACGTGCCCGGCGTGCCCCTCGATCCAGTGATAGTGCAGCTCGTGCGTCTCGCGGAGCTCGTCGAGCCGCTTCCACAGCTCAGCATTCTTCACGGGCTTCTTCGCCGCCGTCCGCCAGCCGCGTGCCTTCCACCCCTCGATCCACTCCTCGAGACCCTTGAGGACGTACTGCGAGTCGGAGTAGAGGTCCACGATGGCGGGCTGGGTCAGGGCTTCGAGCCCGGCGATCACCGCCATGAGCTCCATGCGATTGTTCGTCGTCGCCCGCTCGGCCCCGGATCGCTCGATCTCGGCGCCCGTCGCCGGGTGACGCAGGATGAACCCCCACCCGCCGGGCCCGGGGTTGCCCGAGCACGCGCCGTCCGTGTAGAGCTGGACGCGGGATTTCTTGTGCGGGGGCTCGGTCATCCGTCTTCACCCATCGGCCGGGCACGCGATCCGGCTCGACAGAGCGTAGCCCCCATCCGGGTGTCCATACCATGCCCGCGATGACGACCACCGCCCCCACCCTCCGCGTGCAGCGTGTCGAAGTCCGCCCGACCGATCGCGCGGGCGACCCGATCGCCGACGCCCTCGCCCGCGACGCCGCGGCATTGGGCATCACCGCCCGCGCCCGCACCGCCCGCGTCTACCTGATCGAGACCGACCTGGCCGACGACGCCTTCGAGCGCACGGCCGCGGCGCTGCTCGCCGACCCCGTCCTCGAGACGATCACCCTCGGCGCCTCGCCCGCGCCCGGCGACGCGTGCGTGATCGAGGTGCACCCGCTGCCGGGCGTGATGGACCCCGCCGCCGCCTCCGTCGCCGACGCGATCGCGACGCTCACCGACCACCGCCCGCGTGTGAGCACCGGGTGGCGCTACGAGCTCGAGGGCGTGAGCGCCGACGACGCCAAACGCCTCGCCGAGCGTCTGCTGGCCAACCCCGTCGTGCAGGCGGTCCACACGGACGCCTTCCACCCCGACGCCCTGCCCGAGGGGCACGAGACGGAGTTCCGCGTCACGCGTGTGGGCATCCGCGATCTGGACGACGCCGGGCTCGAGAAACTCTCCCGCGACGGGCACCTCTTCCTCTCGCTCGACGAGATGCGCGCCATCCGCGATGAGTACCGCACGCTCGGACGCGAACCGACGGACATCGAGCTCGAGACCCTCGCCCAGACGTGGTCCGAGCACTGCGTGCACAAGACGCTCAAGAGCACGATCACCTACAGATCGGACGACCCCGACGATCCGGTGAAGCGAGCCGGACGCCCGGGGCACACGATCCACGCCGACGGATCGGTGACCATCAAGAACCTCCTGAAGTCCACCGTCGCTGCCGCGACGCACGAGCTCATCGCCGATGGCATCGACTGGACGCTCTCCGTCTTCGTCGACAACGCGGGCATCATCGCGTTCGACGACGACCACGCGGTGTGCGTGAAGGTCGAGACGCACAACCACCCCAGCGCGATCGAGCCCTACGGCGGCGCCGCGACGGGCATCGGCGGGTGCATCCGCGACGTGATCGGCACCGGGCTCGCCGCCAAGCCCATCGCGAGCACCGACGTCTTCTGCGTCGCCCCGCCCGACGCGTTCACCACGGGCGACGCCAGCGCTTCCTCCCTCTCCCCCGCGGGGGAGAGGGCCGGGGTGAGGGGGGCACAGGTTCCTCCCTCTCCCCTTGGGGGAGAGGGCCGGGGTGAGGGGTCTTCAGATTCCACCCTCTCCCCTTCGGGGAGAGGGCAGGGTGAGGGGTCTTCCGCTCCCCTCCCCGCCGGATGCCTGCACCCCAAGCGCATCCTCAACCAGGTCGTCGCCGGCGTCCGCGACTACGGCAACCGCATGGGCATCCCCACCGTCAACGGCGCCGTCTGGTTCGATGACCGCTACGTCGGCAACCCATTGGTCTACTGCGGGTGCGTCGGCGTGATGCCCCGCGGCGACGGTGACTCGCTCATCTCGGGCGACGCCAAGCCCGGCGACCGCATCATCGCCCTGGGAGGTCGCACCGGACGCGACGGCATCCACGGGGCCACGTTCAGTTCCGCCGAACTCACCGACACGCACGCGGATGAGTTCGCCCATGCCGTGCAGATCGGCAACGCGATCGAGGAGAAGCGGGTGCTCGACGCGATCCTGAGGGCGCGCGACGCCGAAGGCGGGCCGCTGTTCAGCGCCATCACCGACTGCGGCGCCGGCGGGTTCAGCTCTGCCGTGGGCGAGATGGGCGAGACAATCGGCGCGAACGTCCACCTCGACCGCGCGCCGCTCAAGTACGCCGGGCTGACGTACACCGAGATCTGGATCTCCGAAGCCCAGGAACGCATGGTTCTCTCGGTACCCGAGGAGAACGTCGCCGCGTTGCAGCGAATCTGCGACGAGGAGCACGTCGAGCTCGCGGATCTGGGCACGTTCGGCACCGACGGCGCCGAGCTGATCCTCAACTACCACGGCACCGAGGTCGGCCGCCTCCCCATGGCCTTCCTCCACGACGGCATCCCCACCCCCACCCGCGAAGCAACCTGGTCAGCCGGGCCGCGCGGGCCGAAGCCCGCGGCTCAGATCCCCCCTTCTCCCCTTGGGGGAGAGGACCGGGGTGAGGGGTCTTCATCTCCTTCCCCTCCTTCCATCCGCGACGCATTGCTCACCCTCCTCGCGCACCCCAACATCGCGTCCAAGCACTGGATCATCCAGCAGTACGACCACGAGGTGCAGGGCAACACGATCGTGCGTCCGCTGGTCGGCCCACGCGGCGTCGGGCCCTCGGACGCCGCCGTCATCGAGCCCGTGCCGGGCACCGGCCGCGGACTCGCGATCGCGTGCGGGCTCGCGACCGGGCTCGAAGACGACCCGTACCAGATGGCCCTCGCCGCGGTCGACGAGTGCGTGCGCAACCTTGTGTGCGTCGGTGCGGACCCGGAGCGGATCGCGATCCTGGACAACTTCTGCTGGCCAAGCTGCAAGAAGCCGGAGAACCTCGCGTCGCTGGTGCGCGCGGCCGAGGGGTGCTACGACGGCGCGATGGCGTACCGCACGCCGTTCGTCTCGGGCAAAGACTCGCTGAACAACCAGTTCACGACCGACGACGGCAGGACCATCGAAATCCCTCCGACGCTGCTGATCTCGGGCATCGGGATCGTGGACGACATCGCGAAGTGCGTGACGAGCGACCTGAAGCGCCCCGGCAACCCGCTGTTCGTGATCGAGGCGTGGAAGCCCGAGCCGCTCATGAGCGCCCGGCTCGGCGGGTCGCATTACGCGCGCGCGTTTGGCATGCCCGTTGGCGCCGACGAGCGCGCGCCCGAGGTCCAGCCCGAGGACGGCCCGCGCCAAGCACGCGCCATCGCGGAAGCCATCCGCCTCGGGCTCGTCGCGTCGTGCCACGATTCATCCGACGGCGGGCCCCTCGTCGCGATCTCCGAGATGCTCATCGCCGGGCACCGCGACGATCACCCGATCGGCGTCGAGTGGGCGGACATCGCCCCCCCCGCGCGGCTGTGGAGCGAACGCCCGAGCTGCTACATCGTCGAAGTCCACCGCGAGCACGAGAACGACTTCATCGCGCTCATGAGCGAGCGCGGCGGCGGCTGGACCCGCGTCGGACAGGTCACCAACTCTGGCAGGCTCGAGTGCGCCGCCGGGAACGATCAGGTCTCGCTATCCGTCGACGAGCTCACCCGCGCCTGGCGGGGCACGCTCGACTGGTGATCACGCCGCGGCGGCGCGGGGCTGTGTTCCCAGCTCGATGATCCGCGAGACCCACCTGTTCATCTCTCGGGCGATTTGCTCTTTCGTGACGAACGCGCTCGCGCCACCGTTGAGATAGCGATCGCGGGTGTCCGCGTCCGCCGTCGCCGTGCAGACCACGACTGGGACGTCCGACATCGACCCCGACGTCTGGACGATCGACACCAGGTCGAAGCCTGTGCCCCCGTCCAGGGCGTGATCCGTAAGAACGACGCCCGGCCGCGGGCGCGTCCCCTTCAGGACCTCTTGGCTCGCCTTGCTCACACCCTCGAGCGTGCGGAACCACTCGACCGTGACCCCGCGCCGGTTCTGCAACATCGTGCGCAGAAGCACCGCCGCGAGCGCGTCGTCCTCGACCAGCCACACGACCAGATCCTCCGGCACGCCCGCCCTCGGCGTCTGCTCGCCCTCATTGATCGTCTCGACGGCGTCTTCGATGTCGTCGGCATTGCGCAGGTGACCCCACACACGCACCGCGTTGCGGCCGCTCTCCTTCGCGACGTACACCGCCCGGTCCGCCTCCTGCAACAGACGCTCAGCCGAATCGACCCGGTCCTTCTCCGCGCAGTCCGTCGCCGAGACCCCGATGCTCACCGTCACGCCCAGCGTGTCTGTCCCGCAGTCCAGGCCCGACACATCCACGCTGTGCTGCTCGATCGCCTCGCGGAGGCGCTCGGCGAGCGCCTCCGCGTCGTGGCGCCCGATATTGGGCAGGATGACCGCGAACTCCTCACCGCCGTACCGGAACACGTCGCCCTTGTCGCGGATCACGTCGCGCGTGACCCGCGCGAGATCAACGAGCACCGCGTCGCCCGCGGCGTGCCCGTGCGTGTCGTTCACGCTCTTGAACCGGTCCGCGTCGTAGAACAGCACCGCCAGCGGCGTGCCCGTGTCCTGCCACGATTCGAACCAGCGGTGCAACTCCGAATCAAACTTCTTTCGATTGAAAGCGCCTGTGAGCCCGTCGCGCGTCGCCTCCTCCTGGATCTGCGACTTCTCACGCTCCATGTGGAGCTGGTGCTCGATGCTCTGCTCCTGGGCACGCTCCATCAGGTCGCGCGTGTCCGGGATGTTCTCGATCTTCTGCCCGAAAAACTTCGCCAGCACCGGCGCCTGGGCGGCGATCGCCTCGAACGCCCCCGACTCGGGCATACCGGCGCCAAACCAGCGACGGGCCCGCACGAGCACCTCGCGCATGTCCTCCGGCTGCGCGTCCTCGCGCAGCGCCTCGGCGCACATCATGCTCAGGTTCGCGAGGCGGGCTTCCTGGACGTAGTGCGTTGAGACGCGCTCCGGGTCGTGGTGCCAACGCACGCACTGCGCGATCGATTCGGGGAACTTCCACCGCTCGGCGAGCACCGACCCCACCTGCGCGTGCGTGAACCCGAAGTGGTCGCGTTCCGCCCGTGCGTGCTCGTCGTGCGGGATATCCGCGACCACCGCCGCATACGCCGACTTCATTTGCACCAGCATGGCGATCGCGCCGATGTCCTGAAACAGCCCGACCGTAAAGGCCTCGTCGCTGTCGATCTCGGGCAGCTGGTCGCCGATGATCTTCGCGCTCGTCGCCGAGAACAGCGCCCGGCGCCACACCGTGCTCAGGTCAAACGTCTCGCCAACGCCTTTGAACGACTCGATCAGGCTGAAGCCCAGCACCAACGCCTTGACGGTGTTCATGCCGAGGTACGCCATCGCCCGGTCGATGCTCCCGCACGGCGAGCTCAGCCCGTAGAAGCTCGAGTTGATCGTCTTGAGCACCCGCGCCGACAACGCCGGGTCCTTCTGCACCACCTTCGACAGGTCCGCCATCCCGACGTTCGGGTTCGCGGTCAGCTCCAGCACCTCGATCGCCACCTGCGGCAGCGTGGGCAACCGGGGGCAGTCCACCACCTTCTCGATCGTGTACTTCGGGGTCTGTGCCATGAATCCGCAGCCCTCGGAGACGAAGCCGGAACCGATCCCGCAGGCTGATCTCCGCGCCTGAAGGAGCTTTCTCATCGGCCCCTCATCCGGGCGGGTTCACTCCCGCCCGCGGACTCTCCAGCTTTCATGGTTCCGGCTCCCCGACTCAGCGCAAGCCGTACTCCTTGAGCTTCCGGTACAGCGTCCGCTCCCCGATCCCCAGCATCTTCGCCGCCCGCTCGCGGTTCCCGCCCGTCAGACGCAGGGTTTCCCGGATCGCCCGCTTCTCGAGTTGCTCCAGGCTCGCCCCGGCCAGCGACCCCCCGCCGCCGTCAACGTCCTCGTCATGTTCTTGCGCCCGCACGTCTTCGGGGATGTGGGTCACGTCGAGCACCACCCGGGACAGGTCATCGGTTTCCCCGATCGCCGTGACCAGCATGTTCTGCACAACGTTCATCAGTTGCCGGACGTTCCCGGGCCAGGCGTACCCGGCGAGGCGCATCATCGCCGCCTCCGTCACGCTCGGCGGGGGATGCCCCGCCATCAGCTCGCCCGCGAACCGCGCCACGGCGTGCCGCACGATCCGCGGGATATCGTCGCGCCGCTCGCTCAACGGCGGCAGGTGAATATGACTCCCGTTGATCCGGAAGTACAGATCCTCTCGGAACGTCCCCTCCGCCACCATCTTCTTCAGGTCCCTGTTCGTCGCGCTCACGAACCGTACGTCCGTGGAACGGGGGTCGTTCGACCCCACGCGCACCACCTCGCCCGATTCGAGCACGCGCAGCAGCTTCGCCTGCATCGTCAGCGGCATGTCCCCGATCTCATCCAGGAACAGCGTGCCCCCGTTCGCGTACTCGAACACGCCCTCCCGGTCCGCGTCCGCGCCCGTGAACGCCCCCTTGACGTGCCCGAACAGCTGGTCCTCGAGCAGGCTCTCCGCCTGCCCCGCACAGTTGAACGCCACGAACCGCTTGGACGACCGCGGCGAGTTCCTGTGCACCGCCTCCGCGATCAACTCCTTGCCCGTCCCGCTCTGCCCGGTGATCAGGACAGGGATCGTGCTCGCCGAGACCGCCTTCACCGTGCGCAGGATCTTGCGCATCGGCTCGGACCCCGCGACGATCCCCTCGAACCCGTCGTGCTGCACCAGCCCGTCGAGCCCGTCGGACTCGTGGCGCAGCAGCACCGCCTCGGCCGCCCGGTTGACCACCTCGCGGAAGACCGCGAGATCGAGCGGCTTCTCCACGAAGTCGTACGCCCCGTGCTTGAACGCGGTCCGCGCCGTCGCGACGTCGCCGTGCGCCGTCACCATGAGCACTTCCGCCTGGGGCTGGAGCTCCTTCGCCGCGCTGAGCACGATCAGCCCCGCGTCGGCGCCGTCGGGCCCGGTCCCCTCGACGCCCGAGGACTCGGGCATCCGCAGGTCCGTCACGATCACGTCGAAGGTCCCGCCGCGCAGCTCCTCGAACGCCTCGGCGACCCCGCCGACGATCGTGCAGACGTGCCCGGGCCGCCGCAGCGCCTCGCTCATCACGTCCGCGTGGTCCGGCTCGTCTTCGACGATCAGCACCTGGGCGCTGACCGGTTTGTGCTCGTCCGCCATGCCCCAAGGGTATCGCCCACGCCCGGGCGCGCGGCGGTAGCATCCCGGCCCGAGGAGACCCCATGCCCGCGACCACCACCACCCGGCGCGCCCTGGAGCGCCTCGCGAAAGCCGTCGGCGTCCAGACCACGTACCAGTCCGGGCTGACCGGCAAGACCCCCGCCTCCGACGATGCCCTCGTCGCGATGATCGACGCGCTGGGGCGCCCGATCGCTTCACCCGACGGCGCCGACGACGCCCTCGCCGCCCTGCTCGCCGACCGCCGAGCCCGCCGGCTCGACCCCGTCGCGATCGCCTGGAACGGGCGGAACGCCACCGCCCGCCTGCGCCTGCCGACGACGCGCTCGGGCCCGCCCAGGACCACCGGCCGCGTGCGCACGAGCCTCGCGCTCGAATCGGGCGACACCCTCGAGCGCTCGGTCAAGGCCGCCGACCTGGAGGTCAAACCGACCCGCGACCCCGACGGGGAGACCGCCCACGTCGCCCTCGTCCCGCTCGCGCCCGACGAGCGCCTGCCGACGGGCTACCACGCGCTCACCCTCGAGCACGCCGGCGAGACGTATGAAGCGACCGTCATCAGCGCGCCGCGGGTGTCATACCAGGAGGGCGATCGGCGCCTGGGCGTCTTCTGCCCCACCTACGCGCTCCGCTCCGACGACAACGCGGGCGTCGGCAACCTGACCGACCTCGCCCGCCTCGGCTCGTGGGCGGCGATGCGCGGCGCGCCCGTCGTCGGCACCCTCCCCCTGCTCGCCTGCTTCATGGAGGACTCCGCCCTCTTCACCACCAGCCCGTACTCGCCCGTCACGCGCCTGTTCTTCAACGAGGTCTTCCTCGACCCGCGCACCCAGCCCGAGCTCGCCCACGCGCCCAAGGCCCGGCGCCGGCTCGCTTCGCCCGCCTTCGAGCGCGCCGCCGCGGCGTTGCGCGCGCAGAAGGACCGCGTGGACTACCGCGCGTCGTACGACCTGCTGCGCCCCATATTCGACGAATTGGCCGACGCGTTCTTCGCCTCCGACGCCGCCGAGAGCTACGCGTTCGAGGCCTTCCTCCGCGACAACCCGCGGGCCGAGCGGTACGCCCGGTTCCGAGCAACGTGCGAGGCGCGGGCCGAGCCCTGGACGCGTTGGCCCAAGCGGATGCGTTCGGGCACGCTGCGGAAGGGTGATTACGACGGGCGGGCCCGCCGAACGCACCTGTGGGCCCAGCACGCGATGACGCAGGCGCTCGGGCAGCTCAACGACTCACTCGGGCGCGCCCACGGCGGGCTCTACCTCGACCTCGCCGTCGGCGCCCACCCCGACGGCTTCGACACCTGGGACGAGCAAGGCCTGTTCGTCGCGGGCACGAACGTCGGCTCCCCGCCCGACCCGACCTACACGAGCGGGCAGGACTGGGGCTTCCCCCCGATGCACCCCGACCGCGCGCGCGAGCAGGGGTACCGCTACTTCATCGACTCGCTGCGCGCCCAGATGCGCATCTGCAACGTCCTGCGCCTCGACCACGTGATGGCGATGCACCGGCTGTACATCGTCCCGCCCGGGCTGCCCGCGACCGACGGGTGCTACATCCGCTACCGGGCCGAGGAGCTCTTCGCCGTCCTGAGCGTCGAGAGCCACCGCAACAAGTGCCGCCTGTTCGGCGAGAACCTCGGCACCGTGCCCGTCGAGATCGAACGCGCGATGACCAAGCACCGCGTCGGCAAGATGCACGTCGGGCAGAACACGTTCTCGGACGACCCCAAGCGCGCCTTCGGCCCGGTCGCCGACAACTGCGTCGCCAGCCTCAACACGCACGACATGCCGATGCTCGCGACCCACTTCGCGGGGACGGACCTCAACAAGCGCGTCCGCGCGGGCGTCTACCACAAGGATAAGGTCCCCGGCGACCGGGCGTGGCGGAAGAAGACCCGCAAGCCGGTCACCGACTTCCTCCGCGACAACGGCTTCCTCGACGGGCGCGGCGAGGCGGACATCACGGACCTTGCGCTCGGGCTCAACCGGTACCTCGCCGCGAGCGAGGCCGAGCTGGTGCTCGTCAACATCGAGGACCTCTGGGGCGAGACCCGCATGCAGAACATGCCGGGCACGACGGACCAGCACCCGAACTGGCAGCACAAGCTCCGCAAGACCCTGCGCGCCATCGAACGAGATCAAGGGCTCGCCGGGGCGATTGAGGAACTGGCGACGCTGCGGTCCAAACGCGCCAAGGCCGTGACGAAGGTCAAGAAGAAGGCGAAGAAGCGCGGGAAGAAGAAGACGAAGAAGTAGGACCGCAAGCACGCGAAGCCCCTCACCCCGGCCCTCTCCCCGGCGGGGAGAGGGAGGGGACCGCCCGGCGATTCCGAGCCGCGTGCTCACGCCCGCGGCTCAGTTCAGACCCGGATCGCTGAGCGTTGCAGTCCGGTCACCGCGATCGCGAGCGCGTCGGCGACGTCCGCGGGCTTGGGCGGGTCGGCGAGCCTGAAGAACCGCTGTACGCTCAGCTGCATCTGTTCCTTGGTCGCCTGCCCCGAGCCGGTGAGGGACTTCTTCACCTCCGCCGGGCGGAGCTCGAGCAGGGGGACGCCCGCCTTGCGGATCGCGAGCAGCACAACGCCGCGCCCGTGCGCCATTTTGATGACGGTCGCCGGGTGCTTGGGATTCGAGAACATCGCTTCGACGGCGACGAGGTCCGGCTTCGTGCGCGCGATCAGGTCGGTCACGTCGCGCTCCAGTTCGACGAGCCGGGCGGAGACGGACTCGGCGGTATCGGCGGTCTTCGCGGCCTTGTCCAGACGGAAGACGCCCGCCTCGGCGATCGCGGGTCGCCACGGGTCGCCGTGCACGCAGGCGTAGCCCGTGATCCGCAAGCCCGGGTCGATGCCGACGACACGCATGGGGGCAGGGTACCGACACGGGCAGGATCGCGCGTCTTTCCGAGCCGCGGGCGTGAGCACGCGGACCAGATTCGTGCGCGCAGGGAATCTCCGCGTGCTCACGCCCGCGGCTCGGATCGCTCACCGGTTCGCGTAGTGATCCAGATGATGCACGACCGTCTTGGCGATCATGTCCATCTCGAGATTCACCCGGTCGCCCGGCGCGAGCGCGTCGAGCGTCGTGAGTTCGAGCGTCGTCGGGATGAGCGCGACCTCGAACCAGCCCGCGGCCGCATCCAACGCCGCCACCGTCAGCGAGACGCCCGCGATCGTCACCGAGCCCTTGGGGGCGACGAACCGCATGAGCTCCGCCGGCGGGCGGACGCGGACGCGCCATTCGCCCTCGGTCTCGACGGCGATCACCTCGCCCACGCCGTCCACGTGCCCCTGGACGAAGTGCCCCCCCACCAACGCGTCGGCCCGCATCGCGTGCTCGAGGTTCACGGGGTCGCCGGGCTTGAGATCGCCCAGGGTCGTCTTGGCGAGCGTCTCGGGGATGGCGTCGAACGCGAGGGTGTCGCCCGCGGGCTCGGCGAGCGTCAGGCAGCACCCGGAGACGGCGATCGACTCGCCGACATCGGGCGTGTGGGCCCATTCGCCCGGGTCGATGCGGATCCGAACGCCCGCGGGCGACGGATCGATGCTTGCGACGGAGCCGACAGCCTGGACGAGCCCGGTGAACACCGGCAACTCATGGCCGACCGACGCCCCGGATCAAGCCTCCCGTCCGGATTCCGGGCCGGGTTGACGGGGGCTCGGCGGGGTGCGAGACTTCCGCTCCGGGCACGAGCCCACCAGCCCGACCCCATCCCTCCATGCGAAGGACCGTGATGTCAAGACGAACCCTGCGAGCGATGGGCCTCCTCGGAGCTTCCAGCATGCTGCTTCTGACGGCGTGCGAGACGACCGAGACGGCGGATTCGGGCCCGCGGGAGGTCCCCGCCCCCCGCGCCACGCCCATGGAGACGCCGCCCGTCGAGACCCCGCCACCGGCGGGCGTCACGCGCCTGGACGGGTTCGATGTCGTCCACAGCTCGTGGAACAGCCTGGGCTATCGCTGGGACTGGGCGGGCACGCCCGTGCTCAGCCGGGGCGGCGTGCTCGAGTTCGTGGACGCCTACCACGACCGGATCGTCGCGCAGGAGTCCGGGTCCGTGATCTCGGTGCTCGACCCGCGCTCGGGCGCTCTCCTGTGGTCGGCGGACCTGCCCGGGCGCGCCAGCCGGCTCGTCGGGAACGTGCGGGTGGACGACTCGCTGTTCTCGACCACCGAGACGGATCTGTTCGAGATCGACATCAACACGGGCAACCTGCTGGACCGCCGGGCGCTGACGAACGTCGTGAACACGCCGCCCGTGATCATCGACAACCTCGCGATCTTCGGCACCAGCGCGGGCGAGGTGCTCGCGTACAACAGGTCGTTCGGCGTGGACGTCTGGAAGTATGCCCTCAACGGGCCCATCCAGGCCGAGCCCATCCGAATCGACGATCGCGACGTCGCGTTCGTCTCGCAGGTGGGCGACGTGGTGTTCCTCGACGTGCTGACCGGTCGGGCCAAGGGCCGCCAGCGGATCTCGGGCGGGCTCGCCAACGACCCGATCACGGACGGCTACCGCCTGTTCATCGCGAGCGAGGACCAGAGCGTCTACGCCTTCGACGCGTCCACGGGCGAGCGCCTGTGGCGGCATCGGACGAGCCGCCCGCTGCGCACGCAGCCGGTCTACTGGCAGAACGTGATCTACTACTCGTCGGTCGCCGACGGGTTGGTCGCGCTCAACGGCGACAACGGCGAGCCCCTCTGGTCGCTGCCCGAGCTGGGCAACGCCTGGGTCGTCGGGATGCGCGACGGGCTGCTCGTCACGTGGGACGGGCGCACCGCGAGCACCGTGGACCCGGAATTCGGCGACGTCGTCACGAGCGTCGAGCTGCCCGGCGTGCGGGGCTTGCGGACCGACCGGTTCGTGGACGGCAACCTGTACGCCGTCGCGGGGACGGGCAAGATCCTGCGGTTCTCCCCGCGATGAGCGGGACGGGGCCCGGCACGAACGAGCTCGTCCGGGTCCGCCGGGCGCTCCTCTCGGTCTCGGACAAATCGGGGCTCGTCGAGTTCGCGCGCACGCTCGCGGGGCTCGGCGTCGAGCTGATCTCAACGGGCGGGACGGCGGCGGCGCTCCGCGACGCCGGGCTCGACGTCCGCGACGTGTCCGAGGTCACCGGCTTTCCCGAGATGCTCTCGGGGCGCGTGAAGACGCTGCACCCGAAGGTGCACGGCGGCATCCTCGGCGTGCGCGGCGACGCCGACCACGAGTCCGCGATGCGCGAGCACGCGATCGAGCCCATCGACCTCGTCTGCGTGAACCTGTACCCGTTCGAAGCGACCGTCGCCCGCGCGGGCGTGACCGAGCCCGAGGCCGTCGAGCAGATCGACATCGGCGGGCCCGCGATGGTGCGCTCGGCGGCGAAGAACCACGACGCCGTCGCCATCGTCACCGAGCCCGCGCAGTACGCCCGCGTGATCGAGGACCTGCGAGAGAACGACGGGCGGACCTCGCGCCCAGTGCGCCGGGCGCTGGCGGTCGAGGCGTTCGCGCGGACGGCGGCGTACGACGCGGCGATCGCCGGCTGGCTCGGGCGCGATGACGACACGCCCCCGCGCCTCTCGATCTCGGGAATCCGGGGCGGCGAGCTGCGCTACGCCGAGAACCCCCACCAGCCCGGGGCGGCGTACCGCGACCCGGCGTTCACCGGGCCCAGCGTGCTTTCGGGCGAGCAGCTCGCGGGCAAGCAGCTGAGCTACAACAACCTCGCCGACGCCGCCGCCGCGCTCGAGCTGGCGCTCCAGCTCGGCGAGATGTCGCCCGCGGGCGCGGTGGTCGTCAAGCACACGAACCCCTGCGGGGCCGCGAGCGCATCGAGCGTCCCGGAAGCGGTGCAGCTCGCGATGGCGGGCGACCCGGTCGCGGCGTACGGCGGGATCCTCGCGGTCAGCGCCCCGATCGACGCCGACACCGCCGCCCGCATCGCGGGCGAGGGCAGCTTCTTCGAGGTCGTCATCGCGCCCGCGTTCGAGGGCGACGCGACCAGCACGCTCAGTGAGCGCTGGAAGAACTGCCGCCTGCTCGCGGTGGGTGATGCGCCGCGCGTCGTCGGGGCGCGCACGGTCAAGTCGATCCCGGGCGGGATGCTCGTGCAGCGGGCCGACGACGAGCTGCCGGACACCGCGACCTGGACGCACGCCGCGGGCCCGGCGCCGACCGACGAGGACGTCGCCGCCGCGCGGGCGTTGATGTGCGTCGTGCGGGCGCTGTCGTCCAACGCGGTCTGCCTGGGCGGGCGCGACGGCGAGGGGGTGCGCCTGTTCGGCGCGGGCGCGGGGCAGATGGACCGCGTCGCGTCGTGCCGGCTCGCGGTCGAGAAAGCGGGCGAGCACGCCCGCGGTTCCATCGCGGCGTCCGACGCCTTCTTCCCCTTCGACGACGGCCCGCGCGTGCTCATCGACGCCGGCGCCCGGATGCTCGTCCACCCGGGCGGGTCGAAGCGGGACCGCGAGACGTTCGACCTGTGCGACGCGCGCGGCGTGACGTGCCTGCTGACCCACCGGCGGCACTTCCGGCACTGAGGGCGGGACCGTTCGGGACCGCCGCCGAGAAGAAACGCCAAGATTCGGTCAAGAAACGGGTTGCGCGACGGTCGGGGGTGGTCTCGCTATTGAAACATCGCCCAAAAGCTGATAGAACCAAGGCGATGTCCAGGCGCGTTCGGAAATCCAGAACATCGGCGAAAGCGACCGCCGAGCCCGCGCCACGAGCGGGCGGGGCGTCGCGCCGGCTTGACCCGGCCGCGAACGCTTCGTCCGGAATCAACCCGAGCATGACAGCCGAGTGCGGTCAATCGATCGCCTACGCGGTCTCCGGGTCCGTGCCCGCGCCCGCCGCGTTGGACGCCGGGCTGGGCGATGGGCTCAACGCCAAGGTCCTCGTGCTCAACAAGCTGTACGTCGCGGTGCGGGTGATCAGCGCCAAGCACGCGTTCGGGCTGCTCGCGCGCGAAGCCGCGGAGGTCATCCACGCCGATGAGGGCACCTACGCCAACTACGACTTCGAGACCTGGACGGAGATCTCCGAGCTCCGCAAGGAGTTCGAGCCCGAGAAGCACGACTGGGTGCGGACCGTCCGGCTGGACATCGCGGTGCCCCGGATCATCCGCCTGCTCGGGTACGACCGGCTTCCCACGCAGGGCGTGAAGCTCAACCGGCGGAACCTGTTCGCCCGCGACCGCAACCGCTGCCAGTACTGCGGCAACCTGTTCCCGACGAGCGAGCTCTCGATCGACCACGTCGTGCCGCGCTCGCAGGGCGGGCCCGACACCTGGGAGAACCTGGTGTGCGCCTGCGTGCGTTGCAACGCTCGCAAGGGCGGGCGGACGCCGACGCAAGCGCACATGAAGCTGGTGCACAAGCCGGTGCGCCCAAAGCGCAACCCGCTCATCTCGCTCAAGCTGGGGCACGAGAAGTACGCGTCGTGGAAGGCGTTCCTCGACGAGGCGTACTGGACCGTCGAGCTGAAATGACGCTCTCCGACGGGCGTGTCCGTATACTGGGCTCATGCACTACCTTCGAGCGGGGATACTCATCACAGCTCTTTGCCTGAGCAGCGCGTGCAAGCAAGAGGAGCCGGCGCCGAACCCTCCGGCACAGGAGGCGCCGAAGCATCCCGCGCCGCCAAACGACGATCGCTCGCGCATACAGGTGGCTGCCAGCATGGCCGCGCGGTTCGAGTTCAAGCTCGGGCCCGAGATCGAACGAATCGAATCACGCGAGGTTTCGTTGGCGCACCAGGCGATCATCTACGAGGTGCTCGCGCACACTACCGAGTCGTACATCCACCAGCTGCAGGGACAGAGCGGGAACACCGTCTACCTGCACGAGGACGGGCACCGTGAAGCCGTGTACGACGCGGACGGCGACCTCGTGCAAGACGGCATCAACGACGGCTCATACAACTACGCGCACCCGGTCGAAGAACCGTTGCTGCACTTCACGCTCGATATCTCGCCCTGGATCCAGCACGGCGCGAGCGAGCGCGACCCGACCGCGGTCGAGGAACGCATCATCGCGTACCTGAGCGATCTCGAGGGTGGCATCCGCCGGGCTCATGCATCCGGCACCGTTGAACCCCTCGCGGACCATCACGAGTGGACAGAACAGGGACAGGTCGAAGCGCTCGCGATATTCGTTCGCGCCATCCAACTCGGGGACGCGCCGGGGTTCTTTCAGCTCTTTGAGCCCGGGCGAGAACTCACGGACGACGACATCCTGCGCGTGCTGACCGCGCTGAACGCGGGTTTCAACGAAATCTACTGATCGGTTCAGCCGGCGTCGGCGAGCCCGTCACAGTAATCGGCGAGTTCGAAGTCCTGCGCTGTGATGCCGCCGGCATCGTGCGTGCTGACCGACAGCGTGACCTTGTTGTAGCGGATCATGATGTCCGGGTGGTGCTGCACGCGCTCGGCGTAGTCGGCGACCCTGTTCACGAACGCCATCGCCTGCTTGAAATCGTCGAACTGGAACGTCCGCTGAATCTCGCCCGAGACCTCCGACCAGTCCGGGGCGCTCTCCAGCTGCTTGGCGACTTCGTTTTCCGAAAGCTTGATGGCCATCCTCGACTCCGTCGGGCATCGAACAGCGACGCCCCCTCCGTGCGAAGCGCAGTGTACGCTCCGGGTCGATGGCTGTCGGCGAGAACCACGAATCGGCGCAATCCGGGGGTGACGCGGCGGTTACGCGCCCCCGGAACAACCCCCAAGTCACGCGGCTGGCCCCCTCGCCCACGGGGGCGCTGCACCTGGGCAACGCCCGCACCTTCCTTGTGAACTGGGCCCTCGCCCGATCGAAGGGGTGGCGTGTCGCGATGCGCGTCGAGGATCTCGACACGCCGCGCGTCAAGCCGGGCGTGATCGGGCGGACGCTCGAGACGCTCGCGTGGCTCGGGCTCGATTGGGACGGCGACGCGGTCATCCAGAGCGACCACGCCGACGCGCACGCCGCGGCGATGGAGTCGCTCGCGCGCGCGGGACGCGTCTACCCGTGCGAGCTCACGCGCTCGGAGATCGAGGCGGCGGCGTCCGCCCCGCACGAGGGCGAACGCGAGCAACGCTTCCCGCCCGAGCTGCGCCCGGCGGGCCTCGGCCCGCGCGCGTTCGACGACCCGAGCACGAACTGGCGCTTTCTCGTTGACCCCGGCGCGGTGTCGTTCGAGGATCGGTTCGCCGGGCCGCAACGCGTCGATCCGGGCGCGGGCGTGGGCGACTTCGTCGTCTGGACGAAGCGCGGGAGCGCGGCGTACCAGCTCGCGGTGGTCGTGGACGACGCCGCGGCGGGCGTGACGCAGATCGTGCGCGGGGACGACCTGATCGATTCCGCCGGGCGGCAGCTGCTGCTGTACCGCGCGCTCGGGCTCGCGCCCGAGCCGGCGTGCTGGCACCTGCCCCTCGTGCGCGGGGTGGACGGCAGGCGGCTCGCGAAGCGCCACGGTGACACGCGCATCGACACCTACCGCGCGCAGGGCGTGGAGGCGTCACGGATCATCGGGCTCTGCGCGTCCTGGTGCGGGATCACGGCGGAGCGGTCGCCGATGGATCTCGCGGAGTTCCAGAGCCGGCTCGATCTGAATAGGATGCCCCGAACCGACGTGGTGTTCGGACGGGAGGACGACGCGTGGCTGACCGGATGACGCGGATGATGCTCGTGGTGCTCGGCCTGCTGTGCCTGTCGGCGTGCGCCGCGGCGCCCGGGTGCGACGAGAAGCAGGTCCCCTGGCCCGAGGGCAAGGCGCTGGTGACGCTGGACGGGCGCGAATTCGCCCTCGAGATCGCCGCCGACGACGCGACGCGGACCAAGGGGCTCGCGATGCGCGAGTCGATCGACCCGGACGGCGGGATGATCTTCGTGTTCCCGGACGCGCAGCTTCGGCGGTTCGTCATGCGGGACTGCCTGACGGACATCGACGTGATCTTCCTGGACGCCGCGGGCAACATCACGGCGATGCACCACATGCCGATGGAGCCCCCGCGCGGCGAGGGGGAGGGCGAGGTGGGTGATTATCTGAACCTGCCCTACCACCGCCGCCTGCCGACGTACTCGAGCCGGTTCAATTCGCAGTTCGTGATCGAGCTCGCGGGCGGGACGCTCGAGACGCTGGACCTGAGCCGAGGCGATCATGTGGACATCGACCCGGACCGGCTGAAGTCGTACCTGCGGTAAGTGCGGGCTGGGCAAGCGGGCGAACGCGGGCGGGCCTGAAGGCGCGTGCGCGGGGCGTCGATAGCAGACCCGGCGTCGTCACGGAAGCCGACGCGTCCGAGAACGACCAAGGGCTGCGCGTGAGTCATCCGATCTTCGAACCGGCGATCGCGGTGGTCCGCTCGGACCAGCTCGACGCCGATCGGTGCGAGCGGGCCGTGGCGCGGATCCTCGACGCCTGGCCGGACCATCTCCGCGCCCCCACCACCAAGCACGCGATCGTGTCCGAGCTGCTCGATGAGCCGAAGCAGACGATCGGCGGCGCGGACGTGGTGCTCGTCGTGCTCGGCGCCGCCGAGCCCAGCGGGAACGTCTACCGGCTCGCCGACGTGCTCGGGACCGTCCTGTGCCCGGCGCTCGTGCTGTACGACAGCGAGGCGGACGGCATCGTGCCCGCGGAGACGGACGGGCTGCTCGTCGAACCGGTCAGCGCGGACGCGGGATACCTGGCGTCCGCGCTCAGCGCGATCGCGCGGCGGCAGGCGGTCGTGCGCCGGCTGAGCGGCGAGGTGCGACTCATGCAGGCGTCGCTCGGGGGTGTGCAGGGGCAGGTGAACCGCTGGCAGGACGAGATGCAGCTCGCCGCGAGCGTGCAGCAGGAGTTCCTCCCGAAGAAGCTGCCGGAGGGCACCGGGCTCGACGTGGGCGTTGTGTTTCGGCCCGCGGGGTACGTCTCGGGCGATATTTACGACGTCGTGCAGATCGACGAGCACCGGACGAGCTTCTTCATCGCGGACGCCGTGGGGCACGGCGTGCCGGCGGCGCTGCTGACGCTCGTGATCAGCCGGGCGTTCAAGACGACCGAGGGCGTCGGGGCGGACAGGCGCGTGCTCACGCCCACCGAGACGCTCGAGATCCTCAACTACGAGATGACCGAGCGTCTGACGGACCGCAGCCGGTTCGCGACGGCGGTGTGCGGCGTCTTTGATTCGCGGACGAACTCGGTCCAGCTCGCGGGCGCCGGGCACCCGCCGCCGATTCTGTCGCGCGGCGGGGTGGTCGAGCGCGTTGAGACGGAGGGCCCGCTGCTGGGCGTGTTCCCCGAGGCAGAGTTCCCGATGGTCGAGTTCACGATGGGCCCGGGCGACGTGCTTGTGATCTTCTCCGATGGGTTCGAGACGGCGTTCCCCGACCCGTCGCAGACGCGCGACGACGTGCGCCTGCCGACGCTGACCTACCTCGAGAAGCTGCACATCGCCAGCTCGGGCAAGACCGGCCTGCACGACGCGGTGCGGGCGCTCGAGGCGGATCTGGATGCCCAGGCCGGTTCGCTGCACCAGGCGGACGACGTCACGGCGTTGTTTGTGGGCCCGAGCGCTCGGGCGTCCGAAGCGACCACCACGGGATCGGTGTCGCAGGCCGCGTGATCGGCCGACACGCCCCCGACGGACGCCGTCAGGCGCCGCCCTCGATCTGGATCGACGCGAGGGCGGTCATGGTGTCGGGCGCGAAGTGGAAGACCTTGTCGAGCCCCGTGACCATGAGGACGGACCAGACCTCGTCGGACACGCCGCAGATGCGGAGTTGGCGGTCGCCCTCGCCCAGGATCTTGCGGAGGCGCAGGAGCTGGGCGATGTTCGACGAGTTGATGTAGGACACGCCGCGGAAGTCGAGGACGGCGTGGGGCTTGTCGTCGGATTCGGCGAGGCGGTCGCCGATCAGCCCGAGCTCGTCGGAGAGCGCGGGCTCGTCGGCGAGTTGGGCGAGCAGGATGTCGTCGGACCATTCGATCGCCATGGGAACTCCAGCTTACTCGGCCGCCTCCGGGTCCGCGGGGCCGCCCTCCTCGGCGTCGGATTCCTCGACGCGGGCGGCGGAGACGACGTTGTCGCCGTCCTTGAGCCCCACAACGCGGACGCCCTGCGTGCCGCGCCCGATGCGTGAGATGGAGTCGGCGGCCATCCGCACGAGCTGCCCGCCGCGCGAGATGACCACGACGTCGTCGTCGTCGTAGACGCCGATCGCGACGGCGGACGGGCCGTTGCGCGCGGTGGTCTTGATGTCGGCGCGTCCCTTGCCGCCGCGGGACTGCGATCGCATCGGGCCCGACTCGGGCTGGACGCGGTATTCGTCCACGCTGGTGCGCTTGCCGTACCCGTTGGAGCAGATGGTGAGCAGGCTCAAGCCGCGCTCGATCGCTTCGGGGTCCGTGTGCGTGATCGCGGCGTCGTCGGGGTCCACGTTCATGGGCACGCGGACGACGCCGACGATCTCGGCGTCCGACGCGAGGTCGATGCCCTTGACGCCCGCGGCGGTGCGGCCCATGTCGCGCAGGCCGCCCCGGTCGTCGTGCTCGTTGAACCGGATCGACATGCCGTTGGACGTCACGAGCATCAGGTCATCGTTGCCCGTCGTCAGGCGGACGGCGAACAGCGCGTCCTCGTCCTTGAGCCCCACGGCGATCAGGCCCGAGCGGTTGACGTTCGCGTACGCCTTCAGCGGCGTCCGCTTCACGATGCCCTGCTTGGAGACGAACGTGAGGAAGTGGCTGCCGGACTCGAAGTCCTTGATCGCCAGGTACGCGCAGGTCCGCTCGCCGGGTTTCAGATCGATGTAGTTGACGATCGCCCGGCCCTTGCTCGTTCGGGTGAGCTCGGGCAGCTCGTAGACCTTGATCTTGAAGACGCGCCCGGTGTCCGTGAAGCAGAGCAGGTCGTCGTGGGTGGACGCGACGAACAGGTGCTCGATGAAGTCCTCGTCCTTGGAATCGCTCGCGCGGATGCCCTTGCCGCCGCGGCCCTGGGCGCGGTAGGTCTCGAGCGGCACGCGCTTGGCGTAGCCCTGGTGGGAGATGGTGACGGCCATCTCCTGCTCGGCGATGAGGGCGGCCATGTCGATATCGCCCGCGGCTTCCTCGATGCGGGTGCGCCGGTCGTTGCCGTACCGGGCCTTCATCTCGTCGCAGTCTTCGATGATGATGTCGCGGACGAGCTGGTCGTCGGCGAGGATCGCCTCGTACCCCTCGATCTGCTCGACCAGCTCTGTGTACTCGTTGACGAGGCGCTCGATCTCGAGCCCGACGAGCTGGATCAGGCGCATGCCGCCGATGGTCTCGGCCTGGACGCGGGTGAGCAGCGTGCCGCCGTCGGCGTCGCCCGCGCGGACGCGGTCCATGAACCACGCGGGGATCACCGGCGCTTGCGGGTGACCGGCGGGGATCGTGAACCGGCGGTCCATGAGCTTCTGGATCGCTTCCTCGCGCGTGCGCGACGAGCGGATCAGCGCGATCACCTCGTCGATGTCGCACACAGCGAAGATCATGCCCTCGATGACGTGGGCCTTCTTCTTCGCCTCGCGCAGCAGGTGCATCGTGCGCCGGCGGATGACCTCGAAGCGGTGGTCCGCGTAGCACTTGATGAGGTCCTTGAGCCCCATCGTGCGCGGCTGGCGGTTCACCAGCGCGATGTTGATGATGCTGAACGTGCCCTGCAGCGGCGTGTGCTGGTAGAGCTGGTTCTCCACCACGTTCGCGTCGGCGCCCTTCTTCAATTCGAGCACGATCCGCGTCTGTGCGTTGCGGCCCGACTCGTTGCGGACGTCAGAGATGTCCTTGAGGCGCTCGTCCTTGACCGCCTCGACGATCTTCTCGACGAGCGTGTTCTGCATGAGCGCGTAGGGGATCTGATCGATCACCAGGCTCACACGACCGGTCTTGGACTCTTCCGTGTGGCACACGCCCCGCAGCGTGACCTTGCCGCGACCGTGCTCGTAGGCGTCGAGGATGCCCTTGCGCCCGTGGATCACGCCCGCCGTCGGGAAGTCGGGGCCGGCGATGCCCTTGCGGATCAGGTTGCCGTCGTCGTCGGTCGCGTCGGTCATCAGCTCGGGCAGCGTGATGTCCGGGTTTTCGACATAGCGGACGATCGCGTCGAGGACTTCCGTCGGGTTGTGCGGAGGCAGGCTGGTTGCCATGCCGACAGCGATGCCCATGCCGCCGTTCACCAGCAGGTTCGGGAACTTGCCCGGCAGGACCTTGGGCTCCATCAGGCGGTCGTCGTAGTTCGCCTGGAAATCGACGGTGTCGAGCTTGAGGTCCGCCATCAGGTCGAGGGCGGCGTGGTGCAGGCGGGCCTCGGTGTACCGCATGGCGGCGGGCGGGTCGCCGTCGATCGATCCGAAGTTGCCCTGCGGATCGACGAGCGGGACGCGCATCTTCCATTTCTGCGCCATGCCGACGAGCGTCGGGTAGATGACCGATTCGCCGTGCGGGTGGTAGTTACCCGAGGTGTCGCCGGCGATCTTGGCGCACTTGAGGTGCTTCTTGCCCGGGCGGAGCCCGAGGTCGTTCATCGCGACGAGGATGCGCCGCTGCGAGGGCTTGAGACCGTCGCGGACGTCGGGCAGGGCCCGGTCCATGATGGTGCTCATGGCGTAGGTGAGGTAGCTGTCCTGGAGCTCGCGCTCGATGTCGAGCTCGACGACCGAGCTCGGCTTCGCGCCCTCGGGCGTCAGGTCTTCGGGCAGATCGGGCGGCGTGACGCCGTCGGTCGGGTCGGACATGCGCGGGGGCTCCGGGCGGGCCCGTCCGAGTGACTCGGGGGGTCCCGCGGGCGCCCGCGTCGGCGTGCGGAACGACCGGCCGACGGGGGCGAAATCAGTCCGCCGATTCTAGGCTCGGACCGCGGATTTTGCCCGCTGGAAGGCCCGCTCGGACCCTCAAAAAACCAGCCTCAGAACGCCCTGGAGCCGGTCTGCGTCACCCGCCGCCCGCGCCCGGCATTCGCTCGGCGACGGCGTCCATCGACTCGAGGGTCTCGCACACCGTGAGCAGCCCCATCGCGGTCGCCTCGGGCGTGATCGTCTGGTTCCACAGCGCCGCCCGGACGCCCCCCGCCGACCGGCCCGGGCGGGCGAACATGTGGGCGTTCGAGTCGTCGGCCATCAGCTGGCGGACGAACCGGAGCGACGCGAGCAGCCTCACCAGCTCGCCCGGCACCTCGCCCGAGACGGGCGACCCGCGCGTGAACGTCTCGTCCCCCATCATCGTCGCGATGAACGCGAGCGGGCGGGTTAGGTTCCACGTAGGCAGGGGTGTCGCGGCGCTCGTGAAGACGACGCCGCCCGCGAGGTCGCGGTCCTCGTGGGCCAGATCATCCGTCCGGAGCTGGTGGTCCCACGTCAGGCGCCGCATGGCTCGCAACGCGGGCGCCGCGGGCGTGCGGCGGCCCGTGATCTCCTCAAGCTCCAACTCGGCCCAGCCGAGCCAGGGCATCTGCCCGACGAGGTAGCTCGGGCCCGTGTCGCGGTAGACCAGGCGCACCGCGGCGTCGAGCTCGTCGGCGTCGAACGCGCCGGACCCCAGGCGCGCGTGGTCCGCGACGAGCGCGCCGGCGATGAGCCCCCACGCGGGCTGGGGCAGCCCGTCGGCGTACCCGCCCGCGGGGTCGTACGAGCTGTTGAGCGTCGCGCGGCATTGGGTGAGCAACTCGACGAGCGCCGGGCGCTGCGCGACGCCGTCGGCACCGAGCTCGGCCAGCGCGAGGACGACGGCCGCGGCGTTGTGCGGCGTGGTCCAGGGCTTGAGCTCGTCCTCCTCGACGTCGCCGAGCTTCTCGAGCACCCCCACCGCCGCCAGCCTCGCCGCGGACGCCCGCGGGTCCGGATCGCGCACCTCGGCGTAGCGCAGCAGCGCGAGCGCTGCGACCGCCTGCTCGACGGGGCTCGCGAAGGGCGGGTCGTAGCGCCCGGTGGTCGGGTCCTGGGCGCCGAGCAGGCCGTACGCCTCGACGCCGGGCCAGCGGAGACCCATGAGGTAGCTCGCCATGGCGTCGCCCATGGCGGTGATGGTGCGGGCGTTGATCTCGTCGCCGTCGATCGCGCGCCCGCCGCGGTGGATGAACACGGCGCCCGCGCCCGCCGTCGGCTGCCCCAGGTGCACGGACTGGAACCGGTAGATCGTGTACCCGCGTTCGCGGAGCTGCTCGGGGGTCGCGAGCGCGTCCTGCGCGTCGTTGCCCAGCGCGTTGACGAGCCCGACGGTGGCGATCGCGGCGCCGATGCCGCGCGTGAGCATCGCGCCGGGGAAGGCGGCTTGGACGCGCCCGTTTCGCTCGATCGCGACGCCCTCCAGCCCGGGGCTGAGCCCGAGGGCAAGCTCCTCGATGGTGTCCGCGTGGTAGGGCACGAGCGTGCCCGCCAACTCGACGGAGACCTGCACGCGGGCCCGCTGATCGGGGCTGAGCGACGGGTCCAGGGAGCGGACGGCGCTCGCCGCGGCGCGACGGATGACATCCGGGCTCGCGTCGAGCGTCGCGATCGTGGAACGCCCGAGGCGCTTGCCATCGAGCATGAGCGACACGGACGCCGCTTGGACGGCGGGGAGGTCCGCGGGGGCGTCGCCGGGCACGTCCGCGTCGCGAACGCAGCCGGCGACGGCGTCGAACGTCCGATACGCGGCGGACGGACCGGGGGGCGCCAGGTCCTGGGCGTGGGCGCCGGAGGCGAGCAACGCGAGTGCAGCGAGGGCCAGGTGAGGCGCGCCCGCACCACGGATGTTGCCGCGACGCGACAGCGCCCGCACAAACCGGAAGGGTGAACGTCCGAGAAGGGCGGCGGGGCGGGCCCCGCGGCGCTGGAAACGCGGATTCGGGGTCTGGCACACCACTTGAATGGGGTTGATCAGAGCCCGGGAAACCGGGTATAAACAGAGAGAGGACAAGAAGATGCAGACCTTTGCCATGACCGTGTTCCGCCGCCGACTGCTGCTGCTCACCCTGTTGAGCTTCGCAGCGCTGTGCTGAGGGTTGCGAGCGCCCAAAGCGGGGCGCTCCTCGCCGGGGTGCTGAGGGAGGCACCCGGCCGAGCCACGGTAGCGAATCAGACGAGCCCGCACCGCCCGCGCGTTGCGGGCTCGCGACGTTTTGGGGGCCGCCCGCCCCGGCTTTGGGCGCCGTGGCCCGAGCGAAACGACGGCTCCGTTCGCATGCCTTCGCCGAGGGCGGCTCAGACCATGGCCCCCGCGTGTTCTCCGAGCCGCGGGCTTCAGCCCGCGTGGCGTCACCTGCCAGACCGCGCGGGCTGAAGCCTGCGGCTCGGGTTTGGGCGCAACGAAAAGGGGCGGGCCGGAGCCCGCCCCTGTCAGGGTCGATTCGGACGGACCGAGCGGGTTAGAGCTCGATCTTGTCGGTGCCCATGGCGCCGTGGTCGCCCATGCCGCCTCGCGAGGGCATGTCGGGGCGCGGGGAGTAGTCGTCGCGGCCGCCGCCCGTGTCGCCGCCGCCCGAGCTGTCGCCCCACTGGGCGCGCTTGAGCGAGAGCCCGATCTTGCGATCGGAGATATCCACGCGGAGGATCTTGACGTCGATCTCCTCGCCCGCGGTGACCACGTCCTGCGGGCTCTCGACCTTGTGGTCGGCGAGCTCGGAGATGTGCAGCAGGCCCTCGAGATCGTCCTCGAGCTCGACGAAGACGCCGAAGTTCGTGATCTTCGTGACCTTGCCTCGGATGACCATGCCCGGCTGGTACGCGCCGGGGATGGCTTCGAGCCACGGGTCCTCGGTGAGCTGCTTGATGCCAAGGCTCACACGCTGCTTTTCCTGATCGACGTCGAGCACGACGCACTCCACCTCGTCGCCCTTCTTGTAGAGCTCGTTGGGGTGCGTGACCTTCTTGGTCCACGACATGTCGGAGATGTGCAGCAAGCCGTCGATGCCCGGCTCGATTTCCACGAACGCGCCGTAGTTCGCGAGGTTGCGAACGGCGCCCTTGATGATCGTGCCCGCGGGGTACTTCTCGCTGACGAGCTCCCAGGGGTTCACCTCGGTCTGCTTCATGCCGAGGCTGATTTCCTGCTTGTTCTTGTCGATCTCGAGGACGACGACGTCCACCTCCTGGCCCTGCTCGAGCATCTCGGAGGGGTGGTTGACGCGCCGGGTCCAGGACATCTCGGAGATGTGCACCAGGCCCTCGATGCCGTCTTCCAGGCGGATGAACGCGCCGTAGGACATGATGTTGACAACCTCGCCGCGGATGCGCGATCCGACGGGGAACTTGCCCTCGATCTCTTCCCAGGGCGACGACTCGGTCTGCTTGAGACCCAGCGCGATCTTGTCGCGCTCGCGGTCGATGTTGAGGATCTTGACCTCGACCTTGTCGTCGATCTTGAGCATCTCGGACGGGTGGTTGATGCGGCCCCACGACATGTCGGTGATGTGCAGCAGCCCGTCGATGCCGCCCAGGTCCACGAATGCGCCGAAGTCGGCGATGTTCTTGACGGTGCCCGTGACGATGTCGCCCTCGGACACGTTCTCCAGCAGACGCTTCTTCGCCGCCTCGCGCTCGTGCTCGATGAGCTTGCGGCGGGAGATCACGATGTTGCGACGCTCGGTATCGATCTTCAGGATCTCGGCACGCACCTTGCGCCCGATGAACTCGCCGATCTCGTGCGGGCGGCGGATGTCCACCTGCGACGCGGGCAGGAAGACCGGCACGCCGATATCGACGAGCAGGCCGCCCTTGATCTTCCGCATGACCGTGCCCTCGACCAGGTCGCCTTCCTTGGTCGTATCGACGATCTTCTGCCAGGCGATCTGGCGGTCGGCCTTCCGCTTGGAGAGGCTGATGAGCCCGCCATCGCCCTCGAGGGTCTCGAGGAGGACATCGATCTCGTCGCCGATCTTGAGGCTGGAGATGCCCTCGCCGAACTCTTCCTTGTCGATGAGGCCCTCGGACTTGAGCCCGACCTCGACGACGACGTCGTCGCCGGCGAACCCGATCACGCGTCCCTTGATGAGCGAGCCCGGCGCCATGTCGGCGGTCTGCTCACCGATGAGCCCCTCCATCGTGTCCTGCCCGGAGGATCCGAAGGCCTCGGCCATGAGCGCGTCGGCTTCGGCGTCATCGATCGCGAGGGAGGCGATCAGCGTCTCGTCAACCATGTATGTCGTTCCTTCCGCCGGGGATGCCCGGCATCGGCGTGGTCGGGCTCGTCGGGCCCCCGCCGGCGATGGGGCTCGCGGTCCGATCCGCCCCCGGAGGCTCAAGAAGAGCGTCCGGGTGCCCCTGCCAACCCGGAAGACGGGCAGGGGCGGTCTGGCGTGATAGGCGTCCGGAGGCCCACGCGGGCGGTCCGGGCCGGCTCCCCGCGCGAAGCGGGGTCATGATGGTAGATCGCATCCCGCGGGAAACCAAGGGGTTCGCGGGATCTTCGTACTGCGGGTCGGAATGTCGGGTGCCACGGCTTGTCTCGCAAGCCGTGCCTCCACGTGGCGGAGCACGGGTTGCCCTCCGGGTCAACCCGTGGCACCCGGCTCCCTCATGCTCGCGGCTCGTCCGGACGGGTGCCGTGGAGACGACGAAGTCTTCTCCACGCGCTGGGGGTCGTGTCGTGGAGAAGCCGAAGACGGCGTCTCCACGGCACCCAAGCCCAACCAGCTCACTCCGCCAGCGGGTCCGGCTTGTACAGCCGCGGCTGACCCGTCAGCGCCCACTGCTTCTCGGTGAAGTTGCCGCCCAGGTCGAGCCCGGGGGCCATGTCCGGGCGGGTCGCGTTGAGCGAGATCCACATCTTCGCGTCGATGTTGTCGAGCATGTTGACAAGGATCGCCTCGGGCGTCGCGGGGACGCGGGCGGCGCCGTATTCCGGCTCGCCGTGGTGGCTCAGGATGATGTGCTGCAGCACCGTCATCGCGCCGGCGGGCATGCGCACGCCCTTGTCGCGCATGAGCTGCTGCGTCTTGTCCTGCAGCATGATCGCGCCCTCGACGATGTGGCCCACCAGGTGCCCGCGGTCGGTGTACGTGAACCCGCGGTCCCACGCGAGCTCGCGCGTCTTGCCCAGGTCGTGCAGGAAGAGGCCCATCATCACGAGGTCGCGCGAGATCTTGGGGTAGAGCGGGCAGACGACGTCGGCGAGCTTCATGAGCCCGAGCGTGTGCTCGACGAGCCCGCCGAGGTACGCGTGGTGGAGCTTCATCGCCGCGGGCGCGGTGCGGAAGGCGTCCATCAGGTGCTCGTCTTCGAGGTAGACGTCGGCGAGCGCCTTGATCGCCGGGTGCTCGAGCGTGCCCAGCAGCTGCTGCACCTCGGCGAACATCTCGTTCGGGTCGCGCTCCGACGCGGGGAGCAGCTCGCGCAGCTGCTCGGGCGTGGGGTCGATGCCGTCGATGTTGTGGATGATGATCTGCAGCTCGCCCTGGTAGGCCTGCGTCTCGCCCTCGAGCCAGACGAAGCCGTCGGTGGGCAGGCGCCGGTAGAGCGCCTCGTCGATCGACCACATGCGCCCGGCGACCTGCCCGGTCTTGTCGCCGATGAGGCAGCGGAGGTAGGGCTTGCCCTTCTGCGTCGTGCCCTGCTGGGCATTGGCGATCGCGAAGGCGCCGTCCACGCGCTCGGCGTCGCGGAGCTGGTTGATGTACTTCCGGTCGGTGGTCGTGTCAGGCATGACCCGAAGGGTAGGGCCACGTGAGCCTCTACGAGCCGCGACCGTGAGGGAGCGGTCTTCGCGAAGTCTCCGAGAATCTGGCCCGCTCCCTCACGGTCGCGGCTCGTCAGGAGTCGAGCATGGACCGCAATCGGCGCAGATTTCGGGCGTCGTGGGGTCTCCCCTTCTCGTCGTCGCCCTTGGGCGTCTCCATGATCGCGGGGACGCCGGCGAACTCGGCCCGGTTCATAAACGCCGCGAAGCCCGAGTCCTTGAGCGGGACCTTCTTTGGCTTGCCCGACGGGCCCGGGGGCCTGCCGATCGTGCCCTCGCCGATGTGGGCGTGGCGGTCCTTGCGGGACCCCATCTCCTTCAAGGAGTCGTTCAGGTGCAGGGCTTTGACGTTCGCGAGCCCGCAGTGCTCGTCGAGCTCGTCGAGGACGGCCTCCGCCTTGGCGCGCGAGCCGAGGTCGTACCCGCCCGCGTGCGCGTGGCAGGTGTCGATGCAGAACCCGACGCGGCCCGGCTCGCCCGTGCGTTCGATGATCTGCGAGCGGAGGTCCGCGAGCTCGTCGAACGTGCGTCCGAGGTTGGAGCCCGAGCCGACGGTGTTCTCGAGGCACGAGATTGTGTTGAAGCCCTTGGTCCGCTTGAAGAGCTCTTTGTACGCCCTCGCGATCCGCGTGATGCCCGTGGCGCGGTCGCTCGTCGTGAACGCGCCGGGGTGGTGCACCAGAAACGGGATGCCCAGCGCCTCGCATCGTTCGAGCTCGACGACCATCAACGCGATCGACTTCTCCCACAGCTCGTCGTCGGGGCTGGCGAGATTGATCAGGTAGCTCGCGTGGGAAACGGTGCGCCCGTGCCAGCCGAGCCGATCGATCTCGGCGCGCCAGTCATCGATCGCGGCGGGGTCGAGCGGCTTGACCTTCCACTGCTGCTGGTTCTTGGTGAACACCTGCACGGTGTCGAGCTTGAGATCCTCGGCTTCGAAGATCGCGTTGGTCATCCCGCCCGCGATCGAGAGGTGCGAGCCGAGCAGCGGCGCGTCAGGCATCGGCGCCACCCGCCGCGTCCAATTTCACGAGCAAATCGGCCAATTCGTTCGCGAACTGCCCGCGCGTGAGCACGCGGTCGCACCCGCGCCGGCGTGCCTCGGCGAGCTCGCTGACCAGCACGTGCGGGCCCCAGGCAATGAGCGTGATCGCTCGCTCGGCGTCGGTCGCGTCGGCCGCCCGCAGGCGGTCGATGATCACGAAAGCGAGTTCGCTGTTGTCGAGGTCCAGCAACACCGCCCGAACGTCCTCGTCTTTCAGGCGCGCTTCGAGCATTTCGAGCGAACGGACGGGCCGACAGGGCGTACCGACTTTCTCGCCGGTCGCTTTGATTCGTGTTGCCCAGAGAAGATCAGCAGCGGCGTAGAGTATCATCGGTCTTCCGTCGGACGACTGGCCCGGTCGAGGGAGCCTAGCCGACCCGCGCTCGCGCGGGCGCGCTCGGACGATCGGGCCCCGAGCCCCGCGGAGCCCGGCGTGTCGGGGCGGGTCCGACGCGCGTTACCGGGCAAGCCAACCCGCGATCTGGTCGATGGGGCCCGTATTCGGCTCCGACCCGGCGCTCGCTGAGGGACCCGCGCCGGCTTCCTCGTCTCCCTCTTGGATGTGCGTGACACCATGACCACCGCGACCGCGCCAAGCGCCACCGCCGAGATGCCCCGAGACCCCATCTTCGAGGAGCTCGGGTTCCCGACGGACCCCGACAACCTGTACGTGCAGACCACCGCGACGATGCTCAACGCGGCGGAGCTTATCGACCTCAAGCACCGGGTCCGCATCATCCTCGCCCAGCCCAAGAACGAGATCATGGTGCACTTCCCCGTCCGCATGGACGACGGGCACCACCGCCTGTTCAAGGGCTACCGCATCCAGCACAACAACGCGCTGGGCCCGTACAAGGGCGGCTTCCGATTCCACGAGGACGTCCACCTCGACGACGTCAAGTCCCTCGCCATGCTCATGACCATGAAGTGCGCGCTCGTCCGCGTGCCCTTCGGCGGCGGCAAGGGCGGCGTCAAGTGCAACCCCCGCGCCCTCTCCGAGGGCGAGCTCCAGCGCATGAGCCGGCGCTACTGCTCGGCGATCGCCGACCAGATCGGGCCCGAGGTCGATATCCCCGCCCCGGACGTGGGGACGACCGCACAGATCATGGCCTGGTTCGCCGACACGTACATGATGTCGTCGGCCCACGCCCACCATGACGGCATCCGCGTCGTTACGGGCAAGCCCACGCACTTCGGCGGCTCGCTCGGACGCGAGAAGGCGACCGGGCAGGGCGTCGCCGACGTCCTCGCCGAGATGCTCCCGGGCATCGGCATCCCCGTCGAAGGCATGAAGGTCTCGCTGCTCGGCTTCGGCAACGTGAACGGGTGGGGCGGGCGCATCCTGCAGGACATGGGCGCCAAGATCGTCGCCGTCATGGACCACACGGGCGGCCTCCGCAACGACAACGGGATCGACTGCCACAAGCTCTTCGACCACAACGTCAAGACGGGCGGCGTCGCGGGCTACGCCGAGGCGGACGCCATCGGCGAGGAGGACTTCTACCGCACGCCGGTCGATGTCTTCATCCCGGGCGCGCTCGAGCAGATGATCAAGGCGAAGCAGGCCGACTGGCTCGATTGCAAGGTGATGGCCGAGGCCGCCAACGCCCCGTGCGATCCTTCGGGCGACCGGGCGCTGAGCGCCAAGGGCATCGAGGTCATCCCCGCGATCCTCGCCAACGCGGGCGGCGTCACGGTGTCGTACTTCGAGTGGCTGCAGAACAAGACCAGCCAGAGCTGGAGCGCCCAGCGCGTGGACGAGGAGCTGAACCGGCACATGTGCGACGCCGCCAAGCGGACGCTCGACACGCGGTCACGCTACGGGTGCGACCTCCGCACCGCGGCGTTCGCGACGGCGCTCGAGCACATCGGCGCGGTCTACAAGGTCCGCGGCATCTTCCCGTAAGAACCACGGACAGCCGGGAATCAACAAGGCCCCCGCGGCTCGAGCGGGGGCCTTTCTTGTTGGTCTTGATCGAACGGTCGCTCAGCGCGTCGGAACGCCCGTGTACTGCGACGTCGCCCGCGTGCTGCCCGATGAGCCGTAGCGACGCAGCAGCTCGACGATCTTGGGCTGGCGACGCTCGATCTGCAGCGAGCGGCGGAGGGCGGCGACCGCGTCGTACAGCGCGTCCTCGTCCTGCTTGCCCGACCAGAGGTACTGGTTCAGACGGCAGACCGCGACGCCGTTGAGCGCGGGGTAGTACCCCGGGTTGATCGTCAGCGAGTTCTCAAACGCGCGGAAGGCGTCCTCGTAGCGCCGCATGCGGAAGAAGCCGGCGCCGAGCCGCTCGTACGCCTCGCTCGACGGGTCGGACCGGACCAGCTGCTCGAGCGTCGCGACCATCTCGGGATGGCGTCCGATGCGGCCGAGCGAGTCGGCGAGGTTCAGGAGCAGCCGCGGGTCGGGCGTGGGCATGAGCTCGGCGGCCTGCTGGTACTCGATCACCGCCGCTTCGTGCCGATCCAGGGCGGCGTACACCGCGCCCAGGTTGATGCGGGCCGGGCCCGAAGCGGGCTGGATCCGCACGGCCCGCTGGCTGAACTGCAGCGCCTGCCCGGGATCGTTGAGTTGGAGGTAGGCGGTTCCCAGGTTCATGTTCGCCTCGAAGTCATCGGGGCGGATCGCCAGGGCGCGGAGGTACGCGCGGACGGACTCGTCCACGCGGTTCATCAGCTGGAGCACGAGCCCGTGGAGATACTGGGCGTCGAAGTTGCCCGGCTCGATCTGGGCGGCCCGGCCGTAGCGGGACTCGGCCATCTCGTACTCCTTGCGGGAGCGGTAGATGTCGCCGGCCTTGATGTACGCGGGCGTCAGCTCGGGGTTGATCGCGATGGCGCGTTCGAATTCGGCGAGGGCGGCGTCCACGTCGCCCGCCGCCTCGTACTGCTGCCCGCGGATCAGGCTCTCCTCGGCCCGCCGCTCGCGGGTCGTCATCGTGTTCTGACCCTGCTCGTACTGCCCGGCGCCGGGGCGCGGGTAGGGCGTGATCCGGGCGGCCCGCCCGTTGCAGCCTGCCAGCAGGGCGGCGGCGATCAGCATGCCCGCCAGGGCGGTTCCTCGTCCAAACGTCAGCCTCGGTGTCGGCATGGGCGGTCTTCCTGCAAGCGTTGCCGGGCGAACCCCGGCGGAGAGATGGCGGCATGCGATCGCGGGCCGGACACACGCCGACCCCCGGACTCTACCTCATTCGGCTACACGCGGTTCGCGACCGGAACGTTTTGACGCCCGTCGGCCCCCCTCGGCGGGATTTGCGCCCCCGTGCTCCGCCGCCGGGCCCGGCCTGAACCCGGTCCCGGGCGGTCTAGCATCGATCCGGAGGTTCCAACCATGGACCAATCGCTCTCGGACCGGATCGCCATCGTCACCGGCGCCAGCGCCGGGATCGGGCGCTCGATCGCGTCGGATCTCGCCCGCCGAGGGGCATCGGTGGTGATCAACGCCCGGCGTGAAGTCCCGCTGCACAAGCTCGCCGAGTCGATCAACACCGAATTGGCCCGAGACGCGATGGTCTGCCACCCGGGCGACGCGTCCAGGCTCGCGACGGTCCACGCCCTGCTCGACCGGGCCGAGGACCACTTCGGCCGCCCGGCGGACCTCGCGGTGGTCAACGCGGGCCGGGGCCTGGCGGGGTCGGTGATGACTTCGGACCCGGCGCACTGGGAAGAGATGGTCGAGACGAACCTGCTCGGCGCCGCCCGGTTCATGCGCGAGGCGGGCGAGCGCATGGTGAACGCCGCCGCCCAGGAGACGTGGCCCGGCACACCGCGCGACATCGTCGTGCTGGGCTCGACGGTCGGGCGGCACATCTCGCCGTTCAGCTCCATGTACGGCGCGACGAAGTTCGGCGTGCACGCGCTGGCCGAGGCGCAACGCCGAGAGCTCGGGCCCAAGGGCGTGCGCGTCTCGCTGATCGAGCCCGGGATCGTCAAGAGCGAGTTCCAGGCGGTCGCCGGGTACGACAAAAAGTCGTTCGGCGAACTCATGGACAAGTTCAGCCCCGTGCTCGAGCCCGACGACATCGCGCGCACGATCGCGTTCATCTGCGCCCAGCCCGCCGGCGTGCACGTCTGCGACGTCATGATCCGCGGCACGCGACAGGACTACCCGTAAGAGACCTCCCGACGAGACCCGCCCATGCCCGACGCTTCGCTGCTCGACGCCTTCCCCACCCCCGCCGACGACCCGCTCGTGATCGAGCACGTCAGCGAGGAGTTCACCTCCGTCTGCCCGAAGACCGGGCACCCGGACTTCGGCGAGGTGACCGTCCTCTTCCAGCCCCGCCCCGCGCGCGACGGCGGCGTGTGCGTGGAACTCAAGTCACTCAAGCTCTACCTCCACTCGTTCCGCAACGAGGGGATCTTCTACGAAGCCGTCACGAACCGGATCCGCGACGACCTCGCGGCGCTCATGAACCCGACGTGGATGCGCATCACCACGAACTGGCGCGGGCGGGGCGGCATCCGGTCCGTGATCCGCGCCGAGGTCGGCGACGTGCCCCATCACCGCTGAGACCGGAGGCCGCCATGGTCCGGATCATCCTGCTGATCGCGTGCCTCGCCGGGTCGGCGATCGGTGCGAGCAACGAGCCCCCGGTCGCGTTCACCGCGCCCACGCCGGTCGAGGACCGCAACGCCGCGATCGCGTATCAGAGAGCCTGGCTGATGGCGCCCGAGGGCGTCCTCGATCAGGTCCCGACGCCCGAGACGCTCGAAGCGAGCCTCGAGGGCATCGGCGGCGGGGACTCACTCATCCAGATGCTCCTCGCGGCGACGCGGATCGACGGGTGCGACTTTCAGACGCCGTTCGAGCAGGGGACCGACGCCCCGCTGCCCCACCTCACGCTCATCCGTCGGACCGGCCAGCTCCTGATCGCGGACGCGCAGAGCTTGTTCGAGTTTGGTGATTACGCCGGGATCGCCGAGCGGCTCGCCGCCGTCATCCGCCTGGCGGACCACACCACGAATGACCGTGTGTTCGTCTCGAGCATGACCGCGGGCCGGCTGCTCGCCGATGTGGAACCGGTCGTGGTCGAGCTCGCGGCGACCGGCGAGTTGGGTGCCGACAGCCGCGCCGTGCTGCTCGACGCGCTCGCGCGGTTCGAGCGCGACGATCCCTACCGAATCAGCGACGCGATCGCGCGGGTGGTTGAGGTGAGCATCGCGAACTCGATCCCCGCGCTCCTCGCGGGCGACCGGGAGGACGCGGCCACCCACGCGGGGACCCTCGACACCTTCGGTTCGGGCGAGCGCGAGCCGCGCGTCTCCGACGAGCGGCGAGAGGCGCTGATGGCCGAAGTCCGCCCGTGGGTCACCGACGCGATCGCCGCCTGGAACGCCGAGAACGCGCTCAACGAACTGCGAGCCCTCCACCAGGCCGCGCAGCAGGGACGGTACGGCACCCTGGGTCAGAAGGGCCTGTACAGCATCGTGCGGGCTCGGTCGGAGCAGGACCGGTGGGACGCGGCGCTCGAATCGATGCGCGCCGCGCTCGCGGACGATTCCGAGTAATCGCTTCGGCGCGATCACCGGCCCGCATACGCTGGGAGAAGCACCATGGACGAAGAAACCACCATCCGGGTGAACTTCGGCAAGCCGATCCCGCTCTTTCCGCTGGACTCGGTCGTGCTCCTCCCCCAGCAGGTGATGCCGCTGCACATCTTCGAGCCGCGCTACCGCCAGATGGTTGATGAAGCGCTCGACGGCGCCGGGCAGATCGCGATGGCGGTCTTCGCGGGCGAACGCTGGAAGCAGGAGTACCACGGCAACCCGCCCGTGCGCCCCGCGGTGTGCGTCGGGCAGATCGTCCAGCACGAGCGGATGCCCGACGGGCGGTACAACATCCTGCTGCAGGGCGTGTGCCGGGCCAAGATCGTCTCGGAAGACCTGCCCGAGGAGACCCGCCCGTACCGACAGGCGATCCTCGAGCCCTTGGGGTCCAACGACGCCGTCGCGCCGGAGACGGGATACGCGATCGATCAGATGCGTCAGTGGATCGAGGGCGAGCTCGCCGAGGGCGAGCTTAAGGAGCTCACCGTCGCCGACCAGATGCTCGAGTACGTCCGCAACGAGGACGTGCCGACGACGGCGTTGATCGAGCTGATCTCCTTCGCGCTCGTGACCGAGCCCGCGGCCCGGTACCGCCTGCTGTCCGAGCCCGAGCTGTCGCGGCGGGTCGATTTCGTCCGCGACGCCCTCGAGGATCTGGAGGCCATGATCCGCCAGGCCAAGGCCCAGCATCCCGAACAATGGCCGAAAGGCCTCAGTTGGAACTAGCCGAGAGCGGCTCTCAGCGGCTGTGAGCGTGTTTTTTGCAACCAGAAGTTAGTAACGCCGAACAAATTCGCTCGTAGGATCGTTGGATCTGTCAGCGACGAAGGGCCAGAAGCGGTTCATCGGCGAGGGCACGAGCCCTCAGAAGAGGAGGCACCCATGACCATCAAGACCAGCAACGCACGCAAGACCGCCCGGATCGGGCTCGTCTCGCTCGCCGGCATCGCGATGCTCGCGGGCGCCAGCGGGTGCTCGAACGCGGGCTCCGGCGCCGCGACCGGCGCGGGCCTCGGCGCGCTCGGCGGGCTCGCCATCGGGTCGCTCTCGGGCGACGCCGGCAAGGGCGCCATCATCGGCGCCGTGGCGGGCGGGCTCGGCGGCGCCGTGCTCGGCGACCAGAACGAGCGCAACGAACGCCGCGACCGCCACTATTCCAGCGACCGGTACGACTACGACTACTGATCCTCAAGATTGCACACGTGAACGCGGGCCGCCGATCCGAACGGGTCGGCGGCTTGTTCTTTAGAACGAGAACGGATCGTCCACCACCGCGCGCCGGCGGGGCGTGGTGGGGATCGGCTCGTTCGCCGCTTGCTCGCACGCGCGCATCAGACGCTGGTGCAGCTTCTCGTGCTCGGGCGCTCCGGGCAGGCGGTCCAAGAGATCGTCCACCAGATACGCCGCGGGGTCGCCCTTCGCGATCTTCTCCGCGTCCGCGATCGCCTGATCGCCCAAACGCTCCGCGGCGCTCACGAACCAGCGCGCGTCGGGCGCCTTGTCCCAATCGTCGCGCGAGGGTGAACCCTTCACGACGTCGAGCGGCTCGGGCGGGTCCAGGCGGACACGGGTGACTTCTTTGCCAACGCCCACGATCGGCCACTGCCCGGCGTTCGTCAAGGGCTCGCGCGTGAGCACAAACACCGGGATCTCGTGCTCGCACGCGACCTCGCGCAGCCGCCGCCCGTCCATCCCGATCAGCGGCGGCTGCACGAGGTAACACCCGGGCGCGATGGGGCGCGGGACTTCCTCGGCGGACCGGGCCAGGAACATCGAGCCGGCGTCCGTCGCGAGCTGGCGGACCTGGCGTTGCCCCTCGAGCAGCGGCATGCAGATGCGGGCCATGCGCGCAAAGTCGTTGTGACGCCGCGCGAGGTGCAACGCCTCCTCGGCGAGCGCGATGGCGACGAAATAGCTCGTGCTCTCGAGCGCTTCCTGGGCCTGGTCCATCAGCGCATCGACATCCGCGCCCGCCGAGGCGGACGATCCCGAACGACCGGTCTGTGCCGATGCGTCACCCAAGGGCGACCAATCTCCCCGCGGGTGCTCAGCCCGCCTCCATCGCTTCGGACGCGAGCTGATCCAGCAGCCCGCGCCACCGGTCCGTCAGCCCGTCCATCTCGTAGGCGAGCAAGTCCGACACGCCCGCCCAGTCCTGCCCGGCGAGCGCACCCTTCAGTTCCGCAAGCCGACCGGCGAGCTCCTGGATGCACGCCTCGCCCGTCGTCGCGGCCCGATCGCCCGACGCGGGGACGTCCACCTTCGCGACATCCACGCCCATCATCGAGCCCGAACGCTCGACCACATCGCCCACCACCGACCACGTCTCGAGCACGCGCTGCAGGGGCTCGATCGCCTCGGCGATGGACCCGCCCTGGATCCGGTCCGCCGCGGCCTGGCGGTCGGCGGCGGCCGCTTCGAGCGCGCCGGACGCTTCGAGCAGTGTCTCGCGCACGAACGGCCCGGGCACGGCCGACAAGAACCGGAGCTCGGTCAGCCCGGCGTCGTCGGCGGGCGGGTCGTCGATGACGCCCGCCGGCAGCGGCGCCCCGTCGCCCTGCACCTCCACGACGATGCGGCTGCGAGATTCCGCGGCCTCCCTGGCGGCGTTGATCGCCGCCGCGACCGTCTGCTCGGGCACGTCGATCGGCTCGTTGTCGAGGTAGGTCTTCATCCGGTCGAGTCTACGAGCCCGCGCCCGCCCGCGTTCCCCGCCCGGGCGAATTCCCGCGCCTGGGGGCCGGTCATCCGCTCTGGGCGGGCTCGTCCGAGGCGTGGCGCGCGTCCCGACGCTTCTGCTTGTGGATCAGCCTGAGGTTCCGCGCGTAGATCACCACCCCCGTGGACTGTCCGAGCACCCCCACCACGTCCACCCGCCACACGAAGTAGGTGAACAAGCAGAGGCCCCCCATGAGGCTGAACCACCAGAACAGCTCGGGCACCTGGCTCTGACGCGACTTCTCCGAGATCACCCACTGGATGAACATCCGCCCGAAGAAGGCGCACTGCCCCAAGAGCCCCACCGCGACCCAGGCGAAGTTCGTCCAGCTCGTGATGTTGAAAAACCCGAGCAGCGCCCGCTCGAACGCGGGCCGCCCCTCCCACGCCGCGACGCGCTCGGCGATCACCGACTCGTACGCGGCCACGCCCATCGGCCCGCGCGCGGCGAGCTCAGGCGGCGCGACGAACTCGTAGACCTTCGAATCGCCCGCTCCGGTGTCGGCGATGTTGACCAGCAGATCGTCCGCGCCGATGCGGACCTCCAGGTCGTACGCTTCGCGCGACAGCGCGGGCTGCAGCACGAGCCACATGCCCACCGCGACGAGCGCCACCATCGCAACGATCGGCTCGGGCTTCACGCGCTCGCCCCGGCGGGCTCGCCCGCGCGATGCTCGACCGCTTCGGGCGCCGCCTCGTGCACGCCCAGGGGCGTACGCCGGCGGCTGCGCATGTAGCGCACCGCGAAGCAGTCGATCAGCCCAGGGATCGCGCGCTTCGTGATGCCCATGGACCCGTACTTCGTTTCGCCGGCGTGGCGCTCGCGGTGGTTCACGGGCATCTCGACGACGGTGTAGCCCATGTGCCGCGCCGTCGCGGGGATGAACCGGTGCATGCCCTTGAACTCGAGCGGCAGCCGGACCGCGATCTCGCGCTTCATCACCCGCAGCGAGCACCCCGTGTCGCGGATGGTGTCGCCCAGGATCAGCCGCCGGAACAAGCGCCCGATCGCGGAGGTCTGCTTGCGCATCCAATTGTCCGCCCGGGCCCGCGAGCGGTCGCCCTGCACGAAGTCCGCGCCGGTGCGTTCGAGCTCGGCGAGCATCGCGGGGATGTCCGCCGGGTCGTTCTGGAGGTCGGCGTCAAGAACCGCGATGAGATCGCCGTTGGCCCGGGCAAACCCGACCTTGAACGCCGCCGACTGCCCGTTGCCCCCGCCACCTGCAGACTTGGCGAGCGAGATGAGCCTGAGCCACGGGCGGCTCGGCTGGAGCTCGGCGCAGACTTCGGCGGTGCGGTCCGACGACGCGTCGTCCACGAGGATGAATTCAAACGACCTGCCGGTCGGGAGCAGCGCCGCCCCGACCTGCTCGACGAGTTCGGCGACGTTGTCCTCCTCGTTGTGGGCCGGCGCGACCACGGAGACCTCCACCGCGGCGTGACTCGGATCGCATTCGGCCGGCGAAGGGCTCGTCATGCGGCAACTCTAGCGGGCCCCGGAACGCCTGACGGGTCCCTCCCTAGAGTGATTCTCGACTCAGATATCCCCAGGGAGCACGCATGCACCTGCACGAAGACGACCACGACCACGGCCCCAAGACCATCCCGGTGACCTTCATCCTCGAAGACCCCGAGTCGCTCACGGACTCGTCCGAGCCCGAGCGCCAGGTGATGGCCGGCAAGGGACAGCACTTGCTGTCCGCGGCGCTCGGCGCGGGGATCAACATCGAGCATGCCTGCGGCGGCGTCTGCGCGTGCTCGACCTGCCACGTCTACGTCGAGGGCGGGATGGACCGGCTCGCCGAGGCGACCGAGGAGGAGGAGGACCGCGTCGAGGAGGCGCCGGGCATCCAGATCAACTCCCGCCTGAGCTGCCAGTGCATCATCGAGAAGGAAGAGGGCGAGCAGCTCGTGGTCCGCGTGCCGGCGTGGAATCGAAACGCGGTCAAGGAAGTGCCGCACTAGCCGCCGCGCGCGTCTTCCCGGTACTCGATCTCGCGGGTGCGGGGCAGGCAGCCCGGGTGCTCACGCTGCAGGAAGTCGATGAGCCTCTCGCGGACGTCGCAGCGCAGGTCCCACGCTTTGGAGGCGTCCTCGGCGCTGACCAGAGCCCGAATGGTGACGCTCGACTCGCCCGCCTCCGTGACGACGAGCCCGCAGACGCGCCCGTCCCACAGGTCGTGCCCCTCGCACACGCGCTTGAGCTCGTCGCGGACGGCGTCCACGGGCACCGTGTAATCCGCGTGGATGAAGACCGTTCCGAGGATCTCGCTCGTCTGGCGCGTCCAGTTCTGGAATGGCTCCTCGATGATGCGGCTGAACGGGACGATGAGCCGGCGCTCGTCCCAGATCTTGACGACCACGTAGGTCGTCGTGATCTCCTCGATGCGCCCCCACTCGCCCTCGATGATCACGACATCGTCCAAGCGGATGGGCTGGGTCAGCGCGATCTGGATGCCCGCGATGATGTTGCCCAGCACCGGGCGGGCGGCGAACCCGATGACGATCCCCGCGATGCCCGCCGACGCGAGCATGCTCGCCCCGATCTCGCGGACATCGTCGAACGTCATCAGCGCGAGCGCGATGCCGACGATCCCGACAATGACCATCAGCATCCGCGTGATGACGCGCACCTGCGTGTGAACGCGACGGGCCTTCAGGTTGTCGCGCACGTCCGTGCGGTAGCGGGCGAGGAGCATGTCGTCGGCGCCCGCGAGGAGCCCGATGACGAGCCACGTCGCCGACAGGATGAGCATGACCCGCTGGATGTCGGGCCAGGCGTCAAGGAACTCGGCGGGCAGACCGCCCTCGGGCCCGCACAGGCCGACGCCGAGCCCCGCGCCGAGCGTGACCGCGAGCAGCCGCGCGGGCCACCGCGTCTTGCGGACCAGATGGCGGGTCTGCGACTCGCCCTCGTCGCTCGTCAGCCTCGCGAGCACCCAGTACACAACGAGGACGACGGCGACGGCGATCGCGACCGCCACCCCCACCGCGACCAGACAGACGGCCCACTCGGGCAAGGATTCGAGCATGCCAGAGCGTACGGGCCCGCCGGGCCGGTGTGGGGGTAGCATCACCACATGCCCCGGCAACGCAAGCTCCACGATGGTTACTTCAAGCAGGCGAAGCGCGAGGGGTACGTCGCCCGCAGCGCCTACAAGCTGCTCGAGATCAACGACAAGAAGAAACTGCTCAAGCGCGGCGACCGGGTCGTGGACCTCGGGTGCGCGCCGGGGAGCTGGCTGCAGGCGGCGGCCGAGCTCGTCGGGCCCAAGGGCCTGGTCATCGGGATCGATCTCAAGCCCGTCGATCACCCGATGCCCGACAACGTGCGCACGGTCGTGGGCGATCTGACCGAGACCGATCCCGCCGAGCTCACCGACCTCGCGGGGGGACGGTTCCGGGTGGTGCTGTCGGACATGGCACCGAACACGGTTGGCGTGGGCGATGACTTCCGGTCCGTCCGCCTCTGCCGCGAGATCTTGGAACGTCTGCCCGGCATGATCGCGCCCGGCGGGCACCTGGCGATGAAGGTCTTCGAGGGCGCCGAGCTGCAGGACCTCATCCGCGAGACGCGGGCGGTCTTTGACGAGGCGAAGGCGTTCAAGCCCCAGGCGTGCCGGGATGTGTCGCGAGAGACCTATGTCGTCGCGAAGGGCTACTCGGGCCCGATCGCCGACTCAGGAACCGACGCGGAGCCGCGCGCGTGACGTTCCTGACCCCGATCGCGGCGATCACGGCGGGGCTGATCGCGACGCCCGTGCTGATCGCGCTGTACCTGCTCAAGCTGCGCCGCCGCCCCGTGCGGGTGGGCTCGACGATGCTGTGGGAGCAGGCGGTGCGGGACGTGCAGGTCAACGTGCCGTTCCGGTGGCTGCGCCCGTCGTGGTTGTTGCTGCTGCACCTGCTGATCCTGGCGTTGTTCGTGCTGGCGCTGGGGCGTCCGGTGTTGGAGGGCCCGACCGCCGCGGGGGCGCGCGTGTTCCTGGTGATCGATCGGTCGGCGTCCATGGCAGTCGCGGACATGCCGGGCGACCGGACGCGGCTGAACGCGGCGCTCGCTCGCGCGGGCGAGCTCGCCGACGAGCTGGCCAGCGGCGCGACGCCGGAGATCACGGTGGTGACCTACGCCGACAGCGCCGAGCTCGCCGGACGCCCGGCGCGGAGCGCGTCGGAGGTGCGCGCCCAGCTGGCGGGCATCCGCCAGACCGATCAGGGCGCCGACCCGCGCGCCGCCCTCGAGCTCGTCTCGGCGCTCATCCCGCCCGAGACCGACGAGTCCGAGTCGCCCGATCCCGCCCTCGTCGTGCTGTTGACGGACGGCGGATCGATCGACCGGGCGATGCTCGCGCTGCCCGGCGCCGAGTTCCGGTACGAGCGATTCGCGGGCGACAGCACCGACAACGCGGGCATCACCGAGCTCGCGGGCTCGCGCGACCGCGACGACCCGGCGCTCGTCCGCGTGTACGTCGGGCTGGGCAACGCGGGGGCCCAGCCGATCGCGGTCCCCATCGCCGTCCGCGTGGGCGGCGATGTCGTCGAGCGGGCGGCGATCCGTGTGCCCGCGGCGGACGTGACGGACGGCGCCCGGACGCTGGGCGAGACCGGGCGGACCTTCGCGTTGCGCCTGCCCGACGCGGCGCTCATCGAAGTCGAAATCGAACGCGACGATCTGCTCGACGCGGACAACCGGGCGGCGATGGCCGTCCCGCCCGCGCGCCGACCCGCGATCCTCGTCGTCGCGCCGGGCGAGGGCGACACCGCCGCGCCGGACCCGTTCCTCGTTGAGGACGTGCTCGGGACGTACCCGACCAGGCAGCTGCGGGTGGTGACGCTCGGCGCGTACGAGCGGCTGATCGGGTCGGTCGGGGCGTTCGACGTGGTGGTGTTCGACCGGGTGTCGCCGGGGTCGGTCCCGCCTCGACCGGCGATGTACTTCGGCGCCGCGCCGCCGGGCGTCGGGCGGAGCGCCCCCGTCGGCGGGACCACGCCGATCACGCGCTGGGCGCGATCGCACCCGCTGATGGCCGACATCACGCTCGATGCGCTGCTCGTCGGGCAGCGGCGGGTGTTCGATACGACACCCCCGGACGGCTCGCCGTTCGGCACCGTCACGCCGCTCGCGTGGACGGGCGAAGGGCCCGTGATCGTCGAGCTGGCGCGCGGGAGCGAGCGATCGATCGCGGTCGGGTTCTCGGTGGCGCAGTCGAACTGGCCGGTGCAGGTGTCGTTCCCGATCTTCGTCGCGGGCTCGATCGAGCGGCTCGCGCCGCGGGCCGGGGCGGCGGCGGGCATCGCGTGGACAACCGCGGACGCGATCCGGATCGACGCGCCCGCGGGCGCGCGCGAGGTCGTCCTCACGGGCCCGGCCGAGCTCCGCGGCGAGGCGGACGCCCCGGGGGGCGCCGCCGACCTGGGCGTGCCCGAGCGAGCGGGCGTGTACCGAATCGCGGGCGTGCCGGGGCCGCTCGGCGCCGTCCCCGTGAACCTCGCGAGCGCCGAGGAGACCGTCCTGGGCGGCGCGGAAGAGGTCACGCTCGCGGGCGTCGAGGCGACGTCCGAAGCGGGCGAACGTGCGGGCATGATCGAGCTCTGGCCCTGGCTCATCGGGATCGCCAGCGTGCTGCTCATGATCGACTGGGTTCTTTACGCGATGCTCATGCGGGCGTGAGGGCGGCGGGCACACGCGCGAAGCTAGGATCCGCCCGAGGAGGGCCGGATGAGCCAGATCCCGAGACGGCGGTTCGTGCAGGCGGCGGGGGCGGCGATCGCGACGGGTGCGCTCGGGCAGGGCGTGCATGCGTCGATCCGACGCGGGAACCCCGGGCGTCTCATCCGCAACGTCATCTTTCTCGTCTCGGACGGCATGAGCACGGGCACGCTCACGCTCGCCGAGGACGTCCACAAGGCCCGCACCGGTCAATCGACGAACTGGGTCAAGCTGTTCTCCGAGCCCTCCGCGCGACGCGCGGTGTGCCGGACGGAGGCCGCGGACTCGGCGGTGACGGACTCGGCCGCCGCGGGCTCCGCCTGGGGCATCGGGAAGAAAGTCAATAACGGCGTCATCAACATCACGCCCGACGGCGCCGAGCACGAGCCGATCCTCGTCACCGCTCGCAACGCGGGGCTCGCGACCGGCCTCGTCACCACGACGCGGGTGACCCACGCGACGCCCGCGGCGTTCGTCGCGAACGTCCCCGCGCGCAATCTCGAGAACGGCATCGCCGAGCAGATGATCGAGCGGCATGTCGATGTGATCCTCGGCGGCGGCGCGAAGCACTTTCCCGACGCCCTGCTCGCGCCGCACGACGACATCCATGTCGTGCGGAACCGCAACGACCTGCTCGGCGCGAGCGCGGACGCCCGCGGCCGTCTGCTCGGGCTGTTCGCGGAATCGCACGTCCCCTACGCGCTGGACCGCGAGGCGTCCGTGCCGTCGCTCGCGGAGATGACGCGCGTCGGTCTCGACCGCCTGAGCCGGCGGGGCGGGTTCGTCCTGCAGGTCGAGGGCGGGCGCGTGGACCACGCCGCCCACGCGAACGACGCCGGCGCGCTCGTCGCCGACCAGCTCGACTTCGACGAGGCGATCGGCGTCGCGATCAACTTCGCCCGCGAACACCGCGACACGCTCGTGATCGTCACCACCGACCACGGCAACGCGAACCCGGGCCTGACCCTCTACGGCCAAGCCGGCAACGACGGGCTCGCGCGACTGGGCCATGCGAAGCGGTCGTTCGAGTGGCTGATGGAGAGGCTGGGCTCGGACGACGCGTGGCGCACGTCGCCGCGGCGGCTCCGCGAGCTCATCGCGGAGATGACCGGCGGGATCGAGCTGCCCGACGCGGATCTGGAGTGGCTCGAGCAGGGCCTCGTCCGGCGCGAGCGGGTGGACGGGTTCTGGCCGCGCAGCCGCGACCCGAACTGCGTGCTCGGGTCCGTCCTCGCAAACTACTACGGCGTCTCGTTCCTCAGCCCGAACCACACGTCCGACCTCGTCGAAGTCACCGCGATCGGGCCGGGCTCGGAGCTCATCGCGCCCATGATCGACAACACGGACCTGCACGAGCTGCTCCGCCTGGCGGTGTCGCAGTCGGCGCGCACGAGCGGGTGATCAGGGGCCCAGCGCGTCCCACGACGCGGTGTCGATCGCGAGGCGCCCGGGTTCGGCTTGCCAGGGCAGCATCCGGCGCGGCCAGCCCGTGTGACGCCCGGTCGCGTCCGTCCGGTCCAGCCCGATCCGCAGGATGCCGTCGTCGCCCACGGCGTCGGGCGGGAGCGTGATCTCGAACGCCCAGGACCCGCCGGCGTCCGCGACCGGGACGTTGCGCCCGCCGAACCCCGGGCTCGCCGAGGTCGCTTCGTCCGTCACGGTGCCGTCGCGCGAGACGCGCAGCACCGCGCTCGGGCGGCCGTACGCGCCGAGCCAGATCCGCACCGCGTCGGTCGCGTCCGGGTCGTCCACTCCGGCTGCGTTGCACTCGACGAGCAGCGTCCAGCCCGAGCGCGTCTCGACGCCCGTCGGGCGCGCCCGACGGACGAGCAGCACGCTCGTGCGCGCCCCCGGCGGCGGGACCGCGCCCGCGACCGTCGCGCCCTCGCGCCAGGCGGGCAGCGTCCAGTCTTCCAAGAGCGGCCCGAGCGACGCGCCGGGCGGGCGCGCCTCGAGGATCACGCTGTGCACACGCGCCTCGGTGCGCCACGAACCGACGCGCACGCCCACCTCCGTTTCGGGCAGCGCCACGCCGATCGGACGCCGCTCCGCGGGCACGCTCGCGCCGACGACCCGCAATTCGCGCGGCGGGACGGGTTCGAGCGACGCCCGCGTCCCGTCCACCGTCACAATCGACGCCCCCTCCCGGCGCGGCGTGCTCACCACGCCCAGCGTGGGCAGCAGGTCGCCCGAGACGGCGTCCTGCCGGCCCGCGTCGTCGAAAACCCACACCACGGCGCGCGGCTGCGTCGCGAGCCACGCCCGCGCCCGCAGCGCCCGCGTCTCGTCGTCCACGAACGGGCTGAGCAGGTCCTCGAGCAAGTCCTCCACCACCAGCGGGCTCGGATCCCACGCGGGGGCCCAGACGTCCTCGCCCGACGCATCGGTGAACCGCGCCACGCCCGCCGCGGTGTACCGCACGGACCGGCACAGCTCGGGGTCGATCATCCACAGCCGCGCGAGCGCGACCTGCCAGCGCGCCTCGATCACCTCCGCGATCGCTTCGAGCGCGCGGGCGCCGGGGTCGCCCGGGTCGGTCCGCGTGAACGGCAGGATCGGGCCGTCCTGCTCGGCGATCCCCACGAGCTCCGCGGGTGGGCGGAGTCCGTCCATGAGCAGCCGGGCCCGCCACCGGTCGTACGGCGTCCGCGACAGGTGCGAAACAGCACGCTGCACACGCCACGTCTCGCGCGCCTCCTCAGATGTCGAGGGTTCCCACAGCCCGTCCGGCGCCGCGCCCCCGCCCGCGCGCAGCGCGAGCCGGTACGGATCGGGCAGCCACGCCACCTGGTACCGCGTGGGCCCGAACCAGACACCCTGCCCGTACACGCCCAGCGGCAAGTCCGCCACGACATGCCACGCGCCCGGCGGGCGGTCGTCCATTCTCCGGGCCACGTCGCCCGGGATCGCCGTCCAGAGCGGACGCGGACCCAGCCAGTTGTCGTACTCGGCGTCCGGGTCCGCCGCGGCGCTCACCCAATAAAGCTCGGCAGTGAGGTCCGTCCCGTCATCCATCCGGAGCGTGATCGGCTTCCGGGCGATCCGCTCGTTCTCGACCGTCACCCGAAACGCGAGCGGACGACCCTGCACCGCGTCGATCCGCGCCACCGCGGGCTCGACCCCCAGATCCTGCTGTGCGCCCGCGCCGACGGCGCTCGCGGCGAGCAGCACGAGAATTGTGAAGATTCGGTGCATGCACCCCACCCCTCCGCCCCGATCGGCGGCGCGGTTGCACAATAGGGATCCTCACTCCACCTCCGGGAGTCGCTCACATGTCCAACCTCGCCCGCGGGTGCGTCGCGGAGTTCATCGGGACGTTCGCCCTCTGCTTCTTCGGGTGCGGGTCGATCATCCTCACCCAGGGCGAGGGCTCGCTCGTCAGCGTCACGATCGCCTTCGCGGCCGTCCTCGTGGTCTTCGTCACCGCGTGCATGTACGTCTCGGGCGCGCAGTTCAACCCGGCGGTCTCGATCGCCCTCGTCGCGGTGGGCAAGCAGGAGGTGGGCCGCGCCGGGGCGTTCATCGCCGTGCAGCTCGTCGCCGCGGCGTGCGCGTGCGGGATGCTCGTCGCGCTTCTGGGCACGGACGTCGCCCAGGGCGCGCGCGTCGGCGCTTCGCTCGGGTCGATGTCCGACGCGGGCGACGCCTGCGGCGTCTTTGGGCTCGAACTCCTCCAGACCTACGCGCTCATGTTCGTGGTGATGGGCGCCGTGGTGGACGCCCGCGCCCACAAGATGGGCGGCGTCTGCGTCGGGCTCGTCGTCGCGGCGTGTATCACCGCCTTCGGGCCCTACACCGGATCGAGCATGAACCCCGCCCGCTCGTTCGGGCCCGCGCTCTACGGGCACTGGGACATGCACTGGGTCTACTGGCTCGCGCCCATCCTCGGCGCGGTGCTCGCGGCGTGGACGTACCGGTATGTCTGGGACTCTGACGTCGCCGTCGAACCGGGCGTGCCCCCGCTGCACGAGGGCGACGCGGTGCGCAAGCCGTGAATCACATATCGACGGACCAGTACCCCTCATCGCTCGAATAGAAACTCGTCGGGTACATGTACGGCTCGACGCCGAACTGCAAAAAGAACCCGTCGCCGCACACGTCCTGTGTCTGGTACGCCCATTCGCGCGAGCCAGCCGTCGGGCGGCGGATCTCCTGGAGGTAGAACGGCACGAGCTCTTCGAGGCGCTCGGGATAGCGCCCGAAGTCGGCGTGGTAGTCGCCGAGCGCATCGATGATCTCGTCGCCGATCGCCTGCGACTCGGTCACCGTGCGATCCGACCAGTTGTCATCCAGCGCCCAGAGCAGCGCGCCGAGACCGCCGCAGAACGCCAGCCCGAGCACCACGAAGCACCCGAGCGCCCCCGCCGCGATCTTGATCCCTCGGTTCACGTGCCTGCTACGCACCGGGTCGCGGGCGGGTTCACACCTCGCGCGGCAGCGTCTCGGCGATGTTCTCGACGACCGCGTCCGCGCTCACGCCCTCGGCGTCCGCCTCGAAGTTCATCACCAGCCGGTGCCGCAGCGCGGGCAGCGCGATCGCGCGGATGTCGTCGATGGACGCCGCGACCCGCCCGTCGATCAGCGCCCCCACCTTTGCGCCCAGGATGAGCGCCTGCGCCGCGCGGGGCGACGCGCCCACCCGCACGTACTGGTTCACCATCGGCGTCGCCATCTCGCCCGCCGAATACTGCCCCTTCGGGTGCGTCGCGAGCACCATCCGCACGGCGTAATCCTCGACGTGCGGCGCCACCGCGACCCGGCGCACCAGCCGCTGGTGCCCAATCAGCGTCTCGGCATCGAGCACCGGCTCAGCGTCTGGCGTCGCATCGCCCGTGGTTCGGCGCAAGATCTCCGCCATCTCGGCGCGGCTCGAATACCCCACGAGCATCTTGAACAGGAACCGGTCCAGCTGCGCCTCGGGCAGCGGGTACGTCCCCTCCTGCTCCACCGGGTTCTGCGTCGCGAGCACGAAGAACGGCGACGGCAGGTCGTGCGTCTCCCCCGCCACCGTGATCTGCCGCTCCTGCATCGCCTCGAGGAGCGCCGACTGCGTCTTGGGCGTCGCCCGGTTGATCTCGTCGGCCAACAGGATCTGGGCGAAGACGGGCCCGCGTTGGAACGTGAAGGCGCGCCTCGTGCGCCCGCCGTCGTCCTCTTCGGTGACGATCGTGGTGCCCGTGATGTCCGCGGGCATCAGGTCGGGCGTGAACTGCACGCGGCCGAAGTCCAGGTGCAGCGCCCGGGCGAGCGTGCGGACGAGCAGCGTCTTGCCGATGCCGGGCACGCCCTCGAGCAGCGCGTGCCCGTTGGCGAACAGACACGTCAGCACGCCGTCCACGACGCCGGTCTGCCCGACGACGACCTTCGCGATCTGCGCGCGCACCGCGGCGTGGTCTTCTCGGAACCGCTCAGCAGCGGCGGCGACGGCTTCGGGGGTGCTCGGGTCGGTCATACGCCGCGGATGGTACCCGACCCCGCCCGCCGAGCGTCGAGGGGCGATTTCCCGATTGAATTGCGAACACCGGACCGGTAGGCTGCGAGCGGGAGGACCGCGATGCTATACGCCAAGCGGGTCATTGGGTTGATCGACCGGGGCGTCGTCGGGTACGCAAACGCCCCGTCAGCCGATCAGTTGGGGGGAGCACACGACGAACCTGGGGACGACTCGTGCGAACCATGAAGTGGTGGATGATGCTCGTGCTGGGAACGATGTGTGGCCCTTCAACTGGCGACGCTGTTGAGCCGGAGTATGTTTTGACTGCCGACTGCCAGTCCAGTGGATTTGGCTCTTCGGCGACGATCTGGGGCGGCGTGACACTACTGGCTGGCGGCGGTCGAGTCGCCGCGTTTCATCTCGACGATGGCTCGCTGAAGTGGAAGCGCACGCTCGGAGTTCATTCTGTAGACGCTTGGGGCGACAAAGCAATTGCTGGTGGTGTGGGATTCGCTGCTGTCCTCGATTTTTCCAGCGGTGCGACGATGCGCACGCTCATGCCGCCAGGTGCCGCAGCGAACGGGCAATTCGGAGCCGCCGTCGCATTGAACGGGACAACGGCATTCGTGTCAGACCCCAGCGACGATACTCGGGCCCCCAACGCGGGCGCAGTGCATGCCTACGACGCCGAGTCCGGGGCATACCTTTACACGGTCTACGCGAACGACCCTGATGCGAACGACCAGTTCGGAAACTCGATTGACACCGACGAAGGCTTCCTTGTCGTCGGAGCCCGGTGGAACAATACTTTCGCAATCAACGATGGCGCGGCATATCTGTTCGACTTGCCTTCCGGGAGTTTCCATCTGCGCCTTGCGGTTTTCTCCACTGCGGGCTCAACGTTTTTTGGCGATTCCGTCGCGATTGAGGATGGCCGTGTCATGGTGGGCGCCCCACGGGCCGGTCTTGCCGGCATGGCGTACCTCTACGACGCCACGACCGGGGGCAGGCTCAGACAATTCTTCCCCGCAGACGGAAGAAGCGACGACCGATTCGGTGCCAGTGTGGCGATCTCCGGCGACCGTGTCATGGTCGGCGCGGACTTTGCCAACGTCTCCAGCTTCGATTCCGGTGCCACCTACATCTATAACCGCAACACCGGGATCGAACTGTACAAGTTCGTGCAGTCCACAGCGATCAACCCCCAGCACAACTCAGACTACTTCGGCCAAAGCGTCGCGATCGGCATCGGTGCTGCGGTTGCCAGCGCCCCCAACGCCACCCCGGACGAATGCGCCTGGGGAGCAGGATTCGTGCTTCCGTTGCCTTGTAATCCTGAGCCCCAGGCTTGGAACCAACATGACCCGCCTTGGGGCTCTGAGCTCTACGGCGCCAGCGCACCTGACGCAAGCGAAGAACTCGACCCGGTACTCGGAATAGCGCAGGGTCTTCGCGATCTTGCCGCGGCGTACCCCGATCCGTCCATCCCCGTGCCGGACGCAGAACTGTTCCAGTACCTCGTTCCGAATTTCGTCGCAAACCACGTGTGGGCGCCGGACGCGAATGAGAACGGCGTTCGCATTGACTCGGAAGATCTTCTCAACATTGCAGAAAATCTCGAGTTGCGCCGGAGCAACTACTCCATCGCAGCCGTCGGGTGCACCCTGACGTCGGTTGCGATCGCGGCCGACATCGTAGGTGGTGCGGGGCTGAATCCGGGCGAGCTCTATGAGGAATTGCGGCGTGTTCAGAACGGATGGTTTGTAGGATTCACAGGTTCCGTCGAATCACTCCGGCTCACGAGGTACGGGGGAGGATCAGGGACTGTGCCCAGATTCAACTCGTTGGATCTGAGCTGGTCAATCGCGTCCAAAATCGCTGGCTTCAACGTTGAAAGCCGATCATTCTCGGAATCGGCATTGCGATCCGCTTTGGACGATTGTCACGCTGCCATCGTGTTTGATGGCAACCACTGGTCCGTGATCGACCGGTACCGCAAAGTCGCCGGGGTACGCCAGTTCTATGAGCAAGATCCCGCTTTCTCCCACGCCTGGCATCATGTGGGTTCGGCTGAGTGGGAACGGTGGGAACGGTCAGGCAGGCTCATGGTCGCCAAGCCGCTGCAAGCAGAGTTGCGCGACTCAAACAACACGGTGGGCCATCTTGAGTTTCTCGCGTTGGGTGAAGACGGAGTACTCATCACCGACCCGCTCGGTGCCCGTTTTGGCGTGGACCCCAAAGACGGCAACTCGTACGAGGAGTTCACAGCGACTCGAAATCCGGCTGTCAGCGTCGGCCCCCCCGAAGACATCCTGAGCGACGCCGAGTTCGAGGCCTTGGCGGCGGTTTCGGCGGTGTCAATCGCGATCAACCGTGCACCAATCGGCACATACGTTCTGGCTGTGAGCGATGTTAACACCAGCATCGACATTGCTTGGCAACTCGCCGATGGCACCGCGCAATCGGTGCGGGCTGATCTTGTGGCAACCACATTCGGCGGCATCGCTGAAGTCTGGGTCGGTCCCCCCTCCTGCGCCGCCGACCTCACCGGCGACGGCGTCCTCAACTTCGACGACATCGACGCCTTCGTCGCCGGCTTCCTGGGCGGCGACCTCATCGCCGACCTCGACGGCAACGGCGTCCTGAACTTCGACGACATCGACGCGTTCGTCGGCGGCTTCCTCGCCGGGTGCGGCTAGACGTCATCCGGGTGCCACGGGTTGACCCGCAGGGCAACCCGTGCGTTGATCGATCACGGCTTGCAAGTCAAGCCGTGGAACCCAGAACGCCGAGCTCTCCAAAACGACACGAGCCGACCCTCGTCTGATCGATCAGGCGGGTCGGCTCGGTCTTGCCGTCAAAGGCCGCGGTGGGATTCGAACCCACGTGTGGCTTTCGCCAAACGGATTTGCAATCCGCTCCTTTCGTCCACTCAGGCACACGGCCGGCCTTGCCCGGTCCCTCGGGCAGGGGTGACGCTAACCCGCGCCCGCGAACGGGTCAACTGCATGTGGTTCCAGATTCATCCACGCCCCGCCCGGGGGCCCGGGATCGCCCGTCAGCCCGGCGCGTCCGGGTCCGGTAGCATCGGGGACGCCCGGAGGACGCCGGGGACGGGAGGCCGACGCATGACGCTCACTCGGATGACGGCTGTGGCCCTGCTCGCCGCGGCGGGCACGACCGCACGCGCCCAGGACACGACGGACGAGAGCCGGTCGCGGATCGAGGAGGCCGAGCGGGTGATGCCGCGCGAGCGTCCGCCGGCCGAGCCCGTGTCGCCGAGCGTCGAGCCCGAGGTCCGCACGCCGCGCCCGGGCCTGACGGGCGGGCACGCCTGGCCGGACGAACTGACCGACGAGGACAGCCCGGTTGCCACGCGGTTGCCCGAGGGGACGACGCTCGTCCGCCGCCCGGGCGAGGTGCTGACGCTGCCCACCGGGCACCGGGTGTTCGTCGTGGACCGTGACGCCCGCCGGGCGGGCGAGGGCCCGATGCTGATCTTCCCCTCGCGGGTCTTGGCGAGCCTGGACGCGTCGCTGGACGGGTCGTCGTCGGCGCCCGTGCTGCTGTCGGGGTACGTCTACGAGTACGACGGGCGGAACTACCTGCTGCCCACCGCGTTCAGCCGCGACACGCTGCCCCCGATCGCCGAGCCCGAACCCGCGTCCGAGTCCGTCACCGAGTCGCTCACGGGCGAGCCCGAGGGCGCGAGCGAGATCGAGATCGCGTCGGCGTTTGATGACCCGGACGTCGCGTCGCTGCTCGACGAGCTCGACAGCTCGCCCGCGATCCGCGCCGTGGCACCGCCCGCGGCCCAGCGGTCCGACGACGCGGCGTCCGAATCGTCCGTCGTCGCGAGCACGGAGGCGTATGTCGCGGACGGCACGCCGATCACACGCCGGCGCGCCCGCCTCGTCCGCGGGCCCGGGGGCGCCTGGGCGTTCCGCTTCGACAACGACTTCGACACCGCGGGCAACCCGCTGCTCGACCAGCCCATGACGGTGCTTCCCTGCCGGCTGCTCCAGCGGCTCGAGTCGCTCGCGCTCTCGCAGGGCGAGGGCGTCGAGCTGATCGTCTCGGGCCGCGTGTACACCTACGGCCAGCGCTCGTACATCCTGCCCACGATCTACCAGCGCCCGCTCAAGCTCGGGATCGACCCGATCCAGTAACCCGGATCGTTCAGGTCGTCGGAACCGTGCCCTGCACCGGGCGGTCCTCGAGGGCCATCGGGTGCGACGGCGCCGCCCGCGCGACGGTGCCCGTGACCGGGCTGAACCGCGAGCCGTACATCTGGATCTTCCGGTTCGCCGTGCTCTTCGGGAACATGTTCTGCCCGAGCACGACGCCCAGACCGATCACGACGTTCATCAGCAGCAGCTCGAGCGTGCCCGTCCACCCGAAGTGGACCATCACGCTCGTCAGCACGACCATGACCAGCCCCGTCGGGATCAGGCTCTGCCAGCCCAGCATCATGATCTGGTCGTACCGCAGACGCGGGAGCGTCCAGCGGATCACCATCTGGAAGCAGATCAGCAGCATCACCTTGCCGAAGAACGCGAGGAACTTCGTCGCGACGATGAGCAGCCCGAAGAGGTTCTCGCCGTAGACGTCGGGGTGCGTCCACTCGATGAACGGGATGTGGTACCCGCCCAGGAAGAGCAGCGTGAAGAACGCCATGCCCGTGATCATGTGGGCGTATTCCGCGAGGAAGAAGAGCGCGAACCGCATCGACGAGTACTCGGTGTGGTACCCGCCGATCAGCTCCTGCTCCGCCTCGGCGTTGTCGAACGGCGCCCGGTTGGACTCCGCCAGCGAGCAGATGAAGAACAGCACGCCCGCGACGGGCATGGAGACGAGCCCCCACCCCTCGGCGACCTGACGCCCGATGATCTCCTCGGGCAGGAACGACCCCATCACGAGCAGCACCGCGAGCAGCGCCATGCCCAGCGGGATCTCGTACGAGATCATCTGGGCCGTCGCCCGCATGCCGCCCAGGAACGAGTACTTGTTGTTGGACGCCCACCCGCCGATCGTCACGCCGTAGACACCAAGCGACGCCACCGCGAGCAGATAGATCACGCCGATGTTGACGTTCGCACCCGCGACGTGCACGACGCCCGAACCGATGTCGCCGATGATGGGCAGCTCGCCGAAGTTCCAGTGCCACAGCCCGCCCCACGGGATGATCACGAACCCGATGAGCGCCGGGATGATGATCATCACCGGGCCCAGCGTGAAGAGCACCTTGTCCGTGTTGGTCGGTCGGTAGTCCTCCTTGAGGAGGAACTTGATCCCGTCCGCGAGCGGCTGCCCGAGCCCGAACACGCCCTTCGTGATGCCCGCCTGACTCAGAAACTTCAGGAACGGCAGCCCGAAGTCGAACCCCGTCCGGTTGGGGCCCACACGGTCCTGGATGTACGCGCTGATCTTCCGCTCGAGATAGATCGAGTATGCCACCGCGATCAGGATCACGTGCACCACGATGATGAGCACGTGGAGCGAGACGAAGAGCTGCGGCGTCATGAACTCGCGGATGAAGTCGGGCATAAGCCGGCAGTGTAGTCCCGGGCGCCCCCGGCGTGGCGTCGCCCGACCGCACCAGGGCCCGCCGGGGCACGCCCGCTAGGCTGACCGTGCCGTGAGCGGCCAGCGCCCCAACCAGCCCCACGCATCGGACCCCGAGAACCTCGAGGGCGTGATCGACCGCGTGCTCGACTCCACCGAAGGCGAGAACAACATCTCCGTCGGCGACGTGCTCGACGCGTTCAGCGACCGCCTCTTCGGGCCCCTGCTCGTCGTGCCCGCCCTGGCGCTGATCTCCCCGATCGGGGCGATCCCTGGGGCGCCGATCGTCTTCGCCGTCCTGCTCACGCTGCTCGCCGGGCAGAAGCTCATCGGTCTCGACCGCCCGTGGCTGCCGCGGAGGCTGACCCAACGCTCGGTCCGACGCGGCACGCTCGAGGACGCGATGGGCAAGCTCCGCCCCTGGGCCAAGCGGATCGACACGCTGATCCGCCCGAGGCTGACGGTCCTCGCGACGGGCCCGGCGACCTACGCCGCCGCCGCCCTCGTCGTCGTGCTCGCGATCGCCATCGTCCCGATCGGGCTGATCCCCTTCGCCGTCGCCGCCCCGGGCGGGGCGATCCTGCTCATCGGGCTGGCGCTGACCGCGCGGGACGGCGTGCTGACGCTCATCGCGCTCGCCCTCGCCGCCGCCTCGGGCTGGCTCGTGCTCTCCGCGGTCGGCTAGCCCGCGCCAGCGGCACCCGCGTCAGCACCGGACGGCGCCCCGTCAACCCGCGGCCGGCCCGACCGCGACACGCGGAGGTACCCCGCCGCCACGAGCATCATCAGCACGCCCAGCGCCAGGAAGCTCGCGACCCGCACGCCCGGGGTCGCGCCGGAGAGGTCGAACACGACCGCCTTCCCCGCCGCCAACATCATCAGCCCGAGCCCGAACCAGCGAGCCGGCGCCCGCCGCGCCAACGTGCCCAGCACGATCATCAACACCCCAAACACGCCCCACCAGGTGCTCACGGCGCCGCCCTGGGCCCCCGCGTCGTCCATCAGGATCCGCGCTGAGCGTGCGACCTCCAGGCTCGTCGCCGCGAAGATCAGCACCACGCCCCCGACCCACGGCATCGCCCGGACCGGCGCCCACGTCGCGTCCTCGGGCAACCTCGCCAGCTTCATCACAACCCAGCCCAGCGGCGCGAGCGCCAGCGCGATCCACAGCCCCGGGTGCAGCCCGGGCGCCGCCTGCGTCTCGAACCACCCGGGCATCACCTCCGCCACGACCCACGCGAGCATCGCGCCCGCGAACACGAACGGCGCCACCAGCTCGAAGCGCATCCGACGCTCCACGCGCCCGACCACACCGATCACCACCGCCAGCATCGCCCACGCCACGCACACCGACCGGGGCAACGCATCGTCGTGCAACAACCCCAGCGCGAGCACCACAACCGCCAGCGCCGCCATCAGGCGCGCCGCGACGTGCCACTCGATCGCGAACCGGCCGTCCACCTCGTTCGACCGGATGTCGATCGCCCGCGCCGAGACCCACAACGCCGCCGCCGTGAACGCGAGCAAGCCTGTCCACCCCGTCAGCACGAGCCCGAGGACCTCATACCCCGCCGCGTGCAGCCCGCCCACCGTCGGCTCCCAGGCCACCGCGCGCAGCACGCCGAACCCGAGCATCGTCAGCCCATACCCCATCAGCCCGCGCGCCCGGCACGAGCGCCCGGCGAGCACGATGAGCGTCCCCGAGACCAGCCACGTCGTCGTCTCGATCCAACCGCTCAGCCCCAACGCGAGCGCCACGAACAGCTCCGACCCCGCCAGCGCCGTCAGCAGCACGCCGAAGCGCGCCGCGTCCGTCCGCGGCAACTCCCGCACGGACGACAGCCCGGTCGTCATCACGATCGCCCCGAGCGCGCACGCCACCCCGAGCGCCGCGGGGACCATCCAGTCCGCCAGCCCGATCTGCGAGCCCAGCCACCACCCGACGAACGACGCCCAGCCGGTCATCAACGCCGCCCCGAGCAGCATCCGACCCGCCGCCGGCGACATCGGCGCGGGGTCGAACGCGCCCGTCGGGCGCACACGCCGCGCGATGTCCAGCTGGAACGCCGCCCACGCCGCGCCCACGAACCCGAGCGCGATCATCGGCGCGTCACCGCCCGGCCCGGAGATCCACAGCGTTCCCACGAGCACCGTGCCCGCCCAGCTCACAACCCGCACCGCCCCGAACCGCTGGCGCCACACCCCCAGCCCGACGCCCACACCGGCGAGCCCGAGCAGATAAATCGGCAACGCCCACGCCGAGGCGTCCGGCGCCCGCGCGATCACGGGCGTCAGGTAGCCGCCCAGCACGGACAGGACGCCGATCGACACGAGGTTGGCGCGCAGCGCGATCGCGATGCCCAGCCCGCACACCGCCGCCATCAGCATGAACGCCGCGCCGACGGGGATCAGCCCGTACAGCCCGTGCGCGCCCCACGCCGCGACGAACATCGCGCCCACGCCCGCGCCGAACAGCCCGGCGGACGCGGCGCGCCCCAGCTTGCGGTACGCCGCCTCGCCCATCATCACGAGCACCGCGCCGAATCCCGCGACCCCCAGCACCCGCGCCGTCTCGGACAACCGAAGCCAGCCCGCGTCCCACGCGAGTTTCAACGACAACCCGAGACCGGCGATCACGATGAGCGCCCCGATCGCCGCGAACCAACGCCCGCCGATCAGGCGCTCGAGCGTCAGCGCGTCCGTCCCCGCGCTCGGCGTCCCGGCCCGGGCCGCGCGCGTCGGAGTCGCCGGCGGCGTGCGCTCAGAGTCCGATTTCGACGCCGCCTTCACGGGCGCCGTCGGCGGCGCGATCGGTTCGGGGGCAACCACCGGCTCGCTGGCCCGCGACGCGACCGCCGCCTGCTTCCGCGCGAGCACGGACCCGAGCCCCGTCGGCTCGAGCGTCTCGCCGTCCGCCGGTCGGGGGGAATCCGGCGCCGGCGGGACATCCGCGACCCGACGCGCCGCGGCTGCCGGGGTCTCGGCCGCCCGCTCGGCTCCCTGTTTGCCCTCGAGCGCCTCAACACGGAGCTCGAGCGCGGCCAGACGCCGATTGAGTTCGGAATCGCTCGTCGTCATGCGGACCCCCCTTGGGCCTGAAAGATAGCAACTGCTAACTTAGCATACACAAACTCCCTGGTTCGGTCAACCGACCTCTCGGTTTCAGCCCGATTCGTGGGTTTCTGGCCCCTCAGGGCGGGTGGGCGACTTCAGGCCGGCGGTCAGGACGCCCCCGCCGCGGTCGCGACGACGTCCTCGATAATCTCTCGGTGGTTCGCGCACCGGGGGCACTTGTGCTGCCCGCCGAGCTTTCCCTTCGCGTCCATCCAGCGGTGAAATGTCCCGGGCGTGAGCGGCGAGAGGGTCGGCGGGCCCATGCCCACGCCGTCCGTCCGCTTGGTCGTGTAGTCCACGTTCACCGCTTTGACGCCCTCGTCGAACGCCTCGGCGAAGTTCGCGAGCTCCGACTCACTCGGCGGGCGCTCGAACTCGATCGCCAGCTCCAGCCCCGCCCGGCGACCGGTCTCGGGATCGGGGTACACCGGCGCCGCGGTGAACTCCCCCACCACCAGCCCCGTCGCGGCGCAGGCGGCGGTCACGCCCTCCTCGATGTGCTCGGCGATCAGGTTCTCGCCGAACGCGTTGATGAAGTGGCGGTGCCGCCCGACGATCCGCAGGCGCGCCGGCCCGCCCGAGCCATCGATCGTGGGAACCTCGTCAAACTCGACGACATCACCCAGCACGTAGCGCCACAGCCCGGCGCAGGTCGTGAGTACCACGACGTACTGCTGCCCCTTCTCGACTTCCCAGCACCCGAACGCCTCGGGCGCGTCGTCGTCGATCTGCTCGCGCGGGACGAACTCGAAGAAGACGCCGTTGTCCACGATCAGGCGCATGTTCGCGTCGTTCGGGTCGTCCTGCATCGCGACGAACGCTTCGGACGCGGGGTAGAGCTCGAGGCGCTCGGGGATGTCGATGTTCGGATCGCCCGAGTACGCGCGCGCGAACCGGGGCGCGAAGGGGTCGTAGCGCACGCCGCCGTGCACGAAGACCTCGAGGTTCGGCCAGACCTCGCGCACGCACGATGCGCCGGCGAGCTCGGCGACCCGCTGCATGAGCACCAGCCCCCACGAGGGCATGCCCGAGATGAACCGGATGTCCTGCTTGACCGTGAGCTCGGCCATCGCCTCGAGCTTCGCCGGCCAATCGCTCATCAGCGCGATCCTGGGCCCGGGCGAGTAGATGGCGCTGAGCGGCCACTTGATGAGCGGCGTGACGAGCCCGGAGAGGTCGCCCGTCGCGACGCCGTGCTCGTTGTACTCGAGCTCGCTCGACCCGCCCAGAAAGAGGCACCGCCCGGACATGATCCGGCTGAGCGAGACGCCGCGGTTGATGAGGTAGGCGAAGATGTCCAGGCTCGCGCGGTAGTTGGACTTGAACATCGCCTGGCTGACGGGGATGAACTTGTCGCCCGCGGTGGTGCCCGAGGTCTGCGCGAAGTGCTTGACGAGCCCGGGCCAGAGCACGTCGGGCTCGCCGCCCTCGCGCATGGACGCGACGTGGTGTTTGAAGGCGTACCAGTCGGCGATCGGGACCGCCGAGCGGTAGGCCGTCACGCGGTCGCGCGGGTCGGCGATCTGGGCGAGGCGGGCAAAGTCGTGCTCGCGTCCGAAGCGCGTGCCCGACGCCTCGCGCAACAAGCCCGTCATCTGCTCGATCTGGAGGCGCGCCGAATCGCGCGCCCAACGCTTGCGGTCGGCGAGCTTGCGGGCCCGCGAGGCGACCTTGGCGTGCAGCCCGGCGCCGACGAGCGCCGTCCAGCGAACCGGCGCCTTGGTGGTCGTCGTGCTCATATCAGCAGGGTTCGGAATCGCGCCGGTCCAGCTCGCGGGCGAATTCGCGCATCGCGCTCGCGAACGTGTCCGGCGCTTCGATCATCGGCGCGTGCCCGCACTCCTCGATCCACGCGATCCGCGCGTCGGGCAGCAGATCGAGGAATCCCTGGGCGGCGCTGGGCGGGGTCACGACGTCCTCGCGGCCCCAGATCAGGAGCGTCGGGCAGCGGATCTCCGCCAGGTCGTCGCCCATGTGGTTTCGGCGGGCGGTCTTGGACAGGCGGACCATCGCGCGGGCCCCGCCGCGGGAGTTCAGCGCGGCGTGCGCGCGGTCGATGTCCGACTCGGCGACCTTGGACTTGTCGTAGAACAGCTCGCCGATCTTCTCGCGGAGCCATTCGCGGCTGGGCCGGACGGGGGCGCCCTTGACCATGGTGCGCTCGATGAGCCCGCTGGATCCCGCGAGCACCAAGCCGCGGACGAGGTCCGGGCGGGCGCGGGCGATGCGCAGGGCGACGTGCCCGCCGAAGGAGTTGCCGACGAGCACGCTGGGCCCGCCGATGTGGTTCTCAAGGTACGACTCGGTGATCTGGGTGACGCCCTGGACCGAGCAGTCCGGGCCGCGGAGGTCCAGCAGGGGCAGTTCGAGGGTGGTGCAGCGGGCCTCGTCCACGAGGTCCCGGACGACCTCCTCCCAGTGCTCGTTGAGCCCGACGAGCCCGTGGAGGAAGACGAACCGGTTGCCCGAACCCTCTTCGCGCACGGACGCGGCGATGTCCACCCCGGACGGGCCTCGGAGGGTGACCGTGGCGGGGGACGCCTGCGGCGGCGAGCTTGTGTCCGAAGTCGACGGCATGAACGTCCGTGGAGCCTCCCAGCCCAATCCTACACAGAGACGCCCGGACGGGGCCGGGAGGGCCTCAGGGGGCATCTTTACCCCGCCGCGGGCTCGGGTTTCGCCGGACCGCTCTGATGGGCGGCGGTTTCTTCGATCCGCCCGTCGGCGATGCGGACGATCCGGTCGGCCCGCTGGGCGTTCTCGGGGTCGTGGGTGACCATGAGCACCGTCAGCCCGAACCGCGCGCGGAGGTCGGCGAGCACGTCCAGGATGGCGTTGCCCGTGTCGCGGTCGAGGTTGCCCGTGGGCTCGTCGGCGAGGAGGAGCTTGGGGTCGTTGATGAGCGCGCGGGCGATGGCGACGCGCTGGCGCTCGCCGCCCGAGAGCTCGGCCGAGCGGTGACGAAGCCGATGCCCGAGCCCGAAGGCGTCCAGCAGCTCGCGCGCCCGAGCGGTGACCTTGCCCTTCTCGCGCGCGAACCCGAAGCGCCCGAGCCGGACCATGGCCCCGACGGTCACGTTCTCAAGCACGGTGAGCTCGGGGAGGAGGTGGTAGCTCTGGAAGACAAACCCGACGTCGCGCGAGCGGTAGCGGTCGATCGCGCCGCCGGCTTGGGTGGTGAGGTCCCTGCCGTTGAATCGGATGCGCGCCGGCGGGGTGTGCTTGTCCGGGCGGTCGAGCCCGCCGCAGAGGTGCAGGAGGGTGCTCTTGCCCGAGCCCGAAGCGCCGAGGATGGCGACCCACTCGCCGCGCGCGACGGCGAGCTCGACGCCGTGCAGGACGGGGACTTTGACGCGCCCGAGCCTGTACGTCTTGCGCAGCTCGGAAACCTCAAGGAGGGGCGCGGGTTGGGTGGTCGGGCTGGTCATTCGAACCGGAGCGCCTCCACGGGCCGCATGCGGGCGGCGCGCCAGGCGGGGAGGGCCGCGCCGAAGAGGCACGTCGCGATGCCCGCGGCGAAGACGACGATCGCCTTGTACAGCTCGACCTCGCGCGGGATCTCGGTGAAGTAGTACACCCGCGCGTCCCACACGACGAGCCCGAACGTGCGCCCGAGCCAGTCGTGGATGTCGTTGATGTTCGTGACGATGAGGTAGCCCGCGGCGAGCCCGGAGACGGACCCGACGACGCCGATCGCGATCCCGTAGCGCAGCCAGAGCCACGCGACACCGGGCGTGCTCGCGCCGAGCGCGCGGAGGATGCCGATATCGCGGGTCTTCTCGCTGACCATCGACCAGAAGATCGCGAGGACGAGGAAGACGGTCGTGAAGCAGACGATGCCGAAGACAAACAGGACCATGCCCGTTTCTTTGCGCACGGACGCGATGAGCGTCGCGTTCTGGTCTTCCCAGGTGAGGACGAGGATGTCCAGGGGGTGCGGGACGTCGGGGTGGGCCTGCGCGAACTCGGGGTAGATCGAGTCCTTGATGATGCGCTTGACGTCGTCGGGCGTCGTGCCCTGGGCGCCGCGGATCAGGACGGTCGTGACGCGCGCCGGCGCGACGCCGGTCGCTTCGAGGGGTCTGGGGCGCATCACGCCGTCGTCGCCCTCGACGAAGGACTCGAAGACGGCGTCGGACGAGGTGTCCACCTTGGTCGCTTCGTCCATGCGGAGCTGGCGCTGCAGCCATCCGAGGGGGACGAGCACGGTGCCCGCGTCCACCTCGTAGACGCCCGATTGGAATTCGTTGGCGACGGGCAGGCGGCGGGAGACGGAGTCGATGGGCACGCCCTCGTCGTCGAGCGCAAGGAGGATGAGCCCGACCTCGCCGTTGAGGGGCATGAAGATGTTCTCGACGGCGATCGAGCCGTCCGAGCGGGCACCGACGGACGCGCGCTCGACGTAGACCCCGCCCTCGGTGCGTTCGAGCAGGCCCGAGACCTCGATGCCGAGGATCGCCGCGTCGTCGGGCTCACCCGTGACGGGGTCCGCCCGCGTCATGCTGAGCCCGTTTTCGTAGAACAGCTCCATCAGGTCGTGGTTGGTCAGGCGCGGGTCCTCCCGCTCGCGGTCCTTGGGGGTGGGCTCGTCGATGGGCTTCCACCACAAGCGCTCCTCGAAGCCGGTGACCCGGCGGAATCCCTCCGGGTTCACGCCTTTGACGGTGATGACGCGGACCTGCGAGTTGGGCAGGCGGACCAGCCCGAGCGACTCGGTGAGCGGCGCGGCGGCGTCGATCTCGGGGTGCGCTTCGAGACGCTCGACCAGGTCGTCGTAGTGCGCGAACCCCGCGACGGGCCAGTGCACCACCGCGTCGCCCATCATCGGGCGGCCCGACTCGAGCAGCACCTTCAGAAACCCCCCCATGATCGACCACGTGACCAGGACCGTCGCGACCGACAGCATGACGGCGACCATCGCCAGCAGGGGCATGATCTTGCTCGTGAGGTACTTGCGGGTCAGCAGGGCCTGGTACACGCGCGGACTGTACCCGAACGGGTGACCCGGGGTTCGCCCGCACAACCGGCACGACCCGCACAACCGGAAAAGTCTCGCCGAACCGTTCAACCGGCGCGGCCCACGGACCGATGAGCCTTGCAGAACCTCAGGAAGGGACGCCCGTGTCCGATAAGCAAGCCGAGCCGCAGACGATCATCCGCACGGACGGCGTGCTCGCCCGCCCGGCGCAGGACGCGGCGCGGGCGTACCGGAACCTGGTGACCGGGCGGACGTGCGGGACCTGCCGGGTCTGCTGCCGGCTGCCCGACATCCCCGAGCTCAACAAGCCCGTGAACACCTGGTGCAAGCACATCGACCTGGACCAGCCCCAGGGCGGGTGCACGATCTACGGCGAACGCCCGCGGACGTGCCGGGAGTACGAGTGCGCGTGGCTGAGCGGGCTCGGCGAGGACCAGGACCGCCCGGACCGGCTCGGGGTGATGTATCAGCCCGTGAAGCTGCCCGACGGCTCGCAGGGGCTCGCGGCGGTCGAGGCCGAGGAGGGCGCGCTGGAGCGCCCGCGCGTCAAGGCCCAGCTCGCCCGGTTTGCCGAGGCCAAGCCCGGGCGGATCATGATGCGGACGGCGGCGGAGACGCGCTTCCGCGCGGTCGAGCTCACCGTCAGCGCCCCCACCAACCGGAAGATCGGGCTCGCGCGCCTCGCCGGCGCCGCCGGCCGCGCCTGAGCCGCTTCGATCAGGCCCCATCGGGGGTTACGATCACGCTGTGACCGGCGTCCCCCTGACATTGCGTGCCCCCGCGGGCGAGGTCTCTCTGGAGACCAACCTGATGCTCGCGCCCATCGCGGGGTGGTGCGACCTGGCGTGGCGCGAGACGTGCCGCTCGTTCGGCGGCGTCGGGCTCGCGTGCACCGACCTGCTGAGCCCGCAGGGGCTGCTGTGCGGGTCCGAGGCGAGCATCGACCTGGCGCGCACGAGCGACCTGGACCGCCCGATCTGCATGCAGCTCTACGGCGGGGACGCGGCGGTGCTCGCCGACGGGGCGCGGTGGTGCGCCGACCACGGCGCGACGGTCGTGGACATCAACATGGGCTGCCCGGTGGACAAGGTCTGCAAAAAGGACGGCGGGTCCAAGCTGATGTGCGACGTGCCCAACACGCTGCGCATTTTCGAGGCGGTGCGCGCGGCGCTGCCCGACTTCACGCCGCTGACGGCGAAGATGCGGTTGGGGTGGAGCGAGTCCGACTTTGAGCGCGGCGTCGCGGGCGAGCTGGCTGTCGGGCTGTGCGGGCTGGGCGCGGCGGCGATCACCGTTCACGGGCGCACGACCGAGCAGCGGTTCAAGGGGCAGTGCCGGCGCGAGGGCATCCGGCGCGTGGTTGACGCGGTCGGCGAGGCGACCGGCGCGTTTGATGGCACCGCTGGCGGCGGCGTTCCCGTTTTGGGCAACGGGGACGTCAAGACGCCCGAGGACGTCCTCGCGATGCTCGACGAGACCGGGTGCGCCGGCGTGATGATCGGGCGCGGCGCGTTCGGGATGCCGTGGGTCTTCCGGCTTGGGTGGGAGGCGCAGCGGGCGCGGGCCGAGGGGCGCGCGCCGCGCGACCTCGAGCCGGCGGAGGACGAGAAGCTCGACGGCGTGCTCGCGTACTTCGAGCGGATGCTCGAGTACCGCAACGAGCATTACGCGCTGCACAAGATCCGCCAGAAGATCAGCTGGCTGGGCAAGACGATCAACGGGTCGCACTGCAAGCCCCTCAAGGCGGGCGTGCAGGGGGCGAAGTCGGCCGGCGACGTGCGCGAGGCGATCGCGGCGTGGCGGGCCGGGGCGGGCGAGACGCTGGCCCGGGCCTGAGGGCCGGGCGATTTCATAACGCTGCCGATTTGTATACCCGGCGCGCGGGGCGCGGGCGGTCGCGCGGGTTCGCGGAACTGACGCCCGGCGCGGCCCCAATCGGACGGCGGGGCCCGCGTCGGCGGGCCCGGGGCACGAACACGAAAGGAACGGGGATGAAGACGGCGGTGATCGCGTTGGTCGGCATGGCGGGGCTCGCGGGGGCGGCGCTCGCGCACGGGCCCGATGACGAGCGGGTGCACGTCTGCTGGCCCGGCGAGGACGGCGTCTTCACGGGCACGGTGCTGCGCATGCCGCTTGAGCCCGGGGTCATGGAGATGCAGCGCCGGGCGCGCCAGCCTGGCGACAACCGGGTGGACATCGTCTTCGTCGGCGACGGGTACACCGCCGACGAGCAGGACCAGTTCCACGCCGACGTCGCCTTCACGGCCCAGCGGCTCTTCGAGTTCGAGCCCTACATCGCCTACGAGCCGTACTTCCGCGTCCACGCGGTCGAGGTGATCTCCAACGAGTCCGGCGTGGACAACGACCCGGTGGACGGGATCGAGAAGGACACCGCGCTCGACATGCGGTATTGGTGCCTGGGCGTGCAGCGGGGGCTGTGCGTGAGTGTGTATAAGGCGTACCTGCACGCCGAGCTCGCGCCCGCGGTGGACCAGGTGATCGCGCTGGCGAACTCGGCGACGTACGGCGGCGCGGGGTACGGCACGTCGAATCTCGCGACGTGCGCCGGGCAGAATTTCCAGTCGCCCGACGTCATCCTGCACGAGCTGGGGCACTCGCTGGGCGAGCTGGCCGACGAGTACACCACGGGCGGGCCCACGACGTGGACCGACCCGGAGCCGCCGCGCCCGAACGCGTCGATCTTTGAAGCCGAGGACATGGCGGCGATGCAGGTCAAGTGGTACCGGTGGCTGGGATACCGCGACCCGCGTTTCAACTCGACGGTCGGCACGATCGAGGGGAGCTATCTGTCGCAGTACGGGATCTACCGGCCGTCCAACCGGTCGATGATGCGCGAGAGCGGGAAGAAGATGAATGCGCCGGGCGCCGAGCAGGTGATCTTCCGGATCTACGACCACGTCGATCCCGTGGACGCGCACACGCCCAACGGCGCGCCCGTCGCGCCCGACGCGGTGCTCTCGGTCACGCCGATGCAGCCGGTCGGGCACGCGCTGAGCGTGTCGTGGGACGTGGACGGCGTGGCGGTCTCGCCGGGCGGCGAGGCAGCGACGCTCAGCCTCGCGGGCCTCGGGGTCGGGCGCGGGGCCACCGTGACGGCGACCGTGGTGGACCCGACCGACATGGTGCGCGACGAGGCGGTCCGGGCCGAGCTGCTCACGCAGCGGGTCTCGTGGGTCGTGGGCGGCTGCCCGGGGGACTTCGACCTGAGCGGCACGGTCAACCTGGACGACGTGGACGCGTTCGTCGCGGCGTTCCTCGCCGGGGACGCCGCGGCCGACGTCGACGCGTCGGGCACGCTGAACGTCGATGACATCGACGTGTTCGTGGCGTCGTTCGTGGCGGGCTGCCCCTGAGTCGGGGTCGGCTCGGCCCGGGCGCCCAAGCGCCGTATGCTGCCTGAGGACGCACCCGTCCGTCAGGAGGCATGACGATGAGCAACGAGCAGAACGCGGCGGAGCAGGCCGAGCGGATCGCGGCGGAGGGATCGTCCGTGCGCGAGCGCGTGCGCGGGTTGGTCGAGGACGCGCTGGCCGGGCGCGGGGCGGGCGTCATCAAGGACGTGCCCGGCGAGGTGATGGAGGGCGTCATCAAGGGCGTGAAGGGGCTCGCCGACGACCGGCGCGGCACGGTGCTCGCCGACGCGATCGGGGGCATCGGCGACGGGCTGGCGAGCGCGGCCAACGCGACGAAGCTCGCCGTGGAAGAGGCCGAGTCGCGCGGGGAGGCGTTCGCGAAGGACGACCTCAAGCAGACCGCCGACGATCTGCGCAGCCTTCAGGACATGCTGGGTGAGACGCTGGGCGGGCTCGCGGAGAAGGCCCAGCACGAGCTCGGCGAATCCGCGGGCGATCTGGCGTCGCACGCCGAGCGCGCGGGGGCGTCGTTCATGCCCGCGATCGAGTCGGCGCTGCAGGCGATCACGGACCACCCGGGCAAGGCGGGGGCGGACGCGGCGTCGGCCGGGACGGACGCGGCGACGCGCGGCATCGGCGCCCTGTTCGACGCCGCCGGCGGGCTCATGAAGGGGCTCACCGACCCCGGCGACGCGAAGAAGAAGTAACCCCGATCCGCTCCCAGATGTTCTGGCGGAAGAGCACGCGCGCGACGCCCGCGACCGCGGCGAGCACGATCGCGCCCACCCCCAGGTAGAACAGCAGCCCGCGCCCGCCGCCCCCGGCGGTGTCGGCGAGCATCATGATCGCGCCGCCCACGATGAGCGACGCCAGCACGAGCGCGTAGGAGATGTTCCGGCTCGCCTGCTCGATCTCGTGCGTCAGCTCGCCGATGCCCTGGTGCGCGAGGTTGACGGTGATCCGCTCGTCGCGGAGCAGGTGAACCAGGTCGCGCAGCTCGCGCGGGGCGCGCTCGAGCAATTCGGCGTACGCGATCGTCGTCCCCTGGACCCGCCGGCGCAGGGCGCCGAACCCGTAGCGCCGCTTGACGAGGTTCTCGACGTGCGGCTGGACGTGCCCGATCAGGTCGAACTCGGGGCAGACCGCCTCGCCCACGCCCTCGATCGTCGTGACGGACTTGATGAGGTAGACGATGTCCGCCGGCACGCGGAGCTTGTGGCGGCGCACCTTCGCGAAGAACTCCCGCAGCAGCGCGCCCATCTGCAGGTCCTTGAGTGACTCCGTCTGGAAGCGTGAGATGAACTCCCACACGTCCGCCCGGAACGCCCGGTCGCGGGCGATCAGCGGCGTCACGCCGGTCAGCTCGATCACGACCTCGATGACCCGGTCGAGCTCGCCCTGGATCGTCCCCTGCACGAGGTCGGCGAGCTGCTCGGCGGTCCGCGGGTCGATGTGCCCCGTCATGCCGTAGTCGATGAAGCACAGGCGCACCGGGGGGGCGTCGTCCGGGGCGTCGTCGGGCGGGCGCACGACGAACATGTTGCCCGGGTGCGGGTCCGCGTGGAAGAACCCGATCTCGAAGCACTGGCGGAAGACGGCGTCGGACCCGATCGAGACGATGGCTTCGCGCTCGGCGTCGGAGAACCCGGCGTCCGCGCGGTCTGCGAGCAGGACGCCGTCGATGTGCTCCATGCACAGGACCGCCTTTGTCGAATGCTCGGGGTAGGTCTTCGGGAAGACGAGCCGGTCGTCGCCCTCGAAGGCGCGTGCCATGCGCGCCATCGAGCGGCGCTCGAGCGACAGGTCGAGCTCGCGCCGGATCTGGCGCTCGAACTGATCGACCACCTGCTTGGGCGAGTATCCGAGATCCTCGAACCGCGACTCGATGAACGATGCGAGCGTGTGCAGGATCTCGAGGTCCGCGTCGATCACGTCCGCGATGCCCGGGCGGCGGACCTTGAGCACGACTTCGGTCCCGTTGTGCAGCGTCGCCCGGTGCGCCTGGGCGATCGAGGCGGCGGCGAACGGCTCGGTCTCCACCGATGCGAAGTGGTCGTCGAGCGCGTCGGCGAACTCGGATTCCAGATGCGCCCGGACCTCGTCGGCGTCGGCCGGGGGCACGTCGGACTGCAGCTTTTCGAACTCCGCCGCCCACGATTCGGGGATGAGATCGGGGCGGGTCGAGAGGACCTGGGCCATCTTGATGAATGTCGGGCCGAGTTCCTCCATCGCCTCGCGGAGGCGGACGGCCTGGGGCTCACGCGAGACCGTCGCGTCGGGCTTGCTCAGCCCGATGAGCCGGCGGCCCTTGAGAACCAGCCGATCGATCTCGAGGTCCTGGATGACGTCCTCGAACCCGAAGCCCGCGAAGACGGTGAGGATTTCGCGCGCTCGGTTAATGTTTCGGATGGTCCGGCCGAGGTTGGGCACGCGCGCGTTCATGCGCGGGGAGTCTACCCAAACAGCCACGGCACGCCGAAACCGGGCGGATGTGCGGTGCGTAGCGTGGTCCGAGCGGCGATCTCCGCCGCGGTTTGCTGGGCACGCGAGGGGAGCTTGGACATGAATCGGATCGGATGCGGCGCCGCGGCGCTGATGGCGGCGGCTGGGATCGCGGCGGGCATCGACGGGCGCATCGCGATCGGCACGCCCGACGACCCCACGCTCGAGTTCGTCCACGGGTGCTGGGAGGGGCCCGACGGAACGCTCACGGGTGTGCGCGTGCTCATGCCGATTGACCAGGCGGTGCTCGACGCGAAGGTGCGCCCCGCGCGCGGCGTCGCGGACAACCGCGTCGATTTCGTCTTCGTGGGCGACGGGTATACCGCCGCGGAGGAGAACACGTTTTACGGGCACGTCGATTTCGCGGTGTCGCAGCTGTTCGTGTACGAGCCGTTCAAGGCGTACGAGAACTACTTCCGCATCCACGAGGTCTTCGTCGAGTCCAACGAGTCGGGCGTGGACAACGACCCGCAGGGCACGTTCCGCGACACGGCGATGGATATGACGTACTGGTGCAACGGCATCGAGCGCCTGCTGTGCATCAACGTGTCGAAGGCCTATTCGTTTGCGACCCTCGCGCCGGACGTGGACCAGGTCATCGCGCTGGCCAACTCGACCAAGTACGGCGGCGCGGGGTACTCGGGCTCGGACCTGGGGACCGCCGCGGGGGGCAACGCCTCGGCGCCGCAGATCGCGATCCACGAGCTCGGGCACTCGCTGGGCGACCTCGCCGACGAGTACACCTACGGCGGGCCGACGACGTGGACCGGCGGGGAGCCCGGGACGAAGAACGTCTCGATCTACGAAGCCGCCCAGATGGCGGCAGACGAACGCAAGTGGCACCAATGGCTCGGGTACGTCGATACGCGCTTCGACGGCACCGTCGGGACGTACGAGGGCGGGAACTACTCCGTGTTCGGGATCTACCGCCCGTCCAACAACTCGATGATGCGGAGCCTCAACCGCAAGTTCAACGCGCCGAGTGCCGAGCGCCTCATCCGCTCGTTCTACCTGGAGGTGTCGCCGATCGACGCGCATTCGCCCAACGGGGCGGCGGTCGCCGCGGACGCCGGCGTCTCCGTCACGCCCATGCAGCCGATCGGGCACGACCTGGACGTCTTCTGGGATGTTGACGGGTCGCCCATCCCCGCGGCGGACGGCATGACCTCGGTCGTCCCCCAATCGCTCGGGATCACCGCCGGCGGCACGCTCACCGCGACGGTCGTGGACAACACGGACATGGTCCGCGACGAGTCCGTCCGGGCAAATCTGATGACGGCGCAGGTGTCGTGGACCGTCCTGCCCGCGGCCTGCCCGGCGGACATGGACGGCGACGGGACCCTCAACATCGACGACATCGACGCCTTCGTCGCCTTCTTCCTGGGCGGGGATCTGGCGGCGGACCTCGACGGGAACGGGACGCTGAACGTGGACGACATCGACGCCTTCGTCGCCGCCTACCTGGCGGGGTGCTGAGCCTGCGGGGTCCGGTGTCGGGGCGGGCGGGGCCCCCACCGACGTGATCGGACCCGATCGGGGCCCGCCGGGCCGGGATCCGTGCCGCGATGGTGGTCTGGGGCTCCGATCGCTGGCCGGGCCCGAGGGCCCGGGGTAGGGTCGTAAAGGACCGAGGGCCCGGGATCCGCCCCGGCGTGGCGTGCGAACAATCGCACGGGGGGTCGAGTTCTGACGGCCCTGGGGCTTCTTTGCCCCATGGAGAGACGCCCGGGTTCTGCCGGGCCCTGCGATACGACGGAGACGATCGATGTTCGGACGATTCGGTGGTCGTGCGGTTCGCCGCAGCCTGGCGTTGGTGTGCGTGTGCGGGATGGCGGGCGGCGTGTCCGCGGCCCCCGGTTCGTCGCCGGATGCCGCCGCGGTGAACGCGCCGCGCGAGGTCCCCCTGAACGGGCGGACGGTCAAGCTCCGGATCGAGAACGAGAACGCGAAGACGTCGGCGGCGATCGAGACACGGACGGGCAAGGGCGGTGTCGCGATGCCGGACCGCGCGGTCCGGCTGACCAGCCGGGTCATCGTGAAGACGAGCGACCTGGACGGGCTGCGGACGCGCGTGAACGCGTTGGGCCGCGCCCGCCCGGACGCGGCGGCGGGCGTGGCGGCGTTTGACGGCGCGCCCGGGTACGCGGTGATCGACGCGGCGAGCGTGGGCGAGGCGGTCTCGATCGCGTCGTCGCTGCGCGCGACGGGGCGGTACGGGTCGGTCGAGGTCGCGGGCGGCGCCGAGCCGGTGCTGCGCGGGCCGAACGAGCCGAACCTCGCGAACGGGACGATCTGGCATCTTCGGAATCTGTCGAACCCGATCGCGGACATCAACGCCGACGCGGCGTGGGACATGGGCTACACCGGCGCGGGCGTGACGGTGAGCGTCGTCGAGGGCGGGTACCAGGACTCGCACCCGGACCTGCTGGCCAACAACGACGCGGGCGCGTCGCAGACGGTCGGGCAGTCGTCGCACGGGACGGGCGTGGCGGGCATCGCCGCGGCGGTGGGCGACAACGGCATGGGCGCCGTCGGGCTCGCCTACAACGCGTCGCTCACCGAGATGAACGGCGCGAGCTTCGACCCGGGCATCAACGCCCTGTCGTTCACGTTCATGAACAGCGTGAACGACATCAAGAACAACTCGTGGGGCCCGTCGGACAACGGGGCCCTGCACTCCTGGTCCGCCGTCGAACGCGACGCGATCATCGACTCGGTGACGAACGGGCGCGGCGGGCTGGGCACGATCGTCTGCTGGGCCGCGGGCAACGGCGGCACCAGCGACCGGGTGGACTACGACCCGTACGCCTCGAGCCGCTACACCTTCGCGATCGGCTCGGTCGGCGACAACGACACCGAGGCGTGGTACAACGAGCTCGGGTCCTCGATGCTCGTTGTCACCCACTCGTCGGGCAACGTCCGCGGGACGTTCACCACGAACACGGGCGACGCGTACAACAACAACTTCGGCGGCACGAGCTCGGCGAGCCCGCTCGCGATGGGCGCGATCGCGCTGGCGCTCGAGGCCAACCCCGCGATGAGCTGGCGCGACATGATGCACGCGCTCGTCGAGACGGCCCGCAAGTGCGACGCGGGCGATTCCAGCTGGACGACCAACGCCGCCGGGCAGGACATCAGCTACAAGTTCGGGTTCGGCGCGATCGACGCGGGCGCGCTGTGCGCCGCGGCGGAGACGTGGACGCCCGTCGCCGATGAGGTCAGCGCGACCTCGGGCGTCGTGGCGGTCAACACCGCGATCCCGGACAACGACCCGACCGGGCTGACCCGGACCGCGGCGATCACGGAGGACATCACGATCGAGTCGTTCGAGCTCGTGATGAACCTCACGCACACGTACGTGGGCGATCTGGAGATCATCGTCACGAGCCCGCAGGGGACCGAGTCGATCGTCTCCGCGCGGCGCGGCGACACCACCGAGGACATGGTGGACTACGTCTTCACCAGCCTCCGCTCGTGGGGCGAGTCGTCGCAAGGCACGTGGACCGTCGAGCTCGCGGACCTCGCCAACCAGGACGTCGGCGTGTGGGGCGACTTCGCCATCAACGTCTACGGGACCACGCCGTCCGCGGCGTGCTCGTTCGCGGACTGCGACGCCAACGGCGCGATCAACCTCGACGACCTGGACTGCTTCGTCGCCGGGTTCCTCGCGGCGGACCTCGCGGCGGCGGACTGCGACGGCAACGGCGCGGTGAACCTCGACGACATCGATTGCTTCGTCGCCGCCTTCCTCGCCGGGTGCCCGTCGGGCGACTGATTCGGACGCATCGCCCGATCGGGCGTGAGCGGTGAAGGCCCGTCCCGCTTGTAGATGGAGCGGGGGCGCGGAATGCGCCGCCCGGGATGGGCCGGCAGACCCGGTTTCGCCGGGCTGATAACCGGGATAGGGTTGCAACGCCCCGGGGGGCGGGGCAGTATCACCGGGGAGTGTCGATAGCACCGATTCAGCCCGACGCAAAGGGGCCGAGTGGAGGGTCTTGCAGATGAACCGCCAGCTGAACCGTTTCCGTCCGTTCGCGGCGTCGCTCGCCGTGGCGCTGTTCTCGGCCGGGGCCTTCGCCCAGGCGGCCGACGATCCCGCCCAGGACCGGCCCGCTCAGACCCAGGCGGCCCCCGCGTCGGGCCCGTTGGTGCCGACGCCCCCGCGTCCGGGCCCGCGTGTCCGCGCCGGGTCGAAGGGCGAGATCGTGTTCTACTCCGACGAGGTGGACATGGGCAACGTGCTGGACACGGAGAAGCCCATCGCCGAGTTCCGGTTCAAGTGCATCGGCCCGGGCCCGATCAACCTGACGCGCATCAAGCCCGACTGCGGGTGCACGCTCGCCCGCGTGTGGCGGATCTCCACGGACGAGGAAGGCAACGAGGTCCGCGAGGAGATCGACGCCGCCCGGCTCCCTGAGAACGGGGCCTTCGAGGAGGGCGATGAGGGCATCATCGAGGCGACCTACGACGCGACGAGCCGCCAGGGCGCCCACCGCCGGAACATCCGCATTTCGACCGACAGCTCCAAGCAGCGGAACGTGTCGGTGCAGCTCGCCGTCAACGTGATCCCGCTCGTCGGGTCCGACCCGCGGGTCGTGACGTTCGGCAACGCGATCGAGAAGGGCTCGACCCCGTCGCGGACCATCCGCGTCTTCGGGCGCACCGAGGACTTCCAGGTCACCAAGGCGACGCTGAGCAATCTCAAGCTCAACGAGCAGATCAAGATCGAGGTCGTCGAGCACGGCAAGGCCGAGTTTGGCGGCGAGGAGCTCCCCTACTCCGCGCTGCAGCTCACCCTGACCGAGGGCATGAGCCCGGGCGTGATCTCTGACAAGATGTTCGTTCGGACGAACGACCCGCGCCGGCCGGTCTTCGAGGTCCAGATCATCGGGCGCATCCTGGGCGACATCCGCGTCGATCCCGCCGCCATCCGCATCGGGCGGATCCAGGTGGGCGGCGAGGCGACCCAGGAGTTCCGCGTCCGCTCGAACTCGGGCACGCCGTTCAAGGTCAAGGGCGTCTCGTTGGACACCGAGGCCCTGAGCGTCAGCGCGGTCTACAAGCCCGTCGATCCGGAGAACCCGACAGAGTGGATCGTGAACCTGTCGGCGTCGGGCAACGCCGCCGACACCCGCGTCAACACCAAGCTCAAGATCGAGACGGACGTCCCCCTCGAGGAGACCGTCGAGGTCCGGTTCTACGGCGTCGTCCAGGGCAACTAACCCGACGGACCCAGGCATGACCACCAAGCGATACGCGACCCGACGCGGCGTGATCGTCCCGCACCTCGTGCGCGCGATGGCCATCGTCGGGCTCGCCGGGCTCATCGGCGTCGGGCACTCCATGATGCGCGACAAGCCCATCCGGCTCGTTGCCCAGCACGGCACGAACTACCTCGACCAGCGCGATGACAACATCGCCGCCCAGCGCGATCGCCTGGGCGACTACGACGCCGGCGCGATCCCGGGCATGACGCCCGAGCAGCTCCTCGACGCGCCGGTGATCCCCGGCATGATCACGCTGGGCGAGGCGCACGAGCTCTTCGAGCAGGGGGCGCTCTTTCTGGACGCCCGGTCGGACAGCGCATTCGCCGAGGGGCACATCGAGGGCGCCGTCTGGATGCCCGCGAGCGAGGTGCTCATGCGGGCCGAGGAGCTCTTCGCCTTCGACCCCGGCATGCCCGTGGTCATCTACTGCACCGGGGGCACGTGCGACGCGTCGCACAACGTGCAGCGGCGCCTCGAGCAGTACGGCCCGGACCTCGGGCTGGTGTTCACGGACATCCGCATCCTGGGGCTCGGGTACGAGGAGTGGAAGCGGGCCGGGCTGCCGACGTCCGAGGGCATGGTCGGGGGCGACGGATGAGCGCGCCGAGCTGGAAAGAATCGCTGCTGCTGCAAGCGCCCGCGCGCCTGATCCTGGGCGGGGCGCTGCTCATCGCGGCGTACATGAAGCTCTTCGACCACGTCTGGGCGGGCAACGACCCGACGCTCGCGTTCGCCGAGGCGATCAAGGGCTACCACCTGCTCGACATCGAGAAGCACCACCACATCATCGAGCTCGCGGCGTACGCCATTCCCTGGACCGAGCTTCTCGTCGGGCTCCTGCTCGTCGCGGGGTTCTGGACGCGGCCCGCCGCGTTCGTCGCCTTCGTCATGCTCGTCGGGTTCACCGTCGCGAACGCGATGGTCGTGATCTCGGGTGAGAACACCTCGTGCGCGTGCTTCGGCGACCTCGAATGGCCCTGCGGCGACACCATCTCGTGGTGCCAGGTCGCCCGCAACGCCGTCTTCCTGGCGATGGCGGGGTACCTTGCCGTCCGCGGGGCGGGTCGGCTGGCGCTGGAGATGCCGGGCTCGGGCACGAAATCCGGGCCCGCCGACGCGTGAGGGGGTCTCCGAGCCGCGGGCTTCAGCCCGCGCGGTCTTGAACCCCCCCGCGCGGTCTTGAACCCCCCCGCGCGGTCTTGAACCCCCCCGCGCGGGCTGAAGCCCGCGGCTCAGATGGGCGTGGGGACTCGACTCTCCCGGGGGTCGCGACCTACCCTCCACCTCGCCGTCGCCCGGCGACCGCCCTGCGTTGGGGTGATCCTGGGCCGCAAGACCGCGACGGAGACCACGCATGAGCCGCTTCAACCGATTCAGCCCCGGCGGGCCGCCCGCGAAGCTCACCCAGACCTCGGGCAAGGGCATCGAGTTCGTCGATTACAAGGACATCGAGGCGCTTCGTCGTTCGATGACGCCCAACGGCAAGATCTACGGCCGCAAGCGCCTCGCGACGAACGCCCGCCAGCAGCGGATGGTCGCCCAGGCGATCAAGCGTGCCCGGTTCATGGGCCTGCTGCCCTTCACCAGCGCCACCCTCTGACCCGGCGCCACATCACGATCTCAATGAGCCCCTCGCGTGAGCGAGGGGTTCTTTGTGCGCCCAGAGGGAGAATCAGCCCGTCGCTCACGCTCGGGGCTCCCTCCCCACTTCGTCTCTCGGTCTCTCCGTCTCTTCTTGAGCGCCTTCAATCGCCCATGCCCGTCTACGAACGCGACTACCGACCGATCTCGCTCGCGCTGTCCGGCATCTCCGGCGACCGGACCAGCCGCATGCACCAAGCCGCCGACGCCATGTGGCGACACATGAAGGACCACGGCGTCACCTGGGCCGGGTTCTACCTCATCAGCGAATCACACGACGGCGAGCCCGAGATGGTGCTAGGCCCGAGCCGCGACAAGCCCGCGTGCTCCCCCATCGGCATGCACGGCGCCTGCGGACAGGTCTTCACCAAGCGCCGCCCGATGATCGTGTCGGACGTGCACAACCTGGGCGCGGGGTACGTCGCGTGCGACCCGCGCGACAAGGCCGAGCTGGTGCTGCCCATGTTCGAGCGCGGCGGCGACTGCTGGGGCGTGCTGGACCTGGACTCGTTCGAGCGCGACGCGTTCGGCGAGCACGACGCGCGCGAGCTCAAGAGGATCATGGAAGCCGCGGGGATCTCGTGGCCAAGCCCGTATGTGGAGCCGTTGTACTACTGATTCACTACAGCAAGCCGTAGAACAGTCGAACACTCAGCAAGCTGCCGCCCAATACAAGGCCAACCCCAGCGATGATCGCCCACCACATCGCGGTGCGAGCGTACGCGTAGTGCTTTGGAGGCTGGCACACCCTCAGCCCGTGCAACGCGACGGCGATGGCGAACGCCCCAAGCACAACACCACCGATCCCACCGAGTACGACGCCAACGAGACCCACGAGAACAAAGGCCCAAGATCCGATCGCAATACGCCGCGCCCGAATCGGCATGCGCATTTCGACGCGCTGCTCTGCCCCACATTCTGGGCATAGCTCAAAGGGCGGCGTCGCTGATAGATCGAAACCACAAACAGCGCATTGTGTGGGGTACGCATCCATCATTCAGATTCTAACTCAAAACGACGGATCCGATGCACAGCTCATCCGCCTTCCCATCTTCGGGTGATGAAACGTCACCGACCACGCGTGCAGCATGAGCCGCGGCGCGTCGATACCGCCATACATCTCATCGCCCACGATCGGCGCGCCGAGCCCGTCTTCCTCGGGCAGGTGATCGCCCGGCGCGTGCCCCACGACCGCCACCCTCGGGTGGGCGGCGTGCACGCGGAGCTGGTGCGTCCGCCCGGTGATGGGCCGGAGCTCGACGCGTGTGACATCGATCGCGCGCCCGCTGGCGTCGATCGTCCCGCGGGCCAGCACGCGGAACTCGGTCCGGCTTTCCTTGCCCTCGCGCCAATCGACGAGCTGTGTCGGCGGGCGGTCCATGTCCTTGCGCATCGGCACGTCGATCGCGCCTGAATCGACCTCGAGATGCCCCTCGACGAGCGCCACGTACCGCTTCTCGACGCGGCGGTCCTCGAACTGCCTGGAGAGGTTCCGGTGCGTCCAAGGGTCGAGCGCGAGGATGAGGACGCCGGACGTCGCGAGGTCCAGCCGGTGGACGGTCATCGGGCCCGTCGCCCAGGAGTACATCCGCTGGACGCGGGAGCGGGCGCAGTCGGCCTTCTCGGGCCCGATGCCGGGCACGGCGAGCAGGCCCGCGGGCTTGTCCACCACGACGAACCCGCCGGGGCCCGCTGACCCGTCGCGTTCGACCTCGTACAGTTCCTCGTGCACGACGCGCGGCCCATCGGCCGGCGGGTCGTACACCCACTTCGGAACCGGATGGGCGGCAGGGTCGTGCATCCGCGATGGTAGGAGAAGCCATGCTGACACTCGCCGCTGTTGCTCTTGTCGCCCCGCCCGGGATGAACCCAAACGCGGGCTGGGACCCCGCCTGGCCGAACGCCGAGCGCGCGATCCTGACGGACCACGTGCAGCTGACGAGCCGGGACGACTTCGTGAAGGCGGGCGAGGCGTACTTCTCGCCCGACGACGACTGGATCATCTTCCAGGCGATCCCCGCGCCCGCGGAGGGCGAGACGCCCGACCAGCACTACTCGATGTACGTGGCGGGTCTGAAGCGCGAGAGCAACGGCGACATCGTCGGGCTCAACCAGCACTTCCGTGTCTCCGAGCCGGGCAGCGCGAACACGTGCGGCTGGCCGCACCCGACCAAGCCGTACCACTTCCTGTTCGGCACCACGACGACGCCGCCGCAGGAGGCCGAGCCCGCGGGCTACCAGCGCGGCACGAGCAAGTACTCCTGGCAGTTCCCGCGCGAGATGGAGATCGTGCGGTCGTGGATCGACCCCGAGTTCCTCGACGTGGGCGCGACCGAGGGCATCAACTTGTTCATGGGCGAGCCCGAGGTGATCTTCGAGCGCGACGGGTACGACGCCGAGGCGAGCTGGTCGCCCGACACGCGGCACATCCTGTACACGCACGTGGACGCCGCGGACGGCCTGCGCCCGGGCGACGGGGACATCTGGGTCTACGACAGCGAGTACAACACGCACACGCCGCTCGTGACGGCGCGCGGGTACGACGGCGGGCCGTTCTTCAGCCACGACGGCAAGCGGATCACCTACCGCTCGGACCGGCGGGGCGACAACCTGCTGCAGGTCATGGTCGCCGACCTCGTCTACGACGATTCGGGCGCGATCACGGGGATCGACAACGAGACGCAACTCACCGACAACGCGCACGTGAACTGGTGCCCCTTCTTCACCCGCGATTCGGACTACCTCGTCTACGCGACGAGCGAGCTGGGGCACGGGAACTACGAGATCTTCATGGTCGCGGCGGACCCGAGCCTGGATGTCCGCCCGCGGATGCGCCTCACGCGGGCCCGCGGGTTCGACGGGCTGCCCGTGTTCACGTTCGACGGCGCGTGGATGATGTGGACCGCCCAGCGCGGCGAGCTCGCCGAGGGCGAGGGACGCCCGTCCAGCCAGCTCTGGGTCGCCCGGTATGACCACGGCGCCGCCGAAAAACTCTACGAGAACATGGCGCGCGAGGCCCGCGCCGAGGCGGCGCAGGCCGAGTTCGACGCGTACGAGCCCTGAAGAAGCCCCGAGCACGCAGCGGTGAGCAGTCAGACAATCGGGATCCGGCGTTGTGCTCAGCCCTGAATGCGGATTGCTCACGGCTCGTGGCTCCCGTCATATCCTTCGCCCGGTGGGCACCCTCCCGGACGACTTCGGCTACTCCCCCGTGCAGACGCTCGCGCGCGTCGCGGACCACGCGCCCGCGCGCGATCACTCGGCGTTCTGGTCCGAGTGGTTCCGGCGCGTGGGCGCCGAGCGCCCCCACCTCCGCCCGCGCGAGCGCGGCGCCGACGAGTCCGACCCGACGGCGACGCACGAGTTCTCGAGCTTCGACAGCGTTCGCATCGGGTGCCGGCTCGCGCTGCCCGACGAGCCCGTCCGCGCCGGGCTCGTGACGAGCCACGGATCCGAGGTCTGCTCGACCCTCGAAGCGGACGCCGACGGATGGAACACGCTCCTCAAGCGCGGCGTCGCGGTGCTGGTGATCCGCGTCCGCGGGTACCCGGGCTCGCGCTTGGGCGTGGGCGATCTGACCCAATCGCACGCGGGCGGCGGGTGGTTCACCCGCGGGCTCGACGCGGTGGGCGAGGCGCCCGAACGCACGATGCAGTGGGTCGTGCCCCAGGCGGTGGGCGACCTGGCCGACGCCTGCCGGGCGCTGCGGAACGCGCTCTACGGGCGCTCGCCCGACGCGCGGCTCGAAACGGCGTCGGTGCGGCCGCCCGTGTATCTGCACGGCGAATCGCTCGGCGGCGGGCTCGCGGTCGCCGTCGCCGCCCAGCTCGTCGGACGCCTGCGCCACGAGCCGATGATCGAGCGGCTCGCGGTCGGGCTGCCCAGCATGGGCGACTGGCCCTGGCGGTTCTCGCACACGCCGGGCGGGACGGGCCGCGAGGTTGCTCAGCTGCTGCGTCTCAAGCCCGATCGCGCCGAGACGATCACCCAGCGGCTGCGCATGCTGGACGCGGTGGTGCACGCGGCGCGCGTGCGCGGGCCGGCGCTGGTCAAATTGGCGCAGCGCGATGACGTGGTTCCCGCGCCGACGGCGGCGGCGGTGTTCAACGCGCTGGGGTCCGACCCGGGTCAGAAGTGGCGGTTCGTCGTGCCCGCCGGGCACTGCGACGCGGGGATCGCCAACGCGCGCCGGCACGCGCTGTTCGAAGGCTGCCTCGCGGATTTCTTCGATCCCGCGCGGACTCCCGAGAACGCGATGCTCGACTGGGAGCCGCTGCTCAACGATGGCGACCGCGCGCCGGACGGCGCATCGCCCGAGATCGCGGGGCCGAAGGACGAAGCGCCGGCCTCGCTCTTCGGCGCGGGCGTGCTGACGAAGGACGCGGACGCGGCGTTGATCGGGGCGTACGAGCGCGCGGGCAAGACGCTCGATGCGCTGCCCTACACGCGCGCGTTCGACGCGATGCTCGCCGAGCTCGAACGCCCCAGCGCGCGGGACACGCTGCACCGGCTGCAGACGCTCCGCAAGTCCGGGCGGCTGCCCAAGCTCGGGCGGTCATCTGAGCGCCCGCCCACGATCGAACCCGAGCAGGAGGCGCTGCTCACGCAGCTCGTGATTTCCGCGGCGGGCACCATGGGCGCGCGGGACCGCCTGCCGCACACGCCCGAGTTCGACGCCCTCGCCGAGCGGTTCAACCGGGAGACCGGGCTGGATCTGTCGCACCACGATCTGTGGCGGGTGATCGCGAAGCTCGCGAAGTGAGCCCGGGCTCATGGGGGTTCACGCCGCGGTGCTACGATCGCCCATGACCGAGACCCTGCGCGCGCTGCTGACCGGACTGATCGACTACGCCGGGCTCTTCCCGCCCGCGACGCTCGACATGCCGACGACCTGCAAGAACTACGCGACCTATCTCTCGGGCGACCGCAGCTACGCGCTCGGGAAGCTCAAGTGCCCGGTCACACGCCTCGGCGAACTCACCGAGCACGGGGCGATCGTGATGCCCGGGACCTACGCCACGAGTGGGTACACCGAGATGGCGGGCATCGCGTCGCCCTGGGTGGTCTCGGCGATCATCGACGCCGATCTCGAAGAGTCGCTCGACGCGATCGATGCGTTCAACGAGCACCACGAGAGTCAGGAGAACGGGCAGGCGAAGATCGCGTCCATCGAGCTCAAGATCAGCGGGCCCGGCGACGTGGACGACGTGCTCGACGCGGTCCCGTCGGATCTCGCCGTCGCGATGGAGTTGCCGACCGAGGCGATCTTCGGCGGGGACCCGCGCGGGTTCGTCGCCGCCCTCGCCGGCGGCGAGGCGCGGGCCAAGATCCGCTGCGGCGGCGTCGAGCCCGACATGATCCCGAGCACCGAGGATGTCGCCCGGTTCATCAACGCCTGCGCGACGGCCGAGGTCGCGTTCGAGCCCACCGCCGGGCTGCACCACCCGTTCCGATCCGAGCAGGCGTTGACGTACGACGACGACCCGCCGCGCGCGACGATGCACGGGTTCGTCAACGTGTTCCTGGGCGCGGCGCTCATCCGCTCGCGCGCGATCGAGCCCGATGACGTGCAGGCGGTCCTCGAGGAGATGGACCCGCGGGCGTTCACGTTCGACGACGAGACGTGCGGCTGGCGTGGCAAGACCATCACCATCGAGCAGCTCGCGCGCTGCCGCGAGTCGTTCTGCCTCGGGTACGGCTCGTGCTCGTTCGCCGAGCCGTTCGACGACCTGGGCGAGCTTGGGCTGCTCTGAATGGGCGCAAACCGCCCGCGGTTTCACGGCTGGACCATGCTCGGCGTCGCGATCGCGATGGGCATCGCCACGATGCCCGGGCAGACCGTCGTCGTCTCCCTCTTCAACACGTCCTACCGCGAGGCGCTCGGGCTGAGCGTCACGCAGCTCAGCGCGGCGTACACCGCGGGCACGATCCTCGCCGCCCTCCCACTCTCGCTCGTGGGGAAAGCGGCGGACCGGTTCGGGCTGCGAATCGTCACGGCGGTCGTCGCCCTCGCGTTCGCCGGGGCGCTCGCGATGCAGTCGCGCGTGGACCACGTCGTGATGCTGGGCGTCGGGTTCTTCTTCATCCGCTTCCTCGGGCAGGGCTCGCTGGGCATGCTCTCGGGTCACACGATCGCGATGTGGTTCGAGCGCAGACTCGGGACGGTGCATTCGTTCCACGCGCTCGGCTTCGCCGCGGGGTCGGCGATCATGCCGATCCCTGTCGCGTGGCTGATCGAGCACCACGGGTGGCGGCCGGCGCTGCTGGTGCTCGCGGGGTTCGTGCTGCTGCTCGTGATGCCGCCCGTGCTCACCGTGTTCCGAAACAAACCCGAGGACATCGGGCAGCACCTCGACGGCGATCCGGTCGAGCACGCGGTGCACGACGTGATGCACGGCGGGCCCCCACCGCCCAGCGATCCCGCGTTCACGGCGCGGCAGGCGATGGCGACCCGCGCGTACTGGATCATCGTCCCGATCATGCTCGCGAGCGGGCTGATCGGCACGGCGTTGTTGTTTCACATGCAGACCATGCTGCAGGCGGGCGGGATCGAGGGGACCGAGATCCAGGCGGCCGCGGCGATCCAGCCCTGGCCCATCGCGTTCGCGGTGGGCACGATGATCGCGGGCCCGCTCGCCGATCGGCTGCGGCCGTCGATGCTGCTGGGGTTGTCGCCCGTGGTGATGGGCGCGAGCTGCCTGATCTGCCTCGCCGCCGCGGCGGGGCTCGCGCCGGACGGCTGGACCGTCGCGCTCATGGGCACGGGCATGGGCGTGTTCGGCGTGTCGCAGGCGATCTCGGTCGCCGTGGGCAACCCCACGATCGCGCGCTACTTCGGGCGCACGCACCACGGGGCGATCCGCGGGACGGTGACGACGCTGATGGTCGCCGGCACCGGCGCGGGCCCGCTGATGGCGGGCGCGGCGTACGACCTCGCGGGCAAAAGCTTCACGCCGATCCTGATCGCGTTCACCGCGGCGTGCGTGCCGTTGGCGCTGAGCACGATCTGGCTGCGCCCCCCGACGCCGCCTGAGATCGCGGATCTGACCCCGGACCCGGACGAGCCGGACCCGCCGGGCGTGGCGGTGTGAGGTGCGGTGTCGAGTAGACTCCACCCTCCCCCGTCCCGACGGGGGAGGTGCCGAGCGGAGCGAGGCGGAGGGGGTCTTTGTGATGAGCCCGAAACCGGAGGATAAGACCCCCTCAGTCCGCTGCGCGGACAGCTCCCCCGTCAGGACGGGGGAGCGTGCTGAGACGCCGATGGCTGCTCGGCGAGCGCGTGCCGCGCAACCGGGTGCGAAGGCGTCTGCTCGCGTGCTCAGACGCGAGATGACGCCGCCCGAGCGTGCCTTGTGGAACCGACTCAAGCGAAAGCAACTCGGCGGCTTTCGGTTTCGCCGCCAGCACCCACTGGGCCCGTACATCGCGGACTTCTACTGCCATGAAGCCGCACTCATCGTCGAGGTTGACAGTTCGTATCACCATCGAATCAAAGATGATGACCGCGATCGTTTGCTCGGATCAATCGGGCTCACGACGCTTCGGGTATCGGCGGGTGATATCTCAACGGATATCGATGCCGTCTGCGCGACTATCCTGCGATTCCTGCGGGAGCGGGCGAAAGACCCCCTCCCCGGCCCTCCCCCGTCAGGACGGGGGAGGGAGGCAGACCCCATCCTCCCCCGTCCTGACGGGGGAGGTGTCGCCGAAGGCGACGGAGGGGGCGTTCCCGATCCGACCAACCCACAGCCCTGAAAGCCGCCCATGCCCTACGAGATCGACGAAACGCACGACCCGGGCCTCGAGTCCTGGGTCGAGTCCGCCAACGACCCGGCGACGGACTTTCCGATTCAGAACCTGCCTTGGGTCGAGTTCACTGGTCCGACGTGGGGCGACGGATTGGGAATTCGCATCGGAGACCAGATCCTTGATCTGAACGGCGTCTTGGGATCCGGACTCGTCGACGAGTCCATATTTACGCAGACCCAACTCTCGAAGCACACATGGGGCACCAGTGCGATCGCGGAATTAACAGCGCACCGACGCATGCGATTGCGCGCACGAATCGTGGAACTTTTGACGACCACCGATCGTTCGACACGTGAGCAGGTCAAAAAGTGTCTTGAGTCAGCCAGTGAATCGAATGTGTCCATCTCCAAGCCCTGCGACTACACCGACTTCTACGCCTCCGTCTTCCACGCGACGAACGTCGGGTCGATGTTCCGCCCGGACAACCCCCTTCTCCCCAACTACAAGCACGTGCCGATCGCGTACCACGGGCGCGCGTCCACGGTTGTTCCATCGGGCACGGACGTGATCCGCCCCGTCGGGCAGCAGGCGCCCGCCGAAGAAGGCGGCTCACCCGGGTTCGGGCCCAGCAAGCTGTTCGACTACGAGCTCGAGGTCGGCGTCGTCGTCGGGCGCGGCAACGAGCTGGGCACGCACATCCCGATCGAAGACGCCGAAGACCACATCCTCGGGCTGTGCCTGCTCAACGACTGGTCGGCGCGGGACCTGCAGAAGTGGGAGTACCAGCCGCTCGGGCCGTTCCTGGCGAAGAACTTCGCGACGACCGTCAGCCCGTACATCGTGACGATGGACGCGCTCGCGCCCTTCCGCACACCCGCGTACGAGCGCCCGGCGGGCGACCCGCGCCCGCTGCCCTACCTCACGTCCGACGCCAACACCGCGCACGGCGGGGTCGATCTCACCCTCGAAGTCCATCTCAGCTCCGAGCAGATGCGATCCAAGGGCATGGACCCGGTGCGCCTGAGCAAGGGCACGTTCAAGGACATGTACTGGACGATCGCGCAGATGCTGACGCATCACAGCGTGAACGGGTGCGCGATGCAGCCGGGTGATCTGCTCGGGTCGGGCACCGTCTCGGGCAAAGCGCGCGATTCGCGCGGGTGCCTGCTCGAACTCACGTGGGACGGCGACTCCTTCTCGGACCCGCCCGTGCTCGTCCCGGGCACGCAGCGGACGCCCATCACGCTGCCCACGGGCGAGGAGCGCAAGTTCCTCGCGGACGGCGACGAGGTGATCCTCAAGGGCTACTGCGAGCGTGAGGGGTTCCGGCGCATCGGGTTCGGGGAGTGCCGGGGGATCGTGCGCCCGGCGCGGCAGGTCTGAGACGCGGTCTCGTTGTCACGGGGATACCGGACGGCGGACCCGGCGGGCCATCCGGATCGTGCGGCCGGGCCGGTCGCGCAAGCGCTCAAGGTCGGGCTTGCACCGTTGCCGAGTCGCGAGGCGGCCGATGGGGTCCGTCTGGAGGGCTCGCATGCCGCGCGACACCAACGAACCGACCGACCTTCTCAGGCTCACGGACGATGATTTCGCGCGGTTCGAATCGCTCTCGCGCCGCCCGGACGAGGCGTTGGATCCGAGAGACCGCTCCGCCCGCGCGATCCGCGTGAGCGGGTCGAACGTGGGGTGGGTGACCGCCTCGATGAGCCCGGCCGACGGGCTCGACGTGGAAGCGTTCCGCGTGCGCACGATCAACCTGAGCCGCACCGGCATGTCGTTCCTGCACGGCACCCCGGCGCGCCCGGGCGACGCGTGCGAGATCGTCGTGCTCGACGCGTGCGGCGCCAAGCGCCGCATCGAGTGCCGCGTCGTGCGGTGCCGCGTGCTGGAGGGACGCGTGCACGAGGTGGGCGTGCGGTTCAACGAACCCATCCGCCTGGACGACCTCGTCAGCCAATCGACGATGCGCCGCGCGGGCTGAGCAGCGACCCGTCAACCGATGACCTCATCCGGGTGCCACGGGTTGACCCGAAGGGCAACCCGTGCGCGCGAGGGCGAGCCCAATGGCATGGCTTGCGAGGCAAGCCGTGGCACCCAGAACTTCATTCATGATCCGGTGAGCGCAGCAACGCGAGGCTGGCGGTGTGCCCGTGCAGGTAGCTGTCGTCGCCGACGGGCCCGATCTCGCCCGCGGCGAAGAACCCCGCCATGGGCACGCTCGGCTCGACGGGCCCGACGGTCCGCCCCGCCTTGGCGCGGGCCGCGCCCGAGTCGCCGGCGCGGAACGCCCGCTGCACGGCGCTCACGTCCGCGTGCTGCTCGTTGAAGAACGCCTTGCCCCGCCCGTTGCACGTGAGCAGGAGCGCGCCCGCCGGCGGGTCGTGCAGGCGCTGGGCGTCGAGCAGCAGCTCGAGATCTTCCTTCGCCGTGACGCGGTCACGCAGGTGCAGCTGCACGGTCTGCCCGACGCGCATCAGGTCCGCCACGGCGATGGCGCCCGAGGATTCTTCGGCGCCGACGATGTGCCGGATCAGGAAGTCCCCGCGCCCGAAGCGGTCTTTGTACTCATCGACGACCCGCCCGAGGAAGAGCCCGCCGGCGAGCAGGTTCCGGTCCGCGGTCGGCAGCTCGCCGATGGTCTCGCGGACGACGTCCAGCGCGGGCCGCCCCGCGAGCTCGAGCACGAGGTTCGACCGGGCCCGCGTGACGACCATGGTGGGCCCGACCGGGCGGCAGCCCTGGCTGACGATGGTGTCCACGCGGAGGTTGCCCAGCAGGCTGAGCCCCGCGGCGCCGTGGCGCGAGACCTTGCCGTCGAGCACGATCGCGTTGCCCCCGGGGCGGGCCGCGCCCGACGCCATGCCCCCGATGATCGTGCCCATGCGCTTGCGGCCCTCGGGCGTCTCGCACTCGACGCGGCCCGCGTTCAACGCTGGCAGCAGCCGAACGAGGGGGACCGAGTACGGGTCGGCGAACATGACGACGGCGCGGAGGTCGTCCGCGGCGCCGACGGTCTCGCTCGCCGCGGCCGCCGCCGCCTCGGGCGAGGCGTCCGGCGCGATCAACGCGTCGCTCGTGAAGGGCACGACCCGCACTTTGGGCAGCGAGCACGCCAGCACGCTCAGCCCCGGGGCACCCTCCATGTCGCCCGTCGCGCCGAGCACCGCTCCGGCGGTACACCCGAGCACGTGCCGCGTGCCCAGCCCGGTCGCGATCCGATCGCACAGCCCGCCCAGCACGTCCGCGTGGTGCGGGCTCGCGAAGACGAACGTGACGTCGGGCGTCGCGATGCCAGCGTGGCGGATCGCGTCGCAGACTTCGTCCGCGGCGATCGCGCCGTCCGGGCGCGTGGAGGCACCCGACGCCGTCGCGATGCCGGCGGTGTCAGCCACGGGTGCTCCTCGGCGGGCGATCAGGGATTGGGCAGCGCCTCGATCTCGGCGGGGTCGATGATGTTCATGCGCAGCTGGTCGTCGAACGCCGTTGTCCCGCGGATGCCGATCACCTGCCCGATGCGCTGGGCGAGCTCGTCGGGCTGGCGCGGGCGGATGTACCCGATCGTGCGCCCGCCGGTGAGGGCGTCCACCGATTCGATGCGGTACATCAGCGGCAGCCGCACGCCGTCGTACACGCGGCTGGGCAGCACCCGACCCACGATCGAGAACATGCGCGACTCGCGCCACGTCGAGACACGCTCGGCGAGCATCGCCTCGCGCTGCCCGACCTCACTCAGCACGCCCTCAAGCTTGCGGCGCTGATCGCGCGTCTCGATCCGCAGCTCCAGCCACTCGATCCGCCGATCGATCGCGTTGACCACCACCGGCTCGTCTGTCGCGTCGCGGGCCCGCTTGTATTCGGCGAGCAGCTCGTCGAGCGCGACGTCCAGCTCCTCACGCGGGAGCGTGCGGGCGTTGTCGAACGTGAGCTCCAGGTCCCGCAACGCCGCCGGCGTGAGCTTGAGCGTCTCAGGGTCCGTCGGGTCGTCGCCCTCGTTCAGACCGCCCTGGGCGATCGTCTCGGGCGCGGCGGCCTGGGCGGTGTCGTCCGGCGCCGCCTCGGCGTCGGATGCCGGGACCTTCGCGACGATGTCGAGCACCGCGTCCGACGCGTCGTCGGTCGTTGATTCGACCGCATCCACCGCGGGATCAGCAGCCGCGGTCTGCTGCTCGGGCTCGCCCTCGGGCGTCATGGGCTCGAGCAGCGAGGTGTCCGCGGCGACATCCGTCGCGTCGTCGTCCGGCGTCGCTTGATCGTCGGTGTCTTCCTGCGCGACGGTCGTCTCGGGCTGCTCGGGCTCGGGCTGCGCGGGCTGATCGCCGCGGGCGAGGAAGGCCTCAACCTCGGCGGCGGTCGCGTTGCGGACGCCCGCGTTCTTGATGAACCCGCGCGCAAAGGTCCCCAGCTCCTCACCCGGCGCGACGACGTACCACCCGACCGTCGCGCCGGCGTCGTCCGTTGCGGGCTTCGCGACCTGCAGGCGCGTGCCCGAGGGCAGCGGCGGGTCGATGGCGCTGCGCCAGCTGCCCGCCGGCCCCATGATCAGGCTCGGGCTGCGCAGCCCGCTCGCTTCGGTCAGCTCGATCGTCCGCGCGTCGATCACGCGGGCGTCGTCGGACGGCACGAACGGGTGCACCGACTCGGGGTAACGCACGCGGATCCACTGGTCCGATGAGCCGTCCGCGACGAGCAGGGTGCCCGCGTCGAGCTCGGCGACGGCGTAGTACCGCTCGCGATCGCCGCATCGGAGGGGCGTCGCGTCACTCTTGACCGCGATCCAGCGGGGCGACTCGTCCCGCATGTCCGACGAGCGCTGCGCCGTCGCGGGCGTCGCGAGTGTGCCGAGGGCTCCCACGGCGATCCCGCCGGCGAGGACACAGGAACAAGCGAATCGGGATGCGGCAACTCGGATCATCGCGTGGCTCCTTCCAAACACACCCGCTCGGGGGCATCGGGGAGTGTACGGGCCTGCCGCCCGCCCCGCGAGACCCCGCCCGCCGACTGCCTTGAACGCTTCCAATCCGCGTCCCTTGGAACACGGCGAACCGATATGTGCTTTGATACGTCCCTCGGGGGGACCTACCTTCTGCGAGCTTATGACGATGCCCACCACCCGCCGAACCGCGTTCCTCGTTGCCCTCGCAGGACTTGCGCTCGCCGGGTGCGAGCACCCGATCCAGCAGCGCACCCAGTCGGAGCTCCGCGAGGTGGCGACGGCGACCCTCCGGCGTCAGATCGCCGAGGCGGACCGCAACGCCCAGGAGCGCACCCTCGAGATTGATCAGGACCTCAGCCGCCTTGAGATCCGCGACGAGCACCTCGAGGAGATCGCCGAGTCGTACTCCGTCCCCGGATACCTCGAGCGACTTCGCAAGCAGAACGCCGACGGCACGGACCCCATCGACACGCTGGTCGGCGAGAACCTCTACGGCACCGCGCCGACGCCCGTGCCCATCGCGCTGTTCCGCGCGATGTCCGCCGCGGTCGAGCACGGGCTGGACGTCGAGTTTGCGCGCTACGAGCCGGCGATCCGAGAGTCCGAGCTCGTCGCCGCCGAGGCCGCGTTTGACTGGACGTTCAACTCCTCCGTCGCGTGGGACGACCGCGACACGCCCCAGCCCGGCCCGGGCTTCCTGATGCTCGGACCCACAACCAACTCGAGCCAGACCGTCACCGGGTCCGCCGGCGTCTCGCGCGCCCTCACCACGGGCGGCACGCTGGGGCTCTCGCAGAGCGTCCGCTACTTCGACGAGCGCAACAGCGGGTTCGGCGGCGTCGGCGACCCCAACCCGTCGAGCACCGTGCAGCTCGACCTGGAGGTCAACCAGCCCCTGCTGCGCGGGTTCGGGTCCGAGACGAACCTCGCCGAGATCCGCATCGCGCGCAACGCCGAGCGAGCCGCGATCGCGTCCCTTCGAGACCAGCTCATCACGACCGTCACGAGCGTCGAGGACGCGTACTGGGATCTCGTCGAGGCGTACAACGTCCTGGTCATCCGCACGCGCCTGCTCGAGCGCGGCGAGGAAGTCCGCGACGACATCAAGGCCCGCCGGGTGCTCGATGCGCGCCAGGCCGAGATCGCCGACGCCGTCGCCTCTGTTGAAGCGCGCCGGGGCAGCGTCCTGCGGGCGCGGACCAATCTGCGCCGCGCTTCCGACCGACTCAAGCTGCTTATCAACGACCCCGACCTGCCCGTTGGCGGCGAGCTGCTGCTCATCCCGGCGGACGCCCCGCTGGCCGACAAGTTCTCGTACGCGCTCGCCGACGCGCTCGCCGAGGCGATCGGGTCACGCCCGGACATCGAGCGCGCGATCCTGAACATCGACGACGCTTCGATCCGCGAAGTCGTCGCGAAGAACGCGTCGCTTCCCAGGCTCGACCTGCAGGCCAGGCTGACCCTGTTCGGGTTCGGGGCGGACGCGTCCAGCGCGTACGACGACACCACCGAGAGCGAGTTCATCGACAACTTCCTGCTCGGCGTCGAGTTCTCCCAGCCCATCGGCAACCGGGGGCCCGAGGCGAACCTCCGCCGATCGCGATTGCTCCGCATGCAGTCCGTCGTGAACTTCCGCCGGACGGTGCAGAACGCCGTGCTGGACGTGAAGAACGCGCTGAACAACGTCGTGATCAACCACGAGCTGATCTCGCAGGCGCGGCTCAGCCGGATCGCGCAGGCCGAGGCGCTGCGGACGCTCCTGGTCGATAAGGAATTCGGGCAGCAGGGCTTCAGCGTCACACGCCTCGATCTGGAATTGAGCCAGCAGGACGCGCTCGCCGCGGCGGAGATCGAAGAGATCCGGGCCCTCATCGACTACAACCGCTCGATCGCGGACCTCCACCGCGCCACGGGCACCGCGCTGTCGCGCAACCGGATCGACTTCGTCGTGCCCGACGTGAACCAGATCGAGCCCGGCAACCGCGCGCTCGATTACCGCCTCGACGACCCGAACGCCGAATCGGACGACTGATGGCGCGCGTGCTCGCCGGGCCCGAGGCGATCGCCCAAGGCGTGCGGACCCTCCGCGCCGGCGGCGTCGTCGCGTTCCCGACCGAGACCGTCTACGGGCTCGGCACCGACGCGCTCAACGCGGACGCCGTCGCGAAGGTCTTCGCGCTCAAGGGGCGTCCGTCCGACAACCCGCTGATCGTGCACGTCGCGGGCGAGGCGATGGCGCGGCAAGTCGTCTCGGCGTGGAACGAAGACGCGCAGCGGCTCGCTGAGCGCTTCTGGCCCGGGCCCCTCACGCTCGTGCTCCCCAAGTCCGACGCGCTGCCCGACGCGGTCACCGCCGGCGGGACGACCGTCGGCGTGCGCGCCCCGGCGCACCCGCTCACGCTGGCCTTGCTCGAGGCGTTCGGCGGGCCCCTCGTCGGGCCCAGCGCCAACCGCTCGGGTCGCATCTCCCCCACCACCCCCGCGCACGTCGAGCAGGCGTTCGCCGACGTGGACCTGCCCATCGTGGACGGCGGCGCCTGCGCCCGTGGCATCGAGTCCACGGTCCTGGACCTCACGACCGACCCGCCCCGCGTGCTGCGTCCGGGCGTGGTGACGCCGGACGAGATCGCCGCTGTGCTTGGACGCCCGCTCGGGTCGGCATCGCGCTGCGCCAGCGGCGCAGAGCGGTCGCCCGGCAGGCTCGGGCCCCACTACCGCCCGATGGCGCCGGTCGTGCTCGTCTACCCCGGCGAGTCCGAACCCACGGGCGTGCGCGTGGAGCTCCCCGACGACGCCGACGCCTGCGCCGTGATGCTCTACGACGCCCTGCACCGGGCCGACGCGGCGGGCCCGGAGCGGATCGTCGTCGTCCTGCCCACCACCCCCCGCGGCGACGCGGCGGTCTGGGACGCCATCCTCGAACGCCTGGGCCGCGCAGCGCAAGGCTGACCCCGAGCGAGCCAGCGCCCCGGGACCCCCGAGCCGCGGGCTTCAGCCGCGCGGTGCTTCGGGGCGTGTGCCGGGCAAGCGCGTCACCCGCACGGGCCCAATCCCACGGCTCAGGATCGGCCCAATGATGACCGCGGGCTGGAGGATCGCAGCGATGGTCGAGGTCTATCGGCGGCACTGGTTCTGGTCGCTCGTCGGCCCGCCCGCGCGGGCCGCGGTGGTCGGCGTGCTGCTCATCCCGATGCTCATGATCCTGTCATCGGTCTGGGCCGCCACGTGGTGGGTGATCGCCGAGAGCGCGGCCGATCTGGTCCGCGGGCGCGTCACCCTCGCGACGCTCGTGGTCGGGCTCGCGCTGACGCTCGTGCTCGCGCCGATCGTGATCACCCGGGTCCGTCACTTTCGGCGGCGGATTGAGATCGATCACGACCGCGGGATGGTCCGGTTCGTCGGGTTTGCGCGCTGGGAGCCGTGGTGGCGGCCGCGGCTCGGGCCGCTCGAGGTCCCGTTCGAGGGCATCCGCCACGTCGAGCGGCACGCGATGTGGCGCGGGCGGTACTGGAGCCACGACGAGCGCCCGCTCCGCGTGATCGCGGGCTCGGCGGTGATCGATATCCCGCCCGGGATGCGGCGGATGCGCGAGCTCGAGGCCCGACTCCGCGCGATGGCCGCCCGCACGCCGGGCGTGCCCGAGTCGATGACGGAACGCGGGTTCGAGCGGCTGATCGCGGGCGGGGTCTGGGCGTTCTGGGTCGTGGGGCTCGGGGTGGTGGCGTTCTGGCTCATCCCATCGGTGGGCTAGGGCGGCGTTCTGCCCGGATCGACCAACGGGCGGGCCCTATCGTGCCGATCTCGTGGCATGACGATCGCCACAGCCGAACCGAACCCCCACGTTCCAGGGAGCGCCCGGATGTCCAGCCCCAACAAAGTCACGATCGCGCTCGCGCCCGGCGACGGCATCGGGCCCGAGATCATGAACGCCTGTCTGCGCATCTTCACCGAGGCGGGCGCCCGCGAGCACGTGGACTTCACCGACGTCGAGATGGGCGAGCGGGTCTTCGCCGCGGGCGATTCGCGCGGCATGACCGACGACGCCGTCGAGACCGTCGAACGCTGCGGGCTGCTCTACAAGGGCCCGATGGGCACGCCCATCGGCGGGGGCGGCAAGTCGATCAACGTCACCCTCCGCAAGACGTTCGGCGCCTTCGCGAACCTCCGCCACTTCCAGAGCCTGCCCGGTGTGGACACCGTCTTCAGCCGCGCGGGCGTCCCCGTGGACATGTACATCGTCCGCGAGAACATCGAGGACACGTACGGCGGGATCGAGCACCGCCTGACCAACGACGTCATCGAGTGCAAGCGCCTCATCAGCGCCCCCGGGTCCGACCAGGTCCACAAGTTCGCCTTCGAGACCGCGAAGCGCCTGGGCATCACGTCCGTCGCGTGCGGGCACAAGGCGAACATCATGAAGATGACCGACGGGCTCTTCCTGTCGCGGTTCCGGACGATCGGGGAGAACTACCCGGACATCGAGACGTACGACGTGATCATCGACGCGCTGTGCATGAACCTCGTGCTCAAGCCGCAGAACTACCGGATGATCGTGCTGCCGAACCTGCAGGGCGACATCGTCTCCGACCTCGCCGCGGGCCTGGTCGGCGGGCTCGGGTTCGCCCCCAGCGCGAACATCGGCGATCAGATCAGCATCTTCGAAGCGGTCCACGGCACCGCGCCGGACATCGCCGGGCGCGGCATCGCCAACCCGACGAGCCTCCTGCTCTCGGGCATCATGATGATGCGGCACGTCGGGCTCATGAAGACCGCCGCGGTCGTCGAGAACGCGCTGCTCGCCACGCTCGAGTCCGGGGTGCACACGGGCGACTTCGGCAACCCCGAGACCGAGCCGGTGAACACGCAGGGCTTCGCCGACGCGATCATCGATCACCTCGGCAAGACGCCCTCGGGCCGCGAGGCGCGGCCCGTGCCCGAGACCGACGAGCTCAGTTTCACCCCGCCGACGCGCCCGAGCGTGAACGAGCTGATGCAGACGTTCACGCAGACGGTGTCGAGCGTCGTCGGGTGCGACATGTACATCGACACGACGATCACGCCGCTGGAGCTCGCCGAGCGCCTCGAGCGGATCGCCGCGGGCACGCCCTTCCACCTCACGATGATCTCGAACCGGGGCACGCAGGTCTGGCCCTCGGGCTCGCCCTACACCGAGATCGTGGACTACTACCGCGTCCGGTTCGAGCTGCGCGACAAGCACCTGATCGGCCGCATCGGGCAGGGCCCGACGATCGACCTGCTGCGGATGGTCGGCGAGAAGTTCGCGATCACGGACTTCCAGCCGCTTAAGGAGTACGACGGCAAGCCCGGCTACTCCCTCGCCCAGGGGCAATGACCCGGTCGGGGTTTATTCGGACCCCGGGCGCCCAGATGCCGGCGGTTCTGGGTCCTCCGCGGCGGGCGGGCGTCGCGCCCGGTCGCAAGAATCGGTAACCAAACCAGAGGCCCGGCGGTAGAGTTGAGCATGATCAGAACCATCGCTGTCGTTGTGCTGTGCCTGTTCGCGAACCTCGCCCACGCCCAGCGTGGCGCATTGCGGGTCGCGTCGCAGTTTGAGTGGCGTCAGGATGTGGAGTTCCTCGCCGAGGAACTCCCCAAGCTGCACCCCGAGCCCTGGGCGCGGGTCTCCGAGGAGGAGTTCCGAGCCGCCGTCGCCGAACTGGACCGCGAGATCACAGGGATGAGCGAGGGGATGACGACCTTCGAGATCTCGAGGCTCGTCGCGATGCTGGGCGACCAGAACACCGTCGCGGACGTGTCGCGCCCGATGAGGCTCGCGCCGGTGCTCCCGCTCCGGTTCGTCTCGCTCGCCGACGGCCTGTACATCACCTCGGCCGCGACCCGCTACCGCGGCATGATCGGGGGCAAGCTGCTCGCGGTCGGCGGCGTCCCCATCGATGTGCTGAGTGAGCGCGTCGCTGCCTACGCGCCTTGGGAGAACGAGACCACCCGCGACCGCGTCGTCCGGGACCTGCTGTGCTACTCCGCCGTGCTCGGCCTGTGCGGCATCGAGAACAATCGGTTCGACATCCTGATCGACTTCGAGCTCGACGGGGAGCAGCGATCCCGTCAGGTCGCCGCGATCCCCCTCGGCGGGACACACGCGTGGACGCACTGGAATCAGCTCACCGAGGTCACCATGCCGGTCTCGGTGGTCGCGGCGATGTCGCCGTACATCTCCGCATTCCTCGGCGCCGAGGCGAACGCCACCTACGTGTCCGTCACCACCCACACCGAAGACCCGCGACTCCCGTTCGATGACTTCGTCTCGAACCTGATGGAGCAGATCGACCAGGACAACCCCGCGCGCGTCATCATCGACCTGCGCTTCAACGAGGACCGCGGCGACTCCATCGTCGCCCCGCTGCTCAACGCCCTCGATGACAAGGGGTGGTTCGAGACGCCCGGCGACGTCGTCGTGCTCGTTGGCAAGATCACCAGCGCCACGTCCGCGTTGGACGCGATGCGCTTCGCCGAGCGCGGCGCGGTGCTGATCGGCGTGCCCACCGGCGGAAACCCGGGCGGGTGCTCGGGCGAGCAGGACCTCGTGCTCCCCAACTCAGGCATGACGATCCGCGTCTCGACCCGCGGGCGGACCGACCCGGGCACCACAACGCTCATGCCGGATGTCGTCGTCCCCTGGACAAAGACGGCGTTCTTCAGCGCCAGCGACCCCGCGCTCGACGCCGCGATCGGCTACAAGCCCGAGACGACCGGGGACGGCTGAGCCTCAGCCCCGCGACGGGGGGACGCGGTCCAGCCGCTCGACGCGGCCGTCGTTGTGCTCGATCAGAATCACGTCCGCCTCGTTCAGGAAGATCCCGTGGTCCAGGACGCCCGGGATGTCGTTGAGCGACGCGGTGAGCTCCTCGAGATCCTCGTCGCCGTGCAACGAGACGTCCAGGATCAGGTTGCCGTTGTCGGTGAGGAAGTACTCGCCGTTGTACCCGACGCGGACGACGCCGTTCAGCCCGAGGCGCTGCACGGCGCGGCGGGTGGGCGTCATGCCGAAGGGCATCATCGCGATCGCGAGCGTCGCGTGCGTGCCGATCTGATCGGTGACCTTCTCCTCGCCGACCATGAAGATCGTGCGCTCGCTGGCCCAGCAGAGCATCCGCTCGCGGGTGACCGCGCCGCGTGAGCCCTTGAGCACGCGCATCGCGCGGTCCACCTCGTCGGCGCCGTCGATGAGCAGATCGACCTGATCGAGCAGCGCGAAGTCGGCCATCTTCAGCCCGAGCTCCCGCGCGAGCGACTCGGCGGCGTTGGACGCGCAGACGACCTCGACGTCCAGGCCCGTCAGCCGCACGCGGTCCGCCAGGGCGCGGATGCCGCGCGCCGCGGTCCGCCCCGCGCCGAGCCCGACGATCATGCCCGACTTCACCGACTCGAGGGCTGCCTCGGCCAGCGCGTCGCCGACTCCTTGCTCACTCAAAGCGGATCCCCTGTGCCAGATCAAATCGCTCTCCGAAGTTGGTGGTGCACGTCTGGCGTCGCATGTACGCCTTCCAAGCGTCCGACCCGGACTCTCGCCCGCCGCCGGTGTCCTTCTCTCCCCCGAACGCCCCGCCGATCTCGGCGCCGCTCGTCCCGAGGTTCACGTACGCCAGCCCGCAGTCGCTCCCGGCGCCCGAGGGGTCCAGGAATCGCTCGGCGCTGCGCACGCTGCCGGTGAAGATCGCGGAGCTCAGCCCCTGATCCACCGCGTTGTTCAGCGCGATCGCCTCGTCCAGGTCACGGTACGTCATGACGTACAGGATCGGGGCGAACGTCTCCTCCATCGCGATCGGCAGGGACTTGCCCGCCGGGACGCGCACAACCGTAGGCGTGACGAACGCCCCGCCCAAGCCGGTCTCGGCGCGCGTCCCGCCGATCAAAATCTCGCCACCCTGCTCGCGCGCCGCGGCAACCGCTTTCTCAAAGGCCAACGCCGACGCCTCGTTGATCAACGGCCCCACCAGCGTCCCCTCCGCCAGCGGGTCGCCGATCCGGACGGTCTCGTACGCCTTCACCAGCTTGTCACAGAACGCGTCGGCGATCGACTCGTGGATGATCAGCCGGCGCGTGCTTGTGCACCGCTGCCCGCAGGTCCCGACCGCGCCGAACACCACGCCCTTGAGCGCCAGGTCCAGGTCCGCGTCGGGCTCGACGATGGTCGCGTTGTTGCCGCCGAGCTCAAGAAGCGTCCGCCCGAGCCGGCCCGCGACCTTCGCCGCGACGTGCCGGCCCATTCGGCACGACCCGGTCGCGCTGATCAGGGGCAGGCGCCGGTCCGCGATCAAGCGCTCGCCGATCTCGTCGTCCGTCCCGATAACGAGCTCGAAGACGCCCTCGTGCCCCATCGACTCGGCAACGCGCCTCGCCAGCTCGTTCGTCGCGATCGCGGTGAGCGGCGCCATCAGGCTCGGCTTCCAGACCATCGTGTCGCCGCAGACCGCGCCGAGCATCGCGTTCCAGCCCCACACCGCGTTCGGGAAGTTAAAGGCGGTAATCACGCCGATCGGGCCCAGGGGCAGCCACTGCTCGCGCATCGCGTGCAGCGGGCGCTCACTCGGCATCGTGATCCCGTGCAACTGCCGGCTCAGGCCCACGGCGAAGTCGGCGATGTCCACCGTCTCCTGCACCTCGCCGATGCCCTCCGCCATGATCTTGCCGACCTCGAGCGCGACGAGCCGACCCAGGTCGTCGCGGTGCGCGCGCAATTCGTCGCCGATCGCTCGGACGACCTCGCCCCGCTTCGGGCCCGGGATCGTGCGCCAACGCAGAAACCCCTCGTGCGCCCGCGCGATGACCCGCTCGTAAGAATCCGCGGTGTCGAGCGTGACACCCGCGATCGTTTCACCGGTCGTCGGGTTCACCGATCCGACGACGCCGTCGGCAGGTTCGGGCCCGCCCGAAAACCCCGCAACGATCCGCGGGTGATCCGCGATGCCCAACCGATCGAGTAACCCCTCTGCCATGGGCCAGTCTACGCACGCCGGACGCGCGGGCGAGATCAGCCGGGCGCGGGGAGATCGCGCAGGAACGCGACGAGCCGGGCGGCGGTTGGGCTCTCCGCGTCGCGCACGTACGACCCGCTCACGCCGCACGCGACGGCGAGGCATTCCTCAAGCCCGAGACCGCCGAGCTGCGCGAATGCAAACCCGCCGTTGAAGTGATCGCCCGCGCCGGTCGAGAGCTTGGGGTTGCTCGTGAAGGGCCCGTCGAACCACGCGGCGGCACCCGACGCGTCCGCCGCGGCCGCGCCGTGGCGCGGGTGGACGACGACGCACTCGATGCCGAGCGTCGCCCGGATCGAGTCCGCTGTTCGGCGCACCGCCTCACCCATCGCGGCGCCCTCCGAGCCGTCGAACGGCGCCGCCCCGCACACGTGCGCGACCCGCTCGCTCTCCGACAGGTTCAGCCCGAGCGTCACGGGGCACCGCGCGTCCAGTTCCTTGATCAGCCCGAGCGCCCGCGACACATCCTCGTCCGTGCGCTTCGCGGGGTCGCACAGGTCCAGGAAGATCCGGCGTCGCGAGGCGTCGCGCTCGAACGCGGGCAGGACGTCGTCGATCAGCCCGCGCCAGATGCCCTCGACGCCGCCCATCATCACCCAATTCACGATGCCAACGAGGCGCGATCGCTCGACCATCGCGCGGATGCCATCGAGCCCGAACCGGGCGCGCAGCACATCCCACGATGGGCGTTGCACGTTCGCGGGCTTGCCCAGCATGATCTTGCCGTCGCCGAACTCCAATGCATCAGTCAGCCCGGGCGGCGCGACCGGGTGCACCGCCGCGCACCGAGCCGCGAACGACTCGTAGATCGGGTGCAGCGCCCGGGCGTCGTCCTCGCGACCGACGCATCCGACATAGGTCACCCGCGCGCCGAGCTGCCCGAGGGCCCCGGCCATCAGCGGCCCGTTGCCCCCGAAGCGCTGCTCACCCGCGGCGATCTCGATGTTCGAGCTCTTGCCCGCCGCGCGTCCGATCCGCTCGGCGAACGCCGGGATGTCCGGGATCGGGTCGAAATCTTCCGCCGCGAGCGTGCGCCGGCGGTCCACGACGCGGCAGATCGTGTCGATGAACCCGTCGAACCCGACGAGCGCGTTGGCGTCCGCCGCGCCTTGGTGCACGAACGCCTCCAACGCGTCGGCGGCGGCGGCGGCGATCTCGGCTCGCGATCGGGTCATGGCGTCAAGCGTAGACTCGCTCGGAGGAAACAGCTTGCCCCCGCCCGACCTCAGCACCGTCGTCCTCGCGACCCGCAACCCCGGGAAGATCGCCGAGCTCCGCGAGCTCTTCGCCGGCGCGGGCGTCTCGGTGGTCGGCATCGACGACGTCGCCCCCGACGCGTCCGAGCCCGAGGAGGGCGACGGCTCGTTCATCGAGAACGCGACGATCAAGGCGCGGGCCTACGCCGCGGCGTGCGGGCTTCCGTGCCTCGCCGACGACTCCGGGCTCGAGATCGACGCGCTCGACGGCGCCCCGGGCGTCATCAGCTCCCACTACGCCTTCGACGGCAGGACCGACGGCCCCGCCGCGGCGATGACCCGCGCCCAGCGCGATGCGGCGAACAACGAGCGCGTCCTCCGCGAGCTCGGGGGCGTCCCGCCCGAACGCCGCACGGCACGGTTTGTGTGTGTGATGGTGCTCGCTGCTCCAGCTCTTGGTGGGGCCGGTTTCCAACCGGCCTCTTCTTCCACATACGGCGGTGCCTTCACCACGCACACCCGCCGACTCCCACATTGGCAGTGCGCGGGCGCCATCTACTTCCTGACGTGGAGGCTCCTCCGAGGCGAGCTCACAGGCAAAGAGCGCCGGATCGTCTGCGACGCGTGTCAGCACTTCGCGGGCGATCGCTACGAGCTGCACGCCCTGACCGTCATGCCTGATCATGTGCACGCCCTGCTGCGACCGCTTCAAACCGAAGGAGGCGGGTGGCACACCCTCCCGGCGATCATGCACAGCATCAAGCGGCACAGCGCTCGCCAGATCAACCGCGCGCGCTCAGCTCAGGGTCCCGTTTGGCAGCGGGAGTACTTCGACCGGATCATCCGATCAGGCGACGAACTTGATGAGAAACTCGCGTACATCGAAATGAATGCGGTCCGAAGGGGCCTGTGTGATCAGCCGGGCGATTATCCGTTTCTTCGACGCGCGACGGCCGGGGGAGGCCGGTTGGAAACCGGCCCCACCAGGACGAGGATTCTCGCCCAGTCCCGCGGCACGTTCGAGGGCCGAATCGGGGAAGCCCCCGACGTTCCCAGAGGCCACAACGGCTTCGGGTACGACCCCCTCTTCCTCGTCGCGCCCGAACACGACCGGACCGGCGCCGAGCTCGAGCCCGACGAAAAGAACGCCCGCTCGCACCGCGGCGCCGCGAGCCGGACGATGCTCAGCGAGATCGAACGCCTCCGCAGTTAGCCCGGCACTCGGTAGACCATCTCCATCGGCAAGCCGTGCCGGTCGCGCGGCGGACTCGCCGGCAGCGTGCGGAGGGTGCCGTCCCAGACCCCCGCAGCGGTCACCGCGCAGATCACCGCATCGACCGCGTCGTCCCGCTGCAGCACGCTCGCGGGCGTCCCCGCGAGGAACCGCTCGACGACATCCTCGACGCCCGGCACGAACCGCTCGAGCACCACCAGGCGCGCCGTCGCGCCGGCTCGCGTCCGCTTGGGCTCGGGCTCGGGTACGCCCGCCAGTCCCCACACGCACACCTCGGGGTGACACTCGCGCACCGGGCTGGCGGTGCCCGCGCGCATCGCGCCGTCCACCTCGCGGATCTTGGGCACGATGTTCCACGCCTGCTTGGAAAGCTTCCGCCCCGTGAGGCGGTGCGACTCGGCGCTCGCCGCCGCGTAGTCGTCGATGCCGATCACCCCGCGCGGCGGCGCCGGGAACACGCACATGTGCCGCCGACCCAGCGCCCGCTTCGCCTCAAGATCCGCCGCCCGGTCGCCCTCGTCCGCCAGCCCGATCGGCATATCGACCAGGATCAGATCCGCGCGATCCGCCGCCGCCTCGGCGAAGGTCTCGCGCACGTCCAACGCGACGCCGCCGCCGCGCGTCAGCACGCACCGAACCCACCCGCCCCGGCACCCGTCGATCCCGATCACGCGTTCCACGCGGGCACGATAGAAAACGCCCGGGGCCGAAGCCCCGGGCGCTGGTCAGAATCCATTCAACCGGTGATCCGGACGGCGGCCGAGGGGGTCAGCCCTTGTTGTCCTCGTCCTTGACCTCGTACTCCGCGTCGATCACGTCCCCGTCGCCGCCCTCGCCCGAGGGGGCCGCGGCGCCCGCCGCCTGCGATTGCTCGTAGACGACCTTCCCGAGCTCCATCGCGGCGGTCTGCAGTTCCTTCATCGCCGCCTCGATCGGCTCCTTCTCGTCGGCGTTCTTCACCTTGTCCTCGAGATTGCTCACGGCGCTCTCGATGTTCGACCGCGTCTCGGCCGACACCTTCTCGCCGTGCTCCTCGAGCGCCGACCGCGTCGAGCTGATCAGCGCCTCGCCCTGGTTCTTGACGTCCACGACCTCGCGGCGCTTCTTGTCTTCCTCGGCGTGGGCCTCGGCGTCCGCCTTCATCTTCTCGATCTCCGACGAGTCCAGCCCGCCCGAGTTCTCGATCCGGATGTCCGCCTTCTTGCCCGTGCCCTTGTCGGTCGCCGTCACCTCGAGGATGCCGTTCGCGTCGATCGCGAACTCCACCTCGATCTGCGGCATGCCGCGCGGCGCGGGCGCGATGCCCGAGAGTTCGAAGTTGCCGAGCGTCCGGTTGTCCTTGGCAAACTCACGCTCGCCCTGCAGGACGTGGATCTGCACGCTCGACTGGTTGTCCGCCGCCGTCGAGAAGGTCTCCTTCTTCGACGTGGGCAGCGTCGTGTTGCGCTCGATGAGCTTGGTCATCACGCCGCCCAGCGTCTCGACGCCAAGGCTCAGCGGGGTGACATCGAGCAGGAGGACGTCCTTGACGTCGCCCGCAAGCACACCGCCCTGGATCGCCGCGCCGACCGCGACGACCTCGTCCGGGTTGACCGATTTGTTCGGGTCCTTCCCGAAGATCTCCTTGCAGATCTGCTGCACCTTCGGGATGCGCGTCGAGCCGCCGACCAGGACCACCTCTTCGATCTTGCTCGCGTCGAGCCCGGCGTCCTTGAGCGCCTCCTGGCACGGCTTGCGCAGACGGTCGAACAGGTCCTTGCAGAGCTCCTCGAACTTCGACCGCGTCAGCGTCACCTGCAGGTGCTTCGGGCCCTCGTTCGTCGCCGTGATGAACGGCAGGTTCACCGTCGTCTCCTGCGACTGCGACAGCTCGACCTTCGCCTTCTCCGCGGCTTCCTTGAGCCGCTGCATCGCCATCGCGTCGGACGACAGGTCGATGCCCTCGGCCTTCTTGAACTCGGCGAGCAGGTAATCGATCAGTCGCTGGTCCCAGTCGTCGCCACCGAGGTGCGTGTCGCCGTGGGTGGAAAGGACCTCGAAGACGCCGTCGCCCACGTCGAGGACGGACACGTCGAACGTGCCGCCGCCGAGGTCGAACACAGCGATCTTCTCGTTCTTGCCCTTCTCGAGCCCGTAGGCGAGCGCCGCCGCCGTCGGCTCGTTGATGATCCGTTCAACTTTGAGGCCCGCGATCTCGCCGGCGTCCTTGGTCGCCTGGCGCTGCGCGTCGTTGAAGTACGCCGGCACCGTGATCACGGCCCGATCGACCTTCTCGCCAAGATAGTCCTCGGCGGTCTTCTTGAGCTCGCCCAAGATCATCGCGGAGATCTGCTGCGGCGTGTACTCGCCATCGCGGATCTTGACCTTGACGAAGTCGCTCGGCCCGCCCGTCACCTCGTAAGGCACGAGCTTCTCTTCAGCGCCCACCTCCTCGTGCCGGCGGCCCATGAACCGCTTGATCGAGAAGACGGTGTTCTTCGGGTTGGTCACCTGCTGGTGCTTCGCCGGCTGCCCGACGAGACGCTCGCCCTTGTCGGTGAAGCTGACGACCGAGGGGGTGGTCCGGTTGCCCGAGCTATTGATGAGGACCTTGGGGGTGTCGCCTTCCATCACCGCGACAACGGAGTTGGTCGTGCCCAGGTCGATTCCGATGATCTTGCCCATGGAGGGGTCTCCTTCTGATGCGAGCCGCCGGCCGAAGCCACGGGCCACGCCTGCCACGAAAAGGAGGTTGCAACCGGGGTGCCAGAGCGGACCCCCACGTGCCATCGTCCGAACCCCGCCTCACGGGGCACAAATCGGGGGCCCGAATGCCTCAAGCCTGCCCAGGCCTCGAATCGCTGCCGATCTGGCAGGTCCACCCTCCCCCGTCGCCGACGGGGAGGTGGCCCGCGAAGCGGCTCGGAGGGGAACCTCCTCCGCGCCGGCTGAAGCCCGCGGCCCAGATCCTCACCGCCCCCGCGGCGCCGCGTGCGTCCGCGACCCGTACCGCCACGCCGCGAGCGCGCCGAGCAGGATGAAGATGTGGTTGTTGTTGATCGACCCGCCGTAGGTGGACCGGATGTTGTTCCACCGGTCGGGCCCGGTCCAGCCCTCGGCGACCTCGGGCAGCGGATAGACGCTCGCCGCGACGAGCACGAGAAACCACGCCGAGCACCAGAGCCCGAGCCCGACCGACCCCCGCCGCGCCACGCGGATCGCGATCGTGCCGATGAGTGTCCCCCAGACCCAGACGAAGACGTCGAGGCGGTTGCCCAACCAGTGCGCGATGCCCATCCAGGCGCCGAAGCAGCACGCCGCGGCGAGGGGCACGGCGACCCACGCCAACCGCCGGCGCATCGCGGCACGATCGGGCCCCGCGTGCTCGGGCAGGGGCTTCGCCTCGACCGCCGGCGCGGCGTGGTGCAACGACCGCAACCGCGCGCAGACGGCGCGTTCCCGTTCGGTCTCTTCCCCGATGTCCATCCGATCGCGGGCGCCGTCGCTGGCTTTCTGATCCGCGGTGCGGTACGCCGCGACCTCGCGCAGGTACGCGACCATCGAGTCGCGCACGGTGTCCGACCACCCGAGCCCGAGCTCGGCGTATATACGCTCCATCTCGCCCACGGGGTCCGCGATCAGATCCTGGTACCGGATGCCCGCGACGTGGCCCGCGCCGATCGCCGCGAGCTGCTCGCGGGCCGCCGCGTCGGTGCGTGCGTACTCCTCGACGAACACGCGGCGCGTGTCCTGCGGGCGCGGCGGGCTTTCAAGCGCGTACCCCTCCAGCTGCCGCGCCATGCGCGTGTTCGACCGGATCACCGCCTCGGGCTCGCGGACGATGTGCACGAACCGGATCCGATCGCCGAAGACCTCCTTGAGCTCGCGCACGCGGGCGGTGTGCCCGGGCGACTTGAGCAGCAACCGCCTGCTCGGCGTGATCGCGCCGAGCTTCCAGCAGAACGCCGCGAGCGTGCGCCGGAACCGGTCCCTCGCGGCCTCATCCTCGAGGAACTGCCACCGGCGCATCGCGTCGCGCCGCGTCGGAAACATAAACCGCCAGGGCAGCGAGCTCGAGAGGTTCCACGCCGCGAGCGCGAAGTCGTCCTCCGCCGGGTAATCGGGCCCGAACGCGACGTCGTCCTGCGGGCGCCGGTTGGGCGTCATGGGCAGCATCGCCCAGCGCAGCACCGACCATCCCAACACCCACCCCTTGGGCGACGCGACCTGGTACCACCGGGGCGTCGTGAACCTTCGATCGCAGCTCAGCAGGTAGTGCAGGTGCGTCGTGCCCGAGCGGTAGTACCCCACCACCGCGACGACGGGCGGCCCGTCGTGCAGCGTCGCCGTTGCGCCGCGCCGGAAGAACCGCCACCACACGATCGGCCCGAGCACAATCCGTTCGGGCAGCGTCACGACCGTCCCGATGAACGACGTCCACAGGCAGAAGGCCAGGCGCAGCGCGTACTTGACGCTCAGCCGCCCTCGGGCGATCCAGAGCAACCGCGCCCACGTGTCCAGCGGCGCGAGCCCGAGGAAGTGCGCGCGCGGGAGTGGGATCCCCTTTCGGCGCGGTTCGCGGTGTGTATCGGTCTGGCGGTTCAAGATTCGGAGCTTACCCGCGCTTGGGTTCGTCCTCGCACGCCGCCGCCGCCGCCACGTGGTCGGGCGGGAGATCGCGGTACTCGAGCGCTTCCATCTCCCGGCGCTTTGCCCGGCGCATCCGGTGCTGCACCCGCAGCATCGACATCGCGCCCCCCACCGCGACCGACCCGAAGACCCACTGCATCGCCGACAGGTGCTCGCCGAACAGCGGGATCGACAGCGCCGCAACCGTGAAGGGCTGGAGCTGGATCACCCCGGTGCTCACCGCGACGCCCAGCCGCTCGATCGACATGTAGTACAGCACGTGCCCCGCCGCGATCCCGATGACCGCGCTTAGGAGCAGCAGGCCGAACTGCGGCGCGCTCAGATCCAGCGCCCTCGCCCCGAACCGCTCGGCGAAGCAGAGCATCAGCACGATCTGGATCAACGCCGTGTACTGGCTGATCGCGGCGAACGAGACCATCGACGAATAGCCCGTCATGCACTTGCGCACACTCAGCGCGTACGCCGCGAACCCAGCGCCGGCGCAGATCGCGAAGAACACCCCCAGCGGGTCCGCCTTCTCACCGAGCCCGGCGTCCTGGAAGTAGACCGTCCCGCCCGTACCCACGACCACGGCGCCGATGCCCGCGAGGAACCCGGCGGACCGGATGATCCGCCGCTCGGGCGGGAAGAGCATCGCCGCCCCCGCCGCCGTAAACACCATCTGCGCGCGCAACCCGAACGCGACCATCGCCGGGTCGATCCGGTAGAAGCTCAACGTGAAGAAGACCTGCGCCGTCCCGTTGATCGCGGCGGGGATCAGCGCCGCCTTCATCACGCCCACGGGCCACTTCCCGTTCAGCCTGAGCCCAACAAGCAGCGGCGCCCACAGCAGCGCCGCGAACCCGTACCGCCACCCGTTGCTCGTCCACGCGTCGATGCGGTTGGCGCCGAACGTGAAGTGCTCGATGAACAACGGCGTGACGGTCCACCCCATCAGCGTCAGCACGACCACCGCGACGCCGACGGCGGTGGACCCGGTTGTGTGCTGATCGCTCGCGGCCAACGCGCTTCCTCCGCCCGAGGGGCATCCACTCTAGACTGCACGCCCAGACCACCGGAGACGCTCGGTGCTCAAGATCCTGCTCATCTTTCTCGGAGGCGGCGTCGGCGCGAGCGCCCGCTATCTTGCCTCCGTCGGCGTCCGCGCGTGGATCGACGGCCGGGACCCCGCGCCCTCGGACGAGTCCCTCCTCGCCCTCGTCCCGCTCGGCACGCTCGGCGTCAACCTCCTCGGGTGCCTGCTCATCGGGCTCCTCATGCCCATCCTCGCGGGCGAGGGCGCCAAGGAAGAGACCCGCCTGCTGCTCATCGTCGGCGTGCTCGGCGGGTTCACCACCTTCAGCGCCTTCGGGCTCGAGACGTGGACGCTCATCGGCGAGCAGCGGATCGGCTGGGCGATCGCGTACGTCCTCGCGTCGGTGCTCTTCGGGCTGGGCGCCGTCGCGATCGGGCACGCGATCGGCGTGCGGGTCGCCGGTTAGCGCGAAACCGCGACGCCCCGTTTCCGTATCCTGCTCCTGTGGCGCGATCGCACGTCTGCTCCGGCTGCGGCAACGAGCTGGCGACGCTGCGCGCCCCGCCCGACCCCATCTACAAGCTGCATCTCGTCATCTGCCCGAGGTGCGAGCGCCCGAGCGTGCGGACACGCGCGAGCGTCGAGCTCGGGTTCCGCCGCGTCAAACGGGCCGCGCGGAGTTGGCTCGCCCTGCTCGCCCAGGCGATCATGCTCGCCCTCTTTCTCACCGCGATCATGGCGCCCTACCTGCGGATCGAGGACCTGATCCTCCGTGATTGGCGCCTGGGATGGGGCGAGGCGATCCGGGCGATCACGTCGGGCACCCTTACCGACGAGACCCGCGACGCCGACGCCATGGCGATGCTCGGCGTCCCCGTCGGCATCTTCGTCGCGGGCGCCGTCGGGCTCGGTGCCTGGCTGCGCTTCGGGCTCGGGCACTGGAAGCTGCCTGTTTCGCACGGCGTGTGGATCATCGTTGTGCTTTCGTTCCTCACCGTGCCGCCGCTGGTCGAGCTGGCGCGCTCCCAGTTCATCACGGGCCATGTTCGGATCGACGGGCTCGCGGCCGACGAGCGCGTCGGGCGGCTCGCCGCGGCGTGCGCCTCCGCGCTCGTCGCCATCGCGGGAACGCCGCTCGGTCGCATGCTCGATCAGACCTGGAAACGGCAGCGGGCGCGCCTGCTCGCCAAGCGCCGCCGCAAGATCCGCGAACTCCGGAGGCCTCCCGCGTGACCGACACACCGACCAGCCCGCCGCGCGAGGAGATCCTCTCGACCATCGTCGGCGACCGCGCCTGCGCCACCTGCGGGTTCAACCTCTACGGGCAGCACGTCGTCCGCGAGCCGCACTACGGGCTCATCGCCGCCCGGTGCCCCGAGTGCGGCACGCTCGCGGCGCTGCAGGAATACCCGGCGCTCGGGACCTGGGCGCGCCGCTGGGCGATCGTTCTTTCCGCTCTTTGGGTGGTGATCATGCTCGGCGTCTTCGCCGCGACCACGATGACCGCCTTCGGGCTCACCATCGGGTCGGTCGAGGCCGCGTCCGACAACGCCGACCACCTCCTCGCCGCCGACTACACCGAGTGGGTCGGATCGCTCACCGACGAACAACGCGCCGGCATTCAGCAGTCCGTCTACACGTTCCAGGGCTCGAACCAGACGATGAACTTCTCGACGTGGGACGTCCCCAACGACGCCTGGCCCGGCAAGGACGACCCGCGCGCGGTGCTCGACGAGCACGGCGGCGCCTGGCGCACCATGGAACGCGCCGTCTACTGGCTCTGGATCCTCATGGTCTTCCTCATGTGCCCGTTCGCAACGTTCTGGTCGCTCGCGATGCTGCACCAGAGGGCGATCGTCGCGGCGATCGTCCCCGTCGTCGCGGTCGGCGTCGCGACGGTGTTGTTCTTCACCTTTGCAAACACAGCCTCGACCCCGCCGTACAACTTCGACGGCATGGCCCGGAACGTCTACATCACGGTCGCGGGGCCCGTCTCGATCGCCGTCATGGCGGGGTCCGCGGTGATCTGGGCGCTCATCGCCCGCCCGGCGGCGCGGTTCGTGGTCCGCCTCGCGCTCCCGCCGCGCCTGCGTGTGCCCTTCGGCGTGCTCTGGTGGAGCGCCGGCAAGCCCTTGCCGCGCGCCCGCTGAGGCGCGATCTACGATCGCCGCATGCCGCCACGGTCCCATCTCCAGCAGGTCAAGCGTGCGGTCGTCAAGGTCGGGTCCGCCGTCGTCGCGCCGGGAGGATCACTCGACGAGACCGCGATCGCGCGCCTGGTGGACGACGCCTCGGGCCTGCACGCCCGCGGGATCTCGATCACGATCGTCTCCTCGGGCGCCGTGGCGGCGGGGTTCCGGGCGCTGGGGATGACGTCCATGCCGCGCGCGATCCGCGACAAGCAGGCCGCCGCCGCCGTCGGTCAGCCCGCCCTGGTCCGCCGATACGCCGACCTCTTCGCACAACGCTCCATCCCCGTCGCCCAGGTGCTGCTGACGGGCGACGTGCTCGACCACCGCGGCCGATTCCTCAACGCCCGCCACACGCTCACCACCCTGCTCGAGCGCGGCGTCGTGCCCATCGTCAACGAGAACGACTCCGTCACCCACGACGAGATCAAGCTCGGCGACAACGACCGCCTCTCCGCCCTCGTCGCCGGGCTCGTGAACGCCGACGCGCTCGTCATCCTCTCGTCCGTGGACGGCCTGTACGAAGCGGGCGACGCGGCGCGCCGGATCGAGACCTGCACGGACACCGCCGCCGCCCGCGCGCACGTCACGGGGGACGCGTCCAGCACGGGCACCGGGGGGTTCGCGACCAAGCTCGACGCCGTGGACATCGCCCGCGCGCATGCCGTCCCCACCGTCATCACCCGAGGCCCGACCGACGAGCGCCCCGCCCCGATCGCCGCGGCCCTCGCAGGCGAGCCCGTCGGCACGCTCTTCCCGCTCCCCGAGGCCGGATCAGCCCGCGGCGCGCGCAAGAACTGGATCGCCCACAGCACCGCGCCGCGGGGAATCATCCACGTGGACGCCGGCGCCGCCCGAGCGCTCACGCAGCGCGGCGCGAGCCTGCTGCCCAAAGGAATCACGCGCGTCGAAGGCACGTTCGATGCGGGAGCCGTCGTCACGATCGTGGGCGAGTCGGGCGCCCCGATCGCCCGCGGGCTGACGAACTACAACTCCGCGGACCTCGCCACGCTCGCGGGCAAGCGGACCGACGAGATCGAAGCAACGCTCGGATACACCTACGCCGACGAGGCGGTGCACCGGGATGACATGGTCGTGCTCTGAGCGTCGTACGTACTCGCCCGAAGCGTCAAGCGCCGGGCACATTGGATGCACATCATCGAGCGACGATGCAGACCACGAGGGGCCCGGCGCTCGCGCTTCGGGCTAGTTCTTCACCCGCCAGCTCCGCCCCTCACGCTCCACCTCGCGGTAGACCGTGTCGCGCTCGACGGGCGTGAAGCCCGCTTCGAGGATCGCCCGGCGGAGGGTCCGAACGTCCACCTCCTGGTGCGTGCCGGCGCCGTCCACCTTGGTGATGTCGTACCAAACAACAGTCCCGTCCACGTCGTCGGCGCCCGCTTCGAGCATGACCTGCGACATGCTCAACGTCTGCATGATCCAGAACGCCTTGACGTGCGGGAAGTTGTCCAGCATCAGGCGGGCAATGGCAATCGTCCGCAGGTTCTCCAGCCCGCTCGGGCCCGCGAGGTGCTCAAGCTCTGAATCATCGGGCACGAACGGCAGCGGGATGATCGTCTGGAAGTAGCCCGAGGGAAGAGACGGAGAGACGGAGTTCCGGAGAGACGGAGTGGGAAGAGCAATGCCCGGTCGTGTGAGCGTGATGACTGGCGCGTCGATGTCCCGAATCGCCGGCAGATTGGCCATCTCTTCGTCTCTTCGTCTCTCCGTCTCTACGCCTTCATACCCCAGCCGCGCGAGCGCCCGGTCCTGCGCGCGGCGCAGGATCTCCATGTGCACCAAACGCTCGCGCCGCTGGTCGATGTGCCCGTACAAGATCGTCGCGTTGCTGTTCAGCCCGAGTTCGTGCGCCACGAGATGGACGTCGAGCCACTCGTCCGAGCGGATCTTGCCCTTGAACGCCTCGTCGTGGACGCGGTCGTCGAAGACCTCCGCCCCGCCGCCGGGCAGTGAACCAAGCCCGGCCTCCTTGAGCTCCTGCAGCACCCACCGGATGCCCGCCTGGCGGTCGTCGCGCTTGTACTTCTTCGCGATGCGCGCCAAATGCACGACCTCGACCGCCGTGAACGCTTTGACGTGCAGGTCCACGCCCGCCTCGTTGCCGACGCGCTTGATGGTCCGCATCATCTCCGGGTAGTAGTCCCACGGCAGGTACGGGCTCAGGCCCCCCACCACGTGCATCTCGGTCGCGCCGGACTCGACCGCCTTGCGCGCTTCTTTCGCGACATCCTCCAGCGTGTGCTCGTACGCGCCCGCCTCGCCCTTCTTGCGGTAGAACCCGCAGAACTTGCAGCTCAGCGCGCACACGTTCGAGTAGTTCAGATGGCGGTTGATGTTGTAAAAGGCCTTGTCGCCGTGCAGGCGTCGGCGGATCTCGTCGGCGATCGCGACGACGCCCCAGACGTCCGGCGTCTCATACAGCACCATGCCGTCATCCAGACTCAACCGCTCGCCGGCGAGGGCCTTGGCGCGGATCGGGTCCAGCCTCGGGTCGGACCCCGGGCGGGCGGCGGGCGGCGTGAGCGTGCTCGGCGATTCGGGCGTCGGCATGATCATGGTGCAGGATAGGGTTCGCGGGCTGAACTTTCAGAGATTCTTGAAAATCACCGCCCGGAGGCCGCTCTCGGGTCCCCGCCCGGGCCCGCTACGCTCTGGGCATGCTCGTCGTCCTCGCCCGCCATGGAAAAGCCATCGAGTCCGCCGCCTCCGGGCGCGACCGCGACCGGACCCTCCGCCCGCGCGGGCATCGGCAGGCGGAGTTCCTCGGGTCCGCCCTCGCCGCGATGGACACCAGGCCCCAACGCGTCATCGCGAGCCCCTACCCCCGCGCGTGGGAGACGGCGGCGTACATCGCCAAGGCCCTCGCCCTCGACCCGATCGCCGACGAACGCCTTGAGGTCGGGTGCTCGGCGGGCGAGCTGATCGAGGTCATCGCGACGGCGGCGGAGACCGACCTGCCCGCGGCCTGCTTCGTCGGGCACAACCCGACGCTGGAAGATGCCCTGGGCGTGCTCATCGACGGCCCGGCCGGACCGCCCGTCCGCGTGCGCACGGGCGAAGCGTTCTGTGTCGAGATCGATCCGGCGGATCCGATGGGGCGTTCGCGGGTGGTGGCGCAGATCAGGCTTGAAGATTGATGTGTGCCGTGGAGACGACGGAGTCTTCTCCACGACGCTGCCCGGAAGGATCGTGGAGAAGCCGAGGACGGCGTCTCCACGGCACCCGGCCACAGGCAGGCTGCAATCACCCGGAAGGGAGACCGCGCGGGCTGAAGCCCGCGGCTCGGTGACTACCGCGTCTGCCCGTCCCCCCGCACCACCCACCGCTCGCAGGTGAGCTCCTCGAGCCCCATGGGGCCGTAGGCGTGGATGCGGCTCGTCGAGATGCCGATCTCCGCGCCCAATCCCAGTTGGAACCCGTCGTTGAACCGAGTGGACGCGTTCACCAGCACGCACGACGACTGGACCTCGCGCGCGAAACGCTCGGCCGCGTCGGCGTCCGCCGTCACGATCGCTTCGGTGTGGTTGGACGTGTGCTCATGGATGTGCGCGATCGCGTCGTCGATGCTGCCGACGATTCTGTAGGAGAGGATGAGGTCGAGGTGCTCCGTCCCGTAGTCGCCCTCGCGGAGCTCGATCCCATCCGCGCCGGCCCGCGCGCGGAGGCGCGGCAGGAACGCGTCCGCGACGGACTCGTGGATCAGCACGCACTCCGTGGCGTTGCACGTCGCGGGGGCGCTGGTCTTGCCGGTCGCGACGATCTCGAGGGCCTTGTCCAGATTGGCGCGGGCATCGACGTACACGTGGCAGACGCCCTCGAAGTGCTGGACGGTCGGGATCTTGGCGTGGTCGTGCACGAACCGGATGAGCCCCGCCCCGCCGCGCGGGATGACGAGGTCGATGTCGTCACTCAGGGTGAGCATGCGCTTCATCTCATCGCGGTCGGAGCTGGTGAAGGCGGACATCGCGTCCACGGGGACGCCGTGCTGGTCGAGGACGGCCCGGACCAAGGTGGCCAGCAACTCGTTCGAGTGCCTCGCCTCGCGGCCGCCCTTGAGGATGCAGGCGTTGCCCGACTTGAAGCACAGGGCGAACGCGTCGATCGTGACGCCCGGGCGGGCTTCGTAGATCATCGCGATCACGCCCAGCGGCGCGCGGACTCGCTCGACACGGAGGCCCGAGGGCACCTCGTACGAACTGGTCACGGCGCCCACCGGGTCGGGCAGGTTGGCGATCTGGATGAGCCCTTCCCGCATCTGGGTGAGTGACGCCGGGGTGAGCGTGAGGCGTTTGAGCTTGGGCGCGTCCAGCCCGGCGGACTCGGCGGCGGCGACGTCCTCGACGTTCGCCGCGAGGATCTCGGGCTCGCGGTCCTCGAGCACGCGGGCCAGCTCGTGCAGCACCTCGTTCTTGGTGGTCGCGGGGAGCGTCGCGACGACGCGGGACGCGGCGCGCGCCCCGCGGGCGATGTCTTCGATGGTTCGTGCCATGGTCGGCTCCTCGGCGCGGCGCGCCGGCTTTGGGTAGCCTAGGAACGATCCCGGCATCCCTCCCCGTGCGCGCCCTCCTGCTCCAGTCCGCTCCGACGCACGCGCCCGATGGGTCGGCGCGGGTGGACCACTTCGCGGGCGTCGCCCAGGCGCTTCGAGCGCGGGGGATCGACTCGGACCGGGCGCTCGTGCCCACCGCGCGGCCGAGCCTGCCCGAGGGGACGGGGCTCGTCGCCGTTGCCGATTGCCTCGGCCCCATGACCCGGCACGCGCTGCGGCTGGCGCGCGAGGCGGGCCTGCCCACGCTGCTGCTCATGGACGGGCTGGTCGAGCATCGGAACACGTTCGAGAACGTGCGCGCGGGCCCGGGTTTCCTGCGTCCCGCGCCCGTTCATGCCGTCGCGTGCGCAGGGGAGATCTGCGCCGATGTGCTGACCGAGCTGGGCAACAACGCCTGGGCGACCGGGCTGCCCAGGCTCGACGCGATCAAGCCGCGGCCCGGCGTGGCGTCGGGCCCGCTCGTCGTCGCGACGGCAAACACGCCGTGGTTCTCGGCGTCCGAACGCGAGCGGCTCACCGACGCGCTCGGGCTCGTCCGCGATGGGGCGCGAGCGCTCGGCATCGACGTGGTGTGGCGGCTGACCGGGCGGTGCGAGCTGGAACTCGGGGTGGCGAACGACCCACGCCCGCTGCCCGAGTTGCTGGCGATCGCGGGCGGGCTGATGACGACGCCATCGACGCTGCTGGCCGAGTCGATGGTCGCGGGCGTTCCCTCGGCGGTGATCGATCCGCACGGGTCTCCGATCTGGCACCGGGGCAGCGCGGTGTGGCGGGCGCGCGAGCCGGACGCGGCTGAGGATCTCGCGGCGCTCCTTCCGCGCCTCGTGCGCGCGGACGAGGCGCTGCTGGACGATCAGCGCGCGTCGCTCGCGCTGACCCATCCGGATGACGGGCGCAGCGCCGAGCGGGTCGCGACCGTCCTCGCCGATCTCGCGTACGAGCCCCCGATCGAGGACGCGCCGGTGATCGTGCCGCTGACGAGCCCGTCGCCGGATCGCCCGAAGATTCCGGGCCGCCCGCGCGTGGTCAATGTGGTTTGGACGGACGGCGCGCCCAACGGCGGCGTGCCCGTGTGGTGCGCGCGCATGGCGGATTGGTTCGCGTTGGGTGATTTCGCGTACGACGTGCGGACGCTGTACCTCTCGCCGATCGCGTTCGAGAACAAGGATTCGCACGCGGATGTGTGCGTCCTGCCGCCTGATCTCGACCATGCCCAACGGTTCGCTGTGGCGCTCGACGCGTTGCTCGCGTTTGAGCCGGACGTGGTGTGCGCGCACTACGGGGACCTGCCGCACATGATCGCGACCGCCGCTCGGTTCCGCGGCGTGCGGTCCGTTGCGGTGCTCCAGACCGACGATCCGGCGTCGGTCGCGACGGTCCGGAACTACAACAGCTTCGACGCGGCGGTCGGTGTGTCGGACGCGTGCGCCCAGCGGCTGGGTGCGTTCGCCGGCGATCGCCCGGTGCGGGTCATCCACGACGGCGTGCCGATCGCGGAGCAGCCGCGCGACGTGGGCTCGGGCCCGATCCGGGTCGCGTACTTCGGACGCATGGTCGATCTGCAGAAGCGGGTGTCCGACCTCGGCGTGCTCGCGGGCGAGCTCGATGCGCTCGGTGTCGCGTGCGAGTTCCATCTCGTCGGCGACGGGCCGGACTTGGACGGGTTGCTCGGGTCGATCCGATCGCTCGGGCTCGCGAGCGTCCGGGTGCGCGCGCACGGGCAGCGGCCCGCGGCGTGGGTCGAGGCGTTCCTGCCATCGATCGACATCTCGGTGCTGGTCTCCGAGTTCGAGGGCGCGAGCATCACCATGATGGAAGCCATGGGCGCGGGCTGCGTCCCGTGCGTTACCGATGTCGGGTCGGGTGTGCGTGAGCTGGTGACGGACGGCGAGAACGGGGTCATCGTGCCGGTGGGCGATATGCAGACGATGGCGAACCGCATCGCGGCGTTGGACGCCGACCGATCGATGCTCGGCCGGCTCGGGCGTCGGGCGTGGGAGCGCGCCCGCGAGCGGGCCGGCGTACGGGCGGCCTGTGAGCGGTGGCGTGACCTGCTCGATGCCGTCATGGCAATCGACCCGGTCGGCGCGCCGACGGACGCGCACCTGCGTCCTCGCGATGCGTACCGATGGACCAAGCACTGGGCCGACGACGAGCTCGGAGCGCTGCGAATCGTAACCGGCGAGCTGCGGTCCGCGGGGTTCCGGCGCGTGGTGCCGTGCCACGCCGGCGAAGGGCCCGACCCGAGCGCCGACGCCGTGGTGCTGGCCGGAGAGGTCACGCCGGATCGCGCCGCGCTCGCGGATCGCTTGCGTGAATCCGGCATCGGCGTGGCGTTGTCGCCGACGCTGATCGAGCCCGAGTGGTGCCGGCTGGCGCGCGCCGTGGAGCGCGCCCGCGACGCCGGTGCGTCCCGCGTTGCGGTCTTCGGCGCGGGCGATCACACGCGGCGGGCGGCGCGCGCGTTCGGGCTCGATCTGCCCATCGTCGGCATCATCGACGACCATCCGCGCGCGCCCACCATGCTCGGCGTGCCCCTCGTGCGCACGGACGACGCGATCGGGACGCTTCGCCCGAACGCCGTGGTGCTCAGCTCGGACGCGTGGGAATCCGCGCTGTGGGCGAAGTCCGCGCCGTTCCGGGATGCCGGGCTCCCCGTCATCCCGTTGTACGGGACGTATCGGGAGGATGCGCCCGCGCGCTCATGACGCGAGGCGCACGAGCATGGGGACGCGCATGACGGCGTCGCAGCAGAACCCGTGCCCCCACAGGCCGTCTTCGCCCAGCGCCTCGCCGTGGTCGGCGAAGATCACGAGATCGGCGTCGGGGAGGCGTTCGAGCACGCGCGCGAGGTGCTGGTCGATGAACTCGAGGCACGCGCGCTGGCGGGTGAGGCAGGTCTCGCGGTCGCCGTAGGGGTTGCGCTCGCCCTGCCACGGGCAGCCTTCATACTCGAACCGGGCGTGCGTCTCGCCGACGTTCCAGAAGACGAATCGGTCCTCGCCCGCCGCGGCGTCGAGCTGCTCGAGCAGCCAGTCGGCCTGCTTCGGCGCGGACCGGTGCGAGGCGAGGTCGGGCCCGTCAAAGAACGCGAAGCGGTCGAACGGGTCGGTGAGGAATGCGCCGGGCGGGGTGTGCGGGTTGAACCAGCTCATCGCGCCGGTGCCGATCGTGACGCACCCTTTGCGGGCAAACCCCTCGACGATGGTTTTGCCCTCGAGCGATTCGCGTGCGGGTCGTTTGGACTCCGGGTTGACGAGGCGCCAGAAGTCTTTGGCGCGCCGGGTGCGTTGCCCGTCGTGGCGGATGGCGACGGAGTCGGTGTAGTCGGCGCCGTCGAGCGTCTGGGGCATCTTGCCGACGAACGCGCTCATGTGCGCGGGGAAGGTGTAGGTCGCCTGGGCCCAAGCTTGCTTCCAGTCGCCGAGCGACTTGAGCAACGGCGCGTCGGCGGCTTGGAAGACGTCCCAGCGGAGCGAGTCGAGCGTGATGAGGACGCGGTCGGGCATCGGTTACGCCGCGGCGGCGCGGGTGCCTGCGCGCCGATCGAAGACCTGCGCGGCCGCGGGTGCCGCGTCGAGCACCTCGAGCAAGCGGCGAGCGCGATGCTTGTACGTGTGATCTTCAAGGACGCGCCGGCGGCCGGCCTCCCCCATCGCCCCCCGCGCGGGACCATCGGTCAGCAATGCTTCCGTGCCTGAGATCATCGCGACCGGATCGGCGGCGATCCGCAGCTCGTCACCCGCTGCGAAGTAGCTCGGCAGAATGGGGTTCGCATCGGACACCACCGCGGCGCCGCATGCGAGGAGCTTAAACACACGCTCGTTCCCGCTGAACGGCCAGCTCAACACCTGCGTGGGCTCGTGCAGCGCGATGCTGACCCGCGAACGCGCCACCTCGCGGTTGAGTGCGTCGCTTTCGCCTCTTGGGACGAGCGGCCCGAGTGTGCGGACGTGGTCGGGCCAGCCCTCGCCGAAGATCGCGAAGCGATCGCCGAAGTGATCCTGCAGGCGTTCGATGTACGGCCCCATGTTCGCCCACTTGAACGTCCAGCAGTTTCCCACGAACAGCACGTCGCGCACCGGCTCGCCCGCGTCCACCTTCCGGTACCGCGTCGCGTCGGCGGCGTGGGGCTCTTCGAGGATGCTCAGGCCCGCGTCGAGGAACGACGCGAAGGCCCGGTCGAGGCAGCTCGCGTGGAACGGGCTGCGGACGAGATCGATCAGCCCCGCGTCGATGGCTCGCTGTTCCTCGGGCGTCGGGCGGTCGGGCTGGAGGTAGAAGCTCGCCACACCCGAGTCCTGGAACTTCTCGAACTCGAACGCCGACCCCTCGAAGAGCTTGCGCATGTTGCTCGGACCGGAGCGGACGGCGACCTTCATGCCGCGTTCGCCGCGGTGCTGACGGATCGCGTCGATGCCGGCGTCGTCCAGCCACGGCGCGGGACCGCGGCTGGTGCGTTGCAGGCAACCGACGAAGACGTCGGGCTGCACCCGGTCGAGGACGGACGCGATGGGTTCGTCCGAGTCGCGTCCACCGAACCACTCGGCGGCGTCGCACCCGAGCGCTTGGTAGCCGTTGATGTGCCCGGAGTCGATGTACCAGAACGCGCTGCCCTCGCGGTGGGTGAAGCGTTCGTACAAGATGCGCCGCGGCTCGGTCACGCCGCCTCCTTTGCGCGGGCGGGCTCGTACCCGAGCGCGTCGAGCACACGGGCGTACGGGCGGTTGCGCTCGAATTCACCGAGCAATTCAACGGACGCCCGGCGGCGCGGCCGCGGAGCGACCTGGGTGGACGCGCGGCCACTCCCGCCCGTCATGTGCGAGACATCGTCGAGCCGGCCGCGCCAGGCGGGGTCGAACGGCACGCCCAGGTCGCTGCACATCCGCCCGAGCACGGCGTCCGCGTCGGTGACAAAGTCCTCGTAACGCTCGAAGCCGAGATCGACGGCGTACGACGCGAACGCCTCGTACCGGGTCAGGAAATCGGGGACGGTCCCGCCGAACCACCCGCTCGCCTGCAGCGAAAGCCACGTGTCCACTGGGTGGCGGACGGTGCAGATGGATTGAACCGTCATCACCGCCCCGAGCACCTCGCGGGTGAGCAATCGGCAGCGGTCCGTGCCGAGGAAGTCCCGGTTCGCGTGGTCGCGGACGATGAGCCTGAGATCCGCGCCGGCGCACCGATCGGCGATGAGCTCGATGTCGCGCGCGAACCGGTCGGAAACGTCAACGTCGGTCACCGGTGCGCCCGCGGCCTGGGCTTGCTTGAGGGGGTCGGTCCGGCGGGCCATCGCCTGCTCGGGGTGCTGCTCGCTGAGCAGGACGACGCCCGGCATGGCCGCGATGGCGCGGGAGATGATCGTGCCCCCCGAGCACGCCAGGTGGTGGATCAGCCCGACCTCGGGCGCGGATTGGGCGCGGGACCCGTCCATGGTCATCCCGGAACGTCGGCCAAAGCACCCCGCCCGCCGCACTTTCTGGCCCGCTGGGCCCGAACGACCCGATGCCAGACGCACGGGGGCGGTGCGCCCCGAAAGGACGCCGCATGCCTGCATCGCGAGCCCAGCGGATCGAGCAGTTCCTCGACTACTACGGCGCGATCCACGCCTTGGACGACGCCTACGCGACCCGCGAGGCGCTCGCGGGGCACCGCGCCGCGGCGGAGAACCTCTTCGCCCAGTCCGAAGCGTTCGTGGGCACCCTCCCCTGGGATGCGATCGGCACGGCCTTGGACGTGGGCATGGGCTACGGGCTGCACTGCGCTGAGTTCGCCCGGCGCGGCGCCGCGACGACGGGCGTGACAGTGCACCTGCCCCACGAGCTTGCGGCCCACGCGCGCGAGCACGGGTACGCCGCGGAGCGCCAGGACATGCACTTCCTGGACTTCGCCGACGGGAGCTTCGATCTGGTGTGGGCGAGCCACACGCTCGAGCACAGCTTCGCGCCGCTGCTGGCGTTGCGGGAGTGGATCCGCGTGTGCCGCCCGGGGGGGTGGGTGTGCGTGACGGTGCCGCCGCACGTGTCGCGGATCGTGTCCGGGCATTTCACGACGGGGTGGAGCGTGGGGCAGCTGGCGTACATGCTGGCGCTCGCGGGGCTCGACTGCCGCGACGGCCGGTTCGTCAAGGAAGGCTACAACGTGCGCGGGCTCGTGCAGCGACCCGCGACGCCGCTCAGCGACGAGGGCGCGAGCTGGATGTTCAACCTCAAAGACCGCCTGCCCCGGCGGATCGCCGAGTCGATGACCGAGCACCCGGGCAGCCTCGGGCGGTTCTTCTACGAGGGCGCGCTCGACGCGATCGAACCCGAACCGATGGAGGCCCGCCCGTGACCGACGCGAACAACATGTACGTCGGCGGCAGCGCCCTCGCCCGCGACTGGGACGGCGCGGACGCGACGTTCGAGAACGCCAACCACCGGCCCGAGCCGGGCACCGTGATCGAACTGCCCACGGATGACCGCGCGTACGCCCCCGATCTGAGCGCCAAGGACCTGCGCCCGATCGACTTCTCATGGATCACGCCCGACTCGCCAGACGACGACGTTCGGCAGGCAATCGACTGGGTGAACGACGCCGCGGGGTGGTTCCACGCCGTCGATCTGCCGCAGGGCATCACCACGCCCGGCGGACGCGGGTGGGAAGGGCGCCGCGACCTGTTCGACTATGCGAGTCGCTGCAAGGGCAAGACGGTCCTGGATATCGGCGCGATGGAGGGCGGGGACTCGTTCGCCGCGGAGGACGCGGGCGCCGAAGCGGTGATCGCGGCGGACGTGGACCACTACCTGCAGTACGACCTGGGCTCGAACGCCGCGCTCTCGTTCGTGGTGGACAAGCACAAGCGGGCCGTCGCGCAGGGGCCCGAGGCGGAGTGGGCGTTCCTGAACGCCAAGCGGTTCGGGTTCGAGCTGTGCAAGGCGGCCCGCGCGTCGCGCGTCCACCGCGTCACGAGCACCGTCTACGAGCTCGACCCGAGAGCGCACGGCGTGTTCGACGTGACCATGTGCTTCGGTCTGCTCTACCACCTGCGGCACCCGCTGCTCGCGCTGGACCGCATCGCGCGTGTCACGGGCGAGGTGATGCTCGTGAACAACCAGATCTACTCGGGCCCGAGCCCGCACGAGAACGCGGTGCTGTACCACAACGATACCTGGCGCGGCAGCTACACGAACTGGTTCGTGCCGACGTACGGCGCGTTCCTGCAGATGCTGTCGAGCTCGGGGTTCCGGCGCGTCGAGGTGATCGGCGCGAGCGACACGTCGCTCGCCGCGGCGTGCTACAAGTGAGGAACCGATGACGTCCGTTGCCATGCTGACATCGACCGCGTTCTGGCGCCGCTCGCGCGGGTCGGAGCGTCGCATCGCGGACCTGACGCGCGCGATCGCGCGGGCCGGGCACGCGGTCACGGTGATCTGGGCGGGACGTCTGAGCCCACAGGACCAGGCGCTGCTGGCGCACGAGCCGGTCTCGCTGGAGCAGACCGGCACGCCGCTGCCCACGCCCGGAGCGAACGCCCCGCTCGGCGCGTTCGCCGACGACGAGTTTCACGAGGCGCTCGCGGGCGCCATCGCGCGGACGCGGCCGGACACGCTGATCGCGCAGTACATCCGGTTCGCGCCGGCCGTGGCGGCGTTGCCCGCCCACCTCCGCCCGCCCGAATGCATGGTGGATACGCACGATGTGATGCATACCCGGGCGCGGGCCTTCCACGCGGCGGGGCACGACCACTGGATCGACCTGACGCGCGACGAGGAAGCCGCGGCACTCGGCGTGTTCGACCTGACGCTCGCGATCAACGACGCGGACGCCGCGGTACTCCACGAGTTGACCAGCCGGGTGCTGCTCGTTCCGCACGCGATCGAGCCGATCGCACCAGCAGATCCGCCGACCGGCGCGCCGAACGCGCTGTTCGTCGGCGCCTCGGGCGTGCCGAATGTCGATGCCGCTCGCTGGCTGATCGAGGACATCTGGCCCGCCGCCCGGCGCGACCTGCCCGGCGGTGCCACGCTCACGGTCGCCGGTTCCGTCGCGGACGCGATACCGATCGAGTTCCTGTCGGCTCATGGCGTTCGATCGATCGGGTTTGTCGATGACCTCGGCCCCATCTATGCGAGCGCCACCGTCACGGTCGCGCCGCTCCGCTTCGGGGGCGGGCTCAAGATCAAGAACCTCGAGTCGCTCGCCCACGCGGTCCCCGTCGTGACGACGCCCGTCGGAGCGCAGGGGATGGAATCCGCCGCGGGATCTTCCGTGCTCATCGGGTGCGACACGGCGACGCTCGCGGCGGCGCTTGTCCGGGCGTGCAACGACGCAGAACTCAACCGATCGATGCGGTCCGCGGCGAACGTGTTCGTCGCCGATCGATTCGCGCCCGATGTCGCCTACCGCCCGTTGCTCCGGATGCTAAGGACCACGCGGGGGGCCGCCGCGTGAAGTCACCCGTCCTCTTCCACGCCCGCGGCCGGATGACGCCGGACGAGTGCGCCTTCCACGCCCGTCTGGACAACGACCTCCGCGCGCGCGGTTCGCACCTCGCGCTGATCACGCACCACCCGCCGGCGGTCCCGCTCGGGGCGCACCACGCCGTGGTTCCCAACGGGCTCGAGCCGCTCGGCCGAGCCGGCGGGGGCGACGCCGCGGCGGATCTCGCCGGGCTCGATCGTGCTGTGTTGCTGGAGCGTGAGGTGATGTGGCGCGGGCGCCCCCGGTCGGACGCGCACGCGACGCTGCGCCACGCGGGCATCGACAACGCGGCCCGGATCTACGCCCGCGCGCTCGACGAGCTCGATCCCACGTCGTGCATTATCTGGAACGGGCAGCACCCGCAGGAGATGGTCCTCGCCGCCCTGTGCGCCGCTCGGGACATCCCCGTGGTCCACCTCGAGCGCGGCCCCTTCCCGGGCACGCTGCACCCGGACGCGAGGGGCGTCCTCGGCGGCTCGAGCGTCGCGGCGCTCACCGGCTGGCCCGAGCCCAATGCCGCGGCGCTCGCCGTGTTTGATCGCGTCGCCTCGCACCTGAACGCCGGCGCGCAGACCTGGTGGGCGCAGCCCGACCCGCTCGGGCCCGACGGCGTCCGACGGGTGCTGGGGATCCCGGGCGGGGCGCGCGTGGCCCTCTTCTTCGGACAGGTTGACGAGGACGCGCAGAACATACTCCACGCGCCCGGGTACGACTCGAACCTTGACGCCTTCGCGAGCTGGCTCGACGCGGTCCCGCGCGAGGGGTGGTTCGTGCTGGGCAAGCACCACCCGAAGTCGTCCACGAGCCCCGAGGCCTACCGCGCCGCGCTGCGCGCCTCGGGCGTTGCCGGGGCGTGGACCGACGAGGTCTCGCTGATCGACGCGCTCTGCGTGGCGAACCGCGCGGCGGCGGTCAACTCAAGCGCCCTGTACGAGTCGCTGCTCGCCGGGCTGCCCGTCCAGATGCTCGGGCGCGCCATCCTCTCGAACAAGGGCATCGCGTTCGGTGCCGGCGAGCCCTTCTTCGAGCTCAGCGCCGACGAGCACACGCGGCGCGCGGCGCGGTGGCGCTCGTTCGGTGCCTGGTTCCTCACGACCCGGCTGTGCGCGATGAGCCCGGCGCTGACCGACCTGGGCGTGCCCGGCCCCGCGCTGCTCGCCGAAGCAGCGCTCGCGAACCAACGGAGCATGAGATGGACCGCGTGACCCACGGCTTCGTCATCAGCGCCCCGCGCTCCGGATCGACGTGGCTCATGCGCGCCCTCAGCGCGCACCCGCACGTCCACGCCACGGAGCACCGCCTGTTCGGGCCGCACCACGACGAGGTGATCGATGAGGGCGCCGACCGCCCGCGGCTGCGCATCACGCTCGACCGCTTCGCCGACGCGCACGCCCGGCACCTCAATCTCGACGGCACCGGCCTGGACATCCCCGGCGCCCGCGAGGCGCTCATCCGCCGGTTCGCGGACGCGCTGCTCAAATTCGACCGGGCCGCGGCGGCCAAGCCGGTGATCATCGACAAGGTCACGCCCTACCCGGGGACCGCGTCGAACGTCTTCGACCGGCTCACGGGCGTCTTCCCGAACGCGCCCGTCGTCGGGCTCGTGCGCGACGGGCGCGACGTCGTCACGAGCGGGGCGCACCACTGGCTCAACAAGCGGCTCGCCGGCGAAGGGCCCGCGACCGCCCCAACCGCCGACCGGTTTCTGGACGACGAAATCGTCCGGTCGTGGGCAACGCTGTGGGACGAGTGCACGGCTGCGGCTTTGCGAGCACCGACGCGGATCCGGTACGAGTCGATGCTCGACGACATGCCTGCCGTGCTCGAGGGCGTGTTTCGTGCGCTGGGCGTGCCGGCGGCGGCGGGCGAGATCGACGCGTGCGTCGCGGCAGGGTCGTTCGAACGAGCCTCGGGCGGGCGGGCCCGCGGGGTGCACAACGCGTTGGCGCACGCGCGGAGCGGGGTGCGTGGAGATTGGAGGCGCGTCTTCACCCGCCGCGACGGTGAGGTCTTCGACGCCGTCGCGGGCGAGACGCTCGAATCGCTCGGCTACGCCGACCGCGGCTGGTGGCGAACGCTCCCCGAGACACTCAGGCAGACCGCCTGAGCGCGGCCGGCCCGAGCGCATCCGCGATCATCCCGAGCGTTCCGTCGATCAGCCCGCCCGTCGTGGCGCGCTCGCGCACGCGTCGGGCGATCTCCCGACAGCGCTCGGAGCGCCACGAGGCGTCCGTGCGGGCCCGATCGATGAGTCGCTCGAGCTCGTGCTCGCCGGAGAAGGTGAGGGCCGCCGGATCGCCCAGGAGCCACGGCGCGTCGAACTCGAACGACCCGCGGGCCCTCGGGTGCGAGCGGGCCCGCTCGAGGTGCGCCCGCCGAATGGTGAGTTCCGGCCGCAGCGGCAGCCGCGCGCCCATGCGTTCGAGCAGGTCCGCCCACGCGCGCAGTGCGGGGTGGGCGTCGGTCTCGAACGCGACGCTCAGCCCGTCGGGCAGCGATCGCCCATCGTCGGGGGCGATCCCGGCGCGGGTCAGCACGTCCGCCAGGCTGGGCAGTGACGCGAGCGACCGAACGCCGACGGGCAGCCCCCCGCTGAGCGCGCATTCCATGACGCGCTGATGCACCATGCACAGGGCGGACGCGTGGAGCTGGACGCTCGACGCCTGGTAGCACGCGCGGAGATCGTCGCCGTGCTCGATCTCGCCGCCGGCGTGCGCGCCGAACCGGGCGTGGCGCTCCCAGCCCCGCCCGAAGACGCGGAGCGTCCAGCCCCGGCGATCGCACACGTCCGCGGCCAGCTCAAGCGTCCGGTGCCGAACGATCCGCTCGAGCATCGGGCGGCCGTACTGCATCGCGAACGACTCCGCATCCGCGCGGGACCCACCCAGCGATTGCAGCACCCGCCCGCACGCCGCCCGGACCGCGGCGCTCGCCCGCAGGCCCATCAGGTCTTCGGCGATGCGCTCCACCTCGGGGCGGATCAGCTCCAGCGCCGCGCGGACGCCCTCGTCGCCCGCCTCCTGCAGCTTGCGCCGGTGCAGCTCCTCGGGCGTCTCCGAGTGGTTGGAGACGAACGCGATGTCGCACGCGAACCGCTCCCGCTGCGCCGGCGTGATCGGCCCGTCGTGGAACTTCCGCTCGGAGACGACCACCGGGGAATACAGCGCGCGGTCCGGGTCGTACCCGTGCGTGTGAAAGAGCGACGTGACCGCGTGCCCGACGACGAAGTCCAACGGGCCCTGCGACCGCCCGGCCTCGGCGGTGAACAGGTGCGGCATCTCGTCCTGGATCCAGCAGACGAACGGCACATCGCCCGGGAACGCGTCGCCGCGCGACGACCGGGTGTAGTTGATCAGCACGACCAGGTCCGGCTCGAGCCCTTCGAACGCGTCGTGGAACGCGAGCGGGCTCAGGCGCGTTGTGTCGTCGGGCTCGATGAGGATCTCGGCACGCATCCCCCGCGACTCGAACGCGCCGGCGAGGTCGCGCGCCGCGTGCTGCAGGTACGTTGAGTACCGCGTCGTCGGGATGAGCACACGCAGCGGCTCGGGAGACCCCGGCACCAGCGCCCGCTGGTACCGGTCGGACCACCACGCGGCGTCCCGGCCGGCGTATCGCGCCCGCACCCGCGCCGCGGCGGCGCTCGTCTCCCCCACGATCTCCGCCGAAAGCGTGTTGATCAGATCGCCAATCGCCGGCTCGATCGGCGTGCGGAGCGTCGCGATGGGAACGCCGGGTCCGATCGCCTGGGCCCCCCGCGCCGCGCGGACGGCGCGCTCGAAGCCCGCCGCCGCGCCCGCGCCGATGTGCCACTCGATCCGGTCGTCATCGATGAACGACGCGAGATCGATCAGCGAGGCGCCCTCGAAGAACTCGGCCGGGTCCCGCTGAATGACGCGCAGGCGCGGCTGATACCCGCTGGCGAGCCTCGGCGTCGCGCCCGCGACCTCGACGAAGATCCAGGGCGGGCTGAACCCCTCCACCGCGACCGGCGCGATCTCGTCGGACGACGCGTGGGCGAAGTGGGCCGCCGCGAACGCGCGGGCCGCGGCCCGCTGCTCGCTCAGCCAACGCCACGCGCGCGGGTCCGGGTTCTCGCTGGGCACGCGGATCACGTTGCCGTCGGGCGTCGCGAGGACACGCACCGAACGCTCGGCGTCCGCCCACGCGTCGTACGCCGCTCGGAGGTCGATGCCGCGCCGGGTCAAGAACCGCTCGATGTTCCGGCGGCCCAGCTCGATCCGCTCGGCGGGCGCGAACTCAAGCGCCGGCAGCTCGCGGGCCCGCCTGATCAGCGCCGCGACGTCCGGGCGCGATGCGGCACCCGCCGGGCAACGATCGGCGGCAGCGCGCGCAAGGGTCCCCAGCCCCACCTGCACCAGCACGCGCAGCGCGAGCACCGCGGCGTCGGGGTCGTCCGGGTGATCGTGCGCGTGGGTCAGCACCGGCGCCAGCGTCGCCCACGCGCCGTGCGCGTCGGTCTCGCGCGTGAGCCGCGCGGTCGTTTCGTTGGCGGGGCGCACACCGGTCACGCCCCATCCATCGGCCGCCCACCCGGGGTCGAGCCAGAAACCGGGCGTTACGCCGCCTCCGACGCCCGATCGGCGTACAGACGGTGGACGCGGACCCCGCTCGCCTCCAGCGTGCCACGCCGCGCCCAGATCGCGTCCTCGTGCATCCACGAGCTGATGACGACGTCCGTCACGCCCAGCTCCGCGGCGCGGTCGGGCATCTCGATCGGCAGGCCCCACAGCTCCGATCCCGCCTTGGCGGGGTCATCATCGATGAACGCGACGACGTTCGGCGAGCTCGCGATCACCGGGCGGAGCTGCCGCGTGTGCGCCCCCGTGCCGTGGATCGCGACCCGCTTGCCGAGCAAGGCGCCGAGCCGGACCGCGAGCCGCTCGGCCGCCCCGGCGGGCGCCGAGCCGGACGCCTCCGCCCCCTCCGGCGCGCTGAACGCCGGAGATTCCGCCGACGACCAGCCCCGCCCCGGCGTCGCCGCCGCCGCGTCGAACGCGGCCCCGGCGCGCTGTGCGAACCGCGCCGGGCTGAAGAGCGTCCGCGCCCGCGCCCACGACCGGGCGCCCAGCGTCTCGAGCCCGATCGACATCGCCCGGCGCACGCCCTCGGCGAGGCGTTCGCCGGTGCGCGTCTCGGGCTCTTCGGCGCACGCGACGAGGACGCCCGACTCGCCGTCCGCGACGAGCTCGCGCGCGCCCGACGGGGTGTCCGTGATGACGGGCACGCACCCGCGCGCCATCGCTTCGAGCACGCTGATGCTCAGGCCCTCGGTCCGCGAGGGCAGGACGAGGATGTCCGACGCGTCGAGCATGGGCGTGATCGCGTCGGGCCCGACGGACGACACGCGGATCACGCCGGGGCGGGTCCGCGCCTGCGCGTCGATCCACGGGCCCGCGGGCCCGTCGCCGACGATCGTGAGCTCGTGCGGCGTCGCCGCGCCCCGCAACGCGTCGGACATCGCGATCAGCGCGCCGACACGCTTCTGCTCGTGCTCGAGACGCCCGGTGTAGATGATCCGGACCGGGCGGCCATCCGCCCGCGCCCGCTCACGATGGAAGGGCTCGGCGTCCACCGCGTTGGGCACGTGGTCCACCTCGCCCGCGCGGGCCGGGAACCGATCGCGCAGACGCGACGCGAGGAACGCCGACACCGCGGCGAACCGCGAGAAGATCGGCTCGTACCGTGCCATCAGCGTGTCCTCGTAGGCGGACGCGACGTGCTGCCACCCGATCACCCGGTAGGCGTCCGGGTCGCGTCGCGTGAGCTCGGCGCACGCGCCGAAGCAGTCGCCGTGCCGCGTGGGAACCAGACAGACCGGCCCGGTCCCCATCGAGCGCGCCGCGTGCTCGTAGGCGTCGGCGATCGGCGCGACGTCGCCCGCGAGCGATTCAATCGGGGGCAGATCGTCGAAGCGGAACACACGCACCCCCCGAGGGATCGCGCACTCGATCTCGCCGTGCCCGCCGGCCGACCCGTGCACCACGAGCCCCGCCGACCGACCCGCTCGCGTCAGCTCCCCCGCCAGCCGGACCGCCCATGTTGTCACGCCCGTGACGGTGAGTCCCTGAGGCTGAAGAAGCAAAACGGGCGCGGGCTGACGCATGCGGGACCTCCTGATGGCCTGCCGTATGAGTCGGCGTCATCGCCGCGCGGGCTCAAATTCCGCCCGTCACCCGCCGTACCCCCACGCGTCGAGGAAGGGCTGCAACTCGGGCAGCGCCGGCTCGACCCACCGCGCGTAGCGGGTCCACCGGCCCTGGGCGTCGCCTGAGATGGGCTTGGCGACCGCTTCGAAGCTCGGCGTCGCGATGAACGCGCGGCGCGCCCCCCGATGAAACTCGAGCACGGCGTCGTCCCACTCGAGCCCGACGAATGCAACGAGCCGGCGCGCCGCGGCGTCCGGGTCCGCCACCAGATCCTCATAGCGAGACTCCAGCACCGGGTTGGGCAGCCGATCCCGCACGCCGACCCAGAGCCCCATGACGCGCGCATAGAACCGGGCGGCCCCTTCGACCGTGCGAAGGCTCGCCATCGCGGGGTTCGGCACCATGAGCTGCATCGCGGCGCTCACGCAGACGTCGCGTGGGTCCCGGATCGCCATGAGCACCCGCGCCCTGGGGAACAGCCGCACGATCGCCGCCAGATCGAGCAGGTGCAGCGGAACCTTGTCGATCAGCCGCCTGCCCTGGATTCCCTCGCCCGCCCGGTGCGCGACGCCCGACCAGTAGTGCGCACGAAGCTCGCGGGCCTGCGCGGGCGTGATCTGATCGAACACGTCCGGGTACGGCGTCCCGCCCGCCAGCTCCCGGGCTCGGAGGATGGTCTCGCGCATCGGCGACCGCTCGTCGAGGATCGCGGCGGCCGGGTGCGCCCCGAGGATCCGCTCGGTGAGCGTCGTCCCGCTGCGCGGGAACCCGGCGAGGAAGACGGGGTCCGCCGGCTCGGCGTCCGCGCGCCCGTCCGTCGCGGCCCACGCCGACATCCGGTCGGCCGTGAGGAACGCGCGCGTCGCGTCGAGCCGGCGCACGGGCGCCGCGGCGTCGATGTTCGCCGCGTCGGGCATGGACCACCGGATGTCGTTGGCGCGTTCGAACGCCGCCATCGCCCGCTCCGCATCGGACAGCGCGTCGAGCGTAAGCCCGTAGCGGTTCCACGCGACCGCGAGCACCGCCTCGCCGACCGACCCGGGCGCTTCCTTCAGCAGCACGCGCTCGAACTCCGCCCGGGCGCCGGCGGGATCCCCCGCCCGGCGGAGCAGGTTCGCACGCGTCAGCCGGGCGTGGTCGTCCGCGGGATCGAGCTCGACGGCGCGGTCCGCCGCGGCGCTCGCCCCCTCGAGGTTGTTCGTCCGCTCGAGCACGCGCGCGAGTGCCGCGAAGGCCGGGGCGTGCGCCGCGTCCTCCCCGATCGCCCTCCGGAACGCCTGCTCGGCGCCGCCGTAGTCCCGCTGGCGTTCCAGCTCGCGTCCGCGGGCGACGAGCGCCCGGGCGCGTGCCGTGTTGGGCTCGTTCGCGCTCATCGGCGCGTCACTCGACGTACCCGAGCGCGTGCAGGAAGGGCGCGAGCGTCGGCAGGACCGGCTTGATCCGCTCGCGGTGCTGCTGCCAGCGCGCCACGGACCGCGTGGTGATCCGCGACCCGACCGCCTCGTACGACGGCGTCGAGATCGCCTTGCCGCGCACGTGGTCCTGATGCCGCAGGACCGCGTCGTCCCAGGGCAGCCCGAGGAACTCGACGAGCCGCCGGACCGCCGGCTCGGGGTCGGACACGAGGTCCTCGTAGCGCGACTCGATCCACGCGTGCCGAACGTTCGGGCGCACCGTGAGCCAGAAGTCCATGACCTTTTCGTAGAACGCCGCGGCCTTGGGCAGCGTCGTCAGGTTCGCCATCGCGGGGTTGGGCACCATCAGCCGCATCACGGCGGACAGGCACACGTCGCGCGGGTCGCGGATCGCGACGATGATCCGGGCGCTCGGGAAGAGCCGGCAGATCATCGGCAGCTCGAGGATCGCCAGCGGGAGCTTGTCGATCAGCAGCTTCCCGTGCGCCGCGTCGCCCAGCCGCGCCGAAACGCCCGCGAAGTACGCCTCCCGCGCCCTCAACAGGTTCTTTGTCGCCGCGTTGTCCAGCGCGTCCCCGGTCGGGCCGTCGGGCATCAGGGGCCCGAGCACGCCGCCCACGTCCGCGAGCGGCGAGTCCTCGTCGAGCGTCACGACGCCCGGGTGGGCCGCGAGGATCTGCTCGGTCAGCGTCGTCCCGCTCCGCGGGAAGCCGACGAGGAAGACCGGGTCGGGCCGCCCGTCGCCGGGCTCCCACCGCGTCCACCGGGCGAGCCGGTCCCGGTTCATCGCGTCCAGCGCCCGGTCCGCCGCGCCGAAGACCCACGACGCGTCCACACGCTTCGCATCGGGCAGCGACCAACGCAGCGTCTGGGCGTATTCGAACGCCGCGAACGCCGCGTCGTGCTCGCCCAACGCGTCGAGCGTGTGCGCGTGTCGGTTCCAGATCATGGCGCGGGCGGCGGGCGGGAAGTGCTCCAGCAGGCGCCCGCTGTCGCCGTAGATGATCGCCATGAACTTCTCGCGCGCCTCGGCGAGCCTGCCCTCGCGCCGATCGACGAGGGCGCTGACGAGCCGCGCCGTCGGGTTGTTGGGGTCCAGCGCGAGCGCCTCGTCCGCCGCCTGCCGCGCCTCGGGCAGGTCGTTCATCTCCTCGTGCAGCTTGGCGAGCATGGCGCGCGGCAGCGGCGACTTCGGCGCGAGCGCCGCGGCGCGCTCGTAGAGCTCGCGCGGCCGCGACCGCGCGCCGGGCCCTCGCGCCGGCGACTGGTGCAGCGTGACCGCCAGGTGGTACATCACCTCCGCGTCGTCCGGCGCCGAGGCGTGGGCCCGCTCGATCAAGGGCAACGCGTCCGCCGGACGCCCCGCGTCGCGGGCGATGATCGCCTGGACCATCAGCGCCCGGGCGTGCTCGGGTTCGAGCTGCAGGGCCGCCTCCGCGAGCTTGTGCGCCCGCGCCGCGTTCCGGGCGTTGAGCGCCGCCATCGCGTCGGCGGCGAACGAATCGGCGGTGGGTGCTCCCTGGGCGCTCACGGCCCGATCACCGCTCATACCCGAACGCGTCGAGGAACGGCGCCAGGACATCGCCCACGCCCTCGAACTGCGACGCGTAGTTCCGCCAACGCCCGACCGACGCCGTGCTCACGGGCCGCGACACCGCCTCGTACGAGGGCGTCGAGATCGACTTGCCCTCGATCTTCTCGCGGTAGCGCATCACCTCGTCATCCCACGCCAGCCCGAGGAACTCGACGAGCCGGCGGGCGCTCGCCTCCGTGTCCGTCACCAGGTCCTCGTACCGCGACTCGATCCACGGGATCGGCAGCGTGTCGCGTATCTCGAGCCACCGACCCATCACCTGCGCATAGAACGGCGCCGCGGACCCGACCGATCGGAGGTGCGACATCGCGTTGTTGGGCTGCATCAGCTGCGTGAATGCCGAGACGCACGCGTCGCGCGGGTCGCGCAGCGCCACGATCACGCGCGCGTTCGGGAAGATCCGGACGACGGCCGGCAGGTGCATGATCGTCAGCGGGAGCTTGTCGATGAGCACACGATCGCCCTGCGGTCCCGCGCCCGCCGCGTCCAATCGCTTCTCCGCGCCCTGGGCGTACAGCGCGCGGAGCTCGGAAACGAAGTCGCTCCGGATTTTCGGGAGCGCCATCGGGTACGTCCCCGCCGACGTCCGGGCCGCGATCTTCGGCAGGACCTCCGCCAGCGGCGAACTCTCGTCCAGCGTCACCACGCCCGGGTGCGCCGCCAGGATCTGCTCCGTCAGCGTCGTCCCGCTCCGCGGGAACCCCACCAGAAACACCGGGTCGGTGACCCCATCGTCGTGGCGCTCCTCGCTCCACGCGCGCAGCAGTTCGGGCGTGACCGCGCGCTTCGAGTCTTCGAGGACCCGCAGCGGCTGGTTCGGCCGAACGTTCCGCGCGTCCGGGCACGACCACCGAACCCGCTGCGCCCGGTCAAAGAACGACGCCGCCTCGTTGTACTCACCGAGCCGGTCGAGCGTCGCCGCGTAGCGGTTGAACGCCGTCGAGCGCGTCACCGGCGGGAGCTTGGACACCAGCGCCCCGCCCTCGGCCAAAATCAGCCGCTCGAACCCGGCGCGGGCCTCCTCGAGCTTGTCCTGACGCATGTCCACCAACGCGACGACGAGCAACGACGCCGGGTGATCCGGCGAGAGCTCGAGCGCCCGCGTCGCGACGCGCCGGGCTTCGTCCAGCTCGCTGAGCTCCTCGTAGAGCTTGGCCAGGGCGGCGTGCGCCGGGACGGAGTCCGGCGCGAGCTCGACGCACTTCTCGTAGATCGGCTTGGCCTCTTCGAGGCGGCGCGGGTTCGAGTGCAGCGTGTTCGCGAGGTTGAACTGGATCTCGACATCCTCGGGCGCCGCGGCCGCCGCCTTCTGCAGATGCTCGACCGCCGTCGGGAAGTCCCCCATCTCGCGCAGGATGATCCCCAGGACCAGGTTCGCCCGCGCGTGCTCGGGCGCCCGCGCCACCGCCTCGCGGGCGCTCATCCCGGCTTGACGCAGGTTCCCCGACGCCATCGCCTGGCGGGCCGACTTGAGTAGGTCTCGGATGGGATCGGACGACACGCGGGCCCCCTCGGACGTGGCGACCCCGGGTCTGCGGCATGCGGGGCAGCGGCGATCGGGGCAGCGATCAAGCCCAGCGCCCGGCCGGACTCCGAATACCCCCCGCAGGACTCGAACCTGCAACCCGCTGATTAAGAGTCAGCTGCTCTACCGATTGAGCTAGGGAGGCATCACGCGGGCGAGGCCCGCCGCTTCACTATATCACCCGCCTCCCACGCCCGTCCACGCGGGGACCCGACCAACCCGCACAGCGGGCGGTCCGGGCCAACGCGCCGAGGCCCGCCCGGGCCGCGCCAGCCGTTGACGGGGCGGGAAGGGCGGTCTACGGTTGCTGTCCTCCCGAGGGGGATTCTGGGCATCTCGCCCGGGGCTCTCGGGGCGCCGGAGATCCGCCGATGCTTCCTGCCCAGCGACAGTCCAAAGGCCGCAGCCGTCGGCGCCGCAGCCACGACGCCATCACCGCGCCCAAGCCCACCATCTGCCCCCTCTCCGGCATGCCCAAGGCGCACCACCGCGCGTGCAAAGAGTCGGGCTACGTCCGCCCGGGCCTGCGCATCAAGGTCAAGAAGCTCGGCATCGGCGTGAGCGACTGACCCCGCGCCGGAAGGAGTCGGCGATGCGCCTTGCCATCGACGTGATGGGCGGAGACCACGCCCCCGACGCCATCCTCAAGGGCTGCGTCGCCGGCATCGAGCACCTCGAACCGGGTGACCGCCTCGTCCTCGTCGGGCCCAGGGCCCTCATCGAGGAAACCCTCCGCGAACGCAAGATGCTCGGCGACGATCGCCTCGAGATCGTCGACGCGCCCGACGTCATCGGGATGCATGAGTCCCCCACCGCCTCGGTCCGAGCCAAGAAGGACAGCTCGATCGTCCGGATGGCACGGCTCGGCTCGCCCAAGGCAACCGACGACGAGCGCTGCGACGGCGTCGTCAGCGCGGGCAACACCGGCGCCTGCGTCGCCGCCGCCCAGATGAACATGAAGCGGCTCCGCGGCGTGCACCGCCCGGGGATCGCCGTCACCATCCCCGCCTTCCACGGGCCCGTCGTCCTCTGCGACGCCGGGGCCAACCCCGAGCCCCGAGGCAGCCACCTGTGGCAGTACGGCGTCATGTCCGACGTCTACGCCCGCCACGCCCTGGGCATCGAGAACCCCCGCGTCGCCCTCATGAACGTCGGCGCCGAAGAGGGCAAGGGCTCGATCATCGTCAAGCAGGCCCACGAGTTGCTCAAGTCCACGCCCGGGCTCAACTACACCGGGTTCGTCGAGGGGCGTGACTTCTTTGCGGGCGCCGCGGACGTGATCGTCACCGACGGGTTCACGGGCAACACGATCCTGAAGATGGCCGAAGGGCTCGCCAAGAGCCTGTTCCAGGCGATCGCCGCCGAGATCTTCGAGCACGACCCCAGGCTCGCGATGCAGTTCGAGCCGATCGTGAAGTCGATCTACAAGAAGAACGACTATCACGAGATGGGCGGCGCCCCGCTGCTGGGCGTGAACGGCGCGATGTTCATCTGCCACGGGTCGAGCGAGGCGCGCACGATCGCTGCCGCCATCCGCAACGCCCGCCACGCCGTCAACGCGCACGTGAACGACGCGATCGTCGCGAGGCTGGCCGAGGTCGAGTCCGTCGATCCCGCGTCGCGCCAGGGCGAGCCGGCATGAGCTTCGTGCACGCGCACCGCGGGGTCCGGATCACCGGGTGCGGGTCGTCGCTGCCCGACCGCCGCCTGACCAACGCAGACATCGAGCAGCTCATGGACACGTCCGACGAGTGGATCGTCAAGCGCACCGGCATCGCCGAGCGCCGCGTGTCCGACCCCGACAAAGGACCCAGCACCTCGCAGCTCGGCGAGCGGGCCCTCCGCAAGGCCCTCACCGACGCGGGCCTCGCCCCCACCGACCTCGACCTGATCGTCGTCGCGACGATGACCGCGGACATGCCCACCCCGGGCGTGGGCCCCACCGTCGCCGCCGCCCTCGAGTGCGGCAACGTCGGCGCCTTCGACATCAACGGCGCGTGCTCCGGGTTCGTCTTCAGCCTCAACGTCGCCCACGAGATGGTCGCAGGCGGGCGGTACCGGAACGTCGCCGTCATCGGCGTGGACACCATCACCCGCTTCGTCGATTACTCGACCTTCGGCCGCGGCGCCGCGATCCTCTTCGGCGACGCCGCCTCCGCCTTCATCATCCAGGCCGACGCCGACGAGAACCTCGGGCTCATCGCCGAGTCCATGCACACCGACGGCGGCGGCGCCAAGCACCTCTTCATCCCCACCGGCGCCGACCAGTTCTACGAGGATGAGTACGACGACCGCAAGGTCAACCGCGTGCAGATGAACGGGCAGGCCGTCTTCAAGTTCGCCGTCAAGAAGTTCCCCGAGGTGATCGAGCAGACGCTGGAGAAGGCCGGCCTCGCCGCCGCGGACGTGGACCACTACGTCTGCCACCAGGCGAACGCCCGCATCCTTGAAGCCGCCCGCGACCGCTTCGGGCTCGAGCCCGAGCGTCTCACGGTGAACATCGACCGCTACGGCAACACCGTCGCCGCCTCCTGCCCGCTCGTCTTCGACGAGCTCAAGCAGGCGGGCCGCGTCGAGCCCGGCCAGAAGGTCATGTTCATCGCCTTCGGCGCGGGGCTCACTTGGGGCGCGAGCCTCTGGCAGCTGTGATCGCGCGCGACCCCCGCCGTCCCGCTAGCATCCGAGCATGACCCACCCGAACGTCATCCTCTGCCCCGGCCAGGGCGCTCAAGCCGTCGGCATGGCCAAAGCATGGTGCGAACGCTCCGGCGCCGCGCGGGCCGCGTTCGAAGAAGCCGACAGCATCATCGGCGAGCTCTGGAACACGCTCGGCGTCGATCTCGCCGGCACCCCGCTCAGCGACATCTGCTTCGCCGGCGACGCCGACACCCTCAACCGCACCGACGTCTGCCAGCCCGCGATCTACACCGCCTCGATCGCCAGCTGGCGCGGGTGGCTCGAGACCGAGGGCTTGGGCGAGGCGGACGCGACCGTCGCCGCCACCGCCGGGCTCAGCCTGGGTGAATACACCGCCCTGCACGTCGCCGGCGCCTTCAACTTCATGGACGGCCTGAAACTCGTCGCCCTCCGCGGCCGCGCGATGCAGGAAGCCGCCCAAGCCGTCGAGTCCTCCATGGTCGCCCTCATCGGCGCCGACGAGGACAAGGCGAACGAGGTCTGCGACGCCGCGCGGGGCGAGGACGTCTTGGTCGCCGCCAACTTCAACGCGCCGGGGCAGGTCGTGCTCTCGGGCAGCGCCGTCGCGTGCGACCGGGCCGAGACCGCCGCCAGCGCACTGGGCGTCCGCGCGACGCGGCTGCAGGTCGCCGGCGCGTTCCACTCCCCGATCATGGCCCCCGCCGCCGAACGCCTGGGCGAAGCCCTCGCCGCGACCGAGATCGCGATGCCGCGCTGCACCGTGATGAGCAACGTGACCGCCGAGCCGCACCGCTCGCCCGAAGGCATCCGCCGCGGGCTCTACGACCAGCTGACCAGCCCCGTCCGCTGGGCGGCGTGCTGCGAGTGGCTGATCAACGACACGCCGGGCGCCGCGTTCCACGAGCTCGCCCCGGGCAAGACCCTCGCGGGCATGATGCGCCGGATCAACCGCGGCGTGAGCGTCGAGGGGCACGACGCCCCGGAGGAGAAGTGATGAGTGATCAACGCGTCGCCGTCGTCACCGGAGCGTCCCGCGGTATCGGCCGCGCCATCGCGGTCCGGCTCGCCAAGGAAGGCCGCCACGTCGTCCTCAGCGCACGCTCCGAAGCACCGCTCAACGACCTCAAGGCCGAGATCGAGGCCAACGGCGGTGCCGCGTCCGTCAAGCCCGTGGATATCTCCGATCGCGCCGCCCTCGCCGCGATGATCGAGTCCGTCGGCGCCGAGCTCGGGCGACTCGACATCCTCGTCAACAACGCCGGCATCACCCGCGACAACCTCCTCCTCCGCATGTCCGACGAGGAGTGGGACGACGTCATCTCGACGAACCTCACCAGCGTCTTCGTCGCCTGCCGCGCCGCCGCCCGCACGATGATGCGCGGCAAGTTCGGCCGCATCTGCACCATCGCGTCCACATCCGGGCTCGTCGGCAACGCCGGCCAGTCCAACTACGCCGCCGCCAAGTCCGGCGTCATCGGGCTCATGCGCTCCGTCGCCCGCGAGCTGGGCGGGAAGAACATCACCGCGAACGTCGTCGCGCCCGGGTTCGTGCAGACCGATATGACCAAGGACCTGCCCGAGACCGTCACCGAGACGGTCAAGAAAGCGATGAGCGTCCGCGAGCTCGGCGTGCCCGAGGACATCGCCGCCGCCGTCTCGTACGTCACCGCCGACGACGCCGGCTACCTCACCGGCCAGGTCATCGCCGTGGACGGCGGCCTGACGATGTGCTAGCGCCGCCGGCGCGTCCCCGCGCTGAGCGCGCACGCCAAGAACGTGAACGTCCCCGGCGCCGGCACGACCGTCACCCGCACCGCCGGCAGCGTCGAGCGTGAATACACCCGCACCCCGTCCGGGCGTTCCCACACGAACGGGCCCGTGCCAGCCTCGCCGTACATCCACGAGGCGTCCGTGTCGTTCAAGGCCCGCGAGATCAGCCAGTACCGCTCACCCGCATCCAGCACCGGCCCGCCGAGCCCCGGCTCGACAGAGACGGTCCCGCTCCCGCCGAAGAAATCCATCCGGTCATCAATCACCCACGACGCGAGCATCGACCCGACGTCCCCGTTGCCCGCCGCCGACCAGAGCTCCATCCAGACGGTGTCCGTCCCGGAGATGAGCTGCAGCCCCGCATCGATCCGTTCGATCTGCCCGCCGACGCCCGCCCGGAACCGCACGCCGTGCGTCTGACCCTCATTGAGCGCGTACGGCACGTCATCGCCCGCGACGACGTACCCCTGCGAGGCGTCGAACGACCCGCCCGGCCCGAAGGTGTCGTAGACCACCACCGACGCCCCGGTCGGCGCCGCCCCCACCATCAGACCGACCAACGCTGCCCGCATGGCCCGCTCCTCTTGCGTCCGCTCAGCCTACCTGCCGGGCCTCGGCGCACAAAGAAGCCCGTCCGAAGACGGGCGCTGAAAGCGATCATGGCCCCGGGAGCGTGTCAGGCCCGGCGTCGCGACGAGGCGCCCAGGCCCGCCACGATGAACGCGAGCGCCGTGCCCGGCGCGGGGACAACCCCGTACGTCCGCTCGAAGACATAAGTGTCAGCAACGCCCGACCCGCCGTAAAACCCCGCCTCCACGGGCGTGGCCGAGTTGGACTGACGCCCGTTCGCCGAGATGAAGATCCCCGAGGGCGTGTTCTGGAAGGAGGTCAGCTCGGTCGCGCCTTCGAAGAACGAGACGGTTTGGGTCACCGTGCCCCCGTCCCACTCGTCGTCATCGAACCCGAGGTTGAACGTCAGCCCCGTCCAGACCACGTCCGGCGTGAGCACGGAATCGATCGCGTCCTGCGTCACGAACGCGTCGCCCGACGTCTCGAAAGTCACACGGGCCGTGCGCGTTGAGCCGACGGTGTCGGCTTCGAACGTGACGGTCACCGGGGAGGCGAAGTCGGTGTTCACCGGGGTGAGGGTGACGCTCGAACCCAGCGCCACGGGCGTGCCGCCGAACCCACCGCCCGCAAAAAGCCCGAGCGAGCTCACCGGGAACCCCGCGCTGGGCGCGGTGGTAAGCACGACGTTCGCCTGCTGGAGCACCGGTGCCCCGTGAGCCGCCCCGGTTCCGAGCACGGCTCCGCCACCGATCGCGAACGCACACATGATCTGCTTGTCCAATGTTGATCCTCTCTCCAAAGCACTCAACACGAGATTGAAAAACGGCACCCGACAGTACCCCGGACGCCGGATCAAGAACGAATTCCCCGGGCGCTCGGATCAGGCGCTCGCCGCGGCCTTCTCGGCCTTCGCCTTCGCGTCGTCCAAGGTGTTCACGTACATGAACGCCGACTCGGGCAGGTCGTCGCCCTCGCCGTTCACCAGACGCTCGAACGAATCGATCGTGTCCTCCAGCGACGTGTACACACCCGGGAAGCCCGTGAAGACCTCGGCGGTGTAGAACGGCTGCGACAGGAAGCGTTCGATGCGACGCGCCCGGGCCACGACCTGCTTGTCCTCTTCGGAAAGCTCGTCCACACCCAGAATCGCGATGATGTCCTGCAGGTCCTTGTACCGCTGCAGGATCATCTGCACCTTCCGCGACACGTCGTAGTGACGCTGACCGATGATGCCCGGATCGACGATCCGCGAGGTCGAGCTCAGCGGGTCCACCGCGGGGTAGATGCCCTTCTCCGCGATCGAGCGCTCGAGCACCACGAACGCGTCCAAGTGAGCGAACGCCGTCGCCGGCGCGGGGTCGGTCAGGTCGTCCGCCGGCACGTAAATCGCCTGCACCGACGTGATCGCGCCCTTCGCCGTCGAGGTGATCCGCTCCTGCAGCTCGCCCATCTCCGTAGACAAGGTCGGCTGGTACCCCACCGCCGACGGCATCCGGCCCAGCAGCGCGGACACTTCCGAACCCGCCTGCGTGAAGCGGAAGATGTTGTCCACGAACATCATCGTTTCCTTGCCCGACTCGTCGCGGAAGTTCTCCGCCATCGTCAGGCCCGACAACGCGACACGCAGACGCGATCCGGGCGGCTCGTTCATCTGCCCGAACACCATCGCCACCTTGTCGAGCACGTGGGCCTTGTTGCCCTGGTCGTCGGTGAACTCGGCCTCGGCCATTTCGCCCCAGAGGTCGTTGCCCTCGCGGGTGCGCTCGCCGACGCCGCAGAACACGGAGTACCCGCCGAACTCACGCGCGACGCGGGCGATCATCTCCTGGATGATGACCGTCTTGCCGACGCCGGCGCCACCGAACAGACCGATCTTGCCACCACGCACGAACGGGCAGAGCAGGTCGATGACCTTGATGCCCGTCACGAGGATCTCCGTCTTCGGGTTCAGCTGGCTGAACTCCGGCGGCTCGCGGTGGATCGGCATCCGCTTGTCGGTGTGCGGCGCGGGCTTGTTGTCGATCGGCTCGCCCAGCAGGTTGAACACCCGCCCCAGCACGCCCTCTCCCACCGGCACCGTCACCGGCCCGCCGGTATCCACACACGCCATCGAGCGGGTCAGACCGTCGGTCGACCCGAGGGCGACGGCACGCACCTGCCCGCCGCCGAGGTGCTGCTGCACCTCCCCGACGAGCTTCATCTCGTGCCCGTCCATGGTCCAGCGGACCTCAACGGCGTTGTAGATATCCGGCAGGTTCGACTCGGGGAACTGGGCGTCGAACGTCGAGCCGATGACCTGGGTGATCGTGCCTTGCGCCATGGTCGGAGGGTCCTCTCTCGGAAGGTCCGCGGGGATCGTCAGCCCGCTCTGGGCGGGTCACGAGGATAGGTCCGCAACCACCCCCGGGGCGAGTCGGCGGAGGGGCTGAATTCTCGTCTGGCAGGACCCGCCAAGGGCCGATCAGCCCCCGTCATCGCCGTCGTCCGGCGGCGGCGGCTTGTACGTGAACGCGTCATAGGTGTAGTAGTACGACGAGGCGTCGAAGTCGGTCGTCGTATTCCGCGCGGATCCGTCCGCCATCAGCATGTTCGCCCGGCCTTCGCCGTGCCAATACCCAAGCCACACGAAGTCGCGCATGAAGTCCGTCGTCCGCGTCGCGTACTGCCGCGCGATCCACTGCTGCCCGTAGTCCGTCACCATCACGAGATTCGACAGCGTGACCCGCTGATCCTCAGGGCCCGCGCCCGGCGCAAACACGGTGATCGGCTCGCCCCGTGAGTCGAGATGGCCCGACGGGATGCTCTGGTACAACGACTGGTTCGCGATGTAGCTCGTCCCGATCTGCTTCCACACGCGCTTGTCGTCCGGATCATCCGTGTTGGTCGCGAGGTCAGGCCAGGGCGTCTCGCGGTCTGGCTTGTTGAAAATCCGCAAGCCGTCGTCCGACGGGCACAAGAACCCCGCGCCGTTCCCTTCCTCGATGACCCTGGCGCCCATATACGAATTGACAGGACGCCTGCCGGGCAGCGGCGTCCCGCCCGTGTTGCGAAGGATCGGGTCGCCGTCGTCGTCCACACCGAACCAGTGCACGCCGCCCCACCCCCACTGCGCCTGATTCGAGTAGTACCGGTACGGGTGGTCGTTTGGCAGCGAGCCCAGCGGCACCTCGTCCGGCCGCTCGCCCCACGGGTACTGCTGCTCGTCCGCGACGTACGACCCCCACGCCACGCCGATCTGACGGTGGTTGCTCAGGCACACCACCGTGCGCGCCGAATCGCGCGCCCGCCCCAGCGTCGGCACCAGGATCCCGATCAGCACCGCGATGATCGCGATCACCACCAGCAGCTCGATCAGCGTGAACCCACGCTCAGCCTGGCTCTCGGTCGTCGGCAGGGGCATCCTCATCATCATCGTCAATCCCGCCCGCCGCGTCCAGACCGGACTCCGCGGGTTCCTCGCCCCCTGCCTCCTGAGCATTCGCACCCAGGGTCAGGCGGATGCGGCTGTTCGCCGCGTCGATCTCCACCACGCCCCCCGCCAGCACGCCCAGCCCCACGTTCGCCGGGTAGATCCCGTCCGTGAACAGCCCCCGACCCTGCCCGAGCTCCACCCCCGCGAGGGTCATGGGCTCGCTGAGGGCCGCCGCGAGCACCGGGCTCGTCCCGTCCACCGTGCTCACGAAACCCGCCTCGACCAGCTCCCCCTCGATCGGCGCCCGCGCCCGAAACCGGGAGTTGATGAGCACCCCGCCCCCGTTGCCCGTGTCGATCAGCGCGTTGACCTTCACCCGCCCGACGACCAGCGGCGCCGTCGGCCCGTCCCGATCGCCCCGCATGAACACCACGCCCTCGCGACCCGGGCGGGGCAGCGCCTCGTCGCGCACCCGCACCTCCCGCGCGCCCAGATCGAGCGTCAGCGTCCAGTCCACAAACAGATGCCACGCCAGCACGCCGTCGATCCGGTGCTCCGCCGGCGTCTGCTCATGACTCAGCGTCCGCACCGCGCCGGATACACCCTCCCACCGCACACCGCCGACCTCCAGCGAGTCGAGCTCGATCGTGTCCAGCGTCGGCCCGGAACCGGGTCGCCGCGCGCCGGTCTTCGTCTGCCCCGCCGCGTCCAACCCGAGCGCCGTCGCGACGCGCGCGTCGATCCGCACGCCCCCCGTCGTCCCCGTATCAAGCAAGAACCGGTACGGCCCCTGCCCGTTCACCCACACGCCCTCGATCACGATCGACCGCGACCCGCCCGCCATGTGCCAGACGTCGCCGCCCTCGGGCAGGACCGCCCGATCGAACGACCGCCTCGGCGCGCCGAACGCCAGCGAGGCCACCACCCCCAGCACAACCACGGCCCACACGATCCGGTGATCTCGCATAGACCCCTCTTGGCACGCGGCGGCACCCGGTTCCCATGCCGGTGCCGTGCTTCGATCCGAAGGACGAAGCACGCCATCCCCATCGCCGCCTTCGTCCTTCGGGCCGAAGGCGGGCACCGTCCCCGGTCATCCGCGCCCCATCGGCTACCATCGCCTTCCCAGGGAGCCCACGCATGAAGATCCACGAGTACCAGGCCCGCGAACTCCTCTCCTCCTCCGGCATCCCCGTCCCCCCGGGCGCCGTCATCCACAACGCCGACCAGGCCAAGGACGCCTACGAACTCGTGACCAAAGCCGCCGGCACCGACCTCGCCGTCGTCAAGGCCCAGGTCTTCGCCGGCGGGCGCGGCAAGGCCGGCTTCGTCAAGCTCGTCCGCTCCGCCGACGAAGCACGCGAAGCCGCCGCCTTCATGTTCTCCAACCGCATGGTCTCCAACCAGACCGGGCCCGAGGGCCTCGAAGTCTCCAAGCTCCTCGTCGCCGCCGGCGTCGACATCGCCGACCGACCCGAGCCCCGCGTCCCGGGCGGCGTGACCAAAGAGGAGTACTACCTCGCCATCACGACCGACCGGAACACCCGCCGCAACGTCCTCATCGCCTCGGCCGAGGGCGGCATGGACATCGAAGCCGTCGCCGAGCAGAACCCCAAAGCCCTCATCAAGTGCGCCATCGACCCCCAGATGGGCCTCCAGTCGTTCCAGGCCAACGAGATCGCCTTCCGCCTGGGGCTCAAGGGCAAGCAGGTCCGCCAGGCCGCCAACATCATGCTCAACCTCGCCACCCTCTACGACGTGCAGGACTGCACGCTCGCCGAGATCAACCCGCTCATCATCACCGGCCCGACCGACGAGCACCCCGACGGCCGCGTCATGGCGATCGACGCCAAGTTCCAGTTCGACGACAACGCACTCTTCCGCCACAAAAACCAGCAGGAGATGCACGACCCGAGCGAGGACAACCCGCTCGAGGTCCGCGCCGCCGAGCACGGCCTCAACTACATCGCCCTCGACGGCAACATCGGCTGCCTCGTCAACGGCGCGGGCCTCGCCATGGCCACCATGGACATCATCAAGCACGCCGGCGGCGAACCCGCCAACTTCCTCGACGTCGGCGGCAGCGCCTCCGAGCAGGCGGTCACCGAAGCCTTCCGGATTATCCTGAGCGACGACGCCGTCAAGGGCATCCTCGTCAACATCTTCGGCGGCATCATGGACTGCGCCGTCATCGCCCGAGGCGTCGTGAACGCCGCCCGCGAGGTCGGCTTCACCGTCCCCCTCGTCGTCCGCCTCGAGGGCACGAACGTCGAGGCGGGCCGCCAGATCCTCGCCGAAGCCGCCGCCGACCTCCCGACCCTCCAGCCCGCCACCGACCTCGCCGACGCGGCGGAGAAGGTGGTCTCAGCGGTGAAGCAGCCGGTGGGGTGAGATTGGTTTGGCACTCCCTGAGGGATATCGCGGCGTTAGAGAGATCGGCCAGGGTCATTTCGCGATCGTTACCGAGTGCGTTCACGAGCCGAGCAAATCCCGCGTCGCGTTGAAGCGGCTTATACCTCGCAAAGCTTCGAATTCCGACTATGCCAAGAGGCTTCGTCGCGAGATCCAACTCACCAAATTACTGAGCCATGTCGAACTTGTAGTTGATGCGATCGATAGCGACGCGGGCGAGTCGCCGTACTACACGATGCCGGTTGCGACTCACAATCTTACGAAAGAGATTCGACTGAAGAATGACTCGCTTGACCTAGAATCTAGGATCAATATCTGCAAGACTATTTGCGAGGCTATCGCAATGGCACACGCAGAGGGAATTCTTCACCGAGACATCTCACCCAACAATGTGCTGTGTTATCACCAAGAAGACGGCGGTGTTAAATTCAAAGTGTGCGACTTCGGGCTCGGCAAGTCGGAAGAAGAAATCAGCCGAATGTCACACTCATCTGCCGAAAACTACGGCACAGGGCAATACGTCTCTCCAGAACAACAACAGCGACTGGGCGACGCGACAAAACAAAGCGACGTGTTCGCACTGGGTCGCTTGGTCAGCTATGTGATGACCGGCAGAGACCCAACCCACGTGGCCCAACACGAGTTGTCGAATGTAGTTCGCAAGGCGACCGCTTACAGTGCCACGGATAGATTCGACGATGCACAAGAAATGATGGACGCAATCACTCGTCAGTCAGAACTTGTACTTGGCAAAGGCTCCGCCGACTCAATTCTGCTACATGAGTTTGAACAAATTGGCGAGGATGAAGAAATAGACTGGGCCCCAGTCCACCAAGAGTTCGTGAATGGCAAATATACAGGTCTTCCGTATCACGGCTACCTAAAGCCAGTAACCCATCTCTTGAGCACCGCTGATCGCCGAGAGGAGTACCACGAGGAGATTGGCGACGACATAGACCGCTTCGCAAAGCGGTATGTCTCAGAGTGCAAGTTGCTGTGGAAGAACGTCGGTTGGCCATTCTCGAGCGCCGGTCGGTTCTACGACGTTCTTCGTTGGCTCTTCGGCATAGTGGAAGACATCGAGGTCCGCACAGCTTGCTTCATCGAGGTATGGAGCGGTGTCTATCACGCGACAGAGAAGACGGCTTATCCCGTGCTGCAACGGCTGGTTCGAGAGATCCCAGATGACAAGTTCGTTCAAGCGGAGATAGCGGCTGCGATCGCCGACTTTGGCCCTGCTTCCGTTCAAGATGATGTACTGGGCGTTTGCCCTGCAGGCCCGGTCAAGAACGCCATGCGCCGGGTTGCCCGGGAGGCAATGGGAGACGAAGCGAACTGAGCACCCTCATTTGTAACAACCCCTCCCCCCCCCTTGACCCCGCCCGCGGCCCGAGTATCTTCATCCCCGGCTGCGCGAGGCACGCCGCATGCCGGACCTCCTGGTAGGCCGGTCTCCCGGGCGTGGGTCCCGGACAAGCGTGCCCGATCCGCCAGCCCACGAAAGGCCCCGCCCAGACGCGGGTGCCACACCGAGCCCGGACACTTCCCCCGGCAGACTCGGCCAACACACACGTCGGAACAGGCGGGGCGACTGCCATGGCCAACACCGGCAAACCGTCCACCTCCAAGCCCAGCACGCCGGCCAAGCCGAGCAAGCCCAACAAGCCCAAGCGCTCGAGCTTCGGCCGCTAACCGACGCGCCCGCCCCGCGCCAACGCGCCCGGCGGGCGATTCCCCCACAACGCGCGCCCCGCTGCCGTTGCCTCCGTGCGTTCCCCGAGAGCCCGGCGCGGGCGCGCGTCTCCGAAACAACCCCGCCTATCTCGCTGTAAACCCGGGTTTCGGCGCGCCGCTGAAATCCCCGGTCCGCCCCCGTAGGGTGCCCCGGACCCGCGTGTTCTCTGTCGGGCTGAGTCGCCCGGGGGCGGATGCGCCGAACCGCGGGGTTGGAGCGCGCGATAGAGCGCGCTGCGATGCCGCTGCCAACGGAAGGGCAGCCATGCTCACCGTCACCGAAGATGCCAAGGTCTTCCTCAAGGGCCTCATCGACGACAACAACGTCCCCGAGGACGCGACCATCCGCCTGACCGCGAGCCCCCAGGGCCTCGGCCTCGCGCCCGACGCCCCCAAGGCGGACGACGAGACCTTCGACCACGACGGACGCACCGTCCTCGCGATCGCCCAGCCGATCGTCAACCAGCTCGACGGCAAGTCCATCGACGTCAACCAGACCGAGAACGGGCCCGCGCTCGCCATCGGCTGATCCGATTCGCAACCAAACCCCATGACCACGCCGCCCCCGCGCGGCGTGGTGTCGCGCGCCGGCGTTCTCGGGCCCGCCCGCACGATCGCCAACCACGCCGCGAGCGCCCCAACCGAGCGCCCGCCGCGAATCCCCCGCTCTTGGGGTGAACCCGCCCAACCGGCAGGCCGATCCCGGGGTTCCGAGCTTGGCGCATGGGCGCCGGGCGCCGTTCGTCCGGGCCCGCCGACGCGGGATCCCAGGGGAGACCGACCCATGTCCACGCCTCCGACCACGCCGATGTACGAGTCCACCGGCGACGTTCCCGCCAAGTGCACCCGCGTCACCTACATGGCGCTCGCGTTCTTCCTGGGCGCGTTCGGCGTGCACAACTTCGTCGCGGGCCACAAGAAGAAGGGCTTCATCCAGCTCGGGCTCGGCGCGGGCGGGTTCGTGCTCTCCGTCGTGCTCATCGGGATCCCGATGATTCTCGCCGCCGCCGTCTGGGCCCTCATTGACATGTTCACCGTCACCGAGGACGGCAACGGCGTCCCCTTCGACGCGCCCGTCGAGTCCTACACCTCGAACGAGCCCCTCACGACCGGCAGCCCCATCGCGAGCAACCCCGCGGGCGACGCCGAGAAGACCTCCGAGCCTGTCGGCGCCGCGGCGTAACCCAGCCTCACAATTCACGATCTCCCAACACACCGCCGGGCCCGTGCCCGGCGGTGTCGTTGCGCCCCCTCACGCGTCCAGAACCCCGAGTGAGCCCCGGCTAACTTCACGGTTCTCGGACGCCAAAGCTCAAACGAATCCCAACCTGCGCAGAGAGAACACACTTTCGGCTGGAATCGACCCCATCCACCTGCGACAATTCACCCGCGGCAGGGGAGGGAGGGCTCGGTGCCCGCCCGGATGTTGTTCATGTGCGCGCAGGAGTTCGGCGCCAAGGCCCGACCCACCATGTCCCGCTCCACCACAGTCTGTGTGCTGTTCGCGCTCGCCGCGACGCTGTTGTTCGCGCACCGCGCGCCCGCCGCGCCCGTGCGCGTCATCATCATGGCCGGGCAGTCCAACATGGTCGGCGAGTTCGGCGAAGACGAGCTCTTCTTCGAAGGCGTCGATTACGCCCTCCCGCAAACCGACATCCTCTACGACTGGCGCATCCAGGGCGTCGAGCGCGCCGGCGGCTGGGGCCCGCTCGAGCCGCACCTCGACCAGCCGGGCGCCGAAACCTCGACCTACAGCGCCGAGCTCACCTTCGGCCGCGACCTCCACGCCGACGGCTCGCAGGGGCTCATCGCGATCCTCAAGGTCGCCGTGGGCGGCTCGAACCTCGCGGCCCGCTGGCACCCGTCCATCGGCGGCGACCTGTACGACTTCATGATCGACAAGTACGACCGCGCCTACCTCGAGCTCGTCAACATGGGCCACACCCCCGAGCTCGTCGGCTTCGGCTGGATCCAGGGCGACGGCGACCTCTGGGTCACCGACTACGTCCTCCAGTACGAGAACAACCTCCACGACCTCATCGACGCCGTCCGCCTCGACCTCAACGCGCCCGACATGCACGTCATGGTCTCGCAGACCTCGATCGACCACAACAAGCCGCAGAACCTCGTGGACATCATGCGGCAGGCGAAGGCGAACTTCTGCGCCAACGACCACAGCGCCTCGCTCATCTTCACCGACGACCTCACCTGGCGCGACAACAACATCCACTGGGACGGCACGAGCCGCCTGAAGATCGGCCAGCGCATGGCCGCCGCCTTCCTTGCCGACTCCCTCTGGGCCGATCCCGCCTGCGCGGCGGACCTCGACGGCGACGGCGGCCTGAGCGTCGATGACATCGACGTCTTCGTCGCCCATTACCTCGCCGGACAGCTCTCCGCGGACTTCAACGCCGACGGCGCCCTGACCATCGACGACATCGACGCCTTCGTCGCGCTCTACCTCGCCGGCTGCCCCTGAGCGAGGCCCCAGAGCACGCCCGTGCAAGCCCGAGCCCCCGAGATGAGGTACGCTCGTCCCCGATCGGGCCGACTTCCCGGCCCGCGGAGACCTGTATGTCCGCAGCTGAGAACAAAGTCCTGATGATTGTCCTCGCCATCCTTCTGCCCCCCATCGCGGTCGGGCTCAAGGAGGGCATCGGGCTCCACTTCGTCATCAACCTGGTCCTCTGGCTTGTCTCCTTCGGCATCCTCGGCATCATCCACGGCCTCTGGATCGTCCTACGGTAAAGCGGGCCAATCACCCGCAACCGGAGGACAACCCATGCCATTCACGCTCGACATCGGCGACGCGGCGCCCGCCTTCTCGCTGCCCGCGACCGACGGCAACACCTACGCGCTCACCGACTTCGAGGGCGACGTCCTCGTCGTCTTCTTCACCTGCAACCACTGCCCCTACGTCACCGGCTCGGACGAGAACACGCGGAAGATCGCCGACGACTACGCGCCCAAGGGCGTCCGCTTCGTCGCGATCAACTCGAACTCGGCGAACACGTACGCCGAGGATTCGTTCGACCACATGGTCAAGCGGATGGCCGAACACCAGTTCCCCTGGACGTACCTGCACGACGAATCGCAGGACGTCGCCCGGGCCTACGGCGCCCTGCGGACGCCCCACTTCTTCGTCTTCGACAAGGACCGGAAGCTCGTCTACACCGGCCGCGCCGTGGACACGCCGCGCGACGCCACCCAATCGACGACCCACGAGCTCCGCGAGGCGCTGGACGACGTGCTCGCGGGCAAGCCCGTCGGCACGCCCAAGACGAACCCCGTCGGCTGCAACGTGAAATGGGACGGCAAGGACGCCCACTGGATGCCCGCCGAGGCGTGCGACATCGCCTGAGCACGCCACGAGCGCAAAGAAATGGCCCGGGCGGCAGGGGGGTTGACCGCCTCGGGCCCACGCACATTGCGTGAAATCGTGTGGTTCTCGGCGTCCTCTCGAACGCCCGTCGCCTCGCCGGGGAGTGACCCAGCACACGGTAAACCGCCCCGCAGGGGGCGGTATTCCCGAGCGGTCAGGCTCGTTTCAAATCATTCCGAGCTGGGCTCAGGCCGCCTGCTCAAACGCGAACCCGATCTCGTACACGCCCCGACCCGCCTTGCGCGACCACACCGGGCGGCCGCCCACGCGGACGGTGCCCTTCGGCCCCGTGAGCTCGAGCCCGATCGCCCCGTCGCCGCGCGGCGGCTTGCTCTTGGTCCGGACCCGCATCCCCGTCCGCGACAGGTCCATCACGGTCCCACCGCCGCAGGTGGTCCCGCCGCAGGCAAGCCGCGGCGACGTCCGACGGTCGTTGTCCTTGATCCGCTGGACCCGCTCAAGGACCTCAAGTGCTTGCCAGTTCGTCATCTCGTTGCTCCTCGCAGTTCTTGGATTGTGCAGCCACCCAAGCATGACCGCGCCGGGCAACGCCGCCACCGATCGGCCGCGCCCGCGCCCGCCGCGCCGCTGACGGCGCCGGCGTCATCCGCACAACCCGCACGACCGCGCACCGCCGCGTCCGAGAAGCGTCAGCCCTGCGCCTCGGGCCGGTTCGGGTCCGCGTCGGCGGGGGTGATCCGCCGCCCGCGCGACCCGATCGTCCCCCGCTTGGTCAGATCCCGCGCGAGCGCCACGAACCCGATCGCCCCCAGCGTCGTCAACGACCCGCAGATCACGAACACCCAGATCCCCGCGCCCGGCGCGACGCGCTCGAACCCCTCGTAGAGCGCCACCCCGCCGCCCCACGCGAGCAGCCCGCGCACGCCCGTCAAAGTCACGTGCACGCCCATGTACGTCGAGGCGTTGTGCTCGCCCGCGAAGTCCAGATGCCCCAGCGTCCACGCGAGCGCGCCCCCGCCGAACGCGATCCCCCGCAACGCCGCGAACACGTACAACGGCCAGAACTGACGCGTCACGCACCCGTAAAACAACACCCCGATCGCGACCACGAACACCCACGAGTGGATCGACCGGAACCGCGCGATGTGCACCCCATCGAGCAGCTTCGCCCAGAAGGGCACCGCCATCGGCATCATCAGCAGCGAGATCGCCGTCGAGACGATCAACGCCCGGAAGTTGCCCGCGTTGAACACCTCGCGCAGCACGATCGCCAGCAGCGAGAACGACATGATGTTCCCGAGCCCGAGCAGGAACTGGGCGGTCATGAACTTGTCGAAGTCCTTGTCGCGCAGCATCACGCCGCGCATCTGCCACGGGTTGAAGCTCGGCGTCTCCGCCTCGGACGTCTCACGCTCCAGCCGGATCAGCTTCCGGTGCTCGCGCACGCGGATGCCGCGCCACGCGAGCACGCCCAGCACGCCCACGCCGCCCCCGATCGGCACGGCGAGCCGGAACAGCGTCCACGCCGGGTCGAACCGCGCCCCGACCAACCCCGCCACCCACGCCGACCGGCCCGCCCAGTCGATCCCGAGCCCGAGCCCGAGCGCTAGCACCGCGATCAGCGAGGGCCCCACCATCGCGAACCGCCCCGTGATCCGCGCCCGCACGCCCGCGCGGTAGTTGTTCCGCCACACCGTGGATCGGATCGTCGAGAACCCCGCCCAGCAGACGCGCGCGCACAGCGCCGCCCCCGCGATCATGACCAGCCCCGCCTCGTTCCGCGGCGCCAGCATCAGCAGCAGCGCCGCCCCGAGCATCACGAGCTGGATCCGCACGATCGTCCGGATCTTGTGCCGCCCGTGCACGAGCCGCACCCAGAAGAAGCTCGACAGGTTCGCCAGCGCCGGCACCACGCCGATGAACGCCGCGACCGCGTTGAGCAACGCGGTGGGCGCGGCCCCCTCGAACCCGATCCGCACCAACACGCTCAGCACGCTGCCCTCGAACAGCACGAGCACGAACGGGAACGCGCACGCCGCGATGAGCTCTCGCCGGTAGTTGTGCCGCGCCATGATCGGCACGCGCGACGGGCTCAGCGTCCCCACCGCCGCCCGCGCCACACCCCTCAGGCCCGCGTCCGAATTGGAGGGCCCGCCGGGCGATCCTGACACATCGGAGTATTGCACCGCCCCTCGCCCGGCGTCGGGCCCGTCAGGATCTGGACGCGTACCCGCACTCCGGGCAGCGCGCGTCGTCCTCCGATGTCTCGTACCCGCACCGCGCGCACCCGCCCGCCGGCGCCGCCACCACCCAGCCCGCCAGCCAACGCGACCCGATCGCCAGCGCCAGCCCGCACACGAGCATCGGCACGCCGCGCACGACCCCGTGCTCCTCCGCGACGCCCGTCCACGAGCTCCAGGCGTCGCCCAACCGCCCCGACATCACGCCGAAGACAAGCCGGGCCAGCACCAGGTACGCGCCGTAGAACACCATGCCAACCGAGATCAGCCGAGTCGCCCAGAGCACCGCCGCCCGAACCTGATGAACCCGCGTCCCCGTGACCGCCATGCCGCCCCCTTTCCGGGTCGCCGCCCCCATACCATCGACCTCCCCCGATACGCGCCGCCCCCCAGCCCGGATCCGCATGCCCGACACGCCCATCCATATCCGCAACTTCTCGATCATCGCCCACATCGATCACGGGAAGTCCACGCTCGCCGACCGCCTCCTCCAGGCGACCCACGCCGTCGCAGACCGCGACGCCAAGGAGCAGCTCCTCGACTCGATGGACCTCGAGCGCGAGCGCGGCATCACCATCAAGGCCTCCGCCGTCACCGTCATGCACCAGCACAACGGCGAGACCTACATGCTCAACTTCATCGACACCCCCGGGCACGTGGACTTCGGCTACGAGGTCTCCCGCGCGCTCAAAGCCTGCGAAGGCGCCCTGCTCATCGTCGACGCCGCGCAGGGCGTCGAAGCCCAGACCGTCGTCAACACCTACCTCGCCGTCGAGCAGGACCTCGAGATCATCCCCGTCCTCAACAAGATCGACCTCCCCGCAGCGCGCCCGGACGTCATCGCCGAAGAGATCGAGCAGGTCCTCGGCCTCGACGCCCTCGACTGCATCGCCGTCTCCGCCAAGACGGGCCAGGGCATCCCCGAGCTCCTCGACGCCATCTGCGAACGCTTCCCCGCGCCGCGCCCCTCCAAGATCAAGGAACTCCGCGCCCTCATCTTCGACGCCGTCTACGACGACTACCGCGGCGTCCTCATCTACGCCCGGGTCTTCGACGGTACCCTCAAGGTCGGCGACAAGATCCGCTTCATGGCCCTCGGCCGCACCTTCGTCGTCACCGACCTGATGAAGTACACCCCCAAGCCCACACGCGTGAAGTCCGCCAGCGCCGGCGAGACCGTCACCGTCGTGGCCTCCATCAAGACCCTCGGCGACGTCCGCGTCGGCGACACCATCACCCACGACCTCCATCCCGCCGCCGAGGCCCTCTCCGGCTACGAGCCCCCGCGCCAGATGGTCTTCTGCGACTTCTACCCCGCCACCTCAGAAGGCGGCAAGGGCGCCGACTTCGAGGAAATGCGCGACGCCATCGAACGCCTCGCGCTCAACGACTCAAGCTTCACCTTCCAGCCCGTCCACTCCGAAGCACTCGGCTTCGGCTTCCGCTGCGGCTTCCTCGGCCTCCTCCACATGGACATCGTCCAGGAACGCCTCGAACGCGAGGGCGGCATCGAGATCGTCCAGACCGCCCCCACCGTCTCCTACGAGGTCAAGATCCGAGGCAAGGGCGGCGAGATCGAAGAGGTCGAGGTCCACAACCCGGGCGACCTTCCCGACCCATCATCCATCATCGAGATCCGCGAGCCCATCTGCCGCCTCGAGGTCATGCTCCCCAAGCACAACATCGGCGACATCATGAAACTGGTGTTGGACCGCCGCGGCAGCTACAAGTCACAGCAGTACGTCTCCGACACCCGCGAGCTCCTCCACTTCGAGATCCCCCTCGCCGAGCTCATCTACGACTTCTACGACAAGCTCAAGGGCATGACCAGCGGCTACGGCACCATGGACTACGAGGTCACCGGCTACAAAGCCGACGAACTCAAGAAGGTCGACATCCTCATCACCGGCGAGCCCGTCCCCGCCCTCGCGCTCATCGCCCACAAGGACAAAGCCGAGCAGCGCGGCCGCCTGCTCCTGAAGAAACTCCAGAAGCAGATCGACCGCCACCAGTTCGAGATCCCCCTCCAGGCCGCCATCGGCGGCAAGATCATCGCCCGCGAAACCATCAAGGCCTTCCGCAAGGACGTCACCGCCAAGTGCTACGGCGGCGACGTCAGCCGCAAACGAAAGCTCCTCGAAAAGCAGAAGAAGGGCAAGGAGCGGATGAAGAACATCGGCTCCGTCAACATCCCCCAGAAAGCGTTCATGGCAGTGCTGGAGACGGGGGAGTAGAGGTGCGATTCGTAAAGCTCACTCTGACCCTCTCCCTGGTCCTTCTCATCGGCAACGCGGTCACTCTGCTCGTCGTGCTGCCCGCGTTCTACCACGCCCGAATATCCGCCACAGTGTTGCGCATGGCATCAACACTGGCTGACCTTGAGATGAAGGGCGCTGTTACGATCGACCAAGATCGTCTTACAGAGGTTGTACCGGAATCCACCAGCACGTCCCCTCCGCGACAACTCGCAAACGTGATGATGTGGACCGCAGATGATTCGGCCCAACTGACAGATCGCATCACCGTCGGGATACTCGTGGTTCAAACGGGTGTGATACTCGTTCTTGTTGTAGCAGCATTCAAGCACTCGCGATCGACCCGCGAGTCTCTTGATTCTCGCTCCTGATATAGGGTGCCGTGGAGACGACGAAGTCTTCTCCACGACGCTACCATCTTCACCGTGGAGAAGCCGAAACCGGCATCTCTAAGCGACCCTCGGGCGTCGGAGAACAGATGTCAGCGACGAAGTCTCTGTTGATCGTGTTGCTTGTGATTCAGGCGGTGACGTCGCTCTGGCTTTGGTTCATGGGCGACAGCGTGGACAAGATGGTTACGGCCCAGCCGCTCGTGGAACTTGAATCCGGCTTCAAGGAGCTGGAGAAAGATGGCATCATCACAATCGACGGACCCCGACTCGCCGAGCGTGTGCACGAGGTGTATGCAGAGGATGACCCGTACATCAACTTGGAGCGGGTTGTCATACTCAAGCCCATGATCAATTTGGTTGAGCGGTCGAGGGAGTTTGCCGCACGGTTCACGACGGCTTCCGCCATCTCGACCTTCATCGTGCTTCTCGTACTGACGAAGACTCAACGACGAGCGGATGGGGTCACTGTAGAATCAAGCGAACCTTCATCTTCGTGACGCCGGGTGCCACGACTCGCCGTCCTCGGCGCAGTCGTGATCCCCGTGTTGCCCGGTGCCGTGCTTCGACCCCAAGGGCGAAGCACGACGCGAGCGCCATCCGCCACGTCGCGACCACCCCTCACCGTGGAGAAGCCGAAGGCGGCGTCTCCACGCCACCCAACACAGATCCGGTGCCGGGCTTCGACCCGAAGGGCGAAGCACGATGCGAGCGCCAACCGCCTTCGCCCTCCGGGTCGAAGGCGGGCACCGATCTACCACCGCCGGCTACGCCAACCCCCGGATCTTCCCCGCGATCGCCGAGTGCCACGACTCGCCGCCTTCAGCGCACGGGTGCCGTGGAGACGACGAAGTCTTCTCCACGCCGCGACCACCCCTTACCGCGGAGAAGCCGAAGCCGGCGTCTCCACGCCACCCAACACAGATCCGGTGCCGGGCTTCGACCCGAAGGGCGAAGCACGACGCGAGCGCCAACCGCCTTCGCCCTCCGGGTCGAAGGCGGGCACCGCTACGAGCCCCTCGCGTGAGCGAGGGGACTCCCCCGGGCTCGCCCCGGTGCTCGTTGTTCGCGAGGCCCACGATCGTCCGGGCGTCGTCGATCGAACCGCGCGAGGACGTGGTCGTTCGTCGCGCTCACCGCGACCGCCGCTCTGTAGACTGATCTCGCGCCGCCTCACGCCGAGGCCGCCAAGCGGGGAACCCGACGATGAGCTCGATCAAGGACACCGCCCACGCCTTTTTCGACGCCTGCGAGACCGGCAAGGGCTGGGACGTCTGCAAACAGTACTGCCACCCCGCCGCCACCTTCTCGGGTCAGGCGGGCTCGCTCGACGGCATCGACACCCTCGAGACGTACGCCAACTGGATGCAGGGCATCTTCACCCCCATGCCCGACGCGAGCTACGAGATCCACGCCTTCGCCGTGGACGACGACCGCCACACCGTCGCGGGCTTCGGCGTCTTCAAGGGCACCCACACCGGCGAGGGCGGGCCCGTCCCCCCCACCGGCAAGGCGACCGCCTCCGAGTTCGTCTACGTCATGCGCTTCGAGGGCGACAAGATCGCCCACATGACCAAGGTCTGGAACGACGCCTTCGCCTTCAACCAGGTCGGCTGGGCCTGACCGCCGGGCACACCGACGGCCGCCCCGCGTCGCCGCCCTCGTACCCGTTCGATACCACCCCCAAGCGTCCCCTCCTCCCAGCGGACACCGAGCACCTCTCGACCCGCCGGCGCGTGGGGCTCAAACCCGACACGATCGCGCGGATCGTCGATCGCCACGCCTTCAAACGCCACACCGGCCGCGAGCGGGCCGGCACGACGCCATCCCGTTCAACCGCACGATCGCCCGGCAAACCCCGCTTAACCGACGCGTCGATCGCGCCGACTAGAGTTCCCCATGCGACGCCTCATGGATATGCTGGGCGACCTCATCACCGGCGACCCCCGCGTCGCCATCGGGCTGGGGGTCGTCATCGCCCTCGTGATCGCCGCCGTGATCTACGCCAGGGTCACCCGCGCCAAGCGCCTGAAGGCCCAGGCGAAGTTCGTCCGCAAGCGCGACTAAGCCGCTCCCCGGTCCGAGCCCAGTCCGGGCTCACTCGGGCAGCGCCGCGCCCACACCCCGCGGGCCGGGCGTCAGCTCGATCACACGGTTCGTCCAACCATTGTTCAGCACCACCCGGCGTCGCCCGTCCGGCCAGATCACCTCGATCCGATCGACCTTCTGCGCGTCCCCGAGCCCGAAGTGCGCCTCGTACGGCGTCTGCCCCAGGATGCTCCACGACGTCGTGACGATCCGCGTCATCACCTCGCCGCCGGCCCACACCTTCACGATCGTCCCGATCGAGAAGTGGTCCGCCCCCGCGTCGTACCGCCGGGGCTTGACCACCAGCCAGTTGTGCTGCCCGGGCGTCATGGGCGAGGTGTTCATGTACAGCAGCACGTTCCCCGGATTGATCACCTCGACCATGTCCTGGCGACCGTCGCGGTTGAAGTCCGCCGCGATCAGACCGCTCGCCAGCGCCGTGTCGTCGAACCCCGCCGACACCCCGACCTCGATGAACGCCAGCGGGTCCGTCGAGATGTTCTCGAACAGCCGCGACCGGTCCGTCGCGAAGTGCGCCGACCCGTGCCCGTTCGTCACCGCCAGGTCCGTGTCGCGGTCGTTGTCAAAGTCCGCGAAGTCGCACCCCCAGCCCCAGTCGCAGAACGCCACGCCGCACGCGATCGCGTCGTCCGTGAACCGCGGGCTCGCGCCGGGCCCGTTGTCCAGGAACAGCACGTTCTGCGTGTTCGTCCAACTCGGGAAATTCCCCGTCGCGTCGTGGATCTCGGTCACGTAGATGTCCAGATCCCCGTCGTTGTCCGGGTCGGACATCGCGACGCCCATGTCGTTGAACGACGGCACCAGCCCGTACGCCGCCGCCTCGTTCACGAACGACATGTCGCCCTGGTTGATGAGCATCGCCTTCTCGCCGTCCGCGCCGTCCACCGCCGCGTAGATGTCGAGAAGACCGTCCCCGTTCACGTCGTACGCCACCGCGGCCCAGTTGTCGATCTGCCGCGTCAGGTCGCCGCTCGTCGCCGTCACATCCGTGAACGTCCCGTCCCCGTTGTTGCGAAACAGCGCCTGCCGGTCGATCCACGCGCCGAAGTACAGATCCAGGTCGCCGTCGTTGTCGAAGTCCGCCGCCGTGATCGTCCCGACCATCCCCAGGAAGTTCGTGTCGCCCGGCGCACCGATCAGCCACACATCAAGCCCGGACCCCGCCGTCACCTCCGTGAACGTGTGGTCCGCGTTCTGCCGGAACAAACGCAGCGTGCTCGACCACGTGATGTTCGGCTGCCCCGGGAAATACCCGTGGTGGTCGTTCCCGATGATCAGATCGAGATCCCGGTCCCCGTCGTAATCAAAGAAGAGCCCCATCCGGTCGTTCGAGCCCGACGCCAGCCCGCTCGCGAGCGCCACATCCGTGAAGTGCCCCGTCCCGTCGTTCTGGTACAGCCGCGACGCCGTCCCGAACCGGGTGGGCACGAAGATGTCGATGTCGCCGTCCCCGTCGTAGTCCGCCGCGGACACGCCGAGGCACTCGCCCCGCGTGTGCAGGAACGGCGAGAACCCGCGGGCCGCCCCCTCCTCGCTGAAGCTGATCTGCCCCACCGCCGCCGGCGCGCACAGGACACCGCACGCGATCCAGGTCGCCGCCCACGCTCTCGTCGCCATCAGCAGAACCCCTCTCTCTTGCGTCTCTCGCCCCGAGCGGGGCGTCACCCCAGATTACCCGAGGTTCCCGCCAGCCGAGAAAGAATTTCCTGCCCCCACGGCGCTCAGGCCCCCCCCAGGCACCCCGAGACCCGCCCGATGGGGCTCAACGTGGGCTCGAAAATCTGCAGCCGCTCTGAATCGACCCGCCCGACGCCCCCGAAATCACCCCCAGTACAGCACTCCCCGGGTCCGCCAACCGTCCCCCTGTCGCGGCCTCGGGGAGTTGCTCTTTTTCGACCCCGCGGCGGCCGCGGGATCCCCTCAACGCCAGTCCAGCCCCTCGCCCAGCGTGTTCAGGTTCTCACACCCGCCCGCACGCACGATCAGCAAATCCTCCAGCCGCATCCCCCCCACGCCGAGCATGTACAGCCCGGGCTCGACCGTCACCGCGTCGCCCGCCAGCAACTCGGGCCCGCCCAGGTCCAGCAGCGGCGGCTCCTTGAGATCAAGCCCCAGCCCGTGCCCCGTCCCGTGCGGCATCGAGCAGAACCCCGCCGCCGCCCCCTCGGGCGGGAACCCCATCGCGTACCCCGCGCCCTCGATCACCCCGATCACCGCCCGGTGCACGTCCTCACCCGTGGCGCCGGCGCGCGTCGCCTCGATCGACGCCTTCTTGGCGCGCACCACCGTGTCGTGCATCTTCACCACCACGTCCGGCACGTCGCCGTGCGCCACCATCCGCGTGCAGTCGCCGTGGTACCCCGTCTCCAGATCGCGCGGGAACACATCCACGATGATCGGCTCGCCCGTCCGCAGCGCGCCCGCGCCGCCGTGATGGCAATCCGCCCCGACCGCCCCGCACGCGACGATCGAGTGCTCACTCAGAAACCCCGCGTCCATCAGCCGGCTCTCGATCCGCCGGCGCATCCGCTCTGTTGTGAGCGCCTCGCCGGACGCCTCCGGGTCCTCGAGTTCACCCGATGACAACGCCTTGGCGCGCGCGATCGTGGTGCACGCCCATTCGATCACGTCTTCTGTCGCCCGCTGGGCGCGCCGGAGGTGCTCGACCTCCTCGTCCGATTTCATCCGCCGCCCGATCACCCCCAGGTCGTAATCGCACGTCACCTCGATCCCGCGCGCCAGCAGCTCGTCCACCACGACCCACGGCACCGACCGGTCCCCCACCACCTCCGTCACGCCGGCGCGCACCAGACACTCCGCCGTCGATTGCGCCGCCCGGACCTCCCGGTCCCCGCTCAGCCCGCCCTCGGGCGTGAAGTCCTCGTAAACGAACACCTCGTCGGCCCGCGCGTCGGTCTTCGCCCGCGCCAGCTCGACGTCCCGCAGGATCAGCGTCGTCCGCCCGTCGGGCATCTCGATCACGCTCGCCGGGTCGTGCGCGTGGAACCGGATCTTCCAGAACACCGCTTTGTTGATGCTGGGCACGCCCGAGAGCAGCTTGGCTTGTGTCATGCCCGCAGCGTACGCCCCGAACCGCCCGACACCGCCCCCGTAGACTCGTGCATGACCACGCGACCCACCCCCGCGCTGTTGGCCCTGCTCGCCGGGCTCGGCCTCGTCCTGCCCGCCTGCTCGGAGGACGAGCCCGAGACAACCCGCCCGCCTCTGGACTCGAGCTACCTCGAAAGCCTCGAAGAGGACGCCGAGCCCGCCGAGCGACCGGCCCGGCCTGCCGAGCCCGAGCCCGCCGACGCCCGCGGCGATGACGCCGACCCGCCCGCAGAGTCCGGCGAAGAGCGCGAGCTGCGCGCCCAGAACGAGTCCCGCTCGTCGTTCGGCAAGACCCGCGACATGGCCCGCGACACCCGCAACCAGCTCTCCGGCGGCGCCACCACCGACTCACGCCTCGCCCAGACCGGGTACGACGAGCACTGGATCGAGGTCCGCAACTTCCACTGGGACGTCCCCGAAGCCTGGACCCTCGCCATCCCCAGCGACCCGCAAGTCAAGGGCGAGCTCGTGATCCAGAGCCCGCTCGGCAACGCCTCGGCCCTCTTCTACGAGGTCGCCGGCGACGCCCGCAACGCCCTCCGGCAGGTCGCCGCCACCATGTTCGACGACCTCGGTTCCCCCCAGCGACCGCGCCCTGCTGAAGAACAGATCGCCGGCGTCACCGTCCACCGAGTCTCGACCAGCGGCACGTACACCGACCCCGCCGACCGCACCGCCCGCGAGCAGCCCTTCTGGGCCCTCCGCGCCATCGCGATCGAGATCGACGAGCGGACCACCCTCGTCGCCACCCTCCGCGGGCCCGAGCAAACCGTCCAGCAGAACGACGCCCGATGGGACGCGATGATCGAAGGCATGACCACGAAATAGCCCGGAATCGCGGCATCCAGGGCCGTTTTTGGAATAATTCCAGCTCTCCGCCTACTCTCTCTCCCACCGGGAACGGGACCGCTCCCCGCAATCTCACGCCAAGGAGGCGCTTCATGGGCAATCCCACCGTCATCGATCATCTCAACGGCCTGCTCGCCGACACCGTGGTTTACTACTACAAGATCCACAACTACCACTGGTTCGTGAAGGGGCACCGGTTCAAGGAGCTCCACGGAACCTTCGAGGAACTTTATGAGAACGCCCACCAGGATCTCGACGACCTCGCCGAACGCGTCCTGACCATCGGGGGCAACCCCCTGGGCACCCTCGCTGAGTGCCTCAAGCACGCGACCATCGCCGAGGAGTCGAATTCTCGCGACGCCGAGGAGATGATCCGCCTGACCCTCGCGGACCTCAAGACACGGACCGACCGCGTCCGCGAAGCGGCGGACGTCTCCGACGAACACAACGACCGCGGCACCACCGCCATGCTCGAGGACCTCATCCAGCGGATCGAGAAGACCTCGTGGATGCTCGAATCCGCCTTCGGAAACGTCGGCTGACCCCGCCCCGACGCGATACCCTCCGGGCACGGTGGCACGGACACACGTCATCCTCGTGACCCACACGCCGCAGCGCCTGAGGCGGACGATCCTCGGCGTCGCGTGGTCCGGCCTCCGCCCGGACACCTTCACCCTCTCGTGCGACTCGGATGACCCCGAGATCGAGCGTGTCGCCCGTGCCGCGTGCGACGAGGGCGCCATCGGCATGACCCTCGTCCAGCGCGCCAACACGGGCAAGGGACGCCCGGCCCAGGCTCGGAACAACGCCGTCCGCGCGCTCGTCGAGCGCCATGATCCCGACGATGCCGACGCGCTCGTCTTCTTCGACGGCGACTGCGTGCCCGACCACCACGCGATCGAGCGGCACGCGGCGGCCATCCGCCCCCGCCGCATCGTGCTCGGCTGGCGCTACGACCTCTCGCCCGACCAGGACGCCGCCTTCGACGAGGGCAAGCTCCGCGCGGGCGCGCTGCCTTTCGACCCCGACGCGTCGCAGACCGCCTCGATCGCCGCGCGACAGAAACGCTACCGCAAGCAGGTGTTCTGGAAGCGCTTCGGCATCGGCAAGGAGCACAAGCCCAAGGTGCTCGGCGCGAACTTCGGGCTCACGTTGGGCGACTACCGCCGCATCAACGGGCACGACGAGACGTTCGAGTCGTGGGCCCAGGAAGACGACGACTTCGGCCGGCGCCTCTACCGCGCCGGCGTCCGCCCGGTGCTCCGCCTGACCGACATCCTCGCCTACCACCAGCACCACGTCACGCGGGCACCGGACGACTGGAAGGCGAGCGCCAACGCGGGCCGCCTCGAGCAGCCGTGCGAAACCATTTGCCGCCGCGGGCTCACCGACCCGGCCGATCAGCCGCCCGTCCGGGTCGCCGAACTCCCGGGCCGCGCACCCACCCTGTTTCGGTCAGAGGGCCGCACGAACGCGGCACAGACATGTGCGAATCGGGCATAGCGACACGGCCATCGTGTGGTTTTGAAACTGATTTATGCCACGAACGTGGATTCGCTTCTGACGGGATGTCGATACTGCCTCGACACACCGTTGGAGGCGAATTCTGATGACCGTCCCGCCCAGCCAAAGCCCTGACGAAGACAATCGCCAGGCGGCCCTCGAGCGGCTCAACCTTCTCGACACCCCGATCGAATCGCGATTCGAGAAGCTCATCAGACGCGCGAGGGAAGAATTCAACGTCCCGATCTGCGCCATCTCGCTGATCGACGGCAGCCGCCAGTGGTTCAAGTCCGTGCAGGGCCTGGACACCCGCGAGACCTCACGGGACGTCTCGTTCTGCGGGCACACCATCTTGCAACCCAACGTGCTGGTCGTCGAGGACGCCACGACCGATCCCACGTTCAAGACCAACCCGCTGGTGACCGGCGAGCCCGGGATCCGCTTTTACGCCGGGGCCCCGATCTACGCGTCGGACGACCAGCCGGTCGCATCGTTCTGCATCATCGACCCGTCGCCGCGCACGCTCGACGCGGACGGCCAGCGGAAGCTGCAGGACCTTGCGCGCGTCGCCGGCCAGTACTTCTCGATGGCACCGGGATCCGACATCGAGGCGTCGTTCATCGCGTCGGTCGGCAAGGACCGCGTCGGGTCGTTCACCGATCCCGCCACGAACCTCTGGAACCGCGAGGGGATCACCCGGATCGCGAATCGAGCGATCACGTGCAAAGAGCTCGCGCCCTCCAACAACATGTCCCACGGGTGCGGCGTGATGCTCATCAAGACCGCATCCTCTGACGACGCCGTCATGGCCGCCGCCGCGAAGCGCGTTGTGCACTCGATGTGCGACCTGGACATGCTGGGCCGATACGAAGACGACACGTTCCTGGCGATCCTCGTCGGGTGCGCCGATCAAGCAGGCACGGACCTCGTCTGCTCGAAGATCACGGACCGGATCGTCGAGGCGCCCGGGCGTCCCCTCGACCCCGCATTCCCCACGTCGGCATTGCCCGTGCAGACCGCCGCGACGTTCGTGCCCTTCGAGCTCGGCGCGTGCCTCGACGAGGCGATCGTCCGGGCGCGCCGGGCGCTGCGGACCAACCCCCAGACCCGCGCCGCGGCCTGAGTTCCGACGCGCCGGGCTTTTTGATCGTGCGCACGAATCCCTGGCCCACGCCGCACGCGACGCAACATGATGCATGCACGCGCAGCGACGGCTGAGCGAGCGCATCGCGACGCCAAACCGGCACCGCACGCCGCATGCATAGCATGTGCCTCCATGCGCGGGCCCCGGCCCGCGCAGCAACCCCCAATCTGGGGTCATGCCATCCGTGCAGATCGAGGTGAAACCATGCGCAACAAGATCCAACGTGCCATTGCATTGGGATTCGTGACTTCCGGCGTCCTCATGCTCGGCGCGTGCGAGAACGAGTCGGAAGGCCCGCTCGAATCCGCGGGCGAGAAGCTCGACGAAGCCGCGGAGAATGCCGGTGACACGCTCGAAGACACGGCCGACGATGTCTCCGATGCCGCCGAAGATGTGGCGGACGACGCGAGCGACACCGCCGAAGACGTCGCCGAAGAGCTCGATCCCGACGGCGGGCCGTGATCAGCGCCACCGCGCACCCGCGAAGCAAAGCCGCCGCGGCATGGCACCGGGCGCTGCGGGCCCAACCGCAGCCCCGCGCCGCGTGATCACTTCACGCCGAGCAGCTCGATCTCGAAGACGAGGTCCGCCTTGGGCGGGATGCTCGGCGGCGCGCCGCGCTCGCCGTACGCCTTGGCGTAAGGCACCGTCAGCGTGCGCTTGCCGCCGACCTTCATCCCCGGGATGCCCTCTTGCCACCCCTGGATGAGGTTGTTCAGCGGGAACTCGATGGGCTGCCCACGCGAGTACGAGCTGTCGAACTCGGTGCCGTCCATCAGCGTGCCGCGGTAGTGGACGTTGACGGTCGCGCCGGGCGGGCACTCCGCGCCGTCGCCCACCTGGGTGTCCTCGATCTGCAGTTCCGTGACGGCCATGCGTGCCTCCTTCGGGGTTGAAACCGCAGTGTAGCGGCCCAAAATCGCCGGCGTTCACAGCTCAAAGTACGCGTTCACATACGCCTTGATGTCGTCCGCTTGCGTCAGCTTCACCACGTCCAGCAGCCGGTGCAGGTCCCGCTGGCGCTTCTCCTCCATCGCCCCCGTATCGAGCTCGGCGTCGTCCAACGCGCGCACAAACCGGTACGTCGGCAGCGGCCCGTCCTGGAAACTCGCCGGCTCGATCGCGCCCAGATCCGCCAGCGCGATCAGCGCGTACTCCACCGTCTGCCCGCCCATCCCGAACGCGTGCCCCTTGCCCACCACCTCGACGCGCAGCTCGTCGGCGTCGAACTCCTTGTGCGCGTGGTTCCGCTCGATCGCCGTCGCCACCTGCACGACCAGGTCCGCCGACGGGTTCTGCCAGCGGGCGAAATCCTGCTGGATCGCCAGGTCGTCCTGCGAATAGAGCAGCTCGCACACGGCGGGCGCGCCGTCGCGCCCGGCCCGTCCCACCTCCTGGTGGTACGCCTCCACCGACGCGGGGACTTGCGCGTGCGTGATGAACCGGATGTCCGGCTTGTCCACGCCCATGCCGAACGCGTTGGTCGCGCACAAGAGCAGGTTCTCGTCGGGCGTGGCGCGGGCGAAGTCGTCATAGACCTTCTTCTTCTGGCGCGGGTCGAGCCGGCCGTGGTACATCGACACACGCCGGTCCGGCAACTCGCGGCGGAGGCGATCGACGTACCGCTCCAGATCCTTGATCAGCGCGAAATACACGATCCCGGTGCCCGGCATCTTCGACGAGAGCGACCGGATCTTCTCGACCTTCTCGTCGTCGTCCCACACGGGCGTGCAGGTGAGCTCCAGATTGGGGCGCTCGACCGGCGCGCTGAAGAGCGGCATCGCCGACTCGTCGAACCCCAGCACGCCGCGCACGTCCTCACGGACCGCGCGCGTCGCGGTCGCGGTCAGCGCGATCGTCGTCGGATTGCCGAGCTGCTCGCGGAACGCGCCCACGCGCCGGTACGCCGGCCGGAGGTCGTGCCCCCACTTGCTCACGCAGTGGCACTCGTCCACCGCGAGCAGCGGGACGCCGCCCGGGCAGGCCTCAATCGCGCGCACAAACTCGGGCTTGTCCATGCGTTCGGGCGTGGCGTAGATGATCTCGAGTTCGCCCGCCGCGAGCTGGGCCTGCCGCTGCTCGCGTTCCTTCTTGCTCAGCGTCGAGTTGATGTACGTCGCGTTGATCCCTTTGACCCGCAGCGCCGCGACCTGGTCTTCCATGAGCGCGATGAGGGGCGAGAAAACGAGCGTGGTCCCGCCGCGCCGCTCGCGCTCGACGAGCGCGGGCAGCTGATAGCACAGGCTCTTGCCCGAGCCGGTGGGCATGACGACCAGCGCGTGCCCGCCACCCAGCACGCGGTCGATGATCTCCGCCTGCAACGGGCGGAGCGCCTCAAGCCCGAACCGGTCACGCAGAATGTCTTGGATCGCGGGCACGGGTCTGGAATGTAGGTCAGCCGTCGCCGTTGGCGAACTTTTCGCGCCACGTATGCCCGTCCTCGGGCAGCTCGGGGAGTTCGGGGTCCATGTGCTCGAGCCGGTCAGCGACGATCCGGGCGATCGCGTAGTTGCGGAACCACTTCTTGTCCGCCGGGATCACGTGCCAGGGCGCGTGGTCGGTCGAGCACTCGCGCAGCGCGTCCTGGTACGCCTCGAGGTACGCGGGTCGGCGCGAGCGCTTGGTGAAGTCTTCGGCGTTGTACTTCCAGGCCTTGGCCGGGTTCGTCACGCGCTTGAGCAGGCGTTCCAACTGCTCTTTGGCCGAGACGTGCAGGAAGAACTTGAGCACCATCACGCCCTCGTCGGAGAGCATGCGTTCGAAGGCGTTGATGTGCTCGTACCGACGCCGCCAGACCGGCTCGGGCACGAGCCCGAGCACGCGGACGATCAGCACGTCCTCGTAGTGCGAGCGGTTGAAGACGCCGATGTGCCCGCGCTCGGGGACGCGCTGGTGCACGCGCCAGAGGTAGTCGCGCGCCAGTTCGTTGGACGTGGGCGATCCGAACGCCGCGACCCGCACGCCCTGCGGGTTCGAGGGCCCGAAGACGTGACGGATCGTGCCGTCCTTGCCCGCCGCGTCCATCCCCTGCAGCACGACGAGCAGCGAGCGCCTGCCCTCGGCGTACAGCCGGTGCTGCAGATCACGGATCCGCTCGACATCGCGCGCGAGCGACCGTTCCGCCTCGTCCCGGTCCACGCCCGGGGTCCGGTCGGCATCCGCGTCGTCGAGCGTCACCCGCTGCCCGGGCTCGACTCGGAACTCTGTTTCAATGCCCATCGAAGAATCGTAACTGCTCTCGGCGTCTTGGGTTGAGCGTCCGGACCCCGGATTTCACCCGTTCGGGGCGGATTGACAGGGGTGCGGGGTGTGGTATGCTCGCGGCGTTGAAGGTTCCCGCCCGGCGTTGTTCGAGCCGGTCGGGTGAAAACGGGAAGTGTGGTGAGAAGCCACCGCGGACGCGCCGCCGTATCGGGTGCCGACGCGAATCCCCCGCTCGATCGTTCGATCGACGGGCCCGCCACTGGGGCTGAGACGACTCGCCCCGGGAAGGTTGGATTCGCCGAGCCCGGAGCCGGAAGACCTGCCTTCGACAGTTTGTGTCGGCCCTCGCGAAACGGGCCCGCGGACGGTCTTGCGCGCCTCCCCCGGCACCCAAGGCCCCCACGGACCACGCCCGGTGAGAGCCGACTGGTTGATCCAGAGGGGGACGCTCCGCGCGTTTCATCGGGGCGGTCATCCGGGCTCGCGACTTCCAGGAGAGAGGGCCGCGAGCCCAAGCTTGAGCACCGGGAAGAGAGAGAGATGAGATTCAGAGTCTGTGCCGCGTGGGCGGCGGGCGCGGTGGGTTCGTCCGTCGCCTGCGCCGCACCGTTTGCGAGTTCCGTGTTGAGTTACGACGCAGGTTCCAATCCCGACGGCGGCGCCACGACCGCGGCCAACGCGCTGGGGGCACCCACCCTCAGCAACAGCTTCGGCGACATCACACCGTTCAATCCGGCGTTCGGCGCGAACGAGGTCGTCTCCGTCGGGTTCGGCGGGCACCTCGCCGTGGGCTTCGACCACCGCGTCGAGAACGACCCCCTCAACCCGTTCGGCATCGACCTGCTGATCTTCTCGAACGAGGGCTTCGTCGATAACGGCTTCCCCGACGGGTTCACGGGCGACACCACGCTCTTCCGCGAGTTGTTCGCGCCCGAAGCCGCCGCGACCATCGAGGTCTCCCAGGACGGCTCGGTCTGGCATCACGTCACGACCGAGTTCATCGACCTGTGGCCCACGCTCGCCACGCCCGGCGCCGATTTCACCAAGCCGGTGGACACGGCCCTGGCGATCGACGATTTCGACAACTCGTTCCTGCCCGACATCGAGGCCTTGTATGACGGCTCGGGCGGCGGGTACGGGATCGACCTCGACGACGTCGGGCTCGACTGGATCCAGTACGTCCGGCTGTCCAACAACGATGATTCTCTGTTCGCGTTCGAGGTGGACGCGTTCGCCGACGTCGCCGCGGTGCCGACGCCCAGTACGTTCCTGTCGGCGCCGCTCTTTGTGCTCGCTCTGTCGTCTCGCCACAGACGATGAGCGGGTTTTCCCCGCTGGAGTGGGGAGAGATCGCGGGCTGGGCCCAAACGGGCCCGACCCGCATTGGTTTGAGCAGGACGCTGCCATCCCGGGCGTTGGTGGGTGCCCTTGTTGTGGGCGCGGGCGCGGTCGGTGTGCCCGCGGCGGACGAGTCCGTCAGCGGTTCCAACGCATCGCCGCTCGTCGGCGAGATCTTCGCGGGCTTCGGCGTCTGGACGCACTTCGCCGGCTCGCCCGCCCGCAACGCGCTCGCGCGAACCCCCCCGGGCGTCGCCGGCATCCCCCCGCTCGATGACCCGGAGTGGATCACCGACCAAGACGACCAGGGACGCCCCATCTTCTTCCTCACCCCCACGGGCGTCGTGGTGGACGAGACCAGCGTCTACGCGATCGGCACGATCGCGGGCACGGACCACGCGATCCGCCTGGCGCGCCAGACCGGCGACGTCGTCTGGGCGGCCCCCGTGCCCGACGCCGCCTTCGACTCCTGGTCCACGCCCGCGCTCGACCGCGGCAACTCCGCGCTCGTCGTCGCTTCCGACGACACCGTGACCGCCCTGCGGATCGGGGACGGCGCCGTCCGCTGGCAGACCACGCTCGACTCGGTCGTCGTGAACGCCTCGCCCGTCGTCACGACCGACCTCGGCCCGCGCGACCGGTGCTTCGTCACGGACTTCCCGCTCGGCGTCGGGCAGCCGGGCCAGCTGTACTGCATCAACGTCGATCCGTTCGACCCCGTCGAGAACCCGCACCAGCCGGGCGACATCGTGTGGAAAGCCGACCTTGTCGGGCAGAGCTCGGGCAACTCCCCCGCCTACGCGGCGGGCCGCGTCTTCGTCGCCTGCCCGGGCCCGGCGTTCCCGGTGCGCGGCGCTGTGCTCGCCTTCGACGCCCGACACGCCGGGCCCGGCGCGCCCGACCCGCTCTGGCGCTTCGACAACACCGCGGCGACCGGGTTCTTCGGCGGCGTGTGCGCCACCGGAGACGCCGTCTACGCCTCCTCCTACGCCTTCTCGGGCGACGAGTTCAGCGCGAACACCGTCCGCCTCGACGCCGACTCGGGCGCCCTCGCCTGGTCCGCGCCGTCGAACCGGACGGACACGACGCCCGTCGTCACGCGCGACGCCGTGTTCGTCTCGTCGGGCCTGCCCGAGGCAAGCGGGTTCGGCTCCTTCCCGACCGTGCAGGCCTTCGACCCCGGCACCGGCGCGCTGCTCTGGGATCTCGTGACCGACTCGTGGGACGATACCAACGCCAACGGCGTGCGCGACCCAGGCGAGTTCGTGGACGCCGGCGGGTGGACGCTCCAGCCGCTCGTCGCCACCCGGCTCGGCGCGCCGCGCGTCGTCGTGGGCGCGATGCCGTCGTTCGATCCGCTCGGGCTGTCGCCGAGCGATCGCCTGCTCGTGCTGGACGGCGCGTGGGACGGCGTGTCCGGCTCGCCCCTGATCGACGAAGCGAACGGCGCGGGCACGACGCCCGCCTTCGCCGACGGGTGGCTCTTCACCGTCGGGCCCGACGGGCTGTACGCCTACGGCCCCGGGGGGGGCACCCCATGACCCGCCCGCGTCGCGCCTTCACGCTGATCGAGCTGCTGGTCGTCATCGCGGTCGTTGCGCTGCTGATCGCGATCCTGCTGCCGGCGCTCGCGGGCGCCCGCTCCTCGGCGCAGGCCGCGGTGTGCCTGTCGAATCAGCGCCAGCTCGTCACCGCCTGGACGGGCTACGCGCTCGACCACAACGAGCGCGCGATGCCTTATCTCGACGAGCGCGGTTCGACACGCCGGTACTGGTTCGGTGAAGAGCGAACCGACGAGTCGCTCGTGGACGCCCGGCGCGGTGTGCTCGGGCCGTACCTCGCCGCCCAGACCGGCGACCGCTCCGTCTTCGAATGCCCGAGCCAGCGCGACGGCTCGTACACGCGCCAGGGCGACCTCGCCGACAACGCCTGGACCAGCACCTACGGGTACAACGCCTACTACCTCACGCCCGACACCTCCCAGCACTATGGGATCGACTCGTTCCCGGGCGTCCGCGTCTCGGGGATCCACCGCCCGACCGACCTGTTCGTGTTCGGCGACACCATGATCGTGCTGTGGGGAACGCTCAAGAACAGCGCCCTGCTGGACCCGCCGCAGCTGTTCTCACGCGGGCGCGGGTGGAAACCGAACAGCGCGCCGACCACGAGTTTCCGTCACGGCGGCGCTGCCGCCACCGCCCGCGCCGACGGCAGCGTCGGCGCGACGCGCTCCGAGCGCGGCTGGCTCGTCCACGAATCGCCGGCGCTGATCGGCAGCGTCGGGCTCGACAACGGGCCCCACTACGTGCCCGATTGGGAGCGCTGGACCTTCCACGGCACGCGCTGACGGCACGAAAAACGCCGCCCCGCGAGCGGGACGGCGTTGAGGTGTTCCACAACAGACCGTGTCAGTTCTCCGGGGCCGCCTCGGTGCGTCCGCCGATCATGACGTCCTTGATCTCAACCTGCGGTGCCGAGGCGCTGTCCGCCCCGTACGCCTCGGCCGACCGGGCGGCCTCCTCGTACATCGCGTCGTCGCCCGACTCGATCTCCGCCGGCGCGACCAGAGGCTGCACGCGGATCTCCTGGTACGGGCGGAACCCCGTGCCCGCCGGGATCAGGTGACCCAGCAGCACGTTCTCCTTCAGCCCGATCAGGCGGTCCTCCGCGCCACGCAGCGACGCCTCGGTCAGCACCTTCGTCGTCTCCTGGAACGAAGCACCCGAGAGGAACGACTCGGACTGCAGCGACGCCTTGGTGATGCCCAGCAGCAGCGTCCGCCCCGTCGCGGGACGCGCCCGCTTCGCCTTGGCGATCTCCTTGCCCTCGGCCTCCGCCTTCGCGTTCGCTTCCTTCAGCTCGTCACGCGAGATGAGATCGCCCACGCGCAGGTTCGTGTCGCCCGCCTCGGCGACCCGCGCCAGCTTCGCGACCTCCGCGTTCTTCGCACGGAACGCAACCTTGTCCACCACCTCGTGCGGCAGCAGGTCGGTGTCGCCCGGGTTCTCCACGCGCACCTTCCGGAGCATCTGCGACAGGATCAGCTCGATGTGCTTGTCGTTGATCGTCACGCCCTGCGCGCGGTACACGTTCTGCACCTCGTCGAGCATGTACGTCCACAGCGACTCCTCGCCCTTGATCCGAAGGATGTCGTGCGGCACCAGCGGGCCCTCGGTCAGCGGGTCGCCCGCCTGCACGAAGTCGCCCGTGTGCACGAGCAGGCCCTTGTCCGTCGGGACGTGGTGGTCCTTCTCGATGCCCGAGTCCGAGATGACGCGGATCGTCATCTTGCCCTTGCGCTTGTCGGAGTGGAGCTCGACGCGCCCCGAGATCTCCGCCATCACGGCGGGGTCCTTGGGCTTGCGCGCTTCGAAGATCTCGGTGACGCGCGGGAGGCCGCCGACGATGTCCGCCGAGCCCGCCGCCGCACGCGGCTGACGCGCGAGCATCTGCCCCGCCTCGATCGTGTCGCCGTCCTTGATCTCCAGACGCGCCTTCGCCGGCAGGTAGTGGAAGTCGAGGATGTTCCCCTGCTCGTCCACCACGTTGATCTGCGGGTGCAGGTCGCCCTTGTGCTCGATGATCACGAGCGCCTTCTGCCCGCGACCCGCGTCCTCCTCGCGCACCGTCTGCCCCAGCTCGATGTCGACGAACTGGACCGTGCCCGACTTCTCCGCCAGGATCGGCGTGCGGTGCGGGTCCCACTTCATGAGCACCTCGCCGCGCTTCACCGTCTGCCCGGGCGTGGTGTAGATGAACGAGCCGTAATCGACCTTGGTCTTCTCCAGCTCGCGCCCCTTCTCGTCCAGGATCGCGATCTCGCCGTTGCGCTTCAGCGAGACGAGGCAGTCGTTGCCGTCCTCGTCCTTCACGGCGACTTCGTTCAGGTCGCGCAGCTCGACCGTGCCGGCGTTCAGCGCCCGGTACTCGGTCTCCGACACGTTGCGCGTGCCGATCCCGCCCGTGTGGAAGGTCCGCATCGTCAGCTGCGTGCCGGGCTCGCCGATCGACTGGGCCGCGATGATGCCCACCGCCAGGCCCTCCTCGACCATCTTGCCCGTCGAGAGATCCATCCCGTAGTCCAGCGCCGAGCACCCGAACGTGCTCTCGCTCGTCAGCGGCGAGCGGACGACGACCGAGTCGATGCCCAGGTCCTCGATCTTCTGCGCCGCCTCGGGCGTGATCATCTCGTTGGACGACACGATCGTCTCGTCCGTCACCGGGTTCACGATCGAGTTGACGCTGATGCGCCCGATCACCTGATCGCTCAGCGGGACGTCCACCTGCTCGCCCTTGTAGATCGCGCGCTTGATGATGCCGCGCTTCGAGCCGCAGTCGATCTCCCCGATGATGACGGACTGCGCGATGTCGCACAGCTTCCGCGTCAGGTAGCCCGAGTCGGCGGTCTTCAGCGCGGTGTCCGCCAGACCCTTGCGGGCGCCGTGCGTCGAGCTGAAGTACTCCAGGACGTGCAGGCCCTCGCGGAAGTTCGCCCGGATGGGCGTCTCGATGATCTCGCCCGAGGGCTTGGCCATCAGGCCGCGCATGCCCGCGAGCTGCTTCATCTGCGAGATGTTGCCGCGGGCGCCCGAGTCGGACATGAGGTACACGGGGTTGAGGAACTTCTTGCCCTCGCCCTTCTCGATGTCCGCGTACGACCCGTCCTCGTGGCGCCGGTCGAGCTTGAGCGTCTCGACCAGGTTCTTCGTCAGGTCCTCCGAGCAGTGCGACCAGATGTCCAGCAGCTGGTTGTACCGCTCGCGGGCCGTGATGATGCCCCGGTCGTAGTTCTTCTCGACGCGCGCCACCTTCGTCTCCGCGGCGTCGATGATCGCCTGCTTCTCCTTCGGGATCCGGAGATCCGTCACGCCGAAGCTGAGCCCCGCGAGCGTGGACTGCTTGAACCCGATGTTCTTCATCGCGTCCAGCAGGTCGATCGTCGCCGCGCGGCCGCAGTAGTCGTACGTGTCGTCGATGACGCGGGCGCAGCCCTTCTTGCCGATCGCGCAGTTGTAGAACGGCATCCCCTCGCCGAGGATCTCGGAGAAGAGCACACGCCCCACCGTCGTGATCAGACGCCGGTTCTCCGGCATCGCCTCGACCGGCCCGCGCTCCTTGTTCACGACCTCGGTGAACCCGTCGAGGCGCACCATGATCGCCTCATGGATCCCGATCTTGCCCTGCTCGAACGCCAGGATCGCCTCGTGGGGATCCTTGAAGCGCTTGACCGAGTTCGGGTCCGTGCTCGTGATGTCCTCGACCGTCGTCGTGATGAAGTAGACACCCATCACGATGTCCTGCGACGCGCTGATGATCGGCGCGCCGTTCGCCGGGCTGAACACGTTGTGCGTGCTCAGCATCAGCACGTGCGCCTCGGCCTGGGCCTCGACACTCAGCGGCAGGTGCACCGCCATCTGGTCGCCGTCGAAGTCCGCGTTGAACCCACCGCACACCAGCGGGTGGATCTTGATCGCGTTGCCTTCCACCAGCACCGGCTCGAACGCCTGGATGCCCATCCGGTGGAGCGTCGGCGCGCGGTTCAGCAGCACCGGGTGCTGGTAGATCACCTCTTCGAGGATGTCCCACACCTCGGGGTCGCGACGCTCGAGCATCCGCTTGGCGCTCTTGATCGTGTCCGCCAGCCCGTGCTCCTTGAGCTTCCGAATAATGAACGGCTGGTAGAGCTCCAGCGCGATCTTCTTGGGCAGCCCGCACTGGTTGATCTTCAGTTCCGGCCCGACCACGATGACCGAACGCGCCGAGTAATCCACGCGCTTGCCGAGCAGGTTCTCGCGGAACCGACCCTGCTTGCCCTTGATCATGTCCGTCAGCGACTTGAGCGCCCGGTTCGACGACCCCACCACCGGTCGGCGGCAGCGGTTGTTGTCAAAGAGCGCATCGACCGCCTGCTGCAGCATCCGCTTCTCGTTACGGATGATGACCTCGGGGGCGTTGAGGTCCATCAGCTTTTTGAGCCGGTTGTTGCGGTTGATGATGCGCCGGTACAGCTCGTTCAGGTCGCTCGTCGCGAAGTTGCCCGACTCGAGCAGCACCAGCGGGCGCAGGTCCGGCGGGATCACCGGGATCACGTCCATCACCAGCCACGCCGCGTCGTTCTCCGAATGACGCACCGACTCCACCAGCTTCAGCCGCTTGGCCAGGTCCTTCGTCTTCTGCTTCGACCGCGTCGCCTTGAGCTCCGCCCGGATCTCCTCGGCCTCGGCGTCCAGATCGAGCATCTCGATGAGCGTCCGGATCGAGTCCGCGCCCATCAGAGCAGTAAACTCGTTGCCGTACTGCTCGACCGCCGCCCGGTACTCGTCCTCGGTCAGCACCTGCTTGAACTTCAGCTCGGTGTCGCCCGGCTTGGTGACCACATAATCCTGGTAGTAGATGATCTTCTCGAGATCGCTCGTCTTCATGCCCAGCAGCGTTCCAAGCCGAGACGGCATCGACTTGAAAAACCAGATGTGCACGATCGGCGAGGCCATGTTGATATGGCCCATCCGCTTGCGCCGCACGCGCGAGTGCGTCACCTTCACGCCGCACCGGTCGCAGATGATGCCCTTGTACTTGGTCCCGCGGTACTTGCCGCACGCGCACTCGTAGTCGCGTTCGGGCCCGAAGATCCGCTCACAGAACAGACCGTCCTTCTCCGGGCGGTAGGTGCGGTAGTTGATGGTCTCGGGCTTCTTGACCTCGCCGTACGACCACGCGCGGATGTCGTTGGGCGACGCGAGCGTCACCTTGACCGCCGTGAAATCGTTGACCCGCTCGTACACGCTCTCAGCCATGAGCTTTCACCTTCCTCGGTTCACCGCATCGAACCGAAGGTTTGTTCTGTCTTGCGAACCGCACCCGAGGGTGCGGGCCGTGAGTTTCAATCAATCGCGATTCAGAGAAGACTGCCGCCCTCGAGCTGCTTCTTCTCCATCGTGATGTTCATCCCGAGCCCCTTGAGCTCGTTGCACAGCACGTCGAACGCCACGGGCATCCCCGCCTCGAGCACATTGGTGCCACGCACCATCGACTCGTAGATCTTGGTCCGCCCCTCGACGTCGTCCGACTTCACCGTCAGCAGTTCCTGCAGGATGTACGCCGCCCCGTACGCCTCGAGCGCCCAGACCTCCATCTCGCCGAACCGCTGCCCGCCCGTGCGGGCCTTGCCGCCCAGGGGCTGCTGCGTGATCAGCGAGTACGGCCCCGTGGCACGCGCGTGGATCTTGTCATCCACGAGGTGGTGCAGCTTGAGCAGGTACATGAACCCGACGGTCGTCCGCTGGTTGAACGCCTCGCCCGTGCGCCCGTCGTACAGCTGGATCTTGCCGCCGGCGGGCATCTCCGCGAGCAGCTCGCGCGGGTGCGGCCACGTGCCCGCCTCCTCGCACTCGGCCCAACGCTTCTTGCAGTGCTCGTTCGCCTCCGCGACCGCCGCGTGGATCTCGTCCTCGGTGCACCCGTCAAACACGGGTGTCACGGCCTGGAAGCCCAGGACCTGCGCCGCCCAGCCGAGGTGGGTCTCGAGGATCTGCCCCACGTTCATGCGGCTGGGCACGCCCAGCGGGTTGAGCATGACATCCACCGGGGTGCCGTCGTCCATGAACGGCATGTCCTCTTCGGGCACCACGCGGGCGATCACGCCCTTGTTCCCGTGGCGGCCAGCCATCTTGTCGCCCGCCGAAAGCGTGCGCTTCGTGGCGACGTAGACCTTGACCATCTCGAGCACGCCGGACGGCAGCTCGTCGCCGCGCTTCATGTGCGCCACGCGCCGCTGCTTCTCCACCTCGACCGCCTCGATGCGCGGCCAGAACTGGTTCTTGATCGTCTCGGCGGTTTCCTTGGTCTCCTTCGAGCCCTTGATCCACTTCGAGTTGAACGTCTTGATCTGCTCGAGAATGACTTCCGGGATGTCCGAGGCACCGACCTTCTGACGCGTCATCGGGTCCACCATCTCGGTGCCCGTCGCCGCGTTGATCGCGTCGCACATCTCCTTGAAGAGCTTGATCGCCTCGGCGTCCTGCTCCGCCTCGTACGCCTCGATCTGCGCCTTCAGCTCCTTCTTCTGGGCGTCCGACATGTGCGCCCGGCGGCTGAACTTCTTCGTCCCGATGACGATGCCGTCCACGCCCGACGGGACCTCCAGCGAGTCATTCTTCACGTCCTCGCCGGCGCGACCGAAGATCGCGTGCAGCAGCTTCTCTTCGGGCGTCAGCTCGGTCTTGCTCTTGGGGCTGACCTTGCCGACCAGGATGTCGCCCGGGCCCACGCGCGCCCCGACGCGGATCACGCCCGCCTCGTCCAGGTTCCGGAGCATCTTCTCCGAGACGTTCGGGATGTCCCGCGTGAACTCCTCACGCCCGAGCTTCGTCTCGCGGACCTCCACGTCGAACGAGTCGATGTGGATGCTCGTGAACGCGTCGTCCTTCACGAGACGCTCCGAGATCACGATCGCGTCCTCGAAGTTGTACCCGTCGAACGTGTTGAACGCGACCAGCGCGTTCTTCCCGATCGCGAGCTGGCCCTGCTGCGTGCTCGCGCCGTCGGCGATCACCTGACCCGCCTCGACCTTCTGCCCGACCTTCACGATCGGCTTCTGGTTCTGGCACGTCCGCTCGTTGAGCCCGACGAACTTCCGAAGCACGTACTCGTCGGCGTTGTCGATCACGATCCGGCGCGCGTCCGACGCCGTCACCGTCCCGGCACGCTTCGCCTTGACGATCATGCCCGAGTTCATCCCGACCGACCACTCCATGCCCGTCGCCACGCACGGCGGGTCGATCTTCACGAGCGGCACCGCCTGGCGCTGCATGTTCGAGCCCATCAACGCCCGGTTCGCGTCGTCGTGCTCGAGGAACGGGATCAGCGACGCCGAGATGCCCACGATCTGGCGCGGCGAGACGTCCATGAACTGGACCTCGCTCGAGTGCACCTCCGTGAGCTCGCCGTCCACCCGCGCCAGCACCATCCCCTCGGGGATCTCCCCGTCGGGCGTCATCGTGTCCATCGGCGCGAGCACCGAGCGGATCTCCTCGTCGGCGCGCAGTTGGTGGATCTTCCCCGTCGCCTTGCCGCCCTTCACCTCGCGGTACGGCGTCCGCAGGAACCCGAACTCGTCCACGCTCGAGAAAATACCGAGCGACACGATCAGACCGATGTTCGTGCCTTCGGGCGTCTCGATCGGGCAGACACGCCCGTAGTGCGAGATGTGCACGTCGCGCACCTCAAACCCCGCTCGCTTGCGGTTCAGACCGCCCGGCCCGAGCGCCGACAAACGACGCTCGTGCACCAGCGTGCTCAGCGGGTTCGTCTGGTCCACGACCTGCGAGAGCTCGCTCCGCCCGAAGAAGAAGTCGATCGCGCTGCTGATGGACTTCGAGTTCACCAGGTCCGCGATCTTTGTGACCTCCTCCGGGTCCTTCACGCTCATCCGTTCCTGCACCGTCCGGCGCAGCTTCAGCAGGCCCTTGCGGATCTCATCGACCGCCAGCTCGTCGAGCGTGCGCAGGCGACGGTTGCCCAGGTGGTCGATGTCGTCCACCTGCGCCACCGGGCGACCCGTGTCCGGATCGACGCGGTTCGACCGCAGATCGAGCATGTACTGCACAACGCGCAGGAAGTCCTCGCCCGTGATGAACATCAGGTCATCCGGCGTGTCCATGTCGAACTTGCGGTTGATGCGGAACCGACCGACCTTGCCCAGGCGGTAGCGGTTGTCGTCGAAGAACTTCTCGTGAAAGAGCTGACGCGCCTTCTCCACCTGCGGCGGGTTGCCCGGACGCAGACGCGTGTACACCTTCAGCAGCGCCCGCTCGTAATCGCTCTCGACCCCCGGCACGTCGTCGAACTGCTCGAGCTTCTCCTCTGCGATCGTGTTCAGGATCAGCGAGTCCGACGGGTTCTGGATCACCCGCAGCTTCTTGAGCGAGCTGTTCTTGATCGCTTCCGCCTGCTCCTCGCCGATCTGGCAGCCCACGTGCACGAGCTCCTCGCCCGTCTCCGTGTCGATGATCGACTCGGCCGCCCAGTCCTCCGGGTGCACGTCCGCCGACTTGATCTCCGTCACCTCGTAGAAGAGGCTGATCACGGCGTCCGTCGAGGCGACCGACTCATCCAGGCAACGCAGGAACGTCGTCGCGGCCAGCTTCGTCGACTGGTCGATCCGCATCGCCAGCACGTCCTTCTTCGTCACCTCCAGCTCGATCCAGCTGCCACGCTCCGGGATGATCCGCGCCGAGTGCAGCGGGCGGTCGCCCTCCGACGACACGATCGAGAAGTCCACGCCCGGCGAACGGTGCAGCTGGTTCACGATCACGCGCTCGGCACCGTTCACCACGAACTCGCCGCCACCCATCATGATCGGGAACTCGCCCAGGTAGATCTCCTCTTCCGGCAGATCCCCGTGCGTCTCACGCTGCAGACGCAGGCAGAGCTTGAACGGGCGGGCGTACGTCAGACGAAGCTCGCGGCACTCGTCGGGCGTGTACCGCGGCTCGTCCAGGTCGTACCACAGGTACTCGAGCTTCATCGTCTCGTCGTACGACTCGATCGGGAAGACCTCGCGCATCAGCGCCTCGAGACCGATCTGGGTGTCGCGCTCCTGCGGGCCCTTGCCGTGCTGCAGGAACCGGTCGTACGCCCGGCGCTGAACCTCGGTCAGGTCCGGCACGTCCAGCGCGTCCCCACGCTTCACGAAGTTGCGAACCGTCCGCTCCCGGGCCTGGTCGCGCAGCGTCCTCTGAGCCATTCCCTACCTCGCGCAGTAATGCACCCTCAACGCCGACGGCCTAGAACCGTCGCGCCAAGCGTGCGAATGTTTGATGAACCACCGTGCGGCGTGCCGATCCGACCGCTGGAAGCGCGCACGAACGCCGCCATCCGCGCCCCCGTGCCCATACAGGGCACGCAAGCGCCGGTCAACAGTGATGGTGACCTTCGGCCAACTTGCGTCATGCAACCTCAGCGCCGCTCAATTCCCGTGCCAACTATCCTAGGCCGCCCGCCAACCCCGCGTCCAACGGGCAAAAAGAGGCCCCCGGCTTCCCGGGAACCCCTTGATTCATAGACACTTACAGAAATCAGGCGAGCTCGACCTCGGCACCGGCCTCTTCGAGCTTCTTCTTGACGTCCTCGGCTTCGTCCTTGCCCACGCCTTCCTTGACCTTGCCCTTGGACTCCACCATCTCCTTGGCTTCCTTGAGCCCAAGACCCGTGATCTCGCGGACCGCCTTGATCACCTGGATCTTGTTCCCGCCGTCGCCCTTCAGGACCACGTCGAACGAGGACTTCTCTTCCTCGGCAGCGCCGCCGGCGTCCCCGCCCGCCGCCGCCATCACCACGCCACCGCCGGCCGCAGCCTCGATGCCGTAGGTCTCCTTCATGTAATCACCCAGGTCGACCGCCTCCTTGAGGGTCAGGCCGGCCAGCTCGTCGCCGAGCTTGGTGATCTTCGCGTCAAACGTCTTCGTTGCTTCGTCGGACATGGTCCAACTCCTGTCTCAACGCCCACGATTTCAACCGCGGGCTCACTCGCTCGTCCGAGAGGGGCCGAACCGCTCGGCTCTTTAACCCCACGCTCTCGCGCTGCAGGGGCCAGTCGGACGATCACGGGTTGTCTGGTACGCGCCGACCATGGCGCCGAAACGCCCGCGCTCCCGCGGACGATGCATTCGAAACGCGCGGCTCACCCGACCTTGCTGATCGTCTCGCCGTCCTCGAGCTTCTTCTCGATCGCCTTGACGATCCCGACCAGGTTCGACCCCGGGCCCTTGACGGCGCCCAGGAGCTTCTGCCCAGGACCGAGGATCAACGCCACGTCCTGCGCGATCGCCTCGTCGCGCGTCGGGAACTTGCTCAGACGCTTCACGCCCTCGTCGCCCGCGTAAAGCTCCCCGTCCAGCACCGCGCCCTTGAGCTCGATGTCCGGGTACTCCTTGAGAAGCTCGACGAACTCACGCGCCACCTCGACGACCGACTCGGCGCCGTACGCCAGCGCGTTCGCGCCGGTCAGCACCGGGCCCAGCTCGCCGAGCTTGCTGTCCGCGAACGTCTGCGCGAAGAGCTTGTTGCGCACGATGGACACGCGGATGTCCTTCTTGCGCAGCCCGTTGCGGATCGCGTTGTTCGAGTTCGCGTCGATCCCGCGCAGCGAGACCACGACCGCCTCGTCCAGGTCACCGAGGCGATCCCGGTAGTCCTGCATCAGCATTTCTTTGACTGCCTTGGACATGGGTTCCTCCTCAGCTCTCTGCCGCCGCCGCCGCGCGGATGATCCGCACGCCCGGGGTCATGGTGCCGCTCACCGTCACGCTCTTCACGTACTCGCCCTTGACGGTCGTCGGACGCTGCTTCTCGATCGTCCCGACGAAGTGCTCGAAGTTCTCCACGAGGTCCGCCGGGTCGAAGCTCATCTTCCCGATGATCGCGTGGATGTTCCCGCCCTTGTCGGCCCGGTACTCCACCTTGCCCGCGGCGAACTCGCCGACCGCCTCGGCGACCTTCGGCGTCACCGTCCCGTTCTTCGGGCTCGGCATCAGGCCCTTCGGGCCCAGCACCTTGCCCAGCTTGGACAGCACACGCATCATGTCGGGGCTCGCGATCGCGACCTCAAAGTCGAACCACCCGCCCTCGATCTTCTGCACCAGGTCCTCGCCGCCGGCCTCGACGGCGCCCGCTTCCTTCGCCGCCTTCACGACGTCGGGCTGGCAGAACGCGATCACCTTCTTCGCCTTGCCGATGCCCTTGGGCAGGCTCACCGAACCGCGGATCTGCTGATCCGCGTGCTTCGTGTCGATGCCCAGGTGCATGACGACCTCGACCGACTGGTCGAACTTCGGCGCCTTGAACGCCTTGAGCGTCTGGAACGCCGCCATCGGATCCATCGGTTCGCTCGGGGCCTTCTCGGCGTTCGCCCGAGCCCGCTTGCTCAGCTTCGCCATGATTCAGCCCTCCACCGTCACGCCCATCGAGCGCGCGGTTCCTTCGATCACCAGCATGGCCGACTCGACCGAACCCGAGTTCAGGTCCGCCATCTTCTCTTCCGCGATCTTCCGGACCTGGTCCTTCGAGATCTTCCCAACTTTCTCGGTGTGGGGAACACCCGAACCCTTCTGGATCCCCGCGGCTTCCTTGATCAGGACGCTCGCCGGGCTCGACTTGATCTCGAACGAGAAGCTCCGGTCGTTGAACACCGTGACGACGCAACCCACGACCTTGCCGTTGAGCTGCCCCGTCGCCGCGTTGAACTGCTGGATGAACTGCCCCGGGTTCACACCCTTGGCACCGAGAACAGGACCCAACGGCGGCGCAGGCGTCGCCTGCCCACCCGGGGCCATGATCTTGAACTGGTCAATGACTTCTTTTTTGGCCATCCGGTCTCCACCTCCCACCCCCAGCATTCCCAGCGCGGCCAGACGCCGGTCCGAGGGTGGTTCAATCGGTTCACGTTGTGCCCCAGCCCACGCCCCACTGTGGGACGGGCCGGGCCTCAACTCTAGACCTCAGATGTCCTTGGGGAAACGGGCCCCCGCGCGGGATTTGCCTCCCGCGGGCCCCTCACCGCTGGATCAGCGCCCCCCGCATCGCCCGGGCGACCTCCAGGTCGAGCCCCAGCTCCGCCGCCCGCTCCAGCATCTTCTCCGCGGGGACCACCCGCCCCTCGGCCTGCATCAGCACCGCCACCGCCAGCCACGCCGACGCCGACTCCACCTTGTTCGCGTGCCGAACCGCGTCGTTCACCAGCTTCCGCACATCCCGGGCTGAATCCCCCCCGATCCAGGTGCCCAAGGGCGACCCCGCCAGGCTCGGGTCCGTGACGTACGCGTACCGGATCGTCGCGACCGCGTCCTCGGGCCGGTCCGCCGCCAGCAGCGCCACGCCGAGCCCCCGAACCGCCCCCATGTCCTCCGGGTCCTCATCGAGATGCTCTCGATAGAGCGCGATCGCCCGCTCGGCATCCCCGTACCCCAGCTCGAGCCCCGCCTGCTCTTCCAGCGTCAGCACGACCGGCTCGGGCTCGGGCACCGGCGGGGCGTACCCCGGGCTCAACTGCCCGTCGATCGGGCCCACGTACCGCGCCCCGCTGTTCGTCACGTACCGCGTGCCCCAGATCCACGGGTCGATCCCGACGCCGATCCCCGTGCGCACGCCCAGCCCCGTATCGATCGAGATGCCCGACCCGTTCCGCGCGATCGTCGAGCGCGTCGCGCTCGCGCGCCCGCCCGGCACCAGAATCAGATCGAACCGGAACCCCGTCTGCGCCTTGGAGTGCACCACCGGGCGGTACCGCCACCCCGCCTGCTGCAGGTACGCGTCCGCGTCGTGCACCGCGTAGTACAAGCGCCCATTCAGATACACCGGCCGCGCCAGCTGCCAGCCCGGCGGCGGCGCCACCATCACCTGGTCCTGCGGATCCACGGGGGTCGTCACCGTCGCCGGGTGCACCCCGGGCTGCCCCGTCGTCGCGGGCTGCCCCGTCGTCGCGGGCTGACCCGTCGTCGCGGGCTGCGGCGCGCCCGTCTGCGGCGTCACCACCGCGGGCGAACCGGTCGTCGCGGGCGTCGCCGCGGGATTCGTCGCCGGCGCGTTCGGGTCCGCGTTTGGATCGGGCTGATAGCTCGGGTCCAGCGCCGGGTCCGACGCCTGCCCCATCGCCGATCCCGCCGCGGCCCCCGCCACGCAGATCGTCAGCACCGCATTCAACAACCTCGCCATGGTCCGCCTCCTGACTCGCCCCCACGAGGTGTGCCCATGCTCAGGATACCCGGTCCGCACGGATCCCCAACGCTGTTCCTCAATCCCAACCTCCCACCACGCCACACGCCGCGCCAAGCCGGTATCGTGCGGCCATGACCCCCCGCAACGCCATCGCCGCCCTCGCCTGCCTCCCGCTCACCCTGCTCCCCGCCTGCACCCTCGGCGGCTTCGGCTCCGCCGGAAAGGGCGAAGTCCTCTCCGTCTCCTCGCCCGTCAAGCTCGCCCCCGAGTTCGACGTCCAGGCATACACCAACGACGACAAGAACACCGCCGACGTCTACCTCACCGACCTGAGCGACGAAGACCTCGCCAAGCTCTTCGCGCCCGGCGGCGAGTGGGGCGAAGTCGAAGGCCAGATCGTCCACCTCCGCATGTTCGTCCGCCCCAAGCCCGGACGCACCCCCATCGAATCCACCGCCGCCAGCTGCACCGTCCGCTACATCATCCTCGCCCGCGGAGAGATCGGCATCTACGACGGCGCCGGCTTCCTCCAGCCCGGATGGGCCCCCGGCTCCGACAACTTCGCCGGCGGCGTCAAGGGCGCCACCATGCGCCTCACACGCTCCACCGACCGCTTCCGCGACCTCCTCGGCCCGAGCGAGCTCACCCTCCGCTTCAAAGCCCAGCGCGACGACGAAGCCGCCGCCAACATCCGCACCCGCGCCCAAGCGCTCGCACGCTTCGCCGAGCCCGTGCTGAACCGCACGCCGGAGCTCTAGCCCGGAGTGGTTTCAAGAAACGGGAGCAACAGCGACGTCACTGCGAATGCGACGCTCGCGGACGCCAGACCAAATCGGAACGCGATCCCGCCGCGTGTGTCGTCGTCGCGCGGACGCACGGTACGTGCAGCGATCACCGCGCCAGACAATCCTCCCAAGCTCGCAACGCAGAGTGCGATCAAGGCGTATGCCGGCGCGAATGTGGCATTTTCTTGGAAGCGAACCAAGTAAAAGAGAACCGTCACGAGAGCGCCGGTCACGGCGATCGTGATCGGAACCCAATCCATCAGGAATTCTCTCCGAGTGGCCCGCTTCATCCTGTCCGTTACTCCTCCGAACACCACGCCTCCAACGACCCCTCCGCCGCCGTGGAGACGCCGTCCTCGGCTTCTCCACGATCATATTCTCCCGGCCGCAATCCCCAACGCGTGGAGAAGACTTCGTCGTCTCCACGGCACACGTTGGAGTCCTCCGGATAACGAGCCCCCTCGCGTGAGCGAGAGGAATCCCCTGCCTCGCGCCGGCGGCTCTTGCGCGGCCCGGTGCCGTGCTTCGACCCGAAGGGCGAAGCACGACGCGACCACCACCGCCGCCTTCGTCCCCCGGATCGAAGGCGGGCACCGACAGACAGTCCGTCACGACAGGGCAATCCGAGGTCGGGCGAATCCCGCTCACCCCTCCGAATACCACTTCTCCAACGACCCCTCCGCCGCCCCGCGGTAGAGCACGCTGAGCACCTCGCCCGGCAGCGACTTCCCGCTCAGCCTCGGCGCGCTCATCGCGTCGTGCTTCTCGGGGTCCACCATCGCCAGGTCCGGGTCCGCGATCGCGCTCTCGCCGTCGTAGCCCGTCTCGAACATCGCCCGCAGCGCCCAGTACCGCGACGCGTACAGGTCGAACGCCTCGGATTCCGAGTTCGCCAGCTGCGCGCCGAATTTCGGGTCGTCCGGGTCCGTCGCTTCCAGGTGGTCGTCGTGCGTCACGATGTCCGACCCGAAGACGATCCGCCCGGCGTGCTCTTCGAGAAACGCCAGCAGCTCGGCGCGCGGGTGCTTGCTCAGCTCGCGGACCATCCACTTCGTCGCGCTCGTGTCCAGCACCATCAGCGGGTGCCGCGCCAGCAGCTCGCGCAGGAACCCCAAATCCTCGGGCCACCCCCCCATGTGCGCCGCCAGGCACCGCATCCCCGTCTGCTCCAGGAGCCGGTGCAATGACTCGTACTGCCCCCGCTTCGTCCCGTACCGCGACGCGTCGGCGTACTTCGTCTCGAACCACGTGTCCGGGTCCGCGACGTGCACCATCAGGTTCATGCCCAGCTCTTTGGCGCGGAAGGCAATCTTCAGGCGCCACTCCGAATCGAACCGCGACAGCTCGACCGGGTCGCCGCCCGACTCCTCGACGAAGTCGCGCAGCCGCGGCGCGTTCCAGAACTTCAGCATCCGCGCACCGAACCCGTTGTACCACGGCTCGAGGTTGTCGTAGAACCCCTGGGTCTGCGCGTACAGCCGGTCCTCGGCCATGTACTCCGGGATCGCGACGAACCGGATCATGTCGCCCAGCACGTCCCGCACCGCCGCCGCTTGGGCGAGCTGCGTCTGCGAGTACACACGCGTGACGCCGAACGCTTCCGCAGCCCGCTTCCACACCGCGGCGGCCCGAGAACCATTGATGTGCGCGTGCCCGTCGATGATCGGGACGACGGGCGGGCCCATCCGCTCCGCTTCCGCCGCGTAATCCAGGCCAAGCCTGTTGGCAGCCGTCCGCGTCTGTGGTTCACTGGTCACGACGTATCCTCCCAGACTCCGGACCGATCCCCCGCCGATGGTAGATCCCGCCCCCAGCTCGACCACCGCCAGCGCCATGACGAGCGCCGTCGCCCCGGGCCTGATCGACCCCGGCGCCCGCCTCGCCGTCGCCCACGACTGGCTCGTCGGCCTGCGCGGCGGTGAGCTCGTCCTCGACCGCATCTGCCAGCTCGCCCGGCAAACCGCCGACCCCGCCCCGCTCTTCACGATGTTCGACACCGGTCGCCCCCTCACGCCCGCGATCGACGCGATGCCCAAGGTCGTGAGCCGGCTGAGCCGCCACCCGGACGCGTGGCGCCGCGTCCTGCTCGCGCGCTACCCCGCCGCGGTGCGCGAGCTCTCGCGCAAGCTCGCCGAGGAGCACGCGCGCACGCCGATCGACCTGCTCATCAGCACGTCGTCCGCCGCCGTCAAAGGCATCGAGACGCCCCCGGGCGTGCCACACCTGTGCTATTGCCACACGCCCGCGCGATACCTCTGGTCGCAGCGCAAGCAATACGCCAAGGGCAGCGCCCTCCGCCGCGCCGGCCTCGCCCTCTTCGGCGAATCACTCCGCCGCTGGGACGCGCGCACAAGCGAGCACGTCACCGCCTTCCTCGCAAACTCCAGCCACACCGCCCACGAGATCCGACGCGCGTACAACCGTGACGCACACGTCGTCCACCCGCCCGTCCGCACCGGCTTCTTCACGCCCGGGGACGAGTCCGAGCGCGGCGAGCACTGGCTCATCGTGACAGCGCTCGAGCCCTACAAACGCGTGGACCTCGCGATCGACGCCGCCGTGCATGCCGGGAAACGCCTGCTCATCGCGGGCGACGGCTCGCAGCTCGACGCCCTCCGCCGCCACGCATCGGGCAAAGACCACATCGAATTCCTCGGGCACGTCCGCGGCGACGCCCTGCGCGACCTCTACCGCCGCGCGCGGCTCATGCTCTTCCCGCAGGTCGAGGACTTCGGCATCACCGCCGTCGAAGCCCAGGCGTGCGGCTGCCCCGTCGTTGCGCGCCGAAAGGGCGGCGCGCTCGACTCCGTCATCGAGGGCCGGACCGGGTCGTTCTTCGACGAGCCGACGCCCGACGCCATCACCGCCGCCGCCCGCGCCTGCCCGAGCAACCCGGACGCCTGCCGGCGCAACGCCGAGCGGTTCAGCGAGTCCGCCTTCGATGACAAGCTCGCCTACCACGCGCGCAAGTTGCTCAGCGCCCGTGCGAAACGCTCCTTCGCGGGCGGCAACCGGGGTGCCACGGGTTGACCCGAAGGGCAACCCGTGCGAATCGGGCACGGCTTGCGAGACAAGCCGTGGCACCCAGACCGCTGCCATTTATCGCGCTCTGACTCAGGCGTCGCGGAAGATCTTGACGCCCAGCACCTGGCCCACGAACAGCTCGTGGTCGGCTTCCAGGTCGAAGTGACGCACCACCTCGCAGTCGAACGCCGCGATGCACCGCGTCATGATCGGCGACCCCGTCACGAGCTCCACCGTCGGGATCGCGACAAACGGGTCGTCGCCCTCGCCCTCGTCGGGCTCGGGGCCCGCCTCGGCGGGCGGGAACGTCCGGTCCAGCAATCGGTCGCCCGCGTCCACCAGGCAGATCGCGAACGCCCGGCTGTCGCGGATCAGCGGGTCGATCGCGTGCCCCTTGCGTGACGCCACCGCGAGCAGGATCGGGTCGTCGGCGCACCGCTGCACGCTGCGCAGCCGCACCCCCGCCCGCTGCCCGTCGTGGGCCGCGGTCATCAAGAAACGCCCCTCGGGGAGCATCCCCAGTGCCGCCTGGAGCACCGGGTCCTGGTTGGCGAGCGCCTCGTCGGCCATGTGATTCGGGGGGTCTCCCGGGGTGGTCCCCATTCTGATCGGCGAATTCGCGGGAGGAGCGCAGAACGCCTCGGGCCATCACGCACAGTTCGCACTTTTTTTACGTCCCGGCGCAAGGACTGCCGCGGACGCCCAAGTCCCGATGCGATGCGGGTTTCGGCCATCCGATCCGCGATGCATCGCCGTGCTGTTCGCATTCTTTTCGGATCGTGCGCACGAATCCACACCCGCGGTCTCTTGCGAATTCCCATGCTTGCCCACATAATCCCACGGATGACCACGACGGGGACTTCACCACTTGCCCTTCACCGGACACGCCGAGGCGATTATCGACGCGAAGCAGCGTCTGGCATTGCCGGCCAAGTTCCGGGCGCGGTGGAACCCCGCGGTCGACGGGCCCACCTGGATGGCCGTCCCCTGGTTCCCGGGCGCCACGCTCAGGCTCTACCCCCAGAAGACCTTCGACGAGCTGTACCAGGCCGGTCGGCAGAGCCCCTCGCTCTTCCCCGACGATCAGGAAGTCGCCCTCGACCAGGCCGTGCTCTCCCTGACCGAGACCCTCGAGCTGGACGCGAATCACCGCGTCCGCCTGCCCGCCTGGCAGATCGACAGGCTCAAGCTCCCGCGCGAGGTGATTGTCCTGGGCGTGGGCGACAGACTGGAGATTCACCCGCGCGAGGGCTGGAACGCGCGGTTCGATCAGATGATCGAGCAGATGGGCTCGCTCGCCGCCCAGCGGCGGGCCCGCACGGACGGATGACGCGGCGCTCCGCAGCGCCGGCGGGATGAGAGAGTGACGCCGAGCAGGGCGAAAGCCCCGCGGCGGCGATTGGCCCGGCACGGTTCGCCGCGGCCCAAATCGAGCGAGCTCAACAGCGCGGGGTAGGTGGCCCCTGAGATTCAACCAAGGACGGTTGGGCAGAACCCAAGGACGGGCTGCCCTCGAATCACATCCGCGACGGCGGACGCACGCGAGCAACCTCAACCACCGAAGAAGGCCCGGGCGATTCACCGTCGCTCGGGCCTTTCTCTTTCATCCGTCAATCATCTCACCCCGCGCGGCGACGACGCATCCGACGCGACCCCCGGTGCACCAGCCCGCCGTACACCACCGCCGCGTCACGCTCCAGCAGCCGCGCCGCGCACAACGCGCACGCCGCCACCCAGGGCTGCCCCCAACGCACACGCACCCGGTGCAACCGGTCCGCGCTCTTCCGGCACGTCGGGCAGCACGCCCGCGGGCGGGCGTCGGCATGAGTCGGAATGGCGGCAGCGTCGTCGGGCATCGGTGGGTTCGTCCTCGTTGGGTTCTTCGGAAAACGATGCCCCGCGATTGCAGACCCGGCACCCGCGCGCCGGGCCCACAGCAAAAAAACCGGTTGTCGGACCTTCCCCGCGCTCACCACGCGCAAAAAGAAACCCCGCGAGCGCCGAACGTGCCCGCGGGGTTCACATTTCATTGAGAACGATTCTCAGCCCTCGGAAAGCTCGCTCTTGAGCTCCTCGCACTCGGCCTCCATCGCCTCGAGTTCGGCCCGCGTCGCCTCGATCTTCGCCTCCAGCGCCGCGACCTGGTCCCGCTTCATCTGGTTCGCGAGGTCCGCGACCTCCGCGTCCGACAACCGCCGGACCTCGGTGATCATCACGTCCTCGACGGGCCAGTCACGCATGCCGCGCTTCGCCGTCGTCTGCACGTTGCGGATCGCGTCGGCGACCTCCATGCCCCCCACGACCTTCCCGAACACCGCGTACGCCGCCCCGCCCGTCTGCGGCCGGGCCACGTCGAGCATCGCGTTATCCACCACATTGATGAAGAACTGCGACGTCGCCGAGTCCGGGTTGCTCGTCCGCGCCATCGCGATCGTGCCCCGCTCGTTCTTCAGCCCGTTCTGCCACTCGTTCTTGATCGGGTCGAACGTCTCGCGCTGCGTCCCGTCGGGCTCGAACCCGCCGCCCTGGATCATGAACGTCGGGATGACCCGGTGGAACACCGTCCCGTCGTACTTCCCGGCGTCCACATACCGCAGGAAGTTCTCCGTCGAGATCGGCGCGTTCTGAGCGTCCAGCGCGATGTACATGTTCCCCATCGAAGTCTTCATCAAAACGTGCACGTACTGCTCCGTCTCGGTTGCGGCGCTGCCCTCCTGGGCCCGGGCCTGGGGCGTCAGCGACGCGATCAGCAGCGACATCGCCAGCAGCGACACGCGAGAAATCAAAGTCATCGGTTCCGTCTCCTCGTCTCAGGGGGAATCGCCTGCAACCGGGCCGCCCGCGCTCCAGGCACGCCCGCCGGGGGCACACCGACCCCGTCGGCACGCCGCTGACGCATGGTACGGGCCGCCCCCGCCCCGGGTTGACCGCCACGCCCGAGAACGCCGAGCCCTCCCCCGACCCGCGCCGCCCGCCCGCGAACCGCGTTTGTGTCGCGATCCGCTGGCATCACGCCTTCGCGGATCGGCATGATCGATGCCGGTTCGCTGGCAGGAGGACCGCATGCGACGAACGCCCGCACGCCGAGGGTTCACCCTCGTCGAGATCCTGATCGTGGTCGTGATCCTCGGGATCCTCGCGGCGATCGTCGTGCCCGCCTTCGGCGACGCCGTCCGGCAATCACGCGAAGGCGCCTTCGTCTCCAGCCTCAAGAACATGGCCAAGGCCGCGGAGATGTACCAGGCCAAGACCGGCCTCTACCTCGAGGACGGCTCCACCGGCGTCCTCCCCGCAGGCTTCGACGAGTACGTGGACGCCTCCGAGTTCGAGAACGGCACCCCCCTCGGCGGCGAGTGGGACACCGAGTTCCTCGACAACGGCTTCACCTCCGCCATCGGCGTCGTCTTCGACGCCGCCGACACCCCGGGCGACGCCGTCATGACCGAGGTGGACGCCCTCTTCGACGACGGCGACCTCGCCACCGGCCTCTTCCAACGCGGCACAAACGCCAACCGCTACTACTACGTCATCGCGCCCTGACCGCCCTCACGGCGCGGCGTCGATCCCCGCCAGCCCGTCACACTTCCATCGCGAGCCGATGACCGATCGCTTCAGGCGACGCGGACGCGGCCGCACGCTGACCTGACGCCGGCGATCCGGAGCCGCGCCACCCCGGCGATTCGTCCAGCCCGCGAAATGACCCGCGCGACCGCTCGCCCGGTATGGCCCTGACCTCGGCGCCCCGCCCGGCCGATCTCCTCGCGGTCCGGTGGTTCCCGGACGCCCGCCCCGCCCCGCCGCGCCCCAGCCCGCACGAGCGGCATCGCTTCCCCCGCGCCCCCGGAAACCCCATACCCACACGCCCGCCGGTTTCCGATGTTCAGCGTCGGGGCGTCGTGCGCGCCCCTCCCGGAGGGACTCCATGAACCCCATGCGGCTCACCCGTGCCGTCGTCTCGATGCTCGTCGCGATCGCGCTCGGCGTCGTCGTCTGGAACGTCACCGACACCGTGATCACCCAGGCCGTCAGCTCCGACTGGCCCCGCGCCAACGGGTACGTCCGCCACGCGCAGGTCGTCGCCTCCGACGCCAACCCCTTCATCGACGACCTCGAGCTCGACTACACCTACCAGATCGGCACCGACTGGAAGGTCGGCGACCGCCTGACCTTCTACGGCAAGAACCTCTCCATGCTCCTCCGCGTTGGCGGTTCCGCCGAGACCATGGCCCAGGAGTACGCCAACGGCACCCCGATCCAGGTCGCCTACGACCCCAACAACCCGCGCCGCGCCGTCCTCATCCCCGGCATCACCGCCACCGAGTTCGGCGCCGCCGCCCTGCTCATCCTCGGCGTCGGCGGCGTTGCGATCGGCATGTTCACCCACGGCTTCTCCATGCTCTCGGGCGAGCTCAACCAGAACCCGCCCGCGGGCACCATCTCCCGCGACGCCCCGGCCCGCATGGAACGCGCCGCCTAATCCAGAGAGCCCGACATGATCAAGATCACGACGCTGCTCGCCTGCCTGGGCCTCGCCGCCGCCCCCGAGCCCTTCCGCATCCCGGACCTCAACACCAAGTCCGAGCCCGACGGCATCGTCAAGCTCCCGTCCAGCACGGCGCGCCCGATCCTCCGCGTCTTCGAACGCGGCACGCTCATCCGCTCCGCCGACGGCGACCCCATCCACATCCTCGCGCAGCGCGGCGTCTCGCCCTTGGTCATCCGCCAGGTCCGCAGCGCGCTCAAGGAAGTCCTCTCGCCGGTGCCCGACTCGCCCTGGGGCGCCGACAAACGCGCCGTCGCCCAGGCGCTCGCCGACCAGCCCGCCGTCCTCATGATCTTCCGCTCCGACGAGTCCGTCCCCGAGTGGCGCCCCGGCACGCTCGCGGGCACCAAGCTCTCGGGCATGGCCCTGCTCGCCGACCGCGTCTACCTCGAGGGCGACCCGCGCACGGACGTCCCGGGCAACCCGGACGAGGCGCTCGCCGCCGCCGTCCGCCTCGTCTACGAGTTCGGCATCGCCGACGCGATGCCCGAGTTCGCCGAACGACTGGAGCGCGCCACGCAGGACGCGATGCGCCGCGGCGTGCTCAACGCCGGCGCCTTCGAGGGCCACACCACCCGCCAGATCGCCGCGATCCACCTCGCCACCGCGCTCGAGGTCTCCTACGGCATGTGGCAGGGCGCCGACGGCGCCGCCCGCGGGTTCTACGCCCCCACGACCGCGTCCGAGCTCGCCGCCCTCGACCCCGCCGTCGCCGACCTCGTGCACCAGTTCTTTCTCCCCTACCGCCCGGGCGAGCGCTTCGTCTGGCCCGGGTTCAACGGCGCCTACTCGCTCGACAGCCACGCCGCCCCCGCCCACGCGCCGCGCCGCTCACGCATCGCGAACCTCACGCTCGTCGGCCGGCTCGACGCCTCGCTCGAAGGAAACGCGCTCGACAACCGCCTCGCCGGGAACGCCGGCGACAACACCTTCCGCGGGCTGGGAGGCGACGACGTCATCCTCGGCGACAAGGGCTTCGACACCGCCGTCTACCGCGGCTTCGTCGATGAGTACCACGTCGAGATCGAGGGCGACCTCGTCTTCGTCATCGACCTCGCCCCGAACCGCGACGGCTCGGACGTCCTCCGCGACGTCGAGCTCCTCCGCTTCGCCGACGCCGAGATCGTCACCGACCCGACCGCCGAGCCCTGACCGCGCCCCGCCCCGATACGCTCACACGCATGACCGACCCCACCGGCCCGCGCATGCCCTGTCGCCTCGTGCTGTTCGTCGCCGCCTACATGCTCGCGACGGGCAGCCTCGCCTTGTGGCAAGGCAATTCCGAGTTCGTGATCTACGCCGGCTCGATGGTCGTCTTCATCATCGCCGTCGTGCTCATGCACGCGCGCTTCGGGTTCCGAACATCCACACTCTGGCTGCTCGCGATCTGGGGCTTGCTCCACATGGCCGGCGGCACCGTGCCCATCCCCACGCACCTCGCGCAGACCGAAGCCTCGCACACCGTGCTCTACTCGCTCCGGCCCTGGCCCGACCTGCCGCGCTACGACCAGGTCGTCCACGCCTTCGGGTTCTTCAGCGCGACGCTCGCGTGCCACGACGCGATCGTCGCCGCCGCGGGCCGCGTGCGCCCGTCGCTCGCCGTCGCCGCCGCACTCATGGGCATGGGGCTCGGCGCCGTGAACGAAGTCCTCGAATTCGTCACGACGCTCGTTCTCCCCGAGACGAACGTCGGCGGCTACATCAACACCGGCTGGGACTTGGTCTCCAACACCGTCGGCGCCGTCACCGCGGGCACACTCCGCCTCGCCGCGCCGCCGCGCCGCTGATCCCTCAGACCTCGTCGGCAAGCAGCTCGCGTGCCCGATCGGCGTCACGCCGGTGAACCATCACCGAGACCTGCCCGGGCGCCTCGGCCCGGAACCCCGCCGTGTGACCACCGACAATCCGGCACTCGACGCCCGCGTCCCGAAGCTTCGACGCCGCAAAACCGGCCTTGAGCTCCGTGGGGAACTGCGCGATCACCACGGGATCCCCGTCATTTGTGTCTGTGCTCATACAACGATGATAGGAGCGACCGCGCTCAGGCCGCCCGCTTGCGCCCGTCGCGCCGCGCCGGCTCTTGAGGCTTCTTCGGCGACGCGCGACGCACGAACCGCTTGGCGATCTTCCAGTCCAAGACGACCACCACGATCACCAGCAGCACAAACCCCACCACGGGCAGCAAGTCCATCTGCGCCGCGGCCGTCTCGCGGAAGCTCTCCACGAACGCCGCCCACGACGACGCCCCGTCCTGGGTCTTCGCGATCAGCACGTTGCTCATGACGGTTCGCACGGGCGCCTCCGCACACACCATCGGTTCCGATACCCCACGCCGCCACACGGAATCGACGACACCGCCCCAGCCGCACGGCGCCGCTCGCATTCTCGGACGGCGCGCTCAGTCGCCGGGCGCCTCCCGCGTCGCCGCCTCGAAGTCGAGCCCCTGTCGGGTCACGTCCGCCGCGATCTCGTTCGGGATCAGGAACGCCAGCGCATAGTGCGCGATACGCCACGCGCCGTCCTCCCCGCGCACCAGCACGCCCGTCCCCCGGCAGTGCCCGTACGACGCGCTGCGCAGCACCTCGTCCCACCACGCGACGTCGCCGCGCACCTCGACGGTCCGAGACAGCGGCTCGTACGTCCACGCCCCCTCGCCGTACTCGGTCGGGCCGTCAAAGTACGGCCGCGCGAAGTCCTCGAACGCGCGCCCAACCCAACGCTCCGTCTTGTCCGTCCCGAGGAAGACGACATCGTCGGTCATGAGCGACGCGTACGTCTCCCAGTCGCCCGTCGCCGCCGCCTCGTGCCACCGGTCCACGCGCTCGCCGAGCCGCGCCTCGAGCGGGCGATCATCAGCCGGCGGCGACTGCGAGATCGCGCACCCACCCGCCGCGCCCGCGCCAACGAGCGTTGCCCCGACGACCAACGTTGTCTTCAGCATCATCCCGCGAGGATACCGCGCTCAGCGCCGACGCCGCGCCGCGAGCAGCCCGCCCGCCGCGAGCGTCAACGCCGCCCCGGGCGCGGGCAGCGTCTCGAACGTGTACCCGTCGAACGTCCCCGCCACGAGCGCCACGCCCGAGTCGAGGATCGCGAACCGCGTCCGCGACGCCCCGGCAAGGTCGAGCGAGCCGGGCAGCCCGTCCAGCGGCGACCCGCCGATACCCTCCGCCAGCACCCGGACATCCAGCATCGACATCATCGTCGCGTCGAAGAACACCCGCCCCGCGCTGTCGCTCGAGACCATGATGCCCCCGGGCGACCCGAAATCGAGATCCATGCCGTAGTCGTCCAGCGTGATCGTCGCCGACAGGATCGACGACCCGTACGCCGTCAGGTCGGGCCCCAGGACATCCGGCGCCCCGGCGTCCATCAGCACCTCGATCGACCACCGCTGCGAGGCCCGCAGATCGATCGGCTGATCCTCGAACGGCGTGCCCGTGAGCGTGCCGACCTCGGTGATCTCACCGCCCAGCGTGATCCGGTGATACACCCCCGCCCAGGAGCCCTCGCTCAGCGCGAGCGCACCCGCCATCCCGACCGCCATCGCCATCCATTGCATGAACAAACTCCCCTCCGCACCCAGAGTGCCACCGTTCTCGGACGGTGCCACCCCGTTCGGAAAATTGCCGTCCGCTTCCCGGCTCTTGACTTTCGTCAAGGGGTGCAAAGCATTTGTTCTCTGCGTTGGGGAGTAGCCGCCGCCGAAGCGGGGCGCTCACCGTCAGGACGGCGCCCCACAGGCGCCCGGTGACGCGGGGTCGGCAGACGCGACCCTCGGCAAGACCAACCGCGGCCCACGCCACCCCCCGGGGAGGCGCGCGTGCGGTCTCACCCCCGGCCGGACAACCCAACCCGTGAACCAATTCCAACCCGCCCCCCACGCGAGCGCGACGCCCCGCTATGAGTCCGCCAAGGGCTGCCTGACCCTTCTGGGCATGCTCGCCGTCCTCGCCACGATTGCCGTCGGCACCATCCTCCTGTTTTCCGATCCCGCAGCGCCGACTGAACCATCCCGGGCCCCCATGACCGAGACGACCCCGGCCCCGTAGCGCCGGTCAATGCCGCCGCTGCAGGCGGATCTCCGCTGCCAACTCGTGCCCGATCTTCAGGCACGACGACACGGGAGATCGGCATGATCCGTTGCTCAGCCCTTGCGCGGGGACTTCTTGGTCGCCTTCTTCGCCGTCTTCTTGGCGGCTTTCTTTGTGGGCTTCTTTGCCGCGTTCTTGGCGGCCTCGTCCGCGCTCTTCTTGGCGGCCGCCTTCTTCGTCGCGGGCATGCGCTCGGGTTCTTCGCCCGTCTTGCCCGGGTGCTTCACGCCGGCGGACTCGAGCCCGGACTCATACGACTCGACGAACTTCTTGACCGTCACGCGCCCGATCGCCTCGCCGAGCACTTCGAGCGGGACGTCCGACAGCTGGCGGAAGCGGACGCACGACTTACCCATGTCGAGCTTTTTGCCCGTCGCCTTCCACGCCTTCTCGAACTGCTGCATCGCCTTGGGGTCCGAGTAGAGGCAGAAGAGGTAGACGGCGAGGTGGTTCTTCTGGGCCGCGAGACTGAGGAAGGGCAGGGGCTGCTTCGGGTCGCAGTGGTAGCCGGGCGGGTAGATCGAGTGGGGCACGTAGTACCCGATCATGCCGTACTGCAGGCCTTCCTTGTAGCCGTCGGGCAGGTGCTTGCGGATCGCGGTGCGGACCGCGGCGAGCGTCTTGCGCTGGTCGTCGGGCAGGTTGTCGAGATATCCCTTGACGGTGGTTGGCTTGAGACCCATGTGGAGAGGATACCGCGTTGACCCCCACGGCTGGGGGAGGGGGCGCTGTGGGGCTGCGAGCGGCGGGGTGGTGCGCATGCGGAGATTCGGGGGCGGGGGAATCTGTCCGCGTGCTTACGCCCGCGGCTCGGATTGGGGGCGATGGGGCGGGGGAATCTGTCCGCGTGCTTACGCCCGCGGCTCGGATTGGGGGCGATGGAGTGGGTGAAGACCCCCTCCGACCCGCTTCGCGGGGCACCTCCCCCGTCGGGACGGGGGAGGGTGGAATCTGAGACCCCCTCACCCCGACCCTCTGCCCCGTGGGGGAGAGGGAGGAATCTGTGGCCGGTTGAAAACCGGCCCCACCAAGAGAGTCGGCTCCACTGAGAGAGCCGGCCCCACCAGTAGAGCCGGCTCGACCGAGAGATCGCAGGAGGGTGGTGGCGGCTTTGCGGGCGGTTTCGGGTGGGGTGTCGGGGTTGGCCGCGAGTTGGACGAGGGCGTCGGTGGCGGCGGCGGTGGCCTGGGCGCTTGTCGCGCGGGTGCGGACGGCGGCGAGGTGCTCGAGGGTGGCGAGGGTCTGCTGGGTGCGGGCGGAGGTGGCCCAGGCGAGGAGCTGGTCGAGGGTGAGGTCGTGGTGTTGGGCGAGGGAGATGAGGCCGAGGTCGCCGGCCATGAAGTCCTGGAGGAGGGCGGGTTCGTTGAGGTGTTCAGGTAGAGATGTAGGCGTGGAAGACCCCCTCCGCCTCGCGTTGCTCGGCACCTCCCCCGTCGGGACGGGGGAGGGTGGAATCTGAGACCCCTCACCCCGGCCCTCTCCCCGGCGGGGAGAGGGGGGAATCTGGTGGCGGGCGGGTTCGTTGGTGGGGTCGTCGGTGTGGTGTGTCAGCCGCATGGGACAACGCTAGAGGCGGGGAGGGGCGGCGTCGGCGGGTACGTTCCAAGGACAATCTGATTGCGCACGAACGTTGCGACACCGATCACGCCATCAGCCTAAACCAATCACGCAGAGTCAGCTTTAAACGATCCACTTCGTCTTCCGCCAATGGGCAACAGTGCGCAATGGGCGCCCTCAGTAGGTTCAAACCTGTCATGATGCGGTCAAATGCTTTCGGAGACGAGAACAGGTCTGCAAATACAGTCCAGTTTTGACGAACGATCTCACCAAGTTCACCGAACGTAGTGAAGTCGATCCAGTCTTCTGAACGAACCGTCATTCCGGAATCCAGTTCCTTCTTCTTGTTCTTCTCTGCATTTGTCCGGACAGCATCAGGAACCGCCGCATCCCACCAATTAGGACCGACTTCTGACAGCATCTTGTCTGCGACAAGTGAACGAATCGATTTCTCAAGGCAGTAGAACACCTCGTAGTGATCTGCCATATCTGATGCTTCAGCGCGAACCGTGTTCTGAAACTGGGAGTAAAACGCCGAGTCATAGCGGCGTTCTTCCTTCGATTTCTGCACGATTGTCAAACGATGCGATCTCTCTACGCCCGAGAGATCCGCTACCGTTAACGATCGGCGCATCGCATGCAATCGTAGGGAATCGATCTCAAACATCAGAATAAATGCTCCCGCATCGATTTGAAGATGGCAGCAAAGACTGCGGGATCGTCGGTATCAGGCATAACCAAATTGATTTGATAGGTTACCCCAACAGACCCAAAATTCTTTCGACCAGAGTCTCTATTCGGTTTCCCGCCTTCATCTTCGCCTGCATCATCAACATCATCACCTTCGTGTTCGTCGTCGGGCGTTTCATCTTCTGCATCGAAATCCGCGTAACTCTTCAGCGCTTCAAACGAACCGACAATTGCTCGAACTGTGGTCGATTCAGACTCAAGCCCCGTCGCCTCAAGGACCAAGTTCTTCAAGCGTTCCTTGTCGAGTTCATGAACAAACTCGTTACGCGCGTACAGATCGGCGTACCCCTCAATGATGGCCTCTTTCATGGCCACTCCCGCAGAGTCCGGGTTTCTGAATCGCTTGTAACGTGCAGATGGCGACCCATCAGCGCTTAAGAAACCCAACCGCTTCAGCAGCGGAATCACAGGCTTTGCACTGCCACCAGGGCACTTGAGTACTTCGGCCAGGAAGTCTTGAGTAAATTTCGGCGGCGTCTTTGCTTCTTGGATACGGTCTAGAACTTTACTGATCGTACCGACGGCATTCATGAACGGTGGATGCTTAGCCACGATCACCTCATTTCATAACCAAGGCCTACAGACCCTGTTAGGGGACTGTAGGCAAATCACTACTTAGTAGTCGAAATCATCCCCGGCCCCCGCGCCTGCGGTGGCCTTCTTCTTGTCCTTGATTTCGACGATGGCGGCTTCGGTCGTCAGCAGGAGGCCGGCGATGGAGGCGGCGTTCTGGAGGGCGATGCGTTCGACCTTGGTGGGGACGATGACGCCCATGTCGACGAGGTCGCCGTATTCGTGGGTGAGGGCGTTGTAGCCGAAGTTGTTGTCTGTGGATTCCTCGACCTTGGAGGCGATGACGGAGCCGTCGAGGCCGCAGTTTTGTGCGATCTGCTTGACGGGGGCGGTGACGGCTCGGGAGACGATGTCGATGCCGATGCGCTCGTCGCCGGAGGCGGTCTTGCGGAGCTTGTCCAGGGCGCGGCGGGCGCGGAGGACGGCGACACCGCCGCCGGGGAGGATGCCTTCCTCGACGGCGGCGCGGCATGCGTGGAGGGCGTCCTCGACGCGGGCCTTCTTCTCCTTCATCTCGACCTCGGTGGCGGCGCCGACGTTGATCTGGGCAACGCCGCCGGCGAGCTTGGCGAGGCGCTCTTCGAGCTTCTCGCGGTCGTAGTCGGAGGTGGAGTTCTCGATCTGGGCGCGGATCATTTCGATGCGGCCCTGGATGTCGGCGTTGGAGCCGGCGCCCTCGACGATGGTGGTGTCGTCCTTGGTGAGGGTGACCTTCTTGGCGCGGCCGAGGTCCTTGAGCTCGAGCTTTTCGAGGTCGAGGCCGAGCTCTTCCATGACGGCGGTGCCGCCGGTGAGGGTGGCGATGTCCTGGAGCATTTCCTTGCGGCGGTCGCCGAAGCCGGGGGCCTTGACGGCGGCGACCTTGAGGATGCCGCGGAGCTTGTTGACGACGAGGGTGGCGAGGGCTTCGCCGTCGATGTCCTCGGCGATGATCAAGAGTTGGCTGCCGGACTCGGCGACCTTGCCGAGGATGGGGAGGAGGTCCTTGGCGGACGAGATCTTCTTCTCGTGGAGGAGGATGTAGGGCTTGTCGAGCTCGGCTTCCATGGCGGCGGTGTCGGTGACGAAGTGGGGCGAGAGGTAGCCCTTGTCGAACTGCATGCCCTCGACGAGCTCGATCTCGGTCTCGAGGGACTTGCCCTCTTCGACGGTGATGACGCCGTCTTTTCCGACCTTGTCCATGGCGTCGGCGATGGTCTTGCCGATGTGCTCGTCCTGGTTGGCGCTGCAGGCGCCGACCTGGGCGATCTCCTTGGAGCCCTTGACGGGGGTGGACATGTTCTTGAGCTCGCCGATGATGGCGGCGACGGCCTTGTCGATGCCGCGCTTGATCTGGTTGGAGTTCGCGCCCGACGAGATGTTCTTGAGGCCTTCGGCGAAGATGGACTCGGCGTAGATGGTGGCGGTGGTGGTGCCGTCGCCGGCTTCCTTGGAGGACTTGGAGGCGACCTCCTTGACCATCTGGGCGCCCATGTTCTCGTAGGGGTCGTCGAGGGAGATCTCCTTGGCGACGGTGACGCCGTCCTTGGTGACGGTGGGTGCGCCGAAGGACTTCTCGAGGACGACGACGCGGCCGGAGGGGCCGAGGGTGACCTTGACGGCGTGGGCGAGTTTCTGGACGCCCTTGAGGATGCGCTCGCGCGCGTCGGTGTTGAATGCGATCTGCTTGGCAGCCATTTGTGAATCTCCAGTCGGAAGGCACCGGTCATCAGACGCCGGGCCACAGGTTCAGTTCAGTTACAGTCCGATGCGGATGTAGGCGATGCGTTCGGCTTCGATGATGTAGACGCTCTTGCCGTCGGTGACTTTGACGAGCTTGTCGGTCTCCTCGGGGATGAGCATGGCGTTCTCGATGGTGAGGACGGTTGCGGTTTCGTGCATGCCCGAGAGTGCGAAGTGCGCGTGGCGTTCGCCGTTGAGCTCGGTCAGGGCTTGGCGGAGTTGGTCTTGGTTCATAGGGAGGCCGGGCAATAGGGAATGGGCAATGGGCAATCGGGAAGAGGGCGGCGTTGGGGGTTCCCATTGCCTGTTGCCCATTCCCTATTGCCCGCCGATCACTCGACGATCGCGAGGATGTCGGAGGCGTTGATGATGAGGTATTCCTCGCCGTCGAGCTTGAGCTCGGTGCCGCCCCACTTGGAGAGGATGACGCGGTCGCCCTTCTTGACGTCGAGGGGGACGCGCTCGCCGGTGGTCTCGTTGAGGGTGCCGCTGCCGACGGCGAGGACGGTGGCGAACTGGGGCTTCTCCTTGGACGACTCGGGAAGGAAGATGCCCGACGAGGTGACGGACTCGGCTTCGTCGCGCTCGACGAGGATCTTGTCGTGCAGGGGCTTGACGTTGATCTTGGACTTGGTCTTGGTTGCCATCGCTCGGTATCTCCTCAAGCGGGGTGCTTCTGCGTTGTCGCCGGTCGTTCCCCCGGCGTGGGTTCACAAGAGTCAGCTTTGCGATAGGCCCGGCCACTGGTCGCGGTAGTGACGGGCGAGGATGCGGCGGAGGACATCGAGCATGCGCTCGAGCTCGTGCGTGTCGTGGGGTCTGTCGATGACGGCGAAGGCGCCGGCGCGGAGGGCGGCGTTGAGCTCGCGTTGGTCGTCGCGCGCGGTTCGGCGGCGCTTGATGACGACGGTCGGCGGGCGGAGGGTGGTGCGGGCGAGCAGCTCGAGGATGCGCGGGCCGGCTTCTTCGGAGCCGGCGGCGTCGAGCGGGAGGCTCAGATCGACCACGGCGATGTGGACGGGCGTGGAGTCGATGACCCGCGTGGCTTCGCGGGCGCTGGCGGCGCGGTGCGAGCGGACGCCCATGGGCTCGAGGAGGCGCGGGAGGCGGTCGGCCCAGGACTCATCGCGCCAGCCGGAGTAGGACAGCAGCAGATTCAGGCGGCCGGCGCCGTCGCGCGCGTGCTCCCAGCGGCCGGCCGCGGGGGGGCCGGCGTCTTGGTCGGGGGCGTCGGGATGGAAGCGCAGGGACGGCATCGCGAGGGTGGACAGGCAACGGGCGCGCCAGTCGGCGGGGACGGATCGCGGGCTCGTGGACGGGGCTGGCGGGGTCGGGAGCGGGGTTGGGGGCGGGGGCGTGGTGCCAAGGCGCCCCGGGGGCGACCCCGCGGGTGCCAGAGTGGCAGGCGCGGTTGGCCCGGGGATTGGAAAGCCGGCGCTTGGTGGAGGAGGAGATGTTGAAGACCACTCACCCCGGCCCTCTCCCCCAGGGGGAGAGGGTGGAATCTGAAGACCCCTCACCCCGGCCCTCTCCCCGCAGGGGGAGAGGGGGGAATCTGGCCCCCTCCGGCCCGCTTCGCGGGCCACCTCCCCCGTCGGGACGGGGGAGGGTGGATCGGTAGGATGGTCGCATGACGACGGCGTTGATTGTGGTGTCGGTGCTGGCGCTCGGGCTGGCGGGGGTGTTGGTGTGGGCGTTGGTGGACCGGGCGCGGTCGGCGGGTCGCGTCGAGGCGGCGCGGGCGGAGGGCGAGCGGGCGGCGCGCGGGGAAGCGGACCAGGCGAAGGCGACGGCGGAGGCGATGCGGGCCGAACGCGACGCGGCGGGCGCGCGGGCGGACGCGTCGTCGGCGCGCGTGGTGGCGCTGAGCGAAGAGCTGGCGTCGGCGCGGGAGCGGCTCGAGGCGGCGGGGCGCGCGCTCGAGGAGCGCGATGCGCTCGAGAAGCGGTTCGGTGAGGCGTTCAAGGCGATGACGGCCGACGCGCTGAAGGAGAGCCGGGATGAGTTTCTCAAGCAGAGCAAGCCGGTCTTCGACGCGGCGAAGAAGGAGCAGTCCGAGCTTGTGAGACCGATCACGGAGACGCTCGCGGAGACGAAGCAGAAGCTGGCGGAGATCGAGACGAAGCGGACGGAGCACTTCGCGCGCCTGAACGCGCAGATCGAGGCGATGACGGGCGCGAACGCGACGCTCAAGGATGAAACGGAACGGCTGACGCGGGCGCTGAGCCGGCCCGAGGTGCGCGGGCGGTACGGCGAGATCCAGCTGCGTCGGGTCGCGGAGCTCGCGGGGATGACGAGCTACTGCGATTTCAGCGAGCAGACATCGGTGCGGGACTCGGAGCAGAACCTGCTGCGGCCGGACATGATCGTGAAGCTGCCCAACGACCGGGTGATCGCGGTGGACGCGAAGACGAACATCAACGCGTACCTCGAAGCCGTCAACGCGAAGGACGCGGCCGAGCGGGAGGCGCAGCTCGAGCGGTTTGCGCGGCACGTCGCGGAGCAGGCGAAGAAGCTGAGCGACAAGCGGTATTGGGCGGAGTACGACGGGTCGCCGGAGTTCACGGTGATGTTTGTGCCGGGGGATCACTTCATCGATGCGGCGCTGCAGCGGCGGCCTGACTTGCTGGAGTATGCCGCGGAGCACCGGGTGATCCTGGCGAGCCCGTCGACGCTGATCGGGCTGCTGCGGGCGGTGCACGTGGGGTGGCGCGAGCAGAGCCTGAGCGAGCAGGCGGCGGCGCTCTTTGAGCTGGGGCGTGAGCTGCACGACCGGGCGTCGACGGCGTTCGAGCACGTGAGCAAGCTGGGGGATTCGATCCGGCAGACGACGGACCGGTACAACCGGGTGGTCGGGTCGATCGACACGCGGCTGGTGCCGACGCTGAAGCGGTTTGAGGAGGCGGGGGCGAAGAGCGCGAAGGAGTTGGCGGAGCTCAAGCCGGTGGAGGCGGAGCCGCGGGCGTTGACGAGTGGGGATCAGATGAAGTTGGGTGAGTGAGACCGGAAGTGCGAATCGTCACTTGGAATGTGAACGGACGAAAGGGCAAGCTTTCTGATCAAGCCCGGCGTTGTATTGCGTTTGATTGCGACATCGTCTGCCTGCAGGAAGTGACGCTCGGCACGCTTGATGAGTGGCGTGAACTCCTCGCATCCGCCGGCTATCGCTGCATCAGCTCGGTTGAGGATCATCCAGATCAGGCTCTGATTCAGGGGAGGCGGAGGTATCTCACTCTGATAGCCGGTCGGCCCGAAGTCGTCCCGCACACCAAGCCGCTCAGCCCCGCGTGGACCGAACGCTCAACAAGCGGTGTGCATCGATCCACCTTGGGTCCCATTGACGTTCACACCGTACATCTACCTGCTGGTGCGTCGGATCGGGCAGACGGCACGCACTCCAAGAGTGAGATGTTTGAGTGCATCGCTGCACATCTTGCAGAACCGCGTGAATCGCAGTGTGTGCTTTGCGGCGACTTCAACTCACCGTGGGAAGAACTCCCTGATGGGCGAGTCCTCTGCTTTGGAGGTCGATATGACCGTGATGGGAAGATCGTCGCACGAAGAACGGATCGCTATCAGAGGCAGTTGGCAGCGGAGTCATCCGTCATTGAAGGCCAGTCCACGCACGGATTGATTGACGCCGTTCGCAAGGTGCATGGCGTTGATCACGATCGATACAGCTTCGTGCAACGCCGCTCGGGAAAGGCTTGGTACCGGCGATTCGACCACGTGTTTCTATCTGCTGGACTCAATCCGACTTCGGCCCACTATGACATCGCGGGCCTCGAAGAGGGCTTGAGTGACCATGCCGCGTTGGTCGTGGATTTTGAGTTGGCTTAGGAAACGGGAGCCGGCTCGGGGACTTCGCCGAAGATCTCGGCGAGTTTCTTTGAGCGGTATTCGAAGATGTGGGTGAGGTCGCGCTTGATGAAGAGCGTGTGGAGGAGCGGGCGCAAGGGGCCGCCGCGGGGGATGTAGTTGACGACGTCGCGGACGAGGGTGGACTTGCCGTTGTCGACGGGCTCGAAGGTGTGGGTGTGGTGCCAGAGGACGTACGGGCCCTTGATCTGGTTATCGACGAACTGGTGGGGTGGGTCCCAGACGGGGATCTCGGTGCGCCAGCGGATGGGGACGCCCTTGATCTTGAGCTTGTAGTCGATGATCGCGCCCGGCTTCATTTCGATGGGCCTGGGGGTGAGGACGTTGAACCGGACGGTGTCGGGCGTGAGTTCTTCGAGGTTGTGGGCGTCGGCGAAGAAGGGGAAGACGTCGGAGACGGGTCGCGGGACGATGAGGCGGCAGGTGAGACGCCAGCCGGGCTCGTTCGCGCGGGGCTCGATGGTGACGTGGTTGGGCATGCCCGAGGGTTCGGCGGTCGGGCGTGAATCGATGCGGGATGGCGGGGTGATCCGAGCCGCGGGCGTGAGCACGCGGAGATTCGGGGGTGGGTGAATCTGACCGCGTGCTTACGCCCGCGGCTCGGACGGAAGAAGACGGTGCAGGCGAAGACCCCTCACCCCGGCCCTCTCCCCCACGGGGGAGAGGGAGGAATCTGAGCCGCGGGCTTCAGCCCGCGCGGTCGGGGTGGAGGAAGAGGTAGTCGCGGCCTTCGGGGTGGTGGGCGGTGACTTCTCGGGTGGTGGCGCCGCGTTTGTCGGTCATGTGCATGGTGTAGCCGAGGTCGCGGAGCGGGTTGATGACGTCGTCGATGGTGCGGCCGACGCGTTGGGGTGTGCCCGGGATGAGCTCGGCGTAGATGGCGGGTTTGAAGCGGGTGATGGTGGCGATGCCGCCCTCGATGACGAGTGCTTCGGCGCCCTCGACGTCGATCTTCATGAGGTCGAGGCGTTCGAGGTTGGCGCGGGTTGCCCAGTCGTCGAGACGGGTGGTTTTGATGGTGGTGCGGCAGACGTCCGGCGCGGTTGAGGTGCCGAAGCTTCGGCGGCCGGAGTCGGTGCCGAGGTGGGCGCTGCCGTGGGAGAGGCGGCCCGAGGCTTTCTTGTAGGGGAGGTAGATGTCGTGCTCGCCCGCGGTGTCGGAGAGGGCGATGGGCTCGATGGTGACGTTTGGCATGCGGCCGACGACGAGACGGAGCATCTCGAGGTTGTACTCGATGGGCTCGAAGGCGTAGAGGGTGACGGAGCGTTTGTGGAGTGCGGCGAGGTGCTTGGCGAAGCGGCCGTGGTTGGCGCCGACGTCGAGGATGACGCCGCCCGGGGGGACGTGGGCGCCGAGGGCTCGGGCCGCGGCGGCGAATCGGCGGCGGATGACGGCGTGGTAGAGGTGGTCGATCCGGGCGCCCAGGCTCGAGGTGAAGGAGCGTCGGACGTCCTCGAGGGCGACGATTTCTCGTTGGGTATGTTCTTTCGTGGCGGCGTTGGGCACGGGTGAAGCCTATCCGGGGCGGGCGGTCGGGGTAGGCTTTGGCATGACCACCATGACATCCCTGCCGACGGACCTGACGGACCTGATCGAGGCGCACGCGGAGGGCGAGCTGCACGCCTCGGCGATGCGCGAGGTGCTCGAGTCGGTCGCGCCGATGCTCGAGAACGACTCGAAGTATCGCGAGCACCGGATCTTCGAGCGGCTGATCGTCGCGGAGCGCGTGGTGCGGGTGAAGGTGGAGTGGGTGGACGACGAGGGCGTGGGTCGGGTGAACCGCGCGTGGCGTGTGGAGCACTGCGGGGCGTTGGGGCCGTACAAGGGCGGGCTTCGGTTCCACCCGTCGGTCTGCATGGATGTTCTGAGCTTTTTGGCGTATGAGCAGAGTTTCAAGAACGCGCTGACCGGGCTGCCCATGGGGGGCGCGAAGGGCGGGAGCGACTTCTCACCCAAGGGCAAGAGCGAGGGCGAGGTGATGCGGTTCTGCCAGGCGTTCGCGCGGGCGTTGGGGGGCGAGTTCGGGCCGCGGACGGACGTGCCGGCGGGCGACATCGGCGTGGGCGGGCGCGAGGTGGGGTACATCGCCGGGACGCTGCGGAAGATGACGAACCGGTTCGAGGGGACGCTGACGGGCAAGCCCGAAGCGCTCGGCGGGTTGAACGGGCGCGAGGAGGCGACGGGGTACGGGCTGATCACGTTCGTGCGCGCGATGCTGGACCACGCGGGGAAGGACCTGGACGGGAAGCGCGTCGCGATCTCGGGTTCGGGCAACGTGGCGCTGTTCGCCGCCGAGCGCGCGGCGCGCGAGGGCGGGACGGTCGTGTGCGTGTCGGACTCGAACGGGCTGCTGGTGAAGGACGACGGGTTCACCGAGCCGGACATCAAGGCGCTCAAGGAACTGAAGTTCGTGAAGCGCGGGCGGCTGCACGAGGCGGGGCTGAGCGGGACGGACTACCGCGACGGCAAGGAGCCGTGGAACGAGGTGTCGTGCGACGTGGCGCTTCCCTGCGCGACGCAGCATGAGATCGACGAGTCCGAGGCGAAGGCGATCGCGGAGCACGGGGCGATGCTTGTCGCGGAGGGCGCGAACATGCCGTGCACGCACGGGGCGCGGAAGGTGTTCGCGGAGCGCGGCGTGCGGTTCGCGCCGGGCAAGGCGGCGAATGCGGGCGGCGTGGCGACGAGCCTGTTTGAGATGAGCCAGAACGCGACGTTCGTGCCGTGGACGCTCGAGCGGACGATCGACACGCTCGACGAGACGATGAGGGCGATCCACGAGCGGTGCGTCCGCCACGGGACGAACGGCGACGCCATCGATTATGGGCGCGGGGCGGACGCGGCGGGATTCGAGCGCCTCGCGGACGCGATGATCCGTTCGGGGGTGTGAGAAGAAGAGACGGAGAGACGGAGTGTTCCGGGTGCCTACGTCTCGGGTTCGTTGATCGATAGCAGGCGGCGCGCGGCGGCTTCGAAGAGATCGGCGCCGGGCTGGATGAGTTCGTCGGGATAGTCGAAGTCGGGGTTGTGCAGGGCGGGCTGATCGACGCCCGAGCCGACGCCGAAGAGGACGCCCTTGCGGCCCACGGTGAAGCGGCCGAAGTCTTCGGACCAGCGGAAGGGGTGCGGGCGGTCGGTGACGTCCATGCCCAGCTCGTGCGCGGATTCGCGGATGACGTTGACGGTGGGCGCGTCGCAGACGGCGGCGGCGAAGTCGTCGTGCCAGGAGATCTGGCAGACGACGTTCTCCTCGGCGGCGATCTCGCGGGCGAGGGCTTCGGCGCGCTCGGCGAGGATGGCGCGGTCGTCGTCGGTGTCGGTGCGGACGGTGCAGTTGAGGACGCCCTCGGAGGGGGTGGTGCCAAAGACGTGGTCGTCGCCCGCGCGGACGTGCGTGAGCGAGATGAGCCCGAAGCGGTCGCCCAGGCACTCGGCGGGGAGCTCGGGCAGGCGGTCGATGAGCTCGGCGATCACGGGGGCGGGGCTGATGCCGGTCTCGGGGTGGGCGGCGTGGGCGGTGCGCCCGAGCAGGCGGACGGACATGCCGACGGAGGCGCAGCTGAAGACGCCCTCGCGGAGGATGATCTGGCCCGTGGGGTAGCCCGGGAGGTTGTGCAGGGCGATGGCGGCGTCGGGCTCGAGCTGGGGCCAGCGTTCGTCGGCGAGGACGTCGGCGGCGCCGGCGCCGGTTTCCTCGGCGGGTTGGAAGAGGAGGACGACGCGGCCGCGCTCGGGCGGGCGGGCCTGGAGACGCGGTGCGAGGGCGGCGACGGTGGTCATGTGCCCGTCGTGGCCGCAGGCGTGCATGACGCCGCGGTTGACCGAGCGGTGCGCGAAGTCGCTTTGCTCGAAGATGGGGAGCGCGTCGAGCTCGGCGCGGACGAGGACGGTCTTGCCCGGGTTGCCCGAGTCGAAGATGGCGGCGAGGCCGGTGCCCTGACCGGGGACGGCGCCGAGGTGGTTGAGGACCTCGGTGGGCTCGAAGCGGCGGACGTAGGCGGCGATGGTGTCGTGGGTGCGGTGCTCGTGCCCGGACAGTTCGGGGTGCGCGTGGATGGCGCGGCGGAGTTGGATGAGTTCGGACTCCCTCATGCGCAATAAATCGGCGCGCCGAGCGCGAGTGTCCAGCGGGAAGGTCCGATCAGGCGCGTGAAACGGGTTTCACGCGGACGGGAAATTCAGGCGGGGCTGGGCGCGGCGCCGTCGGGGAGGTCGGGCTCGGCGTCGCCTGAGGGCGTGGAGGGCGCGACCTTCTTGGCGGGCTTGTCGGCGGCGAGGAGGTCGGCGACGGTGGGCTTGCCCAGCGACTCGCCGCGCATGAGGGTGTGGACCTCGTCGGCGGAGAGCGTTTCGTATTTGAGCAGGGCCTGGGCGACGGCCTCGACCTTGTCCCAGTTCTCGGTGAGCAGGGACTGGGCGCTGGAATAGGCCTCGTCGACGAGTCGGCGGATCTCCTGGTCGATGACGCGGGCGGTGTCTTCGGAGTATTCGCGGTCGCCGAGCGACATCTCGCGGGTGTCGACGCCGGAGTACTTGATGAAGCCGAGGCGTTCGGACATGCCCCAGTCGAGGACCATCATGCGGGCGAGTTGGGTCGCCTGCATGATGTCTTGGGCGGCGCCGGAGGAGACGTCGTTCATCGCCTTTGCCTCGGCGATGCGGCCGCCGCAGACGACGCGGAGGGTGGCGAGGAGCCACTTGAGCGAGTAGCCCATGCGGTCTTTTTCGGGGAGCGAGAACGTCGCGCCGCCCGAGCTGCCGCGGGGGATGATGGTGACCTTGTGGAGTGGGTCGGAGTCGGGCAGCAATGCCTGGAGGATGGCGTGCCCGGCTTCGTGGTAGGCGACGAGCTTGTTCTCGTCCGCTTCGCGGACGCGAGACTTCTTGGCGCGGCCGAACTTGACCTTGTCGCGGGCTTCCTCGAGGTCTTCGTGCTCGATGAAGTCCTTGTTGAGCATGGTCGCGCTGATGGCGGATTCGTTGATGATGGCGGCGAGGTCGGCGCCGGAGAACATGGGCGTGCCGCGGGCGACCTTCTCGAGGTCGACGTCCGGGCCGAGCTTGACCTTCTTGGCGTGGACTTTGAGGATCTCGGCGCGGCCCTTGAGGTCGGGCAGGGGGACGGAGATCTGGCGGTCGAAGCGTCCCGGGCGGATGAGGGCGGGGTCGAGGACGTCGCCTCGGTTGGTGGCGGCGATGACGATGACGCCGTCGCCGGAGCCGAAGCCGTCCATCTCGACGAGGATGGCGTTGAGCGTTTGCTCGCGTTCGTCGTGCCCGCCCTGTGAGAACCCGCCGCCGCGGCGACGGCCGACGGCATCGATCTCGTCGAGGAAGATGATGCAGGGGGCGGACTCTTTGGCTTGCTTGAAGAGGTCGCGGACGCGGGAGGCGCCGACGCCGACGAACATCTCCACGAAATCAGAGCCGGAGATGCTGAAGAAGGGCACGTCTGCCTCGCCGGCGATTGCTTTGGCGAGGAGGGTCTTGCCGCAGCCGGGCTCGCCGGCGAGGAGGACGCCGCGGGGGATGCGTCCGCCGAGGCGCGTGAACTTCTTGGGGTTTTTGAGGAACTCGATGATCTCGGTGACTTCGTCCTTGGCTTCATCGATGCCGGCGACGTCCTTGAAGGTGATGCCGGTCATTTCCTTGGTGAGGGTCTTGTGCTTGGACTTCCCGAATGAGCCGAGCATGCCCGCCCCACCGCCGGCGGCGCGCATGCCGCGGGAGATGATGAACCAGAGGAAGAGGATGATGAGGATGAAGGGCCCGAAGATGAAGAGGAATTGCGTGAAGGCGCTGGTGCCCTTGGCTTTGTATTGACCGCCGGTGAGCTCGTGGAGGCGGGCTTCCATGTTCTCGCGGTTCGCCTGGTTGAGCGGGATGCGGACCATGGTCTGCGAGCCGGTCTCTTCCTGGACGACCATGGCGGTGATGGCGGAGTCGGAGATCTTGACGGAGTCCTCGACGACCTTGTCCTCGTTCCAGTTGGTGGCGAACTGGGTCCAGGTGATCTCGCTGCCGGCGCCGACGTTTGAGAGGACCATCACGAGGGTGACGGCGAGCATGATGAGGAGCATGAAGCCGAAGAAGGAGCGCGGCGGGCCGCCGGCGGGGCGCTGCTCGCCCTCGGGCCCCTTCTTGGGATCGGGCTTGGGGCCCTTCGGATCGTCGGACGCGAAGCGGAGCGCGTCGGGCGTCGTTGGGCTCGGGGTGGTGTTGGGGTCGCTCGTCATGCTGTCGGGTGCCTTCCGTGCGTCCGAATCGGCTCGTGGGGCCCGTGATCGGTGCCGAATGCGGCGCGGGGCGGCATCCGGCGTGGTTCTCGGGCCCCGGGTGCCCGTACGCCCCCCGCGAACGCTAGGTTCGTCGGGCGGTTCGTGCGCGCGGGGCGGGTTGATGCGGGCTGGGCGTGATCCGGCGGGGTGTTACCAGTCGGATCGCATCTGATCGACGATGGCGCGGGCAAGCTCGTTGACGGCTTCGCGGCGGCCGATGTCGATGCGCTCCCCGGCGCGGCGCTCGGGGACGTAGGCGGCGGCGGCGCGGAACTCCTGCCGCTCGATCAGCACCGTGCCCGAGCGGTTGTCGCGCCAGGCGAAATCGACGGTGAGCTCGTAGGTCTGCTCCTGGGGCAGGCCCGTGCCGCGCGTGAACGAGATGGTGCGGAGGTCGAACTCCGTGATGGCGCCGGTGAGTTCGGTGTCCGCGGCGGTGGAGGCGGCGACGCGCCAGGGGGTGTCTTGCTGGATGCGCTTGACGACGGCGTCGGTGAGCTCGGCTTCTACGCCGGTCTCGAGGGTCTCGTTGGCGAAGATGGGCACGGAGATCGTGCGGACCGACGTGTCGTAGGTGCTCGCGAAGGAGTAGCCCTCGCTGGGGTCCGACGCGCAGGCGCCCAGGGCGAGCGCGGCGGCGATGAGGGCGGGCGCGAGGAGCTTCACGAGCCCGCCCCCTGGGCGGCGGGCATCCAGCCGCGCTCACGCATGATGCGGACGGCGTCGCGCGCGGCGGCGGACTCGGGGTGGCGGCGGATGAGGCGTCGCAGCGTCAGGCGCGCGGCGGGCTCGTCGGACTGACCCAGGTACCACGATGCCGCTTCGAGCATCTGCTGCGCGCCGGACTCGTCGATCCAGGTCTCCAGGCCTTCGGTAAACCCGGAGCGGGCGGCGGAGGTCGGGTAGTTGTCCTGGTAGTCCTCGAGGAGGAGGCGGGCCTCGATGAGCTTCGAGCCGTCGTAGGCGGGGCCCTTGAACTGGGCGACGTTGCAGTCGATCTGGCGGAGCAGGGCGCGCTCGCGGTGCTCCGAGCGCGGGTAGTTGGCGAGGAAGATGGCGTACATGTCGCCGGCGAGCTCGAGCTCGCGGCGGTCGTAGTAGTAGTCTGCGAGGAAGATGGCGGCTTCCTCGGCGAGGCGCGAGCCCGGGATGCGCTCCTGCACGCGGATGAGGAGTTCTTCGCCCAGCCCGCGGGCGCGTTCGAGGCGAACGCCGAAGATGCGCTTGCGGAGCCCGTTGAGGTACAGCTTGCCGATCTCGAACTCGCGCTCGACGGCGATGGGGAAGGCGTCGGAATCCGGGAAGTCGCGGATGACGGTCTCGTAGTCGAAGAGGGCCTTGAACTCGCGGTCCATGGCGAACCAGGCGTCGGCGCGGAGGAGGTAGGCCTCGGCGAGCGCGGGGTCGTTCGTGCGCTCGTTCGCGTCGAGCCAGCCGTCGAGGAGGCGTTTGGCCTTCTTGGGTTCGCCCTCGGCGAGGAGGACGCGGGCGTCGGCGATGAGGGCCTCGGCGGTGCCGGGCTGGGGGGCGGAGGTCTCGACCCAGCCCGAGTCATCGTCGGAGAGGACGAATTCCTGGGATTGGGCGAGTGCCGGCGCGGTGAGGGCGGCGGCGAGTGCGAGCGCGATTCGGGAGCGTCCTGCCATCGGCGCAGAATAGCACCCGCGGCGCGGCCGGTCAGTCTGGAGGTCCGGCGCGGTAGAGGCCCACGGGCGTGCGGGTCTCGGGGGTGTCCGGGCGGGGCTCGGTGACGCCGACGGGGAGGAGCAGCGGCTGGGTGACGAGCTCGGGCTGGCGGCCGGCGACGGCGGGGTGGGTTTCGAGGGCGATGAGCCAGGCCGCGTCGGCGACGTCTTCGGGGGAGGCGTCGCCCGCGTGGTGTCGGCCCATGAGGGGTGCGATGGGGAGATCGGTGACGCCGAGGAAGGCGACGGGATCGTCGTGAACGAGGGCGTCGGCTTGGCGCGCGAAGGCGGTGATGGCGTCGCCGTCGCCGTGGCGGGCGGCGCGGGAGAAGAAGGCTTCGCGGGCGCCGATGGAGAGCCCGACGGCGAGCGCGGCGGCGGCGATCCAGGCGGGCGCGGGGCGCATGCGCGTCGCTTTCGCGCCCGCGATGATCCGCGCGAGCGCATAGACGGCGAGGCACGACGCGGCGGGGTAGGCGGGCATGAGGTAGCTGCCCGCGCTGCCCGCGGTGAGGACGTTCACGAGCAGCACCAGCAGCACGAAGACCGAGGCGGGCGCGGTCGGGTGTGAGAGGACGGCGCGGGAGGGCTTGGTGAGCAGGGCGATGACCGCGGGGATGGCCCAGGGCAGATAGCGGGAGAAGAAGTTGCCGGGGACGCCCCGGGTGAGGGCGTCGAGCTTCTTGGACATGCCGCCCGCGTCGTCCACAAGGCGGCCCTTGACGGCTTGACCCAGCAGGGTGTTCTCGACGTGCTCGGCGTTGTCGAGCCAGGCGGCATAGAGCCAGGCGCCGGGGAGCGCGAGCATGATCGGGATCCCCCACCACCACCCGGCGCGCGCGGTGCGCTTCATGCGGGCGCTCCAGGAACGTCGCGACGGGTGGTCGGCGATGAGGATCCCCGCGAGCAGGAGAAAGACGGGGAGCAGGACGGCCATCGGGCCCTTGGTGAGCGCGGCGAGGCCGGCGCTGGTCCAGACGATCAGCGCGAGCACGCGCGGGCGGCGCGGCGCGGGGCCCGTGACGAGCGCCACGGCGGCGACCCACCCGATGGAGATCCACGCGGTGAGCATGATGTCCGGGCGCATGAAGTAGATGTGCTTGACCGACGAGGGGCAGGCGAGCCAGACGGCGCCCGCGGCGAGGGCGGCGGGGAGCGCGTGCTGGGCGAGCGCGGCGTCGCCCGGGTCGGCGCCGTCGCGGCCGAGGCGTCGGAAGAGGATGAAGCCGCCGGCGACGGTCGCGCCGAACGTCGCGAGGCCCGAGAGCAACGCGGGCATTTTGAGGGCGAGCTCGGCGTGCCAGCCCAGCATGACGAGCGGGGCGCCGACCCAGTTCACGAGGGGGGGCTTGCGGGTGAGGGCGCCCATGCCGTCGCGGGGGAGGGACCAGTTGCCGTTGAGGACGGCGTCGAGCGTGAAGGCGATGGTCTTGGACTGGTCCTGGTTCGCGTTGAGGTCGGAGGGGCCCAGCACGCGGATGAGCACGACGGCACACAGCGTCAGCAGCGTGAGGACCGCGGCGGCGCGGGCGGATCGCGTGAGCATCGGCGTGGGGGCATCCTGGGGCACGGGCCGAAGGTAGCAGGGATGCGCGGGCCGGCGGGCGTCGGCGACGCGGGGAAGGCGGCGCCGTGATGAAATTGTTGGCGGGCGTGTGCGGATCCATGATCGGGATCGGGGTCGCGTGGGCGGGCGAGCCGTACGACGCGGGGGCGGTGTACGACGAGGTCTGCCGGCTGGCGGAGGAGCGGTTCCTCGACCCGGAGATGAACGGGGTGGACTGGGACGCGGCGTGCGCGGAACGGCGGGAGGCGGCGCTGCGGGCGACGTCCGCCCTCGAGCTCGCGCCGGTCATCGACGGGCTGCTCGCCGAGCTGGGCACGTCGCACACGGCGTTCTACCCGCGCGGGTCGCGGCACTGGGCGGAATTGCTCGACATCTTTTTCGACGACGCGCTGTGGGACGGTTGGCCCGAGGACTTCGTCGAGTTGCCCGTGCGCCACGTCAGCGCGGGGATCGTGACGCGCGAGATCGACGGGCGGGTGTTCGTCGAGGACGTCTACCCCGGGTCGGCGGCGGAGATGGCGGGCGTGCTGACGGGGGACGAGCTTGTCAGCGTGAACGGGCGGCGCTGGACGGACCGCGCCGTGTGGCCCGCGGGGACCAACGAGGCGGTGGCGGTGGTCGTGCGGCGCGAAGCGGATGGGCCGATGATCCGGATGCGGATCGCGGCGGAGCTGGTGCGGCCCGACGAGGTGTTCGCCGGGGCGCAGCGGCGGAGTGTGCGCGTGGAAGAGCGGGACGGGGCGCGCGTCGCGATTGTAAAGCTCCGGAACGGGGGCGGGCCCTACACGGAGTTGTTCGAAGAGCAGATGCGCTCGGAAGCGATTCAGGGCGCGGACGCGTTGGTGCTGGACATCCGCGGGGGCTGGGGCGGGGTGCCGCTCGACTTTCTGACGCGGTTCGATCGGGACATCGCGACGTTCGAAGCGCGGATGCGCGGCGGGGACTGGCGGGCCTCGCCCACCGTCTGGCGCAAGCCGCTGGTGTTGGTGATCGACGGTGGGTCGCGTTCGGGCAAGGAGATCCTGGCGTCCAACGCGCGGTCCGCCGGGCGGGGCGTGCTGGTGGGCGAACGGACGCGAGGCGCGGTGGTCGGCGGCTCGCCCCTGCCGCTGCCCGATGGGAGCATCCTGTATCTGGCGGTGATGGACGTGCGGGTGGACGGCGAGCGGCTCGAGGGGGTGGGCGTGGCGCCGGACGTGCATGTGCCATTCGAGTTGCCGTACAGCGCCGGCGCGGACCCACAGTTGGAGGCGGCGATCGACGAGGCGGTGAAGCTGGTCACGGAGTGATCGCGCTCGGGTGCCACGGCTTGACTCGCAAGCCGTGCTCGCGCGCGTGACGCACGGGTTTCCCTTCGGGTCAACCCGTGGCACCCGATCTCGTTAGTCGCGGAGCGTTTCGTTCAGGAAGTCGACGACCTGGCTGTAGTAGTGCAGGCGGTTTTCGAGCTTGGCGAAGCCGTGGCCCTCGTCGTGGAAGTAGACCTGGCGGGGCTGGACGCCGGCGCGTTGGAGGCCCTCGGCGAGCTGGATGGCTTCATCGATGGGGACGCGGGGGTCGTTGAGCCCGTGGGCGAGGAGGAAGGGGATGCGGTACTCGTCGAGGTAGTTGAGGGGCGAGACGGAGGCGAGGAATTCGGGGTCGCTGAGCGGGCCGTACTCCTCTTCGCGCAGCGCGCGGCGGTAGTCGCCGGTGCGCTCGAGGAAGGTCTGGAAGTTGACGATGCCGACGACGTTCACCGAGGCGCCGAAGAGGTTGGGCTCGCCGCGCTCGTCGGCCTGGCGGGTGTCCTCGATGGGGACGGCGGCGGCCATGAACCCGCCGTAGGACCCGCCCATTGCGGCCATCTTGCCGTGCTCGGAATAGCCCGAGTCAACGAGCCAGCGTGCGGCGGCGACGCCGTCCTTGACGGAGTCCCAGCGCTTCTTGTAGTTGTCCATGCGGTGGAAGGCGCGGCCGTAGCCGGTTGAGCCGCGGACGTTTGGGCGGAGGAGCCCGAAGCCGGCGTCGAGGAAGTACTGGCGTGTGGCGCTGAAGGTGGGTCGGTGCTGGCCCTCGGGCCCGCCGTGGTACCAGACGATGAAGGGGACGGGGGTGCCCGGGGTGTAGTTGTCGGGGAGGTAGAGGAAGGCGGGGATCTCGAGCCCGTCGAAGCTGGTGTACTTGATGAGCTGGGGCTCGATGAAGCTCTGGAGGTCGAGGCCCTGGTCATCGACGGCGGTGAGGGCGAAGGGGCCGGCGTCCGGCTCGCTGAGATCGACGGCGTAGGAGATGTTTGGCTGGCGGGCCGAGGAGACGCTGTACACGAGCGTGTCGCCTTCGAGCTCGCCGACGGAGACGACGCCGTCGGGCATGAAGGGCAGGTCGATCTCGGTCATGGAGGGGAGGCGATAGACGTGGACGCGGCCGTAGCCGTCCTCGTTGGTGCCCAGGGCCATGAGGGTGCGCTCGTGGTTCATGGAGGCGCCGGAGACGTCCCACTTGCCGAGCCCGGGGACGGGCATGGGGGCGCGGCGGTTGCGGACGCCGCGGATGATCGCCTGGCGGACGCCGTCGTCGAAGTCGGAGACCATGACGATGTCCTGCTCGCCGGGGAGGTAGCCGACGGCGGCGTTGTACACCGCATCGCCGTTCTCGTCGCGGAAGGAGAGGTCGAGCAGGTCACCGGTTTGGAGGTTGAGCTCGTAGACCTCGGCCTGGGAGGCGCTGACGTACTTGCCGACGATGGCGCGGGAGGCGTCGTCGGTGACGTCCACGGCGTACCAGTAGCCGGGCTCGGCGAGGATCTTGCGTGATTCGTTGGTCGTCAGGTCTTGCAGGTAGAGGTGGAAGTCTGTGGAGACGTCGTCGTTCGCGTGGTAGATGAAGCCCGAGCCGTCGCGGAGCCAGGCGTCGTGGTCGAAGACGACGTCCGGGTTCGAATGCAGCGTGGTGATCTCGCGGGTGCGCGGGTCGAGGAGGAAGAGGTCGTCCTGCTCGGAGCCGCCGATGGAGGCGTCGATGACGATGCGCGAGCCGTCGGGGGAGACGGTGAAGCCGGAGATGCCGTCCTCGAAGTCGGTGAGCTGGGTGCCTTGGGAGGTGGGCGATTCGCCGGCGGCGCGTTGGTAGAGCTGGTAGACGCCGTCGGGCCAGTCGCGCATGTAGAGCGAGCCGTCGGGGGCGACGTCCGGGGTGCCGGGCGTGCGGACCTTGAGGTAGGTCGCGATGTTGGGGTCGTCGGCGAGGGCGGGCGAGGCGGCGATGAGACCGGCGAGCACGAGCGAGCGCGTCATGGGGGTTCCTCCGGGAGGGGTCATGGGCCACGGTATACCGGCGTGCGACGGGCCCCGCTGCGGGTTCGCGGTCGGGCCCGGTTAGGATGCGTCGATGGAATTGACGCCCCTGCGGTATTTGGTCGCGATCGCCGAGGCGGGGCACATGACGCGGGCGGCGGAGGCGCTGGGGGTATCGCAGCCGGCGCTGTCGGCGGCGGTGCGAAAAATAGAGGATGAGCTGGGCGTGCCGGTCTTCGACCGGACCGGGCGCGGCGTGGAGCTGACCGAGGCAGGGCGGGTGTTCGTGGAGCACGCGCGCGGGGCGCTGCGGGACGTGGAAGCCGGTCGGCGCGCGGTGCGGGCGCTGGCGGGGCTCGAGACGGGGACGATCCGCGTGGGCGGCGGGGCGACGGCGATGGGGTATCTGCTGCCGCCGGCGGTGCGCGCGGTGCGGCGCGAGCATCCCGGGGTGCGCTTCTACGTGCGCGAGGCGGGGTCCGAAGCGATCGCGGGCGCGATCCTGACGGGCGAGCTGGACCTGGGCATCGTGACGCTGCCCGTGCGGCATGTCGGGTCGGGCGACCTGATGAGCGTCCGGACGGTGCGCGACGAGCTGCTGCTGATCGCACCGGAGGGGCACGCGCTGGCGGGTCGCAAGTCGTTCCGGTGGGCGGACCTGGCGGGCGAGCCGGTGGTCGGGTTCGAGGCGGGCAGCGCGGTGCGCGGCGTGATCGACGAGGCGGCGGGCGCGCACGGGGTGACGCTCGACGTGGTGATGGAGGTGCGGTCGATTCAGTCGATCGAGCAGATGGTGCGCGCGGGGATCGGCGTGGGGTTCGTCAGCCGCTTTGCGCTCGAGGGGGGCGCGTTCGGGGGCGGGGTGACGTGCCGGGACGGGCGGGTCACGCGCGAGCTGGCGGTGGTGCGGCGGCGCGATCGGACGCCGAGCCCGGCGGCGGCGGCGTTCGAGCGGGCGCTGCTGGCCTGAGAGCGTTGTCGAGCGCGGCTCAGTCCTTGTCGCCGTCGCCCGGTGCGATCTTGTCGGCGATGTCGTTGAAGAAGTCGGCGACCTGCTTGACCGCTTCGTCGGTCGCGAGGTCGTAGCGCTCGCGGATGGCACCGATGAGGTTCTGGCCCGAGCCTTCGACGCGGGCCATGTCGTCGTCGGTGAGCTTGCCCCAGCGCTCGCGGATCTTGCCGCGGTGCCGCTGGATGGTGGCGTCGGAGATTTGGAAGGACATGGGGGCCTCCGTTCGTGTGTGTTGATCGCGCACGGCAGCGCGTCGGGGGGCTCTGCGTTCGGTTCGGGGTGCGGGCCGCGTCAGGCGACGCGTTTGCCGCGGACGGCCCGGGCGATCATGGAGAGGACGAAGAGGACGAGGAAGATGACGAAGAGGAGCCAGGCGATCTGGCTGCTGATGGCCGCGACGCCGGAGAGGCCGAGGATCCCGGCGATGATGGCGATGACGAGGAAGGTGAGGGCGAGGCCGAGCATGGCGACTCCTTCGCGTTGGACGCGTGGGGCGGACGGGCCTGGCTGACCTGGGGAGGCCTTCGAGCGGTCGGCCGATTGCCGACGCGAGGGTCTCAAAGAACGCAAGCCGGACGCATGGAGGTCCGCGGTTCTGGACGTTGGAGTCTACGGGGCCGGGTGCGGGCGCGTCCAACCCAAGAACTGGGGGCCCGCGTCATCTACACATTGGATGGATGTGCTCATTTTGATTGATTTGCCCTATGGGCGGGCCGGGCCGATACTTCTCTGGTCATCATCGAGCGAAGGAGCCCACCATGCCGAACGACCCGTTCAACACCCGCGACACGCTGAGCGTCAATGGCACGAGCTACACGTACTTCAACCCGATGGCGCTGGCGGGGTCGTTCCCGAACGTGGAGCGGATGCCGTTTTCGATCCGGGTGCTGCTCGAGGCGATGCTGCGGAACATCGACGGGTTCGTGGTGACGAACGACGACGTGGCGGGGCTGGCGGGGTACGACGCGGGCAGCGTGAAGTCGGTCGAGATGCCCTTCATGCCCGGGCGGGTGGTGCTGCAGGACTTCACGGGCGTGCCGTGCGTGGTGGACCTGGCGGCGATGCGGGACGCGATGAAGGCGCTAGGCGGCGATGCGTCGCAGATCAACCCGGAGGTCCAGTGCGACCTGGTGATCGACCACTCGGTGCAGGTTGACGACTTCGCGACGCGGGTGGCGCTGACGATCAACGCGGAGAAGGAGTTCGAGCGGAACAACGAGCGGTACACGTTCTTGAAGTGGGGTCAGGAGTCGCTGAGCAATTTCCGGGCGGTCCCCCCCGCGACCGGGATCGTGCACCAGGTGAACCTCGAGTATCTGGCGCGCGGGTGCCTGACGAAGACCATCGGCGGCGAGACGGTGGTCTATCCGGACTCGCTGGTCGGGACGGACTCGCACACGACGATGATCAACGCGCTGGGCGTCTTGGGCTGGGGTGTGGGCGGCATCGAGGCGGAAGCCGTGATGCTCGGGCAGCCCGTGTACATGCTGACGCCCGAGGTGGTCGGGTTCAAGCTCAAGGGCCGGCTGCCCGAGGGGGCGACGGCGACGGACCTGGTGCTGACCGTCACGCAGATGCTGCGGGCGCACGGGGTGGTGGAGAAGTTCGTCGAGTTCTTCGGCGACGGGATGGGTGAGTTGAGCGTGCCCGACCGGGCCACGATCGCGAACATGGCGCCCGAGTACGGCGCGACGTGCGGGTTCTTCCCGATCGACGCGAAGACGATCGACTACCTGCGCTTCACGGGCAAGAGCGAGGATGAAGTCGCGCTGACGGAGGCGTGGGCGAAGGCGTCCGGGTTCTTCTGGACGAAGGAATCGCCCGAGCCGTCGTTCGCGAGCGTGCTGGAGCTGGATCTTTCGACGGTGGTGCCGTCGCTGGCGGGGCCGAAGCGGCCGCAGGACCGGATCGCGTTGTCGACGATGCGGGCGCAATGGCGCAAGGACCTTGTCGATACGTTCGGCAAGAAGCTGCCGAGCGAGGCGGTCAACCTGAACCGGTGGGCGGGCGAGGGGGGCGACCACGCGGGCGCGCGGGCCAACCCGGACGCGGCGGAGCAGGGGACGGAGGCCGAGGTCGTCGAGGTGACGCTGACCGAGGCGAGCCACCCGAAGGAGGTCGGGCAGAAGGTCCCGCTGACGCACGGGAGCGTCGTGATCGCGGCGATCACGAGCTGCACCAACACGTCGAACCCGGACGTGATGATCGCGGCGGGGCTGGTGGCGAAGAAGGCGAACGAGCTGGGGCTCACGCGCAGGCCGTGGGTGAAGACGTCGCTCGCGCCGGGGTCGAAGGTGGTGACGGAGTACTTCGAGAAGGCGGAGCTGACGGACGATCTGGAGGCGCTGGGGTTCCACCTGGTGGGGTACGGGTGCACGACGTGCATCGGGAACTCGGGGCCGCTGCCGCCGGAGATCGAGGCGGGGATCAAGGAGGGTGACCTGGCGTGCGCGTCGGTGCTCTCGGGCAACCGGAACTTCGAGGGGCGCGTGCACCCGGCGGTGAAGGCGAACTACCTCGCGAGCCCGCCGCTGGTGGTCGCGTACGCGATCGCGGGGACGGTGGACATCGACCTGCAGAACGACGTGATCGCGACGACGCCCGACGGGAAGGACGTGTACCTCAAGGACATCTGGCCGACCAACGCGGAGGTGCGGGCGTGCGTGGAGAACGCGCTGACGCGGGAGCAGTTCGTCGAGAAGTACGCGAAGGTGTACGACGAGAACGAGACGTGGAACAAGGTGCCGGTGTCGGAGTCCGAGCTGTACCCGTGGGAGGACACGAGCACGTACATCCAGAACCCGCCGTTCTTCGAGGGGATGACGCCCGACTCGCCGGGGTTCGGCACGATCACGGGCGCGCGGTGTCTGGCGCTGCTGGGTGATTCGGTGACGACGGACCACATCTCGCCGGCGGGGCGGATCGAGCCCGAGACGCCCGCGGGGCAGTACCTGATCGAGGCGGGCGTGGCGCCCAAGGACTTCAACTCGTACGGCAGCCGGCGCGGCAACGACCGGGTGATGACGCGCGGGACGTTCGCGAACGTGCGGGTGAAGAACAAGATCGCGGCGGAAGGCGGCAAGCAGCCCGAGGGCGGGTGGACGCGGAACTTCACGAAGGGCGAGGGGCTCAAAGATGCGCCCGTTGAGTACATCTATGACGCGGCGATGGACTACAAGAAGGCGGGCGTGCCGCTCGTCGTGCTCGCGGGCAAGGACTACGGCATGGGCTCTTCTCGCGACTGGGCGGCGAAGGGGACGATGCTGCTGGGCGTGAAGGCCGTCATCGCGACGAGCTTCGAGCGGATCCACCGGAGCAACCTGGTCTTTATGGGCGTGCTGCCCTTCGAGTTCACAGGCGGGCAGACGGCCGAATCGCTCGGGCTGATGGGCGACGAGACGTACGACATCGCGCTGCCCGACGCCATCGAGCCGCGGATGAGCGTGTCGATCACGGCGACGTGCCCGAAGGGGGAGACGACGACGTTCGACGCGCGGCTTCGCCTGGATACGGCCGTCGAGATCGAGTACGCTCGGAACGGCGGGATCCTGCAGACGGTGATCCGCAAGAAGCTGAACGAGGCGAAGCAGCCGGCGTGATCGTCGTCGAGCGGATCGGAGCAGCGGACACGCGCGCCATCCGGCGCGCGGTCCTCCGCCCGAATCAACCGCCCGAGGCGTGCGTGTATCCGCTGGATGACACGCCGGGCTCGTTCCATCTCGGGGTGCGCGCGAGCGGGGCGCTCGTGGGCGTCGCGTCGTTCTATCGGGAGGCGATGCCCGAGAGCGACCTCATCGGCCTGCGGATTCGCGGGATGGCGGTGCTGCCCGATCACCGCGGGCGCGGGCATGGTCGGACGATGGTGGAGCACGGGTTCGAGATCGCGCTCGAGGGCGGGGACGCGCCCGCGTTCGCGTGGTGCAACGCGCGTACGTCCGCGGCGGCGTACTACGAGCGGCTCGGGTTCGAAGTCCGCGGGGATGTGTTTGAGATCGAGAGCGTCGGGCCGCACGCGGTGATGGTGCGGGCGCTGGGTTGGCTTGATCGACGCCGACGCGTCGCGACCACCCCAAACCCTGCGAGCACGACGCCGGTCCCAGGCGCGGGGATGGCGATGAGCGCGTCGGCGATGGTCTGGTAGCCCAGCTGGTTTGGGTGGATGTTGGGCGAGCCGCGGTCGAGCTCGGTGATGAGGGTGAGCTCGGCTTCGCGGCCGGCGAAGAGGTCGGCGATGGGGACGAACGTCGCGTCGTATTCACCCGCGAGGGCTTCGAGGACGTCGTTGAGCAGGGGCGCGATGTCGCCCGAGATGCCCGAGAGCAGGACGCCGTCGCCGGTGGGGCTGGGGTCGAGCTCGGGGTGATCGACGAAGAGGGCGAAGGGGTCGTAGTAGCCCATGACCATGACGTCGGCTTCGGGCGCCATGGTGGTGAGGTCGGTGAGCGTGGCGCGGAGGTTGGTGATCATGTCGTCGAAGACGAGCAGGACCTGCCCGAACTGCTGGTCGGGCGGGAGGTTCAGGAAGTCGCCGTCGGCGAGGGAGAGGAAGTCGTTGACGCCGAGGTGCATGGTGACGTGGTCGATGGTGTTGCCCAACGCGTGCTGGTCGGCGATGGTGGCGAGCATGAGGTCGTGCTGGGAGGGCGTTCCTTGGCCCGGGTAGTTGGTGTTCAAAAGTTGGCCGAGCTGGCCGCCGGTGAAGAAGGACGAACTGGTCTCCTGGGGGACGCCGAGGTTGACGAGGTTCGGGCGGACGCCGGCGTTCTGCGTGGCGAGGTGGTCGGCGTAGATGGAGACGTAGCCCTGGTCGCCGGCGTTGGGGGCGAGGTCGAGCGAGAACTTCTCGTAGCCCCAGGCGAGCGAGTCACCCAGCGCGAGGTAGGTGGAGCCCGCGGACGCTGGGCAGGCGGTGAGGGCGAGGATGATGAGCGCGCGGCGACGTCCGATTGTCATGCCCTGAATATGCGCGCCGGTGGGGCCGGCACCACCCGACTGCGGGTTCGGGGCTTCGGAATCCGTGCCGGGTCGACGGTTCTGGCCCAAACAGGCCCCACTCATGCGCGTCGGGTGGTGTACGCTCGACGGCGGTGGAGACGCGGACCCTCGAGCCTGTGGATGAGCGTGTGTCGGACGCGGTGCGCCGTGTCTGGGGGTACGACGAGTTGCGGCCGTTGCAGGCGGCGTCGATCGCGGCGGGCGTCGGGGGGCGTGACGCGCTGACGGTGCTGCCCACGGGCGGGGGCAAGAGCCTGTGCTACCAGGTGCCGCCGTTGGTGACGGGCAAGGCGACGGTCGTGGTGTCGCCGTTGATCGCGCTGATGCGCGACCAGGTGCGCGGGCTTGAGCTCAATGGGTATTCGGCGGCGGCGCTGCACTCGGCGGTGGACGCCGAGGACGCGCGGGATATCCGCGAGAAGCTGATCTCGGGCGAGATCGATCTGCTGCTGGCGGCACCGGAGCGGGTGGTGACGCCATCGTTCATGTCGCTCTTGGCGCGGCTGGGCGACGCGGGTCGGCTCGGGGCGATCGCGGTCGATGAGGCCCACTGCATCAGCCAATGGGGGCATGACTTTCGGCCGGAGTACCGGAGGCTCGCGGAGGTGCGCGAGGTGGTGCCGGGCGTGGCGATGCAGGCGTTCACGGCGACGGCGACGCCGCGCGTGCGCGAGGATATCGCCGCGCAGCTCGGGTTGCGCTCGCCCGAGATCCTGGTCGGGACGTTCGACCGACCGAACCTGACGTACCGCGTTCGGGCGCGCCGGCCCGGTGATGGCGCGGCGGAACAGATCGCCGAGGCGGTCGCGCGGCACGAGCGGGCGGGCGAGGGCGGCGGGACGATCGTGTATTGCCTGAGCCGGAAGGACACGGAGGAGCTCGCGGCGTTGCTCAGGGCCAAAAAGCTGCACGCCGAGGCGTACCACGCGGGGCTGGACGCACGCAAGCGGCACGACGTGGAGGAGCGGTTCACGAACGAGTCGCTCGATGTGGTCGTCGCGACCGTGGCGTTCGGGATGGGGATCGACCGGTCGAACGTGCGGCTTGTGGTGCACGCGGCGATGCCCAAGAGCATCGAGGCGTATCAGCAGGAAACAGGGCGCGCGGGGCGCGACGGGCTGGCGGCGGAGTGTTTGCTGCTGTACTCGCCGAGCGACGGGGGGCGGTGGGAACGGCTCATCCGGCGCTCGGCGGAGGATTATGGCGGGGACGACGGCGCGACGCACGCGCAGCTGCAGTTGGTTCGCGAGATGCGGCGGCTCGTCTCGGCGATGGACTGCCGGCACCGGCAGCTGAGCGAGCACTTCGGGCAGGAATACGCGCCGCCGGAGGGAAAGCACAGCTGCGGGGCGTGCGACGTCTGCCTGGGGGAGACCGAGGCGGAACGCGACTCAAAGCGGATTGCGCAGGTGATCCTGAGCGCCGTGGCGCGGACGGACCAGCGTTTCGGCGCAGCGCACGTGGCGGATGTTGTCCGCGGGTCGGACTCGGAGAAGATCCGGGAGCGCGGGCATCACGAGCTGAGCGTGCACGGGATGCTCAGCGATCGGCGCAAGATGGAGGTCATGGCGTTCATCGATCAGCTCGTCGCCGCCGAGGCGCTCGAGCGGGCCGTGGACGGGCACTTCGAGACGCTGCGGTTCGGCCCGCGGGGCGTGGCGGTGATGAAGGGCGAGGAGGCGATCACGCTCGCCAAGCCCTTGGGCACGGGGACGATGCGGGCTGAGCGGCGCAAGCGGCGGGCGAGCGACGCGGAGTTGAAGCCGTTGAGCGCGGACGAGCGGGCGATGTTCGAGTCGTTGCGGACGCTTCGGAAGGCGATCGCGGCGGAGCGCGAGGTGCCGCCGTACGTGGTGTTCTCCGACGCGACGCTGCGCGAGCTGGCGCGGGTGCGTCCGGCGACGCGGGCCGAGATGCTGGGTGTGAAGGGCGTCGGGCAGTCGAAGCTCGACGCGTTCGGGGACCAGTTCCTCGAGGCGCTCGCGCAGGACTGATCGTGCGGCACGACGAGCGGGGTGCCATGGGTTGGCCCGCAGGGCAACCCGTGCGTGCTTCTCACGGCTTGCAAGACAAGCCGTGGCACCCGGGGCTTGCTCAGGACGCCTGAGCGGCTTTCTTCTTCCGGCGGGCACCCGCCTTGAGATTGACCAACTCGACCGCCAGCGCGAAGCCCATCGCGAAGTAGACGTACCCGCGGTCGAGGTGCTGGTGCAATCCGTCGGCGACGAGCAGGACGCCGATGAGGACGAGGAACGCGAGCGCGAGCGTCTTCATCGTCGGGTGCTTGTTGACGAAGCGTCCGATCGGGCCGGCGAAGGCGAGCATGACGGCGATGGCGATGATGACGGCGGTCGCCATGATCCAGTAGTTGCTCGTCATGCCCACGGCGGTGATGACCGAGTCGATCGAGAAGACGAGGTCGAGCAGCAGGATCTGGACGATGACGGACGTAAATGACACCGCTTTGCGCGCGAGACCCGGGCGTGTTTCGGGGTCGTGGGCGTGGGCGCCGCCGTCCTCGACCATGTGGTGGATCTCCCAGGTCGCTTTGGCGATGAGGAAGAGCCCGCCGAGCAGGAGGAGGAGGTCCTTGCCGGAGATGCCGATGCCTTGCGTGACGGTCTCCCCGGCGTCGTTGGTGATGGTCTCGGTGGGCCAGGGGAGGTGCACGAAGGGGTCGGAGAGCTTGACGACCCAGAAGGCCGCGCCGAGCAGGGCGAGGCGCATGACCATCGCGAGCAGCAGCCCGATGGTGCGGGCCTTGCCCTGTTTCTCTTCGGGGAGCTTGCCGGCGAGGATGGTGATGAAGACGACGTTGTCGATGCCGAGGACGACCTCGAGGGCCGTGAGGGTGAGCAGGGCGGCGAGCCCGGCGACGGAGAAGAAGGCGACGTCCTCGGGGCGGACGCCGGTGTCGGCGGCGAGGGTGAGCAGGTCGGTCATACGCCGAGCGTATCATCGCGACGCATGGGCGAGCGAACGCGAGAGGCGGCGGCAGAACACCCGGGGATCTCGGATCAGACGATCACCGCGCTCCTGCGCGCCGCGGGCTTGATGCTCTTCGCGTGGTTTGTGTTTCTCGGGGCGCAGATCGCGATCCCGTTGCCGCCCGATGGCGTGCCGATGACGTTCCAGACGCTCGCGGTCGTCATGGCGGCGTTGTGCCTGGGCCCGAGGCTCGGCGCGGCGAGCATGGGGTTGTATCTGCTCGTCGGGACGCTCGGCGCGGCGGTGTTCGCCGACGGCGGTGCGGGGTCGGCGGCGATCTTCGGGCAGACGGGCGGGTATCTCGTCGGGTTCGTGCTGTGCCAGCCGGTGATCACGCGGATTGTGCGGCGCCAGGACGGGAGCATCCGCGGGTGGGGCGCGCTGATCGCGGCGGTGCTGATCGGGCACGGGGTGATCTTCCTGATCGGGGTGCCGTGGCTCGCGGTGGTGCGCGGGTTCTCGCTCGGGCGGGCGATCGAGGGCGGGTTCGTGCCGTTCGTGCCCGGGCTGATCGTGAAGTCGGCGATCGCGGTGTACCTGGGGCGTCTGGCGGCGCCGTGGGCGGCGCGGCGGATCTGGTAACGCTTCTCGGACCGGCATGCGCCACGCGAACGGGCGGAACGGCGTGGGCGGGGCCGATCCGCGGAACGCCGTTGCTGGAATGGGTCTGGATTGACGATCTGTCTGGAGCGATGCGCCGTGCGTTCTCGATGGTCGAGCTCGTCATCGTGGTGGTGATCATCGGGATCATCTCCGCGATCGCGATCCCGCGGTTTGGTGGGATGAGTGAGCGGGCCCAGGAGAGCCGGGTGGTGGGCGATCTGGCGACGCTGAACAAGGCGGTCGAGATGTACGCCGCCGAGCACTGGGGCAAGCACCCGGGCTTCAACCCGGACGGATCGAAGGCGAGCGTCGCCGAGATCGCGGCCCGGTTGGTGGGCGTGACGTACGACGACGGCACGATCGACCCGAGCGGGCACTTCGGGCCCTACCTCCGCGACCTGCCCGCCAACGCGCTCAACGGGATGCGCACGATGCGTGTGGACGGCGCGGCCCCCGGCGCGGGCACGCACGGGTGGCACTACGACACGACGATCGGGCGGATCTCGTCGGACGTCGCGTTCGAGAAGGTGCTGTCCGACGGGAGCAAGATCAACCACCTGATGGAGATCACCAAGAAGGTGGGTCTCTGAGCGCGGTCAGTCGGCGGTGACGTTCACCCGCAGCTCGCCCTGGAGCGTCTTCTCGACGGGGCACTTGCCGGCGATCTCGATGATGCGGGCGCGCTGCTTGTCGTCGAGGTCGCCGAAGAGGCGGATCGTGACGTCGATCGACTCGTGATCGTCGTGGCGGGTGTGGGTGAGGTCGAGCTCCATGGCGTCGAGGGGCCAGCCCTTGCGTTTGGCATACATCGAGGCGGTGATGGCTTTGCAGGCCCCGAGCGATCCGAGGAGGAGGCCGTAGGGGTCGGGCCCGGCGTCGGCGCCGCCGAGCTCGCCGGGCTCATCGACGACGATCTCGTGGGCGCCGGACTTGACGGAGGTGACGAAGGGCTCGGTTCCGATGCGGACGGTGGCGGTGTTCATCGGGTTCCCTCGGGCTTCGGGGCGGCGATGCCGAGCGCGTCGGCCAGGTCGTGCATGGACTCGATGACGGCGTCGGCGCCGGCGTCGAGGAGCTGATCCGCGGGCGTGAGATCGGCGTGGGCGATGACGCGCATGCCGGCCGCCTTACCCGCGGCGACGCCCGACTTGGAGTCCTCCACCACCACGCACGACGCGGGGTCAGACCCGGACTCTTCCGCGGCCTTGAGAAAAAGCCCGGGCTCGGGTTTCCACGAGCCGACCTCGTAGGCGCTGAAGACGCGGGACGCGGGCACGCGGGCCATGAGCCCGGAAGCGGTGAGGGTGGTCTCGATCTTCTTCCGAGGGCCGTTGGAGGCGACGCACCAGGCGAGCCCGGCGGCGTCCACGGCGTCCAGGGCTTCGACGGCACCGGCGATCGGGAGGCACTCGGCGGCGAGCTCGGCGTACATGCGGCCCCGGTAGACCTCGACCATGCCGTCCACGGGCTTGCCCAGCTCCGCGCCGACCCGCTCGACGATGACGGCGAGGTCCGTGCCCTTGTACAGGCGGATGGCGTCGTCCACGCTCGTGGGCAGGCCGAACTCGGTGATGACCTCGGCGAGCAGGCGTGTGGTGGCCCGCTCGGAGTCCACGAGCACGCCGTCGCAATCGAAGATGACAAGATCCGTTGCAGGCATGGGGCGGATGGTATGGTCATGCGTGGGCCCGGAGGGTCCGGACGAGCTCAAGGAGGCGCCCGATGGCCAAGGCTGTTGCTGACCCCGAAGAAATCCGCCGATTCGCCCAGGCGTTGAAGAAGTTCAACGGTTCGCTGCAGGGCTCGATGCAGTCGCTGCAGGGTCAGATGGTGGCGCTGGGGCAGACCTGGCGGGACCAGGAGCACGCGAAGTTCGCCGACGAGTTCGACCAGACGATGCGGCAGCTGCAGCGGTTCGCCGAGAGCGCGAGCGAGCAGATCCCGTTCCTGCTGCGCAAGGCGGACCGGATCGAGGAATACCTGCGTCAGCGGTGACGGAGTGGGGATGGGCGAGTCGGCACGCATCACGGAGACCGGGGCGCTGCGCGGGTTCGTGCCCGCGCTGGTCGAGTTCCGCGACGAGGCGCTGACGGGGCTCATGACCGCCGAGGCGACGGCGAGCCGGATGGCGGACTGGGTGCGCAACGACCGGCTGCCCCACTGGAAACGACAGATCCAGCGCCGGCAGGAGCTCGTCACGCGGGCGCGGTCCACGCTCGAATCCAAGCGTCCGATCAACCCGGACGAGCAGCGGTCCACGGTGGACGCCGAGTTGGCGCTGCGGAAGGCGAAGCGGGACCTGGCGCACGCCGAGGCGAAATTGCAAGAAACGCAGCGGTGGGTCCGCGTCGTTGACAAGGCGCTCGAGGAGTTCCGGGGCGCGACGTCCGGGCTCAGCTGGTTTGCGCGGTCGGACACGGACCGGGCGATCGCGGCGTTGAACTCGATGGCGGACGCGATCGACGCGTACCTCGCGGTGGGCGGGCCCGAGTCGGGCCAGCCCGCGCCGACGCTGCCTGACGATCCGGGCGAAGCATCGGATCAGGGATCGGACGGGGGTGACGCGTGAGCCTGGGTGTTGGGCGGGGGATGCTGCTGGACGCGCGTCGGGACATCCTGGCGAAGTGGGATCGGCTGCGCGACGTGTGGGACGATTCGAACGCCGACGCGTTCGAGAAACGCTTTATAGAACCTGTGGACCGGCACGTGCGGCAATCGGCCGAGGCGATCGAGAAGCTGGCGTCCGTCGTGGAACGGGCACGGCAGGCGTGCGAATAGGGGCCGAATGACGCGGGCGTCACACGACCATGCCGATCCGCAGCGCGACGAGCTCGCGTGGTCGCGCGCCGAGCCGTGGATGGTGCGCACGCGGCAGGTCGTCGCGGACATGAGGCGCCTGTGCGCGGCGCGGGCGGAGGCCGAGCGGCAGATGACCGCCGAGCGCGACGCGGCGCTCAAAGCCGCGACGCGGGAGCGCGACGAGGCGACACGCGAGGCGGACGAGCGGCTCGCGGCGAAGATGCGGCAGCTCGAGCAGGAAGTCGCCAAGCGCACGGAGCAGATCGAGACGCGCTACGCCGAGGCGATCGGGCCCGCGAAGGAGCGGTACGAGCAGGCGTCCAACGATGTGAAGCGGCGGCGCGCGGACGTGCTCGAGAAGATCGAGGCGTCGTTCAAGGAAGCGAAATGGCTCGCGGAGACGGTCGTCGAGGGCGCGTCGCCCCGGCTGCGGGCGCAGCTGAGGGAGCTGCACGCGTCGATCAAGGGGTCGCTGTCGGACGTCGCGAAGCTCGAGGACGAGGCGCGGGCGCTCGCGGCGCCCGCGCAGCCGGCGCCCGAGCCGGTCCCCGAAGACCCCAAGCTCGCCGAGCTCGACGGGCCCGGCGCGAAGGCGGCGCTGGACGAGCAGATCGCTGAGACGAGAGCCGCGCTCGAGGCGGCGCGGACGCTGACGCTCCCGAAGCTGTCGCGGGGGGGTGTGCTCGCGGCGGCGCCGCCGATCCTGGCGCTCGGGGCGGCGGCGGGCGTGGGGTTCGCTGTCGGGTGGTCGTCGGTGGTGTGGCCGGTCGTCGTGGGCGTCGTGGTCGGCGGCGCGCTCGGCGGGCTGGCGTTCCACGCGTGGCGCGTGGCGCGGGTGCAGATCACTCGCGCGTCCGCGGGCGTGCTGACGCACGCGGCCCGGGCGCGGGCGGTGGCGGCGACGGCGATGGAGCGCTTCACCCTCGCCAGCGAGACGGAGCTGGCGAACCTGACGAGCCATCGGAACAAGGAGCTCGAGTCGGCGCAGTCCGAGCACGCCGCCACGCGCTCGCGGGCGACGGCAAAGTTTGACGCCGAAGCCGCTTCGCTGCGCGAGACGTTCGACCGGGAGACCCGCGAGATCACCGAGAAGCGCGACGCGAGCACGGCGGAGATGAACGAGAAGGCCGCCCAGCACCAGGCGGCGGCGGAAGGCGAGCATGAGTCGGCGACCCGGGGAGCGCGCGAGACCTTCGAAGCGATCGAACGCGAGACGCTCGAGGCGTACGACAAGGCCCACGCGGCGATGAAAGACGCGTGGATCTCGGGCATGACGCGCGTGAGCGCGACGGGCGAGGAGGTCGAATCGGAGGTCGCGGCGGCGTTCCCGTCGTGGTCGTCGCCCAGCTGGCGCGGGTGGGTGCCGCCCGTCTCCCCGGCGCCGGGCGCGACGGTCGGGCGTCTGAAGGTCTCGGGCGCGGCGATGCCGGGCGGGCTGCCCGAGGACCCGGACCTGCTCGCCGACTTCTCGACGAGCTTCGACCTGCCCGCGGCGATCGATTTGCCCGGACGCGCGTCGCTGCTCATCGAGGCGGGCGACGCGGCGCGCCCGCGGGCGCTGGCGGCGGTGCGCGTCGCGATGGCGCGGTTGCTCGCGGGGTACCCGCCGGGCCGGGTGCGGTTCACGATCCTGGATCCCGTCGGGCTCGGGCAGAGCTTCGCGGGCTTCATGCGGCTGACGGACCACGACCCGGCGCTCGTGAACGCGCGGATCTGGACCGAGCAGCGCCACATCGAGCAGCGCCTGACGGACCTGACGGAGCACATGGAGACCGTCATCCAGAAGTACTTGCGCGACGAATACGCGACGATCGAGGCGTACAACGAGGTGGCGGGCGAGATCGCCGAGCCCTACCGGTATCTCGTCGTCGCGGATTTCCCGGCGAACTTCACGGACGAGGCGGGGCGTCGGCTCGCGAGCATCGCCGACTCGGGTGCGCGGTGCGGCGTGCACACGATCATCCTCGCGGACCCGAGCAAGCCGACGCCGCAGGGCGTCGATCTCGATGACATGCGCGCGCACGCGTTGGTGATCCAGGCGGGTGACGACGGGTCGTTCTCGATCGCGGACGACGTGCTGGGCGCCGCGCCGTTGACCCTCGACGATGAGCCGGAAGAGCGGGTGTTCGACGAGCTGATCCGGAAGGTCGGCGCGGCGTCCGTCGAGGCGGGGCGCGTCGAGGTTCCCTTCCGGACCATCGCGCCCGAGGACGACCAGCTGTGGACGCGCTCGAGCGCGAACGAAGTCCTCGTGCCCCTTGGCAAGTCGGGCGCGACGCGCGTGCACGAGTTGAGCCTGGGCAAGGGCACGAGCCAGCACGCGCTCATCGCGGGCAAGACGGGCTCGGGCAAGTCCACGCTGCTGCACGTGATGATCACGGCGGCGGCGATGTGGCACTCGCCCGATGAGCTCGAGTTCTACCTCGTGGACTTCAAGAAGGGCGTCGAGTTCAAGGCGTACGCGGGCGGGGAGATCCCGCACATCCGCGCGGTCGCGATCGAGTCGGACCGCGAGTTCGGGCTCAGCGTGCTGCAACGCCTCGACGACGAGCTCAAAGCGCGCGGCGACCTGTTCCGCGAGGTCGGGGCGCAGTCGATCGGCGCGTTCCGCGAGGCGAGGCCCGGGCATCGGATGCCGCGGATCTTGCTGGTGATCGACGAGTTCCAGGAGTTCTTCGTCGAGGATGATCGGATTGCGCAGGACGCGGCGCTGCTGCTCGACCGGCTGGTCCGGCAGGGCCGCGCGTTCGGGATTCATGTGCTGCTCGGATCGCAGACGCTCAGCGGGGCGTACACGCTCGCGCGATCGACCGTCGGACAGATGGGCGTGCGGATCGCGCTGCAGTGCAGCGAGACGGACAGCTACCTGATTCTCTCGGAGGACAACGGCGCGGCGCGGTTGCTGACGCGCCCGGGCGAGGCGATCTACAACGACGCGGGGGGGCTCGTCGAGGGCAACACGCCGTTCCAGACGTCGTGGCTGGGTGACAAGGACCGCGACAGTGGGCTGGCGCGGGTCGCGAATCTGGCGCGCGAGCGGGGCGTGACGTTCGAGGCGCCGATCGTGTTCGAGGGGAACGCCGCGGCGCGGTTGGAGACGAACGCGCCGCTCGAGAAGGCGGCGTCGGGCGAGGCGCCCACCGCGCCGCTGCCCGCGCCGAGGGCGTGGGTGGGCGATCCGGTGGCGATCAAGGACGCGGCGGGCGCGACGCTGCGCCGACGCTCGGGGTCGAACCTGCTCATCATGGGGCAGCAGTCGGAAACGGCGCTCGGGATGATCTCCGGCGCGTTGCTCTCGCTCGCGGCGCAGCACGGCGTCTCGGGCCCGGGCTCGGCGCGGTTCGTGATCCTGGATGGGACGCCCGAGGACGACCCGGGGTTCGGCGTGCTCAAGCGGTTCGCCGACGCGCTGCCGCACGAGCACACGTTCGCCGGGTGGCGTGAGACGGCGGACGCGCTGGCGGTGGTCGATGCCCTCGTGACGGAGCGCGAGGAGTCGAACAAGACGGGTGAGCCGGCGGTGTTCGTGCTCATCAACGGGCTCCACCGGTTGCGGGCGCTGCGGCGCAAGGAGGACGACTTCTCGTTCTCGATGGACGACGAGGACAAGCCGGCGAGCCCGGACAAGATGCTCGCCCACGTGCTGCGCGAGGGGCCCGGGCTCGGCGTCTTTGCCATCTGCTGGTGCGATACCGCGGCGAGCCTGTCGCGCTCGCTCGAGCGGTCGAGCGTCGGCGAGTTCGAGCAGCGGGCGTTGATGCAGATGTCGTCGGCGGACAGCTCGCAGCTCATCGAATCGGCCGGGGCGTCCAGGCTCGGGCTGAACCGGGCGATCTTCCACTCCGACGAGACGGGCGTGGAGGAGAAGTTCCGCCCGTACGGCGTGCCGGACGAAGCGTTCGTCTGCGGGCTCGCCGACCGCCTGCGGGCGCGGGGGTGAGATCGTCCTTGGCGGGCGTGGGTCGCGTCGCTACGCTCGCCGCAGAACCCGCGACTCGCGCGGGCCGGGGGATATCCCATGCACCGCATTCCGACTGTCGCGTTGGCGTTGACGACCGTTTCCTGGCTCGGCGCGTGCGCCATTGACCCGGGGCCCACGACGATCCGGGTGGACGGGGACGTGCGCGAGTGGCCCGCCGGGCACCGCGCGGTGGCGGACGACGAGTTCGTCTATGTGCGATTCGCGGTCCCCGAGGCGCGCACGCTGCAGGCATCGGGCGTCCCCACGCGGATCCTGATCGACGCGGACGCATCGGGCGAGACCGGTCACGCCGAGCACGGCGTGGGGGCGGAGCTGGAGATCGCGCTCTCCCCCGAGGGCCGCGGGTTCGGGTCCGCGGTCCGGGCGTTCGACGAGACGGGCGAGGCCAGCGACATCGGGCACGCGGCGATCGATTTCCACTTCGCGCCGACGTACGCGGCAACGCAGTTCGAAGCGCGATTCTCGCGGCGCGCGTGGGCGATGGGCGGGCTTGCCGACGCGGGCGGGCAGATGCGCGGCGTCGTGGTCAGCGGGGAGGACGCGAGCCCGTTCACGCTTGCCGTGCATCCCGCGGGCGAACCGACGGTTGATGAGACGCGCGTCCCCCCCACCGCCGCGGGGTGCGTGCGGGTCGTGAGCTGGAACGTGCTGCGGGGAGCGCCCGACGAGCAGCCCAAGGCGTTCGGGCGCGTGATCAAGGCGCTCGCGCCGGACATCGTGCTCGTGCAGGAGTGGGACGAGCGGACGTCCGACGAGCTCGCGGCGTGGTTCGGCGAGCACGCGGGTGGGGCGTGGTCCGCCGCGACGCTGCCGCGCTCGGGCGTGGGTGTCGTGACCAAGCACGCGCTGATCGACGGGCCGGCGGGCCCGGTGGAGATGGGCGAGGGCTGGCCCGCGCGGTGCGTCGGCGCCGTGGTGCGCACGCCGATGGGCGAGATCCTGTGCTCGAGCGTGCACCTCAAGTGCTGCGGGTCGGCGGGGTCGGATGAGGACATCCGGCGCGAAGCCGAGGCGCGGGCGATCGGGCGGACCCTGCCCGGGATGTTCCCCGCCGCGACGCCCGACACGGTCATCATCGGCGGCGACCTGAACCTCGTGGGCTCGCGCCCGGCGATCGACATCCTCGCCGAGACGCTGGACGTGGACGGCTCGTCGCTCGCGATCGCGGAGCCTCGGGTGCTCTCGGACGGGTCGGCGTACACCTGGTCGGAGGACGACAGCTCGTTCACGCCCGGGCGGCTGGACTGGGTGCTCGTGGGCGACCAGAACGCGTCGATCGAGCGCGCGTTCGTGCTCGACGCCAGGCGGCTGAGCGACGCGGCGCTGGCCGAGGCGGGCGTTGAGCGCGGCGACACCTCGGTGAGCGATCACCTGCCGGTGGTCGTGGACGTTCGGATCAGGTGAGTTCGGCGATGCCCTCGACGTCCGCGACGCGCAAGCGCCCTGCGTCGTCGGTCTCGATCACGCCCAGCTCGCGCAGCGCGTTGAGAGCCGCCTGCTGCTCGGCCTGCTTCTTGGACTGCCCCCAGTGGGGCTCGAAGCGCCGGCCGCCGATCTCGACGACGATCTTGAACGCCTTGGCGTGGTCCGGGCCCTTCTCATCAAGGATTCGATAGAGCGGGATCGCGCCGAGTTCCTGCTGGGCGTGCTGCTGCAGGACGGACTTGAAATTGCGCTGGTGCCCGCACCGTGCGGCTTCCTCGATCACGGGGTCGATGAGCGGGACGAGGAAGTCGCGGACCGGGTCGATCCCGCCGTCCACGTACATCGCGCCGATGAGCGATTCGATGACCGCCGCCGAGAGCGACGCGGGCAGGGTGTCGTCGGTCTGCATGCCTTTGCCGACGCGGATGAGTGTGTCGAGCTCGAGTCGCCGCGCTATCTCGGCGCAGGTGCGTCGCGAGACGACGGTGGACTTGATCTTGGTCATCTCGCCTTCGAGCAAGTCCGGGTGGGCGTCGAAGACGCGGTCGCAGACGATCATGCCGAGGACGGCGTCGCCCAGGAACTCGAGCCGCTCGTTCGAGTCGAGCCGAGACTCGGAGAGGGACGAGTGGGTGAGCGCGAGGAGGAGCGTCGCGGGCTCGGCGAACCGATACCCGAGGAGCTCTTGCGCCCGTTCAAGCAACGCCGCGGATTCTGAATCCATCGCTCGCACCAATCCCGGCCGACATCGCCGGTGCTTTTCACGACCGGGCCCCCACGGCCCGTTGCTGGTCGCGAGCGCTCGTCAAGCGTCCGCAGGCGATGTCGCCCGTGACGCGCGGCGAGGGTCCGCGGCCCAGGACCGGCCCGAGCCGGTCCGGTCCCAGTATCGCCTTCTTTTGACGCCGACGCCAGTCCCTCGAACCGGGTTCCGGGCCAGAATCGCGGATTCTCCGGATGGGAACGCGGGGCAACCGGGGCGGGATGGGTCGTCCGAGCCGCCTTCTTGGCGTCTGAGGGCGGATTGAGGCCGCCGAATCGGCCCGGGTGTGGAGGATTGGCGGGGCGCGGTCTACAGTTGCCGCCCGGCGGCGATGGGCCCCGGGCAAGGCAGAGGACCGACCCCATGGCGATGCACTACCCCAGGCGGACCAGCAACGTGAAGCGCCGGCGGAAGCTGGGGTTCCGGGCCCGCATGAAGACCAAGTCCGGGCGGAAGCTGATCAACAAGCGCCGTCGGATCGGTCGGACCATCAACTCCAAGTAACGACACGCTCGTGACCCGGGTGTTCGATCCATCGCACGCGATCGGTGCGCGCCGGTACGCTCGTGCCATGCGCGCGGGGGTGCTGTCATGGTGATCGACGCGGTGAAGAACCGGCACCGTGCGCCGATCAAGCCGCTCAACGCGCCCACGGTGCTGCTCACGTCGTGTGGGCTGGGGTTCCTGCGCCCGGCACCGGGGACGTGGGGCAGCATGCCGCCCGGGGCGATCGTGGGCGTGATGGCGCTCGCGGGGGCGTCTCAGGATGCCATGCTGATCGTGACGGCCGCGGTGCTCGTCCTGTCGTGCGTGATCTGCGTGGCGTGGGGCACGTACGCCGAGGCGCGGTTCGGGCGCAAGGACGCCGCGGAGGTCGTGATCGACGAGACCGCGGGCGTGGCACCGGCGACGATGGTCGCGGTCTGGCTTGCCGGTGGGCTCATCGAGTTGATCGTGGCGCTCGGGGCGGCGTTCGTGCTGTTCCGCGTGTTCGACATCATCAAGCCCCCGCCGGCGCGGCAACTCGAGAAGCTGCCGCGCGGGTGGGGTGTGCTGATCGATGATCTGGCGGCGGGCGTGTACGCCGCGGCGGCGCTGGCGGGTGCGATGCTCGCGTGGCGGGCGATCGTGTGATCAGCAGCCGTTGAGGAACGACTCGACGAACGCGTCGATGTCGTCGAAATTGATCCTGCCGTCGAGGGTGAGGTCGGCGACCGGGTCGTGATCCAGGAACCACTGAACAAACAGATCGGCATCGTCCATGTCGATCACGGCATCGGTGTTGAGGTCAGCCGGGCATGCGACAACAAGCTCGACCCGGTCCGTCGTGTAGATCGGGCGGAGGATCAATGGCGCCAGATTGGGAAGCGTGAGTTCGACGAAGTGCCCGGGCGGCTCGGGCGTGCCGTCCGGATCGGCACTGCCCTGATCGGTCATCGTGATGATCTCAAACCGATCGCCCAAGGCGGGGACGAGCCCGGGGTCAAGCGTGACCTCGAGGCGAGCGCCTTCGTCGTCGCGCCCGAGCTCGAGCGCCCGGACAATCAGCCGGTCGTGGAGCCCCTCTCCCAAATCGATCGCGACGGTCGCCCGTCCGAATGCATCTTGGTGGCGCCCACCGACAAAGCACAGCGCGTCGATGGTGAGAATGCCGGTCTCGGGAAAGCCCGGCTCGATCCTGCCGCCGGGTCCGCACGTGACAGTGGCGACATGGATCGTGCCATCACCGGCCAGCACGCCCGGCCGGCCGATGGTGATCGACGCCGTGCCGTCGGGGATTGACTGGCGGATGGCCCCGCCGCGATGAACGGACAACCACACCTCGGCCAGCTGATCTTCAGGAATCACGGGGAACGTGGTTGCGCCGATGCCGATCGATTCATGGGTCGTGTCCGACCGATCAGTCACGATGACGAGTTCCGCGTTCTCGCCATCAACGTTCGACCGCACCTGTTCGGTTGTGCTTGATGCGAAGGTGAAGTTGCTGGCACGGACGGAAGCCCCTCGCGCGATATAGGCGGTTCCGGCACCACGCTCGCCGAGTGCGATCCGATCCGCAATCAACCGCGTTCCCGTGTCTACGGCAACAAGCTGCCCTCGGCCGAGTCCTGAATTACCGATCTCGACCACCGGTGCCACCGAGACGCTCTCGAACTCGGCACTCGCCCCGTCCTCGAGTTGCAGGATCCCGTTCCCGCGAAGCCCGACTTGGCAGCCTGGGGCGCGGAGCGTGCCCTGGCCCTCGAGAAAGTACGCGCTGAATGTCCCCGCAGAGTTTGGCAGGTCACGCCCGCCGATGACGAGTGCATTGCCCAGTTCGACGGTGCGCCCCGCCGGGTGGTGAAAGGTCGCGTGATCGGTAAACGGGCTGAGTCCCGTGATATCACCGTTGAAACCGACGGCGAGGCTAAAGAGATCAAGATTCAGATCGAGCGTCACTTCGGAATCGTTGTTTACGATCACGCTCTCTCCGGCAGTGGGTATTTCGCCCGTGCTCCAACTGGCGGCATCCGACCAGGCACCGTCGCCGCCGATCCAAAATGGGAACGGGAAGTCATCGCCCGCAGGCAACGCGGGCGATGAAACTGCGCACGCGATCGTCGCGGTGGTCAGGCGGAATGTGCGTGTCATGCGAATGCCCTCAGTCAGAATCGACTGCGTCCCGCGGAGCGATACGCGGGCCGGATCGGGCGGATCCGACGAATCAGCGGACGCCGACGCCGACGGGCTGGGGGCGGAGCACGTGGTTGGGCTCGACGGAGATGCCTAGGGGGACGCGCTTGCCGTCCGGGCCGGTCGGGGGCATGCCGTCCTCGTCGATGATGCGCTGGATCGCCATGACGCCCTCGATGAGCATCTCGGGGCGCGGCGGGCAGCCGGGGATGTAGACATCCACCGGGATGAACTGGTCGCAGCCCTGCACGGTGGCGTAGGTGTCGAAGACGCCGCCCGTGCTGGCGCAGGCACCCATGGAGATGACCCACTTGGGCTCGGTCATCTGCTCGTAGATGCGCTGGAGGACGGGGAGCATCTTGACGGAGATGCGGCCGGCGACGATGAGCAGATCGGCCTGTCGGGGGCTGAAGCGCATGGCTTCGGCGCCGAAGCGGGCGAGGTCGTAGCGCGAGCAGGCGGTGGCCATGAGCTCGATGCCGCAGCAGGCGGTCGCGAATGGGAGCGGCCAGACGGACCACCGGCGGGCCCAGTTGACCACGCGCTGGAGCTGGGTGGTCAGGACGGTGTCGGTGGGGATGGCGGCTTCGAGACCCATGGGCGCTCCTTCGTGAGAACGCTTCGATGGTAGTCGGTCCGCGGATTCTGAGCCTCGGGCTTTGAGCCCGCGCGGGCCGGCGGATCCGACGTGCTGGGCAACAGACCGCGCGGGCTGAAGCCCGCGGCTCGGAGGCCTCTTCAGGCCGCGGACTCGCCCTCGGAGGCCATCCCGATCCAGTCGAGGTCCACGATGACCTTCTCGGCGGCGTCGATGTCGTCGAAGCGGAAGACCGCCCGCGCCTGCTCGCCGTTGCTCGCCGGGGCGAAGTAGCAATAGCGGATGTTCACCCGGTGGTCGGCCATCGAGACGGCGAGGTCGCGGATGAGGCGGGGTCGCCCGTCGATGGGCACGGAGATGATCTCGGACTCGACCATGGGCCCGACGCCAGATTCGACCAGAGACTCCATGACGAGGCGGAGGGCGTCCACGGGCGTGCCCAGGACGCGGATGACGCCGCGGTCTTTGTGCTCGGCGGTCGAAATGGCGGAGATGTGCACGTTGGCGGCGGCGGCCGCTTCGAGCAGACCGGCCAGCTCGCCCGGTCGTTGGTCGAGGTAGATCGTGAATTCCGTTTCGCGTCGTGCGTTCATAATTGGGCGGAGAGTCTAGGCGGCACCCCTCGCTCGGACCGCCCCCTCTCCTTCGTCGAGCGCGAAGAGCGTGTTCAGGACGATCCGGAGGATTCCGGCGCGTTCTCGGACCGCTCGGCGGCGAACTGGGCGAGCGTGCGGCCTTCGAGGGCCCGCTCGCGGGCGGCGACGAGGCGCGCGAACCCGGGCTCGTCGGCACGATCGCGACGCGCCGAGAGCTCCGCCGCCGCTTTGAGAACCTCGGCGGCGTCGATCGCCTCGGCGGGGCGTGCCAGCGCGAACGCCCGCAGGTCGCCCTGCTCGACCTCGTGGACGACGCCCAGCTCGACCAACCGCCGGAGCATCCGGGCGGTCAGGGCGTCGGGCAGCCCGACCTCCTGGGCGATCTGGTTCGCGTGCGAGCTCTTGCCGTCGCCGAACCGGCGGGCGACGCCCGCGGCGACGAGCAGGATGCACGCGGGGTCCACGACGCTCGGGCCCGCGTCGCCGTTCTCCAGGTCCTCGGCGAGGTCGTCGAAGTTCTGCGTGAAGTACGAGACCTGCAACCCGAAGAGCACGATCAGCCACGTCGCGTAGACCCAGAGGAGGAACAGCGGCAGCAGCGCGAGCGAGCCGTAGAGGTTCGAGTAGCCCGTCGAGAAGTCGAGGTACTGGCGGAAGCCCCACTTGCCCATCTCCCACAGCACGGCGGCGACGAGCGCGCCGGCGAACGCCGGGCGGAACTTGACGCGGGTGTTGGGCACGATGAGATACACCATCACGAGCAGCATCGAGGAGATGCCGACGGTCACGGCGTAGCCCAGCAGGCTCGCGAAGGCCTTGGACCCGCCGCCGACCATGGAGGTGGTCCAGCGGAGGAAGAGATCGCCGACGGAGAAGGTGGCGGCGAGCATGACGCCGCCGAGCGTGAGGATCGTCCAGTAGAGCACGATCCGGCGGAGCCAGGATCGGCCCGAGGGCGCGCGGCAGATGGAGTTGAAGCTGCGCTCGAGCTCGACGAGCATCGAGAGCGCCGCGTAGATGAGGACGGCGATCGAGATGAGCGCGATGGACGCCGTGGGCACGCGCGCGAGCGAGTTGTTCACGCGGGTGACGAGGTCGCCGATGAGCTGGTCGAGGCGCCCGATGGGCGCGGCGCCCGGCGCTGGCTCGGCGGTCGGCATCGCTTCGAGCTGCTCGGGGCGCGGCGGGCCCACGCGGCTCGTGCCCAAACCCTCTTCGCTGAGCGTGATCTGGTTGAGCCCCGAGAACTCGAGCAGGCGGGTGACGCCGTACTCGACTTGGTCGTCCGAGACGAGCGACCCGAAGACGACGAGCGAGATCACGAAGACGGGGATGATGCTGAAGATGGTGCGGTACGCCAGCGCCGCGGCCATGCGGGGCAGCTGCGAGCGGTAGAGCCCGCGGGCCCCGAGGCGGATGACGCGGACGGTCTTGCGGACCTGATCGCGTTCTTTCATCACGCGCTCGAAGAACGAGGGTTTGGGCTCGTCGGGCTTGGGGGTGGCGTCGGACAGGGCGCGGCTCCGGGTCAGTCACGCCCGTCCTGGGCGGCGCGGTTGATCGCGTTCTTGACCGATCGGCGTTTCACCTTCGCCGACTCTGGGGGGGCTTCCGGCGTGTTCTTCGGACGTTTCGGGCCCTGTTTCGAGCCGGATCGGCGGGACTGGCCCGGCTTCTTGGGGCCTGCTTTCTTCGGGCTGGGCTTCTTGCCCCCCCGCTGCCCGGCCTTCTTGCCTCCGCCCGTGGCGCTGCCGTCGGTGCGGGCGTCGGCGGCGGCGCGGCGGAGGGCCCTCACCTCGCCCGCGCCAAGCTCGCGCCAGTCGCCCCGCGCCACGCCCTTCAGTTCGACCGGGCCGATCGCGATCCGCTCGAGCTTCTTCACCGGCAGATCGACCGCGGCGAGCATGCGGCGGACCTGGCGGTTCCGACCCTCCCGCAGCGTGATGTCCAGGATCGTCGCGTCGCGCTCGTGGCGATGGACGGCGAGCTCGACGTGGCTCGTGCGCTTCGCGCCGACGGTTGCGCCGCTCTTGCGTTCGGCGAGGTAGATGCCGCGCTCGAGCTCGCGGAGGGCGGGCTCGTCCAACACGCCCGCGACCTTGGCGCGGTACGTCTTGGGGACGCCGAACCGGGGGTGGGTGAGGCGGTTGGCGAGTTCGCCGTCGTTGGTCAGGATGAGCAGGCCGGTGGTGTCGTAATCGAGCCGGCCGACGGGGAAGAGGCGCGTCGCGAGGGGGTGGTCCACGAGCTCGACGACGGTCCGGCGGTTCGAGCCCGGCTCGTCCGCGGCGGCGGTGAGCGTCCGCGGGGGCTTGTTGAGCATGATGTAGAGGTGCTTGGGCTTGGCGCGCGGGATGGGTCGGCCGTCCACCTCGATGCGGTCCGTCTCGGGGTCCGCCCAGGCGGGGAGGGCGGTGACGCGCTCGCCGTTGACGGTGACGTGCCCGTCCTCGATGAGCTCCTCGCACTTTCGGCGGCTGGCGACGCCCGCGTCGGCGAGGACGCGTTGGAGGCGTTCGCCGCGTGAAGCGTCGGTGAGATCCGGGTTTGCGTCCGGGCGGGCGGGCATGCGGGAGTCTACGCGGGCCGGGGGCCCCCACCGCTCGGCTCACGGCGTTGTGGGGGCAGGGGTTGCGCGTCGCGGGGTCCGCATAACTGATACGCTGGAGGGAGCTTGGGCAGTGACGCCCGGGCACTTCCGAAAGGGAGCAGGGATGCCGGATGCAGCCGAGCGGGCGGAGCCCACCCGCGCCACGCCGAACGGGTCACAGTCCGCGACGATGCTCGCGGCGGAGGGTGTGATCGAGGAAGTCTTCCTGACGCCCCGCGTGCTCGATCAGGGGGCGTTCACCGAGTACGCGCGGTCGCTCGAGGACCTGATCCGCCGGGCGGGCGAGCAGAGCAAGACGCTCGACACCGCGCGCTCGGGCGTGCGGGAGATCACGGAGAAGACGGGCAAAGCCGGGCGCGAGCTCGGGGCGCGGCTGGACCTCGCGAACAACCTGCTCCGCGCGATCGACGAGCGCGCCAAGCAGGCCGAGCAGAAGCTCATCGCCGCGGAGCAGCATCTTGCGGACGTCGGGCAGCTCGACGAGCGCGTGGACGCGCGCGTCGAGGACGCGGTCGCGGGGATCATCGAGAAGATCGAAGCGGCGGGCGACGCGCAGCTGGCCCGGTGCGAGAAGATCGAGCAGCGGTTGCACGCCGCGGAGCGCGCCGCGCGGACGACGGCGGCGAACGCCGCGGCGACGATCGTGCAGCTCGAAGAACGCGTGCAGGCGATTCAGGCGCGGGCCGAGGCGATCGCGGAGCAGTCCGACCTGGCGCGGCAGTCGCTCGAGGTGCGCTCGCGCGAGCTGCTCGACGAGATCGATTCGCGCGCCGAGGCGCTGTCATCGCGGTTCGAGGGCGCCGAGGAGCTGGCGGCGCAGATGCGGGTGCTCGTCAAGGAAGGCGAGGACGGCGCGACGCTCGCGGCGCGGATCGAGCAGGCGGCGGGGCGCGCCGAGCGCATCGCGGCGCAGCTGGATGATCTCACCGCGACCGCCGACACGGCGCGGAACATGCTCGACGATTCGGTCAAGACCGCGGGCGAGCGGGTGGGCACGCTCGAAGAGCGGGCCGAGACCGTCGCGCCGATGAACGACGCGTACGAGGACATCGCGTCGAGCGTGCCGCTGCTGACCGAGACGATCCGGTCGGCGAGCGATCAGATCTCGGAGCTCGTGAAGATCCAGTCGTCGCTGCGCACGCAGATCGGGGAGTCGGCGCAGCTGGCGGCGGACGCGCGGGACCGCCTGAAGGACCGGACGAAGGACCTTGAGACGCTGCTGGCGGACGCGACGAGCCGGCTGGAATCGCGTGCGGAGGGGGCCTCGGAGCGTCTGACGGAGCTGATCGTGCGTGCCGAGCGAGCGGCGACCGCGATGGAGAGGGCGCCCCAGGCGTCGCCCAAGCCCGCGCCGCAGGCCCGGCCGACACCGCCCGCGTCAGGACAGGGCGCGCCGACGCGCCCGAACACGCCGCGTCCGCAGCGGCCCGCGAACCCGCTGGATTCGGTGGACCTGTCCGGGTCGGGCAACGTCATCCCGGTGTGGCGGCCGCGCGACCCCAAGGGCGGCAACGATCCGTCCGAGGGGACGGATCGCCCGACGCGTCGCCCGCCGCCCGGCGCGTGATCAACCGTTGTACGCGAAGAAGGCGTCCACGAAGATCTGGATGTCGTCCAGGTTGAGGTCGCCGTCGCCGTTGAGGTCGGCGCGGGGGTCGGTGGCGAGGAAGAAATTCACGAACGCGTCGATGTCGTCGAGGTTCAAGAGCCCGTCGGCGTTGTAGTCCACGCTCAGGAAGAAGACGTTCGGCTGCAGCAGCGTCACGCCCGTGTTGCGCTCGATCACGTCGCGGAGCGTCGTGTTGCGGATCTCGTTGAGCTCGGACGCCACGTGGATCCGCTCGTACCAGTAGCGATCGCCATCGCGGAGGCGTTCGAACTGATCGGCGATGATCGCGGTGAGGGTCGGGCCGAGCGAGGCGCCCGGGAGGTGATCCTCGGCGAGCCCGACGACCCAGAGGTCCGCTTCGTCGGGCGACGTGTACAGATCGGCGAGCGCCAGCTGCACGGCGGTGTTGGAGGTCACGTCCGACCAGGTGACCGCCGCGGGGAGCCCGTAGGCGACGCGGTGGGCGTTGTAGGACGCGAGCCCGTGGTCGCGTCCGCGCTGGATGTTGACCGACGCGAGGTCCATCCCGCCCGAGCCGGCCGGGAAGAGGAAGTTGCGCAGATCGTCCACGATCTGCATGTCGATCTCCTGCGACGCCGTGCGCGTCAGCCCGCGGACGATGGCGTCGAGCCCGCCCGGTTCGGCGACGGGGGCGGGGTTGAAGAAGGACGTGAGCAAGTCGAGGTGCCCGTCGCCGAAGGGCTGCCCGTTCTCGTCGTACCGCGGGAGCTGGGGGTTCACCATGGTGTGCCCCATGCGGTAGGCGGCGTGGGCGAACTCGTTGGCGATGCCGGCGTTCACCGACGTGTCGTACCCCTGGTACGGGCCCGGCGCGTCGGGCCCGAGCAACGCGGGCAGGAACTCGTTGTACGTGATGTGCTGCACAATCGACCCGACCCACCGGCGGGCCGATTGATACAGCTCCTCGTCACGCATGAACGGGTTGAACTCGAGCAGCTCGTCGCACCGGCGGTTGTGCTCGCGCACAAAGATCGTGTGCAGCGTCGCGAGCGCCGGGTTCTCGTTGCCGCGGACGTCGCCGGCTGCGAAGAGGATCTCGTCGGGCACGCCGAACGGGTTGGCCATCCCGACGCCCAGCGTGTTGAGCGGGAGCAGGTTGTCCGGGCCGACGTGGAGCTTGCCGTGGATGCCGGTGCGCAGCGCGGCGGCGCGCTCGGGCGAGTCGCCGTAGATCGCGGACCCGTCGATGTACGCCGAAATCTGGTTGATCTGCTCGCGCGGGTTGTCCGGGCCCGTGCCCGTCGTGTGGTCGTACCGCGAGCGCAGGAAGGGGAGCACCGGCGTGTCGTCGGGGTCGAAGAACGGGTCGTCGTCGGGCACCGCGATCATCAGCGGCTCGAGGTCGTCCTCGGGCGGCTCGGTCAGCCCGATGTCGTGGTCGATGAACTGACCCCAGAAGATCGTCATGCTCGTGAGCACCCGGTCGGACCAGATCGGGTCGCGGCCCTGGTCGGCGCACGAGTTGGAGATGACGCGCGGGTCGGGTCGGCTGGCGCCGGCGGGCGCGCTGGCGCCGTCGGCGTACTCCGCGGGCGCGGTGCGCACCAGCCGGGCGTCAACCGATCCCCACTCGGGATTCTGGATGTTGTTGTACAGGCCGTCGTACGGGCGGACGGGCTGCGCATGCGCCGCTCCCGCGAGGACCACCAGCGCGCCGATGCTGATCGAACGAATCACGTCGATACCCCCTCCGGCCCGGCAGATGAGAACGCCCCGGGCACCCTTAAATCTATCCGGGACCGGGACTTGGGGGTAGCGCCGAGTCGTACGGCGGGCGTCAGATCCGACAAAACATCCGGCCTTTTCCCGAACGCGGGGCCCGAAAATGCCGCAGTTGAGAATCGTTCCCCGGGGACGGGGCGTCAGAGGATCCGCTTGGACCGCGGGAATGACCCCAGCACGTGCAGCTCGCGGCAGTGGGCCGAGGCGTCCTCGATCGCCCGGCGCATCGCGTCGTCGTCGCGGTGCCCGATCGCATCGATGAAAAACGAATAGGTCCAGTTCTTCCGCCCGCTGGGGCGTTTGTCGATGTGGCTCAGGTTGATGCCCGCGTCGCGGAAGGCCGCGAGGACATCGACGAGCGCGCCGGCGGCGTGCTCGGTCTGGAACTGGATCGACGTCTTGTCGTCGCCGGTGCGCTTGGCGCGCTCGCGCGAGATGACGTAGAAGCGCGTGATGTTGTTAGGGTTGTCCTCGATGCGCGGGAAGAGGACCTTGAGCCCGTAGAGCTCGCCGGCGAGCGCGGTGCCGATCGCGGCGGACCCGGCGGGCATGCCGATCTCGCGGGCTTTGGCGTCCTCTTCGACCGCCGTCTGCGCCGCCTTCGAGCTGCTGGCGGACGGGACGAGCTCAACGCCCGGGTACTGCGTCGCGAGCCACTGCCGGCACTGCGTGAAGATCTCGGGCTTGGAGTGGATCCGACGGATCTCCGCGGGCTTGCAGTTCGCGAGCAGCGCGTGGTGCACGTTGATCTGCACCTCGGCGTAGATCGACACTTCGTGCGCGTGCTCGATGAAGGCGTCGAGCGTCTCGGTGATGCCGCCGCCGGTCGAGTTCTCGATCGGCACGAGCCCGTAGTCCACGTGCCCGCGGATGACCTCGGTGAAGACGCCCGAGATCATCCGGAGGTCCTCGTACTCGACGGACGAGCCGAACTGCTTCACGCTCGCGGCGTGCGAGTTGGACCCCGGGGGCCCGAGGTAGCCGATCCGCAGCGGCTGCTCGAGCGCGAACGACCCGGACATGAGCTCGCGATACACACCCTCGATGGTGCGCCCGGGCAGGGGGCCCTTGTTGATGCCCAGGGCGCGGTCGAGGACTTCCGCCTCGCGGTGCGGCGCGTAGATCGGGACGTTCGTGCCCCGCTTCGTCTTGCCCACCGCGACGACGAGCTTGGCCCGGTCGTTGAGCAGCTTGACGAGCCGCTGATCGATCGCGTCGATCCTGGTCCGCAGGTCCTTGAGGGCGGCGGTGTCCTTGGCGGACTCGTTCTTGGGGGCCGGTTTCTTGCTCGGGGGCTTCTTGGACGCCGGCGACGCCGCCGCGGGTGTGCGGGCGGCTTTCTTGGCCGGCGTCTTGGTGGTCTTCTTGTTGGAGCGCTTCTTGGCCATGGGCGGCAGTCCGGGTCGGGTGCGAACGATGGTATCGCCCATTAGGATGGGGGGATTGAGCCAACGGGCGGATCGGCTGGACGGATCCCCCCCCGCAATCCGGGCACGACGAGCCCCAACAAGCCGGAGAGAGCCCAGAGACGATGCCTGAACTGACGTCCATCGCGACCCTCGCCGAGTCGGCGTTGCCCGAGGGTGGCGCCGTCGCGCTCGTCGCGTGGTTTGTCGCGGGCGTGGTGCTCTGGCTGCTCGGCGGGCGGGTGCTCAAGCCCGCGTTCCTGCTCATCGGGGCGGCGGCGGGTGGGTTCACGGGGGTTGTGCTGCTGCCCCTGACCGGGCTGCCCGAGATCACGATCGGCGGCATGGCGCTCGGGCCCGGGCTCATCGGGCTCGTGATCGGCGCGATCATCGGGGCGCTCGTCGCGGTCGGGATGTTCCGGGTGGTCATCACGCTCAGCGCCGGCTTCGTCTTCGCGATCGCGGGGACGATGATCGGGCTGGTCTATCTCCAGCACGCCCCGTCGGACTCGGGCGACGTGACGGTGGGCGAGGTGGTCGAGGGCGCCGCGGCGGAATCGGGCGATCAGCTCCGCGACTCCACGAACTCGATGCGCGACGAAGCCGCGGGCGCGATCCGCGATCTCGCCGAGGGGCTCGCGGGCGACGCGGCGGAATCGGGCGCCGACGACGCGACGCGCGGGCTTCTTTCTGACGAGGACTCGGACAAGATCAAGGAGCACGTCCGCAACGCGGCGGAGCAGAGCCGGGCCTTCCTCGGGTTCGTGCGTGACTCGGCGCGGGCGGAGTGGGACGAGCGCACGCCGCGTGAGCGCGTGGTGATTCTCGGGTCGGCGATGGCGGGGATGCTCGTCGGGCTGATCGGGGGCGTCGTCTTCCCGCGCCGCGCGACGGCGCTGATCACGGCGTTGCTGGGCGCGGCGATCGGGCTCGGCGCGGGCGTGGCGCTGCTCCGGTCGCTCGCGGGGCTCGGGCCCGACGCGTTGGCGTTCAGCCCGCAGACGTGGGCGATCGTGTGGGTCGGGACCGCCGTCATCGGCGTGAGCCTGCAGCTCGGCGTCATCGGGCGCAAGGGCGGGTTCGGCCCGAGCGATGACGACGACGATGATGACGACGATTGAGCGGGCGTCAGTCCGCGCGGGAGATCGCGGCGGGCTGGGCATCACTCGCGGCGGTTGCTGAGATCGACGCGGGCTGCGACGCCTCGAAACTCGCCTGCATCAGCGGGCTTGCAAGTCCGAGCAGGACAACCACACCCACGGCGGCGATCGTCGCGGCGACCCATCGGCTGGCGAAGGGCGCCTGATCGGGCTCGGCGGTCTCGCCGTCGCGCGGGTCGAGGTACGCCGCGCAGACGATGCGGAGGTAGTAGAACGCCGCGATCGCGGAGTTGATGCCCAGCACGATGACGAGCCCGAGCTGGCCGTTGGAGATGCCCGAGGTGAAGAGCCCGATCTTGCCGACGAACCCGAGCAGGGGCGGGAACCCGAGCAGGCTGAGTGTGCAGACGACGAGCGTCCACCCGAGGACGGGGCGCGTCTTGCACAGGCCTCGGATGTCGTCGATCGAGTCGGCGTCGCGGGCGCCCTTCTCGTGCTCGAGCGAGGCGAGCACGCCGAACACGCCCGTGTTCATCACGCCGTAGCACAGCAGGTAGAACAGCACCGCCGCGATGCCCGAGGTGGCGAACGAGTCGCCCGGGCCCGCGAGAAGACCCACGAGCATGTAGCCCGAGTGCGCCACGGACGAGTAGGCGAGCATCCGCTTGACCGAGTCCTGCACCGTCGCGAGGACGTTGCCCACGGTCATGGTGACAGCGGCGACGATCCAGAGGGTGATGTGGACGGCGTCGGGCAGCTGGCCGCCGTGCTCGCCGAAGCCCCACCCGGCGAGCCCGGCCAGCAGCATCAGCGCGATGAAGCCGGCGGTCTTGGGCACGAAGGCGAGCATCGCGCTGACCGAGCTGTGCGCCCCCTGGTAGACGTCGGGCGTGTAGAAGTGCATCGGGACGGCGGCGATCTTGAACGAGACGCCCACCATCGCCATCAGGAGCCCGGCCATCCCGATCGGGCCGATGCCGCGCTCGGCGAAGCTGGCGGCGACGTCCGTCAGGTGCGTCGCGCCGGTGTCGCCATAAATCAGCGCAAAGCCGTAGAGGAAGACCGCGGCGCCCATCGCGCCGAGGAAGAAGTACTTGACGCCCGCCTCCTGGCTGCGCGTGCCGCGGGTCGAGATCGTGACCATGATGTAGGTCGGCAGGCTCGTGAGCTCGAGGGCGAGGAAGAGCCAGATCAGCGAGTCCGCGCTCGCGCAGAGCATCAGCCCGGTGAGGCTGAACAGGAAGAACGCGAAGAACTCGGCCCGCGTGGACCGGATGGGCTCGAAGGCCCGCTCATCGATCGCGGCTCTCGCTTCCAGGTCGCGGTCTACGACGCCCGGCAGCAGGAAGAGCAGCAGCAGCCCGACGCCCGCGATCATCGTCTTGGCGTACCGAGAGAGCTCGGGGAAGAGCGCCTCGGGGTTGGGCTGGGCGTTGATCGCCAGCCCGCCGGCGATGATGAGCGCCAGCGCGCTGATCGGCGTGACGAGCGTGCGGACGCGCACGTTCGGCCAGAGCCCGACGATCATGACGACGCACGTCGCCGCGAACAGGGCGATCTCGGGCGCGATCTGGACGAGCTTCTCGGTCAAGGCCCGCCCTCCCCGTCGTGCGAGTCTTCGGCGTGATCTTCCGCAGCAGGCGGCGGGGCGACGCGCTCGGGCGACTCACCCGTCAGCACCGTCCGCACCGCGACGTCCACCGAGTCCGCGATCGGGTCCGTCAGACTCTTCGGATACAACCCGAAGAACAGGCACCCGATCGCCAGGGGGACCAGCACCGTGATCTCGCGGGCCGTGAGGTCGTCGGGCAGCTCGTGGTCGTGATCGGCGTGGTGCTTGGGCTCGCGGAGCTCGCCGAAGCAGATCTTGCCGACCATGTACAGCAGGTAGATCGCCGCGACGACCATGCCGATGCCGGCGACCGCGGCGTACCACGGCCCGAGCAGCCCGCCCTCGGCGCCCGGCTCGCCCGCCTGCACCCACTCGGCATCCGACTGGAACGTGCCGATCAGGCACAGCAGCTCGGACGGGAAGCCGTTGAGCCCCGGCAAGCCAACCGACGCCATCGTGAAGAAGACCATGAACGTCGCCCACACGGGCATCTTGCTCGCGAGCCCCCCCACCGTGCGCATGTCGCGCGTGTGGTAGCGCTCGTACATGAACCCGATCATCAGGAACAGCGCGCCGGTGCTCAGCCCGTGGCTGAGCATGTAGAGCACGCTGCCCGAGACGCCCGTGCGGTTGGCGGCGAGCAGGCCCAGCACGCAGAACCCGAGGTGGCTCACCGACGAGTAGGCGACGAGCTTCTTGACATCCGTCTGCACCCAGCAGATGAGGCCCGCGTAGATGATGCCCACGATGGCGAGGACGGCGAGCGTCGGCGCGTGCTCGGCGAACGCCGAGGGCGTCATCATCATCGCGAAGCGGAAGAACCCGTACGTCCCCAGCTTGAGCAGCACGCCCGCAAGGATGACCGACCCGGCGGTCGGCGCCTCGGTGTGCGCGAGCGGCAGCCAGGTGTGCACGGGGAAGAGCGGGACCTTGACGGCGAACCCGGCGAGCAACGCCGCGAGCACCCACGCCTGCTGCGTCCCGGGCATCCCCTGGGCGACGCCCGTGAGGTACCCCATGTCGAGCGACCAGACGCCGCTGTTCTGCTGGGCGCCGACCCAGGCGACGTAGACGAGACCCGCGAGCGTGAGCAGCGAGCCGGTGAACGTGTAGAGGAAGAACTTCGTCGCGGCGCGGATGCGCATTTCGGGGTCTGACCCGTACTGGCGGATCAGCACGAACATGGGCAGCAGCGTGAACTCGAAGCAGACGTAGAAGAGCATCAGGTCGCGGGCGGCGAACACGCCGATCATCGCGCCCTGCAGGGCGAGCAGCCAGGCGTAGTACGACCGCTTGCGTTCCTTGATCGCCGTCCAGCTCGCGCCGACGCAGATGGGGCCGAGCAGCGCGGTCAGCGCGATGAGCAGCAGGCTCACGCCGTCGATCCCGACCGACAGCCGGATGCCCAGCTCGCTCAGCCATTCGAGCGAGCCGCGGCCCTGGAAGCGGGCGGCGTCCGCGTAGTCGAACCGCAGCAACCCGCCGAGCACCGGGATCGCCGAGACGAACGACGCGAGCAACGCCGTCCCGCGCGCCTGCTCCTCGCGCCCCAGCGCGATCATGAGCCCGGCGACCACCGGCACGGCGATCATGGCGACGATCCAGAGGGTCATGACAGGCCCCCCGTCCGCACCAGGACCAGCACCACGATCAGCATCAGCACCAGCACGCCCACCGCCATGCCCGACGCGTACGCGTGCAGCCGCCCGGACTGCGTCGGGCGGATGAGCGAGCCGGCGATGCGGGGGAGGTACCCGAACCCGTTGACGATCAGCCCGTCGATGACGAGGCGGTCGAAGGCCGCGAAGACCCACGTGCTCACGGCGAGCAGGGGCTTGCGGATCGTCGAATCGTAAAACTCATCGACGTACCACTTGTTCTCCGCCCAGCGCGGTATGGGGCCGAATCGCTTGGCGATGCCGTCCATCGCGCAGTGGGCGGCGTCCCGGCGCCCGACCCAGTGCAACGCCGCGGCGAGCAGGATGCCCAGCGCGCCGAGCCCGCCCGAGACGTAGTACATCGCCTTGTGCGGGTCGTACCCGAAGAAGCTGAGCGGCTCGCCGATCGAGCCCTGCGGGCCCACGCCCGCGGGCGGCGGCACGTGGTGGGTCAGCGCCTCGCGGAGGTCCGCCTCGCGCTCGGGCGCGATCGTGTCGGTGACGTCCGGCTCGAACACGGGGCGCTCGATGGCGCGCTCGGGCGGCTCGACACCCGCGGGCGGCTCCTCGGCGTGATCGGCGTTCGCGTGATCACCAGAGTGATCGTCCGGATGGAAGGCGTGGTGGTCGTAGGGCGTGACGTACGCCGCGGTGGACTGGAGCACCATCGACTGGGCGTAGTGCTTCGCCTTGACCTCGTGCCCGTGGACGTCCACCTTGCCGCCGCCGACGAAGTAGAGGCCCGTCGCGGCGATCGAGCAGACGGCGAGGATCGCGAGCACCGAGTTGATCGCCCAGCCCGGCGCGTGCGGGTGGAAGTGGTGGTCGCCGGTCTCGGCTTCGTGCTCGACTTCCTCATCGTGGGCGGCGGCAGCCTCGGCGTCGTGCAGGTCGTCGCCCGCGTGGTACTCCGTCGGGCCCATGAAGACGCGGAAGAAAACGCGGAAGGTGTAGTACGCCGTCAGGAACGCCGTGAAGAGCAGGATCCACCCGATCGGGCCGGCGCCGGGCGTGACGAAGCACTCGGCGATGATCGTGTCCTTCGAGAAGTAGCCCGCCGTGAACGGCACGCCCGCCAGGTTGATGCACCCGACGAACATGCCGATCGTCACGACCATCCAGCCCTTGACGCGCCAGAGCCCGCTGAGCTTGCGCAGATCGAGCTGGCCCGCGAAGCCGTGCATGACGGCACCGCACGCGAGGAAGAGCAGCGCCTTGAAGAACGCGTGCGTCAGCACGTGGTACGCCCCGCCCGTGGGCGTCAAGACGCCCAGCCCGGCGAACATGTACCCGAGCTGGCTCACGGTCGAGTACGCCATGATCCGCTTGATGTCGAACTGGGCCATCCCGATCGTCGCGGCGAGCAACGCCGTGATCGCCCCCACCCACGCCACGATCGGCAACGCGAACTGGCTCGTCAAGAAGAGCGGGTAGAAGCGGGCGACGAGGTAAACGCCAGCCGTCACCATCGTGGCGGCGTGGATGAGCGCCGACACGGGCGTCGGGCCCTCCATCGCGTCGGGCAACCAGACGTACAGCGGGAACTGGGCCGACTTGCCGAACGCCCCCACCATCAGCAGCAGCGCGATGCCCTGGGCGGCGACCGGGATCTCGTGGAACGCGCCGCGGCCCGCGGCGTCCACGTAGGTCAGCAGCTTCTCGTTGGCGAACAGGTCCGCGTACTCGACGGTCCCGAAGTGGACGAACGTGAGGTAGAGCCCGAGGGCGAGCCCGAGGTCGCCGATGCGGTTGACGATGAACGCCTTCTTCGCCGCGGCGACCGCGCTGGGCTTCTTGTAGAAGTACCCGATGAGCAGATACGAGCAGAGCCCGACGCCCTCCCACCCCAGGTAGAGCATGACAAGGTTGGACCCCATCACGAGGCAGGACATGCTGAAGACGAAGAGGTTGAACGCCGCAAAGAACCGGCAGTACCCAAGCCCCACGTCGTGGGACATGTACTCGCTCGCGTACAGCCCGATGAGCGTCGCGAGCCCGGTGACGAAGAGCATCCAGTAGATCGTCAGCGAGTCGATGTAGAAGCTGAAGCTGGCGACGAAGTCGGCGCCGGGCGATCCGATGTCGAACCAGTCCCAGGCCTTGACCGTCATCGCCCCGCCGCCGGCGTCTTTCCACGCGAAGTACAGCAGCACGGTCGTAACAAACGACGCCGCGAGGCAGACGACCGTCGCGAGGGCCGGGAGCTTGTTCTTGTTGCCCGTGGCGGCGAAGAAGCCCGCGAGCGCGAAGCCGAGGATCGGGAACGCGGGGATGAGGATCGCCCACGCCGGACCGGAGGTCACGGCGCTGTGCGCAGCATCGGCAGCGAGGGTCGTCATGCTCACCCGCTCAGCTCCCGCCACTCGTCGGCGCTCAGGGACTCACGCTTGCGGAACAGCAGCACGGTCAGGGCCAGGCCCATCGCCGCCTCCGCCGCCGCCACGCACAGGACGAAGATCACGAACGTCTGCCCGTCCAGGTTCATGTGGAAGCGGCTGAAGGCGATCAGGGCGATGCCCGCCGCCTGGAACATCAGCTCCGTGCACAGGAACATGATGATCAGGTTGCGCCGCGTCAGAAAGCCGATCAGGCCCAGCACGAACATCACCGCGGACACGAACAGGTAATGCGCCAGCGTGATCGAGCCCATGATCTCGGGCACCCCCGATTGGGCGAGCGTGCTCATCATGACTCGCCCTCCATGTGGAGGGTCCGGGCGTCGTGCAGGCGCCGCGCCTCGCGGGCCTTGATCGATTCCTCGAGCTCGACGTGCTTGCGGGCCAGGACGGTCGCGCCGAGCATCGCCATCAGCAGGATCACGCCGGCGATCTCGATCGTCATCGGGTGGTCGCGCAGCAGGTTGATCCCGAGCGTCTCGACGTTCGTCGCCTCGAGCCCCTCGGGCCAGGCGTCGGGCCCGATCGTCCGCGTCACGCCGTCGGCGTCCGCGACGACGATCGTCCGGTTGGTCTCGTCGGCCCGAACAACGCTCTCGCCCTCGTTGAGCGCGTCGGCCCGCTCGAGCGCCCGCTCCACCTTGCGGGGGAGCAGGTCGAGCGTGTCCGCGCTCGCGGCGCGGGCGCCGGGCAGGGGCAGGTTCGATGAGCCGGCGAACATCACGGTCGTCAGCAGCGCGAGCAAGCCGAACCCCGCCAGCGACGCGAGCCACGGCTCGCGCGCCTCGGTGTCGTACTCCGCCAGCAGGTCCTGGTCGCCCTCGGTGGGCGCTTGCGTCGCGAGCATGATCACGAACAGGTACGTGATCAGGATCGCGCCCGCGTAGATGATGATCAGCGCGAACGCCATGAACTCGGCGCTGAGCAGCACGAACAGCCCGCTCGTCGCGATGATCGTGAGGATGAAGTAGAGCGCCGAATAGACGGGCCGCGGGTGCGTGATCATCCGCAGCGCCGCGCCGAGCGCGATGATCGCGAAGCCGTAGAAGTACAGGTTGGGCAGCTCGCTCGGCGTGCGCTCGGCGGCGCTGAGCGAGAGGAACAGGACGACGAGCCCGCCCGCCGCCGCGGCGAGTGCCCCCCCGATCGCGCGGAGCGAGTAGCCCCTTCGGGGCAGCGTCAGCGCCACGCCGACGCCCCCGAGCCCGCAGGCGAGGTACAGGATGAGTGAGGGGATGAGCGGGTCCAACGGCCGCCTGCAACTTCTTTGCAAGCCCGCGACGCCGAGGCGTGCACAGGCGGTGTCCATGATCGCACGCCACGCCGCGCGATGAAGCTCACACCCCGCCACGAGCGGGTCTGGGCGTGGGCGTGGAGGATAGATCCGCCCCGCGAACCCTTCAACCCGAGCCCCCCAGCGGGGCAACGCCCACACCGCCCCGAGCCCCGCGACGTACCATCGCCGCGTGAGCGCCGTGCCCGCCCAGCCCGCACCGACCATGGACATCCGCAAGCACATCCCCAACGCGCTGACCGCGTCGCGGTTCGTGCTCGCGGGTGTGTTCGTCGCGTTGCTCTCGATGGGGCACGCCGTCGTCGCCGCGGACCCCGCCGCCGATCGGATCAGCGTGCTGCTCGACGAATCGACCGCGGGCCTGCTCATCGCCGCCCTGGTCTTCGCCCTCGCGGCGCTCACGGACGCCCTGGACGGGCAGCTCTCCCGGCTTTGGGGGGTGCAGTCTCGGCTGGGTCGGATCATGGACCCGCTGGCCGACAAAGTCTTGGTGCTGGGGGGGTTCGTGCTGCTCGCGGGCCCCACGTTCACCGCGCCGGACCCCTCGGGCGGGACCTACCAGATCTCCGGCGTGGACGCCTGGATGGTCATCGTCATCCTGACGCGCGAGATGCTCGTGACGTCGATCCGGGGCATGTACGAGGCGGAGGGCTTCGATTTCTCCGCCGCCCGCGTCGGCAAACTCAAGATGATCGCCCAGTCGGTCGCGGTGCCGCTGATCCTCGTGATCGTCGCGGTCTTGCCCGCGCGCGTCGGCGACGCGGGCCGGTGGTGGATCCTCGGCATCGCCTGGGGGACCACCGCGATAACCGCCGGGTCCGCATGGCCTTACGTCTACAAGGCGTATCTCGCCGGGACGGGCAAGATCAAGCCCCCCCCGCCGCGCACGCCCCGCCCGGGCCCGAAGCTCGGCCGACCCGCCTCGCGCGTCGAGATCCCCGCGACGCACGTCCGCAACCGCGGGCGGTCCGTCAGCAAGAAAGCGCCCCGCAGCACCAAGAAACGCCCGCGCTAAACGGAGGCCGGGTCGGCACAAAAAAACCCCGGCGCACGCACGGGGTTTGGGGTGTGGGCCCGTCCGTCGCCGGGCGGACCAGGAGAGAAGTGCATCGCCGGCGTCCCCCTCGGGGGTCGGGCGGTGAGCGTACGGTTTTTTTGACAGAGCGTCAACAATTCGCCCGCCGGCGGCTCACTCGTCGGGCTGGACATGCCCGAACTCGGCCTCGATCTGCTCACGCACGCGACGGTCGATTGGTTCGGTGACGCCGTCCACCTGATCGAGTTCGACGATCGGCCGCCAGCCCAGCCCGTTGAGCAGCGTGTGCACCCCTCGGTAATAGGCCTCGTCGGGACGCTCCACGCGGCTGCGCCAGTCGCCGAGCGGATCGGCGACGACCGCCGACCCGCCCACCATCATGGCCCAGAGCGGGAGCATGACGCTCGCCGGATCCGAGTCCGCCGGGAGGTCGCCCGCGTCGATCGCGTCGCGAACGAACCCGACCGCCTTGGCGTGAATCTTCGCGCGAAGCGCCGAGAGGCGCTCGCGACGCTCCACGCTCACGCGCTTCATCATCAGCCGATCGTGCAACACCGCCGACAGCGCGATCATCGATGGATACCGGCGCGTCACGGTGCTGAACGCGACGATCGTCGTGAGAATGCGCTCGCGCGGCGTTGTCGTGTGGGGGATCGCGTGCTCGCACGCGCGCCACTCTCGCTCGAGCACCTCGGTCGCCACCGCGCAGAGCACGTCCGCCTTGTTGCCGAAATGCTGGTAGATCGTCGGGCGTGAGAGCTCGAAGCGGGCCGCGATCTTGTCGATGCTCAACCCCATGAACCCATGCTTGGCGATCACAACTTCGGCGATGCGGATGAGTTCCTGCTCACGATCGTTGGAACGCCTTTGTTTGTCGTCGGTCAAAGACATCGAGCTCGAGCCTCGCGCGGGGAGACCATGCGTCCCCCGACTTCCTGGTCTCCCCGCGAGCATCACCTCGGACGCGGCGACGCGGCCCGGCCTCGCGAGAAAGCAACTGCGGATCGCGACTTCGCCGGCGCTCGGCCGCTCAGTCGCGGATACCAAACATACAAAAGACAAGAGGCCGAAGTGGCCCCTTGGCAGTGTGTCACACGAATTCATGATGTCCGACGCCTATCCCACAGCGATCGCGTTGTCCGCGTCGTTCACGTCGGGCAGCACGCCGTCCGGGTCGATGAGCACCCGGACCGGCGTCTTGCCGCCCGTCTCCAGCCGGACACGCCACAGATCTGTGGAAAACCAGATCTCGACCGGCAAGTCTCTTTGCGTTGACGTCCCGTCGGCGAACTCGACCCGCACCGTGACGGGCATCACCATGCCGCCCGAGTTGACGAGGTCCACCGTCACCGACTCGTCGTCCACGGCGTGCAGGCGCACGCCCTGGTCGAGCACCCGGTCCGACAGGAACCAGGAGCGCCAGAACCAGGCGAGGTCCGCCCCCGCGGCGTCCTCCATGGTCCGGAAGAAGTCCGCCGGCTGAGGGTGCTTGAACGCCCACCGGTGCGTGTACGCCCGGAACGCCGCGTCGAACCGGTCGGGCCCGAGCACGACCTCGCGCAGCAGGTAGAGCGCGAGCGACGTCTTGCGGTAGTTCAGGCTGCCGATCCAACGCGACCACTGGCGGTCGGGCGCGACGTTGATCCGCTGGCGCCGGTCCGCGTTGGCGATCGAGAGCTCCTGCCGGATAGCACGCGAGACATCGACGTCGCGCTCGTACCACGCCGCGATCGCGTACAGCCCGATGAACGAGTTGAACCCCTCGTCCTGCCACATGTACCGCCGCTCGTCGGAGTTCACGATCATCGGGTACCAGGTGTGCCCGACCTCGTGGTCCGTCACGCCGACCATCCCCCGGTCGTTCGTGCGCGAGCCGCAAAAGATGATCATGGGGTATTCCATCCCGCCCTCGGGCCCGTTGATGTTGCTCATGATCGGGTATGGGTAGGGGTACAGCCACTCGGAGTAGAACTCGATCGAGTGCTTGATCACCTGCGTGGACCCGCGCGAGTCGTCGTTCCAATACCAGCTCTCGGCTTCCTTCGGGTACAGCGACTGGCACAGCACGCGACGCCGGGTCCCGTCGAGGTCCGTCACGTCGGCGCCGCACGCGTCCCAGATGAACGCCTCGGAGCTCGCCCACGCGAACGTGCGCACGTTCTCCGCCTTGAAGCGCCAGGTGAGCGGGCCCTCGCCCGCCGGGCGGATGTCGGCCGTGCCCACGCGCTCGGGCTCGATGATCACGAGCGTCTCATCCGACGCCAGCGCGAGCTCGAGCCGCTCGCGCTGCTCGGCGGTGAGCACCTCGTAGGGGTTCTGCAGCACGCCCGTCGCCGCGACGATGTGGTCGCGCGGCACCGTGATGTTCACCTCGTAGTCGCCGAAGTTCGTGTAGAACTCGCCCGAGCCGAGGTAGGGCAGCGCGTTCCACCCGTTCACGTCGTCATAATTGCATACGTGCGGGAACCACTGGGCGTACTCAAAGATCCGCCCCTGCTCCACATCCTCGGACCCCATCCGCCGAAGGTGCGGCGGCATGTCGAACGCATAGTCGAGCTCGAACTCGAACACCTCGCCCGGCTCGATCGGATCCGGCAGTTCGACGCGCGCCAGCGTGTCGTACACCGTGAACTCGAGATCCGCATTGTTGTGCGTCAGCGCCGTGATGTCGTACCCGCCATCGAAACCCGCGGCGAGCTCGCGCATCACGCCCCGCCCGCGGCTGAGCGTGCCCAGCGACTCCTGCCGGAACAGGTTCTGCTCCAGCTGGATCCACATGTAGTCGAGCGCGTGCGGCGAGTTGTTCGTGTACGTCACACGCATCTGCGCGTCCAGACGCTTCGACTCGGCGTCCAGCTGGCAGTCGATCACGTAGTCGCACCGCTGCTGCCAGTAGTCCGGGCCCGGCGCGCCCGAGCCCAGCCGGCGCTCGTTGGCGGTGGGCAGATCGATCGGATCGAACACGTTTTCCGCGTCGTCGCTCGCGATGCGCCGATAGTCGGCGTCCACCGCGCCGAGGCGCGAGTCGCGGCCGTCATCGTCCGAGGACGGACTCGACGAGCAGGCGGGCAGGGCGACGCAGGCGCTCAGCGCGCCCCAGAAGAGAATCGAACGCATCGGGGGCTCCCTCGGGGGTTGGTGGAAGAGCCCAAAGCCTACCAGCCGAGCACGCCGATGAAAATGCCCGGATCTCCCCGGGATCTGCTCGCCCCTGGGCTGGCGACGCACGTTCCAACCGGCGTGTTGACCGCGCTCACACCCGCCGATCGAGCAGGCGGTACCCGACCGCCTCGGCGACGTGCGAGCTCGTCAGCGGGGCCGCGGGGTCCGCCCGCGATTCGTCGAGGTCCGCGATCGTGCGCGCGACGCGCCGGATCTTGTCGTACGCCCGGGCGCTCAAGCCGAGCTCGCTGATCGCCTGCCCCAGCAGCGCCTCGGCGGGCTCGTCCAGCGGCGCCCACCGGTCGAGCTGACGGCCCGTGAGGCGCGCGTTCGAGCGGTCCTCACCCTGTCGCTCGCGCGCGATCGCGCGGGCCCTCGTCACCTGCGCGCGCATCGCGGCGCTCGACTCGCCCGCCGGGCCCGAGCGCAACTCCTCGTACTTCACCGCGGGCGCTTCGACGTGGATGTCCACCCGGTCGAGCAGCGGGCCCGAGAGCCGCCCGAGGTACCGCTCGACCTCGCGCTTGCCCGCCGCCCCGGGCGACGCGCCGCCCTTCGGGCTCGGGTTCATCGCGGCGACCAGCATGAACCGCGCCGGGAACCGCACCGTCCCCGCGGCCCGCGCGATCGTCACCACGTCGTCCTCCAATGGTTGGCGGAGCGTCTCGAGCACCGGCCTCGGGAACTCGGGCAGCTCGTCGAGAAACAGCACGCCGTGGTGGGCGAGCGAGATCTCCCCGGGGCGCGGCACCACGCCGCCCCCCACCACCGCGGGCGAGCTCGCCGTATGGTGCGGCGATCGCACCGGGCGGACCGCGACGATCCCCTGCTCGGCGTCGAGCATCCCCGCGGCGGAATACACGCGGGTCGTTTCGATCGCTTCGGTTGGGGTCAGCGGGGGCAGGATGCCGGGCAGGGCCTTGGCCATCATCGTCTTGCCCGTGCCCGCGGGCCCGACCATGAGCAGGTTGTGCGAGCCGGCCGCCGCGATCACGATGGCGCGCTTCACGCCTTCTTGGCCGCGCACGTCGGCGAAGTCCACCTCCGCCTGCGACGCCGCGATGAGCGACCCGACGTCCACCGGCGGGTGCGGCTCGATCTCCAGCGCGCCCGACAGCACCCCCACGACCTCGCTCAAGGTGGACACGCCGATGACATCAATCCCTTCAACCACGGCGGCTTCCGCGGCGTTCACCGAGGGCACGATCAGCGCGCCGAACCCGCGTCGTCGCGCCATGTCCGCGATCGCCAGCGCCCCCTTGATTGGGCGGACGCGTCCGTCGAGCGCGAGCTCGCCCGCCATCACCGCCGATCGCGGGTCGAGCCCGCCCGTGTGCTCACCAACCTGGGGGATGACAACACCTTGCGCGAGCAGCAATCCCGCCGCCACGGGCAGGTCGTACATCGGGCCCTCTTTGCGCACGTCGGCGGGCGCCAGGTTGATGAGCACCTTGCCCGGCGGGAAGGGGTAGCCCGCGTTGCCCATCGCGGCTTTGACCCGGTCGAGCGACTCGCGGACCGCCGTGTCCGGCAGGCCGACGACGGTCTCCTTGGCGAGCCCGCGGTCGTCGAGATCGACCTCGACCTCGACGGGCCGGGCATCGATGCCCTCGATGAGCGCACTGTGGACTCGGGTGACCATCTCCCCAAATGATACCAAACAAAATGCATCCGGCAAGACGCCTCTCGTGCCGCCTGCGGGCCCCGAATTTCCCGCCCAGGCCGAGCTTTCGCCGATCAACCGGGCGATGGCCAAGAAGCGTTCGACCAAGCCGTACCGCGTGACCGACGACTCCGACTCCGAGGAGGGGTGGCCCGTTGGGCGCGCCCTGATCTGGCTCGGGTTCGCCGGGATCTGGGTGTTCTCTCTGATCAGCCTGGTGAGCTTCGATCTGGCGGACGCGCCGTCGCACGCGGCGTGGCCGCCGAACGACCCGCCCGCGAACTGGGCGGGGTCGATCGGGGCGCACTCCGCGTACGCCGCCTTGCGCCTGCTGGGCATCGGCGTGGTGATCCCGATGCTCTTCGCCGCGGCGGCCCTTTTCGGCACCGCGATGGGGCGGCCTGTCTCCCAGCCCATCATCCGCACGATCGGCGTGATCCTCATCGCGGCGTCCGCGGCGACGCTCGCCCAGGTCGGCTGGCCCAACGCGGGCATCCTCCCCGGGCTGCCCGGGGGCACGGCGGGGCTCGCGCTCGGCGCGGCGCTCGTGCCCGGGCTCAACGTCGGCGGGACCGTCCTCGTCGCGCTGCTCATGCTCGCGGTCGGGCTGATCGTCGCGGCGGACTCGCTGGTCTGGCGCGCCCCCGCCGCGATCTGGCGCGCCATCGTGCCCGCCGCGTCCGGCGCTTCGCACGCGGCCCGCGCGATGGGGTCCGCGGCGGGCCGGTCCGCCGAGGCCGGCTCGGGCCTGCGGGCCCTGCTCGCCAGGCTCACGATCCCCAAGCCCACGTTCCGCCGCGTCGCGATCAACGACCTCGGCGACGAGGCGCTCGTCGAAGAAACCCGCAAGTCCAAGAAGACCAAGGTCGCCAAGCCCAAGCGCAAGGTCGAGCTCGTCCCCGCGGAAGAGGCGTACGACGACGAGGAACTCCTCGACGGCGACGAGGAGGAATGGGAGCCCGAGGACGAGGATTACGAGGACGAGGAGTACGAAGAGGACGACGAGTACGAGGACGAGTACGAAGAGGATGAGGACGAGGTCGGGGCGCCGCAGGTGTTCGATCGCGAGGCGCTCAAGAAGAAGATCGCCGCGTTGCCTGTGCGGTTCGCCCAGGACTCCAAGTCCGTCGCGACGGAGGCGGACCTCGAGGAGATGCAGAACGCGGCGAGCCTCGAGGGGTACAAGTTCCCCACGCTCGACCTGCTCGAAGAGCCCGAGGAGGGCTTCAACCAGAAGCTCGAGGAGCTCGTGCGCGAGCAGGCCGAGGCGCTCGAGGCGTCGCTGGCGCAGTACCGCATCGACGGCGAGGTCGTGGACATCGAGTCCGGGCCCGCGATCACGCTCTACCACATCCGATTGGCGCCGGGCACGAAGGTCAGCGCGATCACCGCGATCTCGTCGGACCTGGCCCGCTCGCTCAAGGCGGTGAATATCCGCATCGTCTCCAACATGGAGGGCCGGGACACCATCGGCATCGAGGTGCCCAACCCGACGAAGGAGCGCGTGCGGCTCAAGGAGCTCATGGGCCAGCGCGAGCGGTTCGCGAAGATGCGCCTGCCGATGTTCCTGGGCAAGGACGCGGCGGGCGACCCGCTCATCGCGGACCTGTCGAAGATGCCGCACATGCTCATCGCCGGCACGACCGGCTCGGGCAAGAGCGTGTGCATGAACACGATCATCATGAGCTTCCTGTACACCAAGAAGCCCAACGAGCTCAAGCTCGTGCTCGTGGATCCCAAGATGGTCGAGATGTCGCAGTTCAAGGACATCCCGCACCTCATGTGCCCGGTCGTCACCGAGATGTCCAAGGCGGCGGCGATCCTCGAGTGGGCCGTCACCAAGATGGACGAGCGGTACGAGCTGCTCGCCGAGGCCGGCTGCCGCGACATCGCGAGCTACAACGCGCTGGACGAAGAAGAACTCTTTGACCGCTTCACGCCCGTGGGCCCGGACGGGCGCCAGGAGCTGAGCGACGACCAGAAGGCCCGCATCCCGCGGACGCTGCCCTACATGGTCTTCATCATCGACGAGCTGGCCGACCTGATGATGACCCACAAGGAGGTCGAGGGCTCGATCATCCGCATCGCGCAGAAGGCGCGCGCGGTGGGCATCCACCTCATCCTCGCGACGCAGCGCCCGCAGGCGAACGTCGTGACGGGCCTGATCAAGTCGAACATGCCGTGCCGCATCGCGTTCAAGGTCGCGTCGGGCATGGACTCGCGCATCGTGCTCGACCAGAAGGGCGGCGAGCTGCTCCTGGGCATGGGCGACATGCTCTTCCTCGACCCCTCGAGCCACAAGCTCAAGCGGTCGCAGGGCACGCTCGTGGACGACCACGAGATCCGCAAGGTCACGCGGTTCCTCAAGGACATCGCGGGCCCGAGCTTCGAGCGGCAACTGGTCCAACTCCGGTCGGGTGATTCGGACGAGGACCGGATCTACGAGTCCAAGAACAACTCCAGCGCCTCGCTCGCCGCGGCCCAGGAGGACCCGATGTTCGACCGGGCGGTCGAGATCGTGCTCGAGTCGAAGCGTGGGTCGGTCTCGCTCTTGCAGCGTCGCCTGGCGATCGGGTACACCCGCGCCTCGCGCCTCATCGACCTGATGGGCATCGCGGGCATCATCAGCGACCACAAGGGCTCGGTCGCGCGGGACGTGCTGATCTCGATCGAGGAATGGGAAGCGATCAAGGAGCTCGCCGCGGAAGAAGCCGAAGCGCAGCGGCTCGCGGCGGGGCACCACGCGGACGACCCGGACCAGACGCTCATGTTCCAGGGTGGCGGCGCCGCCGTCGCGACCGATCCGGGCGAGCCCGAGGCGATCCCGTTCCGGGTGGACGACGACGCGGCCGCCGTCGAGGTGCACGGCGCCACCGACGACCTGCCCGCCGAGCCCGACGACGCCGGGTACGAGCTCGCCGCGGACGACGAATCGGACGAGTCCGAAGAAGAGGACGAGGAAGAGGAAGACCCCGAAGCCGAGGACGCAGAAGACGACGAGGAAGAAGACGAAGACGAGGACGCCGAGTACGAGGACGAAGACGAGTACGAGGACGAAGAAGGCGACGAGGAAGAGGACGAAGACGAGGAAGACGAGTACGAGGAAGAGGACGAGTACGAGGAAGACGACGACCCCGACGCTGAGTACGAAGAAGACGAGGACGAGGAAGAGGACGACGACCCCGACGCCGAGTACGAGGAAGAAGACGAGGACGAGGCGGAGGTTGAGACGCCCGCCAAGCGCCGGGGGCGTTCGGGCGGTCGCCGGGGATCGGCGGCCTGACGCACCGGGGCGGCCCAGCCCGCCCGACCCGACCCGCGCGGCCCGCCGGGCTCGAAATCGTGGATCGCGGTTGAAACGCTGGGGGACTTTCCCGAGTACGGTTATGGAGAGGCTGCCGCGCCCCGGGGCGTGGGCGGTCGTGGACCCCGCACCCTGAGGCCCGGCGGACGAGGAGCAGAGACCTCGCCGGGCCCGAGCACTCCGGAAGGATCCCCATGAGCCTGCTGCCCACCCGTCGTTGTCTTGAGCGAATGTCGAGCGCCGCGGCACTGGCGTGCCTCGCCGGCATCGCCGGCGCCGAGCCCCCGATGGTGCTCGATCACGTCCCCGCGGACGCGCCGCTGGTCATCTCGATCAGCAACGTCGGCGAGTTGTTCAACGACATCGACGCCGCCAACCTGATGCTGGGCGAGAACGGAAACCCGCAGGCCGGGCTCATCACGATGATGGGCCGGGGCATGCCGGGCATGAACCTCGAGGGTTCGGCCGCGGCGGTCGTGAACTTCGACTTCGCCAACCCCGACAACATGGGCGAGGACGACGTCATCGTGGTCCTGCCCATCTCGGACTTCGCCGCGTTCACCCAGGGCGCCGAAGCGACCGACGGCGTGCACCAATTCGCGTTCGGCGGGAACCCGGCGTTCGCGCGCCGGGCGGGTGACGGGTACGCCGTCGTCGGCGCGACCGCCGAATCGGTCGCCGCGTTCCGGGCCGATGCCGGCAACATGCCGGCCCACGGGCAGCGCCTCGGGCACGCCGGGCGCACGATCGCGGACTCGGCCGACATCGCCATCATCGCGAACGTTGCTCCCGCGCGCCAGATGATGCTCGACGGGCTCCAGGACGCCCAGCAGCAGATGCTCATGTTCGCCGCGATGGGCGCGCAGGGGCAGGACGTCGCGACACCCATCAACAGCATGATGGAATTGGTCCGCGCGTACATCGCCGACGCCCAGACCAGCACCATGGGCCTGAGCTACGACGAGGGCGGCTTCACCCTCGATTGGGGCGTGCAGTTCGAGGAAGGCTCGGCGTCGGCGGCGCAGCTGCAGACCTCCGGCGACGCCGCTTCCATGCTCTCACGCGTGCCCGGCGGCGAGTACTACCTCGCCTACGCCCTGGACCTCCGCTCGCCCGCGCTCGCGGACATCGCGGGCAAGCTCGAGCAGATGAACGCCGCGATGGGCGACGCCCCCGGCGCGATGCCGGGCCAGCCACAGCTCGGCGACGTCATGAAGCTCGCGTCGGGCACCGCCGGCGTCCTCGGCGCCTCCCCCGCGATGATGCAGACGGGCCTGCTCGCCAACATGGTCAGCTACGTCCGCACCGAAGACGCCGGCGCCTACGCAGACATGCTCGAAGCCTCCGTCATCGACGCCAACGGGCAGAACATGCAGGGCCTGAGCTTCCAGACAACCTTCGGCGAGAACGCCAAGACCGTCGGGGGTGTCCAGGTCGATACCTACGGCGTCAAGATGTCGATGGACCAAGCCGCCGCCGGCGGCATGGGCGGCATGGGCTCGCCCCAGCAGATGATCGGCATGATGTTCGGGCCCTCGATGGGCCCCAACGGGCACATCGCCAAGCTCGACGGCGGGGTTGTCCAAACGATGAGCCCCAACGAGACCCTCCTCGCCCGCTCCATCGACGCCGCCAAGAACGGCAACGGGCTCGGCGCGGACGGTCGCGTCCTCGCCGCCTCCAACCGCATGCCCGAGGGCAGCATGGCCCAGGTCCTCATCGCGTACAACCAGCTCGCCAACACCGTCGGCCCGATGGCGATGATGTTCGGCGCCATCGACGGCTTCGAACCCATCAACGCCATGGACCCCGTCGCCCTCGGGCTGGGCACCCAGGACGGCGGCGTGCATGCCCGCATCTTCGTCCCGGGCCCCGTCGTCTCCTCGGCGATGTCCTTCATCCCCGAGCAGGAGGACCCCTTCGCCGACGATGGCTGGGACGACGACACCGACGAGGACCCCGAGTTCTGACCCGCCGGGACCTCCCCAACACCGAACGCACCCCCCGGGGCGCAGCCTGGACGCTGCGCCCCGGGCGCGTTTTGGACTGCGCGCGCCCGCGCATCATGGCGATCCTCAACGTCACGCCCGACAGCTTCTCGGACGGCGGGCGCCTCAACACGCCCCAACGCGCCGCGGAGGCGGCGGCGCGTCTGATCGCAGACGGTGCCGACATCCTCGACATCGGGGGCGAGTCCACGCGCCCGGGCGCCGAGCGCGTGTCGGCCGATGACCAGATCGCGCGCGTCGTCCCCGCGATCCGCGCGATCCGCGACGCGGGCATCGACGCGCCCATCACGATCGACACGACGCGCGCGCGGACCGCGGCGGCAGCGCTCGACGCCGGCGCGGACGCCGTCAACGACGTCTCGGGCGGGACCGAGGACCCCGAGATGCTCGCGCTCGTCGCCGAGCGCGGGTGCGGCGTCGTGCTCATGCACCGCCTGCGCCCGCCGGACACAGACTCGTTCTCCGACGCTTACGAACGAGCGCCCGAGTACGCCGACGTCGTCGAGGACGTCCGCGCCAAGCTCGCGGACATGCTCGCCCGCGCCGCCGCCGCGGGCATCGACGCGGGCGCCGTCGTGCTCGACCCCGGGCTCGGGTTCGGGAAGACCGTCGAGCAGAACATGGCCCTCATCCGGGGGACCGACCGGATCGCGGCACTCGGGCGCCCGGTGCTCAGCGGGCTGAGCCGCAAGAGCTTCGTCGGTCGCATCTCGCTGGGTCGCGACTCGGACCCGTCCGAGCGCCTCGAGGGCACGGTGGCGCTGAGCGTCGAGCACCTGGCGCGGGGCGCGCGGGTCTTCCGGGTGCACGACCCGGGCCCGGTTTCGCGGGCGTTGCACGCCGCGTGGGCGGCTTGCACGGGCTAACCGCGCCGGCGGCATCGGCGCGTCGGGGCGCGTACCATGACGCCCGCCCCGAAGGGGCGATTTCTTACTCAACGCGTCGGAGGATCCGCCGGATGGCCAACGAGCACGTCAAGGAATTCACGAACGACAACTTCGAGACCGAGGTCGTCTCCGCGGACACCCCGGTGCTCGTGGATTTCTGGGCCGAGTGGTGCGTCCCCTGCGGGTCCCTCGCGCCGACGATCGACGAGCTCGCGACCGAGTTCGAGGGCAAGGCGAAGGTCGGCAAGGTCGATATCGACTCGAACCAGGACGTCGCGATGAAGTACGGCATCAGCGCCATCCCCACCGTCATCATCTTCAAAGGCGGCGAGGTCGTCGGGAAGTTCGTCGGCCTGAGCCGCAAGGACGACCTGACCAACGCCCTCAACGAAGCACTCGCCTGACACACCCCGGCCCGCGCCGCGCCCGCGGGGCGCGACGCGCAAGCGCCCGAGCGGGAGACCGATCATGACCACCCCCCCGATCCGCTGCGGCGCCGTCGGCGTCGGCCGCATGGGACGCCACCACGCCCGCGTCTACGCCGACCTGCCGCACACGGAGCTCGTCGGTGTCGTGGACGCCAACCTCGAGCGTGCCAAAGAGCTCGCGAGCAAGCACAAGTCGCAAGCGTTCGCGACGGTGGACGAGCTCATCGCCGCGGGCGTCGAAGCGGTCTCCATCGCCGCCCCGACGATCTACCACCTCGAGACGGCCCGCCCGTTCCTCGAGCGCGGCATCGCGTGCCTGATCGAGAAGCCCCTGGGCCCCAACGCCGCCGAGGCGGGCGAGCTCAAGGAGCTCGCCGAGAAGCACAACGCCTGCCTGATGGTCGGGCACATCGAGCGGTTCAACCCGGTGATGCGCGCCGTGCGCCGCGCCGCCGCCGAGGGCGCCCTGTCGGGCCCGCTCGCGCCGCGGTTCATGGAAGTCCACCGCGTTTCGCCCATGACGTTCCGCTCCTTGGACATCGGCGTCGTCATGGACATGATGATCCACGACCTCGACGTCGTCCTGATGCTCATGGGCGGGCGCGAGCCCGACGAGGTGCAGGCCTCGGGCGTCGCCGTGATCTCCGAGCACGAGGACCTCTGCAACGCCCGCCTCGTCTGGAACCGCGACGAGTCCGAGGGCGGCGGGCAGTGCGTCGCGAACATCACCGCCAGCCGCCTGGCGATGAAAACCGAACGCGTCACCCGCATCACCTCCGAGTCGGCGTACATCAAGGTGGACTACGCCTCCAAGCAGGGGCTCGTGATCCGCAAGACGGCCAACGAGCTGCAGATGCACGAGGTCCGCGAGCAGATCCGCGACGGCGCGGACCTGACGGACCTGAACTGGATGGAACTCGTGAACGTGGACACGCTCGCGATCGACGATGCCGAGCCCATCGTCGCCGAGATCGAGGCGTTCCTGGACGCCGTCAAGACGGGCGATCGCCCGACGATCGACGCGGAGGCGGGGCTCGCGAACGTCCGGACGGCGGAGCGGATCGTCGAGGCGATCCACCGGTCGATGGGCACGCCCGCGCCCGCGACGACGGGCTGACTGCGAAGCCCGTGCCACCCGCGGCAGACCCGGGCCACGCCCCGATATCACGCCCATGAATCGTCCCGAACGTTTGAATCGCGCACACGCGGCCCCCCACCGGGGGTTTCGTGTGCTCGTTTCGTTGATTCGCGCTGAACTTCGCCGAGGGCGAGGTACACTCATCCCCCCCGCGCGTTGGTGCGCGGGCATCTGATCTTTCGAGCGATCTCACCATGACCACCGAGTCCACGCCGTCCGCCGACAAGCCCCAGACCACCGCGCCCGAGTCGCCCACGCCCGACCAGGTGGCCCCCGAGGCACCCCGGCCGGTCTCTGCGACGCCCCCCGCCGAGCCCGCGAGGCTCGACGCCGAGATGGAGGCCGAGATCGACGCCGCGATGGCGGACATGGAAGCCGCCAACGCCGCCGCGCCCTCCGGAGGCCCCTCGAAGGCCAAGCTCCGTGGCCCGCGCGTCGTCCAGGGCGGACGCGAGCATCGATCCGGAACGGTCGTCTCCGTCGGCGCGACCGACATCTTCGTCGAGTTCGGGCCCAAGGAGATCGGCGTCGTCGAGCTCCGCCAGTACGACGGCGTCGAGCCCCCGAAGGTCGGCCAGTCGCTCGAGGTCGTCGTCCAACGCTACGAGCCCAGCGAATCGATCTACATCTGCGCCCGCCCCGGCACGGTTCAGAAAGCCGATTGGGAAATGCTCGAGCCCGGGCAGGTCGTCGAGGCGCGCGTCGCGAGCGTGAACAAGGGCGGGCTGACGTGCGAGGTCGCCGGGCACGACGCCTTCATGCCCGCCTCGCAGGTGGACATCGGACGCGTGCCCGATCTCTCCGTCTTCGTCGGCGAGAAGCTGCCCTGCCTCGTGCAGCGCGTCGATCGGCGCGGGCGCGGCACGATCGTGCTCTCCCGCCGCGAGGTCATCGAACGCGAGCGCGCCGAAGCCGCCAAGGGCCTCCAAGAAGCCCTCAAGGAGGGCGACGAGATCGAGGGCACCGTCCGCAAGATCATGGACTTCGGCGCCTTCGTCGATCTCGGGGGCGTGGACGGGCTCGTCCACCTCAACGACCTCTCGCACGAGCGCGTCAACCACGGCGCCAAGAACGTCGCCCGCCACGTCAGCGAGGGACAGAAGGTCCGCGTCCAGATCCTCAAGCTCGACTGGGAAGCCAACCGCATCTCGCTCGGGCTCAAGCAGCTGCAGGCCGACCCGTTCGCGTCCGCCGCCAACGAGATCGTCGAGGGCGCCGTCGTCACCGGCAAGGTCACGAACATCATGGAGTTCGGGGCGTTCGTCGAGGTCGCGCCGGGCGTCGAGGGGCTCGTGCACATCTCCGAGCTCGACTGGAAGCGCGTGCAAAGGGTTGAGGACGTCGTCCAGCAGGGCGAGGTCATCACCGTCAAGGTGCTCAAGGTCGATCCCGACACCCGCAAGATCTCGCTGAGCGTCAAGCAGACCAAAGACGCCCCGCCCCGCGAAGGCGGCGGCGGGCGCGGGCGCGGCGGTGGGCGCGGCGGCCGCGACGACCGCGACCCGGGCGAGATCCTCAAGGAAACCCCCCAGCTTCGCCGCATGCGCGAGCAGGCCAAGAAGCGCGAGAAGAAGGGCGCGGGCGGCCTGGGCGACGCGGGCGGGCTGGGCCTGGGCCTCGGCGATCTGAAGCTCTGAACGCCCTCCCATCCCCGCCTGGCATCGCTGGCGCTCGGATTGCGCGTGCTTCGCAGCGTTTTGGACCCATTTCGCGGCAATAGGCGGTCCGATCGCGTGAAATGCTGATTTTTGACGCTCAGCGCCCATAGGGTGCCCATGCCCCCATCGGGGGATGACGAACGCGCGTGCCGCCCGGCGTGTGCCCGGCCCCGGCCCGCGAAAGGAGATGCCCGCCGCCACCGCCGCGGCCAACACCCAGGGAATCCGCCATGTCCACATCCGTCTCGACCTCCGACGCCCGCGACCGTCTGACCAAGGCCCGCAAGGCCCTGCTCGTCGCCCTCCCAGAGGACTCCTCGCGGCTCGATCAGGACGAGGAGTACTTCGTCTACTCCGACGACGGCGGGGACTCGTGGCAATCCCTCCGCGTGCACGACTACGCCGAGACCTACGACGTGCCCGGGCTCTACGACCGCGTGGTGTACGACATCTTCAAGTGCACGAGCCCCGAGATCGTGGGCGACCTGCTCGCCGACGCCGTCCGCGCGCGCGGCGACGACCCGGCGTCGATGCGCGTGCTCGACTTCGGCGCGGGCAACGGCGCCGTCGCCGAGGCACTGCGCGAGCGGGGGTTCGCCCGGTTCGTCGGGGCGGACCTGCTGCCCGAGGCGGCGGCCGCCGCCGACCGCGACCGCCCGGGGCTCTACGACGCCTACGCCGTCGGTGATATCACCAACCTGCCCGAGCCCGAGCGTGAGAAGCTCACGGGCCGCCCGTTCGACGCGCTGATCTGCGTCGCGGCGCTGGGGTTCGGCGACATCCCGCCCGACGCGTTCGCCGAGGCCCTCTCGCACGTCCGCCAGGGCGGGTACGTCGCGTTCACGATCAAGAGCGCCTTCCTGGACGACGACGACTCCGATTTCAGCGCCTCGATCCGCGGGCTGCGGGATTCCGGGGCGCTGGAACTGATCGCGGACAGGCGGTACGTGCACCGGGTGAACGCCGCGGGCGAGAAGCTCGAATACACCGCCATGGTGGGCGTGAAGGCCGACCGCGCGGGGTCCTGACGCGGGCGGGCCCCGGCGACCGTATCTTGGTGGCGGATGGACCGAAGAGACCCCAAGATCTGCGGCTGGCGCGAGCGCGTCGATCTCCCCGACTGGGGCGTGACCAACATCCGCGCCAAGATCGACACCGGCGCCCGCACGAGCGCGATCCACGTCGCCGAGGTGCAGGACCTGCCCGACGGGCGGATCCGATTCGAGGTCGTCCTCCACGAGAAACCCGCGCACGAGGGCGTCTGGGTGACCGCCGAGCCCGTCCGCGAGGCGACCGTCAAGCCGAGCTCGGGCAAGCGCCAGCGCCGCCCCGTCGTGCGCACCACGATGCTGATGGGCGGGGTGTCGCGTGAGATCGAGATCTCGCTCGTCTGCCGCAAGGGCATGCTGTGCCGCATGCTCGTGGGGCGCCGGTCGCTCGAGGGTGACTTCGTGGTCGATCCCGCCCGCCGCTACCTCGTCTCCACCAAGCCCAAACGCAAGGACGCCCGATGAAGCTCGCGATCCTCTCGACCGCTCCGGACGCCTATTCGACCCGCCGGCTCAAGCAGGCGGCGCTGTCGCGCGACCACAGGGTCAAGATCCTCAACACGCTCAAGTTCGCGATCGAGCTGAGCCCGGGCGAGCCCGAGCTCTACTACCGCGGCAAGATGCTCAGCGAGTACGACGCCGTCCTCCCGCGCATCGGCGCCTCGATCACCTACTACGGCACCGCCGTGCTGCGCCAGTTCGAGCAGATGGACGTCTACACGCCCAACACGTCGTCGGGCATCGTGAATTCGCGCGACAAGCTCCGCTCGCTGCAGATCCTCTCGCGCCACGACATCGGGATGCCGCACACAAACTTCGTGCGCGACAAGGCGGACGTCGTGCCCGCGATCGAGCGCGTGGGCGGGGCGCCCGTCATCATCAAGGTGCTCGAGGGCACGCAGGGCGTGGGCGTGATCCTCGCCGAGTCCAACAAGTCCGCCGAGGCGATCGTGGAGACCCTGCGCGGCGCGAACCAGAACGTGCTGATCCAGCGCTTCGTCGCCGAGAGCAAGGGCAAGGACATCCGGGCGCTGGTGGTGGGCGACCGCGTCGTCGCCGCCATGCGCCGCGTGGCCCAGGCCGGCGAGTTCCGGTCCAACGTCCACCGCGGCGGCAAGGCCGAGCCGATCGACCTGCCCAAGGAGTACGAGCACACCGCTGTGCGGGCGGCGCAGATCCTGGGCCTCCGCGTCGCGGGCGTGGACATGCTCGAGGGCGCCGACGGCCCGCAGGTCATGGAGGTCAATTCCTCGCCCGGGCTCGAGGGCATCGAGGGCGCGACGGGGCTGGACGTCGCCGGCGCCATCGTCGATTTCATCTCCACTCAGGTCGATTTCCCCGAGATGGACATCCGCCAGCGCCTCACGGTCTCCACCGCCTACGGCGTCGCCGAGGTCCACATCCCCGAGGGCTCGGGCTTCGTCGGCAAGACCATCGCCGAGTCCGAGCTGCGCGACCGGGACATCACCGTCCTCACGCTCAACCGCGGGACGTCCGTCATCTCCAACCCCAAGGGTTCGCGCATGATGGAGGCCGGCGACCGCCTGCTCTGCTACGGCAAGCTCGAGACGATGCGCGACCTCATCCCGGGACGCGCCAAGCGCAAGCGCCGGCTCAAGATCCTCGAGCTCGACCCGTCGCTGATCGAGGAACTCGAATCGTGACGCCCCGCAAGAAACGCGCCGAGCGGACCATCGAACGCTGGGGGACCACCGAGATCCCGCCCGATTCATCGCGCGAGGTCCGCATCACGCTCAGCGAGACCTACTTCGGCGTGGACTCGAAGATCCCCGTCCTCGTCTGGCGCGGGCCCGAGCCCGGACCCACCGTCTTCGTCACCGCCGCCGTGCACGGCGACGAGATCAACGGCACCGGCGCGATCCGCCAGATCATCGCCGACGAGCCCTTCCAGCTCGTCAAGGGCGCCCTCGTGCTCGTGCCCGTCGTGAACCGGCTCGGCTTCGAACGCCACGAGCGCTACCTGCCCGACCGGCGCGACCTGAACCGGTGCTTCCCGGGCAGCGCCTCCGGCTCGCTCGCCTCGCGCCTCGCCCACGCGGTCTTCCGCGAGATCATCCCCCGCTGCGACTTCGGGATCGACCTGCACACCGCGGCCCTCCGCCGAACGAACTTCCCGAACGTCCGCGCGGACATGGATGACCCGAAGGTCGCCGCCCTCGCCAACGCGTTCGGCAACGAACTCATCGTGCACGGCAAGGGCCCGGTCGGCTCCCTCCGCCGCGCCGCGTGCAAGGCCGGGTGCCCCACCATCATCCTCGAGGCGGGCGAGGTCTGGAAGGTCGAGCCCACGGTGCTCGAGAACGCCGTGCGCGGCATCACGAACGTGCTCAGCTGGCAGGGCATGATCGAACGCGAACCGGTCCGTCCCGCCTACCGCCTCATCGCCGACAAGACCCGGTGGGTCCGCGCGTCGCGCGGCGGGTTCCTCCGCTTCCACGTCGCCCCCGGCGACATCGTCGAGCGCGGCGAGCTCATCGCCACCAACACCTCGCTCACCGGCAAAGAGTTCAACACCCTCAAAGCGCCCTGCGACGGCATCATCCTGGGCATGACGACCATCCCCTCCGTCGCCCCGGGCGACCCCGTCTGCCACCTCGCCTACGCCAGCGATGGCAGCCTGGACAAAGCCGCGATCGGCCACGCCGCGGCCAAACCCGAGAGCCTCCACGAACGCACCCGCGACGACCTCGCAACCGGGTTCGCCGTCGTGCCGACCGACGAGGATGCGTGAGGCTCAGCGCCCAGTGGACCCGAACCCGCCGTCGCCGCGCCCGGTCTCGCTGAGCTCGTCGACCTCGACGACCCGCGCGTGCGACACTGGCGCGATGACGAGTTGGGCGATCCGGTCGCCGTGGCGCACCGTGTGCGGCTCGCGCCCGAGGTTGATCAGCGCGACGAACATCTCGCCGCGGTAGTCCGCGTCCACCGTGCCGGGTGAGTTCGGGATCGTCACGCCGTGCTTGGTGCTCAGCCCGGACCTGGGGCGGACCTGCCCCTCGTACCCGGGCGGGATCTCGACGGCGAACCCGAGGGGCACCTTGACGATCGCGCCGGGCTCGATCGTGACGGCGTCCGAATCGATCCCGCCGCGCGACAGGCACGCCGCGAGGTCGAGCCCCGCCGCCAGATCCGAGTGATACCGGGGCAAGGTGGCGCGGTCGTCGAGCTTGCGCACGCGCAGCTGCATGGCCTCCTCGCGGGCCATCACCTCGATCGCGCGCGCCGATCCCGATATCGGGGTCGTCATGGGGTGCTCCGGGGATGCGGGATCAGTTGGAGGGAGCGTCGGAGAGCTCGGCGAGCAACGCCGCGTCCTCGTCGTCCAGGTTCGCGCTCAGATCGGCCAGCACCCGGTTGAACGACTCGACCAGCCCGCGGGTCCGCTCGATCGCGGCGTCGATCGAGCTCCGGCCCGTGACGTCCTTGACCAGGTCCCGACGACCCAGGGTCGCGAGGTTCTCCTCGCTGACCCGCTTCGCGTCGCGCAGGGCCTCGAGGAGCGTGCGCGCTTCGTCGCGGCGGGCGGCGGTCTGGTCCAGGATGTCGCGCCTCGTCGGCATGGTCGTCATGGGCATGCTCCGCACACCGGGTGATTTTCGGATGTCCGGCCCCGCGTGATGAGCGGGATCCTCGGACGCCGGCCGGGCCGGAATTGTGTCTCACTGTACCCGCGAATCAAGCCCGGCGATTCAGCACCACCCTTTATTGGGGATTTGTGCCCCGGATTGCCGCACGGACCGGGCGGGCGTCACGCCGCTTCCTGGTCCGCGATCGCCGGCTCCTGGTGCTGCCCCAGATCGCCCCCGGGCGCGATATCCGGCACGTGCCGACGGATCAGATCGAGCACACGGCCCCGGTCCGAGCACCCGCAGGCCTGCCCGAGCTCCTCGATGACCCGGGCGGCCTGCGCGGGATCGATCGGGTCCCGCTCGCCCATCGCCCGGATGCCGGGGTGGGCCGTCGGCTCGAGCTGCTCGGCCCGGTAGGCCAGCTCCTCGTGCAGCTTCTCGCCGGGGCGTGCTTCAGTGAGCACGATCTCGACGATCGGGCAATCGGTCGGCGGCGGGGTCCGCCCGGCGAGCACGGGCGTGTACCCGCTCGCCATCGCGTACCGCGCGGCGAGGTCCAGGATCCGCACCGGCTCGCCCATGTCCAGCACGAAGACCTCGCCCGAGCGCGTGCCCGCGGGGTGCGGGCCCGTCCCCGAGAACGCCGCGGCCTGCACGACCAGCGACGCCGCCTCCGCGATCGTCATGAAGTACCGCGTCATGCGCTCATCGGTGACCGTCAGCGGCCCGCCCTCGGCGAGCTGCGCGTTCCAGATCGTCAGCACGCTGCCCGACGAGCCCAGCACGTTCCCGAACCGGACCATGCTCAGGCGGGTGTCGTGCGACGGGTCGGCCGCGAGCGCCTGGACGTAGCGCTCGGCGAGGCGCTTCGTCGCGCCCATCACGCTCGACGGGCGCACCGCCTTGTCCGACGAGATCAGCACGAACCGCTCGGCGCCGACGGCGACCGCGGCGTCCGCGATCGATTTCGTCCCGAACACGTTGTTCTCGACGGCGAGAGCCGGGTGGTCCTCCATCAGGGGCACGTGCTTGTGCGCCGCCGCGTGGAAGATCACGTCGGGCGCGAACGTCTTGACGAGCTCGAGTGTCCGCCGCTCGTCCACCACGTCGTGCAGCAGCGCCACCCGGTCGAGCCCGGGGAACCGCGACCCGATCGACCGGTCGATCTCGAACAGGGCGTTCTCCGCGCGCTCCATCAGCACGATCCGGCGCGGCGCGAACTGGGCGCACACCCGGACCAGCTCGGACCCGATCGACCCGCCGGCGCCCGTGACGAGCACCGTCCGCCCGTCGATGATCGCGCCGACCTGCTCCCGGTCGATCTCGTGCGGGGCGCGTCCGACGAGCTGCGCCGGGTCGAGTGTCTGCTCGGGCGGGCGCGACCCCGCGGGGCGGTCGGCGACGCGGACGTCCGCCTGCTCGGAAAGCGGCGCGATGAACCGGGCGGGGATGCCCATGGATTCGAGCCTGCGGCGGACGGCGGCGAGCTCGGCCCGCCGCCCGCGGGGCGCCGTCATGATCGCCAGCGAGATGGTCCGCCCCGCGCAGGCGGCCTCGAGGTCGCCGATCTCGTCGCCCTCGACGATGACGATCCCCGCGATGGGATCGCGCCCGCGAACCATCGCGAGCTGGTGCGCGAGCAGGCGCACCTCGGGCTCGGTCCCGACCAGAAGGGTGGACATGCCCCCTCTATCGGCCCGCGGGACGGATTCACTCCCCTCGACACGCCCAGCCCGCGAAGGGGTGCCATGGGCAAGCCTTGCTTGCCCGTGCGGCCTTCGTTTTGAGAGGCGTGGATCACGGGTGAGCTTCGCTCACCCATGGCACCCGCATACGCGAAGCCCGCGCGCACGAGCCGCGCCGATCTGCTCTACTCCCCCCCATGATCAGGAGGATCACGGGACGGTTGGCGGCGGTCGAACTCGGGCGCGAGCCGATCGCGGAAGTCGAGATCTCGCCGGGCGTGGTGCTCGAAGTGCTTGCGCCGGCGTACCTTGCCGAGCGGCTCTCGGGTCGCACGGGTGAGGTGACCCTGCACACAAAGACGGTGCTCGAATCGACGACTCAGGGCGCGAGCTTCGTGCCCCGCCTGATCGGGTTCGAGAGCGCGGCGGACCGGAAGTTCTTCGAGCTGATGACCGGCGTGAAGGGCTTGGGGACGCGCAAGGCGTTGCGGGCCATGACGATCGAGCCCGCGGCGATCGCCGGAGCGGTTTCCCGCGAGGACGCCAAGGCGCTCGAGAAGCTGCCCGAGATCGGCAAGCGGCTGGCGCAGACGATCGTCGCCGAGCTTTCGGGGAAGGTGGACGGGTTCCTGACGGGGGTGGAGATCGCGTCGCTGGACGCGGCGGCGGTGTCCGAGCCCAAGGGCCTGCCCGGGATCGCGGGCGAGGCGGTCGAGGCGCTGGTCGCGCTGGGCGAGGGGCGCGCCGACGCCGAGCGGAAGATCCAGGCGGTGCTCGCGAAGGATGGGTCGATCGAAAGCGTGGACGCGCTGGTCGGGGCGGCCTTCGGGCGGTGAGGCGAACAAGCCGCGGACATCCGCGGATGGGCGCCGAGCGGGGACGTTCGGAACCTCCGCTCAGGCCTATGGGTGCCACGGGTTGACCCGCAGGGCAACCCGTGCGTTTGGGACCCGGCTTGCAAGCCAAGCCGTGGCACCCGGCCGAACCGCCGGGGACGACCCGCTAGCATCCCCCTCTATGCGGTACGCGATGATCATGGCGGGCGGGGCGGGGACCAGACTCTGGCCCATGAGCCGCGCGGGGCAGCCCAAGCAACTGATCCGGTTCATTCACGAGGACTCCGGGACGGTGTCGCTGCTCGAGGTCGCCGCGCGCCGGCTCGAGGGCGTCGTGCCCGACGAACGCCGGTACATCTGCACGGGCGAGCGCTACCGCGACGCGATCAGCGAGCTTCTGCCGGCGTACGCGGGCGAGCGGTTGCTCGGCGAGCCCGAGGGGCGCGACACGCTGAACGCGGTCGGGTTCGCCGCGGCGGTCTTCGGTAAGGACGACCCGGACGCCGTCTTCGCGGTGCTGACCGCCGACCACCTGATCGAACCGCAGGACGTGTTCGTGCGCGCGATGGAGGTCGGTCTGGCGCTGGTCGAGAAGGACCCGACCAAGCTGGTCACGTTCGGGATCACCCCGACGTACGCCGCGACGGGGTTCGGGTACATCGAGGAAGGCCGGGCGATCGACGGCACGGACGGGCTGGCGTTCAAGGTGCAGCGGTTCGTCGAGAAGCCCCCGCTGCCCAAGGCGCAGGCGTTCTACGAGTCCGGCTCTTTCTTCTGGAACGCGGGCATGTTCGTCTTCCACGCCGGGACGTTCATGGACCTGCTCGAGCGCCACGCGCCCGACAACCACGCGGGGCTCATGAAAATCCGCGACGCGTGGGGCACGGCGGACCAAGAGCGCGTCCTCGCGGAGGTCTATCCGACGCTGCCCAAGACGAGCGTGGACTACGGCGTGATGGAGCCGGCGTGCAACGACAAGAGCGTCTCGATCGTGGGCGTGAAGATGGACGTGAACTGGCTCGACGTGGGCAGCTGGCCCAGCTATGGCGAGACGCTGCCCAAGGACGCGCGCGGGAACCGGGCGGTCGGCGTCGAGGTCGCACGGCACGAGTGCACGAACACGCTCGTGATCGGGGACGGCAGCGATCACACCGTCGCGCTCGTCGGGTGCGAGGACCTGATCGTGGTGCGGACCGAGCGGGCGACGCTCGTGATGCCGGCGAGCAAGGCGCAGGACCTCAAGACGCTGCACGCTGAGCTTCCCGACGACATCCGGTGAGATCCCTCGCCATCGATCTCGGCGACAAGCGCACCGGGCTCGCGCTGGGCGACTCGGTCACGGGGATCGCCTCGCCCGCGGGGGTGCTGGAGATCCCGATCGACCGGGCCGAGGGGCGGGCGCTGCTCGACGCGATCGCGAACCGGGCGGCGGACGAGCTCGGGCCCGACGACCGGCTCGTGCTCGGCATGCCGTTGAACATGGACGGCACGGAGGGCCCGCGGGCGAAGCTCGTCCGGGCGTTCGCGGCGAAGCTCGCCAGCCGCGCCGGCCGGGCGGTCGTGCTCGTCGATGAGCGGAAGACCTCGCAGGCGGCGGACGAGCGGATGGCCCGGTCCGGGCTCACCCACGGGCAGAAGAAGGCCCGGCGGGACGCGATCGCGGCCGCCGAGATCCTCCGGGCGATCCTCGAGGACCCCGACGCCGAGATCGGACGGGTCGAGCCGGGGTAGTCCGATCGGGTGCCACGGCTTGGCTCGCAAGCCGCGCTCGGCGCCATCCCAACGCACGGGTTGCCCTGCGGGTCAACCCGTGGCACTCGTCACGGGCCCGGGAGCAGGCTCTGCGAGCGGGGATTGCGGCCGCGGAGGGCCGATCCGAGAACATCCGGGGCCCCGCGGCGGTACAACACACAGACGGATGATCCGTCAGCGGCGGGCGAACCCGGGCGGTGAACACCCGGGGCCCGCGAGAGGAAGGACCCTGCCATGTGGCACACACTGATCGCGCTCGCCCTGTCCGGGATCGTCGCCCAGCCGGGCGCGGACGTCACGCCGCGCCCCGAGACGCCGCCCGATTCGCCGGAGGACTACGTGCACCTGCTCGCGCCGAGCGAGTTCAACACCGTGGGCGAGCTGCTCGACGCGATCGAGCTGGCGGACGCGAAGATCGACACGCTGCGCGCGCAGATCCGGCACGTCACGGTCAACACGCTCGCCGACGACCGGCAGGTGCGGACCGGCGAGCTCGCGGTCCGCACGACGCGCGAAGCGGGCGGCCCGCCCAACCGGGCGTTCGCGATCCGGTTCACCCAGTTCGCGGCGAACGACGCGCTGCGCGACATCGATCGGCGGTACATCTTCGACGGCAGCTGGCTCGCGGAGATCGACGTGGACGAGCGGGTGTTCTCCAAGTACCGCATCGTGCCGCCGGGCGAGACGCTCGACGCGCTGGCGGACCCGAGCTCGGCGCCGTTCTGGCTGCCCATGGACCGCGAGCGCGAGCGGATCGAGCGCATCGCCCAGACCGAGCTCGTTGCGCCGACAGAGTGGGTCGATGGCGACGAGATGCCCGGGCCCCTGCAGGAGTTCGTCGGCATGCGCGACGCGGTGCAGCTGCACTTGATCCCGCGCGAGGGCACGGGCTACGCCGAGCGGTGGGACGACGTGCGCCTGTGGTTCGACAAGAAGCACCTGCTGCCCGTGATGTACGTCGCGGTGGATCACTCGGGCGACCAGCAGATCACGATGCTGAACGTGAACCCGGAGACGGACCTGAACGTGCCGCTGCCCGACCTGGTGTTCTCGACGGCGACGCCTGACGCGGCGGCGGGGTGGGACGTGCAGATCCAGGACTACCGGGGGGCGACGCCGTGAGAGCGCGGGTTGGGGCGCTCGCGCTCGTCCTCGCGGCGGGCGTGGCGCTGGGACAGGACACGGAGGCCCGGCCGCTTCATTCGCACCCGGCGGTGCACGAGCGGCTCGCCGCGGCGTACCTCACCGACGCCGAGCGCGCCGAGCTGCGGCGCTTCCACGGCACGTGGACGCTCGACGACCTCGAGACGCCCGCGCAGGCCGCATCCGCGGCGCTCATGCTCGGGCGCTACGACCACCCGGCGCTGCTGTCCGACGACGCCGACCCGACGGACCGGGCCGAGGCGGCGATCCGGCGCGGCGAGCCCGGGACAGTCTTCGAGATCCTGCTCGACGCCGAGCCCAGCGTGCGGGCGGTGCGCCTGCACGCCGAGGCGCTCTTTGCGCTCGGGCGTCACGACGAAGCCGCCGAGGCGGTGCAGCCGATCGTCGATCTGCTCGCGGCACGGCGCGTGGACGACGCGGGCGATATCGCCGAGGGCGTGCGGGCGCTGATGATCCGCGCGCGCGTGCTGGGCAGCGAATTGGGCGACGGGGGGGACTTCCGCGCCATGCTCGCGCTGCTGGCGCGGGCCCGCGACGAGATCGACCGGCTCGACTGGCGGGTGCGGCTCGCCGAGGCGGCGCTGCTGTACGAGCGGCACAACCGGGCGGAGGCGAACGCCGCGATCGACGAGGTGCTGAGCCTGAACCCGCGGTGCGCCGAGGCCTTCGCGATGCGGGGCAAGCTGGCGGTGGACGCGTTCAACTTCGACGCGATGAACGCGATCAACGCGGAGCTCGACCGGCTCGCGATGGACCCGTCGCTGGTGGACGATGCGCGGTCGCTCGGGTCCGTCGAGGCGCACCTGATCGAGGCGGAGGCGTGGCTGCGCCAGCGGAACGTGAGCGAGGCGCGGATCGCGCTGTCGCCCGTGCTCGCGCGGTTCCCGGATCACCGCAAGGCGCTGGCGCTGGACGCCGCGGCGTGGGCGGTCGGCGCGCAGACGGACGAGGCGGACGCCGTGCTCGAACACCTGGACGGGCTGTCGCCCGGGTCCGCGATCGGGCCGCTGACCGTGGGCGCCGTGCTCGCCGAGGCGCGGCAGTACCACCTCGCGCCCAAGTACCTGGAAGAAGCCGCCCGGCGCTTGCCCAACGACTCGACGGCCCCGATGGAGCTCGGGCTGATGGAGCTGCAGGCGGGACGCGACGAGAGCGCGATCGATCTGCTGACCACCGCGACAACGCTCGACCCGTTCAACGCGCGCGCGAACAACTCGCTCACGCTCGCCCGCGAGGTCGCGCAGTACGCGACGATCGAGACGGAACACTTCGTGATCCGGCATGCGCCGGGGATCGACAAGGTCTTTGCCGCCGAGATGCCGGTGCATCTCGAGCGCCTCTACGACCGGGTGACGGGCGACGACGTGGGCGGGATCGACCACGAGCCGACCGAGAAAACCGTCATCGACGTGCTGCCCGATCACGCGCACTTCGCGGTGCGCATCACGGGCATGCCCGAGCTGTGGACGATCGCGGCGAGCACGGGCCCGCTCATCGCGATGGAAGCGCCGCGCGAAGGGCCCGGGAAGAAGACGGGCCCGTTTGACTGGGCCCGCGTGCTGCAGCACGAGTACACGCACACCGTCACGCTCAGCCGATCGAACAACCGCATCCCGCACTGGATGACGGAGGGCATGAGCGTCTTCCTGGAGGACCGCCCGCGCGACGAGGGCGCGTGGGGCTTGCTCGCGCGCGCGTACGAGCAGGACCGTTTGTTTGACCTGCGCTCGATCAACGTCGCCTTCGTGCGCCCGGAGCACCCGAGCGACCGGTCGCTCGCGTACGCGCAGGGCGAGTGGCTGATCGAGTACGTGAACGAGCGGTTCGGGCCCGAGGCACCGAGGCGGATCCTCGACGAGGTCGGGCGCGGCGCGTCGGACACGCAGGCGTTCGAAACGGTCCTGGAGATCCCCGTCGAGCGGTTCCTGGGGGACTTCCGCGATTGGGCCCGCGACGATCTGGTCCGGGTGGGGCTCGAGTTGCCCGCGGGGACGCCGACGTTCGAGGAGCTCAGCGCCCGCGACGGGGTGGAGCCTGAAGCCGCCGCGGCGGACGCCGAACGCCTGGACAGGTGGCTCGCCGAGTTCCCGGATCACCCGGAAGTCCTCGAGGAGCGCCTCGCGTTTGCGCTGCGCGCGACGGGTGGGCGTCCGACCGATGAGATGGCGCCGCTGCTGCAGGCGTTCGCGCGGGCCGTGCCCGTCGCGGCGACCCCCCACCGCCTGCTGACGCGTTTGTACCTGTCTTCGGACGACCCGGAGCGTCAGCAGCTCGCCGTGCCGCACCTGGAGTTCCTGGATCTGCGCGAGCAGAGCACGCCGGCGTTCGCGGCGGAGCTCGCGCGGCTCGCCGAATCGGCGGGCGATCACACCAAGGCGCACGCGCACGCCGAGCGCACCGTGATGATCGCGCCCTACGACGCGCGGGAGCGCGAGCGGGCGGCCCGCGTCGCGATTCTCGCGGGCAACCTCGATGCCGCGCGCCGGCACCTCGCGGCGCTCACCGAGCTCGAACCCGACCGGGAGCAGCACCGCAAGCGGCTCGACGCGATCGACCGGATGATCTCGAACGCCGGGTGACGCGTCAGGCGCGCGCCGCGCGGGACGACTTCTTCGGATCCACGTCCGGCGTGGGCGGCGCCTCGTTGATCGGCCACCCGGTCCAGCGCACGTACCGCGCGTGGAGGTCCTCGACGATCTGCTCGCCGGTGAGGTCGGTCTTGTCGTACTCGATCACGGGCGCGAAGGCGACGCGGGAGCGGCTCGGGTGCCACAGGCTCGCCCACGCAGGATCGACCTGCGGGGTGTCGGCGACCCAGACGGGCAGCACCCGCGCGCCCGATCGCTTGATCAGCATCCCGACGCCCTTCTCAAAGCGGAGGAGCTCGTTCTCGGGGCGCTCGAGCCCGCCCTCGGGGAAGATGCCGATCACGCCGCCCGCGTCGAGCTCACGCAGCGCCTCGCGGAGGGCCCGGCGGTCCGTGCCATCGCGGTTGACGAAGATCACCCGCTGCCAGCGCCAGAACCACCCGAGCCAGGGGAGCCGCATGTCCTCGGCCATCACCCAGCGGATGAAGAACGGGCACTCAACCGCGATCAACACGGCGTCAATCCCCGCGGTATGGTTCGCGACCACGATCAGCGGGCCGGGCGCCTTGGAGTCGGGGATGTGCTCCCGCCCGCTGACGCGCGAGCTGTGGAAGGTGCGGCAGTACAGCCCGCTGAAGCCGTAAGCCACGTTGTTCCAGAAGGTTCCGGTCGGGCTGTGGGCGCGCGACAGGACCAGCACGGGCAGACCGATCGCCAGAGCGAGACCCAGGATGACCCAGCCGAGCCATTCCATTGGGCGGATGTTAGCATCCGCAAATCTCCCATGCCCGCGATCTGCGGATCTGCGTGGGAGTCGTGACGCGAGCACCCGTACACTTCCCCAATGAACGGGCCCGGCCAATCTGGAACCTCGGATCTGTGGGCGCCGCGCCGCGCGGAGGCGAGGGCGCGGGTGGAGCCCCTGGCGGTGCGGATGCGCCCGCGGACGCTCGGCCAGCTCGTCGGGCAGACGCACATCGTGGGCGAGGGCAAGCTGCTGCGTCGGATGATCGACGCGGACGCGATCACGAGCCTGATCCTGCACGGCCCGCCGGGCACGGGCAAGACGACGCTGGCCGAGGTCATCGCCAGCGCGACGAACCGGCGCTTCGTGCGCGAGAACGCGGCGAGCGTGGGCGTGAAGCGCATCCGCGAGCTGATCGCGGACGCCGACCGGGCGCTGGCGGACACGCACAAGCGCACGATCCTGTTCCTCGACGAGATCCACCGGTTCACGAAGAGCCAGCAGGACGTGCTGCTCGCGGACGTCGAGCGCGGCTTGATCACGCTGATCGGCGCGACGACGGAGAACCCGCTGTTCAGCGTGAACAGCGCGCTCATCTCGCGGAGCACGCTGTTCCGCGTCGAGCCGCTGACGGAGGCCGAGGTCGTCGAGGTGCTCAAGCGTGCGATCGCGGACGCGGACCGGGGGTTCGGCACGCTGGATCTCCAAGTCACAGCCGGCGCGCTGCGGGTGTGGGCGATGAAATCGGAGGGCGACGCGCGGCGGGCGCTCACGGCGCTCGAGGTCGCGGTGCTCAGCTTGCTGCAAGAGACGAAGAGACACAAAGACAAAGAGACGGAGAGACGAAGAGACGAAGAGATCGAGTCTGCGAGCGGGAACGCTTCGTCTCTCAGCCTCTCCGTCTCTCCGTCTCTTCTCCGCATCGACGAGCGCGTCGCCGAAGACTCCATCCAGGCGAAGGTCGCCAGCTACGGCGACGACGGGCATTACGACGCCATCAGCGCCATGATCAAGTCCGTCCGCGGGTCCGACCCGGACGCGGCGGTCTACTGGATCGCCCGCATGCTCGACGCGGGCGAGGACCCGCGGTTCATTGCGCGCAGACTGGCGATTCTTGCATCAGAGGACGTGGGCAACGCCGACCCGCGGGCGGTCGTGATCGCCGGCTCGTGCTGGGAGCTCGTCGAGCGGATCGGCATGCCCGAGGCGCGGATCACGCTCGGGCAGTGCGCGACGTACCTGGCGCTCGCGCCCAAGTCGAACGCGGCGTACCTCGCGATCGACGCCGCGCTCAAGGATGTCCGCGAGGGGCGTGTCCAGCCCGTGCCGCTGCACCTGCGTGATGGCAACACCTCGCCCGTCGCCGGCGACGACGGCGAGGGCCAGCGCGTCCGCGCCGTCGAGGGCGAGTCGTACGAGTACTCGCACGACAGCGAGGGCGGCGTGTCCGGGCAGCGTTACATGGGCGTGGAGAAACGCTACTACGAGCCGAAAGATGTGGGAGCGGAACGCGTGCTCCGTGAGCGGCTTGACGAGATCCGGTCGCTCCGCGAGCGCCGGCGGAAGGGCTCGTAATGGTGGACCCACTCGAGCAGGACAAGCGGGTGATGCGCGAGCGCGTCCGCGAGGCGGTGGGCGACATGACGCCCGAGCGCCGGTCGGCCTGGGCGGCGCGCACGCTCGAGTGGCTGCTCGACGATCCGATCGGGCGGGCGTCGGGCCCCGTGGTCGGGTTCTTGCCCGACGCGACCGAGCCGGACGTCGAACCGGTGCTGCGGGCGCTCGCGCTCGCGGGTCGGACGGTCGCGGTCCCGCGCGTCGGGTGGGAGACGCGGGCGATGGTCGCGCGGGTCATCCCGGATTGGGACAACCTCGACGCGTGGACCGAAACCCGGCGGCACGGGGTGCGCGAGCCCATTGAGAGTTGCGAGCCGCTCGATCTCACCGAGGCTCAACTGCTGATCGTGCCGGGGGTTGCGTTCGACCGGTTCGGGGGCCGCCTCGGGCGGGGCGGGGGTTTCTATGATCGCTTTCTCGCCAGGGCGCCCGAGGGGGCGGCCATCGTCGGGGCGTGCTTCGCGGCGCAGGTCGTCGGGCGGGTGCCGACGGGCGGGCACGATCGACCGGTGTCGGTGCTGGCAACGGAAGACGGACGCGTCGCGTGCGCAGGGACGGGAGACACGCCATGAGCTTGCCATCGCAGGTCGGTCGGACACCCGGGCGGGGCCCGAAGGTTGAGTCGCGGGGCGAGCCCATGCTGAGCAAGCCCCAACTGGCGGCGGGCGCGGTGGGCGCCGTCGTGATCCTCGCGGTCGTCGTGTTCGCGGTCGTCGCGATGCGCGGCGGGCCGACGGACGAGCCGACGACCGCCGAGCCGCTCGCGAAGACCGAGACGCGGCCGACGACGCCGCCGGCGGCGGCGCCGGGCGACGACCCGGTGCTCGACGCGGTGATGGCGGGCGGCAGCTCGCGCGAGCCCGCGGAGACCACGACGCCGACGACGATCGCGGACCCGCTGGCGAGCGCGGCCGACACCGACGATGCCGCGGATGATGATTCCGCGTTGGACGCGGTGCTGAACCAGCCGACGCGCTCGCCGACCTCAGGCATCCTGAGCGGCGTCTTCGAGGGTGACGACCAGCAACAGGATCGCACCGCGGACGACCGGTCCAACGCGATCGCGTCCGCGGACGGCGAGATCCCCGCGCTCCCCCAGCGGTCCGCGACGGACGAGGTCATCGACCAGGCGCGGCAACTCCGCGACGCCGGGCGGCTGCTCGCGGCCCGCGACGAATTGAATCTGGCGCTCTCCGATACGTCCATCGGCGCGCGCGACCGGGCCCGCCTGCGCGAGACGATCGGCGAGCTCAACGACACCCTCGTCTTCTCGCCGCATCTCGAGCCGGGAGACTCGATGGCGCGCGAGTACCGGGTGAAGTCGGGCGACTCGCTGGCGCGCATCGCGCGGGCGCAGGACCTGGGCACGCACTGGAAGCTCATCGCCCGCGTCAACGGCATCACGAACCCGTCGCGGATCAACGTCGGGCAGCGGCTCAAGCTCGTCTCGGGCCCGTTCCACGTCATCGTGGACAAGTCCGACTTCCGGGCGGACATCTACCACGGGCCCGCCGACAACCCGCGCGAGTGGGTCTACGTCACGTCGCGGCCCGTCGGGCTGGGCGAGGGCGACGGCACGCCCGCGGGCACGTTCGTCGTCGCGCCGGGCAAGCTCGAAAACCCCGGGTGGGTCAACCCCCGCGACAGCTCCGAGCGGTACGACCGGAACGACCCGGCGAACCCGATCGGCGAGCACTGGGTCGGGCTCACGGGCGTGGGCGACTCGGCGGTGCATACCGGGCTCGGGCTGCACGGCACCATCGAGCCCGACTCGATCGGGCGTGAGATGTCGATGGGGTGCGTCCGCCTGCGCGACGACGACGCGGCGTTGATGTACGAGCTGCTGACCGAGGGCGAATCGGTCGTCCGCATCGTGCCCTGAGCGCCTGGGGCTCGGGCATCTGGATGAGATCGGTTCAGCCGAGCAGGCGGTCGGCGGGCAGGTCGGGCGCGGGCTCGGTCGTGCGCGCCGCCTGCACGATGCGGCGCATGAGCTCGCTGCGCCCGGGCGTGAGCCCGAGCGCGAGGTAGTCCGGGCGCTCGCCGGGCGCGTGGGTCTTGTGGTACGGCCAGCGCTTCGCCAGGACGAGCTCGGGCGCCGGCGTCCCGGGCGGGCGCGGCTTCTCGAGCGCGACGAGGTGGTGCCCGAAGTCCACGCAGACGCCGGCTCTCGCGAGGTCGTACGTCGTGACGGCGGGCGGGCCGGCGCCGAGCGGGGGGAACTCGAAGACGTCCAGCCGCCCGGGCACGAGCCGCAGGTAGACGGGCATGCTGAGCTCGGCGGCGCCGAACGAGCCGACGAGGAGCAGCGCGACGATCGCGTACCAGCCCATCCCGCCGAACCCCGGCAGGCCGACGATCGAGGCCCACGTCACGCCGAGGACGGGCCAGCCCAGCAGCGCGGCGGCGACGGCGAAGAGCGCGACGAGCCGGTGGTAGCGCCCCCCGCGCGAGACGCCGAACCAGACGCGCGCGATCAGGGGCTCGAACCCGCCGGCGGTGTAGCCCAGGTCCTCGGGCGTCGGGGGCTCGTCCGGGCGGGCGCCCGCCTCGGCGAGCCAGCGGTGGATCGCGTTCGGGGCGCGCTTCTTCGGGATGATCGCGCGCACGCGGTACCGCGAATCCGACGAGCGGTTGTACGCGGCGTAGGCGTGGGCGTTGGCCTTGGCGTACCCGCCGAGCCGCACGAGCGCGATGATGGCGGCGGCCATGACGGCGAGCCCGGCGACCAGCGCGACCGCCGAGCGCGCCGGGCCCGCCACCCCGAGCCAGCCGGCGAGGACCCACCCGCCGACCAACCCGATCGCGAACGACCCCACGCCCCCCTGCGCCGGGATGAAGCTCGCCATCCACGCGCTCGATCCGACGGAGGTGAACTCGGGCCCCGGGCGATCCGCGACGAACAGCCCCCGGTCGAAGTCCGGCGCGGGCGGGTCGGGCGGGCTCGGCTCGGGCGGGGTCACGGGGCGTCTCGCAAGGCGTCCTCGGGAGGCTCGGATCGCGGTCTCGGCGCGGGCGGGAGGATACCCGCTTTCGGGCGCCCTCAGCGGGCACGGAAGGGGCCGGGGCGGCTTGCAAATCAGGCTCCGGCAAAGGCGATTTTGACGCCCGGAGCGGCGATCGGCGCTATCATCCTCGGCTGTGCGCCGGGGTGGTCCCGGGCCTTCGTCCGAGCCGATCGCGCCGGCCCGCACAGCCCCGGCGGAGAGCACGCGACGCGGGGTCTGACCCGACCCAGTCCCGGTCGGGCGAGCCGATCGGCGACCGAGGCGGCGCCAATCCGATCCCCGACGCGACGAGAACGGCCCGACGAACCCCAGATGACGCGATCAACCCCGCCAAGCGAGACCCCGGAGGTGACGGTGGAGCCCAAGCCAGCAGAGAAGCCCAGCGGTTCGGCCGGGTATGGGTCCGAGCAGATCAAGGTGCTCGAGGGGCTCGAAGCCGTCCGCAAGCGCCCCGGCATGTACATCGGCGGCACCGGGCTCAACGCGCTTCACCACCTCGTCTACGAGACCGTGGACAACTCGATCGATGAAGCGATGGCGGGCTACGCGACCGCCGTCACCGTCGCGATCCAGGCCGACGGGTCCGTCAGCGTCACCGACGACGGGCGTGGCATCCCCATCGACCCCGTCAAGCACGAGGACCCCGCGCTCGACGGCAAGAGCGCCCTCGAAATCGTCATGACCAAGCTGCACGCGGGCGGGAAGTTCGGGCAGGAAGGGTCGGCGTACAAGGTGTCGGGCGGGCTGCACGGCGTGGGGGTCTCGTGCGTCAACGCGCTGAGCGAGTTCCTCGAAGCCGAGGTCTGGCGCGACGGCATGATCCACTCGATGACCTTCGAGCGCGGCGCGGTCACCGAGGACATCCACGAGGTCGGGCCGATCCCGGCGTCGTCCAGCCGCGCCCAGGGCACGACGGTCACCTTCCGCCCGGACGCGACGATCTTCCCCGATACGACGTTCAGCTACTCGACGCTCGCCAACCGCCTGCGCGAGCTGGCGTACCTGAACCCGGGCGTGACGATCCGACTCACCGACGAGCGTGTGGGCGCGGACGGCAAACCGAAGTCCGACACGTTCTACGCCGACAACGGGCTGCTCGCGTACGTCGAGCACCTGATGACGGGCAAGAACGGGGTGTCGAGCCCGGTCTACCTCCGCAAAGAGGTGCCCGAGAGCGATCTCGTGTGCGAGGTCTCGATGCAGTACCACGACGGGTACAACGAGACGCTGCTGACGTTCGCGAACAACATCAACAACGTGGACGGCGGGACGCACGCGCAGGGCTTCAAGGTCGCGCTCACGCGCACCCTCAACAACTACGCGCGCAAGAGCGGGATCATCAAGGAGAAGGACCCCGTCCCGACGGGCGACGACCTCCGCGAGGGCCTGGTCGCGATCGTGTCGGTCAAGCTGCCCGACCCGACGTTCAACAACCAGCCCAAGGAGAAGCTGCTCAACCCCGAGGTCGAGTCATTCGTGAGCGGGGCGGTGTCTGAAGCGCTCGACAACTGGCTCGAGGAGCACCCGGCGGAAGCCAAGCGGCTGTGCATGAAGGGCATCATGGCGGCGCAGGCCCGCGAGGCGGCGCGAAAGGCCCGCGAGCTCACGCGCCGCAAGACGGCGCTCGAGTCCGGGTCCATGCCGCACAAGCTCCGCGACTGCAAGACCAAGGACCTCGGAGAATCCGAGCTGTTCATCGTCGAGGGCGATTCCGCGGGCGGCAGCGCCACGCAGGGGCGCAACGTCGAGACGCAGGCGATCCTCCCGCTGCGCGGCAAGCTGCTGAACGTCGAGAAGGCGCGCATCGACCGGATGCTCCAGCACGAGGAAATCCGGACGCTCATCCAGGCGCTCCGGTGCGGCATCGGGCAGGAGTTCGACATCTCCAAGCTCCGCTACGGCAAGGTCATCCTGATGACCGACGCGGACGTGGACGGGTCGCACATCCGGACGTTGCTGCTGACGTTCCTGTTCCGGCACATGCCCGAGCTGATCCGGCGCGGGCACGTGTACTGCGCGCAGCCGCCGCTGTATCAGCTGGTGCGGGGCAAGTCGGGGCGGTACGTCCTGAACGACGCGCAGCTGCACAACACGCTGACGGAGCTCGGGCTCGAGAAGTCCACGTTCGTGATCCGCGACGTCACCGATGCCCGCCCGGGCGACGAGCCCAACGTCGTGCGTCGGATCGAGGGGCAGGATCTCGTCCCGCTCGTCCGTGGGTTGCGGCGGTTGGGCGAATTGGCGTCGATCGTTGAGCGGCGCGGGGTGCTTTTTGCCGATCTGCTCGCCGCCCGGCGCGACGGCAAGATGCCCACGCACCAGATCAGCGCGGGCCCCGAGAACGTCTACGCGTGGTCGGAGCGCGAGGCGCACGACGAGATCGCGAAGCGCGGGTGGTCGCTGGCGGACTCGACGGTCAACGGCGCCGTCGTCGAGACAGACAGCCCCGAGCCCGAGGCCGCGAAGGGCCCGGCCGCGACGCTCCGCGAGCTGCACGAGAACCGAGAGCTCGCGACGGTGTTCGCCCAGCTCACCGGGCTCGGGCTCGACGTCGAGGACTACGGGCTCGTGCGCGAGGAGTCGATCACGGGCGAGATGCTGCCCGCGAAGTACGCGTGGGAGACCGAGAAGCGCGGGAAGACGACCGACGAGGACGGCGAGGACGTCGCGAACACCCGGCTCGTTGAGGCGGCCGGGCTCGTGGACATCCTGCCCGCGCTGCACGAGATCGGGCGCCGCGGGATGGACGTCAAGCGGTTCAAGGGGCTGGGCGAGATGGACGCCGAGCAGCTCTGGGAGACCACGATGGACCCGGACAAGCGCGTGCTGATGCGCGTGCGGATGGACCAGGCGACGGAGGCCGACGCGCTGTTCAGCCTGCTGATGGGCGAGCAGGTCGAGCCCCGCCGCAAGTTCATTGAGGACCACGCGCTCGAGGTCAAGAACCTGGACGTGTGACGGCCGGGCGTGCCAACGCCCCGTTCGGGCCAGCCGTCTGGGACGGTTCGGCGGCCCGGTCCGGGCGCGCACGCCCGAGAACACGCGGGGCATCGGGTTGCCCGGGCGGCGGGCGCGCGGGCGGCCGATACCCGCCCCATGACCAGCCGCGCCCGATCGTCATCGAGGACCGCGGACCGCCCCGCGCGGTCGAACACGATCGGCGCCTCCGAGCGTGACCTGGCGCATTTGATCCGGGCGTTCGAGCGGGGCGACGGGCCCAAGGACGCCGCGGTCAAGCGGGTGCACGCGCGGTGGCCGTTCGCGCAGACAAGCGTCGCGGCGAGACTCATCCACCCGGGCGGGACAGAGATCCGGCTGAGCTTCGCGTGCCGGAACCTGTCACGAACGGGCATCGGGCTGCTGCACAACACGTACGTGCACGCGGGCTCGCGGATCGAGATCGAGCTGCCGCGGTCGAACGGGGTGACCGACACGGTCTCGGGCGAGGTCGCGCGGTGCTCGCACCGGCAGGGCGTGATCCACGAGATCGGCGTCCGGTTCGACAAGGAGATCCCGCTGCCCGAGTACGTCCGCCCGGACATCTTCGAGGGCTGGCTGTCGTTCGAATCGGTCAAGCCCGAGGACATCGAGGGATCGGTGGTGCACGCGGACCCCTCGAAGATCGACCGGAAGATCGTGTCGCACTACCTGCGCGACACGGGCGTGTCGCTGCGGCAGGTCGAGTCCGGGGCCGACGCGCTGAAGTCGATCGGGAGCGGGTGCGACCTGATCGTCGCCGAGGCGGACCTGGGCGACATGTCGGGCGCCGAGCTCGTGCGCAAGATCCGGGACTCGGGCAGCGGCACGCCGGTGCTCGTCGTGGGTCCCGAGCTGGACGCCCAGACCCGCTCGCAGATGACCGCGTCGGGCGTGAACGGGTACCTGCTCAAGCCGTTCGAGTGCGATCAGTTCTTGCGGGGCATCGCGGAGTTCCTGGTCGCCGAGACGACGGACAGCGCCGGGCGCGCGACGGAGCCGGGGCATCCGGGGCGGCTGCATCAGCTCGCCGAGCATCTGGACCGGTTCATCGCCGAGGGCGCGTCGGTCGAGGCGTACGTGGTCTGCCAGCAGATCTCGGGCATCGCGCCGCGGATGGGGTTCGACGCGATCGCGAAGCGGGCGGCGTGGGTCGCCGACAAGCTCGCCGAGGGGCACGCGACGTCCGCGCTCGCGGGCCCGGCCGGCGAGCTCGCCCACGCGTGCCGCGACCTGCGGCCCGCGGCGTGAGCCTTACGGGCACCCGCCGAGGAAGCCCTGCACGAACGCGTCGATATCGTCGAGGTTCAGCAGGCCGTCGGCGTTGATGTCCGCCGGGCAGGCCTGGCGGACGGCGAGCACGACGGTGCGGCTCTCGGTCGTCCCGCTGAAGTTCGCCAGCACCACGTCGTACGCGCCCTCGGTCGCCAGGCTCGGGTTCACGAGGAGCGTGCCGGTCTGCGTGCCCGAGTAGTCGGGCCCATCGACGATGGGGACGCCATCGAACCGCCACTGGTACGCCGACACGTCGTCGGCGACGACGGTGAACGCGGCGTCGCCCGCCCCCGCGGTCGTGACGACGGACTCGGGCTCGGACGTGATCTGCGGCGGCATCAGCTCGCGCACCAGGACGCTGCCGGCCGCGAGGTTCGGCTCCTCGTTGAAGACCGCGGGCGCGAAGTCCGACCCGGGCTTGATCTGGAGGAAGTCCGTGGGCGCCGCCCCGCCGTCCGCGATCGAGTAGGTCAGCACGCCGGGCTCGGTGACGAGCACCGCGAAGGTGCCGAGCGTGATTTCGCCGTTCACGGTGGGCCCGAGGATCGAGCTCTGCGCGCCGGACACGCCGATGAGATCGGCCATCGAGGGCGTGCCCGGGGTGGGCCCGAGCACGGGGTCGAGGTTGTCCATGAACGACGACGCGACGCCGAGCGTGGGGTCGCTGGCGAGGAAACTCAGGTCGTACTGCTGGACGTAGTCGTCGGGCCCGAAATCGCCGGAGATGGTCGCGGTCCAGACGACGGTGTCCCCCTGGGCGACCTCGGTCGCGTCGGGCGTGAGGCTGAGGGTGAAGGGCGCGTTTGTCACGCCCTGCATCTCGACGGAGTCGGAGAAGACGGCGGCGGGCCCGTCGAAGATGACGGTGCCGAAGTCGTTGCCCTGACGCCCGCGCACGATGTTCGCCGACGAGTTGGGCCCGTCCGTGAGCGAGTAGCTGAGCATGCCGGGCACGTTGCTCGCCTGCACGGCGAAGACGCCGATGATGACGTCGCCGAACGTGAGGTTCACGGGGTCGGCGACGGAGGACTGCGCCCCCGACACGCCGCTGAGGCTCGCGCCGACGGGCGTGCCCGGCTTGGGGTTGGTCGCGGGTGTGAGCCCGTCCACGAACCCGGAAGCGAGCGCCAGCGCGTTGTCGCTCGCGTTGAGGTTGAAGTCGTAGTTCTGAAGGAACGTGTTCTCGCTCACGCCGGTGATCGAGACGGTCCAGTTGACGGTCTCGCCCGCGGCGGCGGCGGTGCGGTCCGCCCGGACATACACAACCTGAGCCGAGCCGAAACCGCACGCCCCGGCGAGGGCCATCGCAACGATCGAACGCATTTGCTCCAACCTCCCTTGGATTCGCCGGTTAGGGTAGCACTCGGACCGCGTGGGACCGAGAAGATTCCCGAAGATCGGGGGGATACGCCCTTGGCGAACAAAGACCGGACTCAAGCAGGCCGACCTGGATGAGCGTGCAAGAAACGGCGATGGACGCGGTCGAGTCGGCGATCGGGGAGCGCCCGGCCCGGCTGACCCCGCTGGCCGGGGGCTGCATCGCGGAGGTCTGGCGCGCGGAGATGCCGGGCGGCGACACGCTGGCGGTCAAGCACGACGCGGGCCCCAACCCCAGGCTGGACATCGAGGGAAAGATGCTCGCGCTGCTGCGCGAGCGGACGGCGCTGCCCGTGCCCGAAGTTGTTGCGTCCACGCCGCGCGTGCTGGCGATGGCGTTCGTCGAGAACAGCGGGCGGGCGAGCGGCGAGGGCGAGCGCGCGTTCGGCGCGCTGCTCGCGCGGACGCACCTCGACGCCACGAGCGACCGGTTCGGGCTCGGGTTCGACACGCTGATCGGGCCGCTGGATCAGCCGAACCCGCCGACGGCGTCGTGGGCCGCGTTCTGGCGCGATGCCCGCCTGCTGCCGATGGCGGAGGGGGCCCACGCGGCGGGCGGGATCGACGGGCGCACGCTCGATCGCGTGCGCCGGCTGTGCGATCAGATCGAGCGGTTCGTGGACGGCGACGGCCCGCCCGCGCTGCTGCACGGCGACCTCTGGTCGGGCAACGTGCTGTGGCGCGGCGGCGAGCTCGCGGCCGTGATCGACCCGGCGGCGTACTTCGGGCATCCGGATGCGGAGCTCGCGTTCATCGACTGGATGGGCGGCGTGTCGCGCGCGTTCTGGGAGGGGTATCACGAGACCCGCCCGATCGACGGGGGGTTCTGGGAGGTCCGAACGCATGTGCACGTGCTGTACCCGGTGCTGGTGCACGCGCGCCTGTTCGGCGGGGGGTACGGGCGGTCCGCGGACGCCGCGCTCGATCGGCTCGGCGTGGGCTGACGCGGGGAAAGGGTGACCGACGGGATTTGAACCCGCGACCCCCAGGATCACAACCTGGTGCTCTAACCAACTGAGCTACGGCCACCATCTGGCGCGCCGATTCACCGCCGCGCACGCTGGGAATCCCGTATGAGACTCCTAGAATCGACTACGGTACGTCGGCAGCGAGCCCCGGGTCAACGAGGGGCGGGGCTCGCCCGGCATGGACCCCCGCCCGGAAGCCCCCGGGCACGCATCGGGAGGGACACGATGGGATCGCTCAGCCTCGAGCAATACGGGATTTTGGTCACCAACGTCAAGCGGAACCTCCCGCCATCGGTCTTGTACGAAGAAGCGATCCGGGGTGATGAAAAGGCGTCGATCGCCGATTCGGGCGCCCTGATCGCCTACTCGGGCGACAAGACGGGCCGGAGCCCGAAGGACAAGCGGGTCGTCCGCAACGAGGCGAGCGAGAACGACATCTGGTGGGGCCCGGTGAACACGCCGCTGCCCGAGTCGAGCTTCATGGTCAACCGTGAGCGGGCGATCGACTACCTGAACACGCGGAAGCAGCTGTACGTGGTCGATGCGTTCGCGGGCTGGGATCCCGCGCACCGGATCAAGGTGCGGGTGGTCTGCTCGCGCCCGTACCACGCGCTGTTCATGCACACGATGCTGATCCGCCCGACGGCCGAGGAGCTCGAGAGCTTCGGCGATCCGGACTACGTCATCTTCAACGCCGGGCGCTTCCCCGCGAACCGCTACACGACCGGCATGACCAGCAAGACCTCGGTCGATCTCGACTTCGAGCGCGCCGAGATGGTGATCCTGGGCACCGAGTATGCCGGCGAGATGAAGAAGGGCGTGTTCACCATCATGAACTACCTGATGCCCAAGAAGGGGCATCTCTCGATGCACTGCTCGGCGACCGCCGACCCCAAGACCGGCGCGTCGAGCATCCTCTTCGGGCTGTCGGGCACCGGGAAGACGACCCTCAGCGCCGACCCCAAGCGCCAGCTCATCGGGGACGACGAGCACGTCTGGACCCCCCAGGGCATCTTCAACATGGAGGGCGGGTGCTACGCCAAGGCGATCGACCTCACGCCCGAGTCCGAGCCCGAGATTTTCCAGGCCCTCAAGTTCGGCGCGGTGCTCGAGAACGTCGTCTTCGACGAGGACCATCACGTCGATTTCCACGACACCTCGATCACGCAGAACACGCGCGGCGCGTACCCGCTCGAGTACATCCGCAACGCGAAGATCCCCGCGATCGCCGGGCACCCGACGGACATCATCTTCCTGACCTGCGACGCGTTCGGCGTGCTCCCGCCCGTCGCGCGGCTGACGCCCGAGCAGGCGATGTACCACTTCATCTCGGGCTACACGGCGAAGGTCGCGGGCACCGAGGTGGGCGTGACCGAGCCGCAGGCGACGTTCAGCGCGTGCTTCGGCGCGCCGTTCCTGGTCTGGCACCCCGGCAAGTACGCCGAGCTGCTCGCCCAGAAGATGACCGAGCACAAGGTCAACGTCTGGCTCGTCAACACGGGCTGGTCGGGCGGGGCGTACGGCACGGGCTCGCGGATGAAGCTCGGGTACACCCGCAAGATCATCGACGCGATCCACTCGGGCAACCTGCCCAGCGCCCCCACCGAGACCGACCCGGTCTTCGGGTTCGAGGTCGTGAGCAAGATCGAGGGCGTGCCCGACGAGATGCTCATCCCCCGCAACTCGTGGGCGGACAAGAACGCGTTCGACCGGACGGCGGGCAAGCTCGCCGGGCTCTTCGTCGAGAACTTCAAGAAGTTCGAGGACGGCGTGGACCAGCCCGTCCGGGACGCCGGGCCCAAGGTGACGACCAACGCCTGACGTGCTCACTCGGGCAGCTGCGGGTCGCCCTCGCCGGTCCAGATCCGGACGCATCCGTTCACCGCATCGAACCAGACGGGGCGTCTGCCGAGAATTTCCATGCCAATGGTGATCTCGGCATTCGGCGCTTCATCGCCGGCTCCGAATGCGATGGCTTCCACATCCTGGTACGGCACGCCCGCGATCTCAAGCCGACCTGCAAGGACGCCGAGTTTCCCTCTGGAGTCGTGCCCGTGGGAATTCGTGACGCGAACGGATCGTGTGAGGCCCCCGAACCGAAGCGAATCGGTTCCGAAGACGCCGGTCTCCGCACCCGTATCGAGAACGGCCCACCGCGGTGTTCCGCCGAGTTGAACCTCAAGAACGGGCAGGCGCGATGTGCGAAACGACCGCTCCGAATCGTCGCCCACCATCTCGATTGGAGCGCTCCGCCATGTTGTCTCGGCCCACCCTGTTGGGATCTCACGCACGGGGTCCGGGAGCAGCCAGAGCGCATGGCGTTGGGCATCGAGCACGACACCGCCTCGGAACCACCGGAAGAGCCCAACACCGATCGTTGGCTGCCCATGTCCCGCATGAACGTCGACCGGGACGGGGCCTCCGCTCGTCCAGGATCCGAGTTTCAGTGAATCGACGAGCCCGATGCGAGCGTCTTCCGATTCTCCGGTGAACCCGAACACCATCCCCGGGCCGATCTCGACCACCTCGCACGCGAGCCCGCTGGCATCTCGGAGGGGCATGGCGATCACGGTCGTCGATCCCGTATCAACCAGCCAGTCGCCCGACCACTCCTGATGACACCCGGCCACCACCGCACCGACCCGGCAGGTCCGCCCCCGGCGCCCAACCGGCTCGAGCGCGACACGCACCGGCCCGGGCTCGTCGGAAGTCCCGCCACGCGAGGTCACCAGCGACGGATTACTGAGCGTGCCCGGCCACGTCTCAAGCCTGCGGATCTCGGCACGGGCCCGCCCCTCGGGCGACAACCCGGGTTCGATCGCTGGAAGCGGTTCGAGCCACGCTCGCGGCTCGAACCGGGACATGTCGCACGCATCCATTCGCCTCTGGCGCTCACAACCGGCGCCGACCGCTGCGATGGCTGCAACGGCGAGGCACGGCACGAACACATTGCACCGCTCAGTCGTTCGCATCCTCCCACGCCTGTTGGGGGGTGATCCAGTGCGGCTCGATGGCATCCGCGAGATCCTCCAACTCCCCCGCATCCGCGACACCTCCCGACGCCACCACGATATCGTCGAGGATGTCCTCAAACTGCGTGAATGTTCGAACGTCGCTCCAGTCGTCGATCGGCGTGCCGCCGTCGTCATACAAAGTCACGTCGTAGTAGTAGATCACTTCGTTGATCGGTCCGGGCTGAGGATCCGAAAGGACTCCGAAGATGCGTTCCGGGTTGCCCGAGATCTGCTTGCGGATCGACTTAAACTCCGCGGTAACCGTCTCGTTCGTCGTCGTGTTGGTGTAATCGACCATTTTCTTGCCGTCTTGGTCGTACACAGTGTAGCTGTAGGTCGTTTGATCATATGTGTAACTGCCCGAACAGGCTCCCAGTGCGAGCGCCAAGGCGAATCCGCCAGTGCAAGCAAGTGCTTTTTGCATCATTGGCCCCTTTCAGTAGTCATGCTCGACTCGATACAACGGGTGCGTCCATCCATGACGATTCAAGAAAGATACTGAAACCAAGATCGCGACCTACCTCTATTCCGTCACTTGACAAAGCCTTCAAAGAGATTCCATAGGACTGTGCCTGCTCGTACCCGATTCACCCATCAATGAGTCCGCCGGACCTTGAACCGGGAGCCGGCAGCGGCGTCCGCTCCTAGAGTGACGCGGGAGCCCAGCACACGCCCAGGAGACCGAGATGGCCCGCACCCCCTACGTCGGCGGCAACTGGAAGATGAACACCAACGGCGCTTCGGGCGCGGACCTCGCGGCGAGCGTCGCCGCCGCCGCGGACGACGCCGTGCAGGTCGCCGTCTTCCCGCCCTTCCCGTATCTCACCCGCGTGGGCGAGGCGCTCGCCGGGTCGGGCGTCATGCTCGGCGCGCAGGACGTGAGCGATCAGGACGACGGCGCTTTCACCGGCGAGGTCTCCGCGGCGATGCTCCTCGACTGCGGCGTGAAGACCGTGCTCGTCGGGCACTCCGAACGCCGGCACGCCATCGGTGAGTCCGACGAGCTCTGCAACGCCAAGGTGCTCAAAGCCCTCTCGGCGGGGCTCGATGTCGTGCTGTGCGTGGGCGAGAAGCTCGAGGAGCGTGAGGCGCGGCAGACCGACGCGGTGAACGAGCGGCAGATCCGGGCCGGGCTCGCCGGTGTGCCCGCGGCGGACATGGCCCGTGTCACCATCGCCTACGAGCCCGTCTGGGCGATCGGCACCGGGAAGACGGCCACCCCCGACGACGCCCAGGATGCGCACGCCAAGATCCGCACGCTCGTCGCGAGCATGTACGACCAGACCGTCGCGGACGCGGTGCGGATCCAGTACGGCGGCAGCGTGAAGCCCGGGAACGCGGCGGAGCTGTTCGCCCAGCCCGACATCGACGGCGGGCTGATCGGGGGGGCGTCGCTCAAGGCGGACGATTTCGCGGCGATCTGCGAGGCCGCGACCGCTTCGGCGGTGTGAGAGCGGGGCCGCGGGCGGGTTGGCTCGCCGGGCGGTCCGCCTAGAATCGTGGCCTTGCACATCGCCCCCGGCGCGGGGCAGCCGAATCACGGAATCTGCCGCATGCTCACGCTCGCCATCGCTCCCTGGGTTGTCTCGGTGCTCGTCGCGGTCTTCCTGTTCGCGTGCGTGGTGCTGATCCTGACGGTGCTCATCCAGCGGCCGCAGGGCGGCGGGCTGTCCGGCGCGTTCGGCGCGGGCGGGGGCGCGGGGCAGACCGCGTTCGGCACGAAGACGGGCGACGCCCTCACGATCGCGACCGTCAGCCTCTTCATCGTCTTTCTCGGGCTCGCGATCGGGTTGAACTTCGTCACGCGTCCGACTGCGATCACGCCCGCGACGCCGACGGCCGCCCCGGGGCCCGACGCGGACCCGAACGCCGCGACGACGTCGGTCGAAGACGGAGCCGCCGAGGGTGAAGCGAACGAAGACCCGGACGTCGCCGACCTGATCGTGCCCCCGACCGACGACGCCCAGCCCGAGGACTCCCAGACCGAGACGCCCGCGGCCGACGAGGGCACGCCGGCCGAAGGTGGCGCAATCGACGACGCGGCGGCGGACGATGGCTCGGGCGGCGATGCACCCGACGGCGAGACGCCCCCGCCCGGCGACGGCTAGGCGGTAGACTCACCCGTTCACACCCGTCGCGAGGGCACACCTTGATTCGCAGCATGACCGGATTCGGCGACGCCAGCGCGAAAGCGGGCGGCACGCAGTACACCGTCGAGATCCGATCCGTCAACAACAAGTACCTGAAGACGATCATCCGCATCCCAGAGCGCCTCGCGGTGCTCGAGCCGGTGATCGAAGCCGCGATGCGCCGGCGCCTGGCCCGCGGGACCGTCACCGTGACCGTCTCGTGCGCGGACGTGGGCGAGGGCGCCGCCCACAAGCTGAACACCGACGCGCTCAAGCGGTACATCGATCAGCTCGGCTCGATCGAGGGCGTGGACGCCTCGCGGGTGGACCCGTCGGCGTTGCTGAGCCTGCCGGGCGTGCTCGTCCCGCCCGCGGAGGACGGGGCCGCGATCGCCGGGGCGCGGGCCGCGATCGAGCCCCTGCTGGACCTCGCGGCGGATCACCTCGTCGCGATGCGCACCCGCGAGGGTCTCGCGCTACGCGAGGACCTGATGTCGTACCACGACATGATCTCGGATCGGCTTGCAACGATCCGCGAGCGGGCGCCGCAGGTCGTGCGGGAGTACGAGCTCCGGATGAAGTCGCGCCTCGAGGCGCTGCTCGCGGAGTTCGACGTTTCGGCCGAGCCCAAGGACGTGATCCACGAAGTGGCGGTGTACGCCGAGAAGACGGACATCGCCGAGGAGGTCGCGCGGCTGACCGAGCACCTCAAGCACTTCGCCGAGTTGCTCGATTCGACCGACGAACGCCCGATCGGGCGCACGCTCGACTTTCTGGCCCAGGAGCTCTTGCGCGAGGCGAACACGATCGCGTCCAAGAGCCCGGACGCCGAGACGAGCCGCCTATGCGTCGAGATCAAGGGCGCGATCGATCGCATCAAGGAGCAGGTGCAGAACGCCGAGTGAGCGAGAGGGGCGGCGATGCCCGTGACGAGCGAACCGGCGCGGCTGTTCACACCCGAGGAGATCTCGGCGGTGCTCTCGCACTACGAGCTCGGCGACGTCACGTCCGTCCGCGAGCTCATCGGGGGCGGCGCGGGATCGCCCAAGGCATACGTCGAGTGCGCCCGCGGGCGGTTCGTCCTCAAGCGCCGGGCGCCGGGACGGGCCAATCCCTTCCGCGTCGCGTACGCCCACGAGATCATGCTGCGGCTGCGGGCCCGCGGGTTCGACGCGGCGCCCACGCTCGTCGGCACGCGCGGTGAGAACAACTCGATGCTCCAGCTCGAGGGGCGGGTGTACGAGCTGTTCGTGTTCGTTGAAGGCCGGGCGTTCGGGCGGCGCATCGAGCAGGCGCGGGCGGCGGGATCGGCCTTGGCGCGTGTGCACGCGCTGCTCGACGGCTTCGAGACGCGCCAGCCCGACCCGCCGGCGCGGCCCGACGCGGTGACGCTCGTCCGGCGCGCGGCGGACGCGGTGCACGCCGACGCGCTGGGGCGCGAGCTCGAAGACCTCGTCCGCGCCGCGTCGATCACCGGCGAGGGGCGTCCCGGGATCGTGCACGGCGACTGGCACCCGGGCAACCTGCTCTTCCGCGACGACGCGGTGGTCGGCGTCTTCGACTTCGACTCGGCCCGGCGCGCCCCGCGGGCCGACGACGTCGCGCAGGGGCTCGTGCAGTTCTCGATGACGCGCGCGGGCGCCTCGCCCGACGAATGGCCCGACGAGCCCGACGTCGATCTCGCGACGACGTTCCTCGCGGGCTACTCGGGCGACGGCGAGCGGACCACGCTCACCCCCGACGCGGCGCCCGCCCGCATGATCCGCTCGCTCGCGACCGAGTGGTCGGAAGCGGCGATCGGCGGGCTGCTCGGCGGGCAGGAGCACGCGACCCGCCTGCTCGGCGCGGTGGTCCGCAAGGCCCGCTGGCTCACGGAGCACGCCGAATCGTTCGCGAGGGCGATCAGGCCGCCCTCCTGAGCCCCCGGGGCGGGTGGTTCCGCCCGATCGGGCCGAACCGAGCGCCCGATCCGGGCGATAGGATCTGCTGTGAGAGGTCATCGATTCTATCGGGTGGTGTGGGCCGCGGCGGTCACGGGCGCCGTCTCGGCGATCGCGCCGGCACAGGTCGCGCGCCAGCCGGACGCTGAAGCCGAGGTCGCCGCCCCCGAGCTCGACGAACGCGCGTTCGACCGGCTCGTGCGCGACTTGGACTCGCCCGACCTGACGACGCGCGAGCTGGCGTCCGAGCGGCTCGGCATGCTGCCGGGGCTCACGCTCGACCACGTGCTCGAGCGCCTCGTGGACCGCGACGAGCTGGGGCCCGAGCAGGCGCGGCGGCTCGAGCGCATCGCGGGGCGGCTCTTCCAGTCGGCGCCCAAGGCGGGGCTCGGCGTGCAGTTCGGGCGCCAGAACGCGGCGCGGGGCGTGCAGATCGAGGCGACCGTGGACCCGGCGCGGTTCCCCGCGGCCAGCATCCTCGAGCCGGGCGACTACATCGCCGAGGTCCGCGGGCGGGCCGTCCGATCGCCGGACGATCTCCGCGCCGCGATCCTGAGCCACCTGCCCGGCGAGACGATGCCGACCGTCGTGATCCGCAACGAGGAGCGCCTCGAGCTCGAATTGCCCCTCGGGAACTTTGACATGCTCGGGCGCACCGAGCGCATCGACGCGGAAATGGCGCGCCGGTGCGTGCTCGCCCGGCTTGATCGGTTGGCGGGCGCCCGGCTCGAGCGTGCAGCGCTCGGTGAAGACATCTCCGCCGGCGCCTGGGCGCAGGCGGGCGACGACGCGGAGCGGCGCTTCGCGCGCCGCGCGGGCACGCCGCGCGGGCTCGGGGCGAAGGTCGGGGGCACGCCCCGGATCGACCCGACGGGCGCGGAGGCGGGCACGCCGCTGGCCGAGCTCGTCGAGCACCTGGACACCGGCGCGTTCGACCCGCGGGCGATGAGCCCCGAGCAGCGCCTCGAGTGGTACCTCGCGCTCCAGCAGACGTTCAACAGCCTGGGCAGCCAGATCCGCACGACACGCTTGCTGCTCGACGATCCGAGCAACACGAGCGCCGAGGCGGAACTCCTCGAGGACCGCGTCCGCGAGCTCGTGATCGAGCAGCGTCGCATCGGCGATCAGCTCACGGCGCTCGAGGAGCTCGGGCTCAACCCCTGATCCGCTCGGGTCAGACGTCGTAGGTGATCTTGGTCTTCGCGGGGTTCCCGCCGTGCTCGTCGAAGAAGACGAGCTCGTTGCCCGTCTCCTTCAGCCAGGGCGTGGGCAGCGGCATCGTGTGGACCGGGGGGACCTTCTTGCCCTCGCCCGTCTGCACGAAGTAGCGCCCGAGGTTCTTGCCGTTCAGGAAGACCTGGCCCTTGGTCATGCCGGTCAGGTCGAGCATGACGGGCGCCGCCTCGTCGATGACGGCGTCGAACGTCGTGCGCCACCAGGTGGGCCCGTCGAACTTGCCGGCCTTGGCGGGATCCTTGTACTGCGTGCGCGTCGGGGGTTCCCACTTGGCGAAGCCCCACGTGCCCGAGTCGGACGCCTCGTTCGTGCCCTCAAGAAACACCGTGCCCGCGAGGGACGCGAGCAGCTCTTTCACCTCGGCTTCGGACGCGTCGTCGTCCAGCACGCTCGGGACGGCGGCGATCTGCACGGTGTTGTTGCCTCGCTTGAGCCCGGTCTGCTCGTCGAGCGCGACGCGCGCGGTGCTCATCGCGTCCTGGAAGCGCACGGGCTGATCGTTCACGATCAGGACGGTCTTCATCGGGACGGCGGGCAGGTCGAGGAAGATCGGGCTCTTCTTGCGGTGCTGGAACGACCAGGTGACCCGCTGCGGGTGGGTCGTCTCGCCCTCGCCCATCCAGAAGAGGGGCGACTTCCAGGCGAGCAGATCGACGGGCTCGGACTCGACGAGCGACGCGCGCCCGGCTTTGAAAGGCGAGAGCTCGTAGAAGTGCCCGCAGATGCCGCGCCGGTCCGTCAGGGTGGACCCGCCCGAGACGCGGCCCATGTTGTCGGCGAGCGCGACGAGGGTGTGCTCGCCCTTCGAGAAGTTGATGGTGATCTTGGGGACCGCGCCGGGGCCCGAGCCGAGCACGCCGATCGGCGCGCCGTCCTGGAAGACCTGCACCCGGTCGGCCGACGCGGGCGCACCGAGGCTGAACCGCTTGGCCTTGCCCGCGCGGACCTTCACGCGGTACCACCCGTAGCCGTACGCGCTGCCGAGCTGGGTGAGCTCGCTCGGGCCCGGGATCTGCGCGAAGCGCGGGCTCGTGCCTCCCACGTGCGCCGAGGCGGGCGCGGCTTTCCAGTCCGCGGGGTCGATCTTCTTCCCGCGCGGGAGCGTCGCGGTGACCGCGGGCTCGGCGGCTTCGTTCGTGATGGTGCCGTCGCGCGAGATGCGGATGCACTTCTTCGCCTTGGACCCCTGCAGCATCGTGCCGTCCGCCGCGAACCCCGCGATGCCGACGATCACGTCGTCGCCCACGAGGAAGGTCTCGTCGGCGGTGTCCTCGTTGACCACGACGACGAGCACGTCCTCGTGCACGAGCACGTTGGGCTTGCGGTCCTTGGGGACGTCCAGCGCGATCGGGGCGCCGTTGATCGAGACATGCCCCGTCGAGCCAGCGGGCCCGAAGCAGACGAACATGTCCGGCCCGGTGAGCAACGCAGACAGCGTCGAATAATCGAGGATCGATCGCGACGAGAGCGTCACGTCGAACAGGCACCACTGCACGGTCTGCTGCCCGGTGGGCACGCTGAGCGACGACCCGTTGCTCAGCACGAGCTCGACGGTCGTGGGCGTGGGCTTGCCGCCGGGCGCGAAGAGGTAGACGACCGAGCCCTGGGCGCCGGTCGCGGGGACGACGGTCCAGCTGTTGCCGCGCGCTTCCCTGCCCGTCGCACCGAGCGCGGCGGAGGGGTCGGTCGTCACGGGGGGCGTGTCGTGCTCGAGATGACTCAGCACCCGCCCGAAGCTCGTCGCGAACGTCGCGATGCGGCGCACGGGCCCGAACGCATCGGTCGGGCGCCCGACTTCATCGACGACGGCGCCGAGGTCCTGCGTGGGCGCGAGGAAGGTGTGCTCCCCGGCGGACGCCTGCCCTGCCCAGAACCCGAAGCTGGTGCCGCAGGCGAAGGGGGAGAGGTTGAACTGCCCGCCGCCGGCGAGGACTTCGCCGATCCGCCGCTGCAGCTCGATGCCCCCCACCACGTCGGGCGCGGGCGCGCCGAACGCGGGTCGTGCCTTGGGCCCGAACTCCGCGACGACGCGCGGCTGGTCCGGCCGGACCGCGCCGAGCTGGCGCATGATCGGGAAGAGCTTGTCGTCGCCGACCCACCCGTCGATATCACCCTCGACAGACTGCCAGAGGTTGTTGGCGTTCAGGCGCGGCACGCCGAAGCCCGACTCGCGGAGATAGCGGGTGAGCTCGCCGAGATACGCGCCGCCGAGCTCGGGGTGCCCGCAGGTCCAGTGGTGCTCGACCTGGAGCATGATGATCGGGCCGCCCGCGGTGACCTGCAGGTTGCGGACCTGCTTGGCCAGCGCGGTGAAGTAGCGCGAGACCGCTTCGAGGAACGGGCCGTTCTTGGTGCGGAACTCGATCTCGGGGACGTCGAGCAGCCACGCGGGCAGTCCGCCCAGGTCCCACCCCGCGCCGACGAACGGGCCGGGGCGGAGGATGACGTAGAGGCCCATCTCCGCGGCGAGCTTGCAGAACGCCGCGATGTCGTTGTCGCCCTTGAAATCGAACTGCCCGGGGCGTGCCTCGATCGCGTTCCAGAAGACGGGGGTTTCGACGCAGTTGAGCCCGGCCCGTTTGGCGAGCCTCAGCCGGCTCTCCCACGACTCGCGGGGGAACCGCTGGAAGTGGACGGACCCGCTGGCGAGCCAGACGCGGCGTCCATCGATCATCAAGCTGCGACCGTCGAAGGTGATCGAAGGCATGGGCCGGTGTGCTCCCGCTCCACATGTCCGAGCCCGAAACACTTGTCGGCAAAGAGGTTACGGGCATGCTCAGCCCGCATCCCCGCTCGGGGTGTGGCCTCCACGCTAGGCGCTCCCCGGGCAAAAAACAAACATACTCGGATTGCGTTTGGGTCACGCAACCCGATTTCCTTGCCCTGATGTGGGGGTCGGTCAGCCCAGCTCGCCGCCGAGATCGACGGTCTTGACCCACGCGTCGTGCGCCTGCCAGGCCCCGCCGACGAGCAGCCGACTGGTGTAGCGCGGATCGCGCTCGAACCCGAGCCGCTGCGCGAGCGCGACGCTCGGCTTGTTCCTCGGGTGAATGCCGGCGTGCACCTTGGCGAGTCCGAGCCCGTCGGGCAGGTCGGCCAGGGCGTGGTCGACGGCGGCGCGGACGATCTGTGTGCCCAACCCGCGGCCGGCGCGCAGCGCGCTGACCCACCAGCACATGTCAGCCTGCCAGTCGAGCCCGCGTTGGATGCGGTTGATGTTCACGACGCCGATGAAGCGGCCGGCATCGTCGAAGGCGGCGCGGCGCCAGGCGGAGCCGTCGGCGTTGCCCTCGGCGGCGCGTCGGACCTGCCGGTCAAAGTACGCGTCCTCGGACTCGCCGCGCTCCATGGTCGGGAACCAGCGCCGTAGGTGCCACCGGCTGGCGCGGAGGTGCTTGATGAACTCGCCCCGGTCCGCCTCGGTCAGCATCCGCAGGACCAGCCGCACGCCCGACTCGGGCGCCAGCACCTCGACGGGGCGCACGGGGATCACCCGCGCGGGCGAGGTCTGGGTTGTGACGGTCAGGGCGGTCATGCCTGAAGCTCCGGTGACGCGGGCCCGTTCTGGGACCCTTCGACACCCCACAATCGGCGCGGCCCGCATCACACTTCACCCGAACCGACCAACCCGCACAGCCCGAACCGAGCGCCCGAGAACCAACGTCCGAGAACGGCATCGTTCTGGACCTCCAGGGCCGGATTCGGCGTCCGAATCCGCGCTATTCGACGGTGACGGACTTCGCGAGATTCCGGGGCTTGTCCACGTCGTGCCCCCGCAAGACCGCCGCGTGATAGGCCAGCAGCTGCAGCGGGACGACGGTGACGAGCGGGCTGAGCTGCTCGGAGACCTCGGGCACCTCGAGCACGTCGTCGGCGAGGTTATGGATTTCCTTGTCGCCCTCGGTGGCGACGGCGATGACGTGCCCGCCGCGCGATTTCACCTCGGCGATGTTGGAGACGACCTTGTCGTACTGGCTGCCCTTGGTCGCGATGAACACGACCGGCATGCCCTCGTCGATGAGCGCGATGGGACCGTGCTTCATCTCGGCGGCGGGCATGCCCTCGGCGTGGATGTAGCTGATCTCCTTGAGCTTCAGCGCCCCCTCCATCGCGACGGGGTAGTTGTACCCGCGCCCGAGGAAGAGCCAGTTCTCCCGGTCGATGTGCTTCGCCGTGACCGCCTTGATGTGCTCGTCGTGCTCGAGGACGCGTTCGAGCTTGTCGGGGATCCCCTGGAGCTCGGCGATGATCCGGGCGCACGCGTCGGGCGACATCAGGCGACGCCGCGCCATGAACAGCGAGATCATCGTGAGCACGCAGACCTGCCCGATGAACGCCTTCGTGCTCGCGACGCCGATCTCCGGGCCCACGCGCAGGTAGACGCCCGCGTCGGTCTCACGTGAGATCGTCGAGCCGACGACGTTCACGACGCCCAGCGTGAGCGCGCCGCGGTCGCGGGCTTCCTGCAGCGCCGCGAGCGTGTCGATCGTCTCGCCCGACTGCGACACGGAGACGAAGACCGTGCCCTCCTCGATGATCGGGTTGCGGTATCGGAACTCGCTGGCGTACTCGCACTCGGTGGGGATCTTGGCGAGGTCTTCCAGCAGGTACTCGCCGATCATGGCGGCGTGCAGTGCCGTGCCCTGCGCGCCGAGGATGACGCGTTTCGATTTGACAAGCTCCTTGGCGTAGCTCGCGAGCCCGCCGAGCACGATCTTGCCCTCGTGCTGGTCCAAACGCCCCTTCATGCACGTGCGGAGGACCTTCGGCTGCTCGAAGATCTCCTTGCGCATGTAGTGCTCGTACGACCCGAGCTCGATCTCGGACAGGTCCAGCTCCAGCTGCATGACCTTGGGGGTGAGCTCGACGTTGTCGATGGTCGTGGTGCGGAACCCGTCGCGTGTGAGGCGGATGACGGAGTAGTCGTCGAGGGTGATCGCCTGGGCGGTGTGGGCGATGATCGCCGAGCCGTCCGACGCGACGATGTACTCGCCCGACCCGACGCCGACGATCAGCGGCGAGCCCTTGCGCGCGCAGACCATGACGCCCGGCTCTTTCGACGAGATCACGGCGATCGCGTACGCGCCCGTCACCTCGCGCAGCGCGGCGCGGACGGACGACTCGAGGTCCAGCCCGTTGCCCGGGTCGTAAAGCTCGGCGATCAGGTTCGCGAGCACCTCGGTGTCCGTCTCGGAGGTGAACGTGTGCCCCTTCTCCTCGAGAAGGGTGCGCAGCGAGGCGTAGTTCTCGATGATGCCGTTGTGGATGAGGCAGATCGTGCCGGTGTCGTCGGTGTGGGGGTGGGCGTTGACATCGGTGACCCCGCCGTGGGTCGCCCAGCGGGTGTGCCCCATGCCGATCGAGCCGGTGAGCCCGGGGGTGCCGAGCTTTTCTTCGAGGTTCGCGACGCGTCCGACGGACTTGCAGACCTGCAGGGCGTCGGTCTTCTCATCGAGGACGGCGATGCCCGCCGAGTCGTACCCGCGGTACTCGAGGCGCTTGAGCCCCTCGAGCAAGAGGGGCTGGGCGGGCTTGTTCCCGATGTAGGCGACGATTCCGCACATGGGCCTGTCCTCCTGGGCATCCGCCCATGACTCGCTCGTGCAACATCTTGGGATCGGTCCGAGCCGGAATCGACCGTGACCCGCGGATCGTTGTACGACCGTCAGGACTCAAGGGGTCGTGGACATGCGGCGGGAATCTCCCGGTTTACGCTTGACGGCGGCGGGTGCGGACGCCAATATGAAACCATATGGTTTCTCACACGGTGGGTCCTGACCTCGAATCCGGCCCTGAGGGGGTCTTCCGGGCGATCGCGGACCCCACACGCCGGGCGATCCTGGACGGGTTGCGCGGCGGGGCGCGGCCCGCGGGGGCGATCGCGGGCGACTTTGCCGACCGGATGAGCCGACCCGCCGTGGGCAAGCACCTGCGCGTGCTGGAGGACGCGGGGCTCGTCGCGGTCGAGCGGCGCGGGCGTGAGCGTCGCTACCGCCTGCGGGCGGGCCCGCTGGCGGAGGTCGAGTCGTGGGTGACGGGGTACCGGTCGTTCTGGGCGGCGCGGCTGGTCTCGATCAAGGACGCCGCCGAGCGCGAGCACCGCGCCGGCGACACGCCCGACGGAAAGGAAGGCGGGGCATGAGCACCACCGGCACGGTCTTTGAGCAGTCGTTCGACCTGCCCGCCCCACCCGAGCGGGCGTGGGCGGCGCTGACGGACGCCCGGTCGTTGGAGGCCTGGTTCTGCGAGCACGCCGAAGTCGAGCCGAGCGTCGGCGGGGCGTGGCGGTTCTGGGGTCGGCACACGCCCTTCGACGCGGGCGAGGCGGACGCGGACCAGACGATCACGGGGTTCGACCCGCCGCGGCGCCTCGGCTTTACCTGGACCTGGGGGCGCGGCCGGTGCGAGGTTGATCTCACGCTGGCGCCCGCCCCGGGCGGCGCGACGCTCCGCGTCACGCACCGGATGGAGGGCGCGCCGGCGGCGTCGGCCGAGTGCGACCCGGGGCTGTACGCCCAGGACTTCTGGATCGTCGCGGCGGCGAACCTGGCGGCGTACCTGCGTGCCGGCGCGCCCGCGGTCCGCCCGGACTACACCGAGCCCGGTCCCGACGTGGAGGTTGAGATCGCGATCGACGCCCCGGCCGAGTCGGTCTGGCGCGAGCTGACCGATCCGGCGCGGATGGCGGGGTGGCTCGGGTGCGACCGGCTCGCCGCGCAGCCGCGCGTCGATCTGCGCGCCGGCGGTGTGTACACGTTCGGGTGGGCGGGCCCGGACGGGTCGGCGATGGGGCCGACGGAGATCCTCGAGCTCGACCCGCCGCGGCGGTTGGTCGTGTCGTGGCGCCACGGGTCGGACGCGACGGATCGAACGGAGTGGACGATCACGCCGGTGGACGCGACGTCGTGCCGGCTCGCGGTGCGGCAGGTCGGGACGCGGAGCGCCGACGAGGGGCAGGGCTACCGGAGCGGGTGGGCGGCGTTCCTGCTGCTGATCCGGCGTGCCGCGATGGGCGCGCCCGGGCCCGCGTGAACGGCGCGGCGGCGGCGGGCTATCCTCTCTGCAGTTTGCACCCGCCGGGCGCGACCACGGAGGATCCCCCCGCATGCCCAAACGCGACGACATCGGCACGATCCTGCTCATCGGGTCCGGGCCGATCGTCATCGGGCAGGGGTGCGAGTTCGACTATTCGGGCGCCCAGGCCTGCAAAGCCCTCCGCGACGAGGGGTACCGCGTCGTTCTGATCAACTCGAACCCCGCGACGATCATGACCGACCCGGCGATGAGCGACCGGACCTACATCGAGCCGATCACGCCCGAGGCGGTCCGCAAAATCCTCGAGAAGGAACGCGACCTGGGCACGCCCATCGACGCGGTCCTCCCCACGCTCGGCGGGCAGACGGCGCTCAACTGCGCCTGCGCCCTCTTCGACGACGGCACGCTCGACGAATTCGGCGTCGAGATGATCGGGGCCGACCGGGCGGTGATCCATCGCGCCGAGGACAGGCAGGAGTTCGCGGGCGTGTGCGCGCGGGCGGGTCTCAAGACGCCCGAGTCCAAGACGGTCACCACGCTCGACGAGGCCGAGGCGTTCGTCGAGACGATCGGGCTGCCCGCGATCATCCGCCCCGCGTTCACCCTCGGCGGGTGGGGCGGCGGGATCGCGTACAACCGCGACGAGTTCCGAGAGCTCGTCACCCGCGGCATCCGCGCCTCCATGATCGACCAGGTTCAGGTGGACCGCTCGCTCATCGGGTGGAAGGAGTACGAGCTCGAGGTCGTCCGCGACAAGCGCGACAACTGCGTGATCGTCTGCGGCATCGAGAACATCGACGCCATGGGCGTGCACACGGGCGACTCGGTCACCGTCGCGCCGATCCTGACGCTCACGGATAAGGAATACCAGACGCTCCGCGACGCGTCGCTCGCGATCATGCGCGAGGTGGGCGTCGAGACGGGCGGGTCCAACGTGCAGTTCGCGGTGAATCCGAGTCCCGCCCCTCCGGGCGGGAGTGGCGAGCCCCCCTTCGAGTTCGTCGTCGTTGAGATGAACCCGCGGGTGAGCCGCAGCTCGGCGCTGGCGTCCAAGGCGACGGGGTTCCCGATCGCGAAGATCGCGGCGAAGCTCGCGATCGGGTACACGCTCGACGAACTCCGCAACGACATCACGCGGACGACGAGCGCGTGCTTCGAGCCCAGCATCGACTACGTCGTCACCAAGATGCCCCGGTGGACGTTCGAGAAATTCCCCGAAGCCGACGAGACGCTGACGACGCAGATGAAATCCGTCGGCGAGGCGATGGCGATCGGGCGAACGCTCAAGGAGAGCCTGCAGAAGGTCATCCGCTCGATGGACGTCAAGCGGTTCGGGCTCGGGCTCGACCGCAACGACAAGTGGCTCGCCGCGATGCGGGCGGTGGACAACGCCGCGCTGCGCCACGACGGGGGGGTCATCCCTCGCGCGCCCGCGGGCGCGCGGACGGCGGACGGCGCGCCGATCGAGTGGCCGATCGACCTCGACAAGCTCACGCGCAAGCTGACGGTGCCCAGCCAGGGGCGGCTGTACTACGTGCGGTACGCGCTCAAGATGGGGTGGTCCGTCGAGCGGGTGAGCGAGCTGACGAAGATCGACCCGTTCTTCATCGATCAGATGGCGCAGCTCGTCGAGTTTGAAGACGAGCTCTGCGCGGTCGCGTCGCTCAACGATGTGGACCGCGAGCTGATGCAGCGGGCGAAGGAGCTCGGGTACGCCGACGCGCAGCTGGCGAACCTGTACCTGGGCGAGATCACGAGCGCGAGCATCCTCAGGGTGCGCGCGCACCGCGAGTCGCTCGGCGTGCGGTGTGTCTACAAGCTCGTGGATACCTGCGCCGCCGAGTTCGAAGCGGTCACGCCATACTACTACTCGACGTACCAGCCCGGGCACGACCGCGTGCTCGCCGACGGCTCGGTCGAGCACGTCGCGCCCGAGGACGAACTCGCCGAGCGCCTCTCGGTAGGGCCGGTTTTCAACCGGCCAGATTCTGACCACGCCGAATCTGAAAGCCGGTTGGAAACCGGCTCCACCAAGACAGAGAAGGTCATCATCCTCGGCGGCGGGCCCAACCGCATCGGGCAGGGCATCGAGTTCGACTACTGCTGCGTCCACGCGGCCTACTCGGCCAAGGAGCTCGGGTTCGAGTCGGTCATGATCAACTCCAACCCCGAGACGGTCTCCACCGACTATGACACGTCCGACCTGCTGTTCTTTGAGCCGCTGACGCTTGAGGATGTGCTGAATGTGGTCGAGCGGCTTAACGGGACAAGCAGAGTCTCAAGCCGGATTACCGATGTTGTTCCATCAAACGAACCCAGGTTGACATCGCGCCGAGCGGCTATGGTCCGCACCCTAGATCAGCACAATATAAATCGTGTTGCGATCTGCCTTGTCGCCGAGAGAGGTTTCAGTGATGGGACTGACGGTTTCAAGTATGAGTTCGTGTCCGATGACGGAAGACACTGGGGTGCTGTCTTCAAGGAAACGCCCGACCCGACGCTCGTAGAGATCTACGAACGACTAGAACAGGACGCGGTTCAGCACTACATGCCGGACATTTATGCCGGAGCATGCCGGGCTCTCGGCCTGACCCCCGGCCCTGTCCTCGGCGTCATCGTCCAATTCGGCGGGCAGACCCCCCTCAACCTCGCCGCCGGGCTCGACCGCGCGGGCGTGCCGCTGCTCGGGACGTCATTGGACGCGATCGATCGGGCCGAGGACCGCGACCGGTTCGACCAGCTGCTCACCAAACTCGAATTGAAGCGGCCCGGCTCGGGCATCGCGCGCTCGCTCGACGAGGCGGTCACCGTCGCGTCGCGCGTCGGGTACCCGGTGCTGGTGCGCCCGAGCTACGTGCTCGGCGGGCGCGGCATGGAGATCTGCCCCGACGAGCCGGCGCTGCGCCACTACATCACCGGCGCGCTCGCCTCGAGCGACCTCGACGACGCGCCGGTGCTGATCGATCAGTTCCTCGATTCGGCGATCGAGCTGGACGTGGACGTGGTCGCGGACTTCGGTCCGCCCGGTGGCCCGGTCGGCCCGACCGGGCAGATTCCGAGACTCGAATCGTCCGGAGCCGCGCGGCCCGAAGCGGGCGCACCAGTCGAATCTCAACCCGGTCGGGCCGACCGGGCCACCGAGGGTCAGGCCCTCGTGTGCGCCGTGATGGAGCACATCGAGCAGGCGGGCGTGCACTCGGGCGACTCGACGTGCTTCATCCCGCCGCAGACGCTGTCCAACGCGATGATCGAGCGCGTGCGCAGCACGGCCCGGGCGCTCGCGAGAGAGCTGCGGGTGTGCGGGCTCATGAACGTGCAGATGGCGATCAAGGACGACGAGGTGTACATCATCGAGGTGAACCCGCGGGCCTCCCGCACCGTCCCGTACGTCGGCAAGGCCAAGGGCGTGCCGTGGGCGGCGATCGCCGCCAAGGCGATGATGGGCGTGTCGCTCGCCGACCAGCACGCGCGCGAGGTGCCCGACGCGGGGTACCACGCCGTCAAGGCGCCGGTCTTCCCGTTCCAGAAGTTCCCGGGCGTCGATTTCATCTTGGGCCCGGAGATGCGTTCGACGGGCGAGGTGATGGGCGTCGATGCGTCGCCGCCGGTGGCGTACCTCAAGGCGATGCTGGCGGCGGGGACGATCTTCCCCAACGACGGCGGCGTGTTCGTCTCCGTCCGCGAGCAGGACAAGCCCGCGATCGTGCCCGTCGTGCGCTCTTTGATGGCGATGGGGTTCGAGGTCTTCACCACCGCGGGCACCGGCGCCGAGCTCACCCGCCACGGCATGCGCCCGACGGTGCTGCCCAAGATCCAGGCGGGCGAGCGCCCGAACGTGCTGGACATGATGCACGACGCGAAGATCGGGCTCGTGATCAACACCCCGACGCGGACGGGGTGGAAGACGGACGAAGGCCGCATCCGCGCGACGGCGGTGCGCCTGGGCATCCCGATGATCACGACGGCGACGGCGGCGGGCGCCGCCGTCCGCGCGATCGAGGCCCAGCGGGCCGGCGTGTGGGGCGTGAACGCGCTGCAGGACCTGGCACCGGCGGTGCCGGCGCACGCGTGACCCATGCCACTGACCCGTCCTCGGGTCGGTGCCTCCGATCTGCACTGACCGGAGGACCGGTCAGTGGCTCGATCTGAACACCGCTAGTCCTTGAACTGCGCCGCCGTGAATGCCTTGGCCGTCCGCTCGCGTTCCCACGTGTGGCTCGGGCCTTGCTTGGACTCGTAGAAGGCCCACAGCTCGAACCAGTAGCTCCGGAAGACCTGATCGCCGAACGGTTCGTAGTGGGCCTTGATCTTGTTCGTGAGCTGGGCGTCGGTGCCGGTGTACCCGAGCACGTTCTTGGCGTGCCGGAAGGTCTCGGTGTCGATCGCGAGCCGTGAGTAACGCCCGAGCAGTTGCATGATGTTGCCCGCGGCGTACGGCCCAATCCCCGGCAGCGTCTTGAGGAACTCGAAGACGTCGTCGTCGGGGGTCTCGGGGTGTTCGAGCCACCGCTCGTCGATCTCGCCGCGGGCAAACAATTTGGCGAGGTCGATCATGCGTTGGTCGCGGTAGCCGACGGAGCAGCGGCCGCGGAGGGTGCCGGCGCGAACGCGGGAGAGCTTCTTCGCGCTCGGGAATGCGTACAGCCCGGATTCCGCCTTTCGCCCGCAGACGGCGCAGAGGCGTTCGTTCATCTTGACGGTGCTGGGCCAGGCGACGTTGCAGCTCGTGACGGTCTTGATGACGTCCTCGAACAAGGTCGGCGAGCGGAACAGGCGGCCGCGCCCAGAGCGCTTCCACCGCGGGTCGATCGCGTGGAACGCGCGCAGGGTATCGGCTGTCTCGTCGAGCCTGAGCATGCGGGCGACGAGCCGCTTGGCTTCGGATTGCTCGGCTCGGGCGAGCATGCGGTCGAACGTCACCTTCAACGCGGCCCCGCGCTGGCGCTTGGGGCTTGATCGGGCGGCGGGCTGCGTGATGACGGCCGTCGCGGGCCCGTCGCCCACCTCGAGCACGCGCATGAGGGTCCGGGTCTTCGGGTCCCAGTGGTTGGGCGCGAGGACGAAGTAGCCGTACGAGCAGACATCGCGCGCCAGGTCGAAGTCGGTCGGCGGCGTGATGGTGAGGCGCGTGCCCGCCATGCTAGACCGCGGTGAGCTCATCGAAGTTGAACGCGTAGGTCGCGAGGTTCACACAGATCCGGTCGGAGAGGCGGGAGAACATCTCGCCGTGCGCTTCGAGCTGGGCGCGGGCTTCCTCGGGCGAGACGCCCGCGGCCTGGTACTCCCCGGGGTGGGAATCGATGTGCGCGCCGATGAACGCGAGGTCGAACTCGAGGTGCTGCTGGAACCCGTAGGTCCGGTGTCCGGCGCGGAACGCCTGGACTTTGCAGCGCTCAGACGAACCCAGCACCGCGGCGCCGGGCGGGGGCGTGGTGACTTCCTGCCCGTGCAGCTGGAACCAAGGCGCTTTCCAGGCGACGCCGGACAGGATCGTGTCGTTGCGGCCGTCGTGGGTGAGCTCAACGGGAACGAACCCGGCTTCGGGCGTCGGCATCTTGCCTATTTCGCCGCCGAGGGCTTGGGCGAGGATCTGATGCCCGAGGCAGATGCCCACGGTCGGGATGCCCCTCGCGTGCGCCTCGGCGAGGATCTCGCGCTCGCGGTCGAGCCACGGGTGCGATTCGTCGGCGTTCTGCGTCCCGCCCAGCGCAAGGACGCCCTGGACGTTGTCGAGGTCGCCCGGCAGGGGGCGGCCCTGGGGGTCCGCGGGCGTGCGGATATCAAGGCGGAACCCGTGATCGCGGAGGGTGGCGCCGAGGCGTCCCGGGCCCTGCTGCTTGACGTGCTGGATGACGAGGATGGTTGCCATGGCGGGCATGATACCCATGGGGGCCGCTACCATCGGGCCACGCGCGCCGAGGGCGTGCCCCCCGATCCGGACACCACCGGGAGCTGCCATGCGACAGGTTTGTGTGATTGTGCTTGTTCTGCTGACCGCCGCGGCGAACGCGTGGGCCCAGGACGCCCCGCCCGCGGTTCGCGACTCGGTCGTCAAGGTTTACGCGACCTACCGCGGGCCGAGCTTCGATCGCCCGTGGACGAAGGAGCCGCCCGAGGAGTACACGGGCACGGGGTTCGTGATCGGGGGCCAGCGCCTGCTGACGAACGCGCACGTGGTCGAGCAGGCGAGCCAGGTGTTCGTGCAGCCGCCCAACTCGTCGGACCGCCTGCGGGCCGAGGTCGTCGCGATCAGCCAGGAGATGGACCTCGCGGTGCTCGAGATCCGGCGCGACAGCGAGGCGGACGCGTTCTTCGGCGAGCACCCGCCGGTGACGTTCCGCGAGTCGCTGCCCCCGATCGGCGCGACGGTGCAGGCGATCGGGTACCCGCTGGGCGGGGACCAGCTCAGCGTGACCGAGGGCGTGATCTCGCGCATCGAGTTTGTCGAGTACGCCCAGGGCGTGGGAGGCTTGCGCGTGCAGGTGGACGCGGCGCTGAACCCGGGCAACTCGGGCGGGCCCATGGTGCTCGACGGCGAGGTGATCGGCGTGAACTTCTCCGGGCTGGGCAACGCCGAGAACATCGGGTTCGTCATCCCGTTCGAGGAGGTCGAGCTGTTCCTCGAGGACGTGGCCGACGGCTCGTGGGACGGCAAGCCGCGCCTGCACGCCGGTGGTTTCCAGACCTGCGAGAACCCGGCGCTGCGCGACTGGCTCGGGCTGAGCGCGGATCAGACGGGGCTCGTGTATCGCAAGACCACGGCGCGCGATGAGGTGCCGCTCGAATCGTGGGACCTCGTCGATCGGATCGGCGACTACGACGTGGACAACGCCGGGCTGATCACGATCGAGGACGGGCTGCGCGTCGCGTGGGCGGTGCTGCTGCAGCGGATGGGCCAGGACGGGTCGATCCCGATGACGGTGATCCGCGAGGGCGAGTCGGTCGAGCTGACGGTGCCCGTGGACAAGAACGACTACGAGGTGGTGCTGCCCCTGGGCGACAACTACCCGGAGTACTTCGTGTACGGGCCGCTGGTCTTCACGAAGGGGTACCGCGAGATGGGCTGGTGGATCGTGTACAACCCCGATTCGCCCCTCGTGAAGCGCGGCGACACGACGCGGGCCTTTGAGGATGAGGAGCTCGTGCTCGTCTCGAGTCAGCTGCTGCCCCACCCGATCACGAAGGGGTACGAGATCGTCGGCAACCCGCTGCTCAAGGCGGTGAACGGCACGAAGATCGAGAACCTGGCGCACCTCGTCGAGACGCTGCGCGATCTCGAGGACGACTTCGTCGAGTTCACGTTCTACGACCGGACGCAGGAGACGCTGATCTTCGATCGGCTGGCGGTGGACGACGCCGTCGAGGAGATCCTCGAGGACAACGGGATCCGAAACCGGCTGTCACCCGCGCTGCGGGACCTGTGGCCCGACGAGTGAAACCGACAACACCCGCGGAGTGCGCGGGCGTCGTCGGGTGCGATGGAGCAATGTGACGATCGATCAGGCGCGTCGGCGGCGTCGGGCGAGCATGCCCACGCCCGCGACGCCCAGCGCCGCGGTTCCCGCCGGCGCGGGGACGGCCCGCTCGGTCTCGACGCGGATCTCGCGGATGAGCGTCTGCGCGCCGATGATCTCGATCGAGTGAACCACGCCGATCTGACCGAGCGGCAGCTGGAAGGACTCGAGCGTCGCCTGCGTCTGGCTGAGCATCGTGTAGATGCCGTTCTCGCCGCGGAACGTGATCCGCGTCTGCCCCGGGGCGCGGAGTTCCTGCGACATGATGCGCGCGGCGACGACGGTCTCGCCGGGCAGCTCATTGAAGTCGATCACGACGCGGTCCGGGCTCAGAAGCAGCGAGCCGATGAACATATTGTGCGAGTCGCCCTCGTCGAAGTCGCGCGACCCGCCGAAGTCGTAGCTGAAGAACGGGTCGAACTCGGGCCCGGTGCCCGCGGGGTTGGCGAAATCCTCAACGATGATGCGCGCCCCGGCGGGCATGGCGAAAGCGAGCACGGCGGCCGCCCCGATCAGAACGAGGGTCTTCATCGCGGCATCCTTCCTTCATGCGCCCGCGTCGCGGGTCGGGTGGGTCTGCTTGTGCCGGATGCGCGGGGTGCGCCGGCTGTCGCGGGTGAACCTACTTCGCGGATCGCGACGGTCCACCCGATTGCGCGGATTGCGCGGGTGATGCGGGCGGCGCCGGCGCGCACGCGGTGTTATGCGGGCGTGCGCGGCGCGCCGAATGCGAGAACCTCAGGCGGACGTCGATCCGATCGCGATCGTCGCGTCGTGGTCGCCAAGGTAGTCGCGCCGGTATCGGACGCTCGGGTGCTGCGCGAGCGCCCACGCGAGGGCCGCCTCGGCATCGAACCGGCGCGCCGGGTCGCCCGGGGCGGGGGGCAGCGGGTCGCGCTTGGTCGGAAGGAAGTTGAAGACCAGCACGCCGCGCCCCGAGATCGCGTTCCAGAACCGCGCGAGGGTTTCGATCGCCGCGTCCTGCTCGAGCGTGTTGAGCGCGCCCGAGAACACGAACGCGTCCACGCCGTGCTCGCGCACGAGCCGGGCCGGCAGGTCCGCGTCGGCGACGAAGTCGCCCTGGAGAATCGTGCAATCGGGCCAGCCCGACTCCGCGGCCCGGCCGCGCGCGGCTTGGGCGAGCTCGGGCACGCCCTCGACGCCCAGGTACGGCCCGCGGACGAACCCCTTCTCGGCGATGAACGCGGCGAGGTCCGCCCGGCCGCAGCCGATGTCCGCGATCGTGCGCACGCCGCCCCCGGGCCCGATGCCGGCGAGCTCGCACGCGACGGCGAAGCGGGCGCTCTGAGCTTCGGGCGACTTCCAGAGCTGCGCGCCCCACGTCGCGCCCTGCTCGCGGACGGCGTTCTCATAGGGCTCGAGATACCCCGGCGCGTCGGGCACGGGCTCAGCCGATCGCGACCATCGAGGCGAACTCGTTGTACCGCGCGTTGATCTTGTCTTCGCTCAGTCCCGCGAGCCGGTCGAGGCTGAACGTCTCGATCGTGAAGCTCGCGATGATGGTGCCGTGCGCCATGGCGCGGCGGAGCGTGTCGAAGTCCGCCGGGTCCGACGGGTTCGTCCGCGCCAGGTGCCCCATCATGCCGCCGGCGAACGTGTCGCCCGCGCCGGTGGGGTCGATGACGGTCTCGGCGGGGTAGGCGGGCAGCGCCGCGACGCCGTCGCGGTGGATCAGGATCGCCCCGTGCTCGCCCTTCTTCACGACGACGAACGTCGGGCCCTCTTCGAGCATCTTCCGCCCCGCGGTGACCGGGTTCTTCGTGCCCGTGTACTGCTCCGCCTCGTCGTAGTTCAGAACCAGCCCGTCCACCTTCTTGAGCAGCGCCGACAAGTCGTCGCGGGCGACATCGATCCAGAGGTCCATCGTGTCCGCGACGGCGAGCTTGGGCGAGTCGATCTGCCCGAGCAGGTCGGCCTGCAGGGCGGGGTGCATGTTCGCGAGGAAGACGTAGTCGGAATCCTTGAACTGGTCCGGGACGGCCGGGGGCGCCTCCTCGAGGATGTTCAGCTCGGTGAACAGGCTCTCGCGGTGGTCCATGTTGTCCAGGTACTTCCCGCCCCAGCGGAAGGTCTTGGACCCCTTGCGGACCTCGAGCCCGGCGGTGTCGATTCGTTCGAATCTGGACAGGGTGGCGTGGTGCGCGTCTGGGAAGTCGTCCCCCACCGCCGCGACGAGCCGGACGGGCCCGTAGAAGCTGGCGGCGGCGGCGAAATAGGCGCAACTCCCGCCCAGGACGCCCTCGCGGTGCTCGCCGGCGGGCGTATAGACGGTATCGATTCCGATGGTTCCGGTGACAATCAAGCTCATGGGGCGAGTCTAGCCCCCCTCGCCCGCCGCCCTTGGCATCGGGCGGGATCTCGCTATGCTGCACGGACCGGCCCGGAGGGATTCGGGCGGGGTCTTGGTCTTCTGCACGGACGCGGCGTTCTCTCCACCTCAGTGGGGTCGTGCATGCCGACCGGCGCTCCACGATCTGCCCGACGCGCGTTCACGATCATCGAACTGATGGTCGTCATCGCGATCGTCGCGCTGCTCATCAGCATCCTGCTGCCCGTGCTCGGCCAAGCCCGCCACACGGCGCGGACGCTCTCGTGCCAGGCGACGATCCGGCAGCTTCTCGTCGCGCACGGCGGGTACTTCGGCGATCACGACGACTGGCTCGCCGGCAGCCCGTCCACCAGCGGGTGGGACGCCGTGGGCGCCCAGCGCGGCGAGCTCGGGTCCGTCACCTGGGCGGGATACCAGATCAAACGCATCGAGCGGTCCGAGCCGACGTTCAACGGCATCGCGATGCAGGCGTGGGACTGGATCGGCCCGCTCGCGGCGAGCATGGACATGCGCGCCCCGGGCGACACCGTCCGCGTGCGCTCGGGCGAGACGTACGACTACCAGCGGGCCCGCCGGTTCGACTGGTACCGCGAGCAGGAGCAGTTCCAGTGCCCGGCGAACGTGTTCGACGCCGCGCCGGGCCCGGGCATCCTGGGCGGCGACGACTGGGTGACCGGGCGGATGATCCCGTTCAACATGTCCACGCAGTTCACGTCCACGATCGACGTGCGACCGCTGGGCACCGAGCCGCGCCGCAACGAACGCGGGCAGTACGCGCCGCGTCTCAACCGGGTGGGCCCGCCCTCGATGAAGGCGCTGATCTTCGAGGGGCACCGGTACGCCGACAAGGCCACCGAGCCCGACTTCGACGCGCGGATCAACGCGGACTTCGGCGGCGCGTTCGGGGGCGTCGGGCCCTGGTACAACCAGTCCAAAGAGTTTGACCGCTCGTTCGCGCCGGGCGAGCTCTACCACGACGTCCCCTGGGCCCACGACCTCTGGACGGACATGCGCCCCGTCGCCTTCCGTCATTCGGGTGGCATGCGGACCGCGAGCTCGACGCGCGAGGTGAAGGGCAACATCGGGTTCTTCGACGGGTCCGTCAAGCTCGTGACGGACCTGCAAGCGACCGACCCGGACCTGTGGTTCCCGACGGGCTCGTTGCTCGGGGCGCCCGGGGAGTTCTGGCAGTCCACGCGGGACGCGTACGAACGGAAGCTCGACGGGACGTACCGCACGCCTTGAAACAGACGCAGCGACAAGCCGTCATGTGGGCGATCGTGCTCGCGGGGATCGGGGTCGGGGCGTTGACGATCGCGCGCTGGGTCGCGTCCGCCGGCGACCTGCCGCGCGAGCTGCGCGAGCGGACCCTGATCGACGCCGAGACCGGGGCGGTCTTCGAGGACATGCCGGTGCCGACGGGCGCGCCGTTGCCGCTGGCGCACCCTCAGACGGGACGGGCGACGCTCTACCCCGCCGAGCGGTGCCACTGGAACGCGGACGGCACCGCGAAGCTCGAGCCCACGTACGTGCTGCTCAATCAATTCACCGGTTCGGACGACCCGACGACGTGCCCCGATTGTGGTCGTGCCGTGGTGGCGCACAACCCACTGCCGCCGGACGCGTTGATGATCGAAGCGGCCGAGCGCGCGGGCGGGGGCGGCTGAGCCGGATCACCCATGCATCGGGGTGCCGTGGAAACGGCGCAGCCTTCTCCACGTTGTCTGGCTTGTCTCCGCGCTCGTTTCGTGGAGAAGCCGAGGACGGCGTCTCCACGGCACCCGCCCGTCAGGGCACCGCGTCGGGCGCGATCGAGGGCGACCACCCGATCCAGTCCGAGTCCGGCTCGTCGTGCAGCTCGAAGACGCGGCCCGACTCGATGTGCTCGCCCGGGCGGTTGGGCGTGGCGAACGAGATCGCGCCCTCGACCAGCCGGTCGATGGTCGGTGCCTGCACCGTGAGCCCGCGGAAAATGCCGAAGTCCACGCCCACGCCCCCGGTGACCCAGAAGCGAGAGTTCTCACGCACCAGCCGCGCCTCGCGGACGCGGGCGCGGACGAGCACCGCCGACGCGTCGTCCGCGAGGGCGACGCCCGTCACCGCGCCGACGGGCACGCCCTTGTAGAGCACGGGCGATCCCTCGGCGACGCCCGCGGCGGTCTCGGCGCGCAGCACCACGCTCACGCCCGCGCCCAGCGCCGAGGCGTCGTCCACGCTCACGCTGGGCGGCTCGGTCAGCCCGTCGAAGCTCGCCCGCCGCGCCGCTTCGGGGTCGCCCGGCTCGACGGCGATGTAGCGCGGGCCGAGCAGTGTTTCGAGCCCGGCGACCCGGCGGAGGCTGAGCTCCGGGCGCACGATCCAGAACCGGGCGCCCTCGCGCGCCAGGCCCGACGCGTGCGGCGCCAGCTCGGCGCGCACGCGCACGCGGTCCAGATCGGGCGCCAGCTCGATCGTGCGCACGACGCCCACGCGCATGCCGCGGTGGACCAGCTCGGCGCCCGGGTCGAGCCCGGCGGCGTCCTCGAATGTGATATCGATCCTTGTGCCGCGCTGCGCGCTCGCCTGCGAGATCACGACCCAGATGATCACGAGCATCGCCAACGCGGGCGCCGCCCATGCCCAGCTCACGCGGCGCGGCGTCGGACGGACCACGGCGGCGGGCGGTTCATTCATGACCGGTCCTCCCAGATGGCCCGCGGGTCGAAGCTCATCGACGCGAGCATGGACAGCACGACGACCGTGCCGAAGGCGACGACGCCGAGCCCGGGCGTGACCTCGACGAGGTCGCCCAGTTTCGCCGCCGCGACGAGCACGGCGACGAGCAGCACGTCCACCATGCCCCACCGCCCGACGAACTCGACGGCGTGGTACACCCACGCCCGCTGCCCGCGCGCCAGCAGCCGCTCGCCCGCGCACAGGACGAAGAGCATGACGAGCTTCGCGACGGGCGCCACGATCGAGAAGACGAGGACCGCGATCCCCACGCCCCAGTGCCCCTCAGCCAGCAGCCCGATCATGCCCGCCCAGATGGAGGCGGCGTGCTCGTGCCCGAATCGCTCGATCGTCATCACGGGCATCATGAGCGCGACGGGGTAGATCATGAGGGCCGCCAGCGAGAGCGCCGCGGTGCGCGAGATCGCCCGCGGATGCACGCCGTGGCGGATGACGGCCGAGCACCGGGTGCATCGGGCGTCCTCGCCGGGCTCGACCGGCGCGACGCGGTGCACGAGCCCGCAGCAGTGGCAGGCGCGCAGGCTGGGCGTCGTCGTCGTCATCGGGTCCAGTCTACCGGGCGCCGGAATTCATCATTCGGAGGGCGTGAAGACGTCTTGCAGGTACCCGTCGGGGTCGGGGGAGGCGGTCAGCAGCCGCCGAACGCACGCGTCGCGCTCGTGGGCGATGATCTGGAGGTCCCAGACGCACGGGGCACCGGCGTTGGCGGTCCACGCATCGCCGGTGCGCGCGCCGCGTACTAGAACGCGGGTGAACAGCTCGTTGCACTGGTCCCACCAGCAGCCGACGAGGTACCGCACGTCCGATCCGTCGGGGTCGTGCCCGGCGTGGGCGATGACGAACCCGACGCCCGGCCGCGCGGGCGTGGCGGCGGGCATCGGGAGGGACGCGAGCAGCGCGGGCGTGCCCGAGTCGAACGCGGGCAGGTCCGGGTCGGGCCCGCTGACCCAGACGGCGTAGCGTTTGAGGCGCCAGCCGGCGTGCTCGATCAAGCCGGCGAAGCGGATCGGGCGGGGCTCGTACGGCGCGGGTGAGAACACGGGCAACGGTAGCGCCCCCGCGAGGAATTGCAGATGACCAGCGAGTACATCCACGGGTCGGACGCGACCGAGCAGGCACGCCTCACGCGGATGAACGACCGACTGAACACGGGCACGCTGGGCGTGCTGTCGCTGGCGCCGGGGATGCGGGTGCTGGATGTTGGGTCCGGTCTCGGGCAGGTCGCGCGGGCGATCGCTCGTTCGGCACCAAGGAGCATCGTCATCGGCGTCGAGCGCGACGACCAGCAGCGGCGCGGCGCGGTCGAGCTCGCGGCAGAAGCGGGCGAGGGTGATCTCGTCGAGTTCCGTGCGGGTGACGCGCTCGACCTGCCGCTGGCGGACCGTGAGCGCGGGACGTTCGACCTCGTGCATTCTCGGTTCCTGCTCGAGCACCTGCCCGATCCGCTCGCAGCGGTCCGGGCCATGGCCGCCGCGGCGCGCCAGGGTGGGCGCGTCCACCTCGCCGACGACGACCACGCGCTGTGGCACATGCACCCCGCGTGCCCCGAGTGGGACCGGACGTGGGCGGCGTACCAGCGGTCGTACGAGGTCCTCGGGTGCGACCCCCGGATCGGTTCGAAGCTCCCCGAGCTCCTGCATCGGGCGGGGCTTGAGCCCGCGCGGTCCGGGCTCGTCAACTTCGGCGGGTGCCGGGGCGACCCGCTGTGGGACGACCTGGTGACGAACATGATCGAGGCGGCGCAGACGGGCCGGCGCGTCGCCGTCGAGCGGGGCGTGATCTGTGAGGGCGACTACGACGCCGGGCTCGATGCCGCCCGGGCGTGGGCCGAGACGCCCGGCGCGGCGATCTGGTACCCCGTCTGCTGGGCCGAGGGCGTGAAGGCCTGAGCCCGGCGCGCCCCAGGTGCAAGAACATCCCGAGATCCGTGTCACAGTGATGGCTGAGGGCAAGCCGCCCGGGAGGTGTCCATGCGGACGATGATCGGTTTGATCGCGGCGATCGCGGCGGGCGCCGCGCCGAGCCACGCCGCCGAACTCTACAGCCAGCCGACGACGTCGGACGACGCGAACGTCGGGCTCGGCTGGTTCAGCCACGCGGCACCGCGCCCGACGCGGAACTTCAAGCACGCCGACGACTTCGTGCTCGCCGAGACGTCCTCGATCGAGCGGGTCACCTGGTGGGGCATCAGCGAGAATCTGGTGCACCCGGACCTGACGAATTTCACAGGGTTCGCGATCGAGTTCTGGTCGCCCAACGCGGCGGGCGTCAAGCCCGAGACGATCATCGTCGGCGACGCGTTCACCCTGGCCGAGACGAACGCGACGGCGACGGGCCGCACGTCGTCCTCGGGCGCGATCGAGTACAGGCACGCGGTCAATCTCGCGACGCCCGTCGAACTCGAGGACGGCGCGACGTGGTTCATCTCGATCAGCGCGTTCTTTGTCGATGAGTCCGGCGACGCCTGGCAGTGGCAGGACGCGGACTTTGTGAACGGGCTGAGCGCCAGCTACGACTACAGCAGGGACCGTTGGCAGGGCCTCTTCGACACCGACAGCGCGTTCGTGCTCGAGGGCACCGCCGTGCCCGCGCCGGGCGGCGCGGCGCTGCTGATCGGAACTGGGTTGCTCGGCGCGCGCCGGCGCCGGCTATGACGCGAGCGCCCGGCGGAACCGCGCGGGGGTGACGCCCACGTGCGATCGGAACGCGCGCGTGAAGTGCGCCTGGTCGTGGAACCCGGCGTCCAGCGCGACGCGGGCGAGCGGGTCGCGCGAGCGCGCGAGGCGCTGGGCGGCGTCCGCCAGTCGCAGGCGCCGGTGGTACTCGCCCGGCGAGCACCCGTGCCGACCCCTGAACGCCCGGGCCAGATGACCCGGGTTCACGCCCACCGCCTCCGCCAGCTCGCCCAGCCCGAGGGGCTCGGACCGGTGCGCGTGCAGCGCTTCGCGCGCGGCGGTGAGCCACTTCGGCGGGCGCGTGCCGCGCTCGGGCGTGCGGGCGACAGGCACGACCTCCGCGAGCAACTCGCGCGCGAGCGACTCCATCGCGAGCCCGCTCGACGCGTCCGGGCTCGTCAGCTCCGCGAGCAGCCGGGCGGCGAGCCCGAGGGCCCGCGAGGGCTCGAGCTCGCGGACGACCGCCGTCCGCGTGCGGCGATCGATCAGGTCCGGCGGGATGCACAGATGCATGGAGCGGATGCCCCCGGGCGCCGACCGGAAGTCGTGCTTGACCTCGTTGCGGAAGTACTCGACGGCGCCGGCCCGGCTCTCGACCGTCTCGCCGCCGTAGACGCCGACACCCCCGCCCTCGAGCACGAAGTCGATGCTCGCGATGGGGTGCTCGTGCCAGGTCTGTTGGAACTGGGTCGTGTACCGCTTGTGCGTGACGAGGAACGGGCCCGCGTAGCGGTGGGCCAGCAGGATGGCGTTGCGGCCGTCTCCGGCGTTGAGCGTTGGGCGGTTCATCGAATCCCTCTACGCACCCGCAGGATCTTGGACGCATCAAAATGAGCACTTGTGCAACCCCGCCCTGGCGGGCTGGGTACGCCCCAAACCCGCCGGCGCGCGGGCAAGGGGAGGACAGCCGACATGAGCCGAGCGATCTGGATGACGCTGCCCGTGGTGGCGGCGGGCGCGGTCTGCCACGCCGCGGAACCTGTGACCGAGCAGGCCGTCGAGAACGCCCTGCGGGAGTACGTCACCGCGAAGTACACGGGCGACGCCGAAACCGTCCGCGAGCGCACGCACCACGCGATCTCGCGCTACGCCCTCGCCCACGACTACTGGGGCAACCCCTGCGACGACTGGCTCCGCCAATACAACTGGGACGTGCTCCGCTTCTACAGCACCGACCGGAACAACACCCGGACCGATTCGCCCGAGGATGCGCGCCTGGACATCGAGGTCTTCGACGTCGAGCGCTGGAGCGCCTCGGCGATGTTCGTGAGCGAGGACGCGGTGGACCTCGTGCACCTCGTGTTGTTCGACGGATCGTGGGTCGTGGTCGATTCGGCGGTCACCGTCCTGTCCGAGAACGGCGCCGAGCCGCCCACGCAGGACTCGTCCGAGCGCGACGCGGTTCGTCAGGTCGTCGAGGACTATTGCCGGGGTTTCTACGAGGTGGACGGCGACAAGGTGCAGGGCACGTGCCACCCGGGCCTGTCCAAGCGCGAGACGCGGACGTCATCGCCCGAGGACGGTTCGTTCAGCTTCATGCGCTCGATCTCGTACGAAGAGATCAAGATCCTGGGCGACATCTACAACCGGTCCGGGCACATCGACGCCGGGACGGCGCCGGTCGAGATCGACGTGTACTACGTGGACGGCGAGACGGCCGCGGCGAAACTCGTCGCGGACGGGTGGTTCGACTACTTCCACCTCTTCAAGGTCAACGGGGACTGGAAGATCGCGAACATCATCTTCGAGCCGCTGGCGGGGTGAATCGCATCACCCCTTGCCCGACTGCTTCGCCCACGAATCCCGCAGCGTGACCGCCCGGTTGAAGACCAGCTTGCCCGCGGCGTGCGACGCCTCGGCGTCCTCGCAGAAGTAGCCCAGGCGCTCGAACTGGAACCGCCGGATCCCGTCGGGCCAGCTCGGCTCGTCGGGCGTCGGCTCGGCCAGCGCCCGCTCGAGCTTGGCATCCTTCATCACGGTGAGCGAGTCGGGGTTCAGGTCGTCCATCGGGTCGCCGGTCGCTTTGCCCGGCTTCTCGACGCCGAAGATGCGGTCGAACAGACGCACCTCCGCGTGCACGCAGTCCGCGTCGCTCACCCAGTGGATGGTGCCCTTGACCTTGCGGACGTTGCCCTCCGCGTCCGGCGGCGGGTTGCCCCCGCCCCGCGTCTCGGGGTCGTACGTGCACAGCAGCTCGACGACCTCGCCCGCGTCGTTCTTGACGGAATCGTGGCAAGTCACCCAGAACGCCGCGCGCAGGCGCACCTCGCGCCCGGGCCCGAGGCGGAAGAACTTCTTTGGCGGGTCCTCCATGAAGTCCTCACGCTCGATCCAGATCGTCTTGCCGAACCGGACCGTCCGCGTGCCGGCGGCCTCGTCCTCGGGGTTGTTGGTCGCCTCGAGTTCTTCGAGTCGGCCCTCGCCGCCGTGCTCGCCCCAGTTCGTGATCGTGACCTTGAGGGGGTCCAAGACGCCCATGCGTCGCGGGGCGCGCTTGTTCAGGTCGTCGCGCAGGGCGTTCTCCAGGCGTGACATCGGGACGACGGCGTTGAACTTCGTCACGCCCCCATCGAGCACGCAGTGCCGGACGGACTCGGGCGTGAACCCACGCCGGCGGAGGCCCGAGATCGTCCACAGGCGCGGGTCGTCCCACCCGTCGAGCGCCTCGTCTGCCAAACGCTTCATGTGCCGCTTGCTCATGACGGTCGAGTCGATGACGAACCGCGCGAACTCGATCTGCTGCGGGTGGTGGATGGGCTCGCCCCACTTCGAGCCGGGCCCGCGGTCCTGATTGATCGCGTCGATGAACCAGTCATAGAGCGGCCGGTGCTCTTCGAATTCGAGCGTGCAGATCGAGTGCGTGATGCCCTCGATCGAGTCCTCGAGCCCGTGGGCCCAGTCGTACATGGGGTAGATGTGCCACTGCGACCCGGTCCGGTGGTGCGGCTTGTTCACGACGCGGTACATCACCGGGTCGCGCAGGTGCATGTTGGGCGACGCCATGTCGATCTTCGCGCGCAGGACGCGCGACGCGTCGGCGAACTCGCCCCGACGCATCTTGTCGAACTCGTTCAGGCTCTCCGCGATCGGCCGATCGCGGAATGGGCTGGGCGTGCCCGGCTCGGTGACGGTCCCGCGCTGCGCCTTGATGTCGTCGGCCGACTGGGCATCGACGTACGCCAGCCCCTTCTCGATCAGCTCGACCGCCCAGTCGTACATCTGCCCGAAGTAGTCCGAGGCGAACCGGACGCCCGCGATCGGGTCATCCTCGGACCGCCCCTCCCACCGCGCACCGAGCCACGCGACATCGCGGACGATCGAATCGACGTACTCCTGCTCTTCCTTGGCGGGGTTCGTGTCGTCGAAACGCAGGAAGAACTTCCCGCCGAACTCCTCGGCGAGCCCCGAGTTCAGGCAGATGCTCTTGGCGTGCCCGATGTGGAGGTACCCGTTGGGCTCGGGCGGGAATCGGGTGCTGACGACCGCCCGCTCGCCCGGCGGGCCCCACTTCCCCGACGCGATGTCCGCGTCGATGATCTGCTGGATGAAGTGCCGCTTGGGTGCCTTGTCGTCGTCGCCCATGGGTGTCGCCTCCGCGCGGCGATGGTAGCGAGCGATGCCGCGACGCTCCCCCAAGACGCCCAACCGGGGGTCCGCCGTCAGCCGCCCGCGGGCCACAGCGCCAGCGCCAGCACAATCGCCACGCCCCCGGCGAGCCCCGCCCAGATTCGCCACGCCCGGTTCGATGCCGCGACCTTCTTGAGCCAGACGCGGTTGAGCCAGAGGTGCGCGAGCCCGATCGCGACGAACGCGAGGGCCGCGTAGAGGTGCAAGTCGCCCCACTCGTGCCGGTTGAGCCCCATCAGCTCGCGCGCGCCGGACAGCTCGCCCCCGCCGCGCCCGCCTCGGAACCCGCCGGCGCGCGCCGAGCCCGGCGGCAGCCGCACCCACATCACGAGGCCCGTCCCGATCAGGAACGACATCAGGAGGTACAACGCCAGATTGAGCACGCGGTGAACCGGGTTCTTCCAACCCCTGGCGGGCATGGAGTCACGCTCCGTTCACCCTGATTCTAGACCGACGCGATCGCTTCGCCGCGCGGTCGTGGCGTGACGCTATCCGACGTGCCGCTCGGGCGTGCCCAGCGCCGGGTAGTCCGTGTATCCCGCCGCCCCGCCGCCGTAGAACGTCTCGCGGTCCGGCTCGGCCAAGGGCCCGCCGCGCCGGATCCGCTCGGTCAGGTCCGGGTTCGCGATGAAGGCGCGCCCGAACGCGACGGCGTCCGCCCATCCCTCGCGCACCGCCGCCTCGGCCTGCTCGGGCGTGTAGTCGCCGTTCGCCACGTAGATCCCTCCGCCAGCGGTCTTGAAGGCGTCCCGCACCGCCGGGATCACCTCGGACGTGCGCTCGTCGAGGTTCGCCCGGTCCCACGTCTCGACCGCGTGCAGGAACGCCAGCCCCATCGCCCCAAGCCGCTCGGCGAGCGCACAGAACGTGCGCTTCGGATCCGAATCGCGCGCGTCGTGATGCTCGCTCAGCGGGCTGATCCGGTACCCCACCCGATCGGCGCCCCAGACATCGCACACCGCCTCGGCGACGAGCGTGGGCAGACGCAGCCGGTTCTTGAGCGGCCCGCCCCAGTCGTCCGTGCGGGTGTTCATGCCGTCGCGGAGGAACTGATCGAGGATGTACGTGTTCGCCCCGTGGATCTCGACGCCGTCGAACCCGGCCCGCTTCGCGAGCGCCGCGCCGTGGCGGAACTCCTCGACCACCTCGGGCACCTCATCCGTTTCGAGCGCGCGGGGCTTGGTGTTCGGGTAACGCTCCATTGAGGCGTCGATGTACGTCTTGGACTGACTCGTGACGTCATTCGGCCCGACGGGCGGATCGTTGTTGGGCTGCAGGGCGGAGTGGCTGACGCGTCCGACGTGCCAGAGCTGGAGGACGATCTGCCCGCCGCGGGCGTGCACCGCGTCCGTGACCAGCCGCCACCCCTCGGCCTGCTCGTCGGTGTGGATCCCGGGCGTCGCGTAGTACCCGTGCCCGCGCGAGCAGACGGGCGTCGCCTCGGCGATGATCACGCCCGCGCCGGTCCGCGGGTCCGCCCGCTGGGCGTAGTGCTCGGCCATCAACCCATTGGGCACGTTGCCCGGCATCGACGCCCGGCTGCGCGTGAGCGGCGCCATCCAGACACGGCTGGGCGCCTCGATCGCGCCGGCACGGATCGGATCGAGCAAGCCTGTCATGCCTGAACGGACTCCGCGAACGCCAGGCACCGGGTGATCCGGGCCTTCACGCTCTCGCGCCCCAGCACCGCAAGCGTCACGCCCAGCGGCGGGCTCACGCCCGCGCCCGTCACCGCCACGCGGATCGGTTGGGCGACCTTGCCCATGCCCACCTCGTGCTCGGCGGCGAACGCCTCGACGGCCGCATCGATCGTCGGCGCATCCCACGTCGTGATCCCGTCGAGCGATGCACCGAACGCCTTGAGCAGTTCGAGCCCCTTGGCGTCGCCCTTGAGCATCGCTTTGTGCACCGCCTTGCCGTCGAACTCGTAGCTGTCATCATCGACAAGCGCGAACTGAACAACGCTCCGCCCGTCGGCGAGCGTCTTGCACCGCGGCTTGACTGCTCCGGCGAACAGTTCGATCTTGTCGTCGCCCAGCGTTGAGACCAGTTCGGGGTCGTACGCGCTCGCCCAATCACGCCAGGTGCGCGCAAACTCGGCGTCGTCCAGCCGACCGATCGCGTCGCTGTTGAAACTCAGCAGCTTGGCGCGGTCAAACTTCGCCTGCCCCTTGCCGATGCCCTTGGTGTCGAAGTTCGCCGCCAGAAACTCAAGGTCGAAGGTCTCCAGGTCCTTGCCGTCGGCGGTCTTCTGCTTGGGGTTCCAGCCCAAGAGCGCCAGGAAATTGCACAGGGCCCCGGGCAAGTACCCCGCGCGCCGGAAGTCCTCGACGTCGATCTCGGGCAGCGTCACCCCCACCGCCGCCGCGAGCTCGCGGAGCTGATCGCTCGGCAGCTGGCGGGTCTTGTCCTTCATCCACTTCCTGAAGTCGTCATCCGAAACCGACGCGACGGGCGGGGCGTCGATGCCCGCGTCCTTGCACGCCTTCTTCGCGGCCTTGTCCTTATCGCGCTTGGACATCTTCGACCCGTCCGGGTTGAAGATCAGCGGCATGTGCGCGTAGGCCGGGGTGGGAAACCCGAGCGCCCGCTGCAGCGCGATGTGGCGCGGCGTGTTGATCAGGTGCTCCTGCCCCCGCAGCACGTGCGTGACGCCCATCAGCGCGTCGTCCACGACCACCGCGAGGTGGTACGTCGGGAAGCCGTCGCGCTTTCGGATGATGAAGTCATCGAACTCGTCGGGCCCGACGGTCACGTCGCCCAGCACGGTGTCGTGCACGGTGATCGGCTCGTCGGGCATCTTGAGGCGCACGACGTGGTCCTCGCCGTTCGCGAGGCGCGCCATCCGCTCGTCGCGCGGGATGTCCAGCGCGCTGCGGTCGTACCGGTACCCGACCTTGGCGTCGATCGCTTCTTTTCGCTTGGCTTCAAGCTCGTCGGGCGACTCGAAGGCGGGATACGCGGCGTCCGCCTCGATGAGCTTGTCGATGTGCTGGTTGTAGATGTCGAGGCGTTGGGCCTGGTGGAAGGGCCCGACGCCGCGGGGGTCGCCGCCGAGGGGCTGTCCCTTCCAGGAATACTCGGGCCCGTCGTCCCAGTGGATGCCGAGCCAGGCGAGGTCCTCGAGGATGCCCTTCGAAGCTGCGTCGGAGCTGCGGGCCTGGTCGGTGTCCTCGATGCGCAGGACGAACCGGCCGCCTGCCTTGCGGGCCAGAGCCCAGCAGAAGAGGGCCGTGCGGGCCCCGCCGACGTGGAGGTGCCCCGTCGGGGAGGGCGCGAACCGGGTGATGACGGGGTCGGGCATGCCCAAGCCTAGGGGGAGGGGCCTGGGAGCGGGTAGCCGCATTCGAGGCAGCGGGCGGTCTTGCGTCGGCGTCGGCGTGTCAGTCGCCACCAGATCGGCGGCGCGAGCGTCCATGCCAAGACCGCCGCCGCGACCAACAGCGCGAGCAGCGCCCAGACCTGCGGCGTGCGGATCTCGAGGACCCACGCGTTGCCGGTCACGCTCATGTCGTCCGAGCGGAGGGTGAGCCACCCGTCGCGCCACAGGCGGGGCGGGCGGGCCCACGCGAGCTCGCGCCCGCGGTAGTCGGGGATGGACACCTCCTGGTACTGGGCGAGCGCGGCGAGCCCGAACAGCGGCGGGACACGGCGTATCTCGCCCTCGAAACTCGGCGACATCGCGGCGCGCCACGCGATGTTCGTCTGCCCCGGCCCGTCCCACTCGGGCCCGAAGTGGCGCTCGAGGTCCTCGTGCGCGAGGCGCGCGAACTCGCGGTCGGACATCTCGCCCGACATCACGCGCCCCATCGTGAGCGACGAGGGCGCCCAGGGCGTGGCGTTCGCGGTGACCGAGTTGCCGACAACGGCGATCTCCAGCGGCTCGTCGGCGGGCACGGGGTAGCCGGCGGCCCACGAGCGCGCGACGACCTCGCGGACCCACCAGTCGCCGTCCGAGTTCGCCGCCTGGTCAAGCCATGAATCGACGGCCGAGCAGGTGTACACGTGCCCCCACCGCGGGTCGAACGACATGACCGCCCGCGATGAGCGAGAGACCAATGAGCCGACGAGCGCCGTCCAGGCGATCAGCGAAGCGAGCACCGCCGCCCGCCGCCACCAGACCCACCGCCGGGGCATGACGGGCCCGCCGGGCGGGGTGCCGCACTCGGGGCAGACAGGCGCGGATTGGCCGGGGTCGGGGGTCATGGCATGAAGTCGGGCCGAGCCTATCAGAGTGCCCGGAATCCCCCTAGACTGCCGATACGCCGGCGCGGGAGGGAGCCCGCCCCCACGTGATCTGATCGCGCGGACGTGCCAGATGGACCGATCGGCGTCGCCGGCGTTCGAGCAACCGGGCTGCGCGCTCGCGGGGGTGCCGCGGGCGCGTCCAGCGCCGCCGAGGGAGCCATCCGCCCATGCCTGCACGCGACCCCGCCGACATCCGCAACATCGCCCTCACCGGTCAGGCTGGCTCGGGCAAGACGACCCTCGCCGAACGCCTCCTCTTCGCCACCGGCACCATCCAGCGCATGGGCACCGTCGAGGACGGCAACACCGTCTCCGACTGGACCGACGAGGAGATCCACCACAAGCACTCGCTCCGCCCGTCGCTGATGCACTTCGACCACGAGGGGCACATGGTCAACATGATCGACGCCCCGGGGATGCCCGACTTCCTCGGGCACGCGATCGCGGTCTTCCCGGCCGTCGAGACCGTCGCCGTCGTCATCGACGCGGGCAAGGGCATCGAGACCGTCACCCGCCGCATGATGGCGATCGCCAAGGACCGCAACCTCCCGCGGATGATCATCATCAACAAGATCGACGACGATCAGGCCGACCTGCCCGCGCTCGTCGAGGCGATCCGCGAGGAGTTCGGCTCCGAGTGCCTGCCGATCAACCTGCCCGCGCCCGACCGCGAGAGCGTCATCTCCGTCTTCGACGCCGAGGGCTCGGGCGACACGCTCTTCAGCTCCGAGGCCGACGCCCACCAGCAGATCATCGAGCAGATCGTCGAGATGAAAGACGATCTGATGAACCAGTACCTCGAGGACGGCACGGACGAGAACCTCGACAAGACCAAGCTGCACGACGCGTTCGAGGCGGCCCTCCGCGACGCCCACCTCGTGCCCATCGCGTTCGTGAGCGCCAAGACCGGCGCGGGCGTGGACACGCTGCTGCACGTCTTCGCGAGCCTGCTGCCCAACCCCCTCGAGGGCAACCCGCGCCCGTTCCTCAAGCGCGAGAGCGAGGACGGCGACGAGGTCGAGTTCCACGCCGAGCCCGACCCGTCCAAGCCCCTCATCGCCAACGTCTTCAAGATCACGTCCGACAAGCACGTCGGCAAGCTGGGCGTCTTCCGCGTGCACCAGGGCGTCATTCACAACAAGTCCGAAGCGATCATCGACGACCAGAAGAAAGCCGTCCGCATCGGGCACCTCGTCAAGCGCCAGGGCAAGACGTCCGAGGAGGTCGACGAGCTGGGCCCGGGCGACCTGGGCGCGGTCTCGAAGATCGACGAGGTCCACTACGACGCCGTGCTGCACGAGGGGCACGAGCTCGACAGCCTCCACCTCCGCCCGCTGCCCCTGCCCAAGCCCATGTACGGCCTCGCGGTCGAGCTCAAGAACCACGCCGACGAGACCAAGTTCTCGACCGCGATGCACCGCCTGCTCGCCGAGGATCCTTGTTTGAAGCTCGAGCGCATCGCGGCGACCAAGCAGACCGTCCTCCGCGGGCTGGGCGAATTGCACCTCCGCGTCGCGATGGAGAAGCTCAAGGAGCAGTCCGGCATCGAGCTGGACACCGCGACGCCCAAGATCGCGTACAAGGAAACCATCACCTCCAAGGCCGAGGGGCACCACCGGCACAAGAAGCAGACCGGCGGCGCCGGCCAGTTCGGCGAGGTCTACCTCCGCGTCGAGCCCCTCCCCGCCGACCACCCCGAGGGCTTCGAGTTCGTCAACGCCACCGTCGGCGGGTCCGTCCCCCGGCAGTTCATGCCCGCCATCGAGAAGGGCGTGCGGCAGGTCCTCGAGCACGGCGCCGTCGCGGGCTACCCGCTCACGGGCGTCAAGGTCGAGGTCTACGACGGCAAGTACCACGCGGTGGACTCGAAAGAGATCGCGTTCATCACCGCGGGCAAGCGGGCGTTCATCGACGCCGTCGCGAAGGCCAAGCCCGTGCTGCTCGAGCCCTTCGTCACCGTCGAGGTCACCGTGCCCTCGTCGCACATGGGCGACGTGACGGGGGACCTCTCGACCAAGCGAGGCCGCGTCCAGGACACCAAGATGCTCGCGGGCGATGTCTGCGTGATCGTCGCGCAGGCGCCCCTGGGCGAACTCCAGAACTACACGACCGAGCTCAAGAGCATGACGGGCGGGTCGGGCAGCTACGCGATGGATTACTCGCACGACGAGAACACCCCGCCGCACATCCAGCAGGAGGTCATCGACGCCTTCGAGGGGCACGGCGACGACGACTGAACCACCCCACAGACACGGGCGTTGACACGGGGCTTGAATTCGAGCCCCGTGTTTTTTGCCCCCAGCGCAAGCATCGCACGCCCCATAAACCCGCCCGAACGCCACGACGACCGGGCGGCGGGTGCATTCCTTGCGCGGAGTTTCGGTCGGCGCTCGGATCGCCGGGCCCGTCTCGCTATGCTCTGGCACGCCGGCGTGTGGACGGATTCGGACGCACGCGCCGATCATGGACGAGCACCTGATGGACCCGATCCCACCCACATACTCGTTCCCGCCGACGGCCAAGCCGGCGAACGGTGTGCGCCCGGCGGTCCCTCAAACGAACGCCCGACCGGGGCAATCCATCGATCAGGTCGAGGTGACCGCCCGCCCGAAGAGCGCCCTCGAGCGCCTCGTCGCGGCGACCGTGGACAAAGCCACCATCAACGACACGCCCGTCGTCCCCCGCCCGCAGACGCCGAGCCCCAGCGGCTCGCTCGAGTTGTACGCGCACCCGGCGGACAAGAACGCCGCCGCGACCGGCGTCACCCTGGGCCGCAGCATCGACGTCACGGGCTGATCCGCACGCCCCATCAGGGAGTCGCCCGCGTCGCGCGGTAGGCTCGTCACATGACGACCACCGAGCTGCCCCCGAACTTCCCCGCGCCCTCCCCAGCTGCCAAGCACTGGGCGATCCACCCCGGGCTCGTCCCGCTGAACCACGGCAGCTTCGGCGCCTGCCCGCCCGCCGTCCTCGACGCCCAGCGGGGGTACCTCGATCTCATGGAGCGTGACACGGTCACGTTCTTCGAGCAGCTCGCCTCCCCGATGCTCGACCGGTCCCGCGCCGCGATCGCCCCGCTGCTCGGGTGCGACGCCGCGGACCTGGTCTTCGTCCCCAACGCGACGCAGGGCGTGCAGGCCGCGCTGCACAACATGGGCCTTGCGCCGGGCGATGAGCTGCTCATCACGTCCCACGAGTACCCCGCGTGCACGCACAACTGCCGGGCGGCCTGCGAGCGATCGGGCGCGACGCTCGTGACCGCGGCGCTCCCCTGGCCCGTGCCCGATGCCGACGCGCTCGTGGAGGCGGTCCTGTCGCGCGTCACGGACCGGACCAAGGCCTGCATGATCTCGGGCGTCACGAGCCCGAGCGCGATCGCGATGCCGCTTGATGAGCTCTGCCCGTCGCTGCGCGCGCGGGGCGTGGAGGTCCTGCTGGACGCCGCCCACGGCGTCGGGTTCGCCCCCCACCACCTCGAACGCTGGGACGTCGCCTGGGCGACCGGGAACGCCCACAAGTGGCTCTGCTCGCCCAAGGGCTCGGCCTGGCTGTACGTCCGCCCGGACCTCCAGCCCGCGTTCCGCCCGCCGGTTCTTTCCAACAGCGCCCCGACGAGGGACCGGGTCGCCCAGCTCGCCGGGCGGTCCGCCTTCCACGTCGAGTTCGATTACGTGGGCACCCGCGACATCACGCCGTTCCTCGCAATCGCGGACGCCGCCGAGTTCCTCGCGGGCGTCGCCGGCTCGGTCGAGGCGTACATGGACCACAACCGCGACCTGGCGCTCGCCGGGCGAGCCACGATCTGTCAGCATCTCGGGCTCGAACCCCCCGTGCCCGACGCGTGCACGGGCGCGATCGCCGCGATCGGGCTCGACACGGACCGACCCGCGGGCGATCTCAAGCGGGCGCTGTACGACCGCTGGCGGATCCAGGTCCCCGTCTGGGAGCGCCGCGACGCGCCCGAGGGCATGATCGGCGTGGGCGACACGCCCGTCCTGCGCGTCAGCGCAAACTTCTATAACTCGCCCGCGCAGTACGAGTACCTCGCTGAAGCGCTCGCGACCGAGCTCGCCTGACCGCACCGTGCCCGGACCGGTCACTCTTGGTGGGGCCGGTTTCCAACCGGCCAGATTCACAACACCGCGACGCGAGGGCCGGTTGGAAACCGGCCCCACCAATGTGCACCATCGGCGGGCGTCCGCGATTGTTCTCGATGCAAGCCGGCGCGCACGAATCTCCGATAGGCTTGGCGTGACAGCCATGCCCAACCATGAGACGTTCGAACCCGCCCGCACCCTTGCCGGTCTCGCGCCGGCGCGCCCGATCGAGGTGATCGCGTCGCCCGATCGCACGATCGAGCCGCTCATGCCGCCCGAACGGATCTCCGAGCCCGCCCGCTGGCCCATCCGCCCGGGGCTCATGCAGCTGAATCACGGGTCGTACGGCTCGTGCCCGGCGGTCGTGGGCGAGGCCCAGGCCGAGCTCCGTCGGCGCCTCGAGTCGGACCCCGTCCGATTCTTCAAGCACGACCTGGAGCGCTACGCCGACGCCGCCCGCCGGGCGATCGGGTCCTTCGTCGGCGCCCCCGCCGAGGACCTCGCCCTGGTGCCCAACGGCACGTTCGCGATCGCGACCGCGTTGCACGGCGCCGGGCTCGGGCCGGGCGACGAGGTGCTGATCACCAACCACGAGTACGCCGCGACGATCAACGAGCTCGACCGCCTGTGCGCCCGAGCCGGGTGCCAGAAGGTCGTCGCAAAGGTCCCCTTCCCGAAGGTGACGCCCGACGACGTGGTGGACGCCGTGCTCGGCGCGATCACCCAGCGGACCAAGCTCGTCGTGGTCTCGCACATCGCGAGCGCGACGGCGCTGGTCTTCCCGGTCGAGCGGATCGTCCCCGCCGTCCGCGAGCGCGGCATCGACATCCTGGTGGACGGCGCGCACACGCCCGGGCAGCTGCCCTTGAACATCCACGAGCTCGCGCCGACGTACTACGCGGCGTCGTGCCACAAGTGGCTGTGCACGCCCAAGGGGACCGGGTTCATCTACGCCGAGCCCGACGCCCAGCGGCGCATCAAGCCGCTCGCGCTCTCCTGCCGCGTCCACGAGACGCGCGCCGACCGCAAGGCGTTCCTGTGCGACTTCGATTACGTCGGCACGGGCGATTACTCGGCGAACCTCGTCACCCCCGTCGCGATCGACCACCTCGGCGCGCAGATGCCCGGCGGGTGGGACACCCTCTACCAGCGCAACCACCAGCTCGCCCGCGCCGGCGCCCGCGTCGTCTGCGACCGCCTCGGCATCGACCAGCCCGTCCCCGACGCGATGACGGGCACGATGGTCGGCGTCGTCCTCCCCGACTGCCCCGGCGGCAACCCGCCCGGCGACCTCTTCGACGACGCCCTCTGGGACCGCCTGTACACCGACCACAACATCCAGATCCCCATCTGGGACCTGCCCGGCGTCGCGACGCGCATCATGCGCCTCAGCGCCCAGCTCTACAACACGCTCGACGACTACGAACGCCTCGGCGAGGCGCTCGCGGTCGAGCTCGCACGCGAACGCTGCTGACGAGAATCAGAGCCCGTACGCCGGTCGGATGCGGCGCTCGAGGTGCCGCATCAGCGGGTCGGCGCTGAGCGGCTTGCCCGTGATCATCTCGCATAGCTCGGCGGCGCGGTAGCGCTTGCCGTGCGCGTGGATCTTCTCGCGCAGCCACGCGAGCAGGTCGCCGAACCCGCCGCGCTCCATCTTCGACTCCAGATCGGGGATCTCCTCGGCGATCGTCTCCCAGAACTGGGCGGCGTACAGGTTCCCGAGCGTGTACGTCGGGAAGTACCCGATGAGCCCGAAGCTCCAGTGCACGTCCTGCAGGCACCCGCGCCGGTCGTCGGGGACGTCCAGCCCGAAGAGCTCCTTGAACCGCGCGTTCCAGGCGGCGGGGACGTCCGCCGCCTCGAGATCGCCGCGCAGCAGGGCCCGCTCCATCTCGAAGCGGAGCATGACGTGGAGGTTGTACGTCGCCTCGTCCGCCTCGACGCGGATGAAGCTCGGGTTGGCGGTGTTCACCGCGCGGGTCATGTCGTCCACGCCGAACGCGTCGAGCGCGCCGTTGAAGTGCCTGTCCGCGATGGGCTTGGCCCAGACCCAGAACTGGCGCGAGCGCCCGACCAGATTCTCCCACATCCGCGACTGCGACTCGTGGATGCCCAGCGAGATGCTGCTCGCCAGGGGCGAGCCGAACTTGTCCGCCTTGGGCAGCCCCTGCTCGTACAGCCCGTGCCCGCCCTCGTGCATGGTGCCGTAGAGCGCGTCGGTGAACCGCTCGTCGCGGTATCGCGTCGTGAGGCGCGTGTCGCCCGGGGCGAACCCGGAGCAGAAGGGGTGGGCCGTGACGTCCAGGCGCCCGGCGTCGAGATCGAACCCCATCGCCGCGAGCACCTCGAGCCCGAACGCGTGCTGCGCCGAATCGGACACCTTCACGTTCAGCGGTGCGTCGTCGGGCGGCGTGCCGTTGTCCGCGACGTCCTTGATGAACGCGCTGAGGCGCTCGCCCAGAGGCGTGAAGACCGACTCGATCTCGCGCGCCGTGGCGCCGGGCTCGTACTCGTCGAGCAGCGCGTCGTACGCCTCGCCGCCCTCGGGCGTGCCGTAGCACCCCGCCTTGCGGCGCGCCAGATCGACCATCTTCGCGAGCCAGGGCTTGAAGAGCGCGAAGTCGTTGTTCTCGCGCGCCTTCTTCCACACGTGCTGCGCCTTCGAGCCCGTCTCGGCGAGCTCGCGGACCAGGTCGCCCGGGAGCTTGGTCGCCAGGTCGTAGTCGCGCCGCACCTCGCGGAGCTCCGCGGCGGTTTCGGTGTCGGCCGTCAGATCCGAGTCCGACTCGCACGCCGCGATCAGGGCGCCGAGACGCTCGTTCGTCGCACGCCCGTGAAGAAGCCCCGCGAGCAGCGACGACTGCTCGGCCCGGGCGTCCGCGCCCGCGCCGGGCATGTAGGTTTCCTGATCCCACCCGAGCAGGCCCGCGACGGACCCGAGCGTCGCCGTCTCGCGGTTGTACGCGAGCAGGTCCGCGTACGCCTTGGATTGCATCATCGTCGTCATCGTCCGCTCCCTCAGCCGTTGCCCATCGCGACCTGCAGGGCGATCAGGCTGTACGCCGTGATCAGCACCGGGTCGGCTTCCATCCACCGGTCGTGCACGCTCGTGAACGACCCGTCCGCCGACTGCAGCTCGGCGAGCGTGTCGATCAACCCCTCGCGCCAGTCCTCGCCGGCGACCTCGTCCTCGCCCCACGCGTCCAGCGCGCGCGCCAGCGAGAGGTAGTAGTAGTACCGCCCCTGATCGCCCAGGCCCGGGTTCTCCTCGAGCGTGTAGTGCCGCTCGATCCATCCCCGCGCCGCGACCACCCGCGGATCGTCCGGCGCGAGGTCGGCGTAGATCAGGCTCTTGAATCCGACGTACGTCATGCTCCCGTACGAACGCAGGCGCGACGCGACGGTGCCGTCGCTGAGCGTTTCTTCCATCTCGCCCGCCTGCGATTGCCCGGGGATGGAATCGACCGATTCGCGCCCGGGAACGGTGGCATAGATGAACCCGCCCTGGGTCGAGCCGTCGGCGTAGTCAAAATCGTTCGTCTCGTCGAGCATCTGGACGCGCGACAGGAAGACGAGCGCCCGCTGGTACGCCTCGTCCTCCGCGCTCAGCCCGGTGTCGTGCAAAGCTTGCAGGAAGAACCCGACGTTCGAGAGGTCCGGGCGTCCGTGGCTGCCGTACCCCACGCCGCCGTAGTACGGGTGCTCGGGCGCGACGGGCTCGGTCAGGTCTTCCGTGTCCGGGGCACCGTCGAAGCCCTCGTGGTATTGGAGCCCGAGGAGGAAGGGGCGCGAGACCGAGATCGCGCGGGCCGCTTCGGGCGTGCCGAGGTGCGCGAGGTAGCTCAGGCTGATCGCGGTGTTGTAGCTGGTCAGGACGCCGTCGTGGATCCCACCGCCCGGCTGCTCGAACGAAAGGATGTACCGCGTGGCGCGCTCGATGGCGGGGTCGGCCGCATCGATCCGCGGGTCAAGGATCATGCCCGTCGCGGCGAGGGCGCTGATCGCCGGGAAGTTCGGGCGGTCCGCCGCGTGACGCCACCCGCCCTCGGGCCCCTGCTCGGCGCGGAGGTACGCGATCGCCCGGTCCGCCATCTCGCGCGCGCGGACGCGGTGCTCGGGATCGATCGCGAGCGCGGGCGTGCCCGCCCAGAGCACCGCCAGCCCGGCGACCATCGTTCGGAACGTCATCGTCATGCCTCCATCAGTCGGGCGGCGCCGACGAGCGCCGCGGTCTCCAGCCGCATCACGTGCGGGCCGAGCCCGAGGCACGGTACCGCCCGCGCCTCGAAAAGGCGCAGCTCCGACCCCGACCACCCGCCCTCCGGGCCCACGAGGAGCGTCCGGGGCTCGCCGGGCCCGAACCGGGGCCCCGGTCCGGCGTGCTGGGACGCCACCACGACACCCGCCGTTTCCAATGCGGCATCCAACGCGATCGGGTCGCCGATCTCGAGCAGGTGGGCCCGCCCGCTTTGCTTGGCGCTCTCGATGATGACCCGACGCAGGCGATCGGGCTTCTTGGGCATGTTGTCTTCGGCCCGCTCGGCGCCGAGCAGCCGCCAGCCGGCGACGCCCGCCTGCGAGAGCTGATCGAGCATCCGCTCCAAACGGTCGCCCTTGGGCGCGGGAGTCCAGATTTCGACGCGCGGCGTGTGCGATGCCACGAACTCGGGTTCCCCGGCCGGTTCGATCGTGATCTCGGGGTGCTGGCGCGACCCGCCGACGTCGGCGACGGCGCCCGCGAGGACGGTCCCCCGACCGTCGAAGAGTTCCACCAACTCCCCCGGGCGCAGGCGTTTGACGCGAACGGCGTGGTGGGCTTCGTCGCCCGAGACGACCTGCACGCCGGGGGTGATGCCCGATACGTGCAGGCGGTGACGCCAGCGCGTGCGGTCTGTGCCAGGGGTTCCCTCGTCTCGGGGCATATCTCACGGTACCCCGGATCGGGCTTGAGTTCGCGCGGGGGCGGTCCGATCATCGATCCGGGTATGCCTTTCGATTCCGACCAGGGAGCGACGACCGCTGAGCTCGAAGCCGAGCTCGCCAAGCTCACCGATGAGCTCGAGTTGGAGTGCGCGCAGCTCGAAGCGGACGAAGACCGCCCGATCGCGGCCGACCCTCCCACCGACAGCCCGCCGGACCCCGAACCCGGCACGCCAGAAGCCGACGCGTCGCCCTCCGATCCAGCGTCGGGTGCCCCCGCGGAACCCGACCCGGCCCCCGCCGAGGCATCCGAGTCCGATCCGGCCGAGGACGCGACGGCATCGATCGACGCGATCGCCCAGGCGCTCGTCGATCTGGACGGGACGGAGGAACCGGACGGCGAGCCCGAATCGCCCGCGGCCGAGCCCGCGTCCGAATCCGATGACGCGGAACTCGACGCCGCGCTCCAATCGCTCGTGAACGCCGAGAGCATCGACGTGCGCTCATCGGACGCCGAGCCCGACGACGCGACGCTCGACGCGCCCCCGATCGATCTGGGGGCATCACGCGAACGGGGCGCCGCCGAAGAACCCGAGGGCGACCCGGAGACCGAGCCCCGCGGCTGGGAGCCCCCGGACCCGGTCGCGCAGGTCGAGTCGATCGATCGCAGCCTCGCGGACCTGACCGCGCAGCTCATGAGCGCCGACGACGAACCGAGCGCGGAGCCGCCGGACGAGCCCGCGGCTCCAGCCTCGAACCGAGCCCAAAGCGCGAAGCAGGCCGCCGCGCGGACACGCGAGCTCGGCGTGGTGGCGGCGAAGCGGGCCGCGCCCGCCGCGAAGGCCGCCGCCAAGTACTCCGCGATCGCGACGCGTCAGACGATCCGCGTGGCGGGACCGCCGGCAAAGGCCGCGGGCCTGCGCGCCGCCCGCGCCGCGGCCCCCCTCGGCGCACGCCTGCTGCTGCTCGCGTCCAAGCCAATGGCGAACAAGCCCGAGACGGTGCGCAGCTCGGTCGGGTGGCTCGCGCTGGGGACGCTGTTCATCGCCACGGTGACCTGGTTCTTCGTGCTCGTCCGCACGCCGCCCGCGCCCGCGCCGACCGAGACCCCCGCGGGCATCCGCGCCGAGGGCGACCCGCCGAGCCGCCCGCTCAACGAGCCGGCGACGGATCAGGCGTCCGGCTCGTCGGCATCGGGCTCGGGCACCTGAAGCGTCCCGCGCCACGCCTCGTCGAGATCCGCGAACGCGAGACCCAAGTGCTCACGCGACGCGGCGTCCACACCCACGTCGTCCAAGTCGATCAGCCAGGCGAACCCGCGTTCGCGCCCGTACGTGTCGAGCACGTACGCCACCATCGAGTGCCCCATCGGGTACGCGAGTCGTTGCTCCATGAACGTGTCGTCGTCGAACACCGCCAGGAACTCAAACTCGACGAGCTTGCCCTCGCCCTTCAGCTTGCCCAGGCGCTCGTTCACCCGGTCGAGCCTCGGGTGGACGCTGGACGCCGAGCACTCCGCGACACCCTCGTGCGCCCACCAGGGCGTCGCGTCCGCGCCGGCGCCGATGAACTCGTACATCGCGTGCCCGAGCTCGTGCGCGATCACACGCTCGATCGACTCGGCGTTGCGCCGCGGTCGCCACAGCATCTTGATCGACTCGCCCGGCTCGTACCACCCGCCCAGCGGAGGGTCGTACGTCGGCGTGATGGACAGCTGAAGGTGCGCCAGATCGCGGTAGATCTTCACGGGCGGCAGGTCCGGCATCGCCGTGCCGAAGAACGCCTCGACGGGCGGCACCACGCGGGCGTACGCCGATCGAACCAGCTCGGCTTCCACCGCAAGGTCGGGCGTCGCGTAGACGCGGATCCGTGGGTCTGATGAGACGGTCGTCTGCCACTGCGCGCCCGCGTAGCGCCACGCGCCGTCCGGGCCCCGAGTGAACCGCGCGTCGAACGCCGTCGAGCGCGGCGAGCCCTTCTCGCTGGGCTGCCACTTGGCACGCACGGGCGCGACGAGCGCGTCGCCGTCGTAGTACGCCCGCCCGCGGCGCTTGAGCTCGAACTCGGGCGCGGCGTCCTTCTTGATCGCGTTCGCCAAGTACCGCGATTCGTGCGCAAAGTACGGGTCGGTCGGATCGACGCCCGCGAGGTACCCGTCGCCGTCCGACGCGAGCACCGCGGCGCTGAGCGCGCTCGCGAGCGCGTCGATCGCGCGTTCGTCGGCGGTGGGTTTGGCGCAACCCGAAGCGAGCATCACGCCAACGATCGCGGAACAGAGAACGACCGAACGGATCAGAATTCGCATTGCCTCGGAGCCCTCGGGAACGGGATGACGTCGCGGATGTTCTGCATCCCCGTGCAGAACTGGATGAGGCGTTCGAACCCGAGCCCGAACCCCGCGTGCGGCACGGTGCCGTATCGGCGGAGGTCACGGTACCACCAGTAGTCCTCTTTCGGAAGCTTCATCTCATCGAGCCGCGCGTCCAGCGCGTCCAGCCGCTCCTCACGCTGCGACCCGCCCACGATCTCGCCGATCCCGGGCACCAGGATGTCCATCGCGGCGACCGTGTCGCCCGGCGCCCCGTCCGTACCCGCGTCGTTCGTGCGCATGTAGAACGCCTTGATCTGCTTGGGGTAGTTGATCACCACGACCGGCTGCTTGAAGTGCTCCTCCGTCAGGTACCGCTCGTGCTCGGACTGCATGTCCAGCCCCCACTCGACGGGGTACTCGAACTTCCTGTTCGCCTTCGACAGAATGTCGATCGCCTCGGTGTAGGGCAGCACGCGGAAGGGCGTCTCGATCACGTGCTTCAGGCGCTCGATCAGGCCCTTCTCGATGCGCAGGTCGAAGAACGCCATGTCGTCGGCGCGCCGGGTGAGGACGTCGTCGAGCAGATACTTGAGCATCTCTTCGGCGAGCGCCCAGTTGTCGCTCAGGTCGGCGAACGCGATCTCCGGCTCGATCATCCAGAACTCAGCCAGGTGCCGGCTCGTGTTGCTGTTCTCGGCACGGAACGTCGGGCCGAAGGTGTAGACCCGGCTCAGCGCGTTGCAGTACGTCTCGACGTTCAGCTGGCCCGACACCGTCAGGTTCGCTTCCTTGCCGAAGAAGTCCTGGTCGTAGTCCACGTCGCCCTCGGCGGTCGGCACGTTCATCATGTCCAGCGTGCTCACGCGGAACATCTCGCCCGCGCCCTCGCAGTCGCTTCCGGTGATGATCGGGGTGTGGACGTAGTAGAAGTCCCGCTCGTCGAAGAAGCGGTGGATCCCCGCCGCGAGCGCGTGGCGCACCCGGGCGACGGCGCCGAACGTGTTCGTCCGCACCCGCAGGTGCGCCTGCTCGCGCAGGTACTCCATCGTGTGGCGTTTCTGGGGGACGGGGTAGGTGTCCGGGTCCTCGACCCAACCGACGACGCGGATCGAGCTCGCCTGGACCTCGACCGATTGGCCCTGCCCCTTGGACTCGCTGAGCACGCCGTCCACCTCGACGGCGCACGCCGTGGTCAGGTGGGCGACCTCGGACTCGTAATTGTCCAGGTCGCCCTTGGCGACGACCTGGATCGCGTCGTGGCACGTGCCGTCGTGGACGGCGATGAAGCTCAGGCCCCCCGCCGCCTTCGAGTCCCGCCGGGTGCGGACCCAGCCCTTGATGGTGCACTCGGCGCCCGGGGCGGCTGCCAACGCGTCCTTGATCTTCATCCACGCCATGCGATGGGCTCCATACCGAAATCGGAGCCGATCCTAGGGGATCCCCCACGGGCCCGGTCGCGTGGCGATCAGCGCTCGAACCCGTCGAGGTAGCCGTACTCGTGGACGCCCTTGATCCCGAGGATGCGCGGCAGATTGGGCAGCTGCATGCGGGCCCACAGATCATCGCCCCGGATCCTCGTGTAGACCATGACGTCGTTGGCGGTGAAGTCCTTGTCGGGCTCCTCGACCTCGGCGTTCTCGCCCGAGCCGGAGTCGAAGGCACGGACCACGCCGTCCATGGAGAGGATGTTGCCCTGCCCGCCGTGGCGATCGGAGATCTGGTCGAAGGCGGCCCACTCGCCGTCCTGATACTCGTCGTTGTTCGCACTGACCGCGCCGTTGTAGAAGAACGCGCTCTCCTCCACGAAGATCGGGATCGAGTCGAACGCGGTCAGCGTCCCCTCAAAGTCTTCGTGCAGCACTTGCGTGAGTCCCGGCCCGGTGTGCTTGCCACCGGCCCGATCGACGTACGCCAGGCGCGCGTTCGAGTACATCCGAGCGCCCTGCATGCCGCGGATCATCGTGTACTCGAAATCGACCTGCACGTCCTTGTACGTGAACAGCAGGCTCGTGTCCGCGTCGCCGCTGCCCCGGCGTTTGGACTTGGGGCAGCCCAGCACGTCGTCGGCGTTGTCGAGATACTCGAAGATCGGGCCGGGCTCGTACTCCGGGCCCGTCGCGGGCTTGGGCAGGATGGGGATCTTCGCCCACTTGCCGTCCTCGGGCCAGATGCGGTCCCGGTAGTCATTGGCGTACAGCGCCGTCGCCTGGCCCATGCTGCGCATGTTGACCTTGCAGGTGACGCCCAGCGCCGTCTCGCGGGCCTTGCCCAGCGAGGGCAGCAGGATCCCGATGAGCAACGCGATGATCGCGATGACCACGAGCAATTCGATGAGTGTGAACGCGTGGCGATGCAACGCCTTGTTTCGGAACATTTCCGGAAACCTCCCTCAAGGCTTCATATGGCCTACCGCAAAATTGTAACAGTTCCAGCCCGGGTTGCAAGCCCGGCCCCAGAATGCCCCCAGCGTCGCAAGATCTGGGTGTTCACCCGGCCCGGCGTCAGCGGATCAGAAACTCGTTGATCCACCCGTTCTGCTGGTTGCCCTGGCGGGTCGAGGCCGTCCAACGCGACACCGATCGGAACGTCGTCCGCCCGTTGACGGGCCGCTTGAAGTAGACCTCGTTGGCGACGAAGTCCGTGTTCTCTTGGGCCTGCTCCGACGTCGTGATGTACGACTCGAACCAGACCGTCGAGCCGTCGAGCATCGACATGTGCCCCCCGCCCGAGTGGCGCGGCGTCACCTGATCAAGGTTCCCCCACAGCCCGTCGGTCACCTTCGAGTTGTACCACTCGGCGCCCTCCTCGACGAAGACCGGCGGGGAGTCGAACATCGCCAGCACCCCGTCCGCCTGCTCTCCCGTGATCGCCGGCGGCACGTGCGGCTCGCGGTACTTCCCGCCCGCCCGGTCCACGTACCACAGGAACCCGTCCAGATCGACGCGCGCCCCCTGCATGCCCGCGAAGAACGTGAAGTCGAAGTCCACGTCGCCCGAGGTCCACCCGTCGAGCTGCGAGCGGTCCTCGCCCGTCACGGATCGTCGCTTGTTCTTGGGGCAGGCGAGCACCTCGTGGGTGTTCGAGACGTACTCGTAGATCGGGCCGGGCTCGTACTCGTCGTCCGCCACGCGGATGCGGGCCCAGGTCTCCACGACGTCCCCGCCGTTGATGAGGGCGTGCCAGATCTTGTTCTTGTGGTCGTTGGCATACATGTGCGTGCCGAGCCCGAGCTGGCGGACGTTGGACGCGCACGCGACGGTCCGGGCCGTCTCGCGGGCCTTGCCGAGCGACGGGAGCAAGATCCCGATCAGCAGCGCGATGATCGCGATGACGACGAGCAACTCGATCAGCGTGAACGCGCGCGGCTTGTCCGGCATCGCGACCTCCAGGGGGAACCACGAGCCTACCACACCGTCCCCGCGGCGCAAACCCCGCCGTGGGCCTCACCGGACGGTCTCGAAGGCTCCCAGAACCCCCGTCTTCGCACGGGGTTGCGCCGGCCGGGGCGATCGGCGCATATTCTCGCCCATGGCTGCCGACGCCCGCATCTCGCCGCTCGGGCTGACCCGAGCCCAATACGTGGACGCCTGCCGCGCCGTCGGCGTCGGCGCGGGCCGCGCCACCGAGACGTACTCGAACTACTACCGATCGGGCATGCTCGGGCACCCGGCCCAGGACGCCGCGCCCGCGCCGATCGTCAAGCGCCTGTCCGAGCCCTGCGACGAGGGGATCACGACCAAGTTCGTGCAGCGGCTCGACGCGCCGGACGCCGGACGCTTCGCGGACATGCCGCACCTGGACATCGAGTCGGTCATCATCCCGATGATCGGGCGGACGAACCGCAAGACGTACACGCTGTGCGTGTCGAGCCAGGTCGGGTGCGCGATGGGGTGCGAGTTCTGCGAGACGGCACAGATGGGGCTCGTCCGCTCGCTCGCGCCCGCGGAGATCGCCGGGCAGTGGTGGGCGGCGACGCACGTCGAGAAGGCCGAGATCGACAACATCGTCTTCATGGGCATGGGCGAGCCCCTCGACAACATCGACAACGTGCTGCAGGCGATCGCGTGCCTGACGGACCACCGCGGGGCCGCGGTCCCGATGAGCAAGATCACGATCTCGACCGTCGGGCGTGTGGACGGCTTGCGACGGCTCGTGGACGTCGTCAAGCAGGAGGGCTGGAAGCGTCTCGGGCTCGCCCTGAGCGTGAACGCGCCGAACGACGAGATCCGCAACGAGATCATGCCGCTGAACAAACGCTGGGGCATGGCCGAGCTCCGCGACACGATGGTCGAGCTCATCGAGGCGCGCGGGAACCGCAAGATCCTCTTCGAGTACGTCCTCATCCCGGGCGTGAACGACCGGCCCGAGCACGCGAGGCAGCTCGCCGAGTGGATGTCGCCCTTCCTGCGCGCCGAGCACGGCAAGCACATGGGGCTACTCAACGTGATCCCGTACAACCCCCGCCGCGACTCGCCCTGGCCCGCCCCGGACGAGAAGGACGTCGAGCGGTTCGTGCATGACCTGACGGACCTGGGCGTGTACGCCAAGCGCCGGCGGACCAAGGGCCGAACGAGCATGGCGGCGTGCGGGCAGCTGGGCACCGAGGATATCCGCAAGCGGACGTACGTGCCCGTGACGACGGACGGGGCGTCGCGCGGATGACGCGCCGCGTGCGCGCCAAGCCATTCATCTGGGTGCTGCTCGCGATGGTCTACGCGCTGCTGCTCGCAGCGTCGAACATCTGGGCGGACATCGACGATCCTGAGTTCTTGCCCGATGACAAGCGCGGGGGCATTCCTGTGCCCGTGTTCGACGCGGACGGGCGTGCCGAGTCGGGCGGCCAGGCGATCATCAACACGCTCGACATCCGCCGATTCGACGAGCGCGGGCTGCCGGTCGTGTTCCTGCACGGGTCGCCGGGCGGGCTCGACAACGTCGCGGGGCTCGAGCCGTACCTCAACGAGGCGGGACGCCGCACCATCACGCTCGATTTGCCCGGGTTTGGCGCGTCAGACTGGGACCTGCCCGACCTCGGCTCGCTGGCCCACGCGCGGTACGTCCTCGCGTTCATGGACGAACTCGGCGTCCGGCGTGCACACCTCGTCGGGTGGTCCAACGGCGGCGCGGTGGGGCTCAACATGGCGGACATCGCGCCCGACCGCGTCGCGAGCGTCACGCTGCTTGCGTCCGTGGGCGTGCAGGAAACCGAGGGCTCGGGCAGCTACCTGTTCGAGCACGCGAAGTACCGGGCGGGGCTGGTCGTGTTCCGCGGGATTCAGCTGCTCACGCCGCACTTCGGGCTCTTCGGCAGCCGCGGCGATCTCGCGTGGCTTCGCAACTTTGACGACACGGACCAGCGTCCGCTCCGCGGGATCATGGCGTCGCTGCGGACGCCCACGCTCATTCTGCACGGGCGGCACGACTTTCTGACGTCCGACTGGGGCGCCGAACTGCACCACCGGATCATCCCGACGAGCCGACTCGTGATGCTGGATGGATCGCACTTCCTGCCCATGCCCGAGCCGATCGGGCAGGCGAGGGAGTCCGCCGAGGTGATGGAGGCGTTCTTTGTGCGCCACGACACGCCGGGCGTGGCGCCGATCACGACGTACGACGACCGCGCGCCCAAGCCGGAGCGTGCTGGCGTCGCGCGCGCGATCGAGTGGGTCGGTGAGCGCCTCCGGTGGACGCCCTGGTGGGCGGTGATCGCCGGGCTGGCGCTGCTCGCCCGCTGGCGCCCCGAGCTCGCGGCGGTCCTCGCGGGCATGTACGTCGGGCGCGTGGACCTGGACTTCCTCGTCGCGTTCCTCGGCGTGTTCGTGGGGCGGATGACTCGGGCGCCGACGCCGTTTGATGGCAAGCGGCTTCCGCTGAGTTGGGTCGGCTCGGCGGTGTGGACGGGGCTGGCGCTGTTCGCCGTCTTTCTCGCTGAGCAGGACACGTTTTTCTGGCACTTCGGCCCGGACGACGCGGCGCTGCGGTTTGGCGCGATCGGGTTTGTCGCGTGGGTCGTGCTGGGGTGCTTGGTGCTGCACGTGGTTCGCAGCGCGCTCCGCCGGCGCGGTCGGCAGCGGCTGCGCGCGCAGTGGACGCGGATGACCAACCACGAGTACTGGCCGAGCTGGGTGCTGTACCTGCCGGTCGTGCCGATCTGGATCGGGCGCGCGTTCAAGCCGGGCGGGGTGCTCGCGTTTACGGCGGTCAACCCGGGCATCCCCGACGGCGGCGGGATCACGGGCGAATCGAAGCACCAGATCCTGCGCGCGATGGGCGACGACCCGCGCGTGCTCGCGCACGAGTTCGTGCCGGCGGGCGGTGCGCCAGACGAGCGGGCGAGGCGGGTTCTGAATGCTCTGGATGAGCGTCCGGAGTTGAACAGCCTCCCGGTCGTTTTGAAGCCCGACACGGGCGAGCGCGGGTCGGACGTCCGCATCGCGCGCACGGAAGATCGTGTCCGCGCGTACTTCGAGACGATCCGCGACGACGTCGTCGCCCAGCGGTATGCCCCCGGCCCCGAGGAGTTTGGGGTGCTGTGGATTCGTGCGCCCGAGCACGTCGGGCGCGAGCCGAGCGCGGGCGAGCTCGCGGGGCGCATTTTCGCGATCACGGACAAGCGGTTCGAGGGTGTGACGGGCGACGGCAAACGAACGCTCGGCGAGCTGATCCTCGCCGACCGGCGCGGGCGGGCGAGCGTGAACGCGATCTGGGCCCGGCACCGCGATCGGCTCGGCGCCGTGATCAGCAAGGGCGAATTCGTCGCGTTCACGCGCACGGGCAATCACGTGCAGGGGTGCGCGTTCTACGACGGCGAGCGGCTCATCACCGCCGCGCTCGAGCGCACGATCGACGGCATCGCGCGTTCCTTCGAGGGCGGCCTCGACTTCGGGCGGTTTGACGTGCGGTGCCCGTCCGCGTCGCATCTGGCGCGGGGCGAGGAGCTCTCGATTGTCGAGCTCAACGGCGTGACGAGCGAGGCGACGAACCACTACGACCCCGAGAAGCCCGCGCGGTTCGCGTGGGGGGTGCTGCGGCGGCAGTGGAGGGCGCTGTACGAGCTCGCGGACGCGCGGATCGCGGCGGGGGCGAAGCCCTTGAGCTGGCGCACGTTCGTGCGCATCGCTCGCTCGCAGCGGATGCCAACGGGCGTGACGGATTGATGGTGGCCGGTTGGGAACCGGCCCCACCGAGGGTGCGATTCAGGGCTGCAGGCGTGTGGCGGTCCAGTCGCCGCAGGCAAAGGCATCGCCGGCAGGGGTGACGTCGCGGGTCCAGACGGCGCGGTCGTGGACGCGTCCCTCGCCGCCGGACCAGAGCTCGACGGAGCGCGGCCAGATGCGGAAGCCGCCCCAGTGCGGCGGGCGTGGGATGTCCACGTGCGGGCCGCCCTCGTCGGACGCCATGAGCGCCATGACATCGAGCCCGAGTCTTTCGATGACGCTGTCCACCTTCTCGATCATCGCGTCGCGCGACTCGATGGGCTCGGATTGATCGCTCGCCCAGGCGCCGACGCGGCGGGTCCAGTGGCGGGAGTTGAAGTACTCGTCGGACTCGGCTTCGCTTGTCCGCGTGACCGGGCCCGCCATGCGGACCTGGCGGTCGTAGACGTCCCAGTGGAAGCAGGCGGCGACGGCGGGGTTCGCGTCGATCGCCCGCCCCTTGGCGCCGGTGTAATTGGTGAAGAAAAGGATGCAGCCCGGGTCGGGCTCGATTTTCTTGCACAGGACGATGCGGTTGGAGGGGACGCCGTCCGGGTCGATCGTGGCGAGGGACATCGCGTTCGTGTTGGGGGTCCGGCGTTCGTCCCAGGCGTGGTCGTACCACTGCTGAAAGAGCGCAAAGGGCTCTGCGGGAAGGTCTTCGGGGAGGGGCTCGACCTTGGGACGCCATGTTTCGGGGGAGTTGCTCACGCGTGATCCTATGGGCGTGTGGAGGGTTCTGGAGAGGCTGTCGGTTGTGTGCGGGGCGCGGTTCGGAGCGGGTAGCATGTGCGATTCAGAGCCCCCGGCACGGACGCCCCGATGAGCACGATCCCGATCAACAGCGAGTCCTTCGAGCCCAAGCCCAGGCGGAAGGAGCGGCGGGAGCGGAGGCCCGAGCTGGGGGCGTTGTTCGACCGGGTGCCGCCGCATAATTCGGACGCCGAGCGGTCGCTGCTGGGCTCGATCCTGCTGGACCCGCGGGTGCTCAGCGAGGTCGTGCAGCTCGTGCACAAGCCCGAGCAGTTCTACTCGGAGTCGCACGGGGCGATCTTCAAGGCGCTGCTGGACACGTACGAGGCGCATCAGTCGGGCGACTTGGTGCAGCTGGCCGAGGCGCTGCGCGGGCGGGGCGTGCTGGACCAGGTGGGCGGGACGGAGTATCTGGTCGAGTTGGCCGAGGCGGTGCCCAGCGCCGCGAGTGCGCCGCACTACGCGCGGCTGGTCGCGGAGAGCGCCCGCCTGCGGCGGCTGATCGATGCGGCGGGGCAGATCCTGCACGACGCGTACACCGAGGGGCAGTCGGCGCCGGACTCGGCGCGGCGCGTGGTCGATGAGGCGGAGAAGCGGATCTTCGACATCGCGCAGGAAGAGATCGGGGGCGACCCCGAGACGCTCAGCGAGCTGCTGATGGCGGAGCTCGAGCGGATCGGCGATGCGGACGGCAAGGTCATCACCGGGCTCGGCACGGGCTACGACGATCTGGACGAGAAGACGAGCGGGCTGCAGCCGGGCGAGATGCTGATCCTCGCGGCCCGCCCGTCGATGGGCAAGACGGCGCTGGCGCTGAACCTCGCGGAGCAGATCGCGTTCGGCGGCAAGACGCCGTGGAGCCCGAAGGGCAACGCCAAGCCCGTGCCAGTCGGGATCTTCTCGCTCGAGATGTCGCGCACGTCGCTCGTCCAGCGGTTGCTGAGCTCGCGCTCGGGGGTGGACTCGCACAAAATGCGGACGGGCTCGGTCAGCGCGGGCGAGTGGGAGAAGCTGACCGAGGCGGCCGAGGCGCTGCGGGACGCCCCGATCCACATCGACGACACGCCGGGCATCACGGTGCTGCAGCTTCGCGCCCGGGCGCGGCGGATGGCGCAGCGGCACGGGGTGAAGTGCATCGTGATCGACTACCTGCAGCTGCTCAGTTCGCCAGGATCGGCGCGAGAGAGCCGGCAGAACGAGGTCTCGGAGATCTCGCGCTCGATCAAGGCGCTGGCGCGCGAGCTGAGCGTGCCCGTGGTGTGCTTGAGTCAGCTCAACCGTGGCGCTGAGCAGCGCGAGGGCAACCGCCCGAAGATGAGCGACCTGCGCGAGTCGGGCTCGATCGAGCAGGACGCGGACGTCGTGATGCTGCTGCACCGCGAGGCGTACTACCACCGGGGCGACGAAGAGTGGGAGATGGAGAACGCGGACCGGCTGAACACCGCCGAGCTCATCATCGCCAAGCAGCGCAACGGCCCGACGGGGCTGATCAAGTTCGTGTGGGACGACAAGATCATGCGCTTCAAGGCGCACGACGGGATGCACGGCGGGGGCGAGTGGGGGCACGCCGACCCGTTCGAAGCGCCCGCGGGGCCCGAGCCGGCGCGGTACGAGCCGTCCGGCGGGCCTGAGGCGGGGCCGCCCTCGGGGGCGTTCGGCGGGCGGGCGAAGACCGGTCCGATCGCCAACCACCGCGACGGCGGCGGGCCCGAGACGGACGAGGGATCTTCCGCGTACGAGCCGACGCCGTTCGATACGGACGATTTCGACGACGATCCGAGCACGCAGTCGCCGCCGCCCGCGCCGCCGTCGGGCGGGCACGATCATCCGGGGTTCGACGACGACGATCTGCCGCCGTTCTGAGCGGCGGATGGGAACGCCGGGCTTGAGGCGCGACCGACGTGCGGCGCGCCCGAGCGGTTCAAACGAGCACTGTGATGAAAGCCGGGGCGGATCGGCGGCGCGAACGCCGCGGCGGGTGCTTCACAGCTGTTTTTGAGTGCGCGTCGGGTGCGGGCGCGGCGTGTCTCGTGGGCTCCGCTTGCGGCGCAACGACTGTGTGCGCGATTCGGTGCAACCGCGCGCCGCTTGCGTGCAAACAGGAGCCCGAGGCCGGGCTGCCTTCCCGACATGCGGGCCCCGCACGGGCAGCCGGCCCACCCCCACGCACCGCGTGGGGCGGCGCACGCGCAACACGAAGAAAGGGCACGCCATGCTGTCGTTGTCGAAACTCGTCGCGATCGTTGTCTCCACGCTCACGGTCGGATCGTCGCAAGCGGATCTGTACGCGATCCGGTTCGGGAGCACCTCGGCTCTCTTCCGGATGGACGAGACGACGGGCGTGAGCGAGCGCGTCGGGACTGTGAACATCGCCGCCGCGTGCGGGCTCGATTTCGGGCCGGACGGCATGCTGTACACGTTCACCCGTGATGAGAAGGTCGTCTACCGCATCGATCCTGCGACGAGCATCGCGACCGCCGTGGGCCCGCTCGGCGTGGACTTCGATCTCGAGGGCGGGATCTACGTCGTCTCGGAGACCGAGGCATATGCCGTGGTCGGTATTCGCGGCGACGACTTCGTCCCGCGCGAATCGAAGATCCTGAGTATCGACCTCACGACCGGCGCGGCGACGGAGATCTGGCGGTTCCCACGCGGCGACCTCAGCGGTATCACCATGCGCTCCGACGGCAAGCTCGTCGTGTACGGCGCCGTCGCGACATACTCGCTCTATCTCATCGACCTCGACACCCGCAGCATCCAGCCCTTTGGCCCACAGTTCATCGGCAGTGGCGAGATCGCCGGGCTCACGTCCGACGGTGAGATCGCGTACCTGCTTCTCGACGGCGTGCTGGTACGAACGAACCTCTTCACGGGCGTGACGTCGGCCGTGAGCGCCGCGGTGCGTCCGAACATCACCGGCCTCGCGATGGGCAACCCCGTTTGTGTCGCGGATTGCGACGGATCGGGCCAGCTCGATCCGAACGACATCGATTGCTTCGTCGCGGGCTTCCTGGCGGGCGATGCGCTCAGTGCGGACTGCGACGGCAACGGCTCGCTGAACTTCGATGACATCGATTGCTTCGTCGCCGGGTTCCTCGCCGGATGCCCGTGATCGCGGTCAGCGGCCTGCGACCACGAGGTTGCCGTCGCGCATGAGGCGTCGGTTCGCGCGGTCGGCCATGCCCGGGATGAGGAAGAGATCGATGATCTGCCCGATCAGCAGCAGCCCGCCGGTGAAGAGCCAGATGAGACCGGTTACCCACTTGCCCATGTAGAACCGGTGGATGCCGGCGAAGCCGAAGAAGATCAGCAGCCAGAGCAGGTAGCCGACGCCCGAACTCTTGGGGGTGTCCATGACGAGACCCTTTCCGGAACGTTGTTCGGGAAGCGGCGGCGCCGGTTTCGGGGTCGTTACTCGACGGGGTCCGGTCCGGGCGTGATCTGCTCGTTCACGCGCTCGACGAGGGCGGGCAGGCGGAAGATGTCGAGGATCTGCCCGATGAGCAGGAGCCCGCCGGTGAGCAGCCAGAGCAGCCCGGTCTTCCACTTGCCGAGGTAGAAGCGGTGGATGCCGCCCAGCCCGATGATGATGAGCAGCCAGCAGGCGAGGGCGGCGCCGAAGGACCGGGTGTGATCGTCGCTCGTGAGCGCGGTCGGCTCGTTCGGGGTCGGTGTCGTCATACGGACACCATACCAGAGCCCCGCGGGGGCGTGTGTCGCTCAGGGCGCCATGCCGATGCCGCCGACGGGGGCGATCTCCTTGCGGATGGGCCACCACATGTAATACCCGATCATCATCTCGTCCCAGGTCTGCTCGCCGAAGGTGACCTCCCTGGACGGGTCGGGGTTGAACGGGTTGTCCTCGGTGTTGTCGTAGACGGCGGTGCAGATGAGGGTGGAGCCCTTCTCGACCTCGAGCGGCTCGGCGAACTCGTAGAAGGTCTGCCAGTTGTAGTCGTAGCGCGGGATCTCGCACAGGACGGTCCGCTCGCCGTCGGGGGTTTCGAGCTCGTACTTGTACGAGTACCCCCGGAAGTGCATGTGGGGGCTGAAGCCGGCGATCATCATGTCTCGACGCAGGCGCTCCTCGGCGACGACGGTGACGTCCTTCGTGTTGGGCGGGATGACGAAGTCGTCCGTGAAGACGCCGGAGATCTCGACCTTGTTCTCCGGGGTCGAGTCGGCAAACTTGAACCCGATGCGGACCTTGTCGCGGACGGCCTCGCCGTTGGCGGTGTAGTGGAGCTGGAACTTGAGCCAGCTGCGCCGCTTGAGGCGCATGCCGAAGTCTTCGTCGAAGACCGTGGGGCCCTGCCCGGGGATGTAGCCTGCGAAGTAGCCCTCGCCGCCGCCGTTCCATCGGCGGAAGTATCGTCGGTCGGACTCGTTCTCCTTGCGTGGGTCCTCGACGAAGACGAGGGCGTGGTGCAGGACACCCGGTTTGTCGTTGATCACCTCGACCGCCTGCACCCACCGATCACGGTTGCCCTCGGTCTGCACCCACTGGTAGACGTAGTCGATCACGCCGGACGCGGGGACGTCCACGGCGTCGGGGATTTCGTAGATGACGTCGGGCTCGCCGATCGTCCACTCGGTGGACGCGAACTCGGGCGGGGGCGCGCCGTCCGCGGGGTCGCCCTCGGGGCCGCCCGCGGCGATCCATGCGGCGACCGCCTGCTTCTCCGCGTCCGTCAGCGAGAAGTCGTTGGCCCACTCGCCCACGTGCGGCGACGCGTCCCACGGGGGCATGATGCCCTCTTTGACCACGTAATCGATCATGGGCGTGCGCCCGGCGACCTCGGCGTAGCTGTCCAGCGCGAACGGGCCGACGCCGTCGTCGCGGTGGCACGAGACGCAGTTGGTGTTGATGATGCGCCCGATGGCGTTGTGGTAGGTGAGCTCTTCGGGGAAATCGGTGACGTCGCCGTACGCGAGCTTGCAGCCCGGCGCGATCGTGACCGTCGCGGTCGTCTCGAGCGATCCGCCGTTGAGCATCGCGTCGAGCACGTCGGTGAGGTAGGTGTTGCGGGGCTCGGGCAGGGTGAACCCGAGCCCGATCTGGTCATCCACGGCACCGCGGTAGCGGATCGTCCGCGAGGCGTCGAGCACGAAGACCTCGGTCGTCGTGCGAGCGCCGAGGTGGTCGGCGAACGATTGGTCCTCGTCGTGGATGTAGGCGCCGACGAACCCGTACTTCTCGGCTTCCTCGAGCATCGACTCGGCGGTGTCCACCGTCGTCGGGTTCACGTAGACGAAGCGGACGCCCTTGTCGGCATACGCCGCGTCGAGCTCGGCGAGTTTCGGGCCCATCTTCATGCACGCGGGGCACTCGGCCATCCGCATGACGAGCACGGTGGCGACCTCGCCTTGCAGGGCGCTCAGTGTGGTCTCGGTGCCGTCGGCGAGTGTGACGGCGCGATCCGGGACGTAGCGCCCGACGCCGATGGCGCGGCCTTCCCGCTCGGTCATCGGGACGGCGCGGGTGAGGTCGGGCTCGTCCGCCTGCGCGGGCAGGGCCCCCACCGACGCGACCGTCGCCATCGAAACGCGCCCGATCACGGCGCCCGTCAAGACATGCTTCATCACGGTATCTGCTCCTCGGATCTGCCTGACCAGCGTATCCGGGTCCGCCGACGACACAACCCCCGCGGCGCCCCAACAGGAGATTCGGGAAACGGGGGCCCTGCGTTTCGCGCCGGTGTTCGCGGTCAGTCGCCGAAGCAGGTGTAAACGGACCGGGCGGCGGCGATGAGCGGGTGATCCATCGGGACGAGCCGCTGCTTGTCCGCCGCGGCGGTGATCTCGACGTCGCCCAGGTCGCTGCCCTGCATCACGACCAGGCGGTTGAATTTGCCGATCTTGAGCAGGTGCATCGCGTGGTGCCCGAACTGCGTCGCGAGGACGCGGTCCGCCGCGACCGGGGTGCCCCCCCGCTGCACGTGCCCGAGCACGACGTGGCGCGATTCGATCTCGGTGCAGTCCTCGATTTTGTCGGAGACCCACTTGCCGATGCCGCCCAGGCGGATGGGGTCCGGGCTGGTGGGATCGACGCGATCGACGATCTGCTCGCCGCCGACGGGCTTGGCGCCCTCGGAGCAGCAGATGATGGTGAATCGCTTGCCGCGCTGCGAGCGCCCGACGCAGTACTCGCAGACCTTGTCCATGTCGAAGGGGATCTCGGGCAGGAGGATGACGTCCGAGCCGGACGCGACACCGGCGGTGAGCGCGATCCACCCGGCGTTGCGGCCCATGACCTCGACGACCATCACCCGGTGGTGGCTCGCGGCGGTGGAGTGGACGCGGTCGAGCGCCTCGGTCGCGACGGAGACGGCGGTCGAGAACCCGAAGGTGATGTCGGTGCCGTACAGGTCGTTGTCGATGGTCTTGGGGACGCCGATGCACTTGATGCCGCGGTCGGCGAAGGGCTTGGCGGCGCTCATGGTGCCGTCGCCCCCGATGACGACGAGCGCCTCGATGCCGTGGACCTCGAGGTGGGTCATGCAGACGTCGGTCATGTCGCGCCAGCGGACGGACCCGTCGTCGTTCTTGCCCACGGCGAACTTCTGGGGGTTCGCCTTGTTGGACGAGCCCAAAATGGTCCCGCCGTCGGTGAGGATGTTGGAGACGCTGTCGAGGTTGAGGGGTCGGATGCGGTCCTCGATGAGGCCGAGGAATCCGTCCTCGATGCCGAGGACCTCGATGCCGTGGAAGATGGCGTCCTTGGTGACAGCGCGGATGACGGCGTTGAGCCCGGGGCAGTCGCCGCCCCCCGTCAGGACGCCGATGCGCTTGATGCCGGATGCCGCGACGCGGTCGGGTGGTGTCATGCGGCGAGCGTATCCAAAAGAAAACGCCGGCGCGCCCAGGGGGATGGGGGCACGCCGGCGGTGTGGTGACTCGTTCGCTCCCTGGAACGAATCAGCGACGACGGCGGGTGGCGGCGAGACCACCCAGGGCGAGCAGGCCCATCGCGCCCGGCGCGGGGACCAGGTTCGCCTCGACCCACTCGATCGCCGCGTCGTGGGTCGCTTCGTCGAGCCCGGCGTTGAAGACCGTCCAGGTGGACTCCGAGTCGGCGAAGCCCGAGAGCGTGAAGCGCTTCTGGATCACGTAGATGCCCGTCGCGGCGGTGTTGTCGAGCAGGAAGTCGTAGTGCTCGTCGAACCCGCCGACGGTGTCGGCGTCGTAGTTGATGGTGAACCCGGTCACGTCGCCATCGACGGCGGGCGTGGTGACCGAGTTGGGCCCGAACTCGAGGGTCATCGCGTCGGGCGAGAGTGAGAAGTTCACGGGCCCGACGCCGTCCCAAGAGAGCAGCGCCGCCTCGATGACAAACCCGACCTGGGTGTTGTCCGGCAGCGAGCCTTCCTGGATGAAGATGCCCGGTTCCTCGGCGGCCCAGAACGTCCCGTTGTCGGCAAGGTCGGCGGCGAAGACGCGCTCACCGATCTCGGTGATCACCTGATCGGTGTGGTCCCCGATGCCGGTGACGACCTGGCCGCCCTGCACGAGCAGGCCGTAGTCGCCGCCGCCGGCGATGGCGGCGCCGGCGGTCACCGCGACCGCCGCGATACCTGTCATTCCAGTCTTCAGCATGTCAAACTCCTCCCAAGATCGTTCACGAACGCAACCAGTCAGGGGCATCCTGCAAGAAACCCCGACACAAAGCAGTCGATGTCGTCCAGGTTCAGCGTGCCCGAGCCGTCGCAGTCCGCGAGGCCCAGGTCCGACGCGAGGAACCCGGCGACGAAGCAGTCGATGTCGTCCAGATTCAGCGTGCCCGAGCCGTCGCAGTCGGCGACGCACGGCGACGCGAGCAGGTTGTCCTCGACCCACGCGACGGCGTCGTCGAGCTGCGCCGTGCCCGTGCCCTGCGCGAAGACGATGTAGGCGTCGCCAGAGCGCTCGATGCCGGGCTCGTCGGTCCAAAGGTCCCATGTGAAGAGCCAGACGCCGTCCACGGGCGTGGTGCTCGGGTAGTTCAGGAAGAACTGGACGTGGTGGTGGAAGACGGCGGCCGAGTCGCTGTCGGCGGTCCCGAAGATGGTCCCCGCCACGGTGGAATCCGTCGGGGGCGTCGTCGCGACGATGACGCCCCCGTCGCGGATCGAGACGGTGTCGTCGGAGATCGTGTCGAAGTCGGTCCCGTCCCACTCGCGCAGCGCGGCGGTGACGTCGAACCCGATGGCCATGCCCGGGATGAGCGCGCCGGGCACCGAATCGACGCCCGGGTCGTTCGTGAAGTTGGCGAACCCCTCGTTCCCGAAGACGCCCGAGCGGAGCGGGAAGGGGAACTCGGCCGCGCCCGTTCCGACCACACCGCCCAGCTGCAGGGCCGACGCGTCGATCTGCACCGCGTAGTCGCCCGTGTGCAGCTGTGCCGCCGCGGGCGCCGCGCCCAGCGCGCCGAAGACCACCGCGATCACGTTCCGTCTGTTCATCGATCGTCTCCCGAGATCAGTCCGAGCCCGTCGGCGACGCCGCGGGGTGGAACCGGTTGTGCGTGGTGTCCTGGTAGACCTCGCCGAACCGCGCCGAGCGGGCGCTGCCGTCGAGGAAGGCGTAATTCGACTTCGCCTGTGGCGAGTCGCGGTCGCCGCCGTGCGCGTTGATCCACATCTCGCTGGACGCGACGCGAGCGGTCGCGTCGTCGCCGAAGAACGAGAGGTCCCACCCGTCGGCGTGCACGTGGTCGGACTTGGCGTATTCCGGCTCGGCGTCGTTGATGTCGTCGCCCTTGTAGTTGACGGGCGTCATCATCAAGAAATGAACCGTGTCGTGCGGCCGGGGGACGCGGTGCAGCCGGGTGTACTGCCCCTCGACAAACCGCCCGCCGGTGACGGGGTCCGTCTTGCCGTTGGGCGCGACGGACCGCGTGAGGTAGTTGTTGACGCCGTAGCTCGTGAGCCGCGCGACCTCCGGGTAGTCGGGGTCGTTCGAGAAGTCCGAATCGCGGAGCTCGGGGTTCGCCTGGAAGAAGGCGAGGAGGTCGTTGAGGGTGGCGCCCGGGTCGTCGCCGCCGCGCTCGGGGTCCCACCAGGTCGAGCGATCGACGGGGGACTGGAGCACGACCGGGCCGTCGGCGTAGTCGGCGAGCTGGATCAACCAGACCTTGCGTAGATCGCCCGTGATGTTCCCGTGGGGCAGGGCGGCGTCGATGAACGCGCCGTCCCAGTCGTCGGCGTACATCGCGTGGGCCAGCTCGAGCTGCCGCATCTGGCTCAGGCACAGCACCTGCCGGGCGGATTGACGGGCCTTGCCCAGCGCGGGCAGCAGGATCCCGATCAGCAGCGCGATGATCGCGATGACGACGAGCAGCTCGATGAGCGTGAACGCGCGGGCCGGGATGGGGCGTGGATGCGGCACCGGGGCTGTCTCCTGCAACTGCGTTCGCAGTATCGCCAGCCCCAGTTGCGAAGTCAATCTCAATACGACGAAAAAACCAAGCCCCGAAGCCGCTGACCCCCGTCCCGGTACCATCACATACCGATGGCGACCACGGAGGGCTCCCATCCCGACAGCGGTCCGAGCGCGCCGGCAGGCGGCGGGACGGTCCGCGACCCCAACTGGCCCGCGGTGACCGCCTCCTCCGGCGAACGCCCGGTCGTCGATCCCACCGTCTATCTCCACCCCCGCACCCTCGCCCGCCTCGGCGCGTTCGACCTGCGGGCGAAAATGATCGTCGAGGGCGTCACCGCCGGTCAGCACCGCTCTCCGTATTCGGGCGTCTCGATCGAGTTCGCCCAGCACCGCCCGTACGTGCCCGGCGACGACCCACGGCACCTCGACTGGAAAGTCTTCGGGCGCACCGACCGCCTGCAGATCAAGCAGCACCACCAAGAGACCAACCTGGATGTCGTCGTGCTCGTCGATTCGTCCGGATCGATGGACTACGGCTCGCGCGACTTCGCCGACGCCTCGGGCACCGGCGACAAGACCTCGCCCGGCGGGCGCACGAACTGGACGAAGTACGACCACGCGACGGCGCTCGCGGCGGCGCTCGGGTTCATCACCCTGCGCCAGGGCGACCGCGTCGGCATGGTCGTGTTCGCCGAGCAGATCCGATCGATCGTGAATCGCTCGTCCACCCGCGGCACCTGGCGTCAGATTGTGGACGTGCTGTCCGTGCACCCCGTGGATCAACAAACATCGATGGCGCGCGTCTTCGATCAGACGCTGGGCAAGGTGAGCAACCGCTGCCTGTTTGCGCTCGTCTCGGACTGCTTCGACGACTTGGGCGACATCAAGTCCGCCCTGGCGCGCACGAAGCACCGCGGGCACGATCTGATCCTGTTCCAGACGCTGGATAAGGCGGAGGTCACGTTCGACTTCATGGACCGGGCGCCGTTCGAGGGGTTCGAGGGCGAGCCGATCCTGCGGCTGGACCCGCGGGCGATCCGGAAGGACTACTTGGAGGCGATCGGGCGCCACAACCAGGAACTGGCGCGCCTGTGCCGGAGCTTCGGGTTCGATTACCAGGTGGTGGACACGCACGACTGGCTGGGCCCGCCGCTGGCGTCGTTCGTGGCGAAGCGGAACGCGCTGATGAAGCGGAGCAAGCACGGATGATGAGGCATCAGGCATCAGGCACCAGGCACCAGCTCCGCGGGAGATGTGGTTCGCGTGTTTTTCTGATGCCTGATGCCCGGTGCCTGGTGCCTTCTTCATGACCTTCCTCCACCCCGCCATCCTGGCTGCCGGGCTGCTCGCGGTGGCGATCCCGATCCTGATCCATTTCTTCATGCGCCGGCGGCGCAAGCCGATCCGGTGGGCCGCGATGCGGTTCCTGATGGAGGCGTACCGCAAGCGCAAGCGTCGGCTCGCGCTCGAGCAGATCCTGCTGCTGGCGGCGCGGTGCCTGCTGCTGGCGCTGCTGGCGGGGGCGATCGCGCACCCGATGATCGGCGCGGCGCGGACGGGCTCGGGCCCGCCCAGGCTGCTGATCGTGGTGCTGGACGACTCGCTGACGGCGCAGGCAGCAGACGATGCGGGCGAGACGGAGCTGACGCGGTCGATCGCGCTGGCGGCGGACGCCGTGGAGCAACTCGACACCGCGCGCGGCGATACCGCGGTGCTCATCACGATCGGTGCCCCGGCCCGCGCGGTGATCGCGACGCCCAGCGCCGATCTCGCGTCCGTCGTCCGGGCGATCGAATCGACGCGGCCGACCGACGCCGCGGCGGACATCGCGGGCGCGATGTCGATCGCGCGGCGTCTCATCGCGGACGACGAAGAGGCCGACGCGTACGTGCTGCTCGCGTCTGGGCTGCACGCGGGGGTCGCGGGCGCGCGGGCGGAGCTCGCGCCGCTGAGCGACTCGGACACGCCGGTCCGGCTCACGCTCGGGGCGCCCGCGGCGGCGCGCGCGAACATCGCGGTGTCGTCGCTCGTGCCGGCGCGGCGGGTGCTCACGGGCGACGAGCCCGGCGGGCGGCTGGTCACCGCGACGCTCGCGCGCTTCGGGCCCGAAGCGTCCGGGACGCGCTCGAGCGTGCAGATCATCGATGCGCGGACCGGGCGGACGATGGGGTCGTCGTCGATCGCGTGGTCGCCCGGCGAGACGCGGCGGACGGTCTCGATCCCGATCGAGTTCGCCGACGAATCGGGCACGCCCGGGCAGCGGGTGCTCCGGGCGACGATCGGCGGGGATGCGCTCGCCGCGGACGACGCGCGGGCGGCGATCATCGAGACGAAGCGGACGGTGCGTGTCGGCATCATCGCGCGGGCCCGCGAGGGCGCGATCGGGGTGGGGAGTTTCACGCCGACGGATTGGCTGCGGGCCGCGCTCGATCCCGCGGGCGACGCGGAGGGGCCCAAGGCGTTCGACGTCTCGGTGATCGACCCGGCGCGGGTGGACGAAGCACGTCTGGCGCGCGTCGATGCGGTGGTGCTGACCGAGCCGAACGCGCTGGGCGGCGACGGGTGGCGCGCGCTCTCGTCGTTCGTTCAGTCGGGCGGGCTTGCGATCATCACGCCGCCCGCGCTGCCCGGGCCCGGGGCCTGGGCGGACGCGGTCCGCGACACGCTCGGGTTGCCCTGGTCGATCCGGGCCGAGGCGCCCGAGCTCGAGCGTGGGCTCGCGACGCAGCCTGCGACGGGCGCGAAGCTGCTCGGGCTGATCGACGCGGAGCTCGAGTACCTGGCGCCGCCCGTGCGCGTGACGCGGGCGGTCGAGGTGTCCGCCGCCATCCCGGGCGACGCGCCGCCGGGCGTTGAGCTGACGCTCGACGACGGATCGCCGTTCGCGCTCGGGGCATCGCCCGACGGGGCGCGGGGGATGGTTGTGCTGCTCGCCAGCGCGCTCGACCCCGTGTGGACGAACCTTCCGACGCGGCCGCTGTTCGTGCCGTTGCTGCACGAGCTCGTTCGGCAGGGCGTCGGGGCGTCGCGTTCGGGGTGGGAGTCGGTCTGCGGCGTGCCCGCGCCGGCGCCGCGCGGGACGGTCGAGCTCACGCCGGCGTTCGAGAGCGCGCGAACGGGCGCGCAGGCGGTTCAGAACGGACTGACCGAGGCGCCCGTTCGGACGAGCGGCGTGTGGCAGGGGCTGGACGACGGCGGGTCGCCGCGCGGGCTGGTCGTGGTGAACCCGGACGCGTCGGCGTCGGACACGTCCGCGCTCGGTCGGGCGGCGGTCGAGGAGTGGCTCGGCGCGCTCACGCCCGACGAATCGGTCCGGTGGATCGATCGGGATGACGACGACGCGACGGGTGCGTCTTCGCTCGCGGGCGCGTTCGCGGACAACGACCCCGGGTCCCCCATCGCGTGGATCGCGCTGGTTGGGGCGCTGGCGTTGGCGCTCTTCGAGTGCCTGATCGGGCGCCGATCGAGCCACGCCGAGCGGATCGGGGGCGCGGCATGAACGACCTGCTGAACGCGGTGTTCGGGCTCGACGGGCTCGGGTTCGGTTCGCCCGGGGCGGCATTCGGGTGGGCCCGCCCGCTGGCGGCGTGGGCGTGGGCGCTCGTCGGGCTCGGGGCGGTGATCGTCGCGGTGTGGAGCTACCGGGGCTTGACCGGCTCGCGCCGATCGCGTGTGGTGCTCGGGGTGGTGCGCGCCGGCGTGCTGATCCTGATCGCGTTGCTGCTCTCGGGCCCGAGGCTCGAGCGTGAGCGGGTCTCGTCGCAGACGGACGCGGTGCTCGTGCTCGTGGACCGGTCGGCGTCGATGACGCTGCCCGACGCGGGCGACCCGGGCGCGCCCGTCACGCGTGATCGGGCGGTGCTCGCCGCGCTGGACCAGAGTCGGCCCGCGTGGGAGGCGCTCGCGGCGGACAAGCGCGTCGTCTGGCACGCCTTCGACGGGTCGGCGCGGCCCATCGGCGAGGGGGCGACGCCCGCGGACATCGGCGCGCCCGAGGGACGCCGAACGGCGCTCGGCGCCGCGCTCGAGGACGCGCTGCGAGCCGCGGCGGGCACGCCCATCTCGGGCGTCGTCGTCATCAGCGACGGGCGGTCCGTCGATGCGCCGGCGCGGCAGACCGTCCGCAGGCTCGTCGGCGACCGGGTGCCCGTGTTCACGGTGCCCGTGGGCTCGGACGAACCCGCGACGGACCTCGCGCTCGTGCGGGCCGACGCGCCGACCCGCGCGTTCGTGGACGACCAGATCCCCGTCCGCGTGCGTCTCGAAGCGCGCGGGGGCGGGGACGGCGCCTTCGCGGGCGCCGTGGTCGAGCTCGTCGATCGCGCCTCGGGAACCGTGCTCGACGCCCTGCCCGTGGACGCGCCCGCGGAAGCGCGGACGGCTGAGCTCACGTTGCGTTCGGCGCGAGCGGACGCGGGCAACGCGGGCTGGAGCGTCCGAGTGCGCCCGGGCGGGGCGGATCTGATCGAGGACAACAACGCGCGGGACGTGAACCTCGAGCTCGTCGATCGCCCGCTCCGGCTGCTGTACCTCGACGGCTACCCGCGGTGGGAGCAGCGGTACCTTAAGAACCTGGTCCTGCGCGAGGAATCGATCGCATCGTCGAATCTGCTGCTGTCATCGGCGCGGCGGTATCTGCAGGAGGGCGACATCTTGATCGACGGCGTGCCGATGTCGTCGGGCGAGTGGACCGAGTATGACGTGATCGTGATCGGGGACCTGCGGCCCGAGCTGCTCGCGCCGGAGCAGCTCGAGCAGATGCGTGAGCACGTGGCGGAGCGCGGCGCGGGGCTTCTCTGGATCGCGGGCGAGGGCGCGACGCCCGGCGCGTGGGCGGGCACGCCGCTGGCGGACCTGCTGCCCGTCTCGGTGTCGCAGGGCCGCGCGGGGTTGCCCTCGTGGGACGAGCCGGTCGTGCTCGCGCGAGCGGAGGGCGCGGCGCGGCTCGGCTTGCTCGCGCTGGACGACAGCGCAAGCGGGTGGCCCGCGCAGCTGACGGACCCGGCGGCGGGCTGGTCGCGCCTGCGCTGGGCGCAGCGGATCGACCCGGAGCGTGTGAAACCGACCGCCGAGGTGCTCGCGTGGGCGGTGCCCGAGTCGGCAGCGCTGCAACGCGCCGACCCCGCCGAGGCGGGGCTGCCCGCGGTGCTCTCGATGCGGTTCGGCGCGGGCGCGGTGGCGTACGTCGCAACCGACGAGATCTGGCGCTGGCGCTACGGGCGCGGCGAGGACCTGCCCGAGCGGTTCTGGCTGCCCCTCATCCGCCAGCTCGGGCGATCGAGCCTCGGGCAGTCCGACGCGAGCGCCACGCTGACGGCGTCGCCCTCGGACGCGCTGGTCGGCGCGGGCGTGCAGATCCGCGTGGACCTGCTCGATCAGGAACTGGTGGACGCGGCGCCGCAGACCGTGCGCGCCGAGGTGACGCGCCCCGGCGCTGCGCCGGTGCGCGTGCAGCTCACCCGGTCGGACGACTCGGGCGTGCGCGCGCGGTACGCCGGCACGTGGGGCGCGGACGAGCCGGGGGCGTACGTTGTGCGGGTCACCGAGCCGCTGCTCGCGGCGATGGATCTCGCGGCGCCGGTGTCGGTCGCCTGGCCGGACGACGAGCGGCGGCACCCCGAGACGGACCACGCGCTGCTCGCGGATCTCGCCGAGCGGACCAACGGCGCGGTGGTCCGGCTCACAGAATTGTCGTCGCTGCCCGATCGCCTGCCCAACCGGGAGCTGGTGATCCGGGGCGACCCTGAGTGGGCGACGCTCTGGGATCGGCCGGTGGTGCTGGCCGTGCTGGTGCTGCTGCTGACGATGGAGTGGATCGGACGCCGATTGATTCATTTGTCGTGAATCGACGGCTGTGAGCAATCTCGCGGGGCGCGTCGCACGAATCTTCGGGCGGGGGCGCCGGTAGGACGCAAGCATGAGCCGAACGGGCCACATCCCACCGCAGGCGACCGGGCCGATCGAGGCGTTGCGCGGGCTCCGCCGGGCGTTGCGGGCGATGCTGATCTCGCGGGCCGCGGCGTTGGTGCTCTCGTGCGTGATCGGCGCGCTGATCGTGGGCGGGGTGCTCGATTTCGTCCTCAGGCCGCCCGCGGTGGTGCGCTGGATCGGGCTGTTCGGCGCTGTCGCGGCGCTCGTCTGGCTCGTCCGCCGAGAGCTCGTGCCCGCGCTGCGGTTCCACCCGTCGCTCACCACGCTCGCGCTGCGGGCGGCGCCCAAGCCCGAGATCGGGCGGCGCACGGCGTCCGGCGTGGACCTCGCCCGCGAGCGGCTCAAGTCACCGGAGGACGAACTCCCCGCGAGCCTCCGCGTCCGCGGCGTCTCGGACGCGCTCGGATCGTTCGACCGGGCCACCCTCAAGCGCATGATCCGGTGGCGCGACTGGACGCGGGCGGCGGTGCTCGTCGGATCGCTCGCGATCTTCGCGGGCGTGATCGCGTCGCAGTGGCCCGGCGCGACACAAACGGCGCTCGCGCGCCTGGTCATGCCCTGGTCCGACGCCGAGTGGCCGCGCCGGTTCCCGGTGGTCGATCTCACGCGCCTCGCCGTGCACCCGACGGACGCGGCGCTGCCCATCCGCGCGGCGGTCGTCCGCGCGCCGGGTTCTGACGCCGGGCTGGTTGAGGCGCACTACCGGATCGTGCGCGGCGACGGCCTGCTCGCACGCCCGGGCCCGACGCAACGGGTCATGCTGACCGATCAGGGACGGTTTGAGCACCTCACGGCGGACACGGACCCGCTCGCCGAGCCCGAGTACGGCACGCTCTTCGAACGCCTCATCGAACCGGGCCCGCTTGTGGGCCGCCAGCGCGCGGGCGACGACGTGTTCCTCGAGTACTGGCTGACCACGAGTGATGATCGGTCCGAGACGACTCGGGTGCGCCTGGTCGAGCCTCCGGAGATGGTGAGCGCGGTGGTGTCGATCACGCCGCCGATGTACGCGCTGCCCGGGATTGAGCAGGCGGGGCTGGTGAGCGGGCCCACGGTGTTCGAGGAACAAGCCGCGATCGGCGTGGGCCCGGTGCTCGCGGGGTCGCGCGTCACGATCGACGCGGTGTTCAACAAAGATCTCCCGATCGAGGACAAACCCGCATGGATCGCGTCGCTCGCGGCGGCGGCGGACGGGCCCGTGGTGTTCGAGCCCGCGGGCGACTCGGTCCGCATCGAGGCGACGCTGCGTTCGAGCGCGACGATCCGCGCCGAGGTCCGCGACGCGTACGGCATCGAGCCGCGCGACCCGATCACGATCGCGATCGACACGCTTGCTGACGAAGCACCGCGGACGGCGATCACCACGCCGATGCACGACGAAGCCGTGCTCGCGGGCGCGACGATCGAGCTCGTCGCCGAGGGTCGCGACGATCTTGGCGTCGCACGCCTCTCGATCGAGCGCGCGGTTGCACGCCCGCCCACTGATTCGGCCGGCGCGCCGCCCGAGCCCGGCGAGCCCGTGGTGATCCTCAACCAAGCCATCGAGGGCTCGCCCGCTCGCGCAGAGGTGCGAACGATGCTCGAGCTGGGCCCGCTCGAACTGATCCCGGGCGACGAGGTCCGCATCGAAACGCTCGTGACCGACACACTCGCCAGCGCGCTGGGGACGCGCGAACCGGTGCGCTCGCGGACCCGCCTCCTCCGCGTCATCGCGGAGGAAGAACTCTCCGAACAGATCCGGGGTGAGCTGTCCGGCTTGCGGCGGACGATCGTCCGGCTCGATGAGGAGCAACGCGATCTCGAGGCGCTCGCCGCGGACGGCGTCGACCGCACGCCCCCGATCTCCGAGCGTCAAGAGGCGCTGTCGGACCGGATCGAGACGCAGCGCCGGCTGATCGAACGCCTGCGTGATCGGCAGGGTCGCAACGCGCTGGAGGACCCGTCGCTCCGCGGGCTGCTCGGTGATTCCGAGGCGCTGCTCGACGCGGCGCGGGCGGCGTCGGACGACGCGGCGGTCGCGCAGGGCCGGGCCCAGAACGCCGCGCCGGAATCGGACGAGCAGCGCGACGCCCAGCAGGACGCCGAGGATGCGCGCCGGACGGTCCGAGACAATCTCGGCCGCCTCGCCGAGCTGCTCGACCGAGGCGAGGACGGCTGGCTCGTTCGCCGATCGTTCGAGCGCCTGCTCACTGAGCAGCAGCGCCTGCGCGACGCGACCGCGGCGCAGCGGGCGGAGACGGTCGGCAAGTCGCTCGATGACCTGAGCAACGCCGAGCGCGCGGCGCTGGACCGCATCGCGCAGCGTCAGCGGGAGGCCGCCGAGCAGGCGCAGGCCGCGATCGACGAGCTCGCCGAGCGGGCCGAGGAACTCGCGGAGGCGGACCCGGCGCAGTCCGCGGCGATGTCCGCCGCGGCGTCCCGCGCCCGGCAGGCGCAGCTCGCCGAGCAGCTCGACGACGCCGCCCAGCAGCTCTCGCAGAACCAGACCGGGCTCGCCCAGGAGCAGCAGGAAGAAGCGATCGAGTCGCTCGAGGAGGTCCTCGAACGCCTGGACCAGGCGGATCAGGCGCGCGACGCGGCGCTGCGGCGTCAGCTCGCCTCCATCGTGCAGTCCATCGAATCGCTCGTGCGGCGTCAGGAACGCGAACTCGAGCGCCTCGAGACGGGTGAGCCCATCGCGACCCTGGACCGGGGCATGATCGAGCTGAACCGCAACACGCTCGCCGTGCGCACCGAGGCGGCGAGCGAGCCGTCGTTCGCGCCCGTGTCCGACCTGCTCGGGCGGGCCGCGTCGGCGCAGAGCGACGCGATCGGGATCATCCGCGGTGCCAACCCGAACGCGCAGGAGATCGATCGGCGCGAGCGGGCGAGCCTGCTGGCGCTCCGCCGCGCGCTCGACGAGGCGCAGCAGCAGCTCGACGAGGCCGAGCAAGCCGAGGCGGACCGCAAGCGCCGCGAGGTCCGCCAGGCCTACCGCGAAGCGCTCGAGGAGCAAGCCGCGCTGACATCCGAGACCGCCCCGCTCGTGGGCCAGCGGCTTTCGCGGCGCGAGCGGGCCACCTCCCGCGCACTCGGCGGTCGGCAGGACGAGCTCCGCGGGCGGGTCGCACAGATCATGACGCTCGCCGAGGAGATCGCCGAGGCGCGGGTGTTCTCGTTCGCGCACCGGAGGCTCGAGCAGCTCATGTCCGAAGCGGGCGCGTCGCTCAGCGCCGGGACCCCCGACGATCGGACGGCGCGCCAGCAGCAGGGCGCCGTCGAGCTGCTCGCGAGCCTGGTCGAAGCCCTCGCGGGGCCCAAGCCGTCGGACGATCCGTTCGATTCTGGCGCTCAGGCGAGCGGCGCGGGCGGGCAAGGCGGGCAGGGCGGTCAGCAGGGCGAACCCCAGCCGCTCGTGCCCCCGATCGCCGAGCTCATGGTCCTCCGCGCAATGCAGGAGCAGGCGAGGTCACTCACGCGGTCGCTGGACGAATCCGCGACGCCCCCCACCACCGATGACCTGGCGGACGCCGCGTCGCTGCAGACGGATATCGCCCAGCACGCCGCGGAGCTCATCGAGCAGATGCGTCAGCCCGAGGCGCCGATGCCGGAAATCACGCCCGGCGTCGGGCCCGAGAACGAACAACCAGACCCCTCCAGCGGTTCAGAGGGTGGGTCCGTGTCCGAAACGACGACGCCGGTCTTGCCCGGGGAGGGCGGTTGATGGGAGACTTCTGCGTGCTCCGATTGATGTGCATCGTGGGTGTGATGGCGGGCGCCGCGCTGGCGCAGGATACCGAGCGGTCGTCGCCCCCCACGCTCGACGAGCTGCTGGGTCTCGATGATCCCGCCGAGCCAGACGCGGAGACCGACGCCGAGGCGGACGCGGACCGGGCGGAGCTCGATCGGCAATTGGGCGCCGAGCAGATCGGCGAGCGTCTGGACCAGGCCGCCGCGCTGATGGACGAGATCGCGGCGCGGATGCGCGATACGAGCGACGTCTCGATCACGACGCAGCGGCAGCAGGAGCGCGTCGTCTCGCTGCTCGACCAGATCATCGACGCCGCCCAGCAACAGCAGCAGCAGCAGCAGCAGCAGCAGTCGTCGTCCTCTTCTTCTCAACAGCAGCAACAACAGCAGCAGCAACCGAATCAACCCCAGGCCCAGCCCCAGCCGAGCGAATCGACCTCGGACCAGGCCGCCCCGGACACGCAGACGCCGTCGAGCTCGACGGGCGTGCAGATGCGTCCCGGGCAGGCCGCGACGGGCGCGGCGTGGGGCTCGCTGCCCGAGCGCCTCCGCGATGCGCTCACCCAAGGGCTGAGCGATCGGTACAGCTCGCTGTACGAGCGGGCGACCGAGTCGTACTACCGCCGGCTCGCGGAGGAGGAGTCGCAATGAACCGAGCACGGCTCACCGCGGCGTTCACCGCTTCGCTTGTGGCGCTGCCCGCGCTGGCGCAGGACGCCCCTGCGGGCGGCGCGCAGAACAACGCGCTCGCAAACGAGATCACCTCCGAGCTCGATGCCGCCGTGCAGCGGGGGCTCGCGCACCTCGCGACGCTGCAGGAAGAGGACGGCTCATTCTCCGGCGGGCGCTTCGGGAAGAACGTCGCGATCACGTCGCTCGCCTGCCTCGCCCTGATGGCCGACGGGCACGTCCCCGGGCGCGGCGAGTACGGCGACATCATCGACCGCGGGCTGGAGTTCGTGCTCGATTCCGCCGCCGAGAACGGGCTCATCGCCGCCGAGGCGTCCAACGGGCCCATGTACGGGCACGGGTTCGCGACGCTCTTCGTCGGCGAGGCGTACGGCATGACCATGGGCGGGGCGGACACCGAGCGCTCACGCCGCATCCACAACGTGCTCGTCCGCGCGATCCGGCTCATCGAGCGCACCCAGAACGACGAGGGCGGGTGGCGCTACAACCCCGTCCCCTACGACGCGGACGTGTCCGTCACGATCTGCCAGATCATGGCGCTGCGCAGCGCCCGCAACGCGGGCATCGAGGTCTCCAAGGAGGTCATCGACGACGCCGTCGAGTACGTCCGCCTGTGCCAGAACCCCGACGGCGGGTTCAAGTACCAGATCGAGACGGGCGTGAGTGCCTGGCCCCGGTCCGCCGCGGGTGTCGCGAGCCTCTTCTACGCGGGCATCTACGAGGACGAGGCGATCGACTCCGGGCTCGCGTACCTCGAGGAGGTCGCCCTGCCCGGCCGCGCCCGCCCGAGCCGGGCGCACTATTTCTACGGGCACTACTACGCCGTGCAGGCGATGTACCTCGCGGGCGCCGACCACTGGGCGCAATGGTGGCCGGCGGTCCGAGAAGAACTCATCGCATCGCAGCGCCCGGACGGTTCGTGGGACGATTCGTCGGTCGGGCCGTCCTACGGCACCGCCATGGCGCTCATCATCCTGCAGATGCCCAAGCGCTATTTACCGATCTTCCAGAAGTGATCCGACCGAGGGAGCACCCGTGACGTTCGCCGCTCCAGCCTGGACCCGCCGATCCGCGTGCGCGGCCCTCGCGCTCGCCGCGGGCGTCGCGGCGGCGGACCCGATCGACCGGATCCTCGTGGACCGGTCCCTGCGGGCCCGCCAGGTCACGATCGCGGCGATCAGCTCGACGGCCGTCGAGCTCCTGCACGACGACGGCACCACCGAGCCCGTGCCCCTCGCCGAGATCGCCGCCATCCTGCCGAACACCCCCGACGCGGTCGATCCGAACGCCTGGTTCACCGACGGCGTCCGCACGGGGATCCCTGTCATCGTGAACCTCGTGGACGGACAGCGCGTGCTCGGGCACCTCCCCGGCGCGGGCGTGGACCGGCTGGCGCCCGAGTCGGCGATGGACGCCGCGATCGTCGAGATCCCGGGCTCGGGTCCCATCGGCGTGCCGCTCGACCGGCTCTCGGATCTGGTGCTCGTGCCCGACGCCGGCGACGCACCCGCCAAGACCGCCGACGACGTCGCGCTGCTGCGCAACGGCGACCGGGCGACGGGCTACGTGCTCTCGGTCCAGCCGCGGCTCGAGATCGAGACGGACGCGGGCGTCGTCACGCTCGCGCTGACGGACGTCGCGCGGGTCTCGCTCGCGAACCCCGTCGAGCAGCCCCACACCACGCACGTCGCGCTCGACCACGGCGCCGTGTTCGGCGTCTCCGACATCAGCACCGCCCTGAACCAGACCGTCCGGCTCACGCTCTCCCTGAGCGCGACGGACGCGCCCTCCGACTCGGAAGCCTCGACGTCGGTCGCGGTCGTCGAGACGACGCTCGAGTCGATCGTGAGCCTGACGCCGACCGCCGCGGGCGCGCGCCCGCTCGCGTCGCTCGGGTTCCCGGCGTACCAGCCGACGGGGGACCGGCGCTGGTCGCCGCCGCCGGCGACGATCGCGCACGCGTCACACGCGTTCTCATCGATCGCGTTCCCGGGCCCGCTCCGCGCGACATGGGCGCTGCCCGAAGGCACGTCACGGTTCGCGGCCCGCGCCACGCTCGGGCTCGTGCCCGGGATGTTCGCCGATTGCGAGGTCGTGATCAGCGTGGAGACCCCCGACGGGCCCGTCGAGCTCCAACGCTCGCGGATCCGCGCGAGCGACCCGCACGCGGACGTCCTCGTGCCGATCCCGGCCGACGCCGGCACGATCACGCTCGCCGTCCTGCCCGGCGAGAACGGCCCGGTGCACGACCGGGTGACGTTCGAGCGCCCGATGATCCTCGTGGAATGAGCAGTGAGCAGTGAGCAGTGAGCAGTGAGCAGTGAGCAGTGAGCAGTGAGCAGTGAGCAGTGAGCAGTGAAGATTTTCTTCCCTGACTGCTCAATGCTGATCGCTCAGTGCTCGTCTACCGCAGCTTGAGCGTCGCGAGCCCGACGATCGCGAGCAACACCGTCACGATCCAGAGTCGCACGACGACCTGATTCTCCGTCCACCCGCCCAGGTGCAGGTGGTGGTGATAGGGCGCGACGCGGAACACCCGCCGCCCCGTGCCCGTCGTGATCCGCGTGTACTTGAACCACCCGACCTGGATGACGACCGACGCGATCTCGATGAGGAACACCGCGCCCATGAGCAGCACGATGAACTCCTGACGGATCACGATCGCGATGTACGCCATCAGGCCGCCCAGCGCCAGGCTGCCCGTGTCGCCCATGAAGACCTGCGCGGGCGCGCAGTTCCACCACAAGAACCCCAAACACGCGCCCGCCATCGCGCCCGCCATCACCGCCAGCTCGTCGCTCACCGGGATCGACGGCACGAGCAGCCGCTGTGCGATCCCCTCCGCGCCCGCGATCAGCGCGAGCAGCGCGATCGCGATCGCGACGATCCCCGACGTGCCCGCCGCGAGCCCGTCCATCCCGTCCGTGATGTTCACCGCGTTGGACATCCCCGCGACCATCAGCAACGCGACGAGAATGAACGCCCACCGCCCGAGAAAGAACAGCCCGTCGGCGAAGCTCGGCTCGCCGGGCACGTACGTCCGCTGCCCGGGCAGGTTGATGACGTGCTCGAGCGTCCGATGGTTGAGCACGGTGATGAGCTCGCCCGTCTCGTTCACGCGCTGCTCGACGCCCACCCCGTGCCGGTAGAGAAAGAACCCGACCAGCACGCCGATGCCGAGCTGGAAGACCAGCTTCTCCCAGGCGTACAAGCCCTGGCGCCCCTGCCCGCGCCGGCTGGCGGTGAGCTTCAGATAGTCGTCCGCCCCGCCCAGCACCGTGAGCCAGACGAGCACGAGCAAGCCGAGCTGGACGTAGAACTGCCCGACATCCGCCAGCAGCACGGTCGCGAGGAAAATCGCGCCGCAGATGAGCACGCCGCCCATCGTGGGCACGTTCGCCTTGCTCGCGGCGTGCGCCCGCAGCGCCTCCGCGTCCGTCTCGCCCGAGTCACCCATCTTCAGACGCGTCAGGTACCGGATCGTGCGCTTGCCCAGCAGGACGACCGTCGCGAACGCGAGCCCCGCCGCGGCGAGCGTGCGGAACTCGACCTGGTCGAGCACGCCCAGCACCCCGCCGAGCATCGTGCCCTCGAGCCAGGATCGCATCGCTTGGAACAGGAGATACAGGATCGGGCGGCCTCCGCGGTCGAGCCGAGAGTCTATCGGCGAGCGCCGAAGCGACGGTCCAACGCCTCGGCGACCCGCTCGAGCCGCACCCCGCGCGACGCCTTGATCAGCACCACGTCGCCCGGCTCGACCATCGCCGCGATCCGGTCGGCGTCGGCGTCGGACGCCAGCTCGCCCGGCGTCGCCTTCCCGCCCGCCTCGCCCGCGGCGCCGCGCATCGCGTCGCCCACCAGGACCGCCGCGTGGATCCCCCGAGCCCCCGCGACCGCCCGGGCGATCTCGGCGTGCGCCGATTCGCGGTCATCGCCCAGCTCGAGCATGTCGCCCAGGATCGCGACGCGACGCCCGCCCGTGCCCGGCTTCATCTCGCACAGCGTGCCGATCGCAGCGAGCATCGAGTCCGGGTTCGCGTTGTACGAATCGTTGAGCACCTTGATCTGCGCCCCGCGCGGCCCGAGCGTCACACGCTCCAGCCGGCCCGCAACGGGTCGCGCGTTCGCCAGCCCGGCGCGGATCGCGTCGTCATCCAGCCCGAACCGCCAACCCACCGCGACGGCGACCGCCCCGTTGTGCGCGTTGTGCGCGCCCAGGAGCGGGACCTCGAACGCGGCCCGCCCGTTGAGCTCGAACGCCACGCCCCGCGCCCCGGTCTTCACGTGTGTCACGCGCACGTCCGCCGCGTCGTCCGTCCCGACGCGGAGGAGTCGGGGCGATCCGATGCGCTCGATCGCGCGCTCGAGCACCTCGACGCCGGCGGGGACGATGCCCACGCCCCCGCCGCGCACGTGCTCGAGGATGGACGCCTTCTCGCGCGCGATCGCCTCGACGGACCCGAGCGCCTCGAGGTGGGCCCTGCCGATCGACGTGATCACGCCAACGTCCGGCTGGGCGATGCGCCCGAGCGCCGCGATCTCGCCGGGCGTGCTCATGCCCATCTCGCACACGACGTACTGGTCGCTCGGCCCGGCGTTGAGGATCGTCAGCGGCAGCCCGAGCGCGTTGTTGTAGCTCTTCTGCGACGCCGACCCGCGCCGCGACCCGCTGAGCACGGCGTGGATCAGGCGCACCGTCGTGGTCTTGCCGTTCGAGCCCGTCACGCCGACGACGCGCAGGTTGGGCGACGCCGCCCGGTACGCGCGGGCGAGCCGCGTGAGCGCCTCGCGCCCGTCGGGCGCGACCGCGACCGGGAGCCCGTCGGGCAAGGCCGCGTCCTCGCGTTCGACGAGCGCCATCGAAGCGCCGGCTTCGCGCGCGTGTTCGAGGTACGCGTGCCCGTCCACCCGCTCGCCCGCGAGGGCGACGAAGACCTGCCCCGCCGCGAGCGTCCGGGTGTCGATCGAGACGCCCGCCGGGTGGTTCTCGATGCGCTCGGGCGGCGGCGCGAGCCAGCGTGCGCCGGCCGCGGTCCGGATGGACTCGTGCGTCCAGAACGTCACGCCGGGCTCCCCGCGCGCAGGCGGCGCTCGCGGAGCGCCGCTCGCGCTTCGTGCACGTCGTCAAAGGGCAGGCGCATCACGCCGCCGTCGATCGCGGCGACCTCCTGCTCGCGCTCGTGCCCCTTGCCCGCGATGACGATGACATCCCGCTCGCCCGCCTCGGCGATTGCCGCCGCGATCGCCGCACGCCGATCCGCGTGCACGTGCGCCCGCTGGCGCGCATCGGCGGTCATCCCGGCGAGCACCTGATCGATGATCTTGTTCGGCGGCTCGGTCCGCGGGTTGTCGCTCGTCACGACGACGCGGTCGGCCAGCGACTCGGCGACGGCGCCCATCCGCGGGCGCTTGGAGGTGTCCTTCACGCCGCCGCACCCGAAGACCACGCAGAGAGCGCCCCCCTCGGGCACGATCCGCCGGGCGGACTCGAGCGCCGCGCGGAGGGCGTCGTCCGTGTGCGCAAAGTCCACAAACACGTGCGGGCCCAAATCGCTCGGCGCGACCCGCTCGAGCCGGCCCGTGGGCGCGTGCAACGTGGGCAGTGCCGCAGCGATCTCGCGCTCCCGCTGACCAACATCCAGCCCCGCGCGCTCGAGCAACGCGTCCGCCGCGGCGATCGCCTCCAGCGTGTTCATCGCGTTGTGCGCGCCGATCAGACGCGTCCGCCCGCGCACCGCGTACGCCGGCGTGCCGATCTCGAGCGTCAGCCCGTCGAGCGACGCGTCCGTCACGCGGACGCTCCAATCACCCTCGCCCGGCGCGCACCAGCGGCGGCTCGCGCCCGCGGGCATCGCCGACGCCATCGAGGCGCCCGCCGGGTCCGCCTCGTTGAAAACGCCCACGCCGTCCGCGGGGATCATCTCGAACAGCCGGCGTTTCGCCGCGGCGTAGGCGTCCATCGTCTCGTGGTAATCCTGGTGGTCGCCCGTGAGATTCGTGAAGACGCCGACGTCGATCGCGAGCCCGTCGCAGCGGCGCTGGTCGAGGGCGTGGCTGGACGCTTCGATCGCGCAGGCTCGGCACCCCGCGTCCACCATCGTCGCGAGGGTTCGGCTCAGTTCCGTCGCGGGGGGCGTGGTCATGCTGGCGGCCGCGACCTCGCGCCCGTCGTCGATCTCGACCGTCCCCACGAGCCCGCACCGCATCCCCGCGTGGTTCAGAATCTGGTGCACGAGGTGCGCGACGCTCGTCTTGCCGTTGGTCCCGGTCACGGCGACGAGCGCGAGCTTCGAAGAAGGCTCGCCGTAGAACCGCTCGGCGGCGCGCGCCCCGGCGAGCGCCACGTCGTCGGCAAGCACCACGCACGGGTCCGCGCCGGGGAATCTCCCCAGCTCGATCTCGGGGTCGTCGGTCAGCACGGCGACGGCGCCGCACTCGACAGCTGCGGCGGCGTGGGCGCGCCCATCGTGCGTCAGCCCGCGTCGGGCGATGAACAAGCTCCCGGGCACGGCGGTGCGCGAGTCCTCGGTGATGTCGCAGACGCGGACGCCCGCGGGGTCGCCGCGCACGCACCGGGCGTTCGCCGCGTTGATCAGCTCGCCCAGGTCCATCGCCGCCTCCCGGCATGCATCATCGGCGGGCACGCTCCGTCGTGTGCACCGGCGCTCGATCCCACAGATTAGCCCGGAGCGCGTGGGGTGGGAATGCGGGTGTGAATCTGGGCCCGTCGCTGACGCTCGGGGCTCGTTCCCGGGGGGCGCGCGCGGGGTCAGGGCAGGATCAGCATCGCGTCGCCGAACGAGAAGAACCGGTACCGCTCGCGGACCGCCTCGGCGTAGATCGCGCGGACGCGATCCATCCCCCCGTCGAACATCGCCGCGACGAGCGCGAGGAGCGTGGACCGGGGCAGGTGGAAGTTCGTCATGAGGCCATCCACCGCCGCCCACTCGTGCCCGGGCGCGATAAGCAGGTCGGTCTCCATCCAGGCGGGCGGGTCGTCGCCCGGGTGGTCCGCCCGCCAGGCGGCGAACGCTTCGAGGGTCCGCACGCACGTCGTCCCCACCGCGATGCGTCGGCCCGGCGCGGGGTTGAGCACGCCGGGGCCCGCTTCGGCGAGCGAGCACCACTCGGCGTGCATGTCGTGGTCCGCCAGATCGTCCGCTTCGACGGGCTTGAACGTCCCGGGCCCGACCGAGAGCAGCACCTCAGCGCGCGACACGCCCTTCGCATCGATCCGCTCAAGCAGCTCGGGCGTGAAGTGCAGCCCGGCGGTCGGCGCCGCGACGGACGCCGACGCGTCCGCCCGCGCGAACACCGTCTGATAGCGGGCCCGGTCGTCGGACTCCGCGATCGCGGCGCCCGCTTCCTTCCGCGCGCTGAGGATGTACGGCGGCAGCGGCGTGAGCCCCGCGCGCTCCAGGATCTCGGGCGAGCTCGCCCCCCCGCCACCCTCGACCGCGACGACCCACGCGCCGGGCTCGGCCTCGCAGCGCTCGATCAGCTCGAGCTCGACGCCGGTGTGATCGCCCGCGGCGTCGTTGAGCCCAACCCGCCGGCCCGCGCGGAACCGACGCGCCTTGAGCATCGCGACCCACCGCGGGCGGCCGTCCGCGCCGGCCTCGGCATCGCGCAGGTAGAGCCCCTCGACGTGGCCGCCCGTGTCGAGGTTCCGACCCCGGAACCGCGCGGGCAGCACCCGCGTCGCGTTGAAGACCATCCGGTCGCCCGCGCTCAGATACTCGGGAAGGTCGCGGACGGCCCGGTGTTCGAGCATCGTGGGATCGGTCCGGGAGACCACCATCAGGCGTGCGCTGTCGCGCGGCGACGCGGGCTCCGTCGCGATCAGGCCCGCCGGGAGGTCGTATTCGAGGTCGCTCGTCCGCACGGGCGGATGGTACGGGCAGCGCCGGCGTTGACCATGTGCAACGGGCCCGAACAACCGGCCCCGCGTCCGCACGCGTGGCGTCAATCCGAGCGGGATTTCTCGGACGCACCGTTGTGGCAGGGCATGTGCCGCGGGGCTGTCGGTGTCCATCGTCCCGATCCATCCCGCGCCCGTGCATCTGCCGCCGCCCGCGGCCCCGCCCAAGGCGCCCGCGCCGGACCCTTTCGACGCGGCCCCGGGATCGGTGCCGTTCCAAGACTTCCTGCGCGCGAGCAACGAGGTGCACCGCTCGGCGCCGCACCGCAGGCCCGAGCCGACGGACACGTTCGAGCGCGCGCCCGGGCGCGACCCGTGGGCGCAGCCGACCGATCTCGGCTGGCCCGACATCGGCGATGTGCCCCCGGCCACGCGTCCTGAACCGACCGAACGCACGGACGTACGCACGGTCCACCGCGTCATGTCGCCCATCGGCGCGATGATCGACCTGACGGTGTAACGCGACAACCCACGAGTATCAGCACAGGCCCATCCACGAGCCGCGACCGGGTCTAGCGGTACGACCGGCGCAGCTCGGCGCCGGGGTAGAAGTGCAGCGCGATGTCGCGGTACGAGCGACCCTGGCGGGCGAACTCGGCGGCGGAGTACTGGCACAGCCCCACGCCGTGCCCGAACCCGCGGCCGGCGATCGTCGTCACATCGGCGCCGACCGAGACGACCATGTCGCCCGACCGCACGCGCTGCTTGGCGGTGACGTCCGGCACGCCGGGCACGGGCCAGTTGCACGCCAACCGCAAGTCTTCGGCGCTCAGCGTGAACGTCCGCCCGCGGTGATCCACGATGCGGTACGACGATGGTCTGCCCACGGCGTTCGTCGCGATGGTCGAGATGGAGACGAGCGTCCCGATGTTCTTGACGGGCTTGCCCTGCTCCTCGCCGAAGCGCCGCAGGCGCAGGCTCAGGCGGGCGGTTCGGCGTTGACGCTCCCACCGGTAGGCGGGGCTTTTCTCATCGGCGTATTCGCGCTCGGCGGCCTGCAGCGGGGGCAGCAGGTTGAACTCGAACCCGGGCCCGGTGGGCCAGGTGTCCGCCGCCGACGCGGCCCGCCCGCCCGACGTGCTCGAGTAGTACGCCCGCAGCACCTCGCCGCGGTAGGTCAGCACCTGCCCGCGGGTGGACTCGACGGCGTCGTGGGCGACGGCGAGGTCCGTCGCGCCGCCGAACACCTGGTCCTGCGTCGTCGATTCGACGTCGTAGTGCCGGCCCTGCCCGCGCGCCCGGGCGCGCTCGTGCAGCGCGTAGCTCCGAGCACACACGGCTTGCGCCTGGAACGCCGCGAGCGGCCAGGTCGGGTAGAGCTCCTTCGCGACGACGCCGGGCAGATACGTCTCGATGCCCATGCTCGCGACGACGTCGAACACGCCCGCGCCCGAATCGTCGGACGAGCCGGGGTGGATGGTGAACGCGCCCGGGATCGCGGCGCCGTCGAGGGTGAGCATCCCGCCCGCGGGCGCCGCGATGGTGAGAGGCTGGCCCGGCAGGTGCGCGAACGTCTCGCCCGTGGGCGTGCGGACGACGACGGCGCCGCCCGACACCGTGATCTCGGCGGGGGCCGCGATCGCGTCCGCCCCGCGCGGGCCCGACGGCGTCTCCCAGCGCAGCCCGAGCAGGCCCGCCGCGGTGCTCGTCTCGTACGCGGGCTCGAGCGCGACGGTCGCGAGTGTGGTGCGCCGCTGCACGCGGACGCGGATGTCGGGCTCGTCGGTGGGCGGGGTCGCGCGGGCGACGCCCGTCGGGGTGGTCTGGCTGATCGAGCAGCTCACCACGCCCACGAGCGTGAAGACCACCGCGGTGAGCACGGCGACGACGAGCGTCGATCGCGGGATGTCTCGGAACGTCACGGTCAGAACCCCGATCTCCACGCTCGCCCGAGGACCGACCCTTCCCCGAACGCCCGGCGTGGGCCGCCGTACCATACGGCAGCATTCGGGAGGGCATCGGCATGAGGAAGGCAACGCGTGCAACGACAGCGGTCATCGCGGCGATGGGGCTCGCGCCCCTGGGTGGGTGCTCGCTGTTCGGGTCCGACGAGCCCACCATCGCGGTGGACCGCACCTTCCGAGGGCCCCCGATGGGGCTGACGGCGACGGACCACGTCCACGTCGTCACGGCGCAGGCGCCCAACCCGGGCTGGCGGCTTGAGTTCGACCGGGCGGAAGAGGCCCCCGGCCCGACGCGGGCGCTCGTGACCCTGCGCCGACCCGACCCGAGGCTGATCTACACGCAGCAGATCGCGAACCTGTCGGCGGCGACGACGATCGATATCGAGGAGCCGATCGAGGTCTTTGCGCGGATCGCCGAGCACGACGACCGGTCGCCGGACGCGGCCTATGAACGCGTGCTGATCGGGATCGGGCCCGAGTGATGGGCCGCCCGTTGGCGAGCGACGCGGCGCGCGACCTCCTGCGCCTGACTCTCATCAAGGGGCTCGGGCCCGTGCGGATCGCGCGGCTGGTCGAGGCGTTCGGCAGCGCTCGGGCGGTGCTCGGCGCGAGCCCGAGGGACCTGGCGACGGTGCGCGGCATCGGGGATGTGATGGCGCGCCGGGCCGCCGAGGGAATGCGCGCCGCGGACGCCGCGGTGGACGATGAGCTCCGGAAGATCGCCGACGTTGGCGCGCACGTGGTGTCGATCGAGGACGAAGGCTACCCGGAGCTCTTGTCGCAGGCCCCCGGCGCGCCGCCCGTGCTGATGGTGCGCGGCGAGCTGCGCGCGAAGGAGGACGATCGGCACCCCGTCGCGATCGTCGGGTCGCGTTCGTGCACGGCGTACGGGGTCGAGCAGGCCGAGCGGTTCGCCGGTGTGCTCGCGCGGTCCGGGCTCACGATCGTGTCGGGCGGGGCGCGGGGAATCGACGCCGCGGCGCACCGGGCGGCGATGCGCTCGGGCGGGCGCACGATCGCGGTGCTCGGGTGCGGACTGGCGAAGTGCTACCCGCCCGAGCACGCCGAGCTGTATGACGCGATCGCGGACGGCCGCGGCGCGGTGATCAGCGAGCTGCCCATGGACACGCCGCCGGACGCGCAGAACTTCCCGGCCCGCAACCGGATCATCTCGGCGCTCTCGTTGGGCGTGCTGGTCATCGAGGCGGGCGAGGGTTCGGGCGCGTTGATCACGGCGCGGCACGCGGTGGAGGACCACGGGCGCGAGGTGATGGCGCTGCCCGGGCGTGCCGACTCGAACGCCAGCCGAGGATCGCTCGAGCTCATCCGAGATGGGGCGGCGGCGCTGGTGACGGACCCGGCGCACGTGATCGAGCAGCTCGAGCGGGCGGCGCGACACCAGTTCCAGGGGACCCACGCCGCCGTCACCGCCGACCCGGCGCGAACGCCCGGCGGAGCCCGGGAATCGGCCCGCCCTGTTCAGGCGGACCCCGGATTGAGTGGCGTGCAGGCGGCGATCGTGGACGCGCTGGCCGAGCCCCGCACGCTGGACCAGATCGCGCGGGGGACGGGCATCGACGCCGCGGCTGTTCGGGCCGAGATGACGGTCCTTGAGGTTCTCGGACGTGTGCGGCGGACGGGCTCGCAGTTCGAACGGGCCTGACGGGTCATCCGGGCGGGTTTGAGAGGTTTTTGATCGGATTCAGGTCCGACTTGGATATCCGTTCACTTCCCAAACGGATAATCTCCGATTGGGAAGATCATGGACGATGTGACTCGCAAGCGGACGCCCGTTCACTCAAGTTTGAGTGATGTCTCTGTGGTTTGCACCAAGTTTGATGGCGATCGCCATCCAGATACGGGTGCTGTGCGGATAAATAGCTTGACTGACCGGGTTTCAGTCGATAGGATTTCGTTTGGATCACAGATCGTGAACTGGATCCGATCGAATATGAGAATGACTCTGAACAGTATGTCACAACTCGGAGAGCTCGGCAGAGATGGCGGGCCCGAGGCGCTCGTTCGGCTCGGGCCGGGCGGGTCGTTCGTGGACGAGTTCGAGGGCGCGGACGGCGCGGCGATGGTCGCGTGGCGCGCGGGCGGTGCGCGGCCGGACGCCGGACCGGAGACGGGCGACACCGTGTCAGCGCAGCCGGCGAGGATCGGGTCAGCGCGTGCCGGAACGCTGGCGGCGCAGGCGGGGCTGGTGTCCGCGGCGGAGCGGGCGCTGGCGGGACAGGAACGAGACTTGAGGGTCGCGATGACGCGGGCGTGCACGCTTGCCCGGACCCTCGAAGCGGGCGGCGACGGCGCCGGCCGCGACCAGATCACCCGTGCCGGGCGTGATGCGTCCGGTCGAATGAAGGAGGCGCGTCATGAATCTGACGCCCAAGCAGCTTCGCATTCTGCAGCTGATCCGCGACTCTCGGGTTCGTCGTGGCTATTCCCCGACGATGCAGGAGCTCGCCGACGAAATCGGCGTCAGCAAGGTCACGGTGTTCGAGCACGTCGAGGCGCTCATCAAGAAAGGCGCGCTCGTTCGCGAGGCGAACAAGGCTCGCTCTTTGTCGATCGCTGAGGGGATCGCCGTCCCCGATGAGGCCAGGCCGCTGCGGTACCCGCTGGTCGGGAAGATCGCGGCGGGCTACCCGATCGAGAAGGTCGAGGACACGGACGAGATCGATCTCGCCGAGATCCTCGGCGCGACGGACCCCGCGCAGTCGCTCTTCGCGCTGCAGGTCGAGGGCGAGTCGATGCGCGACGAGGGCATCCTCGACGGCGACATCATCCTGCTCGAGCGGGCCCAGGTCGCGAGCAACGGCGACCGGGTCGTGGCGCTCCTGGAGGACGGTTCGACCACCTTGAAGACGTTCTACAAGGAGGCGGATCACATCCGTCTGCAGCCGGCGAACCCGGACTTCGACGCGATCCGCGTGAAGTTCTGCCAGGTGCAGGGGATCGTGAAGGGCGTGGTCCGCCGGTACCGCTGAGCGGCGCCGCCTGGGCCCAGCCCCGTCCAGATTCGTGCGTTCGGCAACCCGCGCGCCCGGTCCGCGGTAGCTTCGTGCGTTGGCCGAGTCGGCCGATGGAACGCGAGGTGAGGCATGCGGATGGTGCGGTTGTGTGTCGCGGCGGCGGCGGTTGTTGGGTTCGCATCGAGCGCGTGGGCGGCGGAGGGCACGCTGGTCGTGCTCAACAAGAGTGACGCGTCGGCGTCGCTGTTCGACGCGGCGACCGGGCGCGAGCTCGCGTACCTGCCCACGGGTGTTGGGCCGCACGAGGCGGCGGTGTCGCCCGATGGGAGGACGGCGGTCGTCGCCGACTACGGCGACCAGACGCCGGGCAACACGCTGACCGTGATCGATCTGACCGCACGAGAAATCGTCGGCACGATCGACCTGGGCGAGCACGTCAGGCCGCACGGGATCGAGTACTTCGACGACGGGCAGCGCGTTGCGGTGACGAGCGAGCAGCGGAAGGCGTTGGTGATCGTCAACGTTGAGCGTGGCGAGATCGTCGCGGAGCTCGAGCACGACCAGAACGCTGGGCACATGGTCGTGATGAGCCCGGACGAATCGCGGGCGTTCGTCTCGAACATCGCGTCGGGCACGATCGTCGCGTTCGATCTGGCGACGGGGGAGAACCTGGGGGCGGTGTTCACGGGTGCCGGCGCGGAAGGCATCGACATCGCGCCTGACGGTTCGGAGATCTGGGTGACCAACCGCGAGGCGGACACGGTCAGCGTGATCGATTCGGAGACGCTGGAGATCACCAAGACGCTGCCCTGCGCGCGGTTCCCGATCCGGGCGAAGTTCACGCCCGACGGGGGGCGCGTGCTGGTCTCGTGCGCGATGTCGGGCGAGGTGGCGGTGTTCGACGCCGAATCGAAGCGCGAGGTGGCGCGCGTGCCGATGACGGACCGGGCGGCGGACGATCAGGAGGACCGGATGTTCACGATGGGCGGGCCGGTGCCGATCGGGATCCTGATCCCGCCGAAGGGTGACGTCGCGTTCATCGCGAACACGAACGCGGACACCGTGACGGTGATCGATCTGGAATCACTGACGATCCGGACGCGGTTCGACACGCGCAAGAGCCCGGACGGGATGGCGTGGAGCGCGTTGGTCGCCGACGGGGACGCCGGCTGATCAGAAGCGTTTGTGCGATGCGCGCTCGGCGGGTCCTTTGAGATTCAGCATGGCGCGCAGCGCGCGGAGGTCCGCGGGCGTCGTGATCTTCATCGCGCGGACGTCGCCCTCAACGACCAGGACCGGCTCGCCCAGGCGCTCGACGAGGGACGCGTCGTCGGTGCTGGCGAGGTTGTCCTGCGCGTAGGCGCGCGCGAGCAACGCGCGGGAGAAGATCTGCGGCGTCTGGGCGGCAACGAGGTCCGACCGGTCGAGCGTCTCGGTGACCTTGCACGCGTCGGGTGTGTTCGCGTCGGTGTCGCCGAGGATGTTGGCCAGCGGGTCGGCGGGCGGGTTGAGCTCGGGGGCGGACGCGGCGCGCTTGATGGTGTCCGCGATGGGGAGCGCGGGGATGACGGCGGGGTGGTGGTTCGCGGCGTCGAACAGGCGGTCGAGCATCGGCGACGGCACGCCGGGGCGGGCGGCGTCGTGGACGGCGACGTGCGTGCACGAATCCGGGACGTGCGTGAGGGCGGCGCCCACCGATTCGAACCGGTGGTCTTGGCCCCCGGGGACGATCGTGACGCCCAGGATGGCGAGCTTGTCGGCGTGGCGGGCGCGGAAGGCGTCCATCTCCGGTTCGTCGGCGGGGCCGGCGACGATGATCGCGCCGACCCCGTCGCGGTTGGTGAAGAGCTCGACGGTGCGGTGGAGGACGGGCTGGCCGCCGAGGTCTTCATCGAGCTTGGAGCGCGCTGACTCGTTGCCCTCGGCGCGGGCGGCGGCGATGTAGCGCTCGGAAGAGCCGGCGGCGGGGATGATGACGGCGACATTCATGGTGCGTCCCTCACGAGGGGAGGATCAGGTCGGTCGCGAGGTACGCGACGGCGGTCGCGAGGACGATACCCAGCAGGTTGAACGCGAAGCCGGCGCGGGCCATGTCCGCGATGCGGATGCGCCCGGAGCCGAAGATGATCGCGTTGGGCGGCGTCGCGACGGGGAGCATGAACGCGAAGCTCGCACCGATCGCGGCGGGGATGAGCAGGCGCTCGGGCTCGACGCCGATCGCGGGGGCGGCGGCGGCGAGGACGGGCATCGCCGCCGTCGCCATCGCGGTGTTGCTCGTGAGCTCGGTCAGGAAGACGACGGCGGCGGTGACGGTGAGGATCGCCACGAGCGGGTGGACGCCGCGCAGACCCGTCATTGACTCGCCGATGGAGGCATCGAGCCCGGTGGTGGAGATGGACGCGGCGAGGGAGAGCCCGCCGCCGAAAAGGATGAGGATCCCCCACGGCACGCGCTCGGCGGTGGTCCAGTCCATCGCGAAGGTGCGCTTCCGAGCGTTCGTTGGGATCACGAAGAGCGAGAGCGCGGCGAGGGCGGCGATGGTCGGGTCGCCCAGCGAGGCGAGGGGCGCCCAGCCGACCGAGTCGCCCAGATCGTTGATGAGCGGGCGCGTCATCCAGAGCAGCGCGGTGCAGAGAAAGACGGTGAAGACGGTCCACTCGGCGCGCGACATTGGGCCCAGGGCGCTGAGTCGGTCGCGGACGAGCTCGCGGGCGCCCGGGATCGCGTCCACGCGGATGGGGTAGATCACGCGCGTGAGCCCGAGCCAGATGAGCGGGATGAAGACGGCGGCGGTCGGCACCATGACGAGCATCCAGCGGGCCATGGAGAGGTCCGTGCCGAACTGGTCGTCGAGGAAGGCGGCGAGGACGAGGTTCGGGGGGGTGCCCACGAGGGTCGCGACGCCACCGACCGACGCGGCGTAGGCGATGCCCAGGAGCAGGCAGCGGGCGAAATTTGCGCCGGTGCGGCGACCTTCAGCGATGTCGGGCTCGGGCGCGCCGTCGGTGAGCTGGGCGAGCACGGAGACCGCGATCGGGAGCATGAGCAGCGCGGTCGCCGTGTTCGAGACCCACATGCTCATGAGCGCGGTCGCGAGCATGAAGCCGGCGACGAGGCGCGGGGGCGACGTCCCGACGAGCCGGAGCGTGATCAGCGCGATGCGGCGGTGCAGGTCGCAGCGTTCCATCGCGAGCCCGAGCACGAACCCGCCGAAGAAGAGGAGGATGAGCGGGTTGGCGTACGGGCCGGCGGCGGCGCGGAGATCGGCGACGCCCGCGAGCGGGAGGAACGCCAGCGGCAGGAGCGCGGTGGCGCTGAGCGGGATCGCTTCGGTGAGCCACCAGGTCGCCATCCAAACGGCCATCGCGGCGGTGGCGCGGGCGGGGTGATCGAGCTCGTGGAGGGCGAGGTAGGCGCCGAGCGCGAAGAGCGGGCCGCAGACAAGCCCGATCCAGGCAACGGTGTCTCCGATGGTGTGGCCCGGCCGCGTCATGGTCCCCTCTGAGGCAAGTGTACGTCGTGCGGGCGCGTGCGCGGCCGTGTGACGGGGCGCGAACCGGGAGCGCGTGCTGTGCGTATGATGTTGATGGCTCGGCGGTTGCCGGGCGATTGACAAGTTGGGGCCGATACGGCATTCGACCGGACGGGAGAAAGCTCGGCGTGGCGCGTCGAGGGGCGTGCTGGCCTCGTAAAAAGCACGCACCCACAATAACTGCCGAACCGCAGTTCGCTCTCGCGGCTTAATACAGCCGTGGATCCCGCGCCTGACGCCCGATGGGGCGTGGGATCATGATCATCGGGCTGGTCAGCACGTGGCGCCTCCTGGCGTGCTGGCGAGGAGGTTCCAGGCGGCTGGACGCGAAGCCAGGGTGTCGCTGCCCGGGCGAGCGTCGAGATTAAATCAGCGACTACACGCGTAGAGGCGCCGTGCTGACCGTTCCGGGACGGGGGTTCGATTCCCCCCGGCTCCATTCAGATCTCAGATCCCCCGCGAGCGTGCTCGAGCAGCAGCCCGGCGTTGCGCTCGTGCGCTTTGAACGCGGCGTCAAACACGATGTCGATCCCCGGCAACAAGCCGACCAGCCAGTCGATGCCCAGGTTGACAAGCATCTTCATGATGACGCGCCGAGGGAGGCGTTGGCGGATCGCCTCCCGGATGATCAACGTCCCGATGACCAGCGTCACCGTGTCGCCCACGACGGGCAGCAGCCCGATGATCGGGTCGAGCCCGAAGCGCACGGACGTCCCCGGGAGTTGAAACTCCGAGTCCATCAGCCGCGCGAGCCGGAAAACCCACGGCGCGGGTTCGGGTTGTTCGGGGGATCGACCGGTCATGGCGCCGCGTGACGATAGCGATCGGGCGCCTCGCTCACGCGGATCGCTCCACAAACCGCTCGCGAACAGCATCGGTTGGCATCATGCACGCGTCGCGCTTCCCGAACAGCCAATACCGATGACGAGCGATGCCACGATAGACGGGGTCGCGGATCCAGCGGGGCACGGCGGTCAGCGCCTGCGTCCATCGCCACGGGGCGCGCAGATGCCCCGCGATGCGCAGCACGGCGTCCGATCGTTCCCACGCGCGCTGCCCCTCGACCAGGACGATCGAGTCCAGCTGATCCGGATCGCGCCCGATCGCTTCAAGCATTGATTGTCCCGCGTCCGACTGGAGCGCTGCGAACCGGAGCGTCGGGCCCCGCTCGTGCTTGAGGATGAACGCGACCGAGGCGTTGCAAAGATTGCAGACGCCGTCGAACAGCACCACGGGCGGATTTGGGGGCGGGTCGGGATGGTCGTGGTCGTGAGGCACGTTCGCGCAACGATACGGGCGTTGTGTGAAGAGTTCGTGATCCGCAGCCGGGATGGTCGGCGGGCCCGGTAGACTGCCGGGGTCCGCCGAGGCTTGAGGAGCGCCCCGATGAGAGTCGCCTGGATCGTCACCGCCGCGTCGCTGTTCGCCGGTTCCGCGGCGTGCGAGCCCCCCCACTGGCAAGACCGGCACCACACGCGGCACGAGCACCCGCACAACGACAAGCACCCGGCTGAGCACGACCCGGCGCGGTTTACCACGAACCGGCCGAGCCCGATCAAGCTGCCGCTGCCAGGCGAGGAGGACGCGTTCTTCTTCGTGGTGTTCGGCGACCGAACCGGCGGGCCCGCCGAGGGCGTGGCGGTCCTGAAGGACGCCGTCCGCGATACCAACCTGCTCGAGCCCGATCTCGTCATGACGGTCGGCGACATGATCGAGGGGTACACAAACTCGACGGATCGCTGGATGGCGGAGATGCGCGAGTTCAAGTCCATCATGGACGAACTGATCTGCCCGTGGTTCCCCGTCGCGGGCAACCACGACACGTACTGGCGTCCGCTCAGCGACCCGGACATGCCGGCCAACCAACACGAAGACAAGTACGAGTTGCATTTCGGGCCCCTGTGGTACGCCTTCGAGCACAAGAACTGCTGGTTCATCGCGCTCTACACGGACGAGGGCAACCCGGAGACGGGGGTGAAGAACTTCAACCTGCCCGAGTCGCAGCGGATGAGCCCCGAGCAGCTCGCGTGGCTCGAGGAGACGCTCGACAAGGCGAGCGACGCCGACCACGTGTTCGTCTTCCTGCATCACCCGCGTTGGCGCCGGGGCAACTACGGCGACGACTGGGACCGGGTGCACAAGGTCCTCGTAGACGCCGGCAACGTGTCCGCGGTCTTTGCCGGGCACATCCACCGGATGAAGTACCAGCAGGACGACGGGATCGAGTACTTCGCGCTCGCGACGGTCGGCGGGCACCAGGGGGGCACCGTCCCGCGGGCCGGGCAGCTGCACCACTACAACATCGTCACGGTGCGCCAGGACCAGATCGCGACGGCGGCGATACCCGTCGGCGCCGCGCTCGACCCGCGCGAGCTGACGGAGGACCTTACCGACGCCGCCGCGCGGCTCGCGGGCAACGCGCCGGTGATCGAGGGGCGGATCCCCGTCGCCTCGAACGGCTCGGCCATCGGCTCGGTCACCGCGACCGTCTCGAATCCGACGGAGTACCCGGTCGAGGCGACGCTGCTGCCCGACAGCATGGACGGGCGGTGGTACGCCCTGCCCGATCACGCGCACACGACGCTCGCGCCGGGCGAGACGGTCGCGTTCGAGTTCGTCGTGGGCAGGCAGTCCGGCGAGCTCGGCGGCGCGTACGACGACATGACGATCACCGCCAGCATGGAACTGCTCACCAGCGCGTTCCGGTACCCGATCCCGCCGAGCGACGCGGTCGTGCCCGCGGACCTCCGCCTGCACGCCCCGCCACGGCCCGATTTTGAGCGCGTGCTCTCCCTCGACGGATCCACGGGGTATCTCGAGATCCCCAACGCGGCGCTGGACGTGCCCGACGGCCCGTTCACGATCGAGTGCTGGTTCCGCGCCGAGCGCTTCTCAAACCGCGTCGGGCTGATCGCGAAGACCGAGGCGTCGGAGTACGGCATCTTTATGAACCGCGGGAGGCCCGAGTTCTCCGTGCATCTCGACGGGCGGTACCGCGTTGCCGCGATGGACCCCGACTCCGCCGTCGATCCCAGCGTGTGGCACCACGTCGCGGGCGTGTTCGACGGCTCGGAGATCCGGCTGTACCTGGACGGCACGTTGGCGGCGCGGGCGGACGCGTCGGGGACGCGGACCAGGAATGCACTGCCCTTCCTCGTCGGCGCAGACGTCACCGGAGCGGGCTCGGCGATGAGCCACTTCGCCGGCCAGATCGACGCCTTCCGCGTGTCACGCCGGGCGGTCTACTCGGGTCAGCGCTTCAAGCCCCAGCGTCGGCTGAGCGCAGACGCGGACACCGTGGCGCTCTTCAACATGGACGGCCGCCTCGGGTCCACGCTGATCGACGAATCGGACGCGGGCGTTTCGGCTCGGCTGATGGGCGGCGCCGCGCTCATGACGCTGCCAAACTGACCCGCCGATTTTCTTGCCCCAGCGGCTCCATTCCCGGATACTGATCCCATGCGCTCCTTCATCACGCTCTGCTGCTTCACCGCCGGACTCCTTTGGACAGCCTCGCCCGTTGCCGCGGCGGATGTGACGTTCCGCGTCGCCGTGCCCTCGGGCACGGAGGGCCCGGTGCACATCGCGGGCAGCTTCCAGGGGTGGAACCCGGGCTCACCCGCGCACGCGCTCACCGAACTCCCCGACGGGCGCTGGTCGATCACCCTCGACCTGCCCGCGGGCTCGCCGATCCAGTACAAGTTCACGCAAGGGTCGTGGGAGACCGTCGAGAAGGGGCCCAGCGGCGAGGAGATCCCCAACCGCACGCTCACGCCCACGGGCGCGCAGACCGTCGATCACACCGTCGCGTCGTGGGCGGGCGGGTCGTCGTCCACCATCACGGGCGACGTGACGACCTTCACGCACGCGCCGTTCCTGAACGGCCGGCGGGTCTGGGTGTACCTCCCGCCCGGGTATCACGACACGACGGACCGGTACCCGGTCCTCTACATGCACGACGGCCAGAACCTCTTCGACGACGCGACGAGCTTCGCCGGCGAATGGGGCGTGGACGAGACCTGCGAAGCGCTCATCGCCGCGGGCGAGATCCCGCCCGTCATCGTCGTCGGCATCGACAACGGCGGCTCGCAACGCATCAACGAGTACACCCCCTGGCCCGACGATCAGTTCGGCGGGGGCGGGGCGGACGCCTACCTCGCCGCCCTGCGCGACGTGCTGATCCCCGAGATCGATGCCCGCTACCGCACACGCCCGGACCGCTCCGACCGGTACATGGCCGGCAGCTCGCTCGGCGGGCTGCTGTCGGCCTACGCGCTGCACACCGAGTACCTCACCTGGACGCGGGCCGCCTGCCTCAGTTCGTCGTATTGGTGGGACGACGGGCGGCTCATCCAGTTCGTGCAGCAGGCCGGCCGCCCGTTCGTCGTTGAGCGGTGGTATCAGGACCACGGCACCGCCGAGCTCGGCGTGGACAACCTCAACGCGATGCGCGACGTCGCGCTCCAGATCGGGTACCTCGAGGACATCGATTTCAAATCCGTCATCGGCGTCGGGCAGGGGCACAACGAGGCCGCCTGGCGGGCGCGTCTGCCCGATGCGCTCCGGTTCCTGCTCGGCGCGTCCGCCTGCTTCGCCGACTGCGACAACAACGGCGCGCTCAACGTGGACGATATCGACTGCTTCGTCGCCGCGTTCTTGGCGAGCGACTTCGAAGGCGCCGACTGCGACGGGTCGGGCGCGCTGAATCTCGATGACATCGACTGCTTCGCCGCGTCCTTCGTGAGCGGGTGCCCGTGATCATGATGTGAAAGGCACCGCGCGGCACCCCCCGCCCGGATCGGCCCGCCGAACGCCGAGGCCTTCCAGCACCGCCGCGGCCCGGCCCGGGTCTTGCGTCAACGCGACCACGCTTCCCCCGAACCCCGCGCCCGTCAGGCGGCATCCCAGCACCCCGGGCGCCCGCCGAACGCGGCCGACGACCGCTTCAACCTCCGGCGGGGACGTGCCGAGCCGATGCACGAGCGACGCGTGCCCGTCGTCAAGGATGGCGCCCGCAAGCTCGAGCTGGCCGCCCGTGACCGCCGCCGCGAATGCCCGGACGCGGGCGCACTCCGATACGACGTGCTCGGCGACCGCACGCCCATCGGCCGGGAGCGCGCCGAACGATCCCCCGTCCGCCCGACCCAGATGCTCAACGCCGAGCGCCGCGCGAGCCCGGGCGGCGCGTTCGCGCAGCGCGGCGTACGCCCCGGACGCGTTGTCGTGCCGCACGCCCGTGTCAACGATCAAGAACGACGCGGCGTCAGGGATCGGGATGTGACGCACCGAGAAGTCCGCGAAGTCGATGATCATCGCGTGCTCCGCGCGCGCAAACACCGATGCCATCTGATCGAGCAGCCCGCACGGCACGCCGGCGAACTCGTGCTCGGCCCGCTGGGCCATTCGGGCAATGTCCATCGGATCGATCGGCACGCCCGCAAGCATCCCGACCGCGGAGACGACCGCGACCTCGAGCGCGGCGGAGCTCGAGAGCCCGCCACCCATCGGCACGTCCGACGCCACGGCGATCGTGAGCCCGACGCCGGACGCCCCGGCCGCGTCGAGCGCGAGCGACGCCGAGCCGATCGCGTACCGCGCCCACCCCGGCCATGCCGCGGGATCCGAGCGGGTTTGCGTTTCGAACGATTCGCCCATATCAACCGCGACGGCGCGCACGCCGGCGTCCGCCCGCCCCACCGCCGCGACGCAGCCTGCGCCCAATGCCATCGGCATCGCGAGCCCGCCCGCGTAGTCGGTGTGGTCGCCGATCAGGTTGACGCGGCCCGGCGCGAACGCCGCGGCTCCTGGGGCCCGACCGAACGCGTGCCGGAACCCGTCGAGAGCGCGTTGTCGCGCGTCGGTCAACGCCGGCCCGCCTCGGCGAGCTCATCCTCGATCCCCTCGAGACGTTCCCGCCCGCGTGTGTCGATCAGACTCACGCCGATCGCGACCGCGAACGAGACGACGAATGCCGGGAAGAGCACGTCAAGCGCACTGAGATGGTCCGACAACCCGTCCTGCCCGATCGCAGCGAGGATCGGCTTCGCGGCGAACGCAAAGAACGGCACGCTCAGGAACCCCGCGAACATCGCCGCCTTTGCGCCGAGCGACGTGAGCTTGGACCAATACAAACTCAGGATCACCGTCGGGCAGAACGTCGCGGCGATGCCGGACCACCCGAAAATAATGATCCAGAACACCTGCTTGTCCTTGTTCTTGATGAGCAGACCCATCCCGATCGCGAACGCGACGAACGCGAGGACGAACGTCACAAGCTCGCTCAGCTTGACGAGCCGCTCGTCGGGCATGTCCGGGTGCCGCGTCTTCTGCCAGTAGTCCCGAACACCCGCGCTGGACGCGACGACCAGCAGCGAGTCGATCGTGGACATGATCGCGCTGAGCACCATCGCGATGAACGCCCCCGTGAAGAAACTCGGCAGCAACTCCTCGGCCATGAACGGCAGGATGCGTTCCTTGTCGCCCGCGACGATGAGCCCGGGGTCCGCCGCGATCGTGGACCACTCGTAGATCGCCCGCCCCACCATCCCGACGAGCACCGCGCCCGAGTCGGCGATCAGCGTCCACCCGATCGCGACCGCGGCGCCCTTCTTGATCTCCTTCTCCGACCGCAGCGCGATGAACCGGACGAACACCTGCGGCGACCCGAGGAACCCGATCCCGATCGCCGCGAACCCGATGATCGTCGTGATCGTCAGAGGCGTCCACCCGCCCGTGCTCGCGGCGGGCTCGGCGTAGCTCGCGCCCTCCGCCACCTCCGGCGCGGGCCCGGGCCCGTGCAACGACAGCAGATGCGGGTCCGCGTCGCGCAGCGCGTCCATCATGTTGGTCACGCCGCCGAGTTCGAGCAACCCGACGATGGGCAGCGCCACAAGCCCGATCGCCATCAGCGTGCCCTGGAAGACGTCCGACCAGACCACCGCGACGAACCCGCCCCGCGTGATGTAGAAGAGCACGACCAGGAACCCGACGGTGGCGCCGACGAAGTGGTTCCACCCGAGGAAGTCGTGGAACGCGCCGCCCGTCGCGAAGATCTGCGAGCCCGCGTAGATCGGCACGAAGACGAACAACGCCCCCGCCGCGATCATCCGGAGCGTGTGCCCCGAATCGCGCAGGCGACCCTCCAGGTAGTCGGGCATCGTGATCGCGTCGTATTTGTCCGCGAGGCGTTTGAACCGCTTGGCCATAAACAGCCACGCGCCGCCCACGCCGATCAGCTCGCCCAGCACGATCCAGAACCCCTGGGCCCCCACGGCGAACCCGGTGCCCGTGAGCCCCAGAAGCAGCCACGCGCTCTCGCCCGTCGCCCGGGCGCTGAACGCGGCGTTGATGAACCCCAGGTTCTTCCCCGCCGCGAAGTAGTCGCGGATGTTCTTCATCCCACGCGACGCCACGTACCCGATCAGCAACAGGACCGCCGCGTACAAGCCCACGGCGATCACTTTCCACATCGCGTCCGCACCCATGCCGACCTCCGCGTTCGTCTCGTGCCCGGTTCGGGGGTGCGACCCTACCCAATCGGCGCGAAGGCTGCACCCGACCGCGGACCAGAGCCAATGAGAGGGGGTGCGTGACGCTTTCCGCGTGCGATCATGTCCAACTGTCCACTCGCGGTGTCGAGCAAGAAACTTGCATTCGCGTGGAAACCGGCCCGCGAACGGCCCGTATGTCGTCTCAGCCGTTCGCGCCCGGGTTCGTGCCGAGCGGGCTGACAACCTGACAATTTGAACAACCCATCGACGACCATTCGGCGCTCCGCGACCTCATCCCAGGCTGGATCTCAGCCCCGCCGCGCGCCACCTCCCGTCGATGCCGTGGCATCATTCATTCCTTGTCCACACCAATCAGGAGGGTTCCTCATGCACCGATCAACCGGATTGTGCGCGCCCCCACCGAGGTAGCGCCGGTCACCGCGCCGCCATTCTCGCGGCGCTCCACCATCACATGTCACAAACGGGACACCCGGCGCGCTCTGTGCGCGTGCGTGGTCCGGCGGCGCGTGCCCGCGCCGCGCGAGCCTTGACCGTTGGGTCCGGCGTCTGTCCCCCGCCTTTGAAGGACCTTCCGGTCAACCCCGGGCCGGCGGCCCTGCCACGCCGCCGGTCCATTCCAATGCTGTGTTCCGAGGTGGGTCGGATCGCACGCGCCGCCCGGGCTCCCGCAGGGCCCGGGCGATTTCTTACGCCAGCATCGCCGCGATGATCGCGTCGAGATCGTCGGCGACCTGGATCGGCGCGTTCGCGTGGTCCCCGTGCCCGCGCTCGCCCCGGTGGTAGCCCACCGTCACGTCCGGGTCCTTGAGTTGGTGCCCGGTGAGCACGCACGCGACGGTCTCCGTCGGCTTGATCACGCCCTCGGCGCGCAGCAAGCGCACCCCGGCGACGGACGCCCCGCTCGCCGGCTCGCACCCGAACCCATACCGCCCAACGAGCGCCTTGTGCTCGACGATCGTGTCGTCGTCCACCGTGCGGACGACGCCGTCCATCACGTCCAGGGCCCGCAGCGCCTTGGGCAGGTTCACCGGGCGGTTGATCTCGATCGCGCTCGCGACCGTTTTCGCCCGCTCCATCTCGCGGTCCATGCGGGCGAACTCCTCGGCGACGGCGCCCTTGTCGTACCGCCCGCCGGCCCACGAGATCCCCAGGTCGTTCACGACCCGGTCCAGCGTGCGCGCGCCGTGGGCGTTGATGATCGCCAGGCGCGGCACGCGGTCGATCAGCCCGAGCTCGCGCAGCTCGCTGAACGCCTTGCCGAACGCGGACGAGTTGCCCAGGTTGCCGCCGGGCACGACAATCCAGTCGGGCACGCGCCAGTTCAGGCCCTCGAGGATCCGCAGCATGATGGTCTTCTGACCCTCGAGGCGGAAGGGGTTCACCGAGTTCATCAGGTAGACGCCCACGTCCGGGCGCGTGTCCGCGATTTCGCGCACGCGCGCGAGGCACGCGTCAAAATCGCCGGCGACCTGCAGCGTCCGCGCGCCGTAATCGAGCGCCTGGCTGAGCTTGCCGAACGCGATCTTGCCCTCGCCCACGAAGACGTACGCCGGGATCCCTGTCATCGAGGCGTAGAGCGCCAGGCTCGCGCTCGTGTTGCCCGTCGAGGCGCACGCGACGCGTTTGGCGTCCACCAGCCGCGCGTGCGTGAACGCGGCGGTCATCCCGTTGTCCTTGAAGCTCCCCGACGGGTTGAAGCCTTCGTACTCGAGGTAGACCCGCCCGCCGGCGTCGGTGTCCATGCCGAGCTCGCGGGCCAGCGCATCGGCTCGCTGCAGGTTGGTCCGTCCCTCGCCGACGGTGACGATGCCCGCCGCGCCGTTCGGCGCGTGCATCCAGAAAGGCAGCAGCTCGCGGAAGCGCCAGACACCGGAGAAGTCGAGCGCCGCTTCCGTCGCTTCGCCGCCCGCGACGTCGCGCTCGCCGAACGTCGATCCCCGGCGCTCGAAGATCTCGAATGTGCGCTCGGACCCGTCGGTCGGTCGGGGCCACGCGGCGTCCCAGTCGTACACCACGTCGAGCATCGACCCGCAGGCGGGGCAGGCGGTCAGGACCCGGTCGACGCCGAACTCGGCGGCGCAGCCGGGGTCGATGCAGCGCTGGCGGGCGACGTCGGTCATGGCGTGCCGTTCCCTTCGGCCCGATCGGCCGGGCTCTGCACCGTGATCGCGCGGGTTGCGCGCCGCGGCGCGGTCATGCCCCCGATCACCGCCCACGAATCGCCGACCCGGACCAACCCGCGATGGTCCATCGTGGCGGCTGGCGCTGGCGAGACCGACCAGCCCCTCCCGGGCGACCAGGCCAGCATCTGCGCGAGCGGTTCGGCGGGCGTGCCGTCGTAGCCCACGCCGTCGATGTTGTACGGCGTGCTCGTCCCGCCCGCGATCAGCACCGCCCCGCCCGCCGACGCGTTCGCAGCCCGATAGGTCGGCTCGCCCGGATGCGGCGATTGCTCGCGCCACGCGATGCGCGTCGGATCATCCGGGTCGATCGCGCCAACGAACACGGCATCCGAGATCACGAACGATCGCGTCTCCGGGTCGCGCTTCACGCCGTCGATCACGAGGATCGTGTCGCCCCCATCAGACGACACGATCCCGCCCGCGTGCCCGAAGAGCCCGGTGCCCGGGCCCGGCAGCGGCGTGCAGGCGCGCCATTCGTCCGTCTCGATGTCCCACACCTGCACGTCCAGCACGTTGTCGTGCGCCGGGCCGTGCCAGCCCGAGACGAGATACAACCACCGGTCGGCTTGCACCACGGCGAGCGTGTCGTCCACCTCGACGGGCGGCGGGGCGCGCTCCACCCACCTGTCTTCGTCGATCACGTACTCGAGCAGCCGCGGGTCGGTGCGTTCGCTGCCGTCATCGAGAACGGAGTAGCCCCCCACCACGAACACGCGCTCGCGGATGGTGACAGCGGATGCGCCGATGCGGGCGCGCCCCTCATCCAGCGGGACGTCCGCGATGCGGCGCCACGCGTCCGCGTGCGGCCAATCGAGCGCGTACGCCGCGGGCGTGATCGTGCCCGTGTCCGCCGGGTCGATGATGCCCATGAACGAATAGACGGTCCCGTTGCCGTCGGCGGCGGGGACGCTGGTGACCGCGTTGTTGCTGATCGGGTGCGGGTACGCCGGGAGCCCTCCGGGTGCAGCACAGCCGGTCAGCATCCACGCGGGCAGCAGCAGCAGGGTCGTCAAGAATCGCACGCGAGCATCGTATGGGGTCGGTGGGCTGGTACGCTCAGACCATGGCCGCCGAGCGCGCGTACCTCTCGATCGTGGACTGGCCCGCGGGGTGGGACGCGGCGCGGCGGGTCGAGGCACTCGTCGGCGCGGCGGGGCTCGACCCGCATTCGTGCCAGCTCTTGTGCGCCCGCGAGACGCCCCTCGTGATCGGGATGATCGATGCGTTGATCGCGGAGGACGTCGTCTCGGCGCTGCACGCCGAGGGCGTATCCGCCATTGCGCCGTCGGGAGCGGATCTCGCGGGCTGGCCGGACCGGGAGCGCGTCAAGAGCTTTCATCTCTTCGAGGACCGCTCGGCGTTGGGCGTCGAGTTCTGGCGCGGCGAGCCGTGCGTGATCCGGGCGAACGCGATCCGCCTCATCGTGGTCGGCGAGAGCCGAACGACGAGCGTGACCGTGCGTCAACGCCCGGGCACGGCGAGCACGATCGAGGGGGCGATGCTCGAGTACGCGACCGAGTCGGGCGTCACGCGCGATCGCACGACGACGGAGGCGCTGCTGATGGACCTGTACGTCGCGGAGGACGTCGGGGTGCGCCGCCTGCGGGTGGACGCGGACAAGATGAGCTTCGACGTGCTGGGCGACGCCAAGGGGTACGCCGACCGGCCGAACATGAAGGCGCTGGCGGCGCTGCTGGGGTCCGTCGCGCGGCAGGGAACGCTGGACGAGGGGTTCGCGCGGTTCAGCGTGCCGCCCGAGGCGCGAAGGCGGGCGACGGGCAGCGCGGGGCGCACGGTCGCGTTCGACTTTTATTCGGATTGGCTCGGCTGCCTTTACCGCTCGTACGGGGCCTTGTGACGATCCGTAAATCCGGACGGAAACGAGAGTTCCGGCGGTAAGATGCGGGCGTGCGGGCCCGGTGAAACGCGGGGCGGCGGACTCCCAATCAAGACGTGCCCGCCCGCGTGGGGGCGGCGGAGGTGTGCGATGGATCTCAGCGAATTCCTGAACCGGATCGTTCAGAGCGAAGACCTGTTCATCCCGGCGTTGATCGCGGTCGCGATCTTGATCGGGCTGTTCTTCAAGACCGTGACGAGCATCGTCACGGGGATCAGCCAGGAGCGCACCAAGCGTGAGATCGCGGCATACATCGCCGAGGGATCCATGACGCCCGAGCACGGCGAGCGCGTCATCGCCGCGGGCAACCGCAAGAACCGCTGCTGCTAACCGCTGACGGGAGAAGCTGAACGATGGACACCATCCTGACACTCGGGCAAACCGCGAGCATGGACTTCGGGCACGGCAACGAGAACCTGATCCCGATCATCGCCGTCGCGGGCGGCCTGCTCGTCGCGATCGTCGCCATCGTCATGGGCACGATCGCGAGCACGAAGAAGACCCGCCAGCGCGAGGAGACGCGCCGGGAGGTCGCGGCGTACGTCGCCGAGGGGTCGATGACGCCCGACGACGCCGAACGGTTGCTCAACGCCGGGAACGACTCCTGCTAACGGGGGGCTGCTATGTGCGCTGTCACACTCGCGTCCGGGGACGTCCCGGAACAGATCCTTCGGAACATTGTCCCGCTGACCGCGCTGACGCTCGGGTGCACCGTCGCGTTCACGTGGGTGGTCTGCGCGACCGTGCACGCGATCCTGAAGGACCGGACGATCGAGCGGACCAAGCGGGACGTCGCGGCGTACATCGCCGAGGGGTCCATGACGCCCGCCGAGGGCGAGCGGATCATCAAGGCACGCCCGAAGAGCCACGCCCACAGTTGATCATCGCGGCAGACTTCACGAGGAGGCTTCGTCATGGACCAATCGAGTGTGTTTCAGGACACCGAGTCGCTGCTGACGCTCGTCGCGATCATCTCGATGACCGTGCTGAGCATGACCCTCATGATCGGGGGGCTCTGGGCGGCGCTGCGGAGCAAGCGGATGACCGAGGAGACGCGGCGGGAGATCGCGGCGTATCTGGCGGAGGGGACGATCACGCCTGAGGACGCCGAGACGCTCATGCGCGGTCGGCCCAAGACGCGTCCGACGCGCCCCGCTCAGCCCGCGAGCGCGTAGCCGCGGAGCAATTCGGCGACCGACCACGCCTGCGCGACGCAGCCGTCGGGCTCGCGCGGCTCGTCGGCGTCGTAGACCTCCCACATCTGCCCCAGCCCGTTGTGGTCGAGCTCGCGGGCGAGTGCGTCGAGCAAGCGCCTCGCCTGCGCGCGCGATTCGTTCGAGAACGACTCGGAGCGCAGCAGCGCCTCGACATACGGACCCATGAGCCAGGGCCAGACGGTGCCGTTGTGGTACGCCGCGTCGCGCTCGAACAGCGGGCCCTCGAACCGCGGGCGGTACCCGGGGTCATCCGGCGCGAGCGTGCGGAGCCCGACGGGCGTCAGCAGGTGCTCGCGGACGACGCGGACCACGCGGCGCTGTGTGTCCGCGTCCAGCGGGGCGTGCGGCAGGGAGACCGCGAACACCTGGTTCGGGCGCAACTCCGTGGACGCCCGCCACGCGTTGCCCTCGGGTGTCAGGCAATCGACGAGCCCGCCCTCGGGACCGTTCGCGAACATCTTTCGGAACGACGCCGCGACGCGCTCGGCGGTCTGGCGGAGTGATGCGGCGCACGCGGGATCGGCGCTCTCGAGCCCGTCTGCGAGCGCGCCGAGGGCGTTGTGCCACAGGGCGTTGATCTCGACGGGCTTTCCGTGCCGCGGCGTGAAGCAGACGCCGTCGCGCTTCGCGTCCATCCAGGTGAGCTGGGTCTGCGTGTCGCCCGCGCGGACGAGCCAGTCGTCGGGGTCCATGCCGATCTTGTAGTCCGTGCCATCGGTGTGCGCCTCGATGATCTCGGCGCAGGCGGGCGCGAGTGCGTCGAGGTATCGCTCGGTATCGCCCGAGGCGTGCAGGTACTGCGTGCAGGCGTGGACGTACCACAGCGAGGCGTCGGCGGTGTTGTAGTGCGCCGGGCCCGCGTCGTCGTCGAACCGGTTCGGGATGAGCCCGTTCTTCCGCGCGCGGCCGAAGGTATCGAGCACGCCGAACGCCTCGTCGTGACGGCCGGTCAGGAGCAGCAGCCCGGGCAGCGCGATCATCGAGTCGCGTCCCCAGTCGGCGAACCAGGGGTAGCCGGCGATGATCGATCGGCCGTCCGTCCCCACGGCTGACGAATGGACGACGAAGTCGTCCGCGGCGCACGCCAGGCGGGCGATCGTCTGCGCGCGGTAGAGGTCGTCGGTCGGGCACGCGTCCCGCGCGGCGGCGATCATCGATCGGCGGCGCTCGGCGCGCGGCGACGCGTCCGCGGGCTCGGGCTCGTGCGTGTCCGCGGGCGTGCGCGCGTCGGCGGATGCGTCCAGCTGCGCGTCGAGCGCGCCATCGCCCACGACTTCGAACACGCCGGGCGAGGGGGCGTCCTCGGTGTCGTCCATGCCGCGCCTGGTCTCCCAGGCGTAGCTGAGCCCGTGCCAGGTGTGCGCCTCGGCGCGGAACGACGCGGTGCCCTCGGAAGCGCTCGCGTGGAGGGTGAGGCCCGCGTCGCCGCGCGCGACGAGCGCCCAGGGGTCGCCCGACGCGTCGGTCCAGGATCGCGAGAGCTCGGGCGCGGGGTCGCCCGGCGGGATCAGGTCGTGCATGTCGCGCAGCGGCGTGATTGGGCGGAGCTCGAGCCGGACCGGGGCGTCGGTGGTCAGTTCGTAGCGGATCGACGCGGCGTTGCGCCCATCGGCGAGTGTGAGCGTGCGGACCAGCCGAACGCGGGCCGACCCGCCCGACGAGCGCTCGGCGTCGAACGCATAGGTCCACCGGCACCACCCCTCGGCGGACCGTTCGAAGCGGACCGGGCGGGGCGCGTCGGAGGGCTCGGGCTCGCCGGCGAAGTGGAAGGGCTGGACGTGGATCGCCCGTGATTTGGCGTCGGGCTCGTCTGGATCGAGGATCACGGACTCGGCGATCGGGCCCAGGGCGAGCACCCGGCGGACCGGGGGGGACATCGCGGCGACGAGGTGCCCGTGGTATCGGCGGGTGGGCAGCCCGGTCGCGGTGCCCATCGCGAACCCGCCCAGGGCGTTCGTGAGCACCCATTCGGTCTCGGCGGCGTGGGGCAGCGCGAGCCGGTCGGCGAGGGCGTCGATCGGGAGGGGGTCGATCGCGAGGGCGCTGGTTGGGCGGGGGTCGGGCATCCGGGCAGCGTACCCGGTCGCGGGGCGATGCCGGTGTGTGCAAGTTTGGTGTGAGCGGGCGGGTGCGTCTTGACGGGCGCATCGGGGTGGGGATAAATAGTCATGGCGACCCTTACCGAAACGACATCGGGGCATCACGACCCGGCCGCGGCTGACGCGGGCGGGGTTGGTGCCGGTGCGGGCAAGATCATCGCGTCCGGGATCACGTTCGACGACGTGCTGCTGGTGCCGGCGCGGTCGGGGGTGCAGCCACGGGACGCGGACACGCGCACGCGCCTGACGGCGCGGATCCGGCTGAACATCCCGTTGATCTCCGCGCCGATGGACACGGTGACCGAGAGCCGGCTGGCGATCGCGCTGGCGCAGCAGGGCGGGATCGGGATCATCCACAAGAACATGCCGACCGAGGCGCAGGCGCGCGAGGTCGTGAAGGTCAAGCGGTCCGCGAACGGCGTGATCACCGACCCGATCACCCTCGGGCCCGACGACGCCGTCGAGCGGGCGATGGACCTGATGCGCCAGCACGGGGTGTCGGGGTTCCCGATCACGGAGGACGGGTCGAGCGAGCTGCGGTCCAAGGGGCGGGTCGTCGGCATTCTCACGAGCCGGGACCTGAAGTTCGTGGAGGACGGGACGACAAAGGTCCGCGCCGTGATGACGGCGGACAACCTGATCACCGCCGCGCCCGATACCACGCTGGAGCAGGCGGCGGTCATCCTGACGCGGAACAAGGTCGAGAAGCTGCTGCTTGTGGACGCGGGCGGCAAGCTCGCCGGGCTCGTGACGATGCGGGACATCGAGCGACTGAGCCGGTACCCCGACGCGTGCGTGGACGATCGCGGGCGGCTCCGCTGCGGGGCGGCGGTCGGGCCCGGGCAGATGGACCGCGTCGCGGCGCTCATCGAGGCGGGCGCGGACGTGCTCGTCGTCGATACCGCGCACGGGCACTCCGAAGCGGTGATCGAGACGGTCCGCGCGATCAAGCGGATCCACGACATCGACGTGATCGCCGGCAACATCGCGACGGCGGACGCGGCGCGGGACCTGATCGAGGCGGGCGCGGACGCGGTGAAGGTCGGCATCGGGCCCGGGTCGATCTGCACGACGCGCGTGGTGACGGGTGTGGGCGTGCCGCAGATCACGGCGGTGATGAACGCGGCCGAGGGCGTCCGCGCCAGCGGGCGGGATGTTCCTGTCATCGCGGACGGCGGCGTGCGCATGAGCGGGGACATCGCCAAGGCGATCGCGGCGGGCGCGGACAGCGTGATGATGGGCAGCCTGTTCGCGGGGCTCGATGAGTCGCCGGGCGAGCTGGTCATCTCGGGCGGCCGGCGGTTCAAGGCGTACCGCGGGATGGGCTCAGAAGGCGCGATGATGAAGGGCTCGGCGGACCGGTACCGCCAGGCGGAGAAGGTGGACGCCGACGGTCAGGTGCGGACGAAGCTCGTGCCCGAGGGCGTGGAGGGGCTGGTCGCGTACCGAGGATCGCTCGCGGAGTTCGCGTACCAGCTCGTCGGCGGGCTTCGCAGCGCGATGGGGTACTGCGGGTGCGCGACGATTTCTGAGTTCATCGAGCGGGCGCGGTTCGTGCGGGTGAGCGGCGCGACGGTGATCGAGAACCACCCGCACGACATCCGGATCACGAAGGAGAGCCCGAACTACACGCACGACACGCCGCGGGGCGAGGGCAGTTGATCGTCAGACGTTGAAGAGGAAGTGGCAGACGTCCGCGTCGCGCATGGTGTAGTCCTTGCCCTCGATGCGCATGCGGCCGGCTTCCTTGATCGCTTTCTCGCTGCCGAGCTCGTCGAGGTCGGCGACGGCGTAGCACTCGACGCGGATGAAACCGCGCTCGAAGTCGGTGTGGATCGTGCCGGCGGCCTGGGGGGCCTTGGTGCCGCGCTTGATGGTCCAGGCGCGGATCTCCTTGGGCCCGGCGGTGTAGAAGGACTGGAGCCCGAGGTGGTGGTACGCCGCGCGGGCGAGCTTGTTGAGCGCGGGCTCGTCCATGCCCATGTCGGCGAGCATCTCGAGCTTGTCGGCCTCGTCGAGCTCGGACAGCTCGGACTCGATGCGGGCGCAGACGGGCACGACCTCGGAGCCGACCGACTCGGCGTGGGCGCGGACGGCGGCGCACAGCGGGCCCTCGCCGTTGACGTCGTCGTCGGCGACGTTCGCGACGTAGAGCACGGGCTTGGAGGTCACGAGCCCGAGCATGCCGAGCCCGCGGATGGTCTCGGGGTCGGTCACCTGCGCGTTTCGCGCGGGCTGCTCGGATTCGAGAATGGGCTGGACGGCGTTGATCGCGGCGAGGCGCGCGATCGCGTCGCGGTCCTTGCCCTTCACGGCGCGTTCGGCCTTGGGGCGCGCGTTCTCGACGGTCTGCAGATCGGCGAGGATGAGCTCGGCCTCGATGGTCTTGATGTCGCGGATGGGATCGACCGAGCCGTCGACGTGGGTGATCTCCTCGCCGCCCGGGGCCTTCTCGAAGCAGCGGACGACCTGGACGATCGCGTCCACGTCGCGGATGTGCCCGAGGAAGGCGTTGCCCTTGCCCTCGCCCTTGGACGCGCCGCGGACGAGCCCGGCGATATCGACCAGGCGGAGCATCGCGGGGACGATCTTGGCCGTCTCGATGTGCTTGTTGATGGTGGCGAGGTTGGGGTCGGGCAGGGGGACGACGCCGACGTTGGGCTCGATGGTGGCGAAGGGGTAGTTCGCGGCGAGGGCGCCGGCGGCGGTGAGGGCGTTGAAGAGGGTGGACTTGCCGACGTTGGGCAGCCCGACGATGCCGGCTTCCATGGACTCACTCCTTGCAGGGCGGCAAGTCTAGGAGGCTGTCGGCGAACAACAAGAACGGGGCGGCCCTCGAGCCGCCCCGCGTGGGAAGGGGACTTCCGGCCAGCTCAGCCGCAGCCGGCGAGGAAGGCGGCGACGAACGCGTCCACGTCGTCCAGGTTCAGGGCGCCGTCGGCGGTGGCGTCGGCGGCGAGGTCGCCCGCGAGGAATCGGGCGACGAAGGCGTCGAGATCGTCGAGGTTCAGCGCGCCGTCGCCGGTCTGGTCGGCGAGGCAGGCGCCCGCGTCGGCGTCGATACCCCACCACCAATCGTTGCCGGCGTGGGTCGTGCCGCTGGGCAGCGCCGACGAGCCGAGGTTGTCGCGCCAGACGGCGTAGTCGGCGGCGTCCACGCCCCCGTCGTTGTTGAAGTCGCCGGGCAGGACGCCCGAGGGCGTGTTGTTCGAATCGGGCATGCCGAAGTTGGCTTGCCAGACGTCGAGGTCGTCGGCGTCCACGCTGCCGGAGTTGTCCATGTCGCCGGCGGCGAACATGAAGGCGGGGAGGCTGTCGGTCGCGCCGACGAGGGCGGAGCGCCAGACGGCGAAGTCGGCGGCGTCCACGAGGCCGTCGGCGTTGAAGTCGCCCGCGAGCCCGGCGCCGCCGGCGAGCGGGGCGAGCCAGGCGCTGTAGGCCGAGTCGGAGGGGAACATGGGGCGCAGGGGAACGCTGCGCCAGGCGAGCTCGACTTCCGAGACCTTGTGCTCGCACCCGTTGAAGCCGTTGATGGGCGCGCCCGAATCGTTCAGGAAATTGTCGCGCCAGACGGTGAAGTCCGAGGCATCCACAACGCCGTCGCGATTGAAGTCGCCCAGCGAGTGGCGCCAGAGGAGGAAGTCGGCGGCGTCCACCCGGCCGTCGCCCGAGTAGTCGCTCAGCAGGATCCCCCACGACGAGCCGGACGGGGGGGTGGGGCTGTCGGCGAAGGCGGGGGTGACCAGCAGGCAGGCGGTGAGGAGTACGGGGCGGGTCGGTCTCATCTGGGGACTCCTTCGCGGGGCGTGGCCCGTCGGATGAGGAGCGGGAGTCGGCGTCGGTCCTCACGCCCATGTTTGGGGTTTTTTGGCTGCTGATGGCACAAAAAAGCCCCGCGGCGGGGCCGCGGGGCTCGGTGTGGGTGAGGATGGCGCCCGGCTCGGGTTACGGGCAGCCGGCGAGGAACTGGGCGACGAAGCAATCGATGTCATCGACGTTGAGCGTGCCGTTGCCGTCGCAGTCGGCGCCGGCGAGGTCGCCGCCGAGGAAGGCCGCGACGAAGCAGTCGATGTCGTCGATGTTGGTCGCGCCGTTGCCGTCGCAGTCGGCGAAGCACCCGGCGCCACAGACGACGTCGATGACCTGGAAGGCATCGACGGCGGACTCGGTGACCGAGGCGTTCGGGTTGTCCTGGACGCTCCAGCGGACCTGGAACTGGCTGGTCAGGGCGACGTGGTCCGAGACGCGGTGGGCCGCGAGGACCCAGCCCGTGGTGGACGGGATGGTCTCGACGGTGGTCCAGCTGGCGCCGCCGTTGTCGGAGAACTGGACGGTGAGGGCGTCGGCGCCCGAGCCGTCGTTGGTGTCGTGCCAGCGGGCGTAGGAGACGACGGGGTCGTTGGAGGCGGAGAGGTCGATGAGGTTGGAGGTGAGGACGGTGGGCCCGCCGTCCACGTCGGCGCTGAGCCCGTTGTCGGTGACCCAGCAGCGACCGGAGCCGTCGTAGTCCGACAAGGGGTCGCCGCGGCCTTCGGCGCGGGGGATGGCGATCTCCCAGGTGCCGGTGGTGATGGCGGTGTCGGCGACGGTGAAGCCCGGGTTGGTCTCAAAGTTGTAGCTGGCGAAGACGTCGAGGCCGTCGGCGATCGGGGCCTGACGCGTGGTGGTCTGGTAGGTCTCGGCGCCCATGGTCTCGGCGGAGACGAAGTAGACGCCGGTGTTGCCGCAGGCGCCGGAGGTGAAGGTGGCGACGTAGGTATCGCCGACGGTGTTGGTCATGGGGATCTGGACGGTGGAGTCGCCGTTGTCGTAGTTGAGGACGACGGTGGCGGGATCGAGGGCGACGCCGTCGTCTTCGGTGACGTCGATGGAGATCGTGGTGCCGCCGTCGGGGTCGATGAAGTCGGGCTCGGCGAGGAAGTCGAAGTTGAGCCCGACGTCGCAGACGCCCTGGGGGTTGTTGAGTGCGGTCTGCCAGGGCCCGTACTCGATGGCGGTGCCGTTGTTGGCGCCGCCGGTGGAGGTGCAGCCGGCGTGGGTGTGCACGCCGATGACGAGCCCGGTGGTGTCGTCCTGGACGGCCGAGCCGGAGTTCCCGCCGGTGGTGTCGGGCGCGTACTTGATGTTCGAGCCGGTGACGCCGGCGTAGGGCCCGGCGTGGGTTTTCTGAACGAGGTACCACGTGGGGCTGACGGGGGACGAGGTGGACCCGTACCCGGTGACCCGGATGGGTTGGCCGGTGCCGCCGGGAGCGGAGGAGGCGAGCGTGTAGGACGCGCCGTACGCCTCGAGCGGGCTCAGCCCGGTGTTGGGATTGTCAAAGACGCCGAAGGTCGCCCAGTCGTTCCCGACGCCGAGCCCGCCGTTGGACTGGATGGAGGCGGGATCGACGGGGTATTGGTCCTGCGGGCCGGGGTGCTGCGGGGTGCCGCTCGGGCTCGAGAGCGGGACGTTGAACTCGATGATGTCCGACCCGACCGGGCCGCAGTGCCCGGCGGTGTTCAGGCAGTTGGAGCGCCCGTCGAACAGCCAGGCGGTGCACCCGATGGGCCAGATGCGGCCCGAGCGGTTGTCGGAGGACAGGACGCGGTCGTCGGTGGTGCCGCAGATGGAGCGGTCGGGCTGCTGCGGGAACTCGGCGATGACCTCGGAGATCGCGACCTCGGCGGGCTCGGCGCCCGGGACGGCGAGGATCTCGACGGACACGATGTCGCCGTTGAAGTACGCCGAGGTGTACTTCCACTCGACGAGGTGCTCGGCGCGGAGGGTCTGGACGGCGCCGTCGAGCTGCGACGTGATACGGATGTACGAGTCCGAGTCGGCGTCGAGGACGGCGGTGTCGAAGATCACGCGCACCGCGGACGCGCCGGGCACGTCCACCTCGGCGGCGTAGATCACCTGGTGCCCCAGGTCGGCGAGCCTGAGTTGGCCGACGGCGGGCGCGGCCACCGAGCCGGACTCGATCGCCACGGGGACGCGGTATTGCTCGATTTCTGGGAGCAAAGCGCTCGAAACGGGGGCTTCATCAGCGGCGTACGCCGCGCCGGCGCAAAGGACCAGCACGGACGCGGAAAGGCGGGCAATTCGGGACATGAGGCTCTCCAAGCGGGAAACGCTCCTCGGCGATCGACTCGGCACCGCTACACTCGTCGGGCTTGCGATCAACCAGCGGTGCCGCGAGTCTACTGGAAGACACCCCAGAGTCCCAGCACCGTTTGGCGCTCGTAGCTCAGCCGGATAGAGCGGCGGTTTCCTAAAGCGCTGCTCCGGGCCCTCAGTCCCATCCCGCTTGCCCTCTACGCCCTCTGAGGCATGTTTCTGCGTGGTTTGGTGCCCTTGGCTAACCCCCATGGCCCTGGGTGCCGACCTTGCTCAGACCTTGCTCAGTAGGAGGGCCCAGGATGTCGAACCGCTTCGAGTTCACCCAAGACGCGATCAACCGGCGGTGCCCACTCGTCGCCAAGGACGAGGGCGTCCGCCGCCGGGTCTACTGGGACAACACGCTCCGGGGCTTCGGGCTGGTCGTCGGCAAGACCCACCGGAGTTTCGTCGCCCAGAAGGACATCGGTGGCCGGTCGGTCCGGGTGACCATCGGGCGATTCCCAGAATGGACCTCGCAGCAGGCCCGGAAGGAAGCCCGGCAGGTGCTGGCCCAGATGGACCGCGGCATCGACCCGAACGCCGAGAAGCGGGAGCGAGCCCAGGCTCAGCGGCGTCGCGAGTGGCAGACCTTCACGCTGGCCCAGGCCATCGACGAGCACGTTGCCAACATGGAGGCGAAGGACACCGTTGAGCGGTCGCGGGACATGGTTCGCTCGGAGCTGGAGCGGCACTTGGGCGACTGGCTCAAGAAACCCCTCGCTGACATCCGGCGGAAGGATTGCATCGAGCGGCACCGCCGCATCACGACCAACTCGGGCCCTGTCGCGGCGAACCGGGCGCTTTCAATACTCCGCGCCGTGTACAACAGTGCTCGACGCCTGTACGAGCAACTGCCGCCGCATCCCGTCGAGGGTGTCACCTTCAACAAACAACACCGCAAGCGCTCACCGATCGCCTGGACGGATCTGCCCGAGTGGTGGGCGAAGGTCGAAGGGCTCGACAACACGGTCCGGCGTGACCTGCAGTTCACCCTGCTGTTCACCGGGCTGCGCAGCCAGGACGCCAGAACGATCCGTTGGGAGCACATCGACTTCGACGCCCGCACTCTGCACCGACCCAAGCCCAAGGGCGGCGAGGACCGGGCGTTCACAGTCCCGTTGTGCGGGCACCTGTGCTCGATACTCGCGAACCGGCAGATGGATAACCTGCGCGGGTTCTCGACCGATCAGGGCTGGGTATTCCCGACGCGGGACCGAGACGGGCGCGTCGTTCATGTTCGCGAGCCCAAGGAGCAGCGGTACGACACCAGCGGTAAGAAGATTCAGTACCTCCCCAGCCCCCACCGACTCCGTGACACGTTCGCGACGGCCTGCCTAGAGGCGGGGATTGGGGCGACTGAGACGAAGATCCTGCTCAACCACGCCCTTCCCAATGGCGACGTGACCGAGGGCTACCAGCGGCCCAGCGCCGAGCACCTGCGGGGCTGCGTGGATGCGGTTGCGGCGTTCCTACTGGAGCGTGTGGGCCCGGGGGCGAGCGAGTCCGGACAGGCCGCCTCCGCGTAGAATGGTGGCGTTGCCCCCGTAGCTCAGTTGGACAGAGCGCCGCTTTCCTAAAGCAGAGGTCCCAGGTTCGAGCCCTGGCGGGGGTGCTTTGCCGTTGCTAGGGATTCCGGCTCCGCGCTTCTGGTCGCAGGAACGCTCTTTGGCGTACACATTCATCAACCTCGACGGCAAGCGTCTCCATGAGTGAGCGTACATGCGCGTAGGTCGCTAAGAAAGTGTCGAGTTCTTCGAGTGGCGAGCGCTTCCCGTGAGCGATGTCGTTCCTGCGATCTACGAGAGTGTCGAGGGTCATTGGTTCGATGTCGTAGCCAGCTTTGAAGACGCCAAAATCACGAATCAGGTCGGAAAACACGTGACTCTTGAGATTGGCTTTTGTATTTATGCCAGCTTGTTCAATCTCGAACGCCTCACCAAGCCGTTTTTCGATCTCAGACACAAACTCCGCCCTTGCCTCAATGCTCTGATCAGAGACCTTGTTCAAGGTGGCTTGCAGCGATCTAGCAACCAGATTGTCAATGAACTCGCGACGGGGTATGCCACTGCGACAAAGAGCTTCAACATAGGACTCGAGCGCGTACTTCACGAATCCTTCCCAATGCGCGTAGAGCATCAGGACCATGCATTTAACAACAGTTCGCCGCTCCGTGTCATTTGCGCACTGCGAGTGCTTTCGGCGGATGATCTCAATCTCGTGAAACCGCCACTCGAGATCGTCCTCTAGCAGACCAGCGAGGTGACTCATAGATGCTTCTGAAGCTCCTCGGTCACAAAGCTAATTCGAGCGGTCACTTTGATAGGCTGGTTTGACCCCGGACCAGTATGGGCGAGAAAGGTGGGATCCTGTTTGATCGTCCGCGATGCAGTTCGGAGACGGTCGACCTGATCTTTATCCGTAAGGTCGATATCATTCAGTAACGGCACGATGCCCAAAGAGAACGCCTCGAAGAAGTTCGGCGTTGCCCGCTTGGTAGGATTGCCAACCTCACTGATTCGGGAGATCGTGTGCGCCCCGTCGATGACATTCAGTGTCTCGAACACCGACTCAAACAAAGTCTGTTCCGCGGCGTAGTCAAACTCGATCTTCTTCTCTGTCACCTCGAGCATGTACTGCGTCAGGAAGTCACCGATCATGTGCCGGAACCGTCCTGCATCATTCTTGAACGCACAGAACCGAAGTACTAGCTCCTGGTCGTACAGCTGCTTTAATCGGTTGTCCGAAAAACCCGATATGCACTCCTTGAACGCGGGGAACGACGCCCTCTCGATCAGGTACTGATTGAATGTGTTGTCGATAATGCGAATGACGCAGTTGCGCACTTCTTGTTCAGTCGCGGGCTCGCCACCGGTATTGAGTCGATAGAACATCTCGTATTTGGCATGAGGACTGCTTTCCCGCTTCACAACGACCATCCGGATCGGCACCCGCTTGACTCGGAGTCGCAATGCCAATGGGAGTGCCGCAGCAGTGTGCCCGTTCAGCTGTGGAACAATGTCGCATCCTCGAAGCACAAGCGGCTTCTCGTCACTAAAGAAATTGATGATAGATGTGACACGCTGAAGGCCATCAATGAGCTCGTATATCCCAGACTCTGTCTCGATGACAAAGATCGGCGGGATCGGAACTTCGAGTAGCAACGACTCAATCAGCCGCGATTGCTTCTCGATACTCCATCGGAACATTCGCTGAAACTCGGGACGAATCACGAGCTCGCCCCGCTCGTGGATCGACAGGATCTCGCCGACAGAGATGTCGAACGACTGAGTACGAGTGGACTTCACCCGCTCCTCGACGAGTTCCAGCAACGCTGCGGGATCAATTGGCGCCTCCTGGCCAAACAGGTCGGGTGCAGGCAGCTCGTCGCGCAGCGGCTGTGGTTGGGCTTGTTCCTCGTTGGCAGCCATGCATGTGCTCCTTGATTCACTGGCATTGTAGAAGACAAGCCGCTAGGTCACACATCACCTGACGAGTTCACGCGTCGCTGACCCATCGGTACGCGCATTGGCTGGAATACACCTATGGGCGACAGAAGACGACGCTGGGCTCATTGCGCCACACGCTTCGGGCAAGGGACCACGACACATGTGACGAATGGGCAATAGACTACCTGACATACGAGCAAGGGAGTCTTACGGTGCCAGACGGTTACGATACTCACGCGGAGTACATGAGCTGGGCGGCTCCCGAGGCGGCACACCGCAGACTGAGCATTGGTTCAGCATTCGAGGAAGCTTTCGCCAATTGGGCTAGCGAACAGCCCCGCAAGGTGATCCACTTCGGGCAGCTCTCCGCGAGTGAGCTCGCAGGAGCGATTCTCAGCCAGCCGTCGATTCTTAAAGGCCTCACCGCGTCTTGCAACGTTGCCGCACGCGCGATCGAGCGTGACCTGAGTATCAAGAACGTTGATACGTATCAGCCCAAGCTGTCTGAAGCTGAAGCCCTCCAGCTCGCTGAGTACTTGATGCAGTTCTTGCCGAAGGAGCTGTCGATCGATGCCCTGCTAGAACTCGACAGGCACTTTTTCGTCGACAAGACGATCCGAATGACGAAAGGGCAGTGGGAGAAACTGATCGCTCAGTCATTGAGCGACATTACTGGGCACGCCTTCAGGAAGCGCCTGTTCACGCTCCACGGCGAGAAGTTTGAGTTGGATGCCGCAACGCCAGAGAAGGGCGACATAGCCGTCGGGATCGACGTCAAACGCATAGAGGCGCGACGAGACATCCACAAACGTGCCGATGAAGTCGTAAACAAAGCGGTTAAGTTTAAGACGGCATATCCACACGCCGTGTTTATCGCGGTGGTCTACTACCCATTCGTGGATGAGCACGCACGTTTGCAGGACAGACTTGCGTCAAAGCAGATTGACGCCGTCGCATTCGCAAGCACCGCGGCTGAGCAGACGTCCCGGGCTCTCCGAGCTGCTGCGGAACAAGCGAAGATAATCTAGTCTGTCGCGTTCGCCTCCCCAGGGGCACAAAAGAGCAGCCGCTTCTGAGCTGGCACAGACCAGTCTCCATCACTAGTGTTGCTCACCATGAGTGACGCACCTGCCAGATTCGTGGAGTGGACAGGCTCCCACATCGCGAACGACAAGAAGCACGGACGCAACGTGTACCGGTATCACCCTCGCTCCGATGAACACTCGAAACAGATCTGCCGAATGGTGCTAACCGACTTGCTCGCCGCTTGCCCCACTCTCGCGGCAGATGCCGCAGCTCGCCGCGTCGTTGGTGACATAAACGTCGGGTACACCTTCAGCAACGGCAAGACCAAGAACCTTGATCTTGCCGTTGGAGTCCCGGCCGCCCCACCCGAAGAGCCGCTCGGCGGCGCCCCAATCTTGAGTGGCCCACTGTCTGAGCTGCGCATTTCCGTGGAAGCGAAGCAGTGCATGACTGAGCATTCAAAAACGAAGCCAAGGATCTTTGACGAGCTCTCGTCTTCACATGAAATCGTTCACCAGGGCACACCGCAAGCGATTGCAGGGGGCATCGTTGTTGTCAACATTGCTGACCGCTTCGCGTCGCCGTTGCGCCAAGAAGCAACTGGTCCACTTTCCTTCACCACTCACAAACAGCCCAAAGTCACTGAGTCGATGGTCCAACACCTGCGAGGACTCAAGACTCGCGAGACCGTGAACGAAGTGGGCTTCGATGCCTTTGCGACCATCGTCGTGAATTGCGACAACGTCGGCGGCTGCTTGCTCCACACAGAACAGCCGGCCCCGCAGGTCGGTGAAATGGACCACTACCACACGTTTGTACAGCGTGTCAGTCGCGCCTACCAGGAACGTTGGGGCGAATGACCATGCTTGGAGGAGAGTCGAACATCGGCGCTTGCTCGATCTCTTTCTTCACCTTCTTCTCCGCGAGTGCGAAGTAGTCTGGATCTAGCTCGTTGCAGATGCTGTTCCTGTTTGCGCGGATTGCAGCGAGTGTTGTCGACGCCGTTCCGCCAAATGGATCGAGCACTGTATCGCCAGTGAACGAGAACATTCGCGTCAACCGATAGGCGAGATCAACAGGGAACGGTGCAGGGTGTTCACGGGTCGAAGCCCCTGTCAGATCGGTCCAGATCGGCCGGAACCACGCACTTTGCTCTTCCTTCGTTAGGCGAGAAGTCGCTCTCTGCTCGTCGGTTGGACTCCGGTACTTCCCGTGCTTTCGGAACATCAGGATGTACTCAACATCGTTCTTGACGATCCCGTTCGGCTCATACGGCTTGCCCAAGAAACCGGCCCCGTTGCCCTCGGCCTCAAAGCTCGCGTTCGCGATTTTGTTCCAGAGAATCGGAGTCAGGTAGTCGAATCCGAGAGCCCGGGCACGCACCGAGATGTCTGCGTGTAGTGGAAAGACGTGGTGGCGACCTTTGTTCTGCCGCCGTGCAACACAAACATCACCGACGTTGACGATCAAGCGCCCACTGGGTGCGAGTACGCGGAAGCAATGCTGCCATACCTTGTCCAGTTCGTCGTGGAAGTCCTCGTAGTCCTGCATATCACCGAGCTGCTCGGGATGATCGTTGTACTTCTTCAGGTTGAAGTACGGCGGAGAGGTCACCACAAGATGAACCGAGCTGTCTTCGATCCAGTCGAGCTCTCGGGCATCCCCAAGGTTCAGGGTGTGCTCCGTTGGCGGCCCGGCGTATGGTTTCTGCTCCGGAATCGAAGTGGCCTGCGCCCGCGTCTTTCGAGCGGTCTTCTTCGGCTTTGGTTTAGTGTTTGTACTGGCGGCCAACGCTTCCTCCTTGAAGAGGACCATGATAGTGCCTGTGCCACATCGCCGCCGCAATAAGCTCGTCGGTCTGCGGACGGCCTTTGAGCCTAAGAAGTGGTCCAGATGCCGGCAGTGTCTGCGTATTGCGGCCGCCTGATGAAATGGCACGCGTCCGGTTCTTCACCCGACGCGTGCATATCTCGCTGTTGATTGCCCATCGGCTCGGAGTGCGCGATCTCTGACTCGTCCGCGGCGTGGGGCCGCGGCGTGAAGGAGTAAATCGCCATGTCGAAGCTGACGCCCGAAGCCGTCGAGAGCATGTCCGGCCCCGAGCTGGTCACCGCGTTCAACGCGCTGAATCCCGAGAAGCCCGTCAAGCGGTTCGCCAGCCGGGCGGCGGGCGTCGCCCGCGTGCTGGCGGCGCTGGAGGCGGCGGAGCCGGAGGAGCCCGTGGAGAAGCCCGCCCGGGCTCGGGCGGCCGCGAGGGAGGCCCGGCGGGTGTTCCGGCCCGTGGGGGGGCTCAAGCCGCCGCGGCCGGCCTCGAAGCGCGGGAAGCTGCTCGACCGGCTCATGCAGCCCGAGGGCATGTCGCGGGAGGAGATCGAGGACGCCTTCGGCTGGTCGCCACGGGACGCGATGGACGCGCTGCGGCTGCTGGCGAAGTTCAACGGATACGAAGTGACGGAGGATGATGAGGGGCGGTGGCGGGCAACCCAACCCAGTGCCTAGGCCGACTCTGGGGCATCGGAGGCTGGTTCACCTTCTTTGACCTCGTCCGCATCAGCAGGCACAACAACCTCAAAGAGCGTGAGCCCAATGACAGCATGCAAGAGCCGATCTGAGATGCCCTTGCCAAACCAGTCATCAGCAACCAGTCCATGGCAGACAAGGTCTCGGATGTTCAGTCCGAGATCCTCAGTGAGAAGCACGCTCAAGTAGAAGCACCCGTCCTCCCCGAGCACATCCCGAAGTTCCTTCTGCTTGAGTACCTGTGTCAGAGTCAGCTGGCGCCACGTTTGGTCATCCCGTGTCACATTTGATGACTTGCCAGCTTCACGCAACAGCAGACGCAGGGCGTGCTCAATCTGCGGAACGATCAAATGGATGAACCGGGCGTGATATCCAGCCAAGTACGACTGGAATGCTGCGTGGCGAATTCGGTGCCTGTTCCGCGGGAAGAGGCCGCACTTCTCGCCGAACCCGGCAAGAGCATCTGCGTCCAGGTCGTGCCGCGTCACAAATCTGTCGCTTGCAACAGACGAGAACACAGCGTTGAAAGAGATCAACTGTGCAGCATGGTGAACCCTATGGAGATCGCGTGCTTCCTCGAGTGGCGGCAAGTGGACCGTGTTGCCCTCAACAGTCATCACCTCACGAGGCATGATCCGCATCATGACAGCGTCTTTCGTGGATTCGTCGAGAGACTTGTCAACCTTGTCCGTCGTTAGCAGCTGACCAAAGAAGAAACGCCGTCGGGCCTCGTCTAGATCGCCCTTGGTCAACTCGTCAGCGTACTTCTCGATCTCCTCAGTGGGGATCTTGACCTCATGGCTGAAGACAGCCATCTCGTCAGTCGACCGCTTAGATGCACTCGCAATCAACCCCTTCAAACGCTCCGCATCTTTGCGGAGACCCGCATCCCGGTAGTACTTAAAGGCGGTCTTGAAGTGAGCGAGCGCGACGATGGCGCTTGCTTGGCCACCCATCTGCTCGAAACACGCTCCTAAGTGGCGAGCGATCGCTTCCTCCGCAGGCTTATCTGCGATGCGCCGATAAATAGCCAAAAGTCGATCACCGAAGCTCTGGGCCTCAAAGGCATCTCCATTGTCCGCGAGGCTGCCGAACGATTCTTCAAGCCGCTGGATCAACTCTGTACTTTCGTCGGGGAGTTCCTTCGAGTCAATCAACAGCAGATCCGCTGCCAGATGGCGCATCCAGCGATCGCTATTGGGCTCCAACGTTCGTTGCGTGATTGACGTCTCGATTGACTCGACGCGCTCCCTGTCTGAGATGGACTTTGCAAGCACATGGGCTCGTTGAAATCGCTCAGCTGCAATGCGAGAGTCCGTCGGCCAACCATCATCCGTGAGGTACGCGTCAACAGCGGCGCGAGCATCATCTGGATCACGGCTCACTCCCGCCAGTAGGGCCAGATCCCATGCGGCATCTGAGTAGCGGGCAACGGCGATGGCGTGGGTAACCGTTTCTCGGCGACTGCGCCATGTGTTGATGACTTCTGGTGTGATTCGGCTACGCCCAGGGCGCTCGAATGATTTCCCATCCTCCGCCGGCCCTGACGCCCAAGGGCCAAAGTAAGCCCCTCCCCAAGGTCGCTGCGGACCGTGGAACAACTCGAAAGCCAGTGCATCTGGTATCAATGCGTGTCGGTGTGATTCCTCAATGGTCTCGTCGCTGGATAACTCGGCGAGTTCTCGACCAAGTGTGAGTTCGATTTGGCCGTGTCGATGTGTAGCACACACCGCGCGCACCATGTCATCCAAGGCAGATGGCCAAGACGCGTCTATCCGATCTTTGAACTGGCTCGAAAACGCTGACAGAGGGCACCTCGGCAATGCGGTGAGCAAGTGCAGAACTCCCGTGATTCTAGAAGCCGGCCCCGGGGTGGAGCCAACCCCAGGGCCAGTGACGGAGGCCCAGCCCCGTCAGATGGAGTTCGTGATTGGGAAGACCGTTTGATCCTCGATGTCGTGCAGCCGATCGCCCCAGGTGACGCCTGCGTTGGGCACCCCGCCGAGTGCTCTCCACAGGGTGAACGACGCGGCGTGTTCGGTGACCCCTGCGAGGAGTCGACCCGGCTCGGCGTCGGGGTCGGCCGTGTTCGTCCAGCGTCGCAGGTTGCCGTCGATCGGGAGCCAGCCAAATGCGGGTGCAACGGCCACGAGGCTCGCCTTCGAGCGACGACACGCGGCCCGGATCATCGCGAGCGTCGGCTCGTCATCGGACGCGGCGACGAGCAGGATCGCCGCCTTGGTCGGCTCCCGCAGCACCGCCTCCCACACGAGCCGGGCAAACCCGAGGCGGTCGTCAGGGACGCCGGCGGGGGCTGCACGCTCTCGGGCGACGCGGTCGAGCACGTCGCGGTACTTGGGCGGCAGGTGCGCCCGCTTGAAGAAGTTGCGATCGATCATGGTCACCTCTTGGCTGCAGTGTGGTCGCGCCCGCTCGATGAATACAGCTTTGGTGGCGGCATGAACCTGGGCCGCTGCTGCACTGGCTCCCGGTTCCCGCCCGGGATGCGCTGCCCGGGGGCGCGAGGGCTCCGCAGCGCGAGCGTCCCCCTGACCAGCGCGCGCCGGAGTGCGTCAGCGTTCACCGCGCCACCCCCTCGTAGCCGTTCGTAATCCCGACCGACTGGCGCCATGCGCGGTATTCCTCCATCGACATTTGCGAGGTCTGCGAGGCGTTTGCCGCGCTGCCCACGTCCACGACGTACCGCGGCTGCCCGCCGTTCGTCGACTTCGAGACGACCGTCGCGTGCCGGTTCTTCTTCGAGTAGTCCGTCCAGTCCTTCTCCGACATGACGACCTGACGGCGGCCCAGCGGCGCTGTCGAGGCCTCGCGGTCAGCGCCCGGGACTGGAGTTGGCGGCGCGTTGCTGGTGACAGCACCGGGTACAGCAGCCCGAGCAGCCTTGGCGGGAGCATCGCGAAACCAATGCCCCTTGTCCTCGCGACGCAAAGCGAGCCACTCGCGCACGCTCGTCGCCTCGCCGGTCTGCCTCCGCACGAACATCTGCTTCTCTGGGTCAAAGGTGAGCTCGCGGGCGGCGTGGTGCGCCGCGTCGGATACTGCGCCGGTGTGCAGTCGCTCGATCGACGCGGCAACCGACAGCTCCTCATTCAGCAACTTCATCTCGAGCACTTGCTCTCGGTCTGGCATGGTCTTGCTCCTTGTACTGCGAGAGCCACATCTCCATGGTCATCACGCCGGCTCTCACCGCGGCGTTGACCGCCAATCCATTCCCAACGATCACCCGCTGGTCAGCCATCGCGCGGACCTCCTCGTTCGAGTACCCGTGTACCTTCACTTTCATGGTGCCCAGTACCTGGTCCAGCGATCGCAGCGGGTCGTTCACTCGGTGCCTCCATCGCGAGGCGCTCCCGCAACCTGCCGAGCAGGGACATCAGCGCCTCTTGGTCGTGCGGTTCAAGCAGCAGCACGTGCCGGGCTTCAAGAGCGAACATCACCGCGTGCGAATGCTCATGCTGATGGCTGACTGTGCCGGAAAGGTGCTTCTTCGGGGTCCACGCCTCGGGGTCGAGACGCTCGGCGAGCCGAAGCAGCAGCGTGTTTGCGTTGCGGTGATCACTCTGCACGCCGAGGAGTTTGCCGTCCTTCCCGAAAATCGGGCGCTCGTCGGGGGCGAAAGCCCGGCGGGCGATCTCCTCCTCCACGCGACCGAGGGCACGCTGCCTCGCTTCGGCGACGGCCTCGGCGAAGGACGGGTCGCTGCGGATGAGATCGCGAAACGTCTCGTAGCCCGGACGACGGCCCGTGCAGTGCGGTGATGCAGCAGCGGCCGCGGCCTGCATGGAGCCCGTGGTCGCGAGCACCTCTAGGAACACGCGACGACGGTCCTCGGTCATGGGCTGGTGGGCGGCGCTCATTGGGCCCGCCTCCCAGCCTCGCGGGCACGCGTGAGTGACTTTCTACAGATTGCCGTGGGTGTGCGAATGGTAGAGATCATGGAGACCGGAGGCGGTGGACCTAGTGGAGCTAGCAGGGCGGGGGAGGGGGGCTCCACCAGCTCCAGTCGGTTCACCACATCGAGTTGATCGCGGGCATCGCTCACGCCATGAAGTCTCTCCGACCGTCGCCGAGCGACAACACCGAATTTGTCTCAACGTTCCATCGAGATCCGTGGCGGGCGTGTACCTGCGGTTCGGCAAGGCGCAGGTTCAAGAGCGTTTGGTACTGCTATACGTGTGCCAACTTGGTTGATGCATGCGCCCAGCAAGGCGGGAGCAAGGTGTGTCCGATGGCGAGCGGCACAGGTGATGCGCAATCGGCGGTTGCCCACGCCGCAGGCGGTGCAGCGTCGAAGGTCCGAAACCCACTGTTCGTGCCATCGGTGAACGTCTGCCGACTTCACGAGGTCTACGAGTTCACGCACGTCCGCGATATCGTCAGGCGGACGGGGCGAAGGGGTTGATGGCCGATCAGCCGACCTGTGCCGTGCCGACCCGTACCGACCTTCGCCAAAGGTCGGCATGCGATCCGCACAGCATTTCCTGTGGTGCAGCCGACCTTACCGACCCTACCGACTTAGAGGAGGAGTAAGAGATTCTGCTGCCGGAGGCACCCCTCCTACGCTGGGCCACCGCATCTCTCACGGTGTGGCCCTGCAGGTCGGCCAGGTCGGCGGGGTCGGCCAGAGTCCGGAAACGACGTTGTGTGCAGCCTGCTACCTGGGCCTAGGGCGGCAAACCGATCCTGCACAACCCGGCCGAGGGTCGGTCAAGTCGGCGTGCCCCACTCCTCGGACTCGTCCCAGCCCCACGTGAACATCGCCGCGCCCCACGCCTCGCGGGCCTCGGGCAGGGGCGGCACGTCGTAGCCCCGGGTGCCGCTCCGCCGGTCCTTCCGGAAGCCCAGCAGGTCGCCGAGCATCTTGGCTACGCGGTTCCCAGTTACGTCGTCGCGTCGGGTCTGCCCGCGGACCATCTCGAGGAAGTCGGCCGTGGGTACGAACACGCCACCGTCACCTGTGCGCCCACCGACGGGCAGGTCGCCGCTGCACAGGCAGTCGAAGAACGCCCGATGCTCCGGCGGCAGGTTCTGGGCCTGCTGGTCCCTCAGCGCGTCAGTGTCGGGCCGGGCGGCCTCGGGGTGCCAGCGGCCAAGGTCCCATGCGAGAAGATCGTGCAGCATCGCGGCGAGGCCTCCTCGCTCGGCTTGCCCGAACAAGTCGCGGAAGTACCGCTCGTCCCCCTTGCGGATGTCGGGAACATCGAACATCGCGAACCGCCGCGAGCCCGGACCCGCAGGCACGACGAAGGAGTTGTTCGATGCGATCACGACATGCAGGTGGTTGTCGGACTGGACGATGTCCTTGCCCTTCGCCTCGATCGCGATGGTCGGCTCGGTGATGAGTCCCTTCAGCGAGCCCTCCTGGTCGCTGTCGGGCAGGACCGCCTCGTCCGCGAACAGCAGGCAGGTGTGCCTGAGGTGCGAATTGAACTTACCCGCGAGCTGTCCCATCGATTGAAGCCGTAGGCCGTGCTCACCGAACAGGCGCACCAGCAGGTTGCCGAAGAAGCCTTTGCCGACACCCTCCTTGCCTCGGAAGACCAGCGCCACTCGGGCGGGCTTTGCAGGGTTCTGCACCGACCAGGCGGCCCACCGCAGGATGTAGTCGGTGTACTCGGCGTTTCCGCCGGCTAGCACCTCGTCAATGTGCTGGCGGATGAGGGACCAGTCCCCCCGGACAGGCTCGACGCTGAACCCCTGCCACAGGTTGTACTGCTCCGCCGAGTGCGAGTTGGTCGGGTCGAGCACGAAGCCGGCCGGGTAGTAGCGCCGGCGAGAGTGCTTCAACCATTGCTGCACGGCAGAGACCAATTTGGTGTTGCCTTTGCCGTCGTCCACTTGAAGTTGGCGATGACCGAGCTCGAATGTGAACGCTCCCTTGTCCATCGGTGTCAGCTTCCCCACGCCCTCCTCCCGGTAGAACGTCACCGATTTTCCTTCCAGCAGCGCGAAGTAGTCGCGGTTGATTCGGGCGATCTCATCGTCGTCGACAGCATCGTGCGCACGCTCGATCTGTCGCAGTGCGTACCGCTCGGAGCGACTGCCAGCCTCGAGGACAGACTCACTGATTCGGAATCCTGGGTCTGTCAGCACCGCATAGATGGTGTCGTCGTCGCAGCCCGATCGAACCAGCTCGCACGCGACGTAGAACACCGCGTCGGACCGGTCCAGCTCGTCCAGCGTGCCCTTCTTCGCGAACCGCCCCGGGTCCTCCGGGTCGCAGCCCTGGACGATGACCACCTTGCAGAAGTCGTGCACCTGGGCCAGCCGGGGGTCGTCGACGCCGTTCGGGAACGGTTCCACGTTCCCGGTGTTGACGTTCGTCAGCTTTGGCTTGAACCCGCTCTCGAGACCGCGCTGGTTCTCGACTGCCTGCCTGAACTTCGAGAGCTCGTACACCCGGTCGTCGTGCCACTCGACCAGCTCCGCGAGCGCCAGCGTTCGGCCCTTCTCTCGCTTCTTCTTGTCCGGGCGGTTGAGCGTGCCGGGCAGCCGCATGATGCGGTCGACATTGTGACAGTTGTCCGCACCGAACTCGATCTCGAGCTGCTGATTGAACCGCTTCGCGTCCTCGTACGCCGTCTCCTCACCGTTGATGGGCACCGGCTCGGCGAGCTTCCAGAAGCCCTGGTAGCCGCCGCCGGAGAAGACCACCACGGTCGCCGGCGGGATGTCGCCGGGCGGCTCCCGGAGGAGGCGTAGGGCTCGCTCTCGCTCCTCGTTCAGGTCCTCACCGGCCCTCGGGTCGATGTCCACGTGGAGCCAGTCCATTGAGCGGATCTGGTCTCGGCTCGCCTTCGTCTTGACCTCGCCCTGGGTCAAGTTGACGTGGAAGTAGAAGTTATGTGTGTTGCCCAGGAGCTCGAGCCACGCCTGGACCTGGGTCTCCTCGCCGGCCTGGAAGGTGCGGCCCTCGATCCCCTTGCGCTCGACCAGCACGGCGGTGAGCACCCACGGTCCTTCTGGGGCCCAGCGCCGAAGAAACTCAATCGACTTGTCATAGTTTGGTACTGGACTTGTCGAGATGGCAAGCGTGCTCGATGATTCAGTGTTCGCCTTCTGCCCCGCGTCGCCTGCCAGCTCCGGGGTGGTTTCGTTCGCCGCGTCGCTCATCGGCCCACCCCCTTCGCGGCGGCCTCGGCCGTGTTCGACACGACGTGCTCGGAAACCCATGCGTCCAGCTCGGCCACTGGGTAGCGGACGAGCTTCCGCCCGAGCTTGGCGTAGCGGGGCCCGCCGCCGACGCGGCGGAGTCGCTCAAGCTCCTTCACGCTCACGGACAGGTAACGCGAAGCCTCCGGGGGCGTGAGACAACCGGTCGTCTGATCTTCGTTATCGTGGGTAGCTGCACTTGTCTGGTAATCGCGCATGCCAACCCTCCCTTCGGGTTGCATGCGCCTGTCGACTGGTGGACGCTTGGTCGTCAGGATGTGCCCTTCACCTCGCTATCGGTCGGCGAAGCGTTGACTGGTCCCCATCGGGCAGGTCCAGCAGGCCGCTGCGGTCATCCACAACGAGTGAGCAAGACGTCGTCGCACGCTCGAAAGCGCTTGGGGGCATCTTCGGTTGCAGCCAGCTCACTTTGGCCGCAACGCCCGGTCGCCATGCGAAGTTTGCCCCGCTTTCCCCGCCGCGACAACCTCGAAGTGCCGCGATAGCAGTGAATTTCTGTTTCCGGACCCCTAGCACGCCACCTTGCTCAGACCTTGCTCGGGGTCGGGTACACTGCGTCTGACACAGTTATTCATGTGCCAAACGCCCTCGTACCCGCGGTTTCCTAAACCGCAGGTCGGAGGTTCGAGTCCTCCCGGGCGCGTTCGGGTCATGTTCCACGAGATCGGTGGTGTGGTCCGAGAACCCGGGGTATCGTGGTGGGCTGGCGACGTTCGGTGTTGCCCGAGGGCAACGGGACGAACCGAGGGCCCCCGCTGGCGTACCGGGAATGCGGGTTGTGCCGGTTGGCACGGGAGTCGTATCAGTCGTGCCGATGATGAAGAACACACCGATCGTGCGATGGGCCCCCCGGGGCGTGGTGATGGCGGCGGCGGCGGGTTTGCTCGCGGGCGGGGCCCTCTCGGGTTGCCGCAGCGCGCCCAAGCGGACCGCCGGTTCGTCGTACACGACCGACGCGCCGCGGGAGGACCGGGCGCCGAGCATGGACCTCAGCGGGCTCGAGGGCGGCAACCAGGGCGCGGCGTCGGACATGGTCTTCTCGAACCCGCGGGTCGCGAACTACTACATCGCGATCAAGCCCGAGGTGCTCGAGGAGCTCCGCCGGCGTGACCACGAGCTGGCGATCTACGACCCCGCGCCGATCACGGCGATCGAGAACGAGTGGCCCACCGAGCCCCGCCCGTCGCTCGACGAGCAGCGGCTCATCCGCACGCGGACGGCGTCGGACCGCACGTTCATCTACTACGACATCGAGCCGGCACGCTGAGTGAGACTCAACGCGTCGGCCCGATGGGGTGCGATCGGATGCGAGTGGACGGCGATCAGTCGTGCAGCCCGCTGACGGGCGGGAGCTCGACCGGGCGCATCATGAGCGTCGTCTCGATGCGGAAGTTCGACGCGTTCGTGCGCCGCTCGGCGTGGAAGATCTTCATGTCGTAGTTCTGCCCGGGGACGAGCCAGTCCAGGCGCGACAGGTCGAGGTACTGCTCGCGGATCGGGTGCAGGCCGCCCAGGTCCAGCACGAGCCGGCCGTCGATGAAGACCCAGACGTCGTCGTCGCCGGTGAACATGAAGATCTGTTCGGCGTCGTCGACGTGGGTGAACTGGAGCCCGATCTCGGTCGTGAAGTGGAAGTTGCGCTGGGTGGACGACCAGTTGCCGTAGAGCTCGTTGTCGATGGGGAAGAACCCGCCGCGGTGGGCGAAGGGGCCGTCGGTCGCCGAGTCGTAGACGTAGCGGTTCGTGCCGGGGACGCGGGTGAGCGTGAGGCGGATCGCTTTGCTGGCGTTGACGCCGGGGACGTCGCGGTACCACTGGGCGAAGTGCTGGGCGGAGGTCAGGCCGTTCGAGGGCGGGCCCTTGGCGAGCTTGCCCTCCTCGTCTCCGAGCGCCGGGTCGTAGAGCCATGGCGAGATCGGGCGCCCGACCGAGTCGCGGTATTCGTTGACGAGCTTCTGGCCGCGGAGGTCGGCGGCGACGGGCTTGCCGTCGGCGTCGAGGTACTCCACGACGAGCCCGAACGTCGTGGTGCCCGAGTAGGCCTGGAAGTCGGGGTGCCCGCCCTCCATCGCGGCGGGGCGGAAGTCGCGGATGACGGCGTCGATGTCCGCCGAGTCGGGCAACGCCGCGTACGGGTCGGATGACTCCATGGCCGCCGCGGGCGCCGGCTTGAAGACGTGGGCCGACCCGATGAACAGCCCGCCCGCCGCGAGCACGGCGGCGAGCGCCAGCGGGCTCGTGCGCGAGATCTTGGCTCGCGTGCCCGCCTCGCTCTCCGGCGTCTTCTCCGCCTGGGGGAACGGCCCGTCGAGCGGGCCCGCGGGCACGCGGGTCGCCAGGTCTCTCACACGGTCACGGTTCGGCTGGTCGGTGCTCATCTCTGTCTCTCCTCGGAGTGGAGTTGGGTGCGTGGCTGGGCCTCAGATCGCGGCGACAACGAGCGACATCACGATCGCGATGGATCCCGCGGCGGCGGCGAGGGCGAACAGCGCGTTCAGACCCTCTCCCTGGGTGGTGGCTTGCTCTGGCATGGATGACCCCTTTCGATGGGCCGAGTCCCGCGGCCCACATGCACGGTGCGATTCCGAAACTCGAAGACCACCCGATGCGCGGGAGGACCTCACCCGGAGTTCGGGCTGTGACACCTGGATCACCGATGGGGTGTGGAGGCGTTGTGCAGGCTTCGCGGGGCTCGCCGGCGGCGGGCGTTGGGCGAGGGCTTGGGGCGGTACCATCCGCCACCACGGAGGGATCGCATGGACGTGTTTCGGATTCAGGGAGGGGCGTCGCTCGAGGGCACGCTGCGGGTGAACGGGTCCAAGAACGCGGCGTTGCCCGAGCTCGCCGCGGCGCTGCTGACGGACCGGCCCGTCGTCCTCCGGGACATGCCCGACCTGTCGGACATCCGCAGCATGATGCGGTTGCTGGGGACGCTCGGCGTCGAGGTCGAGCTCGCGGAGGACGCGACGGGCGGTCGATCCGCGACGCTGCGCTCGGCGGACGAATCGCGCTCGCACGCGCCGTACGAGATCATGCGGACGATGCGCGCGGGCATCTGCACGCTGGGCCCGATGCTGGCGCGGCGCGGACGGGCGCGGGTGTCGCTGCCCGGTGGGTGCGCGATCGGGGACCGGCCCGTCAACCTGCACCTCAAGGGCATGCGCGCGCTGGGCGCGACGGTCGAGCTGGACTCGGGCGACATCGTCGCGACGGCGCCCGGCGGACGGCTGCGCGGGGCGCGGGTGTTTCTTGGCGGGTCGTTCGGTTCGACGGTGCTGGGCACGGCGAACGTGATGAGCGCGGCGACGCTCGCCGAGGGCGAGACGGTGATCGAGTCCGCCGCGTGCGAGCCCGAGATCGTGGACCTCGCGAACCTGCTCAGCGCGATGGGCGCGCGCATCCGCGGCGCCGGGTCGCCCCGGATCATCATCGAGGGCGTGGACGAGCTCACGGGCGCCGACCACAGGGTGATCGCCGACCGGATCGAGGCGGGGACGTTCATGGTCGCCGCGGCGATCACGCGCGGGCGGTTGCGGCTGGAGAACTGCCCGCTGGATTGCCTGATGGCGGCGACCGAGGTGCTGCGCGACTGCGGCGTGACGATCTCGGAACAGCCGGGCGACGACCCGCTGCGCGCGACGTGCGTGGTCGAGGGGACGGACCGGCTCTTGCCCGCCGAGCTCACGACGCAGCCGCACCCGGGGTTCCCGACGGACCTGCAGGCGCAGTTCATGGCGTTGCTGTGCCTGGCGGACGGGAACTCGGTGGTGACGGAGAAGATCTTCCCCGAGCGGTTCATGCACGTGGCGGAGCTGGGTCGGATGGGCGCGAGCCTGCACCGGCAGGGGGCGACGGTGGTGATCTCGGGCGTCGGGTCGCTGGCGGGGGCGCCGGTGATGGCGTCGGACCTGCGCGCGAGCGCGGGGCTGGTGCTCGCCGGGCTCGCGGCAAGCGGGCAGACGGTGATCAACCGTGTGTATCACCTGGACCGCGGGTACGAGCAGCTCGAGCGGCGGCTCGCGGGTGTGGGCGCGAAGATCGAGCGGCGCGACGACACGATCGCGGCGCGCGTCGCGAAGACGGACGAGCTGCCCGAGGTGACGGTGGTCTCCCGGAAGGCGGGCGCCCGGGCCTGACGATCAGTCCTCGTCGAACCCGCGGTTGACGAGATCGGTGAGGGAGGCGAGGCAGTCGGCGGCGCCGTCGCCGACCGCCTCGACGTCGATCTCGGTGCCCTGGGTGGCGGCGAGCATCATGAGCTCCATGATCGACTTGCCGTCGAAGGTCTCGTCGCCCTTGCGGACGGTGACGACGCAGGCGTAGGCGTTGGCGACGTCGGCGAAGGCGGTCGCCGGGCGCGCGTGAAGCCCGAGCTTGTTGCGGATGGTCAGCTTGGCCGCATGGCGGTCCGGCACGCGCGGGTCCCCCCGGTGGAGTCCAGTGGTCGGCGGGCTCACCCGCCGATGCGCTGCTCGTCGGCGTCGGTCAGCAGCTCGGTGATCTCATCGACCGAGCCCGCCTGGCGCAGGAACCGGCGGAACGTGTCCTTCGACAGGTTCTTGAAGATCACCTCCATCGCCTGCAGGTGCTCTTCGGGCTTGTCGTCCGGGCTGAGCAGCAGGAAGACGGTGTAGACGGGCTGGCGGTCGTAGGCGTTGAAGTCCACGCCCTCGGCGCTGAGCCCGATGGCGGCGGCCATCTTCGGGATGGAGTCGTGCTTGACGTGCGGGACGGCGACGCCCTTGCCGAAACCGGTCGAGCCCTTGGCCTCGCGGTCAAGGAACTTCTTGACCAGCGCGTCCTTGGCGGACGGTTCGGCGGCGCCGGCGTCGATGAGGGCGCCGACGAGCTCGTTAATGACGCCGTCGCGATCGACCGCGCTGAGCCTGGGGACGATCGCTTGCTGGACCACGATTTCTCTGAGGTTCATGCGGGCGGGCCTCTTAGCGGTTGTTGAGCTTGAGACGCTCCTTGAAGTCCGTGAGCTGGCGGGCGGTCTTGTCCGTGACCGAGTCGATGAGGGCGTACATGTCGTTGCCGTGATCTTGGGAGACGAAGTTCGCGTGGTGCTCGACATCGACGACGAGTTCGGCCTTGAAGACCTCTTTCGCCGCGCTCTCCTTCTCGATCGTGTAGGTGATCTGCTGGATCATGTCGAGGTAGCGTTCGAGCTTCCCGGACTTCTTCTCGGCGTACTCCCGGATGGGGTCCGTGACCTCGATGTTCCGACCAACGACCTCGATGCGCATGGGTCCTCCTGACAGCCGGCGAACGTGGGCACGCGCCGATCGAACGCCCGGGCGTGCCCGGCCGGACGCTCCAGTCTACGCGGTTTCGCGTCGGTCTTGGTCGGATTCGCCCGGATCGGCGGCAGAAGCCGTTCCGGGGGCGATGACGGGGGCCGGATCGGTGGGGAGCTTCGCCGGGCTCGCCGCGCCGGGGGTGAGCACGCCCGCGGTGATCACGAACCGCAGCGCTTCCTCGACGGTCATGTCCATCGGGCGGATCTTGCTCTTGGCGACGTTGATCGTGAACCCGGTGAAGGGCGTCGGGCTGGTGGGGATGAAGACGCTCTGGACGGCCTCGCGGGCGGGCTCGTCGATCGCGCGGAGCGACTCGCCGGTGAGGAACCCGATGGTCCAGATGTCCTTCGATGGGTATTCGACGAGGACGACCTCGGAGAAGGCCATCTTCCGGTCGCCCATGATCAGGTCGACGACCTGCTTGACGTGCGGGTAGACCTGCTTGAACCCGGGGATCCGGGCGATGAGCCGCTCCAGTCGCAAGTAGATCTGGCGACCCACGAAGTTCGAGAGCAACAGCCCCGCGAGGTAGATCAGCAGGATCGCGATGAAGAGCCCGGCGCCCTCGAGGTACCAGTGCCGCTCCCAAAAGTCGCGGAACTGCTCGCGCCGGAGCCGACGCTCGATCTGATCTGGCAGCAGCTCTGGCTGGGCGTTCTGGGCTCGCTGCGCGGCGCGGGCTGTGATGTTCTCAGGCGAGACGTTGTACCACCCGGGGCGTTGGGCCTCGGGCAGAAACTCCACGACTTCGATCACCGTCAGCCGGATCGCCCGGTTCATGGGCACGGCGACGTTCGTGAAGACGAACGCGAAGGCCTGCCAGAGCAGCCAGAGGGTGACGATCGAGGGCAGGAGGATGGCGAGCCCCCGGCCGAAGAACCGCTTGAAGTCGGATGTGAACGTGTGTCCGGGCATGGGGGCGTGGGGTCTCGTTCTTGGGTCGCGCAGGGGCATGGTAGGGTCGGCGATCGGGGGAATTCGCCGCCATTCGCGCGGATCGACAGCGTCCGGGAGGGTTCGCCCGGTGCTTTATCGTGATGATGGGGTGTGGGTTTCAGCCCGATCGGCCACGCCGACGCACCGCGACGAGCCCGGCGAGCACCCCCACCGTCGCGGGGGCGGGGACGGTCGTCGCACGGACGGCGAAGGCGCCCGGGATCGGCGCGAAGGGGCCGTCCATCCGCGAGGCGAACCCGGACGATGCGAGGTCGTCTTCGGGCATGTCGTCGTCGTGGAAGAACAAGGATCGGTCGGCCCGGCCGCCGGGGTCGAACCGGGCGGCGGGAACGGCGGTCGAGATGGCCGGGGGCGACCCGCTGCAGCGGCGTTCGATGCTCGAACGGTCAAGAGCCTTGGACGATCGCTGAGCATTCCCGAACGGGCGCCGTGCTGCATCACAACCTTCGATGGTCACGGCGCTGGGAAGAGGACCCAGAGCGCGGGTCGGCCGCAGTTGCAGTGCACGGCGCGGCCCACGAGCCCGCCGGCGGCGTTGCCCAGATAGATGGATGTGCGGGCGACGTCCCACCACGCCGGCGCCCGACGCCCCGGGTTTGACTGCCCGACGCGTCTCGAGAGGCTTGGGATGGGATGGAAGATGGCCTCGATCCCCGCGGGCCTGGCGGGCTCCCCGTCGGCGAGCTCGTCGAGTCGGGTCAGTGCCGCCGCGTTGGATTCTCTGGCGGCTTCGTCGCCGAAGGCGTCAGCGATCGACCGATCGACCACGGCCACGGCGGCGCGGCTCGGGGTGGGCAGCGCGAGCAGCCCGAGGAATGCCCAGAGCGTGTACCAGAGGCTGAACTCGATCGTCCCGCCCGCGGTCCCGAGGGCTGATTCCCCGACGAGCAGGCCCGCGATCGACGCCCCCGCGAGCACGAACAGGATGGATGCGAGGCGCCCGCGGAACCACGACCCGTTCGTGACGGCGAGCGCTCGGCGCTGCTCAACCAAGCGGAGTTGGGACGGGGTGAGCTCGGTGTGCCACCGCTCGGGCACGATGTTCGATGTCGGGCGGAGCACGCCCGTGATCCCGCCGGTGAACGCTTCGTCTTGTGATCCAACGACGCGGTTGGCGATCGTTGTTCGGCCCAGCGTGCCGCCGATGGACCCCGCGGACCATCCGCCGACCAGGCGAGCAAACAGGGCTCGTCCAGACAGGAGAATCAGCATCGAGGCCGCCACCGCGCCGACCGCTCCCGCGACGCCCGCGAGACCGCCGCCGAGGTGGAGCAGCAGCAGGCACCCGAAGAGCATCGCGCCGTGGCACGCGGCGCCGCGGGCGATCGCGGCCGCGAATCCCCGTGCGGTCGGGTGTTCTCTTCCGTATCGATTGGGGAGTGCGAAGCCGCCGAGCACGTCGAACGGGAGCTGCAACGCGATGTACGCCGCCACGAAGACGGCGATCGCTCTGGCGTCGGCCGCGAGCGCGTTCGGCCCGGCTTCGAGGAGCAACCCCGGCACATCGAGCGCGAGCGCGGCGGCCGAGAGCACGACCCAAGATCCCACGCACGAGATGCCGAGCCACAGCCGCGCTCGTGCGTAGGTCACGCGCCGGCGTGCCGGGCGGGTGAGGTTGTCGGCAATCGTCGTCATCGGATGAGCACCTCGTCGGATCGCGTGATCGGGGGTTCGCTCGCTCCGGCCACGGCCCGGAGCGGACTGCCCGCGGCCGCGACGCCGCCGAGACCGGCACCCTCGGTCCGCCCGCGCACCGGTCGCCCGCGCGTCGGCGATCGGCGTCGAGCAGCGTTTCTGGAGCGGGATCCAGCGGCCCCTTTGTTCACGGGAGTCGAATCGCTTGAGCGGTCTTCACCGATTCGGATCTCATGCCTGCTTCTCTGAGGATCCCGATTGAGGGTCGGCCGTCATCGGCCCCTCGTGCCCCCGATCCGCGCCAACGGTCGCCGCGGCCCTTCGTTCCCCACACCTATGAGCGTGGCGGGGTCATTGACGCCCCCCGGGGTGATCTCTGGCGGTGGCTGAACACGCCTGAGACCTTCACCCGCCAGGTGTGGCCCTATCGCGTGGAGTTCGTGGACGGGACCGGGATCGATGGCGGCGGGGGGTTCGAGCCAGGCGTGCTGAACATCCATCACGGGCCGTTCCTGCACTGCGCGGGCGTGATCTCGGAAGTTGACGACGGCCCGGACGGTCTCGGCGCGTTCCGGGACCTGCAGTACTTCTACGGCGCCTTCATCCTGAGCCCGCGGCTTATCCGCCCGCGGCGACTCCGCTTCTGGGTCGAGGACTCGGGCGACCGGGCGTGCGCGTTGCGACTCCAGATCGACTGCGACGTGAAGCCATGGGTGCATCGCCTGTGGACGCGCGCTCAAACGGTGTTCTGGGGCTCGTTCATGCGATCAGCCGAACGCCACGTGAGGCGGGCCGATCGCGTCCAGCCGACGTCGCGAGCCTGAGCGGTGTCGCTTCGCATCGATCACGTGCCCGGCACGCCGGAGGAATCCGGGTATATCCACGGGCGAGCGTTGCGGGATCTCGTCGCTCCCGCCTTTCTGGCCGCGTACACCGAAGCCCTCGGCTCGGCCATCGGGTTTGGTCCCGATTCGTTGCGAACCCAAGGGCTGGCGTGGCTCGACCAGCTCCCGGATCACTTCGTGGCCGAGATCCGCGGCATGGCCGACGGGGCGCGCGTCCCGCTCGGCTCGATGGTGGATCTGCTCTTCGCCGACATCGCTCGGCCGGAGCGGTCGGGCGTACCGGACGGCCCGATGTGCTCGGCGGTGACGACCCGGCTCGAGGATCAGAAGCGATGGGTTGGCCGGAACTGCGATTGGCTGACGCCGACACTGATGCGCGGCGTTTCCGCGGTCGTCCACGAGGCGCCGCACCGGATCCCGATCATGGCCGTGGGCATCCGCGGCGACATCGACGTCGATACGGGGCTAAACGCGGAGGGGCTGTGGATGCACCTCCACACGCTGCACGCGACCGACGCGGTCCCCGACGGCCGGCCCAGCATCAGCTGGCTCTTCTGGGCGCGGGAGGCGCTCGAAACGTGCGGCGATCTCGACGCGCTGGAGGCGTTCATCGAGCGCACCGCGCGGGACCGCGGGGTGTTTGTGGTCGCGGCGGAGGGACGGACCGGTCGGTCGGCGGTGTTCGAGTGTTCCCGAGCCTCCTACCGGCGGCACGAGGCGGGCGAGGACGTCCCCCTGTGCGTCACCAACCACGCGCTGGATCGGCCTCACAGAGCGATGGCGCCGACTTCCCCGAACGCCAGCGGCACGATCTCGCGCCGCCAGGCGCTCCAGCGCCTCGTGGATGCCGATCGGCCGACGCGCGGCCCGGATGATCTGATCGCATCGCTGGCGGCGCCGGGCGTCGAGATGCGGACGCCGACCTGGCTCCGGACGATCTACTCGGCGGTGGCGGACACCCGAGCGCAGACGGTGTGGTTCGCATCGGGCACGCCGGAGGGGCAGCCCGCGGCGAGCACCGGGCGGTGGGATGCCGTGTCGCCGCCCTGGGTCGGGCGGCGGGCCGTCGTTCGCTGAACGGCGCGGGCCGCCCGCGTTGCATCCGGACGAGAGATCGTCCGCGAACCAGGAGATGTGAGCGCCCATGTTGTCTGGCTGAAACGGGATCTGCGGGTGACGGACCATCGCCCGCTCGTGGAGGCTGCGCGTGCGGCGAGCCGCGATCGGACCGGCGTGATCGTCCTGTATGTGTACGAGCCCGGGCTGCTGCGCAGTCCTGAGTGGGACGCGGCGCACTCGGCGTTCATCGACGAGTGCCTCGCGGGCGTCGAGTCGAGCCTGCGCGAGGTCGGCGCGGGCGTGACGTATGTCCGTGGCGACGCCTGCGAAGCGCTCGACCTGCTCGCACGCCGGCTGAACTCGAGCCGGGGGCTCAGCGGCCTCTGGTCGCACGAGGAGACGGGCAACGACATCACCTACCAGCGGGACCGGCGGGTGGCGGCGTGGTGCCGCCGCACGGGCACGCGGTGGCATGAGATACCGCAGCACGGCGTCTTCCGTGGGCTTCGGGACCGGGACGGCTGGTCGTCGCTCTGGAGTCATCGGATGCGCGAGCGTCCCACCGCGGCGCCACCGATTGTGCCGTGCATTTCGCAGATCAACGGCGACTGGGACTTCGGCGAGCGCCTCGCGCCGAGCGAACTCGGCGTGCCGTCCGTACCGAGACGATCTCGGCAGCGCGGCGGCGAACGAGAAGCGCACCGCCTGCTTGGGTCGTTCCTCACCGATCGGGGCGTCGGCTACCGGTCGGGCATGTCGAGCCCGGTGACCGGGTTCGACGGCTGCAGCCGGCTGAGCCCGCACCTCGCGTGGGGCAGCATCTCGATCCGGACGGTGCACCACGCGCTGCGGGATCGTCAGGCGGAGCTCCGACATCAGCCCGCGGCCGAGCGGGACCCGCGGTGGCTCAAGAGCATGAGCAGCTTCCAGGCTCGGCTGCGGTGGCACTGCCATTTCATCCAGAAGCTGGAGACGGAGCCCGAGATCGAGTTCGCGAACATGAACCGCGCGTTCGACGGGCTCCGCAACGAGGACGAGGCTTCATGGCGCGAAGTGGAGCTCGCCCGGTTCACGGCGTGGGCCGAGGGGCGGACCGGCTACCCGTTCGTGGATGCCTGCATGCGCTGCCTCGCGGCGACCGGGTGGATGAACTTCCGCATGCGCGCCATGCTCGTGAGCTTCGCCAGCCACCACTTGTGGCTCGACTGGCGTCCGACAGCCCGACACCTCGCCCGGCTGTTCGTCGATTTCGAGCCCGGCATCCACTACAGCCAGATGCAGATGCAGAGCGGGACGACCGGGATCAACACGGTCCGGATCTACAACCCGATCAAACAGGGGCGCGACCAGGACCCGACCGGCGCGTTCATCCGCGAATGGGTGCCGGAACTCGCTGATCTGCCAGACGAGGAGATCCACGAGCCGTGGAAGCGCGGGACGTCTTTGTTCTGTGCCGACGCCGCCTCGATGACGGCGTACCCGATGCCCATCGTTGACCACGCGGCGGCGTACCGAGCGGCGCAGAGGCGGATCTTCGAGGTCCGGAAGACGGACGCCGCGCGGTCGGAGGCGCGGCGCGTGTACGAGAAACACGGGAGCCGGCGTCGGCCATCGCGGTCCGCGCGATGAAGCCGCGCTGGCCACCGCCCGCCGTGCGCGGCGGACCGGGGCTGCGCCGATGCCCGCGTCGGCATCGGACCGGATCGCGGCGGTCAGTCGCAGCCGGTCAGGAAACTCGCGATGAACGCGTCGATGTCGTCCACGTTCAGGGACCCGTTGCCATCGAAGTCGGCGGCGAGGTCGCCGCCGAGGAACGCGGCAACGAATGCGTCGATGTCATCGACGTTGATGGCTCCGTTGTTGTCCATGTCCGCCGGGCAGTCGGGCGGGAACGTCACGGTGGCCGGATCGACGAACGGGAACTTCACGTACTCGATCAGGGCGTCGCGCTCGGCGGCGGTCATGGCGAGCACGGCGTCGCGGGACGCGGCCGCCTCGCCGCCGTGCCAGAGGATGGCTTCCATGAGCGTCCGGGCCCGCCCGTCGTGCAGGTAGTTCGGCTCGGCGGGGTTGCCGTTGGGATCGAAGGGATCGGTCGGCGTGCCCAGCACGTTGCCGACGTACCCGATGGCCCAGAGCGGGGGCGTGCGCCATTCGCGGCCCGTGGCGGCGAACTCCGGGCGGCCGTCCGCGAGCCCATCACCCATGTCGTGCAGCAGCAGGTCCGTGAAGGGCTGGATGATCTGGTCCCGGTATGGGGCGAAGGCCGCGTCGGACGCGGTTCGCATCGCCGGGCGGTGGCACGCGACGCAGTTCGCGGCTTCGAACAGGTCCTTGCCCTGGAGCGCCAGCGGATCGCGGTGGTTCTCACGCGGCGGGACCGCGAGCCCGCGGAGGTAGGCAACCATGAACTCGAGGGACATGATGTCCACCTCGACCGGCCCGTCGCCGACGAGCTCGCTCGGCATGCCCATGTCGTGCGCGAACGCGGACGCGGCCTGCTGCATCAGGTCGGGCTCGCTCGCCTTCCATCCGTAGCGGCCGAGCACGTCGGCCCCGGTCACGCGGTCGGTCACGATGTTCGGTCGGCCCGAGATGCCGTCGCCGTCGGCGTCGTGCTCGTCGGCCCAGGCGAGGATCTCGGACTCGTCCACCGCTTCGAGCAGGCCCAGGCCCACGAGCATGGGCGCGACACGCACGGAGACCTCGGCGTCGCCGTCGTACGGCTCGCCCGCCGGGTTCGCGACGGAACTCCCCGGGATGTTGGTGCCGATCTGGCCGTAGAGCAGTTCGGAGAACTCGACGCGCGGGCGTCGGAGCTCGTAGGGCGTGCCGTCATCGAACGCGCCCGCGATGTACTCCCACACGATCGACGCTTGCCCCTCGGGCAATTCGCCCGGGACCGCCCGTGAATCGAGCTGCACGCCGTACAGCGGGTGCGGCTGCGGGGCGGCGCCCGGCAGACCCGGCACGCTCAGGCGCACGACGTAATCATCGAGCCGGTCGGCGCTCGATGTCGGCGCCGTGCCGCGGCCGTCGAGCATGTGGCACTCGATGCACGAGTTGTTCGTGTACAGCGGCCCGAGCAACCCGGGCTCGAAGACGGGGCTCGGCCCCATGTTGAACCCCACCGGGCCGCCGTTGCAGTCGAACGCGGTCGGCGGGTTGAACAGCAGCCCGTCGTCCCACCGCGTCTCGAACGCGACCTTGCCCTCCATGAACTCGCCGAGCTCGTAGGGGGGGAGGTTCAGGGCGTGCTGGTTGAACGCGAACTGCTTGACGGTCACGACCGGGATCGACGCATCACCGGCGGCATATGCGAGCGGGTGCTGCGACTCGCGCTGCAGCCGGCCGTCCCCGACGTAGTAATAGATAAACTCGCTGTAATACGTCTGCGACGCGAGGAGCGTGAACTCGACATCGACCCGCTGGCCCGGCACGAGGTTGTCGATCGTCGAGGTGAAGCTGCCGCCCCCGCCGGCCATGCGCACGCTGATGGCGGAGATGTTCCGGTCGCAGAACCCGACCTCGCCCGATTGGTTGTACCACTTGATATCGACCGCCCCAACGGGAACCTCCGGGGCGGTGGTCAGCTCGAAATCGAGCCGGTTGCCGTGGTCGGTGATCCTCAGATCGAACGTGCGGCCGGCGTCGTAGCCGGCCGGGTAGTGATCGAAGCGCCACTCGTTCTCGTGGCGGTCACGGAAGCGCAGGCCGGCGACGGTCTCGATCGGGAAATCGGGGAGGGGCTGCGCGGCCTCGCCCAGAGTGCGATCAAACCACGCGGTGTCCACGGGCTCGACCCCGACGGTTGTGACGAACGAATAGGAAATCTCGTCGCCCGCCGCGACGTCCGGGATCGTGCGGCCCCAGATGAACCCGCCGAGGTTGGACATGGACGCTGTCTGCATCGGACCATCGCCGACGCGGTAGCGGAGTTCGGCCCCCGTGACCGCGGGCAGCGGGGACGCGGGCGCGCCGGTCTCGAGTAGGACGGACCACTGGCCGTTGTTCTCCGCGACATCGTGCCGGAAGGCGCGCGGGTGCGGGAGCCCGCCCTGGCCGAAGTCGCCCGGGTCGATGGTGCCGTCATCCCCGTCGTCACCCCCGTCACCGCCGTCGTCGCCGCCGCCCGAGCTGAACGGGGTGCATCCGGGCGCAAGCGTGAATGTGTGGGCGGGGTACTCGTACTGCGCGGGGACCTGGACAACCAGGCGGAAGCTGAACGGCGCGCCCGACGAGAATCCCGTGAACGTGGCGGAGAAGTTCCCGGCCCCATCATTGGTCATGTAATACCCGCCGCCGGGCGGGGTGGGGTAGATCAGCACGGCGGTCGCCGTCGGGTCCGCCGAGACTGTAACAGTTACGCTCGACCCATTCAGACAGACCTCGCCCGAATAGCTCGGAGCCCCGGGTTGGGCCCACGCGGCCGACGTGCAGACCACCGCCGCAATGAGCATGACGAGGCGAGAAACCATGTGTAATCCCCTCAGGAGGCGCGTATGGGCGGCAATTGCCGCACCGGGCGGCGACGCCCCAACACCCCGGTTGAGGGAGCGTATCAACGCCGCACATCACCCGCAACTGTTACGGACAACTTCGAGGCGATCCACTCGCGCTGACCCCCCGACCCGGCAACCCCCACGGCGGCCAGCTGGCCCGCCTGCGGTCCGCCCGGCTCAATCAGGTGCTCGAGGACGACCGGCGCGACATCATCCGGGCCATGGTCGCCCGCGCCAAGGATGCGACATGGCGGCGGCCAAAGAGCTGCGCAACCGGGTGCTGGGCAGACCGGCGGCCGCGCCGACGCCACCGGACGACGCCGAGGAACGGCAAGTCAGGATCGTTTTCACCAAGATGGACACGCCGCCGATGGAATCTGACTAGGGGCAGCCGGCGAGGAAGCTCGCCACGAACGCGTCGATGTCATCGAAGTTCAGGATACCGTTGCCGTCCAGATCGGCGACGAGGTCACCACCCAGGAAGCCGGCGATGAACGCATCGATGTCGTCAAAGTTGAGGATTCCGTTGCCGTCGATGTCCGCCAGGCAGGGCCCGGCCTCGATGCGGACGATCACGAGCGCGGCATCCGAATAGGCGTACGGATCGCCCACCGGGTTCGACGACTCGTCGATGAGCGCCCTGAGCCGGTAGTTGAACACGTCCGTACCGCTGAAGCCGGCGTCGGGGGTGTAGTCGAACGAGCCGTCGCCGTTGACGGTGAGCGCGCCGTTCTGAGGCGCGATGGCGTCCGCGCTCGCGAAGAAGTCGGGATCGATCTCGACCACGCGGCCGGCCTGGAGGACGTCGTTCGCGAGCAGTCCCTCGGCGGCGTTGACCGAGATGCCCGAGAGCGTGGACAGGTAGGTGTCGCCGCGGGCCAGGTCGGCGGGCGCGTCGCGCAGTGCATTGAGCTCGGCGAGCACGAACTCGACGTACGGAAACGTGGGGCCGCCGGCGAGGATGGCGTCGTTGAGTTCGCCCAGGATGATGTCGAGGCGGGCGTTGAGCTCCGCGCCGAGGTCCGTGAGCTCGAAGTCGGGGTTGCCGCCGATGGCGCCGGTGTCGCCCGCCTCGGCCTCGCCAACGAGGGCGACGATATTGTCGCGCCGGAAGCCGACATCGGAGAACCCACGGAGCGCCGAGCGGAGGATCTCCGAGCGGCCCAACGCGTCCTCGAGCGCGAGCGTGGCGTAGGCGTCGATGAGCGACTCGGCGTCCTCGAGCCCGTCGATCGCGGCGTTGAAGGCCGTGGGCTCGCCCGGCACCAGGGCGTCGGTCACGCCCGACCGCACATCGGCGCGCAGCGCGGCCAGCCCCTCGGCGATGTCGCTGTCGAAATCCTCCGGCGTGTTACCCGGGTCGTAGTTGCCGGCGAAGGTCACGTCCGCCACGACTTCGAGAATGAGATCAGGGGGGGGCGAGAAAGGACCGCAAGGACCGGCCTCAAAGATCTCAACACTGGTCTCGTACGTGTTGCGTGCATCGCCGTCGATCAGCTGGTCCATCAGATCGCCGCTCGAGAAGCTGTTGCCCAGGATCTGTCGCATCCCGTCCTCAACAGTCTCCTGGCTGACGAAGAACAGGAAACCGCATGTGCTCCGGGCCTGGACGGTGAGCTCACGCACCACGAGCCACCTCTGGTCGTTCCCGCGATCGAGCGCGATAATGATGAGGTAGGTGAACTCGGTCTCGTTGCCGGGTGTAAAGCCATCGAAGAACGCTGCGACAAAGAAGTTGTCGCCCGGCTGCGCGTTCGAGGCGCGGGCCATGAAGACGCGGTCGAGCAGGTCGTTGCGGCTCGAGACGCCGGGGATATCCGTGTCGATCGTGTTGCCGACCGCTACCGAGTAGCCCCGGCGCGGCGCGTCCGACGGGATCCGCGGATCGGAGAAACTCGACACGCCGATGACATCGAGCGTGTTCAGCCGCGAGAGCACGTTCTCGAAGTTGCCCTGGTCGATCGGGCCGAACGGGTCGAGCCGCTGGAAGAGCGTGTTCTGCGGCAGCGTCGCGCGCACGGCGTCGATCTGGGCGGTGATCGCGGACTGGGCCGCGTCCGCCGAGTCGCGGGCGTTCTCGACGAGCGCCTCGAACAGCTGCGGATCACGGAGGCTCGTCGCGTAGGTGCGGATCGCCTCGCCGCGGTCGGCGATCCTGTCGAGGTCCGTCGCCCCGGGCATGGCGGCGGTCTGGCTGGCGTGCTGGAAGGCGAAGTACCACGGGTTCTCGCGGGCGAGCTGGGCGTACATCGCCGCCGGCTGCGACCACGCCGCGGGCGCTGGAATGTCGCCCCCGAAGAACGGCGGCGGGCTGTAGGGCGTGCCGTCCGCGAGCGAAAGCCCGGCCGGCACCGTGTTGAGCGCGATGAACCGGCGCCCGATCGCCCCGTCACCGATCTCCTCGTCCGCGTTCGCGATCGTCAGGGTGTACGCGGTGTCAACGAACGGCTCATTGATCGCGTTGAAGGTTGCGAAGCTCGTGAAGTCCACCGTGCCGTTCACGAAGTTGGTGGCGCCCGTGGCGTAGGGCAGGTCCTGCCCGTTGTCCTGGCGATACTCGAGCACGGCCGACGCGTCCGTATTCAGAAGGCTCTGGAACTCGATCTCCGCGAGCAGAAACAGGGCCTCTTCGAGGCGCGACAGCTGGGCCTGCACCTCGAAGATCGACTGCACGATCTGATCGACCGTCTGCGCGATGTTGTTGATCTGGTCGAGGCCGAAGACGAGCGTCTGAAAGATCGTGTCCAGCTTGGCGTCCACGATGTCGAACCGCGCGTTCATCTCGACGCGCAGGCCCTCGACCTGGCTGCGCAGCTCGGTGATCTGGTTGAAGATCTGCTCCTCGGGGCCGGGGTCGTCGCTGAGCGTGCGCCCGAGGCCGATCGCGCCCGAGACCAGATCCGCCGTCGCGGTGATGCCCGCGAACACATTGCCCGTGGCGTACGCGCCGGCGATCGCGGCGGCCGAGCCGAGGATGCCCACGCTCTGCTCGGCGACCGCGAGCCCCTCGTTGGACTCGAACTGGATCGCCCCGAAGTCGCGCGCCGCCTGTGCTTCGAACCGCACGTCGGGGAACTCTGACTGCATGAGGATCAGCGTGCTCGCGAAGAGGTTCGCCCGCTCGTCGGCAACGGCCTTGGCCCGGGCCTCGATCGCCATCTGCTGCGACGCCAGGAACGCGAGCGCCGCGGCGTCGCCGTTCTCGGCGTTCTCGATCAGCTGGGCGCTGTCCTGCGCCAGCGTGTCCGGGATGGTGGCGCTCGCGATCGCGGCGAGCATCGCGTCGCTCTCGAGCTGCATCGCGTCGATCGTCGCGATCAGCGCGTCCGTCGCCGCCGTCGGCTCCTGCTGAGACTTGAGCGCCATGAACCCCGCGAAGTCCGGCAGGGCCGCCAAGCCCGCGTTCACCTCCGTCTGCGCCGGGTCGATCTCGCCCAGCATCGGATCGAAGCCCTCGAGGACGAGGTACAACACCGACGCCGAGGCGAGCCCGTCACGGGTGATGCCCTCTCCATCGATGCCCAGGAGGTTCGCGACGAGGACGTCCGCGAACGCCGCGCTGTGCGTCAGGCGTGCGATCGCCCGGCGGTCAAAGGTCGACATCCGACGCTCGGCCTGCTCAAGCCCATCGAGCCCCGGCAGCGCGTAGCCCAGCAGCCCCAGCGCCTCGGTGCTCACGGCGGTGTCGGTGCCCGCGAGATCCCCGAGGGGCTGCACGCGGGCGAGCGTCAGGCCCGACAACACCGCACCGGGCCGGCGCAGATCGGGGTCGTCCGCGACCGCGCCGGCCAACGCCGCGTCGTGCGCCGCCACGAATGCGTCGAACTGCGTGGGGGTCGCCAGCGGGTTCGCATCCGCGAAGGCGGCGAGCCCGGCCATGGCCGCGATCACCCGCGGCGCGCCGCCATCGACGATGAACTCCTGCCGCACATATTCCGAGGCGCGGATCGCGTCCACGAAATCGGCGTACTCCTCGGCGGTCTCGATCCCGAGTTCCGCCGTACGGCTTTGTGCAATGGCGGGCGCGCTCGTGACAAGCAGGATCACCAAACCCGGCACGATGCTGAGCAGCTGGCGGGCGGCCCCAGGCGTTCGGAACATAGCGGTCTCCATGGGCTGGCGGGGGGTTGAGGCCCCCCGGACACCTGCTCGGCGTCGGGTCGGGCGGCCGCGCCTCACGGTTTGAGAGATTCCCGAGCGTACCGCCGCAATCCTCGTGACTGTGGGAAATCCGGGAGAAGCGGCGAAGCAATGCTGGAACGCCCTCCCCGAGGCCTCCCGACGGGCGGGCCGGGCTGACGCAAGAGCGGCGCACGTAGCGGCTCAGAATGCGGCGCAGCACCCAGCCGCGCCAGATTGCACCGAAGCCGCAACCGGGACAGCAAGCATCCAATAGCAAGGGCGATGCGCTCGATCGTCCGCCCGAGTGCGGCACGATGCGAAACGCGAAAGTGGGCCTAGAAGGACTCGAACCTTCGACCTCACCCTTATCAGGGGTGCGCTCTAACCAACTGAGCTACAGGCCCGCACGCGGCGGGATGCCGCGGGGACGAGTATACGCCCCCACCCCCCGCCGGCTTCAACCCCCGATCGGCTCATGGAGCGGCAGGCTGAGCAGAAACTCGGCGCCGTGCCCGCGCCGGCGGACCAGGCGGAGCTCGCCGTCCGCCTCGCGGGCCAGACCCCGGCTCAGCGCGAGCCCGAGACCGAGCCCCGAACGGTCCGCCCGGGCACCCGCCCCGCCGCGGCGGAACTCGCCGAAAATCCGCCCTCGCTCGCTCGGCGCGACGCCCGGGCCGTAGTCGGCGACGAGGAACTCCAGGCATCCGTCGCGGACGCTGACGTCCAGGTGAATCCGCGTCTCGGCGTCGTCCTCGTCCGGGGCGGCGTAGCGGCAGGCGTTGTCCACCAGGTTCGTGAGGATGCGCTCGACGGACTGCGGATCCACATGCACGACCCGATCGCCGGCCTGTCCCAGTTCGGCCGACACGATCAGGTCCATCCCGCCCTGCTCGGCGCGGCGTGAGAGCATCGGCCGAACTCGCACGAGCAGTTCGTCCGGGCTGACCGGGCCGACGCGCTGCGGCTGGCCCGTGGCGCGCCGGCTCAGGCGCGCGTACTCGAGCACGTTCTCGACGATGCCCGACAACCGCCCCGACTCGCGTTTGAGCGTGTCCAGATACTCCGCGCGCGCCTTCTCGTCGGAGACCATGCCGTCGGCGAGCATGCCCGCGTACAGACGGAACGTCGTGAGGGGCGTGCGGAGCTCGTGCGTGACGGCGCTGACGAACCGCCCGCGCCGGTCCGACAGCGAGATGGACGCCTGCAGCACGACGCCGATCGCGACGACCGCCGCGAGCACCGCGAACCAGGTGAGCACGAGCGACCACCGCGCGGGGGTCATCGCGGGCGCCACGGGCGCGGGCCAGGCGCCGGGCTCGAACCGCGCGGGCACGATCGCGAGCCGGCGGGCGGCGTCCTCATAATCGGTCGGCGTCTCGTCGGGGAGGATCGGTTCGAGCTCCGCCTGCGGAAACAGATCCCGCTGCGAATCGATGAGCTGCCGCTTGAGCTCGGGCCAGTCGAGCCAGACGCCCTGGCGGTAGGCGACGCCGTGCACGAGCACCTGGCGGACGAAGACCAGCTCTTCCCCGCCCCCGATCCACGCGGGCTCGAAGGGCGCGATGCGAACCGGTCCCGATTCGAGCCGCGCTTCGCTGAACGCGAGCGCCGAGATGTCCGACGCGATCGATTCACGCATCCGGTCCGCGAGCGCTTCGATCGGCGCTCCCGCCGACGGTGACCCGCCCTCCTCTGCAACCTCGGGGCGGGCGGCGTCATCGAGCGTGGCGGCGGGCGCCTGCTCGCGGTCGAATCGGTAGTCCGACTTGGAGGCCCCGGCCCGAGAGTTCAGGGCGCGCTCCGCGGCGATCGAGCGGGCGCCCAGCTCCTGCACCGACTGCTCGAGCTCGGTGGCCGGCCCGCTCACGCGGACGTTCGGGCGGTTGGCGCGCCGCGCGGATGCGACGCGCTGGGTCGCGTCCAGATCGCCGATGATCGCGGCGAGCTCGGCCAGCGCCGCTTTCGAGCGATCCACGCGCCCGTAATCGATCGCGGGCACCCCCGCGGCGCCCACGACCTCGTCCGACGGCGCTTCGGGAGATGTCACCACGCCGTCGGGATCGACCTGAAAGTGCAGCCGCACCAGCGCCTCGAACGGGTCGCCCTCCGGGCGCGGGTCGGTCAGCAGGGGCGAGGCGACGAGCGGCGCGCCGTCCGGCGCGGGCTGCCACGCGTCTTCGTACGTCCGCCCCGCCGGGATGAACGGGCGGTACTGCAGGTACGGGCGCGCCGACTCGCGCGCGATCAGCGGTGCAACGAGCGAGTCCATCCGCCACAGCGCCAGACGCTCGGCATCGCGCCGGTCGTTCTCGGCCCGCGCCCGCACCTCGGCGCGCTCCAGCCGGACGACCTGCCACGACACCCACCCCAGCCCGTGCACGAGCAGCGCCACGCAGACGGCGTAGACGATCCAGGTGATGCGCCGGCGCGGGTTCACACCTCACCCACGCTCGCCAGCGCGTACCCCTTGCCGCGGACCGTTCGGATCACAACGGGCGTGTGCGGGTCGTCGCCCAGGTGCTCGCGCAGGCGGGCGATGGTCATGTCAACAGTCCGCGTGTGTGTGCCGCGGGGGTCGAAGCCCCAGACCTTCTGCAGGAGCTCTTCTCGCGAGACCGCCCGCCCGCGGTTCGCCGCGAGGAACTGCATGACCTCCGTCTCGCGCGCGGTGAGCGGGCGGACGGCGCCGTCCTCCAGGCGCGCTTCGCGGCGCTCGAAGTCGATCGTTCGACCCGCGATCTCGAGCGTTGGCGTCGCGCTCGGGCGTTCGGCGCTCCGGCGCAGAACCGCCTCGACGCGCGCGATCAGCTCCTCCACGCCGAAGGGCTTGACGACGTAGTCGTCCGCCCCAAGCCGCAGGCCCGCGACGCGGTCCGCCTCCTCGCCGCGGGCGGTGAGGAAGATCACGGGCATGCTCGGCCGCGCCCGGCGCAGCTCGGCGAGCACCTCCAGCCCGTCGCGCTTGGGCATCATGATGTCCAGGAGAACGATGTCGGCGTCCACCGAGAGGCAGAGCTGAAGACCCGCGTCGCCGTCGGCGGCCTCGTGCACGGTGTACCCGCTGTACTTCAGCGCATCGACCACGCCGCGCCGGATGGCGTCGTCGTCCTCGACCAGCACGATCGTTCCCAACGCCATCCGTGCGGTTCCTCCTCGATTACCAGGTGTAGTGCACCGTGTACGACACGACCCGCTCCTCGTCGGGCTCGAGCGTCACGGGGAAATGCACCGTCCGCGCGTCGATCTTCTCAAAATCGTCCGAGCGGGCCTGGAAGCTCCAGTTCGCCCAGCGGTACATGTGCTCGGCGACGATCACGTCCACCGGCGCGTCCTTGCGGTTGCGCAGCGTCACCTCGATCGTCTCTGTGATCCAGTTCTTGCCCGTGCGGAAGTCGGTCTGCACGCGTTCGCCCACGACGTCGAACGCGTTGCCGAGCTTGATCATGATCTCTTCTTCGCGCGGCGTGTGGTCGATGACGTCCTCGCCGATGAACTCGAGCGAGCCGTCCGCCTCGTCGAGCTTGCTCACGCGGATGCGCCCCGAGGGCATGGGCACGCCCAGCCCGTGCTCCTCGGCGTTGTCGAAGCGGACGAAGACCTCGACCTTGGAGTTCGAGTTCACGCCGAAGTTCCGGTCGGTGATCGCGTTGGAGTAATGCCACCACGGGACCTGGGCGGTGCCGTCGTAGACCATCACCTTGTCCGCGGGGATCCGGTTGGCCGGCTCGAAGAGCTCGAGCTGCTTGGTCGAGCGGTCCGGGATCGTGGTCGGGCGGCCCAGCGTGTAGAGGTGGTACTCGAAGAACGATTTCTCCTCGAAGCCCTTCATCGAATCCTCAGCGACCGCGGCGCGGGCGTACATCATCTCGTTGCGCCCGCCGCCACCCGCCGGCTGGGCCCGGTGCACGTCGCCCGCGACGAGCTTGAGCTTCGCGTCCTCGTACGTCCCGCCGGACTGGTTGAGGATGCTCACCCACGCGCCGACGTCCACCGTGCCCGAGTTCGCGTCTTCGCCCTCGTTCCAGACGATGTTGTAGTCGGCCCACCAGGTGATCCCGGTGGTCTGATAGCTGATGCGCGTCTCGTGCGTGCCGCCGGTGTCCGCGGCGATCTTCCACACAAGCGTCGGCTCGAGCACCAGGCCCTCGGCGAGCTCGGGGAACGCGACGCCGTTGTACCCCTGCTGGAACTTGATGGGTCCCTCGGGGTCCTGCAACAGCATGCCGCCGCCGGCGATCGAGAGCAGCTTCATGTTCTGCCCCCCGAAGATGATCTCCTCGCCGATGTACCGTTCGAGCATCTTGTCCATGCTCAGGAGATCAAAGCGGTAGTCCTGCTCGAGCACCTTCGTGCCGTCCGGGTCCGTCAGCGACTCGAACCGAACGGTCGTCGGGTCCAGCAGCGCCGCGACGTCTGTGAACTCGTACATGCCCAGCGGGCCCGTGATGTCGAGGTCGCGTTCCTGCTTGATGACGGCGTACCCGGGCACCTGCTGGTGCGAGTACGGGTTGTACCCCTGCCCCGCGGTCGGGCGGTACATCTCGGGCGGGACGGCGCCGGGCGTGGCGGTTGAGTAGATGGTGAGCGCCGTGCCGTCCGCCGCGTGGGCGGGCCCCGACACGGAGCAGCTCAGGAGGCCGGCGAGGGTGGTCAGCGCGATCAGGCGGGTGCGGTTCATCGAGTGAACTCCTTTCGAAATCGCCGGCGGCGGCGGTGGGCCGCCCCGGCGGGAGCGTACCGGATCGATTGCATCGACCCGGCGGAGGGGGTGCCATCAGGACGGGTTGCGGACCAGCACCAACTGCCCGCGGTTCATCAGCAGGATCTCGCCCCGGTTGGCGATCAGGCCCTGCCGGTTCTGGGTCGCCAGGTCCGTTACGAGGTCGAAGTAGGCGTCCGTGCCGAACTCGATCGTCACCTCGGGCTCGTCCGTCTCGCGGGTGAGCGCTCGGGCATCGACCCAGCGATTCGGGCCGCGCTGGAAGAGGGTTTGGTCGGCGACGCGCTGGACGGTGTTGATCTCGCGCTCGACGACCTGGTTCCCGCCGGCGAATGGGCTCTGCCCGCCCCCGCCGCCCGTGACGGCGAACGAGTTCTGCTGCACGTACGTGGACGACTTCCGGGCGGCGTTGTTCGTGTCCTGGGTCACGGCGCCCGCGCCCTCACGCGTGTTGACAGCCTGGTCGGCGAGCTCGAAGTTTGCGCGGCTGGACAACGCGAGCGACGCGTCCATATCCATGCCATTCACCGAAGTTCGCCCGGCGAACTGCGTTTCTTCCGCCGCGAGGAACGAGGTGTACTCCGTCAGGATGCCGTGCTCGGTGCTCAGGCGGACGATCTCGTCGACGAGTTCCTGCTCGGGCTGCTTGCCCTCGGCCCCGGCCTGGCGGATGGATGCGATGAGATCACCGATGCGCCGCTGCGCCCACAGGCGGGGCACGAAGCTGTTCGCGACGGTCGCCTCGGCGGGGTTGAACATGATCTGCAGCTGGCGCGGGCCCAGAGCGCCCATGGGCGCGTCCTCGACGATCCCCGCCGCCGACCCGTGCAGCAGCATCACGAACTGTTCCTTGGAGGTGTACTTCCCGAGGATCACGAGCTGATCGCCGCGGTACATATCGGGCAGGCGGCGCGGCTGCACGTCGCGGATGAAGCGGCGGTCAGAGAAGTCCGCCGCGAGCGCGGTCAGCCCCTCGATGCTCGGCGAGACCAGCACGGGCCCGTCCAGCCGGTCGAACACCTCGGACACTTTCACCTCGATCGAGTCGTTGGGCAGGACGAACGTTGGTGCCGCCCGCGTCGCCTCGGCGAGCCCGGAGAGCAGCGGCGCGTTGACGTCGAACCCGACGCCGAACGTGAAGACGCGGCGTTCGTGGGCGTTCGCGGCCCTCGCCGCCTCGCGGATGCCGACCTCGCTCGTCACGCCGTCCGTCGCGCGCCCGTCGGTCAGGAAGAGCACGAGCGGGAGCGACCCGTCCGCCGTGGGCTGGCGGAGGGAGGCGACCAGCGCGTCGTGCAGGTTCGTTGACCCGTTCGCCTCAAGGCTGTTGATGTACGCCCGGGCCTGCTCCATCGTCTCGGCGGACTTGACCACGGGCTCGGCGGCGAAGCGCTCGACGGTCCCCGCGTAGTCCACGATGTTGAACCGCTCGCCCGTGTTGAGCCCTTGCAGCACCTGCAGCGCGGCTTCCTTGGCCTGCGCCATCTTCTCGCCGCGCATGGAACCGGAACGGTCGATCACGAGCGTGACCTCGCGCTCGGGCGTTTCTGCATTCGCCCACTCGTCCGGCGCACCGCCGACGAGCATGAAGTACCCGCCCTGCCCGTCGGCGATCCGCGCGTCCGGGTAGGCGAGCACCGTCATGCCGCCCGCGCCCGCGTTGTGCAGCACGCTCAGGCGGAAGCTGCCCGGGTCGTTCGGCGCGAGCACGCGCACGCGGGCGGCGTTGCCCTCGCGCGTCGTCTCGATCGGGTGGCTCGGCGAGATGATCGGGCCGAGCCCACTCGACGTCTCGATGTCGATCATGACGGACCACTCGACACCCGTCGCCGCGAGCGCCTCGGTGCGGGGCAGGACGTAGTCCACCCGCCCGCCGTGCGCGCCCAAGACCTGCTCGTACGCCACGCGGAACGTCTGCGTCTTGCCCGGCTCGACCGGGAACACGCTGGACCGGATCAGCCCGAGCCCGGCGAACTCGAGCAAGCCGGGGTCCACGATCTTGCGCACGATCTCGTCGTACACCCGGCGTGCCTCGGCGGCGGGGAGGAGCACCGCCGCCGAGTCATCGCCGAGCGAATCGAGCTTGAAGCTCTTGATCGCGCTGCCGTCGGGCACGGGCAGCAGCAGCTGCGTCTCGGCGATCTGCGCGCCCGGGTTGGTCACCGTGATCGCGAGCTCGGTGATCGCGACGCGGTCCTTGATCGTCACGCGCGCCTCGGCGGCGCTCATCCGCACCGGCGCCTGGTGGCTCGGCTGAACGACGGGGCGCGCCGGGACCAGGAACTGGATCGGCGCTTCACGCGCCGCGTCCTCTTGGGCATGCACGGGTCCGGCGGCGCCCGCAAGCGACAACGCCAACCCGGCGAGCAACGCGATACGACGGTTCTGTCTCGAGCGGTTCGATCTGTTTCGGGGTGCCATGTGCAAGCTCCAATCGGGGTGTGACAACGCCCATGAATACGGTCTTGTTCGGCGGCGCACCGTCACCGCATTGTCACGCGCACTGGCGCGCCACGCGAACGTCACCGGCGTGTCACCTGAATGTCACGAATCGCCCCACAAACCACGCGAGACCCCGCACGAGACGCCCCAAACGGGTGTCGCCGGCGCCCCGGATCCGGTTCGGGTTGTGCGGGCGGCGGTTCCTGGAACCCACCCGCCGGTTGAGCTTCAGTGGTGGTCCACGGCGTCCGTGATCAAGCGCCCGGGCAGCGCCAGGCAGATCACGCCCGCGAATGCGAGCAAGCCGCCGATCGCCCAGAACCCCGCGTCCAGCGAGACGCGGGTGTGCACCGCCTCGGCGATCGTGGGCCCGATGAACGCGAACGCCCACGCGCCGCCGAGCATCATGCCCGAGGCGAGACTCGTCCGGTGCGGGAGCAGCCGCTGCGCCACCGCCATCGAGACGGGGATGACGCTCCCGAACCCGACGCCCGACAGGACGCTCAGCGCGATCGCGATGCCGGGCCCGCCCGCGTCCGCGAGCGCGGGCACCGACGCGATCACGCACGCCCCAACGAGCGGGAACCCGATGAACGCCCATTTCTCGAACCGCCGCGCGAGGAGGAACCCGAGCACGAGCCCCATGCCCCCCATGCCCAGCTGCATGGACGCCTGCAGGAACCCGTTGAGCTGCGACGCCTCGGCTCCGAGCGCCTCGGTGAGCTTCGCCACACCCGCGCGCCCGCGCGTGTGCGCCTCGGCCCATTCGTTGAAGAGGTACACGAGCGCCAGGTTCGTGCTGAATCGAATGATGTTCGCGAAGTACAGGATCCCCACGGCACCCCAGCGCCTGCGGCGTTCGTCGGCGGGCAGGCTCGTGTGATGATCGTGCGCCGCGTGGTGGCGGTGCGGCGTCTTATGACTCGCCCACGCGAGGACGATGCACGCGATCACGCCCGGGATCGCGAGCCACGCGAGCGACATCAGGCCCGCGCCGTAGTCGGCCGGGCCGTCGCCCGCGCGGGCCATCATCTCGACGTATCGGGGCGCCGTGACGTTGCCCGCCATCCCGCCGAGCATGCCGAAGAGGAAGAAGACCGCCATGCCCAGGGATCGCTTAGGGCCGGCGAGTCGCCCCACCACGGCCGCCGCGGGCGGGTGGAACGCGCCGATGCCCGTCGCCGCGAGCCCCTGCAGCACCGCGAGATGCCAGAACTCCGTCGCCAGCCCGAAGCACGACACGCTCGCGACGGCGAGCAGCAGCCCCGCCGTGCCCAGCGACCGGGTATCGAGCTTGTCGCTCACCCACGCGACGATCGGCTGGATGACGCCCGAGCAGACCGTCCCGATGCTGATGATGATCGCCTTCTGCCCGGTGGTGAGCCCGAGCGTCGTCGCGAACAGGGGCAGCAGCGAGATGAGCACGAACGAGAAGTAGTCGGTCACCGCGTGGATGCCCACAACGGTGGACATCCGCGTCCGCGCGCGGTCCATGGCCGAGCCGAGCGTGGCGACCGATTCGGGTTGGTCCGCGGGGATCGTGGTCAAGGGCCAAGCGTATTCACCGCGCGGGCCCGGTCGGTTTCGCGTTCGTCAGAACCCGGCGGGCCGTCCGCCCTTGCGGGGGTCCGAGGCGGCCTGCCACCCGGCGTCCCCGCGCTTGATGAGCTGCACGACGCCCACGCCATCGGTCCCGAGGACGTTGTGCCCGATCGCCTCGAGCACGCCGCGTGTCTCGGCGTCGTCCATCAAGGCGGGCTCGAGCTTGAGCTCCTCGGGCAGCCACTGGTGGTGCCAGCGAGGCCGGGAGACCGCCTCGCCCGCGTCCATCCCGGACAGCGCGAACAGCAACGCCTCCGTCGTCCCCGAGATGATCCGCGGGCCGCCCGAGGCGCCCGCGACGGCGAGCACGCCCTGTTCGTCCAGCACGATCGTCGGGCTCATGCTCGACAGCGGGCGCTTGCCCGGCGCGGGCATGTTCTTGCGGGACTGCCGCAGCCCGAACGCGTTCTCGGCGCTCGTGGTGAAGTCGTCCATCTGGTCGTTCAGGCAGAACCCAAAACCGGGGACCGTCACGAGCGAGCCGAAGGCGAGGTTGATCGTCTCGGTGCACGCGACGGCGCCGCCGAACGGATCGACGATCGAGGCGTGGCTCGTCCCGCCGTCCTCGACGGGCAGCGCCGGGTGGACGCGGCGTCCGATGCCGTACGCGGGCGGGCCCAACACCGCGTCCTCGGCGATGGACCTCGACAAGAACCCGAGCTGCCGCTCGTCGAGCAGGCGGTCCACGGGCACGTTCACGAACTCCGGATCGGCGAGGAACCGCGCGCGGTCCGCGAATGCGTGCTTGAGGGCCTCGGTCAGGCGGTGGATCTCCAGCGGCGTGTCGATCGGGTCGCCCAGGTCCGCCCCCCGCGCGTCGAGCAGCGCGAGCGTCTGCAGCATCGCCACCCCGCCCGACGAGGGCGGGGGCATCACCACGAACCGCTTGCCCTGCACGTCCCGGACCAACGGCTCGACCTCGAGGGGCGTGTACCCGCGGACGTCCGAGCTGCTGAGCACACCCCCCTCGGCCGCGACGGCGCGGTCGATCGCCGCCCCGATCGGGCCGCTCGTGAACGCCTCGATGCCCGACTGGGCGATCAGCGAGAGCGCGAGCGCCTGCTCGGGGTTCATGATCGTGTCGCCGACCGCGACCTCGCCCTGGCGCAAGAACCGGTTCCAGACGAACCCGAAACGCGTCTTCCAGCCCTCGTTCGCCTCGAAGAGCTCGATGACGTCCCTCGCGTACGCCGCGTAGTGGGCATCGACGGCGAAGCCCTCCGCGGCCGCCTTGATCGCCGGCGCCATCACCGTCTGGCGTTCGAGCGAGCCGTAGCGATCCAGGGCGTAGAGCAACCCCGCGACGGACCCGGGCGTCGCGACGGCGTGCCCGCCGCGCGTGCTCGCGCCCTCGGGCTTGTCGCGGAAATAGTTCGCATCGACGCCGGCGGGCGCGGTCTCGCGGTAGTTGATCGCCGTCGTGACCGGCCCGTGGGTCGGGTCGTCGGGCAGGTGGATGACCATGAACCCCCCGCCCCCGATGCCGCACGAATAGGGGCGAACGACCGAGAGGGTGAACATGGTCGCGACGGCGGCGTCGACGGCGTTCCCGCCCAGCGCGAGCATCTCCGCGCCCGCCGCGCTGGCGACGGGGTGGTCCGACGCGACCGCGCCACGCGCGAAGGTCCCTTCAAACGAGTCGGCGACGGCGAACGACGCGTCGCTCGCCGGCGCGACCCGCGCGCTCGCCGCCGGGGATTCGGACGCCCGCGGCTCTCCGGGCAGCGTCTCGTCCGGGGCGACGGGATCGACGCGCACGCTCTCGGCCGGCGCCGGCTCGCTGGGCTGGAGCGTCGCGTCGGCGCGCGGCGCCGACGACGTCTCGCATCCCAAGGCGATCAGGGCCCCGAACGTCACGACCAGACCCGCACAATTGGTGATCTTGCTCATGCCCGAAGCCTACCGGGCTCACGCGGATCGGTCGCGGTCGGCGAGGACGTCGAGGGTCCGACGCGCGGCGATCCAGTCGTCCGGGCGCTCGTCGGGCAGGGCGGCGCGTTCCCCGCCGCGCCCGACGCCGCGCAGGATCGAGGCGACCGACCCCGCGAGCGCGCGGACGCCGCGAGCGATCCGCTGCCCGGGCGAGAGCCCGGGGACCGGCGAGGACCGGATCAGGCGGTACCCCAGCAGGTGAAAGAGCTGGCGCCGGTAGACCGCCGCGATCTCGGGCGCGATGATGAGCTCGCCCGGCCGGCCGGCGCGGGCCCGGACGCCGGGCAGCACCCTGGGCAACGCCCGGTGCACCCACCCCATGGTGCGCAGGCGGGCCGACAGCTGCAGCCACCCGCGCCCAACCTCGACGGCGATGAAGTACCCGTCGTCGCCGACGCGCCGCACCGGCTGGCGATTCGGCATGAACAGCCGCCCGGACATCGCCGCGACGACCGGCTCGCCCCGGTCGCGGGCGACGACCGTCTTGCCGCGCTTCACGGCGTCGAACGCGCGCCGCCCGGGCTCGATCGCGAAGTCGTCCGACTCGATCGCGTACCGGTGCCGGATGTCGTAGACCCGTCGGGCCCGCTCGCCCGCGGCCCGCAGCAGGACCTGCCTCGGGTCGGTCTTCAGGTCGGGCCCCGCGCCGATCTCGAGGTTGCCCGCGCCGTGCAGGGCCGTCCAGATGACCGCTTCGAGCACCTCGACGGACATCGGGTCGTCGTGCTGCCCGCCCTCGATGATCATGGAAACCGCGCCGAGCTGGGTCGTCGCGAAGTCCGCCACCAACCCCTCGAGGTGTTCCTCAAAGGCGAGGAAGACGGGCAGCGGGAAGTGCCGCGCGATCGCGCGGGCCGGGAGCGCGTCCGACATCGCGACGAACGGGGGGCTCGGCGACGACACGGTGTGCAGGTCGATCACGATGAGCGGCCCGCGGGCGCCATCTTTCGCGTCGCGCAGCGCCGCCGCCAGCGCCCGCGCCTCGTGCAGGTCCGACAGGTCCGCGTCCGACGCGAGCAGCTCGGGCGTCATCAGGCGGTTGAGATCGGCATCCACGTACCGGGTTCGGCGGTCGGGGTCGTTGAGCGCCGCGATGTTGCCGGCCAGCCCGATCAGCTTGCCCCGGAACGCCTCGGGCCGGTGCGCGAGCAGGCGCTCGAGCACCGCGCGGAACGCGAGCACGCCGGCGGGCTCGTTGCCGTGCACCCCGCCCACGATCACGAGCGTGGGGCCCGAATGCCCGGGGTCGTACGACCCGAGTTCGCGGCTCTCGATCACGCCGAGCTCGTGCTCGCCAGCGAGCGCCTCATCCACCGCTGGGGTCCTCCTCGGTGCGCGCGAGCTGCTCTTCGAGCAGCCGCCCGGCGAGGCGCATGAAGTCGTGCTCGGTCACGAGCCCGACGAGCTTGCCGTCCGCGGTGGTGACGGGCAGGCAGCTGATCTCGTTCTCGCGCATGACCGCGATCGCTTCGAGGGTCGGGGTGTCGGCGCGGACGGTCATCGGGTCCCGGCGCATCAGCTCGCCGACCGAGATGGAATCGTCGCGCGAGCGTTTCGGGTCCGCGACCAACCGCAGCAGGTCGCGGTAGCTGAGGATGCCGATGAGCTTGTGGTCGTCGTCCTCGACGGGCACATGCCGGATGCGCTCCCACTGCATGATGGACGCGGCGAGGTCGATCAGTTCGTCCTCGTGCACCGTGAAGAGGTCCGTCGTCATGAACTGCCCGACGCGCAGCGAGCTCTCCTTCCAGCTGCCCGACTCGGTGATCTCCGCGAGGTCCCACTCGCTGACGGGCGCGCCGGTGCGCGAGCGGGCGGCCATCGCGGCGGTGAGCGCCGCGAGGCGCACGGCGCGCGTCCCCTGCCCCTGCATCTTGGCGATCGAGTCGAGCATCCACCGCGCGCCGGTCCGCTGGCACTCGACGCGCTTGCGCAGGATGCCGAGGCTCTCGTCGATGTCGGCCCGGTCCACGCCGCCGCGCTCGAGCCCGGCCTGGGCCGCGTCGAGCAGCTCGCCCAGGATGAGGTCACGCGCCGAGACGTCCACGCCGTCCACCCAGTGGACGGTGCACGCGAGCCCCTGGCGGGCGGCGCCGATGAAGTTCGCCTTTGCGCTGGCGAAGTCGAGCCGCTCGGTAATGTCCGGGTACCGGCGCGGCATCTCGTGCATGAGCCCGAACCAGAACGCCGCGTTCGCGATCTCGTCGGCGATCGTCGGGCCCGAGGGCAGCACGCGGTTCTCGATCCGCAGGTGCGGCTTGCCGTTCGTGATGCCATAGCACGGGCGGTTCCACCGGTAGATCGTGCCGTTGTGCGTCTGAAGCGACCGGAGCTTGGGGATGCGCCCCGCGTCCAGCTCGGCGCGGGCGTCCTCGCTCTCTTCGGGACCGAAGAGGATGCGGAACCGCGCGATGTCCGCCTTGAAGATCTCCAGCACGCTCTGCTTGACCCACGCCTCCCCGAAGCGGACGCGGCTGAGCGTGTCGCGCTCGGCGGGCCCGCCCTCGCGTCGCGTGTCCACGATCTGCTCGAAGATCGCGATCCGCGTCTCGCACCACAGCCGCTTGCCGAACAGGACGGGCGAGTTGCAGCACGCCGCGAGCATCGGGCCGGTGACGGCCTGCGCGATGTTGTACTCGAGCGCGAACTTCTCTGGCTCGGTTTGCCAGTGCAGTTGGAAGCTCGTGTTGAGCGCCTCGACCAGCACCGAGTCGTGCTGGAAGGTCAGCTCGTCCACGCCCTTGATCCGCACCTCGTAGCGCCCGGCGCGGAGCTCGGTGATCACGTCGTTGAGCAGCTTGTACCGCGGCTTGGGCGAGAGGTTCTCGAGCCCGAGATCCGACTGCGAGAGCGTCGGCAGGATGCCCGTGAGCACGACGCGCCCGCCCATCTCCGACGCCGCGCGCTCCGCCGCGTCGCCCAGCTCGCGCAGCTCGTCTCCGATCGCGCGCAGGCACCCGCCGGTGAAGTCCTGCGGCGTCGAGTTGAACTCCGCGTTGAACCGCCCGATCTCCGTCGTCGCGCGCGGGTCGTCCATCTTCGCGAGCACCTCGGGCCCGATCGACGCCGGGCCCCAGTGCCGATCGACGAACACGAGCTCCTGCTCGGCCCCGACGCGGCGGGCGCCCGTTTCGAACAAACCCCGATCGAGCATCTCCTCGAGCACCGCGATGTCGTCGAGCACCGAGCGCATCAAGGCGCGGCGTTCTTCGGGGGAGGGCGCGGAATGGACGTTGGTGGTCCCCATGCGAGCTCGGTTGCGCTGATTGTGGGGACCCCGGGCCTCCGCCGCAACCCCGGACCTCGCATCGGGTTGGCGGGTGATGGGACGCGGAGCGCCGGAACCGCCCGGATGCGCGGGCCGAATCGGTCGGACGATCGCGGGGATCCGGGTTCCGTCTTGGAAAATACCCGCCTCGCGGTATGCTCGTGGCTGACGCTCCGACGCGGTCTCGCGGCGGACGCCCTCTCGAAGTTCTCGGGCCCGCCCCCGTCAGGCGCGGGCCCTCCGCGATCCGGAGTGTGTGTCGATGCGTGATGTTTCAGTGTTTGCCGCCGCAGCGGCCGCGGCGTTGGTGTTGTGCTCGGCGGGCGCCGCCGCGAAGGACCCGGACCGCATCGACGTGCTCGCCGAACGCCCGGGCGTGGTCCGCTACGACGGGCACCGCGTTGTCCGGGTGACCCCGAGCAACGCGCGCGAGCTGGCGGCGGTCGCCACGATCGCCGAGACCGTCTGGTCGCACCGCGTGGGCGTGGGCCCGATCGACGTGCAGGTGACGCTCGAGGGCGAGGCGGCCCTCCGCGAGATCGGGCTCGAACCCGTCCTGGTCATCCCGGATGTGCAGGCGCTGATCGACTCCGAGTGGGCGCAGATCCAGAACCACGAGCGGGCCAGGCGGGCCGGGCAGCACGCCGCGCCCCGCACCGGGACGTACGACGAGACGTTCTATCAGTCATACCAGCAGCTCGCGGACATCCACGCGCGGATGAGCACGCTCGCAACGGCGCGGCCGGACATCGTCAGTGTCTCCGACATCGGCGACTCGCTCGAAGCACGCGACATCCTCGCGTTCCGCATCACCGGGCCCGACCAACCGGGCAACCTCGCCGACGACCGCCCGATCGTCTTCTGGCAGGGCGGGCAGCACGCCCGCGAGTGGGTGAGCCCGGCGACGGTGATGTACATCGCCGACCAGCTCATCGAGCGCTACGACACCGACTCACGCGTCCGCGACCTCGTGGACAACGTCGATTTCCGCATCGTGCCCGTCGTGAACCCGGACGGGTACGTCTACACCTGGACCAATCAGCGCCTGTGGCGCAAGAACCGACGCAACGGGTACGGCGTGGACCTCAACCGCAACTGGTCGTACGAATGGGGCGGCGACGGCTCGTCCGGCTCGACCTCGTCGGACATTTACCGCGGGCCCGCGCCCTTCTCCGAGCCCGAGACCGCCGCGATCCGTGACTACGCCACGGCGATGGGCGGCCGGCTCGCCGCCGCGATCGACTACCACTCGTTCAGCCAGCTCGTGCTCTGGCCCTTCGGGTACGCCGACAACGCCGTCACACCCGAGCCCGACCGGACCTTCTACGACAACCTCGCGACCGACATGAGCGACGTGATGCTCCAGGTCGATGGCGCGTTCTACGACCCGATCCAGTCGTGGATGCTCTACCCCGCGGCGGGCGTCGCCGACGACTGGTTCTACGGCGACCGCGGCGCCTGGGCGCTCACCATCGAGCTCCGCGACACGGGCGTCTGGGGCTTTGAGCTCCCGGCGAACCAGATCCTCCCGACGGGCGTCGAGAATTTCGAGGCGGCGCTGCTCTTCGCCGAGCGCACGACCACCCCGATGTCGTTCGCGGTCCCGGACCGAGTCCCCGCGAGCCTGACCGCCGACGCGCCGACGCTCGCGCGCGTCGAGATCATCGACGGCGTCGAGACGCTCGACCCGGCCTCACCGACGCTCTACACCCGGCCGCGCGGCGGGTCGTTCGTCGGCACGCCGATGACGCTCGCCGAGGGCGTGATGTTCGAGGGCGAGCTCCCCGCCACGCCGTGCGGCGACGTCCTCGAGTTCTACTTCGCCGCGACCACAACCGAGGGCTCCGTCGTCACGCTCCCCCTGGGCGGCGCGAGCGCCCCCTTCTCCGCGACCGCGACCCTCACGGACTACGCCCTCGACGACACCATGGAGACCGACCTCGGGTGGACCGTCGGCGCCCCCGGCGACTCGGCGACCACCGGCGTCTGGGAACGCACCGACCCCCAAGCCACCGGCGCCCAGCCCGAGAACGACCACACCCCGGCCGGTGCCCTGTGCTGGATCACCGAGGGCGCGGCCGGCACCTCCATCGGGTCCTTCGACATCGACGGCGGCGCCACCACGCTCACCAGCCCGACCATGGACGGAACCGCGTTCGGCGGCGAGGCCTGGCTCACCGCGTGGCTCTGGTACTCCAACAACCAGGGCGGATCGCCCAACGAAGACTCGATGTCCATCCAGATCTCCAACAACGGCGGGTCCTCCTGGACCACCCTCGAGACCTACGCAGAAAACAACGACGCCTGGACCTACCGCGAGTACCGCGTGGCGGAATACGTCGCCCCGACCGACCAGCTCCGCGTCCGGTTCGTCGCGAGCGACTTTGGCGGCGGGTCGATCGTCGAGGCGGGTGTTGACGACGTCACCCTCGAGTTCCGGGGTTGCCCGGCGACCAACTTCGCCGACTGCGATGGCAACGGCTCGCTCAACGTGGACGACGTCGATTGCTTCGTCGCCGCGTTCCTGGGCGGCGACCTCGCCGGGGCCGACTGCGACGGCAACGGCTCGCTCAACGTGGACGACGTGGACTGCTTCGTCGCCGCGTTCCTGGGCGGCTGAGCCGGGCGACTCCCCCCGGGGCGACATCCAGAAACCCGACGCCCCCACCCGGGGGCGTTTTTCTTTTTGACCCCGTGGCATGGGCGACGAACAATTGAGACCTGTTCTCAATTGTGAGGAGACCCCGCATGCCCGACGCCCGCCCCCTGACCCAGCGCTGCAAGGACGACAACTGGGACCTGCACCAGATCGCCGAGCGGAACGACGGGCTCGCGCTCATCCTCAAGGGCAAGCTCGACCAAGAGCGGTACGTCGAGATCCTCGAGCAGGCGTGGGTGGGCGCGGTGGCGCTGGACGAGGCGGTGGACGCCGCGATCATCGAGCGTCCCGAGCTCGGCGCGGTGGTGCTCCCCGAGCAGCGGTTCGCCCCGTACGCCGCGGCGGACCTGTCGTACTTCGGGCGCGACACGGCGGACATCGAGCCGCGCCCGGGGACCACGCGGTTCGTCGAGCACGTCCGCGCGATGTCTGCGGACCCGCTGTACATCCTCGGGCTCCACTACGTCCGCCTCGGCGCGTGCAACGGCAACCGGTTCGTCGCGATGAAGGCCCGCCAGCACTACGGGCTGACCGAAGGCGGGCTCGCGTTCCTCGACCCGTTCGGCGAGCACCAGCGCCACGGGTGGATCGCGTTCAAGCAGGCGCTCGACGGGCTCGAGCTTGACGACGACGAGCAGGACCGCGTCTTCGCGGGCGTCCGCGCGATGTACGAGTACATGATCAACATGGCCAACGATGATCGCCACGTGCCCGCCGCCGAGCTGCTCGAACAGCACGGCGACTCGCTCGACCAGGACGCCTTCGCCAAGTCGCACGAGGTGGTGACGCGGAAGACCGCGCCCGCGGCGGGCGATGTGCCGCTCGACCTGACGGAAGCGAACTGACCGGGCTCAGCCCGCGGCTTTCTCGCGTTCCTCTTGCGCCTTGGTGTACTCGTCCAGGCCCTTGGCCTCGCGCTCCTGACGCGCCGCGACGGCGGCTTCGTCCTCGAGCTCGCCCTCGGCGTGCCCCACCACCGTCGCGACCATGCAGTCGCCCGTGACGTTGCACGTCGTGCGGCACATGTCGAGGATCCGGTCCACCCCGAGGATGACCGCGATGCCCGTCGTCATCGCCTCGGCGGGCATCTTGACCGCCTGCAGCACGATGATGAGCATCACGATGCCCACGCCCGGGACCGCCGCGGTCCCGATGCTCGCGAGCGTCGCGGTGAGCACGATCGTGAGCTGATCCCCGATCGTGAGGGGCACGCCGAACGCCTGGGCGATGAAGACCGCCGCGACGCCTTGGTACAACGCGGTCCCGTCCATGTTGATCGTCGCCCCGATCGGCGCGACGAACGACGTGATCTGCTCCTTGACGCCGAGGCGGTTCTCCAGGCAGTCCATCGTGACGGGCAGCGTCGCGCCCGAGCTCGACGAGCTGAACGCGAGCAATTGAGCCGGCGCGATCGCCCCGAAGAACCGCTTGAACCCGACGGGCGTGAAGATCCGCAGGGCGCTCGGGTAGACCGCGAAGATCATGATCGACAAGCCCAGCACGACCGTCGCGGCGTACTTCGCGAGCGAGCCGAGCACGGCGATCCCAAGGTCCGTTACCACCACCACGATGAGCGCGAAGACGGCATACGGCGCGATGATCAGCACCATGTGCACGACCTTGATGATCACGTCCGTCATCGAGTCGAAGAACTCGACGACGGGCTTGGCCTTGTCGCGCGGCATGAGCGTGAGGGCGACGCCCACCAGGAGCGCCGCGACGACGACCTGCAGCGTGTTGCCGTTCGCCATCGCGGCGAACGGGTTGGACGGGAAGATGTCCAGCAGGACGTCCCACGTGCTCTTGGAGCGCTCGCGCTCGGCGTCGGCGATCTTGCCCGTCGCGTCGGCGGCGCTCATGTCGGCGAGCTGCGTGCGGACGTCGTCCGGGAAGCCCGACCCGGGGCGGATCACGTTCGCCAGTAAGAGCCCCACCGTGATCGCGATGGCGGTCGTGGCGAGGTAGATCGCGATGGTGCGCCCGCCGATGCGCCCGAGCTTGGCGGTGTCGTTCAGGCTCGACACGCCGGCGACGAGGGAGAACAGCACGATGGGCACGGCGATGAACTTGAGCCCGCGCATGAAGAGGTCGCCAACGAACTCGGTCCCGTTGCGGACGAACTTCGCCGCCTCCGCGCCGAAGCCGGCCCGCGCGTTGGGGTAAAGCGATGCCGCTTCGTCCGGGTCCATCGCGTCGAGATCGACGCCCTCGGAGACCTCGGGCGCCTGGACGCCGGCGAGGAAGGCCCGGTGGTCGTCCACACCGAGCGATCGCCATGTGCCCGCGGTCCACGCCGCGTTGACGATGAGCCCGACGACGACCCCGAGCACGAGCCCGATGAGGATCTTCCAGTGGAGGGCGAGCTTGGATCGGGCCACAGCGGGTCTCCTCGGGGTTATCCGCGTCGTGAGGGGGAGAAGCCCGCAATCTACCCGAGCGGGCGCGAGCGCGTGGGCCGTTTGGGCCGATAGCATCGTCGATGCCGCCCGGACGCACGCTCAAATCATCCCGACGCCGATTCGGCCACTACCTCGAACGCCGAAAGTCCGCCGATCACCGCGAGCGGATCCACGACCATCTGGACGCCGCCCACGAGAAGAAGCGGGCGAAGAAGGCGACGCGCCCGTTCCGCGAGCTCATCGGGTCGCTGTGGAGAATCCTCGCCGGGCACCGCCTGACGATCGCGATCAGCCTGATCACGCTCTCGTGCTCCGTCGGGTTCCAGCTCTTGGGCACGGCGCCGATGAAGATCGCGCCCGATTACATCCTCACCGACAACCCCGGGCCCTCGGGCTACCCCGACTGGGTCAAGACGATGCTCGGCGGGTGGTCAGAGAACCGCGTCGCACAGCTCTGGCTGCTCGGCGCGTTCATGCTCTTCACCGCGATCACGGCGAGCGCCTTCGCGATCTGGGGACGCTGGCAGTGCACGCGGATCACGAAGCGCGTGCAGGTCGCGCTGCGCCGGCGCGTGTTCGACCACGCGAGCCGGTTGCCCTTGTCGCGCATCCAGGCGATCAAAGCCGGCGGCGTCGCGAGCATCCTCCGCGAAGACGCCGGCGGCGTGGGCGACCTTGTCTTCAGCCTCATCTACAACCCGTGGCGCGCCGTCACCCAGCTCGTCGGTACGTTCGCCATCCTCATGTTCATCAACTGGCGCCTGCTCGCCGGCGCGCTGTTGCTGCTGCCCCTGATCTGGTTTACGCACCGGACGTGGATCTCGCGCATCCGCCCGATGTTCCGCGACATCCGCCAGACGCGCCAATCGATCGACGCCCAGAGCGCCGAAGCCTTCGGCGGCATGCGCGTCGTCCGCGCGTTCAACCGCCGCCAGGCCGAGGCCGCCCGATTCACCCGCGAGGGCCACTTCATGGCACGGCAGGAGCTGCTCACCTGGTGGTGGAGCCGCCTGCTCGAGATCGCCTGGCAGGTCATGATCCCGCTCGCGTCCGTCGCCGTGATGATCTACTGCGGCACGCTGATCCTGAAGGACATCTTCACGCTGGGCGACCTCTTCCTGTTCATCACCCTGCTGGCGTACCTGCTCCAGCCCTTGCAGGCGCTGATCTCCAGCGCGACGAACGTGCAGACGAACCTGGCGGCCCTGGACCGCATCCAGGACCTGCTCGACGAGGATAAGGAGTTCGCCGACCAGACCGAGCGCCGCCAGCTCAGCCGCGCACACGTGCACGGCGCCATCTCGCTCGACAACGTCACGTTCGCCTACCCCAAGCGCTCCGACAAGCCCCACAAGCCTGGCGACAGAGTCGAGCTGGGCGAGCCCGTCCTCCGCGGCATTACCTTGGACGTTGCCCCGGGCGAGACCGTCGCGTTCGTCGGAAAGTCCGGCGCCGGCAAGACCACGATGAGCAACCTCATCGCCCGCTTCCACGACCCCACGGGCGGGCGCATCCTCCTCGACGGGACCGATCTGCGCGAGATCGACGTCGAGAGCTACCGCAACCTGCTGGGCATCGTCGAGCAAGAGGTCTTTCTCTTCGACGGCTCGGTCGCGGAGAACATCGGGTACGCCAAGCGGCACGCGACGATGGACGACATCATCGCCGCCGCGCGGGCCGCGAACGCTGACGAGTTCATTGCTGATCTGGAGCACGGGTACGACACCATGATCGGCGAGCGCGGCGTCCGCCTCTCGGGCGGGCAAAAACAACGCCTCGCCATCGCCCGCGCCCTGCTCGCCGACCCCAAGATCCTCATCCTCGACGAGGCGACCAGCAACCTCGACACGGAATCAGAACGCCTCATCCAGCGTTCGCTGGGCGAGCTCATGGAGGGGCGCACGAGCTTCGTCATCGCCCACCGCCTGAGCACGATCCGCCACGCCGATCGCATCGTCGTGATCGAGGGCGGCGAGATCGTCGAGCAGGGCACGCACGACGAGCTCATCGCCAAGGGCGGGCGCTACGCGACGGTGCTCGAGATGCAGCTCGAAGGCGACGACATCGCCCGGGCCGAACGCGCGGCGTCATAATCCGAGCCGCGGGCGTGAGCACGCGGAGATTGGCTTCCTTACCCCGCACGGAACCATCAACGAATCTGCCCGCGTGCTCACGCCCGCGGCTCGGAAGGACCTGGGCTTCTCGCTCCGGGTGACGCCGGGTGCCGTGAGTTTGGGTGCCACGGCTTGTCTTGCAAGCCGTGCTGCTGTGCGTGACGCACGGGTTGCCCTGCGGGCCAACCCGTGGCACCCGAAGCCAACGGGTGCCGTGGAGACGGCGGAGCCTTCTCCACGATGTAACCACCGACGCGTGGAGAAGCCGAAGACGGCGTCTCCGCGGCACCCGGCCGAACGCGCGGCGTCGTAGTGCTACAGCCGCTCCGCCGCCAGGCTCGCCAGTTCGCTCCGCTCGCTCTTCGCCAGCGTCACGTGCCCGACGACGCCCAGCCCGCGCATCTTCTCGACGGCGTAGCTCAGCCCGTTGGACGACCCGTCCAGATACGGGTTGTCGATCTGCCCGATGTCGCCCGTCAGCACGAGCTTCGTCCCCTCGCCCACGCGGCTGGCGATCGTCTTCACCTCGTGCGGCGTCAGGTTCTGCGCCTCGTCCACGATCATGAACTGGTGCGGGATCGACCGGCCGCGGATGTAGGTCAGGGGCTCGAGCACGAGCCGGCCGTCCATGATGAGCTTGTCGATCCGCTGCTCGCTGGTGCGGCTGTCGGGCGACTGGTTCGGGCTGCCGCGGGTGCTCAGCAGGTACGTCAGGTTGTCGAAGATGGGCTGCATCCAGGCGCCGAGTTTCTCGTCCTTGTCGCCGGGGAGGTACCCGATGTCGCGCCCCATGGGCATGATCGGGCGCGCGACGAGCAGCTTGTCGTAGCGCTCCTCGCTGAAGACCTTGGTCATGCCCGCCGCGATCGCAAGGAGCGTCTTGCCCGTGCCGGCGCTGCCCAGCAGCGTGACCATCTTCACCTCGTCGTCCAAGAGCAGATCCAACGCCATGGTCTGCTGGACGTTCCGCGCGAGGATGCCGAAGGTCGGCTTCTTCTGCGGCGCGACGGGGATCAGGTGATCCGTGTCCGCCAGGCGCCGGCCGAGCCCGGAGTGGGCCTCGTCCTGGACGTCCTTCAGAATCACGTACTGGTTCGGGCTCAGCTCGCGCGTGAGCTTGGACCCGTCGTCCATCTCAACGGTCAGCTGCCCCTTGATCCGCTCGAGCTCGAGCATCCGGTCGCGGTACAGGTCGTCGATGTCCTTGCGCGCGGCGTCCAGCTCGACGTACCCCGAGTACAGCCGGTCCGCGTCCACCTTCTGGTTCTCGAAGTCCTCGGTGCGGATGCCTAGGGCGTCCGCCTTGATGCGGGCCGCGAGGTCCTTGGAGACGAAGACGACGGGCTCGCCCGCCCGGCTCAGCGCCCACGCGACGGCGATGATCCGATTGTCCGGCGAGTCGTGCGCGATCGACTTCGGGCGGTCGTGCTCCTCGACATCGATCCGGACGGTCCCCGTCGCCGCCCCGGCCCCCGAGCCCGGGCGCGGGCCGACCTCGGACAGGTTCACGCCGTCGATCAGGCGACCGGCGCGGCGGATCGCGTCCAGGTGGCGCACCGTCTCGCGCGCGTTCCGCCCGACATCGTCCTCCCGACGCTTCATCGCGTCGAGCTCCTCGATCACCGGGAACGGGATGACGATGTGGTTGTCCTCGAAGACGAACAGCGCGTCGGGGTTGTGCAGCAGCACGTTCGTATCCAGGACGAAGTGCTTGATGTCCGACTTGGACGACGGCGCGCCACCCGCAGCGGGCCGGGCGTCGGCCTGCGAGCGATCCGCCCGCGTCTCGTGCGTGGTGCGACCGGGTGACGACTCGCGGACGGCTTTGCTCATGGGACCGGGCGCCTCCTGCTGTTGGGCCCTTGCGGAACCTCTCCCTCACCCAGAGCTTACCGCCGGGCGGGAGGGGCGTGGCGGGTCAGTTCCAGAGGGCGTCCACACAGAACATGAACGCCATGACGCCCGCGATCGCGCCCTTGATCACGATGGACCAGGCCCGCCCGATCGCCGCCCCGCGCCCCGAGCGGTACGACTCGCCCCACGTCCGCTGCGCCACCCCGCGCTCGGCGAGGCTCGCCCCGAGCCCGGCGCCCGCGACGGCGCCGATCACCGTGCCGATGATGGGCAGGAAGGCGAGCAATATCGTTCCTGCGATCGCGCCGCCCAGCGCCCCGAGGATGCTCCCCACCGCGCCCGATCGCGACCCTCCCGCCTTGCGCGAGCCCGCCGCGGACGCGAAGAACTCGACCGCCTCGGCGAGCAACGCCAGCGCCGCCGCGATCCCCAGCACCCACCAGCTCAGCAGGTCCGGCTGCCATGCCTTGCACACGAGCGCCACGAGCAGCATCGCCCACGTGCCCGGCAGCGTGATCAGCGTGAGCCCCACGCCCAGGATGGACGCGACGATCACGATCACGGCCGCGGAAACGAACTGAACTTCGGCCCACATCGCCCGAGGGTCCTCCTACGCGGACGGGGCGGGGTCCGCCGGCGCGTCCGCCGCGTCGGTTCCCGCATCAGAGCCCGCGTCGGACTCTTGTTGGTCGGGGAAGGCTTTCTCTTCCATCGCGAGCACCCAGGGCTCGACGTCGGCGTGCTGATAGGTGTCGATACGGACGGTCCGCCCGCCGAGCGTCCCGTGCCCCGATTTGATCACGAGCGCGACGATGAACTTGTCCCACCGCGACTTATCGACCTCTTCCAGGTCATCGGGCGTGACGGCGTGCCCGCCGGGCAGCGTCAGCGTCATCGTCGACTCATCCCAGGTGTACTTCCGCGACGCGACGCGCAGGACGTGGATCAGCAGCCACGCCCCGCCGCCGAACCCGACGACCGTGAAGATCCACTGCACCGGGATGTCGTAGAACGACAGCTCCTTGGGCGCCTGCGTTGCGGACCAGGTGTTGGTGAGATCGGTGAGCTCGGTCGCCGGGCTCTCGATCGCCGTCTTCTCCGGCGTGAGCTCCCCGATGCGATCGAGGCCCTTGAGCCACTGATGCCGGGTGAGGTCCACGCTCGCCGCCAACGCCGAGCGCCCCTCGCCGCTCGCGTCGGTCAGGTAGCGCTGGCGCGTCTCGGGCTCGGACAGGCGCTCGAACTCCGCCTCGGGGTCGTTGATCGTGACGGCGTTTCGGGCGAACGCGCCGAAGACCCCGTTGTCGTTCGCCGTCTTCGCCGCCAGCAGGTACTGGTACTTCGCCCACGACGCGAACTGCCGCCCGCGGTTCGGGTAGACGATCGTCGCGTCGACGTACCCCCAGACCCCCAGCCCGAGGAGGAGGACGATGAACACGACCATCTTGATCAGCCACCGGCGGCCGAGCGTCGCCTTCACCGGCGCCTTCGATTCGTCACCCATCCGTGCCATCCCTTTGCTCAAGTCTCAAACCCGCCGCGCCGCTCACGCATCATCGACCCGCGAGAGGGCCCCCGTCCACCACTGGCTCGCGCGGGCCGAACCGCCCGGGCGCGACCGCATCGAGTCGAACCCGCCCTGCTCGACCGGACGCGTGGGGATCTTCGGGTAGTCCCGCCGGGTCAGCATCGCCTTGGTCAGCCAGACGGAGTGCTCGCGCTTGAACCGCTCGGCCGCGTCGGCAAGTCGTTTCCGGCGCCAGGGGAACCACAGGACCATCGCCGGCGATTGTAGCGGTCGCTGGCCCGCCCTCCTCCACCCGTAGAATCCCCCTCACGACCCGAGGGAGCGACCCATGAACACCGCCACCATGCCGTTCGAAGCCCGCACGACCGAGCTGCTCGCCGAGCTCGAGGCGTCGGGCCAGCTCAAGCACCTGCAGATGATCGGCTCGCCCATGGACGCCGAGATCCGCCTCCGCCAGCCGGACGGGTCGTTCAAGGACGCCCTGTGCTTCTGCTCGAACAACTACCTCGGGCTCGCCAACCACCCCGAGGTCGTCGAGGCGGGCATCCAGGGGCTCCGCGATTTCGGCGCGGGCACCGCGTCGGTCCGCTTCATCTGCGGCACCTTCACCCCCCACGAGACCCTCGAGCAGACCATCGCCGACTACATGGGAACCGAGGCGAGCTACACCTTCGTCTCCTGCTGGACCGCCTCCGAAGCGCTCTTCCCAACCTGCTGCGAAGCGGGCGACATCATCGTCTCCGACGCGCTCAACCACGCCTGCATCATCGACTCCATGCGCCTCACGCCCGTCATCAAGAGGGGCGTGCACAAGGCCGTCTACCAGCACTCGGACATGGACGACCTGCGCGCCAAGCTGCAGGCCGCCAAGGACAACCCCGACGTCTCCGGGCAGATCTGGGTCGTTACCGACGGCGTCTTCTCGATGGAGGGCGACATCGCCGACCTCCCCGCCATGCGCGCCCTCTGCGACGAGTTCGGCGCGATGCTCGTCGTCGATGACTCGCACGGGCACGGCGTCATGGGCCTCACCGGGCGCGGCACCCACGAGCACTACGACATGCTCGGGCAGATCGACGCCTTCACCGGAACCCTTGGCAAGGCCCTCGGCGGCGGCGCGGGCGGGTTCATCGCTTCCTCCCGCAAGCTCATCGACCTCATCACCCAACGCGGGCGGCCGACGCTGTTCAGCAACGCCCTGCCCGCGACGGTCGCGTGCAGCGCGAACAAGGCGATCGAGATCGTCCGCCGCGAGCCCGAGCGCGTCGCGAAGCTCCGCACGAACGTCGCGACCGCCCGCGCCAAAATCAAGGACGCCGGCTTCGACGTGCTCGAGTCCCCCACCGCCATCTGCCCCATCATCATCGGCGACACCGCCGAGGCGATCCGGATGTCGGGCCGCCTGCTCGAGCTGGGCGTCTTCGTCATCGGCTTCGGCTACCCCGTCGTCCCCGAGGGCACCGCCCGCCTGCGGATCCAGATGTCGGCGGCGCACACGGACGAGCACATCGAGACGCTGGTGGAGGCATTGCAGAAACTCTAACGCGAAGCAGGCGTATCGGATTCAAGATGCTGACGGTTGCAAATGCCGGCGTACCGATGATCGTGCTCCACGGGGCGGTCTTCGTCTTCGCCTTCGTACCGATTGTTCTTATTGAGTTAGCGGTTCTGATGCTCATAACCCGGGCCAGTTTCGGACGCTTACTAGTCACCAGCTGTGTCGCCAACGCGTGCTCGACAATCGTTGGCATTCCCGTCACGTGGCTTGTGCTCATGCTGCTGCAGATGATGGTTGGCGGGGGAAGCGCACACGGGCTTGAGACCACCGGCGACCGTATCTATGCCGTGACAATCCAAGCACCGTGGCTGATCCCGTACGAGGAAGAACTGGGATGGATCATCCCGACGGCGGCGCTCGTGATGCTCGTGCCGTTCTTCATTATGTCGTGGCTCAGCGAGTGGTACGTCGCCTTAAGGATGCTCCAACAAGCAGACTCAAAGCGAATCGCGCGCGGCGTCTTGCTCGGAAACATCGCGACGTACTTGATGATCGCAGGCTACTGGTGCGCGACGCTCGCGATTTCACAGAGCTCTCCGACGTAGTGCCCCAGCACGAGCGTCCGCACGTCTTCCTCCCTCTCCCCCGGGGGGAGAGGGAGCAGGAGAGCCCCCGAGCATCGAGATGCTCAGTCCTTCAGCACGAACGTCACCTTCAAGTTCACGCGCCACGCCGTGATCTTGCCGTTCTTCACGTCCACCTTCATGTCCTGAACCCACGCGCCGGTGATGTTCTCCAGCGTCTTGCTTGCGCGCTCGACGCCCTTCTCCACGGCGTGCTCGAAGCTCTTGTCGCTGCTCGCCGTGATTTCCGTTACCCGTGCCACGCTCGATGCCATCTCGTACCTCCTTCGGCGTTTCCCGACGCCACCGCCCCGCGCGGGCCGGGCGTCGTGCCTTTGAGCATACCGACCCGCGTGCCCGCGCCGGGTGCTAGGCTCGCCGGCGTATGGACGACTGGGGCACCATCGGGCTGATCGGGTTCGGCGCGTTCGGCAGGCTCGCCGCAGCGAGCATCGCGCCGCACGCGCGCACGCTCGTGCACGATCCGAACGTCGATGACGCCGCCATCAATTCGACCGGCGCCGAGCCCGCCGACCTGCCCGCCGCCGCGGCGTGCGAGGCCGTCGTGCTCGCCGTGCCCGTGCAGGCGCTGCCGACCGTGCTCGATCGGATCGCCCCGCACGTCCGCCCCGGCGCGATCGTTGCCGACGTCGCGTCGGTCAAGCTCAAGCCCGTCGGGTGGATGCTCGAGCGCATGCCCGAGCACGCGCACGTCGTCGGCACGCACCCGCTGTTCGGACCCCAAACCGCGAAAGAGCACGGCACGATCTCGGGCGAGCCCATCGCCCTCTGCCGCGCGCGCATCGACGACGACGCGTTCAGCCGCGTCCGCTCGTTCGTCACGCACACGCTCGGGCTCAACGCGATCGAGCTCACGCCCGACGAGCATGACAAGCAGATGGCGCTCGTGCAGGTGATCACGCACCTCGTCGGGCACGCCGCCAACGCGATGGACCTGCCCGAGTTGCCCACGGCGACGGTCGCCTACCAGCGCCTGCTGCAGATGAAGCGCAACACGCGGGGCGACTCGGAGGAGCTGTTCGAAGCGATCCAGCGTCTGAACCCGCACGCCGCGGGCGCGCGGGACGCGTTCCTGCAGCACATGACCGAGGTCGCGCGCCGGGCGCAAGGCTAACCGCGCCGCTGGGCGGACCCGACCCTGCGAACTTCATGCACGCTAGCGCCGGGGGTTGCGCGCGCTGGGGCTGGGCTGGCGCGTCGCGGGCTGTCGGGGCGTCGTCGGGCGTTCGGGCTCGCGCTCGGGGGCGGGCTCGGCGCCGACGCGCCCGAAGATGAGCTTGCCCGCGCTGGTCTGCATGCTGCTGGTGACGGTGAGCTCGACGTCCTGCCCGACGTGCTCGCGACCGTCCTCAGCGACAACCATCGTGCCGTCCTCGAGGTACCCGACGCCCTGCGTCGCCTGCTCGCCGGGCTTGGCGAGGTGCACGCGGATCTGGTGCCCGGGCAGCACGCTCATCTTCATCGCGTTCGCCAGGTCGTTGACGTTCAGGACGCTGACGCCCTGGATCGTCGCGACCCGCGCGAGCCCGGAGTCGGTGGTGACGACGATCGCGCCGAGCTGCTTGCCCAGGTCCACGAGCATCTGATCGACGCCCATGCCCGCGACGCGGGACTCGTCGATCGTGAGGTCCAGCGAGCCGGCCCGCTGCATCTTGCCGATGAGGTCGAGCCCGCGCCGGCCTCGGGCCCGCTTGAGCTTGTCGGACGAGTCCGCGAGCGTCTGCAACTCCTCGACCACGAACCGGGGCACGACCACGGGCGCCTGGATCAGCCCGGTGTCCGCGACGTCCGCGATCCGCGCGTCGATCAGCGACGACGTGTCCAGCACCAGCGGCCGCGCGCCCCGGATCTGCTTGGCGAACTCGACATACGGGATCACCAGCCGGAAGTCGTCCTGCGTCTGCAGCACGGTCGAGATGAACAGGTAGCTCAGCGCGACGCCGATGAGGATCTTCATGATCGTCGTCAGCTGCTGAACGACCTTGGGCTCGATCGGGATGTCGTACGTCGTGACCAGCAGATCCACGACGAAGCCCACCGCGAGCGTCGCGAGCATCGCCGCGAGCAGGCCCACCATCACGCTCACGATCGTCGAGATCTTCTTCGTCGGCGTCAGCAGATCGATCGCGATGACCGTCAGCCCGAGCAAGACCGCGAACGTGAGCGTCGCCGGCCAGAACGCCGGCGCCTCCTCGCCCGCGAGCCCGCCGATGAGGGCGAGCCCGGTGACCACGGCGAACAGGATCGCGAACCCGATGCGGACGATCCGCAGCAGGATGTCGCGCTGCCGCAGCGCCGCTTCGTACGGGTTAGGCGGGATGACCGCCGAGGCACGGAGCGACTCGGGCAGCGGCGGCGGGGCGTCCGCGTCGGGCCTGACGCCGCTGGTGTTCGCATCGTCCGTCACGGCAGGAGTGTACGGACGGGGGCCGGGCGCTGATCCATCGGGTGTCCGGGTCGGCTAGGATGCCCGTCTCGCGTCTGTCGGCGGCCGGGCCCGGTGCACGGGTGGCCCGTGAACCTGGTCAGGGCTTGACCGCAGCAGCCATAAGCGGCCGTCATCCGGTGCCGTCGGTGTCCTGGCCGCCGACCGACGCGAGACGAGCAACTCCCGAATCATGCCGTGCCACCGACCGGTCATCCGGTCGGTGTCTTGGCGCACCGAGCGCACGCACTGACCCGCGGACGGGTCAGTGGCACGGGCTCGTCTCGGTCATGCGACCCGCCGCTTCGCCGCCAGCCGCGCCGGTTCGGGCACGCGCACGTTCCGCGCGAGCCCGATCGACGCGAGCCCCCGGATCACCAGGTAGCTCAGGTCAAACTGCCACCAGCGCAGCCCGTGCCGCGCCGACGCGGGGAACGCGTGGTGGTTGTTGTGCCACCCCTCGCCCATCGCCAGCACGCCGCAGATCGCGTTGTTCCGGCTCTCGTCGTGGCTCTCAAACGGGCGCGACCCCCACACGTGGCAGACCGAGTTCACGCTCCAGGTCACGTGGTGCACCAGCAGGACGCGCACGAGCCCGCCCCAGATGAACCCGAGCAGGGCGCCCTTCCAGCTCATCATCAGCAAGCCGCCGGCGACCGTCGGGAGCAGCATCCCCATCAGCACCCACAACGGGAACGTCAGGCTCAGCCACCGCACCAGGCGGTCCTTCTCCAGGTCCGGCACGTACCGCTTCAGGTCCGGGTTGGTGCCGCGGGTGATCCACCCCATGTGGGCGTGCCACATGCCTCGGATCATGTTCCACGCGCCCCCGCCGTGCGTGTGCGGCGAGTGCGGGTCGTGCTCCTGGTCCGAGTGCTGGTGGTGCTGGCGGTGGTTTGCCACCCACTGGAGGATCGAGCCCTCCATCGACATCGATCCCAGCACGCCGATGATGAACGTCATCACACGCCCGGTCTCGAACGACTTGTGCGTGAACAGGCGGTGGTAGCCGACCGTGACGCCGAGCCCGGTGAGGAGGTACATCACGGCGAGCAGCCCGAGCGGGACCCAATGGACGCCGAAGGGCCACAGCAACACGATCGCCGCGAGCAGCCCGGCGAGGGGAAGCAGGATGCCAGCGATGTTCATCGCGCGGACCCAAGGCGAGACGGGTCGTGCTTCGGCCGCGCGCGCTGTCGCCGCGCCTCCCGGGTCCGTCCGCGGAGTCTGATTGGTCATGAAAGGGATGCCGATCGCGTGTGGCGGGCCAGAAAGGCCCGTCGGGGGAGTGTCGCTACCTGGATCGTACGCCCTCGGGGGCGCCGGGGTTCGCTCACTTCTTCGGGACCGGGCCCGGGCGGATTCACGCCCGCAGCGAATACACTCGCCTCATGGCCTACACCGTCCTCGCCCGTAAGCACCGGTCCCGCTCGTTCGAAGAAGTCGTTGGGCAGGAACCCATCGCCCGCACCCTCAAAGCCGCCATCCAGGCCGGGCGGGTCGCCCACGCCTACCTCTTCTGCGGCACCCGAGGCGTCGGCAAGACCTCCACCGCCCGCATCTTCGCCAACGAGCTCAACAACGCCAACGGCAACGCGGACGTGCAAGCCGCCATCATGCGCGGCGACGACACCGACGTCATCGAGATCGACGGCGCCTCCAACCGCGGCGTCGAAGAGGCCCGCGACCTGATCGCCAACGCGATCTACCGCCCCATGCGCGGGCCATACAAGATCTACATCATCGACGAAGTCCACATGCTCACGCGCGAGGCGTTCAACGCGCTCCTCAAGACCATGGAAGAGCCGCCCGAGCACGTGAAGTTCATCCTGTGCACGACCGAGCCGCAGAAGGTCCCGCCGACGATCCAGTCGCGGTGCCAGCGGTTCGACTTCCGCGCGATCGCGACGCCGCAGATCGCCGACCACCTCGCGCACGTGATCAAGGAAGAGGGCTACAAGGCGGACGCCGACCTCGTGCACATGGTCGCCCGCCTGGGCAACGGCTCGATGCGCGACGCGCTGAGCGTCCTCGACCGCCTGATGGCATCGGGCGACACAAAGCTCACCGTCGAGCTGCTCGAGAGCGTGCTGGGACTGCCCGACCGCGAGGTGATCGGGCAGCTGCTCGACGCGCTCGCCGACGGCGAGCCCGGGCCCGCGATCGACAAGGCCGGCGAGCTCCTCGCCCGCGGCACCTCGGCCGACCAGGTCCTCGAAGCCCTCCTCGACCGACTCCGCGACCTCATGGTCCTGTCCGCCTGCGGCCCGGAGACCGAGCTCGTGGACCTCGTCGGCGAGTCGCGCAAGCAGGACTTCGAGCGGGCCCAGCGCTTCGACACCGCGTGCCTCGTGCACATGATCGCCGTCACCGAGGCGATCCAGCGCTCGATCCGCTCGTCGTCCGCGCCGCGGGCGCTGTTCGACGCCTGCATCGCCCGTTTGGCGCTCACCGAGCGTCTGGCGGATGTGACGGCGATGCTGGAGTCCGCCTCGGGAAAAGCCTGAGGGCGTCGCCGACGCGCGCCCGACAAGGGCGACCGCGACCGGCGCCGCCCGCATCCCGCACGCACCCGCCCGCCGAGAAGGTCGAGCTCAAGCCCGGCGCCCCGCGCCCCAAGGACGAGACCGACCCCGCCAGCGACCCGACGCGCCACCCCCTGGTGATCCAGGCGGTCGCCGCCTTCGACGCCGAGATCAAACGCGTCTATCCGAAGAACTAAAGCCCGGAGCGACAGCGACGGGTCCATCAGCACACCCGAACCCGTCGCTCGCGCTCCGGGCTTCAATTGCAAGGTGCTACCCGACCGGTTTGGTCCACGCGATGTCGGGGTCTTTGTGCATCACGCCCGCCGCGCGCTTGACGCACTGGGCGCACGCGAGCGCCCCCGTCGAGGGCGACTCCCACAGCGGGAACTCGCCCCCCTCCATCAGGCACAGCGTGCACTTCGTGCCGTCCGCCGGCGGGACCCCGTCGTCATCCACCGCGAGCACGCGGTACGCGACCGACAGGCACTTCACGCACAAACACGACCCGCGGTGCCCCTCGATCATCGGGCGGTCCTCGGCCCACGGACTCTCGCAGAAATCGCAGAGGAAGTCCTCGGCCGTCATGTTGTTCGGATCGGCGCCCTCCCGGTGCACGTTCAGCCCCCCGTCGGCACGAGCTGGTGCTTCGCGAGTTGCTGGTACACGGCGCAGCGCTCGACCAGCTCGCCGTGCGTGCCCTGGTTGATCACCTTGCCCGCGTCGAGCACGACGATCGAGTCCGCGTTCATCACGGTGCTCAGGCGGTGCGCCACGACCAGGCTCGTGCGCCCGGCGCTGAACTCCGCGATCGCCTCGGAGATGAGCGCCTCGGAGTGCGAATCGATCATGCTCGTCGCCTCGTCCAAGATCAGAATCGCCGGATCGCGCAGGATCGCGCGCGCGATCGCGAGGCGCTGGCGCTGCCCGCCCGAGAGCGTCAGCCCCTGCTCGCCGAGCACGGTGTCCAGCCCGTCCGGCAGCTTCTCGACGATCTCCTCCGCCCGCGCCCGGCGCACCGCGTCCATGATTGTCTCATCGTTTACGCCCTTGAGCCCGTACGCGATGTTGTCGCGCAGCGGGCGGGCGAACAGCACCGTCTCCTGCGTCACCACCCCGATCTGCGCGCGCAGGCTCGTGACATCCACGCCGGCGATGTCCGTCCCGTCCACGAGCACGCGCCCGGCATCCGGGTCGAACAGGCGGGGGACGAGGCTCAGCAGCGTCGTCTTGCCGCTCCCGTTCGGGCCCACGAACGCGACGGTCTTGCCGAACGAGACCTCGAGCGTGACGCCGTCGATCGCCGGGCGCTGGGCATTCGGGTACGTCACGCGGACGCCGTCGAACGCGATCGACGCCGAATGGCGCGCGAGCGCGGGCTTGCCGTCGTGCCCGGGCTCGATCGGGGCGCCGAGGAGTTGGGCGATGCGGTCCGCGGCGGCGCCGGATTGCTGGATGTCGTTGATGAGCCCGGTGACGGGCTTGAGCGAGGCGCCCGCCATCCCGAGCGCGAAGAACGTGACGAAGAACTCGGTCTTGTCGAGGTGCCCGTCCAGGATCAGCTTGACCGCGACGAGCGCGAGCGCGCCGAGCGTAAACATCGAGAGCACCTCGACGAACGGGCTCGCCGCCGCCCGCGCCGTGCGCACGCGGAGCTGCTGGCGGAGGACCTCGCGCGAGATGACGTTGAACCGCGCCGTCTCGTGGTCCTCCGTGCCGTGGACCTTGACGACGCGCATCCCGCCGATGGCCTCGGTCGCGGCGCGGTAGAGCCCCGCGCGCTCGCGCAGCGCGGTGCGGGCGGCGCGCCGGATGCGCTTGCCGAGCTTGCGGATGATGGTGAACAGCACGGGCGCGACGACCATCGCCGCGAGCGCCAGCTGCCAATTCACCACGAACGCGGCGACGAGCCCCGCGACGCCCTTGGTCAGCTGCGCCACCGCCTTGGACAGCAACGCCGTGAACCCCTGCGCCAGCGCGTCGGTATCCACGACGACGCGGCTGACCGGGTCGGCCGAGCCCTCGGCGACGATCCGGCCCAGCGGAAGATGCGCGACGCGCCCGAAGAGCCGCTCGCGCAGGTCCGCGATGGCGCGGAAGACCACCGAGAGCGCGAGGTACTGGTGCAGGAAATTCGCCGCCGCGCCGAGGATCGTCATCACGCCCAGCGCCCCGACGATCCAGACGACCGCCTCGAACGGGCCCGTATCCGGGATCGCGTCGATCCACGCGTTGGGGATCGCGCCCCAGACCTGCGCATCGAGCTCGGCGATCAGCTCGGGCAGCCCTTTGGCGTGCTCCTCCTCGAGCACCGCCTTGAGGATGGGGAGCAGCCCGATCAACCCGGCGCCGAGACCGAACGCGCTGATCGCCGCGCACACGAGCGCGAACGCCACGCGCACGCGGTGCGTGAGCAGGTCTTTGGCGAGTTGCCAGAACGCGTCCATGAACGTGAAGTATTCGGTCTCCGCCCGCGTGTGTAAAGCGGGCGTGCCGGTGCCTTTCTTAGATGTCCACCCGTTCCCGTGTGAGGCGCACCGTGCCGGGCGATCGCAGCTCACCCGTGTTTATCCCCGGGCACCCCTCCGCCGCCCGCTGCCAATGGTCGCGGGATCGAAGATTGGACCGCCAGAAGGGCCACGTTCGGCACTGCGCGGGTCTGACGTCGTAGATCGAGCACCCCGTCCGCCCGTTCTCACGCGTCAAGAACACACAATCCCAAGAATTCGAACCCTCTGGGCGCAGGTCCTTGATCGAGCGCCCCTCGTGCGTGTCGCGCGTGTACCGCTCAAGAAACTCCTCTTCGCTGACGCCGAGCTCGCGCGCGATCGCCTTGCCCTCTTCGGGCGTGAACCCAACGAACCCGGGCAGGCCCGAGCAGCAATTGCCGCATTGTGTGCACGAGAACCGGAGCCCGACCTCGCCGGTGCGCGTGCGCCCCGTCGGGTCCGGGCGGTCGAACCACTCGGTCTCGCGCGGCGCGCTAGGCATCGGCGCCGTCAAACCGCGCGATGACGAGCGTCTGGTCGTCCTCGCGCACGAGAGACTTGGTGTGGGCGTACAGCGACGCGAGGATCTCGTCCATGAGCGCCGCCGGCGACTCGACGGGCGGGCGGATCGCATCGTCCAGCCGCTCGACGCCGAACATGTCGCGTTGCCCCCGCTCGCCCGGCGCGAACGCCTCGGTGATCCCGTCCGTATACAGCACGAGCGTGTCGCCCGGGCGCATCGCGACGCTCGCCTGTTCGATTTCGATCGCCGCGTCGATGCCCAGGGGCAGCGCCCCGGCGCACTCGAGCGACTCGATCGATCCGTCCGCCCGGCGCAGGCGGGGCGGGTTGTGCCCGCATCGCGCGAAGGTCAGCTCGCCCGAGCCCGTGTCCAGCATTGCGCAGAACGCCGTGGTGAACGACCCGTCGAGGGGCGCCGCGGCGAGCTTCTGATTGCAAAAGCGCATGATCGCCGCGGGCGTGCGTTCTTCGCCCTCGTAGGCGTGCAGGATCGCGCGGAGCATCGCCATGACGGTCGCCGCGGCGGCGCCGTGGCCGGCGACATCCGCAATGAGCAGGCCCCACCGCCCGTCGCCGAAGTCAAAGAAGTCGTAGTAGTCCCCGCCCGCCTCGGCGCTGGTCAGGTAGCTCGTCGCGAGCTTCACGCCCGGGATACGCGGCGTGCGCTCGGGCAGCAGCGCCCGCTGCAACGACGCCACCTGCTCGAGCTGCCGCCGGAGACGGGTGGCCAGCGTGTCCACCTCGCGCAGCGCCACCAGGTTGCGCGTCGCGCTGCCGAGCATGTTGATGTCCAGGAAGCCCGCGGCGAACCCGTCCAGGCTGATCCAGTCCGCCCGCGTCGAGAAGCTCATCGCCCAGTTGATGGGCTCGCCCCGGTCGAAGGTGGGCATCGCGGCCATGGAGTGCATGCGCGCCGCGTCCTCGCCCATCTCGGGCCCGAGCACGGGGTCGCTCGCGAGGTCCAGGTCCGTCAGCAGCGCCGGTTCACCCCGCGCGAGGATCTCGCCGATGATCCCGCCCGTGCGTGTCGGCAGGTCGTCCCAGTCGCGCCACGGGTTGGCGCGGGGCGTGTCGCGCGGCTGGGTGCGCTTGTTGAAATCAGCCGGGTTGCCCTTGATCGTGCGCGTGATCTTGTACTGCCCGTCCACCAGCCCACGCTTCGAGACCGACACGAAGTAGTCGCGCACGAACCGGCGCGACAGCCACCGCCCGAACGCGTACGTCAGCTCCGCCGGTTCCGTGACCGTGCTCGACTGCCGGAGCACGGCGGCGAGCTCGCCGATGTCCGGGTTCTCCGTCAGATCGACGTACCGGTGCGTCACGCGTCGCTCCCGGCGCAGGCCCGCTCGATGCGCTCCCGGGCGTCGCGGGCCGCGCGCACGCTCCGCTCGGTCTCGTCGGCGAGCGTGTTGGCGCGGGCGTCGTCCACGAGCCCGAGGTTGACGCGGACGTTCCACGCCGCCGCCGCCGCCGCCGCCTCGGCCAGCACGCCCGCGATCGCCAGGTCCGACCGCAGGTAAGCATTGGAGCGCCCGCAGAGCTCCTCGAGCAGGCGGAGCGTGTCGCTCGCCGCGGCGAGCGTCGCGCGGGGCGCCGCCAGGCACGCCTCGATCGCGCCGGGCTCATTCGCGACCCGCTCGGCGTCATCCTCGGGCTTGGACTGCAGCGCGCTGAGCGCCGCGTACGCCGCCGCGTCCTCCGCGGCGAGCGCGAGAAACAGATCCCGCGCCCGCTCGAGCCGCGGGCCCGCATCGTCGAGCAGATCGTGGTGCTCGGCGAGCGACTTCCGCCCCTCCGAATACGAAACGACCATGCGCCCCAGCGCGGCGCCGAGCGCGCCGACCGCCCCCGCCGCCGCGCCCCCGCCCGGCGCGGGCGATTTCGCGCCCAGATCGCTGAGGAACTGGGCAAACGGGGCGGACGCGAAATGTTCGGGGTCAACCTCGCCTGGCACGCCAGAGCGTAGGGAGCACGCGCGAGCGGCATCCCGCCCCTTGCTTGTGAACCCCGGGTCCGGTAGGTTCAGTGCGTCGGGCGAGCCCGGATTCTCGACGGGCCAGGGCGGTGTGGCGTCCTCGTCGGGGGGACTGGATTCGGAGAGCCGGATTCAGAGAGATAGAGACGCCCGGCCGGAGGTTTCCATGAACTCGATGCAGTGTGTGCGCCTCGCGGGGTGCGCGATCGGTTTGATCGCCGCCTCGGCGGTGGCAGGCCCGTCCAAGGACGGCCCCAGCGAACAGCAGAAGACCATCGACCAGATCATCGATAAGGGCGACGGCTCGGTCGATGCCCGCCGCGAAATGGCCAACGAGATCTTCGGTCAGACCCGCGGGCCCCTCCCGACCGAACGCGTCATCTACGGCGCCGACGACCGCCGCGAGGTCTACGAGTACGACGTGCTCGACCCGACCCTCCGCCAGATGGCCGAGGCCGCCGCTGTCGTCGTCTCCGCCTCCTCCGTCTTCGACAACGGCGACGGGACCTACACCCTCGCGACCAGCCCCTGGACCAGCGCCGGCGGCGGCACCCTCTGCCCCGAAGAGCCCTTCCGCGGCCAGCCCCAGGTCGGCTTCTGCTCGTCCTTCCTCGTCGGGCCCGACATCATCACCACCGCCGGGCACTGCGTCGATTCGTTCGACATCTCGAACGGCGTCGCCTTCGTCTTCGGCTTCCAGCTCAACGACGAGGACGAGACCGGCCCGATGATCGTGCCCGCCGACTGGGTCTACTTCGGCACCGCGATCATCGACCAGAGCCTTGCCGGCGACGACGACCACTCCGTCGTCCAGCTCGATCGACCCGTCACCGGCATCACGCCCGTCCCGATCCGGCGCACCGGCGTCGTGCCCGTCGGCACGCCCCTCGCCGTCGTCGGGCACCCCGCCGCGATCCTCAAGAAGATCGCCGGCGGCGCCGAGGTCAAGGCCAACCAGACCGGGTACTTCCAGTCCAACCTCGACACCTACGGCGGCAACTCGGGCTCCATGGTCATCAACCTCAACACCTACGAGGTCGAGGGCATCCTCGTCCGCGGCGCCCCCGACTACACCACCAGCGGCGGCTGCGTCGTCTCCAACCAGGTCCCCGATACCGGCAACACCGGCGGCGGACTCCCCTTCGAAGAGTGCTCCGTCACCACCACCTTCGAGTCCTTCATCCCCCCGCTGGGCATCACCGTCTCGCCCGGCGGCGTGACGACCCACTACGGCGTCGTCGGCGGGCCATTCACCGAGCCCTCCGTCGTCTACACCCTTGACAACACCACCAGCGATCCCGCGAACTACACCGTCTCGATGAGCAACCCCGCCGCGGGCGTCCTCATCGACGGCGGCACCAGCGACCTCTCGGGCTCCATCCCGGGCAACAGCTCCGCGATGGTCACCGTCACCCTCGACAATGCGATCGTGAACGCCCACCCCGCCGGCGTCTTCTCCACCGGCATCACCTTCACCGACACCACCAACAGCATCGCCTCCACCGCGACGCACAACGTCGAGGTCGGGCAGACGCTCGTCACCGTGGACCCCCAGACCCCGCTCATCGGCGGCGGCCCGGTCGGCGGGCCCTTCCCCGGCTCGGTCACCTACACCATCACCTCCGAGCGCCCCACGCCCGTGGACGTCATGGTTGATGGCCCGGACTGGCTCGACTTCGGGTTCACCCGCACCAGCGACACCGTCAGCCTCAACGGCGAGGGCGACTTCGCCAACCTGACCGTGAGCTTCGGCGGCACCGCCGACACCCTCGCCGCCGGCCTCTACCAGGACAACCTGACCTTCACCAACCTCGACAACGGCGACACGACCGTCGTCCCCGTCGCCATCGACGTCGGACGCTTCATCTACAACGCCACCGACGTCCCGATCAACATCACCGACAACGCCACCTTCCAGAGCACCCTCACCGTCACCGAGTCGTTCTGCATCGGCGACGTCGATGTGGACCTCGACCTCAACCACACCTTCTCCGGCGACCTCATCATCACGCTCACCAGCCCGCAGGGCACGAGCGTCACCCTCCACAACGAGGGCGGCGGCTCGGACGACTTCACCCCGCGCCGCTACGACGATGACGACGCGGCCAACTTCCTCGCCGAGGGCCCGGGCATGCTCGCCGACTTCGAGTTCGAGATCGTCACGGGCGTCTGGACGCTCACGGTCGAGGACGACGCCGGCGGCGACCAGGGCACGCTCAACGCCTGGCAGCTCCGCGTCGCCTCCTCGGGCGACACCTGCCCGCCCGACGCGCCCGACTTCGACCTCGTCGTCGATGAGAACCAGGCCGCCGCGGCGACGCTGTCGGCGTCGGCGATCGATCCCATCGACACCTTCACCATCACGAGCTTGCCCTCCAGCGGCGTCCTGTGGGACGGCACCACCGCCGTCCTCTCGGTCCCGCACGACCTGAGCGGCAACACCGTCACCTACCGCGCCACCCCGACCCTCACCGGGTCGGACGCCTTCACCTACACCGCCACCGCGGGTGGGCTCACCTCGCCCAACGCCACCGCCAGCGTCTTCATCGATTCCGTCTCGGGCCCCGCCACCCTCCACGAGTTCGACATGGACACCGATCCCATGTGGACCACCGAGGGCCTCTGGGCGTGGGGCGTCCCCGCCGGCCTCGGCGGCGGCGGCTTCTCCGGGCCCGACCCCACCTCCGGCTTCACCGGTGCCAACGTCTACGGCTACAACCTCAACGGCAACTACACCGACAACATGCCCGAGACCAACCTCACCTCCGACGCCCTCGACGTCTCGGGCAACGCCCAGGTCGTCGTCTCCTTCCGCCGATGGCTCGGCATGGAGAGCTCCACCTTCGACGACGCGGCCTTCCGCGTCTCCGTCGACGGCGGGCCCTTCCAAGACGTCTGGGTCCACTCGGGCGGGTCCTTCGGCGACGACGCCTGGACCTTCCAGTCCTACGACATCACCGGCATCGCCGGCGGTGCCAGCACCATCACCCTCCGCTGGGTCATGGGCGCCACCGACGGCTCGGTCACCTACCCGGGCTGGAACCTCGACGACATCGAGGTCGGCGGCGACAACATCCTCGCCAACCCCGCGGACCTGGACGGCAACCTGGCCCTCAACGTCGATGACATCGACGCTTTCGTCTCCGCCTTCCTCGGCTCGGACTGCCTGGCCGACATGAACGGCACGGGCACCCTGAACGTCGATGACATCGACGCCTTCGTGGACTACTTCCTCAACGGGCCGTAAGCGCCCGCCAAATCACCCTTGTGGTATCCAGCCCCGGGCCCCGCACTGTGCGGAGCTCGGGGCTTTTCTGTGCGCGGCTACCATCGTCCCGGGCGAACCGATCGCCCGCGGGTGGGGTGGCTGAGCGGTTGAAGGCACTCGACTTGAAATCGAGCGAACCCGCGAGGGTTCCGGGGGTTCGAATCCCCCCCCCACCGTTTCACAGGTCTTGATCGAGGGCACCGACCCGCCCGAGCAGCAGGACCGCTCGCCGGAGCTCACTCGAGCTCAGCGCCGCGTCAGCCGCACGACGAACCACGACCCGATCACGCCCGCGGCGATCACCGTCGGCGCCACGAATACGGGCGCCTCGCTCGCGAGGATCGTCCACACGCTCAGCCCGATCGCGACCCACATGATCGCGAGCGTCAGCAGCATCGCCCGCACCGGCATCCGCGCGCCCGGCTCGAGGTACTTGAGGAACGGCGCAAAGAACCGGTTGCGGATCAGCTTCCGCTCCAGCCACGGGCACGAGCGGGCGAAGCACCACGACGCGATGATCAGGAAGATCGTCGTGGGCAGCCCGGGCACGACCACCCCGACCGCCCCGAGCCCGACGCACGCGATGCCGATCGAGACGAGCCCCCATCGCCACGCCGTGCCCCGCGCCGCCGCGGTGGACGGGTCGTGGGCCTCCAAGAGACGCCGGGGCGTCGTGTCTTTGGCGTTGAGCGTCGTCAAATCCCGGCTGCCGAGCGTCAGCCCGCCGGCGGGGCCCATTTCTAGGACCTTCCCGCCCCGGGGACGAGGGCAACCACCAGGAAATTGAGACTCAATCTCAATGACATCCCATTTCAAAGCACCCATCGCCGTCCCCTTGCCATGGTCGCGCTCTTTCCCTCGGCTCATGGATGATGCCGCTGGACCCACACGCCGTGGGAGAGCGTCGCGCCGGCCCGCTTGTCCCGATCGGGCGATTGGCGATACCCCCCTGTTCAGGCAACCGGCGGCGGGCACCCGCCGGATAGGCTGCCCACGATGCACGAGCAGACGCGCTACGCCGACTGCGGGACCTGCGCGCTGGGAGCGTCCCGGGTTGCGCCGTCGTCGCGCCTGTGGTCACAACCCAGCGAGGACTCCGCGCCGCATCACGTGCTGCTGTTCTACCGCACGTCGTTCCTCGTGGACCTCGGCGGCGGGCGCGAGCACGTCCTCCGCCCCGGCCAGGCGATCGTCAGCTCGCCCGGCGTGACCTACCGCCGACGCCTGATCGACCCGCGCGGCGAGGCGCTCGACTGGCTCTGGCTCCGCGCGGACCTCCTCGGCGAGACCCTCGGATCCGAGTCGCCCCAGTCCATGGGCATCCCGCTCGACGGCGCCACCGTGCTCCTGCAGCGGCGCGTGCACCGCCTGGCCCAGCGCGGCGCCCCGGGCGTGCAGGTTGAAGCCGCGGCGATGGAACTCGCCCATGCCCTCCGCCGCCGCGCCGAACTCGGCGAGCCGAACGCCGCCCCGCAACGCGCCAGGCAGCGCGTCGCCCGCGCGATCGAGCTCATGGCGGCCCACCCCGACAGCCCGCTCACCCTCGACGAGATCTCCGACGAGATGGGCCTCTCGCCCGCGTACGCCTGCGTGGTGTTCAAGCAAGTGACCGGCACGACGCTCACGCGCTTCCACCGAGACCTCAGGCTCTTCGCGTCGCTCGCCGAGCTTGAGAGCAACGCGCCGGATCTCACGCGCGTCGCGCTGCGCTACGGGTTCTCAAGCCATGCGCACTACACCGCGCGGTTCCACGACGCGTTCGGCGTGACGCCCTCCGCGGCGCGGCGTCAGCTGCAAACCGCCTGATCCCTTAGTCGCACCCCGCGTTGAACCCCTCGACGAAAAGGTCGAGGTCGTCGATGTTGTGGACGCCGTCGCTGGTGTAGTCCGCCGGGCTCTCGCGCGCCAGGAAGGCCGCGACGAACGCGTCGATGTCCCCGGTGTTGAGCACGCCATCGGGCACGAGGTCGATGCCCGAGCACGCCCCCGCCGGGATGCCCGCGATGACGTACAGCCGCCCCGATCCCGGGCCCGCCACGGTCGCGTTCGGCGCCGCGACGCCGAAATCCGCCACCCCATCGCCGTCGAGATCCCCCACGCCCGTGGTGTCCGCCCCGAACCATTCGCCCGCGTTGGTTGACGTGACGGTGCGGAGGATCGAGCCGTCCGCGCCGTTGAGCACCTGCACGCGCCCCGCGTTCGCCGCGCCCTCGGACGCGAGGTACGACCCGACGACCAGCTCCTCCACCCCGTCGCCCGTCAGGTCCGCGTCGTACTCGTGCGCGATCCCGAACCCCTGACCCGCGCCCGACCCGGACCGCTGCCACACGCGCGCGCAGTTCACGACGTCGTACACAAACACGCGCCCGGTCTCGAGCCCGAAGCGGTAGTCGCCCGTGTCGGGGATGAACAGCTCCTTCACGCCGTCGCCCGTGATGTCATCCATCGCGAACCCGTAGAAGAACCCGAGCACCGCGCCCGTGTTCTGGTTCGGGAGCGCCTCGCACAGCTGCGAGCCGTCCGCGCCCGAGTACACCCGCGCGTACCCACGCGTGCTCGGCGGGTCCGACTGCGGCGCGGAGATCCAGTAGTCCTCGACGCCGTTGCCGTTCACGTCGCCCATCAGCCCGGTCATGTTCCCGAACCGATCGCCCGGCGCGTCGCCCGCGTGCTCGCGCAGCACGACCGTCGGGTCTGCGCCCGAGAGGATGCGGACCCACCCGGTCTGCCCGCTCTTGGTGGAGCCGAGCTCCGCCGTCCACGCGAGGTCGCCGATCCCGTCGCCGTTGATGTCGCCCAGGTTCTCGCCGAAGTAGTGGTAGTCCGTCGCCACGCCGGTCTGCGTGTGGATCACGGCGTCCTCGATCGGGACGCTCAGGTCGCCGTTGTAGATCCAGGCGCGTCCAACGGTCGCGCTGGGACCGGAAAAAAGCGCGTACTCGGGGATGCCGTCGCCGGTGAGGTCGTCGCAACGCATCGGCCCGCTGAGCTCGTTCTGCGCTTCGACGCCAAAGTGCTCGCGCGCCACGACGCCCGTCGCGCCATCGACGATGATCACGCGCCCGGCGTTCTCGAACGGGATATCGCAGAACGGCCCGTTGGCGGTCCATTCGCTCACGCCGTCGCCGTTCAGGTCGCCCAGGCGGCGCAGGATCGCGCCGAACTGCTCGCCCGGGGTCTGCGCGTCGTAGACGCCCAGCACGCGCGTCCCGGGCTCGACGAACCCCGCCGCCGGACCGATATCACCCAAGGCGGGCATCGCCACCACCGCACACACACACATCTGAACCCGCATGATCGCTCCTTCGTGAGTTGGGCCGGGCGCCGCGCACGCCCATCGCCGTCACGTCACGATCGCTCATCCAGCCCGCGCGGGCTATCACGCGATTTTGTTGGTTCCGAGTCGGCCGCCGCGGCGGGTCAGCGGTGCTCGACGCCCCACGCGAACCCGGGCAGCGCGTCGAACGGACAACGCTCCTCGTCCGGGTGCGAGGGCACGTAGACCTCGGTGACGTAGTACAGCAGCGTCGCCGGCTCGGGCCCGACCGTCGCCGCCCCGTGCCACAGCGTCGGCGGGATGACGACCACCCCCGGCTGCCGATCCCCGATCACCGCCCGCCAGCACGCGTCGTCCGAATCACGCCAGACCCCGACCCGCAGGTGCCCCGCCACGGCGCACCAGAAGTCCGTCTGCCGCGCGTGCCGGTGCCACGCCTTGACCACGCCCGGGTATTGCACCGAGACGTTCACCTGCCCGCCCTCGAGGACGCCCGTCATCAGGTTCATGTACGACCAGCCCCGGTCGTCGGCGTACGAGCGGATCTCCACGAGCCTGGGCTCGCTTGCCGCCTTCGCCTCAGCCCACGCGTCGGCGAACGAACCAACGAACTTCGGGATGGGCTTTGCCGACGCGCTCACGCCCCGTGCACCCCGTGCAGCGGGTCGATCGGGTCGGGAGCGCCGTCCTTGTGCGCCAGCAGCCGCGTCGCGCGGTACAGGCTCGGGATCGTCCCCGCGTCCGTCCACCAGCCCTCCAGCACGTCGTGCGTCAGCTCGCCGCGCTTGAGATACCAGTTGTTCACGTCCGTGATCTCCAGCTCGCCGCGCATCGAGGGCTCGAGCCCGTTGCAGATGTCGAACACGCGCGCGTCGTACATGTAGAACCCCGTGACCGCGTAGTCGCTCGGCGGGTCCTTCGGCTTCTCGACGATCTCGACGATCGAGCCCTCGGGCCCGCCCTCGAACCGCGCGACACCAAACCGGTGCGGGTCCGGCACACGCTTGAGCAGCACCTTCGCGCCCGAGCCCTGCTCGCGGTACGCGTTCACAGCCCCCGCGATGGACCCCTCGATGATGTTGTCGCCCAGCGCCACCACGATCGGCCCGCCGTCGGCGAAGTCCTCCGCCAGCTTCAGCGCGTCGGCAATCCCGCCCTCGCCGTCCTGGTAGGCGTACTCGAGCTTGCGCAGCCCGAGCTCCTTGCCGTTGCGCAGCAGCTTGAGGAAGTGCCCCGCGTGCTCGCCGCCGGTGACGACCATCACGTCGTCGATCCCCGCGTCGAGAAGCGTCTGGATCGGGTAGTACACCATCGGGCGGTCGTAGACCGGCAGCAGGTGCTTGTTCGTCACCAGCGTCAGGGGGCGGAGCCTCGTCCCGAGCCCGCCCGCCAGGATCACACCCTTCATCGCGGCCTCCGTCCGATCACAGCGCGTGCGCACGATAGGTCGGCGAGCCGCCCAGCCCGCTCAATCGGAACCCGCCAGTTCACAGACAACGCGCAATCGCTGCGCTCAGGCGGCACGCTCGGCGAGCGACCGCGCCACGAGCGAGCTCACGTCGTGCCCCTCGCCCGCGTGGATCCGCCCGATCAGCTCGTTGGCGTCCACGGCGAACGCCGCGAGCGGGTCGGGCGCGGGCTCAACCACCGCCGCCCGTTTCGACGCCGAGGCGAGCTCTTCGAGGACGCTCCGGGACCCGTCGATGGCGTGGTTGGTGGTCATGCCGCCTGCATCGGCCCGCCCCGCGCGCCAATTAACCAACCACGCGCACGCAACGTGTTTCGTGATCGAAATTAGTCGCCGGTGAACACGCCCGAGATCGGGCGGTACTTGCGGATCTGCTCCGACTCCGTCGAGCCCGTCCGCGGGTCGAGCGGCTGCCAGTCCACCCGGGCGTGCCCGAGTAGCGTGCCCGTCGCGAACGCCAGGTCGATCTGGGCGATCTGGTAGTCGGTCAACGCCTGCAGCTCGGCCAGGCGGGCCTCGGCGAGCCGGGCGTCCGCGTCCAGCACGTCGTTGCTGGTGGACCGCCCGACGTTGAACTGACGCTGCTCGGCTTCGAGGGCCCGGGCGTTGAGGATCACGCTCTGCCGCCCGGCGAGGATGCGGTTCCACCCGCTGTCGATCGTGTCGATCGCGTCGTGGACCTCCTGCACGATCGACTGCTCGCGCGCCTCGCGGGTGCTCAGGCGTTGCAGGCGGGTGAGGACGGACCGCGCCACCGCCGCCTTGCGTTGCTCGTTGCCAAGCGGGATCTCCGCCGTCAGCCCGACCGACCAGTCCTCGAAGTTGTTCTCGTTGAGCTGCTCGAGCGCGTCGGACGCGATCCCCCCCAGCCCGTTGACGCGGTAGGTGTAGTTCATCGCGATGAGGGGCAGCGCCTGGTTCTTCTCGAAGGCGATCTGCGCCGCGTCCTGCGCGAGCCTGAGCTCGAGCTCGAGCAGCTCCATCCGGTTGTCCAGCGCCGCCCGGGCCACGTCGCCCGCGTCGAACTCGTAGCGCACCGGGTCCGGATCCGAGATCGGCACGACGTTCACGCCCGTGTCCACGTCCAGCCCCGGGATGTTCACGATCCGCTTGAGCTCGCGCTGCTGGGTGAGCACGAGGTTGTGCGCCTGGATGATGTCGTCGATCCGGTCGGCCAGGCCCGACTCGGCCCGCACGACCTCGATCTCGGCGACGGCGCCCGCGGCGTTGCGCCGGCGCGCCGCCTCGAGCTGCTGCCGCGCCAGCTCGTACTGCTGGTAGCGCACCTCGAGCGCCGTCTGCGCCGCGTACAGGCGCCAGTACGAGCGCTCCGCCGCGGCGATCTGGCGGATCACCTCGAGCTTCGTCTGCGCCTCGGAGATCTGCCGGTTCGACTCGGCGATTCGCACGGCGTGCATCGTCGCCCGCCGCCCGGCGCCGCGGAGCAGGTTGTGGCTCAGGCTGAACTGAAGATCCGTCTCGATCGACGGGTTGAGCGTCGCGAACTGGTTGTCGGTCTCGAACCGCTGCACGGGCAGCGTGATCTCCGCCGTGCCGCCCGTGCGCAGCGGGATGCGCAGGCCGGGCGTGACGGACTGGAAGCGCGTGCCCCCGCCCGCGAGGGCCGTCGCCGTCGGCGAGTCGGTCTCGCTCCAGGACCCCGAGAGGGTGAAGACGGACTCGAAGCGTCCTTCTTCCTCGGCGACGGTCTCCGCCGCGATCGTCGGGTTCACGAGCGCCGCTTCGAGATCGAGGTTGTTCTCAAGGACCGCGGCGCGGGCCTCCTCGAGCGTGATCTCGTAGCGTTCCATGGCGTCGAACGCCGCCCGCGCCTCGGCGATCGGGTCGGGCAGGTCGGGGTCGATCGTGCTGGCGAGGGCTCCCTCTATCCGCGAGCCGTCCTCCGGCGCCGCAAAGGCGCTGAGGTCCGTCGCGTCCACCGAGCGGAGGCGTTCGAGCGACGCCCGCCGCCCGTAGTCGATCGGGTCGGGCCCGAACGGGTTCGTGCAGGCTCCGGCGAGCAGCACCGCGCCCGCGCCAATCCCGATCAACGCCACGCGGGCCGACACCGTCACCGTTCGCATCTTCAATCCTGGCTCCCCGTGCATGTCTCTCGTATCGGCGCCGAGCGGGCGGCGCGGTCAATGCTGTGTCATTCGTGCCGCAACGCGTTGATCGGGTTGAGCGCCGCCGCTTTCATCGCGGGCAGCATCCCCGAGACCACACCCACGATCGCGCAGGCCCCGAACGCGATGGCCATCCAGAACACGGGCACGCTCGCCGCGTCCATCCAGTCGATCGACGCGCGGAGCACGGCGACCGCGCCCAGCCCGAGCGCCACCCCGACCGCGCCCCCGACCACGCACTGCACGATCGCCTCGATCAGGAACTGCAGCAGCACCACGATCGGCGGCGCCCCGACCGCCTTGCGCAGCCCGATCTCACGCGTCCGCTCGCTCACGCTCGCGAGCATGATGTTCATGATCCCGATGCCGCCCACGAACAGCGAGAAGCTCACGACGATCGCCGCGACCACCGTGATCCCGCCCGCCAGCGTGCTGAACTGCTGGATCGCCTCTTGCAGGACCTGGATGCGGAACGTGTCCTCCTCCTCGGGCCCGAGCTGGCGGTGCTTTCGCAGGATGAACCGCACCTCCGCCTCGGCCTCTTCGGCGAGGTCCGGGTCCTCCATCTGCATGATGAACAGCGTCCAGGAGTAGGGGTCCATCATCTTGTGGGTGTCGAAGGGGATGAAGATCTCCGCGGTCGAGTCCCCGCCGCCCTGGAAGATCGTGACCTCTTTCGTCTCGACGAGCCCGATGATCAGGAACCGCCGCCCTCGGATCTGGATGTAGTCGCCCGTCGGGTCCGTGTTGAGGTTCAACTCCTCCACCGCGTCCTCGTTCACGAGGCACACCTGCCGCTTTTCCTCGATGTCGATGTTGCTGAACGGCCGCCCGAACAGGACCTGCCGGTCCTCGATGTCGTGCCACTCGGGCCAGATGCCCGTGACCTCCACGCCCCGAACGACCTTGCCCTCGTAGAACACGTCCCAGTTGCGCGAGCACTGCGGCGTCATCGACGCGATCGCGGACCCGCGGTCCATGATCAGCCCGCCCTCGTACAGCGACACCTTCGCGTCCGACCAGCTCATCACCGACCGCTTGGCCTCGGGGACGTACCCCCAGACCCACATCTTCTTGGCGCCAAGCGTCTCGAATTCGTTGAGCACGAACCCCTTCATGCCGTTGAGCCCGCCCACCGACGCGATCACCACGCCCACACCGATGATGATCCCGAGCATCGTCAGCGCCGAGCGCACGAACCGCGTGAAGATCTGCCCGATCGCGAGGAAGACCGTCTGCACGCACAGGCGGAGCAGGAAGATCAGCGGCTTGAACACGATGCCCATCACGCGCCCTCCCCGTCGTCGCTCTTCTTCGGCATCTCGAGACGCGACCCGTGCCCGTCCGCCATCCGCTTGATCCAGTCCTGGTGCACCGGGTCCTCGCTGGTCGGATGATCAGACAAGATCTCGCCGTCTCGCAGGCGGACGATCCGCTCGGCGTGCCCGGCGACGTCCTCCTCGTGCGTCACGATCACAATCGTCTGACCCGCCTCGTGCAGGGCGCGGAACAGGTCGATGATCTCGACCGTCGTCTTCGAGTCGAGGTTGCCCGTGGGCTCGTCGGCCAGCAGGATCGCGGGATCGTTCACGAGCGCCCGCGCCACCGCGACGCGTTGCCGCTGACCGCCCGAGAGCTGGTTGGGCTTGTGCCCCATCCGGTCGGCGAGCCCGACCTTCTCGAGCGCCCGCTTCGCCCGACGCCGCGCGCTGAAAATGTGCTTCGCGGAGTAGAGCATCGGCAGCATCACGTTCTTGAGCGAGCTCGCCCGGGGCAGCAGCTCGAAGCTCTGGAAGATAAAGCCGATTTCCTCGTTGCGCACCCGCGCGAGCGCCGCCATCCCCAGCTTGTGCGTCGGCCGCCCGTTGAGGACGTACGCCCCCTTCGTCGGCGCGTCCAAGCACCCCAGGATGTTCATCAGCGTGCTCTTGCCCGAGCCCGACGCGCCCATGATCGCAACGAACTCGTTCTTGCGGATCGTCAGATCGACGCCGCGCAGCGCGTGCACACGCTCCTCGCCGATCTTGTAGACCTTGTGCAGCCCGCGGATCTCGATCGTCGCGTCGGCGGCCCGCTCGCGCGCCGTCGCCGGGCTCGGCGTCGGGATGGTCGCCACCGCACTCACCCGCCCGCGACCTCGGCGGCCGCGTCCTCGCCCGCGTCTTCGCTCTCCGATTCGTCATCCTCAGCGACGACCGCGTCGCTCTCGCCTTCTTCGGGCTCGGCGTCGCGGTCGCGCACCGATTGGTTGTGCTTGATCGACACGAGCGCCCGGTACGGGCCCGAGACGACCCGCTCGTCCGGTTCGAGACCGCCCATGATGATCGTGTGCGTCAGGTCGCTCGCGCCGACCTCGACGGGCCGGGCGACCGCCTTGCCGTCCTCGAGCACGTACACCACGCGGGCGAACGCCTTCTTCTGATCCACGTATGGGTTGCCGTCACGGATGTCGTCGGGCATCTCATCGACGCGCCGGTCCACCACGCTCTGCGACGGGACTCGGACCACATCGAAGAACTCCTCGACCGCGATGTCCACGCTCGCCGTCAGCCCCGAGTAGAGCCGGTCGCCCTCCTCGGTGTTGAGCAGGATCTCGACCTCAAAGATGCCCGTGCCGTCCGCGGCGACCTGCCGCTTGAGCCCGATCTTCTCCACCGTCCCCGTGAATTCCCGGTCGGAGTACGCGTTGATGTAGACCGTCACGGTCTGCCCCTCGGCGACCGGCGCGATGTTCGCCTCGTCCACCTGCGCCTTGACCAGCATCTCGGACAAGTCCGCGATCTCCATGATCACGCTGCCCGGGTTGTTCGTCGTGCCCACGATGACCGTCTCGCCCACCTCCGTGTTCAGCGCCGTCACGACGCCGTCCATCGGGCTGGTGATCACCGTGTTCTCCAGGTCCTTCTCGGCCTCCTCGATCCGCGCCTGCGCGATCTCGATCGAGTGCTCGATGACCTGCTTGTTCGACTGGGCGCTGAGGAACTGCGCCTCGGCGGCGTCCAGCTCCGCCTTCGTCACGTCGCCCGTCTCGTGCAGCGCCGTCAGACGCTCGAAGTTCAGGCGCGTGTTGATCAGGTTCGCCTCGGCGCCCTTCAGCCGAGCCTGCTCGGACCGCTGCGACGCCTGCGCCGACTCGAGCACCGCCGTCAGGTTCTGCGGGTCCAGCCGCACGACCACGTCGCCCGCCCGCACCCGGTCGCCCTCGCGGAACGGCAGCGCCAGCACCTTCGCCGACACCTGGCTCGAGATCTGCACGAGCGTCCGCGGCTCGATCGACCCCGGGGCGCTCACCGTCCGAACGAGATCACCCCGCTCGACCGTGGTCAGCGCCACCTCGGTGCCCATCTCGACGTGCTGCCCGCGGAGCTTCGCGCCCAACGGCGACGCGATCACCGCCACCACGCCCGCCCCGCCCAGCAGCACGATCACGACCACGATCCCAACGATCCACTTCCACACGCCCAGCACCCCCGACCGGCTCGCCGACCACCGCCGGCGGCTCCCCATGTTCCACCCGCCCCCAGGCGGGCCGCCGGACCATCGCCCGGCGCGGTGTTGTTGGGACTCGCCGCCCGGGACTTTCCCGGACCGACCCCGGACGCTCCGTCATCATCTGTACCGCCGCGACCCGCGACGGGTGCAGGCGTCGGCTCCGCCGCCGCCTTCAGGCCCGGTACGCCCAGCGCCCCGGGCCGTTACGCGAATTCTTCCAAACCGCGCCGATCCGATCCCGACATCAAACGCCCAGCTTCTCACCCAAAAACGCCGCCACCTCCGCCATCGGCATCCGCTCCTGGGCCCCCGTGTCCCGATCGCGGACCGTGACCGTCCCGTCCTCGAGCGTCTCGCCGTCGATCGTGAAGCAGTACGGCGTCCCCGCCTCGTCCATCCGCGCGTACCGCTTGCCGATCGACTGCTTCTCGTCGAACTCGATCTGACCCAGATGCCCGAACTTCCGGCGGAGCTCGGCGTGCAGCTCCAGCGCCTTCTCCGGCATCCCGTCCTTCTTCACCAGCGGGAAGACCGCCGCCTTGATCGGCGCCAGCCGCGGGTGGAACTTCATGAACTCGGGCGACGGGCGGCTCTCATCGACGGTGTACGCCTCGCACAGCACCGCCAGCACGCCCCGGTCCAGCCCGCCCGACGGCTCGATCACGTGCGGCAAATACCGCTCGCCCTTGGGCTGCCCGTTCTTCGCCAGCTCGCCCCGCGTCGGGTCGAAGTACTCCAGCTTCGCCCCGGCGTGCTCCTTGTGCTGGCGCAGGTCGTAGTCCGTCCGGTGCGCGATCCCCTCGAGCTCGCCGAACCCGGGCGCCGTGAACGGGAACCGGTACTCGACGTCCGATGTCCCCGCGCCTTCCTTCGCGTAGTGGGCCAGCTCGTCGTTGTCGTGCTCGCGGAGGATCAGGTTCTCACCCTTCAGGCCCAGCTCCTGCCACCACTGCATCCGCCAGTCGCGCCAGAAGACGTACCAGTCCTGCGCGTCGTCCGGGTGGCAGAAGAACTCGATCTCCATCTGCTCGAACTCGCGCGACCGGAACGTGAAGTTCCGCGGCGTGACCTCGTTGCGAAACGCCTTGCCCGTCTGCGCGATGCCGAAGGGGACGCCGACGCGGGTCGTGTCCACGACGTTCTTGAAGTTGACGAAGATGCCCTGGGCGGTCTCCGGGCGGAGGTACGCGACATCGTCCTCGGTCGCCGTGGCGCCGATGTACGTCTTGAACATCAGGTTGAACGCGCGGGGTTTGGTTAGGGACCCAGGCTTACCGGTGAATGGAGATGGGACGCGCTCTGCCGACTTCTCCAGCATGGACATGGGGACTTCAAAAAGCTCGCCATAGCAGCTCTTCCCTTTGTGCTCGAAGTACAAGAACTCTCCCGGGCGCTCCGGGCCGTGTGTGTGAAGTTCCTTCAGCCCGAACAACTTCTGAAGCTTCTTGTCGGTTAGGAGCTGTTGTTTCGCGTCGCCTTCGCTAGCTGCGATGATCGTCACATCCGGGAGCCTCGATGGATCGGCAGCCTTCTCACGTGCCGCCGAGTCCTGCGAGTGCTCACCGGCTGACTTGTCCGTGGGCTCTATGCCCATCCCCACTAAGTGATCCGCCCGGAACCGACCCTTCGTCTCCTTGTCGTCCACCATCGGGTCGTTGAACCCCGCGACGTGCCCGGACGCCTCCCACACCTTCGGGTTCTGGATGATGCACGAGTCCAGCGGCACGATGCTCACGGGCTTGCCGTCGGGCCCGAGCTTGCCGTTGCACCCGCGCATGACGACATCGGTCCACCACGCGTCGCGGAGGTTCTTCTTGAGCTGCGCGCCCAGCGGCCCGTAATCCCAGAACCCGTTGATCCCCCCGTAGATCTCGCTGGCGGGGTAGACGAACCCGCGGCGCTTGCACAGCGCCATGATGTCGTCCATGGACTTCGTGGTCGTCTCGCTCGGGGTGGCCTCGCTCATCGCATCGCTCCTCGCCCCCCGGTGGCGTGCGGGGGGGAGGCGATGCTAGGGGCCGCGCCGGCGGGCCCCCTTCTTGGTGGGGCCGGTTTTCAACCGGCCACCAGATTCTCCTCGGGGCTCACCGAGGCCGGTTGAAAGCCGGCCCCACCAACATCCCTCACCGATCCTCGAAGAACGTCAGCCCGTACCCCTCGCGATCGTGAAACGCGAACTCCCGCGTGCCCCAGATCGTCTCCCGGACGCTCTTGCCCGCCGGCACGACCCCCGCCGCCGAGTACTCCGCAAACAGCGCGTCCACCCCGCCCGTCTCGAGTTGGAACCGCATCTGGATCATGCGGGGCTCGACGCCCGCCATGTCCCTCTCGAACTGCCACTGCAGGTGCACCTCGGCGTTGCCCCGACGCAGCACCACATACCCCAAGCCCGGCGGCGGCAGGTTCGGATCGTCCTGCGACGTGATCACGCCGAACCCCAGCCGGTCCCGGTACCAGTCCCGCATCGCGACCGCGTCGCGCACCGGCAGAATCGGGATCGATCGCACGAATTCGGCGAAGGCCATCAGTTCCCCGTTGCCCGCTTGAGCAGATCACCCAGCCCGACTTTCTCGAGCTCCGCTCTGATCTGCTCATCAACGACTTCGAACTCGATCGCCGCCGGCGCCGCCGCCAGCTCGACCTCCGGCGCGTCCTCCGGCAGCTTGACCAGGCCCATCGACCCGTTGCCCGTCACGCTCACGACCCACCGACCATCGCTCAGACTCCGGTAGACCGCCTTGCCGACCTCCGCGCCGTCCAGGTCCCACCCGATCTGCGCAATTTTCGGGTCGATCACCGTCGCCTCGCTCGGCGCCGTTTCGTCGTCGAACACACGCCGGATCCAGACACGCCCGTTCAGCACGGCGTAGTCCAGGTAGATCTCCCGCCGCGCGTCGTAGGGCGTCTCGATCTCGCGCACCACGCCCTCCGCCGTGCGCACGCGAACGGTCACCCGCCCCTGATCGACGACCAGTTCGGTCACCGCCGTCTTTCGGACCGCGTCGTTGTACAGCCCGCGGAGGTCCTCGTACTGGTCCGCGATCGCGCGGATGCGGTCGCGGTAGATCTCCCGCTCGGCGCTCGTCCGCGCGAGCTGCACGCCGTAGAGCAGCGCCACCCCGCACGCGGCCAGCACCGCCACCGAGGGCACGACACGCCCAAGCACGATGTTCGTCGTCGAAGCCATCCCCATCTCCATCGGGCCTTCAACCACGCCCGCTGCACCGGTACGCTGACGCCATGACCCGCGTTCTCCAGATCGTGATTCTCTCGGTCCTCGCCCTCCTGCCCGCCTGCGGCAGCCCGCCGCACGACTCCGACGGGTTCTCCATCACCAGCAAGCCCTCGGGCCCGCGCGTCCGCATCCTCGGCATCGCCCAGGACGGCGGCGTGCCCCACGCCGGGTGCTCGTGCGACACCTGCACCGCCGCCCACGCCGACCCCGCCAAACGCTTCCACGTCGCCTCGCTCGCGATCATCATCCCGACCGACGACGGTGACCCGCGCACCAACGAGGTCTACCTCATCGACGCGACGCCAGACATCACCGAGCAGCTGCACATGCTCCGCGACGTCCGCGACGCGCCCGCCGGCCGCACCGACCGCGCGCCCGTGGACGGCGTCTTCCTCACCCACGCCCACATGGGCCACTACACGGGTCTCGCCCACTTCGGGTTCGAGTCGATGCACACCCAGACCACGCCCGTCTGGTGCACCGAGCGCATGGGCGGCTTCCTCCGCCGCTTCGGGCCGTGGTCGCAGCTCGTGGACAAACAGGAAATCGAGCCCCGGACACTCACGCCGGGCGAGCCGGTCGAACTCGGCGCGGGCGTCACCGTCACGCCCATCCTCGTCCCCCACCGGGCCGAGTTCACCGACACCTGCGCCTTCGTGATCGGGGGCCCGAACACGACGGTGTGGTACATGCCCGACTGCGACCCGTGGGGCAAGTGGACCGCGCCGATCGACGAGGTCCTCGCGGGCACGGACGTCGCGCTGCTCGACGCGACGTTCTACTCGCTCGACGAGCTGCCCGGCAGGAGCCTCAGCGAGATCGGGCACCCGCCGATCGTGACGTCGATGGACGCGCTGCAATCAAGCTCAGACGCCGGGCTCGACGTGCGGTTCGTCCACCTGAACCACACGAACCCGGCGCTGGACGCGGGTTCACCCGAGCAGCGCGAGATCGAGCGCCGCGGGTTCGCCGTCGCGCGCGAGGGGTCGGAGATCGGGCTCTGAACGAGCCGCGACCAGCAGGGAGCGGGGTCTCGATGCTGTCATTCGCAACCCCTCCCTCACGGTCGGGGCTCGTTCAGTCTCGGTACCGCCGCACGCACACCGTGTCGTTCTGCCCGCCGAACCCGAACGAGTTCGACAAACAAACCTCCACGCCGCCCATGGGGTTCAGGTCGCGGGCTTCGCCCGGCACGTGATCCAGGTCGCACAGCGGGTCCGGGTGCTCCAGGTTCCGCGTCGGGGGGATCCACCCCGTCTCGATCGCCTTCACGCACGCGATCAGCTCGACCGCCCCCGCCGCCTGGATCAGGTGCCCGAGCATGCTCTTGACCGAGCTGAACGGCACCTTGGGCGCGAGCTCGCCGAAGACCGCCTTCACCGCGGCGGTCTCGATCTTGTCGTTCTCCTGCGTGCCCGTGCCGTGCGCGTTCACGTAGTGCACGAGCGGGCGACCGGTGTCGTCGGTGTCGTGGGGGTCGATGCCGGCCTCGTGCAGGGCCCAGCGCATGGCGTTCGCGGCGCCCTTGCCCTCGGGGTGGATGTCCGTGATGCGGTACGCGTCCGCCGTCGAGCCGTACCCGGCGACCTCCGCGAGAATGTTGGCCCCGCGCGCTCTCGCGTGCTCCAGGTCCTCGATCACGAGGATCCCCGCGCCCTCGCCCATGACGAAGCCGTCGCGCATCGCGTCGAACGGGCGCGACGCGTGCGTCGGGTCGTCGCGCTTTGTGCTCATCGCCGTCAGGCGGATGAACCCGGACATGCCCAGCGGGTGGATCATGGTGTGCGCGCCACCGACGAGCATGACGTCCGCGTCGCCGCGCTTGATGATCTCGGCCCCCTCGCCCGTCGCCTGCGCGCTCGCCGCGCACGCCGTCATGCAGTTGAACGCGGGCCCGCGCGCGCCGTACGCGTCGGCGAGATGACTCACCGTCAGGTGCGGCTCCTGCTCCAATTCGAGCAGCGCGTTCATCCCCTCGTGCGCACGGGCCGCCCACTTCGCGCCGTCGACCGACTTGGACTCGGCGTCCCACCCCGCGACGTGCGTCGCCATGAAGTGGTCGTAATCGAGCGTCCCCTCGCCCGCGCCCAGATAGACCCCGCAGCGGGCCGGGTCGGGCGCCTTGTTGTCTCTGAATCCTGCCTGGCGCACCGCGTGCATCGCCGCGGCGAGCGCGTACTTCGTGCTGATGCCCGCCTCGGCGTGCGCCTCGGCGAGATCGCCCACGTGCGTGCGCAGGTCAAAGTCCTTGACCTCCGACGCGAAGCTCGTCGAGAACGTCGAGGCGTCGAACCGGTCGATCGGGCCGATCGCGGTCTCCGCCGCGAGCAGACGCTTCCAGACCCCGTCCAGGTCCGTGCCGAGGGGCGTCACCCACCCCATGCCCGTGATCACGACGCGTCGATCCGTCATCATGCGTCCTCCGCTGGCGCGCTCAATCCTCGTCGTCGCGGTGCAGGTCGAGCTTGTCCGTGTTCAAGACACGCACGAGCCCGTCCTTCAGACGCTTCTCGCCGAAGTTGATGATGTTGCCCAGATCGACGTCCGCCGCCTTCAGCTGCGCCCGCAGCTCGTAGCGCGGCTGCGACCCGATCTCGGTGTGCTCCGCCATCAGCTTCACGATGAACTTGCCATCGACAAACAGATCGGCGACCACCTCGCCGACCTTCTCGCCCTCGAACGTCACGTCGAACGCCCTGTCGATCTCGCAGTTCAGGCCCTCTTCCTTGACGAGCTTGACCACGGCGTTCAGGTACACCTCGCGCCCGTAGCCGGGCCCGAGCGCCTTGTGCACCTCGATGCAGGCGCCGATCACGGCGCCGCTCACCTTGGTGACGGCCTCGTCGAGTTCGGAAAGCGGTACGCCTCGGCGTCGTCTGTCGTCGTGCATCTGAAGTCTCCTGTGTAGGTCCGTTCGCCGGGTGCGCCCGGCGGGTTCTCGGTGTGATTCAGGTCGCCCTTCGGAGGACCACCGCGGCGTTCTGCCCGCCCAGCGCCGTCGTGCAGACGAGCACGTTGCCCAATGACGCGTCGCGCGAGGCGCTGGCGCCCGCGTCGATCCCATCCGCGGGCGTGCCCGCGTTCCGGCGCGCCGGGAGCGTCTGGTGGTGCACCGCGAGCGCCGCGGCCGCCGTCAGGAGCCCGCCCTGCCCCGCCATCGAATCCCCGATCGCCGGGGCGAGCGAGACAACCGGGATCTCGCCGAGCCGGTCGCCGAAGACCTTCTCGAACGCGCCGAGCTCGTGCGTGTCCGCCGCGGGCAAGCCAAGCCCGGTCGGGAAGATCGCGTCGATGTCCGCCGCGCTCGCGCCCGCGTCGCGCAGCGCCGATTCGATCGCGAGCTCGAGCCCCTCAACGCCCCGAAGGTCGGACTGCGACGCGCCGAACCCGGCGACCTCCGCGTACACGCGCGCCCCGCGCGATTTCGCGTGCGCCATCTCCTCGATGATCAGGATCCCGCCGCCCTCGGCGAGCAGCGTCCCGCCCGCGCCCGGATCGTACGGCTTGACGATGTTCGCCCCGTCCGACTCGTCGCCGGTCTCCGCGAGCCGCTTGAGCAGCTCGAGGCGCATGAGCCCCATGAGGTTCAGCTTGCTCTCGGCGCCGCCGACGATCGAGATGTCCGCGTCGTGGCGCTCGATGACGCGCGCGCCCTCACCCAGGCACAAGAGCCCGGACGACTCGGCCGCCAGGATCGTGTTCGACGGGCCCTCGCACCCGTGGATGATCGTGACGTGGCACGCCAGCATGTTGGGCAGGTACTTGAGCATCCAGAGGGGCGGCAGGTTGTTCATCCCCTGCGCGCCGCCCTCGGCGGTGCCCCACCGCTGCACGTCCCATCTCCCGTCGTCATCCAGCGAGTTCACGAGCGCCCGCGTCAGCTCGTTCGCCTCCGCCGCGATCAGGCCCGCCCCGATCTGGCAACCCGTGCGCTCGGGGACGATCTGGAATCCCCCGTCCCCGTCTTCCGACCCGCGGGTCTTGAGCCCCGCGTCGTCCGTGGCGAGCTTCGCCGCGGCGACGGCGAGCTCGGAGTCCCGGGCCATCACCTTGGTCGCCTTGCGGTAGCTCTTGGGCACGAACGACTTCGCGTCGATGCCCTCGACGGACCCGGCGAGCTTGGAGGCGAACCCCGAGGCGTCGAACGCCTCGATCGGCCCGAGCCCGCTCGTCCCCTCAAGCAGCGACGACCAGAAGGCGTCCACGCCCGAGCCCACGCACGAGACCGGCCCGAGCCCGGTGATTCCGACACGCCTGCGATCCATCTGGAGAGTGTAGAGCCGCCGAGCCCCGCCGCCCGATCCTGTTTTCGTGCGGACTTTCCGACCCCCCAGGCTGACGCTGCGCCCGGGCCCGATCGCGGGCTGGATGTTCGTGATCGCGGGCACGGCGTTGCTGCTCGCCGCCGTCCTCGTCCCCACCGCGGATGACCTGTCCAACGCCCGCTGGCAGCTCAACAAAGCCCTCGCGATGGAAGCCCACGCGCTGGAGCGCATCAATCGGCACGAGCAATACCTCGCGTCGATCGAGCGGGCGGACCCGGACGTCGCGGTCGCCCTCGCGGGGGCGCAGCTGAACCTGGTCCCGACGGGCATGAACGTGCTGGCCGCCCCGGGTCGGCCGGCGGACCTGGACCTGTTCGCCGCGATCGAGCCCGCCCCGCCCGTCTTCGCCCCCCGCAACCGGGTGGGGTCCGTGCTGGAACGGATGGTGATGGACCCGAGCCTGCGGCTGTGGGTGATCGCGGGGTCCGCGATCCTGCTGCTGACCGGGCTGCTTCCCGCGTCGCGGCCACCTTCGCCCGGCATTTGACGAGGTCAGGGAGCCCTGACCGTGAAGGAGGGGTCGCTTGAATCTGACCCCTCGCCGACGCTCGGGGCTCTTCGACAACCGCGACAAGCCGCCCGCATCACTATCGTTGCGTCGTGAGCGAGCCCCCGCCCGAGCGAGCCGTGTTCCGCCGACGCCATCGGCTGGCGCGCGACCTGGAATACGCCGCCGTCTTTCAGGAGAAGCTCCGCAAGTCGCGCGGGCCGCTGGTGGTGTTCGCCCGCCCGACGGCGGGGCCGGAGCATCGGCTCGGCTTGTCGGTGGGTCGCCGAGCGGGCCCGGCCCATCGGCGCGTTCGGATCAAGCGGCTGATCCGCGAGGCGTTCCGGCTGGAACGCGCGGGCTTGCCCCACCCGGATCTAGGGGCATTCGATCTGGTGGTGAACGCGCGGGCCCACGACGCGGCGCCCCTGAGCGCGTACCGCCGATGGCTGTCGGACGCGGTCGCGGCGATCGCCCGCGAGCAGTCCAAGCGCGACACGAAGAGCGCCTCCGATGCCTGAGGAGCGCTCCGGCCCGGGCCCGATCAGCCGGTCGCTCGCGGTGCCCTGCATCTGGATGATCCTGCTCTACCGCGCGACGCTGAGCCCGTTCCTGGGAGGGCAGTGCCGGTTCCACCCGACGTGCTCGGTCTACGGGCTGGAGGCGTATCGGAAGCACGGCGTGTGGCGCGGGACGATCCTGACGCTTGCGCGGATCGGGCGCTGTCACCCATTCCACAAGGGTGGGTACGACCCGGTGCCGGTGGACGACCCCCCGCCGCCGAGTCGATACGCTGACCCCGAGACGATACGCCCACCCGACGACCCTGGACGCGCATGAGCCGACTCCCCGCCGCCGAACGACGAGAGCAGCTGCTCGACCGGGCGGCGGAGCTGTTCAGCGAGCGCGGGTACGCGCGGGCGACGACGTCCGAGCTTGCCAAAGCCGCGGGCGTGACCGAGCCCATCATCTACCGGCACTTCAAGTCCAAGCGTGACCTGTACGTCGCGCTGATCGAGCGGACAGGCAGGGAGACGCTCGCGCAGTGGGAGGCGGACCTGGACGGCGCCGCCGACCCCGCCGACCGCCTGCGCCGCCTCCTGGGCGACAACCCGATGGTCAGCGCCAAGGGCAAGGCCCCCTACCGCGTCTTCCTCCAGTCGATCTCGGAGGTGGACGACGAATCGATCCACGCGGCGGTCAGCGAGCACATCGCCAGCGTGCACGCGTTCATCGCGCGCGAGATCACCGCGGCCCAGGACGCCCGGCAGGTGACCGACAAGTTCTCCGCCGACGTCATCGCGTGGATGCTCCTGCACATCGGCATGGGCTACGGCGTGATGAGCGCGATGGCGATCCCCGGGCACGGGCGCGACAGCCAGGGCACCCACGTCCGCGACGTGCTCGAGCGCGTCCTCGTCCGGCAACGCTGAGCAAATGCAGACCGCAGCACGGGTGCCGCGGCTTGTCTCGCAAGCCGTGTCTTCTCGAGCACGGTTTGCCCTTCGGGTCAAACCGTGGCACCCGATCGTGGCCTTCGCGCCGCTCAGACCACGGCACCCACTACCATCGCCCGTGCGGGCGTACCTCGACAACAACGCGACGACCCAGCCCCTGCCCGAGGTGCGCGACGCGGTCGCGCTCGCGCTGGACACGGAATGGGCGAACCCGTCGAGTGTGCACCGCGAGGGCCAGCTCGCGCGGCGGCGCGTCGAGCTCGCGCGGATGTCCGTCGCGAACCTGATCGGCGCCAAGCCACGCGACGTGCTGCTGTGCTCGTCGGGCACCGAATCGATCGATCTGGCGGTCCGGGGCGTGCTTGGCGCGAACCCGGGCAAGCGCGCGGTCGTGACGAGCGCCGTCGAGCACGCGGCGGTGCGCGACCTGGGCGCCGCGCTGGCTCGCGAACAGGACATCGAGATCCGCATGGCGCCCCTCGGCGCGCACGGCGTGGTGGACGCCGACGCCCTCGCGTCCGTGCTCGACGACGACGTTGCGCTCGTGAGCATCCAGTGGGCGAACAACGAGACGGGCGCGATCCAGCCCGTGCGTGCCATCGGTGAGGCGTGCAAGGCCCGCGGCGTGGTGTTCCACTGCGACGCCGTGCAGTGGGTCGGGAAGATGCCGACGGATGTGCGCGACCCCGACGCGCCCGCGTTCGACCTGCTCACCCTGAGCGCGCACAAGTTCCATGGGCCCAAGGGTGTCGGAGCGCTGTGGGTGCGCCCGACGGTCGCGGTGCGCCCGGTGCTGCACGGGTCGCAGGAGCTCGGGCGGCGCGGCGGGACGGAGAACGTCCCCGGGATCGCCGGCGCGGGCGCCGCGGCGGACGCCGCCCGCGCGTGGCTCGCGGACGGATCCGAGCGCGCACGCGTCGGCACCCTGCGGGACCGGCTGGAGTCTGGCGTCCTCGACCGCCTCCCCGGGACCGCCGTGAACGGTCCGGCCGAGCCCGATGCGCGGTTGTGGAACACGACGAACATCGCGCTGCCCGGGCTCGAAGCCGAGGCGGTGCTGATGGTCTTGTCCGACCTGGGCGTCGCCGCGAGCGCCGGGGCGGCGTGCAGCTCGGGCTCGCTCGACCCCTCGCCCGTCTTGCTCGCGATGGGCGTGCCTGAGCGCGCGGCGCACGGGTCGGTCCGGTTGTCGCTGTCGCGGCTTACGACCGACGCGGAGATCGAGCACGCGATCGACGCGTTCGAGCAGGCGGCGGAACGGCTCGGGTTCGCGCCGCAGCCGCCCGGCGGCGCGTAGCCTTGCCGGATGGACGCGAACCCCCACGGCGATGCCGGCCCGATCACGGGCATCCACACCGAGCCGGACCGCACGAGCATCACAGCGATCTTCAGCCTCATCTGCTCGCTCGTGTGCTGCCTGCCGCTCGTCCCGCTGCTCGGCGTGGCGTTGGGCGCGCTGGCGCTCGTCGGCATCGGGCGTTCGAAGGGGCGAGTTGGCGGGAAGGGATTCGCCGTTGGCGGCATCGTGCTCGGGATTTTCTGCACGCTGCTGCAGGGCGGGGCCTACGCGCTGCTCGACGCGGGGCTCGGGTTCATGGTGCGTGAGGGCAACGTCGTCGGTCAGGCGCTGACGGATCTCGAAGGGGGCGACACCGACGCGATGCGGTCGATCCTGGCGGGCCCGCTCGGCGCGATGACGGACGAGGAGCTCGCCGAATTCCGGGACGCGTACACGGCGGACATGGGCTCGCTCGTCAGCACGCCGCAGACCTCATGGGAACTCATGCGCGGGTATATCGAGAACGACCCGCTCACCAAGCCGTATCAGAGCCGGCCCGGGGTGATGCCGATCACGGCGACCTTCTCGGGCGGCACGGGCGTCATCGTCGTCATCACGGACCCATCGGGGCGGACGCCCAACGCGGGCGGCACGCGGGTGCCCGTGGTGGACCTGCTGCTCGTCTCGCCCTCCGGCACGGAGCACGCGTTGTCGGCCTTCGACGGGCCGGGCGTGTTCACGCCCGAAGGCGGCGAGACCGGCGAGACCCCCGCCGACGAAGGCCCGTGACCAACCCGCCGACCGGTCGGGTGGCGACCCACCCCCGCCCCCGATAGCCTTGCGGCATGGAACACAACCCCTACGCCGGAGACGGCGACGCCGGGATCTACACCGAGCCCGAGCGCACCAGCATCGCGGCGGTCCTGAGTCTCATCAGCTCGCTCATCTGCTGCCTGCCCGCGGTGCCGCTGCTGGGCATCGTGCTCGGCGCGCTGGCGCTGATCGGGATCGGGCGGTCGAACGGGCGCGTCGGCGGGCGCGGGCTCGCCGTCGCGGGCATCGTGCTCGGCATCCTGTTCACCGTGGCGCAGATCGGCATCGGGATCGGCGTCAAGTTCGGGTTCGACGAGTGGATCAAGATGCACGGGCCGGTCGCGCGGGTCTTCGCGGACCTGGACAGCGACCAGTTCGACTCGGCCCGGACCGCGCTCGGGGGTGACCTGGCGAGCGTGGGCGACGCGGACATGGCGGCCTTCCGCGACGCGTATACCGCCGAGGTCGGCTCCTTCGTGTCGTCGCCGCAATCGATGGGCGAGCTCTTCGGCGTCTGGGGGCAGGTGGGCCCGCAGTTCCAGGCGGTCCAGATGCGGCAGAACTACATGCCGATCTTCCTGAACTTCGACTCGGGCCCGGTGCTCGCGGCGATCGAGTTCGACCCGTACCAGAAAGCCACGGGGCAGGGTCCGCTCGGCGAGCTGTACATCGTCGATCTCTGGGTTGTCACGCCTGGCGGCGACGTCATCGAGCTGTCGGACTTCGTCACCGAGGCGCCCGCCGGCGTGCCCGCCGCGACGCCCGAACCGGAAACCGAAGAAGCCCCCGAGGAAGACGCCGGCGGGCCCTGACGCCCGAACGTGGGCCATGACGCCCGCGTGTATCATGCCGCCGTGCCTGCCGACGCGAACGCCCAGAGTGCCGATCGAGAATGCACGATCCGCGTGCGCCACGTCCGCAAGACGTTCGGCACGCAGACCGTCCTCGACGACATCAACCTCGACGTCATGCGCGGCGAGACCATGGTCGTCATGGGCGGGTCCGGGTCGGGCAAGTCCACGCTGCTGCGGTGCATCATCGGGTCGCACCAGGTGGACGCGGGCTCGATCGAGCTGCTCGGGCAGAACATCTGCGGCATGCCCGAGGACCGGCTGAACGCGGTCCGCAAGCAGTTCGGGATCCTCTTTCAGTCCGGGGCGCTGTTCAACTCGATGACGATCGCCCAGAACGTGGCGCTGCCCCTGCGCGAGCACACGGACCTGGACCCCGAGATCATCGACATCCAGGTGAAGATCAAGCTCGAGCTGGTGGGCCTGCGCGAGCACGCGGACAAGTACCCCGCCCAGATCTCGGGCGGGATGAAGAAGCGGGCCGGGCTCGCGCGGGCGCTCGCCCTGGACCCCAAGATCCTCTTCTACGACGAGCCCAGCGCCGGGCTCGACCCCGTGACGAGCGCCCAGATCGACCAGCTCATCGTCGCGCTCTCGCGGCAGTTGGGGGTCACGAGCGTCGTGGTGACGCACGAGATGGACTCGGCGTTCACGATCGCCGACCGGATGGCGATGCTCGACAAGGGGCGGATCCTGGCGGTCGAGTCGCGCGAATGGTTCGAATCGCTGCGGGATCTGGACGTGCGGGCCGCCGAGAGCCGATCCGAGAGCGAGCGGCTCATCCGGCAGTTCCTGCGCGGGGACGCCGACGGGCCCCTCAGCGATCGCCGGAACGCTGATGGGTACGAGATCGATCTGTTCGGGCCCAAGACCGAAGGCGTGACGACCACGCCGAGCGTCGAGTCCACCCGAGGCTGAACCTTCGAACACCGGGCGAGGTCAAGGTGAACCGAAACAACGTCATGGCGGGCCTCTTCCTGATCGGCGGGCTGCTGCTCGCTGTGGGCATGAGCTTCTGGCTCGGCGAGGCGTCGGCGCTGCTGGGCTCGAAGACGCAGTACGTCGCGCGGTTCGACCTGCGGACGGGGACCGCCGGGCTCCAGAAGGGCTCGGACGTCACGCTCGCCGGGCAGCCCGTCGGGCGGGTCGTCAAGGTCGAGACGGTCTACGAGACGAGCGAATCGGGCGCGCGGGTGCCGGTCTGGATCGACGTGCTGATGGCGATCGACTCGGAAGTGGTGCTGTTCGAGGACGCCTACGCCGAGCTCAACGCGCCGCTGCTCGGCGGCGTCAGCGCGGTGAACATCGCCAGCGCCGGCACGGGCGCCTACATCGGCGGGCCCGAGGACGACAACGTGATCCTGGACGAGGGCGAGATCATGCGCGGCCGCCTGTCGCCGGGGATCCTCGCGCTCGCGGGCCTCGACGCCGAGGCGATCGCGAAGATCCGCGAGACGCTCGACAGCGCCGCCGCGGCGAGCGCGAACGTCGAGCAGATCACCGCGGCGTTCGCGACCGACGCCGCGCCCAGCTCGCAGAGCGTGCGGGCGATCCTGACGGACGTCGAGGGGTTCACGACCCGGCTCGACGAGCCCGGCGGGTGGGCCGACGACGTCTCGGAGGTCCTCGCGCAGGGCAAGGAATTCGCCAACCGGCTCGCGCCCGTCGCCGACCGGATCGACGAGACGGTCCTGAACGCGGGCCTGATGATCGCCGACGCCCGGGCGATCATCAACGACAACCGCGACCGCCTGAACCGGACCATCGCGAACGTGGAAGCGGTCACCGAGACGGTCCGGTTCGAGTCGGTCGATCGGGTGCACGAGGTGCTCGACCGGGGCGTGCTCGCCGCGAGCACGTACACGGACCTGGGCGACCAGCTCAACGTGATCCTCGATCGTGAGTACCCGAAGATCCGCGGCGCGATCTCGAACGTCGCCTCGACGACGGAGCAGGCGTCGATGTTCGTCGAAGAGCTGCGCGCCCAGCCCTGGCGCGTGCTGCAGCAGCCTTCCAACGCGGACCTCGAGCGCGAGCCCTTGTACACCGCGACCCGGGCGTACGCCCGGGCGGTGGGCGATCTCCGCTCGGCGGGCGAGGCGCTCGAAGCGGTGATCAGCCGCACGCGGGCCGACGGCTCGGTGCGCCCGCAGTTCGCGCTCGACCCCGCCGAGGTCGCCGCGCTGCGCGACGACGTGGACACCGCCTTCGAGCGCTACAAGGCCGCCGAGCGGGCCATGCTCGAGCAGCTCATCCGAAACCGCTGATCACACCCGCCGCCCCTTCCGGAACCCGAACCGGGCCGCTAGACTGCCGGCATGGCCCAGCGGCGGCACCACTACGAGCGGGCGTTCGAGCACTACCTCCGCGAGACCCGCGTGCCCTACGTCGCGGTCGATGAAGCCCGCAAGGCGCTGCTGCCGGCCGGCGCTGAGCTCACCGTCACGCCCGAGCCCGGCTCGCCCGAGGCCCTCAAGAGCTTCGACTTCGTTGTCTACGGCGACACGGCCAACCTGCTCATCGAGATCAAGGGCCGGAAAGTCCCCCAGCGCGCCACCCGCACGGGCGTGCAGGGCCCGTCCGGGCGGCTCGAATGCTGGGCGAACCGGGACGACGTCGCGTCGCTCGGCGTCTGGGAGCGCCTGTTCGGGCCCGGGTTCGAAGCGGTCTTTGTCTTCATCTACTGGTGCGACGCCCAGCCGCCCGACGGGCTGTTCCAGGAGGTCTTCGCCTATCAGGGGCGGTGGTACGCGCTGCGGTCGATCACCCGCTCGGCCTACGCCGGCGCGATGAAGACCCGCTCGCCCAAATGGGGCACGGTGGACCTGCCCGCCGAGGCGTTCGCCCGGCTGAGCGAGCCGTTCGCGCCGGGGCGCGGGTGGCGCGGCTCGACGGGCGGCGTCCCGGACGCCGGGCCCGGGGTGGCGGCGCTGGACCCGATCGGGACGGCCTGAGGGCGGTCGGCGCCGGCCGCTCGCCGGTTCGCCCGAAAGCATGCACCCGGGCGCCCGCCCGCCGCGTAGCATGGGGGCGTATGAAGAACGACCGCCCATCCTCCCGCCGCCGATTCGCCCGCGTCGTGCCGAGCCTCGCCGTGCTGGCGGCGTCCGCGGGTTCGGCGTGGGCCACCCCCCTGCGTCCGCCGACGCCGGACGAACTGCAGGGCCCGAGCACGGTGCTCACGATCCTCGTGACGGTGGTGCTCGCGGGTCTGCTGTTGCTGGCGGCGTTTTTCCCGAGCAAGCGCGGGCACCAGGACTGACCCCGCGGCACGCCGGCCCGAGACGCCGGCCGGAGGTCCCCATGGCACACCAAGGCACCAGAGCGCGCCGGACGAGCCCGGCGCTGCTCGCGTTGAACGGCGCGCTGGTCGCCGTTCTCGGGTTCGTCACCCTCGGGCCCGACGCCACCGCGCAGGGCGAGTCGCCCGACCGCCTCCGCGGCGAGTACGTGCTCGTCGGCGGGGACATCCCGTTCGGCAACGAGAGCGCGATCTACATCCTCGACAGCGCGAACCAGGAAATGGTCGCCGTGCGCTGGACGTCGAGCTCCGGCGCGTCCGGCAAGCTCGAAGCCATCGGGTACCGCGACCTTCGGGCCGACACGCAAGCGAGGGTCGGGCGATGAGCAAGCACACAGACGCACCGGATCGGGGGGGTCTGCGCGTGCCCAACGCGGCGCTCTGGGCGAGCGCGGTCGTGCTCGTGGCGCTGATTCTGACCAACGCCGCGCGCGTGAACGACGCGCCGGCCTGGGCCGAGATGGCGGTCAAATCGGGCGGGTACTCGATGATGACGACCGAGGCCGCCGACACCGAGCTGCTCGCGGTCGTCGATGACCGGTCGGAGAACCTGCTGATCTACATGGTGGAGCCCAACGGCGCGCTGCGGCACCGGCTGACCCAGCCCCTGCCGCAGATGTTTCTTGACGCGCGCCGCCAGGCGGGCGCCCGCCCGTAAGCTGTTGTCGTGCCGATCACGCCGCTGCCCCAGTTCGAGGAAGACGTCGCCCAGCTCGAGCGCGAGCGCGCCGAGCGGATCGCGAAGACGACGCCCGACACCGTCGTCGTGCGGTTCGGCGCGATGCGGATGATCGGCGAGTTCAAGTACGCGGGCGACGTCCGCCCCGGGTGCGGGTCCAAGCTCGTGTGCGAGACGCACCGGGGGACCGAGCTGGGCGAGCTGCTCACCTCCACCTGCCCCAACGCCGGGTGCGGGTCGAGCGTCACCCGCAAGGAAATGCTCGAGTACATCGACGCGTCGGGCGGGCGGCAGTACCCGTTCCACACGGACGGCCGGGCCATCCGCGTCGCGACGGTCGAGGACCTGCAGCGCCAGCAGGAGCTCGACGATTCGTGCCCCGAGCTGCTCAACCGCGCCAAGCAGATCGCCAAGAAACTGAACCTCGACATGAAGCCCGTGCAGGTCGAGCTGATCCTGGGCGGCGAGCGCGCGACGGTCTACTTCGCCTCCGAGGAACGCGTGGACTTCCGCGAGATGGTCAACGAGCTGCGGCCCATCCTGGGGACGCGCGTCGAGATGCGGCAGGTCGGCGCGCGCGACGAGGCGCGGCTCACCGCGGACTACGAACGCTGCGGGCAGTACTGCTGCTGCAAGAGCTTCCTGAAGGTTCTCAAGCCGGTGAGCATGAAGTCGGCGAAGGTCCAGAAGGCGACGCTCGACCCCCTCAAGATCTCGGGCCGCTGCGGTCGCCTCATGTGCTGCCTCCGCTACGAGGACGAGACGTACGACGATCTGCGCAAGCGCCTGCCGCACCGCAAGTCGCGCGTCGGCACGCCCGAGGGCGACGGCATCGTCGTCGAGACGCAGATCCTCACGCAGCTCGTGCTCGTCTCGCTCGACGCCGACGAGCGGCGGATCGCCGTGCCCGTCGAGGAACTCACCGAGCCCGGGCTGGCACCCAAACCCAAGCCCAAGACCGACACCCGCGACGCCCGGCCCGCGCGCGACGCCGATTCGGACGAGGGCGGCCCGACCAAGAAGAAACGTCGCCGGCGTCGTCGGCGCCGGTCGGGCGAGGACGACTCGGATTCCGAGAGCCGCCCATCGGGCGAGCCCGCGGACGAGAACGCCGGCGACGCCAAGGGTCACGAGCCCCGCGCCGACGACGGCGCCCCGCGCAAGAAACGCCGGCGTCGCCGACGCCGGCGCGGCAAGGGCGGCGGTGACGGCGCCTCGGGCGCGTCCGGCGGATCATCGGGCGGCGACTGAGCGCGAACCCGACCCCGCGCGGGCGGGTACCCTCCGGGTCCATGCCCAACGCCGCCAAAGACAAGAAGGACCCCGCACACGCCGTCAAGGAGACGCTGATCTCCATCGCGATCTCGTTCGTGATGGCGTTCGTCTTCCGCGGGTTCGTGATCGAGGGCTTCCAGATCCCCACGGGCTCGATGGCGCCCACGCTCCTCGGCAAGCACATGCTCATCGAGGACGACCGCAACGGGTACGCCTGGACCGTCGGCCCGTGGGACTACGTGAACGGCAACCCGGCCAATCCGCCGCTCGCGCGCCAGGGCGCCCAGCCCACACGCTCGGGCCGGCCCACCGCGGACGTGAGGGTCAACAACCCGATCACGGACGCCCAGATGTCGCTGCAGAACCAGCCGATCCGGTACGGCGACCGGATCTTTGTCATCAAGTATCTCGAGGGCCTGCACAACCCCGAGCGCTGGGACGTCGTCGTCTTCAAGAATCCCGCGACGCGCGACAGCTACATCAAGCGCCTCCTCGGTTTGCCCAACGAGCAGGTCGCGCTCATCGACGGCGACGTCTTCACCCGCCCGTTCGAAGAAGGCGCCACGCCCACCAGCGGCGTCGAAGCGTGGACCGGGCCCGGCTGGGAGATCCAACGCAAGGACGAGCGCACGCAGCGCGCGATGCTGCAGACGGTCTACGACGCGCGGCACAACCCCGTGAACCCCGGGCCCGAATACCGCTCGCCCTGGATCCCCGATTCGGCCAGCCGATGGACCGGGCTCCGCGACGCGCCCGAGCAGACCTTCGAGGGCGGCGACGCCGCGACGCTCACCTGGTCGGACAACAACCCGATCACGGACTGGTACCCCTACAACCAGACGCCCACGAGCCTGCAGTACTTCCGCGATCCGAACCGCGTGCTCTACCCCGTCTCGGACCTCGCGGTGAGCCTGACGTTCGAGCCGGGCACGGAAGGGTCGGCCGTCTCACCGACGATCACCGCGCGGGGTCGTGAATTCCGCGCACGACTGAGCGCGGGGTCGGCCGTCCTTGAGATGCGCGAAAACGGAGCCGAATCGTGGGCCACCGTCGATGAGGGCGCGGGACCGACGCTGAGCGCGGGCACGCCCGTCGAGATCGAGTTCTGGCACGTGGACCAAGCCCTGTGGCTGTTCGTGGACGGCGACCTCATCGCCGGCGGGCCCGAGGACGGCGCGTACACCCTCTCGCCCGCGCAGCGCGTGCTCGCCGCGACGGGCACGCCCTTGGGCGAGCTGCTCGAGCGCCCGGGGCTGGCCGACGCGCGCGTCGGGCCCGGCGTGCTCGCCGACCCCTCGCTGTACGAGAAGCCGGGCCTGAGCTGGTCGTTCGAGGGCGGGCCCTTCACGATCCGGCGGCTCTCGGTCAAGCGCGACATCCACTACCAGCTCTCGCCGCAGGGCATGTCGCGACTCCAGCCCACCTTCGGCGGCGACCCCGGTCACTTCCCGTCACTCCGCGACGACCAGTTCTTCGTCTGCGGCGACAACTCGCCCTCGAGCAAGGACAGCCGCCTCTGGACGCGCCACGACGGCGGGCCCGACCCGTGGGTCGCCGATCAGTTCGACGACACCGTCGGCATCGTCCCGCGCGACCTGATGATCGGGCGCGCGTTCATCGTCTACTTCCCGTCGCCGCTCAAGTTCGGGCAGATCCCGATCCCCGACGCCGGCCGCGTCCGCTGGATCTGGTAAGCCGGGATCTGCTGGGACCGGATCAGTCGGACGCGGGCTCGTCCGACGCGTCCGCGCTCTCCGCCCGCGACGAATCGCCGAAGTAGAGGTCGTCGAAGTACACATCGCACCGGGCCACGGGCTCGGCCGACGGCTTCTTGTCGTAGCGCACCTCGAAGAAGATCCGGACGCCGTCCGAGTCCTCGGGCACCCGGCCCCAGTGCTTGGTGAACAGCTCGTGCAGGTCGAACTCGAAGAAGACCCACGCGCCCTCGACGGGCTCGGCCGGGCCCGTGACCTCGAACTTGCGGTTGCCCATGAACAGCGGCGGCTCCTCGGCGCCGGCGAGCGTCATCGCGAGCTGCACCGAGTAGTTCCCGCCGCGCGCCCGCATCAGGTTCGCCGGCGCGTTCGACGGCCGCCGGCTGACCACCACCGTCTGCAGGTACTGCTTCTCCGCGCCGCGCTCCCAGTTCTCCACGCGGTACCACCCCGAGACATAGCGCGGCATCGCGGGGGGGACCATCTCCTGCACCACGCCGTGCACGCGCGTCGGCCCGGGCTGCGCGCTCGAATCCATGTGCAGGTGCGCCGCGCGCCCGCCGGACCGCCCCTCGCCCTCGGCGATGTCGAACTCGACCCACGCCTGCGAGCCCTGCACCTTCAGCGAGTTCCACCAGGGCTGCCCCTCGTCCCACCGCTCGTGCGCCTCAAAACCCGGGTCGCCCAGCAGGTTCATCCCGGGCTCGAAGTCCTCGGGGATCGGCGTCTGCGGGACCTGCGGCCGCTGGCGCTGCTGCTGGCGGGCCCGCTGCTGCTCGATCAGCTGCTGCAAGACCTCCGGCGGGATCCGGCGCTCGGGCCGGTTCGGCGGCGCTTGCGGGGCGGGCTGGGGCTCCTCCGTCCGCTCCGGCTCGTCCGCCGGGGGCTCGGCCCACCCGACGCCCGAACCCACGAACAGACCCAACACAACGGCGATCCCGGCTCGATGGTGCTTCATACCCCAAGTCTACGGCCCGATCCGCCGCCCGCTGCAGCCAGACACACGGCTGCTACGACACCAACGCCGCGACCGCCCTCCCGACGTACGCCGCGTGGCTCGGATCGACCGAGAACTCCGCGATCCCCGCGTCCATCCCGGGAATGTCGTTGGGCGTGAGCTCGGACCGGGCGTCCAGATCGCGCAGCTGCACCCTGTGCTCGCCGTGCACGATCGCGGCGTAGCGGGCGAACTGCTTCTCGCCGTCCGCCAGCAGCTTCTTGAGATTCCGCGTGCTCTTGTAACTCACCCGCGCGTGCAGCGGGCTCACCCCGCCGGTTTCCGATTCATACCGCTCGCGCGCCCAGGGCTTGCGATCGTCGGACTCCGCCCAACGCTGCGACTCCACGCCCCGGCGCAGGTCGGCCGCGAGCCGGCGCACGAGCGGGTCGGTCGCCTCGTCGTCGGCGCCGATCACGAACACGTCCGGCCGCACCGACGCCGCGGGCCGGCTGACCGCGTTGAGCAGGTCCGCGCCCTCGGGCATCAGGCCCTTGTCTTCAAGCAGGAGCGACAGCACGACATCCCCCATCGCGAACCCGACCGCCGGCGTGGGCGGGCCGCCCATGAGCTCGATGAGGTTGTCGTACCGCCCGCCGCCGGCGACGGCCCGCTCGCCCTCGGCGATCACCTCGAAGACGGTGCCGGTGTAGTAGGCGAGACCGCGGACGATGGAATAGTCCCAGCGAAACCACTCGTAATTGAGTCCATGGTCCTCAAATACATCCAGTTGTCCCTGCCCTTCAACCGCAACACTCGCATTACTCTGTGAATCTCCACGCAAGTGTGCAGCCGGGCCCTGCGTGCCCAGGTCAAACATTTCCAGATTCAAACCTAACGCCGATGCCGCGTCCACGAACTGCGGCTCAGACATTTTGGCTCGCCGGTCCAACAGCGCAAGAGCCTCGGGCACGTTCTCTTTGCTCACCCCGCACCTTTGCAGCAATGAATCAATCACATCCCGATTGCTCATGAGCACTCGAACCGTGTTCGAGTGCAGACCCAGATCCCCGAGAAGCGTCACGGCGCACCCGAGAATCTCTGCGTCTTCTGCGATCGTCGTTCCATCCTCGGACCACTGCCCCAAGACATCCACGTTCCACTGCTCGAACTCCCGCAGCCGCCCCCGCTGCGGGCGTTCGGCCCGGAAGTACGGCCCCGCCGTGAACCACTTGCATGGCCTGGGCAGACTCCCGGCCTTCGCGGCGTACATCCGCGCGAGCGTGGGCGTGAACTCGGGGCGCATCGCGTAGGGCGCCCGCCCGGTCTCGCGCACCTGCTCGACCTCGTCGGGCGACTTGCCCGAGTACGCCTGGAACAGCTCGCCCAGGATTCCCTCGCCCGACTTCACGGCGTACAGCTCCGAGGTCTCGAACGTCGGGCCGGCGATCTCGTCGAACCCGCAGCGGATGGACGCATCCCGCCAGGCCTGCTGGACGTACCTTCTTCTGAGGGCGTCCTCGGGGTAGAGGTCGCGGGTGCCCTTGGGGGCTTGGATCGGTTTGCCTGTCTTCTTGCCGCTCACGGCGGTAGGGTAGCGGGCGACCGCCCGTGCCACTGACCCGTCTTCGGGTCCGTGCGTGCTCCGGTCCGCCTTGACGGGCACCGACCCGCGGACGGGTCGGTGGCACGGGGTTCCGAGCGCCAACGACGGAGGCGCCCATGCAACGATCGGCCGGGACGTGGTTCGTGATCGCCCTCGTGATGGGCGTCATCGCGTTCATCGCGACGCTGCTGCTCGCGCCCATGCCCGGCGACGGGTCGCCCGCGCCCACCGAGGAAGAGCTCGCCGCCCGCGCCGAGCGCCAGCGGGTGCGCCAGATCGTCGCGGGGTACAACAACGAACGGAACCGCCTCATCTCGTCGGAGGACTGGGAGCTCATCGCGCACCGGGCCCGCGACGTCATCGAGGTCGCCCCGGCCCACCACTGGGCCCACCTCGACCTGCTGCACGCGATGAAGAAGACCGGGGCGGGCGACGCGGCGTTCCAGCGCCGCCTGGCCGAGCTGGACGCCGTGCTCGTCGCCGACCCCACGCCCTCGCAGGGGATCCTCCAGGCGGTCGCCGCCCGCGGGTGGCACGACTGGTTCGCCGGCGACGAGGAGAGCGCCCGCGACGCCTGGCGCCGCGCCGCCCAGCTCGCCACGACCGGCGCGAGCGCGTATGTCGAGGCGGGCTACCTCTCGCTCGCGGGCGAGGACGACGCCGCCATCGACGCCTGGCGCCGCGCCCTCGACCAGGGCTGGGCCAATCCCAGCTCGTGGTCGCCCGACCCCATGGGCTACGCCCGGGCCGACTACGACAACGTGCGCCTCGTCGAGGACCCCCGCTTCGAGCAGGCCTTCGACGCCTGGGTCGCCCAGCAGGAGGCGGCGAGAGCCCAGCGCGACGAGCTCGAAGCCGAGCACGAAGCCGCCCACCCGCCCATCGGCTCGCCCAACGCGGACGAAGACGCCGACGGCGGGCCCTGACCCCCACCCCCGGGCCCCGGCGCGTACAGTGGGTCCTCGGCACGCTTCCCGCGCCGATTCCCAAGACCCGCAGGCCCCACCCATGCCCACCATCACCATCAACGGCGTCGTGTGCGAGTTCGAGAAGGGCGAGCGCATCCTCGATATCGCCAACCGCAGCGGCATCGAGATCCCCCAGTACTGCTACCACCCGGGGCTCTCCGTCCCCGCCCAGTGCCGCATCTGTTTGGCTGAGGTCCACGCGCCCAACCCGCGCAACGACAACAAGGTCGAGCCCATGATGGGCGGCAAGCTCCTGCCCACCTGCGCCACCGAAGCCTCCGACGGCATGGTCGTCTTCGCGAACAACCCCAAGTCCGTCGCCAACCAAAAAGCGGTGATGGAGTACCTGCTCATCAACCACCCGCTCGACTGCCCGGTCTGCGACCAGGCGGGCGAGTGCTCGCTGCAGGACTACAGCTACAAGTACGGCCGCGGCACCTCGCGCTTCGAAGAGACCAAGGTCAAGCAGCCCAAGAAGGACCTCGGGCCCAACATCTACATCTACTCCGACCGCTGCATCATGTGCACCCGGTGCGTCCGCTTCACGCGCGAGATCCCGGGCACGGGCGAGATCATGATCGACGGGCGCGGCAACCGCTCAGAAATCGACGTCTTCCCGGGCGTCCCACTCAACAACGATCTCGCGGGCAACGTCGTGGACCTCTGCCCCGTCGGCGCCCTGCTCGACAAGGACTTCCTGTTCTCGCAGCGCGTCTGGTTCCTCAAGTCCACCCCCACGATCGACGGGCTCACCAGCTCGGGCGATAACGTCTGGGCGGACCACAACCAGAACCGCATCCACCGCTTCCGCCCGCGCGAGAACATGGACGTCAACACCTGGTGGATCACCGACGAGGTCCGCTACTCGTGGAAGCACGTCCACTCAGAGGCGCGCCTCACCGAGCCCATGCGCCGCGAGCACGGCGTGCTCATCGAAACCGACTGGCAGCGCGCCATCGACCAGATGCTCGAGAGCATCCAGAACGCCGGCAAGCTCGCCGTGCTCGTCTCCCCGATGCTCGCCTGCGAGGAGGCCTACGCCCTCGCGAAGCTCGCGCGGACGCTCGACGAGAGCGCCCTGCTCGCGATGGGCCCGGTGCCCGTGGACGGCTCGGACAAGCACTTTGATAACCCCGCCGCGGGCCGCCCGTTCATCAGCCGCGCCGAGAAAGCACCCAACGCGCGCGGCGTGCAGCGCGTCCTCAGCGCCATCGGCGGCGCCGTCACCGACTTCGACGGCTTCTGCCGCGCCCTCGGGCACGGCACCGGCAACTCCGACATCGGCGCCGTCGTCATCACCGGCAACTACCCCAGCACCTGGGCGACCAGCGCCCTGCACAACGCCCTGGGCGGCAAGCACGTCACCCTCATCGACACCCTCGAGTCCGACCTCGTCAACGACGCCGACGTCGTGCTGCCCAGCTGCACGTGGCTCGAGAAGGCCGGCACGTTCGAGAACGCCGAGGGCAAGCTCCAGGCCTTCGACCGGGCGCTCGTGCCGATCGGGGAGTCCAAGAGCGAGGGCCAGATCGCGCTGGACGCGTTGGCCGTCCTCGCCGGCGACGACCTGGACCGCCCGCGCGCCGGGTACGCCGCGATGATCGTGGACGAGGGCCCCGGGCAGGTGCCCGCCGCCACCGCGAGCGTCGCGACCCCGCTGACCGAGCCGTTCGACGCGGCGGACGTCCGCGAGGAGATGGCGGCGGACACGCCCGCGCTCAACGTCTTCGTGACGGACGTCGCGACGCCCCCCGCCAAGCCGAAGAAGCAACCGGACGCGCCGATCGTCGAGCTCTAAACGCGTCCCGCCCGGTCTCCCGAGCGGGACGGCTCGCCTCCGCGGGAAGGCCCGCGGGTCGTGGATTCACCGGCTCATCCGTCCAGCGCGTTCTCCAGCACACGCCGAACGACGTCCGTTGAGTTGGACGCCGCGGTCCCGATCCGCTGCCGCGCCCGCTCGGCCGCGGCGCGGACGGCGTCGATCAACGCCTGGTCCGCCCCGATGTCTGTCAGCTTCCGCACGCACGCCTGCGCCCGGTCCGTCACCGACTCAGCGCCGGCCGATGCGATCTCTCCGATCCGGTGGTTCGTCCGACGCGCCACGCCCACCAGACTCTCGTCGGACGCTCCCGCGTCGTCGAGCCGGCGGATCTTCGCGACGCCGTGGTCGCGCTGGTCGTGAACGGCGTCCACCGTGCGGTGCGTCGTCCGGGCGATCGAGCGGACGCACGCCTCGGCGAGCAACTCGCCATCCGAAGCGGCAGCCGCCCCCGAGAACAGCGACAGCACCATCACGACGATCAATCCGGGAACCGTTCTGGTAAGCATGCGAGACCTCCATTTACCCTGAGCGGGCGCAGCGATCCCCCCGCCGAGTCGTCACGCGACGTTCGGCACACGGGGATCCGGGTTGGCTCCACGACCCCGCCGTCTCCGGCGGAGGCACCCGCCCAACGCCCCACCGATCGACCCATTGCACCGGTTTCGAGCCCCCCGCGCTAGGCTTCCCCATGCTCGGCTGGGTCCTCTTCACGCTCCTCGTCCTCGTCGTCCTCACCGTGCTCACGCTCGCGTGGTGGAAGATCGGCGACCAGTGGGCCGACGGCGAGCACAAACGCTTCGGACCCAAGGACGTCGATCGCCAGCGGCCACGCACGATCACGCCCGACCAACCCGCCGAGCCCGACGAGCCCGTCGTCATCCGCGAGGACCGCTGAGTGCCGCGCTACAAGCTCACCATCGCCTACGACGGCACCGACTTCTGCGGCTGGCAAAAGCAGGAGCCGCCCGCCTCCGAACACCCCGACCTCCCCGTGCTCGAGCGCGGCGCCTCGTCGCCGAAGGGCGACGACAGGGATAGGGTCGCGCTGCGCACCGTCCAGCACGTCGTCGAGCAATCCCTCCGCGACCTGCTCCGCGAGCCGATCACGCTCGTCGGCGCGAGCCGCACCGACTCGGGCGTGCACGCCAGCGGGCAGGTCGCCGCGTTCACGAGCGCTCCCCTCGAAGACAGGGGCGTCGGCTGGCCCGAATCACGCGGCACCGACGCGCTCGTCCGCGCCCTCAACGGCCGCCTCCCGCGCGACGTCCTCGTGCGATCCGCCGAGGTCGTCGATGAGTCCTTCAGCCCCATCTCCGACGCGATCGAGAAGGAGTACACCTACTGCATCGCGTCCGGGCCCGAGCGCCCGCTGTGGGACCGGCGCTACGTCTTCCACACCTGGCACGAGCTGGACACCGCGCTCATGGACGCCGCGGCGCAGCACCTCGTGGGCGAGCATGATTTTGCCAGCTTCGCCCAGATCAACCACGGGCGAAAGACCACCGTCCGGCGCATCTTCGCCTGCGGCGTCTCCACCCTCTCCCCTTGGGGGAGAGGGCAGGGTGAGGGGTCTTCAGATTCCCCCCTCCCCCGTCCCGACGGGGGAGGTGCCGAGCGAAGCGAGGCGGAGGGGGTCTTCGATCCAGCCACACCCCACGACCCGCAAGACCCCTCACCCCGACCCTCTCCCCCAAGGGGAGAGGGAGGCATGCGCTACCACGTCATCCGCGTCCGCGGTAACGGGTTCCTCTACAACATGGTCCGCATCCTCGCCGGCACCCTCATGGAAGCCGGCCGCGGCACCCTCGACCCGAACCGCATCCCCGAGATCCTCGAATCGAAAGACCGGACGGCCAACCCGGGCCCGACCCTGCCGCCGCAAGGGCTGAGGCTGGAGTGGATTCGGTATGGGGATGAAGACCGATGACCCTCAAACGCAGTATCAAGCGAGGGTGCACATTCGCGTTCTTAGCGTCTCCGTTCATGGTGCTGATCGTACTTATCGCTTCTGCTTGGTTTGGAGTGTCATTCCGACGGTGCGTGAACCCGCCATCCGGGCCAACGTATTGGGCGAAGATAGGCCAGGGGCTGGTGCTCATCGAATACCACGAGCATTCGGGTATGTTCACGAGTCATGCGCGCACGATTACCTTCGATCCATCCTCTAGAAGATTGAAGTGGTATTTCAAGTACGACTCGTACGGAACGCCTCCGTACGGAGGTGTACCGGGCTGGCGATTGACTGTGCCGCTGTGGATGATCCTGATTGCGACTACTCCGGTCGCCTTCGTCGTTCTCAGCCGACGACTCCAATGCAGCCGCGGGGCTTGCAAGTCATGCGGCTACGACACCACCGGCCTCGACGCCTGCCCCGAGTGCGGGCACCAATCCGAGCCGCGGGCGTGAGCACGCGGAGATTCACCCACGATGAATCTACCCGCGTGCTCACGCCCGCGGCTCGGAAAGAGACTCGGAATGCGCGAGGGACTCGGGTAGGCTGGCCGGATGAGTTCACCGCTCGCGTACTTCCTCACGTGGTCGTGCCGGGGGTCGTGGCTGCACGGCGACGACCGTGGTTCCGTGGACCGCGATCACAACCGACCGGGCGCCCCGCTGGTCATGCCCGACCCCGGCCGCCGGAACGAATTCCGCCAAACGCTCACGAATGATCCGGTGACGCTCAGCCCGCGCCAGCGATCCGTTGTGGCACAGGCCGTCCATGACGTGTGCGATCGTCGGGGTTGGAAGCCGCTCGCCGTGAACGCGCGCTCTACGCACGTTCATGTTGTCCTGCAAGCACCGCACACAACGCCCGAGCGGGCGATGCAGCAACTCAAAGCATGGGCGACCCGCGCGCTGCGGGAAGACGACGACACGTTGCCCCCCGGGCTCTGGACGCGGCACGGCAGCACGCGGTACCTGTGGACCGTGGAGCACGTCGCCGAGGCGGTCCACTACGTGCTCCACGAGCAGGACAGTCCGGCCAACGCCGCCCGCAAGAGGACCCTCAAGAGCCGATTCACCGACAAGTCCGAGCCGCGGGCGTGAGCACGCGGGCAGATTGATCGTGGGTGAATCTCCGCGTGCTTACGCCCGCGGCTCGGAAAGACCGCTGCCCCGAGTGCGGCTCGCCCATCGCCCGCGAACAATCCCCCGCGTGAACGACCCGATCCTCACCCAGCGCCTCCGCCTCGACCCGCCCAGCCCGGCGGACCTCGACGCGCTCGCCGACATCTTCGCGATGCCCGAGGTCTGCACGTACCTCGGCGACGGTTCGCCCCGCTCGCGCGCGCACATCGAGACCAGCCTCGCCAAACGCATCGACTGCCTCGCCGCCCACGGCGTCTCGATCTGGACCGTCCGCGCCCGCGTCGGCCTGCCCGCGACCGACACCGCGCCCGCGATCCCCGCGGGCGCCGTCGTCGGCGACTGCGGCGTCATCCCCGTCGCCTGGCACGGGCCCGAGTTCGAGCTCCTCTACCGCCTGCACCCGCACGCCTGGGGGCGCGGCATCGCGACGGAAGCGGCGACCGCCGCCTGCGAGCGCGCCGACCGGGTCGGTATCAACCCGCTCATCGGGCTGGCGTACGAGGGCAACGCCGCGAGCCGGCGCGTGCTCACCCGCGTCGGCTTCGAGCCCCGCGGCGAGACCGACCGGTGGTACGGCGTCACGCTCCGGTGGTTCGAGCGAGTCGGGCAATGGGGAATGGGCAATAGGCAATAGAGAAGACACTACGATCCCCAGCTGCTGTTCCCCATTGCCTATTGCCCATTGCCCAGTGCCCCATCCCCGTGCCCCTCACCATCCTCCACATCTCGACGCGCCTCATCCTGGGCGGATCGCAGGAGAACACCGTCCTCTCCTGCTTCGGGCAGTCCCGCCTCGGGCACGACGTCCACCTCGCCTTCGGCCCGATCTACGGCCCCGAGGGCTCGCACCGCGACACCGTCGAAGCGTTCAACCAACGCGTCCGCGATGGTCTCGAACCGGGCGCAACCGAAGTGACGATGCACGAGCTGCCCCACATGGTCCGCGAGGTGAGTCCATTCAAGGACCACCTCTGCCTCCATCGAGACCTCAAGAACCTCATGCGCGACGTCCACCCGGACGTCGTGCACACGCACTCGTCGAAGGCGGGCATCCTCGGCCGATGGGCCGCATGGAAGGTGTCGCCGCGTCCCGCGGTCGTGCACACGATCCACGGCCCGCCCTTCATGCCCGTCGAAGGCACCGCGATCGCGCGCACCAAGACGCGCCTCAAGAACGCGATGTACACCCACGCCGAGCGGTTCGCAGCGAACCGCTGCCATGTCATCGCGTCCGTCGCCGACGCGATGACCGAGCAGTTCCTCGCGCGCAAGATCGGGCGCCCGGAGCAGTACGTCACCGTCCGCTCCGGCATGCTCGTCGAGCCGTTCCTCACCGCCAGGACCGGCGAATCACGCGACGAGGTGCGCGCCGAGCTGGGCATCTCCCCAAGCGATCTTGTCTTCGGCACCGTCGCCCGCCTCGCCGAGCACAAGGGGCACGACGACCTGCTCGACGCTGTGGGCGACGACCTGAAAGCCAACCCCCGCTGGAAGCTCCTCTGGGTCGGCGACGGGTGGTGGGCCGACCGCCTGCTCGCGCGCGTCGAGTCCATGGGCGTGCGCGATCAGGTCATCACGACGGGGCTTGTGCCCAACGAGCGCATCCCCGCGATGATGCGCGCGATGGACGTGCTCGTGCACCCGAGTTACCGCGAGGGATTGCCGCGCACAGTCCCTCAGGCCTTGCTCGCGGGCGTGCCCGTGATCGCGTCCGACACGGACGGCACCCCCGAGGTCTGCCTCGATCCCAAGCGCGTCGGCGACGACAGATCCACCGGGCTCCTCTTCCCCGTTGCGGACAGCACAACGCTGCGCGCCCACATCCGCTGGATGGCGGAGCACCCCGCCGAGCGCGCCGCGATGGGCGCCCGCGGCCGTGCGATGTGCCAAGAGCAATTCAGCGACACCGCGATGGTCGAGCACCTGGAGCGCGTGTACGAGAACGCGATCAACCAAAGCCGCGGGACTTGAGCCTCGCGGGCCGCGGGATTGCAATCCCGCGGCTTTCCATCACGCGAACGACAGGACCCGCTTGCCAAAGTCCAGCCTCATCGCCTTCTTCGCCTCGTAGAGCGTCTCCTCCGCGACGGCGTTCGCCTTCTTCGTGTGCTCCTTGAGCAGCGCCAGGATCTTGTCGTCGCCGTCCTTGCCCTCGTAGGGCGCCCGACGCTCGCGCATCGGCGCCAGGAGCCTGTCGATCGCCTCGGCGACCTCGACCTTCACGTGCCCGTCGCCGATGTTGTCGCCCGCGGCGTACTTCTCTTCCAGTTCTTTCACCCGCGCCTCATCGTCAATGAACGCGCGCACGTACTGGAACAACGCGTTGTTGATGTCGCCCGGCTCGTCCATCGACTGCCGACCGGTGTACAGCCCGCCCATCTTCTTCTTGATCTGCTTGAACGTGTCCGTCAGGAAGATGGCATTATTGAGCGACTTGGACATCTTGTTGACGCCGTCGGTCCCGACCAGGCGCGCGATCCGCCCGATCTTCGCGTCGGGGATCGGGAACAGCCCGCCGGCCTGCTCGTAGTCGGCGTCCTCGGTCTGCGGGTCCACGCCGCAGTACATCTGGTTGAACCGGCGCGCCACCTCGCGGCAGGGCTCGATGTGCGCCACCTGGTCCTCCCCGACGGGCACCAGCTCGGGCCGAAAGATCAGGATGTCCGCGCACTGTCCCACCGAGTACATCGGGAACCCGAACGAGTAGTTATCGCCCAGCCCCTTGGTCTCGAGCTCGGTCTTGAGCGTCGGGTTGCGCATCACCCGGTTGAACGGGAGCAGCATCGCGAGGTACCACGTCAGCTCGGCGATCGCCGGGATCTCGGTCTGCAGGACGAACGTGGACCGCTCGGGGTCCATGCCGCAGGCGATCCAGTCCTTCACGATCGCGATGGTGCTCTCGCGGATCTCCGCCGGCTTGTCGGCCCGCGTGGTGAACGCGTGCATGTTCGCGATCAGGAAATAGCAGTCGTACTCGTCCTGCAGGTGCACGCGGTTCTCGAGCGAGCCCACCCAGTGCCCCAGGTGGAGGTTGCCCGTGGGCGTGTCGCCGGTCAGGATGCGGGGGTTGTCGGTCGAGGAGTCAGCCATGGGGCCGATCGTAGCGGGCGGCGGAGCACCCGGGCTCGGACGATCACACTAGCATTGGCACGTGCCCGCTGACCACCCGTTCATCTTCGAACCCAACACACTTTCCGGCATGCCGCTGCGCACGCGGGTCAAGGCAAACGGCTCCGTCGTGCTCGAGCCCAGATCGACCCCGGATCCGCGCATCGTGCTGGCGATCCTGATCATCACGCTCGTGTTCGTTTGCATGTGCCTCGCGACATTGATCCTGGTCGCCTCCCGCCCTGCCTGGGCCACGCCGATTCTGATCCTCGCGATGGTGTTCGGGCTCACGGTGGGTGGCGGGCTCATCGCGGGCTTCTACGTCCAAACACGGAGACACTCCAAGCGGCCGCCGTGGATGGTCTGGAGCCCTTTCGAACGCTCCCTCACGCTTCCCCGGCAGAGTCACAAACTCGTGGGCGAGGTCTCGATCCGAATGCTGCAGGGCAGCTCGAGATTCGAAGGGCCCGGAACGGTCAAGCGCTCTCGGGTGCTTGCCCAGGTTCAGGTGTTTGATCCCGACACGAAAGCGTGGTTCGCAGTGATCACGAGGACTTCCTCGGGCTCCCGAACGCTCGCGAGTACTCGAGAGTTTGCGGAGCGCTCGGCTCTGAGTCTGAGTGTCGATCGCGTTCCACGATCGCAAGGACCATCTGAGAGCGAGTTCGCCTCGCTGCCCTACGACCCCTGATCGCTACACCGCCGGCTCGGCGACCTCGGGCGCGCTCAGCAGCGCGATCGCGATGTTCAGCGCGTTGAACCCCATGTGCATCGCGATGGGCACGCCCACACGCCGCGTCCGCTCGTACGCCAGCCCGCAGCACAGCCCCAGGGCGAACAGCGTCAGCAGCGCCCGCCACGGCACCGGCTCAGAGCCCAGCCGGTGCGCCAGGGCGAACAGCAGCGATGTGATGAAGATCCCGACCCACGGGCTCTTGAACACCTTGATCGCCGCCGACTGCAGGAAGACTCGGTAGATCAGCTCCTCCACCGCCGGGATCCCGATCACGATGACGGCGAGCAGCCCCCACAGCCACGGGTCGCCCGGCGAGGCGTCCCACCACCCCACGATCTTGTCGAGCGTCGGGTGCGCGATCTGCGGCGGGGGCTCCTCGGCGAACGCCTCGTGCAGCGCCACGCCCCCCTTCGCCGCCAACGCCACGATCGGGTACGCCAGCGCGAAGCACCCGAGCCCGACCACGAAGTCCAGCGGCCCGAACTTCAGCCCGCCCTCGGGGACGGACTTCGCCAGGATGTACAGCATCCCGATCCCGGCGACGATGCCGAACAGGGCCCCCGTCGCCGCGACGATCACGAGCGAATGGTCGTCGGGCATGTCGCGCTGCGTCCACGCCGGGAACTGCTCGAGCGCCACTTGCGCCGACCCCTGCGCCAGGAAGACGATCAGCCCGGCGAACAGCCAGACGATCCAGGGCAGCCCCTTCACGTCGCGCAGGCCCGCCTTCTCGATCCCGCCCGGCTTGACCAGCCCCGCCGCCAGCACGAACGCGAAGACCAGCACGCTCGCGACGATCAGGATGACCAATTCCCATTTCTTGGCGGTCTCGAGCACCTCATCGACGCTCATGTTCTGGACCGAGTCGGTCTCGACCGCCTGGGCGAGCGTCAGGGCGGGTTGTGCGACGGATCCCAGGGCGGGGGATGACATGAGCGTCAGGCCCGCAACAATGCACACCATGGCCCAGCCGCCCGAGCCCAATCCAAACGAGCCCAGCCCGACGCCGCCCCCGGTCCTGGCCGAGATCATCGAGCACAAGCGCGCCGAGGTCGAGCGAGCGAAGCAGGAGGTCCCGCTGAAGGACCTTGAGCTCGAGGTCGCCCAGGCCGAGCCCCCCCGGAACTTCTTCGCCGCCGTCACGAACCGTCGGCCCAAGGGCACGACCGCGATCATCGCCGAGATCAAGCGCAAGAGCCCCTCGGCCGGGTGGATCCGGCCCGAGTACGAACAGGATGGCTTCGAGCTCGAGGTCATCGCGCGCGCATACTCCCGAGGGGGCGCATCGGCCATTTCGTGCCTGACGGACGAGAAGTTCTTCGGCGGGCGCCTGTCCTTCATCCAACGCGTCAAGGCCGCCTGCGACCTCCCCGTCCTCCGCAAGGACTTCGTGATCGACCCCTACCAGCTCTGGGAGGCCCGGGCCGCGGGCGCCGACGCCGTCCTGCTCATCGCCGAATGCCTCAACGAGCGCCAGATCATCGACATGCTGATCCTGGGGCGTCAGCTCCAGCTCACGACGCTGCTGGAGGTCCACTCGATGGAGAACCTGCTCCGCGTCCGCCCGCACGTCGGGTTCCCCCACGCGGGGTACAACCTGCTGGGGATCAACAACCGCGACCTGACCACGATGACGACCGACCTCGCCCACACGACCCGCCTGATCGACCTCGTGGACGACCCCTCGGTGCTCGTCTCCGAGTCGGGCATCAAGACGTCGGCGGACCTGGCGCGCCTGCGTGACGCGGGCGTGAACATCGCCCTCGTCGGCGAGCATCTCATGCGTGAGGCCGACCCCGGCGCCGCCCTCGCCGCCCTACTGGGCCCGAACAATTCTTGAACGCGAACACTTCGCCGCGCTCGTCGGTATGCACGGGCGAACCCACGGAGAGTCCCGATGCTGAGCCTTGTTGAATCGACCCGGATCGCCGCCCTCGCCTGCGTCGTGCTCGCCGGGCCGGCGGGCGCGCAGACCGCCCAGGAAGTCCTCCAGCGCGCCTCCAACGCGATCGAGACGAACGAGCAGGGGCGGGCGACCGTCGCGATGGATGTGATCGCGTCCGGCCGGCTCGCCCAGGCGATGCCCGACGGGACCGCCGTCGTCACCTGGCGCCGCGCCACCGACGACGCCCCGGACGCCTGGCGCGTCACCGGCGACCTGCGCAACCGCAAGGACGCCGAGCCCCGCTCGATCGACGTCCTCTTCATCGACGGGCAGCCGTCGTACGTCGATCACGACCGCAAGCGCCTGATGAAACTCGCCGCCGGCCGCTCCGACGCGACCGTCTCGCTCACCGACCGCGTCGTGCTGCCCGAGTTCCTCGACGACCGCCCCCTCATCGAAGCCTTCGACGGCGCCGAGCTCGCGCTCGATGGCACCGCCACGCACGACGGCGAGCTGTGCGACGTCCTCGTCGTCACCCACCCCGCCGGCTCGGGCGACGACAAGCCCGAGTACACCCTCGAGAAGTGGATGATCGCGCGCTCCGACGCCTTCCCGCGCCGCGTCGAGCGCACGCAGGACATGAGCATCTTCGGCGACATCCTCATCACCCTCGACTTCTCGAACGTGACCCTGGGCGACGCGATCGCCGGCGAGCCCTTCGAGCTCGACGTGCCCGAGGGCTACGTCGGGTCGGCCAACCCGCGGACCACCATCCGCCCGGCGACGGCCGAGCCCGCCCCCGCCCAGCAGGCCCAGCCCGCGCCGCGCACCGACAACCCCGCCGCCCCGAGCTACTCGATCACCGACGTGGACGGCGCCACCTACGACAACACCACCCAGCAAGGCCGCGTCACGGTGCTGTACTACTGGGGCAGCTGGTGCGTGCCGTGCCGGAAGTTCTCGCCGATGGTGAGCGAGCTCGCCGCCGACTTCGCCGACCGCGACGTGGACGTGCTGGGCCTGGCGATCCGCGAGCGCAACCCGGACGCGCCCAAGCAGATCATGGCCGACAAGAACTACGCCCACACCCTCGCGCTGGGCGCCGAATCGACCGTCCGCCCCTTCAACGTGCGGGTCTACCCGACGATCGTCGTGATCGGGCCGGACCAGACGATCCTCGCCTCCGAGCGACCGCGCAAGGGGACGAGCGCCGAGGAAACGATGGCCGCCGTCCGCGAGGCGGTGACCAGGGGCCTGGGCGGCTAGGCACGCCTCCCGCAATCCAAAACGCACAAGCGGCCCGGGGCATCCCCCGGGCCGCTTGTCATTCACGCTGAGTCGGTTCTCGTTACTTGTCCATCAGCGCCGCCTGCGCCGCCGCGAGGCGGGCGATCGGCACACGGAAGGGCGAGCACGAGACGTAATCGAGCCCGGCGCGGTGGCAGAAGTGCACGGACGCGGGATCCCCGCCGTGCTCGCCGCAGATGCCGAGCTTGATGCCCTTGTTCGTGGCCCGCCCCTTCTGGACCGCCATCTCGACGAGCTGCCCGACGCCCGACTGATCGAGCGACTGGAACGGGTCCACCTCGAGGATGCCCTTCTCGATGTACTTGGGCAGGAACGAGTTCACGTCGTCGCGCGAGTACCCGTAGGTCAGCTGCGTGAGGTCATTGGTCCCGAAGCTGAAGAAGTCCGCGACCTCGGCGATCTCGTTGGCCGTCAACGCCGCACGCGGGATCTCGATCATCGTCCCGACCTTGATGTCGAGCCGCTTGGTCCACTCGTGCTGCTCCTTGACCTCCGCGATGGTCCGCTCGGCAAGCTCACGCAGCAGCGCCAGCTCGCGCCGCGTGCCGACCAGCGGGATCATGATCTCAGGATGGACCTTCACGCCATCCTCGAGACACTCGATCGCCGCCTCCGTGATCGCCCGCACCTGCATCTTCAGGATCTCGGGGTAGCTCACCGCCAGGCGGCACCCGCGGTGCCCCATCATCGGGTTCAACTCGTGCAGCTGCGCGACGCGCTGCTTGACCTTGTTCACCGTCACGCCCGTCGCGTCGGCGACCTCCTTGATCGTCGCGTCGTCGTGCGGCAGGAACTCGTGCAGCGGGGGGTCGAGCAGGCGAATGGTGACGGGCAGGCCCTTCATCGCCGTGAAGATCCCCACGAAGTCCCCGCGCTGGAACGGCAGCAGCTTCTCGAGCGCCGCCTCGCGCTGCTCGGTCTCCTCAGCCAGGATCATCCGACGCATCGCGATGATCCGGTCGCCCTCGAAGAACATGTGCTCGGTGCGGGTCAGCCCGATGCCCTCGGCGCCGAAGTCGCGCGCCCGCTGCGCGTCCGCCGGGGCGTCCGCGTTCGTCCGGACGCCCAGCGTGCGGTACTTGTCGGCCCAGCGCATCACCTTGGCGAAATCGCCCGACAGCTCGGGGATCCGCGTCGCGACGGCGCCCGCCATCACCTCGCCGGTCGAGCCGTCGATCGAGATCGTGTCGTTGCGCCCGTAGGTCTCGGACCCCACGGTGAACTCGCCCTTGGCCTCGTTGATGTGCATCGCGCCCGCGCCGGCGACGCAACACTTGCCCCACCCGCGCGCCACGACCGCCGCGTGCGACGTCATCCCGCCCGTGCTCGTCAGGATGCCCGCCGCCGAGTGCATGCCGTCCACGTCCTCGGGGCTCGTCTCCTTGCGGACCAGGATGACCTTCTCACCCGCGTGGGCCCGCTCGACGGCCTCGTCGGCGGTGAACGCGGGCTTGCCCACGCTCGCCCCGGGCGACGCCGGCAGACCCTTCGTGATCACCTTCGCGATCTTCTTCTGCGTCTCGCTGAAGCTCGGCAGCAGCAGCTGCGTCAGGTCGCCCGCGGGGATGCGCAGGACCGCCTGCTTCTCGCTGATCAGCTTCTCGCGGACCATGTCGCACGCGATCTTCACCGCCGCCGCGCCCGTGCGCTTGCCCGTGCGCGTCTGCAGCATGAAGAGCTCACCGTCCTCGATGGTGAACTCGATGTCCTGCATGTCCTTGTAGTGCTTCTCGAGCTTCGTCTTGATCTTCATGAGCTGACCGTGGACCTTCTTGTTCCACTTGGTCATCTCGGCGACCGGGCGCGGCGTGCGGATGCCCGCGACCACGTCCTCGCCCTGCGCGTTGATCAGGAACTCGCCGTAGAACTTGTTCTCGCCCGTGGACGGGTTCCGCGTGAACGCGACGCCCGTGCCCGAGGTCTCGCCCATGTTCCCGAACACCATCGTCTGCACGTTCACCGCCGTGCCGTTCAGCCCGGTGATGCCCTCGATGCGCCGGTAGCTGATCGCCTTGTCGGCGTTCCAGCTCTTGAACACCGCCTCGATCGCCAGCTCCAGCTGCTTGAACGGGTTCTGCGGGAACTCCTGCCCGACGTGCTTGCGGAACACTTCCTTGTACACGTCGCAGAGCTCGACCAGGCCCTCCGCGGGCACCTGCGTGTCCAGCTCGGCCCGGTACTTCTTCTTGATCTCGTCGAACGCGTGCTCGAAGTGGTGGTGCTCCACGCCCATCACCACGTCGCCGAACATGTTGATCAGGCGGCGGTACGCGTCGTACGCGAAGCGCATGTTCCCGGTGGACTCGGCCAGCGCCTCGACGCTCCGGTCCGTCAACCCGAGGTTCAGGATCGTGTCCATCATGCCGGGCATGGAGACCCGGGCGCCCGAGCGCACCGAGACGAGCAGCGGGTTGGTGTCGTCGCCGAACTTCCGCTTGCGCTCCTTCTCGAGGCGCGCCATGTGCTTATGGACCTCGTTCATCAGGCCCGTGGGCAGGCGCTGCCCCGCCGCGTGGTACGCCGCGCACGTGTCCGTCGTGATCGTGAAGCCGGGCGGGACGGGCAGCCCGATCTTGGTCATGTCCGCGAGGTTCGCGCCCTTGCCGCCGATGAGGTCCTTCATCGTGGCGTTGCCCTCGGTCTTGATCTTCCCGAAGGAATAGACCATCTTCGCGGGCGCCTTGCCCTTCTTCGCCGCGGTCTTGGCGGCCTTCTTGGTCGTCTTCTTGGCGGCGGGCTTCTTCCGCGCCGCCTTCTTCGCCGTGGACTTCTTCGCGGTCTTCTTCGCGGCCTTCTTGGTCGCCGCCTTCTTCGTGCGCACCGCGCTCGTGTGCGGGCGGCCCGTCTTTTTCTTGGTCGTCTTCCGCGCGCTCTTCGTCCCGGTCTTCTTGGCCATGGGTGAAGCTCTCTCCGGCGGCGATGCCGCCCGTGCATGTGGGTGTGTTCGAACAAGCGATGCGGGCTGGCGCTCCCCCGCGCCGGGGCCGAGCGATGCCGCCCCGGACACGCCCTCAAGCCCGCCGGGATGAAAGTCTAGGAATGCCCCCCCACCGCGACGACCGCCCGACGAAACCGCTTTTCGCGGGCCATCAACACGGGTTTCTCGGACCCCCCGCCGCTCTATCATCCGCGTCATCGACCCCCTGCCCAGCACGATCACGCCCGCCGACGCCATCGCGTCCTGGCCCTCGGGCCGCCCCCTCGCCGCGGTCTGGTCCACCGGCTCAGACGGCTGGACGATCCTCGCGTGCCCCACCGCCGTCCGCACCGCGTTCACGCCGGACGCCGCCCGCGCGCTGCTCACCGAGATCGCATCGACCCCCACCGACGAGCCCGCCCCCCAGCCCGACGCGGGCCCGCCGTTCCGCTCGGGCTGGATCGGCTCGCTGAGCTACGACCTGGGCCGCGCGCTCGAGCCCCAAGCGTCGCACCCCGCGGCGCCCACGCCCGACCGCCCGCCCGCGCTCGCGACGATCGCCCGGTGCGAGGGCGCGCACTGCTACGACCGCCGAGCGCGCCGCTGGCACGCCGTGGGCGACACGTCGTCCCTGCCCACGCCCCCCGACCTCGCGCGCCCGACCACGCCGCGGACGTTCGACGCCCCGATCCCGGACGCCGAACCGAACCGGGCCGCGTACACCGCCGCCGTCCGGCGCGCGATCGAGTACATCCGCGCGGGCGACATCTACCAGGCGAATCTCACGCACCGCCTGAGCACGCCCTTCGCCGGCTCCGCCCGCGCGCTCTTCGCCGCCCTCGCCGCCGCCGACCCCGTGCACGGCGTCTACCTCGAGGCCGACCACGACCGGACCCGCACCGCCCTCTGCTCCGCAAGCCCCGAGCTGTTCCTGTCGTACGACCCGACGACGCGCCGCCTGACGACGCGCCCCATGAAGGGCACGCGCCCGCACGCCGCGGACCCCGCCGAGCTCCGCGATGCGCCCAAGGACCGCGCCGAACTCGCCATGATCGTGGACCTCATGCGCAACGACCTGGGCCGCGTCGCCGAATTCGGCTCCGTCCGCGTCGAGGCACCCCGCACCATCGAGCGCCACGCCCAGAGCGTGCTGCAGGCCACCGCGACGATCTCCGCGACCCTGCGCCAGGACCTCACGCTCGCCGACGCGATCACCGCCGCCTTCCCCGCGGGGTCCGTCACGGGCGCGCCCAAGATCCGCGCGATGCAGATCATCGACGAGCTCGAGGACGCGGCCCGGGGCCCGTACTGCGGGTCCGCCGGGTTCATCGACGACTCGGGCCGCGCGATGCTCAACGTCGCGATCCGAACCGCTCTGATCACAGGTTCGCCGGGCAACCGGGCGCGCGACGAGATCGCATCGGGAACGCTCGACTACGCCGTCGGCGCCGGCATCGTCGCCGATTCTGACCCCGACGCGGAATGGGACGAGACGCTGGTGAAGGCGGGCGTGCTGCGCTCCGCGCTCACGCCGCGACGCGCCGACGCCCCCGAGCGCCCGGCACCGACCACGGCGTGATCACGCCGTCCCCGCCCGCATCCAGCATCGGGCCCGGGCTCATCGTGCCGACGACGCGTTCAACCGCGCCTTCCTCCACGATCTCGACGCCCAGCTCGCGCAGCGCCCGCTCGATCACCCACGCGTTCTTGCCCGGCTCGACGATCTGCGCGGTTTCGAACGGCGACCGGTCCATCGCTTCGCGCAGCGCCGCCCGCGCCGCCGCGAGCCCGGTGAACCGATCCCACACCGCCCGGTCCATCGGCGTGCGCCGCTGCCGCCCGAGCGTCGCCTTGAGCTCCTCGAGCCCGGCGTCGAACCCGGCGCGGGCGTGCTCCTTGTCCGCGATCGCGCGATACCGCGCCTCGTTCTCCCCGAGCCGCGCCTCGAGCTCGTCATCGGGCGCATACCGCTGCAGCACCCACCCGTTGTTGCGCACAAGCCGGCGGAGGATCACGTCCATGTCGCGCCCGCCCGGCACCTTCCGGTGCAGCACACGGAATCTTGGGTCGAACGCGATGCGCCGCCCGCCGAGCATCAGCTTCGCCGCCAGGTCGTACTCCTCGGCGTAATACCCGAAGCTCGGGTCGTACCCGCCCGACGCGAGGAACGCCCAGCGCCGGATCGCGACGCCGCACCCGATGAAGACCTCGGGCAACCCCCCGCGCTCGCGCGAGCCGTCGCTCAGAAAGATGTCCGCGCTCACCGCGCCCACGTCCGCGGCGTGATCGTCGAGCGCCGCGACGAACGCGCCGTCCATCGGCGCCGAGTCGTCGTCGAGCATCACGACCCACTCGGTCTGCGCGCTGGCGCGGAGCACACCCGCGTTCCGCCCGGCGGCACCCTCGTTCGAGTGCAACCGCTCGACGCGCACCGCCACCCCGTTGGGCAGCCAGTTCGGCGCCCGCGCGGGCTCGTCCGACGCGTTGTCCACCACGATCACCTCAGCCGGCATCGCGCCCGGCCCGTGCTCCGCGATGGACCCGATCGCGTCGAGCGTGCGCGCGAGCTCCGCGTGCCGGTCCTTTGTGGGAATGACATACGAAATCATGACGCCGACCTCATCGGCTCGACCGCCGCGCCGAGCTCGGCGGCCGCGTCGTACGCGAGCGTCGCGCCGTGCACGCGCCCGACCTCGCGCCGCAGGTCCGTCGCCGAAATCGGCACGTTGCCCAACCGCCGCCCCTCGACACTCGCCGCGCACGCGCCGAGCAGGCTCGCCGCGAGGACGCTGCCGCCGGACGCGAGCGTCAGCGTCGCCGCCGTGATCATCGCGTCCCCGCAGCCGAGCACGTCCACGGGGTGCGCGCCGAGCGCCGGCACGTGCTCGCCGCGCAGACGCGTCGTCCACCGCGTGTCCGCCTCGGCCGCCTCGGGCAGGCGTGTGAACCCGATGAGCCCCTCGGCCCCCATCGTCACGATCGCCGATGCCGTCCTCGTCTCCTCGAGCAGCTCCCACACCAGCGCTCCAAGCCCGTCCTGGTGGTTCCGCGACGCGTCGCGCAGCTCGTGCTCCGTCGGGCAGATCAGATCGAACGCCCGCATCGACCGCAGCGACGACCGCCGCCCGGACACGTCGCCCGACAGGATCGCGACCTTGTCGCGCAGCCTGGGCACCAGCCGCTTGAGCACCGCGGGCGAGAGCAACCCGAGCCCGAAGTCGAGCACGATCGCCGCGTCCGTGTGGATCTCGCCCGCCGCCCCGATCGCCGTCTCGATCAGCTCGTCCTGCGCGCTCGCGTCGAGCACGACGTTGTCCACCAGGTCGATCTTTGCGACCTTCTGCGACCCGACGAGATACCGCTGCTTCTCGGGCAGCGCCGTCTGCGTCCGCACCGCGCGGACGTCCACGCCCTCGGCGACGAGCTTGCGCCGCATCGCGTCCGCCGTCGAGTCGTTGGGCATCGCGGTCACGAGGATCGGCGCCGCGCCCATCGCCGCGAGGTGCCGCGCCGCGATCGCCGCCCCGCCCTCGTACTGCCGATGCTCCAACGGGCGCAGCGTCAGCACCGGGCTCTCGCCCGCGACATCCGGCTTATCGCAGAATACGTACGTGTCCACGATCGCCTCGCCGATCACGATGACGCGCTTGCCCCGGAACGACCCGATCTGATCGCTCAGCCTGCCCGGCGTGAGCTCTGGGTCATCCAACAGCGTCCGCAGGCGCCCGTGCGTCGGATCGACCGAACGCTCGATCGCTTCGATCAGCGCCGTGGAGCTGAAGACGACGTCGCCCGAGCTGAAGACGACCTTGCCCCCCGCCGCCTCGACCGCCGCCCGCTCGGCCATGAACCGCGGGTCGTGGTTCGACTCGTACTCGCGCCCCTTGATATAGACATCCGGCGCCACCGCCTCGAGCACACCCAGCGCCGTCGGCTCGTTTGTCACGTGCACCCAGTCCACGAAGTCGAGCGCCGCGAGGTTGTCGGCGCGCAGCTCCTGCGGGATCAGCGGCCGCCCGTCCCCCTTCGTGATCTGCCCGTCGCCCGTCAGCGACACCAGCAGCACGTCCCCCTGCGCCTTGGCGAACCGCAGATGCCGGATGTGCCCGGGGTGGACGATGTCAAAGCACCCGTGGCACTGCACCACGCGGCGGCCCTCGGACCGGGCCCGCTCGCGCGCCGCGCGCAGCGCGTCCAACATCATGATCTTCGCCGAGGCTGCCCCGGCGGAATGCGCATCATTCATCGATCGAGATATCGGTCCGCTCGCCCGATCCCGCCCACTCACGCCCGTTTGACTCCACCGCCACCACAATGGGGGGAGTCTGTCGGGTGTCCCCCCCGCCCGGGCGGAACCGCAGCGGTCTCACCAAACCCGGGCGAAGCGCGGGCCGACTGGTGGTTCAGCGGCGCGGAGGCGCCGTGGAAGGACGCCGCCTGCCATGCCCCCACCCGAAACCACACCGGATGCCGACGCCGTCGTGCTGTGCCTGCCGGAGGGCGAGACGCTCGCGTCGTGGCACGACGACGGCCGCCTGGACCAGCAGCGACCCCTGATCGAGCGGTTCGCCCGCTGCGAGCTGGGCGCCGCGATCGTCGCCGACGCAGGGCCCGCGGTGGAACTCCCCGACCGGGTCTCGTTCGTCCCCCGCGGCGAGACCCCCGGGCAGGACGTCGCCGACGCCCTGCACATCACCCCGGGCGCGCGCGTCGTGACGCGCACCATGCAGCTCACCGACGGCGGCGCCTCCGCGATGATCGCCGAGACCCTCCGCGCCCGCGGCGTCGAGGTCGGACGGATCGCGCGCGGCGGGCACGTCCGCTCGCGCTTCATCGGGCTCCGCGACGGCGCCGAAACCCCCCAAGCCATCCGCGCCGGCGAGATCGAACGCGACCTGTGCCAGCACTCGGACATCGTCGTCGGCACCACCGGCAAGATGGTGGACGACCTCGCCTGGCGCTGGGCGCTGCCCGACGAGCGCTGCCGGGTGATCCCGAACTTCGTCGACGACGCGACCCCCGCCGACGCCGACGCGCCGCGCGAAGCGGGCGTCGTCCTGGTCGTGGGCCCGCTCGAGCCGTTCAAGAACACCGACCTGATCCTGCGCGCCATCGGCGCCATGCCCCGCGCCGCGCGCGGGTCGTTCACCCTCGAGATCGTCGGCGATGGCTCGCAGCGCGCCGAGCTCGAGACGCTCGCGGCCGAGCTCGGCGTCAACACCCGCTTCCTCGGCAAGCTGCCCCACGCGGCGGTGCTCGAGCGCATGCGCGCCTGCGCCGCGTACGTCCAGGCCAGCTCCTACGAGGGGCACCCCACCGCGCTGATCGAAGCGATGGCCTGCGGTGCCCCCGTCATCGTCGCGGACACCCCGGGCCTGGGCATCGTCGTGGACAACGGTGTCTCGGGCGTCATCGTCCCGGGCACGCCCGAGTCGATCACGTACGCGCTGTCGGGCGTGCTGGAAGACGACGGGTGGCGCGCCATGCTGGGGCGCTCCGCCGCCGCCGCCGCGGTCCGGCGCTACGGCATCGGGCGCGTCTTCGAGCTCGAATGCGAGGCCTGCTCGACGGCGCTGGAGTTCGCCCGCCGCGCGCCGCGTCAGGCGGCCTGAACGCCCGCGCCGTCCGCCGCCTCAACCAGCCCGGCGTTCCAATGCCAACGCTTCAGCGCCAGATGGTGCTCGTAGAGCATCGCGATCACGCGGTCGTCATCCACCGCGCCCGCCGGCAGGTCCGCGAGCGTGCGGAACGATCGCTCCAGCCGCTCGGCGAGCGGCGCCTCGCGCTCCACGAACGCGCGGGCGTACGCGAGCGATTCCGCCGATCGGACGTCGCGCCGGAAGAGCTCGCGCGCAAACTCGGGCGCGTGCGCCGCGAGCGCGAACGCGTCGCGCCCCATCGCCCGCTCGCGCGCCAGATACCCCTCGGGCTCGTACCGGTGGTCGTGCTCGACGCGCGCCGCGGGCCGGTACCGCACGGGCGCGCCCGACGATCGCGCCGCGCGCCACGCCCACTCGAGGTCCTCGTACGCCGCCCCGGGCAGCCTCTCGCAGAACCCGAGCGTCGCGAGCTCGGCGGGCACGGACAGATTGAGCGTCCACGCGTGCCGATACCCCCAATCCCGCGCCGGGTCGTCGTCCATCTGGTCGTAGAAGAAGACCATGGACGTCTCCCGGATCAGCCGATCGAACAGGCGGTCCGGTTCGCGCACGACCCACGGCGCCGACCCGAGGACCATCGCCCGCTCGCCCGACGCGTGGGCGGCGAGGTGATGCTCGATCAGATGGGAGTCGGGCACGACGTCGTCGTTCAGCCAGAGCACCACGGGCTCGTCCACGAGTCGCAGAATCCGGTTCCGGGTCGCGGCGGGCCCGGCGGATGGGCCCGGGACCACTTCCGGGGCGAGCCCGTCGGGCACCGCGTCGTCCGGCACGTGCGCGGCGGCGTCCGGCGCGTCCACGCCGACGATCACCCGGAACCTCGCGTTATCCACAGTTTGTCCAGCCAACGCGCGGAGACACCGGGCCACCCGATCCGGGCGATTCCGCGTCGGCAAACAGACCGCGATCTCCGCCATCGTCGCATTTCCCCCGTTCGGGTGTCCGAAGTCTGGGGACTTTTCCCCGGTGTCTACCCATCGGCTCGCCCTCCGCGATCACGCGACCCGGCGCGGGATGAATCGGAATGACCCCGCCCGCCGAGGGTTATCCACGGTGGCCCCACAATGTCGCCGCCTCGCCCGTCCCGCCTCGTTCGGCGGGACCCGGGCGGGCCGCCCCTACGATCGGGGGTCCGGAGGTCGGAAAGGAACCCGCATGCACTGGCAGCCCGCTTTGCCCGAGATCTACCGCTCGCTCCCGCCGAGCGAGCTGGCGGCCCGGATCTCGGATCGTCGGCAGCGGCTGGGCGATCGGCTGGTCATCCTCGGGCACCACTACCAGACGGACGCGGTGATCCGGCACGCGGATCTGACGGGCGATTCGCTGAAGCTCTCCCAGCTCGCCGCGGGCGTCGCCGACGAGAAGCCGGTGGAGCACGTGGTGTTCTGCGGCGTGCACTTCATGGCCGAGACCGCCGACCTGCTCACCCCCGAGCACGTCCAGATCCACCTGCCGGACCTCTCGGCCGGGTGCTCGATGGCGGACATGGCGGACTTCGATGACGCGACCCACGCCTGGGACGTCATGCACGAGGCGCTGGGCAAGCTCGGGTGGTCCGGGCGGATCGTGCCCGTGACGTACGTGAACTCGACGGCGGCGATCAAGGCGTTCGTGGGCGAGCACGGGGGTGCCTGCTGCACGAGCTCGAACGCGGACCAGGTCTTCGCGTGGGCCCTCGCGGGCGGGACCGAGCCCGCCGCGCCCGGCGAGGACATCAAGCTGCTGTTCCTGCCCGATCAGCATCTCGGGCGGAACACCGCCGCGGCGTACGGCGTGGACGTCCATGCCGCCGCGCCCGTCTACGACCCCAAGCTGCAGCGACGCGGCGAGCCCCTTGGCGGCATGACGCCCGATCAGCTCCTCGACGCCCGCGTGATCCTCTGGGCGGGGCACTGCAGCGTGCACAAGCTCTTCCGCCCCGAGCACTGCGACGCGATCCGCGCCGAGAACGACGCCCTGCCCGCGGGCGCCGAGCCCACGCGCATCCTGGTCCACCCCGAGTGCGCCAAGGAGGTCGTGGACCGGTCAGATTTGAATGGTTCCACAGAGTTCATCATCCGCACGATCTCGGACGCCGAGCCCGGCACGAAGTGGGCGATCGGCACCGAGCACAACCTCGTGAACCGCCTGGCGAACGCGGCCAAGGACCGCGGCGTGGACGTGCGGATCCTGTCCGACTGTCAGTGCATGTGCACGACGATGTACCGCATCGACGAGCCCCACCTGCTGTGGACGTTGGACGGGCTGTGCGGGATTGGGGGCGACTCGGGGACAACCGAGGGGCTGCCGGTCGAGGCGCGCAACGTCATCCGCGTGCATCCGGAAGTCCGCGGGCCGGCGCTGGCGGCGGTGAACCGGATGCTGGCGCTGTCGGGGGCGCCGGCGATCGATTGATCACAACGCGGGCCGGAATGGGATCGCAGGTCCGAGCCGCGGGCTTCAGGCCGCGCGGGAGACCCACGGACGCCCCCAAGCATGTGCGAGCGGACCGCCGCGCGGGCTGAAGCCCGCGGCTCAGAGGGGGGTCGGGGATATCCGCCAATCAGGCGCTGACGGACGCCGGGTTGGTCTGCCGGGGTCGCGGGCGGATCTGATCGGGCGCGGTCTCGTTCACGTGCACGTCGCGGCCGGCGTCGGCGGGCTTCATGGCTTCGGGGGCGGGTTCGCCGTCGACCGGCACGGCTTCGAGCTCCTCGCGCATCTTCCGCCCGACCTTGAACTTCACGGTTTTCTTGGCCGGAACGGGCACCCGCTCGAGGGTCTTGGGGTTCTGGGCCATCCGCGGGGCGCGGACGGTGACCTCGAAGACGCCGAAGTCACGGAACTCCAGGCGGTTGCCCTCGGCGAGTTCGTCGATGATGAGGTCGAGGAACGTCTGGATGGTCTTTTTGACCACGACGCGCTTCTGGTCGGTCTCGTCGGCGATGCGATCGACCAGTGCCTTCTTCGTGATCGTGTCTGGCATGCCCCTGGGCCCCATCTCTCTCGCGGGCGGCACGGACGCGCTGTCAGGGGACGGGAGGTCGCCTGATTCGCTGTCCGATGCCTCCGGGTGGTCGTTTGCTTGTCTCGGCCCGACGAACATCTGGTCGGCCCCCGCCGCCGGCGGGACCCTGGGGCCCGCCTTCCCCGTCAGGGAGTCGTGCGGGCCCGAGAACGTCGTCGCCGGGAAGCGAGTATCGCAGACACACCCCGCCCGGTCAACGCCCCGGGTTTGTTGGCGTGTGTTAAAGTCGATCGGCAAGCGGACTTGCGGCTGCGGGGCTCCTTTGCTACGCGCCCGCCTGCCCAGCTTCCCGCGCCCCGCGAAACGACCCCCTGACGCCCCTGAAACCGCCCGTGTGAAGCCCGATGACCCCACCCGACCACCCCAATCACGGACCACCCACGATCGAACTCCCCGGAGCCGGGCGGGTGCCCGAGGCGGCGCTCTCGTTCTCGTTCGTCCAGAGCTCGGGCCCGGGGGGGCAGAACGTCAACAAGCGGGCGACGAAGGCCGTCCTTCGGGTGGACGTGGGCGCCCTCGGGCTCGCCGACGATCAGCGGGCGAGGCTGATCACCCTCGCGGGGCATCTGGCGACGGATTCGGGCGAGCTCGTGATCACGGCCGAGCAGACGCGCTCGCAGGAGCGCAACCGCGAGGCGTGCCTGCGCAAGCTTGGCGATCTCGTTCGGCGGGCGCGCACGAGGCCCAAGTCGCGCAAGAAGACCAAGCCCAGCAAGGGCGCGGTGCAGCGCCGCATCGACGCGAAGAAGCGGCGCGGGCAGATCAAGAAGCAACGCCGCGGGCCGGTCGATTGAGCGAACGCCGATACATCGTGGGGATCGAGACGAGCAACCCGTCGATCGCGGCGGGCGTCGCGCTGGGCGACGCGTCGGGCGGGGTGGTCGCGGCCGAGCCGGTCGAGGCGGGCACGCGCCGGTCGGACGATCTGATGGGCGCGATCGACCGGATGTGCGCACGGGCGGGCGCGGCGCCCGGTGATCTGGGCACGATCGTCGTGTCCGTCGGGCCCGGGGCGTACACGAGCCTGCGCGTCGCGATCACGACGGCGCGGGTGCTGGCCGAGGCGATCGACGCCGAGTTGGTCGCCGTCCCGACGTGGGCGTCGGTGGCGCGGGCGACGGACATCCCGGCGTGGCCCGCGGCGGTCTGCCTGGCGAGCAAGGGCGATTCGACCTGCGCCGCGCGGATCGACGGGCCCGGCGCGGTGGCGGAGGGGCACACGGTGGTGGACGCGGCGGGCTTCGGCTCGCTCGGCGCCGGGTCGATCGTGTGCGATGCGCACCTGCCCGGGGGCATCCGCGCATGGGCGGAGGCGTCTGGGACGCCCGTGGTCGAGCCCGTGCTCGACGCGAGGACGCTGATCGCGATGCACGCGGCGAGCGACGGGGCGTGCGCGGCGGTGTCGCCCGATGACCTCGAGCCGATCTACGCGCGCGAGCCGGACGCGGTGACGCAGTGGCGCGCCCGGCACGGGTGACGCGTTCTCGGACGCGCGTTCGTTGCGCAGGGGCGGTCTGACGTGTTGAACCGGGCAAGGGGCGCGGTTCGAACGGTCGGCGGGCGTGAAGTTGGGGTATCTGAGGGCCGATACGACGCCTGCGGAAACGGCGCCGGCTGCGCGGGTCCCGATCGTCTCGGGGGGCGCGTGCCCGGTTGATCGCGAGGCGCGGCATGCCCGACGAGACGACCAACGAAGACCTGGCGAGCAAGAAGATCTTCACGACCGGCGAAGCGGCGAAGGTCTGCAAGGTGAGCCAGCAGACGATCATCCGGTGCTTCGACTCGGGGCGGCTGGGGGGCTTTCGCGTGCCGGGATCCAAGTTCCGGCGGATCCCGCGTGACGAGCTGATCCGCTTCATGAAGGCGAACGAGATCCCGCTCGAGGCGATCGAGGGGGGCACGAAGCGCGTGCTCGTCGTGGACGACGACCCCGAGATCCTGGACCTGTTCACGGACCTGCTCGAGCGCGAGGGCGGGTTCGACGTGAAGACGGCGAGCACGGGGTACGACGCGGGGATGCTCACCGAGAGCTTCCGCCCGCACCTGATCGTGCTCGACTACATGCTGCCCGACGTGAACGGGAACATCGTGTGCGACCGGATCCGGTCGGGCGACCGGGCGGACCAGGTGAAGATCCTGTGCGTCTCGGGCGTGGTGAACCGGGCCGAGGTGGACGAGCTGATCGGGTCCGGCGCGGACGAGTTCATGCAGAAGCCGTTCGACGTGGACGCGTTGATGGCGCGCGTGAACCAGCTGCTGGGCCGGGCGGAGCGTTCCAAGCAGAACGGGAAGCACTGACGCGGGAGACGGGTGATGGACACGCCCACGCCGCGCACTCGGCGGATCGAGCTGATCCTGCACCAGGTTGGGCGTCTGCCGACGCTCAGCCCGGTGGCGACGCGCCTGATGCACGTCGCGGGCGCCGACGACGCGGACCTCGACGAGATCATCGGGCTCATCGAGGCCGACCCGGCGCTGACGGCGATGGTGCTCGGGCTCGTCCGGCGCGCCGAGCACGGGCTGGGCGACAAAATCGAGACGGTGCGCCGCGCCGTCGTGATGCTCGGGCTCGAGGCGGTGCAGTCCGCGGTGCTGAGCGTGAGCGTGTACGAGCTCATGAGCCAGCGCGGCAGCGACCTGGACCGCGATGAGTTTGAAGCGGACGAGAAGGCTGAGGACGGCGCGCCGGCGTTCGATCACGCGGGGCTGTGGAAGCACGCCGTCGCGGTTGCGGTGGCGAGCGAGCTGATCGCGCGGTCCGAGCGGAAGCTGAAGGTGTCGCCCGAGGGGGCGTTCGTGAGCGGGCTGCTGGCGGACCTGGGTCGGCTGGCGCTCGATTTCGCGTTGCCGCGCGGATATGCGCGGGTGCTGCGCACGGCAGAGGTCCGCCAGTGCGACAGCGCGCCGATCGAGCGCGAACTCTTGGGGCTGGACCATCACACCGCGGGGCGGCGCGTCGCCGAGCGGTGGGATCTGCCCGAGGCGGTGCGTGACGTGATCTGGCTGCACGGGCAGCCGTTCGCGGGATTGCCCGACGTGAAGTGGAAGATCGAGGTGGGCGTCGTGACGCTCGCGAAGGCGTGGGTGCGCGGCTTGCACCTCGGGTGGTCGGGGGATTTCGGCGAGCCGCCGACGCTCGCCGAGGCGAGCGAGGGGCTGGACATCAAGCCCGAGCGGATCGAGGAGCTGAGCAACGCGCTGATCGGGGGCGTGGCGGACCGGTGCAAGCTGCTCGGGCTCGACTCGCGGGCCGAGCCGGGCATCCTGCTCGATTCGGTCAGCCGGGCGAACGAGCAGCTGAGCGTGCTGAACGAGCGGCTGGCGAAGCGCGCCAAGCAGGCGACGGCGCAGGACAAGGCGTTGACCGCGTGCGCGGTGTTCTGCCAGCGGGTGACGCCGGGCGCGGGCGTGGTGGACGTGCTCGGGCTCGTCGCGCGGTCGGCGCACGAGCTGATCGGGGGCGCGACGCTCGGGATGGCCTACCGCGCCGCGATGGACGAGCCCTGGCAGGTCTGCCGGTTCGACACGCGCGGGAAGCTGATCGGCTCGACGGTCGCGGACGAGGGGGCGCCGGGCGTGTCCGTCGCGAGCGCGCCGACGACGCCCTGGGTGCTCGGGGCGCTGGGCGCTTCGGGCGACGAGCCGCTGCGCTCGATCGGCGTGTGCTTCCCCGAGCGGCGCGGCGGCGTGGGGTCGGGCCCGTCGGCGATCCTCGTCTTCGACGGCGATCCCGGCGCGGCGGACCTCGAACGGTCGTGTCTCGATGCGCTGATCGCGACCTGGGCCAACGCCGTGCGCTCGGCGGCGCATCACGAGGGCGCTTCGCGCCTGCGCGAGTCGCTCGCCGACGCCAACCGGCGCATCTCCGAGATGCAGCACCAGCTCACCGAGCGCGAAGCGATGGCGCGCCTGGGCGAGGTGACGGCGGGGGCGGCCCACGAGATGAACAACCCGCTGACGATCATCCGCGGGCAGAGCCAGTTGCTGGCATCGAGGATGACCGACGGCGCGGACCGGGAGCGGGCCGCGAAGATCGCGGTCGCGGCGAAGGACGTCTCCGAGCTGGTCACGAGCCTGCACCTGCTGAGCCGCCCGCCCGAGCCGACGCTCGAGCGGGCGGACCCGATGGACGTGGTGCGTGTGGCGATCCGGACGGCGACGCGCAGCGCGTGCGCGTCGGGCGCGGAGCCGGACATCGAGATCGAGTCGGCGCAACGCGATGCCATCAAGGTGCTTACGGATGTGAGCATGGCGAGTGAGTCGCTGGCGCGGGTGATCGCGAACGCGATCGAGGCCAATCCCGGGGGCAAAGTGCGTGTTGGCGTTCAAACCGGTCTTTCGGATGGACGATGGCAGGTCACGGTTGTCGATCGAGGTCCTGGGCTGAGCGCCCGGGCCCGCCGGCACGCGTTCGACCCGTTCTTCAGCGAGAAGAGCGCGGGTCGGCAGCGCGGGCTGGGGCTCGCCGAGGCGCGGACGCTGGTTGAGCGTCTGGGCGGGCGGGTCCACCTGGCGAACGGGCCGGGGGGCGGCGTGATCGCGACCGTGCAGTTTGGGGCGCCGGGCCAACGGACTGGTCTGGCGGCGTAGAGGCCGCGCCCGGCGCGGAGAAGGCAGGGGCTGATGACGCCGGGCAACGAACACCACAACACACAACCCGTCGCGGGCGCCGCGGACACGGGGACGCCGAGCCTCCCTGTCCGTGTGCTCATCGTGTCGGGATCGGGGCGCGAGCGCGTCCGCCTGACGCGGATGCTCTCGCGGCACGTCGAAGAACTCGGCGTCGCGCACAGCGCCGACGAGGCACGCGAGGCGCTCGGGGCCAACGCGTACGACCTGGCGATCGTCGGGCGGCATCAGCCCGACGGGTGCGGCATCGAGCTCACCGAGGAACTCCGGGGCATGTGCGCCGCGCTCGAAGCGGTGGTGATCACCGATTCGCCCACGCTCGACGACGCGGTCGGCGCGATGCGCGCCGGCGCGGTGGACATGCTCGATTCGCTGTCGCCCACACGGGACCTGGGCGACCGGATCGCGGCGGCGGCGCGGAAGGCCCGCGCGTCGCGCGAGCAGCACGAGCGGACCCGCCGCCTGCAGCGCCTCTGCAAGCGCCTGAACCAGGCCCGCGAGGAAGTCGCCGACCACGTCGGGTCGCTGTGCTCGGAGCTCACCGAGGCCTATCAGAGCCTGAGCTCGCAGATCGGGGACGCCTCGATCTCGAGCGAACTCAACAGCCTGCTTCGTCAGGAGCTCGACGTCGAGAGCCTGCTGCGCACGCTGCTCGAATTCATGCTCGCGAAGATGGGCGCGACGAACGCGGGCGTCTTCCTGCCCTCGACGTCGGGCGATTTCTCGCTCGGCGCCTATGTGAACCACGATCAGCCGCGCGACACGAGCGAGATGCTCTTCGACCACCTCGCCGACGCGGTGGCGCCGCGGTTTGAGGACCAGACCGAGGTGCTCGTGCTAAACACGCCCGAGCTGGTCGATTCGCACTTCGGCGACGACGCCCACTGGATCGGCGATTCGTCCGCGGTGGTGGTGTCGTGTGGGGCGGACGACGAGTGCCTGGCGGTGCTCGTGCTGTTCCGCGACCGGTCGCGGCCGTACTCCGAGCAGGACGTGCGGCTGGTCGAGATGATCTCGCGGCTCTTCGGCGCCCAGCTCGCCCGGGTGATCAAGGTGCACCACCGGCACCTGCCCGAGGAGGAGTGGGGCCGGTTCGATCCCGAGGTGGACGAGCAGGACGAGGGGTGGGACGACTACGGGCTGGCGGCCTGAGCGTGTCGGTCAGTCGTCTGACTCGGCGGCTTTCGTTGCGTCCTGCTCGGTCGGGTAGCCCGAGGCGTCGAGCGCCTTGTGCTGCTCGGCGAGGATCTTGAGAACGCGGGCGTACCCGTCGTGCGCGTCGTGTTTGGTCCGGTCGAACTCCTCGAGCAGCTCGCGCGCCGAGTCGGCGCCCTTGCCCTCGCGCGATCGCATGAACGACTCGGCACCCTTGCCGTGGTGGTAGTAGTTCTGCAGGCGGTAGCGCGCCACCAGCTCGTGGCAGTTGGCGCAGATCACGTACACGGTCTGCGGCTGGCCCGCCTCGCGCACGAGCACGTCGTGCACCTTGTACGAAAGGCACGATTGGCATTGCTGGCGATGGACTTCCACGCGGCCCTCCCTCGGGCGTTGCCCGTGACACGCGACCCGGATCAGATTAAGAGAAGCCCCCGACCCACCCCCACCACGCGCGGGCGAAGGTGAGCTCGACGACGATGGCGACGGCGGTGATGATCAGCCCGGGTTTGAGCATGTCCCCCACCGTCAGCTCACCCGAGCTGAACGCGATGGCGTTGGGCGGCGTCGAGATCGGCAGGGGCATCGCGACGCTGCACGCGAAGGCGACGGTGAGCAGCGCCTCCGGGCCCGCGGCGGCGCCCAGCCCGAGGACAATCGGCATCAGGAGGTTCGCGCTGGCGGTGTTGGACATGACGCTGGACATCCCAGCCGCCGCGACGCCCAGCACCGCGAGCACCGCCCACGCGGGGACGTCATCGGTCGGCAGATGCCCCACGAACCAGGCGGCGAATCCGGAGGTCGCCATCACGACGCCCAGGCAGAGCCCGCCGCCCATGATGAGCAGCACGTCCCACGACAGCCCGCGGAGGTCGTGGCGGTCCAGGACGCCCGTCGCGAACAGGACGATGACCGGCAAGAGCGCGACGGTGCCCGAACTGAACCCGTGCCACGGGCCGGTCAGCCAGCCCGCGACGGTGAGCACGGCGACCACCAAGACCAGCCGGCGGCGCCAGCTGACGCGGATCGAATCACCCGCCTGACGCTCGAGACGGACCGCGCCGCGCGACCCCCGGTGCACCAGCAGCAGCGTCGCCCAGACGACCCCCAGCATGATCAGCACGAACGGGATGCCCAGGAGCATCCAGCGCCCGAACCCGATCGGGTCGCCCGACTGGGCGAGGTACTGCACCGCGATCGCGTTGGGCGGCGTGCCGATCGGCGTGCCCACGCCCCCGATGTTCGCGGCGAAGGGCACCGAGAGGATGATCGCCTTCCGAGACGCGTCGCCCGGCTTGAGCGAGCGGGCGATGGGCAGACAGAGCGTGAGCATCATCGCCGTCGTCGCGGTGTTCGACAGGAACATCGACAGGAACGCGCTGAGCGCCATGATGCCCGCGAGCAGCAGGGGCACCGAGCTGCCCGAGACGCGGATGACCCAGCGCGCGAGCTGCTCGTCGTACCGGAGCTTGTTGAGCGCCGCCGACAGGCTCAGCCCGCCCAGGAAGAGCAGGATGATGTCAGAGAAGAATGGGCTCGTGAACGCGTCGCGCGGGGCGGGGCTGCCCGCTTCGACGAGCGCGGGCCCGAGCCAGACCTGCGCGAGCGCCAGGATCACGAAGCTGGTGACGTAGAGGGGGACGGCTTCGGTGATCCAGAGGGCCGCCGCGGCGATCAGGATCGCCAGGCCCGTCTGCCCGGGCCCGTCGAGCCCCAGGGGCGCGAACCACCCGAGCATCCCGGCGCCCACGCCGAGCGTCGCGATCGAGCCCCCCACCACACGCCTTGGCACGCCCCGCATGCACCACCGTCCCGTCTTAGTGGGAAGGGTAGGAGTGCATGCCCGATTCGTGAACCCGATCGCACGCCTCGGGCGCGCAATCGCCGAGATTCAGCGACGCTTGAAGGCGATGACCACCGGGTCGCGCCCGGTGTCGAACTCAAGCGTCGCGGTGAGCTCCCCGGGCACGGACCCGTCGTAGGTCATCTTCGCCGGCGTGCGCGACGACCCGTCCGGGTGGCGGACCATCACGAGCTTGTTGCCCTCGAACGACTCGATCGCGACGATCGATGGGACCTCTTTCTCCGCTTCCCAGGGCGTGAGGTCCTTGTCGAAGTGGCGCCAGCGGAAGATGCCCTGCCCGTCTTCGGTCTGGATGGTGAGGATCTCGAGCAGCCCGATCTCGCCCGCCGCGTTCCGCCAGCGGAGCATCCCGGTGATCGACCCGTTCACCGGCTCGAGCCAATGCTCCTCGACGACCGCGCCGTCGGGCGATTCGCTGACCCAGTGCCCGGCGAGGAAGGCGAGGTGCTTGTCCGTCAGGGCGCGGGGTGCCTCGGCCTCGGTCGTTTGTGAGGGTTGGATCGTGAGCGCCGCGGCGCCGAGCGACGCCACGCCGAGCACGCCGGCGAGCAGAATGGTCTTCATCATCGTCTCCCGGGTCAGCCCGCTTGCATGAGCGTTTGGCTGAGCATGTAGGTGTTGCCATCGGGATCGTAGAAGGTTGCGAGCTTGACGAGCCCTGGAATGACCTGGGTATCGCCGTCGAACCGGACACCCTTGGACTCGAGCTGGGATCGAGCAGCGTCGATGTCCGTCACGTCGAACACGGGGACCGCGCCGGCGCCAACCTTGGGCGACTCGGCCTGGCCCATGCCGATCTGCACGCCCGCGGTGGCGGTCTTCACCTCGGCCCAGGCGATCTCGTCCACTTTGTAGAGGGTCTCCATGCCGAGCACGTCGCCGTACCAGGCGAGGGCCTTGTCCAAGTCGGCGACCTGAATGGAGATGGTGATGCCGCCGGCGTATCCGAGGTCGGGCATGGTCGGGCCTTTCGGTTGGGCGGGCACGGCCCGCGAGCGATCCGCCCGGCGACCCGGGTGGTATTCACAAAGTATAGTTGCTATACTTTCATGTCAATGCCCGTTCGGGCGACTTGATCCAATGAACGGAGATCCGTCCCAGCTCGTCCGGCTGTTTCACCGTCGATGGTCGGTGCCGATCCTCGCCCAGATGCAGGCGAACGGCGGGTGCCGGTTCGCCCAGCTGACCAACGCCCTGGAGGCCGGTCGGCAGCCCGTCCGCGATGCTCTGGACGCGCTCATCGAGCTCGGGCTCGTGCAGCCCAACCCGGGGTACGGGCACCCGCTGCGGCCGGAGTACATCCTCACGCGGCGCGGCGGCGTCGTCGGGCCCGCGAGCGCCGCGCTCATGACCGCCCTGCGCCACGCCGAGGCGGTGGACGTGGGCCTGCGCAAGTGGTCCATGCCCACGCTCGCGAGCGTCGGGCTCGGCGCGACGCGGTTCGGCGAGATCGCCCACACGCTGGGCGACGCGACGGACCGGGCGCTCTCGCACGCGCTGGGGGCGCTGGGTGAGGTCGGGCTGATCGAGCGGGCGATCGCGGACGGTCGGCCGCCGGTGCCGCGCTACGGGCTGACGCGCGCGGGGTCGCGCGTGCATGCACCCGTGGTCGAACTGGTCTCGCCTTGAACGAGCCCCAGCGTAAGCGACGGGTCCTGGTGCACGCGACGCTTCGCTCGCGCTCCGGGCTCTCTGACTTGGGTTGGTGCGGGGGCGATCCGGGTCAGTCGTCGAAGTACGCCTCGGCGTCGTCGGGCAGGTCCTCGAGGAACGCGGCCTGATCGATCGCCTCGGGGCTCAGCTCGTCGATGATCGCGCCGGTCTCGGCGTCCACCTCGTGCAGGTTCCGGCCGCCCTTGCGCTGCGCGGCGGCGCGCTTCTCGACGCGCTGCTTGGAGCGCAGGATCAGGTGGATCGGCACCTCGGCGAACGGCAGCCGCTCGCGGAACTGGTTCATCAGGTACCGCTCGTAGTTGTGCGTGAACAGGTCCGGGTTGTTCACGACGAGCACGAGCGTCGGCGGGTTGGTCCGCACCTGGGACGCGAAGTAGACCTTCGCTTCCACGCCCGCCTTGTTCGTCGGGCCGCGGTGCTCGACGATGTCGCGGATCGTGCGGTTGAGCTGCCCCGTGCCGACGCGCTCGGACGCCTGCCCGTGCAGGTCGAACGCCAGGTCGATCACCGCGTTCACGTTGAACCCCTGGCTGGCACTCATGAACGCGATCGGCGCGAAGGGCAGGCCCTTGAGCTCCTTGCGGATGTAGTCCTCGTAGCGCTCGGGCGTGACCGGGCGGCCCTTCTCGTCGGCCCGGTGCTTCACGGCGTCCCACTTGTTCACGACGATCACGACGGGCTTGTGCGACGCGACGATCATCTGCGCCAGCTGCTGGTCGACCTGCGAGACGGTGCTCGCCGCGTCGATCATGAGAAGGACCACGTCCGCGCGCGTGATGGCGCGCTCGGACCGGTCGAGCGCGTACCACTCGATCTTGCCCTGGAAGGACTTCTTGCGCCGAAGCCCGGCGGTATCGATCGCCATGATCGACTTGCCGTCCATCTCGAACTTCACGTCGATGGCATCCCGAGTGGTCCCGGCGATCTCAGACACGATCACCCGCGGCTGGCCCGCGAGGTTGTTCACGAGCGTGGACTTGCCCGCGTTGCGCTTGCCGACGATGGCCAATTTGAGGTCCACCTCTGGCTCGGGCTCGTCGTCCATCTCGGGGATGAGCCCGTAGATGGTGTCGAGCATGTCGCGGCGGAAGTATTTGGTCTTCGAGCTCACCAGCATCGGGTCGCCGAACCCGAAGGCGGACATCTCGTAGGCGTGCGCTTCCCAGCTCGGGCCGTCGCACTTGGTCGCGACGACGCGGACGGGCGCGGGCGGGCCCTCGCGGTGCCCGAGCTTCTGCTCGCGGAGCATCTGCGCGATCTCGCGGTCCTGCGGCGTGATGCCCGCCTGGCAATCGACGCAGAACAGGATCAGGTCCGCCGTCTCCACCGCGGCGCCGATCTGGTGCTCGATGTCTTGCGTCAGCGTCGCGAGGTCGGCGCCGACCTCGTCGTACCGGGCGCCCTCGGCGGTGTAGACGCCGTAGCCCCCGGTGTCGGTCACCTCGGCGGTCTTGTTGGGCCCCTCGCCGTCGGGCGGGTCGAGCTCGACGACCACGGAGACCCGGTCTCGGGTGACGCCGGGCGTGGGGTCCACGATCGCGACCCGCTCCTTGGCGATGAGATTGAGCAGCGAGCTCTTGCCCACGTTGGGGCGGCCGACGATGGCGATGCGGGGGACGGGCATGGCGGGAAGTCTAGGAGCCGTCCGGAGTTGTCAACACATGCCTTATCGAGCGACCTCGAACTCACCTCCACACTCCGGGCACCGCACCCGACCCATTCGGTGATGCAAGCCCCAGAGGTTGTAGCCGCAATCGGGACAGATGCCGCGGGCTGGTTTCGACCTTGTTCCCTCGAGGACAGTGCCGATCAGGAGATACACGCCGATCGGAACAAGGAGGAAAATCACGACGCCGATGGTGACCACGATCGGCGTGGGAGCTCCAAGACTGTTAACGCCGACCGCTGCCAAGAACGAGATGAACGCACCTATGGGAAGCGAGATGAGCCCCATCGCAAAGCTACCCCACGCTTTGACGGGGTCGCCCCTTGTATCGAGTTGCCAGTATTTTTTCTCGCTCACATTCATGATCCTAACGTCGAGCGATGTGTGCCATTCCCGTCATCGTGGGCCCCACCGCCGGGGGGAAGACGGCCCTCGCCGTCGAACTGGCATTGCTGTTGCGCGATCGCGGCACGCCGGCGGAGGTCGTCACGGCGGACGCCTTCCAGGTCTACCGGCGCATGGACGTCGGCACCGCCAAGCCCACGGAGTCCGAACGCCGCGGCGTCCCCCACCATCTGCTCGACCTCGTCGAGCCGACCGAGGCGTTCACTGTGCACGACTGGCTGAAACGGGCCGACGCGCTGGTCGCGGACCTCCAAACCCGCGGCGTCGTCCCCATCGTCGTCGGCGGGACCAACCTCTACGTGCGCGCGTTCCTGGACGGTCTGTTCGAAGGCCCCGAGCCCGATGAGGCCATCCGCGACGAGCTGCGGGCTCTTGGGTTGCCCGCGATGCGCGCCGAGCTGGAGCGTGTGGACCCGGCGGCGGCCGCGCGGATCGATCCGGCCGACGAGCGGCGGACCGTGCGCGCCCTCGAGGTCCACCGCCAGACCGGGACGCCCATCAGCGACCTCCAGCAGCAATGGGAGGACGGCCGGGGGTCCGGGCGACCGGGCGCCGTTCTCGTCGGGCTCGAGTGGCCGACCGAGGCGATCAACGCCCGCATCAACGCCCGGGTGAGGGGGATGGTCGAGCGGGGGCTGGTCGCCGAGGCCCGCGGGCTGCACGAGGGTGGGCACTTGGGCCCGCAGGCGGGGCAGGCGCTGGGGTACAAGCAGCTCGTCGAGCATTTCGAGGGGCGGTCGAGCCTGGACGACGCGCTGGAGCGGATCAAGATCGAGACGCGTCGGTTCGCCAAGAACCAGCGGACGTGGCTCAAACGGTTCCGGGCCCGGGCGGGGTCGTCGTGGTTCGACGCGGCGGGAAGGGACTCGGCCGAGATCGCGCAAGACGCTTTGCAGAAGCTGCTTATGTGATTTTTCGAGGCCGACCCGGGCGGGTCGGGAATGGACGGGCGGGTCGGCGGGGTTCAGGAGACCCGGGATCGGGCCGAATCAGAGCCGTTCGGGGGGCCCGACTTGACAGGACGCCGGCAGTCGCGTTCCCTCTGCCCGAACGGACTCCCCCGGGGCGACGCCCCTCCAGGACGAACGATGGCCAAACGGACCGCCAAAAAAACAGGCAAGAAGACCGCGAAGAAGACGGGCAAGAAGGCCGGTTCGCGGTCCGGCGGCCGCTCCAAGCAGTCGTACAAAGCAGGCGACGCGACGGGCAAGAGCCTCGTGATCGTCGAGAGCCCGTCCAAGGCGAAGACCATTAATAAGTACCTGGGCGACGACTTTGTCGTGCTCGCCTCGATCGGGCACGTGCGGGACCTGCCCAGCAAGAACCCGAAGGGCGTCAAGGACCCCGTGCCGGGCGTGAAGCTCGAGAAGCGGTTCACGCCGAGCTACGAGGTGCTCAAGGGCAAGGAGCAGGTCATCAAGGACCTGAAGCGCGCCGCGAAGGACGCGCTCTCGTCCGGCGGGGACGTCTGGTTCGCGACCGACCTCGACCGCGAGGGGGAGGCCATCGCGTGGCACCTCGCGCAGGAGCTGGGCATCGCCTCGGCCGACGCGAAGCGCGTGATCTTCCCCGCGATCACCAAGGCGGAGATCGACAAGGCGTTCTCCAAGCCCCACTCGATCGACGAGGACCGCGTGAACGCGCAGCAGGCGCGGCGGATCTTGGACCGGATCGTGGGCTACCAGGTCTCGCCGCTGCTGTGGAAGAAGGTGGCGCGGGGCTTGAGCGCCGGGCGGGTGCAGTCCGTCGCGGTGCGGCTGATCGTGGAGCGCGAGCGCGAGATCCGGGCGTTCGTGCCCGACGAGAGCTGGTCGGTCGGCGGGTACTTCTCGCTTAAGGAATCGGAGGCCGCGAAGCTCGGGCCCGAGTGGCGCGAGTTCCTGAGCCAGCGCGACGAGAAGGGCAACGGGCCGACGCAGAAGTCGCAGAACGCCTGGCTGGGCGGCAACGACGCGATCCGTGCCGAGCTCGTTGAATTCGACGGGTCGAAGTTCGACCTGGGCGTGAAGGCGGGCGAGGGCGAGAAGGACGTCACGCCCAGCGTGTCGAAGATCGCCGAGGCGTGCGGGCTGCGCGACATCGATGTGACGGCGACCGAGGACCCGGACGGAAAGGGCCCCGCGAAGTGGATCCGGAGGGTGACGGGTGTTGCCGATCCGTCCACGCCGTACCGGATCACGAGTATCGAGACGAAGCGAACGAAGAGCCGCCCGGCGCCGCCGTTCATCACGAGCACGATGCAGCAGGGCGCGTCGTCGCGGCTCGGGTTCGGCGCGCAGCGCACCATGCGGGCGGCGCAGTCGCTCTATGAAGGCGTCAACGTGCCGGGTGAGGGCCCGACCGGCCTGATCACCTACATGCGTACGGACGCGACGTACGTCTCGCCCGAAGCGATCGACGCGGCTCGCTCGCACGTCAAGCGGACCTACGGCGAGAAGTACCTGCCCGACAAGCCGAACTTTTACAAGAGCTCGAACAAGGGCGCGCAGGAGGCCCACGAGGCGATCCGTCCGACGGACCCGGCGCGGACGCCCGACGCGGTGAAGAGCGCGCTCAAGCCGGACGAGTTCCGGCTCTACAAGCTGATCTGGGAGCGGTTCGTCGCCTCGCAGATGGTGCCGGCGGAGTGGGACTCGACGGCGGTGACGATCGTGGGCGGGGCCAACGACGCCGCGACCTTCCGCGCGACGGGCCGGATCCTCGCGTTCGACGGGCACTTCAGGGTCTCGGGCGTGCCGACGTCCGGCGACGAGCTGAACCTGCCCAAGCTCAGCGAGGGGCAGGACCTCCACCCCTTCGACATCCGCCCGACGCAGAAGTTCTCGAGCCCGCCCGCGCGGTTCACCGAGGCGGGGCTGATCAAGACGCTCGAGTCCGAGGGGATCGGGCGGCCTTCGACGTACGCCTCGATCATCCAGACGATCCAGGACCGGAAGTACGTCGAGCAGATCGCCCGCGCGTTCTACGCGACGGACCTGGGCGAGGTGGTGACGGACAAGCTCGTCGAGGCGTTCCCCGAGATCATGGACATCGGGTACACGCGCGACATGGAGGCGCAGCTCGACCAGGTCGAGGAGGAGCATCTCGACTGGATCGACATGCTCGAGCGGTTCTACGGCCCGTTCGCCGAGCGCCTGGAACGCGCGCACGAGGAGCTCACGCACGCGAAGGCCGAGACGCAGCCGGCGCCCGAGCAGTACCGCTGCGGCAAGTGCGACGCGTCGCTGGTCTACCGGTTCGGGAAGAACGGCAAGTTCCTGTCATGCTCGCGTTACCCCGATTGCGATTGGGCCTGCCCGTGCGATCGCCAGGGGCGCCCGCAGGCGGCAGAGTTCGTGGACGTGAAGTGCCCCAAGACCGGGCGCCCGATGGTGCGCAAGACGGGCCGGTTCGGGCCATTCTTGACGACGCATCTCGAGGACGGCGAGTCGAACGACGTCGGGATGATCCTGAATATTGACAAGAAGGGGTTCGTGACCGCGCCGTCGCTGCCGCCGCTCGAAACAGACCTCCCGTGCCCGACGTGCGAGGCGCCGTTGAACCTGCGCTCGGGCGTGCGCGGGCCGTGGCTCGGGTGCAGCCGGTTCCCCAAGTGCCGCGGGCGCGGCAAGTGGACCGAGCTCGACGAGGCGACGCAGCAGAAACTCGAAGCCGAGCTCGACGCGCTGGAGAAGGCGAACCCGGTGCCGATCATCGAGCGGTACACGGACGGCACGCCCCTCACCGACAAGAAGGGCAAACCCCTGAACGACGCGCCGAAGGCGGACGCGTTGATCCTCGAGGGTGACCCGCGCGAGGCGGCGGGATCGGCCGCGTGACATGCCCAAACGCTACGACAGCCCCGCCGACGCGCTCGACGTCCTGATCGAGGGCAACCGGCGGTTCGCGGCGGGTGTCTCGATCCATCCCCACACCGACGCGCAGCGGATTCTCCAGCAGAGCAAATCGATCCAGCGGCCCTTCGCCGCGGTCCTCGCCTGCTCGGACGCGCGCGTGCCCGTCGAGCTCGTCTTCGACTGCGGCGTGGGCGATCTGTTCGTCGTCCGCGAGGCGGGGAACGTCTGCGGGACGCTGACGGCGGCGAGCCTCGAGTACGCCGTCGATGTCCTGCGTTGCCAGCTGATCGTCGTCATGGGGCATTCCGGGTGCGGGGCGGTGCGGGCGGCGTGCGCGCCCGAACCGTGCTCGGACACCGTCGAGGCGCTGCTGCGCCCGATCCGTGAGATCGCCCAGTCCGAGCGGGACCCCCCGGGCGAAGGGCCCATCGAGGACCGCGTCGTCCGCGCGAACGTGCTTCGCTCGATCGTCGATCTGCAGCGCGGGAGCCCGGGAATCGCCCGCGCGTCGCGGGAGGGCCGGGTCGTGCTCGCGCCGGCGGTCTACGACCTTGAGACGGGGATTGTGGCGTGGGCCGATCGCTGAGCCCGCGGCGTTTATGATCGGCGTGCATGCCCAGCTCCGCCGCACGCCTCCGCGACCGAGTCACCCGGATCATCCGTGAGCGCCACCGCGCCGGGTGGTGGCTGACGGTCCTCGGCGCGATCGTCGGCATTGTCACGGCGTTCGGCGCGATCGGGTTCGACTTCGTGCTGCACGAGGTCACCCATTGGTCGGGCGAGGCGCAGGGACGGATGCCGCTGTGGCTCTTGCCCGCGATCCCGATGATCGGCGCGCTCATCACGGGCGTGCTTGTGTTTTTCTTCGCCCGCGAGGCGGGCGGGCACGGCGTGCCGCAGGTGCTCGACGCCCTCATCCGCCGCTCCGGGTTTATCCCGGCGCGCATCGGCATCACGAAGGTTCTCGCGTCCATCGCGACCGTCGGCACCGGGGGCAGCGCGGGGACGGAGGGGCCGATCATCCAGATCGGATCGACGACGGGCAGCGTGCTGGCGCGCCGGCTCGGCGTGCCGCGCGAGCACGTGGGCACGCTCGTCGGGTGCGGCGCCGCGGCGGGCGTGTCGGCGATCTTCAACGCGCCGCTCGCGGGCGTCTTCTTCGCGATGGAGATCCTCCTCCGCGACTTCTCGCTCAAGACGTTCACCCCCATCGTGATCGCGTCCGTTTTCGCGACGGCCGTCGCCCACGAGTTCGGCGGGTCGTCCGACGCGATCTTCGAGTTTGAGCTGGTCTCGTACACGTTCGCGGCGGCCGAGCTGCCGAGCTATGTCGTGCTCGGGCTCGTGTGCGCGGTGGTCGCGACGGCGTTCACGCACCTGCTGCACGCCGGCGAGGACCTCGCGGCCCGGATCCCCGTGCACCCGGTCCTCAAGCCCGTGCTGGGCGCGCTGCTGCTGGGGCTGCTGGGGATCGCGTACCTCGGCGCGGGCGTGCCGGGCGTCTCGCCGGTGGCGCACCCGACGCCCGCGTTCTTCGGCAACGGGTACGAGACCATCCTGACGCTGCTCGACCCGGCGCAGTACGGGCCGGCGAGCGCGAACCGCGTGCTCGGCGGGTCCGTGCTCGCCGCCGTCTGGATCGCCGTCCTCCTGTGCGCGTGCAAGGCGGTCGCGACGACGTTCACGCTGGGCACGAAGGGTTCGGGCGGCGTCTTCGCGCCGAGCCTCTTCCTGGGCGCGTGCGCCGGGGCGGGGTTTGGGTTGGCGCTCGAGGAGCTGGGGCTGCTGCCCGTGGGTTCGTCGCCCGCGAGCTACGCGCTGGTCGGGATGGCCGCGGTCGTCGCGGGCACGACCTTCGCGCCGCTGACGGCGATCCTGCTGCTCTTCGAGATGACGCAGGAGCCGCGCGTGCTCGCGCCCATCATGCTCGCGGCGATCGTGAGCACCGCGATGGCGCGCGTGCTGATGCGCGATTCGATCTATACCTACCGCCTCCGGCAGGCGGGCATCCTGATCGGGACGGACCGGGATCTCACGCTGCTCCGCCGCGTGCCGGTGAGCCGGGTGACACCCACCGCCCTGCCGCGCGAGCCGGTCTACGCGTCGGACCCCCTGAGCAAGCTCATCACGCTGCACGCGCACCACAACGTGCCCGACTTCCCCGTCGTGGACGCCGACGGCAAGTCGATCGGCATGGTCACCGGCGGCGACATGCGGACCGCGCTCATCGACCGCGAGGCGATCCCCCTGCTGCTCGTGGCTGAATTGCTGCGCGACGACCTGCCCACGATCGACCCGACCGAGACGCTCGACACGGTGCTGGACAAGTTCGCCCGCCACGACGCGTCGAGCCTGACGCTGGTGGACGCCGCGACCGGCAAGCCCACCGCCCTGATCACGCGCAGCAGCGTGATGGCGTGCTACCAGCGGGAGCTTGAAGCGGGCGGGTAGGCTGGCGTGCAGCCGTGCTCGATGAGACGCGTACAGCCTGCCATGAACACCGAACCACAAACCGACCCGGCTGGCCGCAAGCGTGACTACACGACCGCGGCGATCTTGGCCGTCATCGGCTTGGTGCTGGTGGTCATCGTGCTTCTCCCAGCAGTCGGAGGCAAGGGCCCCCCGCCACCAGCAGGATGGAACAGAAGGTTCGAGCTGCGGACCTTGCCCACGATCCTCGATGATTACGCGTTCGAACACGAGAGTGCCCTGCCACCCATGGGGAACTGGCTCGAAGTTCTGGCAGACGAGTACGGCCTAAACGAGAACGAGACCCTGGCACCGAACCTGATTGGGGATCACTACTTTCTGCTTCCCCCTCCCACACCTGACGGGACATACCCGCCAAATCTGACACGCTCGGAACTCGGAAAGACCTCGCTCATGCTCTACGAACACCCCAGCCTGTGGAAGAATCGCACGAACGTCGCGTTCTGGAATATGGAAGTGGAGCAGGTGAATGACGCCGAACTCGAACGCCTCCTCTCTGAGTCCGACGCGCGGCTCGGCTACCGCTACCGCCCGCACGAGGGTGTGACGCCATGACCGACTTCACCCCCATCGACCCCGACGGCGGGCTCATCCTCGCGACGACCCTGCCCGGGCGCGCCGAGGACCTCCTCCGCGACGCCGAGGCGGCCTGGGCCTCGCTCGGCGCCGGCACGCCCGACGCGCCCGTGTGGGTCCACCTCGACCGCACGAAGGAGCGCGCCCAGCGGTGGGTGCGCGAGCAGGCCGGGCTCGACGAGATGGTCGCCGAGTCGCTCTTGGCGGAAGAAACCCGCCCCCGCTTCGCCGAGCAGGAGGGCGGCATCCTCGTCATCCTCCGCGGCGTGAACATGAACCCCGGCGCTCAGCCCGACGACCTGATCGCCCTGCGCCTGTGGATCGAGCCCGGGCGGGTGATCTCGCTGCGCGCGTTCCGGTTCAACACGATCGTGGAGATGCGCAAACGCGCACAAAGCGGCCGCGCCCCGGCGACGCCCGGCGCGTTCCTCGCCGCGATCGCCCGCGGGCTCGCGTCACGCCTGGGCCCCGTCGTCGAGAACCTCGACGCGATGCTCGACGACGTCGAGGCAGACCTGATCGACAAGCCCGACGCGGACGGCGACCGCTCGCTGCTCGCGACGATCCGGCGCCAGGCGATCACGTACCGGCGGTACATGGTCCCCCAGCGCGACGCGATGCGCGGGCTGGCGCTGCTGGACGTGCCGGTGCTGTCCAAGCGCGATCAGGCGGAGCTGCGCCACGCCGCGGAGCAGGTGACGCGGGTCGTGGAAGACTTCGAAGAGCTCCGCGACCGGGCGGCGGTGACCAGCGACGAGATCCGCTCGCGCCGCGAGGCGCGTCTGAGCAAGACGACCTACCTGCTCACGGTCGTGGCGACCGTCGCCCTCCCGCTCGGGCTGCTCACCGGCTTGCTCGGCATCAACGTCGGCGGCATGCCCGGCGCGGACAACCGATGGGCGTTCGCCATCGTGTGCGCCGTGATGCTCATCGTCGCGGGCGTCGAGATCTGGATGCTGCGGAAGCTGCGCTGGCTGTGAGTCAGCGGAGCTCGGGCCGCGCCGCGATGGTCGTCTCGGGCGCGACCTGCGGGGTGACCTCGGGCGTCGGGGCGGGCGCGCTGTTCTGGCGGATCGCGATCACGCTCAGCTCGTCGCACCCGCTCAGGACCGCCGCGGCGGCGGCGAGGGCAACGATCGTCAGACCACGGCGGATTCGTGCGTGCATCGGGCACCTCCTCAACTCAGCCTACCGGGCCGGCCCGCGCGGGTCGATGCCCGTCCCCCAAACCCCTCTACGGATGCGTTCGTAGAGTGTTCCATGCCAGACGCCCCGAACCCGCCGGACCGGTCGTTCCCCAAGTGGATCTTCGTGCCCATCGTGCTGGGGGTGATTGTCCTGATGGTGCTGCCGTGCGCGGGGTTGATCGTCGGGATCGTGCTGCCCGGGCTGGCCGATTCGCGGGAGATGGCGGACATCCGCGAGTCGCAACGCCGCATGCGCGGGATCTACCAGGCGATGGCGATCTACGCCCAAAACCACGACGGCGCCTCCCCGCCGGCGGACGCGTGGCAGGAGGTCCTGGTCTCGACGGGCTACGCGCCGCCGGACCTGCTCGTCTCGCCCGTCTCGGACGGCGACGACGAGGGATACGTCTGGCTGCCCGGGGACCTCTGGCGCAACGCCGGTGAATCACCCCAGCTCGTGATGTACGAGGACCCGGACCACCACCCGCAGGGCGTCGCGGTGCTGTACGCCGACGGGCGGTCGGACACGATCTCGCGTGAGGAACTCGCGGCGCTGCTGGCGGAGCAGGCCGGGCCGTAGCTTACCCCCCAAGCGTCTTCTTCTTCCGCAGCAAGTGGTGGTACTGCTGCGCGAACCGGTGCGCCTCGTCGCGCACCTGCTGGCACAGCCGCAACCCCGCGTTCGTGCGCGCGAGCCGGACCGGCTCGGCTTTCTCCTGCACATAGATCAGCTCTTCCTTCTTCGCCAAGCTGATGACCATGGGCGGCTGAACATCGAGCGTCTCGAAGGCTTCGAGCGCCGCGTGGAGCTGCCCGAGCCCGCCGTCGATGAGCACGACATCCGGGTAGAGCTCCTCGCCCGCGCCCGCTTCGCGGTAGCGCCGGCTGACGACCTCGCGGATGGACGCGTAGTCGTCGTTGGCGCGCCCGCCGGGCAGGTTGGATACGGAGTTGATGCGGAATCGGCGGTACTCGTCCTTGAACGGGCGCCCGTCCACGAAACAAACCTTGGAGCCCACGGTCTCGCCGCCTTGAAGATGCGCAATGTCGATGCCCTCGATGCAGCGGACGGGCTTGTCGAGCCCGAGCGTCTTGGCGAGCGAGCGGGTGGCTTTCAGCGGGTCGCGGTACTCCAGCTCGGCCTCGGGCTGCCACTGGTCGGCGACCGTTGCGCGGCGGTCCAGGCGTTCGAGAGCGCGGACCTGGTCGCGGATCGCGGCGGCTTGCTCGAAGTCGCGCGACGCGGCGGCCGCCTCCATCTCCGCGCGCAATTCCCGGATCATCGCGCTGCGCTTGGACCCGATGAACCGCACGAACCGGTCGATGTCCTTGCGGTACGCCTCGGGCGAGATCGACTCGTTGCACGGCGCGGTGCACTGCCCGATCGCGGCGAGCAGGCACGGGCGGAAGCGCTGGTTCTTCGGGTCGCCGTGCTTGATGTCCAGCGAGCACGTGCGGTACTTGAAGACCTTCTGCAGCTGCGGCAGCGCCTCACGCAGCGAGCCCGAATCCGTGAACGGGCCGAAGACCTTGGCGCCGCGCATCTCGGGGGCGAGCTCGCCCGTCTTCGAATCCGCGCCGGTGGGGTTGCGCGTGATGAAGACGCGCGGGTAGTCCTCCCGCGTTGTGATGACGAGGTAGGGGAAGGTCTTGTCGTCCGTCTGCATCGCGTTGTAGCGCGGGCGGATGTCCTTGATCAGGCGGTTCTCGGCGAGGACGGCTTCCCACTCTGTATCGAACGCGAGCACGTCGAACGTGTGCACCTCGTCGAGCATGGGCGCCTTGCGCGGGCCCAGGTCGGCCGAGGGGACGAAGTAGCTCGAGACCCGGTCGGGCAGCCGGCCCGCCTTGCCCACGTACAGCACCACGCCCTTGTGGTCCTTCATGAGGTAGACGCCGGGCACGGCGGGCAGGTCGCGGGCCTCGCGTCCCAGCCGGGCGAGCCGCTCGGCACGCGGCTCGGTCCCCCACGGCGGCGGGGCGTCCGCGGCTTGCAGGCCTTCCTCATCCACCTGGATCGGGTCCGGGTCGTCCACGGGGCATCCTAGAAGCGGTCTTGCACACCAATTCCGCACGTTGGGTCAGGCACGGGCGATTCGCGGGGGGACAATGCACGGATGCCGATCCGACACGACACCGCGATGGACTACCGCGAGCGCCTGGTGCGGGTGCTCAGGCGCCTGCAGGAGGTCGCCGCGGCGGGCGAACCGACACCCAGCGTCGAGGAGCTCGCCAGGCTCGCCCATTTCTCGCGGTACCACTTCAGCCGGTTGTTCAGCTCGATGACGGGCGAGTCGATCGCGGCCCACACCCGACGCCTGCGCCTGGAGCGCGGCGCGGGCGAGCTGGCACGCACGGACCGGCAGGTCATCGACATCGCGCTCGCGTGCGGGTTCGAAGCCCACGAGTCGTTCGCCCGCGCGTTCAAGACACACTTTGGGCGCACGCCGACGGAGTTCCGCGAATCGGCGCGCGAGCCCCTCGAGCTCCCGCCCGCGCCCAACGGCGTGCGGTTCGGCGTGGACGACGCCGCGGGGCGGTTTGTGCCCATCCTCAAGGACAACCCGATGCAGGCGGTCGGCGTCGAGACGACGCCCGCGCGCCGGCTCGCGGCGATCCGGCACGTCGGGCCCTACCACGACATCGGTGAGACGTTCGCGAAGCTCTTCGCGTACGCCGGCCCACGCCGGCTCCTGGGCCCGTGGACCGAGATGGTCGGCATCTACCACGACGACCACACCCAGGTCGAGCCCAGCGAGCTGCGGGCCGATGCGTGCGTGACGGTGCTCGAGGGCGTGGCAGGCGACGAGGCCGCGGGCGTCTCGATCATCGAGCTGCCCGAGCGCCGGTGCGCCGTGGCGATGTACAAGGGCCCGTACGCCCGGTTCGCGGAGGTCTATCAGTGGTTCTACGGCACGTGGCTGCCCGAGTCCGGCTGCATGCCCGCGGACGCGCCGTGCTTCGAGGTGTATTTGAACGACCCGCGCCGGGTCGCGCCCGAGGAATGCCTGACGGCGATCTGCATCCCCATCGAGGGCTGATCAGGAGCCGGGGCGGACCGTGAAGCTCTCGCGGTTCGTGTGCCATCCGGGCCCGCGCCACATCTGCCACGGCTGCAGGCGGTTGCGCCAGAACTGGCGCTCGAAGTTCAGCTGCGTGTCCGGGTCCCAGTTGCGGTAGGTCTCAAGCCCGCGGACCTCGTCGGCGAGCAGGATGAACTCGTCCTCGGCCTGCTGGACCCGCAGGGGCTCGGCGGTCGCCGAGCGGACCATCCCGTTGACCAGGTCGGAGTACATGCCCAGCAGGGCCTGGTACTCGTCCTGCATGCGGTCGGGGTCGGTGCTGGGGTCCAGGGTCGCCAGGCGGGCGGTCTCGTTCTGGAGGACCGTCTCGATCGCCCGGACCTGGTGGCGCTGCCCGCGGGTGCGCTCGACGCGGCAGCCGGTGAGGGGGGCCGCGAGGAAGGCAGCCAGACAGATCCCGATCGCGATTCGTGTGCTCATGCTGACTCCTTCGGCCCACGCGGGGTACGGACGTTACGTTCGCCGGGTTCGGAACACAACCCCAGGATTCTCGGACCCGCCCGTCCGGCCCGCCCTCAGCTGATCGCCAGACGGACCATCATCTCGACGCCCGTCCCGATCGCCTGATCGTTGAAATCGAACTCCGCCTGGTGCAGCTGGGGCTGGGCCGCCGGGTCGGCGCCGGGCGGGCAGAGCCCGAGCAGGGAGAAGCACGCGGGGACGTGCTGCCCGTAGTACGAGAAGTCCTCGCCGCCCATCGAGGGCTCCTGATCGGTCCGCACGTTCGCCTCGCCGACGACGTCGCGGGCGATCGCGGCGACCCGCTCGGTCTCCGCCGGGTCGTTGTGGGTGACGGGGTAGCCCTCGTGCCAGTCGATGCGGGCGGCGCACCCGTGCGCCTCGGCGGTGCGCTCGACGACCCGGAACACCTCGCGCTTCGCGATCGCGCGGACGTCCGCGTCGAGGGTTCGCACCGTGCCGACGAGTTTCACCTCCCGCGGGATGACGTTGTTCGCCGACCCGCCGTGGATCGAGCCGATCGTCACGACGACGGACTGCAGGGGCGAGACACGGCGCGACGCGATCGTCTGCAGCGCGGTCACGACGTGGGCGCCCGCGACGACGGGATCCGCGGCGAGGTGCGGGTACGCCGCGTGCCCCTGCACGCCCTCGATCGTGATCTCGATGTCGTCCGTCGCGGCGAGCAGCGGGCCCGGCGCGGTGGCGATCGTTCCGAGCTCGATGCCGGGCCAGCCGTGCAGGCCGTAGATGCGCTCGACGGGCGTGCCGAGCCCGCCGGCGCTCGCGCCCTTCAGGCAGCCCTCGTCGCGCATGCGCTCGCCGCCCGCGCCGCCTTCCTCGGCGGGCTGGAAGACGAACGTCACGGGGTTTGGGCGGTGCTCGAGGCCCGCGAGCACCCGCGCGGCGCCGAGGAGAATCGTGGTGTGCCCGTCGTGCCCGCAGGCGTGCATCACGCCCGGAGTCTCGCTCGCGTACGGCTTGCCCGTGTTCTCGTGGATGGGCAGGGCATCCATGTCCGCCCGCAGCGCGACGCTCGGGCCCTGCTCGGCGGTCGTCGCGGGCAGGTGCGCCAGCACGCCCGTGCCGGGGCGCCCCTCGAAGATCGCGAACCCGGTCTTGTGCTCGATGCCCAGCGCCGAGAGCTCGTGGACAACACGGGCGGACGTCTCACGCTCGCGGTCGCTGAGCTCGGGCGTGCGGTGCAGCGCATGGCGGAGCTCGACGAGCGCGCCGAGCTCGGCTTGCACGCGGGAACGGATCTCGGTGTCCGGGGTGGTCAGCATCCGCGATGATACGCGGGCCGGGGCGGGGTCCGGCGTCACGCCGCGTGGCTGGCCTCGACCTCTTCGGGCTCGACCGCGGGCTCGGCCTCGACGCGTTCGTCCAAGAACTTGCGCGCCAGCTCGACCATCTTCGGCGCGGGCGCGGACCCGTCGCGGGGCTGCATCGATCGCCGGACGTCGTCGAACCGCCCGGCCTGCTTCAGGAACACGTCCACGACCTCGGGGTCGAAATGCGTGCCGCGCAGCGAGCGGATGAGCTCGACCGTGTCGCGGTGCGACATCGCGCTCTTGTAGACGCGCTCGCTCGTCAGCGCGTCGTAAAAATCAGCCAGCGCCACGATGCGCGCCGGCAGCGCGATGTGGCCGCCCTTAAGCCCGAAGGGGTACCCCGTGCCGTCCCACTTCTCGTGGTGCTGCAGCGTGACCTCGATGCCCATGTCGAGGAATTGATCCTGGCCCATCTGACGCCGGATCGCCAGCAGGGTGTCCGCGCCCATGAGGGGGTGCTGCTCCATGAGCAGGCGCTCGTCCTGGTTGAGCTTGCCGGGCTTGAGCAGCACGGCGTCCGGGATGCCCACCTTGCCGATGTCGTGCAGCGAGCTCGCCAGCCGCAGGCGCTCGATCCAGCGGTCGTCGATCTCGGGGTTCGACTCCCGCAACGCCTCGGCGAGCATGGTGACGTACTCGCCGATGCGCTCGAGGTGCGTGCCCGTGTCGTTGTCGCGGTAGTCGGCGAGCTTGGCGAGCCCGAAGATCAGCGCGTTCCGCGACGCGAGCGATTCGGACACCCGCTGGCGGATCTCTGTTTCGAGCTTGATGTTCATCTGCCGCAGCGCCGCGCGCTGCCGCGCGTCCGTGATGGACGCGATGACGGTCGCCATGCCGGGGCCCGTGATCGCGAGCCCGCAGATCACGCCCACGAGCTGAAACAACACCGCCATCGGGGGCTCGGAGGCGTTGTGGACGGCGAGGCGCATCAGCAGCAGCACGCCGTAGCCCACGAGCGCGACGTGCAGCGTCGTCAGCGCGAGCGTCAGGCACTGCCCGGTCCGCCCCCGGAAGATCGACAACGCTGGCGCTGGCTGCTCAGACACGGGGGTGGTATCGGGCCGAACGGACGCCGGGTTGCCCCAACCCCGCCAGCCGGGCGGACCCGACAATGATTCTGACAAGGTGTTGCGCCGTCCGCGTCCGAGAACCGTCCCGTCCCGGCGCGCTCAGCCCAGCACGCGCTCGCAGATCGCCATCGCCTCGTCCACCCGGTCGGCGACGTCGTCCAGCGGGGCCGCCGCGGGCGACTCGGGGCTCGGCGCCTCGGCGTTGGGCTCGACCTCGGGCTTGACGGGGTAGTTCCGGCTGTCCGACGCCCGGAGGATCCGCTCGGCGGGGCCCAGGATCAGGTACTCCGCGAGTCGCCGCGCCGCGTCGGGGTTTGGCGCGCCCCGGACGATCGAGACGGTGTTCGGGATGAGCAGCGGGCCGGTGCTGAATGTTGCCTCGCTCGCGGGTTCGGTCGCTTCGAAGACGTACCCCACGTCCCACCCGTTGCGCTGGGCGACCCAGACGTCGTCGGTATCGGTGAGCCCGACATCGATCTCGCCCTCGGCGATCTTCCGGACGACCGTCGCGTTGCCGTCGTAGATGCGCAGCCCGTTGTCGCGCATCGCCGCGAGCCACGCCTCGAACGCCTCGGGCCCCCACGCCTCGACGAGCATCGCCATGTGCCCGCGTGTCGTGCCGAACTGCGGGCGGGCGATGCCGACGCGGCCGCGCCACTCAGGCGCCGTCAGCTCGGCGAGTGTGGTGGGCGGCTCGGGCGTGCGGGTGGTCGAGTACCCGAGCACGCGGGCCCGCTGGGCGATGCCGACCCACGAGCCGTCGCGCCCGACGAGGCGCGCGGGCCACTGATCGCGGCGGTCGCCGAGGATCTCCGCCGTCGCCGGGTCCAGCACGCCCTCACGCGCCAGCGCGATCGTCCCGAACGGCTCGGACGACCACCAGACGTCCGCTTGCGGGTCGTCCGTCTCGGCGCGCAGGCGGGTGACGAGCCCGGTGGTCTTGGTCGCTTCGGTATCGCCGACGAGCCGCACGTCGATGCCGGTGGCGCGCTCGAAGTCCGCGACGACCTCGCGCAGCACGTAGTCGTCCGCGGAGGAGTAGAGCACGACCTCGGGCGTCTCGGACTCCGACGCGGCCCGCTCGCACCCGGCGAGGCAGACGAGCGCGAGCAGCACCGCGCAGGCGCTCCGCACGGTCATGGCTGCACCGCGGGGATGCGCACCTCGAACGGCTCGTCGCCGAGCTGCTTGGGCGAGACGGGGATGGGGATGTCGCTCGCGGCGCGGTCCCACTCGACGGTGAGGTCGATGCGCTGGGCGTTGCGGGCGATCCCGAACGTCGCGATGCCCGCGGCGTTCGTGCGCTGGCTCTCGTAGCTCGTCGCGTTCGCCGGGCAGGGCCCGCCCTCGGGCCAGACCTGGTGCATGTGCACCGCCGCGCCGATGATCGGCTCGCCCGTGCCCGCCTGCACGAACGCGAAGTCACGCGGCTTGACGTGGCAGCACCCGCCGGCGAGCCCGAGGCCCGCGGCGAGCGCGACGACTGTTGAGATGCTGGATCGGGTCATGCCCGGATCTTACGGCTCGGTGCCCTCGGCGTCCGAATCGCTGCCCGCCTGCTCGAGGCGGCCGAAGTAGTGCTGCACCGCGCTCTCGTGACGCCGGGGGACGCGCGAGTGCTCGATCGCCTCGGCGGCCTCGGCGCGGGCGGACGTTGCGACGGCGGAGAAGGTCTGCTTCGACTCACCCCGGATCTGCGCGCCGTGCACCAGCGTGGACGCGATCACCGGGCCCTCGCCCGTGTTCACGTTCGCCTTTTCTTTGCGAACCATGTAGTCGGTCGCCTGCGCTTCGGGCCCGAAGCCGTTGCCGCGCCCGGGCCCGCCCGAGCCCGAGCCCATCGCGGTGCTCTCGCCCATGCGCCAGGCGCCGTTCATGCCCTGGCCCTGCCCGGGGCTCGATCCCTCGCACATGCCCTGGCCCATGCGCTGGAGCTGCGCCTGGGCCTCGCTCATCGCCATCTGGGCGGACTGCATCTCGGCCTGCATCATCTCCATCTGCGAGAGCTGCTGGCCCATGGCCTGGGCGCCGTCCATGGATTGCTGCCCGCCCTGCTGCGAGGGGTTCTGCAGGCCTTGGGCCATCTGGCTCATCGCGTTGCACGCGCCGTTCATGCTGTCGGACGCCCGCTGCTGCGCCTGGGCCTGCTGCTGGAGCTGCTGCTTCTGCTCCTGCGACAGGTCCTGGTTCTGCTGGAGCTGCTGCTGCATCTGGCTCGGGTCGCGGGCCATCTGCTGGGCTTGCTCGGCCGAGTACCCGGCCGCCTGGAGCTGCTCTTCGAGCTGCTGGCGCTGGTCGGCGAGCTCACGGAGCTGCTCGCTCATCGCTTCGAGGTTCTTGGCGAGCTGCTGCTTCTGTTCTTCGGACATCTCGCCCGACGCGATCTGCTCGGCGAGCTTCTCGAGCTCCTGCTGCGCCTGCTCGTAATTGCCGCGCGCCATCTGCTTGGCCATCTCCGAGCCCGGGCCCTCGCCCGGCGTCTTGAGCTGACGCATCGAGCGGTTCAGCGCCTCGAGCGCCTTGGCCTCCTCGGACTCGTTGAGCTTCTCGTCGAGCTGGTCGGCGAGGTTCGTCAGCTTCTTGATCGCCTCGCGACGGACGTCCTCGGGCGTGATCGGCGCGTTCGGGTCGATCTCGGGCTGCTCGTCGGCCGCCTCGCCCTCGTCATCGACTTCCATGCCCGCCTTGGACATGAGCTCCTGGATCTTCTCCTCCGCCGCCTGCGCCTCGGCGCGGACCTCCTGGATCTCGCGCTGCTGCTCCTCGGCCTGCTCGCGCTCGGCGAACATCCCGGTGACGTCGTAGCTCGGCAGCCACCAGACGGCGGCGAGCGCCAAGAGCAACGCCGCGGGCATCGCCCACAGCCTCGGCGCCGTGATCGGCACCGTGTCGCGCACGACCACGCGCTTGGCGCGCTCGCCGGCGCTCTCGACGACGTTGCGGCTCCACCCGTCCTGAGCCTTCGCGACGACCAGCGCCGTCGAGAGCGACTCGCGCAGGCCCGCCCGCTCGTCCACGTGCTGGGCGATCTCGAGTTCTTTCTTGCGGGCCGCGATGGCCCAGACGCCCGCGAGCACGAGCGCGACGCCCGCGCCGATCAACCACGCCGTCGCCCAGGGGACGTCGAAGGGGACGAGCTTCTGCCCGACGCGCGCGGCGAACGCCACGCCCAGCACGACCGTCAGCAGCACCGTCAGGCGCGCGAGCCAGTCGTTGAAGAGCAGTCGGCGGCCGGCGGCGTCGATCACGCGGCGGATGTCGTCCATCAGTCGTCCTTCCGTCCCGGGCAGTCTCCCATAACAGTACGGGCCAGCCCACCCTTCTATTCGGATTCCGGGGCCCCCCGGGTTCGCGCCACGCCCGGAATGCCCGATTCCGGGCCCCGAGCGACGTCAGGCGGGGCATCACACGGTTGCCGGGCCCGCCCGCCCGCGCCATGATGCGTCGTGCCCGCCGCCGACCACGATCCCGCCGACACGCCCGACACGGCGCCGAAGGGCCGGCTCCGGTGGCTGCTCGACGGCGGGTGGGTCGAGCGGGACCAGGCCGCCGCCGCGTTCGAACGCATGCACCGGCGTGACGCGATCGGCGACCGCATCCACCTGGCGCTCGCCTGCCTCGCCGCGTTCGGGCTCGCGGGCCCGACGTCCGCCGTCGAGATCGCGTACCTCCCGCTGCTCGTCTTCTTCTTCGTGCGCGCCGTGAACGCGGGCCCGACGTGGATCCACTGGCTGGGCCAGCCGATGATGCTCGGCGCGCTCGCGCTCGCGGCGTGGCAGGCGATCGCGCTCGCGTGGTCCGGCGATCGGGCGCTCGGGCTCGACCACCTCGGATCGCTCCGCTGGCTGGTGATCGGCGTGCTGTTCTGGCCCGTGATCGAGCGAAGGCGCACGATCATCGCGGCGTTCGCGCTGGGCATGCTCGCGGGCAACGCCTCGCAGCTCGCCCACGCGATCGGGACCGCCGCCCAGATCGACTGGCTCACGTTCCCGCGCGCCAAGTTCCGCAACTCGGGCTGGTGGGACCCGGTGGTCGGCGGGTCGCTGCTCACCGCGGCGCTCGGGCTGCACCTGCCCGCGGCGATCCTCGCGCGCGGCGCCGCCCGTTGGCTCGCGCTCGCGGCGGCCGGCATCACCCTCGCGGGCATCCTCGCGACGGGCACCCGCGGCGCCTGGCTCGCGTCGGCGGGGCTCGTCGCGATCGCGATCGTGTGGGGCGCCTGGACCGCGGTCCGCTCAAACGCCTGGACCGTCCGTGGCACGCTGGCGCGCGGCGCCGTTCTCGCTGTGGTGCTCGCGATCGCGGGCGGCGGCGTCTGGTTCGCCGCGGGCGACACGCTCACCCGCCGGTACGACAAGGCCCGCGAAGAGATTACCGCGGCGTTCGGGGGCGATCACGACTCGGACACCGGCGCCCGCATCTCCATGATCTCGTGGGCGACCCGCGCGATCGTCGAGCGCCCCTTCACGGGCGTGGGCACCGGGGGGTACCGCGCGTGGGTCGAGGATCAGGCGGATGACACCAACGTGCACGATCATGCGCACAACGCGCCGCTGCACATCGGCGCGACGAACGGCGTCGTCGGGCTCGCGCTCGCGGGGTTTGTCGTGCTGGTGGGTCTGCGCGCCGGGTTGATGCGGTTCCCCGTCGCGCCCGGGGCGCGCGGGTGGAGCGCCTATGACGCGGGGCCGGCGCTCGCGATCGTGGGGCTCATGCTCGCGGGGATGTTCGACGGCGTGCACCTGAACACGCAGACCGCCGCGGTGCTCGGGCTCATGCTCGGCGTGTGCCCTTGCTGGTCGCCGCGGAAGGAGCCCCGAGCGAAAGCGACGGGCTCTTGATGCAACCACGAGGTCTCGTGCAACCACAGGGTGATCGCAGCCCCGCGCTCACGCTCGGGGCTCCTTCCCCCGCGATCGATCGTCGGGTGGTTCGCGCGCTCAGTCGTCGAGGGGGCGCACGTTCTTCGGGCCTTCCTTGCCCGCGACGCGGGTGAGTCCGCCGTCCGTGTTCTTCTCGTACTTCGTGAACCCGAGGTTCTCGAGGTTCGAGTTGGACAGCGCGCTCTTGGACTTCATGTCCGACCACTTGCCCGCGATGTTGGGCGCCTGCGGCACGCGGTGCACCTTCCGACCCTCGTGCTCGGTCAGCGCGTCCGCGGTGATGGGCTGCACGAGCTCGAAGCTCTCGCCCGTGCCCTCGCCCTTGTCATCGAGATATTCGTACACGTAGGTCGGCATGATCGATTGTTGGGGCCCCGAGCGCCCGGGTCACCCGGGCGGTCTTACCCGAAGATCTGGCCCGATTCGGTGTCCTGCATCTTCCAGCCCAGCTGCTTGCACATGCGGCTGAGCACGGGCCAGGCGGACTCCGCCTCGTAGACCGACACCATCGCCTGGTTCACCATGTCCTGCCCCGAGGCGTACTCGACGGTGTAGCCCGGCCCGTGCAGCACCGCGGTGCCCAGGCGGCTCGTCGTCGAACCGTCCGGCGCGGTGTTGAACAGCGCGACCGCCTCGGCAAACTCCTTGGGCTTGCCCAGCGGGTGGTTGCCCGCCAGCGGGTCGTCGGGGTCCTTGGGATTGATGAGCACCAGCAGGCGCTTGGACTTCGCCATAGCGGGGCAGGATAGCCGGGTGCGGGCCCGCCCGGTCAGTCCTCGCCCACCGCGTCCAGCTCGGCGTCCTCACGCTCGATCAGCTCGACGGCGGTGTCCAGCAGCCTTCCCAGGGGCACGGGCTTGAGCAGGTAGGCGTCCACGCCCAACGAATCGGCGTACGCCTGATGACGCTTGCCCTCGTTGGCCGTGATCATGATGACCAGCGGCGAGTCCTCGCGGCCCTTGATCTTCTCGAGGGCCAGAAACCCGGAGCGCTTGGGCAGCATCATGTCCAGGATGACCAGATCGGGCGGGTCGTCGAGGCAGATCTGCACGGCGGTGTCGCCGTCCATCGCCGTCAGCGTCAGCGCCCCTTCCGACTGGAACGCCGCGTCGACGGATTCGAGCACGTCGCGTTCGTCGTCCACGATCAGGACGCGGACCTCCTCGAGCCGGCCGAGTTTCTCTTCGATGTTGTCGCTCATGCTCCGTGTCCCCTGTCGCGGGCCCAGCCCCGCCTGCTCCCCACGCGGCGTGTCGCTCTTCGGATGTACCGCCGCGAGGGCCCGATCGGATGCACTAGAGCAGGCGCGTCGCGCCGGTGTCCTTCAACCAGGCACGATCCTGATCGGACCGATCCACGATCGCGTCCACGTCGGCCTCGGACATCCAGGGCAGCTGGGCGAGCTTCTCCCGCAGCGCCGGCGGGAAGGGCTTGTCCAGCCGCTCGTGCCTCGGGCGGCTCTTCCAGATTCGGTGCATCCACAGGTACTGTTCCGGGCTTGCCCGGACCATCTGCTCGATCCCGCGCCGATACCGCGCGGTGAGGTAAAACAGGGGGTCCGGCTGGCCCTCCCAGTCCTCCGGGCGGATCACGTCCACCACCTCGAGGCGGTGGTGCAGCGTCCGCGGCTTGCCCGGGACCGGGGGCAGCCGCCGCGCCTGCCCCACCAACACCGGGCAGCGGTACTTCAGGCCCAACAGCCCGATCGTCTTGTACGTGGACGCCAGGCGGTTGAAGAAGGGCACGAAGACGCCCCGCTCGCCCGCGTTCTGGTCGGCGACGAACCCGACGGACTCGCCCCGGTCCATGACCTCGGGCAACTCCTGGATCGCGCCGAACTTGTCCATGAGCATGAGCCCGCGGCGCTCGCGCGTCCGCCGAACGAACCGGTCCATGGGCAGGACGTCCAGCGGGCGGTACAGCGCGTGCATCGGGAAGCCCAAGAGCGCCAGCGCGTACCCCACGATCTCCCAGTTCCCGCAGTGCCCCGTGATCAGGATGACCGGGCCCTCGCGCGTCAGCTCCTTGATCACCACGCCGATGTCGCCCAGCTCGATGTAATCGACCCAGGCGTCCTCGTTGAGCAATCGCGGCGCGAGGGCGAACTCGACCGCGAGCTCGGCGAGGTGCTCGTAGCTCTGCAGCACCAGGTCGTGCCGGGCGGGCGCGTCCATCCCGGGGAAGGCGACGGCGAGCCGGTCGGCGGCCCGCGTCACGCGCTTCTTGTTGAACGGCATCGATCCGAACGTGCGCCCGAGCGAGCGCGCGACCGTCGCGCTGGGGCCCAGCCCGGCGATGTTGATCGGCGCCATCCCGGCCCGGATCGTCTGGTAGATCAGCGGGTGAATCAGCGCAGACTGGAGGCGCGTTGGGGGCTTTCGCGGGTCGTACCGCGAGCGTTCAACCATTGCCCCACCCACGACGCGCGGATCAGTCCGGGTAATCGCCGATGAGCGTCCGCAGGCGGTTCTCGTTGAGCACGGGCACCGCCGTCGCCTGCGCCGTCGCGAGCAGCTCGTCGTACGTCTCGATCACGTTGCGCAGACGCGTGAACTCGAGCACGACGGGCAGCGGCTCGTCGGGGTCCGGCTCGGGCGGCAAATCAGGACGCTCGCCCAGCACGAGGAAGTCGATATTGCCCTCGATCGTGTCCACGACCTCGCCGCCCCAGCGGTTGATCAGCGCCTCGACGTCGTCGCGCTCCAGCGCCGTCGCGAGCCCGTCGTTGTTCCGGTCGAAGAGCCCGAAGACGACCATCTTGTACGTCTTGTTGGGGTCGTAGACCGCGTTGGCGATCACGTCGCCCCGGACGATCGGGTTGCCGCGCGCCTCGGAGATGATCCGGGCCCGCGAGAAGTTGCCCTCGACGCGGACGACCTCGACGACGGCCTTGGGCACCGCGTAGATGCCCGTCTCCGGGTCGGGGCGGATCTCGGTCGCGTCGGAGAAGACGCCGAACGTCATGCCCAGCACGACCTTCTGACGCTGCCCGATCGACAGGATCACCTCGTTGCTCGGGGCGTCCACCCGGTCGATGCTGCCATCGACCAGCGAGGCCTCGTCGAGCGGGCGGATCGCGTTCGGGTCGCCCTCGGCCCGCAGGCGCCGGAGCTGGTCCTGCAGCACCAGGTTCTCGCGGCGCGTCGATTCGAGCTGACCCTCGAGCTGGTCCTCGCGGTCGGCGAAGCGGTCCTCGAGCGACGCGATCTCCTGGGTGTAGCGATCGACGATGCCCTGCAGGCCGGTCTCCATGCCGAGCAGCTGGGTGCCGTAGCCATCGACGCGGGTGTTGAGGTCCTGCCCGGCGAGGGTGTACTCCTCGCTCAGGGCGTTGACCTGAGCGGCCAGCGCCTCGCGCGCCTCGTTCGCGGCTTCGAAGTCGGCCTGCGCCTGGGCGAGCTGCGTCTCGAGCGACGCGATCTCGCGCTCCCGCGTCGCGATGATCTCGATCATCGGGTTCGCGTCGGCACCCTCGATGCTCGCGAGGCGGTTCTGCAGGTCCGTCGTCGTCGCGGTCGGCGAGCCGATCGCCGTGTCCATCGTCTCGCGCAGCTCGCGGACGAGGTAGCTCACGACGGACTCGCGGTTCTGGCGTGCCCGGTCGGCGATCGCCTGCACGGACTCGAGGTTGCGCTCGGGACCGGTGACGAAGGTCTCGGCGGCCTCGGTCGCCTCGTCCGCCTTGCGGCGCTCGGAGTTCGCCCTGCCGTAGAACACCATCGTCAGCACGAACAGCGCCAGGCAGAGCATGCCCAGCAGGGTGATCGTGACAGCGACGCCGACGCTCGCTCCGGTTCGTGCGGCCATAAGTCTCAGCTCCGTTCCGTGACCCCGCCCCCGCGGGAGACGCCCGTGCGCCCGTGCCATGCCCGTTCGCACCCGGTCCATAAATGGTTCCGAGCCCGGGAGGGCAAGTGTCTGGCACCGCGGGCCCCCGGTCAACCCCGCCCGCCCCTTCTGGGGCGATCGGCGGGCCGGGGGCGCAAAAAAGCCGGCCCCCGAGGGAGCCGGCCCATCAATCCACCAGCATTCGCCGGGTTCCCACCCGCGCGGCTTACTGCCCGATCACGTACGCCGCGTCGAGCGTGCGGGCGATCCGGGTGCGGACGTCGCCCAGGTGGGCCTTGGTGTAAGTCCCCGGGTTGGCGTCCTCGGCGGCGTCGGCCATCGAGTCGATTCGGCGGAGCTCGGCCGTCGCCAGCGTCGAGATCGTCCGCAGGGTCGGGCTCGAGCTGTCGAGCAGCGCGAGCGTCTCGAGACGCCCGAGGTGCTCACGCTGGAGGCCCCGGCGGAGGCTCGAGATCTCCCCGCCGCGCGACAGGTCGCCCAGGTCCGACCACGCCGCGTCCGTGACGGTCGTCACGAGCTCGGCCATGGTGAACGGGTTCTCGTCGGCCGCCTTGAACTCGTTGTCGTACACGCGGCGCAGGCGCGTCGGGTTCATGATCAGCGACATCGCCGACGCCTGAATGCTCCCGACCAGGTCGTGCACGGGCACGTTCGGGTCGGCGAGCAGCTCGTTGATCCCGGGCGCGTCGTACCAGTGCTCCTTGCCCATGTGCCGGAGCAGCTCGGGCGTGAGCCCGAAGGCGTCGTCCTCGAAGCTGTTGGCGAGGATGAGCGCGAGCGCCTCACGCTGCCGGTCCGCGGGGACCTCCTCGACGGGGACGCGGTCGCCCGGGTCGCCCTTGAAGTCGTTGTTGTAGAACGACCCGCCGATCCAGCCCGACGCGATGACCATCGACTGGAAGTGCGTGCTCAGCAGCGAGTTGAACCGGCGCCGCGTCTCGGCCCACGACTCGCCCTCCTTAACGATGTCGTCAACAAGCCGCGAGCGGAGATCGCGGACGATGCCCAGACGCGAGCGCGCAAACTCGAGGTTGTCGGCGCCCATGTCCCACGTCACGTTCCGCGGGTCCGAACCGGCGACCATCGCCTGCTGGGGCACCCAGATGAGCTCGGGCTCGGCGACGCGCTTGAGCGTCTCCTCGACCTTGTCCTCGGGCCCGTACCCGAACGCGATCGCCCACATGTCGTACGGCCCGACCTCGGTCGTCGCGTACGGGCCCTGGGCGTCGCCCAGCTCGTGGTTCAGGTTCACCGCCGCGTACTCCATCACGGACCCGATCATGGGCCCGCTGAAGTCGGGCGAGTTGATGTCCTCGAGCGAGTTGATCGTCGAGGCGGTCATGTTGTGCTGCAGCCCGAGGCAGTGCCCGACCTCGTGGGCCGAGATGTAGCGGATGATCTGGGAGTAGAAGATCTCGGGGATGCCGTCGAGCATGTTGTCGTCGTCGGCGCCCGCGGGCAGCTCGAGCAGGCCCGACTGCAGCGCCGTGCCCGCGAGGGCGAAGTCCACGGCGAGCATGTTGCCCATCTTGCACGCCGCGTTCACGTGGTTCGTGCCGGGCGTCCAGGGGTGCTCGGGCGAGCCGAACTCGATCTCGGTCGCCTTCTCCACGCGCTGGGAGCGCAGCGCCATCCGGTGCGCGCGGCGCTCGGGCGGGGCGAGGCGGATCCGCGGGTCCCAGTCCGGGTGCTCGTCGAAGAACGCGAGCGTCTCGGGCCCGAACGCCTGCTCGGTGAAATCATCCGACAGAATCTCCAGGCTCGCGCGGAGGGCCCGCGTCAGGCCCTGGTGCCACACGACGTCGGCGTCGAGGATCTCGCCCGTGAACGGGTTGGCCCGGCTCGGGCCGATGGCGTAGCCCTGATCCGACGCGTTCCAGCGGAAGAAGTTGTACCGCGCGTCTTCGGGGTCCTTGTCCATGTGCGCGCCGGTGACCGAGTCCTGCTGGTAGACCTCGAGCGCGCCGACGATGCCGATCGCCTCGAACGCCTTGTTCCACATCTCGATCCCCTCGCGCACGTACCGGCGGTACTTCACGGGGGTCGTGTGCTCGATGTACCAGACGATGGGCTCCTTGGGCGGGCTCAGCTTGAGCTTCGGGTCCGCCTTCTCGATGTGCCACCGGTTGATGTAGCGGTCCGTGATCTCCGCGTTTGCGTCGCGGGCGAAGTCCTGATGCCAGGTGTAGAAGTACCCGACGCGCGGGTCCGCCTTGCGCGGCTTGTAGCCGGGCGTGCCCTCGAGGTTCCCGATCGAGTAGCTCAGCCGAACGATCTGCCCCGAGCCCGGGCGCGGCGCCTCGTACTCGAAGACGATGTTGTCCGGGAAGGCTTTGGCCTTGGTGAGCTTGGCGAGGCTCGGGTTGATCGGCCCGCCCGACGAGCCGTACCCCCCCCAGGGCGAGCCCGGGAAGAACGTCGCGGCCTGCTGCGTCGCGATCCCGCCCAGGTCGATGACGGGGCGTCCGTCGGGGGTCATCGAGACGATCGGCGTCGAGAGCAGCACGCGGCCGGTGTAGAGCTGGTCCTTGGAATCCTGGGCCTGCTTGTCGCCGTCGGTGCGGACCGCCAGGTTCGGCGCGACGAGCATGAGCTGCTTGTCGACGCGCTCCCACTGCACGTAGTGCGTGGGGCCCATGACGCCCGCGTGCGCGTCGCCGCCCGAGACGGTGCACGCGATCATGATCATCTTCTTGTCGTACCCGCGCGGCAGCGTGGCGAGCAGCTTGCCCGACTCGCGGTCCTCGTGGAGCTCCCACAGCGGGTCGGACCCGTCCGCGGTCGAGACGACCTTGCTCAGGCCCTCGGTCACCTTCTCGATCGGGGGGAAGTCCGGCTTGTCGTCGGCGTAGACCGGCGTCACGCCGCCGGCCAGGGTCATCATCATCGCGACGACGGCGGCGCCGCCCGCACGCTTCATACTCCGCATGGTCCATCTCCGTACTGGCGGGCTCGGGGCCCTGGGCGTCTCGTCGGCGGGCACAGCCCCTCTGGCGCCGCGGGTCATCCCGCGACGTCGGCTCCGCCGCACGCGCGCCCGACACCGACCCCTACCGCCCCGCGCCCCATCGAGTTGCGACGCCGGGCCCACGCCGTAGGCTGTCCGAACGGCGCGGCGGCCCGCTCGGGCCCCGACCCCGCGCCCCCGGAGGCGTGATGCCCTACGAACTGAGCACCTGGGAGCTCCTCGCCCGCGTCGCCCTCGCTGCCGCCCTCGGGCTCGCCATCGGGTGGGACCGCGAGAAGAAGGAGAAAGCCGCCGGCCTGCGCACGATGGCGCTCGTCTCCCTCGGCGCCGCCGGCGTCATGATCGCGGCGATCGAAATGTCGGCGGACCTGCACGCCGACGACGTCCGGCTCGACCCCCTGCGCGTCATCTCGGGCGTCATCGGGGGGATCGGGTTCATCGGGGGCGGGGCGATCCTGCACTCGCGCCACCATGTTCGCGGGCTGACCACCGCCGCCACCATCTGGGCCGCCGCGGGCATCGGCGTCGCCAGCGGCGCCGGGCTGTATCGGCTCGCGATCATCCTCACCGGCGTCGTGCTCGTCATCCTCGTCGTCGTGACCGCGCTCAAGGGAACGCTGCTGCCCGAGCGCGAGGGCGCCCCGAGGAACGATCAGCAGTGACCGGGCGCGGCCGAGCGCGGCCACCCGGGCGGCGGTCCGCCGACAACGCCCCGCCGCCCGCGGTCGCTGTTTGCATCCTGATTGGGTGTTCTTCACGCAATCTTCACAATTCGCCTATACTCCGGGTCGCCAGGAGCCCATGCCCCCCGAGACCCTCTCCGAGTTCGCCACCCCGCTGAGCGCGGGCACCGTCGCCGTGAGGCTTGGGCTCGCGGTGCTGTTCGGGGCGATCGTGGGGTTCGAGCGCAAGATCGCGGACAAGCCGGCGGACGTTCGGACGATGGTGCTCATCAGCGCCGGCGCCGCCGGGTTCGCGCTCATGGGTGTGCAGATCAGCGCCGGGTCGGCGGGCGTGCCCGGGCTGACCCCGGACCCGACGCGCGTCGTGTCGTACATCATCTCGGGCGTCGGGTTCCTCGGCGCGGGCGCGATCCTGCACTCGAAGAAGACGATCAAGGGCATGACGACGGCGGCGGCGATCTGGGCGGGCGCTGCCATCGGCGCCGCCTGCGGGCTGGGGCTCTACACCATCGCATCCGGGCTGTTCGTCACCGTCTTCGCGATGCTCTGGGTGCCCTGGACCGCCCACCTCGTCGGGCTCGACTGGGGCGAGGACGACGGCGAGGACGTCGAACGACCGCCGCGCGTGGTCAACACCGCGCACGACTCCACGCCCGAGCCCGCCCCGGACCGGGGCGACCGCCTGCGCCGGCCCGCCGGCGCCCCCTGACCGGACCCGCCGTTGATTCCGGTGGTTGAGCCCGCCGTCGGCTCAGTGTCGCCGGCGTCGGCACGCGAGCACGCCGAAGGCGGCGAGCCCCGCCGCGGTCCCCGGCGCCGGGAAGATGCGCAGCTCGGCGTCGCCCGAGCCGTTGCCGAAGAGGCCGACAACGAACCGGTAGTCGCCCGCCTGCAGCTCGCCCAGCGCGACGACGCCGGGGCTGGCGAACAAGGCCGGCGACTGATAGATCACCGGCCCGCCGATCTCCTCGAGCACGATGCCGCCCGCGCCCGTGGCGTTGTCGTACGCGAACGAGAAAAGCTCAAGCTCGAACGACATGGCGCTCGTGAGCGTGAAGGTCATCTCGGCCGTCGCGCTCGGCCCGCTCGGGAAGTCGTACGCGTTGCCGATACTCGCGCTGGCCGACAGGCGCGCGTCGAGCCCGCCCGCGGTCTCCGCGCCCACACCGGTCACACGCACGTCCTCGCGCGCGTAGGGGAAGCTGTACGCCGTCCCCCCCATCGCCGACTGATCGAACGCCAGGATCCCGCGCCCGCCCGCGACGTCGAACGAGTTGTTCCCGACGCTGACGTAGTTTGGGCTGCCGTAGCCGTTGTACGTGCCGTCCCACTGGTATTCGTCGGAGACGTCGCCGACGAACCGGAACTGGTCGTTGACGACTTCGCCGCGCGCGTCCGCCACCCCGAGCCCGGCGCAGAAGATCGCCCCGCCGAACAGCATGCCGCTCCAGATCCCGCGCATCATCCCCTCCGATCGCCGGCTCGCCCCACGAGACGTGCAGCCTACCGGCGCGCGCGGCGGTTTCAATGTCAGAATCTCGCAATGGCGGCCCCTCCGACGGCGATTCAGCATGGAACGACTCTCACCCGCGCAATCCGAGACCCTCAGGCGGTACACCGAACACGCCGCCCACCGGCCCGAGACGCTCGGCGTCGTCCTCTCGGGCTCGCTCGTCCGCGGGTGGGGCTCGGAACGGTCCGACGTGGACGTGATCGTGCTCGAGACGGAAGGCTCGATCGCCCGCCGACGGGCCGCGTGCGAGACCTCGATCTACCACCGCGCGTTCGCGGCGTACGACGACGGGGCGGTCGATGCCAAGTACGTCGACCGCGCGTACCTCGACGCCGCCGCCGAGAAAGGCTCGGAGGCGACCCGCAACGCGTTCGTCAACGCGCGCGTCGTCTTCTCACGCGATGACGCGCTCGCGGCGCTCGTCGAACGCATCGGCACGTTCCCGGAAGCGGGCGTGGGCGACCGCCTCGCCCGATTCGGTGCGCAACTCGAGACCTGCCGGTGGTTCATCGGCGAGGCCGACAAGCGGTCGAACCGGTACCTGCAGAACTGGGTCGCGACGCGCGCGGTGCTCTTCGCCTGCCGCATGATCCTGGCGCACAACCGCGTGATCTTCCCGTTCCACAAGTGGATGCTGCAGGCGACCAGCGAGTGCCCCGACAAGCCCGCCGGGCTGCTCGACGCGATCGACGCGGCGCTGCGCGAGCCGGGCGTGCCGACGGTGCACACCCTGTGCGACCTCGTGCAGCAGCACCGCGACTGGCCCGAGTACCCCGGCGGATGGGCCGAGGGGTTTCTCCGAGATACCGAGCGCATGTGGATGCGGCACGAGCCTCAGATCGAGGATGTCTGACCGGCGCCGCAGCGACCGCTTCACACGCCCCGGTCGGACGTGCCCAGCGACTCCAGCCCGCTTGCGTACTGCTCGCGCAGCGGCTCGACGACCTCCGCCAGGAACCGCTCGGTCTGCTCCACCGCCCGCCCGACGTACTTCATCGGGTCCAAGAGAGCCTCCTCGGTCAGCAGGTGGTGGACGGGCTTGAACGCCTCATCGGCGCGCAAGCGCTCGATCAGGTCGTTGTCGAGCCCTTCTTGCTTCACCCGCATCCCCGCGGCCTGCGCGTGCACGCGGATCTTCTCGTGCAGTTCCTGCCGGTCGCCGCCCGCCTTGACGGCCTCCATCAGGATGTTCTCCGTCGCCAGGAAGGGCAGCTCGGCCATCAGGTTCTTGCGCACCATCGCCTCGTGCACGACCAAACCGCTGGCCACCTCGTGCATCAGGTCGAGCGCGCCGTCGAGGGCGAGGAAGGCTTCGGGGAGGCTCAGCCGCCGGTTCGACGAGTCGTCCAGCGTCCGCTCGAGCCACTGCGTCGCGGCGGTGTCGTAGGCGTTGCCCACGAGGTTCATGACGAAGCGGGCAAGCCCGCAGATCCGCTCGCACTTCATCGGGTTGCGTTTGTAGGGCATGGCGGACGAGCCGATCTGCTTGTCGCCGAAGGGCTCGTCGAGCTCCTTGCGGTTGGAGAGCAGGCGGATGTCGGTGGCGATCTTGTGGAGGACGGCGGCGATGGAGGCAAGGTCGGCGAGCACAAACGTGTCCGTGATGCGGGGGTACGTTTGCGTGGTCAGCTGATGCGGATCTCGGTCGTTGTCAATCTCGAGTCGCGACGCAAAGACAGCTTCAAACGCATCAACCGCCGGCACCTTTCGGCCTGGCATCGCATCAACGCCGGCAAAGAGTTGCTTGAAGGACGCTTGCGTTCCGGTCGCACCACGAAGACCCCGGGCACGAAAGTGGTGGAAGAAATCAAGGAGACGCTCAAAGCCAATGGACAGCTCGTACGACCATTGGGCTGCGCGCCTTCCAACAGTGGTGGGCTGAGCCGCCTGGTAGTGCGTGAACGCGAGGGCTGGCAGCCCCTTGTATCGTTCCGCCTGACCCGCAAGATCAACCACGGCGCGCGCGAGCTTGTACCTGATGGCCTGCACAGCATCTTCGAGAATGGTCCAGTCCGCGTTGCACACCACATCCTGGCTCGTACACCCCAGATGGATGATCCCCTTCGCCTCCGGGCATGACTCTCCCAGGCAGTGCACGTGGGCCATCACGTCGTGGCGCAGTTCGCGCTCCAGCTCCGCCGCCCGCGCCAGCTCCTCGTCCGTGATGCCCCGCTCGACGACGGCGCGGAGTTCTTCGAGTTGCTCCTTCGTGACAAGCGGACCCGTGGTGGCCCGGCTCGCCGAGCCGGGCGGATCGCCCGCCGACCCGGTCGGGTCAATGGAGCCGCCCTCGGACCCGGCTGGGCCCACAGAGCCACCCTCGGACCCGGCTCGGCGAGCCGGGCCACCGCGGTCCTTCGTGACCTCGTGCTGCGCCTCGGCGATGGCGAGCCAGATCCGGCGCCATGTGTTGAACTTGTGCCGCGCCGACCAGATCCGAAGCATCTCCGGGCTCGCGTTGCGGCTCGCCAGCGGGGACGTGTACGTGTCGTAAGGGTTCGTCATCGGGCGATCCTAGAACCCGCCCCGGATCATCGCCCGGGCGCGCGCTGCTCGTCGGACCATTGGCGAACGGCCCGCTTGGGCGTGCGGTCCTCGAAGAACAGACCCCAGTGCTTCTCGGCGCCCATGGGGTTGTTCGGGTCGCCCTTCCAGCTCTCGTCGAAGGCCTCGAAGAAGAACGTCGTGATGTTCATGTCGCGGGCCCACGCGTCGAGCTCGCGGTAGTAGCGCTGCTGGTGCGCTTCGGAAGCGCGCTCGCCGAACTCGCTCGCGGTGGTCGCCCACCCCGCCTCGGTGATGACGAGCGTCGCGTCGGGCAGGGCTTCGCGGACGCGTCGCATGTTCTCAACGCCGTAGCCCAGGCCCTCGTCGATGCCCTTGTTCTCCCAGACGGGGTAGATGTGGACCGAGACGAAGTCGAGCTCTTTGGCGAGGCGCTCGCCGTGGCGCGCCCACCAGTCGTAGTTGTCCGCGACGGTCACGGGCTGATCGATCGCGGCCTTCACCTCGCGCACGTACGCGACGACCTGCTCTTCGGGCACCATGTGGTCGTTCCACTCAACCAGCGCCTCGTTGCCCACGTTGACGGCGACGACGATCTCGGGGTACGCGTTGGCGAGTCGGATCGCCCGCGCGATCTCCGCGGCGTTCGCCGCCTTGTTCGCTTCGAGCACCGCGTCCGGATAGGGCTCGGGCATCCAGGGGCAGTTGGGGTTGCTGACTTCGGCGCTCAGCCACGCCCCGAGCAGCACCTTGAACGGCAGCCCGTGCTCCTCGATCAGGCGGAGGGTCGTCTCCGAGTTCTCCTGGCTGTCGTACACGCGCAGCAGGCGGAAGGGCGTGTCGCGCTCGAGGATCCGGAGGTCCTCGAGGATCTGCTCGTCGGTGGGGTTCACCGCGCCCTCGCCCCGGTCGGGGTGCTGCCCGGCGCGGAAGCCCGAGTAGCAGACCGCCATGACCTCGCCCGCGAGCAGGTCGTCGGGCGACTGTCGCAGCGTCGGCTCAGCAGCGCACGCCGACGCCCCGAACACCCCCGCGATCACACAACACACACCGAGCACTCGACGCATCTCAACACTCCCATCCACCATCACAACAGCGGCTCCGGGCCGAAGGGCCCGGACATGATTCAGTTCGCGACGATGTTCACCATCCGCCCCGGCACCACGATCACCTTCCGCACCGTCCTGCCCTCGAGGAGCTCGACGATCCGCGGGTCCGCCAGCGCCGCTTCTTCCATCGACTTCTGATCCGCGCCCGCCGGCACGACGATCTTCGACCGCACCTTGCCCAGGATCTGCACGGGGATCTCGATCTCGTCATCGACGAGCATCTCGTGATCCACCTCGGGCCAGGGCTGCAGCGCCACAGAGCCCATCGGCTCGGTCTTGTCGAGCTTCGCCCAGAGTTCCTCGGCGATGTGCGGCACGAACGGGCTCAGCGTGCGCGCGAACCGGTCCATCTGATCCCGCGTCAGCCGATCGGCGGCGTTCACAAACTCGATCATCGCCGCGATCGCCGTGTTGAACGCCAGGCGATCGATGTCGCGCCCGACCTTGTCGATCATCCGGTGCAGCTTCTTCTCTGTGGTCGCGTCCGCCTCGTCTGCGAAGCGCGGCGCGCCCGTCTCCTCATCCACGCACAGCCGCCACAGCTTCTGGCAGAACCGGAACAGCCCGATCGTGTCCTTCGTGTTCCATGGCTTGGAGGCCTCCAGCGGGCCCATGTACATCTCGTACAACCGGAACGTGTCCGCCCCGTACTGCTCGATCACGTCGTCCGGGTTCACGACGTTCTTCAGGCTCTTGGACATCTTCGCGGTGATCTGGCCGACCCGCTCGCCCGTCGCCGTCTCGACCCACTCGGGCGCCTCTTCCGTGCCCTTGTTCTCGACCTCATCGACGGGGACGAGCGTCTTGTCCTTGCGTTGGAACGCGAAGCTCGTGATCAGCCCCTGGTGGAACAGCCTCGCGAACGGCTCGGGCGTGCTCACGGCCCCGAGGTCGTAGAGCACCTTGTGCCAGAAGCGCGCGTAGAGCAGGTGCAGCACCGCGTGCTCGGCGCCGCCGATGTACAGGTCCACGCCCGGGTTCTTCGCCTCGGCGCCCATCCAGTAGCGCTCCGCGTCCAGCCCGACGAACCGCGATTCGTTCTTCGGGTCGCAGTAGCGCAGCTGATACCAGCAGCTGCCGGCCCACCCGGGCATGGTGTTGGTTTCGCGGGTGACCTTCGCGTCCGCCGGGAGCGAATCGACGCCCGCCTCGCCCGCCGTAGTGTGCAGCCAGTCCGTCGCCTTCGCCAAGAGCGGCTGGGGGTCCTGCGATTCGATCGGCTGATAGTCCGCCATCGGGGGCAGCGCGACGGGCAACGACTCCGCGCGCACCGGGTGATGATGCCCGTTCTCATCGAAGACGATCGGGAAGGGCTCGCCCCAGTAGCGCTGGCGGGAGAAGAGCCAGTCGCGGAGGCGGTAGTTGACTTTCCCGTTGCCGATGCCCTTGGACTCCATCCACTCGATGATGGTCGCCTTGGCTTCGGGGACGCTGAGCCCGTTGAGGCTGACCTCGTCGTTCGCGCTGTTGACCGCGCGCCCGGCGCCGGTGAACGCCGCCCCGGAGGCGTCCCAGTGGCGCTTGCCCGCGAAACGCGCGCGGATCGACGCGAGGTCGGGCTCGCCCATGTCCGCGATGGTGAGCAGCCACTCCGCCTGCACCCCGCCTCGCATGTTCGGGGCGTCGTCGGCGGTCTTGCGGCGCGTGCGCACGACGCCCAACGCCGCCTCGAACTTCTCGGGCGGCACGCTCTCGCTCGTCACGTGCCCGACAAAGTCCGCCATCAGCGTCTGCCACCCGCCCGGCTCGTCCTCCCTCGCGTGCTCCGCGGCGTACGCGATCGCCATCACCGTCGTCGGGTAGACCACGTCCACGATCGGCAGGTTGAACGCCTTGGCGAACTCGAAGTCGCGCTCGTCGCCCGAGGGCACCGCCATGATCGCGCCCGTGCCGTAGCCCATGAGCACGTAGTCCGCGACCCACACCGGGATGCGCTCGCCCGTCGCGGGGTTCACGACGTCGATGCCCAGCGGCACGCCGGTTTTCTCCTTGGACTCCTGCCGCTCGACGTCCGACCGGTTCCGCGCTTCCTCGGCGTACGTCCGGACCGTGCCCGCGTCCGTCCCCGCGGGCGGGTCCAGCAGCACCGCGCCGACCAGCGGGTGCTCGGGCGCGACGACCATGTATGTCGCGCCGAAGATCGTGTCGGGACGCGTCGTGTACACCCGTAACGCCTCGTCTGCGCCGGCGGGCGGGTCCGCGAGCGCAAAGTCGACCTCCGCCCCCTCCGAGCGCCCGATCCATTCCGTCTGCTGGATCCGCGTGGACTCGGGCCAATCGACGTCCGCGAGCCCGGCGAGCAGGCGGTCCGCGTACGCCGTGATCCGGAACATCCACTGACGCAGCGGCTTGCGGTACACCTCGAAGCTCCCGCGCTCCGACCGGCCGTCGATGACCTCCTCGTTCGCCAGCGCCGTGCCGAGCTTGGGGCACCAGTTCACCGTCTGCTCGCCCAGGTACGCCAGCCGGTACGAATCGACGACGAGGCGTTGCTCGTCCGTCGTCATCGAGTCCCAGGTGTCCCACGAGCGGGCCTTGGTGTCGTTGTCGTGCTCGGCGGCGTCCGGGTTCACGCGGATCGGGCGCGCGTTCGTCATGAACTGCTCGATCAGCTCGGCGATCGGACGCCCCTTGCCGTGCCCGCTGTCCGCCTCGGGGTCGAACCAGCTGTCGTAGATGCGCAGGAAGATCCACTGCGTCCAGCGGTAGAAGTCCTCGTCGATCGTGCCCAGCTCGCGCGACCAGTCGTAGCTGAACCCGAACCGCTTCAATTGCCGCCGGAAGTTGTCGATCGACTTCTTCGTCGTCTCCGCCGGGTGCACGCCCGTCTGCACGGCGTACTGCTCGGCGGGCAGCCCGAAGGCGTCCCACCCCATCGGGTGCAGCACGTTGTGGCCCGTCATCCGCTTGTGGCGGCTGATGATGTCGCTCGCGGTGTACCCCTCCGGGTGCCCCACGTGCAGCCCGGCGCCCGACGGATACGGGAACATGTCCAGGCAGTAGAACTTGGGCTTGGACGAATCGAACCCCGCGTCGCCCGGGTTGGGCGTCACGAACGTGCCTTGCTCGTCCCACCACGCCTGCCAGCGCGTTTCGATGTCGCCGGCGAGCTTGGCGGTGTATTTGTGCTTGGCTCGCGCCTCGGTCTGGGTCGTCATCGCTGGATCTCGTGGAAGAGGTTGCGGGGATGGGGAGCGGGTCGTTAACGAACGCGGGCCCCGCCGACGCGGAGCCCGGTGTGAGAATCACTCTCGGCGCGCGCGTCAACGGGGGCTTGGGCCCTTCGGAAGCGGCGAGATGGGCCCTCCGGCGTTCATCGCGGGCGAGTATACGCCGCCGCCCACGCACCCACCGCGGGCTCCCCGAACCGGCCCCCGGTTCAGGTCCCGTCGGTCCGCACGGCGATCGCCGTCATCCGCACGCGGTAGACCGGTCGCGTCGCCGCCAGGTCGCCCCCGCCCGGGCGCAGCAGGTCCCGCGACGAATCCTCGAACGATCCCGAGACCGACCGCACGGGCTGCCCGTCCTGCTCGCTGATCTCCTGCTGCACCTCGATGATCGCGTTCGCCCCGATCTCGCCCGCCCGCTTGCGGAGCTCGGCCAGCGCCAAACGCTCGGCGTTCTCGATCCGGTGCTCGTAGCGCGCCTCGGCCGACGCGTACACGCGCCCCAGCTCCCGGTACGCCGCGGGCGTCGTGTCGGTGTAGACGGCGACGTCCAGGAACGCCGTCGGCTCGGCGGGCGGGGTCACGCCCCGCGCCAGCTCGGTGCGACCCGTGCTCGACTCGCACCCGGCGAGCGCGATCATCCCGGCGCCCGCCACGACCAACAGTCTCCGCGTCATTGCTCGCCCTCCTCCGCCCGCTCTTGCTCGAGCCGGCGGGCGTCCTCGGCTTCCTGCTCGTGCTGGGCGACCATCGCCGACCGACGGTCGGCCTCGCCCGCCAGATCCTTGCGCCGCTGATCGAGCGACGCGATCCGGTCACCCCGACCATACATGATCACCGTCTGCCCGGGCTCGACTTCCGTCCGCCCGCGCGGCGCGCCGTGGTACTCCCCGTCGGCCGACTGGATCCCCAGCACCATCAGCCCCTCCTCGGGCAGGCGCAGATCCTCCAGCGTCCGCCCGGCGAGCCAGTCGTCCTCGCTCACGTGCACCTCGGCGATGTCGTACCCCCCCGCCAGGTGCATGATCGACCCGAAGTCCCGCACGTCCACGTCGGTATACCGCCCGATCCACCACCGGATCGCACGCGTCAGCCACCGGTCCACCCACCGGCTCATCGAGACGAGCCAGATGAGCGCGAGCCCGACGAGGAGCACCGCGAACCGCTCGAGATCGGCGGCGCTGTTGCGCGCGCCCGCGAACGAGAGCATCAGCGCCGACGCCGCCGTCACCAGCCCCGCGCCGCGGAGCACCATCAGCACCGACACGATCCGCCGCCGCACAGGGTGCCCCACCACCGACTCGGACTCGGCGGTCGTGAACCCCGTGCCCGTCCACGCGCTGCGGGCCTGGAACCGCGCCGCCTCCCGGCTCAGACCCGTGAGCGACAACGCCACCGACGCGACGCGCACGATAATCAACGACAAGATCAGAACGACGAAAAACGTCGCGACAGCGATCATCGCTCAGGACACGCCGCGGCGCTTGCGTTCGAGCATCTGATGGACGAGCTTCTTCGCCTCGCCCGCGAGATGGAAGCTGCCCGTGATGCAGATCAGGTCCTCGCGTCCCACCGCGCGGGCGGCGGTGTTGATCGCGTCCTTCAGCGTCGGCTCGACCTGCGACATCTTCGTGGACATCTCCCCGAACCGGCGCGAGAGATCGGCGGGGTCCGCGGCCCGCGGGTTGTCCGCCGCGCGCGTGAAGATCACCTTGTCCGCCCCGCGCGAGACCTCCGCGAGCATGCCGTCGATGTCCTTGTCCGCCGCGCACCCGAAGATCACCACCATCGAGTCGTACCGCACGTGCGCGCCGATCGACTTCACGAGCGCCCCGAGCGACACCGGCGTGTGCGCCCCGTCCACCAAGATCCGCGGGGAATCGAGCACCTGCTCGAGCCGCCCGTTGCGGGGTGTGCTGGCCAGACCCACGGCGACGTCGCGCTCGGGCGCCTCAAAACCCCCCTCGCGCAGGCGGTCCAGCAGCGCGAGCACCACGCCGCAGTTCGCCGCCTGGTGCTCGCCCGGCAGCGGCACCGCGAGGTGCTCGTAGTCCGTCCGAGGCGTCGAGACGCTCACCCGCGCGTGCGGGCCCATGTCGTGCGACGCCACGAACCGCCACGAGTAGTCGATGTCCTCGCCCAGCACCGCGAGCGTCGCGCCGACTTCCTCGGCGTGCGCCCGGAAGACCTCCATCACCGAGTCCTCCTGCGGGACGGTGATCGTCGTCACGCCGGGCTTCATGATGCCCGCCTTCTCCCTGGCGATCTTCGCGAGCGTGTCGCCCAGCAACTGCGTGTGCTCGAGCTGGATCGTCGTGATCGCGCTGACCTCGGGCGTGATGACGTTCGTCGAATCCAGCCGACCGCCCAGCCCGACCTCGATCACCGCGACGTCCACGGCTTTCTCGGCGAAGAACCGGAACGCGAGCGCGGTGAGCAGCTCGAAGTAGGTCGCCTCGCCGAGCTTCGCCGGGAGTTTCTCCGCCGCCTCCCGGATGGCGTTCATCTGCTGGGCGAAGCTGTACTGCGTGATCGGCTCGCCGCCGAGGCGCACACGCTCGCGCACGTCCGTCAGGTGGGGGCTCGTGAACAGGCCCGTGGTGTACCCGCACGCGCCGAGGCAGCTGGCGAGCATCTCGCACACGCTCCCCTTGCCCTTGGACCCCGCGACGTGCACGAGCTTGATCGCCTCGTGCGGGTTCCCGAGGTTCGCGAGCAACGCGCGCATCCGATCGAGCTTGAACGCCTCGCTGGTCACGCGGCCGGGACGCATCGCCTCGACATTGGTGCGCTCGTCGAGCCACCGGACCGCACCCGCGTAGGTCATCGGCGTGGCGTCGGGCTCGCGTTTGCTCGCGCCGCGGGCGGCCGGGCGGGCGGGTTTCGTCTCAACGGCGCGCGCCGCGGCGCGCGACCGGGTGGAGCTTCGGGGCATGGATGCACTGTATCCCTTGACCCGGCGCGCTCAAAGCCCGACGTCGCGAAGTCGCCCCTCGGCGAGCGCCCCAAACAGGTGGGTCGCCCGCCCGGGTCCAGGCTCACCCCGCGCCGCGAGACGCCGACGCGATCGCGCGCTTCATGTCCGCAACCGCCGTCCGGAGCCCGACATAGACCGATCGGCTGACGATCGCGTGCCCGATGTGCAGCTCGGCGAGCCCGGGCAACGCCGCGATGGGCCCGACGTTGTGGTAGTTCAGCGCGTGCCCGGCGTTGAACCGCATGCCACGCTCGCGGACGCGAACCCCGGCCTCCTCGACCGCCGCGATCGCCGACGCGAGCGCCCCGCGGCGCGTATCGCCCCCGCACGCGGCGAAAGCCTCGGCGTACGGGCCCGTGTGCACCTCGCAGACGTCGAACCCCACGTCCGCCGCCGCGTCCACCTGTTCGGGCTCGGCGTCGATGAACGCCGACACGATCAGCCCGGCGTCGCGCAGCCGCCCCACGACCCCGCGGAGCCGGTCCGTCTGACCCGCGACGTCCAGCCCGCCCTCCGTCGTCACCTCCTGGCGCCCCTCGGGCACGAGCATCGCCGTGTGCGGCTCGATGGCCCGCGCGATCCCGACCATCTCGTCCGTCGCCGCCATCTCCAGGTTCAGGCGCACCTTGACGAGCCGGCGGAGCAGCTCGACGTCGCGGTCCTGCACGTGCCGCCGGTCTTCGCGCAGGTGCACGGTGATGCCGTCCGCGCCGCCAAGCTCGGCCTCGTGGGCCGCGCGGACCACATCGGGCTCACCCCGATCCTCGGAGGGTTCGGGCTGCCCGGGGTACCGCGCCTGCCGCACCGTGGCGACATGGTCGATGTTCACGCCCAATTGCACGCTGGTCGGTGGATCCACCCGGGATCGTACGGCCCCGATCGCCCCCCACGACCCCGGAGCGAGCCCGACGCCCCCGAAGCATTCAAAAAATCAAATGTGTCCTTGACATTCCGAAAGCTACCTATCAACATTGTTCAAGATGGCTTTAGGATTCAACAAAGAGGACCGACCCGAGACGGAGCACCCGCTCACCCGGCTCCCCCGCGAGGACCTCGACCTGATCTGCGAGCTCGTGCTCCAGTCCGGGTCGCTCAAGGGCCTGGGCGAGTCGTACGGCGTGAGCTACCCGACGATCCGGGCCCGCCTGGACCGGACGATCGAGCGGCTCCGCGCCGTCGTGGAGGGCGCCGCGCCCGACCCGGTCGCGTCGCTGCTCGCGTCGCTCGTCGAGCGCGGCGAGCTGACGCCCTCGGGCGCGCGCCGATTGCGTGACACCCTGCGTGAGACCCAAACGAAAGGAACCGACTGATGGACCCGTGGTGGACCGAACAGGGCGCCGGCATCGCCGGCGCGATCGTCGGGGGCGTTGGAGGGAGCCTGCTCGGCGGGATCGGGGGCGGCGTCTGCGGGCCGCTCGCCGCCGCGGGCAGGGGACGCGCCTTCGTCATGGCGTTCTTCTGGACCGCGATCGTCATCAGCGCCGCGCTCGTCGTCACGGGCGCCGTCGCGATGATCTTCCTCGATCAGCCGACGCACGTCTGGCTCGTGCTGACCGCGCCCGGAGCGCTCTTCGGCGCGCTCTCGGGCGGCCTCATGCCGGGGATCAAGAAGCGCTACGCCGACGCCGAGCAGCGAAAGCTCGCCGCGGAAGAACTCCGACGCGGGTGACGCTCAGACGACGCGGAACGCGGGCTCGTGCCCCTCGAGCACCCGCCAGACGTCGGCGACGACCCACCCCATGCGCTCCTTCGCCCCCGCCGTCGCCGCGGCGACGTGCGGCGACAGCTCCGCGTTGGGCAACCCGACCAGCGGGTGATCCGCCGGGATGGGCTCTGGATCATGAACGTCCAGCAACGCGCGCGCGTCGCGGTGCGACGCCAGGAACGCCGCGAGCGCCGTCGGGTCGATGATCATCCCCCGCGCGGTGTTCACGATCGTGACGTCGGGCTTCACGTGCTCGAGCGCCTCGGCGTCGATCAGCCCGCGGTTGGACCGCCGCCCGTCCACGTGCAGCGAGAGCACGTCCGCGCTCGCGAGCAGCGTCTCGCGCGAGACGGGCTCGGCGCCGTTGATTGCCTCGACCTCCAGCAAGTCGTGACACAGCACGCGCATCCCGAGCGCGACGCCCACGCGCGCGACGCGCGACCCGATCCGCCCGACGCCGTAGACACCAAGTGTCAGCCCGGGGATCTCGCGGGGAACCACAGACTGGGCGCGAACGCCCGCCCAGTCCGCGACGGGCGGCGCCACCCGCACCACCGGGCGGACCGTCGAGAGCACCCACGACCAGACGTAGCTCACGACGGCGTCGGTGTTCGCTTCGGGGGTGTTCACGACCGCGACGCCGCGCCGCTGGCAGGCGTTCAGGTCGATGTTGTCCACGCCCACGCCCGCGCGTCCCACCACCCGCAGGCGCGGGGCGGCGTCGAGCAGCGCGGCGTCCACCCGCGTGTGCGTGCGGACGACCAGGCCCGCCGCGTCCGCCAGCGACCCCCGGAACTCGGGGTGGTCACAAGGGATCTCGGCAACGTCCGCCCGCTCGCCGAGCCAGGCGATCGGGTCCGCCGGGATGGGCTCGGTCACGATCACGCGGGGCGGGCCCGCAAGCTCCGTCATGCCAACAGGATACCGCGGCCGCGGGCCGGGCACCCGTTTGGGCGAACGGCAAAAGTGGCGGCCGCCCGCGCCCGGGGCCGATCCCATCAGGACCGGGCAGCGTCCGCCCGAGGCAACCCATTTGGGAGGATCCCATGAACAAGTCTGACCTGATCGAAGCCGTCGCCTCCGAGCTCGAGGTTTCGAAGTCCGAAGCGTCCCAGGCGATCGACACCGTCATCGCGTGCATCTCCGACGGCATCAAGCGCGACGAGAAGGTCGCGATCGCCGGGTTCGGCACCTTCACCAAGAAGATCCGCGCCGCCCGCCAGGGCATGAACCCCGCGACCCGCGAGCCCATGCAGATCCCCGAGTCCACGACCTGCGGGTTCAAGCCCGCGACGGCGCTCAAGCAAGCGATTTGAACTGGGTCGGATCCCTTCGGATCCGAGCTGTGACTGACCATGGGCCCGAGAGGGCTCGTGTCGCACATCGAATGAATCACCACTCGAGCCCGCGCGTCACATGGTGGCGTGCGGGCTCTGACGTGCGCGAGCGATGGCGCCGGGTCCAACCCACCGTGGACCCGGGCGCCAACCTCGCTCGCGGGTCGGCCTCGGATGGGATTGAGGCCGACTCCCCTCTCCATGAGATACAGCGACATCCACGCCCGCCGCTCACGCCTGGTTCTGGGGTTTTTCTGGTTCAGGGCCCCGGAGCGTCCGAGAACGCGGATTCGGCGACATCAATCGCCCGCCCCAGCGCCGCCGCCTTGTTCACCGTTTCCATGAACTCGGCGTCGGGATCCGAGTCTGCGACGATGCCGCCCGCCGCCTGGACGTGGTAGGTCCATTGGGCGCTGGGGGACCCGGGGTTGTAGAGGTCGGTAGGGACGACAATGGTGCGCAGGGCGAGGGCGATGTCCATCTGCCCGTCGAGCCCGACCCAGCCCATACCCCCGCCGTACGGCCCGCGGCGGATCTTCTCGAGCTCGTCGATGATCTGCATCGCACGGATTTTGGGCGCGCCCGAGATCGTGCCCACGGGCAGCGCGGCGCGGAGCGCGTCCCAGCAGTCCTGGTCGGCGCGCAATTCGCCGGTGACGGTCGAGCTGATGTGCATGACGTGGCTGTAGCGCTCGATGGACATGACGTCCGACAGCTCGATGGTGCCGGGCTTGCAGACGCGGCCCACGTCGTTGCGACCCAGATCGACGAGCATGACGTGCTCGGCGCGCTCCTTGGCGTCCGCGAGCAGGTCGCGTTCGAGCGCGAGGTCTTCTTCGGGCGTGCGCCCGCGCTTCCGCGTGCCGGCGAGCGGGCGGTTCGTCACGATCATCCTGGGTTGCCCGAACGACCCCTCGTCGCGCACGCGGCAGAGGATCTCCGGGCTCGACGCGACGAGGATCGTGCCCGCGGCCTGCAGATACACCATGTACGGGCTCGGGTTCACGGCGCGCAGGGCGCGGTAGACATCGAACGGGTCCACGCTCGTCGTGCGCTCGAAGCGCTGCCCGAGCACGACCTGGAAGATGTCGCCCGCGCGGATGTATTCCTTGGCGCGCTCGACCATGGCGCGGTGCTCGGCGCGCGTGGTGTTCGAGGGCATGGGCTCGGCGTCAACCGCGGCGGCGGGCCCGACGCGCCCGGACAAGAGGGGCTTGACGTGCGTCTGGACCTGCGCGACGCGGGCCTCGAGCGTCTCAACGGTCCGGCGGTAGACCTCGGCGGGGTCGTCGCCGGGCTCGACCAGCGCCAGCTGGACGACGTGCACGAGCTTGTCCACGTTGTCGAACGCGACGACGCCCGGGTAGAGCCCGAAGTGCAGGTCGGGCAGACGCCGGTCGTCGCGCGGGGCGTTCTTGGGGTGCAGCTTGACGGGCTCGGCGTAGCGCACCGTGTCGTAGCTCGCGTACCCGAACCACCCGCCCAGCGGGCACGCGGGCAGGTCCTTGCGCTCGATCGCGCCCGGGGGCACGGCGATGCGGATGCCCTCGCTCAGCTGGCGGAGGGTGCTCATCGGGTCCGCCTGGCGCTCGGTCCGGCGCGCGTCGGATGTTCTCCGGTCCGTCACGGTGACGGCGTGCCCGAACGCGACGACCTCGATGACGGGCTGGGCGCCGAGGATGGAGTGGCGGCCCTGGCGCTCGCCCCCCTCGACCGACTCGAGCAGGAAGGACGGGGCGGTCCGCTCGTCGGCGCTGACGAGGCGCCGGTAGGCGAGCACGGGCGTGATCTGGTCCGAAAGCAGGCGGACGCCGACGGGGACCGCGAGCGTCGCGGTCGGGTGCGCGGCGCGCTGGTCGGCGACGAAGTCGGCGAATTCTGGCTCGCGGATGCTGGGCACGGGGCGAGTGTACGCCGGGGGTTGGATCGCCCGGCGTGCTAGTGTGTGCCGATGGCATGCTTGTCCAGGATTGTGGCGGCGTCGGCCGCGCTGCTCGCGGGGGGGGCGCTGCTCGCCCAGCCGGCGGACAACCCGCCCCGGCTCGACCTGTCCGAGCTGCCGCCCGGGCTCGCGCTCGGGGTGCGGGCGTCGCTGACGCACCGGACGCAGGTGTCGATCCCCGTGGTCGTGATCGCGCAGGACCTGGCGTCGTACGTGCGCGCGGTCGAGGGCTGGGCGGGCGTGAGCCGCTACCCCGTGCTGATCGACGACGGGTCGCACCGGGCGTCGGTCCGCATCGGGCGGTTCGTGCGCGCGTACGAGCCCGAGGAGATCGTGATCCTCGAGCGCTCGGCGGCGTCGGAAGAGGCGGACGAGAGCCTCGCGAGCCGGGGGCCCCGGATCCCGGCTCCCGAGCTCGACCCGCTCGAGGCGGCGGGCGGGTTCGTGCCCAGCTCGGAGCTGGACAAGGACGGCGAGGCCAACCCGGGCGAGGACCCCGAGGGCGAGCCCGAGACGCCGCGCGAGCTGATCGAGGCGTTGCCGACCGGCCGGGGCGAGCTGCAGGACCGGCTCACGCTCGCCTGGACGCGCTCGATGGACGTCGCGAGCGTGGTGCGATCGCGCGAGGAGGCGATCTCGCTGATGCGCGCCGCCGGGTACGCCCCGCCCGGCGTCGTCGTGATGGACACGGACGACCCCGCGTGGGCGGGCGGGCTGGCGCTCGCGTCGGCGCACCTGTGCCCGATCGTCTTCGTGGACGCGCCGTTCATGGACATCGACCGGGTGTATTCGCACGAGCAGGCGGACGAATTGGCGCGCGCGATCGAGGACGATCTGGACGCCGCGAGGCTCGCGTGGGCGGGCGTGCACGACGAGATCGAGGCGGTCACGCTCGCGATGAACACGCCGGCGAAGATCCGCTTCGAGGACGCCGGGCAGCGCTCGCACGTCGCGATGACGGACCGGATCGGGCGGCACACGTCGCGCGGCGAGGGCAGCCGGTGGGCCTGGTGCTCGCAAGTCCCCGGCGACGCGAGCGAATCGGCCTACCGCGCCATGTGCGCGATCTTCCTGCCCATGCAGTCGGGGTGGGTGTTCGACGGGTACCCGGGGGGCTCGCCCTGGAACCAGTACGACGGGACCGAGGCGGGCGAGGAACTCAAGAAGGCGGGCCTGAGCGCCCGCGTGCACGACATGCCCGACAACGGCGCGGCGAACTGGCGGCACGCCGTCTCGCACGGCGTCTCGGCGGACATCGTGCTCATCAACTCCAAGGGGCTGCCCACCTTCTTCGCGCTCGACCCGGGCGACCTGGGCTCGGGCGACATGCCCGTGCTCGAGCGGCCCGCGGCGGTGCACCTCGTGCACTCGTTCGCGTTCCAGCGCCCGGGCAACGACCGGACGGTGGGCGGGCGGCTGATGGCGCACGGGGCGTACGCGGCGTTCGGCGCGGTGGACGAGCCATTTTTGCAGGGGTTCGTGCCCACGCCGATGTTCGCACGACGCTTGCGCGCCGGGTTCGCGTGGGCCGCGGCGGGGCGGGTGGACTCCGGGCCCCCGTGGCGGATCGCGGCGATCGGCGATCCGCTCATGACGATCTCGACGCCCCCCAAGCGCGGCGAGGTGGAGCCCGGGCTCGACGCCGTCTCGACGCTCGAGCACGGATCGATCGACGAAGCCCGGGCGGCGGCGGTGCGGGACGAGGACTACGCGACCGCCCTGCGCCTGCTCGTGATGTCCGGGCGGGACGACGACGCGGCGCGGCTGGCGGCGTCGCTGCTCGAGCACGCGCCGGACAAGCTCACCAGCGCCGGCGCCGAAGCGGCGCTGGGCGCGTTGTTCCGAGAGCGCCGGTTCCGCGCCGCGATGACGGCGTACGAGATGATGGGCGACGAGGCGAAGCGCGACGCCGTGAACGCGGACGTGTTCTGGAACGCCGCCCGCGCCCGGTTCCTGACGTCGGCGGACTCGTCGGTCATCGGGCCGATGGACGCGAACCTGCGCGACGGGCAGGGCGGGTTCGATATGCTCGAGATCGCGGGGTACGTGCAGCGGGCGAGCGGGATCGACGCGGCGAAGACCTACCTCGCCCGCGCGCTCGATCGGGCGACGTCGAGCCGGGACCGGGATCGGATCCAGGGCGCGTTGCGGCAGCTCGACCAGCGCCCCTAGCGCCGTTCGATCATGGCGCCGGACGTGACGGAACCATCGAGCCCGAGCTCGGCGTACGCCGCGCCGTGCTCGGCGGTGACCCACCAGGACCGCCCACGCTGCAAGCCCGCCCACGCCGGCTCGCGGGCTCGGTCCGGGCCTGTGGATTGGAGCACGACGGCCGGGTCGAGCGCTTCGATGAGCGCGGCGGCTTCGAAGGAGACGCTGCCGTGGTGCGGCATCTCGATGACGTCCGCGCGGGCGGGCTCGCCGAGTGATGCCATGACGCCGAGGATGCCCGCGGCCTGGATGTCGCCGGTCATCAGCGCGGATCGCTCGCCCGCGCTGGTCGCGACGGCGAAGCGGGCGACGAGCGAGGTGTCGTTGATCGCGGTGATCCCGCGCGCGGGCAGATTGTCGGGCGGCCAGAGGACGTCCACGCGGGCGCTGCCCAGGGTGAGGGTGTCGCCCGCGCCGAGCGTCTCGATGCGGACGCCTTGCTCGCGGAGTTGGTCGAGCGCGATCGCGGGCTGGCTGCGCGGGTTCGCGTCCGCGGCGCGCACGAAGACGTCGGTCGTGTAGACGAGGTCGATCCCGAACGACGCGGCGAGGTCGGGCAGGGCGTTGAAGTGGTCCAGGTTCGCGTGCGTGATCACGGCGGCGTCGATCGAGCGCATCCCCAGGGCCCGCAGCGCGGGGTCGATGACGCGGTCCGCGATGCCGGGTGAGAGGGAGCCGGCGTCCCACAGCAGCGAGCGATCGCCCGAGCGGATGAGATAGCACGAGCCGTTGCCCACGTCGATGGCGTCGATCCGCAGCGCGACGGCGGGGCCCGGGCGCTCGGCGGTGCGCATCTCGCCGAACGCCCACGCCGTCATCGCGAGCAGCAGCGCCCACGCGACCGGGTCACGCCAGCGCCAGCGCGACGCGGCCCAGAACGCGACGCACGCCGCGACGAGCGCCCAGAGCGTCGAGACCGGGCCGGTGCGGACCGACGCCCAGTCGAGCGCATCCGTCCACGAGACGAACTCAACGGTGCGGGCGCCCATCCACCCCGCGAGACCCGAGAGGAACCCCACCGGGCCGACGACGATCCCGACGAGCGCCGCGAGGTAGCCCAGCTGAAGCGTGATCAGCACGAGCGGCATGGTCAGCATCGTCGCGAGCGGCGCGAGGGGGCTGAAGACGTGCAGGTGCGCCATGATGATCGGCGCCGCGACGAGCCAGCACGCGACGCACGTGCGCCCGTAGCCCAGCACCCAGCGCGCCGGAACGCGGATGAACCGTGGCACGCGGCGAACGGACCCCGACGGGTCAAGAACTCGGCGGATGTCCCGCGCCCGACGGATCCGCTCGTGCTCGCCCATCGCGAGCAGCACCGCGGTGATCGACATCGAGAGTTGGTACCCGATGTTGAACAGGTCGAGCGGGCGCCAGATCAGCAGGGCGACGCCCGCCCACGCGAGCACGGTGAGCCGGTCGTAGCGTCGCCCGGCGGTCTCGGCGCCGAGCAAGAGCAGGACCATCATCGCCGAGCGCAGGATCGGGGTCTTCGCGGGCAGCACGAAGACGTAGAGCAGCACGACGAGCATGACGATCGCGGGCTCGAGCCAGCCCCGGTCGCCCGACGCGCGCACGGCGACGAGCGCGAGCCCGGCGAGCACGGCGATGTGGAACCCCGAGATCGCCAGCAGGTGCGCCACGCCGACGCGCCGGAAGGCCTCGACATGCGGGTCGAGCACGGGGTCGGCGTACCCGAGCACGATCGCGCCGACGAGCGCGTCGCCGGGGTCGCCGGGCGTCAGCCCGAGGGCGCGGAGGCTCCGGGCGCGGACGTCGGCCCGGAACGAGAACCACGCCGCCTGCGCGCCGCGGAGCACGCCCGTGACCTCGGCGCGCTCCACGAGCGCCGCGTCGGGGACCGAGATCGAGCCGGCGAACCCGCCCGAGCGCGCGAGCGATCGGAAGTCGATTGCGCCCGGGTTGCTCGGCGGCTCGAGCGGGGCGAGCGAGCCCGTGACGCGGACGCCGTCGCCGGCGTCGAGACCTGTCACGTCGGCGCGCGCGAAGACGCGGACGCGTCCGCTCGCGGCCGTCCAGCCCGCGGGCGTTTCGGTGCGCCAAACGCGGACGATCATCGCGGTGCCCGGGCCCGAGTCCATCGGCAGGTCGAGCTCGGTCCGGTTCGGTTGGACCAGCCTCGGGTCGGACTCGAGCGTGCCCTCGACGCGGACGATCGGCCCGGTGAGCCAGGCGTCGGGCGGGGCGAGGCGTTCGATGGAGTCGCGGGCCGGCTCGTGGACGCGGGCCGACAGGATCCCCGCGCCCAGCGCGAGCGCGCCCGTCATCAGGGCGACGCGGCAGGCCCACCCGCGCGCGGCGTAAGCGACGCTTGCTGCCGCCGTCGCGATCGCGAACCAGACGGGCGAGGGGACGAGGCTGAGCTCGCGGGCCAGCGCGATCCCGAGGGCGAAGCACGCGAACGCGGCGACCGCCCGTGAGCGCGCCGCGAGCGGGCCTGCCGGGTCGGGCGGCGTCATCGGCGTTCGATTAGTTCGAGGTCACCATCACGTCGTCGAACTTGGCGAGCATGTCCTCGGTGATGACGTTGTTGTTGATGGCGGTGAAGTTCTGGTGGTACTCGAGGAAGCCGGTCCCGCCGCCCTTGGTGCGGTAGCCCGTGTCGTTGCTGGAGAGGTAGACGCCGTCCACGCCGGCGGACTGCAGGATGAAGTCGCCGCGGGCGCTGGCGGGGATGACCTCCTCGGCCTGCACGCCGTCGAGGACGGACTGCCCGTTGAGCCCCTTGGGGAAGTTCGGGTTGCCGAAGAGGGCCATGAAGGTCCGGCGTTGGTCCTCGCCGAACGTGCCGCCCTTGAACCCGATGAGCGAGGTCTTCGCGTTCGGGTCGATCGCTTCGGTCATGTCAAGCTGCTTCTTGCCGAGCGCCTCGGCGGCGAGGAAGGCCTTGTTCGCGTTCGGGTAGAACAGCGCGTTGCGCGCGAAGTCGCCCGCGTCGTTGTTGTCGAGGATGAAGTCCGAGAGGGCGAAGTCGGCATCGGTGTCGTCCACCTGCGAGACGGCGAGCGTGTCGGGGACCCAGAGCAGGATCGGGGTGCCGAACGCGTCCACCAGGTCGGGCATCTGCGGGATCTCGGGCGTCTCGGCGGTGTTGGACAGCGCGCCCGTGCCCGAGGCCGAGGGCGCCGAATCGGAGAACTGCTGCACGAGCGCGTTGCCGTCGTTCGTCTGCGGCGTGAGGAAGCGATCGTCGGGCGCGAAGTAGGCGTCGCCCGAGCCGAGCAGGGCGGCGTTCACGTAGACCTGGAGCTCCCCGTCGCCGACGGAGACGCCGACCTTGATGATGTTCGGGTTGGATGCGTCGTAGTCGGGGTAGAGCGCCGGGTCGTTGAGGACGTCCTCGACGACGCCGATGACGGCGTCGGGGCCGGTGAGGTCGAGCAGGGCGTTCTCCATGACGGAGAGCCCGGCGGCGCCGTTCTCGGCGGACCCGAGCTCGCGCTGGGTGAACCGGCCGGGGTCGGACGAGTTGTCCAGGCGGTACTGGCCCCAGGCGTTCTGGAAGTCCTGCATGAGCGTGCGCGTCTCGGTCTTGCGCACGGCGTTGCGTGCGGCGCCGAGGGCGGGCAGGGTGAGCGCGATCAGCAGCGCGATGATGACGAACACCACCAGCAACTCGACGAGCGTGAACGCGCGCGCGGCGCGACAATCAGAAGGGCGACGCATCGGTCGGCTCCTCGCACCCCGAGGGTGCCCGGCTTGAGGGGGGTTTGGCTCGTGCCCCGATGTGCCCCGGGGCGGTGGTGTGTCATGCCGGCGCGGGGGCACCCCCTTGGTTCACCCCTCGCGGCCCGGTCCCCGCCGGGGAGTCTATACGCCGGGTTCGGGTGCCCGGGTCCGCCCGGTTCGGCAGTTCGATCGGGCCCTGGACGACGCGGAGGGGCGGTCTTGCGCTATTCTGTGGCTGTGCCCACCGAGATCACCAGGCTGAGCGACCTCGACGCCCGCGAACGCGAGCACGCGATCGGGCAGGCGGCGGACGCCCTCAGGGAGGGCCGGCTCGTCGTGCTGCCCACCGAGACGGTCTACGGCGTGTTCGCGGCGGCGAACCAGCCGGAGGCGGTCGCCCGGCTGACCGAAGCCTGGGACGGGGCAAGCGAGCACGCGGCGTCGAACCCGGACGCGCCGACGTTCTTCTGGCACGCCGGGTCGCGCGATGAGGTCGTCGAGCGGGTGGACCTGCCCACGCCCGTGGCGCGTCGGCTGGTGAGCCGGCTGATGCCCGGGCCCGCGCGGTTCGAGATCGAGCAGGACGAACCGACGCTCGCGGCGCTGCGCGACGGGCTGGGCGTCGCGCCGGGCGTGATCGACGCGGGCGGGACGCTCGCGGTGCGCGTGCCCGATCACGCGGCGTGCACGAGCGTGCTGGAGCGCGCGGGCGTGCCCGCGGTGGCGCTCGGGCTCTCGATGGCGAGTTTCGCGGGCGCCGGCGCGGGCGCGAACGCGTCGATCGACGAGAGCGCCGCGATCCAGCCGGGCGTGGTGGTGGACGACGGGCCCACGCGGTTCGCCAAGCCCTCGACGCTGATCAAGCTGGGGCTGGACGGGAAGTTTGAGGTTGGCGCGGGCGGGGCGTTGGACGAGTCCGCGGTGCTCGGCGCGCTGGAGCGGACGGTGCTGTTCGTGTGCACGGGCAACACGTGCCGGAGCCCGATGGCGCGGGCGATCGCGCAGAAGCTGATCGACGAGCGGGAGTACGAGGGGATCACGACGCACGCGGAGAGCGCGGGCGTGGCGGCGGGCCCGGGCGTGCCGGCGTCGGCGGACGCCGTCGAGGTGCTGGGCGCGATGGGCATCGACCTGCGCGACCACCGGTCGCAGCCGATCACGCGGATGATGATCCGCGAGGCGGACGTGGTGTACACCATGACCCCCTCGCACGCCGAGGCGGTGATGACCATGATGCCCGAGGCGGCGGAGAAGATCTTCCCGCTCGACCCGCGCGGCGTCATCGAGGACCCCATCGGGCAGGGACGCGACGTGTACGAACGCACGGCGCGCCGGCTCGAAGAACTGATCAGGCAACGACTTGAGGAGTTGGACCGATGAACCACCACCACACCATCGCGATCGGGGCGGACCACCGGGGCGTCGAGGCGGCGCAGGCGATCGCCCGCTCGCTCGAGGACGCGGGCGACACCGTCACCCTCCTCGCGACGTGCGAGCCCGGCGAGTCGTGCGACTACCCGGACCAGGCGTGGAAGGTCGGGCAGGCGATCGCGTCGGGCGAGGCGCAGTTCGGCATCCTGGTGTGCGGGTCGGCGATCGGGATGTCGATCGCGGCGAACAAGATCCCCGGGTGCCGCGCCGCCGTCGTGCACGACGAGCTCACGGCGCACCTCTCGCGCTCGCACAACGACGCGAACGTGCTGTGCCTCTCGGGCGACCTGCTCGGGCACCGGCTCATGCAGCAGATCGTGCGGGTCTGGCTCGACACGCCCTTCGAGGGCGGCCGGCACGCGCGGCGCGTGGACAAGATCATGGCGATCGAGCGCGGCGAGGCGCCCGCAGCGACCGCCTGAGCCCGGCACCGAACGCCTGGTATCGGTGCCACGGGTTGACCCAAAGGGCAGCCCGTGCAGGTCGGGCACGGCTTGCGAGACGAGCCGTGGCACCCCGGCTCAGCCGCCCTCGTCCGTGGGCGGCGCCTCGACGACCATCGTGACGCCCGTGTAGCCCAGCAGGATCCGCCCGTCCATCAGCGCGATGGTGCGCGGCTGCGGGTCCACGCCTTCCGGGACGCGGATGGGCGCGCTCGAGAGCAGGCGCGCGGATTCCACGCTCAGGATGTGCAACTCGCCCGAGGGCTGGCCCGCGCGGCGCAGCGGCTTGTGCTCGACGGTGACGAGGACGCCCTGCCCGGCGGCGGCGGGGACGAGCTCGGTATCCGGGCCCAGCGCGTCCACGCCCAGCAGCTCGCCGTCGGGCCCGACGACGACGATGCCGCGCGCGCTGGCCAGCGCGATCGGGCCGCCCAGGTCGTGCGACCGGGCTGGGGAGAGCCCGTTGATGCGCTGGCGGACGTCGAGCTGGTTGTGGTCCGGGCGGCCGTTGGTGGTGTCGAGCGAGATGAGGCGGCGCTCCATGGTGAGGAGGATGACGCGGTCGCCGAAGATCCAGGCGTCGAGTGTGCCGGCGAGGTCGATCTCGCCCGAGGTCCAGTTGACGCGCCCCTCGACGAGGTTGACAGAGGTGACGGCCCGGTCGGCGCCGACGATGACGTCGCCCGAGCATGTGGCGCGGATCCAGCGGACGCGCCCGCCGATGCCCTCGAGACGCTGGAGGCGTTCGCCGGTGGCGGCGTCGTGGGCGACGACGATGGACGCGGGCGGGTCGCCGGGCTCGGCGCCGGGGGGCGCGGGGGCCCGATCCTGCCCGCCGACGACGAGCACGCCCTGGGTGACGACGGCGTCGGCGACGCGGGCGACCTCGAGCTGATCGGCCCACGCCGTCGCGCCGTCGCGCAGGTCGAACGCCGCGACGCGCCCGGTGCGCTCGACGAGGCACGCGGTGCGCTCGTCGGACGCGACGACGACCTCGGCGAGGGGCACGTCCGCGCCGCCCGGGATGACCATCCGGTCCTGCGGGCCCGGCGGGACGGTGTGCGGGAGGGTCGCCGACAGCGGGCGGGTGTTCCAGAGGGTGTCGCCCGAGGATTGGTCGAGCGCCTCGACGCGCGGGCCGCCCTCGGCGCTTCCGGGCCAGACCAAGAGCACGCGGTCGTCGGCGTCCTCGAGGACGAGCGGCACGACGCCCTCGGCGAGCTCGCGCGTCCATCGTGCGGCGGCGACGTCCGCGTCGTCCGGGCGGATGGAGGTGAGCTCGCGTCGGGCGCCGGAGATGAGCAGGGCACGCCGCCACGCGTCGGCGCCCCGGCGGCGCACGGGCTCGAGCACGGTGCCCGCGAAGAGCGCCGGATCCGGGTCGATCCGGGGGTGCGTGCCGACCAGCGCCCGCGCTCGGCGGTCGGTGCGCAGACGCTCGGGGGCGCTGAGCAGCGCCTCGACATCGACGGGCCGGCCGGCGTCGGTGGGCGCGAACTCGGGGCCGAACGCGTCGCGGGCGGTCGCGATCGCGGTGACGATCTCACTGTCGCGCCCCTGACCGGCGAGCGCGGCGACCAGGCGACCCACGAGCTCGGATGTCGCGCCGAGATCCGGGGCGCCCTCGGCATCGGCGATTGTCGTCGCCGCGGCCAGCCCGGCGCGCCACGCGCGGATCGCGGCGAACGGGCGGTCCTCGGCGATCAACGCGTCGCCCGCGTCGAGCCAGAGCTTGGGGGTGATGGCGGCGTAGGGGTACGACCGCGCGATCCGCTCGGGCGCGAGCCCGCCCGTGCGCGCAGCCGCGGCGGCCGCCTGGGAGAACGGCTCGTACACGCCCGCGCCGTGCATCCCGATCAGGCGCGCGATGCGCCGGGTCGCTTCGAGCTCGGCCCGGACCTCCAGCTGCGCCCCGCGCCACGACGCGCCGGCGAGCATCGGGTCCTCCAGCACGCGCTGGTACGCCCCGATCGCGTCCCCGGGGCGCTCGCGTGACTCGGCGAACCGGCCCGAGAGCATCAGGAACGAAACACGCTCCTCGGGCGTGCGCGCCAGGCGGTCGAGACGCCCGACGAGCGCGTCGAGGACGCCGCTGTCCGTGATGACGTGCCCGTCGAGGTCCACGGGGTCCAGCGCGACGATGAGGATCGAGCGGACGACGTTCAGCAGGCGCACGCGGGCGGTCTCGTCCGGCGCCGCGTCGAGGGCCGCGATCGCCGACTCGGCGGCGGCGGCGACGCGGGCGTCGCGGCCCGCGTGCCAGGCGAGCTCGGCGAGCGTGATCGCGGGCATCGCGTCGCTGGGGCGCTCGGCGATGCGGGCTTCCAGCGTGCGCGACGCCGCCTCCCACGCCAGGAACGAGTGGGCCGAGGTGTCGTCCACGGCGATGATCTGCCCGGGCATGACGAGCAGGTTGCCCGTGTGGTCGAGTTCGACGAACTCGGGGGACCGCGGGGCGCGGGGGTCCACGATCAGCGCGCCCGAGCGGCCGTCCTCGTCGATCGGGATCACGATCTGATCGCCCGCGATCGCGACGCGCCCGCGGATGCCGGGCTCGGCGATCGCGCGCGTGGAGGTGATCGGGCCCGCGATCGGATCGGCGGCGGGGATGAACGAGACGACGCCGTCCGCGATGCACGCGATCGAATCGCCGACGCGCATGAGGTAGTTCGGGCGGCGGAGGTCCGCGAGGTCGCGCTCGCCGGTGATCGCGCCCGTGAACCGATCGAGCGTCATCAGCGTGCGCCCGTCGGCGGCGATGCACACGAGCTGGTCGCCGACGATCACGGGCGCGGAGGTGTTCCACGGCGGGATGCGGGCGTTGCTCAGCAGGTCGCCGCCGGCGAGGCGGCGGAGCCATTGGGTGCGCCCGGTGTGCGCGTCCACGGCGATCGCGACGCCCATCTCATCCACGCGGTACACGACGCCGTCCGCGAGCGCGCACGCCTGCGGCACGCGGTTGTACTGCTGGAACGGGAGCGACCCGGCTGTCGCGACGAGGCGACGCCACGCCCGCGTGCCCGTCTCGAGGTCGAGACCCACGAGATAGACGGACATGAGCCGCCGGTTGGGCACGCTCTTGCGCGCGGTGACAATGACGGTGCGCCCCTCGACAAGCACCGGGCCCCGGATGGTCGAGCGCTGGAGGTCCTCGTGCAGGGCCGAGACGTCCACGGACCAGCGGACGGCGCCGGTGTCGCGGTCGATCGCGTGCAGGCGGGCGTCGCCGTCGCGGCGCGCGGGCGTGGCGATGCCGGTCGCGGCGAGGACGGTCTGGCCCGTCACGGTCACCGAGCTCGCGTCTTCGAGGATGCGCCCGAGTCGGCGGCGGGCGCTGGCGGCGTAGCGCCCCTGCTGCGAGGGGTCGATCGCGGTGCGCACGCGCCACAGCGGGTGCAGCGTGTAGCGATCGAAGGCGCTGACCGTCAGCCCGTCGTTGGTGAACAGCACGTCGCCCGCGGCGGCGGGGAGGGTCCAGGCGATCGACTGGTACGCCGCGTTGTACCGACGCTGGTTGTCATCGTCGAGCAGCGATGCGGAGGGTTCGGTCAGCATCGCCGAGCGCAGGGGTCGTGGCACCACCGACGCCGCCCCGGCGCCCGACGGGCCCGCGCCCGCGACGGACGAGGCGCCGCGCTCGTCGCGCTCGGGCAGCGTGAAGGCGTTGATCGCGGGCGGCTCGGCGCCGGCCTCGGCGGCCCAGCGCTCGGCGAGCGCACGGTCCGCCGGGTCGCCCGTGAAGCTCGCGATGAGCGCCGCGAGCGACGCCGCGTCGCGCCCGAGCGTGGCGCGTCGGCGGTCCGGGTGCGCTTCGAGCTGCGCGAGCGTGCGGCGCGCGGTCCCGAACCGGGCGCTCTCGAGGTGCTCCTGCGTGACGCGCAGCGCTGCTTCGAAGCCCGATGGCGTGAGCAGGCGCGAGCGTTCGGCGGCGGCGTGGTCGCCCGCGCTCAAGAGCTCGGACGCCCCGGGCTCGGCGATGTCGCGGTAGCGCTCGAGCAGGGTCGGCCCGTCGAGCAGGATTTCGTGCACGCGTGAGCGGACGGTCTGGAAGTCCTCGCCGTCACCCGACACGAGGCGCTCGGGCTCGTCGTCGAGCAGGCGCTGCAGGGCGCGGACGGCCTCGGCCTCGTTGCCGGCGCGCACGAGCTGGTCGAGCGATTCGATCGTCGCCCGCGCCTCGGTCGAGTCGTCGAAGAACACGGGCGAGACGCGCTCGTCCTGGGCGGCGGCGGTCGCGGCGAGCAGGAGGGCGGCGGCGAGGGCGATCGGGCGGGGGCGTGTCATCATGGGTGTGTACCGGCAGGACGCCCGGTTGGATCGGGCGGATCGAACATTCTCGGCCCCGGCGCGACGCGCGCTCGGACCCCCTCACCCTCAGGATCGGTCCTCCGGGCCCGGATCGGTTGAGGAACGGGTGAATCGGGGCGGGGGCCCGCCCGATCGTGGGTGGGATGGACGCCGCCGCGCCGAGCCTCGTTGCGAGCCCCACGCCGCTCGGCCGCGTGTCCGGGTGGGCGGTGCGTCAGGCGCGTCTCGCCGGTTCGTCGCGTCCCCGGCGGGTGCTGATGCTCGTCGGGCTGATCGCGGTGCTGTCGGGGATCGATCTGTACCTGACGCTGCTGTACGCCTCGACGGTGGGGATGGCCGAGGCGAACCCGCTGGCCCGGGCCCTGCTGCAGACCGGGTCGCCCACGGACATCGCGCTGTGGAAGTTCGCGACGGTCGGGATGTGCGGCGGGCTGCTCTGGCTGACCCGGCGGGCGCGGACGGCCGAGCTCGGCGCGTGGCTCGGGGTCGCGGTGCTCGTCTGGCTGATGATCCATTGGTGCCGCTTCGCCCAGGAGACGCACCACATGGTCACCGTCGCGATGGCGGTGAACTACGACTGGGACGCCAGCGTGGATCACCGGTGGGTGCGTTTCGAGTCGGGCACGACCCGCCGCGCCCCCGCCTGGGCGACGGCGGCCCCCTGACCGGCGCGGTACGCTCCGCGCCCCATGACACGAATCCCCCGCTGCCGGACACCCCTGATCCTCGTTCTCGGCGCGCTCGCCGCGCTGCTGCCCGCGTGCTCGGGCGTTGTGCCCCCGCGGTTCCAGGCCGTCGGCGTGCGCACCGGCGAGCGGACCGACGAGGGGCTCGTGCTCGTCTTCGAACTCGAAGCGACCAACGACAACCCCGAGCCCATGCAGCTGCAGACGGCGGAGTACACCCTGAGCATCGAGGGCAGCGAGGTCTTCTCGGGGATCCGCTCGCCCGAGGCGAGCATCCGCCGGTTCGGGACGCAGCGGATCGAATTGCCCGCGGTCATCCCCTTCGACCGGGCCCTCGCGTCGGGCACGCCGGCGTACCGCATCGACGGGACGTTCAGCTACCTCGAGCCCGGGCGGCTCGCGGAGGTGCTGTTTGACGCGGACGTGCGCGTGCCCAAGACCACGCTCGCGGTCAGCGGCGTGATCGACTTCGGGGACGAGCAGTGAGCAGTGAGCAGTGAGCAGTGAGCAGTGAGCAGTGAGCAGTGAGCAGTGAGCAGTGAGCAGTGAGCAGTGAGCAGTGAGCAGTGAGCAGTGAGGGATTTTCTTCCTGGCTGCTCAAGGCTGACTGCGCGCGGCTTCGCTTTCAGTACCGCTTGAGCACATCCCGGTCTTCGCGTGAGACAACGAACGACGCGGATGGGAGGCGTTCGTTGAGGCGTGCCGCGAGGATGGGCAGGTAGCCACGCTCGGTGTTCGTGTGCCCGCCGAGCATGACGCCGATGCCCAGGCGGTGGGCGCGCATCACGTCGTGGTGCTTCATCTCGCCGGTGACGAAGAGCTCGCACCCCTCGCGGGCCGCGTCGTCGAGCATGGACTCGCCCGCGCCGGCGACGACGCCGATCGTTTGGATCTTGCGCGACTCGTCCCAGGGCGCGCCCGCGTGCATGCGGCAGTGCCCCAGGTGGGCCTTGAGACGCTCGGCGAGCTCGTCGAGCGTCGCGCCCTGATCGAGCATGAGCCGGCGGCCCGAGCCGACGCGGCGCTCGGGCTCGGCGTCCAGCGGGATCACGTCGAACGCGGGTTCTTCGTACGGGTGGAACTCGCGGAGGGTCTCGATCGCCAGCGGCAAGGCGGCGCGCGAGCAGACCATCTCCAGGCGGTGCTCGGGCGTTTGCTCGAGCTTGCCGGGCTTTCCGATGGAGGGATTGGTGTCCTCGCCGGGCAGGAAGGTGCCGACGCCGGGCGAGGCGAACGAGCAGAGCTTGTAGTTGCCGATGCCGCCCGCGCCCGCGGTGCCCAGCGCCATGCGGATGCGCTCGAGGTCCGCTTCGGGGACGAACGTGACGAGCTTGACCTCGCGGTCGGCGGCCCGCGCGGGCCAGGGGACCAGGGCGCGGCAGTCGCCCGCGATCACGCCCGGCTCGCTCTGGCCCGCGGGATGGCTCAGCCCCTCGCACAGCCACTCGGTGAGCCCGCCCCGCGCGGCGTCCAGCGCGGTGTGCGGCGAGTACACCGCGATCCCCGCTTCGATCGCGCCGAGCACCACCCGCCCCGTCGCCGTCTCGTCGGTCACCCGCGTCAGCGGATTCCAGATCGGGGGGTGGTAGGCGATGATCGCGCGGGCGCTGAGCTCCACCGCCTCGGCGAGCACGGCGGGCGTCAGGTCGATCGTGAGCAGCACGGGCCCGTCGAGCGGGCGCGTGGGCGAGCCCACGTGCAGCCCGGTGCGGTCCCAGGGCTCGGCCGCTTCGGGCGGCGCGACCGCTTCGATCGCCAGGATCAGGTCCGCGATGTTCATGGAACACCTCCCGACGAATCGTAGGGGTCGGGCGGCCGGAGATAGGCTTGGCCATGCGCAAACCGGGCGTGATCGAGGTGACGGCGCACGCGAAGGTGAACCTCGCGCTCGCCGTCGGGCCGCCGATCGAGGCGGGCGACCGCGCGGGCCTCCACCCGATCTGCTCGTGGATGCACGCGATCGAATTGGGCGACGCCGTCCGCGTCGAGCGGCTCGCGGGCGACGCCCCCACCACCCTCGACGTGCGATGGGCGGACGGCTCGGGCGTGGACTGGGCGATGAAGGACGACCTGGCGGCGCGGGCGCACCGGGCGCTCGAAGCGCACGCGGGGCGCGCGCTGCCCGTGTCGATCCGGGTTCTCAAGCGCGTGCCCGCGGGCGGCGGGCTGGGCGGAGGATCGGCGGACGCCGCGGCGGTGCTGCTCGCGTGCGACGAGCTCTTCGAGCTCAACCTTAGCGACGACACCCTCCGCCGGGTGAGCGCCGCGATCGGGTCGGACGTCGCGTTCTTCATCGACGGCGACGCGTTCGCCCAGCGCCGACCGCCGCGACCGGCGGTGGTGTCCGGGCTCGGCGATCGGATCGAGCGGATCGATCGGCACGGCGACGAGATCGCGCTGATCCTGCCGACGTTCGGGTGCCCGACGGGCGCGGTCTACCAAGCGTTCGACGAGAATCCCACGGCGGGCGTGGACGAGGCCCGCGTCCGCGCGCTCGCGGCGGGGGACTCGATCGGCTGGGACCAGCTGTTCAACGATCTCGCCCGCGCGGCGTGCGTCGTTCGCCCCGAACTCTCGAACGTGCTCGATGTTCCGGGCGTGCGGCTCTCGGGATCGGGGAGCACGGCGTTCGCGCCCGCCCACGCCCTCCACGCGGTCCGGCGGGCGCTCCCGGGGATCAGGATCGAGACCACCCGGCTGGCGTAAGGCTCGCGGGTACACTGCCAGATTCCGAGGAGCCCCGCATGCCCGACGCCAAGCACTCGACGGACCTGCCCGCTTCGGCGCTCGCGATCGGCGTGGACCTCGGGGGCACCAACGTGCAGATCGGCGTGATCGACCCGGCGGGCACCGTGCTCGGGCGGGCCAAGCGGAAGACCGGGGCGGACGACGGGCGGCGGGCGGTGCTCGACCGGGTCGCGTCGGGCATCGAGGAAGCCGCCGAGGAGGCGGGCGTGCGGGTCTCCGAGGTCGCGGCGATCGGGATCGGGGCGCCGGGAGCCGTCAACCCGCGCGAGGGCGTGGTGATCGAAGCGGTCAACCTGCGTTGGACGCGCGTGGCGCTCGCGAAAGAACTCTCGGAGATGCTTGGGCCCGAGGTGTTTCTGGACAACGACGTGAACGCCGCGGTCTTCGGCGAGGCGCGCCTCGGGGCGGGGGTCGGCGCGACGGACATGATCGGCGCGTGGGTGGGCACGGGCGTCGGCGCGGGGCTGATCCTGGACAACAAGATCTTCTACGGCGCCAAGCACACCGCGGGCGAGCTGGGGCACGTCGTCCTCATGCCGGGCAACGCGCCCGGAACGCGGTCCGTCGAGCACAACTGCTCGCGGACGACGATCGTCAATCGGCTGATCTACCTGATCAAGGCGAACCGGCGGTCGTGCATCCCGGAACTCGTGGACGGCAAGCTTGACAAGATCAAGTCGAAGATCATCGCCCAGGCGTACGAGATGGAGGACGAGCTGACGCGGGAGGTCGTGCACGACGCGGCGGACCGGCTGGGCATCGCGCTGGCGGGCGTCGTGACGCTCCTGAGCCTGGAGCGCGTGATCCTCGGGGGCGGGCTGACCGAGGCGCTGGGCGAGCCGTACGTGTCGAAGGTGCGCGACGCGGTGCGGCGTGAGTCGTTCCCCGCGTCGGTGGGCGCGAGCGTCGAGGTGCGCGCGAGCGAGCTCGAGGACGACGCCGGGCTCGTGGGCGCGGGGCTGATCGCGCTGCACCGGCTGGGCGTGTGAGCGCGCAAAAGACGGCCCGCGAACGGTGAACGCTCAGCGGGCCGCGGAGTGGGTTCGGATTGGATCGTGCTCAGCTTCGGATGTCGTTGAGCAGGGCGTCGATGGCGCCCTCGATCTTGTCGTCGGTGAGGTAGGAACCGTCGTCGATCTGTTGGCGGATCTCGTCGATGCGTGTGTCCTCCACGCCCTCGATGCCTCGGAGGCGAGCGAGGAGCTTGGCGAGGTGGTCCAGGTCCGGCGCGCCGTCGGGCGCGCTCAGTCGGTCTCGGGCCGCGTCGGTCGCGCGGAGTTTGTTGAGCAGGTGGGCCTGGTCGGAGACCTCGACCCGGTCCGAGCCGCGTCGGCGGGCGGGCTCGGCCTCAACTCCCGGGCGGTCCGCGGACCGCCGCGCCTCCACCCGTCCGATGGCGGACTCGCCGCCCACGGGTCTCACGTCACTCATGTCTTGCTGCCCTTCCTCGCGAGCTTGGCGTCGCCATCCTGCGTCCGCTTCGCTCGCGCCGTGTCTCTAGGATGGGGTCCTTCCCGCACAAGATGTATCGGAGCCCGAATCGAGCGCACTCCAAATTCGGGATCCGACGCCCTCGGGACCGCAACATCTTGTGCTGAACCCCCTTACGGGGAATAACCAAAGCCCGGACGCGCCCGGAATTTTGACCCGCTGAGGCCCCCATGACCACCCCCGGAAGCCGTGTTTGGACCCATGCCACGACCCGCCGGATCGCCCGAATCCTCGGCGCGATCGGGGTTCTGACCTTCGCCGCCGCGGGCGCCGGGTGCAACAAGGACCAGCGCGCCGGGGGCGACGAAAAAAACTTGGACGACTACCGCGATCAGTCGCGCAACGTCTTCGGGCCCGGGCCGACCGACCCGCCGGCGGACGCCGCGCCGCCCGCGTTCGATGACGAGGGTGCGCCGATCGAATCGGCCACGGCGCCGGGGCGCGACGCGGGCCCGAACCCGTTCGCATCCACCGGATCTGGGTGGTCGATCATCATCGCGAACGTCCCGGGCTCGAACCGGGTGATCGGCGAGCAGATGCTGTCGCAGGTGCGCGGCGAGGGTCGGCTGCCCGGCGCGGCGCTGATCGAGCGCGGCGACAAGCTCGTGATTGCCGTCGGCAGCTTCGCCGAGCCCACAAGCCCCGACGCGAAGCGTGAGCTGGAGCGTGTGCAGCAGACGGTGGTGCGCGGGCAGCTGCCGTACGCCGGGGCGTTCTTGTCGCCCCCGGTGGAGCGGGCGGTCGAGACGGGCTCGTCGTACGACCTGCGGAACGTGAAGGCGGCGTTCGGGAAGGACGCGCTGTACACGCTGCAGGTCGGGGTGTACGGGTACGCCGACGGGCGGACGCCCCCGCCGGACGAGCTGGCGTTGTTCCGCAAGACGGCGGAGGATGCCGTGGCGGAGCTGCGGGCGCAGGGCGAGCTGGCGTTTTACTACCACGACCGGGCGCGGAGCATGGTGACGGTGGGTGTGTTCGGGCCCGAGGACCACGACGCGTCGGTCCGGCCGCCCCTGGAAAGCCCGAGGCTGGTGCAGGCGCGGCGTCGGCACGAGTTCAACCTGCTCAACGGGCAGGGCGTGAAGCAGGTGGTGCGCGGGCCGGACGGGCAGCGTCGGAGCGTGTTCCAGAAGAGCTTCCTGGTCGCGATCCCGGACTAGCGCCCGCCGAAGATCCAGAGCAGCTCGATGTGCGTCGCCCGCCAGCCCTCGGTTGGGTGGTCGGCGGGGGCGTTCGGGTCGCGGATCCAGTCCACGCGCCACCAGCTGCCGGGCGAGCCGTACTCCGTGTCCGCCACCACCCGGACCTGGGTGGTCGCCATGTCGATGCCGGAGAGCGCGGCGTTCACCTCGGGAACGCGGGCGTTGCGGATGCCGGCCGTCGGCAGTTGGCGTTCGACGATGCTCACGACCTGCTCGCGACCCGTGGGCGAAGCGAACGAAGACGTCGCGCGGACGTTCTCGTGCAGCATGCGGCGGAGGGCGGCGCCGTCCGCGTCCGACGTGGCGGCGACCAGCGTCCGGCAGGCGTCGGCGACGCGCTCGCGGTCCGTCCGGATGAGCATCCCCGACGCGATAACGCACCCGGTGAGCACCACGCCCGCGAGGAGCGTGATCAGCGCGGGCTTGCCGCGCCCGGCTCGGTTGAGGGCGAAGGCGGCGGTGAGGGCGATGAGGACGAGCGCCGCCGCGGCGGGCCAGGGGTTCTCGAACAGGTAGTGCTCGTGGAACGGGGGCTCGGGCAGCGGGGGGAGGTCCGGGCCCAGATCGCTCAGCCCCTGGGCGAGCGCGGTCGGGGCGGCCGCGGCGAGGGCGAGCAGGGCGGTTCGGGCGTTGGAGAAATGGGGCATCCTGCAGTCTTTTGGGCCCACGGGCCGATTCGGTTGCATGGGGTGGGGGTGCGCGCCCGCCAGACGCCGGCGGAGCCAGCGATCGGACGAACGATGGACTTATTGAACATGTCGCCTCCACCATCGGAGGCCCCCAACGAGACCCTCGAGAAGAACCTGCGGGCCCTCGCGCGGTTTTCACCTCAGACGGCGGCGCTGATCCGCCAGACCCCCGCCCGGGCGGACGTCGCGTTCCACGACGCCGACGACGGCGGGGTGGGCGTGAGCGCGGGCGGGCGGACGATCGCGAGCAAGCGTCGCCCGATCGAGGAGGGCGCGCGGCTGGCGGCATCGGTTGACGCCGAGTCGAACGCCGTCGCGTGCGTGCTCGGGTTCGGCGCGGGGTACCACTGCCGGTCGCTGAGCGAGAGGCTCGGGCGGGCGGGGCTGGTGATCTGCTTCGAGCCCGACGTGGGGCTGCTCCGCGCGGTGCTCGAGCGGGTGGATTACTCGGAATGGCTCGAGCGGTCCGGCGGGTCGTGCGCGCGGTTCGTGCTGCTGACCAGCGCGAGCGACCGGGCGCCGGTGTCGCGGGCGCTGGAGGGGCTCGAGGGTCTGATCGCGCTGGGCGCGAAGATCGTGGAACACCCGGCGAGCAGCGCGCGGCTGGGCGACATGGGCGGGGCGTTCTCGACGCGGTTCATGGAGGTCGTGACATCGCTCAAGAGCGTGGTCGCGACGACGCTCTCGCAGTCCGGCGTCACGCTGCGGAATCTGTTGATGAACGCGGACGTGTACACGGCGAGCGACGGGATCGCGCCGCTGGCGGGCTGCTGCGCGGGTCGCGCGGGCGTGATCGTGAGCGCCGGGCCCTCGCTGACACGGAACCTGCACCTGCTGGGCGAGCCCGGGGTGCGCGACAGGGTGCTGATCGTCGCGGTGCAGACGGTGCTCAAGCCGATGCTCGACGCGGGGATCAAGCCGCACATCGTGTGCGCGTTGGACCACCACGAGATCTCGCGGCGGTTCTACGAGGGACTCACGCCGGCGGACGTCGATGGGATCACGCTCGTCGCGGACCCGAAGGTCAACCCGGCGGTGATCCAGGCGTGGCCCGGGGCGATCCGGTTCGTGGGCAACGAGCAGCTCGACATGATCGTGGGCCCGATCGCGTCGGGCCCGAAGGGTGAACTCAAGCCCGGCGCGACGGTGGCGCACCTGTGCTACTACGTGGCGCGGATGATGGGCGCGGACCCGGCGATCTTCATCGGCCAGGACCTCGGGTTCACCGACGGGCAGTACTACAGCGCGAACGCCGCGATCCACCGGGTGTGGGCGGGCGAGCTCGGGGCATTCTGCTCGCTCGAATCGATGGAGTGGCAGCGGATCGCGCGGTTCAAGCGCCGGTTGATCCAGCGGGAGGACGTGTTCGGCAAGCCGATCTTCACGGACGAGCAGCTCGCGAGCTATCTCGGGCAGTTCGAGGTGGACTTCGCCGAGTCGGTGCAGCGCGGGCTGCGCGTGATCGACGCGACGGAGGGCGGGGTGCGCAAGCAGAACGCGGAGGTGCTCCCCCTCGCCGAGGCGCTCGAGCGGGCGCCCGGGGGCGCGCCGATCGAGGTCCCGGCGCCAGCACGCGCGGACCTGGGCAGCGCGGCGCCGGCGGTGGCGGCGCGGCTGAGCGAGGTGATCGGGCAGGCCGAGCGCGTGGCGGAACTGAGCCGGGAGACGGCGGCGCTGCTCGGGCAGATGGAAGCGTCGAGCGATCAGAACCACATCAACGAGCTGGTGCGGCGGGTGCACGCCGTGCGGGACGAGGTGACGGCGATCATCCCCGCGTGGCCGCTGGTCGGGTTCCTGGATCAGTCCGGGGCGCTCGTGCGGGTGCGGCATGACCGGGCGATCGAGATGGACGACTCGCTCGACGAGATCGCCGAGCAGCGCCGACGCATGGCGCGGGACCGGGAGAACGTGGAGCGGATCGCGCGGGCGGCCGGTGAACTCGGGGCGCTGGTCGAGACCGCGCGGGTCGCGATCGCCGAGGGCGCCGAGCGCACGGTGCGGACGAGCGAGGCGGCCGAGCCCGCGACGGTGGAGACCGGCGGACGCGTCGAGGCGTTGATCGTGGTGGACGCGCACACGGGCGGGCTGGGCACGCCGCGTGATCTGCGGACTCCGATTGTCGATGGATTGAACGCGCTGCAGATGACCGTGATGCGGCTGCTCCGCGCCGGGTCACTCGACGGGGTCGTGCTGCTCGCGGGCGACCCGGACGCGACGCACGCGTTGCTGGGATCGCTGGCGGGCGACGGCCGGGTCGCGATCGAGCGCGTGGATGGGGCGCGCCTGCGCGATCGGACGCTGGGCGTCGGGCGGGCCCGGCAGTACGGGCCCGCGAGCTGGCGCGGCGGCATCGCGAACCTCACGTGCTACGACGAGTCGTTCGACCCCTCCATCGCGCTCGAGATCGTGCAGCGGCGTGGGATGGACGCGGCGCTGCTCGTCGGCGCGGACTGGGCGCTCGTGGACCCCACGATCGCGGACGCGGTGATCGCCCGGTGGCGCGAAGCGCCCGAGTCGAATCGGATTGTGTTCACGCAGTCGCCGCCGGGGTTTGCGCCGGCGTTGATCGATCGCGCGTCGCTCGAAACGATCGCCGGAGCGCAGGCCGACGCGGGGCCGGTCGCGTCGTTCGGCGGGCTCGTGGCGTACCTCCCCCACCAGCCGCAGCAGGACCCGATCGGCACGCGGCTGTGCGTTTTGATCGACGAGCGCGTCCGCGATGCGGGGGTGCGCGCCGCCGCGGACAGCCAGGCGAATGTGGCGCGGCTCGTTGAGTTCGTCACGCGCGTGGGCGACGCCTGGATCGACGCGCCCGCCGCGACCATCGCGCGCGGGATCGCGGAATCGGCGGCGGACTTTGCGCCGCGGCATGTCGAGATGGAGCTGTGCACCGGGCGGCTCGGCGGCGGGCCCTGGACCACCTGGCAGCGCGGCTCGCAGGAACCCATCGAGCGCGAGGTGATGACGCTGCCCCTGGCGCACTCGATCCTCCGCCAGCTCGCTGAGTCGCGCGAGGACGCCGTCCTCACGGTCTCGGGGTCGGGCGACCCGTTGCTGCACGAGCGGGCGCTGGACATCGTCACGATGGCGGGCGAGCTCGGCATCGCGGGCGTGCACCTGCGGACGGACCTGCTGCGCGACAGCGTGTCTCCCGAAGCGATCCTGGAGAGCGGCGCGACGGTCGTCTCGCTCGATCTGATCGGGGGGACGCGGGACACCTACCGCGCGCTCACGGGCTTGGACCGGTTCGACGCGGTGCTCGAGCGGGCGGTGCGGCTCGTCGATCTCGCGAAGGCCCGTCGCGTCGCGGGGCTGATGACGCCCTGGATCGTGCCCCGCATCACCCGGTGCGATCAGGTCGTCGCGGAGATCCCGGACTTCTTCGACCGGTGGACCATGATCGCGGGCGGCGTGCAGATCGATCCGCTGCCGACGGCGGTTCCGGGCGCCCGCGTCGCGCCGCTCCCGCTGCCCAGATCCGCATCGAACGCGGACGCGCGCGATCGGCTGCGCGTGTGCTCGGACGGGCGGTGCGTGCCGACGACGGCGGGCGGGTGGACGCCGTCGTCGTCGCTCGATCTTCGGACGATGGAGCTCGAGCGCGTCTGGCGTGCGGCGCGGGGTCTCCGCCGGGGCGTGGGCGGCGCGCTCGAAGTGGCGGCGGCGTGAGCGCGACGGCGATCATCCTGGCACGGGCGGGCTCGCGCGGCGTGCCGGGCAAGAACGTCGCGCCCGTCGCCGACCGGCCCTGCATCGCCTGGACCATCGACGACGCGAACGCGGCGAACGAAGTATCGCGCGTGTGCGTGTCGTCCGACGACGAGCGGGCGCTCGAGGTGGCGCGCTCGATGGGCGTCGAAACAGTTGAGCGACCCAACCAACTCGCGGATGACGGCGCGACGATCGATGACGCGGCGCGGCACGCCTACGACAAGCTCGGATCACCTGACGGGCCCGTGGTGATTCTGTACGCGAACGTGCCGGTGCGACCCGCGGGGCTGATCGATCGCGCGATCGAGATGATGGGTCACACCAACGCGGACAGCGTGCAGAGCTACGCGCCCGTCGGCAAGCACCACCCGTGGTGGACGGTGAGAGTCGACATGATGTCCGGCGATGTGCGCCCGTGGGAGGGCGGCGTGCTCAACCACGGCGTGTATCGGCGGCAGGACCTGCCCGCGGCGTACGGGCCCGACGGGGGCGTGATCGTGGTGTCGGCGGACGCGTTGATGCGGCGCGTGGGCGCGCCCGATGGGCCGCATGGGTTTCTGGGCAACAACCGACGCGGCGTGCTGACGGGCGAGGGCGAGGTGGTGGACATCGATTCGCGGATCGACCTGCTCGTGGCTGACGCGGTGCTGCGCGAGCGGGTGGCGAAGCTGAACGCTTTGAAGGCCGGGTGAGATCCGAGCCGCGGGCGTGAGCACGCGAAGATTCGAATCTGATCCGCGTGCTCACGCCCGCGGCTCGGACGGGGAATACGGGAGGCAGCGTGCGGATTGGTGAGCGCGAGATCGGGCCGGGGCATCCGCCGTACGTGATCGCCGAGATCGGCGTGAACCACGACGGCGAGGTGACCCGCGCGCTCGAGCTGACGGACGCCGCCGCGGACGCGGGGGCGGACGCCGTCAAGCTGCAGTACTTCGAGACCGACCGGCTGATGAGCAAGGCGGCGAAGCTCGCGGCGTATCAGAAGGCCGCGGGCGAGACGGACCCGGTCGCGATGCTGCGCCGGCTGGAGCTGTCGCTGGACGAGATGGCGATGGTCGTGGAGCGCGCGCACGAGCGGGGTGTTCACGCGATCGTGACGGTGTTCAGTGTGGAGCTGGTGGAGGCGGCAAGCCGGTTGCGCTGGGATGCGTTCAAGACAGCAAGCCCGGATCTGATCCATCTTCCGCTCCTGCTCGCGATGCGGGAAACAGGCAGGCCGCTCATCGTGAGCACGGGGGCGAGTGATCTGGCTGAAGTCGAGAAGACCGCCGGGTGGCTGAAGCACATGCGCAAGAACCTTGCGTTCCTGCAGTGTGTCAGCTGCTACCCGGCACCAACGCCCGCACTCGAAGGAATCCCCGCGATCGCGCGGGCTGTCAAGCTGCCCACGGGGTACAGCGACCACACGCCGGGTATCGAGACGGGCGGGTTGGCGGTTCGCGCGGGGGCGTGCATCCTTGAGAAACACTTAACGTACGATTCGGCCGCGAAGGGCCCTGATCACAGCGCCTCGCTCGAACCCGACGCGTTGACCGAGTACATCCTCTGTGCCCTGGATGCGGACTTCGGGGCTGACAACGACGCGATCGCACCGTTCAAGTCCGTGCTCGACTGCGAACGTGATGTGCAGGGTGTAGCGCGGCAAGGAATGGTCACAACACGGGCGGTCGCCAAGGGAGAGCGGGTCGAGATCGCGGACCTCACGCTGAAACGTGGCGGCGGCATCCCTCCTGAGTATTTCGGCGACTTCATCAGTACCGTCGCGCAACGGGACATCCCCGAGGACGACCCGGTGTGGTGGGGGGACTTGATCTGATGACGGCACGGTCGAGGCTGACGTCCCGATCTTGGCAGAAGATCTGGAAGGATGATAATGCGGGCGAGACCCCTCACCCCGGCCCTCTCCCCCATGGGGAGAGGGAGGAAGAGTCCTAGGCAAAGGAGCCCCAAGCGCGAGCGCGGGGCCCGGGCGGTTCGGCGTGTGCCCGGCCCGTCGCTTACGCTCCGGGCTGTTTGGATCACTGAGCGGGGGAACGCGCCATGATCGGGCCCGGGTGGGATGGTGACGAGCGGAGCGGGCGGGCGGACAGCTCGCGGCCGCGCCGGTGCGCCGTCGTCACGGGGACGCGGGCGGAGTTCGGGCTGCTGCGGCCGGTGATGCGGGCGATCCAGCAACGCGATGATCTTGAGCTGCTGGTGATCGCGGCGGGGTCGCACCTGGTCTCGCCGGCGCTGACGTTCCGAGATGTGAAAGCGGAGTTTGGCATCGCCGACTCGGTGCCGATGCAGACGGCGGGCCGGGTCGGGCGGTGGGCGGACGTCGAGTCGCTGTCCAAGGGCGTCGCGCGGTTCGGGCGGTCGTTCGAGTCGCACCAGCCCGACTGGGTCGTCGTGCTGGGCGATCGGATCGAGGCGTTCGCCGCGGCGACGGCGGCGAGCATCGGCGGGCTGGCGCTCGCGCATATCCACGGCGGGGACCGGGCCGAGGGCGTCGCCGACGAGGCGATGCGGCACGCGATCACGAAGCTCGCGCACCTGCACCTGCCCGCGACCGAGACCAGCGCCGAGCGGATCCTCCGCATGGGCGAGCGCCCGGAAGACGTCCGCGTCGTCGGCTCGCCCGCGATCGACGGGCTGGCGGGCGTCGAGCGGGTCGGCGACGAGCGGTGGAAGGAACTCGGCGAGCCCGAGGTTGTGGTGCTCTTCCACCCGGTCGGGCGCTCTGATGAAGCCGAGGAGCACGCGTGCTCGCTCGTGCTCGACGCGCTCGAGGGCGCCCGCGTGCTCGCGATGCACCCGAACCTGGATCCCGGGCGCGCCGGGATCATGCGGGCGCTGCTCGCGGCGGGGCCGAACGTGACGCTCGTCGAGCACCTGAAGCGCGACGCGTTCGTGGGCGTGCTCCGTCGGCTCGGGCGGTCCGGGGGCGCGCTGGTCGGGAACTCGTCGGCCGGGCTCATCGAGGCTGCGGCGCTGGGATGCCCGTCGGTCGATGTCGGGCACCGGCAGGCCGGGCGCGAGCGGGCGGACGGCGCGACGTGGTGGGCCGGGGAGGACACCCAGGCGATCGCCGAAGCGATCTCCCATGCCCGGGCGGCGGGGCCGTTCGAGGGCGCCCACCCGTTCGGCAACGGCGACGCGGGCGCCCGGATCGCCGACGTGCTCGCGTCGGAAGACCCGCACGACGAACGACGCCTGCGCAAGCGTTGCGTGTTCTGAGCGCGGTTCTCGGACGCGGCATCGCTGAATGCTCGTGATCCGCCTGATCCGCGTTGTTGCACCAAAGTGACACCGCGTCGCGGTCGATTCTGGTTCCGAACCCTCGGAACAGGAGCGTGCCGATGACGGTCAGTGCTGAGCAGCGTGAGCAAGTCGTGGCGTCGGCGATCCGTGAGATCTCTCACATCGCGACGCTCCCCGAGATCACACTCAAGATCATCGATCTGGTCGAGGACCCGTCGAGCACCGCTCAGGACCTGCACCAGATCATCTCGAACGACCCGGCGCTGTGCAGCCGCATCCTGAAGGTCGTGAACAGCTCGTTCTACGGGCTGCCCGGGCAGATCGCGTCGATCAACCGGGCGATCGTGATGCTCGGCCTGAACGCGGTGAAAAACATCGCGATCGCCGCGTCGCTCGCGAAGCTCTTCCGAGGCGGCGACCTGACCCCCAGCTTCAGCGCCAAGGACCTCTGGACGCACTCGAACGCGACCGCCGCGGCGTGCAAGATCATCTGCACCGAGCTCGGGCTCGGGCTCGGCGACGAGGCGTACCTCGCGGGCCTGATCCACGACATCGGCGTGATGGTCGAGATGCAGTACGATCGGAACAAGCTCATCGAGACCGTCGAGATGTGCTCGCCCGACGCCGACGGCGTGCCCCAGGTGAACATGCTCGATGCGGAAGACAAGGTCTTCGGCGCGAACCACTGCGACTTCGGCACCGCGTTGTGCGAGAAGTGGAAGTTCCCGGCGACGTTCGCCGTCGTCACCCGGCACCACCACACGCCGAGCGAGGCGCCCTCGGAGTCTCGGACGATCGTCTCGATCGTGCACGTCGCCGACCGGATCGCGGCGGAGGTCGCCGGCGGGTTCCGCCTGGACCTCTCGGACCTGACCATCGACAAGGCCGCTCTCGAGACACTCGGGCTCAATGAGGACAAGCTCGAGAACGTCCGCGAGAAGCTCGCCGAGGCGATCGAGTCCTTGGACACCACGATGTGATCACCACGCGCTGAGCGGATCGCTCTGCGCGACACAAGCTCTCTCTCTTTCTCCCTCCGGGCGGCTGCACCCACCGTGCAGCCGTCTGTGTTTGTGCGCTCGCTTGGCCTGCACCGCGGGCTTCAGCCCGCGCGGTTCTGACATCCGGCGGGTGCCACGGCTTGTCTCGCAAGCCGTGATTCGACCGAACAGAGCACGGGTTGCCCTCCGGGTCAACCCGTGGCACCCGAAGCCCCGCGCGGGCTGAAGGTCGCGGCTCGGAGATCAGCCGAGCCGGTCCGCCCAGAACCCGACGCGGTCGGCGCGCGTCAGGTCGTACTTGAGCGGCGTCACGGTCGCCCGGCGCTCGAAGAGCTCGGCGACGTCCGTCCCGTCGTCGGCGCCGACGAAGTCAAGCCCGTGCCCGGCGGCCCAGTAGTACACGCTGCCGTCCGGCGCGACGCGTCGCTCGTACTTGTCCACCAGCGCGTGCGTGTTCATCGGGCACGCGACGACCTCGACGGCGTCGAGATCCTCCCAGAACGTCGTCGCGGGCAGATTGATCGAGAGGATCTCGTGCGCATCGGGCAAACCCCCGGCGAGCAGACGGTCGATCAGGCGTCGCGCCAGGACCGCGGCGCGGTCGAAGTCCGGCTTGGGCGCGTCGGCGCCGAACCCGCCGTCCAGATGCAGCGAGACCGCGATGGAGGGCACGCCGAGGAACGCCGCTTCGAGCGCGGCGGCGACGGTGCCGGAGTAGATCACGTTGATGCCGCAGTTCGCGCCGGCGTTCATGCCCGAGATGACCAGGTCCGGGCGCGAGCCCTCGCCGAAGCGCTCGGGCCAGAGGTTGGTCAGCCCGAGCTTGACGCAGTCGGCGGGTCGGCCATCGACGGCGATGCCCGACGACCCATTGACGTCCGTCGCGCGGGTCATGAGGGGCTCGTGGAAGGTGATGCCGTGCGAGGTGGCGGACTGGACCGTCGCCGGCGCGATGGTGGTGAGCTCGCCGAGCGGGTCGCCCCCGAGTGCGCCCGAGAGGGCGCGGTGGAGCGCGAGGATGCCCGGGGCGCGGATGCCGTCGTCGTTGGTGAGGAGGATGTTCACGCGGGGAGCGTAGGGCTGTGGCACGGGCGTCCCGCCCGTGAGATGCTCAAGGCAGCCCCAGCGCCTCGTTCAGCGGGCCGAGGTGAGCGCTGTACCGCTCCCACTTCGCGACGCTGGACGTGTAGATCGGCTGGCGGACCTGCTGCCGGCTCGCGGTCGCGACCGACCGCTCGCTGCGGTGGAACTCGAGCACGCGCTCCGACCAGGGCAACCCGAGAAACTCGAAGACGCGCTTGGACTGCCCCTCGGGGTCGGCGACGAGCTCCTCGTACCGCAGGTCGAGCATCGGGGCGTCGCCGAGCTCGTGCCAGGCGTCCATCAGGCGCTCGTAGTCGCGGTAGTAGCGCCCGATGCGCTCCAGGTCCTCGGTGAACGGGTGCGGGCGGTTGAACGCCTGCTGGTAGTTGCTCACGCAGCAATCCCGCGCATCGCGGATGCAATGGATGATCCTCGCGTTCGGGTAGAGGCGGGCGATCAGGGGGACGTACAGGTAGTTGGTCGGCTGCTTGTCCGTGAGCAGCTCGGCGGGCGCGAAGCGGGCGTACACCGTGTCCGCGTGGTGCCGCATCGCGTTGATCATGTTCTGCGTGTACTTCGTGCGCGTCGTCGGCATGGGGCGCGTGAACTTGACGGACGCCGGGTCCGCCTGCGAGACGGCCCTCGAGATCGCGTTGAGCTCGCCGCCGGGCGTCACGTCGTCCGCCATCGCGACCATCTGCTCGGTGAGCGTCGTGCCCGAGCGCATCATGCCGACGATGAAGACGTGCCTCGGGATGCCGACCTTGGGCACGCCGACAAAGCTCGGGATGTCGCGCCCCGAGCGCCAGCACGCGATCAGGTCGTCGATGCGCTTCGAGTGCAGGTCGGCGTCCCACGGGTGCTGGTCGATCTCGTTGGCGGCTTTGTACGCCTCGAACGCGCCGTCGTAGTCGCCCGCTTTCTCCCGCAGGCGCCCGAGGAAGTTGAACCCGTGGAGGCGCGCGTGCGTCGTGCACCGCGCATCGGGCGCGAACTCCTCGAGCACGGGGACGCACAGCTCGGCGTCGATGTGCCTGGGCGCGATCCGCGCCCCGGTGATCGCGACGTACAGCCGGTCGTTGGGCCTGAGCCGGCGTCGGTCCGTGCCGTCCAGCAGCGGGCGGATGATCTCCGCGGCCTCGCCCTCGCGCCCGAGATCGATCAGCACGCTCGCGACGGCGCGGCTGACTTCGATCGACTTCGGGTCGGTCTTGAGGACAAGCTGGTAGTTCTCGAGGGCGCGCTCGTACTGCCCGCCGTGCCGGCACGCGTCGGCGAGGTTCAATCGCAGCCCGGGGTTGCCCGGGTCGAGCCGGACGGCTTGGTCGTAGGCGTCGATGGCCTCGGCGTGCCGCCCGAGCTTCGATTGCGCCTCACCCACGAGCGCCGCGCCCTGCGGATCATCCGGGCGCGCTTGCCGGAGCTGGCTGAGCATGAGCAGCGCCTGCGTCGGGCTGCCGCGCCGGATGATCTGGGCGCACTTCTCGTACTGCGCCGCGACCTGCTTCGGGATGGGCGGACGCTTGGGTGGCACGGGGCGATGGTACGGGTCGGCGTCAGAACGGGCGGCGCGTCGGGTTTACCGCGATGTTGTCCCGGCCGCACACGATCAGGTCCGCGATCTCGATCGCTTCGGCGAAGCTCTCCTGCGCCTGCTCGCGGTCCTCGCAATCAGGCAGGATCTTGCCCTGCTCGAGGTGATCGACGGTGGGGACGGCGTCGCCGGCGATGAGCGTCGTGTGCCGCGCCCCAGGGATGAGCAGCCCGCACAGCCCGGGCGTCACGCCGGGCAACGGGAAGAGCGCCACCTCGCCCGCGATCTTGTCGGGCGCGGGCGCGCAGCGCTGCAGCACCGCGACGTCGTGCTCGACGATGCGGCGGGTTTCTTCGAGATCCTCGTGCGGTTCGTCGCCCGCGGCCAGGGCGTTCTCGGCAGACTCGGCGAGCCTCGCGAGCCCCTGGGCGAGCGGGACCCCCACCGCCTCGCGCTCGCGCTCCGCGATCAGCCAGCGCGCGGACTCGAACGCCGCGATCCCCTGCCGACACTCCGGGCTGAAGCTCGTCAGGAAGACGTGCGTGATGTCCGATGGCTTGAGCCCGGTGCGCTCGTGCAGGCGGGCGACCAGCGCCTGGGCGGGCAGCCCGGGGTCCACGAGGATCGTCGCGTCGTCGGCGCGCACGAGCGTCGTCGTCGCGTGCCCCATGCGGACGGCGCCCCGCTCGTTCCAGATGGGGTTGCCCGATAACGCGCCGATGGAGATGACCCGAACGTCCATGGGGCGATGCTAGCCGGCGCCAGGGGCGATCCCGCGGATCACGACCGGATCGTCACAACCCGCACGGCCGGCACGACCCGACCCCCCCGGCACCGGTCTCGGCGTCGGGAGGGTGGCCGACGCGTCGGGTGGATCGGAACCTGACCCCGTCCCAGCGGGAGTGGATGCTCGTTCGGAGTGCACGGGTCGGCCTCACCGCCAGCGGCGTCGGCCCGTCAGAGCATCCCCTGCACGCCCCGCGCCGGAGACCCCCCGGCGCGGGGCATTTCCATGCGCGGACGCCCCGGATGTCAAGAAATCATAAAACGCTCCCCCAGAAGCGTTTGCGTCCGGTGAAGTCCCTTCCCCGCGGATAGACTTGCCGGCGACGGCAGGTGCGGCGTCGTTTCCCCTCTTGCGGTCCGTTCCGGAAGGACTCCGGAATGCCTGCGCTCGAGTTCGGAGGAACTCACCATGGTAACGCCCGCCCACGGCGCCAACGGCACGGACGCCCCGCGACCCGGCCGGTCCTGGCACGACGACGACCCCATCGACCATCATCATGACGCGGACGGCACGCCGACCAACGGCGCCGTCGCGTCGCTCAACGGCGGCGGGCTCGTCACGCCCGAACGCAAGATCCACACACGCCTCGACGCGCACTGCCACTCCAAGGCATCGAGCAAGCCCGTGATGGCCGCCGCGGGCGTCATCGGGTGCCCCGAGTGCTACTCCGAGCCCGAAGCCGTCTACGACCAGGCGATGGCGCGCGGGATGGACCTCGTGACCATCACCGACCACGACACCATCGCCGGCGCGATGGAGCTCGTCGAGCGCGGGTTCGACCGGTTCATCGTCGGGCAGGAAGTCAGCGTCAAGTTCCCCGAGGACAAGTGCCTGCTGCACGTGCTCGTGTGGGGTCTCACGCCCGAGCTCGACGACGAGATCAACAAGCTCGACCTGCGGGCGGACGTGTACGCCTTCGCCGCGTGGCTGCGCGACCGGGACCTGCCGCACGCGTTCGCGCACCCGCTGTACATCCAGAACGGGCGGCTGACGCGCTGGCACGTCGAGCGGGCGGCGCTGCTGTTCCGCGGGTTCGAGACGACCAACGGCGCGCACGCCGACCAGATCAACCACGCGATCCGCCGGTTCCTCGACGGGCTGACGCCCGAGCGGATCGCCGAGCTCACAACCGAGCACGGCATCGAGCCGGTCTGGCCCGAGGCGTGGCGCAAAGCCCGGACCGGCGGGTCGGACGACCACGCGCTGCTGAACATCGGGCGGACCTGGACGCAGATCGAGACGCCCGCGGGCAAGGTGACGGACCCGAACGTCTTCTTCCGGCGCGTGATGGGTTTCGAGAGCACGTCGGGCGGGCTCGGCGGGCACTCGGCGCTGCTCGCCCACCAGTTCTCGAGCGTCGGGGCGCACTACTTCTCGAAGACGCTCTACACCCGGCGCACGCCCGTCGGGAAGTACGTCAGCGCGAAAATGCTGCGGTTCTTCGGCGTGCACGTCGAGGCGCCGAGCAAGAAGAAGGTCGCCGCCTACAAGGTCGCGCAGAAGGTGTGGCTCAAGCGCAAGAAGAAGTCGATGCCCATCCTCCGCGCCCTGAAACGCGAGATGCGGGATGTGCTCGAGAAGTACCCCAACCTCCGCCACCGCCTGGACCCGGACACCTGGTCCGACGGCACCGCGGTCAGCCAGCACGAGGACATGGCCGACTTCGTGCAGGATCTGACCGAGGCGCTGTCGCGCTCGATGGTCCCCGGGGCGCGGAAAGCGTTCGGGAAGCGCGACGCGGGCAAGATCTCGGAGTACCTGGTGTCGTACGCGATGCTGATCGCCGCCCAGACGCCCTACATGATCAGCCTGTTCTACCAGAACAAGGAACGTAACTTCCTCGACAAGTTCGAGCACGAGGCGGCGACGCCCGGCTCGGGCATCTCCGTGCTGGAGCGCCCCATGAAGGTCAGCCTCTTCACCGACACGGTCGCGGACATCAACGGCGTGTCACGCTTCATCCAGAACGTCGCCGAGCAATCACTCGTGGACGGGCGCGACCTCGAGGTCATCACCTCGACCAAGCTGACGATCCCGGACATCCGGAACATCAAGAACTTCGAGCCCGCGTTCAGCACCAAGATGCCGCGCTACGACGAGCTGGACCTCGTGCTCCCGCCCCTGATGCGCATCCTCCGGCACGTGGACAAGCACCAGCCCGATGTCATTCACATCTCGACGCCCGGGCCCGTCGGGTGCATCGGCTTCCTCGCCGCCAAGATGCTCCGCGTGCCCGTGCTGGGCGTCTACCACACGGACTTCCCGGCGTACGTCGACCGCCTGTTCGACGACCACGCGATGACCAAGATGACCGAGAAGTTCATGCGCGCGTTCTACAAGCCCTTCAGCGCGATCTTCACCCGGTCGGACGACTACGTCCGCTCGCTGACGGCGCTGGGCATGCCCGCCGACTCGATCGTGCGCCTCATGCCCGGGTTCGACGCGAACATGTTCCACCCGCGGCACCGCGACGAGGAGCTCTGGACGAGCCTCGGTGTCGATCCCGAAGCCGTCAAGGTGCTCTACTGCGGGCGCGTCAGCGTCGAGAAGAATCTGCCGGCCCTCGTGCACGTCTGGAAGAAAGCCCGCAAGCTCGCCAAGGACAAGGGCGTGCCCGCGAAGCTCATCATCGTCGGCGACGGGCCCTACCGCGCCAAGATGACCAAGGAACTCGCGGGCAAGGACGTCCACTTCCTCGGCTTCCGCCACGGCAAGGAGCTCTGCTCGATCTACGCGTCGTCCGATCTGTTCGTCTTCCCCTCGACGACCGACACGCTCGGGCAGGTCGTCATGGAATCGCAGGGCTCGGCGTTGCCCGTGATCGTGACGGACCAGGGCGGGCCCAAGGAGGTCGTCCGCGACGGCGAGACCGGGTTCGTCCTCCCCGCCGACGATTCGGACGCGTGGATCGAGACGATCACCGAGCTGGTCTGCAACACCGACAAGCGCCGGCGGATGGGCGCCGCGGCCCACGAGTACATGCAGGGTTTCAGCCTCAAGCACTCGTTCGATCACTTCTGGCAGGTGCACACCCAGGCGTGGCACGACCACCTGCAGCGTCAGGGCATCGAGCACCCCGAGCAGCCCGCGATCGTCACGCCCGAGCCCGCGTCCGTCGGGTGATCAACACGGCGAGCGCATGAAGAACGCCCGCCCGGGGTTGCCGGGCGGGCGTCGTGTGGTTCAACGAAGATCGAGCCGATCAGGCGGCGCGGCGGACCGAGCGGCGGGTGTTGCTCGTGCGGCCGATGCGGCCGACCGTCGCTTTGCGGGCGGTCGTCTTGCGGGCCGTGGTCCGCTTGGCGGTGGTGCGCTTCGCGGTCGGACGCTTGGCGGCGGTCTTGCGAACGCCCGACTTCTTGGCGACGGTGCGCTTGGCCGCCGGCTTGCGGGCGGTGGTCTTGCGGGCCGTCGAACGCTTCGCCGTGGTCTTGCCGGCCGTCGTCCGCTTGGCGGCGGGCTTGCGGGCGACGGTCTTGCGGCCCGTCGTCTTGCGAGCCGTGGTCTTGCCGGCCGTCGTCTTGCGGGCGGGCGAGCGCTTCGCCGTGGTGCGCTTCGCGGTCGGACGCTTGGCGGCGGTCTTGCGGGCCGTCGTCTTCCGGGCGGTGGTCTTCCGCGCGGTCGTCTTGCGGGCCGGGGTCCGCTTCGCGGTGGTCTTGGTGGTGGTCCGCTTCGCCGCGGGCTTGCGGGCCGTGGTCTTGCGAGCGGTGGTCTTGCGGGCGCCGGTCTTCTTGGCGGCGGTGCGCTTGGCGGCGGGCTTGCGGGCGGTCGTCTTGCGGCCGCTGGTCTTGCGGGCGGGCGACGTGCGGGCCGCGGTCTTCTTGGCGCCGGTCTTCCGGGCGGTGGTCTTGCGAGCGGTGCGCTTGGCGGCGGGTTTGCGGGCCGCCGATTTCCTGGTGGTGCGCTTGGTGGCGCTGTGACGGGTGGTAGCCATTGGTGGTCGTCTCCGTGAGGGGGCGAATATCGCGTCCCCGAGTCCCTGTTGCCCGCTCGTGTCGCGGGCGGGTTCGCGGCTCTCCCCTTGAGAGCCGACCGTGCCCTCGGTCCCGGGCCTGAGAACGGCGTGGGGACGTTGAGCGTGGTCGAATCGGTCCGATGGGGAGGGCGGATCAAGAAGTTGAAGTGATTTTGTGTGGATTTGTCCCTTCGGGGTGCCGACGCGCGTCGTCGGAACGCCCTTCGGCGCGCCAACGATGCCGGTGCACCCACCGCGAAACCGCCCGGAGCAACACGTGACCGAGCCCGACACCATGACGCCCGCCGAATGGACGCCCGCCTCCTGGCGCGAGCGACTCGAGGCGCACCAGGTCATCTATCCGGACCGCGACGCCGTGCTCCGCGCCAAGGAGAAGCTCGCGTCGCTGCCCCCTCTGGTCACGAGCTGGGAGATCGAGCGCCTGAAGTCCGAGATCGCCCAGGCCCAGCAGGGCAAGCGGCTGATCCTGCAGGGCGGCGACTGCGCCGAAGCCCTCGCCGACTGCCGCCCGGAGGTCATCACCGCCAAACTCAAGATCCTGCTCCAGATGTCGCTGGTGCTGATCCATGAGCTCAAGAAGCCGGTCACGCGCGTCGGGCGCTTCGCCGGGCAGTACGCCAAGCCGCGCTCGAGCCCGACCGAGAGGGGCACGATCGACGGCGCCGAGGTCGAGCTGCCCAGCTACTTCGGCGACCTCGTGAACGCCATCGACTTCGACCCCGCCGCCCGCACGCCCGACCCGCACCTCATGGTCCGCGGGTATCAGCACGCGGCGATGACGCTCAACTTCATCCGCTCGTTATTGGACGGCGGGTTCGCCGACCTCCACCACCCCGAGTACTGGGATCTCCGCTTCCTCGAGCACGCCGGGCTCAGCCCCGAGCGCCGGGCGGCGTACGAGCGCATGACCCGCAACCTCGCCGACGGCATCACCTTCATGGAGAACCTGGGCGAGGGCAAGATCGATGACCTCACCCGCGTCGAGTTCTTCACCTCGCATGAAGGCCTGAACCTCGTCTACGAGTCCGCCCAGACGCGGCAGGTCCCCCGCCGCCCGGGCTACTACGACCTGACGACCCACCTGCCCTGGATCGGCGAGCGCACGCGCCAGCTCGACGGGGCGCACGTCGAGTTCTTCCGGGGCGTGCGAAACCCCGTGGGCGTCAAGATCGGGCCCACGGCCGACCCCGACGAGGTGGTCCGGCTCATCGACACCCTCAACCCGACCGACGAGCCGGGGCGTCTCGTGCTGATCGCGCGGATGGGCGCGGCGAACGTCGCCGACCGGTTGCCCCCGCTGCTCGAGCGCATCAAGACCGAAGGGCGGACCGTCCTCTGGATGTCCGACCCGATGCACGGCAACGGCACCAAGACCGCCAGCGGCATCAAAACGCGCAACTTCGATGACATCCTCAGCGAGCTCCAGACCACCGCCCGCGTGCACAAGGAGGCCGGGACGGTCCTCGGCGGCGTGCACTTCGAGCTCACCGGCGAGGACGTCGCCGAGTGCATCGGCGGGGCGGCGAACGTCGGCGAGGACGACCTGCACACGAACTTCGCCAGCCCGTGCGACCCCCGTCTCAACTACCAGCAGTCGCTCGAGCTGGCGTTCCTGCTGGCAAGCGAGCTGGGCGCCAACGCGGTCTGACAGCCACGGGGTGCCACGGCTTGACTTGCAAGCCGTGCCCGAAGCGTGAGAAACACGGGTTGCCCTTCGGGTCAACCCGTGGCACCCGGCCCCACATCCCCGAGTCCTGCCCGCGCGGCCTGAAGCCCGCGGCTCGGAGGCCGTGACCCCCGGCACCGGGGGATCGCCCACAGAATTCGTCACAATCGGCGCACGTTGCTTAACCGGCGCGCCGGGTGGGTCGATGCGAAGGTCCCGAAAGGGGTGACGCATGCCCGCTGACCCGCTTCGCGACGACGACTTCGGCCACGACCCGCTGCACCACGACACGCCCGACCCCTGGTCCGAGCGGCGCATGGCGGGCCGGTTCATGGAGCCCAAGCCGTTCAAGTTCAATCGTCGGGCGGGCGTCCGCCGCAAGATCTCGATCGACGCCGTCGCGTCGGGCTACGGGTTCGGCGGCGCGGTCGTCTCGCCCGTCCACCTCACGGACGCCTCGATCAACGGCATCGGGCTCAACTCGCCCGTCGCCTTCGAGGTGGGCACTGAGATCGAGCTGCGGTTCAACGGCTCGGAACGCGTGGGCCGGTGCGGGCTGGTCGCCCGGTGCGACGAGGCGGTCGAGGGCTACAAGGTCGGCATCGAGATGGACGCCGCCAGCGCCGCGGCGTGAGGCTCAGTAATCGCGCCCGAGCACCCCATCTCCAGTGTTGTGCAATCGCGCTCGATCGAGTGTGAACTCGAAAGGATTGCGAACCGGGCTTGACGCTTGGGAGGGCGTCCGGTCTGAAACGGATCCATCGATCATCCCCATCGGTGTCACCTCGGCAAGATCAGCGCCGATGTGTGCGGGTGATGGACGAACGAACGGCAGTTCGGCATCCCACAGGAGCGCTTTGCTCGCGGGGTAGCGAACTGATGAGACTTTCGCCGCCCGTTGCAACTGCGGATCCGCGACCGCGTCGCCCGACCACAAGCTCGGGTGCCCGGCGACAGAAGTCGAGAGCACATACGACGACGGCCACCGCCCTTCGTCGGAGCCCGCGCGGGCAGCACCCGGCGACAAGTACACGTCAGCATGATCTCGAAAGGGGAGCACATCGTGGATCACACCGGGCCATGTAAAGTAGATATGCCAATACGGATACCCGACAAGGATGTCCCCGTCAGTAGGGTACAGGCGCCCTGGCTCGGTCGCGGGGAAGAGCTCGTCTGACCCATCCGCGTAGAGCGTGATCGCCGCGTGTAGCTGGCGCACATTCGACCGGCTCAGGGTTCGCCAAGACGAGTCGCGAGCGCCCCTCAACGCGGGCAGTAAGATCGCCAGCAGCACCGCGATCACACCGATCGCGACGAGCACTTCAACTAGTGAGAAAGCTGGAACGCGTCGGCCCGGCATGGTCACGATCACAGCGGCGGCAACATCGCCAGCACGCCGTTGGGCACGCCGTCGATGCGGAGGTGACAGAGCACCCATTGCCCGTTCTCCGGGTTGAGCACGAAACCAAACCCGAGCTCCCCTGGGAAGACCTCGCCATCCTGCGCCGTGAACTCTGCCGCAATAGCCAATTCAGCAGAACGGCGCGCGGACTCAGGAATATCTCCCAGAAACGCTCGGCCGGCATCTCGCCGCGCCATCCGCCGGAACCCGGACGAAGCGGGCGGGGGCGGTCCTTCACGCCAGACCGCGGAGCCCGCATCGAACTCGGCCAAGGCGAGGAGCGCCTGCTTCCTGCGCCAGCGTTCCTGCGCCTCCTCGTCGCCGTTGGCGAGCGACCGCGGGGGCTCAATGCCTTGCCGCCGCAGCAGGTCAAGCACGACCGACACGTCGGGGTTCAGGTAGGCGGAGATCGTCTCTTGAGCGACCGTCACGACCTCCGATTGCGGGCTCCCTGCACTCGTGACGGTTTCCAATATGGAATCTACCACGCGTTGAGTGCGTTCACGATCATGCTCAGAGGCGCGATCGATCGTTGCCTCATCAATCACGTCCTCGATCTCAACCGCGCGATCCGGCGCCGGGCGGGCGCGACCAGTCAGAACGACCCACGCCAGCACCGAAACGCCGGCGATTGCGACGATGCCTGCAATCACGAGCCGCGGGTTCATGATGCGACCCCTTCATCCGTTGAATTATTCCAGTCCGCCGCCGCCGGGAGAACTGGTCTCGCAACACCCCGTTTGCAAGTACTCGACGCACGGATCTCCGTTCTCATCTTCACCCATCGTCTTCTGGGTGCAACACTGCTTACTGCTAATACATGTCCACTCGATCTCGTGCTCAACATCGCCACAATCAGTGTATGTGACGGTGCAAGTCCTGCACCCCTCTCCGTCGGCGAGCGCGACCCGTGCTCCGAACGTCGCGACCAATCCGCTTGTCATCAGCACGAACAGAACATCTACGCTACGTGGGCGATACTTCAACATCAGCCGCACTCCCAATCTGGGAGATTGGGCCACTCAGAACAGTACGAGACCGGGCGAGTTCCAAAGCGCCCCACAAGACGAACAGAGGGTTCTGGCCAATCCCGATCCACATGTCTCGACTCGGCTGCCCCGTTGAAATGATTGCTCCGCACCCACATCCGAAGCGAAGGCTTCCGGTCCACAATCGCCACGAGAGGTAGGCCACGAATGCGGAGAACAGGGCCGTCGGAGCGATGAGCCCCGCTCGTCCCGGCAAAATCACCAATACGACGACGAGAATCTCGACGAACAGCAAGAGCCCAAATGCGATTTCGACAAACGCGGAGCCCCCGAACAGGCTCTCAAAGGCTTTCATCGTCTCGCTCGGATCGGTTACCTTTGCGACAATTCCAAACAGCAATAAACCTGCAACAATCATTCAAAATAGCACGGATTTCACTTGCCGTGACTTGGAGGTTACCCGCATCTAGGAAGACCGTAGCAAAGCAAGAAAGACCCGTCAAACCGTTGGGATTCGACCAATCCCAATACAAATCGGCCGATCCCAATCACTGCGTCCGGATTCCTGCGTTATTCGATCCGCAGGAAGCGGGCAGACGTCATTTACGATGGCGCCACGCCATCGCATACCGCTCTGCCATCTGTTCCAGCGCCGCGCCGATCACGCGGACGCCGCCCACGACGCTCATGAAGTTCACGTCGCCCCCCCACCGGGGCACGAGGTGCACGTGCAGGTGGCTCGGCACGCCGGCGCCCGCGGCGCGGCCCTGGTTGATCCCGACGTTCACGCCCTGGGGCTCGAGCGTGCGCTCCATCAGGTCCATGCCCAGCTCAACGAGCGACCACAACGCCGCGCGCTGGTCGGCGTCGTAGTCCAAGAGTCGCGGGCGGCCCTCCCCGAGCGCGACGAGCAGGTGCCCGTTCGCGTAGGGGTACTTGTTGAGCATGATCATGCCGAGATCAGTCCGGACGATGACGCCGTGCGCCTTGTCGCGCTCGGGGTGGGCCCAGTAGTCGGTGAGGAACGGCGCGTCGGAGGACGCGTCCGTCTCGGGCAGCGATTCGAGATAGCTCAGGCGCCAGGGCGCCCAGAGCGCGGTTGGCTTCGCAGTGGGCTCATCATCGGGCGATCGCAGCGGGTGGGCGCGCATGGCGGGATGGTACGGGCTCGGCGGAACGAACAACGCCCTTGTCGCCGAGAGGAGCGGGCGGCAAGGGCGTTGGGATCGCGTGTGCCCCCGGGCGGGGACCCGGAGCGATCGTTGTTCAGCGGCGACGACGCGCGGCGGCGAGGCCCGCGAGCGCCAGCAGCCCGGCCGTGCCCGGCGTGGGCTTGACCGACACGTTGATGAAGTCCGCGTTCGTCGCCAGGGCGCGCCCCACGCTCCCGCCCGCGTTCGGGCTGAAGAACTCGAACTGGATGTTGTCCAGCAGCGGGGTCAGGTCGTCCTGATCCGTGGGCAGCGCCATCAGCGGCAGGAAGTCGCCGCCCTCGTCGGTGATGACGAGGTTGAACCCGATCGACCCGTCCGGGAGGACGAAGTCGAGGATGATGTCCGTCAGGGCACCGCAGGGGCAGGGGTTCTGCGTCACGATGATGTCGCACTCGCCCTGGGCGAAGTCCGAATCGTTGTAGGTCTGGCCGTCGATCGTGAGCTCGATCGAGCAGAGCGAGTCCTTGAACGAGCGGAAGAAGTCGGACCCCGAACCCGGGATGTCCGTGTCGTACCCGAGGCGGACGCTCCACGAGTCGCCGACCTCGATGCCGTCGAGCGGCGGGTCGAACGAGTTGAAGACGAAGTCAACGTCCCCCGAGACGTCCAGAAAGAACTCTCCAGCGAGTCCGGTTTGCGCAGCGATCGCGACCGCGGTCCCCGCGGCGTATCGGATGAATGCCATGTCCGTAGCTCCTCTCACGCCTCCGCCCGACGCCATCCCCACGGCGCCCGAACCGGTGACTCCCCGAAGTTACAACGCTCTGGGCCGAGAACCAGCGAATCCGAGAAAACATTGCGCGGATCCCGCCGAGGGCCCCGCAACCCCCGAGAACCCCCGTTCTTGCGGCGGCCCGGCTAGGCTCCCCGCCCAGGGTGGACCTGCCCCCGCATGACCCTCACGGAGAGACACGATGCTCGATAGCGTTCGGATCGGAACCCGCGGCAACCCCAAGACGCTCGTGCTCGGGCAGTTCAAGGGCAAGACGCTCGACGCCGGCTCGGCCGGGCTCGAATCCTCGGGCGCCGCGTCGCAGGCGGCCAAGCTGGCCGAGGCGACCGGCGAGCTGGGGTCCGCCGTCCAGGCGTTCCCCCCCGCCGGCAAGTCCAAGGGCGGGTTCGAGCGCGTGATCATCCTCGGGCTGGGCGACGTGAAGGAGTTCGCGCCGGGCGACCTGCGGACCGCCGCGGCGACCCTCGGGCGGATCGCCGCCAAGGCCGAGCTCGACACCGTCAAGATCTGCCTCGACGAGGCGTTCGGGTCGGTCAAGCGGTCGATCGACGAGGAGGCGTGCGGGAACGCCTTCGGCGAGGGGCTCGGGCTCGTCAGCTGGACCTACGACCATCTGCGCGGCTCGGCGACGACGCTGCCCAAGCGCCCGAAGGTGTCGGTGTTCGCCGACGATCGGGACTTCAAGGCGGGGCTGAAGCGCGGGCTGGGGCTCGCCGAGTCGGCGAACGTGTGCCGCTCGCTCAGCCAGACGCCCCCGAACATCGCGCACCCGGACTACATCGCCAAAGAGGCGCAGGCCCTGGCCCGCCAGCACGCCGGGCTCAAGTGCACCGTGATCAAGGGCGAGCGGCTCGAGAAGGAGAAGCTCCGCGGGCTCATCAACGTGGGCCAGGCGAGCGAGCACCCGCCCTGCCTGGTCCGCCTCGAGTGGGCGCCCGCGAACGCGAGCAAGACCGCCAAGCCGATCGTCCTCGTCGGCAAGACGATGACGTACGACTCGGGCGGGCTGTCGATCAAGGTCGGGGGCGGGATGCGCGGCATGAAGCGCGACAAGGACGGCGGGTGCGCCGTCTTCGGCGCGATGCACGCCGTCGCGACTGTTCTGAAGCCCAAGCGCCGCGTCGTCGCGCTGCTCGCGGTCGCGGAGAACTCGATCTCCGACGAGGCCTACCGCCCCGACGACGTCATCGAGTTCCGCAACGGCGTGACGGTCGAGGTGACCAACACCGACGCCGAGGGCCGCCTCGTGATGGCCGACGCGCTGTGCTGGGCGTGCGACAAGGAGAAACCCGCGTGCGTGATCGACATGGCGACGCTCACGGGCGGCGTGGTCGTGGCGCTCGGTAAGGTCTTCGCCGGGATGTGGTGCGACGACGACGCGCTGCGCGCCAAGCTGGACCTCGCCGCCGACGCCTCGGGCGAGCGTGTCTGGCGCCTGCCCCACCACGCGGAATACAAGGCGATGATGAAGAGCCCGGTGGCGGACATCGTGAACAGCGCCCCCGTCCGCGAGGCGCACCCGATCCAGGGCGCGGCGTTCCTGGCGCACTTCGTCGAGGACGGCATCCCCTGGGCCCACATCGACATCGCCGGCACGCACGCGACGGATAAGGACGCGGGCCCGTACATCGCCGGGCCCACGGGCTTCGGCACGCGCCTGCTCGCCGAGCTGATCGACGCGTACTGATCGTTCGCGGTCGTCAGTCGGTGTGCGCGTGGGCGCGGAGGTCCTCGAGCGGGACCATCGTCAGCGCGTGCTCGTGCGTCGCGTCGAGCACGACGGGCGGGGCGCAGCCCGCGTCGCGGGCCTCGGCCCAGCGCGCCGCGCACAGGCACCACCGGTCGCCGGGCTTGAGCCCGGGGAACCCCTGCGCCGGGTTGGGCGTCGAGAGGTCGTTGCCGCGCGACGCGGTGAACGCGAGAAACGCATCGGTCATCACCGCGCAGACGGTGTGCCGCCCGGCGTCCTCGGGCCCGGTTCGGCAGCACCCGTCGCGATAGAACCCGGTGAGCGGGTCGGACGAGCAGGGCTCGAGCGGGCCGCCCAGCGCGTTGCGGGTCGCCTCGGGCGTGCCGTTGTCGTTCGGGCGGACGATCATGGCGTGGCTCCTCGGTCATCGGATGCCGGACGCGGGGCGAAGGGTGCGTCCGGGCGGGCGTCCGCCCTGTAGAGTGGTACGCCGCGCCGCGGCGTCGCGATGCACGCCGAGCTTCGGGAGACCCGCCATGCGTTCGATCCTCGCCGCGGCCCTGCTCGCCGCGACCCCGGCCGCGCCCGCTCAAGAGCTCGCGGGAACGGCCCGCGCCGAATCAGCCCACGGTTGGGCGCCCGATTCCGTCTTCTACCTCGCGTTCGTGCGCTCGTTCGCCGACTCGACCCAGGGCCCACTCGCGGGCGACGGCGTGGGCGACCTCCGCGGCATGATCGAACGCCTGGACTACCTCAACGACGGCGACCCGACCACCGACACCGACCTGGGCATCACCGGGCTCTGGCTGCTGCCCATCGCGCAGTCGCCGAGCTACCACGGGTACGACACCACGGACTACTACGCCGTGGACGACGAGTACGGCACGATGGACGACCTTCGCGAGCTCGTCGCCGAGTGCCACGCGCGCGGGATCAAGGTCGTGCTCGACCTGGTCTTGAACCACTCCGCCGACGAGCACCCATGGTTCATCGAATCGATTGACCCGGGTTCTGACAAGCGCGGCTGGTACGTCTGGGCCGACCCCAAGCCCGACTACCCGGGCGCGTGGGGGCAGGTCGTCTGGCACGACCACCACCGCGAGCGGGCGGGCGCGTCGTACTACGGCGGGTTCTGGCACGGCATGCCCGACCTCAACTACCGCTCGGACGCCCTCACCGAGGAGATGAAGCGCGTCACCGAGTTCTGGATCGACGAGGCGAACGTGGACGGCTACCGCCTCGACGCGATCAAGCACCTCATCGAGGACGGGCCCGAGCAGTCGTCCACGCCCTCGACCCTCGCGTGGCTGCGCGACTACAACGCGTTCTGCGACACCCTCGAGCCCGCGCCCTGGCTCGTCGGCGAGGTCTGGGCGGGCCCGGACGAGATCGCCCGGTACATCGGCAAGGGCCTCGACACGCCCGCGCTCGACTCGGCGTTCGATTTCCCGCTTTCGTACGCGATCCTCGAAGGCCTGCGCGACGGCGATCCGGCGCGCCTCCGCGCCGAGCTCGCGCGCTCGTGGGAGACCTACGGCCTGCGCGCGTCGCCGTTCCTCTCCAACCACGACACCACGCGCACCATGTCCGTCCTCGAGGGCAACGACCGCAAGGCCCGCGCGGCGGCGACGCTGCTGCTCACCGCGCCCGGCACGCCCTTCATCTACTACGGCGAGGAGGTCGGCATGGCGGGGACCAAGCCCGACCCCGACCTCCGCACCCCGTTCCACTGGCAGGCGGACGCCGACACGGCCGGCTTCACCACGGGCACGCCCTGGCGCGCCCCCCACCGCGACGTCTTCACGGCGAACCTGGAACGCCAACAGCTCGACGACGCGTCGCTCTGGTCGCACTACCGCGATCTGATCCGGGCCCGGCATGACCTCGCGCCGCTGCGGCGCGGGTCGGTGCGCGTCGTGGACGCCGGCAACGACGACCTTGTCGCGCTCGTCCGCGAGCACGAGGGCGAGCGCGTGCTCGTCGTCGTGAACGCCTCGGGCGCGATCATCCGCGACTACGGGTTCGACGACGAAGAGCTGGGCGTCTTCCCCACGCGCGTCGGGGTGGACGCGCTGACGGGCAACGCGACCGCGCCCGTGACCGCGGTGATCCCCTGGCGGCCGTTCCGCGTGATGCTGCCGCACGGGTCGTGGGTGATCGAACTCAACGATTGAGGAGGCGCCATGCCCCGCTACGAGTACCGCTGCGAGACGAACGGCGATCTGGTCGAGGTCGCGCATTCCATGAGCGAACGCCTGACGACGTGGGGCGAGGTCTGCGAGCGCGCGGGCATCGAGCGCGGGAAGACCCCCGCAGATGCGCCGGTCGAGAAGGTGATCTCGGTCGGGTTCGTCAAGGGCTCCGGCGGCGGTGGGCTGCCCCCCGGCTCGTGCGGGCGCGGGTGCGGGTGTCACCCGGGCTGACGCTCAGGCGTGGTCGTGATCGCCCGACCCGTGGTGCTCGTCGTGCCGCCCGGTGCGGACGCTCGGCAGGACCCGGAGCGCCAGCGCGACGACCATGAGGACGCTCAGCGCGACCGCGCCGATCGGCGCCAGCACGCCCACGATGTGCTCGTGGCGGTCGTCGCCGGACGCGAGATCGATCGCGCCGGACAGGAACGCGTCGAACGCGAGCCCGGACGCGAGCGCGAACAGCGCGATCACGACCAGATAGACCGCCAAGGCGCGCTTTCCAAGATCCTTGATCACCCACGCCATCGTCGCGGTGTTCGTCGCGGGACCGGCGAGCAGCAGCACGAGCGCCGCGCCCGGGCTCATCCCCGCCGTCACCAACGCGAACGCGAGCGGCGTCGAGCTCGTCGCGCAGATGTACAGCGGCACACCCACGACCAGCGCCAAGAGCATCGGCACGATGCCCGAGCCCAGGTGCTCGCCGATCCAGCCCTCGGGAACCGCCGACGCCACCACGGCCGCCAGCACCAGCCCCGTGATGAGCCACGGCGCCAAGTCCGCGGGGAGCGTGACGAAGCCGTACTTGAGCGCCTTGAGCACCCGAGCGCCGAGGGCGGGGGTGTCGTCGTCGCCCTCGTGCGCGCAGCACGAACCGGCCGCGTCCGCGCGGGCTGAAGCCCGCGGCTCGGAGCAGCACGAGCCGGCCTCGGCGTCATCCCCCCGCTCGCCGCGGTCCTGTTCTGAACGGGGCGTATCCGGCGCGATCCGGTCGATCGCGACGCCCGCGACGAACGCCGTCACGATCGCGATGATCGGGCGCGCGATCGCGAAGACGGGCCCGAAGAGGGCCCAGGTGAGCGGGATGGACTCTTCACCGGTCTGGGGCGTCGAGATCGTGAACGCCGCCGACGCCCCCTTGCCCGCCCCCGCCTGGCGCAGCGACGCCGCCACGGGGATCACGCTGCACGAGCACAAGGGCATGGGCAGCCCGAGCGCCGCCGCCTTCGCGATGGGGATCACCCCGCGTCCGCCGAGCTGCTTGCGGATCCACCCCATGGGCACGAGGGCGTGCACCACCCCCGCCAGCGCGAACCCGACAATCAGCCAGACCCCCGAGTCCAGCAGGATCATCCACAGCTCGTCGGCGAATCGGCTCATCCAATCGGGCATGGAGGACTCTATGGGGCGCGGCACCCATCGAGGGCTACCCCCGTTCTAGCTTCATCACGGGCGATCGGTAGCGTGGGTTCAGGCGCGGAGTCTGCACGGGAGTGAAGCCATGAACGTTGTCAGTGTGTGTGCCGCCGCCGGGATCATCGGCGTCGGCGTTTGTTCTGCCCTGGGCGATCCCGCCGAGACCGTCCTGCCGTTCGAGGAGCACGCGGCGCTCGCGTCGCTGCCCGAGCGACTCGAGGAAGCCATGGACACGTTCCACGGCTCGGGCGTCGCTGCGGTCGTCATCGACGGCGGCAAGGTCTACGGGTGGTTCGGCGGGCACCGCGACCCCGTCGAGCGGCTGCCCGCCGACGCGGACACCATGTTCTACATCGCGTCGGTGACGAAGACCTACACCGCCGCGTGCGTGAACGCGCTCGCGGACGACGGCGTGATCGACCTCGACCGGGGCATCGAGTCGTACCTGCCGCGCTTCGAGCCCGCGACCAACGAGCACGAGGGCCCGATCCCCGTTCGCAAGCTGCTGACGCACGAAGCCGGCATCTCCGTGCCCGGGCTGGGCATCCTGGACGCCTACACGGGCGACATCACCGAGGACCGGTTCTACACGCTTCTCTCGACGTTCGGCGAGGCGGTCCCGGGTCCGAGCTACGACAACGAGAACCTCACGACCGCCGGTCGCGTGATCGACGCCGCGACGGGCGAGTCGTGGAAGGGCGTGATGGACCGCCGGCTGTTCGACCGGGTCGGGATGACGCGCACCACGGCGTACGCATCCGAGGCATTCGCGGACGGCAACGTGGCCGTGCCCGCGTATTGGGACGATGAGCGCCGCAGGCACGGGTACGCGCCGCGCAAGTTCGACGAGGTCATGCACGCCGCCGGCGGGATCATGACCTCGGGCCGCGACGCCGCGCGGTGGATGCTCTTCTCGATGGGCGACGGCACATGGGAGGGGAACCGCGTCCTCTCCGAACGCCACGCGCGAGACGCCGTCACGCTCCAAGCCAAGCTCCGATCGCCGGTCACGGACGGCCCGTTCGAAGTCAATGGATACGGGCACGCGTGGGAGATCGGCGAGCACGGCGGGCAACGCATCGCCTTCCACAGCGGCGGCTACATGGGCGGGTTTGCCGCTTTCTTCATCCTCTTCCCCGAGTCGGGCAAGGGGCTCGCGGTGATGGGCAGCGGGATGGAGCTCGCCGCGGGCGTTCCCGCGCTCGCGATGGAAGCGTGCGTCGAAGCGCTCTCGGGCGTGCCGGTCGCCCAGAGCGACTACGAGCGCGGCGTCCAGATGGTTGAGCAGGGCGGGCTCGCCGACACTCGGTACCGCCCGCGATCGCCCCGCATCCGCGAGCTGCGCTGCGCCCCGGACTGCTTCGGCGTCTTCGAGCACGAGCTCTGGGGCACCATCACCGTCAAGCCCGAGCGCGGTCGCGTGAGCGTGAGCTTCGGCAAGCTCCCGCTGCAGACCTCGGTCGATCAGGGCGACCTCCGCGTCGAGGGCCCGGTCGGGCGCGGCGCCCACCTCCGCTACGACGCGGAGGAGGATGCGTACTTCAGCCAGTTCGCGCCCGGCGAGCCCGAGGCGTTCCGACGCGTCGGCGGCTGACGGATCTCTCTCCATCCCGCCCCTCCGCCCGCGCCGGCCACCCCCCACACAGGCCGGCGCGCGGCGGGCGCGGGCGTCCGCCGCGCGGGCCCGGCGTCCCTAGGATCGCCCAGACCCCCGGAGGACCCGATGCCGTACACCCTCAAGCCCGCCGAGGCCTTCGACACCGACGTCGACACCACCGAGTACCTCAACGAGCACGTCGACACCGGCGACCGGTGGGTCCTCAATTTCGGGCCCCAGCACCCCGCGACGCACACGACGCTCCGGCTCGTGCTCGAGCTCGACGGCGAGCGCATCGCGCGCTGCACGCCCCACATCGGGTACCTCCACTCCGGCTTTGAGAAGCTCGGCGAGCACCTCGACTACAACCAGTACGTGACCATCGTGTCGCGGATGAACTACCTCTCGCCCATCTGCAACGACATCGCGTGGCACCACGCCGTCGAGACCCTCTTCGGCATCGAGATCACCCCGCGGTGCAAGGTGCTCCGCACCATCCTCGCCGAGCTGGGCCGCATCCAGGACCACCTGCTCTGCCTCGGCGCCGCCGCCCTCGACCTCGGCGCGTTCACCGGGTTCCTCTACGGCTTCAACCCCCGCGAGAAGATCTACGACATCATGGACTACGTCGCCGGGCAGCGGTACCACCCGGACTGGACCCGCGTCGGCGGGGGCATGCAGGACCTCCCCGACGAGGAAGTCTTCAAGCGCATGGTCAAGTCCTTCATCAACGACGACCTCGCCAAGGCCCTCAAAGAACTCGACGGCCTCCTCAGCCGAAACCGCATCTTCATGGACCGCACCCGCGGCGTCGGCGTGCTGTCCAAAGAGGACGCCATCGCCTGGGGCGCCACCGGCCCCATCGCCCGCGCCTCGGGCGTCAAGCGCGACCTGCGCAAGGACGAGCCCTACCTCTGCTACGCCGACAACTGGGACGGGCAGGGCGCCGAGGCCGTCAAGTTCAAGGTGCCCGTCTCGACCGAGGGCGACGTCTACGCCCGGTTCCAGGTCCGCCTCGAAGAAGCCAAGCAGGCGATCGGCATCATCGACCAGCTCATCGACGCGATCCCCGGCGGCCCGCTGGACGTCTTCGCCGACTCCAAGATGGTCAAGCCCGCCAAGGAAGACGTCTACGGCTCGATCGAGGGCTTGATCCAGCACTTCGAGCTCATCATGTCCAACCGCGGGTGGGAACCGCCCGTCGCCGAGGCGTACGGCGCGAACGAGACCGCCAACGGCGAGCTGGGGTTCTACGTCGTCTCCGACGGCGGCCCGCGCGCCTGGCGCGCCAAGACCCGCCCGCCGAGCTTCATCAACTACCAGCTCATGCCCAAGCTCATCGAGGGGCACATGCTCGCCGACATCGTCGCGGTGCTTGGCTCGCTCAACATCGTGGCGGCGGAGTTGGATCGGTGAGATGAGCAACCAACAGGACACAAGAGGCCTTGGTGCCTGGGTCCTGTTCTTTGCAGTCTCACTTCCCCTTATCGCGATTGCATGGCTGGTTGTGCTCGTGTTGGGCGGCGGCGCTTCGGGTGTCCCCTCTTACCTGTACGAACAAGAATTCACGATTCAGAACCACACCGACCAGACCGTGTGGCTGTCGATTGACGGCCCTGCGAAGCCGATCGGGGTCTACGACTCTTCCCGTGAGTTTCGTGCGAAGTCTTGGATCGGGCCAGACAGAAGACGCTGGCTTGCCATTGGAGCCGGCGTCGCTCTGGAACACTCCGGACTAGTTTCAACACTGCACGCGGACCGCGTGGATGACGACGTGAGATATGTGCTGAAATTGGGCGGGAGGGAGATCGCTGTATCAGACTCGATCATGAACGCAAACAAGATCGACGGAGCAACCGATACAGAGCGGCTGCCCTTGGGGAACGGTCGGTGGTTCGTCTCGGTCACAGTCGATGACGCGGATGAACTAGTCATCTCAGCCGAACACTTGGGGTTCACAGAATGGGGCTCTCCCTAGAGCCTCACGGTTCGCTTCCTCACCCGCTCACCCACCCCGCCATCGCGTAGTACAGCGGGATGCCCAGCGTGATGTTGAACGGGAACGTCAGCCCCAGCGCCATCGGCAAATACAGCCCCTCGTTCGCCTCGGGGATCGCGAGCTTCATCGCCGCGGGCACGGCGATGTAACTCGCGCTCGTCGCCAGGATCAGAAACAAGAACCCGTCCGCCCGCGTCATGCCCAGCATCGCGACGCACGCGAGCCCGACCAGTGAATTCAGCAGCGGCACCGTCACGCTCAGCAGCACCGCCATCCGCTTGGACCCCGTGATCGACGTGAGCTGCCGGCTCGCCGTCAGCCCGCAGTCGAGCAGGAACAGCACGAGCACGCCGTCAAACAAGTCCTTGCCGAACGGCTCGAGCTTCTGCCACCCGGCTTGTCCGGTGAGCGCGCCGATCGCGATCGACCCGAGCAGCAGGAAGACCGGACCCGACACGACCGCCTCGTGCAGCAGGTGCTTGATCTCGTGGCGCTTGGGCCCGAAGAGGTCCTTGGCGCTCGAGCCCTCCGCGAGCACGCGGTAGAGCAGCACACCCGTGACGATCGCGGGCGCCTCCATGAGCGCGAGCGCCGCGACGAGGTGCCCGCCGAACTCGATCTGCTGGGATTCGAGGAACTTTTGGGCCGTGATGAACGTGACGACAGAAACAGACCCGTACGCGCCCGCCGTGGCGCAGGCGTCGGCGACGTTGAACTTCGCGAGCCTGAGCAGCGGCACCACATACAGCGGGACGACCGCCGACAGCGCCATCGCGACGACCAGGGGCGTGAGCGTCTCCCAGCTCACCCCCGCCGCCCGCAGCGCCACCCCGCCCTTGAACCCGATCGCCCACAACAAATAGAGCGCGAACAGCCGCGACAGCTCCTTCGGGATGCTCAGGTCCGAGCGCACGAGCGTCGCGAGCATGCCCAGGAAGAAGAAGAGGATGGGCGGGCTGAGCAGGTTCTGAACGAGCGGCGACGCGTCCATGCGATCCCCCGGGAGGTCTCGCGAGGATACCCCACCGGCCCGCGACCGGGGTACGCTTGGCGCATGAAGACCCGCCCGCTCATCCTCGCGTCGTCGCTCGCCCTGCTCGCCGGGTGCGAATCGCTGGAGACCACGGTCGAGGTTCGCAACGAATCCCGCCGGGCGGTCATGGTCACCATCGAGCAGGACGTGATCGCGTCGGACGCGAAGATCCTCGCCCGTGAGACGCTGGGCGCGGGCGACGCACGCCTGATCGGGCCCGTCGAGACACCCCCGTTCGACCCCGCGATGCTGCGTGTCCGCGTGCCGAGCGAGCTGGGCGGGATGACCGCCGAGGCCCGGTTGCCCCGCGGGCGGTCCACCGCGGTGATCGACGGCGCCCGCATGGACTCGTGGGGCGAGGTCTCGATCCGCGTGCTCGAAACCCAGGGTGACGCCGACGACTGAGCCGGGCGGGCCCGCGCGACCCGCGGGCTGAACGCCGGGCTGCCTCCCCCTACCATGCCGTCCTCAGACGGGAGCCCCCATGGCCTGGATCACCAAGCCCAGCGCGACGCAGCAGATCGAGAAGCGCGACGAGCCCTACCTCACGCCCGCGATGCGCGACACGCTGCTCAACGAGTACCGCCCGCGGTTCGAGACCGGGCTCGCCGCCGTCCTCCCGGCCCTGCACATGATCCAGCACGAGTACGGCTGGATCCCGCACCAGGCGATGACCGAGATCGCCCAGACCCTCGACATCAAGCCCTCGGACGTCTTCGACACCGCGACGTTCTACGAGGAGTACTGGACGCACACGAAGGGCGAGCACGTCGTCGCGGTCTGCCGGTCCATCGCCTGCGAGTTCTGCGAGGCGACCGCGTGCACCGAAGCGGTCAAGGAATCGCTCGGCATCGACGTCGGCGAGACCACCGACGACGGCAAGATCACCCTTGTCGAGCTCGAATGCCTCGGCTCGTGCGGCACCGCCCCCGTCGCCCTCATCGATGAGGACCTCCACGAGAACCTCACCCCCGAACGCTTCGTGACGCTCGTCAACCGCGTCCGCGAGGGCACCTACACCAAGGGCGGCACCGGCGCGGTGAAAGAGGACCTCTGATCCCCCGCGTGGGGACCCCGCTGAGAGCGCCCCCCGGGCGGTCCTGAAGTCATCCGACCGGTCTTGCCGACCAACAGGGCATGAGACGCCTGATTGGGTTGGTTGTGCTGTGCGCCGCGGGTCTGGTGGGGTGCACGTCTTCGGGCGTGACGACGTCGCCGACGATCGAGACCGCGATCGTGAACCAGACGACGGTGACCGTGCGCGCGAGCCTGCACGCGGGCGAGCGCGTCCGCCTGCAGGGCGCCCCGCTCACGCCGATCAAGGACGGGCGGGCCCGCGAGATCGTCCCCGGCTCGACCGAGACGATCACGATGCCGCGCCCGCGCTCGTGGGGCATCGGCCCGGGCGCGCCGAACGAGGACCTCGTCTTCTGGCTCCGCTGCGAGGTCATCACCCCGACCTGGGGCACCGACCGCGTCCGCTGGTACGAGATGCTCGGCCCGCCCGCGCGGCAGGTCACGCTCAGCGCCAGTTCGGGCACGAAGGGCACCGATCTGACCGCCAAGGGTCAGATCGTCCCCGTGGAAGAGGTCGATCCGTCCATGCACCCGTTCCGCGACCGGAACCGCGCGTTCAAGGTCGCCGGGTCCGACGCGGACGAGTGAGCCCCCCCGCCGACGTACGATCTGATCGATGACCCCGGACCGCGACATCCCGCTCACGCGCGCCGTCGGGCGGTTCTTCGGGCACCTGTGGGGCGCGGTGAAGTCCGACACGTCCCGGGACCGCACCGAACTCCGCCGCGAGGTCGAAGAACGGCCCGCGACCGGGCCCGACGGCGAGCGCGTCACCCTCCGCCGAACGACCATCGAAGAAGTCGAGATCGAGCGGGACCCGCGATGAGCGGACCCGCCGATCATCTCGCCGGGGTTTGCCACGCGGTCTTCTGCTTCGACGTCGGGTTCTCCGTCGATCTGGACGCGCTGGCGGCCACGCTCGAGAACGCGACGCGCGAGCGCGTCGTGCGTGTGCGTCGCCCGTCGCCCGCCTGGTTCGAGTACGAGCCCGCGCCCGTGGGCGCGCACCTCCCGGGCGATCCGATCGGGGTGGGCGGCTGGGAGACCGAACCCGGCGCCGACGTGCGTGTGTACGACTTCGGCGCGGTGGCGGTGCGCTACCGGATCCCGTTCGACGCGGACGCCGAGTCGCTGGTCGGGTTGGGCGTCGAGCTGTACGACCACGCCGCGCTGCTCGCCGACGCGCACCGGCACGTGGCGCGCCTGGTCGAGACCGCCTCGGACGCGATCGCGCGGGCCGAGGTGTCCGAGCACGTCGAGGACTACGCGGTGTACGCGGTCGAGCGATGGGAGGGCGACCCCAAGGACGCGATCGAGCGCTCGGGCGACGCGATCGCGCGCCTGCTGCAGGCCGAGCGCGGCCCGCTCGCGCCGGAGCGTGTAAAGCGGACGCTCGCGGGCGCGATCTCGTACGCCCCGACGGACGCCGCGCTGATCGACTGGAACGCCGCGATCCTGTTCGACCCCGAGCCCGACGACATGCTCACCGTGCTCGTCCACGCGAACATCGAGCTGATGGAGGTCCGCTGGCTCGACGCGCAGCTCGACGACCTGCTCGACGGCGCGCACGACCTGCTGGCCCGGGTGAACCGCGCCCGCGTCTGGCCCGGGGGCGCGGCGGGGGCCGAGCTGCGCCGGTTCGCCGAACTCCAGGCGGACAGCGCCCTGCTCTTCGAGGGCGTGAACAACGCGATCAAGCTCATCGGCGACCAGCACCTGGCGCGGGTGTACCAGGTCGCGTCGGACGCGCTGAACCTCCCGCAGTGGGACGCGAGCGTGCTCCGCAAGCTGTCGGTCGCCGAGAGCATCTACCAGAAGATGTCCGACACCGTCTCGACGCAGCGCCTTGAAGTGCTCGAGTGGATCATCATCATCCTGATCCTGATCTCGATCGTGATGCCCTTCCTCGGCATCACGTACTGAGAACGTGGAGAAATTCACCCTGATTGTTAATGCCGCGCTAAGCTGCACGCGCGCGGGTTGTCTGCCATCAGCGGGCGAATCTATTTTGAGGTCATGGAGGGATGAGCAGATGATTGACACAACATGGAAGTGGGGCCTGTTCGGCGGCGCGATCTTCGCAGCGGGCATCGCGCAGGCGGACACGATCTTCGAGTACGTCAACGGACCGATTGCCGGCTACGCGGCAGCCGGCGAGGTCGTCATCGATGGATCGAGTTACACAGACACAGCGTACGAACCAACGGGGATTGGCTATGCGCTGGCGATCGCGGGATACCAGTCGTGTGGTGGTTACGGATATGTGTATCAGTACACGCGCGGCAATGTGTTCATGTTTTCCGACTTTATCTCTGTTCGTGCAGACGCGTACAACTGCGTTGGCGGAACGGCACGGGGCAGGGCGTACTTCCAGATTTTCTCCCCCACCGAGTTTGCACTCGGTTGGTCCGGCGGCTTGAGCTATCAGGGGATCACCGTGGGTGTGTGGCAACTCGACACGCTTGGGACCGCAACACTCGTGGCAGGCCCGGGCATCGACGCGCAGTCCTCGTATGTCCGGGAGGAGTTCACGCTCGATCCCGGTCTCTATTACTTCGAGGCGGACGTCTTCACCGACGGCTCGGGCTTTGAAGGGGGCGGGATTGGCATCGGCATGCTCGGATTGCTCGGTGACGCCTGCTCGTGCGACCTCGATGGGTCCGGGTCTCTCAACATCGACGACATCGACACCTTCGTGTCAGCGTTTCTCGCGGGCGATCTCGCCGTGGACTTCGACGGCTCCGGGACACTGAACTTGGACGACATCGACGCCTTCGTTGCCTGCTTCCTCGGCGGGTGCGGCTGACTGGTCGGCCGATCCCCCACGCGAGCCTCACCCCCGCCGCCGCCGCGTCGCGAGCAGCCCGCCGACCGCCAGCACGCCCACGCCCGACGGGGCGGGGACGGTCGCGTAAAAGACCGAGCCCCCGAAGCCGCCGATGTCCGTGTTCCGCGCGATCACGTCGCCCAGCGTCGTGCCCGCGATGTCGGCGAGCCAGGGCTCGAGCTCCGGGTCGTTGAGGTAAAAGAACCGGTCGCCGGCGCGCACGCGGTCGAACTGATCGCCCAGCACCGCGAAGAGGGTTTCGCCGACGATCGCGCCGTCGAGGTGATCCTCCGCGACCATGCCGACCCACGCGTCGAGCTCGTCGGTCGAGCCGTACAGCGACGCGAGCTTGGCGGCGAGGTCGCCGTCGGACGTCACGTCGGCCCAGTCGGACAGGCGGATGAGGCCCATCGCCTCGCGGATGTCGTTGTAGGTCCCGATGCCGTGGTCGCGACCCCGCATGAGGTTCGCGGCCATCAGGTCCATGCCGCCGTGGCCCGGGTCGCCGAAGAGCATGTTCCGCACGCCGTCGATCATCTGGGTGTCCAGCTCCTCGGCTTCCTGGGCGGACATGCCGCGCATCAGGGCCTCGAGCGCGCCGGCGCCGGTGATGGTCGAGGGGTTGAAGAAGTTCTGGTGCAGCGTGAGGTTGCCGCCGTCGAACGGGGTCCCGTCCTCGTTCAGGCGCCAGAGCTCTTCGTTGAGCATGGTGTGCCCGAACCGGAACGCCGCGGTGGAGAACTCGAGCGAGACCGACGCGTCCACCGACGAGTCGTACCCGGTGTAGTCGCCCAGCGCTCCGTCGCCCAGCATCGAGGGCAGCCACTCGTTGTACGTGATCGCCTGCACCTCGGCGCCCACGATTTTGCGCGCGGTCTGGTAGATCCGCTCGTCGTCCCAGCCGGCGTTCTCGGTCGCGAGCCGGTCGGCCCAGGTGTTGTGCTCGCGGACGAAGATCGTGTGCAGCGCCGTCAGCCCGGCCTGCTCGTTCGCGCGCACGTCGCCGCCCAGAAACATCGTCTGGTCGGGCAGGAAGCCCTCGTTGGCGTTCTCCATGCCGCCCGTGTTGAGCGGCATGAACCCGCCCGCGTCCGTCGCGAGGCGGCCGCCCGAGTAGGCCCGCAGCGCCGAGCCGCGGATGTCGTCCGAGCCGTAGACCATCGAGCCGTCCAGGAAGCTCGTGATGTGGTTGGCGTACTGCGGCGTGCCCGAGCCGTCCGTTTTCGAGAGCGACCGGGTGAAGGGGATCATGGCGCCGGCGGGGAAGACGGGGTCGCCGACGGGCGCGAACATCGGCGCGAACGCGCCGCCGCCCTCGGTCAGCACCATGTCGTGGTCGATGAACTGCCCCCACTGCCAGAACATCGCGGACAAGCCCGCGGCGTTCCCGCTCGCGGTCTGCACGCCGATCGTGTTCGAGACCACCCGCGCGTCCGGGCCCGATCGCAAGTCGTTCAGGCCCGCGTACACGGGATCGGTCAGGCGGAGCTGCGTCGTGCCCGCGGCGCCCATCGAGAGGTCGTTGAGGTTGTTGCCCCACCCGTCCATCGTGCGGGCGTCCTGGGCGAGGGCGGGCGGGCCCGCGGCGGCGAGCACAACGGCGGCGGCGATCGATCGGCTCTTCATCTGTTCACTCCCTGGCGTCCCGGTTGAGGGACACCCAACCCTGCCACGCCGTCCGCGGCGGGCACGAGATCCCGCGGGCCGCCGCGGGCCGCGACGCGGGTCCGCCCGGCGGCGCGGGTCGTGACGCCCCGCGAGTGGCCCGATATGCATCGATTCCGCGCCCCGGGCGAACCCCTAGGATGTCCGCGGACACGAGGAAGCCCATGCCCAAGAAGACCTATCAGAACACCCTCACCGAGCACGTCCTGTGCAAGCGGATCCCGACGCCCCCCTTCGGGCACATCCGCGATCGGCACGTCGTCTCCTACGACGAGTACGTCAAGACCGGCGGGTACGAGGGCCTCCGCAAGGCCCTCACCATGAAGCCCGCGGACATCACCGAGGAGGTCAAAACCTCCGTCCTCCGCGGGCGCGGCGGCGCGGGCTTCCCCTGCGGCGTCAAGTGGTCCTTCCTCCCCGACCCCGACGGCGGCGAGCGCTACCTCGCGATCAACGCAGACGAATCCGAGCCCGGCACCTTCAAGGACCGGCTCCTCCTCGACTTCGACCCGCACCTCATGCTCGAGGGCATCGCGATCTGCATGTACGCCTGCCGACTCACCAAGGCCTACGTCTTCATCCGCGGCGAGTACCACCACCAGGCCCACGTCCTCGAGGAAGCCATCAAGGAGGCGTACGCCAACGGCATCTTCGGCAAGAACGGGCTGCTCGCGAAGTCCAACGCGTCGGGCGACACGTGGACCGCCGACTGCTACGTGCACCGCGGCGCGGGCGCGTACATCTGCGGCGAGGAAACCGCGCTGCTCGAAGCCATCGAGGGCAAGCGCGGGTGGCCGCGGATCAAGCCCCCCTTCCCGGCGATCAAGGGCCTCTTCGGGCGCCCGACGATCATCAACAACGTCGAGACGCTCGCCCACCTGCCCTTCATCATCGAGGAGGGCGCCAAGGCGTTCATGGAGCAGGGCGTGGAGTCGTCCATCGGCGGACCGCCCAGCTTCGGGACCAAGCTCATGGGCGTGTCCGGGCATGTGAACACGCCGGGCGTGTTCGAGTGCGAGCTGGGCATCCCCTTGCGCACGCTCGTCGAGGAGTATTGCGGCGGGATGCGCAGCGGAAAGAAGTTCAAAGCGGCGATCCCGGGCGGGGTGTCGATGGGCATCCTGGACACGGACCAGTACGACGCCGAGCTCGACTTTGATATCGGGCGCAAGTACAACGTGCTGGGTCTGGGCACGGCGTGCCCGACGGTGTTCGACGAGGACACGGACATGGTCGGCGTCGCGCGGAACATCGCGCGGTTCTTCAAGCACGAGAGCTGCGGGCAGTGCACCCCCTGCCGCGAGGGCTCGGGCTGGCTGTACCAGCTGCTGACCCGCATCGAAGCGGGCGACGCGAAGACCAAGGACCTCGATCTGGCGCTCGAGATCGCGACGAGCATGGGCAGCATGCCCGGCACCACGATCTGCGGGCTCGCCGACGGCAACGCCTGGGCGACCAAGACGATCATGAACAAGTTCCGCGACGAGTTCGAGAGCCGCGTCCAGCGGACGTACGTGCCCGTGAAGGTCTCCGTCGGCGCCTCGGCTCGCGGGTGATCGGACTACGTCTCTGGACGACTGACGTGCCCTGACCGCCGCACACGCCGCAAGGCCCACCCCGGTTTGACCGGTTGTCAGGACCAACCCGATCGCGGGGGTCCGGTTTGACGCCGGCACGCCTCGCGGTACGGGATCAGGGGCACGCAAGCGTCGATGAACGGACGCCTGACGGATCGGGCACCCCATGACGCGGACCCTCTCCATCCTGGCGACGCTCGCGTTCCTCGTCCTGTCGCTGCTCGCGCTCGTCGGGTTGGGCGGGCGGCTCTTGCAGGGGGCAGCGCCTGATGTCCGAGCGTCGGCCGGGGATCCGCGGGACGCCTGCGGGTTCGGCTCCGAGCACGCACTCACCGGGTTCTGGCTGGTCGATCAGCTGACCAACAACGGCAGCTACATGGCCCGCACCCAGTGCATGGTCACCGAGCAGGGCGCGACCGATTGGCCTTGGGTCTTTGCGCTGCTGGGGCTCAACGCGATCGTCATCGCGGGGTACCTCAAGATCTTCATCTTCTGGCGCCGGGCGTACGTCGCCGAGCAACCCGAGGACCGCAACAAGAAGCTGATGGACCTCGCCTGGATCTTCCTCTGGTGCGCGGTCTGCGGGTACGCGGCTTCGATTCTCATGTTCTTCTGGCCCGCCTACCGCCTCGTCGCGTTGTGCCTCGTGCCGCTCGCGTTCTTCACGTGGCGGTTCGCGTCGAATCTCGACACGTTCCGGCTGTCGCTGTCGGCCAAGCGGCTGCAGCGCGAGCTGGAGGAGTCGCTCCGGGCGCGCACCGAGGAGCTCGAGGCGGCCGTCGAGCAGCGAACCCGCGAGCTCGAGGAGGCACGCCACGCCGCCGAACAGGCCAACGACGCGAAGAGCGCATTCTTCGCGAACATGAGCCACGAGATCCGCACGCCGATGACCGCGATCCTCGGCTTCGCCGACCTGCTCGATGACCCCGCCGTCACCGACGAGACCCGCGGCGAGTTCGTCCAGCGCATCCGCGTCAGCGGGCAGCATCTGCTCACCGTGATCAACGACGTGCTCGACATGTCCAAGATCGAGTCGGGCAAGATGCGTGTCGATCCCGTCTCCTGCCCGGCGCACCGGGTCATCGCCGAGGCCGTCGCCCTCTTTGAGCAAACCGCCCGCGAGCTGGGCATCCGTCTCGAGCTCGATATCGCGGGCCCGTTCCCCGAACGGATCCGCACGGACCCGACCCGCCTCCGCCAGATCGTGATGAACCTGGTCAGCAACGCCGTGAAGTTCACGCCCGAGGGCGGCGTTACGGTGCGGGCGCGCGTTAGAGCCATCGAGAACCGCGGCTCGCTCGTGCTCGAGGTCGCCGACACCGGCATCGGCATGACCCATGAGCAGTCCGCCCGCCTCTTCAAGCCCTTCGAGCAGGTCGAGCACGCCAACTCGCGCCGGTTCGGCGGCAGCGGGCTCGGGCTCGCGATCTCACGAACACTCGCCCGCCTGCTCGGCGGCGATATCGCGCTCTCCTCCGAACCCGGCGCGGGCTCCACCTTCACCGTCACACTCGACGCCGGCTCGCTGGAGGGCGTCTGCATGCTCGAAGACCCGCTCCGCGAAAACACGCAGCCCACGCCACGCGAGCACCCCGGCTACCTGGACCGCGGCGGGCGCGTTCTGATCGTCGATGACGGCGTGGACAACCGCAGGCTCCTCCGGTTCCATCTCGAGCGTGCCGGTGCCGAGGTGCACGAGGCGGCCGATGGGTTCGAAGCGGTGGACGCCGTCACGCACGCGAGCCGCCCGTTCGATCTCGTGCTCATGGACCTCCAGATGCCCGGCATGGACGGCCGAACCGCGATGCGGCACATCAAGGGCATCGACCCCGCGCTGCCCGTCGTGGCGTGCACCGCCCACGCGATGGACAGCGCCCGTGACGCGTGCCTGCGAGACGGGTTCGACGACGTCGCGACCAAGCCGATCGAACCGCGGCGGTTTGTCGCGTTGTGCCGATCATGGCTCGGCACGCCCGAGCGGCCCGCGGCCTGACGTTCCCGTCGGAATACCCGCGAACACCGCCGAGTTCCTCGAGGGTCCGCCCAGAGGAGGCCCCCATGTCGAACGCGCCCTCTAAGCCGCTCATCGTCACGAGCTGGGTCCTGCAGATCGTCGTCGCGGCGATCCTCGCCCAGACGCTCTTCTTCAAACTCTCCGGCGCCGACGAGACCAAGGCCCTCTTCGACGTGCTCGGCGCCGAGCCCGCCGGGCGCTACGCGACCGCGCTGCTGGAGCTCGCCGCCGTCGTCTTGCTGCTCATCCCCCGGACGGCCGCCCTCGGCGCGATCGTGTCGGCGGGCGTGATCTCGGGGGCCATTATGGCCCACCTCACCAAGCTCGGGGTCTCGATCGACCCCGCGGCCTTGGGCGACCCGAGGCTCGAGCCCCTGGCGGGCCCGTCGCTGTTCGCGATGGCCCTGGTCGTGCTCGTCGCGAGCCTCGGGATCCTGGCGATCCGGCGGGCGAGCATCCCGATCCTCGGGCCCAGGCTCACCGGCCGGCGGGGCTGAGCCTTCTCGGACGGGATTTCCGGGCGGCCGGGCTGTTGGATGGGTCGCCCCGCGCCGATACAGTTGTGGTCTCGCCCAGGGGGCTCGGTGATAGACCGGGGCACGCCGCCCCGCCGAGCAGACCCGATGTGGCACGCGATGGAAGACGCCTCGACAACCGATTCCGGTCGATCTGACCCGGGCCGCCCCGACGAGGATCCCCGACGAACCACCGGCGCCGCGCACGAGCGCGGCGTCCGCGTCGAGATCGCCGACCCCCACCACCATCTCACACCCGAGGCGCTGGCGTGGCTGCGCGAGCACGCCGCGCTCGCCGCCGACGATGTCTCGTCGCGCCTCCGCGTCGCGGGCGAGGCGCGGGTGCTCGTCGTGGACGACGACGAGATGCGCCGCGTGCACGACGAGCGGTCCGGCATCAACACCACGACCGACGTGCTGACCTTCGACCTCGCCGCGGACGACGACACCCTGGTGGACGCGGACGTGTACGTCTGCTCGGATGAGGCGGCCCGCCAAGCGGGCGAGCGTTCGATCCCCGTCGAGCGCGAGCTGCTCCTCTACACCCTGCACGCGATGCTGCACGCCGTCGGGTTCGACGACCGCGACGACGCCGGCTTCGCGCGCATGCACGCGACGGAAGACGAGATCCTCGACGCGATCGGCGTCGGGGCGACCTTCGAGCCGGGGGGCGCGCGATGAGCGGCGGGCTCTGGATCACCATCGCGCTCGGGTCGCTGCTCGTCGGGGCGCTGCTGTCGACGATCGTGTTCGCGCTGACCGAGGCGTCCCGCGCCCGGCTCGAGGAGCTCGCGGAGGACGAGGGCGGGGGGATCGAGTCGCGGATCAAGGCGATCCTGAACGACATGCCCGGGCACGCCGCCGTGCTCGGCTTGCCCCGCACGCTGGCAAACCTCGCGGCGGCGCTCGGGTTCGTGATGTGGGTCAGCATCCTTAACGCGCACGCCGCCCCGACGACGGCGGACGCGGGGATCGGGCTCGGGATCGCGGCGATGGCGATCTGGCTGCTCGGGTTCGCGCTGCCCATGTCGATCGCCGAGCACGCCGCCGAGCGCGTCGTGATCGCCGGCTCGGGCGTGATCCGCGCGTTCGCGCTGCTGCTGCTCCCGTTCCGCGGCGCGTTCCGCGCCCAGGGCGAGGTCGTCCGCCGGCTCGCGGGCCCGGAGGAACGCACGACCGACGAGCAGCTCGAGCACGAGCTGCGCGACGTCGTCGAGGAGCACGCCGGCGAAGACTTCGACGAGACCGAGCGCGACATGCTCGAAGCCGTCGTCGAGTTCCGGTCCACCACCGTCTCCGAGATCATGACGCCCCGGACCGAGGTCGAGGCCCTCGCCTACACCGACGACCTCGCAGAGGTGAAGAAGCTCATCGACGAGCGCGGGCACTCGCGCGTGCCCGTCTACGAAGACTCGCTCGACAACATCGTCGGCATGCTCTACGCCAAGGACCTGCTCCGCTGGATCATCAGCCACGGCAACAACGGCAAGCCCTTCGTCCTGCGCGAGATCATCCGCGACGCCCTGTTCGTCCCCGAGACCAAGACCGTCCGCCAGCTGCTCACCGAGCTGCTCGCCGCCCGCGTGCACCTCGCGATGGTCGCCGATGAGTACGGCGGGACCTCCGGGCTCGTCACCATCGAGGACATCGTCGAGGAGGTCTTCGGCGAGATCGCCGATGAGTACGACGAGCCCGAGGAGCTCGAGACGGGCGTGGAGCTCGACGAGCCCAACAACACCGCCGAGCTCGACGCGCGCGTGCACATCGACGACGCGAACGACGCCCTCGAGCCCATCGGGCTCGAGCTGCCCGAGTCGGACGACTACGACACCGTGGGCGGGTTCGTCGTGACGACGCTCGGGCGCATCCCCACGTCGGGCGACACGCTCGACCACGAGGGGACACGGCTGACGGTCATCCGGGCCGAGCCGACGCGGGTCGTCCGCGTGCGTGTCGAAGCGCTCGAGACGAACACCGACGCCGTCACCGCCGACAAGACCGCCTGATCACGCCTCGCGGGTACCATCGCCCATGATGAGCGAATCGCCCGACGTGCTGCGTCTGTACGACACCCTGACCCGATCGCTCGTGCCCTTGGTCCCGGGCGACCCGTCGCGCGTGACGTTCTACACCTGCGGGCCCACGGTCTACGACGACTGCCACATCGGGAACTTCCGGTCCTTCCTCGCGGCGGACCTCCTGCGCCGGTGGATCGAGAGCCCGCTGTGCACGCTCCAGGCGCCCGACGGCAGCACCCACGCGGGGCCGCGCACCGTCGTGCACGTGATGAACATCACGGACGTCGGGCACATGACCGACGATTCCGCCGCCGACGGGGGCGGCGAGGACAAGATGGCGACCGCCGGGCAGCGCATCCTCGAAGCCAAGAAATCCGGCAAGCTCCCCGAAGACGCCGACGTTGATCCGGGCGACCCGCGCGCCATCGGCGCGTTCTTCACCGACCGGTTCGTCGAGGACGCCAAGGCCCTCGGGCTCAAGGTCGCGTCCGACGCCGACGCCAACCCCGAGCTCATGCCGCGCGCCAGCGCCCACGTCGAGCCCGGCATGATCCCGATGATCGAATCGCTCATCGACAAGGAGCACGCGTACGTCGCGGGCGACGCGGGCAGCCGCGCCGTCTACTTCGACGTCCAGTCGTACCCGACCTACGGCGCCCTCTCGGGCAACACGCTCGACCAGCTCCGAGGCGGCGCGGGCGGCCGCGTCTCCGACGCCAACCAATCCCAGAAAAAACACCCCGCCGACTTCCTGCTCTGGAAGGAAGACGAATCGCACCTCATGAAATGGCCCAGCCCCTGGGGCACCGGCTACCCCGGGTGGCACATCGAGTGCAGCGCCATGGCTCGCGCCCTGCTCGGCGACGTGATCGACCTCCATTCGGGCGGCGAGGACAACATCTTCCCCCACCACGAGTGCGAGCGCGCGCAATCCTGCTGCGCCACGGGGCACGACCACTTCGCCCGCCACTGGTTCCACGGCCGGTTCCTGATGGTCGAGGGCAAGAAGATGTCAAAGTCCGCCGGCACCTTCTACACCGCCCGCCAACTCTTCGAGCAGGGGCACGACCCCGCGGCGGTCCGCCTCGAACTCATCAAGGGCCACTACCGCGCCAACTCGGACTTCTCGCTCGACGGGCTTCGGGCGTCGGCGAAGATGGTCGAACGCTGGCGCGCGTTCGTGCAACAGGCAACAAACTCAGAGAGCCCCGACCGTGAGGGAGGGGCAGATTCACGCGCCCGGGCACGCGCCGACTTCACGCACGCCATGCAGGACGACCTGAACATCGCGCGCGCGATCGGCGTCCTCAACGCCTGGATGAACGACACCCCGAGCCCCACGCCCGCCGACGCCGAGCTCATCCGCACCTTCGACCAGACGATCGGCGTGCTGGGCCTCAAGACCCTCGACCGCACCGAGTTCGCCATCGGCGTCTTCCTCCCCGGCGTCGAGCCCTCCCCCGCCGTCGAGGCCCTGCTCGCCGAGCGGGCCGATGCCAAGAAAGCCAAGGACTACGCCCGCTCGGACGCCATCCGCGACGAGCTGGCGGGCAAGGGGTACGCGATCAAGGACGTCGCCGGCGGCAAGGTCGAGGTCGGGCCGGCATGATCCCCCTTCTCCCCTTGGAGGAGAAGGTGTCCGCGAAGCGGACGGATGAGGGGTGCGAGCACCCGCGATCGTGCGCCGTCCCTCGCGTGGAGAAGCAGAAGAAGGTGTAGACCCCTCACCCCGGCCCTCTCCCCCAAGGGGAGAGGGAGGAACTGGTGCCCGCCGCCATCAACGCCCCGCCCGCGATCCCCAACTACGATGGCTCACCCATGCCCTGGACGCTCTGGCGCTACATCTTCATCGAGGTCGGCAAGCTCGTCCTGCTCTCCACGGCGGTGCTCGTCGCCGTCATCGCGTTCGCGGCGACCGTCAAGCCCCTGGCCGACGGCAAGCTGACGGCCCTCGACGCCCTCCGCTTCATGTTCTACGCCGTCCCCCCGATGCTGGCGTACGCCCTGCCGTTCGCCGCGGGCTTCGGGGCGACGCTCGCCTACCACCGGATGGCCCAGGACAACGAGGTGACCGCCACGTTCGCCGGCGGGCTGAGCCACCTCAAGGTCCTCGCCCCCGCCCTGGCGATCGGGGCGGTGCTCTCGTTCGGGCTCGCGACCCTCAATGCCCAGATCATCCCGCGGTTCCTGACGCGCATGGAGCGGATCGTCACCAAGGACCTCGCGCAGGTGATGATCCGCTCGCTCGAGCAGGGCGACTCGTCGTCGTTCGGCAACGCCCAGATCCACGCCGACGCCGTCGCCCGCGTCGAGCCCAGCTCGGACGAGATCGACGACCAGTTCCGCCTGCTGGGCGTGGTCGCCGTCACCCTCGACGACGACGGGGAGATCGTCTACGAGGTCACCGCGAGCGAGGCGTACGTCTTCATCCTCCGCGCCGAGCACCTCGCCGAGTCCGTCCGCGGCGACATCCACCCCTCGCGGTCCGTCGTCCGCATCCGGTTCACCGACGCCTACGCGACGAACCGCCGATCGGGCGAGGTCTTGGAGGGCTCGATCACGACGGACCCCTACGAGCTGCCCAACGCGTTCCAGGACGACCCGAAGTTCCTCACCGCCGGGCAGCTGCGCGAGCTCCGAAACGATCCCGAGCGGATGAACTGGATCGACGAGCGCCGGATCGACCTCGCCCGCGCGATCGCGTCGGACGAGACCATCGAATCCCTCCGCTCGCGCGCCCAGGACACGGGCACGGTGACCTTCCGCGACGCCCAGGGCGCCGAGCACCGCCTGCGGACGGGCTCGTTGAAATGGGACGGCCCGACCCGGCGCTGGCGCGTCTCGCCCACGCCCGGGCTCGCCCGCGTCGAGCTCGAGGTCTACCCGCCCGACGGCACGATCGAGCGCTACAGCGCCGAGCGCGCCTGGCTCGAGCCGGTGCGCGTCAAGCCCGACGACCCGTTCGCCGAGGAGCTCGCGGGCAGCATGAGCTTCGAGCTCACGCTCGAGCGGGTGCAGGTCCGCACCGGCTCGCGCGACACCATGACGGAGCGCCCCCGCTGGCGGTTCGACGGGCTGACGGTGGACGGCGACCCCTACCCGTCGCTCCGCACCATGCCAAGCAAGGACCTGATCGCCCGGGCCGCCGAGCTCGACAAGGACGCGATCAACTCTCGCGCCCGGCGCCTCGTGCGCGAGATCGACAAGCTCAACCGCGAGATCACGTCCAAGCAGCACGAGCGTCTCGCCATGAACGCGAGCTGCCTCGTGATGGTCTTCACGGGCGCCGTGATGGCGCTGCGCCTGCGGCAGGCCCTCCCGCTCGTTGTCTACATGTGGAGCTTTTTCCCGGCGCTGGGCACCATCATCTTCATCAGCTCGGGCCAGTCCACGACGCACCGGCAGGGGTGGATCGGGTTGCCCATCTTGTGGTTCGGCGTCGTCGGGCTCGGCGCGTTCGCGGTCTGGATGTACCTGAAGCTGCGCCGCCATTGACGCTGTGACCGATCCGACCAAGCCAACCGAGCATCGGGCGTGGTGGTTCGACGCCGCCGCGCGCTGGTGGGCCGTCCCGGCGCTCGCGCTGACCCTGACCGCGTGCCGCCTGATCTGGCTCGTCTGGTTCAGCGACTACACCCTCATCGAGGACGAGGCGCACTACTGGGAGTGGTCCCGCCGGCTCGACTGGTCGTACTACTCCAAGGGCCCGGGCGTCGCGTGGTCCATCTGGGCGAGCACGGCCCTGTTCGGGCACACCGAATGGGCGGTGCGCCTGCCCGCGGTGCTCGCGGGCGCCGTGGGCTCCATCGCCGCGGCGCTTCTTACGCGCGAGGTCGTGCGCGAGCACACCCGGGCCCACCCCGCGCAGCACGCCGCCCCGTTCGTCGCCGCGGCCCTCTACCAGTGCGTTCCCGCGATCGGCGTGACGGGCGTGCTGATGACCATCGACGGCCCGTTCCTCGCCTGCTGGACGCTCGCGTGCGTCGGCGCCGCCCGCGCGCTGCTGCACGACCGCCCGCGGGCGTGGCTGATCGTCGGCGCCGCGCTCGCGCTCGGGTTCCTCTTCAAGTACACGGTCGTGCTGCTCGTGCCCGGGCTCATCGCGGCGATGCTCGCCCGCGCGTCCTGGCGGCGTCGGGCCCGCGCGCACGCCCGGTGGATCGCCGCCGCCACGCTCGTCGCCCTGCTCGGGCTCATTCCCGTCGGCATCTGGAACGCCCAGCACGACTGGGCCACCGTCCGCCACCTCCTCGGGCACCTCGGCGCGCCCGGCGGCGACACCGCCCACCAGCAGGGCGACCCCTGGACGCCCCTCTGGGCACTCGAATACGTCGGGCTGCTCGTCGCGATGGGCGGGCCCGTGCTCATCCTGGGCGTCATCGCGTGGTTTGAGCGCCGAAGGCTCGGCGCGGGGCTCGTCTTCGCGACGGCGTGCAGCGTCCCGATCGCGCTGGTCTACCTCGCCGTCTCCTTCGTCGCGCAGACCGAGGGCAACTGGGCGATCGCGGCGGTCTGCGCCATGGTCGCCCCGAGCGCGTGGCTCGTGATCGACGGCGTCTCCCGCCGCGACCCCACAATCCGCATCCTGTGGGGCGCGGCGCTGTTCACCGGGCTCGTCGTCGCGCTCGCGCTGCCCGTCCTCCCGGCGCTCTCTCGGATCGGCAAGCTCGGCGAGAAGATCCCCGTGCAGCGCATGACCGGCATGCGGGCCCACGCCCACGCCGTGCAAGCCAAGCTCGATGCGCTGACCGCGCAGACGGGCGAAGAGCCCTTCGTCATCGCCGAGCATTACGGCCGCGCGTCGCAGCTCGCCTTCTACCTGCCCGGTCAACCGACCGTCTTCTGCGCCAGCGCGTACGTCGGCGGGCGCCGCACGCAGTACGACGTCTGGGCGGAGACCGATCTCTCGAATGACGCAACCATCGAATCGCTCCGCGGGCGCCCGGCGGTCATGCTTGGCGGCCGGCGGGCCCAGTGGGCCGCCGCCTTCGACCCCGTGTTCGACATCGGGCAGCTCGCCGGCGAACCCAAAGCGAACCGCACCGCCTGGATCGGGTACGACTACACCGACATCCGCGCCTTCGAGCGCGGGTGGACGGAAGGGCTCGACCCGGTCGCACGCCCGACACCGAACCCGAACGCGCCGGGGGGCCCGCCTTGAGCCCACGCCTGGACATCTCTCGTTTGAGCGCGCCGAAGCGGTGGTTGCTCGCGGGCGCGATCACGGCCCTCATGCTCGTCGTGCTCAGCGTCGCCGACCGGTCGCTCATCCTCGAGCTCGCCGAGCCCGAGAAGCGCGACGACTCGTGGCGCTGGGCGCTCAAGCAGGTGGGTGACATCCGCCTGTGGCTCGCCGTCGCGGTACTCGCGTTCATCGTCAAGCGTGACTGGCGCTGGCCGGCGGGGCTGTTGGGGTCCGCCGCCCTCGCCGGGGGGCTCGCCGAGCTCGCCAAGCTCGTGATCGGCCGCGAGCGCCCGGTCCGCGACTTCGTCATCCAGCAAGAGATCCTCGACGGGGCCCACTATGTCTGGAAGGACGGCCCGCTGGGCCCCTTCCTCGCGGGGTTCTGGGATTCGTCCAACCTGGGGCTGCCCTCGAGCCACACCGCCGTCGCGTTCGGCGGGGCGGCGGTGCTGGGCGTCCTCGCGCCGAACCTGCGCCTCCCCGCCCTCATCCTCGCGACGGGGTGCGGGCTCACCCGCGTGCTGGCGGGGGCCCATTTCCCGACGGATGTCGCCCTGGGCGCCGCGATCGGCGTCGCGTCGGCCGCCCTCATCGCCCGCATCGGGCGCGCCACCGAGCGCGATACGATGCCAGCGTCCGAAACCACGACCTGACTGCTGACTGCCCACCGCATGTCCATCCTCGACCGATACATCGCGCGCCAGTACCTCATCAACGTGGTGGTGCTGCTCACGATCCTCTTCAGCTTCGTGGTCGTGATCGACGTCTCCCTGAACTTCTCGCGGTTCACCAAGGTCGCGACCGAGCTCGCCCAGCAGGGCACGCCCGACGGCGTGGACCCCGAGGAGCCCGGGTTCGTCCGGCGGACGATGCTCACGGTGCTCGTCATCGTCAATCTCTGGTGGCCGCGCCTGCTCCAGCTCTTCAACTTCCTGCTCGGCATGATCCTCGTCGCCGCGATGGGGTTCACCTGCTCGCAGCTGAACCGCAACCGGGAGTTCCTCGCGATGCTCGCGGCCGGCCTCGGGCTGTCGCGGGTGATCCGCCCGATCATGATCATCGCGGTGCTGCTCTCGGGTGTGCAGCTTCTGAACCAGGAGCTGGTCATCCCGCGCGTCGCGCCGCTGCTGACGCGCGACCACGGCGACGCGGGCAAGGTCGAGCTGGGCACGTCCGCCGTCAAGCTGATCGAGGACGGCGAGAACCGCGTCTACCACGCGATCTCGTTCGACGCGGACGCCGAAGTGATGACCGGGCTGACCGTCTTCGAGCGCGACGAGGAGGGGCGACCGCTGCGGGCGATCTCCGCCGACCGCGCCGTCTGGCGAGACGGCGGGTGGGACCTGACCAACGGCATCGCCGAGCCCCGAGGCCGGCGGACTGGCAACCGGACGGACGCCGAGCCCATCGACCGGATCGAGACCTCGCTGGGCCCGACCGAACTGAAAATGGACCGCTTCCAGTCCTTCCGGCAGTCCATGAGCTTCACGCAGCTCGGGCAGATGCTCGACCAGCCGGGGCGAGACTCCAAGTCGGCCGAGCAGCTCCAACGCCTCCGCTGGGGGCGTTTCGCGATCGTGCTGGCGAACCTGCTGACCCTGCTGATCGCGATCCCGTTCTACGCGACGCGAGAGCCCACGAACATGGTGGTCCAGTCACTCAAGTGCGCCCCGATCGCGATCGTCTCGATCATGGGGGGCGTGCTGGGGGCGTCGGCGGGCATCCCGGGCGTGCCCGCGGGGCTCGGGGTATTCATCCCGGTCATGATCCTGACCGTCATCGCCCTCGCCCGCTCGACCAACATCCCGACCTAGCCCGCCCGGGGTGCCACGGGTTGGCCCGCAGGGCAACCCGTGCCGCCAAAGGACACGGCTTGCACGACAAGCCCTGAAGCCCAACATCGCAAGTTCTGCCCCCGCCGGCGCTTCCCTTCCGGGCCCACGCACGCCACAATGGAGCCGAGGGGTGTTTCCGAGGGGTTCCGACGAGGCCCGTCCCGGGCCAGGGGTTGAGCACATGGCGTCCGTCGTCTTCTACTTCCAGGTCCACCAGCCCCACCGCCTGCGCAAGTACTCCGTCTTCGACACCGACCCCTTCTACTTTGAGGACGGCGCCAACCGGCAGATCTGCGAGAAGGTCGCCGACAAGTGCTACCGACCGGCGACGAAGACGATCCTCGACCTCGTCCGCCGGCACGAGGGCAACTTCCGCGTCTCCTACGCCATCACGGGCACCGTGCTCGATCAGTTCGAGAAGTTCTGCCCGGACGTCATCGACCTGTTCGTGCAGCTCGCCGAGACCGGGTGCTGCGAGTTCGTGGGCGAGACCTACTACCACTCGCTCGCGTTCATCTACTCGCGCGCCGAGTTCCGCGAGCAGGTGCAGATGCACACCAAGAAGGTGCAGGACCTCTTCGGGCAGACGCCGACCGTCTTCCGCAACACCGAGCTGATCTACCACAACGACCTGGCGCGCGAGCTCGCGTCCATCACGGACGAGACGGGCAACCCGCGCTTCTACGGCACGCTGTGCGAGGGCACCGACCACCTGCTCGGGTATCGATCGCCCAACTACGTCTACACCCCGCCCGCCAGCGACGACGGCGAGCCCCTCCTCGGACGCGACGGGCGCCCGTTCGGGCTGCTCCTGAAGAACTACCGCTTGTCGGACGACATCGCCTTCCGGTTCTCGAACCGGGGCTGGCCCGAGTGGCCGCTGAACTCGGAGAAGTTCGCCGACTGGGTGCACCAGATCAACGGCGACGGGTACCTCTGCAACCTCTTCATGGACTACGAGACCTTCGGCGAGCACCAGTGGGAAGACACCGGCATCTTCAAGTTCCTGGATGCCCTCCCCAAAGCGATCTTCGACCGCGCCCCGGGCGAGAACCACTTCAACACCCCCACCGAAGCCCTCCAGCGCTTCGAGCCCGTCGGGACCTACGACGTGCCAAACTTCATCTCCTGGGCGGACACCGAACGCGACCTCACCGCCTGGCGCGGCAACGCGATGCAGTGGAACGCCCTCGAGGAGACCTACAAGCTCGAGAAGCAGATCAAGGACCGCGTCATCGAGATCAAGACCTCGCCCGACGCGAAGCGCCAAGAGGAAGCCACCCACCTCCTCAACGACTGGCGCAAGCTCACGACGTCCGACCACTTCTACTACATGTGCACCAAGTACTGGGCGGACGGCGACGTCCACAAGTACTTCAGCCCCTACGACTCGCCCTACGAGGGGTACATCAACTTCATGAACGTGCTCGACAACGTGCGCACCCGCCTCGCGAAGGTCTGACCGGCTCGTGGAACCGCGCGGGCCGGCCGAGCTCGATCTGAACGCCAGGCACGCGAGCCCGTGGGTTGCGTGGGGGATGCTCGCACTCGGTGCGCTGCTTCTGGTCGGAGGGTTCGCCGCCGCGCTGCTCGTCTCGATCGTGTCGCCCGGCTCGGTCAACCCCGGGCTGACGGGCGCGCTCTCGGTCCCACCGGTGTTCCTGATGATCGCGGGGCTCGTGGCGCTCTCGGGCCCGCGCCGCGTCGTCGTCACCGATGAAGCACTCGTGATCATGCGGGCGGCGGGCGTCCGCCGCGTGCCGTGGAGCGCCGTCGCGTCCGTGCGCCTCGAGCGGGACGAATCGCTCGTCTCGAGCTGGCACACCAAGCCCAAGAACCCGGCGGGCAAGGGCCGACTGGACCATCAGATGCTGACGCTCTCCGACGACAACGGGCGTCGCATCGCCCGCCTTCGCTCGACGAGCTTCGAGGCGTTCGGCGTGCTCGCGGAGACCATCGAAGCCAAGTGCGACGTCGCCCGCGGCGCCCCCACCCGCGACCGAGACGACGAGCGCGTGAAGGCGGTCCGCAAAGCCCGGATCATGGGCTTCATCGCGATCCCGTTCGGGCTGCTGCTCGTGTTCGCGGTCTATTGGATGATCACACGCGAGCTGTACGCGCGAGAGACGGACCGCGCGCTCGCCGAAACCGGCGTGGTCATCGACGCCGAGCTCACCGACCATCGGATGCACAACGGCATCGCGCCGCGCGTCGAGTACCGCTTCACCGACCCGGCAGGCGAGAACCACGACAACGACGTGATGCTCGACATCGACGCGTGGCGCGATCTGCGGGACGCGCCGACCATCCCGGTTGTCTACCTGCCCGAAGACCCCGGCGTGCACCGCCCGGTCACGGGCTACAGCGAGCCGAACCGGATGTCGAACCTCATCCTCGTCGCCGTCGGCGTCGCCGGCGCGCTCGTGCCCGGGTTCCTGCTCGTCGCGGGCGTGTTTCAGATCATGGGCATCGACGGCGTGCACCTCGACGGCAAGGGCCTGCGCGTCACGCGCGTAGGCGAGCCGCCCGCCGCCTGAGAAGCGTCACCCCTGCCCGAGCTTCTTGAGCAGCATCTCGCGGACGCTCTTGGCGTCCGCCGACCCGCCCGAGCGCTTTCGCACGTCCCCGATCAGGCGCCCGACGGCCTGCACCTTGCCCGCGCGCACGTCGTCGGCGATCTCGGGCATCGCCGCGATCGCCTCGTCGCACCACGCCTCGAGCTGCCCCTCGTCGCGCACGACCATCACGCCCAGCGCCTCGGCGACCGTGCGCGGGTCGCCGCCCGCGTGCGCCCCCGCGAGCGCCTCGAAGACGGCGTCCACGCCGTCCGCGCTGATCGCGCCCTCGGCCCGCAACGCGAGCAACGCCGCGATCTGATCCGCGCTCACGCCAAGATCGGACGCCAGCACCGGGTCGCCCGATTCGAGCGCCCGCTCGTTGGCGAGCCGCGCCCCGACCTGCAGCAGCAGGTTCGCCGCCTGCTTCCCGGCGTCGTGGCGCGGGAGGTCGGACGCCTCGACCGCCGCATCCAACAGATCACAGACCGCGCGCTCCTCCACGAGCTGCTCGCCCTGCTTGAGCGCCAGCCCGAAGTCCTTCACGTACCGACGAAGCCGGCTCGCGGGCAGCTCGCACAACTCCGCCCGCACGCGCTCGCGCCACGCGTCGTCCACGACCACCGGGGGCAGGTCGGGATCGGGGAAGTACCGGTAGTCGTGCGCGTCCTCTTTCTCGCGCTGCGCGACGGTCACCTGCCGCTCGTCGTCCCACCCGCGTGTGGACTTGGCGCCGGGACCCATCACACGGCCGTCCTCCAGGAATCGCCCGGGCTGCGCGCCGATCTCGTGCGCCACCGCCCCCGCGAGCGCCCGGAACGAGTTCAGGTTCTTCACCTCGACGATCGGCGTCCGCACCGTGCGCCCGTCGTCGAGCGTCAAATCGCAGTTGATGTTCGGCTCGAAGCGCATGTGCCCGCGCTGCATCACGCCGAGCGTCGCGCCGACGAACCGGCACACACGCCGCAGCTCGCGCGCAAACGCGACGCACTGCGCGGCGCTCTCGAAATCCGGCTCGGTCACGATCTCCAGCAGCGGCGTCCCCGCGCGGTTCAGATCGACCCCCGTGCCGACACCGCCCGCGCAGTCGTGCACGAGCTTGCCCGCGTCTTCTTCCAGGTGCGCGCGCGTGATGCGGATGCGCACCGGGTCCGCGCCCAGATCGATCCCGCCGGCATCATCGATCCCGGGCATTTCGAAGGTGCCCTCGCCGCAGATCGGGTCGGCGTATTGCGAGATCTGGTACGCCTTGGGCAGATCGGGGTAGAAGTAGCTCTTTCGGTCCCAGATGGCGCGCTCGGCGATCTTGCACCCCAGCGCCATCCCGACCAGCATCGACAACTCCACCGCTCGCTTGTTGAGCACCGGCAGCGACCCGGGCAACGCGAGCACCAGCTCGTCGGTCATCACGTTCGCGCCGGCGGGCTCGGCGAGCGTGCACGCCGGGCTCGGCGAGCGCGCAAACACCTTCCCCCGCGTCGCCAGCTCGACGTGGACCTCCATCCCGATGATCGGGCGCACGGACTGGACCCTCGGCGTCATCGCCCGATCGTACCGCTCACCCGCCCCGCGCGAGCGCGAGCGCCGCCCGGACCGCGAACCTCTCGAACCGCGCCGCGTGGACGACGGACGTGCCCATCGCGTCGGCGGTCTCCCCGAGCGTGCGGGGGATGGTCTCGTCGCCGCCGATCCCGAACCGGAGTTCGAGCACGCGTCGTGAACGGTCGTCGAGCTCGGGCAGCGACGCCGGCACGCGCGGATCGACCGCGAGCTCGGGTTGCCACGCGTCCAGGCCGAGGGTCCAATCACCGAACGGCTCGCCCGAGGGCAGCGATCGGCTGGCGCGCGTGCTGCTGTCCGGCGCGTTGGTGCGCCCGTGGGCCCACGCCGCGGCGATCCGCGACACGGCGAGCCCGATCGGCGCCGCGACACGCCCCTCGCGCGCCAAGTCGAACCGGTCGATCGCGAGCGACGCCGCGCCGATCGAGCGCCGGAGCAACGCCGCGAGCTCGCGCGCCGGGACGCGCTCGATCGCGCCGCCCGCCGCCGCCCCGAGCGTCTCCACGATCAGCGTCAGATGCGGGCGGATGAGCTCGGCCTTCAGGGCCGACGCCCAGCGGAGGTCCGTCTCGGCCCGATCGACCTGCGCGGGCTCGGCGGTCGTGTTGCTCAGCGCCCCGATGCGTCGGGAGGCGTCATGCCTCAGGAAGTGGTGCGCGATCAGGCGGGCGCGCTCCACCGACCGGTCGGGCACGCGCCGCGTGCGGGCGTCCGCAAGAAACGCCCCGAGCCCCCCCACGCCCGCCGCGCCCAGGCCGGTGCGGACGCCCGCCGACCCGAGCAATACCTCGCGCGCCTCGTCGCGCTCGAACGTCGCGAGCGTTGGGCCGGAAAGATCGAGCGATCGCAGGAAATCGGCGCGGTGCTCGGTCGCGCCGCGCCGGACGCTCGCGACGGACCGCCCGGCGTGCTGGGCGATCTCGCCGGGGTCGAACCCTCGCCGCGCCGCCCGCGCGAAGAACGCCCGCTCGCGCTCGCTCGGGGGCCCAACCGCGCCGAAGATTGGCTCGTCGGCGTCCTTGTCGATCCGCTGCAGCGCCTGGCGCATCCCCTCGATGCTGCGCCCGTGCCGCTCGGCGAGGCGGCGCGCGACGCGGTTGAGCGACCACCCGAACCGGGCCCGGTACCGCCGGGCGTCGCGCTCGAGCTGCGCCTGCTCACGGTCGCTCTGGCGCGAGAACCGGGCGGCGCGCTCCAGCTTGTCGGCGTGCGTTTGCTCGAACGACGCGATCACGGCAGCGCTGAACACGACCGCGGTGCGCCCGCCGACGCGCACCCGGCGCGCCACGAGCCCGTCGCGCCGGTACCGCGCGATCGTCTTGGTCGAGATCGACCAGCGCTCCGAAAGCTCGTCGGGCGTCAGCGCTCCGGCGCCCAGATCCTCGGGCGCCTGCCCCGCGAGCTCGCTCAGACGCTCGACGATCGAAGACAGGTCCGTCAGGATCGCGCGCCCGACGACCATGCCCGGGTTATCCAGCTCGATCGGCGTGCCCGCCAGTCGCTCCACGAGCGCCGATTCGTCATAGAGCCTGTCCGCATCGATCTCCGGGACGAGCGCCTCGGCGCGCTCGATCACGCCGGGCAGGTTCGCGGCGTCGAGCGCCGCGAGCCGGTCCGACAGCTCCGCGAGTGCCTGCGACTTGGTGCGCGCCCGGGCCGGCATCGTCAGGGCGCCGGGGCGGACGCGTCGCTCCACGCGAGCGCGGCGGTGTCGATGATCCCGAGCTCGGCGGCCCACGCGAGGAACGTCTCGGCGGCGCGGCGCTCGTCCGCGCCCACCTCGTAGTGCAGCAGCTCGCCCACGTACTCCCGCGCCAGGTCGCCCGGCCACCCGCGCCGCCGCGCTTCGGGCGCGATCACGGCGTCGGCGCGCATCGCGTTGCGTTTGCGCTGGCGCTCGAGCAGATCCGCCGCGAGCGTCACCTTCGGGTCATCCACCCGATCGCGCGCGCATGCCCACAGCGCGTAGACGAAGGGCAACCCCGTGAGCTCGGCCCACGCCTCGCCCAGATCGATCTGGTGCGGGTACCGGACCGCGGGCGGCGACGACGCGACGACCTTGTCGCCGATCAGCAGCACCGTCTCGGGCGCGTCCTCGCTGTTGAGCTGTTCGCGGGCGTTGAAATCGACGATGTTCGGGCGGACGCCGAACTGCTTGTCGAGGATCACGCGCGCCAGGGCGGTCGATGTGTGCGAGTCCGTGTCGGCGTGCAGGGTCGTGATCGCGCCGGGCTCGACGCGGGAAAACAGACGCACCGTGAGCGTCCTCCCGCGGCAGCCGATCATCCCCGCCCGCGCGACCGCGGTCAGGGGCACGCGGGCCCGCGCCAGGTCGATCACGCTCGCCAGCCCGATGTCGGCTTCGCCCGACTCGACCAGCCCGGCGATCCTGGAGGGCACGGCACGGATCAGCTCGACGCCCGCGGCGGCGTCCAGCCCAGCGACCATGGGCACCGTGTTCAGATAGCTCACGCACGCGATTCGCAGGTCAGGCGGGGGCATCCGGGTGGGATCTCCTGAAAACGAGACCCGAAACGCGCAAGAACTGGCATATGGGCGAATCGGGGGTAGTTTGAGGGTAGTCCGGGCGGGCCTGCGCGCCCCGCGGACGGGAGGCCACGGATTGGGGCCGCCGACGGCCGCCGAAGGGTGTCCGGCTGGTAATCTGGGTAGAGTACAGCAACTCGGCACAAATGGCCGAGGTCACCGTGGAACGACTCTCGCCGAGACGGTCTTCGCGAGACCATCGGACGACTGGCAAGCGCCAGATCGCACGATGGCTCGCAGAACGGTTCACCTACCCACCCGGCGTCGGGCTGCCCTACAGCCCGGCGTCGTTTCTTTTTTGAACACGTTCTGATCGTCGGCGAGACGATGGGCGCCCCGCTCGGGTGCGCCCTGGGCCGCGATTGTATCCTGCACAAGCCGGAAGTCCGCGCCCAAACCCCCAAATGAAGGGGCTTTCCGATGGCCACGAAGGTTGGCGGAACTGGATTGTTGATCGTCGGAGGCGGCGGGCACGCCGTCGTCGTCGCCGAGGCCGTCTCGCTGCAGGCGGGCGGGCTCGGCCTGGCGGGGTGTCTGGACGACGATGCCAGCCCCGCCGCGGCCCGCGGGCCGGGCGGCATCGAGCGGGTGGGCCCGCTGAGCCAGATCCAGGCCGTCGCGACCGGCGGCGGCTCGTGGATCCTCGGGATCGGCGACCTCGGAGCGCGCAGGACCATCCTCGACGGTCTGCCCGGGCCCGCGCGCGTCGGCGGGGCCCACACCGTCGCGCACCCCGGGGCGTTCGTCTCTCCCAGCGCGACGATCGGGCGCGGCGTCTTCGTCGGGCCCGGGGCGATCGTCCATGCGCGGGCGCGCGTCGCGGACCACGCGATCATCAACTCGGGCGCGATCATCGAGCACGACGTCCGCGTCGGCGAGAACGCGCACGTCGCGTCGGGCGCGGTGCTCGCGGGCGGGGCGTCGGTCGGGGCGCACACGCTCGTGGGGTCGGGATCCGCCGTGCTGCCTGGCATTCGGGTGGGCAACGGGTGCGTCGTTGGCGCCGGATCGGTCGTGCGCGAGGACGTGCCCGACGGCGTCACCGTGGTGGGCGTGCCGGCCCGCGCGACCTGAGCGCGCGGGCAGGACGCGGGCATCAAGACGAGCCGCGACCGGCAGGGAGCGGAGCGACCACCCGAGCGCATCAGGACCGCTCCCTTCCGGTCGCGGCTCGTATGCGTCGAACGATCGCTAGTCTGCGGCGGCGCGCGACTCGGGGGCGGGCTCGATGCCCGTGATCGCCTGCTGGCGCAGCCGCTCGGCCCGCTCGACCAGCTCGGTCTCGTAGACGTCGCGCTCCTGCGTGACCTCGAGCGAGGGCTCGAGATCGAAGTGCCACTCGATCGTGTTGTCGAATGTGATCGGCAGCGCGTGGGCGACGAGGTCCACGCCCGGCCATTCGTGCACGGGGGCCTTGGCGCGGCGCTCGGTGTGGATGGGTTCGTACCCCTGGAGGGCGAGGCGGACGTCGTAGTCGCCGTGGAAGGTGAACCCGGTCTCGACGGGCGTCCGCCCGATCTCACGGTCGTTCAGCCAGACGAGGGCACCGGGCGGCTCGCTCGTCACGCGGATGCGGCGCTCGATGCAGCCTGCGAGCGGGAGGCACGCGAGGGCGGCCAGACCAACGACAACGACGCTTCGGCGGGGCATGTGCGGAGCTTACCCCGTTGCGCGGGGTGGCGTTCGGTGGGTGCCACGGCTTGGCTTGCAAGCCGTGACCGGTCTGAGATCGCCGCACGGGTTGCCCTTCGGGTCCACCCCGTGGCACCCGTTCTTGGCGCGTGGAGAAGCCGCAGACGGCGTCTCCACGGCACCCGTCAGTCGTTCATGATGGGCAGGGCGCGGACGAGCTCGATGCCGCGTCGGGTCTCGGGGTGGTCCGCGGCGTCGGGCTCGGCCAGCGCGATCGCCCGCTCGCACTTGTCGCGGAGCTTGGCGGCTTTGCCCATGCCGTCCGTCGCGTTGTCGAGCACGTCCGCGAGCTTGATGAGCCTCGCCCGCCAGTCGGCGGCCCGCAGGCGATCGTCGTAGTCCTTCTCGCGGACGGGCTCGGGCAAGAGCATGTTCTTGGTCAGGGCGGCGACGAGGTCGGCGACGTCGTGCCCGAAGCGGCGGGAAATGTCGTCGTAGTCGTTGGGCGTGTCCTCGATGACGTCGTGCAGGATCGCCGCGGCGAGGGTGACGTCGTCGTCGTGCTCGAAGCGATGACAGACCAGCATCGCGACGCGGAAGACGTGCGCGACGTAGGGCGTCCGCTTGTCCTTGCGCATGTGCAGGCGGTGCTCGCGGGCGGCGAACGTCGCGGCGCGCATCCAGAGCGTGTCGTGGGCGGTGTCAGCCTTGGGCTCGGCGGCGCTCATTTCGCGCTCGGACGCGACGGCGCGGGCGAGGGCGGGCGGACGCGGGGCTTGGCGGGGCGCGGCGGGCCCGCGCTGGGCTTGGGCTCGACGGGGCGGGGGCCCTGCGGTGTGTTGCCGGGCGGGCGCGGGCCGGGCCCGCGGTTGTCGTCGCCGCGCTTGTCCTGCTTGGACTCGAACGGCGCGTCGAACTCGTCGCCGCGGAAGAGGCTGCCCAGGTAGACGCGGCGGACGAGTTCGTCGTTGATGAGCTGCTTGGGCGTGCCCTCGGCGAGCACGCGCCCGGAATCGATGATGTACGCCCGGTCGCACACGCGGAGCGTCTGCTGGACGTTGTGGTCCGTGATCAGGCAGGAGATGCCGAGCGTGGTGAGCTCGCGGATCTCGGTCTGGAGCTCTTCGACGGCGATCGGGTCCACGCCGCTGAACGGCTCGTCGAGCAGAATCAGCTGCGGCTCGGTGATGAGCGAGCGGGCGATCTCGAGCTTGCGGCGCTCGCCGCCCGAGCAGGTGCGGGCCTGCTCCTTGGCCTTGTGGGTGAGCCCGAAGCGCGCGAGGAGGTCGGCGGCGCGGCGCTTCTGCTCGGCGCGCGGGATGTCGAGCGTCTCAAGGATCGCGAGGAGGTTCTGCTCGCAGGTGAGGCGCTGGAAGACGGAGGGTTCCTGGGAGAGATAGCCCATGCCCATGCGGGCGTGCTGGTACATGGGCATGCCGGTGACTTCCTGGTCCTTGAAGAAGACCTGCCCGCCGTCGCGTTCGATCATGCCGATCGTCATGCGGAAGCTGGTGGTCTTGCCGGCGCCGTTGCGGCCGAGCAGGCCGACGATCTCGGCGGGCTCGACGCGGAGGGAAACGCCGTCCACGACGGTTCGGCCGTTGTAGACCTTCTTGAGATCGCGGGCCTCGAACAGGGGCATGGACGGAGTCTATGCGGCCGGGCCCGGGACCGCGGTCAGCGCCGTCGCCTGGCCGCCAGCGCCATCGCGGGCGCGAGCAGCGTGGCGCTGCCCGGCGCGGGGATGCCGACGAGATCGACGAAGAAGGCGGTGCTGGTGGTGCCGCCGGATTCGAGCGAGACGGCGACGCTGGCGGTCAGACGGTACTCCGTGCCCGCGAGCAGCGTGAACGACTCGGTGCCCGTCCCCGAGAAGAGCGTGGTGCCGCCCACCTCGAACAGGGCGATCTGGGCCTCGTCGGACCCGGACGCCGAGAGCGTCACCAGGGCGTCGGCGTCGAGGATCATCGAGACCTCGAAGACGGAGGACGCGGCCGCGCTGACCGGGGCGCCGGCGGACGAGATCGTCGCCGCCGCCTGCCCCCGCGCCGAGATGCGGTCGAAGAAGAACGCGCTGTCCTGGAACGAGACGCTGCCGGCGGCGCCGCCTCCGGTTGCGTTGGCCGCGAGCAGCGCGTTGAAGGGCGCGCCGGGCGTCGCGACGATCGGCGCGGGGGCATCGACCGAGGTGCCCGCGCTCGCGAACGCGGTGACCTCGCGGTGCTCGTCGAACAGGACCGCGCCGGCCCCCGCTGACGGGGCGGCGATGCAGGCGCACAGGAATACGGCGGTTTTCATGGTTGGCTCCTTCTCTCTCCCCACGATCGACGGGCGATACGCGGCGATCTTCGGCCGGAGCCAGCGGTGTTGCGGATTCGTGCGAACTTCGTCGGGGCGCGCAGCTCTCGTACAAACCGCGTGTTCAGCCGGGCGGTCCGGGCGCCGGATACGCGCGATGGTCGTGAGAAAACCCGCCGCGTTGGGGGCGGCCTGGGGGCGGGGAGATCGTCGGGCTCTCGCCTAACATCCCGAATGGCAACAGGTCAAGATGACCGGGTCGGCACGCCCAGCGGACGACCCGTGACGACGTGCGTCGCCCTCGGGCTCGCGGGGCTGGCGGGGATGGGGCTGCTCGTCTGGGCGGCGCTCGCCAGGCCCGCGATGGACCTCGCGTTCGTCGTGCCCGAGCGGTACCGCACCATCGAGGCGGCGCAGGTCGTGCTCTGGGTGCTCGTCGGTGTGGTCGCGTCGGTCGGGTGTGCGCGGCAGCGGGTGCGGCGCGGCGCGTTGCTCGGGCTCTGGCTCGCGGTGCTCGCGCTCTTCGCGGGCCTGCGCGAGCTCGACCTCCACGCCGTCTTGAACCCGCCCAACATCCACCTGCTCGGGCTCGAGGAGGATCAGGCCGTCCGCTTCCGGCTCGACTGGTGGACCGACGGCGACGTCTCCGGGCGGCTTCGGCTGGCGTGGGCGGGCGTGCTGCTCGCGCTCGCGGCGCTCCCCGTTGTGCCTTTCGCGCTGGCTCGATACCCGTGGGGGAAGCGGCTGCTGGCGCGGCGGCCCTTCGCGTGGCTGATCGTGGGCGGGCTGGGCACGCTCGGGCTCGCGTACGTCGGTGACGACCTGCTGCGCCCCGTGCTGCAGGCGGCCGGCGCAAGCCTCGATCTGGGCGAGGAATCGGTTGAGCTGGTCGGGCAGGGGCTGATCCTCGCGGGCGCGGGCCTGCTCGTGTTTCGGCGCGTGGACCTCACGCTGCCCGGGCGGGCTCGTGCAGGAAGCGGATCGTCATCGGATAGCGGTAATACTCGCCGCGCTGAGCCGCCATCGACGCCATGATCACGCCCACCAGGCCCAGGATGTAGGGCAGGAACGCGACGGGGATGAGCAGCAGCAGCCCGATGCCCAGCGTCAGCACGCCGAAGATCGTGACGACGATGGGCAGCACGACCGAGTAGAGGATCAGCGTGATCTGAAAGTTGATCGCCTCGCGCAGGTGGTCCGCGGCGAACGGCGCTTCCTTCTTCTTCATGCTGTAGAGCACGATCGGGGTGATGATCGCCACAACCGGCACGATCAGGTGCCCGAGCACGGAGAGGTGCCCCAGCAGCCCGAAGGTCTTCTCGTCGTCGGGCACGTCCGGGTCGAAGTACCGCCCGCGGTCGTTCACGGGCGGGGCGTCGAACTGCGTAGCGTCGGCTGGCATCGCGAACCCCATCGGATCATTCCCTTCCCGGGCCGCGGCGTCGGCGCGGGCCCCCACGCTCGTTGGGAAGGGGCTCGGGTCGATTTCATCGGCCGGGCGGGGTGATCAATGCCCGAACAGGTTTTTCGTGCCGAACATGCCCTGGGTCTCGAAGTACTCGAGGGCCTCGGCGGTGGAGGTGAAGACCTTGGTCGCCGTCTCCGTGATGAAGGGGCTGGGCGCCTTGGAGGGCTTCCAGACGACGTAGACCTCCTTGGCGTGCTCCCAGGCGTGCTGGAGCTCGCGCTCGACGCCCGAGGAGAGCCCGGGCATGACCTTGCCCCCCTCGCGGATGAGCTCGGGGACGTAGCTCACGATCATGTCGGCCTGGTCGATGAGCTTGAAGTCGCGCATGTAGATCTGCCCGTCGATGTCGCCGGCGATATCCAGGACTTCGCGGGTGCGGATGCGGATGGGCGGGAGGTCGCGTTGCACGCCGCCGAGCTGCTGGGGCTGGTGGTCGAAGTGGTCGCGGCCTTCCTTGACCGCCTCGACGGCCCGGTCGAGCAGCAGCTTCTCGTCCACGTCGCCCGGGTCGAAGGTGATGAAGTGGTCGGCGAGCTCGGCGCGGAAGGCGTCGATCTCCGCCATCACGTCGGGCATGTCCACGACGTGGCTCATCGGGAAGCTGGGGTAGACCTTCTTCATCTCCGGTCGGCAGCACAGGCGGAACATGGACCGCGTCGTGGAGGCGTGCCGCCCACGCGCGACGATGCAGAAGTCCGAGCCCGGGATCGCCTTGGCCATCAGCTCGGTCGCGAGGATCTCTTCCTCGCGCCAGACCATGCAGTCCTTGAGCGTCGCGTCGGTGTCGTGCTCGCGGTGCAGGCGGTCGTGGACGACCTCGATGTTGTCCACGAGGCAGATGAACAGGTCGGGCTCCAATGCTGCGATCTGGTCAAAGTCAAAGGCGCTGAAAAGCCCGTGGCGCCAGCGGAACGTCGCGTGCGTGTTCACGACGATGTTGGGCTTGCCCTTGGAGTCGGCGATGACGTCCTTGAACGCCGCCCGGCGGAGGGAATTCAGCCGGCTCAGCGGCAGGTCGAGGATCCGCCCCGGGCGGACGTCGGGCGCCTCGTCGTACATGATGTCGCCCACGTGGTAGAGGTCGATGGACTCGCCCTGCTCGCCGGCGAACGCGGCGACCTCCTCGAGGTACGGCTTCTTGTCCATTCCGACTTGGCCGGTCACGATCACGCGCATGGGCTGCCCCTTCGAACGAGTGCCCCATCGTAGTCCGGGGGCCCCGGGCCGCCGGGTTATCGAACTTCTCACGATGGTTCGCTGGCCCCCGCGGGGGCGTGTGGCATGGTTTCGTGGGGACCGGTTGAGCGCCGCGTGGCGGCGGCGCTCCTCGTCACGTGCGTGGGGAACGGAAAGGCAACGCTCATGATCAGCACTTCGATGCCGGTACGCGCTCTGGTTGGGTTTGGCTCGCTCGCCGCGGCGGCGGGGCTCGCGCACGCGGGCTTCCGGCACGCCGACAGCGAATTCAATCTCACCCAGCAGACCTTCGTCGAGATCGACGGCGGGGCGGCGACCGCCGAGGACGACCGACACGTCCAGTCCCGCTTCTCCGTCGATCAGGACGGGCCAACCGGCCCGTATGACTTCCGAGACCGGGGCGTGCTCGACACGCGGCTTGGCTCGTCCCGCGCGAACCTCCTGACGGACACCTTCAAGTCGCTCTCGCTGAATCAGGCCGAGTGGCGCTTCGGCGCAAGCGGCGGGGCGGACGCCGACGAGGACGGCAACGCCTTCGCCGACCTCAACGCCGACTACCGGCTCTCGTTCGACGCCGAGGCGGACACCGAGCTCATGGTCACGCTGCGGCTGGAGATCGAGGACGAGGGCGACGCGGTGCAGCAGGCGTTTGTGCGGCTCGACGGGCTGTCGTCGCCCTTCGAGCTGCGCTACGACCGCTCGGGCTCGTTCATGGCGGAGCTGTCGCTCCTGATCACGGTGCAGGCGGGCACGTCGTACCAGATCGAGGCGGGGCTGGCGGCGTCGCCCGACGCGCGTCGCGACGCCTCGTTCTGGAGCGAGATGGGTGTTGAGGTCGCGCTGGCGCCCTCGCCTGGGACGGCGGCGATGCTGGGCCTGGGCGGGCTGCTCGCCGCCCGACGCCGACGCTGACCGGCCGGCGACCTCAACCCGAGCGTTATGACCGGCGAAGCTCCCGGCGGGGCGACTAGGCTATGGGCCCTGTCACCCCCGCCGGGAGCCCGCGCCATGTCCATCCTCATCGATCAGAACACCAAGGTCATCTGCCAGGGCATCACCGGCAGCTACGGCGCCCTGCACACCAAGGGCTGCTTCGAGTACGGCACCAACATGGTCGGCGGCGTCACCCCGGGCAAGGGCGGCAAGACCGACGCCAACGGGCTGCCCATCTTCGACACCGTCCGCCAGGCTGTGGATGAGACGGGCGCCGACGCCACGATGATCTTCGTGCCCCCGCCCTTTGCCGCCGACGCGATCCTCGAAGCGATGGACGCGGGCATCCGCCTGATCTGCTGCATCACCGAGGGCGTTCCCGTGGCGGACATGATCCGCGTGCGCGCGGTGCTGGACGGCCGCAACGCCGCGGCCCGCGGCGCGGACGCCGAGCATCACCGCGAGCTGTTCACGCTCGTCGGGCCCAACTGCCCGGGCGTGATCACGCCGGGCCCGAAGACGGGCGAGGGGACGGCCGAGTCGAAGTACACCAACGCCGGGTGCAAGATCGGCATCATGCCCGGGTACATCCACACGCACGTGAGCGAGGCCAAGACGGGCAAGGCGGTCGGCATCGTCAGCCGATCGGGCACGCTGACGTACGAGGCGGTCTGGCAGACGTCCAACCTCGGGCTCGCGCAGTCCACGTGCGTCGGCATCGGGGGCGACCCGGTCCGCGGGCTCGACCACGCCGACTGCATCCGGCTCTTCGAGGACGACCCCGACACGCACGGCATCCTGATGATCGGCGAGATCGGCGGCGAGGACGAAGAGCGCGCCGCGGAAATCATCCGCACCGAGTGCTCCAAGCCCGTCGCGGCGTTCATCGCCGGCCGCACCGCGCCCCCCGGAAAGCGCATGGGGCACGCCGGCGCGATCATCTCCTCGGGCGCCGGCGGCAAGCCCACGGGCACCGCGGACTCCAAGATCGAGGCGCTGCGTGAAGCGGGCGCCCAGATCGCCGAGACCCCGGCGGACATGGGTACCGCGATGGCGCGGGCGCTGGGGATCTGAGCCGACGGGGCTTGCCGATCGCGTTCAGACCCGCTTGCGTCCCGGCACGAGCTTGAGCACGAGCCCGATCACGAAGAACCCGACGAGCAGCACCCCCACGATCGTGAACGCCCGGCGATAGGTCCGGTCGAGCACCGTCTCGAGGCGCTGCTGGGCGTCGCTCATCGTGTCGTCGATCGTCTGCCGGCGCTGCTCCCACGCGTCGGACGCCGCGAGGGCGTTGAGGTCCGCGACCAGGGTGTCGAGCTTCTCAACGAGCGTGGTCGCGCTGACGATGGTGCTCTCGTAGTCCTTGATCGTGGTGGGCTCGGCGTCCGGGTCGGGCTCGCCGCCGGACGACGCGATCGACGCGCGGAGCGCCTCGACGGACGTGACGAGATCGGCGGCGCTGGCGCTGAACTGGTCGCCCGCTTCGAAGGCGCGGGTGAAGCTCTCGAGGGTGGTGTCCAGGCGTTCGGCACGCTGCTCGAGCTCGTCGAGCATCGCCGTGCGCTCGGCGGCGAACCCTTCGAACAGCCGGTCGCTCGCCTGCTCGATCGCGGCTTCCCGCTCGGCGGCGATGAGCCCGGGCAGCCCGTCGCGCAGCTCGGTCATGTCGCGTGTCACGCGGTTCACCGATTCGGTGATGCTCGAGATGTCCAGCAGCGCCTGCACGACCTCGGGCTCGGACGCCGTGTCGATGTACAAGAGCTCGGCCTGCCACGAGATGAGCTGGGGCATCCGCTGCAGGTAGAACAGGGCCCGCTCGGCGAACAGGCGTGTCTGCTCGATCTCGCGCGTCGCGGGGTCGAGCCCGGCGAGCGGGTCGAGCGTGAGAAATCCGAGCAGGGACTGGGTTCGTCCCGCGCCGTTGTTCCCCGTCGCCTGGCGCGTGCCGGCGAAGTCGGCGAGGCGCACGTACGCCGCGTAGTGCCGGTACTCGTTCGCCTCGACCCACCCGTCGCACAGCGCCTGGATCTCCGTCATCTGCTCGGGCGTGAAGGTCTGGTTGGCGAGCGCTTTGACCTGCTGCTCGGCGTCGCGGAAGACGTTCGCGAGCCAGGGCGTGTCCTCGAAGTACTCGGGGACGAGCCGCTCTTCGACCAGGCGGCGCTGGATCGTCATCACCACGACGGTGTCGATCAGCGCGACCCGCGGGTTTTGCGACGCGGCGATGACCGTCAGACCGTGCGCCATCGTGTAGCGCAACCGGTGGATCGCGATGCGGGCGTCCAGGCGCGGCTGGCGCGCCTCGATCCGGTCCGTGAGGTCCGCCAGGCGGAGGGTGAAGTCGTCGGCGAAGTCCATGACCTGCGCCTGCACCCGGTCGAAGTTGTACGACGTCCGCGACGCGGGGCCCCGGTCCGCGGTCGCCGGGCGGTCGCTCACGAAGGGGTCCGTCTGCTGGTTCGCGGGGGTCTGGCATCCGCCGACCACGCCCAGCGCCACCGCCAGCCCGCACGCCTGGATCCGTCCGACCGGTCGGTTCATCGCGGTCCTCCCGGCGACTGTACGAGCGGCCCGCGCCCCGCGGGTTGGGCGGGGCTTCCCCGACGCCGAGGCCGGAATCCAAGAAATCGCGGCTCACCTTGGAATATACACGTTTCAACGACTATTGTGTCCACAGAGATGAGGCCCCAAGCCCTCCAGCACGAGCTCGGCAAGCGGCAGCCGTTCGATTCCGCCTCGCAGGGGGCGTATCTGAACCTGCTGCGGACCGCGGCGGACCTGTCCGGGCCATTCGACCGGCTCTTCCGGGCCGAGGGCCTGAGCCAGTCGAGCTACAACGCCCTGCGGATCCTCCGGGGCGAGGGCCCGTGCCCGTGCCAGCGCATCGCGGAGCGGCTCGTCGTGCGCGTGCCCGACGTGACGCGCCTCGTGGACCGGCTCGTCTCGTCCGGGCTCGCCGAGCGCCACCGATCCGGCGAGGACCGGCGCGTCGTGCTGGTCTCGATCACGGACTCGGGCCGCACGCTGCTCGACAGGCTGGACGGGCCCGTGCGCGAGCTGCACGAACGCCAGCTCGCCCACATGTCCAGGAAAGACCAAGAAGAGCTCTCACGCCTGCTCGAATTGGCGCGAACACCCACCGATGAAGGAGACACGTCATGATGCGCATCCGACGCGCGCACGAGCGCGGCTCGTTCGACCACGGGTGGCTCAAGACCGCCCACACGTTCAGCTTCGGGCAGTACCAGGACCCGAAGCACATGGGCTTCCGGTCGCTGCGCGTGATCAACGACGACATCGTCGCGCCCGGCCAGGGCTTCGGCGAGCACGGGCACCGCGACATGGAGATCATCACCTACCCGCTCTCGGGCACGGTGCGCCACCGCGACAGCCTGGGCCACGACGAGGACATCACCCACGGCATGATCCAGCGGATGACGGCGGGCTCGGGGATCCGGCACTCGGAGTTCAACCCCTCGGACGCCGAGCCAACCCACCTGCTGCAGATGTGGATCCTGCCCGATGCGCCGGGGCTCGAGCCGTCGCACGAGTCCAAGCGGTTCCCGATCACCGACGAGCCGGGGCGCCTGCACCTGCTGGCGTCCGGCGACGGGCGCGCGGGGTCGCTCAAGGTCAACCAGGACGCCGACCTGCACGCGGGCGTGCTCGGCGCGGGCGACGCGGCCTCGCTCGAAATCCGCCCCGGGCGGCACGCGTGGGCGCACGTCGCCCGCGGGTCGGTGCGGGTGAACGGCGAGACGCTCGCGGCGGGCGACGGCGCCGCGATCTCCGACGAGACCACGCTTCGCATCGAATCGGACGAGGGCGGCGAGGTCCTCATCTTTGATCTGGCATAACCCATCACCAAGGAGCACACCGATGAGCACGAACACCCCGCTCAAGCAACGCGTCGACGAGCTGATCTCGTACATCAACGAGGGCAAGATCCTCGAGGCGATGGACGAGTTCTACGACGAATCGATCGAGATGCGCGAGAACAACGAGCCCCCCACCGTCGGGCTCGCGGCGAACATCGAGCGCGAGAAGCAGTTCCTGTCGAGCGTCGCCGACTGGAAGTGGACGACATGGCACGCCGTCGCGGTCAACGAGGACGACCAGGTCGCGATGCTCGAATACGCGTTCGAGTTCGTGGACACCAGCGGGAAGACCGTGACGTACGAGCAGGCGACGGTCCAGCGTTGGCGTGACGGGAAGATCATCGCCGAGCGGTTCTATCACGGATAACCCCCGGCGGACGCGCCCCGGCGGATCCGGGCACGGGGTCGCCGATTCCGCCGAACCGGGGGGGCGATCGTGCCGACGTCTGGGCTGGATTCGCGTCTCCCCCCGGATGGACCCGACCTTGCGCGACGAGCAGCACCACCCGCACGCCACGCCACGCGCGCGCGTCGCGGCCCACACCTCCGTCGTGCTCACGCTCGTGCAAGCGATCGTGGCCGTCGTCACCGTGTTCTGGTTCGTCAAGCTCGAGTCGATCGGGGACCAGAGCCGGGACGCGCAGGCGCGGCAGACCGCGGAGAGAATCAAAGACTCGGTGCGGGAGAGCATCGACGAATACGGCGAGGTGCTCTACACGCTCCGGGGCTATCTCGGCTCATCGGAGTACGTCAGCTTCGACGAGTGGACCGGCTTCGTCGACGGGTCGCAGCTCGAGCAGACGCACCCGGGCGTGTGGGGGTTCGGGTTCGTGCAGCGGGTCGAGCCAGGCCAGGCCGGCGCGGTCGTGCAGGAGATGCGCGACGCGGGCGTGGACGACTTCGCGATCCGCCCGCACCCGAACGCCGGGCCCGTCGATCCGGACGCGACGCTCTACGTCGTCAAGTACCACCAGCCGGCGTCGCGCAACCGCCCGGCGTGGGGGCTGGACGTGGCATCGCTGCCCGCGAACAGGGTTGCGTACGACGAAGCGGTTGTGTCCAACTCGGTCCGATCCTCGCCCCCGTTCATGCTGCAGCAGCGCGACCGCGGGGCGCGCCGGGGCGTCGTGTTGGCGCTGCCCCACTACGAGCCCGGGGCGCCGACCGAGACGCTCGAGCAGCGTTGGCTCGCGCTGGTCGGGTGGGCCGCGATCGTGATCGACCTCGATTACTTCTTCGCCGCCGAGTGGCGCCCGGAGTGGGGCGCCGTCTCCCTGGAGCTCTCCACGCCGGAGGACGCCGTGGGGTCTCGGGCGACGCTGTTCGAGGCGTCGGTCCCCGGGATGCAACGGCCGGTGGATCACGAGTTCCCGATCGTCGTCGGCGGGCGTCCGTTCGCGCTGACGATCGGCGTCGATCACGCCCAGTACGAGACGGTCTTCCATCAATACGCCAACCTCGTGCTCGTCGCCGGGGCCTGCTCCGCGGTCGCGTTGGGCGTGATCGTCTGGCTGATCGCCCGCTCGCGTGACCACGCCCACAGGCTCGCGGCGCGGATGACCGAGCGCCTGCGCGAGAGCGAGCACGAGCACCGCGAGCTGGCGCGGCGCGCCGAGGACGCGAACCGGGCGAAGTCCGCGTTCCTCGCGAACATGAGCCACGAGATCCGCACGCCGATGACCGCGATCCTGGGGTTCACCGACGTCATCTCGGACCACCTGAACGACGGCGTGGACCGCGAGCCGATCGAGCAGGCGACGTCGCGCATCCAGGCGGCGGGCTCGCACCTGCTGCAGGTCATCAACGACATCCTGGACATCTCCAAGATCGAGTCGGGCAGGATCGAGTTCCACCCCGAGCCCACCGCGCCGCGCATCCTGATCGACGAGGTCGTCGCGACGCTGGAGGGCAGCGCCCGGCGCGCGGGTCTGGCGTTGCGGGCGGAGGTCGATCCGGGGGTTCCCGCCGCGGTCTCGTGCGACCCGCACCGCGTGCGGCAGATCCTGATCAACCTCGTGGGCAACGCGATCAAGTTCACCGAGCGGGGGTCCGTGATCGTGCGCGCGTCGTGGAGCGCGGGGTCGCTGCGATTCGAGGTCGAGGACACCGGGATCGGCGTGCCGCCCGAGAAGCTCGAAGCGATCTTCGGCGCGTTCACACAAGCCGACGAGTCGCACGTCCGCCGTCATCAGGGGACGGGCCTCGGGCTCGCGATCTCCCGGATGCTCGCGACGGGCATGGGCGGGTCGCTCGGCGCGACCAGCACGCCGGGGGAGGGCTCGACGTTTCGCCTGGGGGTGCCCGCGCCGGCGTGCACCGATGCGGGGGTGAACCGCGGGACGCCCGCCGACGCCGCGACGGGGCCCGGCGCGCTCCGCGGGCGGGTGCTCGTCGCCGAGGACGGGCCCGACAACCGCCGGCTGCTCCGGTTCTTCCTGGAGCGTGTCGGGCTGGACGTGACGATGGTGGACAACGGCGTGCAAGCGGTCGAGGCCGCGCGGGCGGGCGCTTACGACCTGATCATCATGGACATGCAGATGCCCGTGCTCGATGGGTACGGCGCCGTGCGTGAGCTGCGCGCGACGGGGTACACGGGGACGATCATGGCCCTCACCGCGCACGCGCTGGACAAGGACCGCGACGCCTGCCTCGCCGCGGGGTGCGACGTCTACCAGACCAAGCCGATCAACCGCGACGCGTTCATCACGGAAGTCGCCCGGTGCTTGGATCGCAAGCAAGCCGCGTGATCGCGCTCAGCACGACGTCTTCGTGACATCGAGCCCCAGGAACTCGGCGACGGTTGTCGCGACGCGCTCGACGCGCTCGTCCTGACCATTCTCTGTCTCGTCGAGCACGATGGCGCGTCGGGGTTTGCTCACGCGCAGCCGGGCCCGAACGATCTGCGCCGTGCCCGTCCCCGTCTCGGGCCCCGACGCGCCGTGCGATCGCGACTCCACGAACCGCTCGAGCGAGACCGAATTCACGTGTTTGAGCTCGAACTCACACGGCTTGCCCGCGTCCACGATGGGCGACGTGACCTTGTACGAACCCTTCTGCGTGACCAGGTCGAGTTCGAGGCGCAACCGCCCAACCGCGAGGGTGACCACGCCCATCACGAAGATCACCCCGCCGATGACGATGCCGACGGCGAGTGCGATGTGCGGCGCAACGAAACCGTTGGCGACGAACATCTGATACGCAACCGTGCCCAGGATCCCAAGGAGCGCGGCACCGAGGATCGTCGCGAAGATCATCCACGCGACGCTCCCGGGCACGCCCGCGAGGACGAGGCGGTCACCGGTTTGCTGCTTGATCTTCATGGGTGCAGTATGCGCTCCGGACAGCGGCGTGTTTCAAGCAAGGTGCGCCCGGGCTTTCGCGAGCGTGCTCATGTTCGCTCTTCACGGGGCGTGTCCGAGCCCGGGCCGTGCGCCCCGTGCCGGGCGGGCGCCCGCAGCGACGCGGCGCGGCGGACGGCGTCCGTGCCGAAGCGCTCGGCGATCGCGTCGGTCGCGGCGTCCAGCGATCGCCGCTGATCGTCCGCCTCGCGCTCGAACAACGACCCCTGCCCGGGCGATTCGCCGAGCTGACTCACGCCCGCGCCGATCAGGCGCACGGGCCGGAACGACGACGCCCATGCGTCGAACAAACCGCGCGCGGCGCGCGCGATCAGGTCCGTCCGGTCCGTCGCGTCGTCCAGCGTGCGCGAGCGGGTCACGGTCTCGAAGTCGCCGAAGCGGATCTTGACGGTGACCGTGCGCGCGAACCGGCCCGCGCGGCGGAGTCTGCGGGCGACCTGCTCGGCCTGCGCGCTCAAGACCGCCCGCACCTCGTCGGGGTCCGCGAGGTTCTGCGCAAACGTCTGCTCGTGCGAGATGGTCTTGGCGTCGCGGTCCGTTCGGACGGGCCGGTCGTCGATGCCGCGCGCGAGCCGCCAGAGGTGATCGCCGAAGTCACCGAACCGACCGCGGAGCGTCTCGGCGGGCGCGGCGCGGAGGTCACCGATCGTGCGCACGCCCAGGCGTGCCAGCGATTTCTCTGCCGCGGGCCCGACGCCCCAGACGCGCGTCACGGGCAGCGGATCGAGGACCGCCTGGAACATCTCACGCTCCAGCACGACCAGCCCGTCGGGCTTGTCCAGGTCCGACGCGAGCTTGGCGAGGAACTTGTTCGGCGCGACGCCCACCGAGCAGGTGAGCCCGGTCTCGGCGCGCACGCGCTCGCGGATGCGCGCGGCGATCGTGCGCCCGTCGCCGAACAGCCCGGCGGACCCCGTCGCGTCCACGAACGCCTCGTCGATGGAGATGGGCTGCACCATCGGGGAGAAGCTCTCGAGGATCTCGAAGACACGCGCGCTGAGCTCTTTGTACCGGTGGTAGCTGCCCTTGACGACGACCGCGTGCGGGCACAGACGGCGGGCGACGGCGGTGGGCATGGCGCTGCGGCACCCGAAGACGCGGGCCTCGTAGCTCGCCGCCGCCACGACCCCGCGCGGGCCCGAGCCCCCCACCAGCACGGGCTTGCCGCGCAGGTCGGGGTTGTCCAGCTGCTCGACGGACGCGAAAAAAGCGTCCATATCGACGTGCAGGATGGTGCGCGCGGGTTGGTCGGGCTGGGTCGTCATCGGGCGGCGCTCTCGCGAGGACCGTAGAGTCGCATGTTCGGGAGCGGGATGAAAGGGCGAAGACGATGACAACCACCATCATCCCCGCGCGCCCACTCGGGCGATCGGGCATCGACATCAGCGAGATCGGCACCGGGCTCTGGGCGGCGGGCGGGCACTGGGGCCCGACCGACGACGCCGGCGCGATCGACGCCATCGAGGCCTCGCTCGACGCGGGCGTGACGTTCTACGACACCGCGGACGTCTACGGCGACGGGCACTCCGAGAGACTCCTCGGGCAAGCCATGAAAGGGCGACGCGACCGCTTCATCGTGGGCACCAAGATCGGGTGGACCAACTACGACGGCGACAAGAACCGGTCGCAGTACGACACCGTCGAGAAGCTCATCGCGGGCGTGGACGAAGGGCTCAAGCGGATGGGGACGGACTATGTCGATCTCATCCAGTGCCACGTCTTCTACCCCGAGCCCAACACACCCGTGTTCGTCGAGGGATTCCGCAAGATGAAGGAGCAGGGCAAGGTCCGCGCGTTCGGCGTCAGCACGGCGGACCTCGACCACATCAAGACCTTCAACGCCCACGGCGACCTGGACGCCATCCAGATCGACTACTCGATCCTCAACCGAACCCCCGAGGCAGACGTGTTCCCCTACTGCCAAGAGCACGGGATCGGCTTGATCGTGCGCGGGCCGCTCGCGATGGGCATCCTGACGGGCAAGTTCGATGCCGACGACCCGCCCGCGTTTGAGGGCGACGACTTCCGCAAGGCGTGGCTCGATGACCCGGACCAGAACGCGCAGTTCCGCAAGGACCTCGAGACGGTCGAGAGGCTCCGCCCGCTCGCGGCGGACGGCGAGACGCTGAGCCAGCTCGCGCTCCGGTTCGTGCTCGCCAACCCGGCGGTGGCGACGGTCATCCCGGGTGCTCGGAACCGCGAGCAGGCGGAGCTCAACACGGGGGCGGCGGCGTTCGGCCCGCTCGACGGCGCGACCCTGGCGAAGATCGACGCGATCGTGCCGCCGCGGGGCGGGCGGAAGATCTGGCCGGCCTGACGGGCCGGGGGCCTGTGTGTTCGCATTTTAGTTGGTGTTTGGGGCGAATGGTCTCCGATTCGCTTGTTTCCCGCCCGGAAATGGGAATATTGGGGGAACAAGCCGAACGCGGGGCGGATTCGTGCCGTCAACGATGCGCCGGGCCGGGCGTGGCGTGTGCGTCGCTCGTCGCGGCCCCGGAGAGACACGAGATTCACCCACCTGATTGAGGAGTAGTTCCGATGATGACCAAGGCGATGCTTGCCGCCCTCGCGATGTGTTGCACCACCGCGATGGCTGGCCCCTGCGACAAGACCAAATCCGACTGCGAGACCAAGGCGGTCCAGACCGTTGCCAACGAGACCAAGGGCGACTGCGCGACGGCCTGCGATGGCTCGAGCGTCCAGACCGTGGCCGACACGAAGGGCGATTGCGCCAAATCGTGCGACGGCACGGGCGCCGCGGTCCAGACCGTCGCGAACGAAACCACGGACGACTGCGCGAAGGCCTGCGACGGCTCGGCTGTCCAGACGGTCGCCGACACCAAGGGCGACTGCGCCAAGGCCTGCGACGGCTCGGCTGTCCAGACGGTCGCCGACTCCAAGGGCGACTGCGCCAAGTCGTGCGATGGCGCCGCGGTGCAGACTGTTGCGAACGAGTCGAAGGGTGACTGCTGCGGCGACTGCACCACCGCGGGCAGCTGCGAGACCAAGTGCGAGGGCACGTCGGTCCAGACCGTCGCGATGGGTGGCGACGACTGCGCCAAGCAGTGCCCGCTCGACACGGCGATGCCCGTCATGCTGATGCAGGTCGGCGACGAGACGACGCCGTGCTCGGACATGGCCGCCCAGATGTGCGAGAAGTCCGGCAAGTCGATCACGTACGTGGTCAATGGCAAGGAGTACAACTGCTCGTCGGACGCGAGGGAAGCGCGGCATCACGCGATGAAGGTCATGCTGGCGTCGATGACGCACGTGAGCTTCAACGTGGACGGCAAGCACACCGAGTGCCCCGTGGGCGCGAAGATCGCGTGCAAGAGCACGGGCGAGGCGATGAAGTACCAGGTCGGGACGCTGGTGTTTGACGACGCCGCCGCCGCGATCCAGGCCGCCGCGATGGCCCGGGCCGCGATCCAGCAGGTCTCGATGTCCTACGAGGTCGCGGGCGAGAAGACCGCGTGCTCGGTGCAGGCGAAGGACATGGCCTCGACGTGCTCGAGCAAGTCGGTCACCTACGTCGTCAACGACAAGAAGACCGAGTGCTCGAAGACCGCGGAGTTCAACCTCGTCGAGGCGCAGCTGCTCGCCGCGATCGACGGCATCCGCAAGTCGATGAGCTAACGCTCAACGAGCGACCAACCAACGGGACTTGCTCCGTTGCGAACGAGGGACGGCCGGGCGAACGCCCGGCCGTTCTTTTGCGCTCACCCGCGGAGCTGCATGTCCTCGAACAGCCCGCGGCAGAACGCCAGGTCCGCCTCGGTGAACGGCTCGTCGGTCCCGCCCCGGACGTTGCACTGCGCCTGGCGCTCGTTGCGGAAGCCCGGGATGACCGAGCAGACGTTCGGGTGGGCCGCGATGAAGCGGCACGCCGCGGACGCGAGGGCGGGGATCGATTCGCCGAAGCGTGCCTTGATCTCGGCCATCTTGGGCTTGAGCTTCTTGAGCTTGTCGGCGTCGAACTCGTCGGACCCGCCGCGGAAGTCGCCCGCTTCGAACCTGGGCGGGTTATCGGGGTCGAACTTGTCGAGCAGCAAGCCCTGCCCGAGGGGGCTGAAGGCGACGAACGAGATCTCGCCGGCGCTCATGAGCTCCTGAACCTTCGCGCCGGGGCGGATGAAGTTGTCGAAGAGCATGCTGGCCCAGGACTGGAAGACCTGGGGCTTGAGGACCTCGACGCTGCGCGCGAAGCCGGCGTCCGAATAGGCGCTCTGCCCGATGACACGGATCTTGCCCTCGTCCTTGAGCTTGTGCATTTCCTCGGCGGCGTCGGGGAGGTTGCCCGGCTCGCCGTCGGGCGCGAAGTTGTCGTGGTGCAGGTAGTAGATGTCGAGGTGGTCGAGCTTCATGTTGCGCAGCGACTGCTCGCACTGACGCCGGATGACGTGGGGCTCGAAGGCGTGGACCGCGGTGCCCGGGAAGTGCCCGACCTTGGTCGCGATGACGACGTCGTCGCGGTTGACGCCCAGGCGGGTGAGGCATCGCTCGAGCATGCGCTCGGCCTTGCCGTTGCCGTAGACGTCGGCGTTGTCGAAGTGGGTGACGCCCGCGTCGAGCCCGGCCTTGATGCCGGCGGTGACGTCTTCCTCGTCCACGTCTGCCCACCCGATGGGCTTGCCGTTGGCGGTGGACCAGTTGGGCCCGCCCATCGTCCAGCACCCGAACCCGATCTCGGAGACCTTGACATCGCTCGACCCGACGGCGTGGTATCGCATGGGCGTTCCTCCTGGGAGCGAACCGTAGCGCACGAAAGAGCCCGGGCGCTGGGCGCCCGGGCTCTGGGATGGATCAGGTTTTCAGCGCTCCGATCGCGGGCTCAGGGGCAGCCGGAGAGGAAGCCTGAGACGAAGCAGTCGATGTCGTCAACGTTGAGGCTGCCGTTGCCGTCGCAGTCGGCGCCCTCGAGGTCGCTGCCCAGGAAGGCGGCGACGAAGCAGTCGATGTCATCGACGTTGAGGCTGCCGCTGCCGTCGCAGTCGGCGAAGCAGGGGTCGGCGGCGGGGTTGACGGTGACGAGCGTCGCGGTGGACGTCGCCGTGCACCCGCCGGCGGAGGTGAGCACGACGTCGTAGGTCCCGTCGTTGGCGGGCGTGATGCCGGTGAAGGTGAGGGTGGCGGTGTCGGTCCCCGAGACGTTGCCGCCGTCGGAGATGTCAACGCCGTTGCGGCGCCACTGGAACGATGTGGCGTTGAGTTGGACGACGTTGAGGTTGAGGTTGTCGCCCTCGTCGGGCGTGGCGGTCGCGGGCGGGTTGACGACGATATCGGGGCCGGTATCGACCATGACCATCGCCGGGTCGGACTCGGCGACGCACTCGGTGCTCTGCTCGGTGATCTCGCAGGTGTAGACGCCTTCATCCGCGGCGCTGAGGTTGGAGATGGTGAGTTGGAGGGTGGTGGCGCCCGAGATGTTGCCGCCATCGACGAGCGGGACGCCGTCCTTCTTCCACTGGTAGTCGGCGACGACGAGCGCCTGCGCGATCAGCGAGACCTGCCCGCCGGCGCAGTCGGACTGATCGGTGGGCTGGATGAGGAAGCCGGGCTCGATGCAGGCGGGGAAGTCGTAGCCGATGAAGTCGAAGAGGTTGGTGTCGGCGGTGGAGTAGTACCCGCGTCCGACGAAGGTCTGCCCGCCGGCGAGGGCGGGGTCCATGATGCCGATGTTGGAGCTTTGCTCGCGGAAGTGCGACGCCTGCCACGGGTTACCGTCGGACATGCGGTGCTCGACGGTGATGAGGTCGGAGTTCTGGTTGTCGGTGTTGATGGCGTCGACGGTGCGGGGGGTCGTGCCGAACTCGGCGAGGGTGTCGGGGTTGTAGTCATTGCCGCCGTCGGTGCGCTGGAAGCGGACGAGGTCGATCGCCTCGATGTCGCCCGAGCGGAAGTCGGCGCCGGACGCGAAGCCCATGGCGTGCCCGACCTCGTGGATGACAACATCGACGAGGCTCTGCGCGCTGCCGGGGACGCCGTTGTTTGGGTTGTAATCCCAGTTGAAGGCGTTGTTGTAGGTCATGCTCGCGACCTGCCCGCCGATGGAGCCGACCGCGGCGCGGTAGACCCCGCGCGTGAGGAAGACGCCGTTCTCGTTCGTGATGTTGTTGTTGGTCTCGTTGTAGCGGACCGGGATGGTCGAGCCGGCGGGGAGGAACGGGTGCAGGGTGTCGTCGGCGTCCATGTCGGCGATGAGCGCGTCGCGGTACTGCGGGTAGGAAACAGCGACGTAGTTGCTGCTGGTGGCGCCGAGCACGCCGCCGCCCAGGTTCTGGAACGAGACCGAGACATTAATCTGGATCGGGTCGCTGAACTGCGACTCGATGAACGCCTCGGCGATCGCGAAGGCGTTGGGCGCGTCCGCGGGCACGCTGCCGCCGATCGTGAACACGACGTCGATGCCGGCGCTGCGTGTGTTCGCGTCCACGACGATGGGGTGCACCTCGGCGTCGAGGATCTGCTGGTGACCCTGCACGACCTGCGCGAGGTCGGCGTGGGTCATCGCGGTGGTGTTGCCGCACATCGGGCGCCACACGGTCTCCGTCGGGGCGACGATCTTCTCGCCGGTATGGCGCACCGTGGCGGTCTCGGGCCCGGTGTCGATGCGGAGGACGGGCGTGTCGATGGCGTGCGCCATGACGCCGCGGCGCGCGGGCGCGTCGGAATCGGCGGCGATGGCGATGCCGCTGGCGCCCACGAGGGCGGCGGCGAGGGTCGTGCGTCGGAACATATCGGTCTCCAATCTGATGGCAGAACTCTTGGTGTGATGGATCAGGGGCAGCCGGCGAGGAAGGCGGCGACGAAGCAGTCCACGTCGTCCACGTTCAGCGCGCCGTTGCCGTCGCAGTCGGACGTGCCCAGGTCGCCCGCGAGGAAGCCGGCGACGAAGCAGTCGATGTCGTCCACGTTGATCGTGCCGTTGCCGTCGCAGTCGCCGGCGCACACGGACCCGGGGACGACGGTGAACTGGGCGACCCACGGGTCCCACCCGCCGGCGGACGACTCGTCGGTCTGCCCGATCGCCCAGAAGGTCGTGCCGTCGGTCGGATCGACGGCGATGTCGTAGTAATCGCCCCAGCGGCCCGAGGTGCCGTTGAGGTTGCCGGTGCGGACGAGCACGGGGTCGCCCATGACGCCCGGGGCGTCGTCGGTGTTGCGCCCGGTGACGTACATCGAGACGCGGTCGGACGGCGAGCTGGACCCGAAGACGAGCCCGAGGGAGCCGTCGTCGTTGGGGTAGATGGCGGGGAAGAAGGAGTGGATGCCCGAGCCCATGTTGATCTGCCCGACCTGGGTGTTGGTGGGCGTGCCGCCGAAGGGCCAGTTGTTCATGTCGAACTCGTACCAGCGTGCGTTGTTGGTGCCGCCGCCGACGGTGTGGGCGACGTACGCCTTGTCGTTGCGCCAGGCGCAGTTCATGATGCGCGAGCCGACGGTGCTGATGGCCCCGCCGCCGTTGACCGGCGCGTCGAACGCGCCGCTGTAGGACGGGATGGTGACGTCGGTGGTGACCAGCGTGGGCGTGGTGAGCGGGTTGGTGATCGCCTGCAGGCGCATCGTGGCGCCGGGGCCCTCGGAGGCGAAGTAGGGCGCGGGGTTGTTGCCGAAGTGCTGGCAGGCCTGGACGGACGCGCTCCCGCCGTCGCGGAGCGTCGAGAAGACCGCGGGCGCGCCGGAGAGCAGCGGGGCCTTGTCGAAGACGCGGTAGCCCGCGCCGCCGAACCCGTTGCCGCCGCCCTGCAAGATGAACAGGTTGCTCGTGACGTAGTACGCGTCCTGGTCGAAGCTCAGGCCCGGGTAGTCCCACCAGTAGGTCGATGACCCGATGGTGGTCACGGCGTCGGTGCGGTACTTGTACCAGGTGCCGTTGGGATCGGAATCATCCGAGACGGCGATCGTGACGTACGCCGTCGTGCTGTACACCTCGAGCGCGAGCACGACGAAGCGGTCGGCGTAGTGGTCGTAGAAGCACTTGGGATCGAACGCGAAGTTGCCCGCGCCGACGGTCTCGAAAAACCCGGGCGAGCCCTGCGACCCGAGGATCGCCTGGAATTGCAGCGTGCCCGCCTTCGTGTAGAACGCCAGCGACTGGTTGACCGACACCACGACGTGGTTCGGGCCGACGGCGAGCGCCGGGTCCGGCGGGACCCACCCGGTGCTGTTCAGCGCCGTGAAGCTCGAGAGGAGGCTCGCGCGGGGAACGCGGAGCAACTCGCCGTCGGGCCTCAGATCGTTCTCGCCCACCGGGGCGTCCATGACGGGGCGCTGGTGCGGCGGGAGGATGACCTTGGTGCCCCGCTTCTGGCCGTCGATCGACGACACGTCCTGGATCTGCTGCGGGAAGGCGCGGGTGTCGATGATCTCGACGTCCGCCGTGCCCCACGCGACGGCGCCGGGCTCGGTCAGGTCGAAGACCTGCTCCTGCACCACGCCCTCTTCGGTGAGCAGTTCGAACGGCGGGGCCGCCTGCTGCGGGACCTCGACCGAGCGGCTCGCCGCGGTCTGGGTGTTCAGCGAGCACCCGCCCGCGGCCAAGACCAGCGCGGTGATACCCAACGCGCTGACGGAACGTGCCATCGTCATCCCCGACTCCTCGATTGAGATCGCGGGCGGCCGCCCGCTCGGAACGTGTTTGGGACCCGGGCGGGAATCCGCCCACACTGGGATACCACAATGTTCGCACGATTCCAAGCACGGTTGCCAGAGCCCGCGGAACGATCGCCCGCGCGGGCCCAACGGGCTCATTCGCCCGCGACGGTCGGAGGGAGCACATCCCGGTTCACGCCCGAGAACCGGGCATTCGTGGGCTCGTCGCCATTCTCGGCTTCGATCGCCATCGACCCGTCGGCCCGAACGAGATACCCCAGATCCCGGGCCGAGAGGGGCTCGACGTGCCCGCCGACGAACGCGACCGTCGCCCGCCCGCCGTGCCGCTCGTGCGGGCCCGACCGGTGCTCCGGGGCCCGGTTCCGCCGGTCGGCGAAGTCCGACCCCTCGACGAGCCGAGGCGGGTCCAGGGCGTACCCGTGCCCGCCCTCCGCGCGCAGCTCGGGATCGCGTAACCCGTCCTCTCGGTTTGGGGTGCGCAGTGCCTCGGGCTTGCCCGCGGCGGTGCCAAGCGCATCGGCGAACATCACGGTGTCGGCCACCAGCGAGCTGGCGCGCACCGGGAAGTTGATGAACCCGTCGAACTCGCTGTTGTTGCGGAACCGCGTGTTGCCCAGGAACTGGTAGTTGTACCCCCACCCGAAATTGCGGGTGGACGTCCAGTTCCGCGCTTCGGGGCAGAAGTAGACGTCCGACCCGTTGACGGGCAGGCTGTGCTCGTCGGCGCGATCGGGGGAGGGCCGGGCGTAGGCGTCGAAACCCGCGGCGGCGCCGATGACGGCGAACCAGCGCGGGCGGTAGTGGTCGCCGTTGCCCAGCGGGTAGAGGTTCAGGTCCTCATCGTCGTAGCGCCCGGGCTGCCCGGGGACGGACAGGTCGTCGTTGTCGTTGGCGTAGAACTGCCACCCGATCGCGATCTGGCGCTGCCGCGAGGCGCAGACGACCTGGCGCGCCGTCAGCCGGGCCTTGCCCAGCGCGGGCAGCAGGATCGCGATGAGGATCGCGATGATCGCGATCACGACCAGCAGCTCGATGAGCGTGAAGGCCCTGGTCGGGTTCGGGATGGATCGGGGCTTGAGCATGCAAAAAACCGCCGGCGGGGGCCGACGGTATCGGTCATACGGGCCCGGGGCTTGGGCGGATGCGGCGAGCGGGTCTGGATCTCAGGGGCACCCGCCCAGGAAGCTCGCGACGAAGCAGTCGATGTCGTCGAGGTTGATGGTGCCGTTGTCGTCACAATCAGCAGTCGCGAGATCGCTGCCGAGGAATCCGGCGACGAAGCAATCGAGGTCATCAAGATTGATCACACCGCTCGCGTCGCAATCGGCGAAGACGCACCTTGTCACGGTGAGCACCGCGCCGGCCGAGATCACCTCGCCGCACGCCTGCGTCATCACGCAGTCGTACACGCCCGCGTCGTCGCCCGTCGCGTCGCCAATGTCCAGCGTCGGCCAGTTGGAGCCGACGATCCGCCCGTCATCCACCAGGTCCACGCCATCGCGGCGCCACTGGTACGAAACGATGCCATCGGGCGTCGCGGCATCGGCGGCGGCGGTAAGGCCTGCCGTCTGCCCCGCCGTCACGCCCGTGCCCGTGGGCTGCGTGGTGATGGTGGGCGCAATCGCGTTGCTCGAAACTCGGAGTATCGCTGGGATGATGTAGTTGTCGAACCCCTCGGGGCCGATGATTCGGCAATCCAATTGGCCGGCCGCGTCAGGCGTGAGGTTGTCAAATATAACCATCTCCGTCGTGGCACCCGAAACTACAACTCCTGGCGCATGCGACAGCGGTCCGTCGATCAATCTCTCTCCGTTCCAATACCACCAATATTCTTCCGCGTCCTCTGCTGACACGAAGAACTCGGTGGATCCCCCGAGACACGCCTCGCGGTGCGTGGGGCGTTGACCGACCCGGGGCCCGACCCGATTGACGTAAACCATCGTTGTCGCGACCGGCTCCAGAGCTTCGCCGGGCGCCGCGGTCCAATAGCAGTACTCAGCTTCATCATCCGGGCCGATTCCTGTGATGGTGAGGTCGCCCGATTGAGATCCAAGGATCGTGCTTCCGGTGCCGGTCGGTCCATCGGTCAGAAGTTCGAAAGGATCGCGGTCGAGACGTGACCAAGCCGCTTGCCAGCCCTCGGGAATACGGAACGAGATCGTCGTCCCTCCCGCCTCACCTGATCGGGCGGATCCGGCGAACACCGTCCCTCGCGAAGAAACCCCACCAAAGTCCGTGTTCGGTCTCGGCGGGCACGGGTTGTCGCGAGTTGACAACACGAACTTATACACATCCTGGTTGCTCCCTTGGCAACTCGCAACCCGGAGCAGGGTGCCAGTACACCCATCGTTTCGTACCCAAAGCCAGTGGTTTCTCCCGTCATTCGACCCGTTTGCGAGCGTTGTTGTGAAGCAGGCGTTGCAAAACCCGGAATCTTTGGGCCCGATGAAGACTCTGCGAAAGTTCAGACCAGGCGGGGGTGGCAATGCTGGCCCGAATGTTGTTGTCGGGTAACCCGGCTCGGGCGGTGGGCAGGAAGACTGTGCGCCAGCAATACTCGTGACGCTCGATCCCACGAGTGGTATAAACCACCACATCATCCGGAACACTTGCATGAGTGACCCCTTTGGATCCGCCCAGCATATTGAATCGCCCGGCGAATCCCAACGAGATTCTGAGCGTGTCACAGCTCCCCGATGATCTCCGCCGGGTTGGGCTTGTCCTCGGCCGTCGCGCTCGGGTCGATCTGCTCGTCGAGGTCGGCCGGGATGAAGACGCGGAAGGTCGAGCCGCGGCCGAGCTTGGTCTCGACGCGGATGCGGCCGCGGTGCTCGGCGACGATCCGGCGCGTCACCGCCAGGCCGAGCCCGGTGCCGCGCAGGCCCTTGGTCGTGTGGAAGGGCTCGAAGATCCACTGCAGGCGGTCCTGCGGGATGCCGGGCCCGTTGTCCAGGACGGCGATCTCCATGTACGCCGGCACGACGAGCTGCCCGCGCGCCGGGAGCACGCTGCCCTCGGACTCGTGGAAGATCACCTTCACCGTGACGGCGCCCGTCTCCTCGGGCACGGCCTCGATGGCGTTGCCGATCAGGTTCATCACCGCCTGGTGCAGCAGGTTCGGATCGACCGGGATGGGCGGCATCTCGGGGTCGGCGTCCACGATCAGCGCGATGCCCTTGTCGGCGCAGGTCGGCTCGAGCAGCTGCGCGCACTCCTCGACGAGCTTGTTGATCGCCGTGCGCTCGAGCTCCATCGTGCGCGGCGTGGAGAACGCGAGCATGTTCATCGTCAAGCCGGCGATGCGGTCGAGGTTGCGCTTCAGGATGTCCCACCCCGATCGGGCGATCTTGGCGTCGGACTTGGTGAGCCCGATCTCGACGACGTCCGCCCCGCCGCGCAGGCCCTGGATGATGTTCTTGATCGAGTGGGAGAGCGACGCGACCGCCTCCCCCACCGCCGCGAGGCGCTCGGCGCGGACGCGGCGGGCGGTCTGCTCGATGTTCGCCAGCGCCAGCGCCGTGTGGCGCCCGATCGCGTTCATCAGGGCGAGCTGTTCTTTCGTGAACGTGTAGTTCGCGATGGACGAGTCGATGTAGATCACGCCGAAGGCCTGGCCCGAGAACGTGATCGGCGCGCAGATGGCGCTGCGGATCTGGTACTGCTGCACCGAGTCGCCCGCCTTGAAGCGCGGGTCGGTCATCGCGTTCGAGCTCAGGACGCCCTCGGACTCTTCGAGCGCCGCGTTGGCGATCGTGCTTGAGACGCGGATGGTCTTCTCTTCGTCGGTGACGGGCTCGTCGCGGTACTTGACGACCTCGGGGCGCATCTCGCCGGGCCCGGCGTCGGTGTCGGGCCCGCGGAGCATGAGGACGCCGCGCTCGGGCTTGAACTCCTCGAAGACGAGATCCATCACGGCGCGGAGGAGGTCGTCGCGCATCGTGATCTGCGCGGTGACCTTGGTGAGCTCGTAGATGACGCGGAGGTGATCGACCGCCGCGGCCCGGGGCTCGGGCTCGGCCATCACGACCGAGTCTTCGTTGGACACCAGCCGCGCCTCGACCTCGGTGTCCATCTCGTCCGCCTTCACGACGCGGACGACGGTCGGGTCGCGGTCCGAGGTGTTGCCGTAGACGAAGACGGTCGCGCCGACTCGGATCTGGTCGCCGAGCTGGAGCTTGATGCGGTCGCGGATCCGCACGCCGTTGACGTGCGTGCCGTTCTGGGACTCGAGGTCGCGGATGTACCAGATGTCGCCGTCGGGGGTGAGCTCGGCGTGTCGCCGACTGACGGTGTTGTCCGACAATGGCAGCGCCTCGCTGGAGCGCCCGATGAGCTGGGGCTCGTTGCGAGGCAGCTCGAACTTCTTGCCCTGGTCCGGGCCCTGGATGACGGCGAGCGTGATCATGGCGCTGGACCCATCCTAATCCCGGGCCTCCTGCTACCGTTCGCACGATGGCGAAGCGCAGTTCTTCCAAAGCCTCGGCCCGGGCCCCGACCGCCGACGACGCCGTCGTCGCGCTCGTGGGCAGGGAGATCTTCCTGCGCACCGAGCACACCGCGGCCCTGAAGAGAGCCCTGGAAGAGGCCCACGGGCAGGTGGACGTCGTGCGGTTCGACGGGGAGTCGGCCAGCGCCGCCGAGGTGCTCGACGAGTGCCGGAGCTTCGGGCTGCTGGCGGGCCACAAGATGGTCGTGGTGGACGAGGCGGACCAGATCCTGCTCGCCGAGGCCCGCCCGCTGTTCGAGCGCTACTGCGAAGCCCCGTGCGAGGGCGCGACGCTGGTGCTGCGCACCGAGAAGTGGAACAAGGGCAAGCTGGACAAGCTGATCGACGCCGTGGGCGCGATCGTGAGGTGCGACGGGGTGGACGAGGCGAAGGCCGTCGCGTGGGCGGGACGCCGGTGTGCGCAGAAGCACGGGCGTGCGATCGACGGCGACGCGGCGCGGCTGCTGATTTCCAAGCTCGGGACGGACCTGGGTCGCATCGACGCCGAGCTCGCCAAGCTCGCGGCGGGCGTTCCCGAGAAGCTGCCCGTGACGCGCGACCACGTCGTCGAGCTCGTCGGGCAGACGCGCGAGGAGGAGCTCTGGTCCGTGCAGGCGGAGATCCTGTCGGGTGATTGCGAGCGCGCGATCGGGTACGTGCGTCGCCTGCTCGACGGCGCGCCGCGCGACGCCGCGGTGCCCGTCACCTACGCCTGCGTGGACCTGGCGCGCAAGCTCGCGGGCCTGTCGGCGGCGAAGGCGCAGGGGCGCGATGCCCGCTCGGCGGCGAAGGAACTCAAGATCTGGGGGCCCGGGCAGCAGGAGATCATGCGGGTGGTCGGGCGGATGTCGCCCGCGGATGCCCGCCGGCTGCTCGCCCGGGCGGTCGACGCCGACGCCGCGCAAAAGTCCGGGCTCGGACGCCCGGATCGGGTGCTCGAGCGTCTGGCGTTGACGATGACCCGCGCGTGCGCCGGCCCGCGCGGCTGAGGATTTCCGTACAATAATCGGATTGAACCCCGGACCGACTCCGGTGCGCGCCATCGCGGCGCGATCGACCGCACGCCGAGACGCAGGAGGCTGACCCGTGCCGACCCAACCGACCGATCGCCGAGTGCTCGTGTCCCGCGCCGCTGCGCTGGCGGTGATCGCGGGAACCGTGCTGAGCGGGTGCGAGACCACCGAGTCTTCGGACGAAGCGCGGTACCGCCCGTACCAGGGCACGCCGACCCCGAGCGAGCAGACGCAAACCGATGTGAACTCGGGACTTGCGAGCCTGAGCGCCAAGACCGCCCCGCCCTCGCTGATCGAGGGCGAGCCCCCCGAGCCCGAGGACGACGCCCAGGCGTCGCAGATCGCCCAGGCGGCGCAGCTGCTCGACGAGTACTTCGCGCGGGCGTCGCGTCGCGACACGTCGGTCGCCGACGCGGGCTCGACGGGGTACGACCCGTCGGCGGAGCTGGGCCCGACGGGCTCGAGCCGCTACGCGACGAACCCCACGCCCGCCGAGCCCGTCACGCTCGCCGAGGCGGACGAGACGCCGGCGGACTCGACGAACTCCGGCTTGTCCGCGTTCCGCGACGATGACCCGGCGATCGATTCCGTGCTCGCCGCGATCGACGCGGCCAACCGGCCCACGCCGGCGGTGGATCGCCCCGCGACGATCCAGCCCGAGACCCCCGCCGCGCCCGCAACGACGATCGCGGACGTCGGCGACGCAGGATCCGACGGGCTCCCCACCGGATCTGGTGAAGCCGCGACGCAATCCAACCAGAGCAAACCCGTGATCATCGTGGAGGACGCCCCGCGGGCACCGGTGACATCCCGGCCCGCGGCGACGCCCGCGACGCGGGTGGTGGACTCGTCCGCCGCGTCCGGGGGTCCGGCGGCGATGGCGTCGCCCGAAGCCACGGAGGGTTCGGACTCGGCGATCGATGCGGCGATCGCGGCGGAGCTCGCCGACGACCCGGTGCTCTCGGCCGTCGCGGCGGACACCCCGCCGGCCTCGACGGCGAACGACCGCGGGACGCTCCAGGGCCGCCCGGTCGAGCGATCGACGCCGATCGCGTCGGCGGACGGATCACTCCCCCGGAGCAGCGTGCAGACGCCCGAGCAGCGCAAGAACGAGCTGGTGGACGAGCTGGTCGCGGTGCTGGGCGAGATCGCCGAGACGAGCGACGAGCCGTACCGCATGGGCCTGGCGCTCGCGGGGCTCGAGACGCTCAGCCCCGGCGCGCTGTACGAGCTCACCGAGTCGGGCGTGCTGATGCCCGACGAGGTGCGGACGCTGCTGGCGGCCCACGAGTTCCTGTCGGGCCTGAGCGCGGGCGGCGGGCTGCCCGACCCGGGCAGCGTCTCCGACCTGCTGGGCAACGTGAAGGAGCGCCTGGACGAGCACGCGCCCCTCAAGATCACGGCGGCCGAGCTGTGCACGCGGGTCATGGGGTACGGGCAGTACGACATGTTCCCCAAGGCGGCGGACGGGTCGTACCAGTTCGTCGCGGGGCGTCGTCAGCCGATCATTCTGTACGTCGAGGTGGACCGGTTCGGGCGTCGCCCGAAGGTGGGCACGGACGGGCTGGCGCGGTGGGAGGTCTCGCTGAGCCAGACGCTCGAGATCTTCCACGACGCGGACGACCTGCTCGTGATGGCCCGCGACGCGGAGACGGACACGTCGCTGAGCCGGAACAAGATCCGGGACTACTACCTGATCAACCAGACGTACCTGCCGGAGAACCTGTCGATCGGGCGGTACAACCTGAAGGTGACGATGCGCGACGAGAACAAGCAGGCCGTCGCGACGGCGATCGTCCCCGTGACGATCGTGCCCTCGGCGCCCGGGTTCGGCGGATGAGGCACTTCCGGGCGGCTTGAGCCCGATCCGACAAAGATTCAGGACTGCCACATCGGCAGATAAACCGCCGCGTGACGGCGGTTTTTTCATGCCCGGGCGGCGCGCAACCGCTTTGGGCGCGGGGACCAACGTCGATCACGCGTCAACAGGGGGGTTTCGCCAACTGGCAAGGGGGATGCTGCCGATAGACGGTCCACGGGAAGCATCGAGCGGTGCGCGCGGTTCTTCCCTTGTTGGGGGTCGCGAAACGCAGCGACCCTACGATCCGAATACCGGGCGGGGATGGAGACCCGGTTGGGAGGAACAGCATGTTCGAGCGATTCACAGACCGAGCCCGCAAGGTGATGGCGCTGGCCAACCAAGAGGCCCAGCGTTTCAACCACGAGTACATCGGGACCGAGCACATCCTGCTCGGGCTCGTGAAGGAAGGTTCGGGCGTTGGCGCGAACGTGCTGAAGAACCTCGAGGTGGACCTGCGGAAGGTGCGCCTGGAGGTCGAGAAGCTCGTGAAGGCCGGGCCCGAGATGGTGACGATGGGCAAGCTGCCCCAGACGCCGCGGGCGAAGAAGGTCATCGAGTACGCGATCGAAGAGGCGCGGAACCTGAACCACAACTACGTGGGCACCGAGCACCTGCTGCTCGGGCTGTTGCGTGAGCACGACGGCGTGGCGGCGCAGGTGCTGATGAACCTGGGGCTCAAGCTCGAGGAGGTCCGCGAGGAGGTTCTGAATCTGCTCGGCGCGGGCACGGAGGGCGAGGGCGAGGCCGCCGTCGCCGGCGGGCCCAGCGAGGGCGGGTCGGCGCGGGGCAAGTCCAAGAGCCGCACGCCGGCGCTGGACTCGTTCGGGCGCGACCTGACCGAGCTGGCGAAGGAGGGCGGGCTCGACCCCGTCATCGGGCGCACCAACGAGATCGAGCGCGTGACGCAGGTCCTGTGCCGGCGGACGAAGAACAACCCCGTCCTGCTGGGCGAGGCGGGCGTGGGCAAGACGGCGATCATCGAGGGGCTCGCCCAGCGGATCGTCGCGGGCGACGTGCCCGAGATCCTGCACGAGAAGCGCCTGGTGGTGCTCGACCTGGCGATGATGGTCGCGGGCACGAAGTACCGCGGGCAGTTCGAGGAGCGCATCAAGGCGGTCATGAACGAAGTCCGCAAGGCGAAGAACGTCGTGCTGTTCATCGACGAACTGCACACGCTCGTCGGGGCGGGCGGCGCCGAGGGCGCGATCGACGCGTCCAACGTGCTCAAGCCGGCGCTGGCGCGCGGCGAGATCCAGTGCATCGGCGCGACGACCTTCGACGAGTACCGCAAGTACATCGAGAAGGACGCGGCGCTCGCGCGGCGCTTCCAGTCGATCCCCGTCGATCCGCCCAGCAACGATCAGGCGATCGAGATCCTCAAGGGGCTCAAGGACAAGTACGAGGAGCACCACCGCGTCACGATCACCGACGCGGCGATCCGCGCGGCGGTCGAGCTCTCCGGGCGCTACATCACCGGGCGCGTGCAGCCCGACAAGTCGATCGACGTGATCGACGAGGCGGGCGCGCGGGTGCGCATTAAGAGCATGAGCAAGCCGCCGAACCTCGCCGATATCGAAGGGCAGATCGAGCGTCTGTCCATCGAGAAGGACGAGGCGGTGAAGAACGCGGACTACGAGAAGGCCGCCGAGCTGCGTGACAAGGCGGAGAAGCTGCGCAAGTCCAAGGAAGAGACGCAGGCCGAGTGGCGCGCTCAGCAGCAGGAAGCGTCGGGCACGGTCGATGAAGAAGTGATCGCGGAGGTCGTGTCCAAGATGACGGGCGTGCCGCTGACGCGTCTCGAGAAGGAGGAGGCGCAGCGTCTGCTCAGCCTCGAGAAGGAGCTGCACAAGAAGGTCATCAGCCAGGACGAGGCGATCAAGGCGGTCAGCAAGTCGATCCGCCGGGCCCGCGCGGGGCTGAAGGACCCGAAGCGTCCGATGGGCTCGTTCATCTTCGTCGGGCCCTCGGGCGTCGGCAAGACGCTGCTGAGCAAGGCGCTCGCGGAGTTCATGTTCGGCGACGAGGAGGCGCTCGTGCACCTCGACATGTCCGAGTACATGGAGAAGCACAACGTGTCGCGGCTCGTCGGCGCGCCCCCCGGGTACGTCGGGTACGAGGAGGGCGGGCAGCTCACCGAGCAGATCCGCCGGCGTCCGTACGCGGTCGTGCTGCTCGACGAGGTCGAGAAGGCGCACCCGGACGTGTTCAACATGCTGCTGCAGATCATGGAGGAGGGGCGTCTGACCGACTCGTTCGGGCGGCACGTGGACTTCCGCAACACCATCATGATCATGACCTCGAACATCGGCGCCGACCTGATCAAGGGCGGCGGCGGGTTCGGGTTCCAGAAGCGCTCGACCGAGGTGGACTACGACAACATCAAGGGCATCCTGATGAAGGAAATCGAGCGGTTCTTCCGCCCGGAGTTCATCAACCGCCTCGATGACGTCATCGTCTTCCAGCCGCTGACCAAGGAGGACTTGGTCTCGATCGTCGAGTTCGAGACGGGCAAGGTCGGGCAGCGCCTGCGCGAGCAGGGGTTCCACGTCGAGCTGGATCAGCCGGCGAAGGACTTCCTGATCGACAAGGGGTACAACCCCGACTTCGGCGCCCGCCCGCTGCGCCGCGCGATCGGGACGTACATCGAGGACCCGCTGAGCGAGATGCTGCTCTCGGGCGAGCTGCACGGGAAGAACTTCATCAAGATCGGGAAGGGCGAGGGCGACAACCTCACGTTCGACGCCGAGCACCGGCCCGAGCTCGAGGCGACCAAGTCGGAGGAGGCGGACACTTCGGCCGACGAGCAGCCCGCCGCGGGCAGCGCCTCGACCTGACCCCGGCCAATCACCGAACGCTTCACGCCCGGTCCTCGCGACCGGGCGTTTTTTTGCGCCCCGCGGGCGGGCCCGGACCGCGCCGGACTCGGCCGCGGCGGAGCCGAGGGGCAACAGAGAGCCCAATCAGAGACCAAATATCTCGATTGGCAAGCGATCTTTGGATAAAGAATTGACTCATTCTCGATCGGGCTGGTACAGTCCTCCCACGCATTCGCGCGACGCGTTCGTGAGAGGAAAGAGAGACCCTCGCGAAGAGCCGGTTCGTGATGCGATGGCTGGGGCGTTGTGTGGCGTTCCAGGCGTGTGCCTGTGCGGGCGATTCCGCGGATCCGCATTGGCACGCTCCCCACTCGTGGGGAAACCGGTCCCGTATGTGGATGGGGCCGGGTGCGTTTGAGAGAGAAGGAGAGTTTGACATGCAGAAGCAAGCTGCTTTGCTGGCCCTCGCCGCTTCGGCCGGGCTCGCCAGCGCTCAGTTCACCGTGCTCGTCCCGGCGGCGTCGCCGTCCGACGGTGCCTCGTTCACCGAGACCTACACCGGCACGAGCACCATCTTCAGCACCCTGTCGTTCACGGGTGACCTCACCGAGGTCAACACCGCGACGTGGGCCGGCGAAGCGAACTGGGACATCACCAACAACTCGTTCGGCTCGACCGTCTCGTTCGACCCGTTCGGCACCGACCAGGACTTCACCGGCACCGTGTCGGCGAACGTCACGGCGTCGGGCCTGTTCTGGGCCAACAACGGCGACCAGTTCCAGTTCGACTCCTTCGAGACGTTTGACGACGGCAGCGACGGCGTCGCCGACGCGCAGTGGGACAACGCCTCGTTCGAGTTCTCGGGCGGCGTTTCGGCGACCAACCTGGGCAACCTCGGCTCGAACGTGACCTTCGACACCAACGGGTCGGGCGCGGACACCGAGATCGCGGTCTACACCCTCGACGGCATCCTCGTTGACACGAACGACGACAACGGTGGCGGCGGGCTGTGGAGCCTCCTGAACCTGTCGCTCGCCGACGGCTCGTACCTGCTCGTCGTGGGCACGTTCAACGCGAGCTTCGGCGACGGCGCCGCCATCGGTGGTGCCGGGTCCGGCTCGTCCGTGCTGAACGTCAACGGCAACACCGTTGCCTCCGGTCAGCTCGCTTCGGGTCAGCTCGACGTCTACAGCTTCACCATCCCGGCTCCGGGCAGCGCCGCGCTGCTGGGCCTGGGTGGCCTGGCCGCGATCCGTCGCCGCCGCTAAGTTGCTGACGAGCCCTCCGGGGCGAATCGGTTCCTGATCTCTGTCGGCCCCGCGCCCTCCGGCGCGGGGCCGCTTTTTATGCGCTCGGCCCGCCGATCCGCGTGACGCCCGAGCCCGTACAGTTGGCGATGCCCGTTGTGCTCCGCTGGCTCTTGCGTCTGGGACCGACCAACCCGATCGCGGTGCGGCTGGTCAAGAACGCGTCACGCCGCGACAAGCACATGTACGTCCGCTCGGCGTACCTGGCGGTCATGATCCTGGTGCTGCTGTGGGTGCTCGTCGTGAACGCGTCGGGCTCGAGCCTGAGCTACCGCGAGCTGGCGCTGGCGGGCTCGAGCAGCTTCGTCTTCGTGGCGTACCTCCAGATCGGGCTGATCTGCATCCTCGCGCCGGTCTTCATGGCGGGCGCGATCTCGCAGGAAGCCAACCCCAAGAGCTGGGACATCCTGCTCACGACGCCGCTCACGCAGGGCGAGATCGTGCTGGGCAACCTGTTCGGGCGGGTGTTCTTCATCCTGGGGTTGCTGTTCGCGAGCTTGCCGCTGTTTGCGCTCACGCAGTACTTCGGGGGCGTGCCGGGCAAGTCGATCTTCGCGAGCTACCTGGTCGCGGCGTGCGCGGCGCTGCTCGTCGGGACGATCGCGATCGCGCTGGCGGTCTCGCGCCTGGCGGGGCGGCGCGCCGTCTTCACGTTCTATGTCTCGGTCGTGAGCTACATCGCGGCGACGTGGGCCATCGACGCCTACATCCGCATGACCGGCGGGGGCGCGGGCTCGGCGGGCAAGGGCGTGACGTGGATGACGGGGATCAACCCGTTCCTGTCGCTGCGGGCGCTGCTGAGCCCGGCGAGCTACCCGAGGGCGGACGCCGGCTCGCACGCCGGGCTCTCCGCGTTGTTCCTCGAGAGCCCGGTGACGGCGTGGTGCCTCGGGTCGTTCCTGCTGAGCCTGGCGCTCATGGGCGCGAGCATGATCACGGTGCGGCTGGGCGGGCTCGCCACCGCGATCCGAACGCCGCGGGCGGGCGTGCCGTGGTACCGCAAGGCGATGGGCCTGGGCGCGGAGGGCGCCGAGCACCGCCCGCCGCGCGCGGTCTGGGCGAACCCGATCGCGTGGCGCGAGGCGGCGGCGCGGAACGCGACGTTCTGGCGCATCCTCGCCCGCTGGTCGTTCGTCGCCTTCGGCTTGCTGCTCGGCATCGTGGTGATCTGGTTCTATCACGCGGGCGGGGGCACGCCGGGCGGGATGACGATCGACACGTTCCGGTTCACGCTCAAGAGCCTGGTCTGGACCGAGACGGCGGTGATCACGCTCGTCGCGATCAACATGGCGGCGACCGCCGTCAGCCGCGAACGCGAGGACGGCACCCTCGACCTCATCCTCACCACGCCCATCACGCCCGCGATGTATCTCACCGGGAAGCTCCGCGGGCTGGTGGCGTACCTGCTGCCGATGATCGCGGTGCCCTGCGGCACGCTGCTGCTCGCGGGCCTCTACTCGATGTTCAACGGGCTCGGACGCGCCGGCGGCGCCAACGAATACGCGACCTACACGCCCGGCGGGCGGATGGTCTACCCCTTCCGCGGCGACATCGACGCCGTCGGCGCGAACACGCAGGTCATCACGATCCCCGCCGTGCTGCCCGAGGCGGGCGTGCTCGCGGGGCTCGTGATCATCCCGTTCATCGCGTTCTGCGTGATGGTCGGGCTGAACTGGTCGCTCAAGAGCAAGGGGACGCTGGGCTCGGTGGTCGGGACGGTCGGCGTGGTCGGCGTGATCGCGGGCGTGATCGGGCTGTGCGCGTGGCAGTCGGCGAGCGGGATCGCGGCGGTCGGGCCGGCGCTCTCGACGCTCTCGCCCGCGAGCCTGCTCAACGGCGTGATCGCGCCGTTCGAGGCGTTCGCGGAGACGACGCAGGCCGGCGCCGCCGGGGCGCGCGGGCTGGCGACGGCACGCGTGGCGCTCGCGATCGGCGCGGCGATCACCGCCGCGATCTACCTCGGGATCGTCTACGGCATCCACGCCTCGATGGTGCGGACGTTCGACTTCACGGTGCGGAAGCTGGCGGGGATGCGGTGACGCTTAGTCGCCGAGTTCCTCGGCGATGCTCCGGACGCTCGCCATGAAGGCGTTGGGGTCCTCCGCGACACAGTTGTTGAGCGAGACGACCGCCGACTCGCTCTCGCGATCGATCATCACCAGGTTCATGAATCCCGGCACCATGCCGGCGACGGTCGTGATCCGCCCCTCGGGCTCGGTTCCGAACTGCGAGAATAGTTCGCCCACGCTCGGAGCACCAAGAAACTCCTTATCGAAGATCCCCACCGCGACGGCGTGCACCTGCCCGGCGCTCGCAACGAGCCCGCCAGAGCTGTAGCGCTGGTCAACGGGGTAATCGGGTGCACGCTCGCACCCTCGATCGCCCGACCGGTGCGGCGCCGCGAGCCCGTCCGCGCCCAGTTCCATTGGCGAGAGGGCGACCGGGTCCGCTCCGAGCGGCGTGAGCACCAGCTCGTTCACCGCATCGACGTAGCTCTTGCCCGTCACCGCCTCGATCGCGGCGCCGACGAGCCAGTACCCGAGGTTGCTGTACGCGCTCCGGGTCCCGGGGTCGGACTCCAGCGCGATGCCCGCGTGCGCGTCGAGGTACGCACCCGCGAGCCCGGCGTCGTCGTACTCGACGCCCCGCTCGGGCGAGCCGTTGAGCTCGCGCGGCAGGCCGCTCGTCATCGCGAGCAGCTGACGGATCGTGACGGTGTCCTTCCACGGCGCCTGCAATTCGGGTCGGTACGCCCCGACCGGCGCGTCGAGGTTGAGCCTGCCCGACTTGGCGAGGCGCAACGCCGCGACCTGCGTGAAGAGCTTCGTGAGTGACGCGATGCGGAACCGTGTGTCGGCGTCGATGTCGTCGCCGTCAGGCTCGGCGATCGATCCCTTGGACGTCCGAACCGGCCTGTCGGCTGAACCAGCAAGCACGGACCCGTGCAGGACGCCCGACGCCCGCGCCCGTACCACGGCCCGCCGGACATCGGACCGGTCGGCGTGCGCCGACGACACCACCGCCGCCGCGATGAGCGGCAGGACCAGCGTGTTCTTGATTGACATGGTTTCCCCTCGGAACAGCGCGCCGCTCGGGTATTCCGGGGAGTTTGCTTGGGGTTGCAGTCAGAACTGCTTGCGCATCCGCGCGCTGGGCATGTCGAGCTGGCCGCGGTATTTCGCGACGGTCCGGCGGGCGATGTCGTACCCCAGCTCCTTGAGCTGCTTGACGAGCGCCTCATCCGAGAACGGCTTGGCCTTGTCCTCGTTGTCGATGATGTCCTTGAGCGCGCCGCGGACCTCGTTCGCCGTGACGTCCTCGCCCGACTCGGTCGCGAGCCCCTGCGAGAAGAAGCCCCGCAGCGCGACGACGCCGCGCGGCGTCTGGATCCACTTGTCCGCGACGGCGCGCGAGACCGTCGCGACGTGCACGCCCAATCGGTCCGCGACAGTCTTCATGGGCAGGGGCTTGAGCGCCTCGGGCCCGTAGTCGAAGTATTCGCGCTGCTCCTCCACGACCACGTTGATCACGCGGAGCATCGTGGACCGCCGCTGCCCCACAGCGTCGAGCAGCCACTGCGCGTTGCTCAGGTTCGTCCGGATAAACTCGCGGTCCTTCCGCTCGACGGACCGGTCCTTGGCCATCAGCGCGTACTCGCGGTTGATGCGGAGCTGGCTCGCGCGGGTGTCCGTGAGGTAGGCGACGTAGCGGTCGTGCTCGTCGTCGTATTCGACGATGGCGTCGGGGGTGATCGCCGCCTCGCGCTCGACGACCAGGCGGCGCGCGGGCGCGAGGCTCAGGCGGCGCATCGTCTCGATGCCCGCGTTGATCTCGTCGAGCGTCAGGCCCGACTTCGACGCGATCCGCGGCAGGCGGTTGTTCATCAGGTCGTCGAAGTGGCTCTCGATGAGCGTGCGGGCGGCGTCCAATGCGGCTGCGGCGCCGAGGCGCGGGGTATCCTCGTCGTCCGTCTGCTCGTCCGCCGCGTCGAGCTGGAGGAGCAGGCACTCCCGGGCATCGCGGGCCGCGACGCCCGTCGGCTCGAGCAGGAGCTGCACGGCACGCAGGGCGAGCTCCCAGTCCGCTTCGGTCACGCCGTCCGCCTCGCCCGCGGGGGCGCGGTCGGCGATCTCGCTCAGCTCCGTCCGCAGGTAGCCGTCGTCGTCGAGGAACTGGATGATCTGCACACCCAGCGGGCGCAGGCGGTCGTCCACATCGACGAGCCCCCACTGCCCGAGCAGCTGATCGGCGAGCGAGGCGGACCGCGCCGGCGCGGACGCCATCGCGTCCATCTTCCCGTCGCGCTCGCCCGCCATGCGAGACTCGGAATACGTCGGCGTGTGCTCGACGCGTTCGTTGCGGTCGCGGTCGGTCGGCCCGTCGTACGAGTTCTCGGCGTACTCGGGATTGTCGGCTTCGAAGTCGCTGAGGCGCTCGAAGTCGTCGGCGCCGTCGCCGGCGGTCGCTTCGGAGACCTCCCCATCCGCGCGCTCATCGGTTGTGTTGTCCGGGCTGGCCCCGTCGTCGAGCTCGAGCGTGGGGTTGGACTCGAGCTCTTGCTCGATGCGTTCCTCGAGCTCGGCGAGGGGCATCTGCAGGATCTCCATGGACTGGATCATCCTGGGCGCCAGCTTCATCTGCTGGCCGAGCTTCATGTGTTGGGAGGTGTCGAAACGCATGAGGTGGGGCAATGGTGAGTAGGCAATGGGCAATGGGTTGGAATCTGAATCTGGGCGATTGCCTATCGCCCGTTCCCCATTGCCAGGTCTTCATCACTCCATCGACTGACGACCCTGGATGGCATCCGCGAGGACGGCTTTATTCGCGTATTCGAGCTGCCCGCCGGTCGGCAGCCCCCGCGCGAGTCGCGTGACCCGCACGCCGCGCGATTTGATTTGCTCATTGAGGTAGAGCGCCGTGCCGTCGCCCTCCAACGTCGGGTTCAGTCCGAGAATGACTTCTTCGACCTCGACCGCCCCGGCGTTGGTCGCGGGGTCGTCCAGGCGGCTGAGCAGGCGGTCGATCGTGAGCTCGCCCGGGCCCACGCCATCGAGCGGATCCAGACGCCCCATGAGGACGTGGTAGAGCCCGCGGTACATGCCGGTCTGCTCGAGGGCGATGAGGTCCTTGGGTTGCTCGACGACGAGGACGCGCCCGCGTTCGCGTTTCGGGTCGGCGCACACGCCACAGACGTCGTCGGCGTCGGCGAGGTTGTAGCAGACCGGGCAGTGGCGGACGGTGTTCTTGAGGTCCGCGACGGCTCTGGACAGGCTCAGGGCGGCGTCGGGCTCGGACTTGAGCAGGTGGAAGGTCAGCCGCTCGGCCGACCGGCGCCCGATGCCGGGCAACCGAGCAAAGGCGTCGATCAGGCGCTCGACGGCGGAGGGATAGGCGCTGGGCCCGTGGCCCGATTCACCCGCCCGTCCGTTGGCGTTGCCCGATGGCATGCTTTGATTGTACTCGGGGGTACGATCCGGCATGGGAATTGCACAGGCGGACACTTCGGCGAACGACGCGGCTAAAAAACCGGGATCCTCGTGGTCCTGGCCGAACTTCACCCGCAACGCGGTGATCACGGCGGCGGTGATCGGGCTGACCGTTTGGTTCCTCGTCGTCAGCGTGATCCCGAACGTCAACCCGCGCCGGTTCGGTGTCGTCGAAGAGGGCGTGCTCTACCGGTCCGCGGTGCTGCCGCCGGCGGCGCTCGCGGGCGTGATCGAGGACCACCAGATCCGCACCATCGTGGACTTCGGCGGGCACCACCGGGGATCGCGGGGCGAGCAACGCGAGATCGACCTCGCGGACGCGATGGGCGTGAACTACGTCTACCTGCCCCTCTTCGGCGACGGCACGGGCGACCCGAACATGTACGCCGAGGCGCTGCGCGTCGTGAGCGACCCGGCGAACCAGCCCGTGCTCGTGCACTGCTCGGCGGGCGCCGAACGCACCGGCGGGCTCGTGGCGCTCTACGAGCACTTCGAGCTGGGCATGACCCTCGACGAGGCGTACCAGCGCTGCTTCGTGTACGACCACGATCCGGTGCGCAACCCGAGGCTCAAGCCCATGCTCGACGAATGGGTGGATGAGATCGAACAGAGCGTGCGCACGGGCGAGTCGATCCCCTACGACGGGCGGTCGGCGGCGGGCGGCTGATCGCGTAGGCTGACGCCCCGTGCCCAACGACAAACCCAGGCTGATCTCGAACCCGTGGGCGCAGGCGGGCCTGCTCGCGCTCGTGTGCGCTGCTGTGTATTGGCCGGTGCTCGGCACGGGCGGGTTCGTCGCGACGGAGGGGCACCGGGCGGTGCCCGCGTGGGAGATGCTGCGTTCGGGCGATTGGGTCGTCACGCGGATGTTCGAGCAGGCGTACCTGCGCAAGCCGCCGGGCATCGCGTGGGCGATCGCGGCGACGAGCGCGGTGCTTGGGCAGGACGAGTTCGGCGCGCGGGCCGCGGCGGCGCTGGCGGCGAGCGCGATGGCGTTCGTCGCCTTCGCGTTCAGCTGGCGCTGGTTCGGCGGGCGCTGGGCCCTCGCGGGCGGGCTCGCGCAGGCGCTCTTGCCCTGGATGTGGACCGTCGGTCGGCACGCGGAGATCGAAGCGGTGCACCAGCTGGGCGTGCAGGTCGGGTGCCTGGCGCTCGTCGATGCGCTCGTCGTGAAGCGGGACCGACGCGGGCCGTGCGCGGCGGGCGCGTGGATGCTCGTCGCGGGGCTCGGGCTCGCGTGGATGGTGCTGACCAAGGGGCCCGCGGGTGTGCCCGCGGTGGGCGGCGTGGCGCTGGCGGCGTGCGCGGTTCGGCGGTCATCCAGGCCGATCGTGTCGGCGCGGCTGTGGGTTCCCATCGCGATCGCGGCGGCGGTGAGCGGGTGGGTCTTCGGGCTCATCGCGCGCGAAATTGCGCACTCCGGTGAAGTTCCCGTGATGCCGATGACCGGGACACACTTGTTCGGTGACGGATGGGCGCTCAAGGCGCTCGCGTTCGTGCCCGGGGCGCTCATCGCGATGATGCCGGCGTCGCTCGGGATGGTCTTCCCGTGGGGGCCAGATGCGCGCGCGGAGGGCGACGCCCCGAGTTGGCGCGCGCCCTTTGAGACCGCGCGGGCGCTGACGCTGGCGACGTTGTTCACGCTCGGGGTCTACCTGGTCTCGGGCGTGACGAACGTGCGGTACGCGATGCCGGCGGCGGTGTTCGTGGTGCCGATCGTCGCGTATGTGGCGCGCGGCGCGCTGGGCGGGGGGTTCGTGCCCAAACGCCGATCGATCGGGCGGTGGATGATGCTGGGGCATCCCGCGGCGATCGCGGGCGTGCTGGTGGTCGGCGCGTGGGTCTGGATCGGGACGCTCGAGCGGGCGCAGCGGGCGAAGTCCGGGCGGGACGCGGGGCGCGATCTTGCCCAGCTTATCAGGCAAACGGACGCCGACGGAGTGTGGGCGGACGGCGTGATCGAGGCGCGTCCGGAGGTGCTGGAGGCGGCCCGGAGCGGGCTGGGCGGGGCGGTGGAGGTCCGCTGGGTTCCGGGGCTTGCGCGTCTTGACGCGGCGCCGGAGGGGACGGTGCTGGTGCTCCGCTCGGACCAGGACGGGGACGAAACCCGGGTGCTGGAGGCGTTCGACGGCGTGTCAGAGACGCAACTGCTCGGCGATGGTGAATTTGGGAAGTATCGGTACGAGGCGTGGCTCGTGGGGCGGGAGACTCGACGCCCGTAGGGTGCGTTGAGGGCGGTTCGTGAGAAGTCGATGTAGGAGGTCATTTCAGGGCGAATCGGGGCGCCTTGGCGTTGTGCGGGGGGGCGATGTCGGGTACGTTGACGGTCCCCGGTTTGCCGCCCACCGCGACATCGAGGTGGAGGGGAGAGACTCGGCAGACCGATCGACACACGCAGCCTTGGAACCCCGACGGAGAGGGGAGGGTGTTCCGGGCTGCGGTGTCATTTTTGGATTGATGCGATGTTGCGCGGCGTGCGCTCGGCGTCCGGTCAGGGGCAGCCGGCGAGGAAGCTGGCGACGAAGCAATCGACGTCGTCCACGTTGAGCGCGCCGTTGTCGTCGCAGTCGGCGGTGGCGGGGTCGGACGCGAGGAAGCCCGCGACGAAGCAATCGACGTCATCGACGTTGAGCGTGCCGTTGCCGTCGCAGTCGGCGGGGCAGGGGGCGCCGTTGATGGCGAACGCGGCGTCGGACTGGTCCGCCCCGGTGTTGCCCGCGGAATCGCGGACGGTGACGCGGACGATCGCCTGCGGAGCGAAGGCGTCCGGCGCGGGCAGGGAGAAGAGGCCGTCGTCGGGCGTTCCGGTGGTGACGGGTTGCCAGGTGGCGCCGTTGTCGAGGGAGAGGTCGATGTCGGCGACGGTGTCGTCGCCGAGGACGCTGTCGTCGTCGGAGATCCAGGTGATGTCGATGGGATCGCCGGGGAGGTAGGACTCGCCGCCGTTTGGGGCCCGGAGGTGTGCGACGGGGCTCTCGCCGCCGGAGTTGGCGGGGATGTGCTTCGTGATGCAGTGCATGACGCCGGCGGCGGTGACGATGGACTGGCAGTTGATGTCGACGATGGTCTTGCTGGGGAAGACCGAGGCCCATGCAGCGAGGGCGTCGGCGTTGTAGCCGGCGCTGACGATGGTGCTGTTGGTGTAGGTCGGGACGAGAACAAGGTCGTTGCAGATGACGACGTTGGTGTAGGTGTAGTGGGTGCCCGAGACGGTGCGGGCGGGGACGCGGGTGACGGTGAAGCCTCGGCTGGCGAGCTCGGCGGCCCAGGTGTCGCAGACGATGTCCTGGGCGGTGCCGGGCTGGGCGGGCCAGTCGGAGATGACGACGTGGTCGTCGGCGCACATCTGCATCCACATGTCGATGTGCTGGGTGGAGTCGACAAAGCTGGGCAGGGCGTCGGTGATGGTGGTGAGGACGCCCCAGTAGTCGGCCCAGACGTCGATGATGTCGGATTCTGAGAGGCCGGGGTTCTCGTCGTCGATGAGCTCGGTGGCGTAGCCGGTGGCGTCGGCAACGAGGTGGTAGTTGCCCCCGCCGTGGACGAGGGGGGCGTCGTAGTAGAGGTGCCCGCGGCGGTTGGCGTAGTCGGCGGGGAGGGTGTTGTCGTTGGGGCGGGGTCGGTTGTAGGTGTGGTCGACGGCGGCGCGGACGCCGTGCTCGTAGACGTACTGCGGGCCGTAGTCGCGGCACCAGATGGTGTCGGTGGCCTTGACGGGGAGGTAGACGCGGGCCATGTCGGCGCCGGCGTTGGCGAGGCGGGTGCTGACGGAATCGCGTTCGGCGCCGGAGTCGCAGTAGACCCAGACGTCGGCGTCGCCTGCGGTGGTGATGGCGACGGCCATTTGCTCAAGGATGGTCTTCCATCCGCCCGAGCCTTCCCAGGCGAGGATGATGGCTTCCATCGGCTCGTACTCGGCGACGGCGCGGACGGCGCCCGTGGGCGGCGCGGTGGCGCGGGGCGCCGGCGCGGTGATCGGGTGCTCGGCGATGTACGCCCGCTCCTCAGCCGTGAGGGAGCGCGGGGTGGGCGTGCCCTCGGGGTGTGTGGGGGCCGCGAACAGCGGGGCGGCGAGGGCGGCGGCGGCGATCGTGGCGGTGCGGGTCATGCCCCGAGGGTATCGGGGGCGGCGGGCCGATCCAAGGGGCTGGTCAGGGGCAGCCGGCGAGGAAGGCCGCGACGAAGCAATCGAGGTCGTCGAGGTTGATGGTCCCGTTGGCGTCGCAGTCGGCGGCGGCGAGGTCGGCCGCGAGGAAGCCGGCGATGAAGCAGTCGAGGTCGTCGAGGTTGAGGGCGGCGTTTCCGTCGCAGTCGGCGGGGCAGGGGGCGCCGGTGAGTCGAAAGGTGACGAGCTGGTTTGGGCTGAACCCGTCGCCGTCGTCCACGACGCCGACGAGGACCGAGCTGCCATCGGGCAGCGTGGGCCCGAGGCAGAGGCCTTCCATGTTCCAGACGTCGCCGGACCAGAGGAGTGACTTGGGAGCGGGCGTGTACGTCTCGCCGATCAGGCCGGGCAGGGCGGCGACGTCCGACGCGCTGCAGGGCGCGACCGCGTAGATGCGCGACTCGATGAGGGGTGTGGCGAACGCGAGGGAGCGCTCGAGGGCGAGCAGCGTGCCGTCGGGGAGGAGGACGAGGTCGGACAGGCCGCTCTGCCCGGGGTTGGACCCGATGGGGATGACCGGGCCGTGCATGGGCTCGACGTGGTACGCGGCTTCGAAGAACGGGAGGCCCGAATCGACGGCGAAAGCGAGGAGCCGCACGACCGTGCCGTTGGTTGGGGTGGCGAGCGGGCCGTCCACGGTGAGGGCTTCTTCGTTGGCGGTCCAGCCGGCGTTGCCCGATGTGGTGAGCGATTCGAAGCCGCGGTTTGATCGGCGATTGGTGAAGACCGGGGGCGTGGGGTTGGCGGTGAGGAGCGAGCCGTCGATGAGGGCGTAGGTTCGGACGGCCGGGGTGTTCTCCTCGCTCAGCAGGATCTCGCCGGGCGCGCCGGGGGCGATGCCCTCGAAGTCGAGGGTGTTTGCGAGTGAGAGGCCGCCGAGCGTGGTGGCGCTCGTGATCGCGCCGTTGGCATCGAAGGCGAGGTCGAGGCGGACGATCTTGTTGGAGTTGTCGAGGACGACGGCGAACGTGCCGTCGGGGAGCATGGTGACGCCGCTCGCGCCGGTGATGGCGAAGGCCTGCGCATTCTGATCCGTTGCCGACGCGGGCAGCGGGGTGACGCCGACGAGCGAGACCGCGAGCTGCGCGGCGGCCGGCGCTGACAAGGCGACGATCGCGAGCACCGCCGCCTTGAGATTCACGGGCATCCCCCGAGGAAGCTGGCGACGAAGCAGTCGATGTCGTCGATACTCAGGCTGCCGGACGCGTCGCAGTCGGCGGCCGCCAGGTCGGCGCCGAGGAACGCGGCGACGAAGCAATCGATGTCATCGACGTTGATCGTGCCGTTGGCGTCGCAGTCGGCGGGGCAGCAGTCGCCGGCGAGGGCGCACAGGACGATCTCGACGAACTCGGAGGCTTCGACGTTGCCGTTTGCGATCACGGCGGCGGGCGCCTGGCCCGTGAGTGCGCCGCTGTCGGCGGTGGCGTAGCTCAGGGCGGCGGCATACACGACATCGGGCATCGCGCCGAGCTCGGCGGTGAGCTCGATGGTGCACTCGAGGACGGAACCGAGGGCGACGTCGCCGGCGCCGTCGAACCAGCCGACGAACCCGTTGGACTCTTCGTTGCCGACGAAGGCGTCCCACGCGGCGACGGAACCGGCCTTGGCCCACATCGCGGGCTGCATCGCACCGGGCACGCCGGCGAGCGCGAGGAAGCGGTCGTTGCCGCCCGAGGCGGGGTCGGTGGCGAGGTAGAGCGTCGCGCCGTCGAGCGCGGCCCAGAGGCTCAGGCCGGAGCCCGACGCGACGAGCTGGGCTTCGGCGTCGAGCACGCCGTCCATCTCGAAGCCGGCGTTGGGGTCGGCGCCGGTGACGGTGAAGCGCCAGTCGGCGCCGCCGTTGTTGTCCCAGGTGTTGGCGCCGTCGTTGAAGACGATGTTGAGTGACGTGGCGTTGGCGGCGACGGGGAGGGTGATCTCCCAGACGCCGTCGTTGTCGGGGTCGGTCATCGCGGCGTCGGGCAGGACGGTCGCCCAGTCGTTGAACCCGTGGTGGATGAAGACCTGCGCGGCGCCGGCGAGCGGGCCGCCGGCCTCGTCGTAGGTGATGGTGACAGGCTGGTTGGCCTGGGCGGGGTCGGGGTCGATGGTGACGATGTCCTCGCCGCCGGTGGATTGGGACTGCCCGACCCAGACGTGCATGATGTCGGACCTGGTGGTATTGCCGAAGGCGTCGGTCGCTTCGACGTAGTAGTCGATGAGGACGTCGGACTGCCCGGTGATCATCGCGCCGTAGCGCGTGGCTTTGCGCGTGGCGGCGAGCACGCCGGCGGGGGTGGGAACGGCGGTGCCGGTCATCGCGACCGCGTTCCAAGCGCCGACCTCGGGCCCGCCGGCGTAGGTCTCGTTCTGGATGGAGGCCAACGGGTTGACGCCGTCGGCATCGGCGCGCCATTTGAGCGTCGCGGACGAGATGCCGGTGTAGTCGGCGGCGAGGGTCCAGACCTCGAAGTCGGAGGGCTGGACGGTGTTGCCGAACTCGGTCCCTCCCGGGTTGTACGGCTCGCGCTGCGGGACGAAGAGCGTGGGCGGGACCTCGTCGGGGAAGGAGGCCGAGCCGATCTGGGCGTCCACGATCGCGCACGCCTCGTTGGACGCGCGGGTGACGTTGGAGTCCCAGACCTCGGTGCCGTCCCAGTACCAGTAGTCCGACGCCTGGGCGATGAGGACCCAGCGCCATGCCCGCTGGGCGGGCGTGCCGGCGCCGGCGATGATCGCGTCGAGGTCGGCGGGGCTCGCGGGATCGACGGCGTCGAACCACTCGAGCTGCGCGACCCAGGCGCGGGCGGCGGTGAGGGCGGCCCACGAATTGATGTCGGGGGAGACGGCGCCGGCGGACACGTCGCCGCCGAGCCACTTCTTGAACTCGGGATCGCCCGCGTCGGCGCCGGCCCACGAGCCGTCCTCGATGTGGATGACGTCCGTGGGATCGACGGGGAAGCGGGCGAGGTAGTCGTCGATGGTCGTGACGTCGTAGTCGGGATCGGACGAGACCCAGTTGACCATGTTCTGGAAGTTGTGGTTGTAGTAGCCCTCGGAGCCGCCGCCGAAGTTGTCGCCGTCGTGATGGAGGACGACGAGCATGGGGTGGTCGGGGTCGGTGTTGTCGGGGAGGTAGGCGTCCATGACCTGGTCGTAGAGGAAGGCGCCGTAGCCGCCGCGCCCGTCCTCGTTGCCTTCGTACCGAGCCGCGGGGACGGCGACGATGCGGTCGATCGCGCCCGTGTCGGGATTGACGTGCTGGGCGTAGTGCGGCTGGTAGCCAAAGGGGACGGAGACGCGCGAGGGCGCCCAGAGGTTGTTGAGCTGCACCCAGCGGCCGCCGGTGCTCGCGGGGTCGGGGTTGATCTGGTCGGCGCGGTTCGGGCGGTAGACGCCCGAGGCGTCGCTGTGCGGGTAGTTGTCGCAGGCGCGGTCGAAGTGGAAGTTGTCCACGAGGACCCAGTCGAGCCCGGCGTCCACGAGCGCGGGGATCATGCGCGTGCTGAAGGCGGTCTCGGGCGGGAAGAGGCCGGCGGAGTCCATCGGCGTGCCGAAGGTCTGCGCGCGGGCGCGCTGGTGCAGCGCGATCTGCAGGTGGATCGACTTGGCGTCGATCAGCGGCATGAGCGGGTGGAAGTAGCCGAACCCGATCATCTCGAGGCGGGGGTTGCCGAGCGCCGTGTAGTTGCTCGAGGGCGTGAACATCTGCTCGAACGTGTAGGTGCTGTTCCAGTTGTTCCAGATGCCGCCGTTGATGCCCGAGGCTTCGAGCGCATCGAGGTTCTCGATCAGCGAGCCGGAGAAGCTGACGTGCGCGCCGAGATGGGGCAGGCCCGAGCCGGCGTTGACGGCGTTCGCGGGCCACGTGGTGTACGGGCCCAGGCGTTGGTTGTGGACGTCGGGCACGGAGAAGCTGAAGAAGGGGTCGGAGCCGAAGGGGTCGAGGTCGGGCACGTAGCGCGGCTGGTGCATGTGCCAGAGGAACCCGACGTGGATGGTCTCGGCGGCGTGCAGCGTGGACGCGGCGAGGGCCGCGATGGCGATGTAGTGCTTCATGGTGCTCCCTCAGAACGCAAGAAAGCTCTTGCGGCCTCGGGAGAGCCTACCGGAGAATCACCCGCGGATCGAGCCCATTTCGGGGGCGGGTCAGGGGCAGCCGGTGAGGAACGCGGCGACGAAGGCGTCGATGTCGTCCACGTTCAGTGAGCCGTTGCCATTGAGATCAGCGTTTGGGTCGCCGCTCAAGAAGGCGGCAACGAACGCATCGATGTCATCCGTGGTCAGCTGCCCAGGGGGCAGTGCCAAGTCGGCGGCGTTGCACGGCGTGAGATCGAAGACGTAGACCGACCCGGAATCTTCGCCGTTGTCCTGATCGTCGATCGCCGCGACCACGACGTACGGGTACTCGATCGCGACGCTCGAGCCAAACTTGTCGAACAGTTCCCCGTCGCTCGCCTGCATCTCCAGCAGGAGATCGCCCGTCTGGACGTCGTACAGGTAGGCCATCCCGCTGACGAGGACGGAGCCCGAGGCCGACTCTGCACCCACCACAACAAACCCCCCGCCGAGCGCCGCGGAGCTGGGTTGCTGTATCGCGAACTGATCCTCTGGCTGGATCAGATGGGTCTGCACCGCGGTCGCCGCGTCGAACAGCAGAACACCGCGATCGGAGGTCGCCGCGACAACCCCGCCGTCGAGCGCCACGGAGTGCAGCCCGATCGCCTGAGCGGGTCCGCTCTGCGAGGTCAGGGAATGGAGGAGCGACCCCGTCGAGACGTCGAACAGATGCACGGACCCCTGCACATCGGGGATTCCCGTATCGTCCCCCGACTCGCTGATGGCCGCGATGCCATCGCGGAGCGCGACGCGCCGCCCGAACCGGCCGCTGTTGTTGGGCGTGGGAGGGAGCAGTTTGTGCGTCCGCGCCCCGGTCAGGGCATCGAAGAGATACGCCGCGCCTGAGAGGTTCTCCCCCCCGGTCGCCTCTGCGGGGCTCCCGGCGACCACCGATGCCCCGTCGATCGCGATCGCGAGCTGCCCGAACTGGCTCGCCGAGACCCCCGCGTCCGGGAGCAGTATCTGAGCCGGCGCCAGCGTCAAGGCGTCGTACATATACACCGCGCCCGAACCGGAGCCCCCCGCGCCGTTGAAGGTGAACCCTGACACGCCGATGTGCTCGCCCGTGATCGCGCCCCCGTTCGCGAAGCTGCCCAGCCCCGGGTCTGCGGGCGTGGGCACCGCCGCGAGCGGCGCGCCCGTCGCCGCGTCAAACCGGTAGGGCTTCCCGACAGGATTCTGATTGACCGCGTTCACGAGGATCACGCCGTCCGAGATCCCGATCTGCCACCCGAACTCGGCACCCGCGTCTCCGTCCGAGGGCACGATCTTGTAGGTCTCGGTCATCACCTGCGCACCGGCAGACGCGACCACCCCGCACAAGGCTGTCAGCACACACACAGCACGAATCATCATGCACTCCTCCGGGACGGCAGACTACCAGCCCTCACCCCTCAATCAACCCCCGCGCTACCATCCCTCCCCGCCCGGCACAGCCGCCCGGCGGGCGGCTCTGAAAGGACTTCTCCCGTGGCCAACGACCACTTCGATCTCATCGTCATCGGCGGCGGACCCGGCGGGTACGTCGGGGCCATCCGCGCCGCGCAGCTCGGGTACAAGGTCGCCATCGTCGAGCGGGCCAAGCTCGGCGGCGTGTGCCTCAACTGGGGGTGCATCCCGTCGAAAGCCCTCCTGTCCAACGCCGAGCTCATGGAGAAACTCCACGAGCAGGGCGACTGGGGCCTGACCATCAAGGGCGACGTGTCGTTCGACTGGGACAAGGTCATCGGGCGCTCGCGCGACGTCGCAGGCAAGCTCAACAAGGGCGTTGAGTTCCTGATGAAGAAGAACAAGATCGAGCACATCAACGCGCACGCGAAGATCGTGTCCGGCAAGAGTGGCAGCAAGCCGTGCACCGTCGAGATCTACGACTGCGACGTGCAGGAAGAGCTGACCAGCTCGCCCGCCACGCCCAAGGGCAAGGCGAAGCGCACGATCACCGCTGACAAGGTCCTCGTCGCGACCGGCTCGGTCGCCCGTGACCTGCCGTTCGCGAAGTTCGACGGCGACAAGATCTGGGGCGCCCGCGAGGCGATGTTCAACAAGGAGAAGCCCAAGAAGCTCATCGTCGTCGGCGCCGGCGCGATCGGCATGGAGTTCGGCTACTTCTACAAGCAGTTCGGGACTGACGTGACCATCGTCGAGATGCTCGACCGGCTCGTCCCCATCGAGGACGAGGAGGTCGGCAAGAAGATGACCGCCCTCTACAAGAAGCAGGGCTTCAACCTCAAGCTCTCCACCGGCGTGACGAACGTGGAGAAGACGAAGAGCGGCGTCAAGGTCACCGTCGCGCCCATGAAGGACGGCAAGCCGGACGAGTCCAAGAAGGAAACGCTCGAGGCCGACAAGGTGCTGCTCGCGATCGGCGTCGTCGGGCGCTTCGACGGGCTCTTCGACGACAAGCTCAAGCTCGAGACCGTCAAGGACCACATCAAGACCGACTACGTGCCACTGGGCCCTGACGCGCCGACCGAGCCGGCCCACCTGGACTACCAGACGAACATCGAGGGCATCTACGCCATCGGCGACGTCATCGGCCCGCCCTGGCTCGCGCACGTCGCGAGCGACGAGGCGACGGTGTGCGTCGAGCGCTTCGCGTGGAAGGACGGCAAGCTCGATCACGAGCCGATCCCGATCGACTACACGGTGATCCCGGGTTGCACCTACTGCCAGCCGCAGGTCGCGAGCGTTGGGTTCACGGAGCAGGCGCTGAAGGCGAAGGGTCTGAAGAAGGGCGAGGATTACGACGTCGGGGTGTACAACCACCAGGCCCTGGGCAAGGCGATCGCCGCCAAGCACACGGACGGGTTCACGAAGATCATCCGCGGCTTGCCCCGCGGCGAGATCCTCGGCGCGCACATCATGGGCGATCAGGCGACCGAGCTGATCGCGGAGCTGAGCCTGGCCCGCCGCCTCGAAGCGACGACCGAGGAGCTCATCGTCACCGTCCATGCCCACCCGACGATGCACGAATCCGTCCGCGAAGCGGCCCTGGCGAGCGAGGGGCGGGTGGTGAACGCGTAGGGCGTGATGGCCCTCATCTTCGATCCGGCGTGAGCCCCCGTCGCGTTGTGACCCGTCGGGTGCCCTTGAGTCGCGCGGCGCGATCGGGTAGAAGTTGGGCATGATCCGATCACGCATTGGCCGCGCCGCTGTTGTCCTCGCGGCGGCTGCCCTGGTCGCCCGCGCGGACACGTCCGCGTTCACGATCGTGGACGACTCGGCGATGGACGCGGGCGTCGCCGCGGCGCGGGCTGAGTTCCTCGCGATCGCGCCGTTCGACCGGCTGGACGCGACGATCCTCGTCGAGCAGCCGGACGGCACGTGGAAGCGCGGGTCGTTCAACCCGGACAGCGTCGCCTACCCCGCCAGCTGCGTGAAGCTTGCGTTCCTCGCCGCGGCGATGCGGTACCAGACGGACAACGCGATGGCGTTCGACGCGCTGGACGCGTCGCTAACGCCGATGATCACCGTGTCGAGCAACGTCGCGACGGGCGAGGTCGTTGATGCGATCACCGGGACGACCAACCTGCCCGGCGTCAACAGCACGGCGAGCCCGCAGTGGCCCGCGTGGTACGCGGCCCGGCTGTACACCGAGGACTACCTCGACGCGCGCGGGCTGCTGGGCAACCAGGTCATCGTCAACAAGACGTATCCGACCAACTCGGGCGGCTCGCCCTCGGGCGCCGAGGGCGTGCTCATCTCGGTCGAGGGTGCGAACCAGATGCAGCCACGGCTCAGCGCGTCGCTCATGCTCGAGGTGGTCGGCGGCGCGATCGAGGCGGACACCGGGCTCGCCGGCTCGACGGGCTACATGCGGTCGTTGCTGGGCCGCGACCGGTTCAGCGACTACAGCTCGATCGGGTTCGGCCTGCCGCCCGGCTCGACGATCGAGAACAAGATCGGCATCGCCTTCGACACGCTCGAGGACATCGCGCATTTCACGTTGCCGAACGGCACGCGGTGCATCGTGGCGGCGTATTCCAACGGGTGGGACCGCACGCAGCCGCTGCCGTACGACGCGGCGCCGCTGGGCACGTTTGCCGAGATCCTGCTCGACGAGCTCGGGCTGACGGCGGGCAACCCGCCGAAGATCGTCGTTGACAGCGCCGACCCGGGCGTCGTGTACGCGGGCGCGTGGAGCACGGGCAGCGCCCAGCCGGACAAGTTCGGGCCGAGCTACCGCTTCGCGTCGGGCGGCGGCGGGGCGAACACCGCCACGTTCCCGCTCGGTGTCCCGAGCGCCGGGCTGTACGAGGTCATGGCGTGGTGGCCCGCGGCGTCCAACCGCGCGACCAACACGCCGTTTGTCGTCGCGCACGCCGGCGGCACGACCGAGGTGCGGGTCGATCAGACCGTCTGGGGCGGGCGATGGGTCAAGCTCGGCGACTTCGAGTTCCCCGCGGGCGGCGGCGCCGTGACCGTCTCCGATGACGCGACGGGGTCGGCGCTCGTCCTAGCCGACGCCGTCAAGGCGACCGCGTGGCCGACCGCGTGCCTCGCGGATTGCGATGGCAGCGGGTCGCTGAACGTTGACGACATCGACTGTTTCGTCGCGGCGTTCCTGGCGTCGGACCTCAGCGGGGCCGACTGCGACGCCAGCGGTTCGTTGAACATCGACGACGTCGATTGCTTCGTGCAGGGGTTCCTGGCGGGGTGTCCATAATCATGCGGGTTGGAGCCCGCGAACGCCCAAGGCGCGGAAACCTGTGGCGATTGTGCGGCGTAGGGGTATCGTGAGGGTTGGGAGGCCCGGCGCGTGCCCAAAGAAGACGATCGTGAATCCCGGGTAACGCTGATCGCCGCGATCATCATCGCCGCGAAGTGCGCGATGGGCTCGCCGGGCTCGCACGCGCCGGCCGTCGCCACGAACGAGGCGAAGCCGGCTCAGACATCCACAACCCCCGCGAGCGCCGCCCCGCCCCGGAGCCGGCAACCGTGACGGGCTCGCTGGGCGACGCGTTTGAGGTGCACGACTTCGACCTCCCGGCGACCGCGCCGGATTGGCACGGCGTGAATGGGACGGGCGACTATGTCGTGCTTGCGTTTGCGCGGGCGCCGGTGCTGATCGAGCACGAGGGTGGGCGCCCGCTCGTCGCCGATCGGAACGCGGCGATGCTCTACAACCCGGGGCAACGGTACCGGCGCGGGCTGCTCGATGAGCGCGGCGATAACTGCGTGTTCATGCGCCTGGGCATCGAGTGCGCCGCGGAGGCCTTCGGCGCGCACGATGCGCGCGTCGCGGACCGGGGCCCGGCGCCCGTGAGCGCCCCGCGGGCGCCCCTGGACGACGCCGCGGCGCTGCAACTCGGGCGGATGCTCGGGGCGCGGCGGCGGGGTGACCGGCTGGCGGCGGACGAGGCGGCGATCGGCGTGATCGACGCCGTCGCATCCGCATCGGCGCGCATGCTGGACGCTCCCGCGCCGGGCGCCACGCGCCCGGACACCCGCGACGCGCACGAGGACCTGGTCGAGCGGGCCCGCGCGGAGGTCGCACGCTCGATCGCCGAGAACCGATCGCTCGCGTCGATCGCGCGGGCGGTGCACGCGTCGCCGTACCACCTCGCCCGGGTATTCCGTGCGTGGACGGGCCAGTCGATCGGTTCGTACCGGGTGCAGCTCCGCCTGCGGGCGGCGGCCGAGCAACTCGCCGAGACCGACGACACGATCACGAACATCGCCTGCCGGACCGGGTTCGCCTCGCACGCGCACCTGACGACGGCGTTCCGGCGCGCGTTCGGGGTCACACCATCCGCCTTCCGTCGCGGGTGACAACGGGCACGCCGGTGAAAGACCGGCCCGCCTCGGTTTGGCAGACTTCTCCTGGGGGACGGCGCGCACGGGCGCGGCGTGGGTTGCGAGGAGTTTCCATGAATCACGGTCGGATTGGTTTGGTGGGTGTGGTCTTGGTGTCGGCGCAGGCGCCGGCGCTCGCGCAGTTTGTCGAGCCCGACGCCACCGCGGCGTACCAGCTGCAGTACGGCGGCGGGTTCGGGTGGGCGGTCTCCGAGCTGCGGGACATCGACGGCGACGGCGTGATGGAGGGCATCGGCTCGTCGCCACGCTTCCGCTCGAACACGGGCAAGGTCGTCGTCTTCTCCGGCGCGACGGGCGCCGTCCTCATCGAGGTCGATGGCCCGAGCACGGGCACGTCGCTCGGGTGGTCCATCGCGGACGGGGGGGACGTGGACAACGACGGGTTCGTGGACGTGATCATGGGCAGCCCGAGCTGGAACGGCACGGGCGGCGTGATCGTGTTCTCGGGGAACCCCGCGACGCCCGGGGCCGTCGTTTGGCAGGTCTTCGGCGCGGCGTCTGGCGGGTTCGGATACGCCGTGTCCACGCTCGACGACACGAACGGCGACGGTCACGCGGACTTCGTCGTGGGCTCGCCCGGGTTCGACGGCGTGAACGCCGACGAGGGCCGCGTCTTTGTGTACGACGGCGCGTCGGGCGCGGTGTTGCATGAGCTCGTCGGCTCGGGTGCCGCGAATGCCGCGCTCGGTCAGGGTGTCGCGGGGGTTGGCGATCTCGACGGCGACGGGGTCTCGGACGTCGCCGCGTCGGAGGTCGGCACGCGGACGCTGTGGGTCTGGTCCGGCGCGACCGGGCAGCGGATCCACGGGCCGCTGGCGGCGGACCCAGGCACGTCGGGCGCGTTCGGGCAGTTCTTTGTCGGGCGGTGCGGCGACGTCTCGGGCGACGGCGTGCCCGACATCTACGCGGGCGATTACGCGGACTCGAAGGGGTATGTGTATTCCGGCGCCGACGGCTCGCGGTGGCTCACGATCGAGGCGCCACCCGCCGACGGGCTCGGGCCCGGACGCGGGCTTATGGCGGACATCAACCAGGACGGGCACGACGACCTCATCCTCGGGCACTACACGAACAGCGACGGTGCGAGCGGCGCCGGCAAGATGGTCATCTACTCGGGCAAGGATGGCACGCCCCTGCGCACCGTCACGGGCAACATCGGTGGCGTGCAGCTCGGATTCGACTGCGTGGGTGTGGGCGACGTGACCGGCGACGGGTGGCCCGACGTCATCGCGTCGGGGTCCGCCCGCAACCGTGTGTACATGGTGCCCGGCGTGAACCCGTGCCCGGCGGACCTCACCGCCGACGCGACGCTCGACCAGGACGACATCGACCTGTTCGTCGCGGCGTTCCTCGCGGGCGAGCCCGCGGCGGACCTGGACTTCTCGGGCGCCCTGAACCTCGACGACGTCGGTGCCTTCGCCGGCAGCTTCATCGCCGGCTGCCCGTAAGCGCAGACCCTCGGGAACCAGACGCGGACCCCGGGCGTATGGACCGGGGTTGTGTGGCGCGCTCATTCTCGGGCGTTGCCGAAAGCCGCCCGGAGCGGTTTCCGGGCTGGAATAAGCCGTGAAGATGGGCAGGCAAGGCTTGGCCCGCGGTTGTGCTCGATTCGGCGGGCCGCGTCGGGCATACTGAACGCCACGCGTCCCGGGGTCTCGGGGCAGCGGGTGGAGGAGATGCGAGATGAGCAACCGGATCCAACGAGCCCTGCTTGCCGCGATCGGGACGGCCGGCGTCGCTTGGGCCGCGCACGCGCAGGAGGTCGTCGTCCAGAACGACTCGTTCAGCGACGGGGGCACCTTCGCGGTCTGCCCGTGCTTCGCGGCGGGTGAGGAAGCCGCCGTCTGGCTCACCAGCCCGTGCGACGGCGAGATCGTGGGCTTCCAGATCTTCTGGAAGTCGTTCCTGGGCGGCACCGAGCCGAGCATCGAGGAGTCGATCAAGATCTACGAGGCGAGCGAGAACTTCCCGACGCCCGGCGCCCTGGTCGATGAGTTGCTCGCCCCCGTGCTCACCGACGGGTTCCTCAACGAATTCCGCGATATCGACGGCGTGCCGATCTCGATCCCCGTCGCGGCGGGGGAGACGTTCGTCGTTTCGCTGCGGTTCTTCAACTCGAACGCGAGCGACACGTTCGCCGCCTCGGTCGGCTCGGACGACAGCGGGTGCCAGGCGTCGAAGAACACGGTGCGCCTGACCAACGGCACATGGCGCGACGCGTGCCAGCTGGGCGTCTCGGGCGACTGGGTGATCCGCGCGATCGTCTCGTGCGGCGAGGCGCAGGGCGCGTGCTGCCTGCCCGACGGCAGCTGCGCCGATGGCTTGACCCTCGCGGACTGCACCGCGATGAACGGGTTCTGGAACGAGACCGGCTCGCTGTGCGCGGACGTCGCCTGCACCGGCGCGTGCTACGTGCCCGCGACGGACACGTGCCTGACGGGGTTCGACAAGGCGACGTGCGACGCCGTCGCCGGCGACTGGCAGGGCCCGGGCACCACCGAGTGCGACCCCGGGTGCTTCGCCGACTGCGACGACTCGGGCGCCCTGAACCTGGACGACGTGGACTGCTTCGTCGCCGGGTTCCTCGCGGTGGACCTCCCGACGGCGGACTGCGACGGCAACGGCGTGATCAACCTGGACGACCTCGATTGCTTCGTCGCCCAGTTCCTCGGCGGGTGCCCGTAAGGGGCCGAGAACCGCGGGCGGCCGGGCGGAACGCTGGCCCGCGGGCGGTGGTGGTGTACGTTTCTAGACCGGGCGTCGCGTGAGGGATCGCTGGTCCGGGCCGGAGGAGACCGGAGATGGTGGGTGTTGTGTTGGGGAGCATGATCGTGTGGGTCGCCGCGCTGTCGGAGCCGGCGGCGACGCCGCCCGAGCCGGCGCCCGCCTTCGTGAGTTACTACTTCGATGAGCCGCGGACGCTCACCCTCGATCCGACCCGGGTCGCGGTGTTCGCAACGGGCGTGCGTGACGTGCGCGGCGCGGACCTCGGGCTGGACGGCGCCCGCGTCGAGTTCCTGCCGCTGCTCAGCGCGCAGCTCGTCGAGCTGCCCGAAGCGGAGCGCTCGTGGGAGGGTGTCCGCGGGGCGCTCGATGAAGCGCACGCGATCCGGGCCGAGAGCGTCGGGTACGTCTCGCCCGTGTTTGTCGGCGAGGACGGCGGGCCGCTCGTCCCGACGCCGACCATCCTCGTCCGCTTCGCCGATGGGGTGGACGCGGCGGCGTGCGAAGCGGATCTGAGCAAGATCGGTGAGATCGTCGAGCGCGGCTGGGCGGGGATGCCCAACGCGTACCGGGTCGCCTCGGGCGCGCTGGACGGGCGGGACGTGCTCGAGCAGGCCGCCGAGCTCGCGCGTCGCGACGACACCCTGTTCGCCGAGGCGGACATGCTGTTCACCGGCACCCGGTCGATGACCCCCAACGACCCGCTGTTCCTGAGCAGCTGGGGGCTGAACAACATCGGGCAGAGCGTGGGCGGCACCGGGATGATCGACAACGACGTCAACGCCGTGGAGGCCTGGGACACCACCATCGGCGACCCGGGCATCCTCACGCTCGTTCTCGACCAGGGCGTGCAGACCGATCACCCGGACATCAACCAGTTCGGCGGGCAGGACTTCACGTCCGACGGCGGGGCGGACGGCGGGCCGCAGAACGACTGCGACGACCACGGCACCGCCGTCGCGGGCTGCATCTCGGGCGTGATCAACAACGCGCTGGGCTCGTGCGGCGTGGCGCCGGGGACCCGCATCGTCTCGGCGCGCGTGCACATCTCGGATATCCCGTGCACCGGCGAATGGTTCAGCGTCTCGAGCTGGACCGTCAACGCGCTTGCCTACGGCGAGACGCTCGGCGTGCGCGTCACGAACAACTCGAACCGGTACGGGTTCACGGCGTCGGCGATCGCGAACAAGTACGGCCTGACGCGCAACGGGACCGGGGGCGCCGACCCGATGGTCCATTTCGCCGCCGCCGGCAACGACGGGCAGAGCACCGTGGACTACCCGGCGTCGCTCGCGTCGGTCAACGCGATCAGCGCGGTGGACATCCGCGGGCTGCTCGTGAGCTTCTCGAACCGGGGGCCGAGCCTGTTCATGTGCGGGCCCGGGCGCGACGTTCGGACGACGGACCGCACCGGGTTCGACGGGTACTCGTCCACGGACTACGGGCTGTTCGACGGCACGTCGTTCTCGTCGCCGATCGTCGCGGGCGTCGCGGCGCTCGTGCTGAGCCAGAACCCCTCGCTCAGCTCGACCGAGGTCGAGGACATCCTGCGGACGACGGCGAAGGACATGGGCGACCCCGGGTTCGACGAATCCTTCGGGTGGGGCATGCCCGACGCGGAGGCGGCCCTCGCCGCGGCGGGCTTCGACTGCCCCGCCGACTGCGACGGCAACCTGACGCTCAACCTCGACGACCTGGACTGCTTCGTCGCGGGCTTCCTCGGGGGCGACGCGGCGATCGCCGACTGCGACGGCAACGGATCGCTGAACCTCGACGACGTGGACTGCTTCGTGGCGTCGTTCCTCGCCGGGTGCTCCTGATCCGCCCGAGCCAAACCCGCCCGAGAATGCCCGCCGAACCCCCCCGATGGCCCGTGGGGCCCGATTTGCCCGCTCGGGCCTTGGAACGCAGCCCGGGACGCGGTAGCGTAGATGCATCGGCGGGGACGTCCCGCCGGGCAGGATCCCGGTCTCCCGGGCGCTCTGAGGGGTTTGAGATGTCCATCCGACGCACCGAGTGTGCCGCGGCGCTCATCGCGGCGGCGAGTTCCATGACGCTGGCCGGGCCCGACCGCGGCGGGTCGTACCTCTACCGCGTGCTCAACGCCGACGGCACGTACACCTCGATCGCGCCGCGGAGCGAGAGCACCTCGGTGGCGCGCCAGTGGAACGAGGTGCTGCTCGAGTCGATCCGCAACGACCAGGCGCGGCCGACGGTGCATGCGCGGAACCTCTACCACGTGTCCGCCGCGATGTACGACGCGTGGGCGGCGTACGACACCGTCGCCGACCAGGTCTTCCACCAGGAGCGGCAGACCGCGCCCGACATCCAGGCGGCGCGGAACGAGGCGATCAGCATGGCCGCCTACCGCGTCCTGCTGCACCGGTTCCAGTTCTCCGTGGCGGCGCCCGACGCCCTGCCCCTGATGAACGCCCTGATGGACACGCTCGGGTACGACAAGACGGACACGTCCACCGTGGGCGACACCCCCGCGGCGCTGGGCAACCGCATCGCGCAGACGATCATCGCCGCCGGCCAAGCCGACAACGCGAACGAGCAGCTCGACTACGCGAACCTGTACTACACCCCGGTGAACGAGCCGATCTTCCCCGACCTGCCGGGCAACCCGGACATCTCGGACGCGAACCGGTGGCAACCGATCGCGATCGACTTCTACGTCGACCAGTCGGGCAACATCATCCCGCTTGGTTCGCTCACGTTCCTGAGCCCGGAGTGGGGCAACGTCACGCCGTTCGCCCTGCGCATCGACGACCTGACGGTGCACCAGCGCGACGGGCACGACTGGCCCGTCTTCCACGACCCGGGCGACCCGCCGCAGCTCGGCGGCGTGGGCGACGACTACTTCAAGTGGGGCAACGAGATGGTCGCCATCTGGTCCGGGCACCTCGACCCGACCGACGGCGTCATGATCGACATCTCGCCCAACTCGTTCGGCAACTCGCCCCTGCCCAACCCCGAGGAATGGGCGGCGTACTACGACTTCATCAACGGCGGCGACTGGAGCCCCGGGCACGACCTCAACCCCGCGACCGGGCTGCCCTACCCCACACAGGTCGTCCCGCGCGGCGACTACGGGCGCATCCTCGCCGAGTTCTGGGCCGACGGGCCCGACTCCGAGACGCCCCCCGGGCACTGGTTCTCCATCGCCAACTACGTCACGGATCATCCCTTGTTCGAGAAGCGCATCGCGGGCGAGGGCCCGGTTGTTTCCGATCTCGAGTGGGACGTGAAGCTCTACCTGATGCTCGGCGGCGCGATGCACGACTGCGCGATCACCGCGTGGGGATGCAAGGGGTACTACGACTACGTCCGCCCGATCTCCGCCCTGCGGCACATGTGTGACCTCGGGCAGTGCACCGACCCGCTGCTGCCCAGCTACCACGCGAACGGCGTGAACCTCGTGCCCGGGTGGATCGAGCTCGTTGATTCCACGACGACCCAGCCCGGCGGCAAGCACGAGCACCTCGCGGGCAACGAGGGCAAAATCGCCATTAAGGCGTGGCGCGGGCCCGACTACATCGCCAATCCGGACACGGACGACGCGGGCGTGGGCTGGATCCTCGCCGAGAACTGGTGGCCGTACCAGCGACCCAGCTTCGTGACGCCCCCGTTCGCCGGGTATGTCTCGGGCCATTCGACGTTCTCGCGTGGCGCGGCCGAGTTGATGACGCTCATGACGGGCAGCGAGTTCTTCCCCGGGGGCGTGGGCGAGTTCCACTGCCCGCAGAACGAGTTCCTCGTGTTCGAGGAGGGCCCGTCGCAGGACATCACGCTGCAGTGGGCGACCTACCGCGACGCGTCCGACCAGACGTCGATGTCGCGCATCTGGGGCGGCATCCACCCGCCGGCCGACGACATCCCCGGGCGCCACATGGGCGTCCAGGCGGGCCCGGACGCGTACTGGCTCTCGCGCCTCTACTTCGACGGGCGGGTCAGCTGCCCGGTTGATTACGACTCCAACGGGGCGGTCAACCTCGACGACCTCGACCTGTGGGTCACGGCGTTCCTGAGCGCGGACATGTACATCGCCGACTGCGACGGCAACGGGATCCTGAACTTCGACGACATCGACTGCTTCGTCGCCGGGTTCCTCGCCGGCTGCCCCTGAGTCACACCGAGCCCCGAGAGAGAGGCCAGACCGATGCGCGTTCACCCTGTTTGTTTGCTGTCCCTCGCACTGACCTCGGGCATCGCGGCCGCGGGCATCACCTACGACGAGTCGCTCGACGGTGATCTCTCGTCGGACCCGAACGCGCCGACCGCGCTCGCGTTCGAGCTCGGCGCGAACACCGTCTCGGGCACGGTCACCCTCTCCAACCAGCCCACGGGCGACCGTGACTACATCACGTTCGAGGTGGGCGCGGGGCAGCGCCTGTCCGCGCTCTTCCTGCGGGCGTATGCGCCCGACGATCTCGGCTTCGCCGCGTTCAACGCCGGCGCGACGAGCTTCATCCCGGACGGATCGACCGACGCGAACTTCCTCTCGGGCATCCTCCCCGGCGCGTCGCAGGTGGGGACGGACCTGATGCCCGCGTTCGTGTCCGACGCCGTGACGACCAACAGCCTGGCCAACCCGTGGCTGGACGCGGGCGTCTATTCGTTTGTGATCCAGCAGACGTCCCCCGCGATGCAGGCGTACACGCTCGAATTCGTGATCACGCCCGCGCCGGCAACAGGCTCGCTGCTGTGCCTGGGCGCGCTCGGGCTCGCCCGCCGGCGTCGGTAACGCACGCCCCCGAACGCTTTCCCAACTTGACTGCGTTCCCCAGTTCCCGCGTCGGCCGCGCGGGGCCCGGGAATTGCGAGCCCGATTCCAAAAGCGGCGCTTCGCATCGGGAACCGCCCCCTGTAGGCTGCGGATGGGGGTCTGAGCCGCGGTTCCGCGGCGTGTGTCGTGTTCTCGACCCCAGGTGTGTTTGCAGCAGAGGGATCTTCCATGCGTCAGTTGTTCGTGTCGGTCGCCGCGCTCGCGGCGTGTTGTGGTACCTCACTCGCCGGGCCCGATCGCGTGGCGATCGGCGACGCCCAGAAGAACGACTTCCGAGTCGTCTCGGACACCGAGATCTACCTGGGCGAGACCCGGTTCAACTCGTGGCAGGAGCTGGCCGACAGCGGGCACTTCTATCAGGAGCACACCAGGTGCGCGATCCCCAAGGACGTCGACGTTGACCCCGCGCTGCGTGTCCCGTCCGACTGCTCCGCGTCGCTGACGCGCGTGCTCGGCGCGTACGACCCCTCGGTTGACACGTACCGCATCCCCGTCGTTGTGCACATCCTCCGGAGCACGAACGGCACGGGCGACATGCCCGACTCGCGCGTCACGTCGCAGATCGAGATCCTGAACGAGGACTTCCTCGCCCTCGCCGGCACGAACGGCGCAAACGGAAACGACGCCCAGATCGAGTTCTACCTCGCCACCGAGGACCCGGCCGGCAACCCGACGAACGGCATCACCCGCACCACAAACAACACGTGGTTCAACGACGGCGGCACGTACTACAACTCGCTGGCGTGGGACCCGGACCGGTACCTGAACATCTACACGAACTCCGCCTCGGGCGCGCTCGGGTACGTCCCGTTCCTGCCGCAGACGAGCCCGGGCAGCGTCGGCTCGAACTCAGACCGCGTCGTGGTGCTGTACTCGTCGTTCGGTCGGAACGCGCCGCTGTCGCCCTTCAACCAGGGACGCACGACGACCCACGAGGTCGGGCATTACCTCGGGCTCTTCCACACCTTCGACGGCGGGTGCGGGACCTCGAGCTGCTACAACACGGGCGACCTCATCTGCGACACGAACCGCGAGTCCGGCCCCGTCTTCGGGTGCCCCGGCAACCCGGTCAGCTGCGGCTCGTCGGACCCGAAGGACAACTACATGGACTACTCCGACGACCTGTGCATGGAGCAGTTCACCTACGAGCAGACCAACCGCATGCGGTGCACGCTGCTGAACTACCGCACGGACCTGTACGAGGTCGTCAGCTCGGCGTGCTTCGCGGACTGTGACGGGAACGGTGCCCTGAACGTGGACGACGTGGACTGCTGGGTCGCCGGGTTCCTCGCCAGCGATCTGGCCGTCGCGGACTGCGACGGGAACGGCTCGCTGAACGTGGACGACGTGGACTGCTTCGTCGCCGCCTTCGTCGCCGGCTGCCCGTAATCGCGAGCCCGCCCGCGGGCCGCTCGAATCTTCGCCGCGCTCAGGCCCACCGCGTGGGCGCGACTTTCCCTGTTCCCCCAACGGAGGTCTCCCGATGATGATCCGGTCTCTTGCAGTTCTTTCGCTCGCCGCCGGCACGACGCTGGCGCACGACGCGTGCACGCTCGACTGCCCGCACAGCCCCGACCTCGGCGTCGGCGTGCGCGCCCTTCCCATGCCCTTTGAAGACCTGCCGCAAGGGCTGCAGGACATGCTCTCGCGCCTCGAAGCGCAGGCCGCCGCGGGCGACGAGATCCCGATGATGTGCGTCGCGCCGGGCACCGACCCCAAGGTCGCCGCCGCGTTCGACGCCTACCTCCAGGAGATCTGGGGCGGCGGGCCCGAGCGGTACGTGCTCAGCGGCCGATGGAGCAACACCGCGCTCGACGGCAACACCGGCCCCCAGGGCAACCCCGTCACCCTCACCTACTCCTTCCTGCCCGACGGCGCCGAGATCGACACCGGGCAGGCGTCCGACCTCTTCGCCTGGATGAACGGCCTCTACGGCTCTTTCAACGTCTGGCAGCCCATCTTCCAGCAGGCGCTCGACGAATGGACCGCGGTCTCGGGCATCACCTACGTCTATGAGCCCAACGACGACGGCGTGCCCATGAACAGCGGCGGCAGCGGCGGCGTCAGCGGCGTCCGCGGCGACGTCCGCATCGGTGCCGCATTCATCGACGGCAACTCCGGCGTCCTCGCGTACAACTACTTCCCGGACTCGGGCGACATGGTCCTCGACTCCGCCGACAGCTTCTACAACCAGCTCGGCGGGCAGTCCATCCGCCTGCGCAACGTCCTCTCCCACGAGGCCGGGCACGGCATCGGGCTCAGCCACGTCGAGTCCTCCACCGACCGCTTCCTCATGGAGCCCTTCATCCAGACCACTTTCGTCGGCCCGCAAGAAGACGACCAGCGCGGCTCGGGCCGCGGCTACGGCGACTACCTCGAGAACGACGACTCCTTCGGCACCGCGATCGACCTCGGCTCGTTCAACTCGGGCGACACCTCGACCACCCTCAGCCGCTCGATCGATGACAACGGCGACCTCGATTACTTCGAGTTCACCACCAGCGGATCGCTGGACGTCGAGATCACGCTGACCCCGCTGGGGACGACCTACAACCAGGGGCCCCAGGGCGGCTCGCAGAGTTCGTTCAACGCGCTGACCGTCTCGAACCTCTCGTTCAACGTCTACGACGCCTCGACGTCGCTCGTCACGAGCGTGAACGCGACAGGCGCGGGGTCGGCTGAGAACGCGACGGTGAGCCTCACCGGCCCGGGCCCGCACTACGTGCGCATCGCGGGCGACGCCGACAACATCCAGCGCTACGACCTCGAGCTCGTGTTCTCCGGCGGCGCGGTCTGCCTCGCGGACTGCGACGGCAACGGCGCCCTGAACGTGGATGACGTGGACTGCTGGGTCGCCGGGTTCCTCGCGGGCGACCTCGGCGTCGCGGACTGCGACGGGAACGGCTCGCTGAACGTGGACGACGTGGACTGCTTCGTCGCCGCCTTCCTCGCCGGCTGCCCCTGAACACCGCCCGATTGGGGGCCGGCATATTCACGCTTTGAGCGGGGGCTTCGCCCAGGTACGCTCGGGCGATGAACACGACCCGCACGACCGGCACGCCCGCCGCCCTGAGCCTCGCGCTCGGTGTGGCGGGCTTTTCTTGCGCCCACGCCCATGCCCAGAGCCTCTCGCCTGCGGACCGCGTCGCCGCACAAGCGGGCGACCCCCGATTCGTCACGCCGACGGGCGAGCGCCCGAACACCGCCGCCCTGCCGGTCGCCGAGGCGCGGCCCGCCGCGGCGTCCGCGCTGCTCGTTGTCTTCGTTCACGACCAGTCGTCCGACGAGATCCTCCGCCTGCGCGACCTCAATGGCGACGGCGACGCGCACGACCTTGGCGAGGTGACGGTTTTCTACGACGACTCACCCCCCGCCGCCCTCGGCATCGACAACGCCCAAGGACTCGTTGCGCTCGGGCCCGACACCTTGCTCGCCACCGACAACTTCGATCCCGACAACATCATCTTCATGAACGACGCGGACGCCGACGGCAGCGCCCTCGGCGCCGGTGAGGCGTCGATCTGGTTCAGCGGGCTCCTCCCGGGCGGGTTTACGCTGACCAACCCAGCGGACCTCACGCCCCTGGGCGACGGGTCGTACCTCTTGCTCGACAACAACACGCTCGACACCGCCAACCCCGAAGCCATCTACATCCTCGAGGACCTCAACGCCGACAACGACGTGGACGATGCCGGCGAGGCCGTCCTCTTCCACGAACTCTCGCCCGTCGGCGTCAGCGCCACGACGACCTTCGACGCGGTGCGCGACGAGTCCGGCTTCGTCTACACCCTCGACATCACCGACCCGAACCAGATCGAGTCCATCGACATCATCGAGCCCGGCGGCGCGACGCGCACCGAGTGGATCAACAGCGCCGACCTGTTCAATCTCGTCGGGATCTTCCTCGGGACCACGTTCGAGCTCGAGTACATCCCGGACTCGGACGAGATCCTCTTCGGGGCGTCGAACCTGAGCAACGACCAGCTGATCGTCGCCGCCAAGGACCGCAACGGCTCGAACACGATCGATGTCGCGTCCGAGCTGCGCCTCGTCTGGAGCGAGGGGACCCACGCCGACGGCTTCTCGACGGGCTCCCCCCGCGACTTCGCGCGGCTGCCCGACGGGCGGTTGCTCTGGACCGACGGGCTCAACGACCGCGTCATGCTCCACCAGGATCTCAACGGCGACGGCGACTTCCAAGAGCTCGGCGAGACGACCGTGCTCTACGTCGCGGCGACCGCGAGCGCGAACGGGCTGCCGACGCTCAGCCTCCCCCTGTCCGTCACGGGCGCGATCGTCTGCTTCGCCGACTGCGACGGCAACGGCGCCCTGAACGTGGATGACGTGGACTGCTGGGTCGCCGGCTTCCTCGCGGGCGACCTCGGCGTCGCGGACTGCGACGGGAACGGCTCGCTGAACGTGGACGACGTGGACTGCTTCGTCGCCAGCTTCCTCGGCGGGTGCCCCTGAACGCCCCGCGTCGGCCCGTGTCCGGCATCCCGCGAAAGGTCTTGCCTGGGGCCAGGATCCCCGCGATACTGTGCCCGCGGGGGAATGAGGAACGCCGGATTGCCCGGCCCGACAGTCCGAGGGAGCGCCATGCATTCGAAGATCTTGCCCGCCGCGCTGCTCGCGGCGGTTTGTGCCACACCCGCGGCCGCCGCGTCCAACGACAACAACGTCGAGTGGGACGGGCTGAGCCACGTCCTCTGGCAGGACATGCGGCCCATCGTCCCCCTCGCGGGCGACGCGTTCACCGTCGAGTTCCAGGCGTTCCGGGGCGACCTGACCGCCGCCCGCGTGATGCAGGACGTCGGCGGCGCGCAGACCTGGCACGCCGCGTCCGTTGTCGCGCAGCGCGGGCCGTACGACATCTGGCAAGCCGCCCTCCCGGGCACGAGCGACGACCAGCTCTCGTTCGTCATCGAAGCGACCGACGGCACCGACACCGACTACCTCGGGCCGAACGGCGCGAGCGACGCGATGCCCGCGTCCGGGTTCGTGCTCGACTTCGGCACGCTCGTCCACGCGCCCTTCGGCGCAACGCCGACGGACCAGGGCGTCGTCTTCAAGGTCTGGTCGCCCACGCGCTCGACATGCCACGTCCGCGGCGAGTTTAACAACTGGTCCACCGCCAACCCGCTGATCAAGCACGGCGACTTCTTCTCGGGCGTGGTCGCGTCGGCCCAGGTCGGCGACATGTACAAGTACTTCTTCAACAACTCGGTCTGGAACACCGACCCCCGCGCCGCCAGCCTCAACCCCAACGACAACATGAACGCCGTGGTCACGGACCCGCTCTCGTACCAGTGGCAGCACGACGACTTCATCGCCGACCCGATCGATGAGCTCGTCATCTACCAGCTCCACGTGGGCACGTTCTCCGGGCGCAACGACCCGTTCGGCCCGGCGTCAAGCCCGTCGGGCTACCGCGACGTGGCGGAGCGCGCGGCGAACTTGGCCGAGCTCGGCGTGAACGCCGTGATGGTCAACCCGATCAACGAGTTTCCCGGCGCGTTCTCCGGCGGGTACAACCCGGTCTCGCAGTACGCCTGGGAATGGGGGCTCGGCACGCCCGACGACCTCAAGCACATGGTCGATGAGCTGCACGGGCACGGCATCGCGGTCATCCTCGACGCCGTCTGGAACCACTTCTCGCCGTCGGACAACTTCCTCTGGAACTTCGACGGCACGCAGACCTACTTCGACTCGCCCGCCCAGGACACGCCCTGGGGCGCCCAGGCGGACTTCGACGACCCCCGCGTCTTCGAGTACTTCATCGACTCCGTGCACCACGTCATGGGCGAGTTCCGCATGGACGGCTACCGCCACGACGCCGTCATGGCGATGACCGACTCGGGCTGGACTTCGCAATGGTCCGTCGGCCAGGACCTGATGCGCGAGATGAACCGGACGATCCGCAACCGGTACGCCGACGCCGTCTCGATCGCCGAGATCTACATCGACTCGCCTTGGGTGCAGACGGGCATCGAGTTCGACTCGCAGTACCACAACGAGTTCAAGGAGGCGCTGCGCGGCGCGGTCTTCAACGCCGGACTGGGCAACCCGGACATGCAGCGCCTCGCGAACGTGATCGACGGCAGCGCCGTCTCGGGCACGGACGTGATGAACTACTTCGAATTGCACGACGACGCCTGGCCCCTTAACGGGCACGAGCGCGCCGTCCGCCAGATCGACACCACCGCGCCCCACGACGACACCTTCGCCCGCGGGCGCACCACGCTCGCGCACGGCATCGTCATGTTCGCCTCGGGCATCCCCGCCTTCCTGCAGGGCTCCGAGTGGCTCGAGAACGACGGGTGGGAAGCCAGCAAGATCGACTGGTCGCACAAAATCGCCTACGACGGCGTCTTCGAGTTCTTCAAGACCATCGTCGGCCTGCGCACCTCGGAGCCCGCGCTCTTCGCCAACAACGGCGTGCAGATCACGCACGTGAACGACCCCGCGAACATCGTCGCCTTCGAGCGATACCAGCTCGGCGGCAAGAGCTACATGGTCGTCGCGAGCCTCTCGAACAACACCTTCGGCGGGTACCGCATCGGGCTCCCCCGCCCGGGCACGTGGGGCGTCGTCGTGAACAACCAGGCGCCCGAGTTCGACGGCGACGGCGCCGGGGCCGCGCTCGGATCGACCTTTGTCGCCGACAGCGTCCCGCACGGCGGCTTCGCCCAGTCCGTCCAGTTCGAGCTCCCGGCGCGCGGGTTCCTCGTCTTCGAACACGAGCCCAGCGCCGCGTGCTCGCCGGCGGACCTGGACGCCAACGGGACCCTGAACCTCGACGACATCGACCTGTTCGTCGCCGCGTTCCTCTCGGGCGACCTCGCCGCCGATCTGGACGCGAACGGAACCCTGAATCTGGACGACATCGACGCGTTTGTCGTGGCCTTCCTCGCCGGCTGCGGGTAAGTTCAGTCCAGGAGATCACGTGGGGCGCACGGATCCGATAACCGAGCCCCGCGGATAGACGCCGGGGCGCGGGTTCTCCGCGCTCGCCATCCGGAGGAGAGACCCATGATCAGCCGAGCCGCCGGCGCCGCCGCCGTCCTGTCGATGCCCGCCCTCGCGGGCGCCCAGCCGTTCCACGCCGAGCTCGTCGCGAGCGGGCTGTCGCGCCCCGTCGCGGTCGTCGCCGCCCCGGGCGTGACGGATCGCGCGTTCATCGTCGAGCAGCGCTCGAGCTCGACCGGTCGCGTCCGCGTGCTCGACCTGAACACCGACACGCTGCTGCCCACGCCCGCCCTCTCGGTCTCGGGCGTCAGCACCGCCAGCGAGCAGGGCCTGCTCGGGCTCGCCTTCGACCCGGACTACGCCACCAACGGGTACGTCTACGTCAACTACACGACCAACTCGGGCGGCAACCAGACGCGCGTCGTCCGCTACACCCGCAGCGCCGCCAACCCGGACGTCTTCGACCCCGCCACCGCGACGCGCATCATGACCGTCGCCCAGCCCGACTCCAATCACAACGGCGGGTGGATCGACTTCGGGCCCGACGGCTACCTCTACGTCGCCATGGGCGACGGCGGGTCGGGCAACGATCCCTGGGGCGCGTTCGGCAACGGCCAGAACCAGGCCACCAAACTCGGCACCATGCTCCGCATCGACCCCGACGGCGACGACTTCCCCGCCGACCCCAACAACAACTACGCCATCCCCTCCAACAACCCCTTCGTCGGACAGCCCGGCGCCGACGAAGCCATCTGGGCCTGGGGCCTGCGCAACCCGTGGCGCAACGACTTCGACCCGCAGACCGGCGACCTCTTCATCGCAGACGTCGGGCAGTTCTTCCGCGAGGAAGTCAACTTCCAGCCAGCCTCGAGCGTGGGCGGTGAGAACTACGGCTGGCGCAAGTGGGAAGGCACCCGCCTGAACTTCGCCGGCGACCCCGGGCCCGACGCCGCCGACGCCGTCTTCCCCGTCACCGAGTACACCCACTCCGCGCCGGACAACGGCTGCTCGATCACCGGCGGCGTCGTCGTCCGCTCGCAGACCCTCCCCGACCTCTGGGGCGAGTTTATCTTCGGCGACTACTGCTCGGGCAAGGTCTACGCCCTGCGCGACACCACCTCGGGCTGGGTCCGCGAAGAAATCACCAACGACTTCACATTCAGCGCCAGCTCGTTCTCGGGCATCTCCTCGTTCGGTCGCGACAGCCTCGGACGCGTCTACGTCTGCTCGCTCTTCAACGGCAGCGTCTTCCGCATCACCCAGCCCGGCATCTGCGGGCTCGCGGACATCAACGAAGACGGCGTGCTCAACGTCGATGACATCGACGCCCTCGTCGCCGCCTTCCTCTCGTCCGACCCGGACGCCGACCTGGACCAGAACGGCGCCTGGAACGTCGATGACATCGACCTGTTCGTCTCGAGCTTCCTCGGCGGGTGCCCGTGAGGGCCTCAGAACCCGGATGTTCGGGCGATGAACAGGGCTCAGAGATTGCCCCACGGGCGTTGGTGATCCGCCCGCGGCCCCTTAGAATGGATCTCGGGCAGGTTGTGTGCCCCTGGGGAGGACCGAAGAGATGACCAAGCGATCCATCGCCCTGGCGGCCCTCGCCGGGCTCGCCACCGCCGCCAGCGCGGACCTGCTCGACGTCGAGATCACCGTGGGCCCGCCCTCGGCGATCGACCTCGAGCTCTGCCAGGACCTGCCCATCGTCGGCGGGTGCGACTCGGACCAGTCCGACATCACGGGCAGCGCCACGTTCCAGGTGGACACCACCGCCGGCACCGTGTGCCTCATCAGCTTCTCGATCGCGACGACCGAGAGCCTCGACTACACGTACACCGGCGTGCTCTCACAGGTGGACGCGACGGCGCCGTCCGTCACGCTCGTCTACGCGGGCGTCGGCCCGACCGCGCCCGCGCCGCTCGCGGGCGACGGATCGTTCACGCTGCCCGCCGTCCCGCTCGACATCGTGGGCACGGCGACGGTCACCGGCTCGATCTTCGGCCTCGCGGACGTCAACGAGGTCATCGACTTCGCCGAGTTCGGGCCCTTCATCGAAGACCTCGCCGGCTCGCTCACCGAATCGGGCGGCGTCTGGACGCTCTCCTCGTCGTTCACCTTCAACCAATCGACCGTGGGTGACGTCAACGGCATCACGGTCACGACGACCGCCACCGGCGCGCTCACCCTCGAAGGAACGGGCTCGGCGACGCCCGTGTGCGCCGCCGATTGCGACGGCAACGGCGCCCTGAACCTCGACGACATCGACTGCTTTGTCGCCGCGTTCCTCGCCTCCGACCTGGCCGGCGCCGACTGTGACGGCAACGGCGCCTTGAACCTTGACGATATCGACTGCTTTGTTTCCGCCTTCCTCGCCGGGTGCCCCTGAGCGCCCGCTGACCCCAGTGGAGAATCCTCCGTGATGAATGCCCGCCTGCTCACCGCCGCCCTCGCCGCGTGCGCCGCCCCGGCCCTCGCCCAGTCCGAGCTGCTCCCCGACATCGTCGTGGACCAGGACCGCCTGTTCGACAACTACGTCACCACCTCGGGCGGGCAGACCTACCTCCGCCTGTCCAACGGCACCGCGAACATCGGGCCCGGGAAGTTCCACGTCTACGGCGGCGCCGACAACGGCGACGGCACCCAGGACGTCTGGCAACGCGTCTTCAACGACGACGGCTCGTACACCGACTACCTCGCATCCAAGTTCATCTACCACCCCACCCACGGGCACATCCACCTCGAGAACTGGGCCAGCTACCGCCTCCGCGAGGTCCTGCCCGGCGACGGCGTCGGCGACATCGTCGCACAGGGCGAGAAGACCTCCTTCTGCATCCTCGACCTCGGCGTCTACGACACCTCCCTCCCCAACTACAACCCCAGCGGCGAGTTCTTCTCCTGCTCCAGCCAAACCCAGGGCCTCTCCGTCGGATGGATCGACGTCTACTCCTCCGGCCTCTCGGGTCAGGAGATCAACATCACCGGCGTCCCCGAGGGCCTCTACTGGCTCGAGTCCGTCGTCGATCCCGACAACGTCTTCATCGAAGCGACCAAGGACAACAACGTCGCGCGCATCAAGGTCTCGCTCGGCAACACCGACCCGGGCACCCTCGAGCCCGACGACTACGAGCCCAACAACATGCAGTCCGTCGTCGCCGCCCGACCCGTCGGGCAGGTGAACTCGCCCAACCTCGGGCCCGCCAACCCGCAGCTCGTCATCTCCAGCCTCACGATCGATGAGTCCGGCGATGACGACTTCTTCCGCTTCTACCTCCCCGCCACCGGCACGTCGTCCGACTTCGTCCGCGTCACGTTCAGCCACTCGCAGGGCGACGTGGACATGCGGCTCAAGAACGACTCGGGCAGCACGCTCGAGACCAGCCAGAGCACGTCCAACGCCGAGACCATCTCGCTGCAAGGCCGCGGGCCCGGCTGGTTCGCCGTCGAGGTCTACGGCTTCAACGGCGACACCTGCCCGAACTACGAGCTCACCATCGACCCGCCCAGCGCCAGCGCGCCGAGCATCGACGTCCTGAACCCGCCCGCAGGCGACATCCAACTCATCCACGGCGCCGAGAACTACACCGCGACCTGGTCCGCCTCCGATCCCAACGGCAACCCCACCTGGGTCTCCGTGTGGGCCAACACCTCCCCGACCTTCGACGGCAACGAGCTCTTCCTCCCGACCTCCATCAACACCGACGGCTCGCTGGGCATGTACGTCATCAACTCCGCCTACCTCGACGAGGCCACCTACTGGATCTACGCCGAGGTCACCAACGGCGGAGCCACCGCCGGCGAGTGGTCCGACGGCACCCTCACCTTCACGCCCTTCTGCATCGCCGACCTCGACGGCAACGGCACGCTCAACGTTGACGACATCGACCTCTTCGTCTCCTTCTTCCTTGCGGGCGACCTCGCCGTGGACTTCGACGGCAACGGCGCCCTGAACGTGGACGACATCGACGCGTTCATCGCCGCCTTCCTCGACGGCTGCCCCTAAGCGCACCTTCCGAGACACCTCTCAAGGGCCCGGCTCGCCGGGCCCTTTTTCTTGCGCGGAGCGTGAGGCGCGCCGGGCACCGATGCCGCCGCGTGATGCAGAAGCCAACCACGGAGACCCATCATGCTGCGTTCCACCCTCGTCTGCGTCGCCCTCGCCGCGACGCCCGCCCTCGCCGACGAACTGCTCGTCCCCTCGGAGTACGCGACCGTCCAGGCCGCGGTCGACGCCGCCGCCAACGGCGACACCGTCCGCATCGGGCCCGGCACGTACAACGAGGCCCTCAACACCCTCGGCAAGGCGATCACCCTCGCCTCCACCGACGGCCCCGCCACCACCATCCTCGACGGCACGGGGCTCGTCGATTCCATCCTCACCATCACCTCGGGCGAGGGGCCCGACACCGTCGTCACCGGGCTCACCTTCGCCAACGGGACCGGCAAGCAACTCCTGGGGCCCGGCACGCCCTGGTACACCCAGGGCGGCGCGATCTTCCTCGACAACAGCGCCCCCACCATCACCGAATGCGTCTTCGACACCAACACCGCCCTCTTCGGGGGCGCCATCATGTGCCAGTCGAACACCGCCCCGACCGTTACCGACTGCGTCTTCCGAAACGGGTTCGCCGGCGCCGACAACGGCGGCGGGGGCGGCGCCGTCTACCTTGTCAACGACACCTCCGTCGGGCACTTCGAACGCTGCCTGTTCGAGAACAACACCGGACGCCAGGGCGGCGCGATCTACGTCATCAACAACGCCTCGCGCTTCATCGAATGCGACTTCGTCGCCAACACCGGCCTCGTCCTCGCCGGCGCCGCGCAGATCGGCGCCAACCAGAACATCCCCGGCCCGCGCCCGCGCTTCGACCGCTGCCGCTTCCTCCGAAACCACGCCGGCGACGGCTCCGGCTTCCTCGGCAACGGCGGCGCCATCGAGTTCTTCTACCGCGGCGCCGAGATGAACGACTGCCTCTTCGCCGGCAACACCGCCGAGGGCAACGGGCAGCACATCGCCCACCTCCTCGGCTCCGACTCCGACTTCACCAACTGCACCATCTACGGATACAACGGCGGTGCCCTGCCCATCATCACCGCCCAGTCCGACATGCGGCTCGTCAACTGCATCATCTGGGACGCCGCCGTCGGCGGCACCTCGCTCGGGTCCACCGTCACCGTTTCTCAGTCGATCGTCCGCGGCGGGTACACGGGAACGAACAACTCGTCGGCCGACCCCATGTTCGCCGACCCGCTCGGCGCCGACGGGGTCCTCGGCACGTTCGACGACGACTTCACGCTCCTCCCGGGCTCGCCCGCCATCGACGCCGGCGACAACACGGCGCGCCCAACGGGCGCCGATCTCGACCTCGCCGGCAACCCGCGCCTCTCGGACGACCCCGATACCGCGGACACCGGCATCGGCGCCGCGCCCATCGTTGACCTCGGCGCCTTCGAGGCGCAGGGCCCGACCGCCGCGTGCTTCGCCGACTGCGATTCGAGCGGTTCGCTCAACATCGACGACATCGACTGCTTCGTCGCCGCGTTCTTGTCATCCGACCTCGGCGGCGCCGACTGCGACGGCAACGGCAGCCTGAACATCGACGACATCGATTGCTTCGTCGCGTCCTTCCTCGCCGGCTGCCCGTAAGCACGCCCGAACCCGATCCAGCCCCCCGAGCCCGGGCCCTCCCGGGCTCTTTCGCCGCGCGAGAACACCCAACACGCACGAAACCCCTTCACTTTCACGTCCGAATATGCCACCATGCATGCTCAGCGGGCCCGAGAGATCCCCCTGCGAGAGAGCACCGAGAGAAAGGACCCAAACATGACCCGTTTCATCGCCGTCGCGTGCGCCGTCGCGTGCGCCTCCTCCGTCGCCCACGCCGGCAACCTCTACCTCTCCCTCGCCGACAACATCGGCAACGAGATCAACGGCAACGGCCCGTTCACCGACAACGACCTCGTCAACACCAACGACGCCGTCCCCTTCTTCTCCCTGAACGGCGGCGACCTCGACGCCTTCCACGTCCTCGCCAACGGCAACTACCTGCTCAGCTCGCTCTTCAACGGCGACGCCGGCGGCAACATCTTCGACGACGGCGACCTCGTCGAGTACGACCCGATCAACAACGTCATCGTCGGCAACTACCTCGGCATCGGGAACAGCGCCTTCGCCGACACCGGCGAGGACATCACCGCCGCGACCACCGACGAAATGGGCAACCTCTACTTCTCCACCCTCTCGGACGCCACCCTGAACCACGCGGGCGGCGCGCTGAGCTTCACCGACGGCGACATCATCAAGGTGGACGCCGCCACCGGCATCGCCTCCATCTTCGTCGCCGAGGCCGACCTCTGGGACGACGGTGACTCCGACGTCTACGGCCTCCACTGGATGGGTAACGGCACCATGCTCATCACCTCCAATTCCGACGAGCTCGTCGGGGGCACGAGCTTCCTCGACGGCGACATCTTCAGCTACGACCTCGCCACCGGCGCCGCCTCGCTCTTCTTCAGCGAGTCGAACTTCACGAGCGCCAACACGCACGACGTGGACGCGATCTACTACCAGATCCCCGCGCCGAGCTCGGCGCTCGCGCTCGCCGGGCTCGCGCTCGTCGGCGCCCGCCGCCGCCGCTGATACCCCACCTGGGTCCGGCGAGTCGCCGGGCTCCGGTCTTTCGTTCGCCTCACCCGAAACGGAACCCCATGAACCGCACGACCCTCATCGCCGCGGCGTTGCTCGCGACGCCCGCCCTCGCCCAGGACATCATGCTCATCCCCGATTCCTCGGGCGACCGCGTCTGGGCCTTCTCCGCCGCCGACGGCTCGTTCATCACCGACAGCTTCATCACCGACCCCGGCGCCCCCACCGGCGTGGACGTCTTCAACCGCCCCATCGAGATCGTCGAGTCCGCCACGGGCACCTTCCTGATCTCCGATCAGTTCGCCGACGTCGTCTCCGAGTTCGCCGCGGACGGCTCGTTCATCCGCGTCTTCTCCCTCGGCGGCGTCCGCAACACCACCCTGATGGACAACATCCGCGGGCTCGCCGTCCTGTCTTCGGGCCCCAACGCGGGCGACGTGGTCGTCTGCAACGCGGGCAACACCAACCCGCTCACCGTGTCCCAGGACAACGTCAAACGCCTCGCCCAAGCCGACGGCGCCGAGCGACCCGACTTCGCCTTCAACCGCTTCGGCGGCATCCGCGGGCCCTTCGACGCCGTCGAGTACAACGGCGAAGTCCTCATCTCCACCGACACCCAGAACGCGATCGTCCGCCTCACGCCCGACGGATCGTTCAACGAACGCTTCACGAGCCAGTTCGCCGTCCCGTCGCTCGACTTCCCCCAGCAAGTGGCCGAAGCGAGCAACGGCAACCTCCTCGTCTGCGCCTTCTCCTCCGGCGTCATCCTCGAGTTCAACCCCGACGGCACGCTGTTCGGGCAGTACGACCCGGGCACGCTCAGTCTCTACCGCGGCGTCGCCGAGCTCGACAACGGCAACCTCCTCGTCACCACCACCACCGGCGTGCACGAGGTCACCCGCACCGGTCTTGTCATCGAGACCGAAGCCGCCGGCTCCGAATTCCGCTACATCACGCGCCACACGCCCGCCGTCCCGCCGACCCCCGCACGGCACGCCCCGCCCGCCGAACCCGTCACCGACACACGCACCCGCGCCGAGATCATCGCCGACGAACGCGGCGAGCAACGCCCCCTTTCCCCCGCCAGCGCCGCACGCGAGGAGACCGAGTGATGAACACGACCACCACCCTCCTCGCCCTCGCGCTCGCCTCCCCCGCGCTCGCCCAGCCCACCACCGCGTACATCGTGGAGGGCTCGGGCTTCTTCGGCGCCCCGGGCGTGCAGCTCGGCGCCCTCGCCGAGATCGACCTCGCCAACCCCGCGAACGTCACGATCCTCTCGCGCCCCGCCAGCGATCTCCGCTTCGGCGGCGTGGACGTCAACCCGAACACCGGCGACCTCGTCGGCTTCGAGAACTCCACCAACTCCGTCCGCGTCCTCGATCGATCCGCGGACCAGCAAACGCTCATCGACTCCATCGGCTGGATGGAATCGGGCGTCGCCGGGTTTACGCACTCGAACGACGGCGTCATCGCCTACGCCGTCACGAACGTCGGCGGGTTCAACCGCATCGTCGAGTCCGACGCCGCGACCGGCGCCGTCCTCGAGGTTCACAACATCCAGGGCAGCGCCCTCAGCTCGCTCGCCACCGTCCCGCCCAACCACCCCACGCTGCCCGAGGGTGAGATCGTCGGGCTCGCCCTCACCGGCTTCGGCTCGCTCAACTTCGTCCGCCTCGATCTCGAAACAAACTCGGTGATCTCCGAAGACGGCCTCGTCGGCGTCGGGTTCAACCCGCAGTTCGAGACCGGCCTCGACTTCGCCGCCGACGGCACCCTCTACGCGCTCGTCCAGGGCTTCGACGAGATCGCGCCCGATGTCTTCGTCGAGATCTCGAGCCACCTCTACACCGTCGATGTGAGCACCGCGAGCCTGAACCTGATCGGTGTGGTCCAGGCGGCGGGCACCTGGGACGCGGTCGGCCTCGCCCTCAACGACGGGCCCGCCCCCTGTTTCGCCGACTGCGACACCAACGGCAGCCTCAACGTCGACGACATCGATTGCTTCGTCATGGGCTTCCTCGGCGCCGACCTCGCCGCCGCCGACTGCGATGCCAACGGCGCTCTCAACGTGGACGACATCGACTGCTTTGTCGCCGCGTTCCTGAGCGGCTGCGACTGACCGCGCCTCTCGGGGGAACGCTCAAGGCGCGCGGCGGACGAGTCGATAACCCGACGGACCATCGTCGCACGCCGGAAGGACCCCGATGATTCGCCTCCATGTGATCGCCACCCTCGCAGTCGCCGCGTCGGGCGTCGCCGCTCAGCCGATCCAGACCGACTTCGACGCCCAGTTCTATCTGCTGGACTCCAACAGCGGCATGATCGCCTCAGGATCGCTCGCAATGGGCACCGTCGACTCCGCGTTCGACACCCCGATCGGGAATAACGCGAGCGGGCTGGATCTCCTCCCCGACGGGCGGCTCGTCGCGTCAGGGAACATCGGATCCACGCTCTGCATCGCCGTGATCGACCCAGAGACGGGCGCCACCGACCCCATCCTCACCAATTCTGACGTCTTCCCCGGTGCCACGTTCCTCCCGTACTTCCGCGGCGTGACGGTCGCCCCCGATGGGACCCTGTACACATTCCTCGGGCTCGCCACCAGCACGAGCAGCACCCACCTCGTCCACTTCACACACGAAGGAGAAGTCCTCAGTCTCGTCCGGGTTCAGGACTCTGGGGGCAACGACATCCTCTGGCACTCCCGCGCGTACACCGTTCGATCAGATGGGATGATTGTCTCTGTCGACACCGCCCTCGGGAGCCTCAAACCGCCCCCCGCGGAGATCGCGACCATCGACCCCGAGACCGGGCTCCTCGAGGTCATCGCGATCTTCGACGAGGAGGACGGGTATTGCCGCGGGCTCTCCCGCATCGGCGCCACCGCTTTCGTCAACCTCGGCGATGCTGGAGACCAGATCTACACCCTCGACCTGTTCAGCGGCGAACTCGAGTACGTGATGTCCATCACGGACGCCACGGGTTCAATTCCGTACGCGTTCGGCTTCGCCATCGCGCCAGACCCCTGCCCCGCCGACATGACCTACGACGACGCGATCAACATCGGAGACATCGAGATGTTCATCGACAGGTTCCTCGAAGGCTCGACCGCCGCCGACCTCGACTACTCACGTACCAACAACTTCGACGACCTCGACATCTTCATCGACTCGTTCCTCAACGGCTGCGGCGACTGACGACCCCCAACTCCAACGGACAACGCCGGGGGCTTCACCCCGGTCCTGCTCTGCCCGCCCGCCGCCCCAACCCGTACACTGGCGCGCACCGCGAGTGCGCCATGGCTGCCACCCCACCAGAGATCATCCCGGTCACCCTCGCCGAGCTCGACGCCCACCCCGACGAGCCCGCCAACGACGACCCGCACGCCTACCGCCTCGCCGGCGCCGCGCGCGACATGTTCCGCACAAATCCCGCCGCACGACCCGAAGACACCGTCCAGCTCCTCGCCCGTGTCGAAGGGACCATCGTCGGCCGGATGAATCTCCTGCCGGGCGAGGCGCTCACGCCCGACGGCACCGCCCGTGTCGCGTGGGGCAGCGGGTACGCCGTGCACCCCGACACACGCGGGCGCGGCGTCGGCGGCGCGCTCATGCGCGCCATGCACGGCCGATACCCCCTCCTCGGCGCCCTCGGCGCCAGCGCCATGAGCGAGCCCATCTTCAGGAAACTTGGCTGGACGCTCGCCCGCGCCCCCCGCCTTGTCTTCGTCCGGCGTTGCAAGCCCGTGCTGCGCGCCAGGATCTCCAACGCGCCCATCGCGGCCGCGGCCGCCACATTCGTCGATGCCGGGCTCCGCGTTCGCCACGCCTTCACCATGCGCCGCGGCAACGCGCCGGGCGACGTCACCATCCGCGAGACGACCTCCGTACCGCCCTCACACCTCCCTACATCTCTGCGCGGCACGCTCTGCTTCCCGCGCACAACCGCCTGGCTCGATTGGATGCGCCGCGTCGTCCCACAAACCGACCGCCGACGCTGGACGGTCTACCTCGCCGACCGGGCGGGCGAACCCCTCGGCTATTTCATCGTCTCCGACCGCTTCCACGAGACCGCCTCGCGCTGGGGCTACCGCGACCTGCGCCTCGCGACCGTGAAGGACTGGCAGGCCGCCGACGCCACGCCCGAGTCCAACCGCGTGCTCGCGGAGGTCGCCGCCCGCACCGCGATGACGCACGACGCCGACGCCGTCGAGCTCTGCACGAACGACCCGGAGCTGGCGCACCGGCTGCGTACCCTCGGCGGGTTCGTGCGCGGGTCATCGCCCCTCTTCCTGCACGCCGACGATTCCGCCATCGTCCCGGCCCTCGCCGACCCCGCTTCGTGGGACTTCCGAAGTGCCGACGGCGACTATTTCGTGTTCTGACCCGCCCCCACGCCGATGAACACCAAATGCCGCTGTGGGCCATCCCGATCGGAATCACCCTCCTCGCCGCCTCGCTCGCCGCGGCATGGTTCGCGTTCCCACGTCTTGACCGCGCCGCCCGCGTCGCACGCCTCCGCGCCCAGTGCGCACGCCGCCGCGCCGTCTGCCTCACCTACGACGACGGGCCCGGCGATTCCCTCACCCGCGACGTCATGGATCTCCTCGAAGCCGCCGGCGGACGCGCGACCTTCTTCATGCTCGGCGCCCGCGCCGAATCCAATCCCGACCTCCCCGCAGAGGCACACCGACGCGGGCACGAGGTCGGCTCGCACACGTTCGAACACCTCAACGCCTGGAAAGCCCCCCCCGCGCGCGCCAACCGCGACATCGACGCCGGCATCGACGCCATCGAGTCACGCGCCGGCGCCCCCGGCCCCTTCCGCCCGCCCTACGGCCGCGCCACCCTCGGCACCTGGCTCCACGCCCGCCGACGCCCCACCGCCTGGTGGACACTCGACTCGGGCGATACCCACAAGCGCCTCCCCGACCCCGCCAGCGTCGTCCGCGCCCTCGAGCGCGCCGGCGGCGGCGTCGTCCTCCTGCACGACTTCGACCAACACCGCTCCCCCGAACGCACCGCCTACGTCCTTGAAGTCACGCGCCGCGTCCTCCGATGGGCCCGTTCCGCCGATGCCCGCGTCTGCACGCTCGCCGACCTCCGCAGTGCGAGCCCAGGCCGGACGCCCTCAACGGGCGCGACATCGACCGCGTCGTCACGGGCTTCCTGAGCGCCGACCTCGCCGCCGACTGCGACGGCAACGGCAGCCTGAACGTCGATGACACCGCATGCTCTGTTGCCGCGTTCCAGGGCGGATGAGGCGGTTGGCCACCGGGCGCTCAGCGGCGCATACGCCGCCGGAACCGCGCGGGCGTGTCGGCGTACACCCGCTTGAAGTGCCGCCCGAGGTGGCTCTGGTCCGCAAACCCGTGCGCGAGCGCCAACGACGCGATCGGCTCGTCTCCGCCCGCCAGCCGCTCCGCGACCCGGCGCAGCCGCACCAGCCGCAGATACTCCCCGGGCGTGCACCCGACGCGGCGCCGGAACGTCCGCGCCAAGTGCGTGAAGTGAACCCCCGCCTCCTCAGCCAACTCGTCGAGCGTCGGCGTCCGCTCGGGCGCCGCGTCGAGCCGCTTCACCGTCCGCGTCAGCCACCCCCGCGGCGCGCCGCCCGACCCGCGCTCGCCTGCCGCGAACCAGCTCATCTCCGCCGCGAGCGACTCCAGCTCCAACGCCGACGCCCCGTCGGCCCGCACAAACGCGCGCCATGACCGGTAGGTCAGCCCCGCGATCGCCGGGTGCCCCGGCCCGGATCGGTCGCCCTCGCCCACGCCCTCGGCCAGCCTCACGCCGAACGAAAGCACGCCCTCGCGCCCGACGACCGCGCTCACCAGCGCGTCCGGGTCCCGAAAGACCACCGTGCCCGCGCGGCACGTCAACCCGCCGCGATGGTCCCACCGCCGGAACGAACCCTCGATCACCAGATCCGCCCGGGACCGCCCGGCGTGATACCCCGAGACCTCAAGCCCCGGGTCCAGCCGCATCAGCCCCACCGACGCCCCCCCGGCCCGCCGCGCCCGGATCAGCGTCAGCCCCTCGGGCGCCGCGGGCCACCCGCTCGACGCCGCCTCAGCATGGCTCCCGTGGGCGTTCAACACACCCACTCTTACGGCGTTGGCGGCGCCGGGTTTCGCACCGGCAGGATCAGACGACCTCGAGCAGCTTCATCACGTGCGCCACGACGCTCTGAGCGTCCAGCCCGCACATCTTCAGCACTTCCTCGGGCGTCCGCGCGCTCTTGGGCACACGCCTCACGTGCAGCTGCTCGAGCGTGAACCCGTCGCCGGACTCCGCCAGCGCGTCCGCGATCGCCGACCCCAGCCCGCCGCCGTAGTTGTCCTCCATGCTGATCACATACCCGCCGTTCTGCGCGACGATGTCCATCAGCTTGTCGGAATCGAACGGGAGCGAGTACATATCGATCAGCGTCGCCGAAACGCCCGCCTTATCCAAGAGCTCGACGACCTGGTTGCCCACGTGCACCATGTACCCGCACGCGCACAGCACGATGTCGCGGCCCTCGTTCAAGACCTCGAACCCGCCCAGGTTGAACACCTGGTCCTCCGAGTAGATGAACTCGGTGTCGGCGCGCAGCGTCCGCATGTACACCGCGCCCTCATAGTCCGCCATCACGCCCGTCAGCGCGTACGCCGCGTACGCGTCCGCCGGCTGCAGCACGTAGCACCCCGGGTTGCCCCGGTGGTCCTCCATCGTCGTGAACGACCGGAACCACGACACATCGGGCAACGACATCTGGCTCGGCCCGTCCGCCGCCAGCGTGATCCCCGAGTGCGACCCGACCAGCTTGATGTTCGCGCCCGACACGATCGCCATCTCGATCTGGTCGTACGCCCGGGTGAAGAACTTGCTGAACGTCGAGCAGAACGGCACCATGCCCGCCGCGCTCATCCCCGCGCCCACCGACACCATGTTCTGCTCGGCGATCTTGCACTCCACGAACCGCGCCGCCAGCGACGCGTCCTTCGCGAACGTCTCCGCGAACGTCGAGTTGCTCACGTCCGCGTCCAGCACCGCCACGTTCGGGTTGATCCCGCCCAGCGCCCGCAGCGCGATGCCGTACGCCTTCCGCGTCGCGAGCTTGCCCGTGTGCAGCAGGCTCTCCATGTCCATCGACTTCATCGCGTCGGGCATGCTCGGCAGGTCGCCGTCCTGCTCGGGGCGCGCCGTCGCTTCCGCCGGCGGCTCGATCGTGAACTGGTCCGCGTTGCTCAGCGCGCTCGTCAGCTCGATCCGGCGCTGGTCGAGCTCCACGAGCGCCCGCTCGAGCGCCTCGCCCGTCGGGGGCTTGCCGTGCCACCCGCCGCCCTGAATGCTCTCGGCGCCCCAGCCCTTGACGGTCTTCGCGACAACCGCGCGCGGCTGCGCCTGGTCGTCCGTGCTGTCCGCCGCGAACGCATCGAATGCCGCCTTGATCTGATCCGGCGCGTGCCCGTCGATCTCGTCGACCTCGAACCCCGCCGCCCGCAGCTTCGCCGCGATCGTCTCGGGCGACTGCATGTCGCTCACGCGCCCGGCCTGCCCGTACTGGTTGCAGTTGAAAATCGGCAGCACGTTCGTCAGCCCGTGGTCGGCGATGAAGTCCACCGCTTCCCAGACCTGCCCCTCGCGCGCCTCCCCGTCGCCGATGATGCAGTACACGCGCCGGTCGAGCCCCTCGATCCGCGCCGCCTTCGCCACGCCCGCCGCCACGCTCAGGCCCTGCCCGAGCGAGCCCGTCGCCGCATCGAAGAACGGGAACCCCTCCACCGGGTTCGGGTGCCCGTCGAGGACGCTGTCCGCCGCGCGCAGCGACGCCAGGTCGTCCGTCGAAAGCCGCCGCATCTCCTCGCCCGGCTTGCCCACCATCACGCCCAGGCGCGACGTCGCGGCGTACACCGCCGGCACCGCGTGCCCCTCCGAGAGCACCAGCCGGTCGCTCGTCGGGTACGCCGGGTAGTCCGGGCTCCAGCGCATCGAGCTGAAGAGGAGGACCGTCACGATGTGCCCGATGCTCATCGCGCTGGTCGGGTGCCCGCTGCCCGCCTGGGCGCACATCTCGAGCGCCAGCCGATCAACCTCAATCGCCTGCGCGTGGACCGCCGCCTCATAGCTCATGCCGTTCCTCCAAAAACAACCGCCGCCGCATCCCCAGCCCCTCACCGGCCTGTCGAATGACAGAAGGGGGCCCGGATCGCGGCGGCGACCAAAGTTCGTGCGTTCAATCCCACAATAGCCCCCCCCGCCGCCCGACAGCCCCTTCCGACACCCCCCGAATCACCAATTTCACCCCATCCACGCACCGTCCACACGCCCTCCACACCCCCTCGCCCGCACCGGCGGGGGATAGACTGATCCCCAACCACAAGACCTCGCCCGTCCGGGACACCGAGCCGACGCTCGGGCCCGCGTCCGGGCCGGCCCCCACAGGGGGCTTGACCTCGCCAACGGATCACCACAGAGGGGGAGACCCGCCATGAAGGTTGTGTGCGACCGCGGAGCCCTGCTCGAAGCGGTCAATCTCGTCTCGGCCGTCACCGCCACCCGCACCCCCAAGCCCCAGCTCGGGTGCGTCAAGCTCTCCGCCGCCGACGGCGAGCTCGTCATGGCCGCCACCGACGCCGAGGTCGGCCTCACCCTCCGCATTGGACGCGTGGACGTCGCCGAGGAAGGCGACGCCCTCATCCCCGCCGACAAGCTCCGCCAGATCGTCGGCGCCGAGGACAACGAGCCCACCCTCACCATCGACGCCACCGGCGACCTCGCCACCATCTCCGGCGCCGATGCCGAGTTCAAGCTCAACACCTACCCCGCGACCGACTTCCCCGCCGTCCCCGACTTCAACGCCATCGCCAAGGGCGCCGGAGGCAACCACCCCGCGCGCACCATCTTCGCGATCGACGCCGGCTCGTTCGAAGCCCTCGTCGCCCGCACCCTCTTCGCCGCCGCCCGCGAGAATTCCCGCTACGCCATCAACGGCGTCCTGATGAACCGCGACGGCAAGAAACTCGAGATGGTCGCGACCGACGGCCGCCGACTCGCCAAGTGCACCGCCACCATCGAGGGATCGTCCGGCGACGATTCGGCCGGGTGCATCGTCCCCTCCAAGGCCCTCTCGCTGCTGCTCAAGCTCGCCGCGGACGACAACGAGCCCATCAACGTCGCCGTCAGCGACAACCAGATCGTCTTCGCCTTCGGCGAGGACGCCGCCGATTCCCGCGCCGTCCTGAGCTCGAACCTCGTCGAGGGCACCTTCCCGCCCTACGAGGACGTCATCCCCAAGGACCAGGACATCAAGGTCACCTTCGACCGCGACGTACTCGCCTCCGCCGTCCGCCGCGCCGCCCTGCTCACCAACGAGGAGTCCCGCGGCGTCCGCATGGCGTTCTCCGGCGCCAGCAAGAAGCTCCAGCTCTCGTCCCGCGCCCCCGAGATGGGTGAGGCCAAGGTCGATGTGGACCTCGCCGGCTACGAAGGCAACGACATCGAGATCGGCTTCAACCCCGCCTTCATCACCGACGCCCTCAAGGTCATCCACGACCCGAGCGTCCTGATCGAGCTCAAGGCGTCTAACAAGCCGGGCCTGCTCCGCTCGGGCGACGACTTCGTCTACGTCGTCATGCCCGTCAACCTGCAGTGATCACCCTCCCGAGCCGGGCCCCTCGTTCCGCTTGATGCTCGCCTCCAGGCGCATCGCGCCCATCGTGAGCGCGGGCAGCACAAACAACGCCACCACCGCCGCGAGTTCCGCGTCGCTCGCCGTCGCGACGCCCCCGGATCGGAGCAGCCCGAACGCGAACGCCGCGCCCGCCGCGATGCAGACAAGCCCCGCCGCAACCATCCCGACCCGCCGCACGGCGTACCCGATCCGACTCACCTCAGGCCTCTCCATCGATCGTCGCCATCCATGACCCGCCGACCCCCGCCGCCCCACATCGGGGGCGCATCCCGACGATATCCGCCCCCCAAGCCCGTTTCGCGGAGATCCCCCGTTTGTGTTCCCCGCGCCGCCGGGGTATCGTCCGCTCTCATGAGGGTGAGTCCAGGAAGGATCGGCACCCGTGCTCACACCACGGGCCGCCCGGCGCGATCAAGGACGCTCGCGGCGGTGCTCGGCGCGCTCAGCAGCGCCGCGATCCCCTGCGCACATCTCGCGACCCTCACACTCCCGGTCCCAGCCGCCCTCGCCCAGCCCGCGGACGACCCCAACGAATCGCGCCCCATCCGCGCGATCCGAATCGTCGTCCCCCAGCCCGATGGCTCGCTCGCCGACCTCGCCGAGCCCATGCTCGGGCAGGCGATCAACAACATCCGCTCGTACCCCGGCGCGCCCTACCGCCGCGCCACCGTGGACAACGACATCCGCCGCCTCAACCGCCTGGGCACGTTCTCATCCGTCGAGTCCGCCGTGCAGCGGCTGGACACCGGGTCGGTCGATCTCATCTTCACCGTCGTCCCGCGCCCCGTGATTGTGGACGTCCAGGTCTCGGGCAACACCCGCCTGAGCGACCAGGAACTCGCCGGGCAGGTGGACCTGCTCGCGGGCACGCCCATCGACCGCTTCCAGGTGGACCGCGCCGCGCGGCGCATCGAAGAGCTCTACCGCGAGGAGGGCTTCTACTTCGCCCAGGTCACCCTCGACGAAGAGGTGCTCGAAGAGTCGAACATCGTGCTCTTCACCATCCGCGAGGGCGAGCGCGTCAAGGTCACCGACCTGCGCTTCGAGGGCAACACCGCGTTCGAGCCCCGCGAGCTCCGGCGCGAGCTGGAGACGAAGACCGCCAACATCCTCCGCCGCGGGCAGCTCGACGACGACAAGCTCGACGCCGACATCACCGGGCTCATCGTCTTCTACCGCGACGCCGGCTACCTCGACGTCCGCGCCGACCGACTGATCCAGCCCTCCCCCAACGGCAAGGAAGCCATCGTCACCTACGTCATCGACGAGGGCCCGCTGTACACCCTCCGCTCCGTCGAGTTCGAGGTCGAGACCGCCACCGACGAGCCCCCCGTCTACGACCGCCCGCAGATCGCGGGGCTCATCGACATCAAGCCCGGCGACGCCTTCGGCGTCAAGGCCCTCACGGACTCGCTCAACACCATCGCCCGCGCCTACGGGCAGATGGGCTACACCGACGTCCAGGTCACCCGCGTCGAACGACGCGACCCCGACGCGCCCCTCGTCGACCTCATCATCCGCGTCAGCGAGGGCAACCGCTACAAGACCGGCGAGGTCATCGTCTCGGGCAACTACCTGACCAAGCAGAACGTCGTCCGCCGGCACGTCGAGGTCCGCCCCGAACGCCCCCTCGACAACAACGCCATCGAGGACACCGAGCGCCGCCTCCGCAGGCTCAACCTCTTCAACTTCGCCCCCAACGCCACCCGCATCACCCTCCAGCCCCCCGACCCCCGCGAGCCCGACTACCGCGACGTGCTCGTCGAGGTCGAGGAGACCAACACGGGCGACATCTCCATCGGCGGCGCCGTCTCGTCCGACTCGGGCGTCGTCGGCCGCATCGCCATCACCCAGCGCAACTTCGACCTCTTCGACACACCCGACTCGCCCGGCGAGTTCTTCACCGGCCGCGCCTTCCGCGGCGCCGGGCAGACCTTCAGCTTCGAGGTCCTCCCGGGCGATCAGGTCCAGACCTACTCCATCTCCCTCTCCGACCCCTACCTCCTCGAGACCGACTACTCCGGCAACGTCTCCGTCTTCTACCGAAACCGCGACTTCGACGAGTTCGACGAGGAACGCTACGGCACCCGCTTCGGCTTCGGGCGACGCTTCGGCACCCGCTGGAACGGCAACCTCGGCTTCCGCGTCGAAGCCATCGAGCTCTCCGACCTCGAACCCGAGCGCCCGACGGACATCTTCGACGTCGCCGACCAGAACGTCCTCTCCACCGTCTCGTTCTCGCTGTCGCGCAACACCCTCGACTCGCCCTACCGCCCCACCCGCGGCGCGACGAGCCGCGTGAGCATCGAGCAGGCCGGCCTCACCGACTTCACCTACACCAAGTTCGGTGCCTCCCACCGCGTCTTCATCCCCATCCGCGAGGACTACCTCGGACGCTCCACCGTCTTCAGCATCGGATCCGAGGTCGGCTACGTCCCCCAGGACGAGGACGAGATCCCCACCTACGAACGCTTCTACCTCGGCGGGCAGTCCTTCCGCGGCTTCGACTTCCGCACGGTCTCCCCCAGAGGCATCCGAAACGACAACGGGCTCCCCTCCGACGACTCCGTCGGCGGCACCTGGCTCTTCTTCCTCGGCGCCGAGATCAACCAGCCCATCTTCGAGGACGTCTTCTCCGTCGTCGCCTTCGTCGACTCGGGCACCGTCACCAACGACCCCGGCTTCGACGACTACCGCGTCTCCGTCGGCTTCGGCTTCCGCTTCTACGTCCAGGCCCTCAGCCCCGCCCCCCTCGCCTTCGACTTCGGGTTCCCCATCGTCGAGCAGGACGGCGACGAGTCCCGCCTGTTCACCTTCACCGTCGACCTGCCGTTCTAAAACCGCCCAAAAGGCGGTCAGGCAGCACCCCGGGCCCGGCGGGCCAACAATGAGACACACGGACGCCCGACGCCAACACCGCGAGCACCCGGGCGTTCGATCAGAGACACCCACGCGTCAGACCCAACTCAAGGAGGCCCCGGTCATGACCAGCACCAAGACGATTCTCACCGCCGTGATCTCGGGCGCCATCGCGTTCGGCGCCCTCTCCGCCGCCTGGACCGCGGGCGCCACCGCGAGCTTCAACCGCCCGCCCGCCGCCCCGACCGCCGTCGCCACCGTCGACCTCGTCGCGGTCCTGGAGGGCTTGTCGGAGAAAGCCGTCCTCGAGCAACGCCTCGAGCAGTCGCTCGCCGACCGCCAGGCCCAGCTCCAGGACATCGTGGACAAGATCAAGACCGCCCAGGCCGACCTGCAGACCCTCAACGAGGGCACCGCGCAGTACCGCGAGAAGGTCCGCCAGGTGCTCGAGCTCCAGGCCGTCGCCCAGGCCCGCCGCGACATCCTGCAGCGCATCATCGCCTTCGAGAAGGGCGACATGCTCCGCAGCATCCACGAGAAGATCGAGGGCACCGTCACCCGCATCTCCGAGCGCGACGGGTACGACGTCGTGCTGCTCGACGACTCGGGCTTCCCCCTGCCCGCCGAAGCCGCCGACCGCGACATCGAGCGCGCCATCCTGACGCGCACCATCGTCTACCGCCACGGCTCGGTGGACATCACCTCGCAGGTCATCAACCAGATGAACAACGAGTTCGGCGGATGAACCCCGCCGGGCTTCAGTTCACCGCCGGTCAGGTCGCCGCCATGCTCGGCGCCGACCTGATCGGCAACCCCGACGCGCCGATCCGCGCCGTCGCGCCCGTCGATCCCGGCGCGGACGGCGCGCTCACGTTCATCCGCTCGGCCAAGTTCGCCGGCAAGTGGGCGAGCTCCGCCTGCACCGCGGCCCTCGTGACCAAGGGCATCGACGTGCCCGATCACGACCCCGACCGCCGCGCGCTGATCCTCGTGGACAACGCCGACCTCGCCGTCATCAAGATCCTCGAGCAGATCACCCCGCCCCCGCACGCGTCGGGCCCGGGCGTCCACCCGTCGGCCCACGTCGATCCCGCCGCGACCGTCGCGGACGACGCCTCCATCGGACCCAACTGCACCGTCGGGCCCGGCGCATCGGTCGGCGCGGGCAGCACCCTCATCTCGGGCGTCGCCCTCGGCGCCCACGCATCGATCGGCGCGAACACACTCGTCCACCCGGGCGCCGTCATCGGCGACCGCTGCGTCGTCGGCAACAACTGCATCCTGCACGCGAACGTCGTCCTCGGCGCCGACGGGTTCGGCTACGTTCGCCCCTCCCCGGACTCCGACCACATCAAGGTCCCTCACGCCGGCATCGTCTTCGTCCACGACGACGTCGAGATCGGCGCCGGCTCGTGCATCGACCGCGCCAAGTTCGGCGCCACCACCATCGGGCGCGGCGTCAAAATCGACAACCTCTGCCAGATCGGGCACGGCGTCACCATCGGCGAACGCTCACTCATCTGCGCGCTCTGCGGCATCGCCGGATCCGTCACCATCGGCAAGGACGTCACCCTCGCCGGCCAAGTCGGCGTCGCCGACAACTTCACCATCGGCGACGGCGCCACCATCGCCGCCAAGTCCGGCGTCATCTCCTCCGTCCCCGCCGGCGAGTCCTGGCTCGGCTACCCCGCACGCAAGCACTCCATCACCCTCCAGATCTGGGGCGCCCAAACACGCCTGCACAAGTTCTTCCGCGGGCAGCTCGCCCGCAACAAGAAGTCCGACGACGACGACGCACGCCGCGCCGTCGAGTCGATCGCAGAGTTCTCACCAGACTGATGACCGCCAACGCGCGCACCATCGCAGCACCCGCGACGATCTCGGGCCGCGGCCTCTTCACCGGCGCCCCCGCCTCCGTCACCATCGAGCCCGCTGCCGCCGGCGCGGGCCTCGCCCTCGCCTGCGACGCCTGGTCGAGCCCCTGCCCCCTCACCATCGCGAACCGCTCGACCGTCCCCGTGCATCCTGTCTTCGACCAGGTCCCGCCGCGCTGCACCTCCGTCGGGCCCGAGGGCACGCCCCCGATCGCGACGGTCGAGCACGCCCTCGCCGCCCTCGCCGGGCTCGGCATCACGGACGCCACCCTCCGCGTCTCCGGGCCCGAGATCCCCATCGACGACGGCTCGGCCCGCGCGTTCGTCGCCGCCATCCGCGAGGCGGGCGTGCAGGACCTGAACACCCCCGCCTCGCCCGTCACCGTCCCCGACACGATCGAAGTCGAGCGCAACGGCGCGACCATCACCATCGCCCCCGCCGACGCGCCGCGCTTCGAGTATCACCTCGAGTTCGACGCGCCCGTGACCATCGCGCCCCAGCACGCCGCCTGGGACGGCGACCCCGACGACTTCGCGGCCAACATCGCCCCCGCGCGCACGTTCAGCTTCGTCCGCGAGGTCGAACCCCTCCGCGCCCTCGGGCTCTTTGCCTCGTTCACGCCCGCCGACCTGCTCGTGATCGACGACGCGGGCGCTCCCGTCGACAACGAGCTGCGCGTGCCCGACGAGTTCGCGCGCCACAAGCTGCTCGACCTGATCGGCGACCTGGCGCTCGCGGGTGTCCCGCTGTGCGCGCACGTCGTCGCTCGGCGGTCCGGGCACGTGCTGAACCACGACGCCGCCGCCGCAATCTTCCGCGCATAGCCGCCCGCCGCGCGCCAATGCGGCGCGGTGCGCCCCCGACCAACCAAACCGCGCCGCCGCGCCGGTACGATTCGACGCACCCCCCCGGCTGCGCCCCGCGCCCGCCCCGCGCCGCAGCTCACACCGGGCGGGGGGGATTCACCATGAACCGGATCGTCATCTTTGTTGCCCTGCTGGTCATTTGCGCCCTGCCCGCGTGTTCGTCGTGGGACGCCGACGCCGTCCGCGCCTTCCGCGACGACGCCGCCTCGACGCGCGACGCGCTGACCACGCACGCCGATCGGCTCGAATCGGAGCGCGACGCGTTGGGCCCGTCCGAGCGTCCCGCCGCGGACGCCGCGATCGCCGATCTCCGCGCCCGGGCGCAGGTCGTGGACGCCGCCGTGGCGCGTCTGGACGCCGTCCTCGCCGAGGCCGCCGCCCCGACCGACGGCCTCACCGTCGCCGCCCACGGGCTGGGGGCGTTGCTGCCCGAGCCCGTCCGCGTGCCGCTGCTGCTCGCCGGGGCGCTCGCCGCAACCCTCGCGCGGGCCCACCAATTGAAGAAGGGGGCGGGCTCCATCGCCCGAAGCCTTGAAACGGCGATGCGGGCCGATCCGAACCTGAAGGAGGCGTTCGCCCGCAACGCGGACACCTTCCGGACCATCCAGACCCCGACCGCCCGACGTATCGTGGACGAGCAGGCGACCGACCGACGACTCATCAAGCTCCCGATCTGACACGCACCCGAGACCGATGCGCCCCACCCCCCGCCAACGCGCGTTCACGCTCATCGAGCTCATCGTGGTGATCGCGATCATCGCGCTGCTCATCGGCATCCTGCTGCCCGCGCTCGGGCGGGCGCGGGACGCCGCCCGACGCACGCAGTGCCTGGCGAACCTCCGCGCGTACGGGCTCGCGTTCACCATGTATATGGACAACGAGTCGGACGGCGTCCTCCCCTACGCGCTCGCGTCCGAAGAGGGCGCGCTCGTCGGCACGGAGAACAACCCGTCGCTCCTGAACACCCTCGGGCAGTACTTCGATGCGCCCATCCCCCGCGCCGACCCGGACTTCCCCGACAACCCCGACACCCTCGAGCCCGACGACCAGCTCTACATCGCCGAGACACCCTTCACCTGCCCGGGTGACCGCGGGTTCAACGGCACCCCCATCTGGCGACAGATCGGCACGAGCTACGTCTACACCCCCGCCATCACCATGGCGTTCGCCGAGGCGATCCTCGCGGGCACGCCCTTCGAGCCCGACCCCGGCGCCAACGCCCGCGCCCACACGCGCGTCTGGCGCGACTGGACCGACCTGGGCAAGGAGCCCGACTTCGTCCTCGACGCGAATCTCACCTCCGTCCGCGAGGAGGGCGACGCCGAGGAGAACTGGCACCCCGGCGGGCCGAGCAAGGGCAACGTGCTCTTCATCTCCGACGGCCGGGCCGACTGGGCGATCGCCCGCACCGACGAAGAATCGCAGGAAATCGGCGCCGAGTTCTTCGTCGATCTCTTCGAGGCGCTCGGCGTCCCATCCGGAGCCGGCCCATGACACACCATCACGACCAGCCCGGTTCCGGCTCGCTGCTCGAGGGGCTCGAGCAGGCCGCCGCGCCCAAGCGCTCGCGCCCGACCACCGCCCAGTGGCTCCGCGGCATCTCGGGCGGGCTCGGCTCGTGGTTCAAATCCGCCTGGGCCCACCCGACGTCGCGCGTGCTCGTCGGCGCCTCGGCGCTCATGATCGCGACCTCCGGCGCGCTGGGCGCCTGGCTCGCGCTCCGGCCCGTCTCCAAGCCGGACTACGAGTCCGGCGGGCTCGACACGCTCTTCAACTACACCCTGCTCACCGACGAGTTCAACCGCCTGCCCATCGACGAGCGCATCGAGCTCATCGGGCAATTGGTCGCGCGGATGCAGGGGATGGACGGGTCGGACTCGGTCCTGCTCGCCGCGTTCGCCGCTTCGATCACGGGCGAGGCGCGGGACCAGCTCATCGAGAACGCGTCGCTCATCATGGTCGATCTCACCGACCGCGCCGCCGCGGGCTACGACCCCGGCGCGAGCGAGGCGGAGCGCACCGCGTACATCGAGTCGTCCGTCGTCGAGATGATGCGCGCCATGCGGACCATGGCCGGCGAGACCGACGACGTGAGCGACGAGGAACTCCTCAACGACGCCCGCGAGCAGGCCGCTCGCGACGCCGAGGCGTTCAGCTCGGGCGACGTCACCGCCGACCAGCTCGGGCAGATGTCGGGCCTGCTCACGCGCACCGTGGGCATGTCCAGCTCGACGCAGCAGAAGCTCCGCATGGCCCGGTTCGGGCGCGACATGTCCCGCACGCTCCGCGAGCAAGGCGCCGCGCTCCGGCGCGAGCGGGGGCCCTGAGCCGGTTTATCCTCCGGGTGTTCCCTCGGGCGCTTCGGCGCGCTCCTCCGCGGTGATCCCGCCGAGCTCGGGCACGTACTCCGTCCGGCACTTCACCTCGAGCCCGGCCGCGGTCGAGCGCACCGCGAGCAGGCGCACGCGCCGCCCGTCGCCCAGCCGGATCTGCGGCTCGTCGGCGAACGGGCGCTCGCCGGCGAAGATCTGAAAGAACGCCTCGGCTTCGGGCAGCCCGCGGAACGCCTCGGGCACCACGTCGTCCGCCCGGCGCTCCGCCTCGGACAGCACCCACCCCGCGGGAACCGTGAGCCGGCCCACGTGCACCTGCTCGGCGACCATCCAGAGCGTGCCGTCGTCGCGCAGCTCAGGGCGGAGCGTCGCGCTGAAGTACCGACCGTGCCCGCCACGATCGACCCGCGCCCCGACAAGAATGTGCGGGTGCTGGAAACTCACCTGCACCTCGGTCAGATCCTCGGGCCACACGTCCAGCTCTTCCGGATTCGCTTCCTCGTCCAGCGCGTGGAACATCTGCCCCGCGACCCACTTGGGCAGCCGCACCGCCAGCCACGCGTTGGCGCTGTCCGCCGAGAGTCGGACCCACCAGTCGGCGCTCATCAACACCTCACCGGTCTTGGTCTGCGTGCGCTCCGCCTCGCGGCGCAGGTGCAGCTGCGTGAAGATCGCGTTCTCGAGCTGCGTCGCGTTCTCGACGACCCTCGGGTTCGTGCTCGCGACGGGCTGCCACCACGAGGGCTTGGCGCTCATCCGCGACGAGACCGCCAGCACCGTCACGATCAACACGACGACGACGACCATCGCCGCGACCACCGACCCGGGGCCGGCGAGGCGCTTCCACGCGTCCGCCTCGCCTGGTCTGGGCGCGCGCGTCACAGCGGGATAGGGCTCGGTGCCGGGCACGCCACCAATATAGAACGCCCGGGCACATGCTGTGCCCGGGCGCTCGAAGATCGCGTTGTGGTCGCCCCAAATGGCGAACAGTTCGCCGAACAGATCGGCGATTCGTTCGGGCGACGGATCAGCGCTTGGAGAACTGGAAGCGGCGGCGCGCGCCGGGCTGCCCGTACTTCTTCCGCTCCACCTTGCGGGCGTCGCGGGTCAGGTAGCCCGCGTCACGCAGGGCGGCTTCGAAGTTCGGGTCGTAGCCGACGAGAGCACGCGAGATGCCCAGACGGATCGCCTGGGCCTGGCCCATGTACCCGCCGCCGTGCGCGCGGATGAACACATCGAGCTTGCCCTGCGTGTCCGTGAGCTTCAGGGGCGCCTGGGCGTCCGCCCGGTCGCGCAGCTCGGAGAAGTACTCGTCGATCGTCTTGAACTTCTTCTTCGTGACCTGGATCTGCACCTTGCCCTCGCCCTCCGCGGCGGGACGCAGGCGCACGCGGGCGACCGCCGATTTCCGGCGGCCCGTGCCCCACCACCACCCGTGCTTGTCCGCGGGCTTGGGCTCGGGCAGCGGGCGGGCCTCGGCCTCGGGGGCCGCCTCGGCCTGCACGTTCGACCCGGCCAGCTCCGGGTTCGTGATCGTCGTCTCGAAGTTCGACATCAATCAGGTCCTCTCGTTCCCGCCCGCATCCACCTGGCGACGCCACACGCGCGCCGGCTTTGGACGGGGATCGTTTCGTGCGCCCATCGGGCGGCTTCAGTCAGTCCTCGCGAGCGATGACGCCCGCCACAACGGCCCACGCCCGAAAGGGGCGTGACCCAAATCAAACCTTCAGTTCCACGGCGTTCACGCCCGCGTGCGGGTGCTCGCTCCCGGCGTACACCTTCATCTTCTTGAGCATCTGACGCCCAAGGCGGCTCTTCGGGAGCATCCGCCGCACACCAAGCTCGATCAGACGCTCCGGGCGCCGCTCGCGCAGGTGCCCGTACGACTCGAGCTTCTGCCCGCCCGGGTAGCCCGAGTAGCGCTTGTCGAACTTGTGCGAAGCCTTCTTGCCCGTCAGGCCCACCTTCTCGGCGTTGATGACGATCACGAAGTCGCCCGTATCGATGTGCGGCGTGTACTCCGGGCGGTGCTTGCCCATGAGCACCGTCGCGACGGCGGCCGACAGGCGGCCCATCGGGACGTTCGTCGCGTCGATGATGTGCCAGTCACGCTGCTTGTCGCCGGGCTTGGCGATGTAGGTGTCTCGGCGAAGATGCGTCGCGGCCATGGGCCACCTCCAACTCGTTCGACGGGACGACGATCAAACCGCGCCCGCCGGGGGTTTCAACACGCCGCCTACCGGGCGGGGCGGGCCAGCCAAGGGGATCCAACCGCCTTGACGGGCAGGATTTCGAGCGTTGCCGACCGCTTGAGGGCATCCGCTGCCCCGCGTGATCGAACCCCGAAGGGTAGAACCCCCAACAACGCGGTCAAGCGGGCTGGTGCCCGCCCCCGCCGGACGCCGACAATACCGCCGATGCCAGACCCCACCCCACCCCGCGCCCCCGCGCCCGAGCCGGGGTTCGAAGCCCCCCGCCCCGCCGGCGGCGCGGGCCCGATCGCCATCGCGTTCGCCCTCATCGCCCTCGCCCTGGCGATCGGCTGGCAGAACCTGCCAGAGGACACCCAGCGCCGCGCCCTCGGGCTCGGGCCCATCCCGGCTTCCGAGCCCCTCCCGTTCGACTTCGCGGATGCCTCGGCGATCCAGGCGAAGGTCCACATCCAGGCCGCCGCCGAACTCGACGCCCTCTCGCCCGGGTCTGGCGCCCAGTTCCGCCAGCAGGCGCAGACGGCGACCGACGCCGCCGCCATCGACCTCGGCGACAAGATGGCGGGCATGATCGTCGCGGGCGAGGTGACGGGCCCGGACGCGGCCCTCGAACGCCTCGAGCAGATCCAGACCGAGCTTGAGCTCGCCGCGATGGACGAGCAGCTCGCCGAGCACTCGGGCCCGCTACCCAACGCCTTCGACCCCTTCGGCATCGCCAGCGGGCGGGCGGCGGACTTCGCCGACTACAACGAACGCTTCCACGACGCCCTCCGCCAAGACATCCCGCTCTTCGAGACGCTGTATTCGCTCGGGCCCGAGGCGCTTGACGACGACGAGCGCGAACGCATCGAGACGCGCTACCGCTACCTCGGGCGCCTGGCGCTCACGTGGGACATGGAAGACTCGGCGCCCGCCCGCGCCGAACTCTTGCACGGCGGGACGCTCTGGCGGCTCGCCGGGCTCGGCGTGTTCTTCCTCGTCGCGATATTCGCGTTCTTCGCAGGCTTCGTGACCCTTGTCTTCGCCGCGATCTGGCTCGGATCGGGCAAGCTCAAGCCCCGCGCGGCCAAGCCCGCCGTGCACGGCGGGGCGCTGCTCGAAGCGGTCGGCATCTTCGCCCTGCTCTTCTTCGTGATGAGCGCGGGCACGACTTGGATCGCCGAGAACAACCCGGCGCTGGGCATCCTCCAGCTCCCGCTGCAGTGGTCGCTCATCCTCGTGCCGCTCTGGCCGCTCGTGCGCGGGTGGCGCGCGAGCGAATGGCGCGCGGCGATGGGGATCTCGCGGGGCCGCGGCGTCGTGCGCGAGATCGCCGCGGGGTTTGTCGGCTACCTCGCCGCGATCCCGCTCTTCGTCGCGGGCGTCCTCCTGTCGTTCATCGCGATGTACCTCGACGTTTCATTGTTCGGCGAGCACCCCGTCCCCCCCAGCAACCCCGTGCTGGACGTGCTGATGGACGCCGACTGGCTCGTTCTCTTGCTCGTCGCGTCGCTCGCGTGCGTGTGGGCACCGCTGTGCGAGGAGCTGATCTTCCGCGGCGCGCTGTTCAGCCAGGTCCGGAGACGCTTCGGGTGGGTGCTCGCCGCGATCGCCTCGACCCTCGCGTTCGCGTTCATGCACTCCTACGGCCCGCTGATCCTCTGGCCCATCATGGCGCTCGGGCTTTCGTTCGCCGTGATGCGTTGGTGGCGCGGATCGCTCATCGCGTGCATCACCGCGCACGCGATCCACAACACCACACTCACGATCATGATGGTCGCGCTGTCGGGCCTGTTCCCGGCCTGAGTCAGGCGGGCGCGACGCGCCCCGATACGCCGCAGACGCGCTCGACGACCGACGCCGCGCCCAACAGCGCCGCCTCGCCCCACGCGTGCCCGACGAGGTGCACGCCGACGGGCAGTCTCCCTCCCTCTCCCCCCGGGGGAGAGGGCCGGGGTGAGGGGTCTTCCCCTTCTCCAACTCCTTCTTGCCGCTTCGGATCCGCGAACCCCGCGGGCACACTCACCGCGGGCAACCCCGCGAGGTTCGCGCCCACGGTGAACAGGTCCTCGACGTACAGCGCCATCGGGTCGTCGAGCTTCTCGCCCACGCCGAACGCGGGCGACGGGCTCGTGGGCGTGAGCACCGCGTCGATCCCGCGCGCAAACACCGCGTCGTAGTCCTGCTTGATCCGCCGGCGGACCCGCAGCGCGTTCACGTAGTACGCGTCGTGGTACCCCGAGCTGAGCACGTGCGTGCCCAGCATGATCCGGCGCTGGACCTCGTGCCCGAAGCCCTCGGACCGCGTGCGGGTGTACATCTCATCCAGCGAGTTCACGCCCTCGGCCCGCCGCCCGTAGCGCACGCCGTCGTAGCGCGCGAGGTTGCTCGACGCCTCGGCGGGCGCGACGATGTAGTACGCCGCCACCCCGTGCGATGCGTGCGGCAGCTCGACATCGACCAGCTCGACCCCCGCCGCCCGCAGCGCCTCGCACGTCGCGTCGAAGACGGCGCGCGTCTCGGCGCTCACCGCGTCGTCGTGGGCGAACGAGGGCACCCCGAGCGTGAGCCCCGCGGCGTCGCGCCCGAGGCCCGCGTCGCACGCCGTGTCGTCCCGCCGGGCGCTCGTGGCGTCGCGCTCGTCCGCGCCCGAAATCACGCGCAGCACGAGCGCCGCGTCCGCGTTCGTGCGCGCAAACACGCCGATCTGGTCCAGGCTCGACGCGAACGCGACCAGCCCGTACCGGCTGACCCGCCCGTAGGTGGGCTTGACGCCCACGACGCCGCACAGCCCCGCGGGCTGGCGGACGCTGCCGCCGGTGTCCGACCCGAGGGCGACGGGCACCATCCCCGCCGCCACCGCCGCGGCGGACCCCCCGCTGCTCCCGCCCGGCACGCGCTCCGCGTCCCACGGGTTGCGCGTCGGCCCGAACGCCGAGTGCTCGCACGACGAGCCCATCGCGAACTCATCGAGGTTCGTCTTGCCGACGATCACCGCGCCCGCGTCGAGCAGGCGCGTCACCGCCGTCGCGTCGTACGGGCTTTCGTAGTGCTCGAGCATGCGGCTGGCACACGTCGTACGTCCAAGAACAGTACAGATGTTGTCCTTGATCGCGACGGGCACGCCCGCGAGCGGGCCCGGGTCGTCGCCCTTGGCGACCATCGCGTCGATGGCTTTGGCGCGCGCGACCGCGTCGGTCTCGAAGACCTGCAAGAACGCGCGGAGCTCGCCGTCGCGCGCCGCGATCGAGTCGAGCGATTCGCGCACGACCGACTCGGCCGACACCTCGCCCGCGCGCACGGCGTTCGCGATCTCGCCGGCGGACCTCACGCCCCGCCGCCTTCCCCGAGCACTTTGGGCACGCGGATGAACCCGTCCGCCGCCTCGGGCGCGAGCTTCTCGACGACCGACGGGTCGAACGCCGCGCCGGGCTCGTCGTCGCGCAGCATGTTGACCGCGTCCGCGACATGCGCCATGGGCTCGACGCCCGCGACATCGACCTCGCCCAGCCGCTCGATGTACCCCAGCACCGCCGCCAGCTCGGCGCGGTACCGCTCGGCGTCGGCGTCCGACACCGCCAGCCGGGCGAGCCTCGCGACCTTCCGCACGTCCTCGATGGAGAGCTCGTCGGGCATCGCTCGATCGTAGCGGGAACTCACCGGAAATCGCGCCCGGCGAGGCGGGCCCGCCGGGTCTTCGGCCGCGCTCGTCCTGATCCGAGCCGCGGGCGTGAGCACGCGGTCTTGACCAACCTCCGCGTGCTCACGCCCGCGGCTCGGACGGCTCGTCATCCGCCGGGATCTCCCCCGCCGCGATCTTCTTCTCGACCGCCCTCTGCGCGATCTGCCCGAGCACGATCAGCACGACGAACATCACCGCGATCCCGCCGTACTTCATCCACCCCGGCATGTCGATCTCGTCCATCGTCTCGACGGACGTGCCGATCCAGACGCCCGCGAGCGTGCGCGGCGCCATGCCGACCGCCGTCCCCAGCAGGTACGCCCCGAAGGGCACCTCCGTCGTCGCCATCAAGCCGTTCGTGAGCGCGAACGGCGAGTTGGGCGGGAAGCGGATCATCGTGACGGTCAGCAGCGTGCGCCACCCGCCCTTGCCGACCAGCGCGTCGCGGGCGGCCTTGGCCTTGGGGTTCGCCTCGATCTCCGCCTCGACGCGGTGCCGCGCGACGAGCCGGGCCACGAAGTACCCGATCACCGACGCCCCGACGAACCCAGCCAAGGCCCCGCCGAACCCGCCGACGAGCCCGAAGGCGTACCCGCCGATCACCGCCTGCGCCCAGGTGGGCAGCAGGCCCAGCCCGGCGGTGACGGCGAAGATGCCGACGTACACCGCGATGCCCAGCACGTCGCCGTGCCCGCGCAGCCACTCCGCCGCCTCGCCCCGGTACTCGAAGAAGAGCGTCAGCCCCAGCACCGCCGGCAGCACCGCCCAGGCGATGCCCAGCAGCGCCGCCGGGCCCAGCCGCTGCATGAGACCCGGGCCCGTGGGCTTGGACGGGTCGGTCGGGTCCGCTTCGATGGGTGGTTCGTCGCTCACGGGCCGATCGTACCGGCCTCGCTGGCGGGTGCCATGGGCAAGCGGAGCTTGCCCGTGAGCAGGCGACCACGGGCAAACGCGTTTGCCCATGGCACCCCGGACCGGCAACGGCGGTCAGCGTCGGGCGGGTGCCACGGCTTGTCTCGCAAGCCGTGCCCGCACGGGTTGCCCTGCGGGTCAACCCGTGGCGCCCGGTCCGCCGCGCGCCCGGGGGCCCTACCGTCCCCCGACGCCCGGCGATGTCGCCCGGCACCCATTCGCTCGCCCGACGCCAACGCGTCGGCCCGGAGACTTCCCGCCATGATCCCCAAGCCGCCGCCGCGTGAGGGCGCTCTCGGGTTCCTCTACCTCCCGCCGTTCCGCGTGCAGGGCACGTCCGTCGCCGGCGAGGCCACCTCCATCCAGATCCCCGAGCTCGACGTCTGCTTCGACATGGGCAGTTGCCCCCGCGCCGCCCTCGCCTCCAAGTTCGCCTGCATCTCCCACGGGCACATGGACCACATCGGCGGGCTCGCGTACTGGTGCTCGCAGCGCAACTTCCAGGGCATGGGCCCGGGCAAGATCGTCTGCGACGCCCGCATCGCCGACGACATCACCGGCATGATGGACGGGTTCGTCCGCCTCGAGCGCCAGAAGACCCCCTACGACCTCGTCCCCCTCGAGCCCGACCAGGAGCTCGAACTCAAGAACAACATCGTCCTCACCTGCTTCCACACGGAGCACACCTGCCCCTCGATCGGGTACGTGATCAGCGAGAAGCGCACGAAGCTCAAGGAGGAATACAGCGGGCTGCCCCAGGAGAAGCTCCGCGAGCTCAAGGAGCGCGGGACGGACATCGTCAACCGCTTCCAGATCCCCCTGATCGCCTACATGGGCGACACCCTCCCGGGCCCGCACCTCATCCGCGACGACGTGCGCAAAGCGAAGGTGATCATCACCGAGTGCACCTTTTTCGAGCCCGACCATCAGCAGCGCGCCAAGATCGGCATGCACATGCACGTGAACGACATCGCCGAGTGGATGCGCGTCGCCGAGTGCGAGACGATGGTCGTCACGCACGTGTCGCGCCGCACAAACGTCGCGTACGCGCGCAAGCGCCTCAACGAAGTGTGCGGCGACACCGCGCAGCGCATCCACCTGCTGATGGACCACCGCAACAACCGCGCGATCTACGAGGACCAGGCCGCCGAGGCCGAGCAACGCGAACGCGAGCTCGCCGGCAGGAGCTGACGCGCCTGAAACCGATGCGCCCCATCGCCGGTTGACAGCGACGCACGGCGCGATTACGTTTGCCCGGCTGATCACGGCGCGACTCATCCACAACGGGTCGCGCACGGATCGCTTGGATTTCCGACTCCGTTCGCGGGCGCCCGCTCCGGCGTGCCCCGCCTTTCTTCGAGGTCATCTTCGATGGCGGACCCCGATCGCGCGATCTGGGCAGGTGTTCTTGCGCACTTGCGGGCACACCACCCCAACATCTGCCGCCAGTGGTTCAGCGAACTCCTTCCCTTGGGGTTCGACGGCGGGACGCTCGGCGTGCGCGCCCAGTCCGACCTCCACCGCGATTACCTCCGCCGCGACTGCCTCGACGCCTTCAACGACGCCGCGCGGACCGCCACCGAGTCGCTCGTCGCGGTGCGCTTTCTCGGTCCCGACGACCCGTGGGACCCCGCGTCCACACCTTCGGGGGAGCAAGACGCCCAGCCTGCCGCGACGCCCGAACCACGCCGCGCCGCCCACCGGTCGTCCGAGCGGGTGCATTCCAACGGCACGGACAATCTTCCCGTCTCGCCCGATTGTGTCTTTGACTCCTTTGTCGTCGGGCCCAACAACCGGCTCGCCCACGCCGCGGCCCAGGGCGTCTGCGAAGCGCCGGGCGTCGCGTACAACCCGCTGTTCATCCACGGCGGCGTCGGGCTGGGCAAGACCCACCTGTTGCAAGCCATCTGCCTCGACATCCGCGAGCGCACGCCCGGCGCGCACATCGTCTTCATCTCCTGCGAGGCGTTCCTGACACGCTTCATGGACGCCGTCAAGAACGGCAAGATGACCGCCTTCCGCGACCAGTTCCGCGAAGCGGACATCCTCCTGATCGACGACATCCACTTCCTCTCCTCGCGCGACCGGACACAAGAGGAGTTCTTCCACACCTTCAACGCGCTGCACCAGGCGGGCAAGCAGATCGTGCTGTCGTCCGACGCGCCGCCCGAGGAGATCCCGGACCTGGAAGAACGCCTGGTGTCACGGTTCCAGTGGGGGCTCGTCGCGAAGGTGGACCGCCCGGGGTTCGACACGCGCGTGGAGATCCTCAAACGCAAGGCGGAGCTCCGCGGGCTCACGCTGTCAGACGACGTCGCGTGCCACGTCGCGGCCCGCCTGAAGACGCACATCCGCCAGCTCGAGGGCGCGCTCTCGACGCTCGCGATGACCGCCGCGATCGAGAACCGCGCCATCGACCTCGAGCTCGCCCAGCAGGCCCTGCCCGGGCCCGCGCCCACCACCGCCGCCTCGGGCCCGTCGATCGAGAGCATCATCTCGACCGTGACGGACTACTACCGCGTGAAGAAAACCGACGTGCTGGGCAAGCGCCGGCACAAGTCGATCTCCCTGCCGCGCCAGCTGTGCATGTACCTCGCGCGCCAGCACACGCGGCACTCGCTCGAGGAGATCGGCGCGCAGATCGGCGGCCGGGACCACACCACCGTCATCCACGCCGTCCGCTCGATCGAGTCCAAGCGCGGCGACGACTCGGACTTCGCCGAGATCGTGGGCAGCCTCGAGTCCCAGATCCGCACCACCACGCCGGGCCGGGACTGATCGCGCCGTAAACACATCACAGCAAGAGACTTGCGCGATTCGGCGCCGAAGGTCCGCTTGTGTGTTATGGCGCGACACCGCCGCCCACAGGCCTGTCGGAAACGGTGTGGACGACCCGTCCGCGAGGCGTGCACCCGCGCGCACTTCGCGCCGGATCGCGCCGGCACTCGGGCGAGGCACGCGGACGCCCACACCGATCGCCGGCGCCTCGCGGCGCAACCGAGCGCCATGCCGACAGGTCATCCACAAGAGTCCTTTGAGCCTAAGCCGCTGTTACACAGTTGCTTGTGGCTGTTCTCGGCTGGTTGCCCACGAACCGGCGCGGCTTAATCCTGCTGTCACTGGATATCTCTTGATCAAAAGAGAGGGGAGATCAGACCCGCCGGGGGGGCGCGTTGGCAGCGTGGGCACCAGACGCTCGTCCGCTGAGCGATCACATCCGAGACCAGCCCCGCGCCGCAGCGGCGGCAGGGCTCGCCAGCACGCCCGTACGCCGCGTGACGCGTCGCGTACGAACCCGCGGCGCCCGAGGCGTCTGAGTAGGTCCCGTCGCGCAGGGTGGATCCTCCGGCGTCCACAGCCGCCCTGAGGATCGCGCGGATCGAGCCCGCCAGGCGATCGACGGCATCCGCCCGGAGCGACGACGCCAGCCGCGCGGGGTGGACCCGGGCCGCGTGCAGCGACTCGTCGGCGTAGATGTTCCCCACGCCCGCCAGCACGGTCTGGTCGAGCAGGGCGGCTTTCACGGGGCGCGCCGACCGCTTCAGGCGATCGCGCAGGTCCGCCGCGTCGATCGTCAGCGCATCCGGGCCGAGCGCCTCCCAGCGGGCACGCAGCGCCGCGGCGTCCGGCAACGCCCACACGCCCCCGAACCGCCGGGCGTCGTTGAACACCACCCGGCGACCATCCGACAGCGCCCAAACGACGTGGTCGTGCGTCCGGGCGGTTGCCGAGTCGCGGATCTCCACGCGCCCGGTCATGCCCAGGTGAATGAGCGCGGATCGCCCGTCGTCGGCGACGATCGCGAGTTGCTTGCCGTGCCGGTCCAAGCGCTGGATCGCGGCGCCGTCCAGCAGCGTGCCGCGTCGGACGGGCCTGGGCTTGATCTCGCTGCGGGCGCGCGAGAACCCGCCCGGCGGGTCGCCCGCAACGACGAGCGACCGCCGCGTGCGGACCGTCGCGCGCTCGACGCGGCTGCCCACGATGGGCAGCAGACTCCGGCGCACAGACTCGACCTCGGGCAGCTCGGGCATGGCAGGGTTCTAGGCAGCGCCGCGCGCGCCACGAGCCGCGAGCGGGAGCGAGCGGAGATTGCCCGAACGGGGGACCGCTCGTTCCCGCTCGCGGCTCGTTCAGGGGTTCCGCAGGCGCGCGAAGAACGCGCGCAGCTTCTCGGCGCTCGCGTCCGCGCCGACGCCTGCGATGACCTCGCACCGGTGGTTCAGGCGATCGTCGGTGAGGAGTCCGTACAGGGTGTTCACGGCGCCGGCTTTGGGGTCCGCGGCGCCGTAGATCACGCGGCCGACGCGCGCGTTCACGATGAGCCCGGCGCACATCGGGCAGGGCTCGAGCGTCACGGCGAGCGAGGCGTCGTTGAGTCGCCAATCGCCGATCGCGTCGCAGGCGCGCTGGATCGCGACGAACTCGGCGTGCTGCCAGGGCTGCCGCTCGCGCTCGCGGGCGTTGCGGCCTTCGCCGAGCACCCGCCCGGACGCGGTGTCATACACCACGGCGCCGACGGGCACCTCGCCCTCGTCCGCGGCGAGGTCGGCGAGCTCGAGCGCGCGCTGCATCATCGCCCGGTCCCGATCGGAGATGTCCGGGTCCGTGGTCATTCGTCCCCCGCGTCGGCCGGCTCGCGCGGGCCCGCGACACGCTCGGCGGGCAGGATCCGCAGCATCAGCACGCCGAACTCGAACAGCGCGTAGAGCGGCACCGCGAGCAGCAGCATCGAGAGCGGGTCCGCGGGCGTCAGGATCGCGGACGCGACGAAGCACGCGCCGCAAATATGTTTGCGGAACTTCGCGAAGTCCTTGGGCTGCACGATCCCGAGCCACCCGAGCAGCAGCACGACGACGGGCATCTGGAACCCGATGCCGAACCCGAGCGCCATGTTCAGGAACGTCTTGATGTACTCGCTGATGCGGTACTGCTGCTCGATGCCGGCCTGCTCGACCAGTTCTGTTCCAAGCACCTTGGGCGTGCCGTCTTCCGCGATCGCGATACACATGCGCAGCTGGTGGATCTTCGCGTTGATCCACACGTCGCCAAGGCTCGGGTTGATGGGGTCCGCCTGGAGGACGGGCGCCTGCGCGAAGATCGTGTCCGGCGGGGGCTCGGCGGTCGGGATCTTCACGCCACCCACCTGGTTCGAGAACGCGATGAAGAAACTGAGCACCACCGGGAGGATCACGAAGTACAGGAACAGCACGCCCACCACGGCGAGCACCGCGCTCATGGGCACGAGGATCCGCACGAACCGGCGCTCGTGCGAATACAGCCCCGGCGCGACGAACAGCCACAGCTGGTAGAGCAGCCACGGCGCGCCGATCAGCACCGTCACCACCATGGCGATGTGCAGCACGGTCCCGAAGGTCTCGAACGGCGCGGTCGTGAGCAGGCGCGGCACCTGGCCCGCCGCGAGCAGCTCGGCCCGCGCGGGGGCCATCAGGGCTTCGAGCAGCGGGCGTCCGAGAAGGAACGCGGTGACGAGCAGGGGCACCAGCGGCAAGATCGCCCACAGCAGGCGTTTGCGCAATTCCTCCAGGTGATCCCCGAACGACATCGTGCCCGCGAACGGGTCCGACGAGTGCTGGATTCGGTCTTTGATCGTGTCCACTCGGGGGCGAGCTCTCGGTATGCCCGTTGGGCGGGTGCCCGAATGCACGAAATCGGGCCGATCCGTGACGGGGCGGGGCGCGGCGGGCATCGTAGGGAAACAACGGGGGAGCCGTGTCGGACAGAAGGCGGACGAGTGCTGGGCTCATCGCGGACGCGATCGACGGGGACAGAGACGCCCTGCGCGATCTCTGGCGCGAGCACCGGCGCTGGGTGGGCGCGATCGTGCTCGCCCACAAGCCCAAGGACATCGACGTCGAGGACCTGGTCCAGGCGGTGGCGGTACAGATGGTTGCCAAGATCCACGAGTTGCGCGAGCCCGAAGCATTCAAGCCCTGGCTGCGCGCGATCGCGGCGAACACCGCCCGCGCCGCCGGTCGGCGCACGACACGCCGGCGCAAGCACCGCCTGCGCCTCGTGGGCACGGCCCGGGCCGAGGAACGCCCCGAGCCCGCGGCGCCCGAGAAGCACGAGGCGTCCGACCAGGCGAAGCGCGTGATGGACTTGGCGCGGACGCTTCCCGAGGGCTACCGCGAGCCGCTCTTGATGCGGTGCGTGCGGGGCATGAGCTACCGGCAGATCGGCGAGGTGCTCGATCTGCCCGAGACGACGGTCGAGACACGCATCGCACGCGGGAGACGGATGCTCCGCGAGCTGGTTGAGCAGGAGGACGCGAGCCCCGCGCCCGCGACGGGCGGGGCGCGCGTCGAGGCATGACATGACCCGGTGGGGCAGGCCCAACACGGGAACACGTTCGAGGAGTTTCGCCATGGCGGACACACCCAACCGAGACGACACCCAGTCAGCGGAAGACTTGGCGCGGGACGTGCTGATCACCCGCGTGGTGGACGGCGAGGCGTCCAGCGCGGACTGGAAGACGCTCGCCGGGCTCGCCGCGACCGACCAGCGCGTCTGGGCCGAGCTCGCCGAGCAGCAGCAGGCGCACGACGAGCTGTGCCGCGCCGTCGAGATCGCGACCGCGCCGGCGGACTCGGTCGAGCTGTCCGACCTGGACGATCACCTGAGCGCGCCCAACTCGATGGAGCGCCGCCTGCGGGCGGTCGGCACGTGGGGCGGGTGGGCCGCGGCTGCCGCGGTGGCGTTGCTCTGGACGACCGGATTGAACCCCACCGAGCCCATGGCGGGCGACATGGGCGAGCAGGCCGGGCTCGTGCGCATCGGCGATTCACCCGAGGACGCGTTCGACCGCTATCTCGCCGCGGGCCGGGCGGACGGCACCGTCGTCGCGGAGATCCCCGACCGCGTCGTGCGTTCGGTGCGGCCGCTCGAAAGCGGTCAGGTCGAGGTGACGTACGTGCGGCAGGTGATCGAGCGCCGGACGGTGGACGAGACCTACCGCCGGGCGATGGATGAGTTCGGGCGGACGGTCGAGGTGCCGGTGCCCGTCGCGCCCGCGCCGCCCGCGGCGGCGGCCGCCCCCCGCGCGCCACGGGCCTTCTGAACGCCCCAGGCGGCGTACCCGGCGTCAGAAACGCGCCCATTTCAGGCTGATCCGGGCGGGTGGTGACGGGCGTCGGGCTCGGGCGCATCCGGAAGAGAAAGACACACGGACCGAATCCCACTGAAAGGACCTTGAACATGAACGCTGCCACCAAAGTGTGCCTGGGCGTCTCCGCGGGGCTGCTCGTCGCGTCGGCGGGCGGGATGACCGCGGCCAACGCCTGCCCCAAGTCGGACGCGCCCGCTTGCACGCCCGCGATCGAAGCCGCCCCGCCGGCCCCCGAGGCCCCGCTGCTCCGCGTCGCCGCGCCCGCGCCGGGCGCGAGCGTCGTCCCGGCGGTGTATCGGCCCGACGCCCCGCTCCCGCCGCGCGTCGTCACCACGAGCGGGCAGGGCGCCGGTGCCTGGGCCTTCGGCGACGACGGGGAGGCGTCCCGCCAGGTCACGATCGTCTCGACCGAGGGCGACGAGACCTACGAGGTCCGCATGAACGACGGCGAATACGTCGTCAAGCGCAACGGCAAGAAGATCGACGACGCCCGCGTCCGCATCAAGGAGGGCAACGTCATCGTCCTCGGGGAGGACGGCGAAAGAGTCCGCGAGTTCAAGGTCCGCCCGCACGGCCACGCCGTTGGGCATGAGCTCAAGTGGGAAGGTGATGGCGGGCAGGCGATCGCTATCCACTCGGCCGATGCGCCGCGCATGGTTGCTCGCGTGAACACGCCGCCCGTGATGGTGGGCATCCACCAGTCGGATGTCCCCGCGGCGCTGCGGTGGCATCTCGGGATCGATGACACGCCCGCGATCATGATCGAGCGCGTGATCGACGGGCTGCCCGCCGACAAGGCCGGGCTGCACGCCTACGACGTCATCGTCTCGGTCGAGGGCTCGGACGGCGCCTCGGGCACGGTGCTCTCGAAGGTGCTGCGCGAGAAGAAGCCCGGCGACGAGCTCGAGCTTTACGTCATCTCCAAGGGCGACAAGAAGAAGGTCAGCGTTGAGCTCGTCAAGTACCAGGGCTCGGCCCTCTCGATCGCCCGGGGCGGGTCCGTCGGCGTTGTGCCGAAGGGCGAGGCGAAGTTCTTCCTTGATGAGGACAGGAACGGATTCGTGATGGACACGCCGGACGTTGAATTCGACTTCGCGTTCGGCGACGCGCACGATGAGATGGAACACAAGATCCACGAGGAGCTCCGGCACAAACGCGAAGCGATCATGCGCGAGTTCGAAGCGCAGGCGAGCTCGGGCGAGAAAGACCGCGACGCGGCCCGCACGGCGCTCGAGAAGGCGCTGGCGCAGCTCGACCAGAACCTCGCCGAGCGCGTCGAGATGATCGAGCGGCAGGCCCGCGGCGCGAAGGAGCGCGCGATGGAGCTCCGCGGCAACCGCCTGGTTCTCCCCGATCGGTTCGCCGAGCGTGCCCGGGGCTTGGGCGAGCGGCACGCGGACCAGCTCGAAGAGCGCCTCGCCGAGCTCGAGGAGCGGATGGCGGACATGCACAACTCGATGGAGCACCGGATGGAGCGTCTGATGCACCGGATGGAGATGATGCTCGAGCGTGCCGAGCACGAACTGCACGAGTGGCACGAAGACGACGAGGAATGAGCAACCCCGCCGCCCGGGGCGGGTAGAACCCCCGGGATGAACCACGACACCGGCCTTGTGTATCTCCATTCACAGGGCCGACCCCCGCGCCGCCGCGAGACGAGACCCCTCGCGGCGGCCTTTTTGCGCGCCCGCCCAGCGTCCCCCGCCGACGCGGTACGATCTGGAACGCTTCAACTTCCGATCATGGAGGATCGCCGATGACCCCCGACCAGCCCGCCGCCGACGTCCTCGCCGATGTCCGCGCCAAGCACGCCAAGCTGCGCGAAGAGATCGCCAAGGTGATCGTCGGGCAGGACGAGATCGTCGAGCAGATCCTGCTGTGCATCTTCTGCGAGGGGCACGGGCTCCTGGTGGGCGTGCCCGGGCTCGCCAAGACGCTGCTGATCTCGACGATCGCCCGCGCGCTGCGGCTCGAGTTCAGCCGCGTCCAGTTCACGCCCGACCTGATGCCCTCGGACATCACGGGCACCGAGGTGATCGAAGAGGACCGCTCGACGGGCCGCCGCGAGATGCGGTTCGTGCAGGGCCCCATTTTCGCCAACGTCGTCCTCGCCGACGAGATCAACCGGACGCCCCCCAAGACGCAGGCGGCGTTGCTCGAAGCGATGCAGGAACGCCAGGTCACCGTGGGCGGCGTGCGCCACGAGCTGCCCGCGCCCTTCTTCGTGCTCGCGACGCAGAACCCGCTCGAGCAGGAGGGGACCTACCCGCTGCCCGAGGCGCAGCTCGACCGGTTCATGCTGCAGATCCTGATCAAGTACCCCACCGCGGAAGAAGAGCTCGAGGTCATGCGCCGCAGCGCCCACAAGGGCGAGGCGGACGTCGCGCCGGTGCTGGACGCCAGGGAGATCGCCGAGATCCGGACGATCATCAAGCACGCGCCCGTCGCGGAGCACGTGATGAAGTACGCCCTCCGGCTCGTCCGGGCGACGCGGGTCGATGAAGCCGGGTCGGGCGCGCCCGAGATCGTCCGCGACTACGTCGCGTGGGGCGCGGGCCCGCGGGCGAGCGAGGCGCTCGTGCTGGCGGCCAAGGCGTCGGCGATCCTCACGGGCGACGCCGTCGTCACCGCCGACCACGTGCGCCGGATGGCACCCCCGGTGCTCCGGCATCGGGTGCTGACGAACTTCAACGCCGAGGCGGACCAGATCACGCCCGACAAGATCCTCGAGGGGCTCGTCGCGGCGGTGCCTGTCGAGGATGCGCCCGCCGACGAGACCCGCCAGATCGACCGCGTGATGGGCTGATGCGCCCGGCTGGCGCCGAGCCGCGCGCCTCCCACCCTCTCCCCTTGGGGGAGAGGGCAGGGTGAGGGGTCTTTGGTGGTGGGGCCGGTTTTCAACCGGCCTCCTTTGGGTATTGCATGCGTCACACGAACCCCTCACCCCAACCCTCTCCCCGCAGGGGAGAGGGAGGAAGACCGCGTGTACCATCGCCGCGTGAGCGACCAGACCACCACCACCGAATCCACGCCCGAGCCGGCGGACGTCCACCACCTTGAGGCCCAGCGCCGAGAGAACCGCGGCAAGCTCGCCGAGCTCGGGCTCGAGCCCTACGGCGACCGGACCGACGGTGTGCTCGACCTCGCCGACGCCCGCGCGCAATACGACGACGACGCGAACAACGCCTTCAACGAGCACGGCAAAGACGAGGGCTTCGCCGACCCGCGCCCCGAGGTCACCATCGCCGGGCGGATCGTCCTGCACCGCGACAACGGCAAGCTCGTCTGGCTCAACCTCCGCGACGCGACGGGCGACCTGCAGGTCGCCGTCTCCAAGCGCGACTGCGACGGGGCGGGCTTCGGCGCCGCGAAGATCGCGGACCTGGGCGACCTCGCCGTCGTCACGGGGCGCGTGATGAAGACGCGCGCGGGCGAGATCACCGTCTGGGCGAGCTCGGTCCGCCCCGCGGCGAAGTGCCTCGTGCCCCCGCCCGAGAAGCACGCCGGGCTGACGGACACCGAGGCGCGCTACCGCCAGCGGTACGTCGATCTGTGGGCGACGCCCGAGACGGCGGGCGTCTTCGCGATGCGATCCAAGATCGTCGCGACCCTGCGCGCGTTCCTCGCGGGCGAGGGGTACATCGAGGTCGAGACCCCGATGCTCCAAGCCCAGGCCGGTGGCGCGGCGGCACGCCCGTTCCGGACGCACCTTAACGCGCTGGACATCGACCTTTTCTTGCGCATCGCGCCCGAGCTCTACCTGAAGCGCCTGCTCGTGGGCGGCATGCCCCGCGTGTTCGAGATCAACCGCAACTTCCGCAACGAGGGCGTGGACCGGAGCCACAACCCCGAGTTCACGATGCTCGAGCTCTACGCCGCCCACGGCGACGTGGAGACCGTCATGGACATCAGCGAGCGGTCCACCCGCGCGTGCGCCGAGATGGTCGCCGAGTCGCGCGGGCTCGACGCGTCCGCCCTGCCCTTCGGCGAGCTCACGATCGACTACGCCCGCCCGTTCGACCGCGTGCGCTACGGCGATCTGTTCGAGCATGCCCTCGGGTGCTCGATGACGGACGAGGACGCCGTCTGGAAGAAGGCCGACGACCACGGCGTCGTGCGGAAATACGCCGCGCGCCTGGGATCAGAGAAGGCCCCCGCGAGCGCCGCGGACGTGCGCGCGGGCGTGGATGTGCGGATCATCGTGAACGAGCTGTTCGAGGACGTCGCCGAGCCGACCCTCGACCCGGCCCGCCCGACGTACATCACGCACTACCCGGCGGCGATGTCGCCCCTCACGCGCGCGAACAAGGAGGACCCGACGCTCGCCGACCGGGCGGACCTGTTCATCGCGGGCATGGAGATCGGGCCGCACTACACCGAGCTGAACGACCCGGACGTGCAGGCCGAGCGGTTCCGCGCGCAGCTCGACGGGCTCGACGACGAGGAAGAGACCTTCCGCAACTTCGACGAGGACTTCATCCGCGCGCTCAAGGTGGGCATGCCCCCCGCGGGCGGCGTGGGCATCGGGGTCGACCGGCTCGTCATGCTGCTGACCGACCAGCGCTCGATCCGCGACGTGGTGCTCTTCCCGTTCATGCGCCCCGAGCAGGGCTGAATCGGTGGGCTGAGCGCATGAGAAAGGCGGGCCCGTTGGCCCGCCCTCGTTGGTGCGTTGGTTCGCGTTGGGATCAGCCGTCGTCTTCAGATTCGTCGCCCGGCGCGTCCTGCTGGGAACCCTGCTGGCTTTGGGGGAGGTCGCCCTCGCCCTTCTTGACCCGGATGTTCATGCCGGTCGAGTCCGTGCCGATCATGCCCGAGCCCTTGGGGACGAGCGCGACGTCGGGGATCAGCGGGACGCTCGGGTCCTCGCGCATCTCGCGCGACGCCCGCAGCAGCTTCTCGTGGTCCTCGATCGACATGTTCGACAGCGCGGCCTTCAGGTCGCCGATGATGGACGCCTGCTCGGCGTAGTCATCCTCGGGCCACCCGCGGGCGAGCACGTCGGCGACGGCGTCGATGCCGTCGGCGTCGGCGAGCCCGGCGTTCGCGATCGTCTCCGACCCGTGCTGCGCCAGCTCCATCACCATGAGCCCGTAGGTGTACTTGGGCTCGACGATCGCGTCGTCGATGATCTGCTTGAACAGCGGCCCGAGCTCGCTGCCGTACTCGAGCTTGAGCTCGTCGGAGACCGCCTTGCGGTAGTCCTGCACGATCACGTTGTTCAGGGCGCGCTGGGAGGGCGTGATCACGCCCGCGTCCTCGAGGTCGGTCGCGATGTCGCCCGGCTCGGTGAGGGGCTTGATCTGCCGCGTCAGGCGCGACAGGTTCTCGATGTTGCCCAGGTCCATCTCGTTGTGCATGCCGAACTCGAACCCGAGGTACAGGTCGAGGTTCTGCAGCAGGCGCTCCTCCTGGCGGATGTGCCGGTCGTAGACGACGGGCATGACCCGGTCGCGGGCGTTCTCGGCGATCGTCGGGTTGTTCGCCAGCGCCATCAGGGGCACCGGGCGCGTCAGCTTGATGATCCGGTCGTCGGGCCCGAGCACGACGAGCGAGCGGAACGGGATGTTCGGCGCCGCGACGCGCTTGCGCTGCGCGGGTTGATCGCCGGGCTGGCCAGCGCGCTGCGGGCGGACGGTCATCCCCCGCTGCTGCGGCTGCTCGGGCGCGGTGTAGGACTCGTCCTGCTGGGGCTCCTCGGCGGGCGGGGGCGCGACCTGCGCCAGCGCGGGCGAGCACGCGGTGATCGCACCGGCACAGGCGAGCAGGATTCGGCGTCGGATCTCGTGCGGCATCGTCGGTCTCTCCGATTCTGGACGCCCCCCTCCGGGGGCGCTGGGTGTGGTCAACGTCGCGGGCGAACCCGCGGGGGTGCGGGGTGATTATGTGCGCCCGCCGGGCACGATGCCCGTACGCCCCGGGAATTCAACGGTTCTACCCGCGACGACCCGCAAAGATGACCTAACCTCCGGCGTGACCACCAGATCGGACCAGAAGACCCCCCAGAACGCCGCCGAGCTCGCTCGGGCGATCGCGGACCTCTCGCTCCTCCGCGGGACGTTCACACTCCGTTCGGGTCGGACGAGCTCGTACTACCTCGACAAGTACCGGTTCAGCACCCGCCCGGAGGTGCTCGGGCCCGTCGGGGCGATGCTCGCCGAGCGGGCGATGCGGTTCGACCCGACCCGACTCGCCGGCGCCGAGCTCGGGGGCATCCCGCTGGTCACCGTCGCGAGCCTCGAGACCGGGCTGCCCTCGGTCTTCATCCGCAACGCGAAGAAGGACTACGGCACCGCCAAGCAGCTGGAGGGCGTGATTGAGCCCGGGGACCGGGTCGTGTTCGTCGAGGACGTCGCGACGACGGCCGGGCAGGCGCTCGAGGCGGTGGGTGTGCTCCGCGAGGCGGGGGCCGAGGTCCCCGCGATCATCACGGTGATCGATCGGCTCGAGGGGGCGCGGGAGAACGTCGAGGCCGCCGGGCTCGCGTTCGAGGCTCTCTTCACGAAGCGCGACCTCGGCGTGGACGAGTAACCCGGGACGGACCGGCGGCGAGGATTCCGGCTTGCGTCGCGGGCCGTGCGCGGTCGTGAGCACGGGTTGCCCTGCGGGTCAACCCGTGGCACCCGGGCGGCGCGTCTCAGAGCACGAAGAAGAAGACGAGCAGCGCGACCATGACCAGGACGATCACGATCGTCCACCTGGGCGTCTTGGGCTGTTCGTGCACGAACCCGCCGCAGATCGGGCAGACCTCGGACTGGTCGTAGACATCGCGCCCGCAGGAGGCGCAGGTGGTCATCTCGTTGCCGAAGCGGTCCAGGTCGTCCGCGGACGGGCCGTCGGGGTCGAGCCCCTCGGCGAGGTCCCAGTCGGTCGGCTCATCGGGGTCCCGCATGCCCAACGCTACGCGTCCGGGTCGGGCTGTGCGGGCTGCGCGGGCGGCGCGGCGTTGATCGGCACGAATCGGCCCCGCCGGAGCGCGATCGGCGTGCGGCTGCCCGCCCGCGTGGCAGGGTTGTCGTGAACGCGGGCCCCGTGTCCGGGCGCGCGGTCGAGAGAGACGAGAGAGGAAGAGAAGATGAAGACCCAAGCCACCATTTTGGCGCTCGCCGCCGGCGCCGGCCTCGCCGGTGCCCAGACGATCGACTTCAACGCCCTCCAGCACGGCGAGGTCGTGAGCACGCAGTACCAGGCGTCCAACGGCGTCACGATCAACGCGTTCAACGCGAACCAGAAGTTCGACTACGCCGTCGCGTTCGATTCGTCGCTGACCGGCACCGCCGACCCCGATCTCGAGGACCCGTGGTCCACCGGCAACCTGCCCGGCGACACCTTCATGGGCAACGTCCTGATCATCCAGGAGAACGGCATCGGCATCGGCGACGGGATCGCCGACGTGCCGGACGACGAGGGCGGGCGCCCCGCCGGCAACATCACCTTCGGGTTCGACCGGGGCGTCACCCATCTCGGGTTCGACGTGGTGGACCTCGAGGGCTTCACCGCCGAGCTGTCGTTCATCGATTTCTACAAGGACGGCGCGTTCGTCGGCGTCATCGGGTTCGACCAGTTCGAGTCCGGCGGCGCGCTCGACCAGGGCGCCATCTTCGGCGACAACTCGCTCAACCGCATCGCCCCGCTCGATCTCGTTGACCTGTTCGGCGTGGCGCCGGACCGGGCGACGTTCCTGCTCGGCGGGTCGATGGCGATCGACAACATCTCGTACCGCTCAGTCCCCGCGCCCGCGTCCGCGGCGTTGATGGGCCTGGGCGGGATCGCCTGCCTCCGCCGCCGCCGCTGATCCGGCGACCGACCTCTCGCGCACGCTGACGCCCCGGGGACGCTGAACCCCCGGGGCGTTGTTGTGCGCCAGCACGAACCGGGGAGACGCCGGCGCGACCCGTGCGTCCGTTGCACGCGGCACCCGATCAGCGTTCGGACACGCGCGCCGGAGCCCGATGATCGGGGCATGATCCCCGGCCTCGGATTCGGCGGCTACTCCCCAGCCCTGCGTGCCTACGGGCTCACGCAGCAGGGGATCGCCGACTCCATCGAGCGCCTCTCGACCGGGCAGCGGATCAACCGCGGCAAGGACGACCCTTCGGGCCTGCAGGCCGTGTCGCAGTTCGACGCCGACATCGCGAAGCTCGAAGGAACGATCAAGGGCCTGGAACGCGAGAACCACTGGCTCGCGGCGCGCGAGGGCGGCTTCGCGGCGCTCAGCGATCTTGTCATCGAGCTGCAGGGCGCCGTCGTCTCGGCGGCGAACACGGGCGGCCGCTCGGACGCCGAGCTCGAAGCGCTCCAGCTCGACGTCGACGGCATTCTCGCCGGCATGGAGGACGTGCTGCTCACCGGCACGTTCAACGGGCAACGGCTCTTCAGCGAGACCCTCCAAAGCTTCGGCTCGGTCGACGGGATCTCCGACGACTCCGATGCCGACGACCTGCGGTGGACGCTCGCGAACATGAAGTCGGGCGGCGCGCTGAGCCTGACAAGCGGGAACCTCGAGCAGACGCAGGAACTCGTCGATGGCGCCGTGGGCATGGTCGCCGGCCAGCGGGCGACGATCGGCGCCAAGATGAACGCGAATGCGTCCGAGATCGCCGCGAAAGCCGCGGAACTCGAAGCGCTCACGGGCGTGCGCAGCGGGATCGAGGACACGGACTTCGCCGCCGAGACCGCGAACCTCGTCCGCAACCAGATCCTCCAGCAGGCGCAGCTCGCGTCGATGCAGATCGGCAACCAGAACGCGGGCGCGGTGCTCGCGTTGATCGACTCGGCGACGCCCGGCAACTCGGGCGGCAGGGCCCAGAGCTGATCGGCTCGAACCAGAAGGGTGCCACGGCTTGGCTCGCAAGCCGTGCAACGATGCCGAACGCAAACACGGGTTGCCCCTCGGGTCAACCCGTGGCACCCGGAGCCGGAAGACCCCCTCCTTCGGGTTCGCCGACACCCCCCGTCGGCGAAGGGAGAGGATGGATTGGTCAGTCGTTCGAGCCGGTGATGAGCCCGGCGCCGGCGGTCACGTTGTTCGCTTCGTCGATGATGATGAAGCTGCCCGTCTGCCGGCACGTGCGGTAGGTATCGCACAGCAGGGGCTTGGTGACGCGGAGGTTCACGCGGCCGATTTCGTTGAGACCCAGCTCCGTCGCGCTCTCGTCGCGCTGCAGGGTCTGGATGTCCATCCGGTAGGCGAGGTCCTTGATCACGCACCGGGCGGCGTTCGTCGTGTGTTTGATCGCGTACTTCTTCCCGGGCGTCATCGGCGTCTGGTGCATCCAGACGACCATCGCGTTGAGGTCCTGCGTGACCATCGGCTTGTTGCCGGGCTTGCAGATCATGTCACCGCGCGAGACGTCGATGTCGTCGGCGAGGCGCAGCGCGACGGACATGGGCGGGAAGGCGGACTCGATGGGCTCGCCCCCGATGTCCACCGATTCGATCGTCGTCGTGAGCCCGCTGGGCAGCGCCATGACCTCGTCGCCCGGGCGGAAGACGCCCGACGCGACCTTGCCCGCGCACCCGCGGTAGTCGTGGTAGGCATCGGACTGCGGGCGGATGATCCACTGCACGGGCATCCGCGGGTCGATCAGGTCTCTGTCTGAGGCGATGTGGACGTTCTCGAGATGGTGCAGCAGGCTGGGCCCGTCGTACCACGGCGTGTTGTCCGAGCGGTCAACCACGTTGTCGCCGTTGAGCGCGCTCATCGGGATGAACGAGATGTCGGTCGTCTCCAGGCGTGCCGCGAAGCCCACGAAGTCCGTCCGGATCTGCTCGAAGACGTCCTCGTCCCAGTCCACCAGGTCCATCTTGTTGATGCAGACGACCATGTGCGGGATGCGCAACAGCGAAGCGATGAAGGCGTGCCGGCGTGTCTGCTCGATCACGCCGTGGCGGGCATCGACGAGGATCAGCGCCAGGTTCGCCGTGCTCGCGCCGGTGACCATGTTCCGCGTGTACTGCACGTGCCCGGGGCAATCGGCGATGATGAACTTGCGCCTGGGCGTCGCGAAGTAGCGGTAGGCGACGTCGATGGTGATGCCCTGCTCGCGCTCGGCGCGCAGGCCGTCGGTCAGGAGCGCGAGGTTCACCCGCTCGTCGCCGCGATTGAGGCTCGCCACCTGGGCGGCTTCGAGCTGGTCCTCGAAGATCGACTTGGAGTCGAACAGCAGCCGCCCGATGAGCGTGGACTTGCCGTCGTCCACGCTGCCGCAGGTGAGCAGGCGCAGCAGGTCCATGTCGAGATAGGCCTCGGAGGAGAACGTCGGGTTGGGGGCGGTGTCGGGGGACATGAGCAATCAGCATTGAGCAGTCAGCAGTGAGGTGTGCGGCAGCGGGATTCCTCCTCACTGCTCATCCCTGTCTGCTCATTGCTCAGAAATACCCCTCCTTCTTCCGGTCTTCCATCGCGGCTTCGTTCGTCTTGTCGTCCATCCGCGCTCCGCGCTCGGACGCCCGGGCGCCGGCGACCTCGGCGATGATGTCGTCGATCGTGCTCGCGGGGCTCTCCGTCGCGGCGGTGCACGACATGTCCCCCACCGTGCGGAAGCGGACGGTCTTCGAGTACTCGACCGGCTCGCCTTCCTTCGCTTCGAACGGCGCGTCGCCCACGGGCATGAGCTGGCCCATGCGGGTAACCACGTCCCGCTGATGCGTGAAGTAGATCGAGGGGACGGCGATGTCCTCGAGTTTGACGTACTGCCAGACGTCCATCTCGGTCCAGTTCGAGATGGGGAAGACGCGGATGTGCTCGCCCATGCGGATGCGGGCGTTGTAGACGTCCCACAGCTCGGGGCGCTGGTTCTTGGGGTCCCACTGCCCGAACTCGTCGCGGAAGCTGAAGATGCGCTCCTTGGCGCGGGCCTTTTCTTCGTCGCGTCGGGCGCCGCCGAAGAGGGCGTCGAACCGGTGCGTCTCGATCGCCTTGAGCAGCGTCGGGATCTGGGCCCTGTTGCGGCTGGGCCACTGCCCGGGGTCCTCGACGGCTTCGCCCGTGTCGATCAGCTCCTGCACCTTCGCGACGATCAGGCGCTCGTCGAGCGACTTGACCAGGTCGTCGCGGAACTGGAGGGCCTCGGGGAAGTTGTGCCCGGTATCGACGTGCAGCAGCGGGAAGGGGAACTTCGCGGGGCGGAACGCCTTCTCGGCGAGCCGGACCATGACGATCGAGTCCTTCCCGCCGGAGAACATCAGCGCGGGGCGTTCGAACTCCGCGGCGACCTCGCGCATGATGTGGATCGCCTCGGCCTCGAGCTGGCGGAGATGGTTGAGGCGGTAGTTCGTCATGCGGGTCGTCGGTCCTTCACGTCGGGCCCAAACGATAGGCGGCGGCGGGACTTGGGCCCCATTCCGCTGCCCCCGGCGGGCCCCCTCAGGCCCCATCGGCCGGGCGACGCCCGTGCATGAGCATGCTCTTCCACAGCAGCGGCATCCGCCCCACGCCCTCCCACGCGACCCGCTCGAACCCCGCGAGATCGAACAGCCGATGCAGCGTCGGCACGGACCAGAGCTTGATGTGCCCGCCATCCCACAAGGGGTCGGCGTGCTTGTCCCACCCGCCGCGCACCGAGATCAGCAGGTTCTTGAGATACCCGTGGTAGGGCGTCGAGCAGACGAACATCCCGCCCGGACGCAGCGCGCTGCGGCACGCCCGGGCCCACGCGAGCGGCGTGTAGACGTGCTCCACCACCTCCGTCGAGATCACCACGTCGAAGGGCTCGGCGTGCAGGCGCTCCAGAACGTCCTCCTCCGCCAGCATCTGCTCCCAGCGGGCGCCGGGGAACTTCCCGCGGGCGATCTCGATGCCCTCGGCCGACGGGTCGAGCCCGGTCACGTCGTACCCGTTGTTCGACAGGCTGCCCCCGACGAACCCGTTGCCGCACCCGACGTCCAGCAGGCGGGCGCCCGGCCTGACGCCCTCGCGCTCGAGGATCGCCCGGATGCGCGGCAGCAGCTCGCGGGCGACGCCCGCTTCGGGCTTGGTGGACCACCCGTACTCCGGGATCGCCTGCTCGATGGTCTCGCCTTGCTGCTCGGTCATGCCGCGATCCGTCCCCTGCCAACCCTCAGAGAGCGATAGGGTATCCAACGAACCCGGGAGCCCAAGCCCATGCCCGAAACACCGCCCAACCCCGATCGGCCGAACCCGCCAGAGAACGTGGTCTGGCACGAGGGGGCGGTCTCGCGCGAGCTCCGGCGTGACAAGCTCTCGGCCGTCGGCGCGACGGTCTGGATGACCGGGCTCTCGGGCTCGGGCAAGTCCACCATCGCCAGCGCCCTCGAGCACGCCCTGATCGAGCGCGGCGTCTTCGCCTACCGCCTGGACGGCGACAACGTCCGCCACGGGCTCAACGCCAACCTGGGCTTCTCCGCGGACGACCGCGAGGAGAACATCCGCCGAATCGGCGAGGTCAGCAAGCTCTTCGCCGACGCCGGCGTCGTCGCGATCACGAGCTTCATCAGCCCCTACCGGGCGGACCGGGCCCGCGTTCGGAAGCTGCACGAGGACGCGCGGCTGGCGTTCGTCGAGGTCTTCGTCGACACGCCGATCGAGGTGTGCGAATCGCGCGACCCCAAGGGGCTCTATAAGAAAGCCCGCGCGGGCGAGATCACAGGGTTCACGGGCATCGACGACCCCTACGAAGCGCCCGAGTCGCCCGAGGTGACGCTGCCCACAGCCGAGCTGAGCATCGAGCAATCCGTCGAGCGCTGCCTGGCTGCGATCGACCGGCTGCGGACCGCTCAGTAATCCACGCCCTTCACCCCGCCCGGCGTGTTGTGCAGGCGTCGGTCATCTCCGAACCGGAGCCCGTTCGCGACGCCCGCGCGCGCGTCGAGCGGGTTGCGCGTCTCGGCGTGCCCGTCGGCGAACGCCATTGGCGTCGGCGCGTTCCAGTGGCCTTCCTTCAGCTCGGGCCGCTTGGTGAGGTACGCCAGGTGCGTGTCCCAAAGGAGCACCTTGCTCGCGGCGAACGTGACCTCCTGCCGGCGCACCGCGCGGTGCAGCGCGGGATCGGACTCGGGCTCGTCCACGTCCCAGATCTTCGGGTCGCCCAGGAACGCCGACGACAGGCGCCAGGAGATCTGCTCTTCCGCGGGCTCGCCCCCGTCGCCCGAGAAATCGGGGGGTTCTGTGGGAAGCGCCGTCTCCTTGCCGGGCGAGACCCACACCGGGTAGTTCTCTTCCCACGGCGCGACGGAATTGAGCACCGCCGGCCACGCCCACTCGAGCGAGAAGAGGTCGCTCACGCCGATGACGGTGTTCTCCGGCCACCACGTGAAGTAGACCGCCTCGCCCCCGCCCGGGATGTACGGGTCTTCCGTCGCGGGGATGAAGGGATAGGCATCATCGTTGGCGTTGAGGTATTCCTCGAACGCCGTCGCGACGGTGCGCGCGTTCACGAGCGCGACGGTGCGGCGGGAGGCCGTCCGCGCCTTGCCCAGCGCGGGCAGCAGGATCGCGAGCAGGATGCCGATGATCCCGATGACGACCAGCACCTCGATGAGCGTGAAGGCGTCGCGGCTCGTGTCTCGGCGGCGCATCATCAACCCCCCTCTTGCACGCGGTCGAGGGCGCTGCGCCCCTCGTCCGACTCGATCGTGATCCGCATCGCGACGGGCGCCCAGAGCCGGTCGTCGGCGACCCAGACCATGTACGTGCCCACGCCCGCGTCGGGGGCGCCGCCGGCGCCGCCCCGGATGGACGCGGGCGTCCAGACCTCGACGACGGGCGCGCCGTTCTCCGCCGCCTCCGCCGCGTTGACGAAGATGGCCTGGAGTGGGATCGAGACGGCCCGGCGTTCGCTGGCCGCGCCGTCCGGGCCTTCGTTGCGCATCACCATCGTCATCATCGGGATGCTCGAGCCCTCGAGCCGCACGCCGTCGGGCAGGCGCGGGCGTCTGGGGATGTCCATCGGGTTCGCCGCGTCCGCCTTGCGCGTGGTGGACGCCGCCCAGTCGATCGCCGCGCCCGCGAGGAACCCCGACAGCCGGCGGAACAAGCCGTCCACGGCCCCGTCGGGCGAATCGCTCTCTGAAATCTCCGACGCGAGCCCGCCGAGCGTCGCGACCGCGCTCGCGAAGGCGGCGGGGTCGTCGGCGAGGATCGGCCGCGTGAAACGCTTCCACGACTCGATGATCGAGAGCCTGGACGCGCCCGCCAGCGCGCCGAGCGTGTCGTTGCGGGTCACCTCGTCTTCGAGCGCCATCACGCCGTCTTCGAGCGCGGCGGCGGCGTCCGCCGCATCCGAAACGCGCCGGAACGACCAGCCTTGCTCGGGCGCCTCGATCGGGGACATCCACGCGGGCATCGGGCCCATGGGCTCGCCGTTCGGGCCCACCAGGCGTCGCGGGGCGCCCGCCTCGACGGGCAACTCGATGCCCGCTTCGCGCGCCCGATCGGCGGCGTCCGGGTCGTCCGCGGCGATGAATTCTTCGGCGCTCGCGTGGGGTTCGGGCGGCGCGTCCCGGTTTGCCTCCCAGCCCCCGCTCGCCGATCGGACGCTCTTGGCGCTTCCGCCCAATTGCCCGGCGACGCTCCAGGCCGCGAGCCCGACGCCGACGAGCGCGACCGCCGCCGCTCCGATGATCTTGGCGTTCATGCCGTCCCCTTGTGCTGCCCAGGAACCGGGCGTTGCCACCGCACGGGGACGCCCCGCGTCCCGCCTCCCGTCACGAATCCGTGATTTCGGGGTTGGTCGTCGGGGGGGCCAATGATCGGGCATGCCCGATTACGCCAAACTCGCCGAAGCGGGGCGTGACGCCGTCGTCGCCGCCTCCATCGTCTGCAACGAGGTCCAGGGCGCGCTCGACCAGGTGCGCAAGATCACCAAGGACGACCGCTCGCCCGTGACCGTCGCCGACTTCGCCTCGCAGGCCGTCGTCGCGTACGCCCTGCGCGAGCGATTAGGCGACATCAAGCTCGTCGCCGAGGAGACCAGCGCGTTCCTCCGCGACGCGGCGCACGAGAAGCACCTGGAGGCCGCCCTCGCCGCGGCCGCCGAGGTCTGGCCGGGCGTCAGCGAGTACGACCTGCTCGACGCCATCGACCTGGGCGACCACGAGCCGGGCGGCGCCCCCTTCTGGACGCTCGATCCGATTGATGGCACCAAGGGCTTCCTGCGCGGGCAGCAGTACGCCGTCGCGCTCGCGTACATCGAGGACGCGACGCCCGTCGTCGGCATCATGGGATGCCCGAACCTCCCGACGGACATGTCCGAGCCGCTCGACGTGCCCGATGACAAGGGCTGCCTCTACTGGGCGATCCGCGGCGACGGCGTGTATGAGAGCTCATTGGAGTCCGCCCACGACGACTCCACCCGCCTCACCCGCCTCGACCACGACGAGGATCAGGAGATCTGCATCACCGCCTCCGTCGAGAAGGCGCACTCGAGCGTGTCGGACACCGACCGGATGCTCGAGTGGATCGAACGCGAGACGGACCACCCCGTGGGCGAGCCCGTGCGCATCGATAGCCAGTGCAAGTACGCCGTCGTCGCCCGCGGGCAGGCGGACGCGTACCTGCGCCTGCCCGCGAAGAAGGGGTACATCGAGCGGATCTGGGACCACGCGGCGGGCGCGCTGATCGCCGCCGAGTCCGGCGCGGCCGTCTCCGACATCTTCGGCAATGAGCTGGATTTCGGGCACGGGCGCGGGCTGGAGAAGAACAAGGGCATCGTCTGCGCCCCGCCGCGCGTGCACGGGCTCATGCTCGCGGCGATCGAGGCGTTGGGGATCGGGCGGGAGTGAAACGAGCGGTTCTCATCACGCTCGTGAGCAGCGTCGCAGGCGCGATGATGGGTGTTGTGCTGCTCTTCACGAGCTTAGCTGTAGCTGTGTTCTGGCTCTTGTTCGCGGGGGTGGGCGCGGTCGCACCGCCGGCGGTGATTCGGTCACCGAGACTGGGCGCTCTCGCGTCGTTCGTGTTCAATATCGCTCTCGGGATCCCGTTGTTGGTCAGCACATTCATTCGTGAGGGACCCTACACGGTCGGTGCAAGAAAGTTTGTGCTGATCGTCATGTGCACCGCGCCGCTCGTGTGCGCGGCTGTTGCGTTCCTCCTCGGGCTTCTCTACATGCGGGCGGACTCTGGTACGCCTCAAGACGACAGACCCTCCGGCCAAGATTGACCGCCGGGTGCCGTGGAGACGCCGTCTTCGGCTTCTCCACGATCAGATTCTCTTCCTCGTGAGACCCAACGCGTGGAGAAGGCTTCGCCGTCTCCACGGCACCCGATCACGCCATCGGCTGGGTGCCATGGGCAAACGTGTTTGCCCGTGGTGCAAAGGGCACGGGCAAGCTCCGCTTGCCCATGGCACCCGAACGGTGCCGTGCTTCGGCCCGCAGGGCGAAGCACGATGCGGCCGCCTTCGCCCTGGCGGGCCGAAGGCGGGCACCGGGCATCGTCACGGGATTGAACGAGCCGCGACCGTGAAGGAGCGGTCTGGCCCGACGAGGGGCGTGGTGAAGTCCGCTCCCGCACGGTCGCGGCTCGTCGGATCCCCCTTGCCCGCCGGATCCCGTTCAGGGGGCAGCCCGGAACGCCCGATACCCTTGATCCGATGCCCCCGAGCCCTCCAGACTGGCACGCCTGGCTGACGGGCCTGCTCATCCTGGCGATGGTCGCGACGCTCGCCGTCGGGCGGTTCGGCGCGGACATCGTGATGATGGGCGCCCTGCTCGTCCTGCTCGTCGCGGGCGTCGTCCAGCCGGACCAGGCCGTCGCCGGGTTCGCGAGCCCGGGCGTCATCACCGTCGCGTTCCTCTACATCGTCGCGACGGCGATGCGCGAGACGGGCGCGATGAACATGCTCACCGCCCGCGTGCTGGGCAGGCCCAAGACCGTCCGCGAGGCCCAGGCCCGGCTGGCGCTGCCGGTGGCGGGCCTGAGCGCGTTCGTGAACAACACGCCGATCGTCGCGATGTTCCTGCCCACCCTGGACCGCATCGCCCGCCGAAACATGCTGCCCGCGAGCAAGCTCTTCATGCCGCTGAGCTTCGCGAGCATCCTCGGCGGCGTCTGCACGCTCATTGGGACGAGCACGACCGTCGTCGTCGCGGGCATGCTCGCCCAGCACGCGAGCGCGAACCCGGACGCGGGGATCGAGACCATCGGCATGTTCACCCTCGCGTGGGTCGGCGTGCCCGTCGCGATCGCGGGGGTCGGGTACATCCTGCTGTTTGGGAACAAGCTCCTGCCGGACCGCGCGCCCAAGGGCGGCGACGCCCCGGGCGCCCGCGAGTACTACGCGACGCTCAAGGTCCGCCCCAGCTCCCCCATCATCGGCAAGACCGTCGAGCAGGCCGGGCTGCGCCACCTGCCGCGGCTGTTCCTGTCGCGCATCGAGCGCGATGGCGAGTCCGTCGTCGCGGTCGGCCCGGGCGAGATCGTCCGCGAGGGCGACGTGCTCGCGTTCGTCGGCGCGCTCGAGTCCGTCGTGGATCTCCAGCAGATCAAGGGCCTCGAGCCCACCGGGAACCAGGGCATGGCGTACCGCCCGAACCTGCGCCTGATCGAGGCGGTGGTGTCGAGCGAGTCCCAGCTCGCCGGGCAGACGGTCCGCCGCTCGGGCATCCGCACGAAGTACGGGGCCGTCATCGTCGCCGTCCACCGTGCCGGGCAGGCGCTCGAGGGCAAAATCGGGGACATGCGCCTGCGCCCGGGCGACACGCTGCTGATGGAGGCGCCGTCCGGGTTCGCCGAGCGCCACGGGTCGTCCAACGATTTCCACCTGGTCACCGAGCGCCGCGACCCGGCGACGCTGCGCCACGACCGGGCGTGGATCGCGCTGATCATCCTCGCGTTCCTCGTCGTCGCGATCACGTCGGGCGTCGTCACGCCCATGGTCGGCGCGATGGCGGCGGCGGGCGGGATGGTCCTCTTCCGATGCTGCACCGGCCCGCAGGCGCGATCGGGCATCGACTGGCAGGTGCTCGTCGTCATCGGCGCCGCGTTCGGCATCAAGGCGGCGATGGAGAACTCCGGGCTCGCCGCCACCATCGCGCACGCCGCCATCGAGCTCACCCAGGGGTCGGCCCCGTGGGTGCTGCTCGCCGTGATCTACGCCCTCACGCTCGTCTTCACGATGTTCATGACGAACAACGCGGCGGCGGTGCTCATGTTCCCCATTGCCCTGAGCGTCACGTCCGAGGCGGGCCTGCCCCTGCTCCCCTTCGCCGTCGCGATCGCGGTCGCCGCGAGCTGCGAGTTCTCCACGCCCATCGGGTACCAGACGAACCTGATGGTCATGGGCCCGGGGGGGTACCGATGGTCCGATTACACGCGGTTCGGCGGGCCCCTGACGATCCTCGCCGGGATCATCACGATCGCCCTGGTGCCGCTCGTGTTCGGGTTCGGGAATGGTGCATGACCGATCTCAGGGAGCCGCGAGCGTGAGCGACCGGTTCTTCGGACCAACCCGGTATTGTCCACCTTGACGCGAAGACCCGGTCGCTCACGCTCCAGGCTCCCTCCCCCGCGCTCCTTGGATCGCGACTCAGGACGAACCCGCGCGGGCCGATTACGGTACTGGTGGTCCCGCCCCACGCGTCTGGGGCGTCTGTAGGAGAGCAGCTGTGAAGATCCTCGTCACTGGCGGGTCCGGGTTCATCGCGTCCTACTTCCACCGCGATCTCGCCGAGCTCGGGCACGACACCACCACGCTCGACATCATCTCGCCCGAGGGCGGGCTCGCCGCCGATCGCCCGCACCTGCAGGGCGACGTCCGCGACAAGGCCGCCTGCGTGCGCGCGCTCGAAGGCGTGGACCTGGTCGTCCACCTCGCCGCGGCCCACCACGACTTCGGCATCGAGGACGCGACGTACTACTCCGTCAACGAGACGGGCACCCAGACCCTGCTCGACGCGATGGACGAGGTCGGCGTTCGCACCGTCGTCTTCTACTCCACCGTCGCGACCTACGGCGACGCGCCCGAACCCCACCACGAGGACGCCCCCACCCAGCCCAACTCGCCCTACGGCGGGTCCAAGCTCGCCGGCGAGAAGGTCCTCGAAGCCTGGACGCGAAAGGGCGACGGCCGCCGCGCGCTCGTCATCCGCCCCACCGTCACGTTCGGCCCGGACAACTTCGCGAACATGTACTCGCTCATCCGCCAGATCGACTCGGGCAAATACCTCCGGTTCGGCGAGGGCTCGAACATCAAGTCGCTGTCGTACGTCGAGAACATCGTGGACGCGACGCTGTTCCTGCTCGGGCTGAACGAGTCCAAGCCCAGCCGCGAGCTCGCGCCGTTCGAGGTCTTCAACTACATCGACAAGCCCGACTTCACGAGCACCCAGATCTCCGACCAGGTGAGCAAGTGCCTGGGCAAGAAGCCGGCGCCGGGCGTGCCCTACTGGCTGGGCATGCTGATGGGCCTGCCCTTCGACGTCGTTATCAAGCTGACGGGCAAGAACCTGCCGATCTCGACGGCCCGCATCCGCAAGCTCTTCAAGACCCAGACCAAATTCGAAGCCGACAAGCTGCTCAACGCGGGCTATCAGCCCAAGGTGAGCCTGGCTGAGGGCATCAAGCGGATGGTCGATTGGTACCAGGCGGGCGGCAAGAACATGGACGCGACCTGGCACACCCCGCCCGCCGAGGTCGTCTACATGGACGCCCAGCCGCAGCCGGTGTGAGCGTCCGATCGCGCCGAGAGCGCGCGCAAACGCGGCCGAGCCCAAGAGAAGGTTCGGCCGCGTCTCGGAGAGAAGTGGGTCAGCCGATCAGCGCCGGCGACGCGTCCCGACGATGCCCAGGCCCGCGAGCGCCAACGCGCCCGCCGGGGCGGGCACCAGCGTTGCGTTGATCACCAGGCCCGGCGCGCCCTGCGAGTAGCCCGTGTACCAACCGGGCGTCGGGTTCGCCGCGTTCGTGTTCCCGTTCAACACCGGGGTGTCCTGAGACGACGCGACCCAGACTGCATCGATGAGCGGGGGCGAGTCTGACTCGGCGACGATCCAGTACGTCTGGCCCGCCTCGAGCAGGACATTGAGCACCGAGGTCTGCGTCTCGAGGATGGGGTTCCATCCAATCGCGGCGGTCTGCACGTCCCACGACTCGAGGACCACGCCCGACGGGCCTTCCGGTCCGACGTCCGCCGGGCCCGAGGTCTGCAGCGAGACGGTGTAGGGCGCGCCCGCGAAGTCGAAGTTGTTGTTCATCATCCACAGCCCGACGCTGTCGAGGGTGTAGTCCTGATCGACGGTGAACGCGACGCCGACCGACTGGCCCTCGAAGACGTCGTACCCGAAGAACCCGAAGAACCCGGGCTCGGGGGTGCCGGTGTTGAAGATCTCGCCGCCCATCGCCGCGCCGCCCGCGACGACCAAGGCCATCGCGCCGCACGCCGCTGCACTCTTGAAGCTGTTCATGGTCTCGCCTTTCTGCTCCGCCCGGCGGATCCGGGCCGTCTCGTCTCTCGCGCGCCGGCACACGCCGCCGCGGGGGATCGCATCCCCGACGATCCGAGTTGTATCTGGACACGGACCATCGTTCAAGGAAGTTTCCAGGAAACTGCCAAGAAATATCTGGCGCTTGGTGGGCCCGCGTGGTAGCATGCCGAGCCCGCCCTCAAGATGCCTGAGGCCGGTTCTGACCCCGAGGACCCCGCTCGTGCCCGTCAACGCCCTTTCAAACCCAAGCAACGAGGACGCGACCCTCGAGCTCCGCATCACCCAGACGGGGGATGCTCTGCTCGCCGGGCTTGTCAAGGTGCTGGAACAGGTCCCCGGGTCGGACGCCGGCCCCCAGCGGCTCGCGACGGAGCTCGGGGTGGACAAGGTCCTCGCATCGCGCCTGCTCAAAGCGGTCCGCTCGCCGGACGCCATGAGCGCCATGCACCGCGCCCCGGGCCCGGACCCGCTGCGGCGTGTGCTCAAGGCGAGCGAGCGGCTGGGCGTCGCCGCGACGGACCTCGCCGCGGCCCACGCCGCGATCGACCGGTTCGAGTCGCTCATCCGATCCGATCTGGGCGACCGCAGCGCGCTCGAAGCGGTGCTCAGCGCCTGGGTGCCCGAAGCGCGGCGCGAGTTTGAGCTCCGCCGCATGCAGACCGCCTTCCGAGCGATGAGCCAGCTCAAGGGCGTCGAGGCGGACGTGTTCGCCGAGGCGGCGATCTTCTGGCCCAACGACGACGGCGATCACATCGACGTTGTGTGGATCAAAGCGGTCCGCGGCGTCCGCCGCCTGCGCCCGGGCGTGACGGTCAAGTTCACGTCGCACCGCTCGGTCGAGGCGCCGGGCGCGCGCCGCCCGCTCACCCTCGCGGGCGAGCCGGTCGAGTCGGTGCCCTCAACGGTGGTCCCCGAGTTCAGCACCGAGCCCGTGCCGACGCTCGCGGGGCACGTGGTCGGCGAGCACACGCACTACGTGCTCGAGGGCGTGGGGCTGGGCGAGCCGGCGGATGTCGTGACGTGCGAGGTGAACCGGGCCGAGATCCCGCGGCACCTCCCCCGCTCGCGCGGGCGCCGCGCCTGGGCGTCGTCGGACATTGCGATCCCCGCCAAGAAGTTCCAGCTCGACGTGTTCGTCCACCCCGAGGTCTTCCCCGAGGAACACCCCGACCTGCGGATCTACGACTCCACGATCCGAGGCACCGCCGACCGGAACGACCCCTCGCGCGACATCGATCAGTTCGATCTGCTCGCGAGCGTCGAGCACCTCGGCCGGGGCGCGACGCGGTTCGGGTCCGACGCGGTCCGCCGGTACCGCTCGCTCATCGAGCACGTGTGCGCCAGCGCCGGGTTCGAGAGCGACCAGCTCCGCGGCTACCGCGTCCGCGCGGACTACCCGATCTACGGCTCGCAGTACACCATGAGCTTCCGGACGACCGACCCGCCCGCGTGAAAGGCCTCCCTCTCCCCGCTGGGGAGAGGGCCGGGGTGAGGGGTCTTCACTTCGGCGGGTGCGCCGCCAGCATCTCCCGCACCGGGCACCACGCGAAGTCATTCAGCAACCGGTCGAACCGCCCGTCGCACTCGGCCAGGTGGTTGTAGTGCCGGAACGCGTGCGACTTCTTCAGCCCGCTCATCCGGGGCTGCCCGGGGTCGATTTCCCACGGGTGGATGTAGAACACGTACGGCGACCCCGACGCGAGCACCCGCTTCACGCCCCAGCGGAACATCGCGTAGGGATACAGCCGGAAGTACCCGCCCCCCGCCCAGGGCATGCCCTTGCGCCCGAACCGCACGACCGACACGCACGCCTCGGTGAACCCCGGGCGGATCTCCTGGATCGGCACGCCCGGCTTGAGCCCGGTCAGCTTGCCGTAGCGGTCGTGCGCGACGGTCGGGAACGCGCTCGAGTCGTACGTGAAGCCGAGCTCTTGCAGGATGTCGATCGCCCAGTCGGTGATCGAGAAGCTCGGCGCGCGGTAGCCGCGGATGTCCGCGCCGGTGATGTCCTCGACGATCCCCTTGCCGCGCTTCATGTCCTCGCGGAAATCGTCCTGGCTGAGCGTGTAGATCAGGTCGTGCCCGTACCCGTGGCTCGCGATCTCGTGCCCCGCGTCGGCGATGCGCTTGATCAGCCCCGGGCACTTCTCGGCGACCCACCCGAGGATGAAGCACGTGCACGTCACGCCCGCGGCGTCCATCAGCTCGAGCATCCGGTCCGTGTTCCGCTCGACGCGCAGCTCGCGCTCGTCCCACGTATCCCGCGCGACGACGGCCTTCAGGTTCTCGACCTGGAACCAGTCCTCGACGTCGATGGACATCGCGGCGGAATTCGGGGCTTGCGTCCACGTCATGTGTTCACCGTAGGGAATAGCCAATAGGTAATGGGGAAGAGGGCCAGGGAAACGCCTTCCTATTGCCTATTGCCCATTCCCGATGGCCCCCGTCACAGCATCCTGTGGCCCAACTTCCGCAGCTTCCTCACGTCCGCCGGCTTGGGGAAGCTGAAGTACTTCTTCTCCGTCATGTCGATCGGCGTCGCATCGATCTCGCCCTTCCGCAGGCGGTCCAGCACCGAGATCATCAGGCGGGCCCCGCCGCGCTTCGTCTCCACGATCAGGCGATCGAGCGCGTCCCCGCCCTCGGAAACCGGTGTGATGGGCACCTCGAGCGTGTCCAGGATGCCGCCCGCGTCGAGCTTCTCGACCATCTCGTGCACCGTGACCGTCGCGCAGGGCTCCTCGTGCAGGAGCTGCCAGAAGTTGGGCATCATCCCCCGGTAGACCGGCAGCCGCCCGGAGTGGATGTTCACGCACCCCAGCCGCGCCGACTCAAGGATCCCCTTCTTGAAGATCTCGGGCGCCGCGACGGACACGATCACGTCCGGCTTCATCGCGCGCACGCGCTCGATGTACGCCGGGTCGTTCACGCTCGTGCACGGGACTTCTTTCACGCCCGCCTTCGTCGCGAGCGTCAGGATCGACCGCCGGCTCAGCTTCGCCATCGCGAAGCGCATCCCGACGCGCACGAAGTCAACGGGCCCGTAGAACCCCCACATGCGCTTCGCGGTCTTCCAGATCGGCTCGTGGAACGCCTCGTCCACCGTGATGCCGATGAGATCGAACCGGTCCTTCGGGTATTCCGCGAAGAAGACCTCGAAGAACTTGATGACGTACAGCGGATCGTCCTCGGTGACGATCAGCACGCGCAGCGTGTCATTCCTCTCGGCACTCACGACGCCGCCTCCTCGGCCGGGATGTCCGACGCGCCGAGCCGCTCCTTGAGCTTCGCCCGGCGCTCGGTGCGCTCGGCGCCCGTCGCGTTGGGGTCCGCGAGGCGCAGGACCTGTTCGTACTTGCTCGCGGATGCCTCGCGGGTGTACTCGAGCTCGAAGAGCGACCGGGCCCGCTCGCCCATCGCCGCCGTGCGCGCCGGATCGTGGATCAGCTCGCGGAGCTTCGCCGCCAGCCCCTCGGCGTCGCCCAGCTCGGCCCACACGCCGCAGTCGGCCGCCTCCACCTTCTCGCGCAGCTCGGACCAATCCTCGCTGATCGCGACGATCGCTTTCCCCACCGCCAGCGACGTGTACAGCTTGCTGGGAAAGCTGATCCCCTCGATCCCCTCGGCGATCGTCACGAGCGACGCGTCGCACGCGTTGAGCGAGTCGTTGAGCGTCTCGAACGGCTGGTAGGGCAGCACCGTCGTGTTCGTGAGGTTCCGATCCTCGACCTGCTTGACGACGTCCGCCTTCTTGCCCCCGCCGCCGACGATCACGAGCCTGAACGGCTCGTCCTTGAGCAACTCCGCCGCCCCGAGCACGGTCTCGAAGTCGTAGTACAGCCCCATGTTGCCGGAGTACAACAGCACGAAATCGTCGTTCAGCCCCTGCTCGCGCGCAAAGTTCGTGTCCTGCTTCGCGACGGGTTCGAACCCGGGCGGCGCCCAGTTCGCGATCGGGTGCACGCGATCGGGATCGATCGGGTAGTTCTCGCAGACCAACCGCTTGGCCGCCTTGCACAGCACGATCGCCTCGCTCGCGCGCCCGTAGAAGAACCGGTTGACCCGGTGCCAGACCTTCTCGATCAGGCTGCCTTTCTTGAACGTCCCGACCCACGTCGCGAGCTGCGGGTAGCTGTCATAAAGCAGCGTCACGTACCGGTGCCGGCGGACCAGCCCGACCGCCGCGCCCACGATCGCGCCGTACGGCGGCGCGGTCGAGTAGAGATAGACCGTGTCGTGCCGCGACCCGAAGAGCATCCGCACGCCGAGCTGCAGCAGGAAGACCCCGTCCTTCATCGCCCGCCCGGCGAGGACGTTCTTGCTCACCCGGGGCACCCAGACGCGTTTGAAGGTCGCCCCGCCCTCGACCTGGACCTTGGGGCAATCGACCCACGTGTCCTTGTCGCCGTAGCTGGGCTGGGTCGTCAGCACCTCGACCTGCAGCCCGCGTCCGGCGAGCTCGATCGCCAGGTCGTGGATCAGGTGCCCCGTGGACGCCACGTCCGGGTAGCAGTACTGGTTCACCAGCACCACCCGGAGCGGGCGACCGGACGAGTTGGGCTTGGTCTCGGGCGTCATCGGGTCTCTGGGCGGGTGCGAGCGGCGATCCTACGCCGGGGCTGTCCGGACGCCGCCCCGGCTTCTCGGCCGGTTTGCCTGTGGGGGTCCGTTCGATACGATCGTCCCCTCACGCGGGCGGGTTCAGGGGCACCCCCCAACCGCCCGCGGACGGGGCGCCCATGACCGATCCAGCCGACACCAACCCGCCCGCCGCCGCATCCGACGACGCCGAGGCGTTGGTCATGCCCGCCGCCAAGCCCAACCTGGTCTCGCCGCACTCGACCAAGCAGCGGATCGGGCGGGTGCTCTGGGGGGTTGTGCAGGGCACCCTGTTTCGGTGGTCCCCCCGGCCATTCCACCGCTGGCGGGTCATGCTCCTCCGGCTCTTCGGCGCCGACGTCGCCTCGAACGCCCGCCCCTACCCCGGCGCGAAGATCTGGGCCCCCTGGAACCTGACGTTGGGCGAGTACGCCACGCTGGGCGACGACGTCATCGTCTACTGCGTCGGCAAGATCACGATCGGCAAGCGGACCACGATCTCCCAGTTCACCTACCTCTGCGGCGCGACGCACGACTTCGAGCACCCCAACTTCCCGCTGACGCCCTTCGACATCACGATCGGCGAGCACGCCTGGGTCGCGGCGGATGTCTTCGTCGCGCCGGGCGTGACGATCGGCGACGGCGCCGTCGTCGGCGCGCGGTCGAGCGTCTTCCGCGATCTGGGCGACTGGAAAGTCTGCGCGGGCTCGCCCGCCAAGGAGCTCCGCGACCGCGTGATGCGCGACGCGGATTCGGGAGCGGGCGCATGATCGAACGCGAGTGCTCCATCCGGCGCGTCACGCCCGACGACGGGCTGCACTACTGGTTCGGGTACTACGACAAGTGCCCGTGGGACTCGACCGGCGCCAAGCTGCTCGTGCACCGGACCAACTTCGTCGATCGCTTCCCCGAACCGAGCGACCCCGCCGAGATCGGCTGGGTGGACCCGACGGCCCGCAAGCCCAAGTTCCACAAGATCGGGACGACCCGCGCCTGGAACTGGCAGCAGGGCGCCCAGCTGCGCTGGTGGACCGACGTCGACGGGTTCGAGGGCGTCATGGTCAACGACCGTGATGCCAAGGGCAACCTGCACACGAAGATCCTCGACCTCGAAGGCGACGAGGTGCACCGCGTGCCCCACCCGCTCGTCGCGGTGACGCCCGACGGACGCACCGGGCTCACCCTGAGTTTCGGGCGTCTCACGCGCCTGAAGCGCGAGTACGGCCTGCCCGGCGTGCCCGACCCGAACCCCAAGACCGCCGCGCCCAAGGACGACGGCGTCTTCTCCGTGGACGTGGGCACGGGCGAGAAGACGCTGCTGATCGACATGCACCGGCTGGACCACACCGTCGCGCCGGGCGAGCCGAGCCCGGCCGCGGGCGACCTGCACCAGCACGTCAACCACATCATGCTCAACCCGTCGGGCACGCGGCTGTGCTTCATGCACCGCTTTGCGCGCGCCGACGGCATCCAGCAGTCGCGCCTGTTCACGCTCCCCATCGAGGGCGGCGAGCCGCGGCTGTTGTTCGAAGGCCTCTGCTCGCACTACGACTGGAAGTCCGACAAGCAGATCCTCGCGTGGGCGGGCAAGCGGGCGCTGCTGGGCACGGGAACGCAGTCCAAGTCGCCCGTGCAGCACGCGATGACGCTGGCGCGGAAGACGCTCAAGCCGATCTATTACGCGCTGGGCAAGCCGCGCGTCCTGATGAACAAGATCATGAAGGACAGCTACCTGCTGATCCCCGACGCCGAGGACGCGCCGATCTTGTCATTTGCGCGCGGCGAGCTGATCACCGACGGGCACTGCACCTTCAACCGCGGCGGCCGCGAGCCGGGGCGCTGGGTGCTCACCGACGGCTACCCCGACATGAAGAACCGCCAGCCGCTCTTCCTGTGGGACTGCCGCGAGGACCAGGGGTACGAGATCGGGCGGTACCCGACGCCCAGGGAGCTCGACGGCGACCTGCGCGTGGACCTGCACCCCCGGTTCAACGCCGACGGGACCAAGGTCTGCATCGACTCGGCGATGACGGGCAAGCGGGGGGTGTATGTCGTGGATGTGACGGGAGTGACCGCGGCGAGGAGCAATGAGCAGTCAGCAGTGAGCAATCAGGTCTGAGGCGTCTGGATGAGTCGGGACCATCGCAATCTGCGGGCGTGGGAGCTGGCGGATGCGTTGGTCGTGGATGTCTATCGGGCGACCGCGGGCTTTCCAGCCGAGGAGCGGTTCGGGCTGGTCAGCCAACTCCGCCGGGCGGCGGTCTCGGTTCCCACGAACATCGTGGAGGGGTGCGGCCGAGAGACCGACAAAGACTACATGCGCTTTCTGCATATGGCATTCGGATCGCTGCGTGAAGTGGGCTACCTGCTCGACCTCTCGCGGCGGCTCGGGTTCCTCGATGCCGACCAGGCAAAGCCACTTCTCGACAAGCAGGACGAAGCCGCCCGAGTCCTCGCCGGCTTTATCACTTCCCGCCATCGATCCCCCTAACCTCGCCAGTCTTTCCTGACTGCTGATTGCTCACTGCTGAGTGCTCTCGATCCATGCCAGTTTCCATCTTCATCCAGACCCTCGACGAGGAGGACAACCTCCCCGGCTTGTTCGACTCGCTCGAGGGGTTCGACGACGTCGTCGTGCTCGACTCGCTGTCGAAGGACCGGACCAAGGAGATCGCGCAGGAGCGCGGGGCCCGCTGGTTCGAGCGCCCCTACGACGGGCGCGGCCCGCACCAGAACTGGGCGATGGACAACATCGAGTTCGAGCACCGGTGGGTGTTCTACCTCGACGCCGACGAGCGGATGACGCCCGAGCTGCGCGCCGAGATCGAGCGGATCGCCGACGCGTGGGACTCGGGCGAGATGAGCAAAGAGAAGAACTCGCCCGTCGCGTACTGGTGCGGGCGCAAGAACATGTTCCGCGGGCGCTGGCTCAAGCACGCCATGCCGCCGGGGCACATCATGCGGTTCTTTCAGCCGCCGCACATCCGGTTCGCGCGCCTGGCGAACCCCGTCCCCACCGTGGACGGCGAGACGGGCTACCTCAAAGAGCACTTCATCCACTACAACTTCAGCAAAGGGCTGAACGAGTGGATCCAGCGCCACAACCGCTACTCGACGTACGAAGCGAAAGAGACCATCCGGGCGCTCAACGAGCAGCCGCTCAAGCTCGGCAATCTCTTCAGCAGCGACTCGATGACGCGCCGGCTCGAGCTGAAAAACCTCTCGTTCCGCGTGCCCTTCCGCCCGACGCTCAAGTTCCTGTACTTCTATTTCTTCAAGCTCGGGCTGCTGGACGGGCGCGCGGGGTACACGTACTGCCGCCTGCAGCAGATGTATGAGTGGCAGATCGTGATCAAGGTGCAGGAGATGCAGCGCGAGGCGAAGGGGCTGCAGGGGAGTTAGCCCGTCCGGCGCCGCGGGCGCGGACCGCGCCTCGCATCCTCCCCCGTCCCCGACGGGGGAGGTGGCATCGCGAAGCGATGACGGAGGGGGCTTTCACCCGCGCGGGCTGAAGCCCGCGGCTCAGATTCCTCCCTCTCCCCTTGGGGGAGAGGGCCGGGGTGAGGGGTCTTCCCCTTCTCCGTGTTCTGCGCATTCCGATGCCAGGCGCATACCGGCGCTCGCCACCCCTCATCCGACCCGCTGCGCGGGCCACCTTCTCCCCCAAGGGGAGAAGGGGGGGTCAGCGCCGCCGGCGCGCCCGCTCGTCGCAGTATCGGATCGCCTGCTCGAACCCGTCGGCCATGCGCTTCACGGTGAACCGCCGGGTCGCCGTTTCGTGCGCCGCGGTTGCCATCTTTGACCGCGCGGATTCGTCGCTCACAACTTCGCGGATCGTGCGCGCCAGCGCGTCGGCGTCCAGGTGCGGGTAGAGCCTGCCGTTCTCGCCGTCGCGGAGGGCCTCAATCTCAGGATTCTGCGTCTCGGTGCGGTCGGAGGTGATCACCGGCACGCCGTAGCCCATCGCGTGCAGGATGCTCAGCCCGATGTTCGCGGGATAGACGAACGCGTGGCTCGACAGGTACCACGGCGCGATGGCGTCCTCGCCCCAGATGGCGCCGGGCATGACGAGGCGGTCGGCGACGCCAAGCGCCTCGGCCTTGGCGCGCAGGTCGTCCTCGGCGGGGCCTGACCCGACGATGATGAACTTCGAGTTTGGCAGGTCGTCCTTGAGCCTCGCCGCGGCCTCGACCATCAGGTCCGCCCGGTTCTCGGGCAGCAGCCGGCTCACGAAGATGATGTTCGGGCCCTCGCCCAGCCCGTGCTCGCGCCGGAACGCGTCGAGCCTGCCCGGGTCACCCAGCCACGCGTCGCGGGCGGCCTGGATCGGCGCTTGATCGAGCGCGTTGAGCGCCACGAACGCGCGCTCGTCGGCGAGCCACCCCTCGGACACGCTCCGGTCGCGGATCGCGTGGTTGTAGAAAACCGCCCCGTCCGCTTTGCTCGCCATCCAGCGCCGGATCGTGGCGCGCCACGGGCGTTCGTTCTTGGAGTACCCGTGCCCCCAGAGGAACGTCCCGACGCCGTGCCGGCGACCCGCGCGGAGCGCGGGGAAGACCGACAGGTGGTACGGGTTCCAGGGCAGGCAGACGACGTCCGCGCCGCCGCGCTTCGTCGCCCACAGGTGCGGCGGGTACCACACCGCCCCGCCTGGCAGGCGTTTCATCGCGACGAACTCGGCCTCGAACCCCTCGGGCTCGACGTTCCGAACGCCCGGCTGCTCGGCGTAGTACAGCTTGAAGTCGATCCCCGGGCGGCTGGCGAGTTCTCGGAACACCCCGAGCCGGTACGACGCGAGCGAGGGCTGGGTCATGACGAACCGGGTGGGCACGGCGGGCGTTCTCCTCGGGGGCCCGTAGACTACGCCCCCTCGGGAGGGCCGGCTTGCGGGTGCTGCACTATCACAAACGCGTGGATTTCCGCCTGGGCGGCGTGGCGCGCGCGGTGGCGGACATGACCGCCGTGCTCGCGCGCGAGGGGCTCGATGTCGCCCTCGCGACCGGCGGCATCGACGACCCCGCGGGCGTCTGGGCATCGCGCGCCGGCGGCGGGCCCGAGCTCATCACGGTGCCCCCCCTCGGGCGCGGCGGGCGGCTCTCGCCCGAGGGTGCCCGCGCGATGCGCCGGGCCGTCCAGTCGGCCGACGTCGTGCACCTGCACGCGGTCTGGTCGCCCTCGAACCTGCAGGCCGCCGCCATCGCGCGCAAGTTGGGCGTGCCCTATGTCATCACCGTCCACGGGATGCTCGGGCGATGGTCCATGAGTTCGTCGAGGGTCAAGAAACAGACGTTCCTCGCGATGGGCGGGTCGAGATACCTGCGGAACGCCGCCGCGGTCCACTTCGCGTGCGCCGACGAGCGCGACCAGGCGGCGCGGTACGTCCGCCCGTCGCAGGCCGTCGTGATCCCGCTGGCGCTGGACCTCGAGCCCTTCCGGCCCGCGACGCACCGCCCGCGGGCCGAGGGGGCGCCGCACCGGGTGCTGTTCCTGAGTCGGCTGCACCGGGTGAAGGGCGTGGAGCACCTGATCGAGGGCGCGGCGATCGCGCGCGACCGCGTCGGCCCGATCGAGCTGACGATCGCCGGCTCGGGCGATGATGCCTACGAGCGCGAGATGCGCGTCCTCGCCGAGCGATTGGGCGTGCCCGCCGTGTTCACGGGGTTCGTGGACGGGGGCGCGAAGGTCGGGCTGTACGAGCACGCCGACGCGTTCGTCCTGCCCAGCGCGCACGAGAACTTCGGGCTCGCCTGGGCCGAGGCGATGGCGAGCGGCGTGCCCACGATCGTGTCGCGGCAGGTCGGGCCGGCGGCGGAGATCGGGGCCTCCGGCGCGGGCGTCGTTGTTGAGCGCACCCCGGGGTCGATCGCCGATGCCCTCGCCAGCGTGCTGGGTAACGAGTCCCGGCGGCTGGCGATGGGCGAGAAGGGGCGGGCGTGGGCCCTCTCGTTCCTCGATCCGGGGGCCGTCGCGGGCGCCCTCCGCGGCGTGTACGAGGGATTGCCGGTCAAAAACCGCTGACCCACGGCGAACCCGAACCCCGATCCGGCCGATACGGTTATGGGGTGCTGGCCCATCGCGGGCGACGCTCCGAGGGCCCCCGCGCGGGTGTCCGCCCAACACACCCGTCGGCCAGCGAGCCGGCGCCCGAGGACCGGCTTGGCATTCGCGACCCTCCTGCTCTTTGCGCTCAGTCTCTTCATCGGGTGGGTCATCGTGCGCGACGCGATGACGGGGCGCGGCGATCTGATGTCTCTGCGCAACTTCTTCTTCGCCAGCTTCATGCTCTTCCAGATCCTGTCCGCGCTGCGGGCGCTGATCCCGAACTTCTTCGCCGAGTACCCGCTCGAGAACCCGGACACGACGTCGATCATCTTCGCCGTCTGCTCGTGGGTCTTCATCCTGATCTTCATGGGGGCGTACGGGCACGGGTTCCTGGTCAAGTCGCTGGCGCGCAAGCTCCCCGGAGAGAACGCCTCGCCCGCGACGGCGAGCCTGCTGCTGCTCGCCGCGATCATTTTGGGTTCGGGCATCCTGTTCAAGCAGGTGCTGATCTACATCCCGGTGTTCGGCCCGCTGAGCGACAAGATCGGCGGCGGGCAGCTCGCGCTGTGCGTCGGGCTGGCGATGTGGGCCTGGGCGCCCCGGCTGCTCAACCCGATCGTGGCGGCGTACGCGGGCGCGATCATTCTCGCGGCGGTCGGCGCCTCACTCGTGGGCAACTACGGGCGACGCGACCTCGTCTCGACGCTCGCCGCCGTCCCCTGGGCGATGTACCACGCGTGGTGGAAATCGGGCGGGTTCTCGTTTGCGCTCAAGCGGATCGCGGTCTTCGGCGGCGCTGGCATGCTCGTCGTCGCCGCCTACTCGTCCGTGCGGGGCCACTCGGTCACGGACGGCGGGCTGCGGAGCGTCGCCAGCGCCATGACCGGCGCGAACATCAAAGAAGGCGTCGCCGACCTCGCCTCGGGTCAGTACTCCGCAAACATCTCGATGTGGCTCATCGAGAACCGCCCGGACCCCTACGAGTACGACACGCTCCACTCGCTCAAGTTCGGCGGGACGATGATCATCCCCCGCAAGTTCTACCCGGACAAACCCATCGGGCTCGGCGCCGTCGTGCCCGAGCAGAAGCGGCTGCGCGGCAAGGGCGACACCTTCAACGTCGGGCCCGGCATGATCGGGCACATCTTCCACGACAACCCGTGGATCGCGCTGTGGCTCTACCCAATCATCCTCGGGCTCGGGATCCGCTTCGTCGACGAGGCGATCCGATCGAGGTACTACAGCCCGTTTGTGATCCTTCCGATGGGCACCGGGCTCGGCGAGGTCGTGGGCTTTGCGCGCGGCGATCTCGGGCTCTTCGTCTTCAACGCCGCGATGGCGATGTTCGCCGCGTACATGACCATGGTCGTCGTCCGCGTCGTGCTCGGATGGTTCGGGTGGCAGCCCGTCTACGAGACCGAGGGCGAGGACTGGTTCGACGAGCACAACCCGTGGGGCGAGCACGAGGCGTCGTACGAGGACTACGGCGAGGACTACGACGACTCGCAGGCCGCCTGAACCGCCCGCGTCACTCCGAACGCACGAACTCCACCAGCACCGCCTCGTGGTCCGACCCGGCGTTGCCGACGGTCCGCCACGACGCCACGGTCAGGTCGGGCGTGTGCCACGCGTCGTCCAGCGCGATCTGCGCGGGCCAGGGCAACGCCGCGGGGTACGTCCCCTCGGGCGTGAGCAGCGGCTTGGCGGGCGTGAGCCCGGCGCCGCGGAGGATCGACCCGCGGTGGGCTGTGGGCGTGGAGTTCAGATCGGCGCACAGCACGACGGGATGCCCGGAGGTGCGGAGCTCGCCGACCCACTCGGCCTGGAGCGCCGCTTCGCGGTTGCCCGCCGCCCAGCGGGCGGCGGTCCGCGGCGATCGTGGCTGCGCCGCCGCGATCACCACCGGGCCGATCGCCGACTCCACCTCGACACCGAGCAGGAACCGAGCCTCGTCCGGCGGGTGCAGCGCGCCCGCGTCCAGCTCGCGCATGGGCAGCCGCGACAGCACGATGATCGGCGACACGGTCTGTCGGACCCAGTCCCGCCGCACCCACCGGGGGTAGGTCTCCTCGAGCGCGCCGTCCCACCGGATCGACCGGCTGAACTCGATCTCGGGCTCGATGAGCACCACGATGTCCGCGTCCGCGCGCTCGACCAGCGCGAAGCACGCGTCCCGGTCTTCGTTCAGCGCGTAGGGGTTGAACACGAGCACCCGCAGCGCCGGCGCGCCCGGCGCGGGCGGATCGCCCAGCGTGAGCGATCGCCCGCCCGTCATGCCGACCGCGCCCAGCGCGACCGCGATCAGCGCAAAGCACACGCCCCCCCACGCCCGGAGGGCGAGCGAGACCAGCAGCACGACGCCCGCGGTCGCGACGGACTGGAACGTGAACGACGCGAGGACATCCACGAGCCACGTGTGATGGCTCGGCGCCCACGCGGCGCAGCACAGGCACAGCACGACGGCGAGACACACGCACGCCCAGCCCGCGGCGCGCTGAGCGCGGCCGGGGCGGGACCGCGTCACGCGTGCTGCGTCATCCACGCCCACTGGCGTTCGATCCCTTCGCGGATGGAGGTCGTCGGCTTGTACGCCAGCTCGGCGTGCGACCGCGTCTGGTCCGCCCAGGTGCGCTCCACGTCGCCCGCCTGCATGGGCTCCTGGTTGACGATCGGGTCGCGTCCCGTGACGGCACCGACCGTGTCGATCAGCTCGCTGAGCTTGGTGGGGTGGTCGCCGCCCAGGTTCCAGACGCGGTAGCCGAAATCGGGCGTCTTGTCGTACGCCGCGAGGACGCCGGCGACGATGTCATCGATGAAGGTGTAGTCGCGGCTGGTCGAGCCGTCGCCGAACATCCGGATCGGCTCGCCCGCGCCGACCTTGCGGAGAAACAGCCCGATCGCCAGGTCCGGGCGCTGCCGCGGGCCGAACACGGTGAAGAACCGCAGCATGCTCACCGGCAGCCCGGTCAGATGATGGTGCGTGTCGCCCACGAGCTCGCACGCCCGCTTCGTCGCGGCGTACGGGGAGATGGGGTGCTCGACCGGGTCGTCCTCGCTGAACGGCGTCTTCTCGTTGTTGCCGTACACCGACGACGACGACGCGCACACCACGCGGTCGCACCCGTGCTTGCTCGCTTCGGAGAGCACGACCTGCGTGCCCAGCACGTTCGCGCGGACGTACCCGGCGGGGTCCTCGATGCTGGGTCGCACGCCCGCCTTCGCGGCGAGGTGGATCACGCCCGTCGCGCGCCCATCGGCGAGCGCCGACGCGAACGCCGGCGCGTCGCACAGGTCCGCCTCAACGAACGAGAAGTCAGCCCCGGTGCGTTCCGCGGAGTCGCGCACCTCGGCGAGGTTGCGTTCCTTGAGCGCCCGGTCGTAGAACGGGTCGAACGAGTCGTACCCGAGGACGCTGTCGCCCCGCGCGAGCAGCGCCTCGCAGACGTGCGACCCGATGAACCCGGCGGCGCCGGTGACGATGACCCGGTGGGAGCCCATGCGCGAATCCTGACAGTCGAAGAGGCGGACCGGCCCCACGCCGGGGCACCCGAGGATTACGCCCTCAGCGGGCTCGCGGCGCGCTCGGCGCACAAAAAAGCAGGGCGCCATCGTTGGACAGCGCCCCGCTGGAGGAGAGAGAGATCAATTTCACATTATGACAACATCGGCGTTTGTGCTTGATTCGGCATGATTCTTCCACATAGTTTTCCCGTCTTAACGGCAAAAAAAGCCGCTCCAACATCGCACTCCACCGAAACAGGGTACAAACAAAGGCCGGCCTGCGTCCCTGAATGGGCCGCAGGCCGGCGGGGCTGGGCTTGACTTGTGGGCCGCGTTCGGGGTCGGCGGACGCTCACCACCCGTCCGCGTCGGGGACCTCCACGTCGTCCATGTCCGGCGCGGGGCGTTCGCCTCGGCGGCGCGGCGGCTCGTCGGCGCCCGGGCGGCGCCCGGGCTCGCGCGCCTCGGCGCGCCGCTTCAGGCGCTCGCCGATCAGCTCGCGCTGCTCGGGCGTGAGAGCCTCCATCACGGCCCCGAGCGCGGCCTGCGCGTCCGGGCCCTGCTTCATGAGCTCGCGCCACTGCTTGAGCGCCTCGAGCTGCTCGGGCGTGGGCTCGGGGCGGTCTGCCCGGCGCTGGGCGGACGCCCGGCGCTCGCGCATTTCGGCGCGCTCGCGGTCCACCTGCCGATCGTCGGCGTCATCGCGCGGCGCGCCGCGCCGGCGCTGCTCGCCCATCCGATCCCGGCGATCGCGCTCGGCGCGGTCGGGCGCCAGGTCGCCCAGCACGGCGCGGAGCTCGTCGAACTCCTCGGCGTGCTCCTGCATGAACGCGCGCCGATCCTGCTGATACCCGCGTGCGATGCCCATGATCTCGCGCCCCTGCTCGTTCGTGAGGCGCGCCGACTCGGGGACCTCGCGGCTGCGCAACGCCCGGATCTCGCGCAGCACCGCGCCGAGCTGCAAGCCGGTGGTGCCCGGGCGGTCGGCGTCCTCGCCGAACGAGGCCCTGCGGTTGGGTCGGGCGTCGCGCGGTGCGTCGGGCCCGCGGAGGAGATCGGCTCCGGGCTCGGCGTCCGGCGGGGGCGGCGGGTCGAACGCGTCCATCTGGGCGCTCGCGCCCAGCGTCGAACCGGCGAGCACGAACGCGGCCCAGACAGGCCTCAAAGATCCAAGGGTCGTTGTCACGGCAGGCTCCTTTCGTCCACCGCCGAACGGGCCCGGGCCCGAGCGATTGCACGCCGCGTCAGAATCGCCCGAGCGGCGTCTAGGATCGCCTGTCCCGGGCTCGCGTGCCCGTGTTTTTTGGGCTCTTTCGCGGAGGTCGCCATGGGCGCCACCAAAGACCAGCTGATGACCGCCGCCCGCTCGGTGCCCCACCCCGACGGCGGGACCCTGGGCGACGCGGGGTCCGTCGTGAACGTCGCCGCGTGCGACGGCGTGATCTCCGCGCGCGTCTCGCTCGGCGAGACCGCCGGGCAGAAGCAGCGGCATTCGACGGGCGAGCGGCTGATCCACGACCTGATCAACACGTCGCGCGCGCACGGGCAGGACGTCGAGACGTGCACGGTCGAGTTCGTCGATCACGACGGCGACGTGATCGACCGCGTCGTCGCCGGCAAGAAGGATGCGCCCCCGAAGGCCGCCACGCCCGAGCAGTCCGGGCCCCCGGCCCCGCAAGCCGACACGCCGCAGCCGCCCAAGGGTGAGTCGCTGCCGGGCGTGAAGCACATCATCGCGGTCGGCGCGGGCAAGGGGGGCGTGGGCAAATCAACGGTCGCGGTGAACCTCGCCGTGGGGCTCGCGCGGAAAGGGCACGCGGTGGGCCTGCTGGACGGCGACATCTACGGGCCCAGCCTGCCCACCATGCTCGGGCTCGACGCGCTGGACCAGCAGGCGATCGAGGGGCGCCTGCAGCCGTTCTATGTGCACGGCGTCAAGGCGGTGACGATGGGCAAGCTTGTCGAGCCCGACAAGCCGCTCATCTGGCGCGGGCCGATGGCGCACGGGGCGTTCAACCAGCTCACCGCGCGCACGGACTGGGGCGAGCTGGATTACCTGATCATCGACCTGCCCCCGGGCACGGGCGACGTGCCGCTGACGATGGCGCAGTCGCTGAGCCTCGCGGGCGCGGTGATCGTCTGCACGCCCCAAAAAGTAGCTCAGGACGACGCGTCGCGCGCCGCGAAGATGTTCGCGCAGCTCGGCGTCGATGTGCTGGGCGTCGTGGAGAACATGTCGTTCTTCATCGGCGACGACGGCAAGGAGTACGACCTCTTCGGCCGCGGCGGGGCGCAGAAGATGGCCCAACGCCTCGGGCTGCCCTTCCTCGGGTCCGTCCCCATCAACACGGCGCTGCGGGTGAACGGCGATTCGGGAGACCCCGTCAAGAACTTCGAGCCCGAGCACGCCGGCGGCGAGGCGCTGCCCAAGGCGCTCGAGGGCGTCGTCAACCAGCTCGAGTCGCAGGTCGCCCTCGCGACGATGGGCAAGTCACGCCCGACGCTCTCGATCAGCTGAGCGTCAGAACCGGAGCGTGATCCCCGAGAAGAAGCGCACGTCCTCGGTATCCGGGTTGTCGAGCCCGACGACGACGCCGATGTCGAGCTGCGCGTCCTCCGTGAGCGCGTAAGTCAGCCCGCCGGCGACGGAGGGGCGGTACTCGGCGTCGCCGTCGAACGCGACCTCGCCGATGTATTCGACGTAGCCCGCGAGGTCGCCGACGATGTCGCGCCCGAGGACCGCGGTGTGCGAAAGCAGCAGGTCCGTCCCGCCGCCTGATCCGGCGCTCACGGCCCCGATCTCGCCCTGCAGCCCGAGCCCCCACCCGCCGGGCAACTCCGCGGCGAACGGGACGACGAGCCCGTACTCGAACTCGTCGGCCGACACGTCATCGTCGCCGGTGGGGAAGACGACATAGGGGAGCAGCGCCATCGCGGTCGGTCCGTCGTCGTTGCCCCACAGGTTGACCTTGGCGCGCAGCCCGAGCGAGCCCACGCCGTCGGCGTCGTCGTCCACGTCGGACCACGCGCGCTCGTACGGGTTCAGCGTGAGCTGCAGGTCGAGGTCGTTGGTGATGCCGGCCTTGATGTTGATCGGCGCGACCGAGAGCGTGACTTCGCGGGCGGTGTTCTCGCGGTTGAAGGCGTACTCCACAAAGCTGAGCTCGATCTGGAAGGCGCCGGCATCGACGGTGTACGGGCTCTCGGTCGCGTCCGGGCGGTCGGCGGCGAGCGGGCGGCGCAGCTCGGGCGGCGTCGGGTTCAGGATCGTGTACCCCGACTTGTCGGGGGCGGGCTGGGCGAGCGCGGGCGCGCCGATCGCGCCGACGGCGGCCGCGAGAGCGGCGGGTCGTGTCATCGGGGGGCTCCTTTGTAGCAACGGCTACGAAACAAGGCCCGAGTGTAGCATGGGCTACATGCGCGTCAAGCCCGACGCCCCCGATCAGCTGAGCGCACAAGCAGGCCCCCCACACCGCCAGGGGAGTTGAGCGGCGTGAGGGGCACTGAGAGGGGGCTCGTTGTTCGGTCTTCTCGCCGAGCGCTCAGCCGGCGCCGGCGTTCGCGAGCGCCTGCTCGTAGTCGTCCTTCTGGCGCAGCCCGACGAGCCGCTCGACTTCCTTGCCGTTCTTGAAGACGATCACCGTCGGGATCGACGACACGTTGAACTGGGCGGCGACGTCCTTCGCCTCGTCCACGTTCACCTTCGCGACCAGGGCGCTGCCTTCCTTGTCGCTCGCGAGTTCATCGATCGTCGGCGTGAGCGCCCGGCAGGGCGGGCACCACTCGGCCCAGAAATCGATGAGCGCGACGCCCTCGGTCTCCAAGACCTGGTTCTTGAATTCCTGGCTGTTCAGTTGGGTGGCCATGCGTGTTCTCCTTCTGGCGGTGCGTGTGGTTCTCTGCGAACGCGGGGGCCCGGCCTTCCAATCGGGCCGCCGCGGGGGGTGACGCTGTGCCTCGGTTCGTGGCCGGGCGTTCGTGCGATGCCTCAGGCGGGAGTTCTGGTCGCCGCGTGCCCGGCACCGTGCCGAACCGCGGACTGAAGTGTAAACAGGTAGACAGGTCTGTCTATTCTGGGGCGGGCAGAAAAGAGCGAGAATTCGACCGCAAGGGTCCGAAGCGGGCCTGAGATGCTGGAATCGAGGATCGAGCCCTGGCCGGGCGGGTCCTCAGGCCCGGGTGCGGGCCGAGCGGACGCTTGAGACCGCTTCGTCCAGCGCCCGCTCGAGGTCGTCGTTGACGAGGAAGTGGTCGTAGACGCCAGAATCCTTGGCTTCGGCGATCTCGCGCCTCGCCTCGGCGAAGCGCTTCTGGATCTGCTCTTCGCTCTCGCGCTTCCGAGACCGCAGGCGGTTGAGCAGGATGTCCTCCGAGGGCGGCAGGATGAACATCCCGAACGCGTTGGGCATCTTGTCCTTGACCTGCTTGGCGCCTCGGACGTCGATCTCGACGATCACCAGCCGCCCGCGGACGAGCTGCTCGTCGATCCAGGCGCGGGGGGTGCCGTACTTCTTGCCGAAGACGTCGGCCCATTCGAGCAGCTCGTCGCGTTCGATCATGGCGTCGAAGGTCGCGTCGTCCACGAACCGGTAGTCCACGCCCTCGACGTCCGCGTCGGTCTTGGCGCGGGTGGTGACGGAGACGCTGAAGACCGAGTCGGCGAAGGAGCGCTCGACGCCGCGCGTGATCGTGGTCTTCCCGACGCCCGACGGGCCCGAGATGATGACGAGCAGCCCGTTGTCGGTGTCGGTGGGAAGGCGCGGATGGCGGGCGGTCTCGGTCATCATGCGTGCAGCCTACGCGCAGGGTTCAGGGGCTGCCCGGTCCGATGACCGCTTCGAGCGCCGCTTCTCGCACCGCGACGCCCGCGGCGACCTGGCGGAGCACGATCGAGCGCGGGCCGTCGGCGACGTCGGGGTCCATCTCCACGCCCCGGTTCATCGGGCCCGGGTGCATGACGAGTGCGCCGGGCTTCATCGCGTCCGCCCGATCGCGTGTGACGCCGAACGCGGCGCGGTAGTCGCGCGACGACGCGAGCATCGCGCCCGCGCCGCGCTCGAGCTGGATCCGCAGCGCCATCACGGCATCCGCCTCCGCGAGCTCGTCATCCAAATCGTGCGACACGCGGACGCCCAACGCGCCGCCGAGCGATATCGGTGCCATCGCGGGCGGGCCCGCGAAGACGACCTCCGCCCCGAGCGTGGTGAGGCTCGCGGCGTTCGAGCGCGCGACGCGCGAGTGCGACAGGTCTCCCACGATCACGACGCGCTTGCCCGAGAAGTCGAACGAGCCGCCGAGCTTCCACGCGTCGTCGAGCGCCAGGGCGTCGGCGAGGGCTTGTGTCGGGTGTTCGTGGGCGCCGTCGCCCGCGTTGATGACGGGGCAGGCGACGGCGTCCGCCGCGATCTTCGCCCCGCCCGCGCGGGCTGTGCGGACGACGATCGCCGCGACGCCCATCGCTTCGATCACGCGTGCGGTGTCCGCGAGGGATTCGCCCTTGTTGGCCGACGACGCCTTGGACGAGAGATCGACCACGTGCGCCCCGCAGCGCTGGGCGGCGATGGCGAAGCTGGAGCGGGTGCGTGTGGAGTCTTCGAAGAACGCCGTCGCGACGGTCCGCCCGGCGAGGGATGGCGTCGGGCGGTCTCGCCGAGCGCGGGCGCGGGTGAGCAGGCCGCGCAACCGATCGGCGGCGACACCCCGCATGCCCAGCAGGTCCGCGCCGGACCACGGGTTGGACGGGTTTGCGGGCACGCGATCGGGGTCGGGCGGGTTGCCCGCGTTGGTCGCCCGCGTTGTTTCGGGCGATCGGGTCATCAGTCGTCCACGGGCTCGATGCGGATGACGCCGTTGTCGATGATCTCGCGCGACCGCCGGGGGGGCTCGGCCGCGGGCGTCTCAGTCTCGGCGGGATCCTCCGCGATCTCGCGCGGCGTCGCCTGGGCGGCCGTCTCGTCAGCCGTCTCGACGCCCCGGCGATCGGGGGCCCGGTCGTCGAGCTCGGCGCTCCGGGGCGCGTCGTCGATCTGCTCTTCGGGCCACGCCGCGACGTCCGGGCGCGGGAAGGCGCCGATCTCCCACCGCTGCGTGCGCGTCACGTGCCACGGGTCGAGCCCGCCCTCGAGCCAAACGGTGATCGCCTGGCGCTCGTACGTGCCGTCGGCCCGCGGGCCGAGCTCGGTCACGGGGCGGAAGATGTCCACCTTCGACTTGCCCGAGCGGATCCAGATCCGCCCGATCGAATAGGTCGGCAGGCCGCGCGTCTCCGGGCCGGTGAGCTCGGCGCCCGGGCCCAGGGCCCCCAGGATCTCGTCGATCGTCTCGATGGTCACGCCCTCGGGCAGGCCCACGGCGAACCGGTTGGAATCGGGCGGGAACTGATCGAGCACGCGCACGAGCGAGGCCGTCATGACCGCCTTGGGCTGCCGGCGGTTCGGGCTCGTCACGGACGCGGGCGACTCGGGCTCGGGCACGTTGGCGTAGCTGGCGCACCCCGAGCCCACAAGAAGCCCGGCGAGCAGCGAGATCGCTGCGCCCGATCGCCCGAACCGGGCGAACCCGGAGAGATGCCTGCCCCGACCGATACGTCGCGTGCCCATGGTGGTCGCCTCCCGACGCACCACTCTAAGCCCGAGCCGGCACCCGTGCCGAAGGGGGCGGATGCGCCGCCGCCCCTAGACTCGGGCGTGACCCAGACCGGCACATCCGACGCCGCGACGAGCCACCCCGAGCGCCGCCGGGCGCCCGTCGGGGGCCCGCCGCCCGAGACCGATCGGCGGTACGTGATCGGCATCTCCGGCGCGAGCGGGGCGGACTACGCCTGCCGCGTCCTCGAGCAACTTTTGCTCTCGGGCGCGGAGGTGCACCTCGTCGTGAGCGAGTACGGGCAGCGGCTGCTCTTCGACGAGCGCGGCGTCCGACGCGTCTCGCTCGACCAGCTTCTGCCCCACCTCGCCGAGTCCGCGTGGGGCGAGGTCTTCGAGCGCAAGCTGGTCTGCCACCCGAACAAGGACGTCGGCGCCGTGATCGCGTCCGGCTCGTTCCTCCACCACGGCATGGCCGTCATCCCGTGCTCGTCAACCAGCCTCGGCGCGATGGCGACCGGGGCCGGCAGCAACCTGCTGACCCGGGCCGCGATGGTGACGCTCAAGGAGCGCCGCCCGCTGATCGTGTGCCACCGCGAGACGCCGCTGAGCCTGGTGGACATCGAGAACATGCGGACGCTGACGCTCGCCGGCGCGGTGATGTGCCCGACCAACCCGGGGCTCTACCTGCTGCCCCGCACCGTGGACGACATCATCGACTTCGTCGCGGGCAAGGTGCTGGACCTGCTGGGCGTGGAGCACGAGCTGGACACGCGGTGGAGAAATACCTGAACCTGACGATCCGCTGCCCCGTAGTCCCGGGGTGACCGGAAACGACGTCTGGATCTTGTTGCGTGGCTTCTGGTGCTTCCTCGCAATTATCGTGAGTGGGATTGCACTCGCGATCGGATCGGTCTGGCATCCCAACGCGGCTTCCATCACGATCGGGGCGGCGGCGGTTGTGATCTCAATCGTGGCGTTGACTGCAGTGATCGGCGAGTCGCTCCGCGCTCGGTGGGCGCAGGCATCGGTCATGTGGATCTTCCTCGCCGGCTCGGTCACAGGTCTTTCGCCCGCGCTGGTTCGGGCAGTGCTCCCTTGGGAAGAGCCGGGCACGTACGAGGGATCTCCGTTAGCGACTTTGATCAGCATCATCATGCTGGCGGTCGTATTCGGTGTGGTCGTAACAATCCCGATGTTCGTTTTGGCTTTCGTTGGTACGAGCCGTGCGGAGCCTGCTCTCACGCCTCGTGGATCGCCAGCACCGCGCACTCCGAGTCGCGCATGAGTTTCTCGGCCGTCGTCCCGAGCACGAAGTAGCCCAGCGCCGTCCGCGTCGCCGTCCCGGTGACGATCAGGTCCGCGTGCAGGCTCTTGGCCCGGTCGATGATCGCGTTGGCGTAGTTGATCGACTCGACCAGCTCGCACCCGACCTCGACGTCCGAGCCGGGCTTGGCCGCGATCGCGCGGAGCTTGTGCCCGAGCAGGTCGTGCATTTTGTTGTGCAGGTCGGCGCTGTTGCCGGGCGAGCCGCCCCAGCGGGCGCGCTCCCAGGGGACCTCGTACACGTGCATCGCGGTGCACGCCGCGCCGTCAACGCCCGCGAACCACGCCGCCGCCTGCACGAGCGTCGCGCCCTCGGGCGTCAGATCGACCGCGGCGATCACGTGCTCGAACGCGCCGTCCCGGTTCGGGGGCACGAGCAGCAGCGGCGTGCGGCACTGACGCACGCACCGTCCCGCAACCGAGCCCAGCCGCGTCCCGCCCGACCCGGTCGCGCCCAGGATGATCAGGTCCGCGTTGACTTCCTCGGCGAGCTTGAGGATCTCCGCCGCCGGCTTGCCGACGCGCGAGTGGATCGTCACGTCCGAGGGCAGCGTGAGCCCGCCGAGGCGTTCCTCGGCTTCCTCGCGCAGGTGCTCGGCGATCGCCGAATCCGCTTCGGGCGCGATCTGGTGCAGCTCCTCGATGCGCTCGAACCGCGTCGCGTGCACCACGTGCAGCGCCGCGCCCGCGTGCTCGGCGAGCCGCACCGCCTGCGCGACCGCCGAGACCGAACCGGGTGAGAAGTCCGTGCCGACCAGAATCGTCTTGGGCGCTTGCATGGGACCCGCCTTTCTGCGCGCGCGGCGCAAACCCCTCAATTCTTCGCACCGCGCCACGCGGGTTCCATCCGCCGCGCCGAAAACCGGCGCGCCGTGGTCACGCGCCCGCGGCCCGCTCGACCGGCGCCAGCACCGCCGTCACCGCGATGCGCTCGCGCCCGGCGAGCCCCTCGGCCCGGGCCCGCGCGTCCGCGTCGCGGACCAGCCGTTCGGCCTCGGCGCTCAGGTCGCACACCCGCTGCGCCTCGGCGGGCGTCATCCACCCGATCAGGCGGACGGCGCGGGGGCGCGTCTCGAACGCGCCCGCCTCCGACGCCCGCCCGTACTCCCGCTCGACGCGCCGCAGCAGCAGGCGCACGCCCCGGACGAGCTCACGGACGAACGCCGGCCCCCGCTTGCCGCGCGTCAGCTCGATGTCGTCGCACGTCAGCGCGAACAGCTTCTCGGGGCGGGCGCCCGTGCGGCGTTGCCCGACTTCTTCGACGATCTTGATCGCCATCAGCTTGCCCAGGTGGTAGTGCGTCGCCTCGGTGCTCAGCCCGGCGCGGTCGGCGATCTCGCGGGCGGACATCCCCGGGTCGGTCGCGGCGCGGTCCATCAGCGCCTCGACGATCTCCCGCCGGGCGGGGGCGTTGAGGGCCCGGAGCTGCCCCGCCGTCCTGATCTCGAAGACGCGCCCCATGCGGGAGGGTACCCGCCAATAATCAGCGGGATGAGTATTTTTGAAATATCATGCCCGGGCTGGCCCGCCGGCGCTTCTGTGCGGGGGACCACAAGGAGGACCCCGATGCACGCCACCATCCTCGCCGCCGCCGCGGCCATCGCGTTTGCCCAACTCGTCACCGCCCAGCCCGCCGCCCGGCCAACCGCCCAACCCTCGTGGGACACGATCGAGCAGATCATCCAGGCCGAGGCGGACGACGGGTTCGCCGGCGCCGTGCTGCTCATCCGCGACGGCGAGGTGTTCCTCAACAAGGCCTACGGGCTCGCGGATCGCGACAACGGCGTCGCCAACACGCCCGACACGCTCTTCGCCCTCGGGTCCACCCCGATCGACTTCACCCACGTCGCGATCCTGCAACTGCTCGACGCGGGGAAACTGAGCCTCGACGACCGCATCGGCAAGCACTTCGAAGGGTTCGCGGGTCAGCACGCGCGGATCACAATCGAGCACCTGCGCTCGGGCCGGTCCGGGCTGCCCGACTTCCCGAACGACCCCGCGATCGACCCGGACCCGGACCACTCGCCCCTGTCGCGTGACGAGCTCATCGAGCGGACGCGGCGCGCCGAGCTCCTGTTTCCGCCGGGCTCGGACCGCGTGCACTCGCACTGGGCGTGGGGCGTGCTCGCGGCGATCGTCGAGGTCGCCAGCGGGCAGACCTACCCCGAGTACGTTCGGCAGCACATCCTCGAGCCCGCGGGCATGACCCGCACCGGGTTCCACGGCGACGCCTTCGAGGGCGAGCGCGTCGCGATCGGGTACGGCCCGCGCACCTGGGGCGAGATCAACGCGCCGACCTCTTGGAACGAGACGTCCTGGCTCGTCATGGGCTCGGGCGGGATGGTCGGCACGACCGGCGACCTCTACAAGTTCCACCAGGCCATCGACACGGGCGTGTTGCTCTCCGACGACGTCGTGACCCTCTACCCGCCCAGCGGCGTCTTCTTCAACGGCAATATGTACGGCTTCGAGACCGTGTACAACTACGGGCCCGGCGACCGCTTTTACGTCAACTGCAACACGTCCGACCCGATCAACGGGTACGTGCTGGAGCCGCTCGGTCTCGCGCTGGAGCAACTGGTCGAGGACCTGCCGACGCCGAACTACTCGATCGGCATCGGGTTCGGCGTCGAGCAGAGCCCGCGCGGCGAGATCCTCGCCGCCGTCCAGGTCCCCCAGCGCAAGCCCGCGTTCGAAGCGGGCCTCCGCGTGGGCGACGAGCTGATCAGCGCGAACGGCCGGCGCTTCGACCTCGACACAAACCCGCTCGAGGTCATCCGCGCGAGCATCGAGGACGGCGACACCCTCCGCCTCAAGATCCGGCGCGGCGGCAAGACCAGGACCATCGTGATCACGCCGCGCCCGATGAACATCGACGATTGATCGGCGCACACACGCCGGCCAGAGCCGCGGGATCGGCTCCGGAGTCCGCGACGGGGGCGCTCAGGCGCCCTTGCTCGCGTACTTGCGGCGCCCGTCGTCCTTGTTGAGCTCAACCGACATCCCGCCCGTGAGCGTGACCGATCCCTCGCCGAGCGACGCGGTGAGCTGCTTCACGATCGCCGGCTCGAGGCGCACCGCGCGGGCCCGCTTGGGCTCCATCGCGACCCAGGCGTCCTCGGTCTCGACGACCAGCTCGACGGGGCGCGGGCGCTCGCCGTGCGACTCGAGCCCTTCGGGAGCAGCCGGCTGGGACTCGATCAGATCGACCACGCCCTTGAGCACCGCGGGCCCGGACCCGTTCACCCGGTCCGCCTTCACCATCACACGGACGCGGCCCTTCTCGAGGGGGCACCCGTCGATGGGGACGAGGCGATCGACGACGATCTGCGCGTCGCCGCGCCCACGATCGACGCGACCGAGCACGAACACGGCCGTGCCCTCTTCCGCGAGATGCCCGAACTGCGCGTAAACGCTCGGGAACATGACCGCCTCGGCCTGCCCGGTGAGGTCCTCCACCGTCAGGATGCCCATCTTCTGACCCGCCATCCGCCCGTTTCTGGTCACGATGATGCGTGTGGACGAAATGAGCGCGGGCAGGATGACGCGCTTGTCGGTCGGCTCGTCCTTGAGCTTCTCCGCGCTGAGCCCGGTGAACGTGCGGGCCCAGTCCTGCCAGGCGACCAATGGGTGACTCGACACGTAGAACCCCAGCGTGTCCTTCTCCTGGGCGAGCATCTCCGCTTCGGTCCACGCGTCCATCCGCGCGAGCGGCGGGTCGGCGGGCGTCGCGGTCGATTCCTCCTCGTCACCCCCCCCGAACAGCGCGCCCTGGCCCGCGGCCTTGTCGGCTGCGACCTTCTGCCCGGCGCTGACGGCCTGATCGATCGACGCGACCATCGCGGCCCGCTCGTCGCGCGTGTGCACGCTGTCGAACGCGCCCGATTTGATCAGCGCCTCGATCGTCGCCTTGTTGACCGTCCCCGGCGGCACGCGCTCGCAGAAATCGAAGATCGACGTGTAGGGCCGGCGATCCGCGCCGGCCAGAGACGAAGAGACGGAGAGACCAAGAGACGAAGTGTCCCCCTTGCCATCGACGGGGTTTCCCGCTCCGTCTCCTGGTCTCTCCGTCTCTCCGTCTCTTTCCCGAATAATCGCATCGATCGCCTTGGCGCCCGCGCCCTTGATCGCCTTCATGCCGAACCGGATGTGCCCCCCGCCCGCGCGCGGCGTCTCGTTCGCCTCGTACACCACGCTGAAGTCCGCCTGCGACAGGTTCACGTCCGGCGGCTTCACCTCGATGCCCTGCTTGACCACGTCGCCCGTCTTCGGGTCGATCACGCGCGTGCGCCGGCAGTCCTCCAGGTACGGGATCCAGTCCGCGACTTTCTGCGCTTGTGACTCGAAGGTCAGGAACGCCGCCATGTAGTGCGCGGGGAAGAACGTCTTGAGATACGCCGTCTGGTACGCGACGATCGCGTACCCGGTCGAGTGCGACTTGTTGAAGCCGTAGCCGGCGAACTTCAGGATCAGCTCGAACAGGTTCTCCGCGTCCTTGTTCGCCAGCCCCTTCTTCGCGGCGCCCTCGATGAACTTTGGGCGGTTCGCGTCGATGACCTTTGCCTTCTTCTTGCTGATCGCCTTGATGAGCGAGTACGCGCTGCGCAGCGGGATGCCGCCCAGCTCGTGCACGATCTGCATGACTTGCTCTTGGTAGACCATCACGCCGTACGTCTCGGCGGTGAAGCGGTCCACGATCGGGTGCACCTCGGGCACGGCGTCTTGGCCGTGCTTACGCCGGTTGTAGTCCGGGATCAGGTCCATCGGGCCCGGGCGGAACAGCGCGTTCGCCGCGATCAGGTCCTCGAGCCGGTCGGGCTTCATCTCGACGAGCAGCCGACGCATGCCGCCGGATTCAAACTGGAACACGCCCGTCGTGTCGCCGCGCTTGAACATGTCGAACACGCGTTGGTCGGTGTAGTCCAGACGGTCGAGGTCCAGCGGATTGGGCCCGCCGTCGTCCTTGGTGCGTCCGACGGCCTCCCAGATCGCCGACTCCGGCAAGGTCTGCTCAATCAACTGCCGGCACCGCTCGACGATCGAGAGCGTGCGCAGACCCAGGAAATCCATCTTGAGCAGGCCCATCTTCTCGCACGTCGGGCCGTCCCACTGCGTGACGATCTCGTGCTCGCCCGCGCCCGACGCCTTGTAGAGCGGCACGACCTCGTGCAGCGGCCTGGTCGCGACGATCACGCCCGCGGCGTGCACGCTCGCGTGCCGCGCCTGCCCCTCGAGCACGCGCGCCGTGTCGATGATCCGCTTGACCTCGGGCTCGGTGTCGTAGCGCTTCTTGAGATCGGGCTCTTGCTCGAGCGCCATGTCGAGCGTGATGTTGAGCTGCTCGGGAATCAGCTTGGCGAGCTTGTCCGTGTCAGCAAGCGGGAACTCGTGCACGCGCCCGACGTCGCGGATCGCGGCCCGGGCCTTGAGCGTCCCGAACGTGATGATCTGCGCGACGTGCCCGTACTTCTGCCGCACGTACTCGATCACCTCGCCGCGCCCGTTCTGGCACAGGTCGATATCGATATCGGGGTATTCCGACCGGTCCGGGTCCGTGAATCGCTCGAAGAGCAGGCCGTAGTGCACCGGGCAGGCGTTGGACAGGCCCAGCACGTACCCCGTCATGGTGCCCACGCCAGAGCCGCGCGCGATCGCCGGGATGCCGCGCTGGCGCCCCCAGTTCACGAAGTCCCACACGATCAGGAAGTACGCGCTGATCAGCTTGTCGGCGAGGATCTTGAGCTCGCGGTTCAGCCGCGCCCACTTGCGCCAATCCTCGCTGGCGCCCTCGGGCTCGTCGTCGGCCCCCTCGATCAGCTCGTGCCGCGACGTCATGATGTCGGGCCCGTACCGCCAGACCATGCCCGCCTCGCACAGCAGGCGCAGCGCTTCGTCGCATTCCTGCTTGAGGCTCGCCTGGTCGAGCCCCGGGTCGTTCGCGGGCTCGAGCTCGAACGCCGCACAAAACGCCTTGAACCACGCCGTCAGGTCGCCTTTGAACTGTTCCTCGTCGTGCCTGGGCAGCTTGCCCGCGTGGGGCACGCGCACCACAACGACCGGCGCGTGGTTGGCGCCGATGGGCAGCTCGACGTTGCACCGGTCCGCGATCGCGCGCGTGTTCGCGAGCGCTTCCTTGCCCGCGTCCCCCCACGCCTCGGTGTTGAACTCCGGAGCCTCGAACAGCCCGACCATCTCTTCCGGGCTCTTGACGTACAGCTCGGGCGTGTAGCGCATCCGCCCCTCGTCGGCTTTGTACTTGCCCGTCGAGATGCAGATGAGCGTGTCGTGCGCGTCGTGGTCCTCGGCCCGCAGGAAGTGGCTGTCGTTGTCACACACCAGGGGCAGGTCCATCTGCCGCGCGAGCTTGATCAGGTGCGGGTTGATGATGTTCTGCTCGTGGACGTGGTTCTGAAGCTCCACGAAGAACCGCGGGCCCGTGCCCTCGTCGGCGAACACCCGCTGGTGCCACTCGGCCGCCTCGACCGCCTTGTCCCACGCGCCCCGGTCGTTGTTCTGCTCCATCGCGAGCAGGTGCTCGCCGAGCTCGCTCCCGAGGTGCCCGTTGATCGCGATGAGCCCGCTGTTGTGGGCCTCGAGGATCTCCCGGTCCATCCGGGGCTTGAAGTAGAACCCCGTCAGGTACGCCTCCGAGCAGAGGTACAGCAGGTTCTGCCACCCCGTCTCGTTCTCCGCGAGCAGCACGAGGTGGTACCCGCCGTCCGAGACGCCCGTGTACGTCCGGTCGCGCCGGTCGCCCGCCGCCACGTACGCCTCGACGCCCAGGATCGGCTTGATGCCCTCGGCCCGGGCCTTCTCGTAGAAGCTCACCGCCGCGTGCATGTTGCCGTGGTCGGTGACGGCCAAGGCGTCCATCCCGAGCTCTTTGACCCGCCTGACGAGCTTGTCGAGCCGATTGCCCCCGTCCAGCAGCGAATACTCGCTGTGCAGGTGCAGGTGCACGAACCGCGGATCGACCGCAGGCTCTTGTGTGTCAGGGGTTTGCGTGCTCACGGGGTACCAGATCTCGGGGTGCGCTGATCAGACGTCCGCAACAGCGAGTGTACCCGCCCCGACGCCCAACCTGGCGCTTCCGACACCCCCGCCCGCACGAAATCGGCGACCGCCCGACCCGTACCATCACCCGGTGACCCAACCCAACGGCCCATTCCGCGTCGTCTTCACCCAGGCGGGCACCGGCGCCAACCGCGCCGTGCGGTTCGCGAGCGATCAGCCGAGCTGGCTCGTCCGGGCCGCGGCGTGGGCGGTGATGCTCGCGATCGGGCTCATTGCCTTGCTGCTCATCGTGCCGATCCTGGTGCTGGCGTTCGCCCTCTTCGCCGTCCTGGCGCTGGTCGGGTGGGTGCGGCTCAAGCTCGCCGGCACCCGCTCGCCCGGCGGGGTCGGGGCCGGACCGAGGGACGGCCGGCGCAACGTCCGCGTCATCACCCGGTCGGACCCGTGAACGCGATCTGCCCCTGGTGCAAGTACGACCTCGCCTCGATCGCGCCCGACGACGGCACGATCACCTGCCCCGAGTGCGGCCGGACCTGCACGCCCATCGAGGCCGAGGGCGCCGCCCGCGCGCGAGCTGAGCGGCCCGCCGCCTTCACCCGCGAAGCCATCTTGGGCGGGACGGTCGGCATGGCGCTCACCGCCTTCGGCGCGTTCGTCATCTGGGTGATGGGCATCCGCACGCCCTGGATCGTCGGGCTCGACCTCGGGCTCTGGGCGCTATCCGCGGCGCTGGGGACCGCCGGCTGCTTCGTCGCCGCCCACCGAACCCGCGAGGAGGGCAGCCCCCTCTGGATGCTCGCCGCGTTCTCAGCGGTGCTCGGGTGGATCGCCGCCGTCCACGCGGTTGTCGCGGTGATCGTCGCGATCGTCATCGCGGCGCGGGTGTGAGCGATGGCCCAGTACCGACGAGCCTGCCCGAACTGTAAGTACAACCTTAGCGGCCAGCCCGACGCGCCGAGACTCGCGTGCCCCGAGTGTGGCGAGGAGTGCTCGCGCACGCAGGCCGAGGCCCATCTGTACATGAAGCGCACGCGCTGGCACGCGCACATCCGCGTCGCGTTCGCTTTGGGCACGGCGTTGCAGATTATAAATCTCTGCGCCGGCGGGACCCACCCCGGCGGGATTGCCGCGTCCGCCTTCGGCGGGCTGCTCGTGCTCATTTCGGCGATAGGGTTCGCGCGCCAGAACCGCCACGGGTTCGGCGCCGCGTGGTGGCTCTGGGGCATCGTGCTCGGCTTGGTCTGGATCATGACGATCCACGCCCCGATCATCTTCGGCGTCGCGATGTGGATCATCTTCGGGTAGCCACGCGATCCTGTAACATCATGCATGCCCGCGCCCGACGAACGCTGCCCATCCTGCGGCTATGACCTCAAGGGACAGGTCACGACTGACGCGTTCGCCTGCCCCGAATGCGGCGAGCTGACCAGCTCGCGCGACATCCGCGCGCACATGCGAAAGCAAGCAAAGAGAAGATCGACGCGCATCGCACTCGTCTGGGCCCTCGCGTTCGCGTGGATCTTCGTCGGAGCCCTGTCCGCGTTCAAGAGCGTCCAGTTGATCTGGATCGCGATGATCCCTTCTTACATTCTGGGATTCATCGGGGCGCTCATGTTCTGCAACGATCAGAAGCATGCGCTCGGCATGTTGCGGATCCCCGCAGCGATCATTGCCGGCGTCTTCTGGATCTTCATGAGCGCCTACGGCGCGATGTTTCTCGCGTTCGTCTTGGGCGGTCTCGTCAAGTCGTGGTGAGCGCGTCCCGCACCTTTTTCGTCACATCCCCAACCACCGCGTCCCCGATCGCCTCGGCCTCCACCTTGACCACTGGCAGCACGCCGAAGCTCGAGTTCGTCAAGAACACCTCGTCGGCGTCCAGCAGGTCGTTCACACTCAGCATCCGCCGCTCGACCTCGAGCCCCTGCTCGTGCGCCGCGTCAATGACCGCGCCGCGGGTGACGCCCGGCAGGACGGGCGAGGGCAGCGACGCCTTGCCCCCCACCATCTCCTCCTCGCCGCGTGCGATCGGGGTGTGCAGGCGCCCTTCTTTGACGACGAAAAGGTTGCTCACGCACCCGCCGGCGAGGTGGTTGGTGACCTGCAGCACGACCGCTTCGCCCGCGCCTTTGGACGCCGCGGCTTGCAGCTCGCGCAGGCGCCACCAGTAGTTGAGCGTCTTGTGGCTCGCCGTCGGATCGAGGGGATTCGCGCGCGCATCCGCGATGGTCACCGCGACGCCGCGCTCGAACATCTCGTCCGGGTACGCCGTCGCGGGCGTCGCGGCGATCAGGATCGTCGGGCGGTGCTGTGATTTCCCTCCGGTCTCGAGCAGGTTGAGATCCCCGCCCGTGACCGTCAGCCGCACCCGCGCCCGCTCGTGCCCGGCCCGCTTGACGGTCTCGAGCGCCGCCTCGCCGATGGGCCCGGCGTTGAGCTCCTTGGCGAGCCCGAGCTCTCGGGCCGAGGTCGTCAGGCGCTCCAGGTGCTTGTCGAGCCGCGCGATGCTCGCCTCGCCGTCGGCGATCGAGCCCGCCATCGTCTCGAAGAGCCCGACGGCGTGCTGCATCCCAGCGTCGAACGCGCCGACCCGCGCGTCGTCGCGATCCACGAACGCCCCGTTGAGGAAGACCTGCGTCATGGATCGAGGGTACGGGCCCGGGGGCGCAAGAAACAGGCCGCGGCACACGCACGCGGCCTGCTCGGTCCGTCGGCGGGTTGGAATCGCCGACGGGTCGTGCTCCCGGCTCAGCTGCTCCCTTCTGAAGGAGAGACCGGGAGCTTGGGGGGCCTCGGCGTTCGGGCTCGCGCCCGTGGGTGTGGGGCGGAGGGGAGAGTCGCCGCACACCCGCTTCGCCGAGGGGCCCTACCCACCCGGCGCGAGGCCTGCACTGCAATGCGTCGGACCCACGGGCACGGCGGGCCCGACGCGAGCCGGGAGACCGCTCCGCCGCGACCGGGGGATCGCGCAGCGTCAGTCATCCCGGATCCACGCCCCGCGTGCGCCCCACTCCTCCGGCGCCGCACGGAGCGATACTCGAAACAACCGCCGAGAGCTCTCGCCCCGGGTCAGTCCACCGTGCGGTTTCGTCGAAACCTGCATGACCGGAGAAACCGCACACAACCCGCGGCCGGTCCGGGTCGGCCTGATGCCGACCCAACCCACATACGCGGGCCCCGCGGGCGGGTTCCTCGGATTCGTTCCGAGGTATTCACATTGGGTGCTCTGGCCCGCGGGCGCGAGCCCCCCGCGACCCCGCAGGCCCGATTCGACGGTTCGCGGTTCAATCGACCCCGCGTTCTTGCTAGTCTGGCGGGGTTCGGGCGGCGACTCCCGCCGCCCGCCGCGCGTCCGACGCGTCACACAGGCCGATGTCCCGGCCTCGCAGGCGAGGGTACGGGACAGGGGGGTGGCCTGTGCGGCGTCCGACGCCGGGTTCCCCACAGGGACCGCCAAAGCCGCCGCACACGCGCGGCTTTGGCGCGCTCACACCCCTGCCATCACCCGCCCAACGCGGCCTCCAGCACCTCGTCGCGCCCCGCGAAGAAGCCCGCCGCGGTCACCTCGACGCGCACATCGGGTACGACACCCATGCCAGGCTCGCCGGGCTCGAGCCCGGTGTCGGTCCGCACAAGCGGCACGCGCACACGCACGCCGCTCGCCGGCAACGCGCAGAACGCGATCACCCCCGCCGTTGGCCCTTCCACCGACCCGCCCGTGGGCTCACCGACGATCCGAACGCCGGCACGCTGCTGCAACGCCGCGAGCAGCATGGTCGTGCCCGACGCGTTTGCGCGGCTCGACAGCGCGGTGACGCGCCCGCGGAAGCGGTCGTCGGCGGGCGTCGCGACGGCCGACCCCTCGCCCAGCATCCGCCACAGTCCGGTCGCCTCGTCGCACTCGAACATGTCGCGCGTCGCGTCGAGCGCGGACCGGTCCCACGTCGTCACGGCGTCCTTTACGTCCTGGGGGATCGGCACCGTCCTCACCAGCGTGCCCGATGACACGGGCATCGGCTCGGCGATGAGATGCCGCAGCAACGAGAACGCCGCGTCGGTCGAGCCGCCCCCGTTGGCGCGCAGGTCCACGATCAGATGCTCGACGCCTTGCTCGTTCAATTGTCGCATGATCGGGCCGAAGACGCCCTCCGGATCGACCGGGCGCCGGTAGTTGATAAACGTATCGACGGCCAGTACCGCGGTGCGCTCATCGGGCCGCTCGACCGACACCGCGTCGGCGAAGTCCGTCGCGGCCCGCTCGCCCGACCGCACCATCTCGACGAACGCCGGGTACGTGATCGCGTCGCCCGTCACGACCCGCTCCGCGCCGCCGGATGCGACCACGACGAACTCGAACGAGCCCGACCACCCATGGATCAGCGGCATGAAGGTGTCGAGCCCCGAGCCCAGGTACTCGCCGCTGAGCTCCGCCTCAGCCGACCGCGCGTGCTCGGTCCACCCGTCTATCGAGACGAGCGACTCGGTCTGTTCGATGAGCCGCCCCGCGGGCACACCGTTGATCGACAGGATCTCGTCGCCACGGTCGAGCCCCTTCACGCGGTTCGTCCCCGCGTACAGCCGCCCCCCGAAGATGTGCACGCGCACGGGCAGGTGCGACGCGTTCTCCTCGCGCCACGCCCGCAGCCGCTCGGGCAGCTCCGCCTTCGTGTGATCGCACCGGATGCGTTCGAGCACGCGCGAGACCTCGAGGAACATCTCGGCATCGGTCGTCCCACCGCGGACGCGGTCGCTCAGCGTGTCGAACGCCGCGTCCATCTCCGCCCGGGGCGTGTACCGGTCGTAGCCCGGGTGCAGCACGGTGAGCACGCGCTCCATGAGCGCGACGTCCGCGAGCGCCGCGTCGCCGTCGATCGCCCGGGCCGGCGAGGCCCCGGCCGACGACACGCACCCCACCGCCGCGGCCGCCGCCGCGCCGAATCTCATGAACCACCACATCTCGAAGCCCTCCGCAGAACACGCCGAGACACCCTTCGGCGCCCCACGCCGGGCCGGACGCAACACCACCGGATTTTCTTTCGCCCAACCGATGCGCCGCTGAGCGTGCCCCCGTCCGTGCGCTATCACGACGGCACCGACGTCCGCCCCGGCGACCGCGTCCGCACGCGGATGCTCCTATTCTTCCCGTGCGAGAGGGCACGGTCGTCTATTTCCCGGGCATTTCGCCGAGCACCCGGAGATGGAAATCGAGGGGCTGACGTTCGTCGGCAGCAAGACGACCGATGCCGGTATGGTGGGCGTCGCGGTGGACTCCGATTCGCACAGGATCAACAGGTCGATCTGCCTTGCCGGCCGCGGCGAGCCGACCCGATCAGGTCTCGCCGACCGACGAGCTCATCGAGGATGCCGACGGCAACCCGTTCTGAGCCCCGCGATTGCTCACACCCCCGCCGGCTCCGTCGGCGACTTCTCGAACGTGAAGCTCGCGCCCTCGTGCCCCACCAGCACCGTGTCGCCGGGCCCGAACTCGCCCGCGAGCACGCGGCTCGCCAGCGGGTTCTCCAGCCGATGCTGGATCGCACGCTTCAGCGGGCGGGCGCCGTACGCCGGGTCGTACCCCTCGGTCGCCAGCGCCTCCTTCGCAGCCTCAGAGATCTCCATCGCGATGTCCCGATCGGCCAAGCGCTTGATCAGCCGCTGCAGCTGGATCTCGACGATCCCGCCGAGCTGCTCGCGCTTGAGCTGGTGATACACCACGATCTCGTCGATGCGGTTCAGCAGCTCGGGCCGGAAGAACTGCTCGCGCATCCCGACGCCCAGCCGCGCGTTGAGCTCGCCCGACTCGATGTCCGGCGTGAGCCCCTTGCCCGAGATATCCGCGCCCGGGCCGCGGCGGATCAGGTCGCGCACCGCGGCTTCGATCTCCCAGTCCTCCGCGCCCGACTCGGTCATGTCCTGGATCTTCTGCGACCCGAGATTGCTCGTCATGATCACGACGGTGTTGCGGAAATCGACCGTCCGCCCCTGACCGTCGGTCAAGCGCCCGTCGTCCAGCAGCTGCAGCAGCACATTGAACACGTCCGGGTGCGCTTTCTCGACCTCGTCGAACAGGATGACGCTGTACGGGCGCCGGCGCACCGCTTCGGTCAGCGCGCCGCCCTCGTCGTACCCGACGTACCCGGGGGGCGCCCCGATCAGGCGCGCCACCGCGTGCTTCTCCATGTACTCGCTCATGTCGACGCGGATGAGCGCATCTTCCGTCTCGAACAGCTCCGCCGCGAGCGTCTTGCACGTCTCGGTCTTGCCCACGCCCGTGGGCCCGAGGAACAGGAAGCTGCCGATCGGGCGATCGGGATCGCCCAGCCCGGCCCGCGAGCGGCGCACGGCGTCCGCGACGGCCCGCAGCGCGTCGTCCTGCCCCACCACCCGCTCACGCAGGTGATCCTCGAGATGCGTCAGCTTCTCGCGCTCCGTCTCGACGAGCTTGGAAACGGGGATCTTCGTCCAGCGTGACACGATCTCGGCGACCTGCTCGGCGTCCACCTCTTCCTTGACGAGCGTGTCGCCCTTCGCCTGCCGCGCCTCGATCGCGGCTTCCGCGGCGTCGAGCTTCTTCTCGAGATCGCGGATCTCGCCGTACTGGATCCGCGCCGCCGCTTCGAGATCGCCGCGCCGCTGCGCCTGCTCGAGCTCAACCTTCTTGCGCTCGATCTCGGTCTTCACGGCGCTCACCGTGTCCAGCTCGCCCTTCTCAGCATCCCACCGGGCGGTGAGGACCTGGTTCTGCTCCTGCAGCTCGCCCAGCTCGCCCTCGATCCGCTCGAGTTCTTTCTTCTTGGTGGAGCCGGTTTCCAACCGGCTCTCCTCTTCCCCGCCCTCGAGCTTGATCGCCTCGCGCTGCATCTCCAGCTGCATGATCCGCCGGCGCAGCTCGTCGAGCTCCGTCGGCATCGAGTCGATCTCCATGCGAAGCGAGCTGGCCGCCTCGTCGATCAGGTCGATCGCCTTGTCCGGCAGGAACCGGTCGGTGATGTACCGATCGCTCAGCGACGCCGCGGCGAGGATCGCGCCGTCCTGGATCCGAACGCCGTGGTGCGTCTCGTACCGGTCCTTGAGTCCGCGCAGGATCGCGACCGTCTGCTCGACGGATGGCTGCCCGACCAGCACGCGCTGGAACCTTCGCTCGAACGCGGCGTCCTTCTCGATGTGCTTGCGGTACTCGTCGAGCGTCGTCGCGCCGATGCACCGCAGCTCGCCGCGCGCCAGCGCCGGCTTGAGCATGTTCCCGGCGCTCACCGCGCCCTCAGCCGCCCCGGCGCCCAGGATCGTGTGCAATTCATCGACAAACAGGATGATCTGCCCTTCGGATGCCTGCACCTCGCGGAGGACGGCCTTGAGCCGGTCCTCGAACTCGCCGCGGTACTTCGCGCCCGCGAGCAATGCCCCGACGTCGAGCGCCACGATGCGTTTCTCTTTCATCCCCTCGGGGCAGTCGCCGTTGACCAGGCGCAGCGCGATGCCCTCGGCGATCGCGGTCTTGCCCACGCCCGGCTCGCCGATCAGCACCGGGTTGTTCTTGGTGCGGCGGCTGAGCACCTGCATGCACCGGCGGATCTCCTCGTCGCGCCCGATCACGGGATCGAGCTTGCCCTGCTGGGCCCGCTCGGTGAGGTCGATGCCGTACTTCGCCAGCGCGTCGAGGTTCGCTTCGGCGCTCGGGTCGGCGACGTTCGTCACGCCCGACTTCTCACGCAGCTGCTTGACCGACTCGGCGATCGCCTGGCGCGTCACGCCCAGCGTGCCCAGCACGTCCTTCGCCGGGCCCTTCACCTCGGCCAGCGCGAGCAGCAGGTGCTCGGTCGAGACATACGCATCCTTGAGGTCCTGGGCCTCCTTGTCGGCCCGCGCGAGCAGCTCGAGCAACCCGCGCCCGCCCTGCCCGGCGCCCTCGCTCGTCCGGGGCAGGCGGTCGAGCTCGGCCCCCACCACCGCCCGCGTCTTGCCCGCGTCCACGCCCGCCTTGGCGAGAATGTTCCCCGCCGGCCCGCCGTCATCCCCGAGCAACGCCGCCAAGACGTGCAGCCCGGTCACCTCCGGGTTGCCGCGCCCGAGGGCGTCCGTCTGGGCCTCGGCCAGAGCTTGCTGAGCGAGCGTCGTGAACTTGTCCATTCTCATCGCGAACCTCCCGGGCGCCCGCGCCGGCACCCACCAAGAGGAGGCAATCCGCGCGCCACGACCAACACCGGCCTGGGAGGCTCTCAGGGCCCAAAACGTGGACGGCCCCTGCCAGCTTGACACCGGCAAGGGCCGAATCGGCAGTGGGTTGTGAACGTCCGAACCGGTTACCCGACGACGTCGATACCGCCTCGGGCCGCCGCCGCGGCGGTCCGCTGGGCCTGCTGGCCCGCGCTCCCGGCGTCCTTGATCAGCTGGGCGACCATGTCCCCCTGGGCCCGCTGACCGTCCAACGCCTTCTTGGCCACCGCGACCGAGACCGAGTTGCGGACGTCGAAATTCGAGATCGCGGCGGAGGTGCTCATGTCCCCCCGCATCGACCCCGCGACGCCCGCGCCCTCGTCGAACCGGGCGGATTGCAACAAAAAACGCTCGCGGCGCGTCGTCGCAGGCCGACGGGCTTGCCCGAAACCCCAGATCAAGGTGGGTGCTCTTCGGGCGGAACCCGGCGATCCCCTCGTCGGAGGCTTGGCCATCGTCCGCCCCCTCGAGCTCCCTCTGGAGTCGAATAAGGGTTCGAGCAATGCATCGTCGATCTGCGGCGTCACGCCGCGAGCGGGGGCAGGATACCACCCGCCCCGCCCGAGCCCACCCCCAATCTCACCGATCGCGCGATGTTTCACGCTTCGTCCACATCCGCGGGAACTCAACGCCGTCGGCCCGCGAATATCGCACCCGAGCGCGATTGACCCGGCGCGCCGGGTCCGGTACAACGCTCCCCCGGCGCGGACGCGCCCGCCCCGCGACGCGGAGCGACGCCCCAGGACGGGCAACCCCCGTACCATGCCCGCCGGCACGGGCCGAACCCCACCGCACGAACCCACCGGGCGCCGACCGACGGGCCCGACGATCCAGAAAGGTTGTGACGCATGGCATCCCGCAAGACCCGTCGAGTCCTGGTCCTGTCCTCCGCTGCCCTGCTCGCTGGGGGCGCGTTCCTCGCCGGCGGGTGCTCGAACGGCGCCCGGGGCGAGGAGCACCACGCCGGCGACATCGTCGCGCTGCGCAAGGACCCGTCGCCCGCGATGGAATCGCTCAACCGCCGCGCGGCGGACAAGCGCAACCGCCGGGCGTACGTCAACGACACGAACCTCCGGATGCTGCACGACGACGTCGCCCGCGTCTTCCACGCCGACACCCCGTCGCGCCTGACGCCCGTCACCAAGCCGTACTGATCCCGGGCCTGACTGACCCGGAGGCGCCCGCGGGCGCCGCGACCCGACCAAAAGAACGCACCCGGCGCCCGAAGGCGCCGGGTGCTGTCACATTGAGCGTGGCTGTCCGATCCGCTTCTTGCCCGCTTACTTCGCGGTGTACTGCCCGCGCGAGATCTTCTTGATGCGCTTGTCGCGCAGCAGCGTCTGGTTCACGATCGTGCGGAAATTCGCGGCAGACGTGCGGTAGCCCGACGCCAAGACCGCGTCGGCGACCTCGGACACGCCCATCGTCTTGCCCTTCAGCTCGGCGACCAGCGCGTCGGCGAGATTCGTCGTGTTCCTCGGGCGCCGGCGGATCGAACCCCGTGCGGTGATGCCGAACCCTCCCGCGCCGCCGACCGTCGCGATCTCGCGGTCGAGCTCGGCCAGATCCGCCGCGAGCCGGTCGCGTTTCTGCACGAGCTTGTCGAGATCACGCTGACGACGCTTGAGCTCGGTGGTCAGCGCGTCGGTCGAGACCGAGCTGAGTCCGGCGCGCGGCGTGCCGGTCTTCTTCTTCGTGGTGCGTTTCTTCGAAACTCTGCGTCCCTTGCGAGATCGTGAAGCTGCCTTCTTCTTTGCCACGTCAAACTCCTTGAGCCGGCGGATCGAAGCCGCGTGAGACCCGTCCGCAAACGAAGGGCAGCGAACGCGCGACAACAACGCCGAACCATAAGGGTACGCGTCGGCGCGGAATACGTCCACTTATGACACCGTGTGGCGCGCACCCTGGCGCGCGGTGTGTTACGAAGGCTCGAGCCCGAGGCGCGCGATCAGGTCATCAAAGTGATCAAGACTATAAAATTCAATCACAAGTTTGCCTTTTGATCCCCCACTGTTCGTGCGAACAGACACGCGCGTGCCGAGATGTTCGCCGAGCCTGGTCTCCAAGTCGCGCTCGGCCCGCGAGCGGGCGCTCGCCGGGGCGCTCGCATCCCCCTTGCTCGGCGTGCCCGAACCGGGGGTGTGACGCGCGCGCTGTTCCAGCTCGCGGACCGACATGCCCTCGGCGGCGCAGCGACGGCCGAGCTCGGCCCGGCGCGCCCCGTCTTCGATTGAGAGCAGTGCTTTGGCGTGCCCGGCGCTCAGCTCGCCCTGCGCGAGCAACTCGAGAAGCTCGTCGCCCAGGTCGAGCAGGCGGATCGCGTTCGCGACGGTCGGGCGCTTGATCCCCGCGGACTCGGCGATCTCGGTGTGCGTCATCCCGAACTCGTCCACGAGCCGGTGGAACGCGCGGGCGCGCTCAACCGGGTTCAGGTCGGCCCGCTGGATGTTCTCAACCAGGGCCCACTCGGCCGCGGTCCGGTCATCAACCTCGCGCACGATCGCGGGGATCGTGTCCAGCCCGGCGCGGGCCGCGGCCCGCCAGCGGCGCTCCCCGGCGATCAGCTCGTACCCATCACCCTTGGCGCGGACGACGATCGGCTGGATCACGCCCGACCGCTTGATGGAGTCCGCCAGCTCGTCGAGCGCCTCGTCGGACATCGACTCGCGCGGCTGGAACGGGCTGATTTCGAGAGACCCTAAAGAAATGCGAACAAACCGGTCGTCGGAACCCGACGAATCCGCCAGCGCCGAAGATTGATCGGTCGCGGTGTCCGTTCCCGTGCTCAAGGACGCAACGTCCGGTAACGAGATCGCGGCCTGCGAGTCGCGGACGGCGGTGGACGCCTGGTCCACCAGGGCGGCGAGCCCGCGTCCGAGCCTGCGGGGGCGAGCCGGCGGTTTCGATGGTGAGTCTGACATGGCGCCTCCGATTCCTTCCAGGGGGCAGCAGCAACCGAGCCGGGACAGTAGCATGCCCGGGTGACTGACCACCATCCTATCGAGTTGATCGCCCGGGGCGTGTACGTCCGGGGCGGGGCCGTTCTGCTGTGCAAGAACGTCAAGCACGGGTATTACTACCTGCCGGGCGGGCATGTGGAGTTCGGCGAAGCCGCGGCGGGAGCGCTCGCCCGTGAGATCCAGGAGGAAGCCGGGCTGAGGGCGGCGGTGGGGCCGATGGTCCTGGCGAGCGAACACGTCTTCGAGGCGGGCCGAACGCACCACGAGGTGAACCTGGTGTTCCACGTGGAACAGATCACGTCGCCCGACGGGTCGCCGGCGGAAGAGATCCGGTCCGTGGAGGATGCCATCGCGTTCGAGTTCGTGGACCTGGCGGGTGTGACGGATCTGGATGTCCGCCCGGCGGAGATCCGGGCGTGGCTGGCGGCGGGGGGGAGGATCGATCCGGCGGCCGGGTGGATCTCGGCGGCGGGGGCGCCGCCCCTGGCGTGACCCCCCATCACGCGCCGCGGGGCGCGGGTCCGGACAATCCGCACGGGTTTCCCAATCGGAACACAAGTCGAGGTCTGCCAGCGTCGATGAGAGCGCGGTCCGTTCGGACCGGAGCCCGGCGTTGCCTGATCAGAGCACATCTCGGCTGGACGCGGAGCGCCTCGAGGCGCGGCTGTCGCGGTTGGGCGAGGGGCTCGCGTCGATCGACGGCGAGCTCGAGCAGCTGCACCGGCTTGCGACGCTGGGGACCGCCGCGGGCATGATCGCGCACGAGGTCCGGGGGTTGCTGACGCCGGTGCGGGCGTACGCCCAGATGGCGCTGAAGTCGCCGGACGACCGGGACCTGTCCAAGAAGGCGCTGCAAAAAGCGGAGCACGGCGCGGCGTCGGCGGTGCGGATCTCGGAGACGATTCTGGAGATCGTCGGCGGGTTGCAGACCACAACGCGCGCTGAGGAGCTTCCGGCCGCCGGGCCCACCAGTGTTGATGTTGCGGACGCGGTGCACGCGGTGCTCGATCTGATGCGGCCCGTGCTGGATGAGCAGGGCATCGAACCGGCGATCGAGATCGAAGATGGTCTCGCGGCGGCGATGGGGCCGGTCGAGTTTCAGCAGGTGCTGATCAATCTCTTCGAGAACGCCGCGCGGGTGATGCCGCACGGCGGTCGTTTGACGGTGCGGGGCCGGTGTTCCACGGGGAACACCCGGGGCCCAGCCGGGTCGGACGTGGTCGTGGAGGTCGAGGACACCGGTCCGGGTGTGGACGGCGCGATCGCGGAGCGGGCGATGGAGCCGTACGTCAAGGGCGCGGCGAGCGCCCCGGCGGCGGGCGTGGGGGCGGGGCTCGGGCTCGCGGTGTGCCGGGCGTTGGTGTCGCACGCGCGCGGGCGGATCAGCATCGGGTCGGCGCCGGGCGGCGGGGCCCGGGTGCGGGTCGTGCTGCCGGCGGCCTGAGTTACAAACGATATAAGAACACATATCTCATGATATTCGAGGCGGTGTTGTGCGCCGGTTCGGCCGCTGGGCAGGGGGCTGAGCGCGGCATCGGCGTTCAGGGCACCCGCGGTGTTCGGGTTGGCGGCGTTGGCCGGGGGGTGGGGGCCGGGTCGGCGAGCGGGCGTTCGGGCGTGTCACTCGCGGGCGAGGACGACGACGTCGGCGGGGTCGATCGACACGGCGATGGGGTCGCCTCGCTTGAGCTCGGCGTGCGTCGAGGCGGCGCCGAGGGGGTTGAGTTCGGAGACCTTGACGCCCGGGTGGCCCTTGAGGTCGACGAGGTGGTGGGCGGTCTCGCCGAGGTAGGTGGTTTCTGCGACGGTCCCGGCGAGGGAGCCGGGCGTGCCGGCCTGGCAGAGCCGGAGCGCCTCGGGTCGGAGTGAGCAGAGCACGCTGGCGCCCCGCTCGGTGGGGGCGTGCTCGTGGGCCCGGGCGGCGATGGTGCCGGCGTCGGAATCTAAGGTTAGATCACCATCGAGCGAAGATGCGATCGTGGCGTCGATGAGGTTGGTCTCGCCCAGGAATTCGGCGACGAAACGTGAGTTTGGGGCGCGGTAGAGCTCGCGGGGCGAGCCAAGCTGGATGACCTTGCCATCGCGCAAAAGCGCGATCCTGTCGGCCATCGAGAGGGCTTCTTTCTGGTCGTGCGTGACGTAGATGGTGGTGAGGCCCGAGTCCTTGCAGATGCGGCGGATTTCTAATCTTAGGTCGTTTCGAAGCTTGGCGTCGAGGTTCGAGAGGGGTTCGTCGAGGAGGAGGACGTCGGGTCGGATGACGAGGGCGCGGGCGAGGGCGACGCGCTGCTGCTGGCCGCCGGAGAGCTGGTTGGGCTTGCGCTTGGCGTAGGCCTCCATCTGGACGTCGCGGAGGGCTTCGAGGGCGCGGCGGGTTTTTTCGTCGGCGGGGACCTTGC